>CBDBDT010000002.1:0-2821381 GCA_965203975.1 Dehalococcoidia bacterium | reverse complement strand
TGCGGGAAAGCCAAAAAGCTGGGAGTACAAATCAAAAAACCCGTTGATCATCCTTTGGTACCCCGACACCACTTCGCTCCATCCCTTCAGCAGCTCCTCCCCCGCCTCGGTGATGCTGTATACCCGCTTGGCCGGGCCGCTCCCGTCCGTCTGCCACTCCGAGGAGACATGCCCTTCCCGCTCCAGGCGCCGCAGCTCCCGGTAGAGCGTCGGATGGTCCACTTCAGGGAACCCCATCCGGTTCAACTGCTGCATGATGACGTACCCGTGGACGCTCCACTGCTTCAGCACTAGCAGGATCCACGGAGTCATCAAATTCTTCGGCAGCCGGTGCCCGGCCCAGAGGTCCTGTGGTTCCATATATGTACATTTACCACATAAATGCAGGCAACGCAACTCCCCAAAGACACTTCATAGCCCCTTTCTCCCGCCACTCCTGCGACCACGTATGCAGGCGAATCCACAGCCCCGTCGCCAATAGCGCGGCCACCTGGAGAGTAACGTCGCCCAGCGGGGCTATCGCATTAGGACGCTGGGCGCCGTCACCCTGCCGGCTGCTGACAAAAGCTTGTTGACAGGGCCCCGCTCAACGGTATAGCGTCGAGAGTTGTGTTCGTCATAGCGTCAATCAAAGCCGAGCGGCGGCCCTTCCCCCATTCTCGGCTCCGGCGTGGGTCTTCAACGGCACAAAAATGACACAAAATGCTACAAACGTGACACAGTTTGCGACAAAATTCCCCCGGAATGGCACACCATAAACCGGCGGATACCCGGTTTTCGTGCTCAAAGTCAGCGAAATGGCACATTTGGCACAAGACCAGGAAAAACGGGTGTCCCCCCTTTTCCCCACGCGGAGTTGGCAGGGACCAAACGCGATAGCCCTGCATCCCCCTGCTAGTGACCTACCACATTCGAAATGATGGGTGTTAGGATGTAACGGTCAGCAGATTGGCGTTTCACCACCCATGACCCTCATCAAGCTCAAATCCCTGTACCCTTCATTTCAAAGTTGGTAGGCCCTAGGACGATGCAAATAATAGACTCCCACTGCCATGCCGCGCACTTCTACTACGAGCCAATTGAACCGGCTTTGGACTCGTTGCTGAGAAACGGCGTGGAGAAGGCGTTGCTAATCCCGCTGGGGATGGTTGATTCGCTTAATCCCTACTTGCTCGAGTGCGCCCAGCGCTTCCCGGGACGCTTTTCGGTGGTGGCAACCGTGGACCCCCTCGTGCCGGAGGCGCCTGCTCAACTGGAAGAATGGGCGCAGCTGGGAGCCGAGGGGGTCCGGCTGAGCCCGGGCGACCCGGTGAGCATCTGGCAGAAAGCCGACGAGTTGGGCCTGGTAGTCAGCGTGCGCCGCAGGGTCGAAGACTCCGTCTCCGGCCACTTTCGCAACATCGTGGAATCCCTGCCCAACCTGAAAATCATCCTCGAACACCTGGGATGCCGGATGGAGGATGCTGTGGCGCCCTACGATATGTTCCGGCGAGTGTTGTCCCTCGCCCAATACCCCAACGTCTACATGAAGGTGCCAGGACTTGGGGAAATCTGCCCTCGACCCGAGCGTTTCCCACAACCGGAGGCCCCCTTCCAGGATATTCCTCCCGTAATCGACATGGCCTTGGAGGCCTTCGGAGCGCAGCGGCTTATGTGGGGCAGCGATTATCCCCATGTCGCTGAAAGAGAGGGATATGGCAACTGCCTCCGGCTGCTGATGGAGCACGTAATCAAGAAGGAAGAAGACAGGGAATGGATATTCGGTAAGACCGTGGCGACCCTGTTCCGGTTCGGGGGTAGTCAACTGGGGGCCTAAAGAAAACAATGGAGGTCACACCATGAGATTCGGGCTCTTTTACACATTGCGGTTCCCGGAACCCTGGTCCACGGAAGCGGAGCACAAGTGTCTGCGGGAGACGTTGGAACAGGTGACCTACGCCGAGGAGATGGGCTTCGAAGGGCTGTGGCTTACCGAGCACCATTTCATCCCGGCTTGGTCCATGTGCGCCGCCCCCGACATCATCCTGAGTGCCGTGAGCCAGCGCACCTCCCGGATGCGCCTGGGAGTGGCGGTGGTGATGTCGCCCATTCATCATCCCCTGCATACCGCGGTGAAGATGGCCACCCTGGACCTGTTGAGCGATGGGAGGGTTGACCTGGGCCTCGGCCGTTCGACCACGCCCCTTCAGCTCACCCCCTTCGGTGTAAAGCTGGAGGACACCAGGGGCATGATGGAGGAAGCCCTGTCCATAATCCCCCGGATGTGGACTGAAGAAGAATTTGCCCACCAGGGCAGGTACTATGACATCCCGGCGAGGGAGGTGGTCCCCAAGCCCCTGCAAAAGCCTCATCCACCCCTGTGGGCCGCCTGCACCCAGGAAGAGACCAGCCGCATTGCCGGCGAGCTGGGAATCGGCTGCCTGATTCACGGTCAGCCCGGCCCCGCGAGGGTGGGGAAGTACATCGACACCTACAAGCAGGCCATCAAGAACGCCGAACCCGTGGGCCATTTCATCAACGAACAGGTCGTAGCAGACGTGGTTGCCCACTGTGAAGAGAATGACCGCCAGGCCCGCGAGCAGGCCGCCAAATGGCTGGACGACGACGTTATTCCGGACCGCGACCGGAGAGCGAAATACTGGGAAGGAGTTGATGAGGCCGACGTGCCCCCGGACTACCTGCATCACTTCCGCAGCGCGCAACGCCGCCTGGCCAGGGTCGAAAGCGGCGTGACCGCCGAGAGTCTGCTGGACCCACAAAGCGGGTACTGCTTCGGCGACCCCGATGCCTGCATCCGGGTGGTGGAGGAGTATGAAGCAGTGGGTGTGGAAGAGATGATGCTCCGACTCCAGGTAACCCCGGCCACCACCCATGAAGACGCGATGAATTCCCTGCGCCTCTTCGGGAAGTATGTCATCCCTCATTTCCAGGAGAAGGAGAGGAAATCTCAGGCCGCAGCTCAACAGGTCGTCGCGGACAACTAGGGGCATCCTGGTACGGGTACGGATGGGACGGTCGGGATGTGGCTCCCCGGATTGAAGCTAGGCGTGGAGCCGGTCGTAAGCTGAAAGCCGTTGTATGCCCTGCTCCTCGTCATACTCCGGGGCTGAGACCAACTGGCCAGTCATGGTTTCAGGGGTCTGCATGGCCATGAATACGGCTACGTCGGCGATGTCGTCGGGCAGTCTCATTCGCTTGTGCACTTCATCGTCGTAGTCATCGTTGGGTTTGGTCAGGTTCCAGCCGGGATCGAGTATGTTGACGGCTATTCCGAAGTCCTTCACCTCGTCCGCCAGCGACTCGCTCAGCCGTTCCACCGCCGCCTTGGCAGCGCCGTAGGAGGCCTGGCCGGCCCGCCCCCGGCGGGCCACGTTCCTTGAGGTCAGGTTGATGATGACGCCGCAGCGGCGCTCCATCATGTGAGGCAGGACCGCCTTGCAGGCCAGGAAAGTGGTGGTCAAGTTCGATTCCAACACTCGTCGCCACTCCTCTTCGGTGATGTCCGGGACCGTCACCGAGTGGGTCAGGTCGTTGGTGAAAAGCCGGTATCCGCCGGCGTTGTTGACTAGAACATCTATCTTCCCTAGCTCGCTGATAGTTTCCCGGGCTGCTCGGCCAGCTCCCTCGATGGTGGTCATATCAGCGTTGACCGTGTGTGCCCTGCGGCCGAGGGAGCGAATTTCCCGGCCCACGGCATCCAGCTCAGAAGGAGTTCGGGCTACGACGGCGACGTCCGCCCCCTCGCGGGCGTAGGCCAGGGCCATGGAGCGGCCCAGCCCGCGGGCCCCTCCGGTTACCAGGGCGACTTTGCCTTCCAGTTGCATCCTTCAATCACCTTTCTGGAACGAGCCGCTCAGAGGCACCGCTCCGCCTCGGAACGTATGTAGTCCCGAAACGCCTGGGGCAACTCGGCAGCCGCGGCGGCCTGGGCATTTTCCTGGATGCGCTCCGGGCGGGAGGTGGTGGGTATCGCCGAGCTCACTCGCCGGTCGGAAATGACCCATGCCAGCAGGGCCTGAGCCCAGGTGTTGATCCCATAGTCCCGCGGGGGCGTCAGGTCGGGTTGTCGCTTCAGTTCGAGGATGTAGCGGCCCTTCTGCAGCGGCTCCATCTCCAGGATGCCGGTGCCCAGCTCCTCGGCTAGGGGCAACAGTTCGTCCTCAACGCTCCGGTTCAAGACGTTGTAAGGAATCTGGACGGTATCCACCCTGCCCTGGCGCATCAGGTCCATGATGGTGGGATAGGCATCGGGCACCATGGCCGACACGCCCACCATGCCGATTTTGCCCTGGTTCTTGAGACGCTCCAGGGTGGGCAGGTGAGTCTGCCAGTCGATCATGTTGTGGACCTGGAAGAGGTCGATGTGGTCGGTCTTCAGGAGTTCGAAGGAGTGGGCAATCTGGGACTCCCCGGCCTCCTTGCCCTCCGTGCGGACCTTGGTGGCGATGTAGAACTGGTCCCGCAGGTCCTCGGTGATCTCGCCCACCACCTGCTCCGCTTGGCCGTACCAAGCGGCGGTGTCGATCAGGTTTACGCCGCTGTCCAGGCAGTTGTCCACAATCTGTCTTCGGACGGCTATCTCATCATCGTCGGCAACATCGAAGGTCCGCAAGGTTCCCAGGCCAATGGCTGAAACGTCCAGGTTGCCAAGTTTGCGGTATTCCACTCTTCAGTGACCTCTCCCAGGTATCAAAGTCAAACGGGGTATGCAGGCTATGCCAGCTGCGAAACTTGGGGGGGCGCAGCTACCCCTGCCGGACGTACTTGTCCACCCGCTCCATAGCGCCCAGCGCCATGTAGATGTCGCCGTGGGCGTCTATCCAGCTCCCGTGGGCCGAGTTGGCGTCCCAGCGGGCCACCACGTTGCCGTGCTTGTCCAGCAGGCTGACCCGTGCCGACAGCCCGTTGACCGCGCCCTCGCTGACGCAGAGAACGCCGTCGCTGTCCATGGATATGTCCAGGGGGCGGCGCAGGTCGGACCACATCTCGCGGAACTCCCCGTCGGCCGAGAAAACCTGGATGCGGTTATTCTCCCGGTCGCAGACGAACACCGTTCCCTCCTCGTCCACCAGGATGCTGTGGGGCAGGTGGAACTGGTTGGGCCCCTCCTTCCCGGGCTCTCCCCAGGAGGAAATGAGGCGGCCATCCCCGGAAAAGCGGTGCACCCGGGCGTTCCGGTACCCGTCGGACACATAGAGGTCACCGGAGGGCGAGGGCACCAGCTCGGTGGGGTAGTTAAAGGGTCCGGCGGCCCGCGGCACCAGGTCGCCCGGCCGCTCGCCGCCGGTGTCCGAGTGGACGCCCCGGTCACCCAGGATCTGGAGGGGCTTGCCTTCCAGGGTGAACTTCAGGGCCACCGAGTCGGACCGGTCGGTGACGTAGACGATGTCGTCGTGAATGCAAATCCCATGAGGGTCGGTGATTACCCCAGCTCCCCAGGAATCCAGGAAATTGCCCTCCCGGTCAAAAATCATCACCGGCGGGTCCTTCCTCTGGAAGACATACACCCGGTCCTGGGAGTCGGTGGTCACCGCGCTGGTATTGCCGAAAGTCTGGCCGTCGGGCAGCTTGGCCCAGTTTTCAATTAGCTGATAGGTATACTTGCCCGTTCCTACAGTGGTCATCTTGTTTCCTCCCTCTCTGTTTGGTCAACAGACCTTATCAGAAACTGCATCAAGAATCCCTTCCTCCTCGACGGGGGAAGGCCAGGATGGGGGTGACGATTACACCGTTGCCAAACTGCGTAACGTCCCACCAGTCTTGCGCTGATTCCTTACCCGAAGAACCCCTCCTCGATGTGTTCCCGTATCACCCCGGCCACCAACTCCGGGCGTTGCAGGGGAACGTCGTGGACGCTGTCCTCCAGCCAGACCACCTTGCTCCGGGGAATGGACGCGGCCGCAGCGGCAACGCTGGCTTCCCTTCGCTCCAGCCGTTCGGCTGCCGCTGCGTTGCCGCGCTGCCGGGCCGGCATGAGCAGCACCGGACACTCCACCCGGGGGTACAGTTGGGGAGGGTGGTGTTCCCACAAGGCTTCAATGATTCTTATGTGGTTCTCGCGGCTGAGCTGGGGACGGATTGTATCGTCCTCCAGGACGGCAAAGTTGGCGAGAATTGCTTCCTCCACCCGGGGCGTCATCATGCTGGCCTGGTTGCCGTTGCGGATGCGTTTCAGGAACTGGTCCACCGTCATGCCAATAAGCACGGGAGGGGCCATCTGCTGCCGGGTTTCCTCCAGGGATGAGTAGCGGGCCGAAGGTTCGATCATGCCGCCATCCACGAAGCAAAGTCCGCTGGCTTCGGACGGATAGGACACTGCAAACTCCAGCGCCACGTCTCCGCCCCAGGAATGCCCCGCTATTATGGGCCGGTCCAGTCCCATTCCCTGGATGAATCCCAGCAGGTCATCGGCTACCGAGGCGAAGTCGTAGCCTGCTTCGGGTTTGGCGCTCTCGCCGTGGCCCCGCTGGTCCAGGGCCACTACGGAGTAGCCTTTCGACAGGATGGGAGCCGCCAGGTCCCAGATGTGACAGGTGGAGGCCAGCCCGTGCAGGAGTACCAGGGAGCGGCCGGAGCCGCCCCAGTCCCGGTAGTGGAAGTCGAGACCGTTTATGTTGATCCGTTTGTCCTGCG
The DNA here is from genome assembly GCA_965203975.1 of Dehalococcoidia bacterium. Classification (GTDB taxonomy): domain Bacteria; phylum Chloroflexota; class Dehalococcoidia; order Lucifugimonadales; family UBA3495; genus CATOSK01. The sequence goes on along the minus strand of CBDBDT010000002.1, from coordinate 2,814,748 downwards.
GGTATCGGGACAAGTGTGTTTCTCCCGGACAACGCTGCAAATTTCCGGTGACGCGCTGTAAAGAGGCGGATTCGCCAGGCGGCCCCTTCTCGTTACCGTCTGCGGCCGGCTTCCTGGCGGTGCTCGCCCCTGGCTACCGGAACCGTGGAGCTACCTCTTGCCCGAACAAGCGGGCCGACGTATCCAGCAAATCCGGCGATATGGTGCCGCCCACGTTGGGCTCCATGATGACGCCCGACAGTCCCAGCAGGTCGCGCCACTCTTCAAGCCGCTGGGACACGAAGTCGGGAGTTCCGTAGATGAGGCGGTCTCCCATGGCGTCCTCGTAGGTCATGTTGGCCAGCCGTTCTGCTCGTTGCACCCTCCGCTCGCCCCCGAAGGAGGTGGCCGTCTGGATCAGGCCTTGACGGATGCGGTTATAGTAGCTCATGGTGCTCTCGCGGGGCTCCGCCACGGCCCGGTCCATATCCTCGGCCACGTATATGCCCACGCGGAGAATCACGTCTCCATCCCCTGGGTGTCCCGCTTCCTTCCAGGCCGTCCGATATTCGCTGATGGCTTCGGCTACGTCGGATACAGGGGAACCGCCCAGCCCGGCGAATATGGGGATGCCCAGCCGTCCCATGTCCGCGAAGGTTTCCCGGGTGGATGCCGCGTAACGCAGCGGCGGGTATGGCTGCTGGCAGGGTTTGGGGACCAGGCAAACGTCCTGGAAGTTGTAGTATTCACCCTGGTAGGAGAAGCGGTCTTCGGTCCAGGCCAGCTTCATCACTTGGTAATACTCCATGAACCGTTCCCGGCTTTCCGAGTAGGGTATGTCGTACCCATCATAGGCCCACGGAAACCCGCTGCGGCCGATGCCCAGGTCCAGCCTTCCCTGGCTGATGTTGTCCAGGGTAGCCACCTCCTCGGCCATGCGCACCGGGTGGCCCAAAGGCAATACCAGCACCGCGGTGCCCACCCGGATGCTGCTGGTCCTGGCGGCTATGGCGGTGGCGAATATCAATGGAGAGGCCACCACCGAGGGAATCGCCCGCCCGCTGCCCGGTGGTGCAAAGTGGCGTTCTGCCAGCCACACGCCGTCGAAGCCCCATTCCTCCGCGCTGGCGGCGGTGGCGAAAGCCTCGTCGAAGGCCTCCGACTGGGTCCTACCCTCCCGGTAGTCGCATTCCATCATCAGGCCGAATTTCATGCTTCGCTCCTTGGAGGCCCTGTGCCAGGCTCACGGAACAGGCCCTCAGTCACGCCAACTATTTCGGCCAACGCTATCACTCGCCGCCACCAGCGTCAAACGGGAAAAGGTTAGTCAAAAGCCGCGGAAACACCGCCCACCAGTACACCATGTCCCAAAATACACCCAGGGCGAGGAAAAGCGCGCGGCAAGGACAAAACTCTGGGACGGGACGCGCCTGGCTGGACATTTTCGCTATGGATCAACCCAGGATTGTGGCCAATGTTACCGCCGCTCATCCTCGCCCAGTCTCGGGGCAGGCCGACCCTACGTCAATCGCGCCTTGCCACCCAGACGACGTGATGTGCTCCCCCCTTGCGGCTGCTTCCACCCCGCGCCCGCACCTTCACTTCTTCCACTTCGAACCCCGCACGGCGCACCCGCTTGACGAATGCCGGTTGAGGACCGGCCGACCACATCGCCAGCACTCCGCCGCGCCGCAACGCCCCGTGGGCAGCGGTCAGCCCAGGCGGGCTGTAGAGCCAGTTGTTGCCCTCTCTGACTATCGCCTCCGCGCCATTGTCAACGTCAAGCAGGATGGCGTCGTAGTCACCCCGGGCCGCCCTTATCAACTCGGCAACGTCAGTTTCACGGAGTTCAGTCCGGCGGTCGTCCAGGGGACGGCCCGCCAGGTCGGCCAGCACTCCCCAGTTCCATTCCGCCACGGCTGGCACCAGTTCCGCAACCACAACCCGGGCATCTTCGCCGAGGACATCCAGCGCCGTCCGCACCGAGTAGCCCATGCCCAGCCCCCCAATCAGAACGCAGGCCCCCCGGCGTTTTCCCAGGTTCCGACAGCCCAGTCTGGCCATGGCTTCTTCCGAACCGTAGACACGGCTGTTCATGAGCTCCTGGTTATCCGCTTTGAGCGAAAACTCGGAGTCGCGTTGGTACAGAAGGAGTTCCGCTCCTCCCCCGGGGGTTTGGGCGCGGCCGAGCAACACCCAGGGCTTCATCGACGCCCCACGATGATGCCTGGAGCCGCCGGGGAAATAACCTCGGCGGAGTCCGGTTCCTCGTACCACCGGGTCACCCCGCCGGCCTCTTCCGGCGGCCCGGCCAACCAGCCTTCCAACATGATCGCTGAGCAGTCCTACCCGGTGGCGGTTGCGCCGGAATTGACGGCCGCAGGACTGCCGCCCTCCGTCTCCGCCGGCGGTTTCGACCCCGTCCTGAGAACGGACGAGACCTGGTGCATGTGGCTGAGAATCTCCCGGTAGGACTTCAGCGTTCCGGTCTCATAATAGGGAATGCCCTGCTCCCGGCAGAACTCCTTAACGATGGGCCGCGCCTTTCCCAGGTTCTTCCTTGGCATCATCGTGAACAGGTGGTGCTCTATCTGGTAATTCAGCCCGCCGTACATCAGGTCCACCAGGAAATTGGGCTTGACGTTGCGGGTGGTGAGCACCTGGGTGCGCACGAAGTCCAGGGGCTTGTCCTTGTCCAGGATCAGCATACCCTTGTGATTGGGAGCGAACACCAACCCGTAGTACAGCCCGAACAGTCCCTGGTGGATCAGGGCGAACGCCAATACCTGCCACGGAGTCAGCACGTAGAAGAGCAGCCCGAAATACAGGACAAAGTGCAGCGCCATCAGGCTGAAGTCAGGGAGGTATTGCCTGGCCTTCCCGGACCCGATCAGGAACTGGATGCTCGCCAACCGGATCCCCAGGCCCTCGAGCACCAGCATCGGCAGGTAATAAAAGGCCTGATAGCCCACCAGCCACCGCATGATGCCCCGTTTGCCGCTCGCCTTTTCTTCCGAGAAGGCCAGCACCGGCATCAGGGTGTGGGGATCGTCGTCCAGGTCATTGGGAGTGCGGTGGTGCTGGTTGTGCTGGGTAAGCCACCACGACTGGCTCATGCTCAGCAGGAAGCAGACGCCGTAGCCGATCAGCCGGTTCCCCCGGGTCGACCGGCAGACCGCCAGGTGCCCGGCATCGTGGCCGATGTAACCTATTTGTCCGAACACAAAGGCCAGGAATGCGGCGTTGCCCAGTTGAAACCAGAAATTGTCCACCACCAGCAAGAGCGTGACGCTCAGAGTGAGCATGGCGAACGTGGATACAATCTTGATTGTGTAGTAGCCGCGCTGACGCTCCAGCAACCCCTCTTCCCGAATGCGGCGGGGCAATTCGGCGAAGTCTGCGACCGGGTCGGACGGATTAACTGGTTGGGAGGACAGGTTGGCGGGGACGGCGTTGGTGAAATCCGGCATAAGTCGGGAAAATCCTCGTGCAGGCGGGCCGGCCGGGTAGACTCCGAGGATTCCCCGGGGTGTTTCGGTGACTTGCCGGAGGGCGGGCCTTTGGTTTGTGCCCAGCTTGCCCCGGGCGGTCATCGAGTTAGGTCGGGGGGCGGGTCTGAACGCCACCCATCTTACCCTGTTTGGCGGTACTTTTGAAGGTTGGGCTATTTTTGCCGGCAGGACGATTGCCAAGTCGAGACGAGAATCCCTTCCTCCGTCAAGGGAGAATAGCCTGCCCCCGCGTAGGCGGGGGCGGGAATCCAGACCCCGGCAGCCGTTGAGCTGAACCACCTAAGACGGAATGCGGTCCGGGAAGGAGCGCGGGTAGCCATCCCTGAATTGGGCCGTTGTATACTACCCGCACTGGCGGGCGTTGACGGTTTCCGGTCGAATACGCCGAAACCGGATGAACGTCATCCCCAAGTCAGGTGGCGCTAACGCCGAAGAAGGTCAGGCTGCCGGAGGAACGGCCCGGATGCTTGTCCGAACATGCCCCCCGGATTACTGGCAGGAGAGGTGAACCGTGGCAGGACCATGTACTGGCCTAACCGTCCTGGATTTCTCATTGGGGATGCCGGGGGCCATCTGCACCCTGGTAATGGCCGACTACGGGGCCGAGGTTATCAAGGTTGAACCTCCCGGGGGAGACCCCTTCCGCTTCCAACCCGGCTGGATTTCATGGAACCGCGGCAAGAAAGGCGTCGTGCTGGACCTGGCCACCGAGGAAGGCCGCGAGCAGGCCATCCAAATGGCCGGCAACGCCGACGTCCTGGTCGAGTCCTTCCGTCCCGGGGACATGGACGGCTGGGGCCTGGGGTATGACACCCTGTCGGGATTCTACCCCCGGCTGGTCTACTGCTCCATCACCGGGTTTGGGCAGGAGGGGCCGCTCCGGCGGGTGAAGGGATACGAGGGTGTCGTTGCGGCCAAAGCGGGCCGGATGCTCAACTTGCAGGGACAGCCCAACCGGGAAGGCCCGGTCTACTCGGCGGTGTACACCGGCAGCTGGCACGCCAGCCAGGCCGCGGTGCGCGGAATCATCGGCGCCCTCCGCGTGCGCGACCTGTGCGGCCGCGGGCAATGGGTCCAGACCAGCATCGTCCAGAGTCTGGCCTCTCCCCACGACAACAACGCCGGTGACGGCGGACTGGTGAATATGCAGCTCCGGCGCCGGGACCCGGAGCGGTTCCCCGGGAGGCCCGGCGGCGCCCGGGGTCTCTCCTCCGTGGGATACGTTCCCGTGCGGACCAAAGACGGCACATGGCTGCAGCATGCCAATCAACGGGTCCCGCACATCCAGGGGCATCTCAAGGCCATTGGCCTGGGGCACCTGCTTGAGGATGACCGGTTCGCGAAAGTACCCGCCATAGATTTGGAAAACCGGGAACTCCTGCGGCGGGAGATACTAAAGAATCAGTTGGAAAAAACCGCCGACGAATGGATGGAGATTTATCTTCAGGACGGCAACATCGCCGCTGAGCCCTATCGCAACAGTGTCCAGGCGATGGACCATCCCGCGGTGGTCTCCAACGGCACTGTGGTAACCATCAGTGATCCCCGTGTCGGCCCCATGCGGACCCTGGCTCCCCTCGTGGATTTCAAGGGAACCCCGGGGGAGCCCAGCGGACCCGCCCCCGATGTTGGAGAGCACAATGCCGAAGTTCTGGGACGCCTGCAGCAGCGAGCCGCGGCCACAACCGGTGGAATGCCTGACGCGAATGGCGCCGATGCGCCGGCCCACCCCCTGTCAGGAGTTACTATCCTGGACCTGGCTACAATCCAGGCCGGGCCCTACGCCGCCGCCCTTCTGGCAGACCTGGGGGCGCGGGTCATCAAGCTCGACGCTACCGACCGACGATTGGATGAGGGGAGGCGTTCCACGGCGCAGGCAATAGCCGAGCCAAGGACCTACGCCGGCAAGGAAGGCATTCAGGTTGACCTCCAGACCCCTGAAGGCAAGGAGATTGTCCATAAGCTCATCACCAGGGCCGATGTCCTCTCGCACAACTTTCGCCTCGGCGTCCCGGAGCGCCTGGGCGTTGATTGGGAGACCTGCCGGAAGATCAACCCCCGCCTGGTCCATGTCTGGATGGGGACCTATGGCGAAAACGGAGAACACGCCCGCCGGCCCGGCGCCCACCCCATTCCCGGTGCTATCATGGGCGGCGCCATGCGGCAGATGGGACGGGGCATGCCACCACCTCCCGAACATGTCATGGATGTCGAGGAGACCGTCGAGGCCACCCGCTGGATTATGAAATCCAACTGGGGACCGGACCAGAACACCTCCCCGGCGGTGGCCACGGCCATCATCCTGGGCCTTCGTGCCCGGGACCTCACCGGCGAGGGCCAGCCCGTCCATGTCACTATGCTCAACGCTAATGCCTGGACCAATGCCGACGAGTATTACGACCACGCCAACCGCCCTCCCATCGCCATGCCCGACGAAGAGCTGCATGGCCTCCATGCCCTGTACCGTCTCTACCGCTGCCGGGAGGGCTGGGTGTTCCTCGGCTGTCTCCTCCAGGACGAGTGGGAAACGTTCTGCCGCACCGTGCAGCGGGAAGAACTCCTGGCCGATCCCCGCTTCTCCACTCGAGAGGCGCGACAGGCCAATGACGAAGCCTTGGTTGCCGAGATCTCTGCAATCTTTGCCGGGCGCACCGCTGCCGAATGGGAAGAGTTGCTAATCAAGGCGGACATCGGCTGCGTCCAAGCCGACGAAGCCCTGGAAGGGGAGTTCTATGCGGAACATCCCCACGCCAGGGCCAACGCCCTGAGCGTTGAGGTGGAGCACCCGTATGTCGGCAAGTACCTACGTTACGGCGGGCTGGTCGAGTTTTCCCTGACCCCGGGGCTCTACCGCACCTCCATCCAGGTGGGACAGCACACCAGGCCCCTGCTGCGGGAGATCGGGTATGGCGACGATGAGATCGAGGACCTGGGGGCGCGGGGAATCGTCCAGTGGGCCGACCCCTCGGCGGGCGGAGAGCCGTAGGCCAGGGCCCTCAACACGAGTCAAATTCGTACCTCAAATCATGGAAGGGAGACCGTTCTTGCCAGTATTAGTCAGTTTCGACATAGACGGGACCCTGGAAGCGGGAGACCCCCCTGGGCCGATTACCATGAGCATGGTCCGAAAAGCTAGGGATCATGGGTGCATCATCGGCAGTTCCTCCGACCGTCCGCTTCCAGTGCAGCAGGCCATTTGGGACCGGCACTCCATCGAGGTGAGTTTCGTCTCAGCGAAGCAGGATCTCCCTGACGTGAAGTCCCGTTTCCCCGCTGAGGAATACTACCACGTGGGCGATACGGAACTGGACCGCCAATTTGCCCTGGCAGCGGGGTTCCATTTCGTCTTGATGGACGCCGGCAATGCCGAACCGTGGCTCAATGGGAAAACGGCCCGGGATTAGTCATTCCGGCCCGGATATCGGCCCGTGACTCCGGAGGGCGCAGGGCGGAATCCGGCTATGGCCGGCAAACACCTTTGACCTGCAAAAATCCGCTACATATAATCCGCCTTGCATCGCACAAGAAATGCCAACGCGGTATGCCAGATGCCATGGGAGGGGAGAACCATGTCAACCATTCCAGGACTTGAGCGGCCCGCCCCGGTCCCCAATGAACTGACCAAGCCCTTCTGGGACGCCTGCAACGAGCGGCGGTTGGTCTTGCAGAACTGCACCGCCTGCGAGAGGCTGCACTATCCACCCGCCCCGCGGTGCAACAAATGCGGCTCCGCCGACAACCTGGAGTGGAAGGAAGTCGAAGGCAAGGGACACATTGACGTGTTCATGGTGATACGCGACTCACGCATCAGGGGGTTCCGTTCGGCACAGCCCATCAACTTTGCGGTGATAACCCTGGACGAGGACCCGGGGATCAACTTCTTGTCCAACCTTCCGGGCACCCCGCCAGGCGAGGTGCCGGTCGGAGCCCCGGTGGAACTGATATTTGAAGAAACGAGTAACGGCCAGTTGGTCCACGAGTGGCAGGTGGTGACCTAGCCCGCAGGGATCCTCAAGACACGGCCAATAGTGCAGAGGGCACGAGGTAGCTGAGATGGTTAGTGACACGAGTTGGATGAGAAACCGGGAAGGCATGGGGATCTGGGAGCACCGGGGCAAGGTCGCCGTCGTTGGTTGGGGCCAGTCCCACATCGACCGGCGCTGGGACGGCGTGACCATGGACCGGAGCTGCGGCGGCTTGACCAAAGAGGCTTGCCTGAAGGCGATTGCGGACGCGGGCCTGTCGCTGGACGACATTGACGGGCTTATCACCAGCCGTGAGACCCGTGCCGAGCAGACCTGGGCGCCCCGCCCCTATTTCGACCCCCCTTACGACACCGAAGACGGCCTGACCTACGCCTCTGCGGACTGGATACAGCGGGAGTTGGGGTTGAAGAACGTCAAGTATCTCAAATCCGACGCACCCTACATCGGCCCGATGATGGGCCTGGCTGCCCAGGCCGTCGGTGACGGATTATGCGAGACTGCCCTGGTATGGTACCCGATGGTCAACCTGGAAGGCCGGTACGGGCACAACAATCCCCAGAACCTCAACCAGGAGGCCCCCGGCGCCAGCGCCTTTTCCCTTCCCTGGGGTTATCAGAACGGCGCCATGTTCAACAACCTGGTGGTCTTCCTGCAGTACTGCCAGAAATACGGCAAGTCCCACGACGGCCTGGCCCCCCTCTGCTTGAACCTGCGCCGTAACGGCTTGATGACTCCCTGGGGGTACTACGCTCTGCACGAGCCCTACCAGCTCACCCGCGAGGACTACCTGAACGGGCGGGTGATTGAAGAACCGCTGGTGATATATGACTGTGACCGGCCGGTCAATACCTGCGCCGCCTTCATCTTCACCACCGCCGAGCGGGCCAGGGACCTAAGGCAAAAGCCCATCTACGTCCTTAACCATGCCCAGAACAACGGCCGTGGCAGGAGCACCATGGCAACCCTGGAGGAGCACCAGGAGGCGGTGGCCGGCCTTGCACGGAAGATGTGGGAGGGTTCCGGGCTCGGGCCTGACGATGTCGATATATTCAACCCCTACGACGGCTACCTCACCTTCACCCAGCAGTTCCTTGAAGGCTTCCAGTGGCACGGCGTCAAGTGGGGCGAGGCCCACGACTTCTACGCTGGCGACATCCGGGTCGAAGGCTCCCATCCCTTCCTATCCAGCGGCGGAAACAACGGGACGGGCCGCACCCGGGCCTGCCTCTTCTCGGACAGCCTTGAGCAGCTTCGGGGGACGGCAGGGCCGCGGCAGGTTACGGGGCGGGCCGAGACTGCTCTGGCGGGCTGCAACACGCCGGACAGTTGCGGCTTCATGATGTTCAGCAAGTACCCAAGCTAGAATCCAGCCTGTCCCTCAAACCCCAGGAGATCCATGCCCAAGGCAATCTCCTTGGCCTGGGCCAGTACTTTGAAGCCTCCGTACTCGTTCGGGTCCACCAGGGTCGTCATCGCTATTCGGTTCAGCTCCGTTCGGGCGTCTGATAACCCCTGGGCCGGGAGGGCATCGAGGAAAGCAGAGAATCCAAGGTTCCCGAGGAACCGGCTCTGCGAGGTGTAACCCACGGTGGCCAGGCCGTGCCGGTCACCCATCCGCATGAGGGATGTGAAGTCCACCTGGCAGGTAATATCCTGCCTCCCAATGTCCAGGTACGGATCGCTGCTAGCGGCGTGCCGGTTATAACAGATCAGCGTGCCGCTGGAGTTCTGGGGGGAGTAGAGGTCAGCGGCCAGCTCACCGTAGTCCATGGTGAGGGTAAACCCGCGGTCCAGCGCCGTGGAAATCTGGCCAGCCCAGTCATCCAGGGACAGGTTTACCTCGCCTCGATACCCTGCGGGCAAGGATATGCCCAGGTCGCCCAACCTCTTTTCGATGCCAGGCGACGATGGCTCGTCCAGGACCTCGGCGAGATTACCGCCCTCCGATGTCACGAAGACTTCCTTGACCTTTCCATCCTGGATGGCAAAACGGTGGACCGGGAAGTTGTCGATTAACTCGTTGCAGAGGACGCAGCCAACAACATTCCGAAACGCCCTTAGTCCGTCGGTTTTGACCTGCTGAATTTCCAGGTCCAGGCCCTCCTCGCCGGGGAAGAGCAAATCTCCAGTCTCGCTAACCCAGTCAAAGGTGTGTCCACGTGACTGGAGCAATCCAGGCTCGTAGTCCGCCGCCACGTAGTAAAGCGCCTGGGCGAACCGGGGATCCATTCGCCGGCAGGAATCCGCGATGGACCGGGCCAAGGCGCCGTCGCCGGACCCCACCTCGATCACGTGGAAAACGGCGGGTTCTCCCAGGAGGCGCCACATCTGCTCCAGTTGCCTTGCCATCAAGGCGCCGAAGACCGGGTGGCTTGTCGGAGAAGTGCCAAAGTGGTTGTTGATCCTGCCGTCCCGAGTGGAATAAAAGCCTCCACCGGGCGAGTACAGGCATGCCTGCATGAACCGGGCAAATGTGATCCGCCCATGCTGTCGGATCAGCTCTCTGATCTCATGTTCAACCGCTGAGCGCATCCACATCCCCTGGAAAGGTCAAGATTCCCTGGTGGTCGGGCGTCATCGGATCGTTGGGCAAGGGTGCCTCAGATAGACGCCGCATCCTCAACAGCGGAGCGCCAATCCACTGCCCTCTCTTCCGGCGGCCCGGGCGTATCGCAGCAGGTTGCCCCTTCCGGCAGAGTTGCCAATGTCCCCGGAGACTACGGCGCTGTGGCGCCGCCGCCGGCAACGCGGAAAGCGCTGCCGCCATAACCGGCAGCCCCCGGTTGCCTGCGAGGTATTGTCCCAGGGTCACGGGATGATGCCCACCTCCCGTAATAGGGACAGCGTACCCCGGGAATCCGTCAGGTTGCCCAGGTCCACATCTGGTGGTTCCAGCGACTCCAGCGGAGGCAGGTCGCCTTCGGGTTCCACCCCATCAATGAGAGGGTACTCCTTGGTCGTCTCGGCAAAGTAGGTCTGCGCTTCCTCGGAAAGGAGGTACCCCACCAGTTGCTCCGCTCCTTCCCGGTTCTTGGTGGTGCTGGTTATCCCCACCCCAGCCACCAGTACCAGCGCCCCAGGGTCTCCGCCACCCAGAAAGTGATTCCTGGCGCCGAAACCTTCTCCCTCTTCCTCTAGGAACCGGTGCAGGTAGTAGTGGTTCACAAACCCCACGTCCACCTCGCCTCGGGCCACGCCGGCCACGGTGGTCGTGTTGTTCGGGTATTGGCGGGCCCCGTTGTTGTGAATGCCTTCCAGCCACGCCCGGGCCGCCTCATCACCCCACTTGAGCCGGAACGCGGTGACAAAGGACTGGTAGGAAGCGTTCAATGGTGCCCAGCCGACCCGATCTTTCCACTCCGGGGCCGTGAAGTCCAGAATGGAGTTCGGCAGGTCCCTTTCCGGGTCGATGGCGGATGTGTTGTAAACGACCGTGCGAGCCCGCCCCGAAGTACCAACCCACTGTCCCGCCGGTGAGCGGAACCCCGGGTCCACCCTGTTCAGCAGTTCCTCTGGGATTTCTCCCAGCAGGCCGGCGTGGGCCAGGCTGCCCAACGATCCTGGGTCCTGCAGGAACACTACGTCCGCCGGGGTGTTCTCGCCTTCTTCCAGGATGGTGGCGGCGATGGCCGAGCTTCCGGCGTACTTCACCTGTATGTTGATGCCGCTGTCTTCGATGAACCTTTCCAGGATGGGATTCACCAGGTTTTGCGACCGTCCCGAGTACACGGTGAGGGCATTGTCTCCCCCGCCGCAGGCAAGGGAGAGCAACATTACCGGCGAGACCAGGGCTGTGGACAGGATCAGCAGCCAGGTTCGTATCTTTGTGAGGCCAATGGTCATGTGCTGAATCTCCGGTTACTGCAGTTGGAACGGCGAAGTGACTCGGACCGGGGCGGGGATGCCCAGCGCATGGATCACCTCGGGGAGCATTCAGGGCAGCGTACAACCAGTCAACGTCTCCCAATGGAACCGAATTGGCCGCTTCCCGCTCCAAGTGCACGTTTACAGTAGCTGCCGAACTGGACGATGCCTGGTTAACGGTGGGATGAATTGACTGGTGGAAAGCCCAGGCCCCGTCCGCGTTGTGCGACGCCCCGATATTGCCGTCCGTGCTCCCGGCTTCGATCTTGGCCCTGGCAGCCCACAGTTCCTGCAGCACCTTACCATAGATGACCACCTGGATGCCTTTGTTGATGACCTGGCTGGATGATGAATCCTCCAGCGAAAATCGCCAGCGCCCAACACAATGCCCAACGCAGCTTCAACGGATAATCGAAGCGGTAGAAGAGCATGAACAAGGGCGCGAGGGCCAGGATGGCTATTCCCGCCCTCAGCCAATAGCCGCCGTCGCTCAGATAGGGCAAGCTTAACAAGGCCAAAACCCCCACCACAAACACTGGAGTGAAGGGCTTGCCCTCGTTGGACACCTTCCAAAGCCTGGCCGAGAAAACCTCGAATCGGGACGCCGCCTTGTAGCCGTCGCCGGTCCCCCTCAGCTTGTTCAGCGGATTGAGTTCGGCGACCCCGCCCACCGCAAATGCGGAAAAGGCCAGGGCAATGGTGTATGAGTAGGCAAATTTAAGGCTATGGGTGAGGGTGGCCAGGGCTAGTCCCTCATTCCAGGGTATGCCGTAAGCGGCCAGTGCCCCGGTCATCAAGGTGGACAGTAAAAGGATGCCCGCAACGATGCACTAGGCAGGGGTGTCGTCGGCGCCCCGAGCTGCCCTGGGAGGAGCATTCCAGGTGAAGTCCGCAGGCATCACCCGGGACGGCGGGGCGCTGGGGTGGAGCGCCCCAGCAGCCGTAGGCAGGCTGTCGGGAGGTTTGTGGAACTGGTAAAGGGATGTCCATGAACCGCACCAGGCGCGGGCATAGCCCGGTTCGATGGGTGCATAGCTCTGCCCTCTACCCGGTAATGATCTACAAATTCGGGGAACGGGGGTCTTGGGGAGAGCTTGGGGGGCTGATTTCGTCCTCAAAAACGTGGAGCCGGTGAAGGGAGTCGAACCCTTGACCTACGGTTTACGAAACCGTTGCTCTGCCACTGAGCTACACCGGCTTAGTCGGATTATTGAACGCGAGTTGCGGGAGGGAATCGGGCTCAAGAAAGAAATTAAATCCCTTTGCAATTCTACTATACCAAGGGCCACGGCAAACAGAGGGTCAAGCAGAGACATCATCCGACAGGTTCCGATAAGAAGCCTGCTCGCCAAGCTTCGCCGAAGTGGTCCACCGCATTACGCCGCACCGCCAGCAGCACGCGGAAGTACAAGTACAAACTCGGTCTCAATTCCGGCCTGACTCTACCGTTCCGGCACGACCGCTATGACGTGGACCTCTCCGTAGCCGTTCAGCCAAGAGTATGTGCGAGAATAGGCGCCCGCTCTCAGATCGCCCTTCCCTCTCGGAGTGGCCGTGGTCTGGATTCCTGCGCGGGCGGGAATGAAGGGAAAGCAGCTGGGTATCTCTTGCGCACTCTCTTGGGCGAGTTTTGTCCCGCAGATTTCGGATCGCAAACCCCGTGGGCGTCTTCCGTGCTATCCGGCGAAGAAGTCGAAGATGTTGCTGAGCTTGGAAGTGTCGCCCTTGTAGATTTCGGTGTAGCCGCACTGGTTGCAGGACACGGTGGTGAACTTCTTGTTCTGGACATCGAAGAGCTTGGCGAAGTTGCCGCCCGTGGCGCGAAATTCGTCGGTGGAAAACCCGGTGTGGTTGCATTTAACGCAGTAGAAAGTGGTCCTGACAGCAGACATATTTACCCTCCGGCCCCAGCCGCCCTGAAGCTTGGAATATAAGAATAAGACATAACCAGTATCGCCTGGGCATAGGCAGGGTTGCAAGTGTCCTGGGGAATGGTTCCGGGGAGTTTGGATGGGCGCCGTACCGGGAAGACCGCCGAGGAAACTACGCCACCGCTTTTCGATGCGCGTACTCCAGGACCGCGCGGGTCAGAAACCCGGAGCTCGACTCGCCCTCCCGCTTGGCGCACTCGTCGGTCAACGCCAGGATGGGGGCAGGCATGGTGATGTTCACCTGCACCGTCTTGCCGGACACTTTGGAAAGGTCCACATCCACCAGGGCCCAGAGACCGTCGGCATAATAGGGATCGGCCCGGTGGATCTCCCACGGCTGCTGCTCCGGGATGGGCTGGCTATCCATCAGCAACCCCTCAACGTGGCAGAGGATTGCCTCCTGGGTCATTTCCAGTGCTTCTTCCAGCGTGTCACCAGCGGAGAAGCAACCCGGCAGATCGGGAACAGTCACCCCGTAGCAGCTATCCTCATCCTTATGGACTACAACAGGGTATCGCATTAGCGCGTGCTCCAATCCCACCCGGCTTGTTGAAAAATCCTGCGCAGTGTCCCGATGGGTATATCCTTGGGTGGGTGCTGGACAGTGACCCGGCCAGGCTTGTGGGGTGCGTGAACTGGTGGTGGCTTCCCCTGGTGTTGTGGGAAAACCACCCATCACGTTACAGTCTTCGTATGACTTCTCGGCTATTGATGGTCTGTAGTGTGCACACCACTTGAGCGAGACGGCAAACCACCGCCGATTGCGTCCCGCAAAACAAAACGGGGAAGCTTAACAGCCTCCCCGTCAACGGTTCCCTGTAACAGTATCAGGCGCCGTTCGCTATGAAATCCGCCACCCGCTCTCCGATGGCCATGGTCGTGACGTTGGTGTTGGCGCGGATGCAGTCGGGCATGATGGAGGCGTCCACCACGCGCAGTCCCTCCAGACCGTGGACCCGGCCGTACTGGTCGACAACGGCCATGGGGTCGTCGGCGGGTCCCATCTTGCAGGTGCAGGATATGTGCTGGGAAGTGGTGACCTCCCGGTTCATCCACGCGTCCAGCGCCTCGTCGGACTCCAGGTCGGCGTCGGTGGGGTCCACCCGCTCCTGGATGATGTCCCTGAACGCATCGTCCTCGCCCAGGGCGACGCAGATGCGGACCGACTCACGGAGCCGCTTCCGGTCAAACTCCTCCTCCAGGTAGTGGTATTCCAGGACGGGCTGGTCCGCCGGATCGGTGGAGGCCAGCTTGAGCTCGCCCGCCCCGACGGCCAGGTAGATTCCGGCAGTCATGCGGATGCCCAGGGGCTGCATCCGGTTGCCGCCCCGGTTCACCCGCTCGGTGGCGAAGGACTGCATGGAAATCTTCATGTCGTTGCGCAGGTCCGACTCCTCGGCGGTGTAGCGCAACGTCAGCTGCATCCGAGGCTTGAGGCCGTCCAGATCGAACCCTTCCCTGGTGCGCCAGGTAACCCACACCCCGGGATGGTCACGCATGTTCTGGCCCACGCCCGGCTTGTCGGCAACCACGGGGATGCCCAGGCTGCGGAGGTGGTCGGCGGGGCCGACGCCGGAGAGCATCAGAATCTGCGGGGAACCGATGGCCCCGGCGGACAGGATAATTTCCTCGCCCTCGACGACGAATCTCTCTCCGCCGCTTTCCAACTCGACGCCGGTGGCCCGGTTTCCGTCGAAGATGAGCCGGTACACGGTGCAGTTGGGCCGGATGGTCAGGTTGAGGCGGTGCCGGGCCTGGTCCAAATAGCCCAGGGCGGTGCTCATGCGGATGCCGTTGGGGTTGTTCAGCGGAGTCGGGCCGACGCCCCAGGTTTCCGGGTGGTTGTGGTCGGCGCAGTCCGGGTAGCCGGCGGCGAGGCAGGCCTGGTAGAAGGCTTCCTGGGCGGGCAGCCAGGTCTCCCGCTGGAAGCGGTGCATCAGGATGGGGCCGTCGCTGCCGTGGAAGTCGTCGCCGCCGAAGTCGGGATCGGTCTCAATCTTGCGGAAGAAGGGCAGCAGCTTCTGGAAGGTCCACTCGTCGTTGCCGAAGGACGCCCAGGTGTCGTAGTCCTCGGGGACTCCCCGCAGGAAGACCTGCCCGTTGATGGCACTGGAGCCGCCGGTCACCTTGCCCCGGGGGACCATCATGGGGGGCGCATCCTCGGTGGCCTTGCCGGTGAACTGCCAGTTGTGGTCGCTGGTCATCACGTCGGCTTCGGTTGCGTATCCGAACTTGACCTCCTCAGGGAGGTCTTCAAAGTTGGGATAGTCGGCGCCGGCTTCCAGCAGCAGGACGGAGCAGTTGGGGTCTTCGGTCAGCCGGGTGGCCAGGATGGATCCGGCCGAACCCGCCCCGATGATTATCTTGTCGTACTTCATGGGCCCACCTCCTTATGCGATTGCCCTGGGGTGGTTCACGTCGTCAGCAGCACACTTGACGAACCCCTGACGGTATCGTCGTTCAGCCGCCGGCTTTTACGGGTTGATGTGACTTTAGGAAGTCGCGCACCTGGTTGATGGTGGCCGCCTTGATGTCCTCGGCTTCCTTCCAGGGGTACGGCGTCGCCTCGGCCCTGGGAGCTATCTCGATGAGGTCCATGGCGGCTTCTAGGGAGTGGGATGGCGTATCGTCGGGCATGACCAGCAGCGGAGTCTGGCAGGAGCGGGCAAAGTCCCGGGAGACGCAGTACATGAAATCCGGCTGCACCCGGTACAGGTTGTGCAGGTACTGATCGACGATTTCCATGGTGACTTCGGGCCGCTGGGAACATAGCTCAGGCCCCCAACTGTCATGGCCTGAATTGTACATGGAGTCCGGCGTGGCGCTGGCGTGTCCAACGGGCTGGCAGAGCACGGCAGCGAGAACCCGCTCGGGAGCGCGTTCGACGAGCTTCATCGCGAAGGGCCCGCCGATGCAGTATCCGATGAAAAAGAACTCCTGGATACCCAGATGGTCCATCAATCCCAACTGGTCATCGGCGAAGGCCCCCCAGGGGTCTTCGACCTGGACCGGTCCGGTGGACTGGCCGCCAATGGCATTACGCTGGTCCATGGTGATGCAGCGGAAGTCGTCCTTGAAGACCTCCATGGCGTTGAACACCTGCCTGGGCCAACCGTCCATAACAGAGTTCAAACCCCCACCGGGGGTCGCCAGCAGGGGGAAACCGGAGCCAACCTCTTCGTAATGTATGGTGACGTCGCCCTTGGTATAAAACGGCATTACTTTATCTCCTTACCCAATCCGATTCCGGCATCTCGAAAAATTGTAGCCAGGCAAGCCGGGTTGTCAAGGTGAGAGCTGCTGGTCTGAACAGAAGCAGGCGTCCCGCAGCCCGCCAGCCCCCCGAGGCCCGAAGCGGCGGGGTAGAGCGGCGGCAGGGTCGAGGGACTGCGGTTTGGAAAGGGTGCAGTGGACCCAGGTGGCATTGACCCGGCCGGCTGACCGCTGCCCTATGTTATACTCCGCAGCAGTCCTCCTGCATCCAGACGGCGATGATGCGAAGCGGTGACCAAGGGGGATTCCGGTGCTGCCCCGGGCGAAATGAAATAGCAGCATAATCCAGCCAGTGACGGAGTTTGTTCGATGGCCGGCCCCATCTCCTTTGTTGAACGCGGCACTGTAACCACCCCGCGGGGGTTTTCGGCGGGGGCGACCTACGCCGGGTTGAAGACCTATTCCGAGGACAAGCTGGACCTGGGAATAATCCTGTCCGAGGCCCCCTGCGCGGCCGCCGGCGTCTTCACCACCAGCGCCATCAAGTCCCCAACGGTTACGGTGAACCGGGAGAACCTGGCCCAGTCGCCCGCCCGGGCCATAATCGTCAACGCGGGGATAGCCAACACTTCGGTCGGAGAGCAGGGCTACATAGACGCCAAGGAAATGACCGCAGTCGCCGCGCATAAGGTGGGCGCCAACCCCGAGGAGGTGCTGGTGTGCAGCACCGGCGTCATCGGCGTGGAGCTACCCATGTCGCTGATCCGGAACGGGGTCGAGCGCATCGAGTTCGGCACCGGAGACGATGGCGGGCACGACGTGGCCCGGGCGATGATGACCACCGACACCCATCCCAAGGAGGTGGCGGTGCGGTTTGAGGCCGGGGGAAAGCGCGTCCTCCTGGGCGGTGTGGCCAAGGGTTCCGGTATGATTCATCCCGACATGGCTACCATGCTTTCCTTTATCACCACCGACGCCGCTGTGGAACCGGGCCTGCTGGATGGCATGATAAAGGAAGTGGCCGATTCGTCCCTCAACATGCTTAGCGTCGACGGCGACACCAGCACCAACGATACCCTCCTGGTACTGGCCAACGGGATGGCCGGCAACGATTCCATTGCCGCCGGAACGCCGGATGCCGAGACCTTCAAGGAGGCTCTCCTCCAGGCTTGCGTCTACCTGACCCGGGAACTGGCCAGGGACGGCGAAGGTGCCTCTCACCTGATCACCGTGGAGGTGTCGGGAGCAAAGGATGTGGAAGACGCCCGCCGGGCGGCCCGTACCATCTCGGCCTCCAACCTGGTCAAGTCGGCGGTCTACGGAGCCGACCCCAACTGGGGGCGCATCCTGATGGCGGTGGGGCGCAGCGGCGCCGCTGCCGATGAAACCAGGATCGACCTCTTCATCAACGGGGTCTGCATCATGGAGGCGGGCAGCCCCATACCCTTCCACCGGGACGCGGTGGTCGCGCTGATGCGGCAGCCCGAGGTATCGATCCGAGTCCAACTGAACTTGGGGGACGGGGAGGCCACCGCGTGGGGCTGCGACCTGACCCAGGAATACGTCATTATCAACAGCGCCTACACCACCTGACCGGCCTCCGGCAACGGAGCCTGCAAGGAGCCTTAGACAAGTTGCCCACCCCGGCGACGGAGCAGGCGACCCTTATTCGTCGCCATGGCGCCCGGTTTGAGCCAACCTGCGGTTTCCCAAGAGGCCGGCGGGATGTCCTGCGTGACGGAGCGTGTTGAGACTCCTTTCCCCGTAATCTCTGGCCCACGGCAGCACCCGTGATGAACAGGAGGACCGAGTTGTCCGGCCCGCCAATAGTGGTGAAAATTGGTGGCAGCACCCTGGGCAGCCACGATACCAGCCTCAAGGACCTGGTCACGCTCCAGCATCAGGGCCGGAACGTCATCGTGGTGCACGGCGGCGGGAACGTCATATCCGACTGGATGCAGAAGCAGGGTATCCCGCCCCGTTTCGTGAACGGCCTGCGGGTTACCGACGCGCCCAGCCTGGACATCGTGGTTGCGGTCCTCACCGGCCTCATCAACAAGGACCTGGTATGCCTGCTCCACGAGCTGGGGGGACGGGCGGTGGGCATCAGCGGAATCGACGGGGGAATCTTGCAAGCGCACATTGCCAACCCCGAGCTGGGTTTCGTTGGCGAGGTCGTCGAGGTCAATTCCGGCCCCCTGGATGCCCTGGCCGGGAGCGGGTATATCCCCTTGATGGCCCCGCTGGCGATGCACCGGCAGGACGGCTCGGACCACGCGGGGAAGCCTCTGAATATCAACGGGGATACCGCGGCCGGAGCGGTGGCCCGGGCTGTGAAAGCGGAGCGGTTGGTGTTTCTGACCGACGTGCCTGGGATCATGGACGGCAACGGGCGGGTCATCCCCCATCTGGACCGCCGCCGCGCCAGCATTCTCCGCCAGTCCAACGTAATCAGCGGGGGAATGATCCCGAAACTCGAGGCGTGCATCACGGCCCTGGAAAGCGTCCCCCAAGCCGAGATCATCGACGGCACCCAGCCCAACGCGCTGCTGGACTGCATCAGAGGCGCAGCCCAGGGGACCCGCCTGGTGGGTAACCCCTTTCCCTCGTCACCTCGCCAGGGGCAGGCTCTGTGACCCACTCCCCTTCCCTGCTCGCCGCTCTTCCCGTCATTCCCGCGCAGGCGGGAATCCAGACCCCCGTCGTCCGTTCCCCCGAAACCGGCTGCCGAAGCCGGTCGGTGTTCCAACTCCCTTGAGTCAGACTGTTCCGCGAGAATTCCGGATTTTCCGCCGCCACGCCCCCGCCGTCGGAATTTGTGAGCGCCCATGAGCTACGATCTGACCAACGACTCGGAAGACGCTCCGCCCCCGCTGCCGGGAATCAGTGCGAGGGCGCTCCATCGCCTGATCCGTGGATCCTTGATCGCCGGCGCGGCGGTGACGCTGGGGTTGGCGGTGTGGTGGCTGGTGTACTTCTACACCAACCTGGTGTGGTTCGACCTGTTGGGGTTTGGGGACGTTTTCTTCCAGATCGCCCTGGTCAAAGCGTTCCTGTTCTGCCTGGGTATGGGGGTTGCCTCCCTGATTCTCCTTTTCAATTTTTCCCAGGCCATCAAGCTGTCCTGGGGGCCAACATCGCTGCCGGTGACTGTGGACACTTTCCGCCTGCTCCTTACGCTGATCGGCGCTGGTATGGCCCTGGTCCTGCTGATTGCCTCCCCCATATTCGGAACGGCCCTGGCCAACCGCTGGGAGTCGGTCTTCCTCCTCCTCGCCCGGGTGCCCTTCGGCATTTCTGACCCCGCCTTCGCCCGGGACTATTCCTTCTACATCGTCATCCTGCCCGCTTTGAATTTCATCCAGGGCTGGCTCCTGGCCCTGGTCATCACCGTCATCCTTTCTTCCCTGGCCGTCTACCTCGCCATGTTCGCCCTCCGCGGCATGAACCTGGTCATCACCCCCCGCATGCTCCGCCACGCCGCCATCCTCGGCGCTCTGCTCATGCTCGTCCTCGCCGCGGGCCACGTCCTCAGCATCTACGGCCTGGTCCATTCCGAGGGCGGCCGGGTCTACGGCGCGACCTACACCGACGTCGAGGCCCGGGTGCCGGCCCTGCTGCTGCTGACCGTCATCGCCCTCCTTTCCGCCGCCGGCATGGCCGGCAGCATCTTCTACCGCGGTTTCCGGTTGATGGCCGCTTCCTTCAGCCTCTGGGCCATCGTGGCCGTGCTGGCCGGGGTGGTGTTTCCCCTCGTGTTCCAGCGGCTCCAGGTTTCCCCCAACGAGTTCGCCCGGGAGGCTCCCTTCATCGAGCGCAACATCGCGGCCACCCGCGCCGCCTACCAGTTGGACCAGATCAAGGAGAGCGTCTATCCCGCGGACGGCAGGCTGGATGAGGCGGCCGTCCGCGCCAACCAGGATACCCTGGACAACATCCGCCTCTGGGACACCGGCCCCCTGCGCGACGCCTACAACCAGCTCCAGTTCATGAAGCTCTACTACAATTTCCTGAACATGGACTCGGACCGCTACGAGATCGACGGCAGGGTCCGGCAGGTGTTGGTTTCGGCCCGGGAACTCTACTCGGAAAACCTGGACCCCGCGGCCCAGAACTGGGTCAACCAGCGGCTCCAGTACACCCACGGATATGGCGTCGCCATGAGTCCAGCCACCGGCTTCACTCCCAGCGAGGGCCGCCCGGAGTTCTTCATCCAGGACATTCCCTTGACCGGCAAGCTGGAGATAACCCGTCCCGAGATTTACTACGGAGAGTCCCCGGTGGACTACGCGGTGGTCAACACCAGCTTGCCCGAGGTCAATCCCAACGAGGAGTACGAGGGCTACGACGGCACCGGCGGGATACCCCTGGGGAACATCTTCCGGCGGGCGGCTTTCGCAGCCCAGCTGGGGGACATAAACCTTCTGCTGAACGACCGGATCGGACAGGACAGCCGGCTCCAATACCGCCGGCAGATCTCGAACCGGCTGGGGGCGCTGGCGCCCTTCCTGAAGCTCGACCGGGACCCCTACCCGGTGCTGGACGATAACGGAAAGCTATGGTGGATCCAGGATGCCTACACCACCACCGACCGTTACCCCTACTCAACGCCCAGCGAACACGGCTACAACTACATTCGCAACAGCGTCAAGATCACCATCGACGCCTACAACGGGACGGCGGCCTTCTATGTCATCGACCCGGCGGACCCCCTGCTGCAGATGTACTGGAGGGCCTTCCCCGAACTTTTCCAGGATATGGCGGACATGCCGGACGATCTGCGCAAGCACATCCGGTACCCGGTGGGGCTGTTTTCGACCCAGACCCAACTGTACCTGCGCTACCACGTCACCGACCCCCAGGTATTCTTCAATCAGGCCGAGCAGTGGGCCATTCCGCTGGAAACCCGCATCGCCAAGCCCGGCGTCGCCGTGGTGCCATCCTACCTGCAGTTGAAGCTGCCAGGGGAGGCTAACGAGGAGTTCATCCTGCTCATGCCATTCACGCCCGCTGGCGAGAAGAAGAACCTGGTGTCGTGGCTGGCCGCCCGCAGCGACTGGCCCAACTACGGCCAGCTCTTGGCATTCCGGCTACCCACCGACCGGCAGATAGATGGCCCCAGCCAGGTTGAGGCCAGGATTGAAAACGACAAGACCGTTTCCCAGCAGTTTACCCTGTGGGGAGCCGGGTCAGGTTCCCAGATAATCCGCGGGCAGCTGCTGGTAATACCCATCTCCGGTACTATAATCTACGTGGAACCGCTCTACCTGCAGTCCCAGGCGTTGAACTTTCCCGAGCTAAAACAGGTTATACTAGCCGACGACAGCAACCTGGTGATGGCGGATACCATCAACGAAGGCATCGCCATGCTGGTGGAAGCGAACGGTGCGGCAGAGTCCAGCGGGCCCGCGTCCCCGCCGGTTGAACCATCCGGGGACCGCGCTCTGGACCAGTTGCTGGAAATGGAACAGGAGATAGAAGGCCTTCAGGACTCACTGCGGCAATTGCAGCAGTCCCTGGAAGGCCTCCGAGAAGCATTGGCCGAGCCGTCAAGGGAGCCATAGAAGGGAATACTAGACCAGTTGCCTTGTGAAAAGCTCCCGGAGGCGGCGATCGTTAGAGGAGGAAAGACCCGATGACCATTAGCGAGCAGTGGATCGCCAAGGAACAGCAGTACTACGCCCAAACCGTTCGCCGGCAGCCCGTGGTAATCGTGAAGGGCGAGGGCACCCGGGTCTGGGACGCCGATGGCAAAGAATACCTGGACTTCGTCGCCGGTTGGGCGGTGGACAACCTGGGACATTCCCACCCGGCCATCACCCAGGCCATCGTGGAGCAGGCCGGCACGCTCATCCAGACGTCCAACCAGTTCTTCACGGTGCCCCAGCTGCAACTGGCCGAGCTGCTGGTGGAGAACAGCTGCCTGGACCGGGTCTTCTTCGGGAACAGCGGGGCCGAAGCCAACGAGGGCGCCCTGAAACTGGCCAAGAAGTACGGCAAGCAGCACCGGGACGGGGCCTACGAGGTCATCACCGCCTTCAATTCCTTCCACGGCCGCACCGCCACCACGGTTGCCGCCACCGGGCAACCCCACTACCAGGAAGCCTTCCTCCCTCTCCAGCCCGGGTTCGTCCACGTGGACTTCAACGACGTCGAAGCCATAATGAACGCCACCACCGACCGGACGGCGGCCGTAATGCTGGAGCCGGTGCAGGGCGAGGGGGGAGTCAACATTCCCGACGACGACTACCTGATCCGGGTTCGGGAGTGGTGCGACCAGAATAACCTGCTGCTGATCCTGGATGAGGTACAGACGGGCATGGGCCGCCTCGGCAGCCTGTTCGGGTATGAGGAATACAACGTGGAGCCGGACGTTATTACTCTGGCCAAGGGTCTGGGTTACGGCGTTCCCATTGGCGCCTTCATGTCCAAGGAATCGGCCATGGCGCTGGTGCCCGGCGATCACGGCTCCACCTTTGGCGGCAACGCCCTCACCACCGCCGCGGCCTATGCGGGCACCAAGTTCCTCATCGACAACGACATCCCGTCCTACGTCAAGCGAATGGAGACCCATCTACTGGACCGGCTCAACGCCCTCAAGGCACGTTTCTCCTTCGTCACCGATGTGAGGGGAAAGGGCCTGCTGGCGGCCCTGGAGTTCGACAGCGACGTTTCCGGCCAGGTGCTCACCAACGCCAACGAGGCCGGAATCCTGCTCAATGGAGTCCGCCCCAACGCCGTCCGGTTCATGCCTCCGCTGACGGTCACCCCGGAGGAAATAGACGAGGGGATTGGCCGCCTCGAAGACGCGTTGGCGAAGATTTAAGGGAAGTTAGTCGCTCCCTAAGGCTGGGGGAATATCCAGCTGTCCGTAACCCGGAGATCCGATTCGGGCTTGTCCCGGTGCCGGAACAGCCAGGCCACAGAATATTTGAGGTCAGAAAGGACAGACGTGGCAGGACGCGAGTTCTACGTAATCATCGAAAAGGACGAGGACGGGTTTTTCGTGGGCGAAGTCCCAAAGTTAAGAGCATGTTACAGCCAGGGCCGTACCATCGATGAACTCATGGACAATATCAGGGAAGTAATACAACTCTGTCTCGACGAAGAGGATCCCGAATTCGCGGGGGAGTTCGTAGGGATTCACCGTATAGAAGTCTAGCCTGGATGGGCCGAATCCCCGCCTTGAGTTCGGAAGAAGTTGTCAGGGCTCTCGAAAAGGCCGGATTTCAGATCGTACGACAAAGGGGAAGCCACGTCCGGATGAGACATGAAGACCAAAGGATAGTTACAGTTCCAGTTCACCGGGGGAGTGACATCGGCCGGGGGTTGTTGCGTAAAATCCTGCGGGACGCCGAACTCACCCCTGAAGCACTTGTTCAACTTCTTCACAACTAATTCACGTTGATCCCTAATGCATCAATGAGGCCAGATCAAGTAACTCGAAAATACGCTCAGAGAATTGTCTGCCGGGGCGTACTGATGGTAGTCGGTATTCCGGCGCCAGTCGAGAAACCTCAGCATTAATCAAAACGGAGACCAACCCCAATGACGCAAACTCCGGCAAACCCCGGAAAGATAGTCCTCGCCTACAGCGGGGGGCTCGATACATCCGTGGCCGTCCCCTGGCTCAAGGAACACTACGGATCCGAAATCATCACCCTGACCATGGACCTGGGCATGGTGGACCTGCCGTCCATCCAGGAACGGGCGATGGCAGTAGGCGCAGCCAAGGCCCTGACCGTCGACGCCAAGGATGTACTGGTAAAGGAGTTCCTCTTCCCCGCGCTCCAGGCTGGCGCCATCTATGAGGGGATGTACCCCCTGGCCACCGCCCTGGGCCGGCCGCTTATCGCCCGCTGCCTGGCTGAGGCGGCCATCAGCGAAGGGGCCTACGCCGTGGCCCACGGCTGCACCGGCAAGGGGAACGACCAGGTGCGCATCGACGTCGGCGTCGCCGCCCTCGCGCCGGAGTTGCAGGTCATAGCCCCCATCCGCGACTGGGGCATGTCCCGGGAAGACGAGATGGACTATGCCCGGGAGCGCAGCCTTCCCATTAATGCCGGCAAGAGCCGCTTCTCCGTGGACGAGAACCTGTGGGGACGGAGCGCCGAGGCTGGCGAACTGGAAGACCCGTGGCAGGAGCCGCCCGAGGAAGCCTACGAGTGGACCAGGCCGGTAGCCGAAACCCCCCAGGAAGCGGTCTACGTGGAAATCCACTTCGACCGGGGCGTGCCCACCGCTGTCGACGGCGAGAGCATGGGCGGCTCCGCACTGATAAGCCACCTGAACCAGGTGGCCGGCGAGCACGGCGTGGGCCGCATCGACCACGTCGAGAACCGTCTTGTCGGCATCAAGTCCCGCGAGATCTATGAAGCTCCGGCTGCGGTCACTCTCCACGCCGCCCACCAGGCCCTGGAGAACATGACCCTGAGCAAGGAACAGGCCCGCACCAAGGCCCGCATCGCCCAGGAGTACGCCGACCTGGTCTACAACGGCCTGTGGTTCACCGCCCACCGGGAGGACCTGGACACCTACGTCCAAAGCACCCAGCGTTACGTTACGGGAGACGTGCGGGTCAGGCTGCACCGGGGCACCTGCACCGTGGTGGGACGCACCGCTCCCCAGGCCCTGTACCAGCACCAGCTCGCCACCTACGACCGGGGGGACACTTTCGACCACTCCGCGGCCGAGGGTTTTATCTCCATCTACGGCCTGCCCGTCAGGACCCAGAACCGGGTGCAGCGGGACTGACCCTCCCGCAGTTGCGCCGGCCTCATATCCAGGGCCGTACCATGTTATCGCCTTCATCCTGGTAATAGACCCACGTACCCCCACCCCGCGGAGGATACATGACCCTAGCAGACCGCATGAACCACCTGGGCACTGAGACCGCTTTCGAGGTGCTGGCCAAGGCCCGCGCCCTGGAGGCCCAGGGGAAGGAAATCGTCCACCTGGAAATCGGGGAGCCGGACTTCGACACCCCTCGGCATATCGTCGAAGCCGGGATGCAGGCCCTCCAGGATGGCCAGACCCACTACGGGCCCACACCCGGCATCCCCCAGCTCAGGGAGGCCATCGCCCGCAACAGCCGCGAGGTCCGCGGCATCGACACCGACCCCGCCCACGTGGTGGTCACCCCCGGCGCCAAGCCCATCATGTTCTACGTCATCCTGGCCTTGGCGGAGCCGGGGGTAGAGGTCATCTATCCCAACCCCGGCTTCCCTATCTACGAGTCCATGATCCGGTTCTCGGGAGCCACCCCGGTCCCCATGCGCCTGATCGAGGAGAAGAGCTATCATCCCGACCTGGACGACCTAGCGTCCAGGATCACCGCCAAGACCCGCCTGATAATTCTCAACTCTCCGGAGAATCCCTGCGGGTCTGCCCTGACCCGGGAGGAGATGGAGACCATCGCCAACCTGGTGAAACAGCGGGATGACCTGTACGTCATGGCCGACGAGATCTACAAGGACATCCTGTACACCGGAGAGCACCACAGCATAGCCGCCTTCCCGGACATGTCTCACCGGACCATCATCCTGGACGGGTTTTCCAAGAGCTACGCCATGACCGGTTGGCGGCTGGGATACGGCATCATGCCGCCGGAACTGGTGCCTCACATCACCCGGCTGGCCGTCAACAGCGTGTCCTGCGCCGCTACCTTCAGCCAGTTTGCCGCCATCGCCGCCTTGGACGGCCCCCAGGATGACGTGCAGGCGATGACCCAGGAATTCGCCCAGCGGCGCAGATTGATCACCGATGGCCTCCGCAGCATCGACGGGATCAACTGTCCCGAACCGGAAGGAGCGTTCTACGCTTTCCCCAGCATCAGGGAGACCGGATTAAGCAGCTCGGAGTTCGAGGAACGGGCCCTGAGCGAGGCGGGGGTGGCCATCCTCTCCGGGTCCGCCTTCGGCGAGTACGGCGAAGGCTATGTCCGTTTGTCCTATGCCAACTCCCAGGAAAACATCACCAAGGCCGTGGAGTCGCTGCGGAAGTTCGTCAGTTCCCTTTAGTCCGTCGGGCTTGTCCCGCACCAGGAAATCGGAGGGCGCAGATATGTTCATCAAGGTGGAGCCGGCCGGGTTCTTCATGTACACCGTCCAGATGGCCTTCGATCCTGCATCCCCAGATGCGGAAGACGCCGAGATCAGGGAATACCTGGCGCAGCATGAGCTGGAGCCCCGGTACCAGTGGGAGGCCGAATTCGACGGGCGCAACTGCGAGTGGATGCAGTTCGGGGGATGCTACCTGGGGAAACACCTCCAGGGGATTGGACAAATTCAGCGCAAGGCCGTCGAGGTGGAATTGCTGACTGAGGGAATCAACAGCTATCTGGACGAAAATGCCGAAGGTGCGGCAGAACTATCGGGTGAGGCCCGGGATAATCTGGTTGCCGCCCTGATCGCCGAGTTCCAGCGGGATGAGAACTTCGCTCCCGACGAGCAGGGACAGTTGACCGCCAGCCTAGACCGGGAGGAACTGGCCGAGGCCACCAACCGCCTGCTCGCCGCGTAACCGCTGCCCGCTGGGTCCCCGGATATGCGTCGCCCCGCCAGCTCTGTTGGCGGGGCCTTTGTCTTCCAGGGACTTTTGGGTGGAGCGGGCGATGGGAATCGAACCCACGTAACTAGCTTGGAAGGCTAGGGCTTTACCACTAAGCTACGCCCGCGCTGTTGGGAGGCCCATTATAGGTTGTGCCCGCGGCGGTGTCGACTGGAATCTCCACCCCGACACAGGCATCCATAGGGGCAGGATGCGGGGAATCGGCCGGGGATGAAAGCGGCGCAGGTTCAATCAACGTCGAAGGTGAATGTCCCGCCTCCCCCAGTTGTTCCTGCAGTTCTTGCGTGCTCAGCGAATACTCTGCCAATTCGTCCCTGAACCTGGCCCGTGCCTCCTCCAGCTCCCGTTTCGCCTTCTGGACCCGGCGGATTTCAATGATGATGGAGCGGGCGGTCAACGCCGGCCCCAGCACTATCCCCACCACTCCAAAGGTCCCCACCGCGAACCGTATGCCCGTCGAGGCAGCGACGGAACCTCCGGCCCCTCCCCCAACGGAGGCGAATCGGGGGGCAATGGTGACGACCCAGCCAAACACCGGGCGCACCACCGTGGTGCCGATGGGCCGTGCCACGTTCAGGATGGCGCCCGACGACGTCCTCCAGATAGTGCCGGCGGTAAAGCTCGCGGCATGTTGACCGACGATTCTCATGCGGGAATGAATTGGACCGTCCGCCAGGGTTTGCCGGCGGCGCTTCAACACCCTTCGCCACCTGGGCAGCGGCTTCTCCGGAGTCTCCTCCGGCTCTGGCTCATGCAGCGCCTCGGGCAGTTCCGGCTCCGGCAGCCCCAGTTGGAGACACAGGTCGGTCTGCTGGTCGTATAGGGCCTGCATCCGCTCCCGGTGTTCCGCCTCGAGGGTTTCCAGTTCGGCCTTCAATTCCGTGAGCTTGCTGCGGGCCCGCAACTTGGCGAACACCTGGGCCACGGCCGACCCTCCGGCGATCCCGAGAGGTACTAGGAGCAGGGGAAGAGGCATTGGTTAGTACGGTTCCGTCCGAAATTGTTACCAGTATTTTAGCACGTAAGGGCTGCGGTTGCCGTCGCGGCAACGGCTTCCGGCCCGGCCGCCCCGGGAGAAATCGCCAGGACTGACCCCCTGAATCCGCCCGCGGTCTGGCGGCGTTGTGTTATGTTGATGCCTGGTCTGGCTTATCATGCCCCGCGCCTTGGAGCTCCAATTTGCCCTATCCACACCGTATCCCGTTGGCAATCACTGCCCTGGTTGTTGCCGCCTTCCTAGTGGTGGCATGCGAAAGCAGTCCTCAGGAACTCTCCCCAACTCCCAGTCCGACGCCAATAGCACCCACCGCATCTCCGGTCGCTCTCCCCTCGCCGGAGCCGACGCCACGACCCACGCCTACCCTCATTGCGGCTACAGCCGCTACGCGGGTGGCACAACCGAATCCGGCTGCACCCCTCCAGCCGACTTCGACACCCGAACCAATCTTTGCCCCGCCGGTGACGCCTGAACCCCAGCCTGCGCCAGCTCCCGAACCTGCTCCGGCGGCAACCGCTACGCCCGGACCGGAACCAACCACCCCTCCTACGGAAGAAACGGAGCGGCCCATTCCTCCCGTAGCCGGAGAGCGGCCCCACAGCTTCACCTATCACGGGATTACGGTTGAAGACCCGTGGCACTGGCTGGAGGACGAAGACTACCCGACGGTGGACGATGAGGATGTCCTGGCATACCTCGAGGCGGAGAACGATTACTTCGAGGCCAGCATGGCTCCCTACCAGGGGTTGATCGACACCATCTTCGAGGAGATCAAGGGGCGACAGCCGGGTGAACTGGCCAGCCTTCCCCGGCGCCGGGGGGAGTGGTACTACCAGTGGCGTTATGGCGAGGGCAGCCAGTACCGGCAATGGCTCCGCTGGCCCGCTTCGGCTCCGGACGCCCGGGAAGGCCCCCCGGACGACGCGCAGGTCTTCCTGGATGAACCTCAACTTGCCGGAGACCTGGAATACTTCCGCCTGGGGTCGCTGTCCTTCAGCCACGACGCCTCCCTGCTGGCTTACAGCACCGACACCGACGGGTCGGAGCAGTACACCTTGGAGATTAAGGATCTGGCAACTGGGAAGTTGCTGCCCGACCGGATCGAGCGAGTCCGGGGCCGGGTGGTCTGGACCACCGATGACCAGTCCTTCTTCTACACCGTCCTCGACGACAACGGACGCCCCTGGCAGGTGCGGCGGCACATCCTCGGAGAACCCGTGGAGAGTGACGCCATCGTGCATCAGCAGCCCGATGCCGGGCTGTTCGTCTGGGTTTCGGACACGGCGTCCAGGAAGTACATCATCGTCAGCGAGGGCGACCATGCAACCTCCGAGCGGAGGCTGATCCCGGCTGACGACCCGACCGCCGAGCCGGTCCTGGTGGCTCCCCGCCGCGAAGGACACGATTATTCCATTGACCACCAGGGAGACCGATTCGTCATAATGACCAACGACAACCACCAGAACTTCCGCCTCGCCACCGCTCCCGAGGACGATCCCACCGAGGCGTCGTGGGAAACCCTGTTGCAGGGTTCGGACTCGCTGTACATCAACCACTTTAGCCTGACGGAGGAGTTCGTCGCGGTGGAGGAACGTATCGACGGCCTCGACCAGGTGCGGGTAATCAATCGCGCGGGAGACTTCACACATATCGAATTTCCGGAGAACGCTTACACCGCCTATATCAGCAGCGGCCCCGAGTTTGACTCGGACACGATTCGCGTCACCTATGCCTCCATGATCACGCCCCGCACTGTGTTCGACTACCACCTGGACACCGGGGAGCTGGAAGAGCGGCGCGTCCAGGAGATTCCCAGCGGATACGACGCCTCCCAGTACGTAACCCACCGGGAGTTGGCCCCCGCCCGGGACGGCGTGGAGGTTCCGGTGTCCATCGTCCGCCACAAGGACACTCCCCTGGACGGGTCAGCGCCGCTGTACATCTACGCTTACGGCGCCTACGGCAGCGCAGTTTCACCGTCCTTTTCCACCTCCCGGCTGTCCCTGCTGGACCGGGGATTCATCTACGCCGTCGCCCATGTCCGGGGAGGCGACGACCTGGGATACCACTGGTACGAGGCCGGAAAGCTGTTCCAGCGGACCAATACCTTCAACGACTTCGTCGACGTGGCCCGCCACCTGGTGGAAAACGGATATGGGTCGGAGGGCCGCATCGCCATCTCCGGGGGCAGTGCTGGAGGGACTCTCATGGGAGCGGTGGTGAATCAGGCCCCGGAGCTATGGGGAGTTGTCGCGGCCCAGGTCCCCTTCGTGGACGTCCTCAACACCATGCTCAACGCCGACCTGCCCCTGACGCCGCCGGAGTGGCCGGAGTGGGGGAACCCCATCGAAGACAAGGCCGCCTTCGAATACATCCGTTCCTACTCGCCCTACGACCAGCTCAAGCCCGGCGAATACCCGCCGGCCCTAGTAACGGCTGGCATCAACGACCGGCGGGTAACCTACTGGGAGCCGGCCAAGTACGTGGCCAAGCTGCGGGCGGTCAAGACGGACGAGAACCTGGTGCTGCTGAGGACGGATATGGGGTCCGGTCACGGCGGGAGGTCGGGCCGGTCGGCGCGGTGGTACGAGACTGCCGAGCAGTTCGCCTTCATCCTGTCCAGCTTGGGGCTGGTGGAATAGCGGCGCCCATCTGCGGAGTTGCAATTTAGGTGGTTTCATCCCCGGCCGCGTCCTTCTCTCCCGTCATTCCCGCGCAGGCGGGAATCCAGACCCCCGTCGCCGTTGGGCCGCGCCACCTATATTGGAACGCTACCCGCCCATCCCGCGCGGTTTCCCAAGGGAGAGCTTTGATTTATGATAGGGCCGGACGGGTGACCGCCCTGCCCTATCAGTTTTTCCTGCGGTGAACAATGCGCATCTGCACGACCCTGCCCAGCGCCACCGAAATCGTCTATGCCCTGGGCCTGGGAGACCAGGTGGTGGGCGTTTCCCACGCCTGCGACTACCCCCCGGAAGTCATGGGAAAGCCCGTCGTATGCCGCACCGTCCGGCAGCTTTCCCACCTGGACAGCCAGGAGATTGACGCCATCATCCAGCAGGCCCGGGCCAACAACAACCCGGTCCACTGGGTGGACGGCGATGTCCTCCGGGAGCTGCGGCCCGACCTGATCATCACCCAGGAATTGTGCGAAGTCTGCGCCATCGGCAGCGGATCGGTATTCGAGACCGCAGCCCAGGTGCTGGACTACCAGCCGGAAATCCTCACCATCCGTCCCGCCGGCCTGGAGGACATCCTCCAAAACATTCTCCGCATAGGCCGCGCCGCCGGAGTTCCCCAGCGGGCGGAGTCGCTGGTTGGTTCGCTTAGGGGCCGGGTGGAATACGTGCGGGGAAGGCTGGAAGACCGACTTTCCGGCAAGCCTGATACTCCCAGGGTGTTCTGCATCGACTGGCTGGACCCCTTGCGCAACACCGGGCAGTGGACCCCGGAACTGGTTGAGCTGGCGGGCGGCGAGGAAGGCCTCGCTGAGAAGTGGGGCATTTCCCGGGAAGTTGGTTGGAATGAAGTAGAGTCGTACCAGCCCGACTATATCATGGTCATGCCCTGCGCCTTCAACATGGAGCGCACCATCGAGGAGGCCCGGCAGCACCTTTGCAGCCAGGCGGTATGGCCGGGTCTGAAGAGCGTCCGGCAGGGGCAGGTGTACCTGTTCGACGGGCAGATTCCCAGCCGTCACGGACCCCGGGTGGTCGATGTCATGGAGGGGTTGGCCGAAGCCATGTATCCCCACCTGTTCCGGGGGCTGGCCCCTCCCGAGGTCTTCATTCCGGCCCCCTTCAATTGATCCGTTCCGTGGTTCGTCCCAGCCGGCGACAGGGAGAAGGTAAATGCTTTACATGGTGGAACTGAAGCACGATCCCAGGCAGTGCCCCGGGGTGGCCCTGGATATCCGGGACCGGGTGCTGCGAATGGCGGAAACCAGGGAGCAGGCGATGGAGTTCCGGGGATGCACCTACCGGGGCGGTTGGGTCGGCAAGTCGTCGCACATGACGTTCCTGCTAATCGACGGCCCGGACGCTCACGCGGTGGATGACGTGGTGGTGGACCTGGGGTTCGCCGTCTGGAACACGGCGGACATCTATCCGGTCATCAACCTAGACGACGGGGTGGAAGGGCTGAGGCAAATGCGGGACAGAGACGCCGCGGCAGGCTCCTGAATTCCCGCCGGGCACAGTTTATTGCCAGGTGGTCTTGTCGTCGGGAATGGCGGCGTAGAGCTGGCCGTCTCGAACCGTCACCTCGAATCGGTACATCTGGGCCCGGGGGCCGTTGACGCAGATGCCCTCGGAAAGCTCGAACCGCCACCCATGATCGGGACACATGAAGCAGTTGTCCCAGCGGACGATCTGTCCCCAGGAGTGGGGGCAGATGGCCGAGAGCAGGTGGTACACTCCGGTCTTGTCCCTGACCAGGAAGTAATCGTCCCGCCCGATTTCCACCGGGTAGGGCAGGTCGGTGAAAGACGCCTCGTCTCCCAGTTCGATTTCCCGCACCGAGGGGTTGGCATCGGCAGTCGCCATAGTTCATTCCGTCCGCTCAGGTTGAGGCCAGTGTAGAGTAGTTGTCCGGGCGGCGCAACCGGAATCTTGGTTGCGGGCAGGACGATTGCAAAGTCGAGCCAAGTGTCCCTTCCCCCTTGATCAGGGCTATCTCGTGAAGTCTGACTCGGTCCTTTCTCCGCTCTTCCCGTGATTCCCGCGCAGAGCCTTCCCCCGCACCTCCTTCTTTCCCGTCATTCCCGCGCAGGCGGGAATCCAGACCCCCGTCGTATGTTCCCCGCAATGTCGTGTTGGCCGTTCACTGGAAGTTTTAACAAACTGGCACTCATGCGATAGCCCTGACGCCCGGGGCGCCCCCCTTCCCAGCGACGGCGGCGGACGGTATCATTGGCGGCACGGCATTTGCGCGCCGAATCCCATCCCGAAAGTGAAGGATTAATCACCATGCCCAATATCCTGGAGGACAAAGTCGCCATCGTCACCGGCTCGGGCCGGGGCGTTGGACGCGGCGTGGCCATGCTGATGGCCCAGGAAGGAGCCCAGGTGGTCGTCGTCGACCCGGGGGTCAACGTGGACGGTTCCGGCTTCGACCAGTCGGTAGCCCAGGTGGTGGCCGACGAGATCAACCAGGCCGGGGGGTCGGCGGTGGCCTGCACCGAGTCCGTCGCCACCATGGAAGGCGGCGAAGCCATCGTCCAGGCGGCCATCGACAACTTCGGCAAGCTGGACATAGTGGTGACCTGCGCCGGCATCCTGCGGGACCGCATGGTCTTCAACATGACCGAACAGGAATGGGATGACGTAATTGCGGTGCACCTGAAGGGGACTTTC
Source organism: Dehalococcoidia bacterium (assembly GCA_965203975.1). Taxonomy (GTDB): domain Bacteria; phylum Chloroflexota; class Dehalococcoidia; order Lucifugimonadales; family UBA3495; genus CATOSK01. The sequence goes on along the minus strand of CBDBDT010000002.1, from coordinate 2,781,343 downwards.
ACCGTGGTGAAACACGCGGCCATCCTCTTCCGGCAGCAGCGGTCGGGGCGCATCATCACCTTCACCTCGGAATCGGGTCTGATCGGCAACAGCGGCCAGGCCAACTACGGCGCGGCCAAGTCGGGGATAGCGGGTTTCACCAAGGTGGTGGCCAAGGACATGGGCCGCTACGGCGCTACGGCCAACGCCATCGCGCCCCGGGCCAGCACCCGGATGATCAGCGCGATCCCGGATTCGGCGGCGGAAATCCGGGCCCGGGGCGGCGTCGCGCCCATATCCGGCGAGGACCAGATCAGGGACCTGGACCCGGACGCCATTGCCCCCTTCGTCTGCTTCCTGGCCAGCGACTACGCGGCCCGGGTCAACGGGCAGACCTTCCTGGTCTACGGCAACCAGGTTTCGCTGATGTCCCAGCCCAGGCCGAAGAAATCCATCTTCACCCCCTCCGGGCACTGGAGCATGGATGAGCTGTCGCCGCTGGCCCGCGACGTGCTGACGGCCAATGTGGACAACCCGGCGCCGGCGGCCACCCAGGGGTAGAACCCGCCCACAACTAGTTACGAGAACCACCGGCATTGCTGGTACCGGCAGCACCGCCGGCACATCCCAGGAAAGGAAACCAATTATGCCCAACTTGCTCAAGGATAAAGTCGCCATCGTTACTGGATCGGGCCGGGGAGTCGGCCGCGGGGTGGCGATGCTCATGGCCGAAGAGGGGGCCAAGGTGGTAGTAGTCGATCCGGGCGTCAACGTGGACGGCTCGGGCTTCGACCAGTCCATCGCCCAGGTGGTGGCGTCGGAGATCAACGAGGCGGGAGGCACGGCCGCCGCCTGCACCGAGTCCGTCGCCACGATGCAGGGCGGAGAGGCCATCGTCCAGACGGCTATCGACAACTTCGGCAAGCTGGACATCGTTGTCACCTGCGCCGGCATCCTGCGGGACCGGATGGTCTTCAACATGTCGGAACAGGAATGGGACGACGTAATCGCGGTGCACCTGAAGGGGACGTTCACGGTGGTCAAGCACGCGGCCATCCTGTTCCGGCAGCAGCGGTCCGGGCGGATTATCACCTTCAGCTCCACGTCGGGCCTGTACGGCAACAGCGGACAGGCCAACTACGGCGCGGCCAAGGACGGCATCGCCGGGTTCACCCGCGTCGTCGCCAGGGACATGGGCCGCTACGGCGTGACGGCCAACTCCATCGCCCCCAGCGCCCAGACCCGCATGACTGGAAGCGTCCCCCAGGAGGCCCGGGACCTGCGCTCGTCGCGGGGAATTACCGCCGGTTCGGGACTGCTGGGCGAGGCCGATGACGTGGCGCCCTTCGTGACCTGGCTGGCGTCGGATGAATCTGCCCACGTCAACGGTCAGGTCTTCCACGTGACCGCCGGGCTGGTGACCCTGCTGAACCAGCCGGAGCCGGTGAAGACCATCCAGAAGGACGGCCCCTGGACCGTCGAGGAACTCATCAGCGTGTTCCCCGCCACCATCGGGATAGAACTCTACAATCCGGCGCCCCCACCCCCGCCCTCGGCCTAGGGGATAGCGGGAAAGGGGTTGGATCCGCCGGGGGTGACCCGGGGATTAGACAAAGGTTCACTCGCTTTGGAGCTGGAACAGGACACCGTAGTAAAGCCCCTCGCTATACTCCACAGTGCCCCAATTCAACTGATTTGTGGCGCCTCACAGAGGGTCTTGGAGGTGAGACATGACACAAGCGATAAGCGTGCGGGAGATATTCGCCGACGCTCACCAGCTCCACGCCCAAGCTCTGCGGATGCTTGACCAGGGAGACTTGCGGGACGCTTCGGAGAAAGCGTGGTGCGCGGTCAAACGATCCAGCGACGCCCTGATTCTTGCCCGTACTGGCCGAGAAGTTCGGTACACATCGCAGACCTCCGCTGGGTTGAGAGATTTGACCAGAGACTGCCCGGGCGTTGCCGAACTCAATCTGAGAGAGCGTTACTTGCTCACTCAAGGTTCTTTGCATGGAGACTGCTTCTATATGGGGATCTTCGACCTTGAGCAAGACGGGCCGCGCATTCATAGCGTCAGGCAGTACATTCTTGATGCGGAACAACTGGCCTATTCCTGAAGGAACTGGTTCAACATCCTGGATGACTGAAAAGGGTTCTCCTGCGGGAATACGGTTTCGCTAATCAGGGAGACCGTCCAGTACATCGACGACGCGGAACAAACGGCATATCCCTGACGCGCCCGGCGCAACTCCCCGTCCCCTCAAATGCGGAGCCGCCCCCAAAGCATCTATCCCAAAAGTCCAGGACTATCGCACGAAGTCTGACTCGGTCCTTTCGCCGCTTTTCCCGTCATTCCCGCGCAGGCGGGAATCCAGACCCCGGTGAATCCCTTGAGTTACAACTCCCACCCGAGGCCTCCCGACGTAGTCTTGCAATCGTCTCGTTAACGACGCTCGGAACGGCTTGCGACACAATCGATGATATAATCGCCAACGAGTCGTGCACATCGGCAAGTTGTTCCGGTTTCAGGAGGATAGCATGTCCAGGGTTCGTAATTGGTATCTGCCATTCTTGATTTTCATTACGGCCTGCGCCGTCGTCGCCGTGGCCTGCTCGCCGGCAGCCGAAGTCCGCGAGGTACCGGTAACCGTCGAAGTCCCCGGCGAAACCCAGGTGCAGGAAGTCCCTGTCACCGTCGAAGTTGAAGTCGAGGTTGAGAAGGAAGTCACTAGGGACGTCCCGGTCACCGTCCAAATCGAAGTCGAGAAAGAGGTTACCAGGGATGTCCCCGTAACCGTCCAGGTCCCCCTGGAAGCCCTTGACCCCCTCATCGTTGGCAACCTCAACGTCTTCACCGGTTCCCTCGCGGAATTCGGTCCTCCCCTCCGCAACTCCGTCGAGCTCGCCGCCGACCACGTCAACCGCGCCGGAGGCGTTGGCGGCGGCTCCATGGTCATCATCAGCCGGGACACCGCCGTCAACCCGGTCCAGGGCGTGGACGGAGCCAAGGCCCTGGTTGACGTTGAAAACGCTGCGGCCATCGTCGGCGCCCTTTCCAGCGGTGTCACCATCGCCGTCGCCCAGTCCGTCACCATTCCCCAGGGAATCCTCACCATCTCGGGAGCGTCCACCGCTCCCAGCATCAGCGTCCTCGAAGACGACGACTTCATATTCCGCACCACGCCTTCCGACGCGTCCCAGGGAGTGGTCCTCGCCCGGGTAGCCGATGAGTTGGGTTATGAGACCGTCGGCATTATGTACGTCAACAATGCCTACGGAGAGGGTCTCGCCGACCAGTTCGAGAAGAGTTTCGCGGCTCTCGGGGGGAGGGTGCCTTCCAAGGTCCCCCACGAAGACGTCCAGCCCAGCTTCGTATCTGAACTGGAGAAGGCGACAAGTGCCGACCCGGATGCCCTTGCTGTCTTGAGCTACACCGGCCAGGCGTCCGTCTATGTTCGGGAGGCGCTGGAAGGCGGGTACGCCGAAAAGTTCCTCTTCGCGGACGGGACCAAGGGGGCTGAGTGGATTGAGGGCATCAACGCCTGGGATGCCTTGGAGGGCTCACTGGGAACGGCCCAGGGCAGCCCCGGTTCCCCCGCCAAGGACGCCTTCGAAGCCGCCTATACCGACAGCTTCGGCGTCCCTCCTTCCCATCCCTTCATGGGTGAGCATTACGACGCCACGGTGCTCATCGCCCTGGCCGCGGCCAAGGCCGGCACCACCACCGACTCCGCCGCCATCCGCGATGCCCTGCGGGACGTGGCCAACGCCCCCGGCGAGGTGGTCGGCCCGGGACGGGACGAAATCGCCCGGGCCCTCTCCCTCATCGCGGACGGTCAGGACATCAACTACAACGGGGCCGGCGGCGACATCGAGTTCGACGAGAACGGCGACGTCTTCGGCACCATCGAAATCTGGCAGGTCAAGGACGGCGATATCCAGTCCACCGGCCGTTTCGAGCTTCCCTAGCCTCCACTCGCAGCCCTTTCCTGCAGAAGCGGCGGCCCCACTGGCCGCCGCTTGTTATTGGGAACTATATACCTGCGTAACCAACCCCTTGAATAACCCGGCCGGTTTGGGTCAGTACTATCGCATGAAGTCTGACTCGGTCCTTTCGCCGCTTTTCCCGTCATTCCCGCGCAGGCGGGAATCCAGACCCCCGTCGTCGTTTCCCGGCAATATCATGTTGACCATTCCCTGGCAGTATGAACAAACTGGCACTCATGCGATAGCCCTTGACGAGGGAAGGCTAGGATGGGGGTGACAGAACTGGTTTCCTATTGGTCCGGTATCCGGGCAATCCGCCGTTCTTCGCCCAGAATCCCTCCCGGCCGCACCATGATCACCGCCACTATCAACACCCCGATCATGAGCAGCCGGAAGCTGGGGTCGGCAAATATCCCGGGCAGGAACTGTGTGCCTGACCAGATTCCCCACACTATGAAAGCCCCCAGCACCGCTCCAAAGTTGTTTCCCGACCCGCCCACCATCAGCATCGCCCAGATGATGAACGTGGCCAGCAGGGGATCGAAGGTCAATGGCGCCAGAAACCGGAAATGGTGCGCGAACAGCGCCCCGCCTATCCCCATGATTACCGCCCCCAGGACAAACGCCTGGAGCTTGAACCGGAAAACGTTCTTCCCGCTGGCTTCTGCCGCCGTCTCATCCTCCCGGATCGCTCGGAGCACCCGTCCCCACGGCGACTTCACCGCCCGCTCCAGCATTACAAACACCACGACCAGGACCACCGCCGCCACCACCATGTACAGGAAGTCGTAATACCTGGGGGACACCAGGTCCGACAGAAACGCGGGTATCCGGTATAACCCCTTCGAGCCATTGGCCGCCCATTTCTCGTTGAGAAAGAACAGCCGCACCGTCTCGGCAATGCCCAGGGTCGAGATCGCCAGGTAGTCGTCCCGCAGGCGCAGGGTGACGTAGCCGATCCCCAGGGCGACCACCCCGCACACCGCCGCCGCCGCCAGTATCCCGAGGATGAACCACAGGTCGAAACCCAGGTCCAGCAGCCGGACCTCTGCCATGTTCCCGCCGAAGACGAAGTCCTCGAACAGGGCCGGGTCCGGGGGCCTCGTGGTCAGCAGCGCCGTCGTGTAGGCCCCCAGCGCGAAGAACCCGGCTATCCCTATGTTGAACAGCCCGGTGTACCCCCAATGGACATTCAGCCCCAGGGCGAATATCGAGTAGATGCAGGCGAAAATCAGGAAACCGGCCAGGTAGCTCAGGAGCCCGGCTACTTCCATCCTCTACACCCCATCGCCCCGATTTGTCTTGTTGTTCCCCGCCGTCAATTCCGCCCTCCTCAAAAAATGCCTCGGGCTTATCAAGGATGGAAAACACCCAAAAGTTGGTGCTGATCTTTGGTGCACATGACTTCCTTTGACAACTTTTGAGCTATGCTAGGACTTCGCCTGTCCACCCCTCCGTTGGCCCGGTTGGCCCAGGGTCTTTCAATTCTCCAGGGCTATCGCATGAAGTCTGACTTGATCCTTCCACCACTCCTCCCGTCATTCCCGCGCAGGCGGGAATCCAGACCCCCGTCTTCTGTTCCTCACAGTATCGTGTTGCCGTTCACCGGAAGCGCGACCAAACTTGCACTCATGCAATCGCCCTGTTCAATTCTCCCTTCCCCCTTGACGGGGGAAGAGCCTGCCCCCGCGAAGGCGGGGGTTAGGATGGGGGTGAAACCCAATTGTCACACCCTCTCATAGATTCAATTCCGCCCTGCTCCGAAAAGGCCCCGGGGCCTTACCAACAGGATTAGTATCATGATCCCGAATGCCACCGCCGGCTTGTAGCTCGGATTGATCCATTGGGTCGATACCTCGGAAGTCACCCCGATCACGAAGGCTCCTGCCAGGGCTCCATAGGGGTTCCCCAGTCCTCCCAGCACTACCGCCGCGAACAGCGGGATCAGGAATTTCCACCCCATGATCGGCACCAATTGGGCCTGGTAAACGGCCAGGAGTATCCCCGCGGTGGCCGACAGCGCCGCCGCCATGCCCCACGCCCACCAGATGACCCGTTGCGTGTCTATCCCGCTGACCCGCGCCAGGTCCGGATTGTCCGCCGTGGCCCGCATCGCCTTGCCCATCTTGGTCCGGGTCAATATCACGTACACGGCCGCTGCCAGGATGACCGCCACCCCGCCGATGAAGATGGCGTCGGGTGGAACGCGAATGTCCATCGGGAGGTGGAACACCTTTCTGGTTTCCCTGGGAAAGTGCTGCACCTCGCTGGTCCAGATTACCTGCACCAGACCCCGCAGCGCGATGGCGATCCCCAGCGACGTCATCGACATCACCACCACGTTGACCCCCCGTGCCCTCAAGCGCCGGTAGATGGCAGCGTCAAGGATGATTGCCCCGGCCGCCACCACCGCCACGGCAATGGGAAGCGCGATCAGCACCGGGTACCCGAAGGTGAAGGGGCCCAGCCCGCTGCCTTCGATTCCCAGCGGGGCCAGCATCCCGACCACGATGAACAGGCCCACGTAAGCCCCCATCGTCATGTAGTCCCCGTGGGCCACGTTGGCAAAGTTCATCAGGCCGTAGACCAGGGTCAGCCCGATTGCCCCCAGGGCGATAATGGCCCCGATGAACACCCCGTTGACCACCAGGCTCATCTTCACAAACGGCAGGAACCCAACCCCAACCGCGACCAGGACCAGGGCAAGAGTTGTAAGGGCCGGCGTCCACGCCAGCCGCACTTGCCCGAACCCTTCCTTCCACGAGGCCATCAAATTACCGCCTCTCCCCAACGCAATCCCCTCTATCCCCCCAGGTAAAGGCTTCTGATTTCCGGATCGTTCAGCAATTCCCTCCCGTTGCCTTCCAGCCGGTTTTCGCCAGCGACTAGGACATATCCCCTTTGCGACATTTGCAGCGCTTCCCTGGCATTTTGCTCCACCATCAGCAGCGCGACCCCTCTGCGGTTGATCTCCCGCAGTCGCTCGAAAACGTTGTCCATCATCACCGGAGAAAGCCCCGCCGACGGTTCATCCAGCATCAACAGGCTGGGATTGAGCATTAGCGCCCGCGCAATCGCCAGCATCTGCCGCTGGCCCCCGGAAAGGCTGCCCGCCTTCCGCTCCGGTCGGAAGCCTAAGTCCGGGAACAAGTCCAGCATATCAGCCATCCGCCCCCGGATATCGTCCCGCCTCACAAAGGCTCCGACCTCCAGGTTCTCCCGGATGCTCAGGGAAGGGAAGACATTGCTGGTCTGGGGGACGTAGCAAAGACCGCGCCGGACTATCGCTTCCGCCGGTGACCCCGAAATCGCCTCCCCCTGGAACCTCACATCCCCCTTCCAAACCCCTACCAAACCCACGATAGCCTTCATCAGCGTGGACTTTCCGCACCCGTTGGGTCCGATGATGGTGACGATTTCCCCCTCTTCCACGGCCACCGATACGCCGTGAAGCACCTCGGTTTGCCCGTATCCGGCCACTACCGCGGAGGCATCAAGGAGTGGCACTTGACCGCCTCCCCAGGTACGCTTCCATCACCTGCGGGTCCTGCTGGACATCCAGGGGGGTGCCTTCCGCGATTACCGAGCCGTTCGCCATGACGATTATCGGGTCGCACATGCTCATCACGAACCGCATATCATGTTCAATGATGACGAACGTAATCCCCCGCTCAACGCTGGCCGTCAGAATGTTCCTGGCCAGGTCCTGCAGGAGAGTCCGGTTCACCCCGGCCCCCGGCTCGTCCAGCAGGACTACTTTGGGCTTGGACATCAGGGTCCGCCCGAACTCCAGCAGCTTCTTCTGTCCCCCGGAGAGGTTGCCGGCATATTCGTTTGCCAGGTGGGAAAAGCTCAACAGTTCCAGGATCTCCAGCGCCTGCTGCTCGATGCGTTTTTCCTCCCTGGCCACCCTTCCCGGCAGCAGCCATGACGCCCAGATCCGCTCCCCGGTCTGGAAACCCGGCACCAGCATCAGGTTTTCCAGTACCGTCATCCGCTGCATTTCCCGGGGAATCTGGAACGTCCGCACCAGGCCCAGCCCGAAGGTTTGGGACATGCCCATTCCGTCGATGCGCCGGCCGTCAAGGTGAATGGTGCCGCTGCTGGGAGAGAGTGCGCCGGACATCAGGTTGAACAGCGTGGTTTTTCCCGCGCCGTTGGGGCCTATGATTCCCGTAATGGTCCCGGGCATGATTCGCACCGAACAATGGTCCACTGCCCGTAGGCCCCCAAAATCCTTCACCAGATCCCGGGCTTCAAGAATGGGAGATCGTGAACTCACCCAGTCTCCTTTGCGAGACCGAGCCCCGCTTGATGGACGAATCGGGAACGGCCCGTCTGGACCGGCCGCATACCGCTGGCTGCACCATGGGAACCACGCAACGGGAACCCCCGGAGTTGCCGCGAAAATGCGGCGAAGAATGCCGCACCCGATGGACCCGCTCAGGCAGCGCCCCCGGCATGGTCAGTCCCGGCCTCCACGCCCTCCATTATCCCACACAACGCGGAACCCATGATGCCTCATCCGGCCTGGCACACGGGAGCGGGAATGGACGAACCTGCTGGCCCCAGGGGTGAATGTTTCGTGATTGAGTTTGGTAAACTAATTAGTACAACAACCCCAATGTGAGAGGCCGCCATTGAGAACTTTCGTCACGGCCATTTCAGTCGCATTAATCTTGATGTCACTTGCGGCTTGCCAGGGAAGCCCCGGTCCAGCCGGGCAACAGGGGCCTCTTGGGCCTCCCGGACCGGCGGGCCCCGGTGGTCCGGCCGGGCCCGCCGGTGCAGCCGGAGATCAAGGGCCTCCCGGAATAACAGGCCCCGCTGGTCCAGCCGGTGAAGCGGCCGCTCTGGACGAGGATGAACTGCAGCAGCTTATCGAACAGCTGGAAAGGGAGTTCCAAGCCAGTCTGATTGACGCCAGGGCCGACGACTCCGAACGCTTGGACAACGCCATCCACGGCATAATCGACGCCACCCGAGACCCGGCTTTCAAGGAACGGTTAAGCCGGCTCGACAGCGAGATCCACCGGGTATTCCGCGCCGTCGAAGCCGCTTCCGGCGATCCGGAAACGGCCCAGACCCTGGAGCTCATGCAGGGTATTGTCGTGCTGTCCAGCGTGATGAACGCCATCGCTGAAGCGAGAATATCCGCCGACAGCCCGGCAGCCGGTCAACAGCCGGCGCCGGGCCAACCCCAGGTCTCCGCTCCCCCCAAATGGATGCCCGAAGAGTACACCAAATACTTCGTGCGGGAAGCAATCCGGCGTTACGAGGCCGACGGACTGGATTCCACCGTTGCCTTCTACAACACCCCGGAGAGCGTGGACGGCCAGTGGTATGTATTCATAGCCGACGAGAGTGGGACCATGGTAGCCCACGCCAACCCCGCCCAGGTTGGCCGGCCGACGGACGATATCCTCGGTCCCAACGGCTACCCTGCCGGCGCCGCCGTGGCCGCCACGGCCGATGAAGACGGGGCCTGGTTCGATTACACCTTCCTCAATCTGGCCACCGGCATTGTCCAGACCAAGCATTCATGGATGGTAGCCCATGAAGGAATCATCTTCGGCTCCGGCTGGTACGAGGAGGGGCCCCGCAAGACCGACGCCCCGGCTTATACTAGGGCCTTCGTGGAGCAGGCGATCAACCTCTACAACGCCGTGGGCCTGGATGACGCCATCGCCTACTACAATTCCAGGGACAGCATCGACGGTCAATGGTACGTCTTCATCGTCGAAGCCGAAAGCGGGCTCACCGTTGCCCACTACAATCCAGCCCTGCGAGGGAGGGACCCCAGTCTGCGAGTAGACCCCACGGGATACTTCTACGGCGGCGACCTGCTGTCGGCCACCGAGTCAGGGAGCTGGATCGAGTACGTCATAACCAACCCTGAAACCGGCGAAAACCAGCAGAAGCACACCTTCGCCGTCCTTCACGACGGGTACATTTTCGCTTCGGGTTGGTACGAACAGTAAACTCCGTCGCTCATTCAACGGCCCTGCTCCGCGATCCGCCGCCCTTGACATCCTCCCGAGGCTATATTACGTTATTAACACCACCCCACCACCTCTCAGGTGGCGGCGCAACCGGAACGAGCGGAAGTGGCTCAGTGGTAGAGCATCTCCTTGCCAAGGAGAGGGTCGCGAGTTCGAATCTCGTCTTCCGCTCCATCTCCCTCAGTCTCTCCTTCCTAATCCCAGCTTCCCCGGCTTCTTTGTCGCTTTCCATCCCGGTGATTGTTGCCTCGATTAAAGGGATTGTAACCGCCTTACCCGGACCGTCTCTGAAAATCCCCTTGTTCACCTTCTTGGCCGTGTTCCTGCTGGCCTGCGGCACCCAGGGTCCGTCGGCTGTCCCGGAAACCCGTCTGCAAACAGCGGCAGCGGAAGTTCCAACCGCAACCCCAACGCCTACGCCCACCCCTGTGGTGACTCCGACGCCCACCCCCAGTCCTACGCCAATCCCCCTGCCGTCACCGGAAACCGGCTCCAGCAACGGCCGCCCGGTTAACCTTCCCGCCGACGAAGGCCGCCACCGCGATCCGGTGGAATGGTGGTACTTCAATGGGCACCTGGAGGACGAGTTTGGCAACGATTACAGCTACCACTACGTTGCCTTCGAGTTCGTCACCCCCCAGGGAATTGTCGCCCGCCTGCTCCAATACAGCTGGGCTGATCACGGGACCGGCCGCAAGAATGCCGGGGAGCAGTTCTACCTGCCCCAAGCCGGGCTGCCCCGGCCTGAGAATGCCGGACCCGCCCCCACTCCGGTCCCGCTAAACCCCGAGACCGGCAGGATTGACATCAGGACCGGAGGGTTGGTCCTGTCCGGCAATGGGCAGGAATATTCCCTGGCTTTCCAACCCTCCGCCAGCGTATCGGTCCAGCTTTCCGCTTCGTCCGTCAAGCCCCCGCTGTTGCACCGGCAAACCGGCCTGGTCGACTTGGGCCCGGCCGGCAAGACCTGGTACTACACCCGCCCCCGCCTGGAAACCTTGGGGACCCTCACCGTCAACGGTGAATCCATGCCCATCGCCGGGCTTTCCTGGATGGACCACCAGTGGGGCGACGCCACCACCGCCCTGGAGGTGGGTTGGGACTGGCTCAGCCTTCATCTGCGTGATGGCACAGACCTTATGGTCTCGATAGTCTGGGAGGTGGACGGCAGGGAGCCTGTCGCCAGTTACGGGACCCTGGCCCTGCCCGCGTCTGGTCCCGGTGAAGGCGGGAGGATTCTCCACCTCGACGCCGAAGAAATCATGCTGACGCCGACCGGTTCCTGGTCAAGCCCGCAGACCGGCGGGGTGTACCCCATGGGCTGGGAGTTGTCGGTTAGGCTTGACGCCAACCGGACGGACCTTCCCTGGGCCGAAATGACGCTGGAGCTGACCCCGCGCCGGGAGGACTCCGAGTTTCCGCCCAGCCCCTTCGTACCCATCGATTACTGGGAAGGAGCGGTCATCGCCGAAGGCCAGCGGGACGGACTGGGCGTTTCCGGGGTGGGGTTCGTTGAGATGGTGGGTTACGCGCCACGCCGGGCCCTCTCCCTTCCGGGTCAGGCTCCCTAGATTGGCGCGTTGTCACCGGTCGGAATCCTTTTCACCCGGTGTTAGAATTAAGATGTTGTCCGGTGGATCCCGGACCATGATTCCCGGGCGGGCAGGGCGCCGCAGGTAGTGATTGACCATCAAGTATGCTGGAACACTTGGGAATCCGCTGGGGGTACGTATTTTTGCGCGCCGCCTCATACATGGCCGAAGATGACGTCAAGTACCTGATGACCCAGGGCGTGGAGATGTACCTGGAGGGGGAGGACCAGCGGAACATCCGCGGGTCCAACTTCGAAGGCAGGCTGACCACCGAGGCCAGGTATGAACTCCTGGGAGAGTTCGGCGGCCAGCGGTTCGACGCCGAAATAGAATCCATATACGGAAGGGACAGCGCGACCTTCTTGGTCAGCGAGCAGACCCGGGGCGTGGGCAACGCCATTTCCTTGAACTGACTCCGGTGTCCCGGCTGGGCCGCTGACGGAGGAACGCTCCCTCAGCAGTCCCGTCCCGGCGTCAATTGCTGCGTCCGGTTGTGCTAAAATTTGGCCAAACCCGATTCGGAGTCCCGGCTGAGCCCCGGTGGAGCGCGCGGGCCGTCTGCTCCGGTCAACTGTCGGTCCCGCATTCCCCCGGTAACCGTTCAAAAGGAGATGTTGCCTTGGTTGCTACGAACGAAATTTCGACCGAGATTTCACTGTTGGCCCACCTGATGCGCCGGGCCGGCTTCAGCGCCCGCCGAGAAGAACTGGAACATTACCAGGCCCGGGGGTACGACGCCACCGTAGATTGGCTGCTGAACCCCTCCGAGGACGACGGCATTGACCAGGACATAGTCGAACGCTACTACATCGACATCGACGACCTGCGGAACAACGACCCCACCAACGCCTGGTGGCTGTACCGCATGATCAACACCGCTAATCCGCTACAGGAGAAAATGGCCCTCTTCTGGCACGGGCTCTTTGCCACGGCCTACGAGAAAATCGAGAACGGACGGGCGGTGGCCTCCCAGATTGAGACCTTCCGGCGCCTGGGATTGGGCAACTTCCGCACCATGCTGGTCGAGCTTTCCCGGGACCCGGCCATGATCATCTGGCTGGACAACGACACCAACCACCGGGAAGCCCTGAACGAAAACTACGGAAGAGAGCTGCTGGAGCTGTTCTCCATGGGCGTCGGCAACTACACCGAGGACGACGTGAAGGAATGCGCCCGGGCCTTCACCGGCTGGACCATCGCCAACCGCAACGCCCGCTACCCTTGGGGTCCCTTCCCGCTGGAGTTCGAGTACCGTCCCTGGGACCACGACGATTCGGTTAAGACCTTCCTGGGGGAGCAAGGACGGTTCAACGGGGAGGACATCATCGACATTATCGTCAAGCAGCCGGCCACCGGGCGGTTCATCGCCGAGAAGCTCTACAACTTCTTCGTATCCGACGACCCGGCACCTGCCGATGCCATCGAAGCCTTGAGCGCCGCCTATTTCGAGTCCAACTACAACATGCGGTCCGTCATGGACGTGCTGCTCCGGTCCGATTTCTTCAAGGAGTCGGGCTATGCCAAGGTCAAAAGCCCGGCCGAAGTCGTCGCCGCCATCCTGCGGCTGGTGGGCGATTTCCAGGAGCCGCGCCCCGGGCTGCTGGAAACGACCTTCGAGTCCAAGTACATGGGACAGGAGCTGCTGAATCCCCCCACCGTCGAGGGCTGGCACACGGGGAAGGAGTGGATCGACAGCGGCTCGCTGGTCAGCCGAGTTAACTTCGCCTCCGACCAGGTCGGGGACCTGAACCACCTTGGCGTGCAGGATATCGTGGACCGCCTGGCCCGGAAGGGCGGCACCGTAACTCCGGAGCAACTAGTTGACGGCTGTCTCGATCTCATCGGCCCGCTGCCCGTGGAGGAAAAGACCCGCACCTCCCTGGTGGGCAAGGCCATGAACGGCGGCAACTTGTCCCTGGAAACCGAAGCGGACCGGGAGGAGTTCACCCGCCGGGTTGCCGAGATGCTCCAGTTGATAGTTGCCACCCGGGAGTTCCAGTTCTGCTGACCGCGTCTTTGCACAGCGTCAAAATACCGGAGGGCCGTGCCATCTTGGTGGAGGCCCGCCGTGCGAACAGGATAAAGCCATGACCACAATCGCAGCCGGAACCCGCACCTACGAGTATGACCACACCATCGGGATGGACGACTTCGCCGGTCGCGCCTTCCGCAACCTTTCCGACCTGGCCCTCGGACCGGAGGAAGTCCTGTATGTGCTGCAGCGGGGGGAACCCCTGCACCACAACGTTTCTGTGAAAATCTGCACCGTGGGCGAGGAATGGATCGGCGACTTCGGCCGTTACGGCAACGCTCCCGGACAGATGGTCTGGCCCGCCGGCATCGCCATCGACTCCCGGCAGCGGCTTTTCGTCTCTGACGAGTGGAACCAGCGCATATCCATCTTCGACACCGAGGGTAATTTGCTGGGCGAGTGGGGCGAAGCCGGCGGCGGGCCCGGCCAGTTAAGGCGCCCCTGCGGACTGGCGGTGGACTCGGAGGGGAACCTGCTGGTGGTGGACTCGGGCAACCACCGGATTCAGAGATTCACCCCGGAAGGCCAGCTCATCGACAGCTTTGGCGAACACGGCCAGTCACCCGGGCAGTTCAACCTGCCCTGGGGCGTTGCCGTCAACGATGCCGGAGACATCCACGTGACAGACTGGCGCAATGACCGCATTCAGAAGTTCACCCCCTCCGGCGGCTTCATCCTGGAGTGGGGCGAGTCGGGGAGAGGGCCGGGGCAGTTCAACCATCCCGCCGGAATCGCCGTAGACCGGGACGGTGACGTTTACGTCGCCGACTGGCACAACGACCGGGTGCAGGTCTTCGACGCAGTCGGCGAGTACATCACCCACTTCATCGGCGATGCCACCATGTCCACCTGGGGGGCCCAGCTTATGCTGGCCAACCCAGTCATGGAGGGCCACCGCCAGACCGCCAAGTACCCCGAGCGGGAGGGACGCCTGTACCGCCCCCGCTCCGTCAAGGTAGACGGCGAGAACCGGATCTTCATCGTGGACTCCAACAAGGGGCGCCTGCAGGTGTATCGGAAGCTCTAGCCGGTTCCTGCCCCCGGAACGGCCCTAAGCCAGCGCGTGGATCGCCTCGGCGGTCCGCCCGGCCCGTTCCGGGTCGATGGGATTCGCCACGACGCCGTCCTCTTTGAGGCTGGTTCCGACCACCGCTCCGTCGGCGTATTCCAGGAGTCCCCGGGCGTTGCCGTCGTCCACGCCGCTGCCCACCAGCAGCAGGCGGTCGGGGACTGCTGACCGGGCAATCTTCACATCTCCCGCGTCGGCGGGCAGGCCCGTCACCGGCCCGGTGACAATCAGCCCGTCAGCCAGTCCCCGATAGGCGGTCTCTTTAGCCATCAACGCCAGGTCCACCTCTCCCAACGGGACAGCGTGCTTCACCAGCACATCGGCCAGGATCTTCACATCAGCGCCCAGGGACTGGCGCAGCCGCACCGTCTCGTAGGCTTCTCCCACTACCAGCCCTTCATCGGCGGCCATCACCCCGTAATGGACGTTGGCCCGCACGAACCGCGCCCCGGCCGCCGCCGCGATGGACAACGCCGAGTAGGGGTCGTTGCGGAGCATGTTGATTCCCACCGGCAAATGGGTGCTTTCCACGGCGCGCTGCACCGCCAGGGTCATGCCAGCCACCGTCACCGGATCGACCCGCCCGATGCGGAAGGGCGCATCCCCGAAGTTTTCGACGATTATCCCGTCGGCCCCGGCTTCGGTCAGGATTCCAACCTCCCGCTCGGCCCGGGACAGTACCCGGTCCATCGACCCTCCCCACCGGGGAGACCCGGGCAGGGGCGGCAGGTGGACCACGCCGATAAAGACCTTGCCGGGAGTCTGAAACAACCCTGCCGTCATACCTGCTTCTCCCCTTGGTCCGGCAGCCAGAGCCGGGCCGCATCGATGATCCGCATGAACTCCACGTTGGGGAAGGACTGGATGTGGTTGATCAGCCGCTCCAGCATCCGCAGCCTTCCGGGCCGCCCGATGTACTGGGGGTGCATGGTCAGCGTGAATGCCCTCCCGTAGTGGTAAAGCCCCTCGAACTCGGCGGCCCAGTTGGAGAAAACCTCATCGGGTCCCCGCATCGGCCCCAGCCGGTTGGCGGCAGGCGCGTAGACAAAGTTAGGCGCGTCGTCCAGCAGCCAGTGGATGGGCACCTCCACCATCCAGCGTCCCGCCGGGCCTGAATCGAGCAGGTACGGAGCGTCGTCGCCCATCAGGCTGCTGTCGTAGAGGAAGCCGCGTTCCCGCAGCAGGTCCAGGGAAACCTCGCTCAGTTCCCAGCCGGGGGAGCGGTACCCCAATGGAGCCCTCCCGGTAATCCCGGCCAGGATCTCGCTCCCCTTGTCGAGAACTTCGGCCTCTTCCTCCGCGGACATGGATGCTGGGGGTTCGTGCATGTAGCCGTGGTGGCCTATCTCGTGGCCCCGGTCGGCGATGTCTTCCACCAGCGCGGGGTGGGTTTCGGCTACGAATCCGGGGATGTAGAAGCTGGCGGGAATCGAATACTGGTCCAGCAGGTCCAGTATCCGGGGAGTGGCCACGCTGGGGCCGTACTCCGCCATGGACATGAGGCTGGGGAGACGGGCGAACTCCGGGTCACGCCGGATCCATGAGGAAACGCCGTCCACGTCGAAAGAAAGCATGGCGGCGCACTGTACGTCGCAGGGCCAGATACCGGACATCCCTTCCTCCATTGGCGCACAGGCATTGATGCACAGGCGGTGGCCTCGGGGCCGCCGCCGGGCTCAGTTTCTCCGCGAATTGTAGCGGACTAAAGGCCTCTGCCCAACCTGCACAGGGTTGGAAACCGGATTTCCCTGGGCCCTGAGCGCGTAACACCCTCGTTACAAAGAGGCAACACCCTTGTTACAAATCAGCAATAGCCGGTTAACAACTGTTCCATAAACTCGGCATGAATTGGCCACCAAAAAGGAGGAGATATGTTACGGAGAGTCTTATTGCTGGTGATGGTGGGGTTGATGGCAGCCGGAATCCTGACCGGCTACAACCTGGCTTTCGCCCAGGACGTCACTTCGGACGCCGACAAGCTGGACCAGGGCGGAAACGTCATCTGGATGGTCGGCGCCTTCCTGGTGTTCTTCATGCAAGCCGGTTTCGCGTTCTTGGGCGCGGGACTGATCCGGAGCAAGAACACTACCAACTACCTGACCAAGAGCTTCATGGACTTCGCGATTGCGTCGCTGTCCTTCTGGGCGTTCGGTTTCGCCCTCATGTGGGGCACGTCGGCGGCGGGCATCGCGGGGACCACCAACTTCTTCCTGACGGATGCCGCCGACGGGCAGACCTACGTCGACTGGGTCTTCCAGATGGTCTTCGCCGGAACGGCTGCCACCATCGTGGCCGGAGCCATGGCCGAGCGGACCAAGACCCAGACCTACCTGGCGTACAGCTTCCTGATCGGCGCCGTGATCTACCCGCTCTACGGACACTGGGTATGGGGTGGCGGCTGGCTGGGCAACCTTGATGCGATCGGCCTGCCCGCTGCCGCGGACTACGCCGGGTCGGGCGTTGTCCACGCCGTCGGCGGATTCCTGGCCTTGACCGGCGCGGCCGTGGTGGGAGCGCGCAAGGGCAAGTTCAATGCGGACGGAACGGCCAATATCATTCCCGGCCACAACATTCCCTTCGTGGTCATTGGAACGTTCATCCTGTTCTTTGGGTGGTTCGGGTTCAACATCAACACGGGCGACTCCATAGGACTGAACGCCATCAACACACTGCTGGCCGGAGCGACCGGCTCGGTGGTGGCCCTGTACATCCAGTTGGCCCGCACCGGCAAGCTGGACATTCTCATGGCCTGCAACGGCGCGCTGGCCGGACTGGTTGGAGTCACGGCTCCGGTAGCTTTCATTGCGCCCTGGGCGGCCGTGGTGATAGGCGCCCTGGCGGCTCCGATAATGATGATCTCGGTCAGCGTCATCGAGAAGTTGTTCAAGATTGACGACCCGGTGGGGGCCATCTCGGTCCACGGCACCTGCGGCTTGTGGGGCCTGCTGGCGGTCGGCATCTTCGCCAATGGGAACAACGGAGTCACCGGGCTGGTCGGCGGCGATGCGACGCAGATCGTTTCGCAGCTCATCAGCATGGGCGTGGTCCTGGCCTGGGCCCTGGTCACCGGCTTTGCCATGTTCCTAGCCCTGAAGGGCACCATGGGCGTGCGGGTTTCTGAGGAAGAGGAAGAGGTTGGTCTGGACGTTTCCGAGCAGGCCGTCCACACCTATCCCGAACAGCTTGCGCAGGCTTAACCAAGCCCGCGTCTTACTCTCCTCATTTCGGGGAGCCGGGGGTTGTGGCCTCCTCCGGTTCCCCTATTCCGTTCACCAGGGGAGGCTTCCGGGTCCAGGGCATCCCGCATGCTGCGGGCCGGATCCGGCTGGTATCCCGGACAGGAGGGGGTTGTGGAGAGCGAGGAAAAGCGGCTGTTTCGTAACATATTGTTAACACAGGCGACAATCCTTTGTAACAAGTGGGCGGCACAATAGGACCATAAAGTTCGCCGCCAATACAGAGGAGTACAGGTTTAATGGAAATCATCGCCGCCGCCGGAGCATTCATCGGTCTGTTCAGTCTCTGGGTAATCGTTCCCAAGGTTCTGATGAAGAAGCACGCTCCGACCGAGTAGTCTTTTCGAGCAACATTTGTTTCTCAAGAGGTTCAGAAGACCGGGGACTGGTGAAGTCCCCGGTCTTCTGCCGTTCTTGCGGCAGCGGGTTTCGAGAGATGTAACAAAAAATTAACATCTTGGAAAACAGCATGTAACACTTGGGCGGCAACATGACTGCATAACGTTTCAGCCAGGAGTTACGCACCAATGGAGATCGCAGCCGCAGGAGCCTTCTTTGTCGTACTTTTCGCCCTTTGGGCAGTCCTGCCCGCTAGGCTGATGAAGAACCGGAAATAGACCGGACTGTTGCCTGGCGGAAGACCTTAACGTACCGGCCACCCAGCCCATGTTTCCTGGTTATGCCAGCGGCATGGGCTGTAATACGTTAAGAGGGCCATTTCCAAGAGGAGTCCGGGGCAGCGGCGCAGAGCCGGCTGTCGCGGAAGTTGAGGAGAGGAGCACTGACCCATGAATAGCGGAGACATCACCTGGATACTGGCGTCGTCGGCCCTGGTCTTGCTGATGACTCCCGGCTTGGCCTTTTTCTACGGCGGGCTGGTGCGGCGGAAGAACACCAACGCGACCATCATGCACTCCTTCATGTCCATCGGGCTGGTTGGAGTGGTCTGGGTCCTGTGGGGGTACAGCCTGGCCTTCGGGCCGGATTTCATGGGGTGGGGCATAATCGGCGACCTGTCATGGGTCGGACTGGCGGGGGTTAGCGCCACGGAAGCCGGCCCCTACGCGGACAATATTCCCCACCAGGCGTTCATGGTGTTCCAGGGAATGTTCGCGATCATCACTCCGGCGCTGATCACCGGGGCCTTTGCCGAGCGGATGAAGTTCAGCACCTACCTGGTCTTCATCGTGCTGTGGGTGACGATAGTTTACGCGCCGGTGGCCCACTGGGTGTGGGGCGACAACGGCTGGCTGGGCGGACTGGGAGCCCTGGACTTCGCCGGCGGGACGGTGGTCCACATCAACTCCGGAATCGCGGCCCTGGCAGCCGCACTGATTGTGGGACGCCGCCTGGGGTTCAAGACGCAGGCGATGCCTCCGCACAACGTCCCGATGGTGGTCCTAGGAGCGGCCCTGCTCTGGTTTGGCTGGTTCGGGTTCAACGCCGGGAGCGCGCTGGCGGCAGATGGCACGGCGGTCAATGCCTTCGTCGTGACCAACACGGCGGCGGCGGCGGCGGTCCTGGCCTGGGTGGCAATCAGCTGGGTGTTCGGCAAGCATCCCAGCGTAATCGGAGCGGCGTCGGGAGCCGTCGCCGGCCTGGTTGCGATTACTCCCGCAGCGGGATTCGTGGGGGTTGTTCCGGCCATCATCATCGGCCTGGGAGCGGGCGTCATCTGCTACGCCGCCATTGAACTGCTGTTGAAGCTGAACATTGACGACGCGCTGGCGGTGTTCGGGGTGCACGGCATGGGAGGCGCCTGGGGCGCGCTGGCAACCGGACTGTTCGTGGGCATCGGGTACGGGGTGCTGGAAATAGGCCGGGGCGAGCAAATCCTGTATCAAATCGTGGGAATCGTCGCCGCCGCGGCCTGGTCCTTCATCATCACTTCGGTGATACTGCTGGTCCTGAAAGCAATCATGGGGCTGCGGGTGCCGGATACCGAGGAAGAAACCGGCTTGGACTTGTCGGTACACGGGGAAGGTTCTTACACTGCATAGGGTAACGGCATAGCAGACGACGGCGACAGCCGACGGGCGCAACCCGTTCGCAGTGAAAACTGGAAAGCAGCACTGTGGAAACAACACTAGAGAGGTTTGGAGCAATGAGTTACAAGGCAGAATACATCTGGATTGACGGACAGGAGCCGACAGCCAAGCTCCGTTCCAAGGGCAAGATCGTGCCGGACGGTGAGGACCCTCCCATTTGGGGATTCGATGGTTCCAGCACCAGCCAGGCTCCCGGCGAAGCATCGGACTGCGTGCTGAACCCGGTTTTCGTGTGCCCGGACCCGGTGCGGGGCGGTAATAACAAGCTGGTCATGTGCGAAGTGATGCTGACCGACATGACCCCCCATCCTTCCAACACTCGCTCCGCCTGCGCCGCCGCGGACGCGAAGTACCGCAGCTTCGACACCTGGTTCGGGATTGAGCAGGAGTACACCTTCTTCAAGGGCGCCCGTCCCCTGGGCTTTCCGGAAAACGGCTTCCCTCCGCCCCAGGGCGGTTACTACTGCGGCGTCGGTATTGACGAGGTCTTCGGACGCCCGGTTGTCGAAGAGCACATGGACGCCTGCCTGACTGCGGGTTTGGAAATCTCCGGGATTAACGGCGAAGTCATGCCCGGTCAGTGGGAATTTCAGATAGGGCCCTTGGCTACTCCGGCAGTTGGGGACCACCTGTGGGTTGCCCGGTGGCTGCTCTACCGCATCGCCGAAGACCACGAAATCACCGCTACCCTCGACCCCAAACCGGTCCGCGGAGACTGGAACGGAGCAGGTGCCCACCACAACTTCTCCACCAACCAGATGCGTGAGTCCTACGACGCCTGCGTTGCCGCCGCCGAGGCCCTGGGCGCCAACCACGACGCCCACATCGTCAACTACGGCCACCGCATCGAGGAACGGCTGACGGGTCTTCACGAGACCTGCGCCTACACGGAGTTCCGGTACGGTGTGTCGGACCGGGGCGCATCGGTGCGGATTCCCTGGCAAGTGGCGCGGGACGGCAAGGGTTACATCGAAGACCGCCGCCCCAACGCCAACGTAGATCCATACGTGGCGACCCGGCTGATTGTCGAGACGGTCTGCGGGGCGGCATCGGCGTAACTGCTCCCGGCCAGTCCCCGTGTCGCGCTATAGCCAAACGGCGCCGTTCCCCAAG
This sequence comes from Dehalococcoidia bacterium, assembly GCA_965203975.1. Lineage (GTDB taxonomy): Bacteria > Chloroflexota > Dehalococcoidia > Lucifugimonadales > UBA3495 > CATOSK01. The sequence goes on along the minus strand of CBDBDT010000002.1, from coordinate 2,760,285 downwards.
GGGCGGCGCCGTCCTGTCGCACCAATACCCTGAAGAGTTCAGTTAGGCAAGAATTAGTCCAGCCCCGATGGAGTCAGCAAGCCATGATGAACGATGACCGCGCCGCCGAGCGCGAGTATGTACTGAGGAGCGCCCGGGACAATGACGTGAAGTTCATCCGTCTCTGGTTCACCGACATCCTGGGGAACCTGAAGGGGTTCGCCATAACGGTGGACGACTTGGAGGACGCCATCGAGCGGGGGGTGGGATTCGACGGGTCGGCGATTGAAGGGTTCGCCCGCATCAACGAAAGCGACATGCGGGCTTTCCCCGACCCCGCGACGTTCACATTGCTCCCGTGGCGTCCCAGGCAGAATGCCGTGGCGCGGATGTTCTGCGACATCACAACGCCGGATGGGAAGCTGTTTGCTGGGGACCCGCGCAGCGCGCTGAAGCGGAACTTGGAAAGGGCGGCGGGCCTGGGATACACCTACTACGTGGGGCCGGAGCTGGAGTTCTTCTACCTGAAGGACCAGAACACGCCCGAGCCGCTGGACAACTTTGGCTACTATGACCAGCAGTCGACGCATCCCACGGCGGACCTGCGGCGGGACACAGTGCTCAACCTAGCCGATATGGGCATCCCAGTGAAATACTCTCACCACGAGGGAGCCCCCAGTCAGCACGAGATCGACCTGCAGTACACCGACGCCCTGACGATGGCGGACAACGTCACAACCGCGAAGCTGGTAATCAAGGAACTGGCACAGTTGCGGGATGCCTACGCTTCCTTCATGCCCAAGCCGCTGACGGGAGAGAACGGGTCCGGGATGCACGTTCACCAGTCGCTCTTCCAAGGGGACCAGAACGCCTTCTTCGAACCCGAGGACGAATCCCACCTTTCGGAAACCGGCAAGCGGTTCATCGCCGGGCTACTGCATCACGCCCGGGAGATAACACTGGTGACCAACCAGTGGGTGAACTCTTACAAGCGTCTGGTGCCGGGGTACGAAGCCCCGGTCTACGTTTCCTGGGCGCGGGTGAACCGCTCGGACCTGGTGCGGGTGCCAGCGTACAAGCCGGGGTATGAGAGCTCGATCCGGGTGGAGTACCGGGCCCCCGACCCGGCATGCAATCCCTACCTGGCTTTCAGCGTGATGCTGGCGGCGGGCTTGAAGGGGATTGAAGAGGACTACCCGCTGCCGCTCCCCATCGAGGACAACGTTTTCGAGATGTCGACCGCAGAGCGGGAAGCCAGGGGCATCGCCAATCTGCCCGGAAGCCTGGGGGAGGCCCTGTCCCTGGCCCGGGACAGCGACCTGCTGCGGGAGGCATTGGGGGAGCACATCTACGGAGGACTGATCCGCAACAAAGAGCGGGAATGGAGCGACTACCGGGCCACCGTGACCGACTACGAGGTCAGGAACTACCTGCCGGTGCTGTAACCGGCCCGACTCTTGCTCACGACAAGTTGACGGCGCCCCCACGGGTCATGGACTCGTAGGCGGCCAGGACTACGCGAAGGTCATTCAGGCCCGATTCCCCGGTGGTCTCGGGCTGGCGGTCTTCGCGGATGCAGGCCATGAACTCCCGGACCATTCCGACCAGCCCTCCCCGGTCGGCAGGGAGGACCAGCATCTCTTCATGGCCGTTGCTTTCCAGGCACATGACGGTGGCGTCCAACTCGAAGCAGATGCGTCCCCGGTCTCCCGAAACCGCGGCCCAATGGGGCGGGGGCCGCTGGGAACCGGTCCAGGCATGGTTGATGAGGCCTACCGGGCCGCTGTCCCAAGAGAGGGTAGCAACCACCCCGTCTTCCCCCTGATGCCCGGGCAGGTTGGGAGAAAGCTGGGCAGCGTAGATACGGGACGGCTCGCCCAGCAACTGGCGGAGGAAGTGTACCTTGTGGATTCCTCCGTCGATCAATACCCCACCGCCGCTGAGGGCCACATCGCCGCGCCAACCTCCTGGGCGGAAGGGAGCTTCCTCCTGGACCTGGGCCAGTCGGACTCCTCCGATTGCTCCCTGGTCCACTAATTCCTTGCATTTCCTGACCTGGGGGAGGTAGTGGTAGTTCTCGGCGATCATCAGTGTCATGCCGGAGTCGCGGGAGACGCGGATGATGGCTTCGGCCTCATCCAAGGTGCGGGCGATGGGTTTTTCCAGGAGGACGTGCTTGCCTGCTTGAGCGGCCAACTCGGCGTGTTCCCGGTGGAGGTGGTGGGGAGTGCAGACGTAGACAGCTTCAACCCGGGGGTCGGAGACGGCTTCGGAGTAGGAGCCAAAGGCCCCGGCGCCGCCGAACCGCTTGGCGTACTCCCGGGCCCGGGCCGAGGCGCGGCTGGCGAAGTAGAGGTCGAGGTCACGGCGCAGGGGAGTCAGAGCCCCGGCAAAGGTGGCGGCGAAGCTGCCGCAGCCCAGGACCGCCAGTCCGAAGCTCACTTTTTCCCCGTCGCTTTGGCCTGCCTGCGGGCGACGGTGCGGCGGATGTAGGAGGCGGCGTCCGGGGTCTTGCAGCCGGTCTGGCCGTGGTCGACCTCCACCTTTCCAATGCGGGACGCGGCTTCCCGCGCGAGAGCTTCCAGGACCGGGTTGCGGATGCCGATGGCGATGAGGGCGTTGTTCATGGCGTCCCTGACCCGGTTCGGGCGGGAATGGATGCCGGATTCGATGACGGCCAGAAGCTCCACGAAGTAGTCGTCCGACAGGTCCTGGTCCTGCATGGCTAGGTTGGCGGTCATGTGCCAGCCGGCCCGTCCGGGCCACTCGGCATCGTCGTCCCGCCACTGCTGGGCCTTGAGCCGGGCCAGAGAGGTGCGCCCGGCGAACCCGGCAAAGGAATCGGTGATTATGTAGTTGTCCAGGTCGCTGCACCAGGACTCCAAGAGCGCACCGTCGGCCTGGGCGAGATCGGCGACCATGGTGGCTAGGATGCGGCAGTCGTGGTTGGCGGTTTCCCAGAGGGCAAGAGAGAGGGGGTGGTCATTCTTGATCCGCTTCTGGAGTTTCTTGAGGTTGGCGAAGCTGAGGCCGTATTGGTTTCCGGCGACGCCATGACGGGCGTAAACCTTCCGGTTCTGGTCGGTGCCGAGGGATTCCATTTCGTGCAGGAGCTGGGTCAGCAACACGGAATTTTTCCTAGTGAGAAGGTGGGGCGCCACCTGGGGGTTGAGGTCTAGTATATCGGTGGTGGCGGCAAGGTCGGAAGGGCGGAGCCGGGCCAACGGAGCATGGTTCGAGGCTGGAAAGATTTTTTTCTGCTACATTTTGGCGCTTTTTGGTGCTTTTTGCGTCAGGGATATGGTCTTGGTTGGAATTGTTGGAGCCGGTCCAGTTGGCTCACATGAAATAATGGTAATAACCGGGCACCAGGGAACGCAAGGGCGAGGTGTCAGCGATCCGTTCACCCTCCCGGCTCGACGGACAGGGTGTAGCTGGCGGGCTGGCGGGTGGGGTAGCCGAGGGGAGCGATGACGACGACGAGACTTTCGAGGTCCTGGGGGTTGGGTACGGTGAATTCTCCGGTGTTGGCGTCGTCGAGGAGGATGGGGTCTACTTGAGCGGCGCCAGATTGCTGGATGACCTGGACGGTGAAATCCTGGGGGACGCGGTTGCCGGTGAAGACGAAGCCATTGGGCTGCCATGTTCCCGGGACAGCTTGCCCGCCGGCGGCTATCCTCAGGTTACGGAGGCAGATGCCGGTGCCGTGGATAGCGTCGTCGGTGACGTACTGGAAGCGGAGCTGTATTTCCTGACCGGTGTAGGCGGAGAGGTCTACCTTTTCATCCGTCCAGTCTAAGTTGCCAGAATAGCCCGGGCCGAAGATTACGCCGAGATCAGAAGGGGGATAGGACGACGGGGCCTCGACGACTTCCCAGTTCCTACCGGCATCGGTGGACACCTGAAGGTAGGCGTAGTCCCAGGCCTTTTCGATTTCTGACCAGACCTGGTATTGGAGTTGGGCCTCGGAAACGTTCCGCAGGTCAACCTCGCGGGTGAGAGTGGTGGTGATGGAATCTCCGAGATTGCCCCACCAGCAACCGTCCGGCCCGACGTCCACGGGAAGGAGGGGGGATGCTGCGGGTGCGGAGAATAGGATTCGGGCGGGGCCTTCCAGGCCCTCCAGTTCAATGTGGTGAGTGGAATACTGGGGGATCTCCGATTCGCGGGAGGAGAAACCCTTGATGGTGTCCGTGGGACGGCCGCCAACGGCAAATTCGCCGATGCTGTATTTCCCTTCCGGGGCGTCGAGGTAGAGGGCGACGGCCCAGTCGGCGAAGACTTCGTTGAAGGTGGTGTCGTAGCCCTGGCTGAGGAGGTAATCGTCGATGCCGGCTATGCCGTCAGCGGACTGGGCCAGGAGGGGACGCATGTTGCCATCCCGGGAATAATGCTCTTCCAAGTAATGGAAGAAGAGGGATGAGGCCCAGTAATTGTGGCGAGACAGGCCGGGGTGGGTGGTCCAGTTGACCAGGGAGACGGAGGGCGCGGGGGAGCCTATCCGCAAGCCAGGCTGCCCGCGGCGGAACCTGGTGACGGCCAACTCGGCCAATCCCTCGTCCACCCAGGTTTCCTCAGACTCGTCGGCATACCAATGGATGGCGTGCTGGAGCTCGTGGGCGAGGATATCCAGGTAGCTCTTGCTGGTGACTGGGACCGCCTTGACGTTGATGTAGATGGCTTCACGCTGGTTGCTGCGGGAGGAAATCTCGATGGGATACTCGTCGAGGGAGCTATAGTATCCTGCCGCTCCCCGGATATCGCCGTTAATTACAGCCAGGCGGGGGTCTCCATCCACGCCTGGAATCCATTCCTGGCCGAAGGCTGCGGTGACGGTTGGGTAGATGTCTTCCTCGAACTGGCGAGCGGCTTCGGCGAGGTGGTCGGAATCCACCGATAGACCTTCTTCCACGTACCAGTAGGCGTGGGGGGTTACCAGCCGCAGCACGAAGTCGGATTGGTACGCCTGATCCGCGCCGAGGTCCACCATCCACAGGGTTTCTTGACGGCCAGGCACTTTCTCCCCCGGTTTGCCCGAAGCGGTCCGGGATATATCGTTAGGGTCTGTGCCCAGGCGCAGTTCCGCGACTAACTGGAACAGGTCCCGGTCCGGGGGCTGAGGGAACAGTTCGGCCCGGACATCCGCAGCGGCGAGAGAGGATGCCGCTGGTCGGGCAGACGAGACCGGCGATGGGGTTTGCACCGTCCCGGGAGTGTCAAGGGAGGGGACTCCGGCACCTCCAGGAGCTACGGCAGAGGCGTCTGGAGCCGGGACGGAAGCAGCAGGGGTGGAAAGGAGTTCTTCAGAGGCGCAGGCGGACAGGACAGAACCGGCAAGCAGCGCAAGCAAGGTCAGCGTCGCTGAAAGGGAGCGCTGGGTCAATTGAATCGGCTCATGGCCCGGTCGATCCCGTCCGTCAGGAGGCAGTCAGCGGCGGATACCACCTGCTGAATGACCTCGGCCATCACAGCCGCCTCCTCGCTGGAGAAACCACCGATGACGTGAGCGACCTGGTTTACGTCCTGTCCCGGCCGCCCGATACCGATGCGGATGCGGGGGAAGTCAACAGTACCGAGGGCGGCAATGATGGAGCGGACGCCGTTGTGGCCGGCGTCGCTGCCCCTGGGGCGCAGGCGCAGCTTGCCGACGGGGAGGGCCATTTCGTCGTAGATGACCAACAGGTCTGGGGGTTTGACTCCGAAGCGGGCGACCAGGTAGTCGATTCCCTCGCCGCTGCGGTTCATAAAGGTGCGGGGCTTGGCCAGAACGATGTCCTGATCCAGGTGACGTCCCCGGCCCAGGACGGCCTTGGCCCGGCGTTCCGACAGCCTGATGTCCCACTCCCGGGCCATGAGGTCGATGCACTTGAATCCGACGTTGTGGCGGGTGTCGCGGTAGCGGGGACCGGGGTTGCCGAGGCCAACGATGACGCGCATGAGGGTATTGTACTATCGGAAGCGGTACTCCTGCCTAGCCGGAGCCGGGAGTCAGGTCGCGGCGGTGCAGTCCATAGAGGGTCAGGCCCCAACAGAGGGCGGCGTATCCGAGCACGGGCGCAAGGAATACCCAGCGTCCCAGGTCCTCCTCGCCATTGACGAAACGGGAAGTGACTCCCCGGAGAGTCCACCGGGTGTAGTCTTCCACCGGGAAGTCAAGGGCTTCTCCCAGGAAACCGGCCAGGGGGTAAACCCAGAGTTCGACGAGGACGATTCCGATGCCGACGCCCAGGCCGAAAGCGGTGGAACGTCCGGCGGTGGTAAGGACAGCGCCCAGCCCCAGGTAGGCCAGGGCAACTAGCCACGAAGCGCCTAGCCGCACCAGGGTTTCTCCCCAACCGGCGGTCTCGGTGATGGCCTGATTGATGCCACCGAGGGTTTCCGAAGGTTGGCCAGCGGCCAGACCGACGGCGGCGGCGACCAGCCAGGCGGCAATCCAGAAAATGAGCAAGATTGAGGCAAGGAGGAGCAGCTTGGCAAGCCCAACCTGCCAGCGGGCCATCCCCCGGGCGGTGAGGGAGCGCCAGGATCCGGAGGCGAAGTCGATTCCGAAGATCATGCTGGACAGGACGACCGCTAGGAATACGCCCAGACTGGACAAGGCTCCCACGGCGGTGGCCGGGTAATCGGCGGGTGAGCCGGATAATCCAGCGAAGTCCGGCGCGAAATGCCGGAATACCAGCAGCCCGGCCAGTCCGAAGGCAATGGCCGCTGCGGCCAGTCCCACAATTATCCAGAAGGGAACCCGGCGGGACAGGCGGAACCATTCCCAGCGGAGGGCGGTGAGGACGCCGGAAGCCGCGCCCGCCCAGATTTGAGGCGTGTCAGTCCGGGCCGCCACCAGTTACCTCCATGAAACCAGCCTCCAGGGAGCGGGAGCCGGAGCGCATACCGGATATGTAGACTCCGGCATTGGCGAGGTCGCGGCTGATTTCCCACTCCCGGCCCTCCGGAGATGCGACTTCCAGCCCGTTTGGGGAGTCCTCGTCCACCTGCCAGCCGGCGGAGCGGAGAAGCTGGGCCGCTCTGCCGTCGTCGGTGGTGCGGACGGCAACACGGGGCGGGCCGCCGAGTTCGGCGACGGGGCCGGAAAACAGCAGATGTCCCCGCCGCATGATGGCGACGTGGTCGCAGACCTGCTCGACCTCGTTGAGGAGATGGCTGGCCAGGATGATGGTGCGGCGTCCGCCGGAGCAGAGGGTGTTAATCAGGTCGCGGACTTCGACGATGCCGGCCGGGTCGAGGCCGTTGGTGGGTTCGTCGAGGACCAAGACATCCGGGTCGCCGAGAAGGGCAGCGGCGATGCCCAGGCGGGCTTTCATCCCGGTAGAGCAGTTGGCAAACTTGCGGTGGGCGGTGTCTCCGTCAAGGCCGACGGTTTCGAGGAGCAGGTCAAGCTCACCCCCGTCTGCGCCGATGCGGTAGATTCCCTGGAGGCATTTGAGGTTGTTGCGGCAGGACAAGTTGGGCCAGAAGACAGGCCGGTCGATGAGCCAGCCGATGTTGCGGCGGGCTTCGCGGAGACCGGCGCCGCCTGCCATGCCCAGCAACTCGATGCTGCCTGAAGTGGGGCGGATAAATCCGGCCAGCAGGGACAGCAGGGTGGTCTTGCCAGAGCCATTGGGGCCAAGCAGTCCGAAGACGCTGCCCGCGGGGACTTCCAGCGTAACGTCATTGACGGCTTGAACCCGTCCGAACCGCTTGGTGAGGCCGGAGGCGGCTATAGCGGGAGAAGTGCCGGTCACAGTTGGTATTCGGGGCGGCGCAGCAACTGGCGGGCTATGACCGTGCGGAGGATCTCGTTGGTGCCTTCCCCGATTATCATGAGGGGGGCGTCCCGGTAGTAGCGCTCCACCGGGGACTCCTTGATATAGCCGTAGCCGCCGTGAATGCGCATGGCGTCCATGGCCACTTCCTGGCAGATTTCGCTGGCGTAGAGCTTGGCCATGCCGGATTCCAAGTCAACGCGCTCGCCGGAGTCTTTCTTCGCGGCGGCGTCGTAGGTGAGCAGGCGGGCGGCCTGGACCTTGGTGGCCATGTTGGCCAGCATGAGCTGGATGGCCTGGTGCTCGGCGATGGGCTTTCCGAAGGACTCGCGCTGCTGAGCGTACCTGATGGCCGCGTCGAAGGCGGCCTGGGCCACGCCGACGGCGCGGGCGGCCACGTTGATGCGGCCGGTCTCCAGGCCGCTCATGACCTGGCCGAAGCCCCGGTTTTCCTCGCCGCCGATGAGGTTTTCGGTGGGGATGCGGAAGTCCTCGAAGATTAGCTCGCAGGTATCCAGGCCCCGGTAGCCCAGCTTGTCCAGGTCGCGGCCCACGGTGAATCCGGGGCCGCGCTCGATGACAAAGGCGCTAATGCCGCGGTAGTTGGGCTCGGCATCCCGGTCGGTGCGGGCGAGGAGGCAGAAGGCGTCGCCGTAGCGGCCATTGGTGATGAACATCTTGGTTCCGTTGATGACGTATTCCTCGCCGTCGCGCTGGGCGGTGGTCTGGAGGTTGGCGACGTCGGTGCCGCCGCCCGGCTCGGTAAGGGCCAGTCCGCCGCGCTTCTTGCCGGAGGCCAGGTCGGGGAGGAAGCGCTGCTTCTGTTCATCGGTGCCGTAGTGGGTGAGGACGTAGGTGAGGATGTGGTGGGTGCCGATGGCGCCGCTGATGCTCATAAAGCCGCGGCTGAGTTCCTCGAAGATGGTGGCGAAGGTGGTGTAGTCCAGGCCCAAGCCGCCGTATTCCTCGGGGACGGTGATGCCGAACAGGCCCAGGTCCTTCATCTTGTCGATGAGGTCGTGGGGAACGATGTCCTCCAGGTCCAGTTGGGCGGCGACCGGCTCCACGTCGCGGCGGACGAAGTCGCGGACGAGGTTGACGATTTGTGAGCGGGCTTCTTCGGGAGTGGCGGTAGTCAACGGGGGGCTCCTTCTAAATCCCGCGCAGTCTAGCGGGCCGGGTGATGCCGGGGCAGCTTGGGGCCAGTCTAGCGGAGGGGTTGGGGAGGGTCAAGGAATTCGGGAAGGGCGGGAAGGCAACCGGGTACGTTGGGGGATTCATCCCCCAAACCCCCTGTATATGTGGGTTCGATGCAAACAGGATTGCGGTTCTCCTAGCGTTCTTTGTCCTGAATATTATACTTAACTGACAGCAACACTATTGAGGGAGACGGCTGCTATGTCCGACCCCATTGCCGACCGGGTGGATGAGCTTCGACGGGAGCTGACCTACCACAACCACCGATATTACGTGCTGGACGATCCGGTTATCAGCGACGGGGAGTATGACCGGCTGCTGGAGGAGCTGCGGGGCATCGAGGCGGAGCATCCTGAGCTGCTGACGCCGGATTCTCCGACGCAGCGGGTGGGGGCCGCTCCGGCGGAGGGGTTTGTCCAAGTGCAGCACCGGCGGCCCATGCTCAGCCTGGGCAACGCCTTTGACCTGGAGGGGATGGAGGCGTGGCACCGGCGGGTTTCGGGGCTGCTGGATGGGGCGTCGTTTCCGATGGTCTGCGAGCTGAAGATTGACGGGCTGGCGGTGAGCCTCATCTACCAGGATGGGAAGCTGGTCCAGGGAGCAACCCGGGGGGACGGCACCACCGGCGAAGACGTGACCCAGAACCTGCGGACGGTCCGCAGCATTCCCCTGGAACTGATGGGCGATGCGCCGCCCTACCTGGAGGTGAGGGGCGAGGTATACATGCCGTTGGAGAGTTTCCGGCGGCTGAACGAGCAGCGGGCGGAACGAGGAGAGCAGCTTTACGCCAATCCGCGCAACTCCGGGGCGGGTACCATCCGCAACCTGGACTCGCGGGTTACCGCCGAGCGGAATATGCAGATATGGGTGTACAGCCTGATTGACGCGGGGGACTATCCGGTGCCGGACAACCACTGGGAGTCGCTGGAATGGCTGAAGTCGTTGGGGTTCCGGATCAATCCGAACAACCGGCTGTGCCAGTCCATTGGGGACGTGGAGGACTACTATAAGTCCTGGCTGGAAGGGCGGCACGGCCTGGGATACGAGGCGGACGGGGTGGTGGTGAAAGTCAACCCCTCCGGCTACCAGGATTCCCTGGGCATTGTGGGGAGGGAGCCGCGCTGGGCCATCGCCTACAAGTTTCCGGCGGAGCGGGCGACGACGCGGCTGCTGGACATCGGCATCAACGTGGGGCGGACGGGCAGCCTCAATCCCTTCGCCATGCTGGAGCCGGTGGTGGTCAGCGGGGCGACGGTGCGGAACGCCTCGCTGCACAACGAGGAGGACATCCACCGGAAGGACATCCGCATCGGGGACTGGGTGGTGGTGGAGCGGGCCGGGGACGTTATCCCGCAGGTGGTGGCCCCCATTTTGGACAAGCGCACGGGGGATGAGAAAGTTTTCGAGATGCCGGAGCGGTGTCCCATCTGCGCTACGGAGATCGTCAAGGACGATGACGATGCGATGCACCGCTGCCCCAACCCGTCCTGCCCGGCGCAGTTCGTTGAGCTGCTGAAGCATTTCGTGGGCCGGGGGGCGATGGACATTGAAGGACTGGGGGAGCGGTGGTGCGGCATCCTTATCGAGGAAGGGCTGGTCAACGATTTGGCAGACCTTTACTCGCTGGAGAAGGAGCAGCTTCTGGGCCTGGAGCGGATGGGGGAGATTCTGGCGGCGAAGATCATCGCCAACATCGAGGAGAGCAAGCAGCGTCCGCTGCCGCGGCTGCTGTTCGCGCTGGGGATTTTCCACGTGGGGTCGGAGGTGGCGGATCTGCTGTGCCAGCGTTACCCATCGCTGGGGGCGCTGATGGAAGCTCCGGCGGAGGAGTTGACGGAGATTGCGGGGATAGGGCCGAAGATTGCCGAGAGCATCGTGGAATACTTCTCCGTCTCTGAGAACCGGGCGGTGATTGACAAGCTGCGTAGGGCGGGTGTGGACCCGCAGCACGAGGTGTTTGTTCCCTCGGCGGATGAGATGCCGTGGAGCGGGTTGACCTTCGTGGTGACAGGGACGCTGTCATCCATGACGCGGCGGGACGCTGAGGGGCGGATCAAGGCGCTGGGGGGGACGGCAACGTCGTCGGTGACGCGGAAGACCCGGTACCTGGTGGCCGGGGCCTCGGCCGGGTCCAAGCTGGCAACAGCGGAACGGCTGGGGACGGATGTGCTGGACGAGGAAGCTTTCCTGAAGCTCTTGGAGAATCCGGCGGAAGCCGTGTTGGAGCCGGAGCTTCCCCTTTCCTCCTAAGGGGACTGTCCTCCGAGGTTGGGCTAGGCAGGGTTGAAGACTAGCCAGGCGGCCTTGGCGTCGCTGTTGCTGCGCCATTCGTGCTCGGCGTGGGGAGGAACGAGGGCGATGTCGCCCTGCCGGACGGTGTAGTCTTTGCCGCCCACCTGGAGGATGCAGGTGCCCTCGATGACAAAGCCCAGGTGTTCGCCGGGGTGGGCGTGTTTTGGGGCGGTGCTGCCCGGATCCAGGCCGCGGTAGGCCATGATGTAGTTGACGGCGCCGTCATCGGCCGTAAGGATACGGCGGGCGGGGCCGTCGCTCTGGTCAATCTCGCTGAGGTTGCGGATTACCGGGGGTTGGCCGGTTCCGCCCCCGGTGCAGTTCCCGCCCCCGCCGCTTTGAGCGGCGATGAGAGGGTTGACCTCGATGCGGCGAATGTCGCCCTCGCCGCCGTTGTTCAGGGTGTAGTGGTCCACGTTGGGCGGGACGAAAATGGCGTCCCCGGCCCGGACCGAGTACTCCTTTCCGTCGCAGAAAAGGGTGCCGGAACCGCTGATGATGAAGACTTCGTGCTCCCACTCGTGGATGTGATGGGTGCTGGTCCCGCCGGGGGGAATCTCCGAGTAGGAGAGGGTGCAGGTCGGCGGGTTGTCGTCGAGGGTCAGGAGCCGGGCCCGACGGTCCTCGGGGTTGTATACGTCTTCAATGTTCCTGATCAGCGGTTCCATTGTTACTCCCTGGGGTCTACTCGTGGGCGGCGGAGTCCAGGTGGTTGAAGGTGACGCGGACCATGGGGAGGTCGCCTTCGTTCTTCCACTGGTGCAGCTCGTTGGGCGGTACGAGGACGGCGTCCCCCTCGGCGACCAGGTATTCCTGACCCCCGCATACGAGGGTGCCGTGTCCTTCCAGGCAAAAGATGACGTGGTCCCAAGGGTGGGTGTGGCCTCCGGTCTCGGCGTGGCTGACCGCGCCGGGCTGCATGGCGCCGTTGTAGAGCATGAGGTAGTTGGGCACCCCGTCGTTGGGGCCAAGAATGCGGCTGCCGGTCTCGGCGGTCAGGTCATCCCGGTTGCGGATGACCGGGGGCTGGCCGCTCCCCTGAGAGCCGCCCTCGCCGCGGGGCGCGCCGGGCTGGGAGGCAATGAGGGGGTTAATCTCGATGCGGCGCATGACGCCCTCGCCGCCATTGTTGAGGGTGTAGTGATCAACGTTGGGGGGGATGAACATGGCGTCGCCAGCCTTGACGGGGTATTCCTTGCCGTCGCAGATGAGGGTGCCGGATCCCTTGATGATGTAGACCTCGTGTTCCCACTCGTGGATGTGGTGGGAGCTGGTCTTGTCCGGGTAGATTTCCGAGTAGGAAAGGGTGCAGGTAGTGGGGTTGTCGTCGATGGAGACGAGGCGGGCGCCGGGCCCCTCGGGCTTGTAAAGGTTCCTGAAGTTGCGGATTATCGGTTCCATCTCACGTTAGCTCCTTATCGCAAGTTCAAGTTCGGGAAGTGGGGGTCTAGTGTTCGGCGGATTCGGACTCGATGGCGTTGAAGGTGACGCGGGACAGGGTGGTCTGGGTGTCGTTGCGCCACTGGTGGAAGACGTTGGGCGGAACGAGGACGGCATCGCCGGCCCTGACGTTGTGGCTGGTCCCTTCGACGACGATGGAGGCCTCCCCCTCCAGGACGTATACGACGTGGTCCCAGGGATGGGAGTGGCCGCCTTCGGCGGCGTGGCTGACGTGGCCGGGCCCCATGGGGTCGTTGTGGAGCATGACGTAGTTGGGCACTCCATCCTTGCTGCCGAGGAGGACGTGGCCGACGGACCGGTCGAGATCGGCGTGGTTGTTGATGACCGGAGGCTGGCCGGTGCCCTCGCCGCCGTCGTTCTGGGCTCCGCCGCTCTGGGCAGCGATCAAGGGGTTGACCTCGATCCGGTCGATGTCTCCCTCGCCACCGTTGTTGAGAGTGTAATGGTCCACGTTGCCGGGGATGTACATGGCGTCGCCGGCCTTGACCGGGTACTCCTTGCCGTCGCAGATGAGGGTGCCGGAACCCTTGATGATGTAGACCTCGTGCTCCCACTCGTGGATGTGGTGGGAACTAGTGCCTCCGGGGGGAATGCGGGAGAAGGTGAGGGTACAGGTGGGCGGGTTGTCGTCGAGGCTGATCAACCGGGCGGGAGACCCGTCGGCGGGCATCGCGTCGGCTACGTTTCTAATGACCGGATCCATTCTTGCCACCTCCAGCGGTAAGTTCGAGTGCAGGTGCCGGGACGATTGGGGACGCCTCCAACCATCTCTTGAAGGGTCGGTGGAGGCAGTCCAATTATAGTCATGGGGGATGGGACGATTCAACGAATTGCGGCGTGTGATAGTATTTGGGGAGGCCGGGTGCGCCCGAGGGAAGCGCCCGGTCTCCCCCAAAATTCTCCATGGAGCCATAGATGCTGAGCAACGAACTGCGGCTGACGGAACTTTCCCACTGCGCGGGTTGAGCCGCCAAGCTGAGCCTGGAGGACCTGGTGCAGGTCTTGAGCAAGGTGCCCCTGATTACGGACCCCGACCTGCTGGTGGGAACAGAAACTGGAGATGACGCGGCGGTCTACCGGATCAACGATTCGCAGGCGCTGATCCTAACGGTGGACTTTTTCCCGCCGATTACCGACGATCCCTTCGAGTTCGGGGAGATTGCCGCGGCCAACTCGTTGAGCGACGTCTACGCCATGGGCGGGCGTCCGGTGGTGGCGCTGAACATCGTCGGGTTTCCGGCGTCGCTGGACAAGGATATCCTGGGAGAGGTGCTGCGGGGTGGGTACAGCAAGGCCAACGAGGCGGGCTGCCTGATTGCCGGCGGTCACACCGTGGACGATCCCGAGCCGAAGTACGGCCTTTCGGTCGTGGGGCTGGTGGAGCCCGGGAAGCAGGTGAGCAACGCCGGGGCCAAACCCGGGGATACGCTGGTCCTAACCAAGCCGCTGGGCACGGGCATCATTACCACCGCGGCCAAGCAGGGAACGGTGGAGCCGGACGTGATGCAGGGCGCGGTCAAGGCCATGTCCACGCTGAACCGGGCTGCTTCGGAAGCGATGATGAAGGTAGGGGTGAACTCGGCGACCGATATCACCGGGTTCGGCCTGATGGGGCATCTGAAGTCCATGGTTCGGGGCAGCGGCGTCACAGCGGAGGTCAGGCTGGGCGCGGTGCCGGTGCTCCCCGGGGCACGGGAACTGCTGGAAAGAGGTGTGGCTCCGGGAGGGACGCACCGGAACCTGGCCAGCGTGGCGGACGCGGTGGACTGGGACCCGCGCCTGACGGATAACGATCAACTGCTCCTGTGCGATGCTCAGACCTCGGGCGGGCTGCTGATTTCCGTGCCGGAGGGCCGGAAGGACACCCTGCTGGGGGAGTTGGCGGGGCGGGGGGCGACCGGCGTAGTTGTCGGTTCAGTAACGGAGAGTTCCGAGGGAATGATCCGGGCGCTTCCATAAGCGGCCCTGAATTTTCCGTAAGACGTTGGGAACAACTAAACAGAGGAGCTAGATTCGGATATGGCCCAGCCAGAGTTTGGTTTGAAGAGACCCGACCAGGTGAAGGTTGCCCCGGACCAGGGCAAGGGGGATCGGGTGCCGCCGGGGCAGTTTCTCAGCACGAAGTTTCCGGTGCTGACGTATGGCTCCGCTCCTGACATCGATATGGCGACGTGGCGGATCCGGGTGTTCGGGCTGGTGGAGCGGGAGGTGACCCTCAACTGGAAGGAGTTCACCCAACTGGCATGGAGCGGGATGACGGCGGACTTTCACTGCGTGACCCAGTGGAGCGCGCTGGACAACCTGTGGGAGGGCGTGACGTTCGAGACGCTGGTGGGGGCGGCGGGTCCGAAGCCCGAGGCCCAGTTCGTGATGGCACACTGCTACGGAGGCTACACGACCAACCTTCCGTTGGATGTGTGCCTGGCGGAGGGGTTCCTGGCCCACAAGCGGAACGGGGAGGAACTGGGGAAGGACCACGGCGGCCCGCTGCGCCTGGTGGTGCCGAGCCGGTACGCTTGGAAGAGCGCCAAGTGGGTGAACGGGATTGAACTGATCGCAGAGGACGCCCCGGGGTTCTGGGAGCAGCGGGGCTACAACAACAACGCGGACCCGTGGCAGGAGGAGCGTTTCTGGCCGGAACTGACGAAATAACGAGAAACGTTGGGCCAAAGGAAAGAAAGACTCCCCCGGCGGTTTATCCGACCGGGGGAGTCCTTTGTTGGGAGGGGCAGAATGAGCGGGCCGGAAATACCCGGGGGTCTAGGCGGCCAGGGGCAATTCCATGGGCTCAACGACGACGGGTTCGGGCTGCTTCACCGCCGGCTTGTCCAGCGAGTCCAAGTCCTTGATGTAGCCGCACTGGAAGCAGTTGAGGTAGCTGCCGTAGCAGTCACGGTTGAGGTACAGGTCTCCAGAGCACTTGGGACAACTCTTGAACTTAATCACCGTCGGACCTCCTTCCCTCGGTGTCATCCCTGGCTGGACGATCCATCCGGCGCCCAGCAATTAATGCGTCGGCGGTTAGGAACCATGCACTGTAAGTATGATACGACTTGACATGAGGCATGTCAATGGATATTATACTTTCCATGACGAGCAGCAACCGAGAAAGAAGAAACGGGCAAGAACAGGCAAGGACCCGTGAGGGAGACAGGACGGCGCCGCCGTTCCAATTCCCACCCCAATGGCCGGGGGAAACGGGCTTGGCGAGGAGCCAGTCGGAGGACATGGGGGGAACGGGGAACGGTCCAAAGCCAGAGGCCCCGGAGTTCGAGGTAGAGGGCGTTTACATCATCAGCGTTGCGGCCCGCATTCTGGACATGCACCCGCAGACGCTGCGGAAGTACGAGCGGCTGGGGCTGATAAATCCGGACCGAACCGGGGGTATGCTGAGGTTGTACTCCCGGTGGGACATACGGAAGATACTGCTGATCCGGCACCTGATGGACAACCTGGGCCTGAACCTGGCCGGTGTTGAATTTGCGCTGGCGCTGGTGGAAAATCTGGGGAAGATGCGACAACGGGTGGCATCGCTGCCGGGGGACAATCCGGCCAGGAAGCTGGTGGACCAACAGATCACGCAATTATGCCGGAACCTGAATTTGCCGGAGCCCGGTTTTATCCCGGGGGACGTTACCCCGCAACAGGAGGAACGAGGACCAACCAATGACCGATAACCACTCGGATAACCATTTGTACGTGGAACCCGCGGCCGAAGCAGGTGCAGCGGGGTCCCAGGGGATGACACCAGAGGAACAGGTGGCCAGCCTAACCCAGAACCTGGAGACGGCGCAACAGGAATTGCTCCAGAGCCAGGACGCGATGCAGAGGGCCCAGGCCGAACTGGTCAACTACCGGAAGCGGGCCGACGAAGAACGGATCTTATTACAGCAATATTCCAACAGCCGGTTGATCGTGAAGCTGCTGCCGGTGTTCGATGAACTGGGGCTGGCGGTTGACCACGCGGACCAGAATGAGGCATCCAATCCCTGGGTTGAGGGAGTGCGGCTGATCCAGCGGAAGGTTTTCAACCTGCTGGAATCGGAGGGGGTTTCCCGGATCGAGTCCTTGGGAAGCGCATTTAATCCGCTGGAGCATGAGGCGGTGGGCACACAGGAAACGAATGAATACCCCCCGGGGTTCATCTCGGAAGTTGTGCGGAACGGATACCGGCTGCACGACCGGGTAATCCAGCCGGCGCAGGTTGTGGTGGCCCGGGAGGCAACTCAATCCTGACCAACAGGCCCGGGGGACACTTCCCGGGCGCGGCCTTGTTCCGGGAGCAAAGGCCGCAGTAACGAGGACGGGAAAACTTAGACCTAATCCCTTTTTTCGAGGAGAACGAAATGCCTAAAGTCCTTGGTATAGACTTGGGAACAACCAACTCGGTGGCCGCCGTCGTTGACGCCGGCGACCCGGTGGTGGTGGAAAACGCCGAGGGGGGACGCCTTACTCCGTCGGTAGTTGCGGTGAACGCGCGCAGCAGCGAACGCTACGTGGGGCAGACGGCCAAGCGGCAGGCGGTGACGAATCCCGAGAACACCGTGTTCTCGGTGAAGCGGCTGATGGGCCGGAAGTTTGAAGACGCCGAAGTCAAGACGGCGGTCGGACGGCTGCCATACAAGATCGTCCGGTCATCGAACGGGGACGCCCACGTGGAAATGGCGGGGGAGAGCTACGCTCCGCCGCAGATTTCGTCCATGGTGCTGCAGAAGATACGGCAGGACGCGGAGGCGAAGCTGGGAGAGAAAATCACCCAGGCGGTTATCACCGTTCCGGCGTATTTCAACGACGCCCAGCGGCAGGCGACCAAGGACGCGGGGACGATTGCGGGGCTGGATGTGCTGCGAATCATCAACGAGCCCACCGCGTCCTCGCTGGCCTACGGGCTGGACAAGAAGCAGGCCGACGCCACCATTGCGGTGTTCGACCTGGGCGGGGGGACCTTCGACATAACGATCCTGTCCATGGGCGAAGGGGTCTTCGAGGTGAAGTCCACCAACGGGGACACCTACCTGGGCGGAGACGACTTCGACGAGAAGGTCCTGGAGTGGCTGCTCCAGGAGTTCCGGCAGGAGACGGGAATCGACCTGCGGAATGACAACATGGCCCTGCAGCGGCTGCGGGATGCGGCGGAGCGGGCCAAGATCGAGCTTTCCAGCACGATGGAGACGGAGATCAACCTGCCGTTCATCACCGCCGATGCCAGCGGCCCGCAGCACCTGATCAAGCCGCTGAGCCGGTCGAGACTGGAGCAACTGGTGGCCGATCTGGTTGACCGGACGGAACAGCCCTGCAAGCAGGCGCTGAGCGACGCGGGACTCTCTCCAAGCGAGGTTGACGATGTGATCCTGGTCGGCGGCATGACCCGGATGCCGGCGGTGCAGGAGAAGGTGAAGACCATTTTCGGCCAGGACCCCAGCCGGTCGGTGAACCCGGACGAGGCGGTGGCTCTGGGAGCGGCAATCCAGGGCGGCGTGCTGGCGGGAGACGTGAGCGACATTGTCCTGCTGGACGTGAGCCCGTTGACGCTGGGACTGGAGACGCTGGGGAGTGTGATGACGACGCTCATCCCACGGAACACTACGATCCCCACCAAGAAGACGGAGACGTTCACGACGGCGGCCGACTCGCAGACCAGTGTGGATATCCACGTGCTGCAAGGGGAGCGTCCGATGGCGACGGACAACAAGTCCATCGGGCGGTTCATCCTGGACGGCATCCTGCCGGCGCCGCGGGGAGTTCCTCAGATTGACGTAACCTTCGACATTGACGCCAACGGCATCCTGAGCGTGTCGGCCCAGGACAAGGGGACGGGCAAGGAGCAGAAGATCGTCATCCAGCCCAGCTCGGGACTGTCTCAGACGGAGATCGAGGACATGGTCAACGAGGCCAAGTCCCACGAGGCGGAGGACCAGCGGCGGCGGGCGGAGATCGAGACTCGGAACCAGGCGGACTCGCTGGTGTACAACACGGAGAAGATGCTGGCGGACAACGCCGGGAACATTCCCGAGGACCTGAAGACCGAGGTCGAAGGGAAGATCGCGACCCTGAAGGGAGCCATCGAGGCGAACGACGTGGCGCAGATGCAAACGGCGATGGCCGATGTGAACGACTCGATGCAGCGGTTGGGGCAGGCGGTGTACGCCCAGTCCCAACCTGGAGCGGGCGCTCCGGATATGGATATGGGCGGCGAACCGCCCTCCGGCGACGACGGCGGGGACAACACGGTGGAGGGCGAGTTCCGGGAGGTGTAAGGGCCGTCACGGAGGACAAAAGCGTTGCTGAACATATTACTGCGGAGAGAGGGATTCTGATATAATGGGCACAGGCACCAAGCAAGCCTGTCCGCAGGAACAACCCGGAGAGTGATGATGAGTGCACAACAAGACAGGGCAGACCAAGAGCTATCAGGGGCCGACAACACATTGGTAATCGAGGGAGTGGAGCAGAACCTAACTCCCCTCCAGTATCACTACCTGAGCCTGCTGCAGCGACTCATTGCCACGAAGAACAGCTACCAGGGCAACCCGGAAGTTGAGGAGTGGATGATGGAAGCAGTGAAGAAGTCCATATACTCAGCCTTGAGGGACTGCATGGAAGCCAACGTTGGAGACACGGCCAAGGAGATGCTGAACGCGGACGCCCACTTCGATTAATCCAACACCGGCGGAGGCCGGCAAGCGAGCCAATTTTCTGGGAGGTTAGTCCTTGGGGCTAACCTCCCAGTCCGTGTACGGGGAACACGTCTCGCTTGATGGCCGCAACACTCTCCTCGGCCATCCGCCGGGCGTCATCGCGTACTTCAGTCGGCACATCGGTCTCGACGGTGTCGCGGAGCCGGGACAGGCGGTGTTCCCCGGCGAAAGGGGGAGGGATCCGGTCGGGCCACTCTTCTCCCAGCATGATGCCGTAGGCTAGGGTCCAGCAGCGGGCCACCGCGCCGAGATCGTAGCCACCGCCGCCCAGGGCCAGCCAGGGAAGGCCAAGGTCGGAGAATTCCGCGACGGCGGCGGTGAACCCGCGAGAGGTGACCTGCAGGTGGGTGAGGGGATCGGCGTGGTAGCTGTCGATTCCCATTTGGGTGACAAGGATGTCGGGGGCGAATCCTCGAATGAGGGGAAGGACGACCTGGCGGAAGGCCCAGAGGTACAGGTCGTCCTCGGTATAGGGGTAGAGGGGGACGTTGACCGAGTATCCCGAGCCTGGTCCAGTGCCGGTCTCGGAAGTGAAGCCGGTCCCGGGGAAAAGATAGCGTCCCGATTCGTGCATGGATATGGTGAGCACCCGGGAGTCGTCGAAGAAGGCTTCCTGGACTCCGTCGCCGTGGTGGGCGTCGATGTCCACGTAGGCGACACGCTTCCCGTGGTTGAGGAAGTGCTTGATGGCGATGACCGGATCGTTGAAGATGCAGAACCCGGAGGCGTGCCCTGAGGCGGCGTGGTGCAGGCCGCCGGAGATGTTGTAGGCCACATCCACCTGTCCGCCGAGTACAAGCTCGGCGGCGACGAGGGAGGCGCCGGTGCTGAGGAGGGCGGCGTCGTACATTCCCGAATAAACGGGGTTGTCGCCCGCGGCGCTGAACCCGTAACGTTCGGGACGGTATCCAGAAAGACCCAGGCTGAGGCTACGAACGGCCGCGAGGTAGTCGGGCGTGTGGAAGAGCTGGACCTCCTCCTCGGCAGCGGCCCGGGGACGGACGAGGCGTGAGTCCGGTCCGTCGAAGGCCCCATAGGCGTTGAGCAGGTCGAAGGTGTGCTTTAAGCGAATGGGGCGCATGGGGTGGTCGTGGCGAAGGACATGACCGGCGAGGGCTTCTTCGTAAACAAAGGCGGCGCGGGGCATGGGACATCTCCTGAATCATTCGGGCCAGGGCATGGATTAGACGGGAACTGGGCCGGAGCATAACGAACCTGCACCATAGAGGTCAACGGCTGGGTGATATACTTTCGATATCATGCATGGGAGAGTCGGGCGATGGGACTAAAGGAAGTTGAACGCGCGATCCGCCGGGCCGTGGCGGTCATGGGGAACGAGCATTTCCAAGAGGTTTTGCACGAAGCAGGAACGAGGTACGCAATCATTGACCCCATCCTGCGGGCGCTGGACTGGAACTTGGCAGACCCGGGGCAGTGCCGGGTGGAGGAGTGGAGGAGCCTGGAGAAGCAGCAAAAGGTGGCGGACTACGTACTCCGCAAGGGGGATGTAAACGTGGTATTGATCGAGGCCAAGGGTTTCAACAAAACCCGGCTGAATGGGTGGCGGGAAGAGGATCAACTGGGGGGATTCCACAAAGACGGAAATCGCGTCATGTTGGGAGTTCTCACCAACGGGCAGAGCTGGTACTTCTACAACATGAAGGAAGAAAACCCGTTTGGGGAACCTCGTGCACCGGACGTTTTTCTGTCTAATGAGAGGGTTCATGAAAGCTCAAGAGACCTGAGCCGCAGGTTGGGCAAGCGCAACGTTTTCCGGCGTCTTGGGTAACTAGGCAGGAAATTGCAAATGGCATCTGTCGGGGAGAGGGGCAGGATGGCAGGTGGACCGAAAGAAGGGGTTTCCGGGGTTGTCTTGGCGGGAGGGCAGAGCCGGCGGCTGGGCCGGGACAAGGCCGTGGAGCTCCTGGGGGGGCAGCCAATGATCCGCCGGGTGCTGGAACAGGTGGCCGGACTGACGTCGGAGAACATCGTGGTGGTTGCGGACCAGGCCCGGGGGGATGCGTTGCCTTTGCTGGATAACACGCGCGTTGTCCTAGACGTTTATCCTGGGATGGGGTCGCTGGGCGGTATATTTTCGGGGCTGGCGGCGGCGGAGAACGGTTGGGCGATGGTGACGGCGTGCGACATGCCCTTTCTGAACCCGGACTTGTTGGGATACCTGTTGTCCCTACGGGAGGGGGCGGACGTGGTGGCGCCGGTGGTGGAAGGGAGGCCGGAGCCGACTCACGCGCTTTATTCCAAGAAGTGCCTGCCCTTCATTGAGGAGCGGTTGAGGGCGGAGGAGCTGAAGATAACCGGCTTCTACGGTGGGGTGAAAGTGTGCTACGTGGAAGAGAGGGAAATCCGGCAGTTCGACCCGGAGTTGCTGAGTTTCTTCAACGTCAACTCTCCCCAAGACCTGGAACGCGCGCTGGCGCTGGCTGCGGAAGGACGGTAAGGGAGTTCCTCACCTGCTCTCCGTGAGAATCCAGCCGTCCCCACCCTGCAAAGTTTCTCCAAATTCACCGATTATCCTGTCCATGGCAGAATCAGCCGTGGAGAGGTGGAGAAATGTTGAACAGGCGGAATATCCTGATCGGGATTGGAGCAGTCCTGGGTGTGGCAGTTATCTTGCTGGGAGCCATAGGAGTAGCAGGGCTGGTCCTCAAGCGCGACCATGATGATGGGTGGAAGCGCGCCGGGATGCTTTCTTCCTCTTCGCCCGCAACGGTAGACCGGGCGGCCGGAATCCTGGGAGTGGAGCCGGAGGAGATGCGGGAGGCAATCATTGAGGCCCGCCGGGAGCAGGCCAATGAAGCCTACCAGGCCAGGCTGGACCGGATGGTGGAGGCGAGAAAGCTGACGCAGGAGGAAGCGGACTCCCAGTATTCCTGGTTCCAGAACCGTCCCGACGAGGACCTCGGAAGTCCGGGCTGGAGGCGGAGCGGCGACGGACACGGCCGGGACGGAGATTTCCGGCGCAGTGGTAGGGAACGGCACGAGGGGTTTGGGCCCAGATTTGGCAAGCGCTGGGACCGGGACGCGGGCAGCTCTCACGAAGAAGGCGGAGGTGACGGCCAGTAGCCCAGCCCGGAACCTTTGCTGGGGAGCCAGGTGGGTTGTTTGAGGGCACGAGAATGACCAGCACTGTTCTCATAGTGGAAGACAATCCCCACACCGTGGAACTGGTGAGCCTCTACCTGCGACAGGACGGGTACTCCGTCCTGTCCGCCACGGATGGCATTGCCGGGCTGGAGCTTTTCCGGGGACACAGTCCTGACCTCGTGGTGCTGGACCTGATGCTTCCCAGGCTGGACGGGCTGGAGGTGTGCCGGAGGGTGAGGGCCGAGTCGGAAGTGCCGATCATCATGCTGACGGCCCGGGTGGAGGAAGAGGACCGGGTCGCGGGCCTGGAGATGGGGGCCGACGACTACGTGACAAAGCCATTCAGTCCCCGGGAGTTGGCAGCCCGCATCCGAGCAGTTCTGCGGAGGACAACGGCGGACACCGCAGCCCGAGGCGGCTCACCTCTGGTACACGGGGCAATTTCGGTGGATACCCAGAAACGGACGGCAACGCTGGACGGGTCGGTCCTGAAGCTGACTCCGACCGAGTTTCGGCTGTTGACGCTCCTGGTGCGGACGCCGGGCAAGACGTTCACAAGGGATGAGATCATCGACCGGGTGTTCGGGTACGACTTTGACGGGTTCGACCGCACCGTGGATTCGCACGTGTCCGGTTTAAGGCGGAAGCTGGACCGGGGCGGGGACCGGAGGTACATCGAGACGGTGTACGGGGTGGGTTACCGGCTGGGCGACGGATAGAGATGCGGAGGTTCCTGTTCAGTCTCTGGTTTCGGCTGGTGCTGGGGTTCGGCCTGATCCTGACCGCAACCCTGGCCAGCGTAAGTTTCTATATTGCCGAAGCCTCGGAGCGGGAAGCGGCGGGATTCGAGCGGCAGCAGGAGACGGTGCGGCGGGAAAGGGCCCATCGTCTCATCGTCCGCACCCTGTCAGTGGAGGAATCCGGGACGGCCGAGGAGTCTCACGAGTTGCAGAACACGCTGGAACGGGTCGGGCCTGCGGTGGGGCGGAGGATAGTTGTGCTGGACAAGGAAGGGAACGTAGTCGGGGACTCGGCGCGGCGGTCCGGCCATCTAGGGCATCGTTGGAAAGACCGGGGAACGAGGCGGCCTATCGTGGTGGAAGACCGGCAGGTGGGGTTTATAGAGTTCGGGCCGGCGCCGGAGGGGGAGTCACCGCACGAACCGCAGGTATCCAACCTGGTGTCTTCGCTGAACGCCTACCTGCTCTGGGCGGGTGTGGCCGGCGGCCTGGGAGGCGTTGTCCTGGCGTCGCTGGTGTCGCGGCAGATTCTGTCGCCGGTAAAAGCCCTGGGCACGGCGGCGAACCGGCTGGGACGGGGAGACCTTTCCATCCGGGCGGACAGCCGGGGGCCGGCGGAAATCCAGGAGTTGGCGGACAGCTTCAACCGGATGGCGGGGAGCTTGCAGTCGGCGGAGGCCCAGCGGAGGAGCCTGGTGGCCGACGTGGCCCACGAGCTGCGGACGCCGCTGGCGAACATCCAGGGATACCTGGAGGCCGTTCGGGACGGACTCCTGGAAGCCAACGAGCAGACCATCGACACCATCCACGGGCAGGTGCTGCACCTGGGGAGACTGGTTGAAGACCTGCGGCTGCTGGACCTGACCGAGGGCGGATTGTTGCCCCTCGACCTGGCACCGGACTCGCTGCCGGAGGTGGTGGGACGCTCGGTGAACGCCGCCCGCCCGCGAGCGGAGGCGAAGGGCATTCAGCTTGAGTATGACGAGCCGGAGGAGCCGGTACTGGCGCTGATGGACAGGACCCGGATCGCGCAGGTGGTCTCCAACCTGCTGGACAACGCCTTGCAGCACACCCCGGAAGGAGGACAGGTTGAGGTTTCCCTGGCCTTGCTGGAAGGGGGCCGGGTGCGCGTCGCGGTAACGGACAACGGAGAGGGGATTCCCGAGGAGGACCTTCAGCGGGTATTTGACCGGTTCTACCGGGTGGACTCCTCCCGCTCCCGGGCGAGCGGGGGAGCCGGCCTAGGGCTGACCATAGTGAAGAGGCTGGTGGAAGCCCACGGCGGCAACGTGGGAGCGGAAAGCCCCGCCCAGGGTGGGACCAGGGTGTGGTTCGAGCTGGCCCGGTTCAGCGGGGACCCATCATCTGACGACGGTTCCGGTCAGGTTTAATCCACAGCTGGGTTGGGGCCACGGCCTGGGAAAAGGGCGACCCTGCGGCACGCCGGGATGGGCAGGCTTCGGTCAGGAGCTGTGATCGGGGGCGGTGCAGGACAGTAGGACGTTCCCAGGTCTTCGGTAATTTTCCCAGAGGCACAGCCAAGAGTAGGCACCTACGCCGTGGGGCGCCGCGACAGCGAAGGTCAGGATGGCGGGGTCATCGCCGGTGGCAGGATGTCCCGTCCAGTTTTGGGTGTTGTGGTTGGTCAGCTGCTGCTTCAGGCACCGACCGTCGCTCCAGCTGTAGAGGACGGGATGAACGTTCACGTGCTGCACTCCTTCCTGCCGGATCTCGAAGTGGTAAACGAATCCGGTGCCGGTCTCGTACCGTCCGGTGTGTTGCCACAGGGAACGCCAGCGGTAGCCCGGTTGGGTGAATCTCGAAGATTCTGCCGATTTGACGTCCAATCCATCGAAAACCACGCGGCATTGGGACGATACTTGCGCGGCGGAAGGCCGGGGCGTGGGCGTTGGAGGCGGCGGGGGAAGGGGAGTGGGAGTGGGCATTGGCAAAAGCACTGGAGTAGCGGTGGGCGGCGGAGTTGGACTCGGAGTGGGAACCGGCGTGGGTGTGGCCGTCGGGGAGGGAGTCGGTTCGAGGGTAGGGGTGGGCGTCGATGTGGGAACAGGGGTGGGAGTGTTCGTTGGAACGGGCGTATGCGTGGGCGTTGGGACAGGCGTGTCCGTTGGGACGATCGGGACCGGAGCAGCTGCGGAGTTCCCGGATGGGTTGCCGGCTACGGACGCGGAGGTCGCGAGAGGAGGGGGATCTGCACCAGCGGGAGGCGCGGCCGGAGGAGGGACCGGTTCGTCTGACCCCGCAATGCTGCCGGCCAGATAAACCAGGCCTGCGAGGGCCACGACTGCCACCACCCCTCCCAGAATTAACGTCCTCCAGGCGCGGGGACTGAGCCGGGCCAGCGCAGCCAAGAAATCGGGGAGGGCGGCGGCCCGGGGAGTGGGACCGGGCAATGCGGCTGAGGTTGCTGCAGCGGGACGGGCCGCTTGCAAAGTGCCCGCAGCCGGTCCGGGTGCTGGGGCCCCGCATCCGTGGCAAAACCGGTCTGTCGGGCCGATGGGCTGGCCGCAGGACCGGCAGGCCTGGCCCGCCGGTGCCTGGGAGGGGGCCTGAGAAGGAGCCTGGGCCGGAATGGTCGCCCCACACCCGTAGCAGAACCGGTCGCCGGGCGTGAGGGGTTGGCCGCAGTTGGCGCACCTGGGGACGGGAGCCGCCGGCCCGGGCCTGGCAGCCGGGGTTGACAGGGCGGGAGGTGGGGCCGGCGCGGGTCGAGGGGCCGCCGGGGCGCCACCGGATGGCGGACTGGGTTGGGCCGGAGGGGAAGTCGGAGCGGAGGGGGATGGGGCGGGGATGGGGCCCGGGGGAATATCGTTGAGAATGTCTTCCAAGTCCGGGACATCTGCGGCGGGAAGAGCGCAGAACTGCTCCAGCTTCCCGGCAAGCGCGGCGACCAGGGGGTCGGGAGAGTTCTTCAAGCGGCCGAATAATTGGGAACCGGCCGGGTCGGCGTAGTCGTCCCGGGTGAAAATCAGGTTGTCCTCGTTGAAGAACTCGTCCCACAGCCCCGGGTCGGCAGCGATCCCCAGGAGACTGGCGTAGATGACGAGGGTCGGGAAGTTGTCAACGTAGTCGTCGTAATCGTCCGACGAGCGCTGGGGATGCTGATAGTTCTTGTGTCCCATTTCCGGGCTGCGCTGACCGCGAAACTGGGGCAGGAACATCCCGTCATAGTCCACCAGGCGGATGGCCCCGTCGTGCTGCACCATGACGTTGCCGTGCTGGAGATCGTTGTGGGCAATGCGGAGGCCGCGCAGGCTGGCGGTGGGACCGCCCCGCCATTGGGCGGCCAGCCGCCGGAGCAGGTCCGGGTCGTCGAAGTTGGAGTCGACGAATTTACCGAGCGGCACCCCCTCCACCCAGTCCATTTTGACGATGGGGTACCAGGTGCCGCGGGAGTTTATACCGCGTTCCAGGTACTCGAAATGGACGAAGGAGGGAGGCAGCACGCTGATGAGGTAGTTGCTCAACTGCTCGTAGCGGCTCTGCTGATCGTGGGGCTCCCGGGTAAAGCAGCGGACCGCGAGCTTCTGCGTTCCCAAGGTTACCGGGTATACGCAGGCGAAAGCGCCCGAGTACATCATGGGCAGGCCCCGGGGCGTCCACAGTACCTCGGCGGTTTCAAGCTCGGTGCCCCTGAAGCAGACGCCAGGGTTCTGGACGGCCTCGGTGAAATCGGTCAGGCCAGGCCAGGCCATTAGCTCTCCACCGGACTCACCTGGACGATTACGAGGGTGACGTCGTCGTTGCGCATGGCCCGGGTCCGGCGCTGGTCCTCTACCCACGGGTCCCGGCCGGAAGCGTCCAGTCTCTCCAGGGTCTCCCACGGGATGTCCCCGGAGGCGTGGCGGGCCAGGAACCATGCCGACAAGGCATCGGACGCGAGGATGAAACGGTCGCCTGGGAAACACTCCCCGCCCGTCCGGCGAACTCCGTCCCAAAGGGGTCCCATATTGACCGGATTGCTGCAAACCAGCCCGGGGTTGTTGTCGAACCGGGCCGGGTCGTCCAGGGGGAACGACACCAGCAGGTGGCCATCGCGGACCAGAAAGAGACAGCTATCCCCGACAGCTACGGCTTCCCAACGGAAGGTCCCGGGTTCATCGGCTGTGGACAGGGACAGGCCGACAAGAGTGGCGAAGGATCCGGTCCGGGCCTTGGCTTCGCCGTGCCAGGGAATGCGGTCCCACGGGACCGCCGCGTGCCAATCCTCTTGGCAACGGCCAAGCCAGTCAAGCAGGCCGTCCTCGGTCAAGCCGGGCAGGTCCAGGGGACGGTCGACGAAGGCATCGGCTAGGATTTGGGCCCACAGGCGGGAGAAGGCGGACTCGCTGGCTCCGTCGGAGACGGCGGCCCGCATGATGGTGGGGCCCCCGGATGGAAAGACCACTCGGAAAGCGTCCTCGCATTCGCCGGGCTGGTTGCCGTCCTTGGGGATCCGCCAGGTTTTCGGAGGGATGAGGGGCATTGGAACTCCCTCGTCAGTGCAGGTCGGTGGCGGCCCGGGTCCCGATGTCCAGGAACTGGACCAACGCCACCATGTCGGCGTTGTAAACGTAACCGCGGGAACCTTCGGTGACGGGCAAACCCATGCTGCCGGCCATCTCCAGGACCGGGTCGGGGAAGACCGAGGACATGCGGAACATCTTCAATGCGTATTCGTCGGGGGGCAGGCTGTTCTCGTCGGCGGGATATTGGACGGGCATGGCGCTCATCTGGGAAAGGTGGGCATTGTAGATTAGCACGCCGCCGTCGTTGGTCCCCAGGCCCATAATCTCCTGGGCCAAGGGCTCCGGATCGCCGTCGGTGGCCGCCCCGTCGGATATATTGATGACCATGGGAGGGTAAGAGTCCGGATGCTGGGCGGTCCATTCCTGGAGGGCATGGGCCGCGGCGTCCAGGGCTGAGCACATGGGTGTCCCGAAGCCGGCGACCGGATAGAGCCACACCGGGATTCTGCGGGTCACGTCCACCAACCCGCCGGCTCCGTCGGACTCCTTGACCTGGCGCTCCTCGACGTCGGCGGCCTCCACGACCTCACTCACGGGCAAAAAGGGTTGGTCCGGGGATGTCCCCGGCAAGGCGGTGCCGATGAGAGGGTTCCCGCTGGAGTCTGTGGAATAGGTGATGACTCCGATGTGGAAGTAGTCACGGACATCCATTCCCTGGGAGCAACGCTGAGATATGGCGTCCATCACCCGGTTGACGGCGTCGGCGGCGCCGTCCATCTTGAGCTGGCCGGGCTGCCCGCCGAAGGCTTCGGACATGGACCCGGACTGGTCGAGAAGGAACAGGAAGCAGCCAGGATTGTTCCTGCTGATGTCGGCGGTGTAGGGCATATTGGTTGACCTCCCTGGTGTTGATTTGGCTGTTTGCGTTCGGAATCTGGTTCAGGGCGGCGACGGCTGGGCATGGCACCGAGCCAGAGGTTGTCATTAGTGGTTGCCCGTCCTGGGACCGGGTACTCCACAGATCCAACCGGAGCGGGAAGGCGCGAGGGCGCCCACGATGAAAGAGAACGGCGTTTCCAGAAACACCGGTCCCGCGTTTTCGACGAAAACTCGGGAGAGCCTGACAGCGCAGTAACCGGGGCGGTCTTCCAAACCAATGGCAACCCGGAGACACAAACTTCTGGTTCGCTGTGATAGAGGGTGTCCGCCGGTGCAAGGGCGGGGCGATGGTTTGAGGCAGTTGGTGCGGCGGCTACTCTTTGGCCATCAACCGCAAGCTGTGCAGGCCTGCGCGCCGGATCAGGCGGCATACCGCCGATGAAATCCTGCTCAGGCAACACGGGAATCCGGCCCGGTGTGAGGGTCGTCCCGTGGGTGACTAACACTGCGATTATACCACAAGGGCTGGTAGGCGATGGGGGCGGCGCACATCCGGTGGACACTATGCGGGCCGATTGAGCGGCCCGTAGCAGCAATTCGACGCCTTCCAACAGTTCGGCGAAGTCGTGAGGGGTTAATCCCCGGCTTCGACCTCGGACAGGAACCGCAGGACCCGCTCCGTGTATTTCTCGGGTTCTTCCGAGTGAGGTCGGACCTCGGCCCACCGGCAATTGGGAACGAGGCGGTGGACTTTCTCGGCCAGGCGCCTGGGGTGGATGTCGTTGCCGCCGGGCATAACCATTGCCGGGACCCGGATGCTCCGGAGCGCCTTCTCGGTCATGCCCAACGTCAGGTACGGGCTGCCGAAAAGGGCGTAGATGGTGTCACGCATGACCTGGACGAAATCCTCGGTTGGCATGGCTTCCAGGGCCTGCCGGTACCCGGAATCGGTCTGGGCTATCTCCGGGCTGAAGGGTGAGAAGCGGTCGTCTGGGTCGAAGGCGTCCACGACAGCAGAGATACTCTGATTTTCGGCCAGGTCCATGCTCTTGAACAGCTTGCCCGCCAGGTAAGCGTCGCAGATAATCCCTCCGGCGATGTTGGAGGGGAAGATCGCACGGACCCGTTCGGGCCGGCGGTACGCGCAACCCAGGGAAATGGCGGCCCCGAATGAACCCCCGCCCAGGTAAGCCTGTTCCATTCCAAGGACATCCATCAGCCCGAATACATCGTCACAGACCATTTCCCAGGTCTGGACGACCAGCGGGCTGCGGGACCGGCCTCCGAAGCGGCGGTCATACACCACCACCCGGTGCTCTCGGGACAATGCCTCGATCACCGGTTGGTAGCTGGCGGCAACTCCCTGAAGCCCTCCCGGAGAAAGAATGATGGGCGGCCCGGCTCCGGATTCCTCGTAGTAGATGTCGGCTCCGTTTATTCTCGCAGCAGGCATTGTCCGACCTCCCTTTGAACGGTTTGGATGTGGTCCTGATTATATGGGGGAAGACGGGAAGGTTACAGTAGTGGAATTCAACCCCAGGCAAGCGGTCTCGAGCCCGGAATTAACGGCAACCGGATAGGCATTGGCAGCAACCTTGGATTGGGTTCCCGCGGTAGATTGTATGCCGCCCGTCCGAAAAACCCTCATCGCTGCGTCGTCTCCACCAGCATAGCCTGCCTAGCCAATTGGGCCTGTGGCGGCTACGATTTGGGAATACAACTAGAGTGGTTGATCGTGTCAGACGAAACCAATCAACCTTCCATGACCTCTGCCGAAGGGGAAATTCGCCGCCGCATCGGCGCGCGTGGGGCAGTCACCTTCGCCGAGTTCATGGATGTTGCGCTGTACTGGCCGGATGGGGGCTATTACTCCTCCGGGGACCATTTCGGGCCTTCCGGGGACTACTACACCAGTCCAATGGCGCATCCTGCTTTCGGGGCGCTGATGGCGCTGCAAATGTTTCAGATGTGGCTGCTGCTGGAAGGCCCGACCCGGTTCAGCGTTGTTGAGTTGGGCGCGGGCAACGGCGTGTTGGGCCGGGATATCCTGTCTTTCAGTGAACGCCTGTCCCCCGAGTTTCGAGGGTCCCTGACGTATATCTGCGTCGACCGGCGCATCGAGCGCCCAAGAGCCTGCCCCGAGCGAAGGCCGGGGAGCCACAGACAAGTTACCCGACTTGGCTACGGGGGGGGCGACCCTCAGAATAGACGGGGTGAGGAAACAGCATGGGAGCGGGCATCCCGAATTGCAGCGGCGGGAACGCCCTTCCGGGGGTTGACCGGTTGCGTGCTGTCCAACGAACTCCTGGATGCCTTTCCGGTGCACTTGGTGGAGCAGAGCGGCGCCCGGCTGCGGGAGGTGTTCGTGACGGTGGAGGGAGGAAAGTTGGTGGAAGCGCTGGAGGAACCATCGACGGCGGATTTGGCGGAGCGGTTGTCCAGCCTGGGAGTTGCTCTTGAGGAAGGGCAGCGGGTTGAGGTCAACCTTGGGCTTGGAGAGTGGGCGGAGTCGGTGTCGGGGGCGATGGAACGGGGGTACGTGCTGACGGTGGACTATGGGCGTTTGGCGGAGGACCTGTATTCCTTCCGGGAGCGGCCGCGCGGCACGCTGACCACGTTTTACCGTCACACCCAGACGGATGCTCCGCTGAGACGGGTGGGGAGGCAGGATATGTCGGCGCAGGTGGACTTTTCGTCAGTGATGCGGGCGGGGGAAGCTGCCGGATTGGAAACGCTTGGGTTCACTACGCAGGGCCGGTTCCTGAAGAGTTTGGGGTGGGAGAGACTACGGGAGCGCGTTGCGGGGTTGGGGGTGGGCAGTCTTCCAGCCCGGGAGCGGCGGGCGAACCTGGCGGGGATGGAAGACCTGGTGCGTTCCGGCGGGCTGGGGGACTTCCGGGTGCTGGTGCAGGGGAAGCAGGTTCCGGCGGGCGAGCTCTGGGGGCTGGCGGCAGAGATGCCGGAGGAGTTGTCCCGGCTGCTAGATGGGCTGCCTCCACCGCTGCTGGGGGAGGGGCATATCCGGCTGGCCGAGGGGCGGTGGCCGCAGCCGGAGCAGGAGTTCGAGCTGATGGAGCTTTGGCTCGGTGAGGACGCCGGGCCCCAATCCTAGCCGGTGTTGAGGTCGATCTGGGCGGCGACAGGCTTCATGCTTTCGATGATGAAGCTGATGTGCTCGTCCAGGTCAACGCCCAATTCTTCAGCCCCGCGGCGGATGTCATCCCGGTTGACATCCTTGGCGAAGTTCTTGTCCCGCATCTTGCGCTTGACGGAGGCGGGGGTGACGTCGTCCAGGCTCTTCGAGGGGCGTACCAGGGTGACGGCGCGGATGAAGCCGGACAGCTCGTCGACGGCGAAAAGGGTGTGCTCCATCAGGGATTCCCGGGGGATGCCGGTGTGGTCGCCGTGGGTGAGGACGGCGCGGATGATGTCCTCGGGGTAGCCGTGCTCCCGGAGGATTTCGGCCCCGAAGGTAGGGTGGGACTCGGGGGTGGGACAGATTTCCCAATCGAAGTCGTGGAGCAGGCCGGCGATGCCCCAGCGGTCGGCATCCTCGCCGTACTTGGCGGCGTAGCCCCGCATGGAGGCCTCAACGGAGTAGAGATGCTTCATCAGCATCTCGGTCTTGACATGCTGCTTCAGGAACTCGATGGTGTTGTCTCGGTCCATTACGTCCATTGCGGGGACCTCCGTTTAATCTTCGGCGACGGGTGATTCGTCCCCGGAAGGTGAGACAGCTTCGAGGACGTTTGAGACGGTGCGGACGACCCGGGGCTGGCAGCGCACGGCGGTGGTGAGGAACCCGCTGTGGGCGACCATCCGGTGGGCGGGGCGGACGCTCCGCTCGGCCACGTGCCAGGGCCGGAGCAGGGTCTCGACGGTCTCGATCATCTGGAAACGGCCGTCCTGGCGTAGTTCCTCGGCAAGTTGGTGGACCTGGAGGACGGTGGGGAGGAAGCTGAGGAAGATTCCGCCCATGACCAGGGCGTCCGCCGCCGCGCCCACGGCCTGCCAGGGTTCGGGAACGTCCAGCACGATACGGTCGATGTCCTTCTCGGCGATGCCCTGGTAGATGTCGCCGATGGTGACGGTGAGGTTGGAGGCGTCGGGGGTCACCTTCTCGATGTTGCGGCGGGCGGCGGCGACGGTCTTCTCGTTAATCTCGTAGGTGATGACCCTTCCCGCTGCCCCGACGGCCCGCAGCAGGGCGGCGGTGAGGGAGCCGGAACCCAGGCCGGCCTCGACGACGGTGGCGCCGGGGAAGATGTCGGCCAGGGTGATGATGTTGCCCAGGTCCTTGGGATAGATAATCTGGGGCCCCCGGGGCATCTCCAGGACGAAGTCGCCCAGGGTGGGGCGGACGGCGAGGAAGACATGGCCCCGGTCGGTGCGGTACCAACCGCCGACGGTGGAGTCTATGAGGCTGTCGTGGGAAAGCTGTCCCAGGTGGCTGTGGAAGGTCTGCCCGGGGGACAGGGTCTGCAGATAGCGGCGGTTCTTCCGGTCGAGGAGGAGGGCCATGTCCCCCGCCCCAAAGAGGTTCTTGTCCCCGGAGGCTCCGCCCATGATTGTCTAGTCCCGGACGGACTCGGGGCGGGCGCCTTCCAGGTAGTGGGTGTGTTCGGCGGAGTATGGGTCCAGCGCGGGGAAGAAGACGAACAGCTCGGCGGTGTCCTCTCCGGTGACCTTGAAGGAGTGCTCGGCCCCCGGCGGAATGACGACGGTGTGGTCGGGGCCTACGGTCTCGGTCTCCCCATCCATGCTGACCTCGAGAGTGCCCTTGAGGATGACGATGAGCTCATCGATGGTGTGGGTGTGCAGGGGAGCGCCAGCGCCGGGCTCGGCGGTGTTGATGCTGAAGGTGCTGGTTACGCCCTGCTCATGCCCGGCGACATCCCACTTGCGGTAGCCGGGACGCCAAGGCACCTCAGGGGCGTGGGCGTGGCTGATGATGGGCATGGATTCTCCTGGCAACCGAACGACTTTATGCGGTCTTCTCAGGGCATTGTACCGCATATTGTCGCATTGGGCTGAACTGGATCGAGTTACGTTGGGGGATGCATCCCCCAAACCCCCGAGCTCAGAGGCTACCCGTCGTCTTCAGGGCCGGTGAGAGCCGGGGAGCCTCGGTAGAGAGCGATGCCGAGGACGAGATACCACAGCATGATGACGATGCCGGCGATTCCGACGAGCCGGTAGAAGAGCGCGGGGTTATCGCCGTACTGGGCCAGGAAGAAGGACAGGATGGCCGCGGCGGACAGGACTACGGCGGCAATGGACAGCCCTTTCTGGATGCCTCCGGCGAACCGGGAGGCCAGTCCCACGCCCAGGGCCAGGGAGCCTATGAAGAGGATCAGGGCCGCGGTAATCCTGAAGCCGCCCCGCACGGCTTCGATAGTCCCGACGGAAGCATAGAGTTGCTGCTGCGGAATCTCCGTCACGGCGGGAGCGGTCAGGATGTGGACCACCAGGTTGGTCATGCCCCGCCCGATGGCCAGGCCGGCGAGGGCAAGAACCAGGGTCAGGACGCCGGACTGGACCAGGATGCCGGTGACGGTCCGGTTGTTCTGGGCCCGCATGAGGTGCCAGAAGCCCCAGATGGCCAGGACGGCCCCGATCATTCCCAGGTTGGCGCTGAGGTGGGCCAGGGTCGGGTATTCGCCCATGGCGCGGATGATGGCGATGACCTGGCCCGCCCGGGCCGATGCGACGAAGATGCCGCCCGGGGTCAGGACGATGGCCGAGAGCATCAGGATCGGGCCGGCAATCAATAACAGGCCGGCCAGTTTGCTGGCGGAAAGACCGTTCACGATTTACCCTCCTCGTATGCGCCGGGCACCCGGTCTCGCAGGTGGCCTTCTGGCCGGATGCCGGTCCTCCAAGGCCCCCGGGGTTCGTCCCCAGGGGTGTTGGCAACGAAACCTGCGTCTCAATCAAAGGGGTAAGTTGATACGAGGTTTCACAATGGCTAGAATTTCGCAGATTTTTCACTTTCTGTCAAACGAAGGTGGCGACAGCGTGGGCTGTCCGTAACGGGTGTGGGCAGGCTCTCCTCTCCCATCAAGGGGAAGGGATTCGTGCAGAGGTTCCTTAGGTGTGGCGCAGTCGGCTGGGGCTGGGATAAAGTAGTTGTCGCTATGATGAATCGCTATTTCACCCTGGAAGAGGCTATTGCCAAGCTGCCCTGGCTGGAGCAGAAGTTCGCCGAGATGGTGCCGGTGCGGAACGAGCTGGCGGTCCGGCAGGAGGAGCTGATTGGGCTGTTGCGCCGCCGCCGGAACAACGGGCATTCCAGCAGCGAGGAGGAGATTCACGCCTGCCAGCAGACGGTAAACCGGCTGACCCGGGACCTGCAGCGGCACCTGAAGGAAGTAACCGACGAGGGCATCCTGGTGCGGGACGTGGGCCGGGGGCTGGTGGACTTTCCGTCGCTGCGCGAGGGCCGGGAGGTTCACCTGTGCTGGCTGCGGGGGGAGGAGACCATCGCCTACTGGCACGAGACCGACGCGGGGTTCCCCGGCCGTCAGCCGCTTTAACCATGTCTCGGGTTGAAGGACGTCCGGGCCGGTATGGTAATCTGGCGAGAGGGGATACGGTGTTGGAACGGGCTGGGTGGAAATAACTTTCGCTAACCGGCGGCTGGCACAAGCCTTTGCCTCGCAGCGGACTTTGCAACGGCAGTACGGCAGACGGATGGCTCTGACAATCATGCAGCGAATTGAGGGGTTGCGGGCCGCCGGAACGCTGACAGAGGGGCTGCGCGAACCCAGGTCGCGTATGCACCAATTGGTTGGGGACCGGGACGAGCAGTTTGCCGCTGACCTGGTGCATCCTTATCGTCTCATATTCCGCCCCGCTCACAGTCCTGTCCCGCGGAACCGGGACGGAGGAATCGACACGGGCCAGGTCACGGCTGTTACGATTTTGGAAGTGGTTGACTATCATTAGCAATGCCAGAACAACACCGGAACAACACCGGCAAGAGAACGCAATGATGAGAATTCAAAAGCGGCGATTCAACCCGGACTACGCGAATCCGCCGGGCCGGCTACTGGAAGAATATCTTAAGCTAATGGGAATCTCGCGGGGTGAGTTTGCCCGGCGGTGCGGCTGCACGGTCGAAGAACTCAAAGAGATCATTGCCGGCGCTGCGCCCATCGGACCGCAGACGGCGATACAGATTGCCTTGATTTCCGGCGGAGATCCTGACTTCTGGCTGCGCCTGGAGTCCAATTACCGCCTGCGCCTGGCCCAGCTCGAGCTAATGGAGACAGCCCCGCAATATGCCGAGTGGGTCGGGAGATTTCCCATCGAGGAGTTGGCCGCCCGCGATGAAATTGAGGAATCGGATACTATGGCGAGCACGGTCTGCCAACTCCTCACTTTCTTCGGCGTCGCCACCCTGGAAGAGTGGCGGGCCAAGGAGGCGACGGTCAGGGACGCCCGCCGGTTTTCCAGCCCCTTCGGTGGCGACGAGGCGGTGTTGGCTGCCTGGCTGCAATTCGGGGAAATCGAAGCGGTCTACGCCGATTGCCCCGAATATGATGAGGCGATTTTCAAGGAGGCGCTGGGACAAATACGGTCTCTTGCCGCCGGCGGGAAACAGGATATCCAGCAAGAAGCGCATCGTCTCTGCGGCCGGGCGGGCGTCGTGCTGGTCTTCAGCGAACCGCTGTCGGGACTGGAGGTCAACGGAGCGGCGTGGTGGTTCTCGCCGGACCGGGCGGTAATCCAACTAAATCCCCGGCAGGAGCCGGAGGATGCTCTGTGGGGCTGGTTCTTCCACGAGGCGGCCCACATCCTGTTGCATGACAAGAAAGACATTTTCATCGACCTGCCATCCGGCAGCAGCAGGGAGGGCAACCATGTCACCCACAATAGTTGAGCACGAAGTGGACTCGTGGCGGAAGCGGCTTTACCTGCCCGCATACCGGGTTGGGGAGGCGGCGCGGTACGCCGGGGTCTCGCACCAAATGGTAAGTTACTGGCTGCGGGGAATCAGAACGCAGCAGCCGAAACTCAGTGAACGCTCTTCCTGGCAAGGGTTGTCGTACTACGAGTTGGTGGAGGTTGCTTTCGTAGCCACATTCAGGAAGCTGGGGGTGTCCCTGAAGCGGATCAGGGAGGCCCGGGCGTATGCCGCCGAGGCTCTGGAGAGCGAATACCCCTTTGTCCAGCACAGGTGGTTGACCGAAGGCCCCCGCGTGATGCTGGATATGAAGGCATTGGATTGGCCCAAGGCAAGGGGGGCGGCGTATGCTTCGGGCAAGACGGCAGCGGCAGGGCCCATCGTTTTGGGCCAGGGCGGACAGGCGGCCTGGAGCGGGAAGGTCAGGGAACGGTTCGCGGAGTTCGATTACGAGGACGGGATAGCGGTGGTGTGGCACCTGGCCGGGAGGGAAAGTCTGGTGATTATCGACCCTCGGATGTCCTTCGGCACTCCGACAGTTGGCGGGCTTCCAACGTGGGTGCTGAAAGGGCGGTGGGAAGCAGGGGAGGGCATCGAAGCCATAATCGCCGATTACCGTCTGACGGAAGAAGAGATACGGGACGGCTTTGTTTTTGAAGGCGTGGCGCTGGAAGGTTAAGGCCGCACAACCCGACAATGCTCGCGCCCAACGCTCCGACACTTTTCTTCGACCGGGACGTGGGAATCGCCCTGCCACAAGCCCTGGAAGTAATCCAGCTTCCGGTTGCTGTAGAGTACCATCAGAGCCATTTCCCACAAGGGTCACAGGATCCGGAATGGATGCCGGCGGTAGGGCGGAGGGGGTGGATCCTCATCGGACACGACAGCCGACACCACCACCGGCCGATGGAACTCGAGGTCATTCGCGAATACGCGATGGGGTGTTTCTACCTTTGGGGAAACAACGACCGGAGCTGGGAAAAGATGCGGTGCTTCCTGAACGCTTACGAGCGTATCTTGCAAGCCGTTGCCGACACGCCGCGCCCGTTCATCTACCGCATAACCAAATCCGGCGGGCTGAACCCCGTCGCCATGCGTTGAGTCGGGAGGCTCGATGACTAACACCCTCTTCTACGGCGACAACCTCCTCGTCCTGCGCGACCACATCCCCGACGCCTCCGTGGACCTGGTCTACCTGGACCCGCCCTTCAACTCCAACGCCTCCTACAACGTGCTGTTCCGGGAAAAGTCGGGGGAGGAGTCGCCGGCCCAGATAAAGGCCTTCAAGGATACCGCCGCGCAGAGCCTGACCCGAGTAGGCGTAGGCGGGGCGGGAATCCACACCCACATCCTCCATCCTCCCCAAAACCCCACACGCTGACAGCTGCCCATTGACACCCCCGCTGCCGCAACACTAACGTTGGTAGCAAAGAACATTGGTGCGGAAAATGGTGCAACAGGATATTCAAAGAAAACTCAGCCATCCCCTTTTGCCAGCCCTTTAGCTCTGAATCCCGCGAGACCTTCAACCACGGGAAATGCCCCTTTTCCCACGTTCAAATCACCCAAAAATGTCCCGAAATGTCTCAAAGTGTCTCAATCGCGTCCCGTCCATGTCTCGGATGTGTCCCAGGGTGACCCCAATTTGTCGCTAATGTCCCGCGGGTCCAGGGGATTCTGAGCACGAAAACCGCCAAATGTCCCACAATGTCCCCTTTTTCCATAATTGGCGGCGAAGGAGGCGGCCCTTATAACCAATAACAAACCGCCGGTTTACACGGAGTTTACCCAGATTTAGCCGGATCGTTACAACTTCGTAATCCCGCCGCAAAACACCCCCGCTAGGCTGGTATCAACCTGAATGGGATGGTTGGTACCCGCAGATGCAATCCGGCGCGGCAACTCTCGAAACCCCGACTCACTGCCCCTACTGCGCCTTCCAGTGCGGCATGAAGCTCAGCGGCGCCGGGGCTGGGCCATCCATCACCGCCAATGATGAGTTTCCGGTCAACAAGGGCGCCCTGTGCATCAAGGGCTGGACCGCGGCGGAAACCCTGGGACATCCCGACCGGCTGCTCACGCCCCTCGTCCGCAACTCCGCCGGGGAGCTGGCCCCCGCCACCTGGGACGAGGCCCTTTCCGCCATAACCCAGGCGTTTGAGGCCACCCAGGCCAGGTACGGGAAAGACGCCGTGGGCGTTTTCGGCGGCGGCTCCCTGACCAACGAAAAGTCCTACCTGCTGGGCAAATTTGCCCGGGTGGCCCTGGGCACGTCCAACATCGATTACAACGGCCGCTTCTGTATGTCCTCTGCAGCAGCGGCCGGGATTCGGGCGTTGGGCGTGGACCGAGGCCTCCCCTTCCCCCTGGAGGACATTCCCAACGCGGAGACCATCCTGCTGGTGGGCAGCAACCCGGCCGCCACCATGCCGCCGATCATGCAGTATTTCGAGGCCCAGCGGGAGAACGGCGGCAACCTGATTGTCGCCGACCCCAGGCAAACGGCCACCGCCGAAGCCGCGACCCTCCACCTGCGGACTGCCCCCGGCTCCGACGCCGCCCTGGCCAACGGGCTGCTGCACATCCTCATCGGGCGGGGCCTCATCGACTCCGAGTACATCGAAGCCCGCACCGAAGGATTCGAGCGGGTCCGGGGCATCGCGGCCACCTACTGGCCGGAACGGGTGGAGCGCATCACCGGGGTCCCCGAGAGCCAGCTCCTGCAGGCCGCTTATATGCTGGGGCGGTCTCGCTCCGCCATGATATTGACCGGGCGTGGCCCGGAGCAGCAGTCCCAGGGCGTCAACAACGCCCTTTCCTTCATAAACCTGGCGCTGGCCTTGGGACTGGTGGGCAAGCCCAACTCCGGCTGGGGCTGCCTGACCGGCCAGGGGAACGGCCAGGGGGGTCGCGAGCACGGGCAGAAGGCCGACCAGCTGCCGGGCTACCGCCTGATAACCGATCCCGCCGCCCGCCGGCACGTCGCCTCGGTGTGGGGCGTTGACGAGGACGAGCTTCCCGGCCCGGGCAAGTCCGCCTTCGAGCTTCTGGACTCTCTAGGGCAGGAGGGAGGCGTCCGCTGCCTGATGGTCATGGGCTCCAACGTGGCGGTTTCCGCGCCCAATTCCGGGCTGGTCGAGCGTCGGCTGAAGGCCCTGGACTTCCTGGTTGTGGCGGACTACTTCCTGTCCGAGACCGCCCAGCTCGCGGACGTCGTCCTGCCCTCCGCCCAGTGGGCCGAGGAGGACGGCACCATGACCAACCTGGAAGGCCGGGTGGTCCTGCGGCAGGCCGCCTTCGCTCCTCCCGGGGAGGCGCGGACCGACCTGGCAATCATCCAGGCCCTGGCTGCCCGGTTGGGCAGGGAACGCTTCTTCTCCTTCCCCGATGCCGAGTCCGTGTTCGGCGAGCTGGGACGGGCCAGCGCCGGAGGGCCTGCCGACTACTCGGGCATGAGCTACGGGAAGATCGCCGCCAACCAGGGGTTGTTCTGGCCGTGCACTCCTGGGCAGCCGGAAGGCACCCCCCGGATGTTCGCCGACGGCTTTCCCACCGCCAGTGGGAAGGCCAGGTTCCACCCGGTGCGCCACCAGCCCGCCGCCGAGGAGCCCGACGAGGAATACCCGCTCTACCTGACCACCGGACGGGTGCTGGCCCAGTACCAGTCGGGTTCCCAGACCCGGCGGATAGCCCAACTCAACGAGCTGGCCCCGTATCCCGAGGCCGAGGTGCACCCCGCCACGGCGGAACGCTACGGCCTGTCCGACGGCGACCCGGTGAGGCTGGAAACCCGGAGAGGAAACGCCACCCTGACCGTGAAGCTCTCCCCAACCATCCGCCCCGATACCGTCTTTGCTCCCTTCCATTGGGGGGGCGAGCAGTCGGCGAACCGACTGACCAATCCGGCCCTTGACCCCATCAGCCGTATGCCCGAGTTCAAGGTTTGCGCGGTACGCATCCAACCCGTTCCCACCCAAAACGCCACCCAGGGATAAGAGGCTCTTTATGTCTGAAAAGCAGCGCCTGGTAGTCATCGGTAACGGCATGGCCGGAGGCCGGTTCGTCGAGGAAGTCATCGCCCGGGGCGGCGCCGAGCAGTTTGAAATCGTGATGTTCGGCGAGGAAGGCCACGGCAACTACAACCGGGTGCTCCTTTCCGGCGTCCTGGCCGGCACCCACACCCCCGGCGACATCGTCATCAACCCGGTGGACTGGTACGAGCAGAACGGGATCAAGCTCTACTCCGGCGTCCGCGCCGGCTGGATTGACCGCCTCAGCAAGTCGGTCTACGCCCCGGGCGGGATCGCCGAGCCCTACGACAAGCTGGTGGTTGCCACCGGAAGCGGGGCCTACGTTCCGCCCATGGCCAACCTGTACAACGAGGACGGCGGGTTCATAGACGGCGTCTTCGTCTTCCGCACCTTGGAGGACTGCCAGATGATGACCGGCTACGCCGCCAGGGCCGGCAAGGCCGTGGTCATCGGCGGCGGCCTGCTCGGGCTGGAAGCCGCCCGGGGCTTGATGGGGAAGGGCCTGGAAGTCCACGTCGTCCACCTGAACTCGCACCTGATGGACACCCAGCTTGACGCCGAGTCGGGCCGTATGCTCCGGCAGCAGATGGAAGACCTGGGCGTCAACATTCACCTGAACAAGATGACCACCGCCATTAACGGAGATGGAGAGGTGACCGGCGTCAGCTTTCGCGACGGCGAAGAGCTGGACTGCGACATGGTGGTTCTGGCCGCCGGCATCCGCCCCAACGTTGACCTGGCCAAGCAGGCCGGCCTGCAGGTGCAGCAGGGCATCGTGGTCAACGACGACCTCTCCTGCCGCAACGACCAGGACGTCTACGCCATCGGCGAGTGCGCCCAGCACCGGGGACGCCTCTACGGGACCATCACTCCCGTCTGGGAGCAGGCCGTCACCCTGGCCAGCCGGTTGACGGGGAGCAGCCCGGAGGCCAGCTACAAGGGCTCCCGCGTCTCCACCAAGCTGAAGGTGATGGACGTGGAGCTGGCGGTCATGGGAGACCGGGACCCCCTCTCCGATGCCGACGAGTTGGTCAATTACAGCGAGCCGGGCCGGGGAGTCTACAAGAAGCTGATCATCCGCGAGGGGCGGCTCGCCGGGGCGATCCTCCTGGGGGACGGCCCGACCTCCGCCGGCGTCATCCAGGCCTACGACCGGAACAGCGAGCTTCCCACCAACCGCTCGGAGCTCATCTTCCCCGGCACCGCCGCCAAGACCTTGGACGTGGCCGAACTGCCGGTCAACGCCCAGATCTGCAACTGCAACGGCGTATCCAAGGGAAAAATCGCCGAAGCGGTGGAGGAGGGGATGACGAGCCTCCAGGAAGTCTGCTCCGCCACCCGGGCCGGCAGCGGCTGCGGCACCTGCAAGACCCAGGTGCAGGCCGTTCTCGACTTTGCCATCGGTAGCGGCGCAAGTAGCTCCCCCCGGCAGCCGGAACCCGCTCCCCGGGAGCCGGTCCTAGCGGAAAGCCGGTAGCCGTTGCCGGACAAAGTTCTGCTCCTTGCATCGTCCCAGGCACGTTCCGCGACTGTCGGATAACCCAGGAGAGACCAAATGAACAAGATTGAAGAGTACAAGTCGGAAAAGCCGGGCCTGGAGGTCATGCATGACCTTTCCCGCTACGCCGAGGAAGGCTGGGAGGCCATCACCGACGGCGACAAGGAGCGGCTGAAGTGGCTGGGAGTCTTCTTCCGCAGGCAGACGCCGGGCAAGTTCATGATGAGGGTCCGCATCCCCAACGGGATGACCAACTCCGAACAACTTCGGGTCATCGCCGAGCTGGGGCAGGATTGCGGCAAGGGGTTCGTGGACATCACCACCCGCCAGCAGGTCCAGCTCCGCTGGTTCCGCATCGACCAGGTGCGGCAAATCTGGGACCGCTTGGAGAGCGTGGGGCTGGTGTCGCTGCAAACGGGGATGGACAACATCCGCAACGTCGTCGGCTGCCCCCTGTCCGGCCTGGCCGCCAACGAACTGCTGGACGCGTCGGCGGTGGTGCGGGAGTACAACGACATGTTCGTCAGCAACCCCGAGTACACCAACCTTCCCCGCAAGTTCAACGTGACCATCACCGGCTGCATGGACAACTGCACCCACGGGCCGACCCAGGACATATCCCTGACCCCGGCGGTCAGGCCGGACGAAGGGGAGCCCATCCTGGGGTTCAACGTGTCAGTGGGAGGCAAGCAGGGATCTGGAGGGTTCCGTCCTGCCACGCCGTTGAACGTCTTCGCGGCTCCCTCCATCGCTGCCGAAGTGTGCAACCAGATAACCCTGATCTTCCGCGACCACGGCCCCCGGGAGGTCCGCAACAAGTGCCGTCTGGCGTTCCTGGTGGACGAGTGGGGGCCGGAGCGGTTCCGGGAGGAACTGGAAAAGCGGATGGGCTGCGTCCTGCCTTCCGCGGGCCGGGACATGGCGCCCGAAGGCGGCAGCACCGACCACATGGGCATCTCCGCACAGAAGCAGGACGGGCTCAATGCCGCTGGGCTGGTGGTCCCCGCCGGCCGGATCTCCTGCGGGCAACTTCTGGAGGT
The DNA here is from genome assembly GCA_965203975.1 of Dehalococcoidia bacterium. Lineage (GTDB taxonomy): Bacteria > Chloroflexota > Dehalococcoidia > Lucifugimonadales > UBA3495 > CATOSK01. Next base: position 2,717,227 of record CBDBDT010000002.1, on the reverse strand, counting down.
GGCCCGGCTGGCCGACGCCTACGGTGACGGGCAGGTGCGTTTGACCCCCGGTCAGAACCTGATCATCCCCAACGTCCCCGACGCCCGGTTGGGGGCCCTGAAGGCGGAGCCGCTGCTGTCGGCCCTGCGCCATGACGCCCCGGAGATTATGAGGGGCCTCGTGAGCTGCACAGGCATCGACTACTGCCATTTCGCCCTCATTGAGACCAAGGAATTGGCGGTGCGGACCGCCGCGAAACTGCACAAGACCCTGGGAGACACCGGGCCTCTGACAATGCACTGGTCGGGGTGTCCCAACGCCTGCGGCAACCACACCGTTGCGGACATCGGGATTCTGGGCAAGCGGGCCCGAGTGAACGGGCAGGTCATCGACGCCGTCGACGTTTTCCTGGGAGAGAAGTTCGTGGGCCTGGCGGATGGAGAATCCCTGAGCAACGTCCCGTGCGATGAGCTACCGGAAGTCCTGACCCGAATCCTGAGCCGAACCCCCGCAGTCGTCACTTAACGCTTAAATCCCGGAATCGTGGCCGAAACTTCCTGGAGGAGTTATGGAAACCTCGACCCGCCCGTTAGGCAGCAGCAAGGCAACGCGCATCAACCTGTTCAGCCTCCGCAAGCCCCACATGCGGACCTTCCACATGACCTGGTTCGCCTTCTTCCTGGCCTTCTTCGGCTGGTTCGGGATTGCGCCGATGATGGCGCTGGTGCGGGACGACCTGGGCTTGACCAAGACCCAGATCGGGAACACCATCATCGCCTCGGTGGCGATCACCATCCTTGCCCGTCTGGCCATCGGGTGGCTCTGCGACCGCATCGGCCCACGGTTGGCTTACAGCGGCCTGCTGATTCTTGGCTCCATTCCCGTCATGTGCATTGGGCTGGCCAACAGCTACGAGTCCTTCCTGCTGTTCCGGCTGGCCATCGGGATCATCGGAGCGTCCTTCGTCATAACCCAATACCACACCTCGATGATGTTCGCTCCCAACGTGGTGGGCACGGCCAACGCCACCACTGCCGGATGGGGAAACATGGGCGGCGGGGTGACCCAGATGGTCATGCCCCTGGTGCTGGCGGCGGTGCTGATGTTCGGGGTCGGCGAGACCCTGGGATGGCGGGTGGCGATGGTGGTTCCGGGCATTGCCCTGCTGCTGACGGGCTTCGCCTACTACTTCATCACCCAGGACTCACCGGAAGGGAACTACCGGCAGTTGCGTAAGGACGGCAAGATGGCCCCTTCCACCTCGGTCAACGGTTCCTTCCTGGCCGCGGCCAGGGACCACCGGGTGTGGGCGCTGTTCATCATCTACGGGGCTTGCTTTGGAATCGAGCTGACCATCAACAACGTGGCAGCCCTGTACTACCACGACCGCTTCGGCCTCAGCGTGGGCATGGCGGGCCTGATTGCGGGGTTGTTCGGGTTGATGAATATCTTCGCCCGCACACTGGGAGGGGCATTCGGGGACAAGTTCGGCATCAAGTTCGGGCTGAAGGGGCGGGTGATGTTCATGGGGACCGTCCTGGCCCTGGAGGGGCTGGCCCTGATCCTGTTCTCCCAGATGGGGACGCTGTTCCTGGCGGTGGGGGCGATGATCGTCTTCAGCCTGTTCGTGCAGATGTCCGAAGGCGCGACGTTCTCGGTGGTCCCTTTCATCAACCGCAAGGCGCTGGGGTCGGTGGCGGGCATCGTCGGAGCCGGGGGGAATGCGGGGGCGGTGGCGGCAGGGTTCCTGTTCCGGGTGGAAAGCCTCACCACCGAGCAGGCGCTGCTGATCCTGGGCGTGGGGGTGTTCCTGGTGGCTCCGCTGGCTTTCCTCGTGCGGTTCTCGGCCCGCACTGAAGCCGAGGAGAAGAACGCGATGGAGCAGGCTTTGCGCAGGAGGGAACAGGGGGACGAGGCACTGGCGCCGGCTCCCGGGGACTAGGCTTCGTTGGCAATCCGGTTGGACTGGCGATTCAGGTTAAGGGTCAGGGTCAGAAGTTGTGGGGGGTCCAGGGCTGCAATTGGACGGCGAACATGCGGTCGGCCAGGAACAACGCTCCGGGCGTTTTCTCCTCGACGAGACCGGCCCGGGCGAGGGTGGTAAAGGGGGTGCCGCCCAGGTAAGCTGAGGCGAGGGCGGAGACGGTGAGCGAGAGGTCGTAATTCAAGGCAAGTCCCTAATGACGGGGCTTATTCAAGACGTTCCACAACGTCACCCTGCAGGCTTTGTCATCAAAATGCAACTCAGTCAATGGGACGTTGCCGATAATCTCGCAAGTCCCCCACGGTCATTTGGTCTGGTTCAACTAGCTGATAGTGTTGCTCGGACACTATCCTGACTTCATCGTCTTGAATTTCGAACTCGAACAAAGCAATTAGTCTGTCGTCCATCGTCTGTGCGGCTACTGGGCGGCAAATTAGGGAACTCCATCTTTCTTCACACAAAGAGATGTCCTGTTCGAGTTGAACTCTGCCGATTTGGTCACGCTCAGATTTGGCTTGAACCGGTAATATGTACTGCGAACCCCGCTTGTCGACCCCGACGTAAATCTCGTCTGTTTCTATTTGGCCGATGCCTTCAACGGTGGTCCTCAAGTGATTTTGCAGCGAATAGCAGGTGATTCCCAAGAACACATCAATCAAACGGTTATAACGCAGACGCGCCAGCAACGACTGCTCGTCGCTCTCTGAGTGCCATGCTACGATTCCTGGAGTCGCGTCCGGGATCTTGGTGACCGCAAGGTTTGGATTTGGCGATATAGGCCTATCCGAGACCAAGACGAGCCGATAAATGCTCCTTCCGCCGCTCCGCAAGATCCAAGTTTCGCCATCGGGCGCAGTTTCCATAATCGACGGAGGACTCAGGCCTCTGTATCGGAAACTGTAAGGGATGTCTCCCACGTTAAGAGGGCGATTCAGCCCCAGTTCTTCTGCAGCATCGATTAAGTCTTGCCGAGTAAATTGAACTTGGCGAGAACCGCGAACATAGTTATCGAAGAAAACTTTCGTCAAGATTCGTTCATATATGTTTGGTTCACGCACCATAGGAGCCTCCGTGCTAATCCTTTGGCCATTCCATCACAACAACTTCCTCACGGAGATGCTGACCGGTCACTGTGGAAAATCTGGTGCGGAAAAGGTCTATATCGGTCACACGATAACCTAACGACTCGGCCAAGTCTGCGATTACCTGGCCTGTTGGTATCAATACTCTAAGGAACGACGCCTGATCACCGACAACGTATGCGAGCTTGGCCCCCGGGCGTAGAACAGTCCTCAGAGAAGAGAGGTGCTTCCACATCCCTCCGAAATACAGGCGAGTGACCCTGCCATACAACCGCTCGAACCCCGACGTCTTGCCCAATTCGACCCGCCGACGCTCAATAGCGTCAGCTATTTCGGCAACACTTGGGAAATTGGTCACTGACTGATCATCAGTGTCATTCTTGTAAACACCTCTGCTGTTTGACCGCAGGAGGCTCCCCTTGACTTCCCGCAATTCACGACGGGTTGTGATTAACCCCAAGATGACCGATTCCAAACGAGTGGTCCTGGTATAGTCCTTCTCGTTTGGATACGGTGGCGAGGTGATCACCGCATCCACTGATCCAGGTGCGATTCCCTGATCCGCTTTTCGGGCATCGAACTTAATGATGCGGGCTGGTGTATCCGCTCTGTGATGGACGAACCGCAAATCGTCGGCCATGCATTGCATACGCTGGCCCCACGCTTCTAAAACCGGGGCATCAGCTTTAATTCGACCCACGCCCACCTCTGGCCCAAACTTCAAATTACTCACGCCGTTCACGAGAACCCTTGCGAGAGCCAGTCTACCCACCTGGCGAAGTTTGGTATTCCCATGCTCGTCGATTTCGCGCAACAGTGCTAGTGCTTTCCACGCTGGTCGTGGGCTGATGGAGTTTTTTATCAGTAACTTGGACTCCTCAACACCCAGGAGCCTAGTTAACAAGTCTGGAGATTGAAGACCATTTACATCGGTGCTAGGAGCAAGTGATTCCATATTTGCAATGGTTGCACTGAACGAATCCGCGACCCGCATTGCATAATCCAACACATTGTCGGAGCCCACAGACCAGTCAACCTTGACCGAACTGGCAAAGTGAGCCATTGGATGTGAGTCCATTCCGATGCTAGCGACACCGTTTTTCTTGCACTCCACCAATGTTGTTCCTGATCCGCAAAAGGGGTCCAGGACGACTTGGGATCCCCCGATGCCGAACCGTTCGATATACGATTTGACCAAGTGGGGCGGGAAGGATTGAACGAAGCGATACCAGTCATGAACCACTCGGTCGTCCAGACGCAGTTGGTTGTGGTTCGATGAATGACTACCGAAAGCGGGCGATGTTGTGCGGGGCATAACTTCAGATTCTTGGGGAGCAGCAGCCTGCGGCTCAGAAGTTGTGGGGGGTCCAGGGCTGCAATTGGACGGCGAACATGCGGTCGGCCAGGAACAACGCTCCGGGCGTTTTCTCCTCGACGACACCGGCCCTTGCGAGGGTGGTAAAGGGAGTGCCGCCCAGGTAAGCTGAGGCCAGGGCGGAGACGGTGAGCGAGAGGTCGGGAGGGGTTTCGGAAGGCACAGCCGAGCCGGCGCCACTGGACACTTCCAACTGGAAGCGGCCGTCGTTCCAGGGACAGACATCATCGATGACATTAAGGACGAACAGGCCGTCGGCGGAGTAGGCGCGGCGGGACAGGGCATCCGGCACGTCTACGATGCGAAGCCACACGCCGTCGCGGGGCATTCTCTGGAGCCGGCGGGGGTCGGCGAGGAGCCAGGGCAGAGGATCGTCTAGGGGGCGCTTGAGAGCTTCCATGGAGTGCATCAGGTCGGTATCGAAGCAGAAACGCCAGAGGGCGGAGACGGCATCGGTGGAGGCGCCCATCAGTTCGTTGACAGTCACAGTGCCGTTGGAGGTCCGGTAAGTGGCGTATCCGTCAACCCGGCCATCCTCCTCGTAGACGACGTGGAACAGTCCGCCACGTCCTCCCTGGTGGTGCTCCGGGAGGCGGGAGTCCTGCCCCCACTGGCGCAGGGCGGCAGCTGGAAACACGCCGGGGCGTCCGGCGATGCACCTGGTGAAGATTTCCGAGAAGCGGGCGGTGGTCTCGAAGGGGTCGACGAAGGAGACCTGACCCTTGCTTTTGTGCTGGCGGGCGAAGGCGGTGTGGTGCCGGTCGATGGTCCAGCGTTCGTAGTGGGAGCCGACGCCATAGCCGAAGCGGCCGTAGATGGCGCTCTCGGTGGCGAAGAGGGCGGCCAGCGGTTCGCCGCGGCGGTGCACGTCCTCAAGCTGGTGGAGCATCATCTGGGTCATGACGCCCCTCCGGCGGTGGGTGGGTTGGACGGCGACATTGGAGACCCCGGCAACGGGGGCGGAACTCCCGGGAATGGTCAGCTCAACATGGTGGGAATGGGCGCCGCCGACGATCTGTTTCCCGTCGAGGACGATAATTGAGCGGTCAAGGTCGAAGGTGGGACGGAGCTGCCCAGGATCGTGGGCAAGGCGGTTGCCGTGGGCACGGGACTCGGCCCGCAGCCACGCCTCGAACTCGTTATCGGTGACGTTCCTCAATTCCAGCATGGCAGGTTCACTCCCCGCAACCGGGCGGGGTCGGGTTAAAGCGAGGGGTAGCTGGGACCAGCGGGGCCAAAATGGTAACGATCCTTGCCTTCGCTAAGAACGGACGGCCCGGCTCGAGTTGCCACCCGAAGCCGGGCCGATGGAAAGCCGGCGCTAGTTGTCGCCGACCGGAGCGGGGGCCTGGGCCCGGGCAACGCGCTCGGGCCACCACTTGTCGTCGTAGTCACTCCATGTGTCCCGGATGTGAGGCAAAACCTCGTCGGCGAAGAGCTGGGTGTTCTTGAGGGTGAGGTCCCTGGGCATGGTGCCGATGTGGAGCAGGCACATGAGGTGGCCGACGCGGAGCATCTTGATGGCCTCGGCGAGCTGCTCGCGGACGGTGGCGGGGCTGCCGGCGATGACGTGGCCCTGCTCGATAAAGTCCTTCCACTCGAGTTCCTGCGCCGCCTTCTGGGCTTCCTCTCCTATCTGGGGGCGGACCGACTCGCGGACCGAGGCGATGGAGCGGTAGCCCGGGGTCTCGGCGAAGGGCGGGTGGATGCGGAGCATCTTCCGGTAGAAGTACTTGACGTGGTCGGCGTACTCCCGCTCGGCGGAGGCGTCGGTCTCGGAGACGCAGACTAGCTGGAGGAAGCCGAGGCGGTAGGGGTTGTCGTCAATGCCGCGCTGGGCGACGCGGTCCCAGAAGCCATTGACGACGCGGAGTCCCCGCAGGTAGCCGAAGTAGCTGAGGTAGCAATAGACGTAGTCGCGGTCTAGGACCCAGTCCCAGGTTTCCAGGCTGCCGCTGCCGGGGATCCAGACCGGGGGATGGGGCTGCTGGAGGGGACGGGGCCAGATGTTGACGTAGCGGAGCTGGTTGAACTTGCCGTTGAAGACGAAGGGATCCCGCTCGGTCCAGGCCTTCATGATGAGGTCGTGGGCCTCGGAGTGCTTGTCGCGGAGGGTGATGGGGACCTGGCCATAGGAGAGAGTGGTGTCCATGGAGGTGCCGACGGGGAAGCCGGCAACGAGGCGTCCCTTGCTCATGATATCGAGCATGGCCATTTCCTCGGCGACGCGGAGCGGAGGCTGGTAGAGGGCCAGGCTGTTGCCGAGGACGATGAGGGCGGAGTTGGAGGTGGTGCGGGACAAGACGGAGGCGATGATGTTGGGAGAGGGCATCAGTCCGTAGGCGTTGTTGTGGTGCTCGTTGACGCAAACGCCGTCAAAGCCCACTTGGTCCGCGAACTGGAGCTCCGCGATATAGTCATCGTAGTGCTGCTGGCACAGCTCGGGGTCGAAGAGGCTGTTGGGGGGATCGACCCAGGCGCTCCGGTACTGGTGCTCGAAGTCCGCAGGGAGGTGCTGGTAGGGCATCAGGTGGAAGAAGGAGGTTTTCATCGTGGCAAGTCCTCTCTCCGGGCCCGGCGGGGCCGAACCCCAGCGTTAAGGCATGATAGCACAGGGGATGGTTCACGGGGTAGGGATTGGAAATCGATCAGGGCTGCGGGCAAAACAAGAGGCCTTCGTTCCAGTGTCCGAAGGCCTCTGTTGGTTATCCAGGGAGGGTCCAGGTCAGGAGCCGAGGAGCCAGCCCTTGACGGCAGCGATGAAGTCCTCGGGGTTGTCCTCGAAGACCATGTGTCCGGCCCGTTCTACTTCGACGACGGAGCCGTTGGGCAGGGTCTCCACCATCTGCCGGGCGCCTTCCGGTGTGAGCAGGTCGGTCTCCTTGCCCCGGACCACAAGGGTGGGGCAGGTGATGTTGGGGATGAGGGGCCAGAGGTCCTCGGCGGGTGCGGCAGTGCCGTTGCGGCGCTGGTCGCGGATGGCTAGGTCGTACTTCCAACCTATCTTGCCGTTGGGCAACTGTTTGGTGGCGTACTGGAGGCGGCGGCGCATGACACGTTCGGAGGCGAAGCGGTTCTGGCGGTTCATGTATTCGAACACGGCGTCCAGGGAGTCGAACTCCTCCGGGACTTCCTGGAGCTCCCGGGTAATACGCTGGCCGCCGGCCGGGTCTACGGTGGGGCCGATGTCGACGATGACCAGCTTCGTTAGGCAGTTTGGGTGGCGTCCGGCAAAGGCCATGCTGTTGCGTCCGCCCATGGAGTGGCCGATGAGGGTGAACTGGTCCAGGTTGAGGGCATCAACGAATCCCAGGATGTCGGCGACGAAGGCGGCGCCAGAGTAGTCTCCGCCCGGAGCCCAGTCGGTGTCGCCGCGGCCGCGCTGATCCACGGCGAGGACGTGGTAGTCCTGGCAGAGGGCAGCGGACACATCGTCCCAGGAGTGGGCGTGCCCCCGCAGGCCATGGAGCAGAACGAGGGGCGGGGCGTCTACGTTGCCCCAGTCGAGGTAGTGCAGGTTGATACCGTTGGCGTTGACGGTCACGTCCCTAGGTTGAACCTGGGTGGTCATGGCGTTTCCTCCTTCAGTGCAATGGGATGGGTCCCGGTTGAAGGGATTATATACCGGGCAGGACATCCATGGCGGGTGGGCAGAGAGACGCAGACGGAAAACCGCTTAACGGCGCAAACCGTAATTGATAGTATAGGCTCAGGTGATACTCAGCATCACCAAATGAGATACTCAGGAGAAGAACCGATGGAATGGACGATTACGGAGGGAGACCTCTCCCAGTTTGGCAGGACGCCGGTGGCCGGTTTCGTGGAGCGTATGGAACGGGAGTTGAGGGGAGGAGGAGGGCCGATCGAAGGGTTCCAGTTCGTAAACACCACGGAGGAAATGCTGAGGTTTACCCGGGAAATCGAGGATGAGGTGCTGGACAACCCGGACGGAGCAAATCTGTACACCGGGTTTCAGACATCGGCCAAGTTCGACATGGAGATTGCCCGGTACGAGGATATTCTGAGAACCGGGGCAAGGGTAGCGGCTTACGGTCAAGGGCCGCCGCCGGACGGGTTTGATGCCGGGACGTTCTGGTGGGTGGAGCTTCCGCGGGATACCCGGGCACTGGAAAACCAGTGGTTCTTGGTTTCCACCGCGCCAACGCCCATTGTTTTCGTCGGCTGGGAGACCTCGCCGGACGACAGATTCGGAACCGGCGGGCTCTCGGCCCCGGGGAAGACGTTCGAAGGGTTCGTGACCACCGACAGGCGAGTTGTGGATGCCATAGTGGAACACCTTCACTCGGTCATGTACACGCGAACCCGCTTGACCTGCGGTGAGCCAGGCATCGAAGAAGATGACGGGTTTCACCGGGAGGACGGGGAACAGGGAGACCACCCTTATCATGGACAGAGTGCCGATTTTTCCGGCTGGGCCAAGGGGTGGGAATCCCAGCGGGATTCCAGGATCATGGCCCTGACGGACTTCAGGGGTTCCCCGGAGTACGCGGCGGTGCGGGACGCGGCAGCGGCGATGGCCATTGCCAGGGGGTGCGAACTCGTGCTTTTCGAGGTATCTGCGGCGTCGTACCTGGTTAATCCTTATCCCGAGGATGACCGGAGCCACTGGCAGCGCATCCTGAACGAGCAGGAGCTAATGCTATTCGGCCGGGGCGAAGTGGCCCGGCAATGGGCCAAAGTGCGGGAACAGGGTGTCCCCGGGGGAGTCATCCTACCGTCCATGCCGGGATTCAAGCATCTGGACGAATGGGCGGATCGGGAGAAAATAGACCTGATCATGGTGCCCGCGTCTCTGGTGAGGCCGGGACTGCTGGCGCGGCTGCAGGGATACAGCCTGAGGACGTTGTTGCGGCATACCGACCGGCGAGTGATGGTGGTGGACGCTGAGGGGACGATGTGCTGGGCGAGCAACCCGGCTGCGGATGACCCTGAGGACTGCATGGTTGCGCGGCCTCTGGGACACCAAGGGGCCAGGCCGTAGCGGTCCCGGAAACCAGAGACCGGGTGTTGGCCGTGGGACCGCCGGATCTGTGTCCGGCGGTCCCCGTTGCTTTTGCTACCGCCCCTGCCAGTTGGGTTTGCGCTTTTCGGCGAAGGCGCGGGGGCCCTCTTTCGAGTCCTCGGTGGTCAGAAGCTGGTCGTACATGTGGTAGGTGAGGGAGGATATGTCCTGGGTGGACATGTTGAGGCCCCGGTAGGCTAGCTCCTTGAAATACTGGACGGCAAGGGGGGCGTTGGCGGCGATCTGCTCGGCCATGTTCATGGCCTCGTCCATGAGTTGGTCGCCGGGCACCACCTTGTTGACAAAGCCGATGTCGTAGGCACGCTGGGCGCTGATGGGCTGGGCGGTCATGCAGAGCTCGAGGACGGCGGATAGGCCGATCATCTTGGTCAGGATGGTGCCGAAAGGGGGCAGCAGGCTCCACTTGGTCTCGGTGATGCCGAGCTGTGCGTCTTCGGCGGCGATGCGCAGGTCGCACATCTGGGCGATGGACCACCCGCCGGCCAGGGCGTACCCGTTGACGGCGGCGATGAGGGGTTTCCAGGTCTGGGGCCACATGTAGGGCCGGTCTGGCTGCATGCTGTCGGCGGCCCGGGCCTGGACTCCCTCGGCGTTGTCGACGGCGCGCTCCTTGAGGTCGCGTCCGGCGCAGAAGGCCCGGCCGGAGCCGGTAATGATGCCGACGTAGGAGTCGGCCTCACTGTCGAACTGGGTGATGGCCTCGGCCAGCTCACGCCGGAGCTGGCGGTTGATTGAGTTGAGCGCGGCGGGCCGGTTGAGAGTCATGGTCACGATGTTGCCCTGCTTTTCGTAAAGGATGGTTTCCGGCATGTTTCAGTCTCCTTGTGGCGTCTGGGAAGGCTGTCAGGCGTATTCTCCGAGGTAGGCGCCGCCGATGACGTGGAGGTGTCCGTGGCTCTGGCTCTGCAATCCATCGTAACCGAAGTTGGAGAGGATGCGAAAGCCGTTGGGAGCGAAGACGGCGCCCATGTCGACGGCGGTTTTGCCGAGACGCTGCATGAGTCCGCTGCTCCACATTTCCATCTGGGACAGGTGGCGCTTGGGCATAACCAGGAGCATGACGGGCACCCAGGTGAGCCGGTTGACGATGACGATGATGTCCTCGTCGAGGTAACGCACCCGGGCGGGTTCGTTTCCGGCGGCGATCTCGCAGAAGACGCAGCGGGGGGCGTTGGTCATGCAGCGGGGCCGGCGGAGGCGTGGATTCGGTGGCTGGCAGGTAACATCGGGGAGACTATATGGGGGTGGAGGGGGGTTGTCAACGGAGGATTCGGGATGCGCGGCAGGGTGGAAGGTTCCGTTAGGGAGCGGTAGGGTGTGGTATTATTAGGGCCATGTACAGGCTTGCGATTCTCACTGTCAGCACCTCGGGTTTCTTCGGGCAGCGGGAGGATACCGGCAGCGAGGCAATCAAGGAAGTGCTTTCCCCGCCGGACTACGATGTGGTCCGGTACGAAATAGTCTCGGACGAGAAGGACGACATCTCCCGGAAGATGGCGGAGTGGGCGGACGCGCCAGACGTGGACCTGGTAGTCAGCACCGGCGGTACGGGCCTGGGCCCCCGGGATGTCACTCCGGAGGCGTGCCTGGCCATCGTGGACAAGGAAGTCCCCGGCATGGCCGAGGCGATGCGTGCGGAGACGCTGAAGTTCACTCCCATGGCGATGATCAGCCGGTCGGTGGCCGGGATACGGGGTTCGACGTTGATCCTGACACTGCCGGGCAGTCCGAAAGGGGTGAAGGAGACCCTGGAAGTGGTCAAGCCGGTCCTGCCCCACGCCATTGAACTGCTGCAGAGGGAATCGGTGAGCGAACACCCCAACACTTGATCTAACGAAACCCCGCCGCTTTCGGCCCCAGTAGGGCAACTTGTCCAGGAGGCCGGGGCAGCGGGGAACCGGCCCGCGTCATTCATTCCAACCTATTGCGGAGACACCCAGATGAGCACTACCCCTGGCGAGAACGAAGTCTACTGGCCGCGAGTCAAGGAAATCCTGGACAACTGCATGGAGCGGTGGAAGGAACGCTGGGAGCGGGAGCCGTACCCGGGAATTCACGAATACTACTGGGAGACTCCCCAGGAACTGCAGGCGTCGGTGCTGAACGGGTACCGCTCCATTGAGCCCGGTCTGCCGGGGCGGGAGACCCACCTGGTGCGGTCGCTGCTGAGGGGGTGCGGCACCTTCGGGAAGATGCCCCTGCGGGGGCCGTTCGTCCCGCGCTCGGAAGTTGACGAGATTGCGGCGTGGATCGACGCCGGTATGCCCGAGGGGCCGCCGGATGGGAACGGCTCATCCGACTGAACAGGGCAGGCGGCGAAGCGCCGTTCCCGCAGACATCAGGAAAATGAATCGCCGGAGTTGGCAGCCAACTCCGGCGATTTTTTGTCCGGGTTGTTAACCCTGGAAGGACACTAGACCAGCACCGCCTCGCGGGTCTTGGTGTAGACCTGGATGCGGCCGCGGGTGTGGTCCAGGATGGCGATGCGGTCCTGGGCGTCGGTGGCCACGGCGCAGGGATGGGAGAAACGCTTCTCGAAGTCGGTACTGTGAGAAGCGGCGATCTGGCGCTGGCGGATCATGTCCGGGTTGGACAGGAGCTTGTCCTTGCCCCACTGGGAGAGGACGTGGTCGCCGCGCATCTGGGTGATGAAGCGGCCGTCGGGAGCGAGGACCTGGACCCGGTTGTTGAACCAGTCGGCCACGTAGATGTCGCCGTCCTTGTCGACAGCAACGCCGTTGGGCCGGCTGAACTGGCCGACGCCGTCGCCGGAGGAGCCATAGGTGGCCTGCCACTCGCCGTCGGCGCTGAACTGCTGGATGCGGTCATTGCGCCAGTCGGCGACCAGGACGTTGCCCTCGTTGTCCAGGGCGATGCCCCAGGGCATGTTCAACTCACCATCGCCGGAGCCTTCGCTGCCGAACTTGCCGAGGAACTTGCCGTCCAGGGTGAACTTCTGGACTCGGTGGTTACGGCTGTCAGTGATGTACATGACGTCGCCGCTGATGGCGATACCGGCGGGCCGGTCAAGCTCGCCGTCGCCGGAGCCGGCGGCGCCCCACTTGCCCAGGAACTCGCCGTCCCGGTCGAACTTGGTGATGCGGTTGAGCCACTCGTCGGCTATGTAGAGGTTCTCGTCGCTGTCAATCGCGATGGCCGAGGGCCAGATCCACTCTCCGTCGCCTTCGCCGTAGGTGCCGAACTCGCTGATGTAGTCCTCGTCCATGGTGCAGACGGTGACGCGGACGCCGTCGGGCCGGTTTTCGTAGGACCGGTTGATCACGTAGACCGTATCATCGGAGCCAAGGGCGAGGTCGACCGGGTTGCGGAAGCCGGTCCCGGCGAACTCGTTGCGACCGATGGAGTGGCTATAGGTGAAGGTGCGGTCGCTAAGCCCAAAGAAATGGGTGCTCATAGCTTTTTACCTCTCTAAATCCCGCCGCTTTCGGCCCCAGTCGAGGTAACTTGTCTAAGGGGCCTGGGCGTCGGGGTTTCCCATGCTTGGAATGGTGGAAGGGCCGGCGCGCCGGGGTTAATCCGGCGCGCCGGCGGTCTGTTGCTGTTGGCCTAGAGGAACGCGACCTTGTCGAACTGGCCGGCAATGGGGACCGGGTCGACGCCGAGCCAGTCCTCGAGCAGGCACTGGTAGACCTGGCGGAAGTCCATGTTGTGGGCCAGGTTGCCGCCCTCTTCCTGCTTGTCCGGGTCAAGGGACGGGTAGGTGCCGTAGATGCCGCCCTTGACGTGCTCGCCGATGGCGAAGGCGACGCTGCCGGCGCCGTGGTCGGTGCCAGAGCCGTTGTCGCCGACCCGGCGGCCGAACTCGGAGAACATGAACAGGGTGACGTTGTCGCTGGCGTTGTGCTCGCGGAGGTCATCAATGAAGTTCTCGACGGTGTTGGAGACATCGGTCCAGAGTGCCGAGTGGGCCTGGGCCTGGTTGGCGTGGGTGTCGAAACCGTTGTACGGGGAGGTGGTGTACAGCACCCGGGAGCCGAAACCGGCCAGGTGGGTCTGGGCGATGTTCTTCATATACTGGCCGACGGCGGTGGCCGAGTACTCCACGGTCGAGGAGTACATGTCCGGGGCGGTGGCCAGGATGTCGGCGCCCTTGAGAGCGTCGGTGCCGGTACGGCGGATGTAGTCCAGCGCGTAGCCGGTGCCGATGGTCGGCCCGTACATGCGTCCGAAGACATCCAGGGCCTCGGCGCGCTGGTCCTCGCCGTCGATGCCGGTCAGCAGTCCGTAGGTCTCCAGGTTGCCGACGGAGGCGACGGGCACGCCCTCCTTGGCCAGGGCGCGGGGGAGGCCGCGGCCGAAGTTGACGCCGGTGAGAACGTTCTCAGCGTTGGGGTCGAGTTCCTTGATCGCCTGGCCCAGCCAGCCCTCGGTGCCGATGGCCACCGGCTCGCAGGTGTGCCAGATGTCCATGGAGCGGAAGTGGGAATAGCTGGGATAGGGATAGCCGATGCCCAGGAAGATGGCCAGCTTGCCCTCGTCCCAGAACCGCTTCAAGGGACCCATGGTGGGGTGCAGGCCAAGTTCGTCGTTGAGGGGAATGACCTGCTCGGCGGAGATGCCGAGGTTAGGCCGGAAGTCGCGGTAGTGCCCGTTGTTGTAGGGGATGACGGTGTTCAGACCATCGTTGCCGCCCGACAAGGACAGCACTGCCAGAACATTATCCTTCTTGGTAGAGACCATTACTTTCCTCCGTAAGTTATTCGTGCAGATATCATGTCGGAGCCTAGCCGAACTGGTACTCGGAAGTAGCGGCAATCATCTGGAGCATCTCGCCGGAGCGGCGGGTGAACTCGTCCCGCTCGGCATCGGTGCCGTGGGTGAGGTTGCCGCCGCGCTGGGCGTGGGAGACCAACTGGTCCCGGGTTTCTTCCGTGACGGCAAGCTGTCCGACCATGTCCAGGCAGCCTTCGACGAACTGCTCGGGGGACAGGGAGTCGCCCTGGCCCATGAGGCGGTCAATGATGCCGCGGACGCCGGGGAGGTCGGTCTGGCCCATGTAGTCGGCAGCGAAGTTGATCCGCTCGACCAGGGTGCCGCTGTCGATCCACTCGTGGCCGGTGTGCCAGCCTTCGACGGTGGGAGGGTTCATCAGGTCCATGCCCATGTACTTGGGCTCCTGGGAGATGTCGAACAGGCCGGGCTTGATTTCCCGGTGGTCGCCGACGAGGCGGAGGGTGCCCGCAACCATCTCGGCCGGGTTCTTCACCTTGGTGTAGCGGGCGTTCTTGAACTCGTCGGAGTTGAGCAGCACTTCGAGCATGGCCTTGATCTCGTAGCCGGAGTCGAAGTAGGTCTTCTCCAGCTTCTCGATGAGGTCGATGTGCTGCGGGGGAGTCTGCCGCCAGGAGGGAACCGGAACATCGTCGCCGATGAAGTAGTTGCACAGGTGGCGGGAGATGAACCGGGCGGTGGCCGGCTGCTGGCAGATCATGTCGATGATGTCATCGCCGTTCCAGTTGCCGGTCTGTCCCAGGAAGGTCTTGTCGGACTCGTCGTGGTCGGCCGGGTCGAAGCGGAACTGCCAGGGGCTGCGGCCGTACGGGAAGGGCGGGTAGGCGGGAGCGATGTTCCAGCCGGTGAAGGCGCGGGCGCAGGCCTTGACGTCGTCCTCGGAGTAGTTGAACTCCTCGTCCTTGCCGACACCCATGGAGAACAGCTCCAGAAGCTCGCGGCCGTAGTTCTCGTTGACGGCGACCTTGTGGCTTTCGCAGTTGTCCAGGTAATAGATCATTCCGGGGTTGGTGGACAGCAGGATGAGCATCTCCTTGAAGTTGCCCATGCCGTATTGCCGGAACATCTTGACCATGAGCCCCATTTCCTGGCCGCTGTCGATCTTGCTGTGGCCGGCGCAGAAAATCATGTGCCAGAAGAGGGCCATCTTCTCCTGGAGCTGGCGGGGGTTGTTGATCATGTAGTAGATCCACTGCTGGACATTGGTCTCGATGGCAGCGGCCTCGTGATAAGCGGGCTGATAGCGCATCAGCAGGTCTTCGTCGATGCCGGGGGAGGACTCGGGGTTGAGCATTTCGGCGACGGTCGCTTCGTATCCGGCAGCGGCTCTCGCCTCAATCTCCTCCCGGCTAGCTCCAAACCCGGCGCGGCGCAACAGGTGGGCCATCAGGGCAATGTCTTGTTCAGCCATAAACTCCTCCTGTGAATTTGTTGGACTTCAGGGTTCGTATTGATTAACCGGCAACCCGGCTGGATACCTTCCCGGTAAGGGTATCCATTATTCCGGGCAATGGCCTCCAGAACCGCTAATTTGTAACGGTTATAAGGAGATAACATGATAGTATTCCCCGCCGACAGTGTCAACGCCGCCGGCGTTCCATGGCGGACCGCCGGCAACCCTCGTCCTGTCCGGCGGGACTACCACCTGCATTATAAAAGGCGCGAGAAATAAAACGCCACAGGTGAGGTTCTTCCGGTTGGTTGGGAGAGAAAGCGGTTTTTCCCGGGCCAGTTGCCGCATCCAATGGTCTGTTGGCGGGAGGTGACAGGAACGGGTAGAATGCAGCAGGACTGGGACGAGGATTGTCGTGGGAATCCGACGGGAGCGGCTGGATGGCAACAGTCAGGGACGAGCCTGTTGAAGGTCTGAAAATCGTCGTAATCGGGGGCGGCACCGGCACCTCTGCGGTGCTGCGAGGCCTGAAACAGCACACGAGCCGGGTTTCCGCCATCGTCACGATGTTCGACAGCGGCGGCAGTTCGGGCCTCCTGCAAAAGGAGTTCGGCTATCCACCGCTGGGCGACCTGAGACAATGTCTGCTGGGGTTGAGCGAAGGAGATGCCGCCCGGCCATTGCGGGACCTGGTGGACTTCCGGTTTGACGGCGAGAGCAGTCTGAACGGCCACAGCCTCGGCAATCTGCTTCTGGCTGCGCTGACCACCCTGGGCAAGGACCTGGAACAGGCCATCGACGAAATGTCCGGGCTGCTCAATATTACCGGCCAGGTGATCCCCGTTTCCCTGGAACGGGCCGACCTCTGCGCGGAGTTGAGCGACGGCCGCTTACTGAGAGGAGAGTCTGCCATAGACCTGAGGAGGCAGCTTCACCCCAGCATTGAGCGGGTGTTCCTGGACCCGTCAGTCCCGGCAAACCGGAGGGGTGTGGACGCGGTGATGGAGGCGGACGTGGTGGTCCTGGGTCCGGGGGACCTGTATACAAGCATCGTGCCCAACTTCCTGGCAAAAGGGATGGCCGATGCGCTTTCGGCCACCCGGGCGACGCGCGTATATGTCTGCAACCTGATGACCAAGCTGGGGGAAACGGACGGGTTCACCGCTTCCCGATTCGTCCGTGAGATGCAGAATTACGTGGGCCGGGACAGCCTGGACTGGGCACTGGTGAACTGCGGGGATATTCCCGACGAGGTCAGAATTGCTTACCGGCAGGAGCAGGCGCACCCAGTGGAAGCCGATATCGAGGTTGCGGGGGGACTGGTCCCGGGCGTGTACGCTGCCGTCCTGGGGAACGACGGCGTCCCTCTGATGCACCAATCCAGCCGGGTGGCCGAAGCGGTCCTGGATATTGCGGGGCAGGGACGGGTATCGGGGACGGTCGTCCGCCAGTGCGGAGAACCCTCCAGCCTGGAAGGGATAGAAGGCTTCGCAGCATTGGGGGCCCAGGCGCCCCAGGCCGCACCGGTCCCAGTGACGGAGCCGGACTGAAGGTCACTGCCGGCGACCGCCGCTGGCGGGCCGGCGCGGCATTGCGGATTGATCCGGGGCAACTGGTGATCACCCTTCGAATCCTGGCTGTTTCAAATTCAAGGGGGGCATATCCCTAGCGACGGGAGCACCATTCGAGGTCAGAGCCGGCACAGGGCGGATTCCTGTGGTCCGGCGTCCGCCCGGCTGGATTCCCTGGAATTCATAGATACCTGCGACCCTAGCGGCCTCCGGCGCCGGCTCCGGTCTATGCCGGAGAGTTGCCGGAGGGGATGGGAACAGGGCACGGGCTTCGTTCCTCCCTCCGGTTGGCGTCGTGTTCGGCGCCTGGTGCTGGCCGGTATGGGGGGCTCGGCCATTGTGGGCGACTTGGTTTCCGACCTGGCGGCGGAGGCCGGGGGACCGCCGGTTTCGGTGATCCGTGAACTGCACCTTCCCTTCTCCCTCGACGATGAGACCCTGTTGGTGGCGTTCAGCCACTCCGGCTCTACGCGGGAGACGCTGGGCATGTTCCGGCAGGCGCTTCAGGGGGGAACGCCGGGGCTGGTGATGGCCGGCGGGGACCCGCTGGAGGGGGAGGCGCGGGCCGGGGGGATGCCTTTCCTTAGAATTGATGCTCCCGGGGAACCCCGGAGCGCCCTGGGGTTCAACCTGCTGCTGCTGCTCGGTGTCCTGCAAAACTGCGGCCTGTTGGAAACCCACTCGCATGATGCGGAAGAAGCTATTGCATCGGTTGAGGCGGCGGCAGCGGGGTGGGCGGAAGAGGTTCCCGTGGTGGATAACCCGGCCAAGCAGCTTGCATCCGAACTGGATCGACAGGCAATCGTGATTTATGGCGGGGGCATCCTTTCCGGCATGGCCCGGCGCTGGAAGACCCAGTTTAATGAGAACGCCAAAGTGTGGGCTTTTTTTGAAGCCCTGCCGGAGGCCCTCCACAATTCGGTGGAGGCGTTTGCCAGCCTCGACGGAGCGGCGCCAGTGTCCCTGCTGCTCAGGCCGTCGGGATGCGGGGTTGAGTTGGAGCGCAGGTTCGATATCGCGGCCGAGCTGCTGCGGGTGTCGGAAGTGCCCCACCGGGTGGTTCATGCTCCCGAGGCAAGCCCGCTCTCCCAGGTGCTGCATCTGCTGGCCTTGGGGGACTACGCCAGTTTCTACCTGGCCATGCTGAGAGGGGTTGATCCGTCGCCCACGCCGGGGATCGAGCGGGGGAAGGCGCTGCTGGAGGCCTCCGGTTAGCGGGGGGCTGGTTCCATTGGTATACTTACCGGAACAGCATGAGGCGTGGGCCAAGGCTACGCCAGGGAGGTACCCCCATGAAATGGGCTTCCGAACTTTCCGACAAACCCGGCCTGGATGACGCAATCGCGGATTGTGTTGCCAGCATCAACCGCCAGATGGATGGGGTAGCCGCCGACCTGGCGGTGATTTTCGTCTCCGCCCACCACGAAGACCGATATGAAGACATACCGGAGATGGTCCGGGAACAGCTGGGCGCCTCCAATATACTGGGCTGCTCCGGTGGCGGCATCATCGGGAACGGGCAGGAAGTGGAGCAGCAGCCGGCTGTTTCGGTCACCGCGGCGAGTCTTCCCGGCGTCGCCATCCAGGGAGTACACATTCAAGGCGACGCCCTGCCGGACCTGGATGCCGGCCCCAACTCGTGGGAAGACATCATGCAGGTCGCCAGAAGCGACGATCCGCAGTTCGTCATCCTGGCTGACCCCTTTTCGTTCCCTGTGCAGAACCTGATCCTGGGGCTGGACTTCGCCTTCGACCAGTCGGCAAAGATCGGTGGGCTGGCCAGCGGCGCGCGGCAGCAGGGGCAGAATGCCCTGTTCCTGAACGACCAGGTCTTCCGGAACGGAGCGGTGGGAATCGCGCTGCACGGCAACATCGTAGTGGACACGGTAGTGGCCCAGGGATGCCGCCCCATCGGCGAGCCGATGCGGATCACGGGGAGCCAGCGCAACCTGCTGCAGGAACTGGACGGAAAGCGCCCGCTGGACGTTCTGCGTGAGTTGTTCCAGCAGCTGAACGAGCGGGACCGGGGGCTGATGCGGACATCCCTGTTCCTCGGGGTGGTGATGGACGAGTTCATCGACCAGCCCAAGCATGGGGACTTCCTCATCCGCAACGTTATGGGAATGGACGAGCAGTCGGGCGCGGTGGCCATCGGGGAGCTGCTGAAGGAAGGGCAACTGGTCCAGTTCCACCTGCGGGACGCCGAGACCTCGGCGGAGGACCTGGTAGCGGTGCTGGAACGGTATGCCGGGGATAACCGGGAAAACCAGGCCCAGGGAGCGCTGTTGTTTTCGTGCCTGGGCCGGGGGCAATACCTGTACGGCAAGCCGAACCACGACTCGGAGGTATTCCGGGACAAGCTGGGGCAGGTGCCCCTGGGCGGGTTCTTCTGCAACGGTGAGATCGGGCCGGTGAGCGGGACTACCTTCCTCCACGGCTACACCAGCTCCTTCGGAATCTTCCGGGCGCGAAGCTGATTTCGCAACTCCTTCGAGGGAACTTTTGAGGGCAGGCTTACGCCTGCCTCTTTCTTATCCCAGGGACCGTTTCCGAGGGACCGTTGAGCAATGGCTAGTTCGGCAAGCCCCACCATCAAAGTAGGGATGCCGGCATCCCTGTCGGGGCAGTTCCATGTGCAGGGACGCCAGGCGCTGACGGGGTTGCAGATGTGGGCGGAGCACGTCAACAGGGCCGGTGGTATGCTTGTCGGCGCAGCCAATCTCCCGGTGACAGTAGTTCATTACGACGACGAGAGCACAAGGGGCCGGACGCAGGAGATAACTCGCCGGTTGGTCCTGGACGACCACGTGGACCTGCTGATGGGGCCCTATTCCACCGTGCTGTCCAACGCGGCGGCCGAGATTTCCGAGGAATTCAGCTGCGTCCTGTGGAACCAGGGAGGCGCCGGGGACGGGATTTACCGGAGAGGTTACAAAGGAGTGGTGGGGATTCTGACCCCAGCCAGCCGTTATCTATCCGGCCTGCTTGCCTTGGTCCGGGAAGCCGATGGAGGAGCGGGTACGATAGCGGTAGTGCAGTCGGGGTCTGGGGCTTTTCCGCGGTCGGTGACCCGGGGCATTGAGAGAGAAGCCAAGGAACTGGGGTTTGAGACTGTCCTGATGCGGCAGTACGACCCGGAACAACCCCGGTTTGATGATATTGTTGGGAAGCTGGCGGAGTTGGAACCGGATGTCCTGGTCGGCGTGGGGCGAATCTACAACGACCTGGATTTCGCCCGGCGGCTGGCGGAAGCGCGTCCCAGGGTCGGAGCGGCGGCGGTGGTGGCAGCCGGAATCCAGCAGTTCCGGGATGGGTTGGGCGCGGCAGCCGACGGGTTCATCGGGCCGAGCCAGTGGGAGCCGGGGTCACCGGAGCCGGTGGACTACGGTCCTTCGGAATCCGAGGTGATGGCTTCGCTGGGACATGCCGGAGCCGGAACGGTGGACTATCCAATGGCCCAGGCCTACGCGGCGGGGCTGGTGGCGCAGCGGTGCGTCGAGGAGGCCGGCTGCCTGGACCAGGACGCGCTCCGGCGGGTCGCGGGAGCGCTGGATTTCACGACGTTCTACGGCCGGTTCAGGATAGATCCGGCGACGGGAGAGCAGGTGGGGCGCTCCGTGTCATTGGTCCAGTGGCAGGTGGGAAGGAAGGTGGTGGTGGGGCCGCCGTTCCGGCGGGAGGGGGAGTTGGTGTATCCGTGGAGTTAGCGATACACCAACGGCGATAGATGGTTTATCAGGCTTCTTTAGAAAGCGACGCTCTTTATGGCGTTGGAACGTAGTTTATCCCCGACTACCCCCTCGACCAACCTGTGCTCGATCATTGCGATGGTGTCCTTTGGTCGTACACTAACCCCACATGAATTGGACAAACGAATTAAGAAATCTTTGCGTCGGGGATGTTTTATCGACGCAATTAAGCTCTCGGCCTCTGCTCGCGAGTCCGCTCCATGTATGCGTTTGGCAAATTCAGCAATAGCTTCCGCCATGCCGGGTTCATCTGCCGGATCCTTTACACGCTTCTCCGTGGTAACTAGGCGAAGTTTCGCTTTACCTGCCAGAAACTGCTCAAACTGGTTGTCGTCCATGGAATTTAACGTCTCGCCAAAAGCTATGAACAATTTGGCGATGATTTGTTTTGATTCAACCACTTAGTAACCCTCCCTTATATCCTATTCATTATTTCCGTCGTCAACTCCTCCAATTCGCTAATTATTTCTCGTGTCAATGGTCCTGACGAGTGCCCGGTAACTTCTTGGAGGACCAGAGGAACTCCATACTCCGGCGCCGCTGCAAAGCGGGAATTGTTGCGCCTGACGAAGGCGTCGAACACTGGCAATCCTGTCCGCTTGATTCGGTCAACGAATTGGGCCTGTGCTTGGATGGGTTGGCCTCCATAGAGTTGTACCATAGTGGGGATGACACCCATAATGGCCGGATTTATTTTTTCGAAATCGGTATCACCGTGCATTTCCACGAAACCGTTAAAGTCACCAACAAGTTCCCTAATATGCCTACGTAATTCCTCGACACCTATAGTTGACAAGAAATCTGGGATTGCTGGCACCAGTATCCAGTCACTTGCTACGATAGCGGTTTTGGTCACTACGTTGAAATTGGGGGGACAATCAATCAGCACGTAGTCGTAGGCGTTCTGCACGTCTGGGGATTCTAATCCTTCCACCAGCCTAGAGTGGAGACGCAGAAAGTTATTCCTCGTTTGCCGCAAACTGCCTCCCCCTAGCATTGTGGCTAGCTCCAAGTCGATGTTAATCAAAGCCAAGTGTGAACATATCAAGTCCACAATGCCCTGATTATCCCTACCCGTAAGGATTTGTTTTACTATTGGGGGATTTATAATGAGTGAAGCTAACTCGAGCTCCTTGCTGCCGTCTATGTAAGCGTCATACCAATTCTTAATCGTTTTCTGCGCAGCGTATTCTTGTTGCCATTTGTCGACGTTTAGGAATGAAAAAGTGAGGCTGGCTTGGGGATCAAGATCAATCAACAAGACCCTTTTCCCTCTCCAACCAAGTTCAGCTGCTACATTAGCGACTATCGTTGTTTTGCCGACGCCCCCTTTGTAGTTAATGACCGAAACAATCTCCACGCCCTTCCCTCTCCAATAACACCCATTTTAGCCTGTTGCCATCCAGAGTTACTTGCAATCATCATAAACTAGCGGACATCGAAGATGAATAGTCCCATCTTCGCCGCAATCCAATGGCGGTTGGTTGGCTGGTGGGTTACCCTTCCAGCTTGATGGGGTTGCGGAGGACGCCGATACCGTCGATTTCGATCTCGCAGACGTCGCCGTCCTTCATCTCGCCGGGCTCGCCGGGAGTTCCGGTATAGATCATGTCCCCGGGCTCCAGGGTAACGAACTTGGAGCAGTAGGAGATGAGGGTGGAGATACCGAAGATGAGATAGGACGTGCTTTCGTTCTGGACCTCGACACCGTTGATGCGGGTCTTGACCCGGACGTTTCCGGGATCAATGTCGTCCACGATGAAAGGCCCGGCGGGAGAGAAGGTGTCGGCGGACTTGGCCCGCCACCAGTTTCGGTCCTCCCGCTGCCAGTCCCGGGCGCTCACGTCGTTGCCGCAGGTGTACCCGAGGACATGGTTCATGGCGTCGGCTTCGGAGACGTTCCGGCACTGGTCCTTGATGACGACGACCAGCTCGCACTCGGCATCCAGGCGGGCCGTGTCCTTGGGGCGGATGATGGCCTCCTCCGGGCCGATGACCGAGGTGGGGGTCTTGTAAAACACCATGGGCTCGGTGGGACCGGGCCGGTCGTGGAGGTGGCTGGAGTAGTTGAGTCCGATAGCCAGGATTTTGGGCGGGATGCAGGGGGCCAGCAGCTTGACCTCGTCTAGGCTGTGGGTGTGGTCGGTGACGGTGTAGTCACCGAAGGGAGGGGCGCTGAGTTCCTTGACGGTGTTCCCCTCGACGACGCCGTAGCTGATGTCGCCGTGGGCCAGGTAGCGAGCGATTTTCATGGCGATGCTCCTTGTCTAAAACGTGGGGTCGTCACCGCCGCCGAATACCGCCGGGGGACGACGGTATTTTACCCCGAGGCCGAGGGATTTAGCTAGCGACGCCGGAACCCGCCACCGCCCCAGCCCAGGGGCAGGACCTCGGCCGGGACCAACCGCTGATGCACCGGATCAACCACCAAGTTAAAATTCTCCAGCGTGGTGGCCCCGATGAGAGCGCCGTCATCCGACCCGAAAATTACCGAGCAGGTGCGAAACTCATTGCCAATATGGACCCTTGCTTCCCCATAGGGGTATTCCACAAGGCTGCCGTCGGCGATGGAGAAGGTGTAAGTCCGCATCGGCTCTATATGCAATTGTCCTAGCAGTGAAGCGGGAAACATGGAATGGATGGCGCCGGTGTCCACCATCGCTTCCACCTCCACCATGTCGCCGCCGGCCGGGTTCCCAACTTTTGCGGTATGGTAGAACACCCCCAAGATGGGTTCTCCTTAACTCAGGGAATTGGGTAGTTTCGTCCAGTTTACCACCAGTCACCGGGGCCTTAGCTTTCGATTACGAGCTTGCCAAAAAAGTTTCGGTCTTCCATGACCTGGTGCGCCTCGGCAACCCCTTCCAGCGGAAAGGTCTGGCTGACGATGCCGCGCAGTTCGCCCCGGTTGACCAGGGTCATCACGTCGCCGAAGGTCCGGCGGCTGCGTCCCCCGCTGCCGATGAGGTGGAGGGGACGGCCCTGGAGGATGGAGAGGTTCATCTCAGTACGCGCCCCCGAGGTTACGCCGGTGATGACCAGGCGGCCGTTGGGCTTGAGGGACAGCATGCTCTCCTCCCAGACGTCGGCGCCCACTACGTCGAAGACCACGTCCACTCCCTTGCCGTTGGTCAATTCCATGACGGCGCGGCTGATGCTGTCGGTCTCCCGGTAGTTGATAACCTCGTCGGCGCCAATCTCTCTTGCCTTCTCGATTTTCCAGTCGACGCCGGCGGTGGTGATGACGCGGCATCCCATCATCTTGGCGATCTGGATGCCCATGCTGGCTACGCCGCTGCTGGCGGCGTGGATGAGGACCTCGTCCCAGGGGCGGATCTGGGCCTGGGTAACGAGGCAATGCCAGGCGGTGTGGCAGGCCAGCGGCAGGGAGGCGGCCTCGGCGAAGCTCATTTCGTCCGGGACCTTGTAGGCGTTGATGGCCGGAGCGGTGATGTACTCGGCGTGGCCGCCGTCCAGGTCGACGCCAAGGCGCTTCTGCTGCGGACAGTACTGGTCCAAGCCCTGGATGCAGGACTCGCAGGTGCCGGCGCACTTGATACGGTTGTCCAGGACGACATGGTCTCCGACGGATAGGCTGGTATCGGCGTCGGGGCTAATCTGGACGACTTCGCCGGCCACGTCGCAGCCCATGATGCGGGGCAGCGGCCCCTGGTAGCCTCTCCCTGAGCGCATTCCGATGTCGAGGCGGTTGAGGGCGCTGCCGCGGACGCGTAGCATGACCTCGCCGGGGGCTATTTCCGGTTCGGGGCGGTTGCCGCAGGTCAGGACGTCGGTACCGCCGTATTCGCTAATATAGACAGCTTTCATGGCCTTTCTCTCAGTCTTGGGGGGTGTGGATTCAGGTCAGCAGTCGTTCAACCCTTTCGATGAAATGCTCTACGTCATGGATTCCCTGCCTGATGCGTCTGGGGCGTAACCAGCCCTCGTAGAAATTGACGTGGAGATCGCTGGCTATGCTGAACAACCGGTTCAACTCGCCGTCTCCGGTTTCCTCTACGAGGTCGTCCACGACGTCGTGAAGCCAGCCGTGGCGGCGGTGGCGCCAGCCCCGTTGCTGGGCAATGGCCTTGACCATAAGGGCCGCGGCCCCCCAGCCTTTTTCCGAGGCTTGGGTCAGGTCTCCAGCTTCCAGTTCCCGGTATGCCTTGGCCAGGTTTTCCCGACTTCGCTGTTGGTAAGTCTGCGCTTGCTGCATGACACGATTCTACCAGAAAAGACCGGAGCAAAATTGACTGACCGGCGGGGCTGCTCTACACTCGGTTCAGCCCCCGGAACACGGCGTTGTTGAGAGGAAAAACTATGCGCTTCGGGATGTTTTACGAGCTGCAAATGCCCAAGCCCTGGTCGGCCACCGCCGAGTACGACACGCTGTGGGACGCCGTCCGCCAGGTGGCCTATGCCGAGGAGATGGGATTCGAGCACGTCTGGCTGGTGGAGCACCATTTCCTGCCCGAGTTCGCCCATTCCAGCGCGCCGGAAGTGACCCTGGCGGTAATGGCGGAGCGGACGGAGAAAATGCGGCTGGGGTTCGGCGTGGTGCTGGCCCCGGTTCATCATCCCCTGCACGTGGCGGCCCGGGCGGCGACGCTGGACATTTTCTGCGACGGCCGGCTCGACGTGGGAGTGGGGCGCACCAAGGGGCCGTACCAGATAACTCCCTTCGGAACGTCGGTAGACCAGACCCAGAGCATGATGGTGGAGACCCTGGAATGCCTAGCGGGTATGTGGACGCAGGACGTTTTCTCCCACGAGGGGGAGAACTGGAGCATCCCGCCCCGGGAGGTCATCCCCAAGCCTCTCCAGAAGCCGCATCCGCCCCTGTGGATGGCCTGCACCCAGGAGGACACCTTCCGTCTGGCAGGACAACTGGGGCTGGGCTGCCTGGTGAACACCCTGGGTGGCACCGACAAGACCCGGGGACTGGTCAACGCCTACTATGAGTCCATCGAAAACTGCACCCCGGTGGGGCACTTCGTCAACCGGCAGGTGGTGGCGTCGACGATGGGGTTCTGCGACGAGAACGGCGCCCGGGCCCGGGAGAAGGGGGCGGAGGTCGCCAACTGGTACCTGACCCAGAGCCGTCAGCGGTTCACGCTGGAATGGGCCGGGGTCGATCCCGACGCGGTTCCCAAGGAATACCAGTTCTACGTCCAGGGCGGCGCGGTCCGAGGCGGGGGACCTTCCCAGGACCCGCAGCAGCAGAAACCGCCAACACCCGATGAACTGCTGGCGGGCGGGGGATATTGCGTAGGCAACCCGGACGACTGCATCCGGGTAATCGAGGAGTTCGAGGCGATGGGCGTGGACGAGATCATGCCCATCTTCCAGGCGGGCTACGCCACCAACGAAGAGGTGATGAACTCCATCCGCCTGTTCGGGAAGTACGTCATCCCCCACTTCCGGGAGAAGGAAAAGCGGGCGGCGGCCCAATCTGCGAGCGGCCAAGGCTAGGCAACCGCAACACTTCCGCCGGTTGTTCTAGGCAGACATTCCGACGAAACCAATGACGCCTTCGCGTCCCGGGAGGAACCATGAGTCTAGATGTTTTTGACGTTACCGGCCAGAAGGTCCTGATAACCGGAGCCGGACGCGGAATCGGGAAGGGGATCGCGCTGGCCTTCGCCGAGGCGGGCGCGGAAGTGGCGGTGAGCGCGTTGACTCCGACGGGGGTGACCCAGGTGGTCAAGGAAATCGAGGCCTTGGGCGCCCAGGGCCATGCCTTCACCGGCGACGCGACCAAGGCTGCGGACATGGACCGGGTGGCGGAGGAGGCCATCGCCGCCCTGGGGCACATCGACGTCCTGGTGACCTGTGTGGGAGACTCGATACGGGGAGCGGTGGCCCCGTTGCCGGGCAGTTCCACTCCAGCGATGACGGAGGAGAACTGGCACTTCATCGTGGACATCAACCTGACCCAGGCCTTCCAGGGTTGCCGGGCCGTGGGCCCGCACCTGCTGGAACGGGGCCAGGGGAGCGTTATCAACGTGTCCGGCTGGGCGGCTTTCCGCGGCAGGCCCGAGTCGGCAGCCTATGACGCATCCAAGGCTGGCATCATGCGGATGACCGAGTGTCTCTCCCAGGAGTGGGCGCCCTATGGGATCCGGGTCAACTCCATCGCGCCGGGAAGCTTCCCCGACCCCGAGCAGATTGGGGAGGAGGCCTACCGGAACCGGAACGAGGCGGCGAAGGGGACTGTCCCGCTGGGACGGGTGGGCCGGTTGAAGGAGATCGGCTACCTGGCGGTATACCTGGCATCCCCGGCGTCGGCATACGTGACGGGACAGACCTGGGCGGTGGACGGCGGGATGAGCGTCAAGCACCCAAACCCGTAGCGTTCCGGCGCGGGATTCGGCCGGTTGTAGAGGAAGGGTGGAGGTGTCCGGTCCGAAAGCGGGGAACGCCATTGTCGTGTCCGGGCTGCGGAAGGGGTACGGCGACCTTCCGGTGCTGGCGGACCTGGACCTGACCGTTCCGTGGGGCGAGTTGCTGGTGTTGTTCGGCGCCAACGGAGCAGGCAAGACGACGCTCCTGCGAGTCCTGTCCACCCAGGCGCGGCCCGATGCGGGAACGGTCACAGTGGCCGGGTTTGACCTTCGGAAGCAAGAGAAGAGCGTCCGCCGCCGCGTTGGCGTCGTTGGCCACCAGGGCTTCCTCTACGACGACCTGACCTGCCGGGAGAACTTGGCTTTCTACGGCCGCCTCTTCGGCCTTTCCCAATTGGACCGCCGGGTTGACGAGGCCCTGGGGAGGGTCGGGATGAAGGACCGGGCGGGTCAGCGGGTGAGGACCCTCTCCCACGGAATGACCAAGCGGGTGGCAATCGCCCGGGCAGTCCTGCACGGGCCCGACGTACTGCTGCTGGATGAGCCGGAGGGCGGGCTGGACCCGGAATCGGTGGAGATGCTACGGGAACTCCTAGAGCGGTTCACCAACGACGGCAAGGCGGTGGTGATGACCACCCATAACGTGGAGCGGGGACGGGAGTGGGCCCACCGGACAGCGTATCTGCGGGGAGGTAAGGTGGTGGTCGAGGAGCCCGCGGCGGCCGCTTCCGGAGCGGGTTCCCCTGGCGGCGGGACGGGTGATTAACGCCTTGCATCCGGTGGGGGTCATCCTCTGGAAGGACCTTCTGCTGGAGCTGCGGTCGCGGGACATAGTAGTTTCGGTGGCGCTGTTCGGATTCCTGATGGCGGTGGTGTTCAACTTTGCGCTGAGCGTGAACCCTCAGTTCGTCAATCCGCTGGCCCCGGGAATCCTCTGGGTGGCCTTCGCCTTCGCGGGTACGCTGGCGATGAACCGCGCTTTCGTCCGGGAACGGGAGCAGGGCGGGCTGGAAGGCCTGCTGCTGACGCCGGTGAGCCGGGAGGCGATTTTCTTCGGCAAGGCGGCGGTCATCTTCTGCATCATGCTGATAGTAGAGGCCGTGCTGCTGCCAATCTTCGCGGCGATGCTTGGATTCTCCGCCTTTTCCTGGCAGTTGGTGGTGGTCGTGGTGGTGGCGACGGTGGGATTCGCCGTTGTCGGGACGCTCTTCTCGGCGATGGCGGTGCAGACGCGCTCCCGGGAAATCATGCTTCCGGTGCTGTTTTTTCCGGTGATTATCCCGGTGCTGATCGGCGCGGTGGAGGCATCCGGCGAGGCGATAAACGGCACGCCGGTGGGGGCTTTCGGACGGTGGGTGCCGTTAATCGCCGCTTTCGATGTGCTCTTTGTGGTAATATGTCCGTGGGTATTCTCCTTCGTGGTTGAGGAGTAAACGTTGACTGCGAACCCGGGCCGGCAGGAAACGCGCGCCGGATGGTGGCGGTCGCCGGCCAACTGGCTGCTCGGCATCGGGGCCGTCCTGATGGCGTGCAATCTCTACCTCATATTCGCTGTGGCGCCCACGGAAGCGGTGATGGGCGATGTGCAGCGGATTTTTTACGTTCACGTTCCCCTCGCCATCATGTCTTTCCTGGCTTTTGCCATAGTTTTCGTTGCCAGCATCGTCTACCTTGCGCGTAGAGGGGAGAAGTGGGATCGGGTAGCCCATGCCTCCGCCGAGGTGGGGCTGGTGTTCGTTTCGCTGGCGCTCATCACGGGCATCATCTGGGCGCGGCCGGTGTGGGGGGTCTGGTGGACGTGGGACCCACGGCTGACGACGACGCTTATCCTTTGGCTGATCTACGCCGCCTACCTGATGATCCGGTCTTACGCGCCGAACCGTTCCCGGGGAGCGGTCTACGGAGCGGTGGTGGGCATCGTCGGCTTCGTGGATGTGCCCATCGTCTACTTCTCGGTAAACTGGTGGCGGTCCCTGCACCCGGAGGCGGTGGTAGGGCCGCTGGCGGAAACCGGGTCCCTGGAACCGCTAATGACGAACATCCTCATGTTCTCGTTCCTGGCATTCCTGGTGCTGTTCCTGTACCTGGTGGCGGAGCGAACGGCTTTGAGGCAGGCGGAGGACCGGGCGGCCGCGTTGAGATACACCCGATTGTCCTCGGAAGCGTAGGCCAGTGGTGGAACAGCTGGGCCTGCCGGTATTGCTCCAGGCCGGTCTGCCGCCGGCCAATGTTCCGTTCATAGTCGCCGCTTTCGTGGTAACCGGCGTTGCCCTCCTGGCCTACGGGTTGTACGTCTTCCGGCGGCGGCGGGAAGCGGAAAGGGAAGTGCTGAGGCTGGAAGACGATGGGCGGCAGGATGGGCCTGGTGGTTGATGGCAGAAAACGTTCCGATGCTCCAGGGTCCAACAATCTGGATGGCAAAATTTTCCGGGGTTACAATGGCTGCTGGGACATCCCAGTCCCAGACTGCGATCCGATAGAGGCGACAAGTGGCAGAAGCTGACCCGCAGCCAGTGCGGCTGCTGACCGACGAAGACGAATCCACGGGGGGGCACCGGCTCCGGTTCATCATCCTGGGAGTTGCGGTAGCCGTGGCCGTGGGATTCATGGTGTATGCGGCCTTCCCCAGCAATACCCAGTATTTCCTGACGGTGGACGAGTTCATGGCCGGAGAGGAGTACCAGGACGGCCAGATGCTGCGGGTCTCGGGGAAACTGGTTGCGGACAGCTTCGAGCGGGAGGAAGGGTCCACCCAGTCCTACTTCCGGCTGACCAGCGGCGTCGAACAGGCACACCCGCAGGTCACGGCTTCCTACGTCGGCGTTATGCCGGACCTGTTCTTCAACCCCCATTCGGAAATAGTCCTGGAGGGCCGGTATACTCCTGAAGAGGTGTTCGAGACGGACCACATCCTGGTCAAGTGTCCCTCCAAGTACCAGGCTCTCGAAGAGGCTCAGGAAGGACTGCCCTACGAGGAGTATCCCGCGGTGGAATATCCGGCCAGCGGGTAATCTGCCCCGCAACCCACTGGCAAAAAGCAACGCCCCGCCGGATTGGCGGGGCGTTTCGCGTTGACCCTGGGTTAGGGGCAGGACTAGATGGCGTAGGAGTTCATCAGCTCTTCCAGGGAGCGTCCCCGGTTCTTGCTCCAGACATCTTCCAGCCGGCCGTCCAGGGACTGGCGGCTCTCGTCCTGGTAGATGACGCCCAGGGGCAGGCCGCGCTGCTGGATGAGGGAGTAGGCGGCGGCCTTGTCCGAGGCATCGTGGTCTTCGGGGATGTCCCAGATGAGGGGCTGGATGCCCTCCCGGGGCTTGCCCTTGAGCAGTTCATAGGTGTCGTTGTAGGTCACGCAGGGGGACTGGACGTGGACCATCGCAAAGCCCTTGTGATTCATCCCCTGGGTTATCAGGGAAGCCAACTGTCGGGGGTTGCCGGAGAACGCGGAGGCGATGAAAGAAGTCCCCAGGGTCAGGTAGAGTTCCAAGGGGTCGGTCTCGTGCTCCAGCTTGCCGAAGGGGGTTGAACTGGTGACCGTGCCCTCCTTGGTGGTCGGAGAACTCTGGCCCTTGGTCAAACCGTAGACCCCGTTGTCCATAATGACGGCGCAGACATCCAGGTTCCGCGATGCCTGGGGGCCAATGTGTTCCCCGCCGATGCTGAGGAAGTCGCCGTCGCCGGCCACGATTACCACGTTCAACTCGGGCCGGGCCATCTTCACGCCCATGGAGATGGGAAGCGTCCGGCCGTGGATGCCGTGGAATCCGTAGGGCTGGGAACCTTCCAGGAGATGGACCAGGTTGCCGGAGCAACCGATACCGGCGACCACCACGTTGTTCTCAATGGGTTCGCCGGTCTCCTCCAGCCGGTTGATCATCGCCAGCTCAAGGGCCCGGCGCACACCGAAGTCCCCGCAGCCAGGGCACCACTTGAAGTCGTACTCGGGATTCTTCTTGCTCATGCCCGCACCATCTCCTTTTGGTGAGACTGGGTTATCTCGCTGATTTGCTTGACCAGCTCCCGCACCTTGAACGGCAGGCCGGTGTACTGGGTTATAGAATAGGCGTTCACTCCCTGGGACCTCAGAATCGAGGAAAACTGCCCCTGGAAGTTGAGCTCAGGCACTATGACCAGTTCCTTGCTCTTGAGTTCCTCCACGAGCTTGGGGGGAAGGGGATGGAGGAACATGGTGTAGTTCCATCCAACATCAACTCCTTGCTCCCGCAGTTGCCGGTAGGCTTCGTAGCCGGGGCCCTTGGAGCCGCCCCAAGGCATCACGGCCACCCGGGCGTCAGGGTTTTCCGACTCGTAGTACCCGTCTTCGAGAAGGCCCAGCTTGCTGAAGCGCCGCTCGGTCATCTGAATGTGTCGCTCGGGCAGGTGGGTGGTGTCGCCCATGGCGTCATGCTCCGACCCGTTGGCCACGTAGGCGCCGGGGTTGCCCGGCAGGGGCATGGGAGAGAGCTCGAACCCGTCGTAGCGCTGGTACCCGTTGGTTCCCTGGTAGGTCTGACGGTACTCGACCTTGACGCTGGCTACATCGGGGACCGGGATGTTCTGGACCCGCTCGGCCAGGGACATTTCGGTCATCAAGACCACCGGGCCCTGGTAGCGTTCGGCCCAGTTGAAAGCCCACATCGCCCCGAAGAAGGCTTCCTCCACGGTGCCGACGGCAATGATGGGAATTCGGACGTCGCCGTGAGCGGGGAACATGCAGGCCATCAGGTCGGACTGCTCCGTCTTGGTGGGCAGTCCGGTGGCGGGACCGCCGCGCTGCACGTCGACGACCACCAGCGGTATCTCGGCCATCCAGGCCAGGCCCAGTCCCTCGCTCATCAGCGAGAATCCGGGGCCGGCGGTGGCGGTCATCGCCTTCTTGCCGGCGAACCCGGCGCCAAGGATGCCGGTGATGGACTCGATTTCGGAACTCACCTGGTAGGCGAACTTGCCGGGGCCGACCAGGTTGCGCTCCATCCAGACCAGGATGGTGGTGGCGGGAGAGATGGGGTAGCCCACATAAAAGTCGATGCCGGCGGCTGTGGCGCCGAGGCACAGGGCCTCGTTGCCTTTCAGCATCAGTTGTTTGTAACCGGGCATCTGGGGAGGCGCGAGGTCGCCGAGGGCGAAGCCGCTCTGGGCGGTATGCTCGCGGCCCAGTTTGATGGCCTGGATGTTGGACCGGATGATTTCGTCGTCGTTGGCGCGGCCGCGGCTGAACCGTTCTTCGACGAAGCGCTCCAGGTATTCCTGGGGCATGTTGACCAGGTGGGCCAGAGCACCGATGACCACCATGTTGGCGGCCCGATTGTTGCCGGTGGAGCGGGCCAGTTCGTCGATGGGCATTCCGACGACCCGGGCTTCGCCCGTTGGTGTAAATTCCTCGAAGTCCCGGTCGTTAGAGTTGTAGATGATGACCCCGCCGTCCCGGACTTCCCAGCTATGGGTCTCGTAGGCTTCCCGGTTGAATGCCACCAGGACATCGACATCATCGCCGGCGCTCAGGATGGGAGAATCGGAGATGCGGGCCTGGGTCCAGGTGGGGCCGCCCAGGATCTGGGAGGGGAAGGTGGCATAAGTGAGGGCGTGGTACCCGACCTGGGTGGATACTTGGGCCAATCCTTCGGCCGAGGTAACTACTCCTTGTCCGCCTTCTCCGGCGAAGCGGACTACGAAGTCGCGCATTTGCATCAAAGCTCCTCCCGTCTAGTGGTACGGTAAAAATGGTGAAGCAGGGGATATTCGGCGGGAGTGCCGGGATACCGGGCCGAGGAGGGCAAGCCAAGAGTGGCCCAGCAGGGGTGCCGGGTCGCGGATTTATTGAAGGTCGTCATCTTCTCTTTGGGCCACCACTACCCTGCCCTGGCAACCTGACAAGAGCGGGTACGGCTGCGGCGGAGGAAGGCGCAGACTCTGACGACGGCGCTTGGTCCACCGGCCCGCCAGGTAATCCTCTACTGTGGTTGGGCATAACTGGAGTAGGTTGGAACCACTCGGCAGTAGCCGACTTTGTTCAGCGGAATATATCATTGGCGTCGAATCGATGTCAACGTAAAAAAGCCGGTGCATTTGGTGTTCTAAATGAACCCCTGGATAACCGGCCGGCGTTCCATCGGCAAGCTCACCACGAACCGGCCCCCGGTAATAATCGCAAAACCCTGGATAAGCCCCTTCAATGGGGCAGCGGTGGGGCAGTATCGCGATTTAGGCGGTTTCGTTTCTTGCCCGCCCCCTTCTCTCCCACCTTTCCGTCGCCGACGGAAATCCAGACTCCGATAAACCCTTCCGTTCGAAACTCCCATCCGAGGCCTCCCGGTACAGTTACGCAAAAGTCTCTAATGGGATGACATTTCCAGCCCAAAATGCTAGGATTCATCCATATAACTTTGCCACTCATTAGAAAGGATGGTTGCAAAACCCCACTCTGGAGGACAGGCTATGGATGACCACGACATTGGCTTGATGGCTCACCTGATGCGGCGAGCCGGATTTGGCGCCCAGTACGACGAAATTGCCGAGCGCGCCGCCAAGGGGTACGAGGCGACGGTGGAGGAACTACTCAACCCCACCGAGGAATCCCACGGCATGACCCTCGACCTTTGGGAGCGCAGCTTCCTGGAATGGAACCACTTCATCCGCTGCGTGCCCGAGTACGTCGCCTGGCGGATGATTAACTCCAGGAACCAGCTGGAAGAAAAAATGGTGCTGTTCTGGCATGGGATCCTCTGCACTGCCGACAGCAAGACCCAGAGCTATGTCACCTCGCAGGCGGAGTTGGACATGCTCCGGCGCAACGGCATGGGCAACTTCCGGGACCTGCTGATTGAAATCTCCAAAGACCCGGCCATGATTTACTTCCTGGACAACTGCCTCAGCCACAAGGGCAACATCAACGAGAACTATGGCCGCGAGCTCTTGGAGTTGTTCTCCATGGGCGTCGGCAAGGACGGCCAGTTCAACTACACCGAGGATGATGTCAAGGAATGTTCCCGGGCGTTCACTGGCTGGACCATCGCCAACAACATCCCCGGCCAGCCCTACGGCCGCTATCCTTCCCAGTTCGTGTACAACCCCGCCGACCATGACGAGGGGGACAAGACCTTCCTGGGCGAGACGGGCAACTTCGATGGCGAGGATGTCATCGACATTATCTGCAAGCAGCCCGCCACCGCCCGCTTCCTTTCCCGTCACATCTACAACTTCTTTGTGGCCGACGAAGCCCAGGTGCCCTCCTGGATGGAGACTCCGCCCCGGGACATGGATACCATCAAGATGCTGGAGGACGAGTATTTCCGCTCCGGCTATGACATCAAGTCCATGCTGCGGGTCCTGTTCCACTCCGACGCCTTCAAGGAGGCCCGCTTCTCCCATATCAAGGGCCCCATCGAGACGGTGATCGGCACGATCCGCCTGGTGGGCGACTGGGACACGCCCAGGCCCGGCTTCGAGGTCATCTTCGACGAAATGAAGCACATGGGCCAGGAAATCCTGAACCCCCCCAGCGTGGAGGGCTGGCACACCGGCAAGGAATGGATTGACGGCGGCACCTTGGTGCGGCGGATCAACTTCATCGCCGATTACGTAGGCGACCTGACCCAGCCCGGCATCCAGGACATGGTTCAGAAGCTCCAGGCCGAGGGGCCAACCATCTCCCCGGTGGGGCTGGTGGACGGCTGCCTGCGGCTGCTGGGCTGCTACGAACTGGAGGCGGAGACCCGCCAGATGCTGATAACCCACGCCGAGAAGAGCGGTGACCTGCCCACCACCAACAAGGAGTTCGCCGGGCAGGTGGCCCAGATGCTGCAAATGATAGTTGCGACCAAGGAATACCTCTACGCCTGACCGGAACTTTCGGTTGGCGGCAACCCGGAATAAACCAAAATCGAATTCCGCTAAGGAGAACACGATGACCACCAACAAGAAAGACCCGGTCCTGGTAATCCTTCAGATGACCGGCGCCTACGATGCGCTGAACACCTTCGTTCCCTATGGCGACCCTCATTATCAGGACTACCGGGACGTGCTGCGGCTCTCGGCGGAGGATGTCCATGCGGTGGACGACTACGTGGGGTTCAACCCCGGCATGGGCCCCATGAAGGAGCTCTATGACCAGGGTAAGGTCGCCGTAATCCAGGGCATCGGCTACCCCAACCCCATCCGCTCCCACTTCCGCTCCCTGGACATCTGGCACACCGCCGAGCCGGACAAGATGGTCACCGACGGCTGGCTGGGCAAGGCCATCCGCGACCTCGACCCCAACAAGGAAAACATCCTGACCGCCGTCAACTTCGGCCGCGGCCTTCCTCGCGCCCTGGCCGCTCCTGGCGTTTCCGTGGCTTCCGTGGGAGACCTGGCCAGCTACGGCGTTCTCACCGGTATCGACGGCGAGGAACAGCGCATGGACGCCCTGGACATCTTCGGGCGCATGTACTCCCCGATGATCGGCTCCGGACCGGTCAACGACTACCTGTCCCAGACCGGCCTGGACGCCCTCAAGGGCGCCGACATCCTGAAAACCGCGCCGGACATCTACTCCTCGAGCATCGAGTACGGCGGCAGCCCCTTCGCCCAGTGGCTGAAGAACATCGCCCAGGTCCACACCGCCGGCTTCGGCACTCGGGTGCTCTACACCGGCGTCAACCCCGGCACCTTCGACACCCACGCCAACCAGCACATCACCCTGCCCAGGCTGTGGAACGATGTCACCACCGCCATTGGCGACTTCTACCAGGACATTAAAGAACACAACGCCAACGAGGAGGTCGTCATGGTGGTCTTCACCGAGTTCGGCCGCCGCGTCAAGGAAAACGGCTCCGGCACCGACCACGGCTCCGGCGGCGTGGCTTTCATCATCGGCGACGCGGTCAAGGGCGGCCTCTACGGCGAGTACCCCTCCCTCGAACCGGACAAGCTGGACGAAGGCGACCTGCGGTGGAACAACGACTTCCGCGGCACCTACGCCACCCTATTGGAGGACTGGATGGGCCTGGACGCCCAGCCCATCCTCAACGGCAGCTTCGAGAAGTTCGACTTCATCAAGTAACAGCGGCGGATTGACGGCAAGGGCTGGCGGCGCAATGCTGCCGGCCCTTCTGCGTGCCGCCAGCACACTAATCCAGTGAGGAAACATGGTTACTACCGAGATTGCGCCCATAACCTTCCAGTACAGCCATACCATCGGGCGGCAGGAAAACCGGAGTGGCTCCGGCTTTTTCTACCCGGTGGATATCGCCCGCAGCGGCAAGAACCAGTTGTCCGTCATCAGCCGCGGCTCCGAGACTCCCGCCTTCTTCCCCTGCAAGCGCGTGACCGTATTCACGGTGGACGAGCAACTGGTCCAGGAGTTCGGCCAGAAGATTCCCCCGGAAGAGGCCGACGAGAACGCTCCCGCCGGGACTTTCATGTGGCCCACCGCTCTGGCCGTCGACAGCGAGGGGCACACCTGCGTCGCCGACGAGTGGCTCCAGCGGATCACCGTCTTCAACAAGGAAGGCGAGTGTACCGGCAAATGGGGCAAGCAGGGAAGCGGCGACGGCGAGTTCAACAAGCCCTCCGGCCTAGCCTTTGACGCCCAGGACAACCTCTACCTGGTGGACAGCTACAACCACCGGGTGCAAGTGTTCTCCAGGGACGGAGAGTACAAGTTCCAGTGGGGCAGCGAAGGCACCAGCGACGGCCAGTTCAGCTTCCCCTGGGGCATCGAGATCGACTACGACGGCAATGTCTGGGTCGCCGACTGGCGCAACGACCGCATCCAGAAGTTCGCCCCCGACGGCACGTTCCTGATGAAATTCGGCTCCTCCGGCGATGGGGACGGACAACTCAACCACCCCACCAAGGTCGCCGTGGACAAGGAAGGCATCATCTACGTCGCCGACTTCAAGAACGACCGCCTCCAGGTCTTCGACGCCCAGGGCAACTTCATCACCAAGCTCCTCGGCGAGGCCACCCTATCCTCCTGGGGAAGGGAGCGGGTGGAGCTGGATCCCACCATCGTCCGCGCCCGGGAAATGGCCCACAACCTCCACGAGCGCGAAAAGCTGTTCCATGGCCCCATCTCCGTCGAGGTTGACGACGAAGGCCGCATCTTCGTCCTGGAGTGTCCCCGCCAGCGCCTCCAGGTGTACCACAAGCAGCACGCCATCTTCGGCGGCGGCCAGCTTTAAGCTTCCGCCCGGAACCGACCAGCCTGGAAGGGGCCTCAGCAATGGGGCCCCTTCTTTTTGCCCCGTACGCGGACAACTTCCGCTGGGAACCCCGGGCGTCAACATGGGTAGAATGGCCTATGCCCACCCGCCGCCGCACCGTTTCCGTGGCAGTCCGCCGCATCATCGACGGAGACACCATCGAAGTGGACCAACCCTCGTACCGGGGATGGCTCAGGGTCCGCCTCTTCGGCATCGACGCCCCGGAAATTGACCAGGACGGCGGCTGGGACTCCGCGTACCAGCTCCAGGACCTGCTCGACGGCGATTACGACCTCATGCTGGAGACCATCGCCTTCGACCAGTACGGACGTGCCATCGGCATCCTCTACTGGCGCAGGCAGGGCCGCCGCCGCTCCGTCAACCTGGGAATGGTCCATTCCGGCCACGCCTTCGCCTCCACTTACCACCGCTCCCGCGCCGCCGTGGAACGCCTGGGGTTCTACCGGGTTGAACGCAACGCCCGCCGCCACCGCCGCGGCGTCTGGGCCGCTGGATCCGACCCCGTCCGCCCCTGGGAGCACCGCCGGGCGACCCGGGCGGGGGCTCCGAGACGACAAAGGTCTTCCCGACGGGGTTGCAGCCTGTGGATAGTGGCGGCCGCTCTCGCCGCCCTGGTTCTTCTGGCAATCTTCCAGCGAATCGAGTAACGTATCATCCATTCCGGCCCACCGCCGCACAGTGCCCCGAGGAGCGTCATGCGCCAGCCCATCGGCCCCGACCTGGTTTACCGCCTCAAGACCGTCGCCGAACCTTCCCTGGCCCGCGACGGCGCCCATCTCGCCTACACTCTCACATCCATCAACCCCGAGGACTGGCAGGTCCATTCGGGGATCATCATGACCCACCTGGGAAGCGGGCAGACCCACGAGATATCCGAGGGTCCCAAGGACTCCTGTCCCCGCTTCTCTCCCGACGGCCGCCGGATGGCCTTCCTCCGCGCCGACGACGATGACCACAAGCAGTTATGGGTCATGGACGCCACCGGAGGCGAAGCCTCCCTCTTGCTTTCTTCCCCCGCCGGAATCGTGGACTACGTTTGGAGCCCTGACGGGTCCCGCATCGTCTATTGCGCCGACGTCCAACCTGAAGCGGCGGCAGAAACTTCTGGAGACGAACCCTCCGACATGCCCGAGACGAGGGAAGTGAACCGCCTCCGCTACCGCTTCGACGGCCTCGGCTGGCGCGGCGATTCCCACTTCCATCTCTTCGCCGCTGATGTTGAAAGCGGCGACTCAATCCAGTTGACCGATGGCGACTGGGACGACATCAACCCCGTTTGGTCCCCCGACGGACAGAAAATCGCCTTCATCTCGGAACGCCGCCCCGACCGGGACCACCAGGCCCAGACCCAGGTCTACGTTGTCCCGGCGGGCGGGGGAGAGCCGGAGCTATGGTCCGAAACCCTCTCCAGCGTCGGCGGGCTGGCCTGGTCCCCCGACAGCAGCCGCATCCTCACCGTCGGGTCCCAGGCCCCCGGCTTCCAGGTCTTCTGGCAGGGCTGGCTCTACATCCTCCAGCCGGGCCAACCCCCACAGATCATCACCGATGACTCCTTCAAGCCCGTCCTGGCCTTCCCGCCCACTTTCCGCTTCCCCGAAATCCGGTGGAGCGAAGACGATACCATAACCATCCTCGGGGAGCGCCGCGGTGAGTCCTTCGTATACCGCGTTTCCATCCCTTCCCGTACCGCCGAGCCGGCCTTCGGAGGCGGGCGCCTCATTTCCGACCTCATCCTAGATTCGGGCGGTGAGACGGGAGTCATCGTCTGTTCCTCCCCTGACTCCCCCAGCGACCTTCACCATCTGGACTTGTCCACCGGGCAGGCCCGACAAGTCACCGATTACAATAAGCAATATCTGGATGAGAACTGCCCCGCCTCCCTGGAAAAACTGACCGTTTCCCGGGACGGCTGGGATATCGACTGCCGCCTCTACTTTCCGCCGGACTTCGACCCCGCCAACCGTTATCCCCTGGTGCTGGACATTCACGGCGGCCCCAACGGCGCCTTCTACGACTCCTTCCTCGCCTGGCAGCAGGTCCTCGCCACCGCCGGATACCTCGTCCTCGCCGCCAACCCCCGCGGCTCATCCACCTACGGCGAGGAGTTCATGTCCGCCGTCCTCGACGACTGGGGTGGAGAAGACTACCTGGACCTCACCGCCGCCCTGGACGCCGTCGCCGCCCGCCCCTACGTCGACGAGGCGCGCCTCGGCATCCACGGGTACAGCTACGGCGGATACATGACCAGTTGGGCCGTGGGGCACACCCCCCGGTTCGGCGCAGCCGTGGTCGGGGCTCCCTGCATCAACCTCCTCAGCATGTACGGCACTTCCGACATCGGCGCAACCTTCGGCGAGCTCCAGTGGGGCACGTCCATTGAAGCCGCCGCCGAGGCTGGACTGGACGGCGGCGGGTACAACCCGGACGGCTTCCAGCAGATGGCGGCCAAGCTGCTTGACCGGTCCCCCATAACCTACGCCCCCAACGTGACCACCCCGGTCCTGCTCCTCCACGGCGAGTCCGACGCCCGCTGTCCCATCTCGCAGAGCGAGGAGTACTACACCATGCTGAAGAGGTTGGGCAAGGAGGTCGAGTTCATCCGCTTCCCGGGAGGCTCCCACTCCTTCCCCCGCACCGGCCACCCCAGGATGCGAGTGGAATACCTGTCCCGCACATTGGAGTGGTTCCAGCGGCACCTTTAGCAACACCTTTTCGACCCACCCAGCGTCCCCGCGTCGGATTACGGCGTCGAAACCGCCGGGGTCAACTCCCGGAACCAATCGCCCTGGCAGAGGTCCTGGACCAACCTTACTGTACGCCCATCCTCCGTGACCGCCCGGAAGTGCAGGCCCACCCCGGGCTGCGTCCGCCCGTGCGTGGGGGCGAGCTCCCACAGGTTCTCGATCCCGGCCAGCCGGCTCCACTCGTTGCCCAACTTCAGCCACGCCCGCCCTTCTGCGTCCCGTTCTATCACCTCCGCCGGGACAGTGCAGCGGTCCCGACCGAGATCTATCAATGCCAGGTCCAGGCTCCCTTGGATTGCTGTCAACGTGCTGGTCATCTTCTGCCTCCCTGCCGCTCACGGGCTTCTGGTGCGACATAATATAGAACGCCCGTTCTTTACGCAACCTCCGACTGTCATCGAATTTCTGTCCACTTCCTGCTGTCCCCTTCTGCCGGAATAATTGATGACGCCCGATGCCTTGCGGGCGGGTGCCCTTGACCCTTAACATGGGCACAGCGGAAACGGCTGAGATGGAAACCGCCCAACGCGCTCCGTAACCTGATGCCACAGCCCGTTGAATGTGGCGGAATGTAGCAAATGCGGCAGAAAAAATTCTGCTCCTTTCCGTGACACTCCGGCCGCCCGTCCAAATACCCAAACCACGCACCTTGTGTTATCCTGTTCCCAGTTCCGGCGGCTCCGGGACAAGACCACCATAGAGGCCATCGGCATGGACGCATCCCAGCTCGTTCCCACGGAAGCCAACCCCAAGATCCCCAACTTCGGCCCGGGCGATACCGTCCGCGTCAACTTCCGCATCCGTGAAGGCGAGCGGGAGCGGATTCAGGCCTTCCAGGGAGTGTGCATCCGCCGCCAGAACGGCAAGGGTCCTGCCGCCAACTTCACTGTCCGACGTATCGCCGGCGGCGGCATCGGCGTAGAAAAGGTCTTCCCCCTCTACTCCCCCCTGGTCGAGTCCCTGGAAGTGACCCGCGAGGGCAAGGTGCGCCGCGCCAAGCTCTACTACCTCCGGGGTCTCCAGGGGCGCGCCGCCCGCATCAAGGAAAAGCCCAGGGCCCGGCGCCAGCGCCCCCAGCAGTCCTGATCCTGGCTCCAGTCCCCGCTGCCCAACTGGGGCGCACAGCCGTTCCCCCGATGGCTGATTAATGGACTACGCAGAAGTCGCGGTTGACGCCCCAGTAGGCCCATCCCGCACCTTCTCCTACCATATCCCGGGCGCCTTTCCCGTCGAACCCGGACAACTGGTCTGGGTCCCCTTCGGCCGCCGCACCCTCCAGGGTATCGTCGTCAAGCTCGCTGCCTCTCCCCAAGTCGATGTAACCAAGGACATCCTCCAACCCGTTGAACCGTCCCCGCTCCTCTCTCCCCTGGCCCTCCAGGTCGGTGACTGGATCAGCCGCTACTACCTCGCCGGACTGTTCGATTCCCTGGCCCTGTTCCTTCCGCCTCAGTTCAAGGCCCATGTCACCTCCACCATCACCCCGGGGGACCTGGATTCCGAAGTCCCCGAATCCGCCTCACCAGCCCTGGACAACCTCCGCGAAGCCGGGAGGATGCCCGAAGCCGATTTCACCAAGTCCTTGGGACGCGGCGGAATTCGCACCGTCAACCGCCTGGTGGAACGCGGCAAGATTCGCCGCAATGTCGCCCTGCCCCACCCGGGCCGTTTCAAATACGACAGCCACATCGTCCCCCTTTCGGGGCTTGACCTGGAAACCCTGATCTCCGATGGTCTGTCCGAACGCCAGTCCCAATTCCTTTCCGCCGTCTCCGATGCACAGGAACAGATGCCCCTCTCTTTGGCCCGCAAGGAATTCGGCGCCTACGCCGTAAACGCCCTCGTGGACAAGGGCCTGGTTGGCCTCGAGTGGACCAGGGCCAGTCCAACCTCAGTTCCTCACC
Organism: Dehalococcoidia bacterium; assembly: GCA_965203975.1. GTDB lineage: Bacteria > Chloroflexota > Dehalococcoidia > Lucifugimonadales > UBA3495 > CATOSK01. The sequence goes on along the minus strand of CBDBDT010000002.1, from coordinate 2,675,100 downwards.
TTGACTCCCCGCCCTCGGGTCCCCCTCTTTCCCTCACCCCCGAACAACGCTTCGCCGTCGAGCGCATTTCCGCCGCGCTGGACGGGTCCGACAGCCGCCACCGCAGCTTCCTGCTCCACGGGGTCACCGGCAGCGGCAAGACCGAGGTATACCTCCGCGCCATCGAGCACGCCGTATCCCTGGGAAAGCAGGCCATTTTTCTCGTCCCGGAAATCAGCCTCACGCCCCAAACCGTCGAGCGGGTCAGTGCCCGCTTTCCCGGGAAAGTCGCGGTCCTCCACAGCCGCCAGAAACCCGGGGAACAGTTCAACCAGTGGTGGGGCATCCGGGATGGCCGCTACGACGTGGTCGTCGGCCCACGCAGCGCCCTGTTCGCTCCCCTGCCCTCAATCGGCCTGATTGTTATTGACGAGGAGCACGAGGCCACCTTCAAGCAGCAAGAAGGCAATCCCTTATACCACGCCCGCACGGTTGCCCTGGAACTCGCCCGGATCACCGGCGCGGTGGCCGTCCTTGGCAGCGCCACGCCGGACGTGGAGTCCTATCACATGGCCGAGCGCGGCCGGCATTGCCTCCTGCGCCTCCCCCACCGCATCTCCCCAACTCCCCGGAACTCCGGCGGGATACTCCACGATCAGGGCTCGCCGTACCATGCCATTCCCCTTGCCCAGGCCGAAGTCTGCGACATGCGGGAAGAGTTGCGCCAGGGCAACCGCAGCATCTTCTCCCGCACCCTCCAGCAAGCGTTGTGGGACTGCGTATCCGGGGGACAGCAGGCCATCCTGTTCCTGAACCGCCGCGGCAACTCCTCTTTCGTTCAATGCCGTGACTGTGGCTATGTGGCGGTCTGTTCCGGCTGCTCGGTCGCCCTGACCTACCACTCTCTGGACGGCTCCTCCGGGGGCCGTAGCACCGGGCCTCACCTCCTGTGCCACCAGTGCAACCGCCGCCGCCGTATGCCCGCGGCCTGCCGTAAGTGCCGGGGGCGACGCATCCGGCAATTGGGCATCGGCACCCAGCGCGTGGCCCAGGAGGCATCCCGTCTCCTGCCCGGCGTCCGGGTGGACCGGTGGGACATGGATACCTCCCGCGGCGGCGACAGCCCTGATGAAATGATGCGCCGCTTGGCGTCGGGAGAGTCCCAGGTGCTCGTCGGCACCCAGATGGTGGCCAAGGGATTCGACGTCCCCAACGTGACCCTGGTCGGAGCCGTTCTTGCCGACGTGGGAATCAGTTTGCCAGACTTTCGCGCCGGAGAACGGGCTTTCGACCTTCTGTGCCAGGTCGCCGGCCGGGCTGGAAGGGGTACGGATCCCGGGCGGGTCATTATCCAGACCTACAATCCCTCCCACTACGCCATCTCCGCCGCCGCCGGACAGGACTACCTCAGCCTGTACCGCCAGGAAATCGCCGCCCGCCGCGAGCAGGGGAACCCTCCCTTCAACCGCCTGGCCCACCTGGTGTACCAGGACACCAACTCGGACAACTGCCAGCGCCAGGCCTTCGCTACTGCCGACCTCTGCCGGCAGCTTTCCTCCGCCCGGAGTCTCTCCGGCCTCGAGGTCATCGGACCCGCTCCCGGCATCCCCCAGAGAGTTCGCGGACGCTACCGGTGGCACCTCACCCTCCGTGGCCGCAACATCCACCGCTTCCTTGAGGACCTAACCTTGTCCCCGTCATGGACCGTGGACATCGACCCCGTCCGGCTCGTCTGACCCCTGCAAATTTCGTTCCGGCCCCGGCCATTGTGCCGGCCCGCCTTTGCACTCTCAAAACCGTCTGTTTATAATCGTTGCGTACCTTTGTTTGATTTCCTTGTTGAAAGGTTGTCGCCGTGGCCCTGTTGAAAATGCGGCTCGTCCCCGATGGCATTCTCCGCGAGAAAGCCAAGAAGATCGGCAAAATTCCCCCCACCTTGAAGCAGTACACTGCCGACATGGTGGAGACAATGCATGCCGAAAACGGCGTAGGACTAGCCGCCAACCAGGTTGGCTCCCTCCAGAAGGTGGCGGTCATCCAGTTGCCCGACTGGGACGAACCCATGGTCCTCATCAATCCCGAGATCGTCCGCCGTGAGGGGGAGCGCGAGGTTGAAGAAGGTTGCCTCAGCATCCCGGGCTATCGTGGTACCGTCAAACGGTCCGAACGGGTCCGCGCCCGCGCCCTGGACCTCAACGGAAAGGTTGTGCGAATTCGGGCGGAGGGACTCCTGGCCCAGGCATTGGAACACGAGACCGACCACCTCAACGGCATCCTTTACATCGACCGGCTGGTTTCCCAGGACACCCTCCACCGCATCGGGTACGAACCTTCCTCCGAGAGTTCCAGCGGAGGCGCTTCGGAAGCCGCCGAATCCGAGCCTGCCCACCCTCGCCAGGAATGATCGGCCCTCCACCCCCGCTGCTCATTAGGTTGGGAGACGCCGGCGGCCCCTTCGGTCTTCCTTTCGGCGCCAGCCCTTCCCCGGGCGCCGCCATTCATCCGTCCTGCTCCTGAGAACCGCTCTTGTCCGCACCAAACTCTTCCCACGACCTTCTCCCGCGCATTGCGGCCTTCTTTCGAGAACGCCGCCAGCCTGCGTTTCTGGTCGGCGGGTTTCTCCGGGACCGTCTCTTGGGACGCCGGTCGCATGACTTGGATTTGGCAATTCGCGGTAACCCATCGGAATGCGGCCATGATCTGGCCCAATTCCTGGGCGGAACCGCCGTCCCCATATCGGCCCGGTGGGTTTGCCGGATAGTCCTGACCGCCGGCGGTGACGGTCAGGTACAACTGGACCTAGCCGGCTTCCCCGGGGACATCTACGGGGACCTGCAGGGCCGCGACTTCACCATCAACGCCATGGCCCTGCCCCTGGAGCTATGGGACGCAGACCACTGGGAGGAGCAGATTATCGATCCTGTGGGAGGACGGAACGACCTCTCCCGCAAGATCGTCCGCGCCACCGGCGACTCGGTCTTCGAAGCCGACCCCGGACGGCTCATGCGGGCGGTCAGGCTGGCCAACTCCCTCGATTTCCGGCTGGACCCCGAAACCGCCCAGTCCATCCGCCGTCATGCGAGCCTGGTCCACCGAGTTTCGCCGGAGCGGGTCCGGGATGAACTGCTTGCCATCTTCGCTGGCGACCGTTCCCGCGTCGCCTTGGAGATCCTGGACCGCCTCGACCTCCTTTGCCGCATCATCCCCGAATTGGCCGTCACCAAGGGCGTCGGCCAGCCCCGGGTGCACTATTGGGACGTTTGGGGACACTCCATCCACGCCGTGGAGACCGCGGAACTCGTCACCCGGGGACATCAGAACTCCCCAATCTACTCCATGGTCCCCTGGACCCCCGAGTCCGAAGCTCACTTCGGAGAGATAGTCAGCGACGGCCACACCCGCCGGACTATCCTCAAGCTCACCGCTCTGCTGCATGACATCGCCAAGCCCCAGACCAAGGCCGTCGACGCTGCGGGACGCACCCGCTTCCTCGGCCACTCGGAGCAGGGCGCCAGGATTTGCGAAGAACGGTTAGGCCAGCTCCGCCTTAGTTCCAGGGGAATCGCCATGGTTTCGAAGATGGTGGAGCAGCACCTGCGCCCTGCCTCAATGAACCAGGGTTCCGAATTGCCCTCCCGGCGCGCCGTCTACCGCTACTTCCGGGACCTGGGCGAGGTCGCCACGGATACCATCTACTTGGCTATGGCTGATTATCTCGCCGCAAAAGGCCCGGAAGTTTCCTACGACGATTGGGCCCGCCATGCTAAAATTATGGTGCACATTATGCAAACCGGCGCCGAACAGCTGTCCCCCCAGCGGCCGGCCCGGATCATAACCGGACACGACCTGATGCGGGAGATGGGCCTGTCCCAGGGCCCGCTCATCGGCGAACTCATCGAACGAATCAACGAAGCCCACGCCGGCGGCGAGGTCACCAGCCCCCAGGAAGCGCTGGAACTCGCCGCGGCTCTCGTAAATGGCCGGAACGGTCATTCAGGCGACCAGGAGTAATTCATGCGTGGCCGCAGCATCCGGCTGACAATTTTGATTCTGGCCATCCTCGCGATTTCCATCGCTTCCCTGGCTTTCTCGGAAATCAACATCGACATTCCCGGCTTCCCCGAGGTTCAACGCGGGGGCACGGGTCCCCTCGGGCTGAAGCTGGGATTGGACCTCCGCGGCGGCGCCCACCTGGTATACCAGGCGGATGTCGGCACCAGGATCCGCGCGACCTTCCCCGAAGCGGCAGACGTTGCCGCGGTCGAGGAGATGCTGGATGAAGCGGGCGTCGTCGGCTACGAGACTCGCCTGCTCACGTCCGAAACCATCGAGATCGACGCTCCCCTGCTGGACCAGCCGACCCGGGCCGCCGTCGAAAGCGGCTTGCTGGACGAACTTGGCGTGGTCGAAGCCCCCAAATTCACCGAGACCCTCCCCCCGGATGCCGACGATATGGAAGGCGTCATCAGCATCATCTCCCGCCGCGTCAACTTGTTCGGGACCGAGGAACCCATCGTCCAGCAGTTCGGCGAGGACCGGATCATCGTCCAGTTGCCCGGCGCCTCCGGCTCTGTCACCGACGTCGAATTCGAGGAACCCGCCGACTTTGAAGATATTGCCGGGCTGCTTCGCAAGATGGAGTTCGTCGACTACACCATTTCCGCTGAAGGAGACCGTGGGTATCGCATCAGGATGCCTGTCTCCTTACCCCGCAGCCGCCAGGACGAGTTGGAAGATGCCTTCCGGGACCAGATCGGCGCTATCGACAGCTTCCGCGTCACCGGAGGTATTGAAGCCGCCAAATCTCTCATCGGCGAGACCGCCCTCCTCGAATTCCGCGAGCGGATCTGCACCGATGCCTCCTGTACCGCCTTCACCGATTCGGAACTCAATCTGACGGGTGACGACCTCGTTGACGCCTACGCCTCCACCGACTCGCAGACGGGAGAATGGGCCGTCAACATCCAGTTCAACGATCGCGGAGCCGAGATCTTCGGCGAGCTCACCCGCCGCATCGTCGGCGACCCTACCCGGCGCATCGCTGTTTTCATCGACGACCAGCTCGTCATCGCTCCTGTGGCCCGCGCCTGGATCCGCGACGGGCGCAGCCAGATAACCGGCAATTTTAACCGGGAGGAGGCCCGCACCCTCTCCATCCAGCTCGAGTCCGGTCGCCTTCCCGTTCCCCTGGAGCTGATCCAGGAAAGCGAGGTTGACGCCTTGCTGGGCTCCGAGTCTCTGGAAAAGAGTCTGTTGGCCGGAATCATAGGGCTGGGCCTGGTCATCGTGTTCATGCTCGTCTACTACCGCATGGCCGGGGTGGTAGCCGCGCTGGCTCTCATCTTTTATTCCATCGTGGTCCTGGCCGTTTTCAAAATGATCCCGGTCACCCTTACGCTGCCTCACATCGGGGGATTCATCCTTTCCATCGGTCTGGCCGTCGACGCCAACATCCTCATCTTCGAACGCATGAAGGAGGAAATTCGCGTCGGCCGGACCCTGGCGTCGTCCATGGAAGTGGGCTTTAACCGGGCGTGGCCCGCCATCCGCGACGGTAACGTATCAACCATCATCACCTGCGGCGTTCTCCTCTGGTTCGGCAGCCGGTTGGGCGGAGGACTGATTAACGGTTTCGCCCTGAGCTTGCTTATCGGCGTGATTGTCAGCATGTTCACCGCCGTAGTCCTCAGTCGCAACGTGCTGCAGTTGCTGGCCTGGGCCGGATTGTCCCGGCGCATTAACCTGTTTTCGCCGGAAAAGGTCGAACGTCAGCCGTCAGCTGCGGGAAGACCCCAGGCCGCGCGGGGAGGCCGCTAATCATGTTGAACATCGTCGGAAAGCGCGGTTGGTACTTCCTCATCTCGGCCTTGATTATCCTGCCCGGCCTGGTTTCCATGATCGTCCCTCCGGGTTGGTCCACGCTGGACTCCGGTTTGAACCCCGGCATCGACTTCACCAGCGGTTCCGTCATGGACGTTAGATTCGAACGCCCGGTGTCCCAGGGGCAGATACAGGAACGCATGAATGCCCTTGGCCACCCCGAAGCGTTGATCCAGAGCACGGGCAGTAATTCCGTCCTGATTCGGACCAAGGTGTTGGACGAGGCCGAGTTTGGCGGTGTATCCGAACGCCAGCGCATCCAGGACGACCTTGAGGACAACATCGCCGGAATCGAGTCCATCGCCTTCGACTCCATCTCGCCCATCATCGCCGCCGAAACAGTCCGTAACACCTTCCTGGCCCTCCTGGCTGCTTCGGTTTTCATCCTGCTCTACATCTGGTACGCCTTCCGCCGCGCTCCCCGCGCTTACCGCTACGGGATCAGCGCCATCATCGCGTTGGCGCACGACACCCTGATAGTTCTCGGTATTTTCTCCATCCTGGGCCGGTTGATTAACCTGGAGGTCAACTCAACCTTCATCATCGGGATTCTCACTGTCGCTGGTTACAGCGTCAACGACACCATCGTCGTTTTCGACCGGATCCGGGAGAACGTCATTCGCCACCCGGAGCGGGCCTTCGACTCCCTGGTCAACCTGAGCATCGTCGAGACCATCGGGCGTTCCCTCAACACCAGCTTCACCACCTTCATGGTTCTCCTCGCCATGCTCTTGATCGGTGGCCCCAGCATTCGGGGTTTGCTGCTGGTGGTTGCCATTGGAGTTATCGTCGGAACGTACAGTTCCGTGTTCATCGCCGCTCAGTTCCTGGTCATCTGGGACCGCCGCGAGTTCGGGAACATCTTCCGTTGGATGCGCCGCTCCCCCGCCGCCGCTGGAACGGCGCTCCTTTCCCTGATAGGTAAATCCTGATAGGTAAATAAGGACTGCCGGAACTCGCCCCTTGCCGCCACTATCTCCACCCCGGGAAATAGGAGGCCGACATGAAAATCGGAGCCCACGTCTCAACCGCTGGCGGGATCAGCAAGGCCGTCGGCCGCGGCGCCGACATCGGCTGTGAGACCATCCAGATCTTCGGTTCCTCTCCCCAGAGCTGGGCATTCAAACCCGTGCCGGACGCCGAAATTGACGCCTTCCGCGCCAAATCGGAGGAAACCGGGATGGCCCCCGCCTTCCTCCACGCCATCTACCTCATCAACATGGGCACCCCCAACCAGGTGAACCTGGAAAAGGGCATCCAGTCCCTGGTCAACTACATGACCCTTGCCGCCGAGATTGGGGCTGGTGGCGTGATCTTCCACCCCGGCAGCCACAAGGGAGTCGGTTACGACGCCATCTTCGAGCAGGCCGTCGTCGGCATCCGCCAGGTCCTCGACCAGTCCCCGGACGGCCCGTACCTCTGCCTGGAAAACATGGCCGGAATGGGCCAGCACATCGGCGCCAAGTTCGCGGAGTTGGGGCAGATTATCAAGGCGGTGGACAGCCCCCGCCTCCGCATCTGCTTGGATACCCAGCACAGCTTCGCCGCCGGATACGACCTCACCACCACCGCCGGCGTCAACGCCATGATGGAAGAGTTCGACGCCGACATCGGCATTGACAAGCTGGCCGCCGTCCATGCCAACGACTCCAAGCAGCCCTGCGGCTCCGGCGTCGACCGCCACGACAACATCGGCGAGGGCCTAATTGGAGAGGAAGGGTTCGAGGCCGTCATGGCCCACCCCGCTTTCCAGGACGTGCCCTTCTTCCTCGAGGTCCCCGGCTTTGGTGGCAAGGGTCCCGACCAGCCCAACATCGATCTCCTCAAGGACATCCGCCGACGGGTCGGCGCCAGGCAATAGCCCCCGCATGGTTCCGGTATCTTCCCGCGAGTTCGCCAGGATGGTACGCCATGCCTACCGCGCCCTGCCCGCTCACATCCACCGCCGCATGGACAACGTGGACATATCCGTCGAGGACTGGCCCAGCCAGGACGACCTGGAGTTGTTGGATTCCCCCGGCACCCTCTTCGGATTGTTCACCGGCGTCCCCGTCACCGAAAGGGAAGGAGTCGGGCCGGCCTTGCCCGACCGGATCATCCTTTTCCGTGGCCCCATCCTCGAAAGCTGCTCCACGTTGGAAGAAGTCCAGGATGAAATCCGGGTGACCCTCTGGCATGAGGTGGGACACTACCTCGGCATGGACGAGGACGCCCTCCACCGCCTCGGCTACGGGTAACCTTCCTCTTGGGCTCGACCGCCCGCTGGCTCACCGCCCTCGGCCGCTTCATCGGCTCCGGGTTCGGGACGGGACTCTCCCCCGTCGCCCCCGGGACAGTGGGCAGCCTTGCCGCTGCAGTCATCTACTGGGTGCTTCCGGTGGGAAGCACGTCGCCAGTTCTCTACGGCATGATCGTCGCCGGTTTCGTGCTCGGTATCTGGGCAGCGGGAACCCTGATAACCCCCGGCGACCCGGACCCATCGGTGGCCGTCTGGGACGAATTCGTCGGCCTCTGGGTCACCTGCTTGTTTCTCCCCAAGGAACTCGTTTGGCTGGCCGCCGCCTTCCTGTGTTTTCGCATCTTCGATGTCCTCAAACCCTGGCCCGCCCGCCGCTTCGAATCCCTCCACGGCGGATTGGGAATCATGGCCGACGACCTCGCTGCAGGCTTGTACGGCGCCGTCGCCCTGAATGCTATGCGCCTGCTGTTCTTCCAATGAACGGCCCTGTTTGTGCTTGCCTCCCCGTTTTCCTGCGCTCGCTCCAATCTGCGGTTCGCGCTGGGCTATCCCATATGGAAGCACCATCATGTTGGTGCTGATTCTTGGTGCATATATATCCTATCGACAATTATTGCCTGGAGTGCGGGATGCACTGCCCATCCTTCACTTTACCGGGTAAGCCACTGTATCGTGAGCGTCAAGAGGTCTTCTAGGGCCCAAATGTGATTGCCCTGGCGGTTCGCGAAAGGTGCCTTGACGCGATTCGCCGCTTAAACTACACTTCTCGTGATTTTTACCGACGCTTCCCAACCTTGTGCCCGCACAGGCAGGCAAACGGGCGACCGGCCACTTCATGGATCTTAAGCAGTACATCCGCGATATCCCGGATTTTCCCAAGCCGGGTATCCTGTTTCGGGACATCACACCTCTGCTCAAAGACCACCACGCCTTCAGCACCGTGGTCAACGGGTTTATCGCCCGGTATTGGGACCTTGAGTTCAACTCCGTTGTGGGCATCGAGTCCAGGGGTTTCCTCTTCGGCGCCCCCCTGGCCTATCAGATGAACAAACCCTTCGTCCCCGTCCGCAAGGAGGGCAAGCTGCCCGCCCACACCCACTCCGCCGAATATTCCCTGGAATACGGTTCCAACGTCATGGAAATTCACTCGGGAGACATCGCCCCGGGCGAGCCGGTGCTGATTCTGGACGACTTGCTGGCTACCGGCGGGACGTTGGAAGCCGCCGCCAGGCTGGTAGAGATTTCCGGCGGCGTGGTGGCCGGGATCGGGTTGGTCATTGAGCTAACCGGTCTCGGCGGCCGCGAGCGGCTGTCCAATTATGACGTATTTTCACTGGTGCAATATTAGACCGGACTGAACCGGCGGTTTTCCGCCGCTGTGCGCCGCTTCCGCACAGGTCCCCGGATCCATCCCGGAATCCGGTGTTGGTCTGGTCGGGACGGCTTCAACACAAAGCGAAATCAGGAGGAGCAGATGGCAGACAAGGCTACGATTGGCGATTTTGAGATGACCGCGGTCATCGACATGGTTCCCCCGTCCCGCGCCCCTTCCGCAATGTTCCCCGAGGTCCCCGAAAGCGCTTGGGAGCCTTACAAGGACACCCTCGAAGACGGCCAGTTGCAGCTTTATTACGGAGTCCTGGTCCTGGTCAGCTCCGACAGGACCATCCTCGTCGACACTGGCATGGGTCCCGGGCCCCACCCCGATCGCGGCAACGTCACTGGCAACCTGTATGAGTTGGTCAGCGACGTTCTCACCCCTCCGGACAACACGCGCAACACCAACGTATCCCCTTCCGACCAGGTCAACTTCGTAATCCACACCCACCTTCACGCCGACCATGTCGGCTGGAACCTCCGCTATTCCGGCGGGATGCCCGCCCCCAACTTCCGCCGCGCCCGCTACATCATCTCCAAGGACGACTACGACTATTACACCGAAGAGAAGATGCTGGAGCAGAGCCCCCACGTTCAGCGGCAGGTCATACCCCTCCGGCGCCTTCGACTCCAGCAGATCGTCGAAGGCGAGCACGAAGTCTCCGAAGGAGTCATGGTAGTGCCGGCCCCCGGGCACACTCCCGGGCATCAGGTTGTCCTGATCAACTCCGGTGGACAAAAGGCTATGGTCGCCGGGGACTTGCTCCACAACATCGCCCAGGTTTCCGAGTCCACCTGGTGCGCCGGCGTGGACTGGAACAAGGAAATCAGCGCTGCCAGCCGCGAGAGGCTGCTGGACCTTGCCGAGAAGGAGGGCTGGGTTGTCGCCGCGGGCCACTTCCCTCCTGGCAAGCAGATTGGCAAGGTCATTCGCGAGGGCAACACCCGACACTGGGAACCCCTGTAATTTCTCGCGCGTCTCAATTCCCTCGAGACTTTCAGAGGGGTAGGAAAGAGTCCTGCCCCTCTTTTGGTTGCCATTCCCTCCCATCACCCTACCCTGCCAGGCCTTCATCCCTTCCAATGTGTCCCCTAACTCGTTTGCGCTATGCCCAAAGAGGCCGGGGCATGGGTTATAATTGCTGGGCGCCTCCGCTGGCCTCCTGTGCCCGCGGTTTGGTCCAATCCTGGAAGTCATGGTGAAAGGAAACCGATGAGCAAGTTTCTCGATGTTCTGGAGCGGGTCAGGGACGGCGTAACCGCTCCTTTGGGATTCGCCGCCACCCGGGCTGAGAAGCTCCCCGGAATCGCCCTCGTGGGGCACGTTTCCGCATCTGCTCCCGACGGCCTTGCTGCTGCCGCTGCCTCGACCGACGCCGTCATCGTTTCTGGCGGAACCTCTCCGGAAAATCTCAAGGAGCTCGCCTCTTCGGTTTCCGTGCCTCTTGGCCCCCGCGTCGCCTCCCTCAGTGCCGAGGATGCCGAGGCCTACCAGTCCAGCGGCTCCGACCTCTTGGTGTTCGACCTGGAAGGCACCGCCGCTTCCGCCATGGCATCTGAGGACATCGCCCGTATCCTCTGTGTTGAGACCGGTCTCGAAGAAGCCGAGCTTCGGGCCGTGGCTTCCCTTCCCGTGGACGCCTTCCTCATCTCCATGAAAGAGGTGTCCGGGCCCTGGACCCTGCAGCAATTGGCGGCTTTGGGTACCGTCAGCCGCCGCGTCGACAAGTACATATTGCTGGAAGTATCCGAGGCCCCCGGCGGCAAGGACCTCGAGACCCTTCGGGATGTGGGCGTAAATGCTCTCATCGTTGACGTTGCTTCCTTTGGGGCCGACGGGTTGTCCCAGCTTCGCACCGCCCTGCTGGACATGCCTCGGCCGTCTCCTCGCAGCCGCTCCCGCAGTCGTCCCATCCTGCCCGGCAGCGGGTACACTCCGCCCCCCGAGCCGGAGCCCGACGAGGACGATGACGACGATTAGCATCGAGCCTTCCGGAAACAGTGCTCGCTGATAGCTCCTCCCTGGTTCGCTGCGGGTCTCGCTAGGCCATGCTGCTCGGTGCCTATGAGCTTCTGCTGAACGATCCGGCGTCTTTCGTGCGCCTGATGGCCCTGGTCGCCTTTTCCTTGCTGGTGGCGGTCACCGTCCACGAGTTCAGTCACGCCCTCATAGCCACCGGACTGGGCGACGGCACCGCCCGCCGCCTGGGACGCCTGTCCCTCAATCCCGTCCGTCACCTCGACGCCAGTGGCACCCTGATGCTTCTCATCGTTGGATTCGGCTGGGGCAAACCCGTGCCGGTCGACCATCACCGCCTCTCTTGCGGGCGGCTGGGCATGACTCTCGTCGCCCTCGCCGGTCCTTTGTCTAACCTGGTGGTCGCCTTCCTCGTGGCCATTCCCATAAAGCTCGGCATTCTTGGGGTCAGTCCCCTGGCCATCGGCCGCACCAACCTCGTCATGACCGGAGGTTTGCGGGAAGGGCTGACTGACATTGCCATGATGGTTGTCCTGTTCAACCTTCTGCTGGGGGTTTTCAACCTCATCCCCATCTTCCCCTTGGATGGTTCCCGGGTTGTGGGTGGGCTGATTCCCTCTCGCTGGGCAGGCCAGTACGCCCACGTGGAGCGTTGGGGGCCCGTCGTCCTGATTGCGGTGGTCCTCGTCGACGTGGTGTTCCGCATCGGCATCCTCTGGAGCATTATCGGCCCGGTGGTCACAACCTTGATGACCCTGGCCACCGGCTTCTGAATCCAAACGAGGCACCGGCTCGCGGCATCAGACGGGGACGGGCGTTAGCCTCCAGATGGCCCAAATCGCTCAGTCTTGATACGTTCCGGCGGAAGGTCTTCGGCAACCAGGATATCGGCGGCAGCTTCCACGAATGGCGTGGGGCCGCAGATGTAGCTTATTGGCGGTTCCCCGTCCAGCTCCTGCATGACCTCTTTCACCATCGCCCGGTCGACGCGGCGGGCATATCCGCCCCAACCCGATGGCTGGTCACGCGTCAAGGTCACAAATATTGACAGCGTGGGGTCTTGTTCTGCCGCCAGCTTTAGGACATTCCGGTAGATGACGTCGTCCAACGACCGGGCTGAGTAAAGCAGGATTCCATTAACATCGGGAGCGGCCGCCAGCTTGTGCCGTATGATTGACATCAGCGGTACCACTCCTGACCCCCCGGCCAGCAGAAGCAACGGTCCGCCATCTCCCGCCTCCCAGGTGAAGGGCCCGCCGATAGGTCCCCGCAACTCGATCCGGTCACCCGGCTCGACGACATTGTGGAAGTAGGGCGATACTTCGCCGTCGGGAATCTCTTCTATGGTCAGGTCAATGGTGCCCTGGGTCTCCGGGGCCGACGCTATCGAGTAGCTGCGCTGGGCCTGGTATCCACCGGGAGCCGTCAATCGCACATCGTAGTGCTGTCCAGCGCGGAAAGGGGTCCAATCGGGCAGCTCGATGGTGAAGGTCTTGGCCCGGTAAGTTTCTTCCGTGATGTGGGTGACAACCCCGGTTTGCCAGCGCAGCCGGGACGGCAATGGAGAAGGTCCGGGCATGACGGTTGGGTAACGCCGGAACCGGGTCTAGTCGCCCCAGTAGCGCTGTTCCTTCCAGGGATCGCCGTACATGTGATACCCCGCCTGCTCCCAGAACCCGGGGCGGTCCTGGGTCATGAAATGAAGCCCTCGCACCCACTTGGCCGACTTCCAGAAGTAGAGGTGGGGCACCAGCAGGCGTGCCGGCCCGCCGTGGGCCGGCTGCAATGGAGCGCCGTCGAACTCCAGGGCTACCATGCCCCTGCCGTCCAGCAGGTCTGCTGTCGGGACGTTGGTAGTGTATCCCCCGTCGCAGAAGGCCATGATATAGGCGTCTGGATCGGTGATTCCCGCCGCTTCCAGGAGAGTATCGAACGTGACCCCCTTCCAGGTGGTGTCCAGCTTGCTCCACTTGGTGACGCAGTGAATGTCCACGAAGATCTCGGTCTGGGGCAGGGCGATGAACTCTTCCCATGACCATTGGGCCAACAATTCGGCCATGCTGTCTACCAGGCTGAAGGTCCAAGTGTCCAGGGACGTCCGGGGAGTGGGCCCGGCCGACAGCACTGGGAACCCGTTCTCCAGGTATTGCCCTGGTGGGATAGGGCGGGAAGGTTCGGGTCGCCGCCTGCCAAAGAACCCTCGTGAAACCATGGAACCTCCGAGACAACGTTGCAATTTAGATGGGTTTCGTTCCCAGACCCGCCCTTCTCTCCCGTCATTCCCGCTCACAACCCCGCGCGACAGCCGCTGGCGTTGAGACAAGCTACCTTGCGCCGGTGGCGGAGTCGAAAAGGGGGATCCAGACCCCCGCAACCGCTGCACTGCGCCTCCTAATAACGGAACGCTGCGGACCTCCGAAGGACAGTTGCAGGTGGGGTCCAGGACTATCGCATTTGAAAGATACCACCACGCAGGTGCCGCAGCTCGGCACCACTTTCTCAACTATTGAGTTTAGTAAGTTCGTAACTATCCCTTGCGATTGCCCCGGGTTGGGGCGCAAATCAGTGTACCAGATTTGCTTCAGGAGAACCGCCAGAGGGACTGAGCGGTACGCCCGAAAATCCACTCCAAATCGTCCTGGCTGCAGAAGGAGAGATTTTCGATGGTGTATTTCAGGGCATTCCGGTACCCCTCACGGAGGATCACACGAGGGTAATCGCTGCCCCACATCATCCGGTGGGAGCCGAACGCGTCGTAGGCCATCTTCAGGTAAGGAGGAATGTCCTGGTAGGGGAAGGGAGGATTGCAGAACTCGCCCATCCCGTGCAGCTTGATGTATGTGTTGGGAAAACGGGACAGCTCCAGCACCTGCCGGTACTGGTCATCGGACGGACGTGCGTCCTGGTAGTCACTGACCGCGTTGAACCCCATCCCTCCCAAGTGCTCAATAATGAGTTTCAGCTGAGGCAGTGCTTCCGCCATCCCACTAAATTCAGCAGTCAGGAACCCGTCCACCGGCCCGCCCACGCTGACGCTCATGCCCAGGTCAGCCGCCTTCCGCCAGATGGCCAGGGGGTCGTCCCCCGGGGAGCGGTTGAAGTTCCTTAGCCTGATCGACTCCGCTCCTTCGTTTCGCCAGCGTTCCAGGTCGCTGGTTGCCGATGGGCTGTCCACATCCACCCGGCAGACCACCGCCAGCCGACGGGGGAACCGGCGCATACACTCGATGACATAGCTGTTGTCGGTGGTAGTGGAGGATTGAACAAGGACGGCGTGCTCGACGTCGTTGTACTGCATTTGGGTCAGCAACATCTCCACAGGTTGGTAGGTATGAAGGGCTACGTGCACGTGGGTATCGGAAACAATCATTGGGGCCTCTGGACCAGCGAATAGGGAGGGTTAAGCTACGGTTCACATTATACCGCCGACGTTAACGAAGGACGAAGCGGGCAGTCTCCGCCGCCCGCTTCGGAAGGTTTCAACCGGTTCCGGGGAATCAAATCCGTCGTAGCTTGGGGTCGAGGGTGTCGCGCATCCAGTCTCCGAAGAAGTTGAAAGCCAGCACTACAGCGGTTATCGCCAAGCCCGGAAGCAACGCCAGCCACCAAACGTCGAGGATGACGGAGCGCCCTTCTGAAACCATGATGCCCCACGCAGGGGCTCCTACGGGCAACCCCAATCCCAGGAAGCTCAAGGACGCTTCCAACAGGATGACCTGGCCGATCTGCAAGCTCGTGATGACCATCAAAGTGTTGATTGTGTTGGGGAAAATATGACGCGCAATAATCATCGGCATGGGTAGTCCGGCTATCTTGGCGAACGTTACAAAGTCCAACTCTTTAATTGCCAGAACGTCTCCCCTGATCATTCGGGCGAACCTGGCCCATACAGTGACCGCAACCGCCAGGATGATGTTTTCGATGCCCGCGCCCAGAATAGTGACGATAATCAATGCTACCAGGATTGTCGGGAACCCCAAGGCGGCATCAGCAGCCCGCATTATTAGTATGTCTGCCCAACCTGTCCGGAATCCTGAGATGAGTCCGAGAACCGTGCCTACGAATGCTCCTGTGCCCAGGGCTATCAAACTAATGAACATGGCGGTCCGGGCACCATAGATGAGACGGCTAAGCATATCCTGACCCAGGACGTCGGTACCCAGGGGATATCGCCAATCCCAGTATTCGCCCATATAAACAGGCGAAAATTTGGCATCCAGCATATTTATCCCCGTGGGGTCGTGGGGAGCCAGCCATGGGGCGAAGACGGCGCAGGCAAGAAGGATGACCATTATGGCGATGGATATCCAGGGCAAGCGCGCCCGCTTGGCCCACCTAGGGAAAGCCAACAGGCGGTCCACTCGGGTCGGTGCGCTAGCAAGAGTAGAAGCCACGAATAACCTCCTTACTAATCGTACCGGATCCTGGGGTTCACGTAGGCGTACAGGATATCGACCAACAGCGCAGTGACGATGTAAAGCGCCCCCGCCGCCAGCACCGTAGCTTGCACGACTGGAAAGTCCCTCTGGTTAATTCCTTGGAGCATGAGCCGTCCAACGCCCGGCCAGGCAAAGACGACTTCAACTACTACCGAGCCGTTCAGCAATCCCGCCAAGGTCAAACCGGAAAAAGTCATTACCGGGATGACTGCGTTCTTGAGAGCGTGCTTGTAGACCACGATCCGTTCGTTCAGGCCCTTGATCCGGGCGAACTTCACGTACTCGCTGTCCAGTACCTCCAGCATGCTGGACCGGGAAAGCCGGACTACTCCGGCCATGCCGTTCCAGGACAAGACGAAGGCGGGCAGGATGAAGTGGTCGATCCCCCCGCGGCCATGGGTCGGAAGCCACCCCAAAATAGCGCCAAAAAGCAGAATCAGCATGATGGCGATCCAGAAGCTGGGGGCTGCTATTCCTGCCACGGCAAAGAACTTGCCCATCTGGTCGAAGATGGAGTCACGTCTCACGGCTGACAAGACTCCAATGGGGATGCCAATCACGATAGTTATGAGAAAAGCTGCCCCAGCCAGCTGGATGGTGGCGGGGAAGCGTTGGAAGAGCAGGTCGCGAGCATCCCGTCCCATCGTGAAGGATTTGCCGAACTCGCCCCGGGCCACTTTCCCGAGGAATAGTCCATATTGGACGTACAAAGGTTTGTCCAGGCCCAAGTTCTTCTTCAGCTGCTCATACTCTTCAAATCCGTCGTCGGGACCCAGCAGATAAGCCGCTGGGTTGCCGGTCATGTGCACGCTGAGGAATACCGCCAAGCTCAGGACCATCAGCGTGATTATTGCTTGGCCCACGCGTATCAAGATATAGCGCTGCATTGGCCACCTTGCTAGGGAGCTTTGTAGTTCCTGAGGTTAAGTTGAGGCCCCGCCTCCCCCCTTGGGGAAAGGTGGGACCTTATTGGTGATGGTCTGCCCCGTCAATGGCAGGGCAGACCACATGTTGGGTCCTAGTTGTCGGCTAACTCGATGGTATGAAGGGCCGAAATGTATTCGGATACACCGTAGGGTTCCCACTTAACTATTCGGGGACCCACACCGATGGGCGGGTTGAGATAGCCTACTGATATCTGGTAGGACTCCTCCTGGAATCGGAGCCAAGCGTCGTTGTAAGTCTGTTCATAACCAGGCTTACCGGTGGCTGCTAGAGTTTCCTCCATCAGCGTGAACAGTTCATCGTCTCTATGGACCCGTGTTGCCCCTACATCGGTGAGCTTCTTGTGGATAGCCAGGAAGTATAGTCGGGCAATTCCGGCCGCATCCAGCCTTGTGTTCTGGGCTACCCAGTTGATTTGCCCGTCCAGTTTTTGGACCTCTTCGTTGCGTAGGAGACCCCAGTTGACCTTGTCCATCACACGGACTTCGGTCTCAATGCCTAGTTCCTTCTCCCACATGTCAGCGGCGAGGCGGGCCGACTCGATGAGGTTGGGAACCAACTGGTCGGCGTAGGTGTTAATGACAAAGGTTCCGAAGTCCTTTCCACCGGGGTTGTCGGGTGTCTTGTACCCGGCTTCGGCGAACAACTGGCGGGCCTTGTCCGGGTCGTGGGGCCAAGGTGCCAGATCGTCGCTGTAGCCGATGGTGCTGGGCGTAACCACCCACCAGCCCTTTAGTTCCATAACCTCCGGTCCGAAGAGCCGGTCCCGCAGCAGTTCCTTGTCCAGAGCATAATTGAATGCCTGGCGTACGCCTTTGTTGTTACAAGCCAAGCCTTCGTTATAGCAGCCCCAGAAATGGGACTCGACAATGACCGCTTCAGGGCTGAACACCAGCTGGCCCCCGTCGGCCTCGACCTGCTTGCGGGTTGCCATGCTGAGCCGGCCAATGTCAGCCTCACCGGCCCGGATCGCCGCCACCCGGGTAGATTCGTCGGGCACCTGGCGCATTTCCAGCGTCTGGAAACTGAGTCGGCGGTCGGTCTTGAAACCGTGGTCCGGCTGGTAGTAGTAACCGTCGTGGCGCTCGAAGAAGAACGCTTCCAGCGGAACGTGCTTGACCAGTCTGACCGGTCCCGCTCCGATGGGGTTCTTCTCGTAGGCGTCGAGTTCTGCCTGGTCGTGGAGGTTCGACCGAGCGGGCATTACCTGGCCCATAGAGGCCCCGCCCTCGTTTTCTGACCAGTAAACCGGTGCCTCGGGAATGCCAACCGTGCTGTATACGCTTACCTGGTTCGGCCCCGGTCCCAAGTCGATGCGGTCCATCTTGGTCGCGTAGGCAACAGTGACACCGCTGTAACCCCACTCTTCAGCGCCGGGCCCAACCGAATGACGGAGGGTCCACAGCACATCCTCCGGTGTGATTTCCGAACCATCGTGGAAAAGGGCGCCTTCTCTTACGGTGTAGATAATGGTCTTGCCGTCGTCGGCCAATTCCCATTTGCTCGCGACTCCGGGTGTTATCTTCATGACACCGTCGAAGGAGTCCCACGAGGTCAGGTTGCTGTGGAAGTGCTTACGGAGTTCCTTGAACGTGGATCCATAGATGGTGTCGAACCGTTCAGTGCCGAAGTCGCTCACCAACATAATCACGTTTCCTGGGTTGACCTCGGGTGCGGCCATGGCTTCTTTTTCGGCTTCAGGCATGGCTTGGGGAATGGCAGTCGGTTGCGCTTGCTGTTGCTGAGGTTGCTGCTGTTGAGCCTGCGGAGCTGCAGCCGGCGGTTCGGCGCTGTCCTCTGTGGTAGCAGCAGTGCCGCAAGCGGTTGCAAACAGGAGAAGTAAGGCCAATACGGGAACCAGCAGTTGGAAGGGTCGGCTCAATGGACGAACTTTCGGACTATTTGCGTACTCCACTATCTCCCCCTTTGTCCGGTTTGTGGTTTCGATCTCCCTAGCTGAAATCTTCATCCGGTTGGCTTAATTCGGAATACCCAAGACTGCATTAAACTGCGAATTAGATATCCTTGAACTGAATCACCATACTTTGTGGCGTCTTTAGTACGAACTATGACTTAGATTCTGGAAAATTATCCCTCCTAATTGTTCTTTTTCGTATGCCATGCCGAAAACTTGCCGGATACTAGTACTGGGTCAAATCAAGAATGGCATGGGTAGAGGCGGTGGAGTTTGCGCCTGGCATCCCTGGCGGTAAAGCGCCAGTTGATGGGGGCCGCCGTAGCATTGCGCTCTGACACGTTGGTGTTCACGGCCCTCTCCAGACTGTCCGCGTCTCCGTTGCGTCCGCGCAAACAGGCTCGGGCCAGCACGCTGAATTCCATCTCCGCCATATTCAGCCAACTGCCATGCTTGGGCGTGTGGTGGAACTCCAGCCGTTTCGCGATGCGTCTTGCCTCTGGGGCAGCGAAGGTCTCGTACAGTGAGGCCGTCCGGTGGGTATTCAGGTTGTCCAGAACCAGCCTGATTACCGGAACGCCGGGGTAGGCCTCATCCACCAACCACTGCATCTGGTGGGCGAAGTCCTGCATGGTACGCTGCTGGGTGATGGCCACGTGTCGCCAACCCCGTTTCGGCTCACAGGTGAGGAACAGGTTGCGGGTGCCGCCCCTCACGTACTCGTAGTCCTGGCGCTTCGGCCTGCCAGGCTTGGCCGGCAGGGACGGGCGGGAATCGGCCAGCAACTGAGTGGAACTCTCATCGAAACAGACCACCGGCCGCTGGGGGTCGTAGGGTTCGGCATACAGGTCCAGGACATCCTCCATGTGGGCCACGAAGTCGGCGCTCACCTTCGGGATGCACCACTGCTGCTTCCGCCACGGCTTGAGCGCGTTTTTTTCAGGTGCAGCCGCACCGCCTCGTACGACAACGATTCCACCAGTCCCAACTCCACCGTCTTGTCCGCCAGCAGCCGCAGGGTCCAGTGGTCGTGGCCCTCCGGGGCTGGGCTGCAGGCCAGGGCGATCAGGTGGGCTTCCACCTTCTCGTCCACCTTGCAGTGGGGAGTGGGCGAATTGTGGTGCCGCAGCACCTCCTCCAGGCCCTCTTCCACGTAGCGCCGCTTGGCCCGACGCACCGTGCGCTCCGACACGTCAAATGCAGCCGCCACCCGGGAAGCGGTCCACCCCTCATCGGTCTTCAGAAGAATGCGGGCTCGGGTGATAGCTTGGGCCGAACTCCTGCCGGCCCGGATCATCTTCCTGAGCCGTCCCTTCTCCTGGGCACTCAGATGGACTCCGTAAACTTCCTGCACCATGGATGCCCCTCCCACACCACAACTTCAATCCAAAGGGTAGCATCCAGCGTCAGGCCTTTAAATGCGTGACATTACGACTTTGATCCAGTACTAGCACTGGGGTAAAGTTATTGTCAATACACAATTATTGGTGATACTAAATCTATGGTGTTATTGCGACGGATTATAGGATTATCGTCAATTGTGGGTTGTCCCGTCCGCGGCTTGGGTGCCAAGATAGAGGGCCGGGGTAAATCCCCGGCCCATTGGGAACAAGTTGCGGTTGGTTGGAAGTGCCGGTCAGATGCGTCGCAGTTTGGGGTCGAGAGTGTCGCGCATCCAGTCGCCGAAGAAGTTGAAGGCGAGAACGACAATGGTTATCGCTACACCGGGGAGCAACGACAGCCACCAGACCTGCAGCAAGACGGTACGGCCTTCGGAGACCATTATCCCCCAGGCGGGGTCCCCTGGAGGTAGACCCAAGCCGAGGAAGCTGAGGGAAGCCTCCAAGAGAATTACTTGTCCTATTTGCAAGCTGGTGATTACCAGCAGCGTATTAATCGTATTTGGGAAGACATGGCGCATGATGATCATTGGGGTTGAGAGCCCTGCGATCTTGGCAAAGGTCACGAAGTCCAATTCTTTGATGCTCAGGACGTCCCCTCGAATCATGCGTGAGAACCTGGCCCATACGGTTAACGCCACTGCCAAGATGATGTTTTCGATCCCGGCTCCCAAGAGCGTGACGATAATCATCGCGACGAGAACAGTGGGGAAACCCAAAGCAGCGTCGGCAGCTCTCATGATGAGGTTGTCTAACCAACCTCCCCGGAAACCCGCCACCAGTCCCAAGACCGTGCCTACGAAGGCTCCTGTGCCCAACGCGACTAGGCTTATGAAGACTCCGGTACGGGCCCCGTAAATCAAGCGGCTCAACATATCCCTGCCCATGACATCGGTGCCCAACGGGTAGGTCAGGTTTTCGAACGGGGCTAGCCTGGCCTTGCTCATGCCTATTTGCGTTGGGTCGTGGGGTGATATCAGGGGCGCGAAGAGCGCACATATCAACAGGACCGACATTACCGCCAGAGGTATCAAGGGTAACCGGCCTCGCTGGGTTGCTCCCAGAAACACCCGCAAGCGGGTCATGGGGCGGTTGGCTGCAGTTAATGTAGATGCCACAAATTCCTCCGGGGTTAATCGTACCTGATTCTGGGGTTGACGTAGGCGTACAGGATGTCCACCAACAGGGCAGTGACAATGTAGAAGAATCCAGCCGCCAACACGGTTGCTTGTACTATGGCGAAGTCCCGGGTCTGGATTCCCTGCAACATTAGTTGGCCAATACCTGGCCAAGCAAAGACCACCTCAACGGCTACTGAACCGTTCAGGAGCCCAGCCAACGTAAGTCCTGAAAATGTCAGCAACGGGATCACCGCGTTCTTGAGAGCGTGTTTCCATACGACTAATTTTTCGCTCAATCCCTTGACCCGGGCGAACTTGACATATTCGCTGTCGAGAACCTCAAGCATACTGGAGCGACCCAAGCGTACCATTCCGGCCATGGCCGACCAACCGAGTACGAAGGCTGGCAGGACAAAGTGCTCAATGCCTCCTCTACCAAAGGTAGGCAGCCACCCCAAAATGGCGCCAAACAGCATGATAAGCATGATGGCAATCCAGAAGTTGGGTGTGGCGATCCCCATGATGGCGAAAAGCTTGCCAAAGTTGTCAAGGAATCCGTCCCGTTTAACGGCCGACAAGATTCCCAGAGGAACTCCAACGATGACCGATAACGCAAAAGCTGCACCCGCCAGCTGCAGAGTGGCTGGAAGTCGGGACATCAGGATATCGCGGGCGGGCCGGCCCTTCAGGAACGAGGTGCCGAAATCCAACCGCGCAATGTCGGTTAGGAAGTCTGCGTATTGGACGATTAGAGGCCGGTCCAGACCAAAGTTCTTCTTGAGCTGCTCATAGTCTGCTTCAGTGGTTTCCGGCCCAAGCAGGTAATCGGCTGTGTTACCCGTAAGGTGAACACTGAGGAACACAGCCAAGCTCAAAATTAGCAGCGTGATAATGGCTTGGATTACCCGTGTGAGTATGTAACGTTGCATGAAGTATCCTTGTCCGGGGAGGGAACAAGGCCACCGGCGGAGAGGTTTCTGCCTCTCCGCCGACTGGCCCGTTGATTACACCTGTTGAGCGGCTCCTGGGCGGAGCCTTGGGTGCGTTTATTGGTCCGCCAACACGATAGTGTGGTAACCGGAGGGATAGAAAGCCAAAGGCAATGGCTGCCAACTCTCGATACGAGGGCCAACACCCCACTGCACGTGGACGTATCCCATAGCCATTTCGTAGTGTTCTTCCCGGAGCCTGACAAACACGTCATGCCAGACTTCGTCAATCTTAGCTGGGTCAAACACTGACAGGGCTTCCTGTACCTGGTTTACGATTTCCGGAGTGTGACTCCAGTTCCCACCCCTCGACCCATCCTTGGGAGCGGTTCCGTAGCTGGAGCGAGCCGCGCTACGACCGTCGCGCCGGGCTTCGTTGTCCCTCCAAAGGATTTGTCCCGCGAGAGGATCGCGAGCTTTGGTAGCTTTCTTGAGGGCAGTCTCGTCTCCAACCCGCACCTCGGTGTCAAGGCCGAGTTCGTCCTTCCAGTAGTTGGCCGCCAACTGAGCGGATTCGGGCAGGAAGGGAACCGCGCGGGATGACCAGGTATTGACGATGAGCTTTCCGAAACCTTTTCCATCGGGGTATCCAGCCTCGGCCATGAGCTGCCTAGCCTTGTCGGGGTCGTATGGGAAGGGATCCAAGGCGGGGCTATAACCAATGGAACTTGGAGTCACATGCGCCCAACCCTTGGCCTCGAATATCTCCGGTCCACCAAACAGGTCGTCGCGAAGCGCGTCTTTGTCGATGGCGTAACCCAACGCCTGCCTGACCCGCTTATCGTTGCATGGCAAGTCGGGATAGTAGTCCCAACCGCAGCCAATGAACATTATGCGCAAGTAAGACGCTTCCGGTCCAACGATAACCTGTCCGCCGCCGGCCTCGACCTGGTCCTTGGTAGCTAGACTAACCGGGGCTATGTCAGCGTCACCGGCCCGCAGGGCAGCAGCCCGGGTCGATTCTTCCGGGATTTTGCGCAAGTCAAGGAACTTGAAAGGCACGCTGCGGTCTTCCGCGTAATACTGGTCGAAACGCTCGAAGGACATGACCTCGTCCTCGACCTGACGGGTCATAGCCATGATGCCGGCCCCGATAGGATTCTGGTCGTAGGCCACCATTACTTCGGGGTCGTGGAACGTCTCAAAGTCCGTGGCTGGACGAATGATGCCCTGGCAAGCACCGCTGGCATCGGAAACGAACCCTTCAAAGCTGGAATCGATATTGATATGGGTGATGCTGACCTGTTGCGGGCCGACTTGCTCAATCAGTTCCACATTCGCAGCCATGTTGGCGGCGCTGCTACTGGTAGCCACCTCTTGAGCACCTGGACCCCAAGATTGTAACCAGGTGAACAACAAGTCCTCACCAGTCACCTTACTGCCATCATGGAAGTAGCCGTCGTCACGAATCGTTACCGTCCAAGTGTGCCCGTCCTCCGAAAGTTCCCACGCGGAAGCCATCCCAGGAATCGAATCCCTGTTGGCGTCGGTTCGAATCAGGAAGTCGTGAATCACGTTGTAGTGGTTATGGCAATTGGTCCCATGGACGTTAATGAACCGGTGTCCCCATCCTCCGACCATTACGGTCAGAGTGATGTCCGCAACTTCGGCCATGGCTTGGGCGGGTTCCGCCGCTTGCTGGGGTACAGCCGTGGGGGCCGCTGCCGCCGCCGGAGCGCTTGCCCCGGAGCTTGCGGGAGCTGCCGCAGGTGCCGCGGCTGCAGGTGCGGCTACGGGTTGGGCTGGTTCCTGCGGAGCCTCGGGCGATTCTGCCGCCGACCCGCAGGCTATTCCAAGGACAAGGGTTACCGCCATAACGGCTAGCAGCCAAGAAGTGGGTTTGTTCCTCGTAGCGTGCCAATATTGCATTTGGTCTTCCTCCGAACCTTGGGCAGAGTGCCCTTCGATTACCCCCTGTGGTGTGTATCAGTTCCAGACAAGTCTAGAGCAGGGCCACCTCGGAATTACCGGTATTCCCTAAAGTTGCTCCCTGGGATAGTAACCATCTTGGATGCCGAATAACCTGACGGGACTTCTGTCTTGTCGAGCCTTGTTCCGGTATGCCCCACCCGTCGCGCTGGTTCTGGCACTCCTTCCGCTTGGGGGTGGTCGAAAGGTGGGAGGATTTTAGCATCGGCGTTGGATAGTGTCAATTTGGTGGTGCGAACAATGCAAAACCCGTGGATGATACAAGGTTACTCTACGATGTTAGTAATATTAACAGTATATTCTGCCCCGATATTTACATTGGCACAGCATAAAACACACCTCGACTGTCACTAAAACGTCACGGGCAGTCCAGTAAGCCCGATGGCTGAGTCGTTGCTTGCCTCCTAGCAGGGCAATAGGGGGAAGGCGGCCATTACTGCCCGCTCGAGAGGACTTGAGGGACGAAGAGCGGTTAGACGCGTCGCAACTTCGGGTCGAGGGTGTCGCGCATCCAGTCGCCGAAGAAGTTGAACGCCAACACTACGATAGTGATAGCTAAACCAGGGAATAGAGATAGCCACCAGACCTGGAGCATCACCGATCGGCCCTCAGCAACCATGATTCCCCAAGCGGGGTCACCGGGAGGGAGGCCCAACCCGAGGAAGCTAAGAGAGGCTTCCAGAAGAATGACCTGTCCCACTTGCAAACTTGTGATAACCAACAGGGTATTGATGGTGTTTGGGAAGATGTGGCGGGCAATAATCACAGGTGACGATAGGCCCGCAATCTTGGCGAACGTTACGAAATCCAACTCTTTAATCGACAACACGTCGCCCCGGATCATCCGCGCAAACCGCGCCCAGACGGTGACAACCACGGCCAGGATAATGTTTTCGATGCCTGCCCCCAAGATGGTCACGATTATCATGGCAACCAGGACGGTGGGAAACCCCAGAGCGGCGTCGGCAGCGCGCATGATCAAAATATCGAACCAACCGCCACGGTATCCTGCGGTCAAACCCAGGACTGTGCCCACAAACGCCCCGGTGCCCAAAGCAACCAAACTAATGAAGACGCTGGTGCGGGCGCCGTAGATCAAGCGACTGAGCATATCCCGGCCCAGAATGTCGGTCCCCAACGGGTAGTCAGAGTTTTCGAACGGGGCTATCCGGCGGTCGAGCATGCTGATGGCGGTGGGGTCGTGCTGGGCCAGCCAGGGGGCGAATATGGCACAGACGAGCATAACCAACATGATGGCTATTGGAGCCCAGGGCAAGCGGAGAACGCGCACCCGGTCGCGCAGTTGCTGAACTTTTCCTATGTCGCGGGATACGATTTGGGTATCCGTAGCCAAGGTGATCCTCCTAGCCTATTCGTAGCGGATCCTGGGGTTGACGTACGCGTAAAGGATGTCTACCAAGAGAGCGGTTACGATATAAAACAGTCCCGCTGCCATTATAGTCGCCTGGACTATCGGGAAGTCGCGGCGAGTGATTCCTTCGAGCATAAGGCGGCCGATTCCGGGCCATGCAAAGACGACCTCAACGGCGACGGAACCGTTCAGCAGACCGGCAAGCGTCAAGCCTCCGAAGGTCAGTAGAGGTATCACTGCGTTCTTTAATGCGTGCTTCCAGACAACCAGTCGCTCAGTTAGGCCTTTGACCCTGGCGAACTTGACGTATTCGCTGTCCAACACGTCCAGCATGCTGGAGCGGCCGAGGCGCACCATGCCGGCCATGGCAGACCAGCCGAGGACAAATGCCGGCAAGACGAAGTGGTCCAGTCCACCCCTGCCATAAGTGGGCAGCCATCCCAAAATAGCACCAAAAAGCAGAATAAGCATGATGGCTATCCAGAAATTTGGCGTGGCGATGCCCAGGATGGCGAAGAACTTGCCGAAAGAATCCAGGAAGGTGTCGCGTTTTAGAGCGGACAAGATTCCGAGAGGCACTCCCACCACAACACTCAGGAAGAACGCCGCCCCGGCGAGCTGGAGCGTAGCCGGCAAACGCTCCAGAAGAACATCCCGGGCCGAACGGCGCATAAGGTGGGAACGCCCGAAGTCTCCCCGAACGATGTCGGTCAGGAAATCGCCGTATTGGACGATCAAGGGTCTGTCGAGGCCCAGGTTCTTCTTGATTTGCTCGTAATCGGTGTCCAGCGCTTCTGGTCCGAGCAGGAGCACCGCGGCATCACCGCTAAGATGGACGCTCAAGAAGACGGCAATGCTGAGGATCCATAAGGTAAAAAGAGCCTGTACAACCCGGAGCAAGATGTAACGCTGCACGGATATTCCTTAAGCAAGACGGGGATAGCCAAGAGTGACACGTTATACCAAACCCGCGATGTCCTGAGCAATCATCCGGTGATCAACTCCTGGCATCGCGGGCTCGGGGGGCTGCCGTTATGTGGTGTTACTCATCTTTCAGCACTAGAGTGTGGACGGCTGATGGGTAAAATGCAAGGGAGAACGGCTTCCAGTCCTCAACCCTGGAGCTGACTGCCCACGGGATGTTCACATATCCAATGCCCAATTCATAGGTTTCCTCACGTAGCCTTTTATACATGGCATTCAGAGCGTCGGGCCTTGCGTCCTTGTCCGTCTCGGCCAATGCGTTCTGCACTACCTGGAATAACTCAGCATCATTGTGCCGGCGGCCTTTGTGGTCCGGGGTCCCGTAGGAGCTGCGACTGATGCTGGCAGCGTCGATGCGAGCTTCGTTGTCCCGCCAGAGGATTTGACCGTTGAGCTCCTGGGCCAATGTAGCTTTCTTCAGCGTCGACTCGTCTCCCACCCGCACCTCGACGTCCAGTCCGAGTTCCTTCCTCCAGAAATCGGCGGCTACCTGAGCCGATTCGGGAAGGAAGGGCATTGCCGTGGAAGTCCAAGTGTTCACGATGAGAGGGCCAACCCCTTCTCCTTCCGGGTAACCGGCGTCTGCCAGGAGTTGCCTGGCCTTCTCAGGATCGAAGGGCCTGGGGTCCAATTCTTCGCTGTAGCCAATGGTACTGGGCGTCGTCGCGGCCCATCCCTTGGCCTCCATTACCTCGGGCCCGCCGTATAACTGGTCCCTTATTACCTCCTTGTCCAGAGCATAATCCAATGCTTGCCGGAACTTGATGTCGTCGCAGGGATAAGGCTCGGCAGAGTTGTTCATGCAACCCATCAACATTATCCGGAAGTAGATTCCTTCCCGACCAAAGATCAACTTTCCCCCGCCGGCTTCGACCTGTTCACGAGCGTCCAGGCTAGTGGGCGCCACATCTGCCTCGCCAGCCCTAATGGCTGCCACCCGGGTCGCTTCTTCGGGAACGAGCCGAAGGTCCAGATTGCTGAAGTTCACCCGGCGGTCCTCGGGAAACCCGTTCCCAGGATGGTAGTAGTAGTCGTCGAAACGTTCAAACTCCATAACCTCGGCGGGGATGTGGTTCGTGAGAGCCATGGGGCCAGCCCCAACCGGGTTCCGAGCGTATGCTTCTACCTCAGCTTCGTCGTGGAGCTGATCCCGCTTGGGCAGAATCACGTAAGGGCTTGGGCTGGCGGCCGAGAAACTGCCAACGTCGAAGCCAGCGTCGGGGATCTCGATTGTGATACTCACCGTGTCAGGTGCGGTCTGCTCAATGATTTCGACGATTCGCGCCCTGGAGTGAGCACCGCTTTGCGTGGTCCACTCCACGGACTCGGGGTTCCACATGTGCTGCCATGTCCACAGCACGTCTTCCCCGGTCAATTCGGTGCCATCGTGGAACATTACGCCCGGCCTAACTTTGACCCACCATGTGCGGGCGTCGTTGGCGAGTCCCCATTCTGAGGCTATACCGGGGAGCAGTTCTCCCACGTCGTTGGTCTCAAGAAGGAACCCACCAAAGAAGCGAATGTAATTGTTGCTGCCTCCGACATCGAAGGCGTAATCAAAGTTTTCGCTGCCCAAACCGCCAATCATCCACGTTACCGTGCCTCCGTGAACCTCGGTGGTTGCCGGAGCCGGCTCCGCAGCGGCCGCAGGTGCCGCAGTCGGTTGAGGTTGGGCGGCGGCAGGAGCAGGAGCAGATGCGGCAGTGTCGGCCGGTTGGGTATCCGCTGGGGAAGTGTCCTCCGCTGCCGAGCCGCAGGCAACACCGAAGGCCAACAGCAGCACAAAGGCAGGAATCACCCAAATACGAAAAATACCAGAAGTATGACTAATTTCCATCATTTTCTTCTCCCATTGGCTTCAGAACAGCTATATTCAAGGAGATGTATCGGTCATGCACACGAATAGTGGATGTGTGTATTCCTCCGTCCTTGCGGAAAGTTGGCGGTAGTCTAGCAACAGGTTAGTGGGGTGTCAATCTTCATGGCCGAATAGTGAGATCTATCCGTTTGCCACTATGCAGGTCATTGTCGGAAATCGTACAACATGAACCGGCGATGGATAAAAACAGGCGATTCGGAAATACCGGGGGGTGGCAGGATACCCCGACAGTCGGCCCCGAAGATCAGAGGTATCGCCAATA
This sequence comes from Dehalococcoidia bacterium, assembly GCA_965203975.1. Classification (GTDB taxonomy): domain Bacteria; phylum Chloroflexota; class Dehalococcoidia; order Lucifugimonadales; family UBA3495; genus CATOSK01. The sequence continues at coordinate 2,646,412 of CBDBDT010000002.1, read as the reverse complement.
ATAACCTTGATGAACGGCGAAAAGCGTAACATTCAATGGGGACAAACTTCCCGACAACGGGTTTTGGCCCGGATACGTGCTCGGGGCAGCGGGGGACTGAAGTTATCGAGACGAAGTGGGTTCGTCGGCCCCCATGGGTGCGGCTTGAGAGGTCATCGGGGTTACCTTGGGGCGACTTTCAGCACGGTAAATGGCGATGGACTGCTGCGTAACCCCGATAGCGGTGGCGACCAAGGTGCCGGTGACCGCAGCCGTAATGTGAATCGTTGTGTCCATGGCGAAGCGGCTCCACCAGTAATCGTCCGCGACGCCGGGACCCCAGTGGTGGGCCCCGTAGACTCCCGCCACGGCCGCGGCACATACCACGACCCACATCGTCCAGGAGTAGTACCGACTCCACCGAAGGCTAATCCACCCCAGGTTGGCTCCGATGCCCGCCGCGACACCAATGAATACGAGCTGGATGTTGAAGTGCACGACGAAGGACCAGGGATATTCCGACAGGAGGTTAAAAACCCGGCCCGAAACGTCTCCGATGAAGCTCATCACTATGGCGAAGGCTAATCCCGCCAACATGCGCCCAGTCCAGACACCCAAAAGTCCGATAGTCATTTCGACGCCATCACTATTCGCAGGTCCGTGAAAGAGGACACCTGCCCGTTTTGGACAACCCCGCAATAAGAGGTTACTTATGATGCTATAATACACCACTAATGGCGAGGCAAGAATGCCGCCAGAATATTTGCACCTCAAGGAGGTTCATCTCTATGCAGCAGCGTACCAGGGAAAGATTCGACGCCGGAGCCGTCTCGTTTATCGTCCAGCACGAGCTCTGGGACGGCAACATCCAAGACCACTCGGACCAAGGCGTAGCCATTTTGGTCCAGGGCGGGAACGACACCACCCTGCTCCGGTTCAACTGCTTCGATATTGAGCGAAGCTACGTATACGGGCCGGAAGGCAAGAACAAGCTGTTCCGCATGGACCCCACGGTGGACGGCAATCCAATAGGCTGGTCGGTCACTCAGATTCGGAACATCCTTCCCGAGATGGTGACCGAGGCCGGGTATCCGGAGATCGCCGGGCAGATTGACAAGAGCAAGGTTGCCGAAGTCCTCAAGGACCTGGGAGCGACGGCCCGGGAACTGTTCGCGACCGGCCGCAACACGGTAAAGCACAACCGGGGCCATGATATGTTCGAGGCCGGCAACTTCCGGTTCGGCCTTGAGATGCGGAAGCAGGCCGGCGGCGACGGCGGCCTGGCCATTCACGTCCTCGCCGACCTGGCCGGCACTCCCGGCCGGACGTACATGGAGGAGACCGAGCTACTGGCCTTCGACTGCTTCCGGATCGACCCCCATTACCACTACGGTCCCCGCAACAAGAACCATCGGATCTTCTGGGACAAGACCGTGGTCCCCGACACGCTGGAGTGGACGCTGGAGCAGTTCCGCACCGGCAAGCTGCGGGATATGATCGCCCGCGCCGGGTACCCCGGCGTGGCAGCCGATTACGACCAGCGCGTGGTGGATGAGATATTCCCCGCCCTAGCGGCCCGGGCCCGGGAGATCCAGGCCCAGCCCTTGCCGGAAGAGCCCACTCCCAACCTGGTCCCCCGCTAGCCCAACTCTTCCCAAAGACAGGGAGTTTTACAGGGGCGCCCCATGGGGCGCCCCTGTTCTTGTTTTCCCGACTAGGACCGGGGATAACCGGCTAGGCAGCGGAGGGTTTGAAGAAGGGGACGCTGATGCGGTCGGTGGCCTGGACGAAGGTGACCTCGACGGGCATCCCGACTGTCACATCGCGGGGGTTGCACTCGACGATGTTGCTGAACATGCGGACGCCCTCTTCCAGTTCGACTAGGGCGAGGACGTAAGGGACTTCCTGGGCGAATCCCTGGGTGCGGTTCTGGTAGGTGACGGTGTAGGTCCAGACGGTGCCGCGTCCGGTGGACTTGACCCACCTGATGTCGGTGGACCAGCAGTTGGCGCAGATTCCTCGGGGGTAGAACTGGTACTGGCCGCACTTCTCGCAACGCTGGATAACCAACTCGCCGCGGCGGCAGGACTCCCAGTAGGGACGGGTCTCCCCGACGACGGTGGGCAAAGGCTTGGTCCATTCAGGCATGACTAGTCCCTCCCGAGGATTACGGTGCCGCCGCTGTGGCGGGAGCCAAGGGCGCCGCCGGTGCCGTGGCACAGGGCAATTTGACAGTTTTCGACCTGGCGGGGAGTTCCCGCGAACTGGTGCCGGAGCTGGCGGGTGGCCTCCAACAGGAGGAAAATGCCGCGCATTCCCGGATGGTTGGAGGACAGGCCGCCGCCGTCGGTGTTGATGGGCAGTTCGCCGCCCACCTTGAGGCGCCCGCCGGAGACGAACTCTCCGCCCTCTCCCTTCTTGCAGAAACCCAGGTCTTCCAAGGTCTCCACGACGGTGATGGTGAAAGAGTCGTAGACCATGGCCATGTCGATGTCGTCATGGGTGACGCCGGCCATCTCAAAGGCGCGGGGCGAGCTCTGGTGGGCGGCTATATAGATGAGGTCACGCTGACCGGCGCCCTGGTGGGCGATGGCCTCGCCGGTGCCGAGCACCCAAACGGGGTGCTGGCGGCAGTTGCGGGCGACCTCGGGGGATGCCACGACGACTGCTCCGCCGCCATCGGTGATGACGCAGCAGTCGAGGAGGTGGAGGGGGGACGAGATCATGCGGGCGTTGACCACATCCCCGACGGTGATGGGGGTGCGGAAGAGGGCATCGGGGTTCATGGAAGCGTGGTGCCGCATCGCCACGGAAACCTCGGCCAACTGCTCGGAGGTGGTGCCGTAGAGGTGCATGTGACGCTGGGCGATCATAGCGTAGAGGCCGACGGTGGTGAGGCCGTAGATTTCCTCGAAGCTGTCCGGGGAAGGGTCGAGGCGGGGGTGGCCGTAGCGTCCGACGCCACCGGTGCCGACGGAGACTCCGCCAGAACGGGCGAGGCTGCTGTAGGTGATGACGGCGCAGTTGATGCGTCCGGCGGCGATGGCGGTGAGGGCGTGGGAGAGGTGGAACTCGAAGGAGCCGCCACCGACGGTGGTGTTGTCCACGTATTTGGGGTACATGTTGAGGTAGTCGGCTAGGTTCATGCCGCTGTTGCGGATGCTGCTGGAGGCGGTGAAGAGGCCGTCAACGTCGTTCTTGGTCAGGCCGGCGTCTTCGAGGGCCTTGATGACGCTCTCGCCCTGGATCTGTAGCTCGCTGAGGTCGGGGGCGTAGCGGGTGACGTGCTCGTGGATGCCCACGATGGCAGCGCCGTGCTTAAGGTCGACCATACGAAAGAATCCTCCAAAGGGGGCTGAAACGGGGCGGCGCCATTATGCCATAGAAGCAGGGATGGGGACAAAGGAGGGGGCAGGAGTGTCTGGGACGAAAATTAAATGTGTCCTATTTTGTCCGATTCTGTCCCATTGGCGAAGGCCGTGAGGCAGTTGTTGGAAGCGGGCAAGGAGGGGCCGTTTTTCCGGTTTTTTGTTTTTGGGACATTTTCGAAGGATTTGAGCACGGATTCATGGCGCGGCGAGTCCCAAAGTATGCCTATGGAGCGGCCAAGTGTCCCCGGATTGGGGCAGAACCGGGGCAAAGTGAGGCATTTTTGAGACATTTTGTGTCATTGGTTCTGAGGGCAGTGGGACCGGCATGATTGCAAGGGATCGAAGGAAATTTTCCTGGTGAATTTTGCGGTATTCGGGGCAGTGGAGAGGTGGCGACGGGTCGGCTATCCCTGAATCTTGGGAGGCGGCTGTACGAGGAAGGTGACGATGGACGTTTCACCCCTTGATGGTACGCGGGGGAGGCAACGGGGCGCAAGGGGAAGAGCGTCAGTAGTTGGGGGCCAACCTTATGCAGCGTTTCCAATGAACCTGAGTTTTTGCGAGGGTCTTTGAAGTCTTGAAACGTTGGGGTGGTTGAAGCCGGGTTTGTTTCGATTACAGCAGCCTCAACCGTTCCAAATCCTCAACCGTCCATTGAGCACGGGCTTGGATCATTCTTCTCAATATGCCGACCCTAAACGTTTCGCCGGGGTGGTGGAACGAAACTGTCACTCTGCGCCCATCGGGGTGCAGGTATTGTTGATGGCTCCCGGTTTGTCGACGGAGCACAAAGCCGTCCCTAAGCAGTGCGTTGGTTAACTCACGAGCGGTTAAGCCGCGTAATTTACTCCAATCGATATCCAATTCAGACGGATACCGCAACCTGCTCAAGGGAAACACCGTTAAGATCTCCAGATTCTTGGGGGATGAGAGCCCCTTCTTCTAACAGCCCTTCCACCACCATGCGAATGACTTCATGAATGTTCTTCCGAGCCTCGTCCCTGGTATAGCCCCACGTTTCCGCTGCGTAATAGTCCAAGGCAGGACAGTAGGCCAACCACCGGTCTTCGTCGGGTTCAATCAAGACGCGAAAAACGTAGGTTTGCAAAAGAGCACCTGCTGGAAACAGGTTATAGACAACCGACCTGGAATCCATTATACGACAGCCTGGCTTTGGCGTCCGAGGGGAGATTCAGACGGAGCGCTTGAGGAGTTGAGTGGCTGCGGTTCTTTTGACAGTGAATAGCAACACTGCTAAGGTTTACGGTGCTTTCCGGCCGGGTGCGGAGGAAGGTGGCGCGGGGGCCGCGGGAGCGTATCCAAGTCATGTCCTGGGTGGGGGTGCAACTGAATGAACTGGGCCGAGACCATTGTGCAGGCGCTGAAGAACTGGGACACCTCGCTGATTGCCTACGTCCCGGACATATCCATTGACCAGGTTGCCAGCCGCATAGACGCGGACCCGTTCTTCCACCTGGTTTCGTGCAGCCGGGAGGAGGAGGCGGTGGGCGTGGCCGTGGGGGCCTACGCGACGGGCCGCAACTCGGCGGTGTTCATGCAGTCCAGCGGGTTCGGCAACAGCATCAACGCCATCGCCAGCCTGTGCATTCCGGCGCGGACCCCGATCCCGATGTTCGTCAACCTGCGGGGCGGCCCGGGGGAGTTCAACATCGCGCAGGTGGCGATGGGGCGTTCCACCCGTCCGATCCTGGACCAACTGGGGCTGGTGCATTTCACGCTGGAGGACGAGTACCGGATGGACAACATCGTCGACGGGGCGATGAAGCTGTGCCACGCCAACCGGCAGCCGGTAGCCATCTGCCTGACCCAACTGCTGCACGGAGGCAAGATTGCTTAGGTTCGAAGCTACGCAACTGGTATTGAAACACGCCGGAAACCGGCCCATCGTCAGCAACCTGGGTCCGACTACGGACGAGCTGTGGCACGCCGGGCACCGGGACCGGAATTTCTATACCTACGGGAACATGGGGCTGTGCTCATCCATCGCGCTGGGGATGGCAGTATCAACCGGCGAGCAGGTGATTTCGCTGGATGGCGACGGGTCGCTGCTGATGAACCTGGGAACCATCGCGACGATAGGAAGGGAGCAGCCGAAGAACCTGATCGTCATTGTCTGGGACAACGAGCAGTGGGGACAGACCGGGCACCAAGCCAGCCACACGGCCCACGGCACGGACCTGGAACAGGTGGCCCGCAGCTGCAGCATCGAGCATACGGAGACGGTGCGGGATCTGGAGTCGCTGGAGGGGGCGCTGGTGCAGGCGCTGGAGCAGGAAGGGCCCTGGTTCATCGTGGCGAAGATCGAGGAGGCGGGGTATATGCCGGTCTCGCCGATTGAGCCGGAGATGACGCTGTACCGCTTTCGCAACTCGTTCAGGGATTAAGGAATTATCCCAAAACTAATTCCTTCACCCCCATCCTAACCCCCGCCCCTTTCCCTCCTTTGTCGTCCCTCCTCAGTCGCCAGGGGCAGGCTCTTCCCCATCAAGGGAGAAGGGAATTGTTCAGGGGTTCCATGAGAAAGAGGAAAGCCCGGGCAGTAAATGTCCGGGCTTTCGATTTTGGTCCCTTGGCGGGACGGTGGAGCGGGTCGGTTAGGACAGGTGCTCCTTGAAGAAGGCGATGGTGCGGGCGAGGGCGTCGTCCGCAGCGGCCTGGTTGTAGCTGGCGCGCTCGTCGCAGTTGAAGCCGTGACCGGCGTCGGGGTAGGACTTGAAGTCGTGGGAGACGCCGGCGGCGGAAAGGGCCGCGGCGATGGCGTCAACGTCAGCGGGCGAGGGGTTTTCGTCCTGACCGCCGAAATTGCCCAGCACCGGGCAACTGATATTGCCGGTCAGGTCGATGGGGGCGGGACCGTCGCCGAAGGGGACGAGGATGCGTCCGCCGTAGTACACCGCGGCGCCGCTAAGGCCCGCGCAGCTGGTGGCGGCGAGGTAGGCAATGCGTCCGCCGACGCAGTACCCGACGATGCCGACCTTGTTGCCGTTGGTGCGGCGGAACTGCTCGGACTGGGTCCACTTGATCACTTCGTTGATGTCCTCGACGATTTCGTCGTCGCGGAGAGCGCCCATGTAGCGGTTGCGGGCGGGGACATCTTCATCGCCATAGCCGAGCTTGGGGTTGGGATGCTCGCGGTGGAAAAGGGCGGGAGCGACGGCTACGAACCCTTCGGCGGCAAACCGGTCGCAGACGCGCTCGATGTGGCGGTTGACGCCAAAGGCCTCCTGGGCCACGATGATGGTCGGCCAACTGTTGCCGGCACTGGGCAGGGGATGGCTGACGTACATCGCCATGTCCTGGCTTTCGGCGCCCATTTGAGCGTCATAGCTCTGCCCTGGGTGGTCTTCGCCTTCGCCACCGGCAAACCTGAGATGTTCCCAAAGTGATGGCATACTTAGCCTCCTCCTCCTAAGTGAGTTTCAGGGCTCCGCCGGTATGAACGGGAACGTTCCAACGGCCACCGGGTCAGGCCAGGGGTTCCCCGGGGAGCAACTCTATAGACCAGGGACGGCGCAGGATTGGGCAGCCACGGCGCCTTCCCAAGGTGGCCCGATTTTAGCAAAGGTGAAGGGAACATACAAGCCGATGCGCGAGGGTAGCGAGCCAGGGAGAATTCCACGGGACGCGCCGGGTCGGAAGAATTTTTTGTGTCGCATTTTGTTGCAATCTGTCGCATTTCGGCCTGTAGAGGCTGGGTTCGCCGGGTCTCTGGTCTGCGATTGAAGATATGGTATCCGAGGGACGGCAGAGTTGGGAAGGGGCAACTTTCAGTAAGCGGCGGCGTGGTATATTCCGGTTTGACCCGGAACGAACATGGCAGGAGAGGAATTGATGTCGAAGGTAGGGTTCATCGGGTTGGGCACGATGGGCGGGCCGATGGCGCAGCGGCTGCTGGATGCCGGGCATGATGTTACCGGATACAACCGGACCCGGACGCGGGCGGAGTGGCTGGCGGAGCTGGGGGTGGAGCTGGCGGACAGTCCGAGGGCGGTGGCCGAGGCGTCAGAGGTCACGCTGAGCATGTTGCGGGACACGCAGGCGCTCCTTGATGTGGCTGAAGGGCCGGAGGGCCTGCTGGCGGGGCTGGGGCCGGGGAAGGTGTTCGCGGATATGGGCACGGTGAGTCCGGAGGCAAGCCGGGAGCTTTCCCAGCGTGTGGCCGAGACGGGGGCGCGGATGCTGGATGCGCCGGTGTCGGGTAGCCAGGTGACGCTGCTGGCGGGGAGATTGTCCATCATGGTCGGGGGAGAGCGGGAGGTTTACGAGCGGGTGAAGCCCATCCTGGAAGCGATTGGGCCGACGGTGAACTACGTGGGGGAGAACGGGCTGGCGGTGACGATGAAGGTGGCGACGAACCTGAGCCTTCCGGTACAGGTGCTGGCCTTCTGCGAAAGCATCCTTCTGGCGGAGAAGAGCGGGATTCCCCGGGAGACGGCGATCGAGGTGCTGCTGAACAGCGTGGTGGCGTCGCCGGCGCTGCAGTACCGGATTCCGCTCATCCTCGACCCGCCGGAGGAGCCGCTGTTCGACGTACACATGATGCAGAAGGACCTGAAGCTGGCGCTGGAGATGGGCGAGACGCTGGGGGTGCCGCTTCCGACAACGGCACTGAGCAATCAGTGGTTGACGGCGGCGCGAGGGTTCGGGGTGGGGGATCGGGATTTTGCGGCGCTTTATGAGGTATTGGCGGGGTTGTCGGGGGTGGGGTGTGACCCTGCCGATGGGGACTAGCTGTCGTCCTCCTCAGGGAACTTGTAATACTAGATTCCGTCTGCGTGCGGCCAAATTTTTGTGATTATTTCGGCCAATTCCTTACTGCGCTTTTGAATAGCTTCTTCCGCCCAAACCTCTGGAGCATTGTCCAAAGGGGTTTTGTTGAGGAACAGGCTGCTGTGGGCATGTAGGGTTTTCTTCTTTTCGGCCCAAGGGCCGTTTGAAAGGTTGGAGTTCAACTTTCCGGTCACGAGGGTCAAATTTCCCAGTGACTTAACGGCATTTGATCGAATTTCAGTGAGTTCCGAACTCTCTCGGGATAGCGGCCAATGGGTTTCCCAGTGCTGCGGCATAATGTGCTCAAGGGTTAGATTATCCGTATTGCCTAAGGCTTCGGCCTTATCGCCCCTGAGTTCGGCTTCTATTGCTTCTGACACCATTTTTTGGCGAACAGGTAGCCCTCCCAGAGGTTGTGTAGTGATTCGCTCTGCCAAAATCCGGTTGTTGGGCCAAATTTGATTGGTCACAGTTCGCGAGGCCAAATAATCTATGACTGCATCATCAGCCCGGTCAGGGCCTTCCCTGGATAGAGACTCCAGCAAAGAGATGAATGCATGATTGAGTCCAGTAGTAGGGATGTTGCAAAGCATTCTCCTAACGAGATAGCTTTCTAGCGCCCTAACACTCCGCGCTCTTTTCTCAGTAGGGACATCTGAAGTGTATAGCCAGAGAAGAACCGGCATAGCCGTCCCTACGTCCATAACCTTCATGCGCTTCCATAACGTATGTCCGTCAGGATGTCGGTTTTCCTCGAATTGTTGATAGACTTCCCCTGCCTTCCTTATGTCAGAAGCGACTTCTTCGATCGAGCAACCCGTATTGAGATTGTTCACCCTAATGTAGTCCCGAAACTCGGTAGCAACTCGTTGCAAGGTGATATTCTTCCTGGCCTTCATGACAATCCAGTTGTTTAAGAACCGGTCGTTGTGGCTCCTGTTCGATCGCCCTTCCTTGGTGATCCGCCTCCAAAAGTTGAGGTGGACCCGGAATTTCGGACAAGTGGCTAAGTGAGAGTCCCGCTCCTAAACTGAGGGCAGCGGTTGCTGTCGGAAGGAGCAGGAAATGTCGCAAGGACGCAGGAAACACAGCCCAGCTTTCAAGGCCAAGGTGGCGTTGGAGGCGCTGAAGGGCCAGGAGACGGTGGCCCAACTGGCCGCCAGGTATGAGGTCCACCCCGGACAGATTCAGGCCTGGAAGAAGGCTCTTGCGGAGGGCGCCTCCGGGGTCTTCAGCAACGGCAATGACCAGCAGTCGAAGAAGGACGCCACCCTGGTCGCGCGCCTGTACCAGGAGATCGGCCGGCTGAAGGTGGAGCGGGATTTCTTGGCGGAGAGGTCCGGTCCATGAGTCCGGCCCGGCGGCGGCAGATGGTGGACCGGGAGCATCCCTCCCTGTCCCTGGTGCGCCAGTGCGCTTTGTTAGGCGTCAGCCGTTCCAGCATCTACTACCGTCCCCGGGCTGCATCGCCAGAGGACCTGTCCCTGATGGGAGAGATCGACCGGCAGTACCTGGAGACGCCCTTCTTTGGGTCCAGGCGGATGAAGGCCTGGCTGGAGCGGCAGGGGATGCCGGTGAGCCGAAAGCGGGTGCAGCGGCTGATGCGGGCCATGGGGCTGCGGGCCATCTACCGCCGTCCCAGCACCGGCCGCCGGTCGCCGGAGCACCCGGTCTATCCCTACCTGCTGAGAAATGCCAGGATCACCCGGCCCAACCAGGTGTGGGCGGCGGACATCACCTACCTGCCCATGGCCCGTGGGTTCGTCTACCTGGTGGCGGTGATGGACTGGCACAGCCGGTACGTGCTGGCCTGGCGGCTGTCCAACACCCTGGAGGCCGGCTTCTGCGCCGCGGCGCTGGAGGAGGCTCTGGGCCAGGGTCAGCCCGAGGTGTTCAACACCGATCAGGGCAGCCAGTTCACCAGCCTGGAGTTCACCCAGGTGCTGCAGGACCGGGGCGTGAGGATCAGCATGGACGGCAAGGGGAGGTACCAAGACAACATCTTCGTGGAGCGGCTGTGGCGGACGGTGAAGTACAAGGTGTACCTGAAAGCCTACGCCAGCGTCCTGGAGGCTCAGCGGGGGCTGGAAGACTATTTCCGGTTCTACAATGGGCTCAGGCCCCATCAGGCCCTGGGCTACCGGACTCCCGCCGAGGTGTCCTATGGGGAGCAGGAAGCCGTAGAAGGGGACTCTGGTGCAAGGAGGTATTCACCGGAAAAGGGTATCCAAGCATTGGCAGGAGCGTTGGGATTCTCACTTAATTCAGCCCTGATCCTGTCCAAATAATGGGTTCCACCTCAAGTCGTATTCGAACATTCCCCAAAGGTCTGTAGCTTTCTGGGCATCGTCGACAACTTTAGCTTCGTACATCACGGTGTTCTTGACTCGGTCTGACTGAGTCAATTCTTCTCCCCGTTCGTTTAGCGTTTCGAAGATGATGTGTGGACTTTCCTCCTCGTCCAAGTCGATTGCAGCGATGAGGATGCGTTTGGTCAGAGCTTCCTCAATGGCGTCGGCTTTTGCATCCAGGATGGACACATCTTGGTTAAGCCAATCGGTTACTGAACTCCTGAAGAATTCGAAAGCCTCCTTTATTGAAGATGTACGTGCTTCACTGTTGGTATCTATGTTCCTGATTACTCGCTGAAAATCAGCTTGGTCGTTCAGGTTGGATTGCCGAATCTTGGTGTAATTGTCATCGTCGCCTCCCAAGTGATTATGATCATTCCTGGTGAGTTTACTCAGGCGGTTTGCTCTCTGGGAATCGTTCTGGCTAACAAAGGCTTCTTGGCTTGCCTTGATTAGCAACTGTAGCGTGGTTAGCCTTTGTTGGCCGTCAACTACAAGCCGCTTCTCGACTTCACCTGTCTTGTTGTTTTGTCTCTGGAGAACAATCGCACCCATGAAGTGCGGTCTCACGGTGCTGGCGTTGAGAGACGCCAGGCGACCTTCCGCCATTGACCGGACATCATCCCACAGCGGCTCCCATTGTTCGTTCTTCTTCCAAGCATAGGGGCGCTGGAATTGGGGTATTCGATAACTTACTGACTTGCTGTATAGAGTTTCTAAGTCAACAATGTTGGCGTCCATTTTCGCGCTCTTCTCTGAGGTTGGTGAATGACCTAGCCAATCATACTGGGAGCCCGCAAGCTCTGCCAATGTTCATTCTGTCCCACCATAGCGACTGCAGTCTCCGACCCTGGTTATGATAAGGGCGGGGCCGATTACCATGCCAAGGGTGGCGAAGGTTCAGGCTAGTAGTTGGGCTACTGCACGGTGGATGAGGTTGCGGGCCATGGGGAGCTTGTAGGCGTTTTGGGTGAGGGGGCGGGCTTCGGGGAGGGCGAGGCTTCCGGCGTGGGATGGGTCGATGGCGGAGACGGGTTGTCCGGTGAGGTAGTCTTCGACTTCGGAGGCGCGGTGGGGGATTGGGGAGACTCCGCCCAGGGTGACGGCGGCGTGGGCGAGGGCGGATCCCTCCGGGGTGTCGTGGAGGTCGATGGCGGCGGCGACGCTGACGAGGGCGAAGTCGCCGGCCTCGCGCTCGCGGGCCTTGAGGTAGAGGCTGCGGCGGGTGGTGTTTCCGACGGACAACCGGGGGATGCGGACGCGGGTGAGGATTTCTCCGGGCTGGAGGCAGTTTTCGCGGGTGATGTCGTGGGATGGGGAGGTGAAGTAGTCTCCGATGGGAATGGAGCGGCTGCCGTTGGGTCCGGCGATGTCGACGACGGCGTTGAAGGCGAGGAGGGCGACGGCGGTGTCGGAAGGGTGGACGATGAAGCAGCGGTCGCCGCCGGTGAGGCAGAGGTATTTGCTGTTTCCGGCGATGGCGAAGCAGTGGCCGCCGCCCTTCTTGAAGCAGTTGGTGAGCGGGTGGCGGTAGTACCAGCAGCGGGGACGCTGGTTGAGGTTGCCTCCCAGGGTGCCGACGTTGCGGATCTGGGGAGTGGCCAGACCCGAAGCCGCCTGGGCGAGGGTGGTGAATTCATCCCGAATGATGGGGTGTTCCGCAATTTCGGCGATGGTGGCGGTGGCTCCGATGGTTAGTTCTTCATCGGAGACGGCTATCCCTTGCAGGCCGGGGATGTTGGCGAGGCTGACGAGAGTGTCCGGGCGGGCGACGCCTTCCTTGATTTCGCTGAGGAGGTCCGAGCCTCCGGCGATGGGGAGGGCGTTGTCCGATCCGCTTGCGGCGGAGAGGAGGGCGACGGCCTCGGGGACGGATTGGGGGATGAGAATCTGGAAGGGGGGCATGGTTAGTCTCCCGAAATTGGACAGACAACGACAGGTCTGGCTATCCTCTGGGCCATTTCCATTCTCCTACCCCTCTTGCAGCGCCGACAATACCCGGTCGGGGGTGAAGGGGAGGGTGGTGAGATTGATGCCGGTGGCGTGGTGGATGGCGTTGGCGATGGCGGGGGCCGGGCCGGGGGATGGGACTTCTCCGAGGGCCTTGGCTCCGAGAGGGCCGACGGGGTCGATGTTGTCGGCGAAGATTATCTGGAGGTCGGGGTAGTCGAGGATGGTTGGGCTCTTGTGCTCGAGGTAGCTGGGGTTGAGGGTAACGCCGGTGGGGCCGTCGGTGACGAGTTCTTCCGACAGTGCGAAGCCGAGCATCTGGGAGACGGCACCCTCGGCCTGGTTGAGGGCAAGGCGGGGGTTGATGATGCGGCCGGAGTCGTGGGCGGCGACGTAGCGCAGGACGCGGACCCTTCCGGTGGCGGTGTCGACCTCGACCTTGCAGAAGTGGGCGCCGAAGGAGTTGACGATGTAGTCGGGGCTGCCGGGGGTGATGGTGGCCTCGGCGGAGATGTGGCCGCCGTCCATGCGGGCGGCGACTTCGGGGATGGTCATGCGGCGGGAGGGGTCGGAGCGGACGAACACGGCTCCATCGGTGGCGTCAAGCTCGTTGACCGGGCTTTCCAGTCCGACGGAGGCGATTTCTAGGAGGCGCCGGCGGATTTCGGTGGCGGCCTGGACGACGGCGGTGCCGGTAGAGAAGGTGGCGGTGGAGCCGGCGGTGATGGGGGCATCGGGGGTGTCGGCGGAGTCGGCGAAGTGGGCGGCGATGTCGTCCGCAGAGACGCCAAGGACGTCGGCGGCCATCTGGGGGAGGACGGTGGATGCGCCCTCGCCCACGTCCATCAAACCGGAGGTGAGGGTTATCCGGCCAGAGCGGTCGATGCGGATTTCGGCGGCGGAGACGGAACCGGGGCCGCCCCGGTAAATCATCATGGCCATTCCCTTGCCGCGCTTTAGGAAGGAGTCGCCGGAGTCGGGGAGGGGATTGTCCCAGCCGAAGGCCTCAGCACCGCGGCGCAGGCACTGATCCAGCTCGTTGCTGGAGAAGGGGATGCCGCCTTCCAGGGGCTGGCTGTCGATGATCTGGTCCGGCGGGGACTGGCGTTGGCCGGGCTGGCCTTCCCGGGGGACGTGGTTGTGGAGGCGGAACTCCAGGGGGTCTATTCCCAACTCTCCGGCGATGCGGTCCACGAGGGTTTCCAGGGCGAAGTGTCCCTGGGGTGCGCCGAGGGCGCGGTAGGAGCCGGCGACCGGGCAGTTGGTGTAGGCTGGGAAAGCCTCGTACTTGACGTTGGGGCAGCGGTAGAGGTAGAGCATCCCCTGGCCGAGGCGGCGGGCGACTCCGGCGACAGAGGCCTGGTAGGCGCCGGTGTTGAGCAGGGCCTTGCCGTGGATGGCGGTGATGGAGCCGTCGCGCTTGACGCCAATCTTGAGGTCGATTTCGGCGGCGTGACGGGTGCGGCCAGCGACGAACTCCTCGGCGCGGGAGTACTCCACGCGCACGGGGCGTCCGGCGCGTTGCGACAGGACGGCGGCGATAGCGCCGAGGCGGGACTCGTCCTTGTTGCCAAATCCGGCACCGAGGAAGGGGCCGACGACTCGGACGCGGGAGGCGAGGATGCCCAGCGCTCCGGCGATGGCGTCGCGGTCGACGTGGACGCCTCGGGTGGACTTCCACAGGGTCAGCCAGTCGCCATCCCAGGATGCCAAGGCAGCGCGGGGTTCCAGCGATGTTGCCGAGTGAGTAGGGATGGAATAGTGCTCCTTGAAGACGAGGTCGGCTTCGGAGAATCCCTGTTCCGCGTTGCCCCGTTCCAGGGAAAGGGGGTCGGGGATGGCCAGGTTGCCGCCGGGGTGGATGGCGATGGCGTCCGGTTCGAGAGCTTCGGCCGGGTCGAGGATGAAGGGGAGGACGCGGTACTCGACATTAATCAGTTCCAGGGCGCGGCGGGCGGTGTCGATGTCGTCGGCGGCGACGGCGGCCACCTCATCGCCGACGAAGCGGGCGCGGGTGTCCAGGATGAGAAGGTCGGGGGCCAGCCTTCCAGTGGGGACGTTGAAGGGGGTGATGACCGCGTGGACCCCGGGGAGGGCCTCGGCGTCCGTGGCATCTATGCTGAGGATGTCGGCGTGGGGGTGGGGGCTGCGGAGGATGAGGCCGTGGGCCATTTCCGGCAGCTTGAGGTCGGCGGAGTACTGGGCTTCTCCGGTCAGTTTCTCGCGGAGGTCGCGGCGGATGGCGCTGTGTCCGGCGGTGGTCATGGCGTTAGACGGCTCCGGTGGTTGGATGACCGGGATGGGTAAGGCCCGGGAGGTAGGTTGGCCTCAGCTTAATGCCCGGCTCAGACGGTGTAAACCGGAGGGAGGGGTTACGTTGGGGGATTCGTCCCCCAAACCCCCTGATAAAGGGCTGGCCCCGGCTCAATGCCGGGGCCAGCGTATCCGAACCGTGGAGGCGTTCCGCCGGAATCAGGTCCGGCAATAGAGAGGCTAGAGGATTTCGTACTGCATCTTGGTGTCGCGCATCACGTCTTCACCGAAGTCGTTTTCGACATCGCGCCAGACGGAGTGGATGTGGTTGGCGCCGTTCTGGATGTTGTCGAACTCGATGATGAAGTTGCCGCCGTGGATGCGGTAGTAGTGGTCGCGGCTGCGGTCGAGGGCGCCGGACCAGACGACGCGGAAGTTGTCCAGTCCGCGCTCCCGCAGCTCGGCCATCTTGCTCTCGGCGTACTCGGAGCGCATTCCGTTGACGTACTCGGTGATGAGGGACATGAGGGTCTCGCGCTGGGAGCCGGTCATCTCGGAACCGGCGACGCCCTCGTTGTCGTGGACGGCGGCCTTGCTGGAGTTGTAGGTGAGGATGTCCCAGGGGGCCTTGTCGTGGAGGATGGCGCGGGACTTCTGGTCGTCGTCGAAGCTGTTGATCAGCTCGATAGCCAGGTCTTCCCGGCGGTCGAGAATGCGGAGGCCCTGCTTGTCTCCCTTGAGGACCTCGGCGGGATTGGCGCCAAGGAAGAAGGGGGTGACGGAGATTATCTTGTCCTCCCAGCAGTTGATGTGCAGGGAGACGTGGTGTCCCTCGGCGCGCCAGCCCCAGGGGCCGTCGCTGCCCGGCTCGCCGAAGACGGTCCAGTAGTAGAGCTCGGGGTTGCGGTCCCAGTTGGCGGTGCCTTCCTCGACCTCGATGGGGCCAAGGACGAGCTCGTGCTCCATGATGAGCTTGGCCTTCTCGGCAGTGTCGGGAGCCAAGGTGGAGTCGATGATGGCGTAGGCCAGGTCCCGCTGGTTCTGGTCCATGTCGCGGAGGGCAAGGCCGTGGCGGTTGAGGGGCGGGTAGTACCAGAAGATGCGCTCACCGTCCCGGAAGTCGTAGGTGCCCTTGGCTTTCTGCTCCGGGCTGAGACTGTTGAGCCAGTTGTTGCAAGCCTGGGCGATTTCCGCCGTAATCTGCCCGTTGGCAAAACCTTTAACTGCGACCATTTGGCGTGTTTCCTCCATTGTAGATAGTTGCCGGGCCGCATTCGGTCCCGGTTGCAGGGGGAGTGTATTAGCGGGGGAGAAAGGGTGTCAAGGTTGGGGGTGGGAGCGGATCAACTGAGCAAGTTTGCGATGTGTTCAAGTTGGGCAACGATGTCGGCGAGGGTGGCTTGGTGCGAAACCCCACGTTTAATCGTCATTCGGATGAAATCCTGGTTACCCGAGTAATAAGGGACATCTTGCAAATGGGCTGGAGGGTTTTGTTGTCTGAGATCAGCGAGTTTGTCACGGACTGTCTTGGTGAAGTTTTTCTGGTTTTCAAACCCGAACCAAAGTGGGGTGTCATGGTTGCGCCACAACTGGAAGTCAACCCCAAGCCAAGCGATGACCCCTGCAATCCTAAAATAGCGGCGATAATAATAATCGGGGGCGTTGCCGGCCCGCAGCCCTGAGGTACTCACGCACCCTTTCCGCGCGCCTTCGCGGACGGCCTCGATGACCAGTTCCTTCAACTGGGGGATCAAGTTAATGTCGCGTGGGTCCAGTCGCTCTGGCATAGGACGGTACGCGGTCGCGTCTTCCAGTTCAACCAGGCCTTGGAGTTGGTGGATGTCCCTTACGGCGAGCTCGTCGCCGGTGGCAACACATTTGAGCATCATCTGTTCGAGCAAGAAACTCCACCCGGTGAGGACCAGGGATTGTCCGCATCCTACCGAAACGCTTTGGACGTCAGGGCTAATGTTTTCCTGCCCCAATTTGAAGCCTTCAGACCGCGACACACGATTGCAGAGTTCCGGCCACAGTTCATCAAACCTGCGATGTGGCGCAATCACCATAAGGGCGGATGGCACATCTGCCCGTAAGCGCTCCAGGTACGTTACCGGCTGGGTCGGCTGCAACGCCGCACCGAATTTCGCTTCGACCAGAACATGCTCCTTGCCTTGTTGGGTCACGCAAGCCAAGTCAGGGCGGTT
This sequence comes from Dehalococcoidia bacterium, assembly GCA_965203975.1. GTDB lineage: Bacteria > Chloroflexota > Dehalococcoidia > Lucifugimonadales > UBA3495 > CATOSK01. The sequence goes on along the minus strand of CBDBDT010000002.1, from coordinate 2,629,513 downwards.
GCCCTCGCCGGCAGGCTGAGTTTCGACCCTAGCTATATCGGCGACCTCAGGCATTTCCGCCCGCAACAGAATGTGAAGAGCGCGTTTAGAAGCGTCCGATTGTTGCAAAATATGTCCGAGGGCCGCTACCGCGATATTTTCCCGCTGGTTGGCAAGCATCCAAGAAAGGTGCGCGAGAACAGTCTCCCTCATTGGCATCAAGTCCTCCTGCGGCCATACGATAGCGGCCTGCTGGGGCTAGACGATGTGGTACATGATCAGGTGCTGGCGGAGGACGTCGTAGGCGAAGTCGTTCTTCACGTCGCGCCAGACGGAGTGGATGTGATTGGCGCCGTTCTGGCGGTTGTCGTACTCGACGACGAAGTTGCCGCCGTGGAGCCGGTAGTAGTGGGGCTGGGCGGCGTCGACCGGACCGCCCCAGGCGACGTGAATCTTGTCCAGTCCGCCGTCGTGGAGGAGGTTGTCGAGGCGCTCCTGGGCCAGGTCGGCGCGGGCCTTCATAACGTAGTCGGTGACCAGGGCGGTGAGAACCTCGCGCTGGGTGCCGTTGAGCTGGGTGGCGGGGATGCCAGCCTCCTCGGGCAGGGACGCCTGGGAGGAGTTGAAGGTGATGATGTCGGCGGGGGCCTCGCTGTAGATGATGGCCTTGGAACGCTGGCCGGAGTCCATGCTTTCCATTAGCTCCAGGGCCAGATCCTGGCGGCGTCCCAGGATGCGGAGTCCCTGCTGGGAACCGTGGGGGACGCGGGCCGGGTTGGCGCCGAAAAAGAAGGGGGTCATGGACAGGACCTCGTCGGCCCAGACGGAGTAGTGGAGGGAGACGTGGTGCCCCTCGACGCGCCAGCCCCAGGGATGGCCGGCGTCTTCGGGGTCGCCGAAGATGGTCCAGCTGTACAGGAGGGGGTCGCGGGGGTAGGTGACGGCGTTCTGCTCGACTTCCAGGGGGCCGAGAATCAGTTCGTGGTCCATGATGGCGCGGGCCTGGAGGTTGGCCTCGGGGCTGAGTCCGGTGGACATTAGCCCGTAGGCGAGGGACCGCTGGGGGCCTTCCATGTCGCGTAGGAGGAGCCCGTGGCGGTTGAGGGGCGGGTAGTACCAGAAGATGCGCTCGCCGTCGATGTAGTCGAAGGTGGCAGCGGCCTTCTGGTCCTGGGACAAGCTGTTGAGGAAGGCGACGGCGGCGGTGCGCATTTCGGATGCGGCGGTGTGGGTGTGGCCGTTGCCGTGGGAATGGCCATGTTCGTGCTGGGTATCGGTGGTCATGGGCGATGCCTCCTCTTGGGTTCTTAAGATATGCCATTCAGGCCGTGGGGACCGGAACGGGCGTCCGCCGGTCTTCCGGTGATTCTGCCTGTATTCTAACCCCGGTGACAAGGGGTTGCGTTACGGTGACAGGGCTCCGTTTCAGGTGGTGATGCTCAACGGCTGCGGGAGCCTGGATTCCCGCCTGCGCGGGAAGACGGGCCCTGTCACGAGACCGGGGTGTCAGAGGCGGGCGCAGGGTGCGGTTGGATGGGAAGAATCAACAACGCGGCCACCACAAACACGACCGCACAACCTACCAGCAGGGCGGAATACCCGAGACCGGGGGCGGCCAGATTCAGGAGGTCTACTCCCGGCCCCAATAGCTTAGCCGATGCTGCGCCTCCAATGGTAGCCAGGTTGACGATGCCCATGTGCTGGCCTTCCCGGCCCTCGGTGCCGAGGTCGTTGGCCATGGCCCAACTCGCGCTGAGGACCACTCCCACGGAACCGCCGACGAGGCTGGCGACGAGGAGGGCTTCGGTCTGGTTCCCGGCGGCGAGCATGGCAAGCGTGGTCGCAGCAGATGCCAGGGACCCGCCGACCACCACGGGTTTCCTCCCGATGCGGTCGGACAACTGCCCGGCGGGGTATACGCTGACAATGAAAGCCCCCCCGATAAAAAGGATCATCAGTCCCAGGGTCTGGGCAGGGTTGTCGACGCCCACGACGTCGTTCAAAAAGAACAGTCCATAGGTGGGGAATACTATGACGGCGGTGACCAGGAGGTAACGGGAGACGAGATACCAGGGCAGGTGGGGGTGCAGTCCGGATGGATGTCTGAGGGTCTCGATATTGCGCCGGTACTGGAAGCGCCGAGAGCGTTCACGGGTGACTACGGTATAGGAGCTTACCAAGGCTGATGCAATGACCGCCGCGGCGATTACCGCCAGGGCAACCCCCAACCAAAGGGAGGTTTCATCCCCGGTGTAACGGCTCATAATGAGTCCGGTCAGGGCCACCAGGGTTACGCCGCCCGCGCCATCGGCCAGGATTTTCAGCGATGAGGCCACTCCGATACGGTTGGTGGGGACCAAGTCGCGGATGAGGGCGTGGAACGGCCCAAACCCGATGCTGGCATTGGCCTGGATGAATAACCAAAGAATGAACAGGGACCAGTAATCATCGGCTACCACCAGGCCGGAAAGGCCGAGGGTAACGAACACTGTGCTCCAGACGATGAAAGGGACACGCCTCCCAAAGGGCGTTGAGGTGCGGTCGCTGTACCATCCGGCGATGGGCTGCACGAGGGCGGCGACGATCATTCCCGCGAAACCCAATCCGCCAAGGAAAGTGTTCTTGGCCCCGGACGGAACCAGCTCCAGGATCAGGCTGGGAATGATGACGGCTTCCATCGCCAGGAACATCCCGGTAATGCCGAAACCGAAGGCGGCGAGACCGGTCAAGGATGGAATGGTCCAAGCCTGGGGCGCGTGGGGGTCAGCTTGAGTCATTGGCAGACGGGTGCGTTGAAGACGAAAGGGGCGAAGGCGATGAACGGTACATTCCCGGGGCGTCCGACCCTGGGAATGTTGGATGTGGCCACGGCGTTTATAATACAACACCAGTTGTCCCTAAGCACTGCCGTCATCGACCACCGGGGAATTTCCTGAGGGGCTGTACCAACCAAGCCGGCCTGAGGCTCTGCCGGGGGTCAAGGAAGGTTTTATCAAATGGTCAATTCTCCCAGCATCTGTTCGCTGCTGCCCAGTGCGACGGAAATCCTGTTCGCCATGGGGTTGGGCGGCCATATCTGCGGGCTGACGGACCTCTGCGACTATCCACCCGAGGCGTGCGACAAGCGGGTAGTGTGCCGCAGCAAAATCGATCCATCGGTAATGTCCAGCCAGGAAGTCGAAGAGGCCATGCGCCGGATATTGGAGTCGGGGGAGAGTCCTTACGACCTGGACGAGGAATGGCTGAGGGGAAATCCGCCGGATGTGGTGCTGACCCAGGACCTTTGCTACTTTTGCGAGGTTGATGCCGCAACCGTGGGCCGGGCGGTGGAGCCAATGCCGGTCCAACCAGAAGTGCTGGTCTTGAACCCGAGGACCGTAGAGGAAATTTTCGACAGCATCTGCGACGTTGGAAGGACCTGCGGGGCGGCGGGGGCTGCAGAGGGGCTAGCTGCTGAAATGCGTTCCAAGATGGAGGCGGTGGAAGCAGCGGTCTCCGCAGCCGCACACCGGCCAAGGGTCTACTCGCTGGAGGGGATCAACCCGCTGGTAATAGGAGGGCACTGGATCCCGGATATGCTGCTCCGGGCGGGAGGACGGCAGGAGTTGTACGAACCGGGTTGTCCGGCTGCCCGGATAGACTGGCAGGAGGTGCTGGATTACGCCCCGGAAAAGCTGTTCATTGACCTCTGTTCATCTGATTTAGGCAGGCACATGCGGGAGGTTTCCTGGTTGGCGGAGCAAAAGGGCTGGTGGGACATTCCGGCGGTGAAAGCCGGGGAAGTGTATCTCATCGACCACGTTTTCTTCAGCAGGCCTGGGCCGAGAATAGTGCAGGGACTGGAGATGCTGGCGGAACTGACTCATCCCGACCTGTTTTCCGGTTCTATTCCTCCTGGCACGGTGGCAAAGCTGGAACTCGGCTGTGTGGGCGGCGGGGAACTGGCGGACTGTTTCCGGCCCTTCCCCAACTGACGGCAATGGCGGGGGCATTGGGTCGGCGGCGATGGGTGAGTTTGTTGGCTAGAGAATACGGGTGGGGTTATAATTGCCGCAAAATCAGCCGGTCCGATGCCCCCGATCCCTCGGATGCCCCGCTGAATCAAGAATTTCCCGGAAGAAGGTACAAAGTTGGTAGAAAGAGACGAGTTCAGGAAAGCGATGTCCAAGTTTGCCACGGGCGTGACCGTGGTAACCAGCGTTGACGACGAGGGTGTCCCCCACTCAATGACCGCGAACTCGTTCACCTCGGTATGCCTGGATCCCCCTACCGTGCTGGTGTGCGTGGCCCACGGCACCCACACCCACGGCTACGTAGAGCAGCGTGGCGGGTTCGGGATCAACATTCTCTTCGAGGAACAGGAGGACCTGGGGGCGTACTTTGCCAGGCGGCCTGAAGACCGAACGGGTTCAGTAGAGTACAACTATACAATGACGGAAACCGGCATCCCGATCCTGGACAAGTCGATGGTCTTCATGGGATGCACCGTGGTAGGCGCCCATGTCTACGGTGACCACACGGTCTACTTCGGCGAAGTGCAGGAGCTGCAACAACACGATGATGGATCACCGTTGATGTTCTACCAAAGCCGGTGGTACCACCCCAACGCGGGGTGACTCGAACTCCAAGGGCAATCTCAGCGAGGTTTGGTCGGGGTTAGCGCCGGCCCATCCGCTTGACGAATTTCTCGATGGCTAGGTTGACCTGGCGGTACTGCTGGAGCTGGACGAAATGCTCCGCCCCTCCGATGATCACCCTCTTGGATCCGGGAATACGCTGTGACAGGTAGTCGGAGTACCGGACCGGGGTCATGCCGTCTTCCTTGCCACAGATGATCTGCGTTGGAAGTTTAATGGTTTCGACTTCTTCCATTACGTCGAAGCGGTCGCAGGCCATCAGGTCGTTGTGCTCGACTGAAGGCCCGACTTCCCTGGCCCGCATCATGAGGGCGTTAACGATGTCCTGCTCGACTCCCGCGTAGTAAGACCTTTGCCGCTCGAGCCAATCCGGGTCGTCGGGACCGGCCAGGCGGGACTGGGCCAGGTAATCGGGGTGAACGCGGAGCCTGGCGCCGGTGCCGACAAGGATCAGCCCCTTGAGTTCGTCCGGGTATTGCAATGCGTATTGCATTGCAATGGCTCCCCCCATTGAATGGCCGCCCAGGACCACGTCCTTGTAGCGGCGGGCCGCGATAAATCCCCGGACCCATTCCACGTAGGCCTCCACGGTGCTGCATGGCTGTCCGGCTGGGTGGCCTGGAAGATCTATCGCCTTTGAATTGCGGAAGTGCCGGAGCTGGTAATAAAAGGAGAGGCTGGAGTTCCCGGCCCCGTGGAGGAAAACCAATTTCATCAGACTTGCCCGTTTATACGAATGTAGCACATGGGGTGATATGAAATCGTTGTTCAAGCCGACGGGGATTATATCGAACAATTATTGGGGTATCAAGCATTTTGAAAGCAATGTTCAGGAAAGCGTTACAATTGGGGCGTGAGTGGGAACATTAAGCAGCTTTTCCTGTTATGTATTCGTATTATTGAGTCGGGAAACTGAAAGGCACTTTAGCAGATGCCGGGTCCCCCGACGCAATTCCGGGAACTCGGAGGCACGTTTCCAGCAGATTGCTCTACGAAACGAGCACCTGGCATTCCCGGGAGGGATGGGCAAAGCCCGGTCCCGGACAACCTCGGGCGGTTGTCCGGGACCGGGCTTAATTCAGGGGGAGGGCACTACTTCCCGGAAGAAGAATTTGGCTTGTGGCCGTTGCGGGACTGGCCAGGGCTGGATTCCTCCTCGTCCGGGATCAGGTCCCGCGGGCAGAGGGAGACAGAGGCGACGTAGTCTTCGTCAACCCGGTCCCGCCAGAGGATGACTCCCTGGGTGGCGCGGCCAGCGCGGCGGACGCCGTCCAGGCCGATGCGGACGATCTGGGCCTTGGCCGAGATTATGAACAGTTCTTCGTCCGCCGACTCCGGCTCGACCTTGATGATGGCGGCGACCGGCCCGGTCCGTACCGTCACCTTGAAGGTGATGATGCCCTGCCCTCCCCGGCCCTGGGTACGGTAGAGTCCGAGGTCGGAACACTTGCCGAATCCCCGCTCGCTGACCACGAGCAGCTGGTCGTTGACCTGGCCGGATTCCGAGTCTGGGGCTGGATTGTCAGGATCGGCAGTTTCCTCCGGGCTGCCGGCAACCACGGCCATTCCAACGACCTGGTCGCCGGGCTTCAGGGTTATTCCCTTGACACCACCGGCGTACCGGGTGCGGGTCCGGAGGTCGTCGACGGGGAAGCGGATGGACATTCCCTGCTTCGAAACCATGACCACGTCGTCGCCCTCGCCACGGGGACACACGCTGATGAGTTCGTCATCGTCCTTCAGGTTCATCACGGCGAGACCCTTGGGCCGGATGTTGCCCAGCTCATTTTCCTTGAGCGCTTTTACCTGCCCCTGCCTGGTGGCGAGGATGAGCAGGTCCTCTTCCCGCGCGTTCTGGGTGCGGAGCATGGTCTGGACCTGCTCTCCCGGGGCGAGAGGAACGAGGTTGATCATCAGAGTGCCGCGGCTGGTGCGGGAAGTGTCCGACGGGATGTTGAACACCCGCAGCGGGTAGACCCTTCCCCGGTTGGTGAACATAAGCAGGGTGTCGTGGGTGTCGGCAATTACCAACTGCATCAGATCGTCATCGTCGCGGATGTTCATGCCCCGGACGCCCTTGCCGCCGCGGTGCTGGGTGCGGTAGGTCTCGCGGGGCACGCGCTTGATGTATCCCCGCTGGCTGAGGGTGATGACCACGTCCTGGTGGGTGATGAAGTCCTCGGCGGACTGCTCCTCGACCTCGTCAGGATAGATGACGGTGCGGCGAGCATCGCCGAAGTCGGTCTTGAGCTTGACGGTCTCCTCCTTGATGACCTCGCGGATCTTGGCAGGGTCGGCCAGCAACGCTTCGAGTTCCCCAATGGTGGCCAGCAGGTCCTGGTGCTCCTTCTCCAGGCGTTCCCGTTCCAGGGCGGCCAGGCGGCGGAGCTGCATGTCCAGGATGGCCTGGGCCTGGGGTTGGCTGAGGTCGAATCGCTGCATGAGGTTGGTGCGGGCTTCTTCGACATCGGCCGAGGCGCGGATGGTATTGATGACCTCGTCCATCTGGTCAAGAGCGAGGAGCAGTCCCTGGACGATGTGGTCACGGTCGCGGGCCCGCTGAAGCCGGAACTCAGAGCGGCGGCGGATTACTTCTTCGCGATGCTCGATGAAGAGGGCCAGGGCCCGCTTGAGCGGGAGCACCTGGGGCTGTCCGTCGACCAGGGCGAGGACAATGGAGTTGAAGGCGCTGCGGAGGGAGGTGTGCTTGTAGAGGTTGTTGAGCACGATGGTGGGCTGGGCATCCCGGCGCAAATCGATGACGATGCGCATTCCGTGGCGGTCGGACTCGTCCCGAATATCGGAGATTCCCTCGACCCGTTTTTCCCGGGTGAGCTGGGCGATTTTCTCCACCAGGGTCGCCTTGTTGACCTGGTAGGGGAGCTCGGAGACGATTATCCGCTGCCGCCCGCCCCTCACCTCTTCGATTTCGGTAGCGGCTTCCATGACGACCCGGCCGCGGCCGGTGTTGTAGGTGTCGACGATGCCCGAGGTGCCGCGGATGATGCCGGCGGTGGGAAAGTCGGGTCCGGGCACCAGCTTGACCAGGTCCTCGGCGGTGCAGTTGGGGTTGTCGACCAGATGGCAGACGGCGTCGCAAATCTCGCCGAGGTTGTGGGGCGGGATATTGGTGGCCATGCCCACGGCGATGCCAGTGGTCCCGTTGACCAGCATGTTGGGGAGGCGACTGGGCAGGACGGTGGGTTCTTCGATGGAATCGTCGAAGTTGGGCAGGAAGTCGACGGTGTTCTGGTCTATGTCCGCGAGAAGCTCCTCGGAGATGGCTGCGAGGCGGGCTTCGGTGTAGCGCATGGCGGCGGGCGGGTCCCCGTCCACGCTGCCGAAATTCCCCTGCCCGTCGATGAGCGGATACCGCATGGAAAAGGGTTGGGCCATCCGCACCAGGGTGTCGTAGACGGACCCTTCGCCATGGGGGTGGAACTTGCCAAGCACTTCTCCGGCGATCCGGGCGCTCTTGCGGTGCTGGGAGCCGGGGCGGATTCCCATGTCGTGCATGGCGTAGAGGATGCGCCGCTGGACGGGTTTCAAACCGTCGCGCACGTCGGGCAAGGCCCGAGCGACTATGACGCTCATGGCGTAAGTCAGATACGACGTGCGCATCTCCTCTTCGATGCGAATGGGGTTAATCCGGTCTTCCGGGGGCGTGGTGGCGGTTACCATGAACCTGTGCTCCTTCTGGTTATCATCCGTTCCGGCTATCTGGTTATCATCCGTTCCGGCTAAAAGAGGGTCCTGTTATACGCGGAGGCCCGGCCCGCTTCGCGGCGGCTTTGCAAGGCCATGGCGCGAGCCGACACCAGGAATGTGTCGCCAGGGCGGCGTTTCCCAGGCGAGGGGGCGTCAATTCGTTAGCGGCGGCCGGACCGGCCGAGGTAGTCCGAGGCCCGGTCGATGAACGCGGCGAACAGGTTGTTAAAACTTCTGGGAACTTCGTTCTGCCGCTCGGGATGGCATTGCAAGCCGATCACCCAGCTGTGACGAGGGCTTTCTAGCCCTTCAATGAGGCCATCATCAACTGCGTAGGCGGTGGTCATCAACCCCTCCGCCCGCTGGGGTTCCAGAAGGCCCTGGTGGTGGATGCTGTTCACCCGGAAAAATCCGGCGGAACCAATCACAGCGGATGCCTTGGCCCCGGGAGCGAGGTAGATAAGGTGCCTGGCCGGAGTATCGTCGGCGCCGTTCCGATGGCCGGGCAAGTCCTGAATGAGACTCCCGCCGAAGGCGACGTTGAGCAGCTGCATCCCTCGGCAGATGGCCAGCACCGGCATGTCTTCGGTCAACGCGTATTCCAGGGCTTCCAGCTCCATATCGTCCAGGGGACGGCAGAGGTCCAGCCCGGCATCCGGTTCGGGGATTGCCCCGTAGAGCTCGGGGTCCACGTCGGGACCGCCGGAAAGGAGCAGACCACCCACACCCTCCATCAACTGCCCGGAATAGCCAGAGGCGCCGGGAGTGAGTATGCGTACCTCCGCACCCAGGGATTCCAGTACTTGGGCGTATTCTTCAGCATTTTCCTGATCTACTGAAGTGACGGCGACGGTGGTCATCAGGCCAGGCTACGGTTAGAGATTCAATGGATATTTTACTATAATTGATGAGAAATTGACAGGTTTTCGTAAGCAGGTTAGGGGACAAATGTACTCCGAGGGCACCGCGCAGGCGGCAGTTTGGCTGTCCAGGGGGACGGCCCTGGCTCCTCCCGTCTTTCGTGCCATTCCATCGGGGGACGATGCGGGGAATCAGCGCGTTGCCAGTTACCCGCGGGATTATCGACTCGTTGTAACAACGCTGGACGGTTGGGATATAATTGGGGAGGCGGCAAAGCGGTGGCGTTGCTGCGTCTTTCAGGGAATAACAGACCAGCTTTCTCCGAGAGGGCGAGAGATATGAAAGAAGTCATTCAGGAAGCGGTGAAGCTTCTCGAGGAAGGACAGCCGTGCGTCCTGGCGACGGTGGTGCGAACCAAGGGGTCCACTCCCCAGAAATCGGGAGCGATGCTCCTGGTCCGGGACGACGGGAGCGGGCTTGGCACCCTGGGCGGCGGCTGCGTCGAAGGGGACATCTGGTTTGCCGCGCAGGAGATCCTGCGCAACCACGGTGGACCGGAGTTCAAAGACTACTTTCTGAACGAGGATATCGCGGCCAGGGACGGCCTGGTCTGCGGCGGGACGATGTACTTCTACCTGGAACCCTTCCGGGAAGCAGCGGATTTCGCCGCGGTAGGGCAGGAACTGCTGGACGCCTATAACGGGGGGGAACCGGTGGCACTGGCCACGGTGGTGAATGTCCCGCCGGGAGCCCAGGGAATGGGGGCCAAGCTGCTGCTCCGGAGCGGAGGTCAGGTTTCCGGCACGCTGGGCGATCCGGAACTGGACCAACTGGCGATGGACCTGTGCCGCCAGGTTGCCGAGGTCGGCAATATCGAAAGCTTCATCACGGACACGGGCGTCGAGGTTTTCATCGAAGGGTTCACGACCCCGCCAACCCTGGTGATGGTAGGCGGGGGACACGTTGGGAAGGCCACGGCGGACCTGGCCACCACCCTGGGATACCGGGTGGTGGTGGTGGACGACCGCCCCGAATTTTCCAACAGTGAGCGGTTCCCATACGCCGACGAAACGGTGGTGACCCCCTACGACGACTGGTCGAGCAAGGTTTCGCTGAACGTGAACACCTTCATCGTGGTGGCGACGCGGGGGCACCGCTACGATGACATGGCCCTGGAGTCGGCGCTGAATACGCGGGCCCGTTACATTGGACTCATGGGGAGCCGCCGTAAGTCGCTGATGATCTACCAGCGGCTGCTCCAGCAGGGGGTCACGCTGGACCGGCTGAGGGAGGTCAAGTCTCCCATTGGGTTGGACATCGGCGCGCTGACGCCAGAAGAGATTGCCGTGAGTGTGATGTCGGAGATTATCATGACCCGCCGCGGCGGCAAGGGGGGCCAACTGAAGATGGACGACTGGTTCCTGGAACGGTCGGCGGAGAAGGTCGCCCGCATGGTCAACGCCTAGCGGGAAGGCAGGGGAAGTGTCAAGCCGTCCCGGGAAGGTCGCGGCAATCCTTCTGGCGGCGGGGGAGTCCCGCCGGATGGGGGAACTGAAAGCCCTGCTCCCGTGGCAGGGCTTAGCCTTGCTGGAGCATCAGGTGGCCGTCCTGCGGGATGGCGGGGCGGATCAGGTGATCGTTGTGCTGGGACACCGGGCGGAGGAATTGCGGCCGATGCTGGAGGGAAGGGACGGGGTCGGATGGGTGTTGAACCCGAACTACCTGGACGGCAAGACCACATCCATCAAGGCCGGTCTGCTGGCGGTGGACCGCCGCAGCACAGGCACGATAATGTTCCTCAACGTGGACCAGCCCCGGAGCGGTGATACCATCCGGCGGATTGTGGATGCGCACCAGCGCGGAGATGCCCTTCTGACCATTCCCTGCTGCAACGGGAAGGGAGGACATCCGATCCTGGCGGACGCCTCGCTGCTGGACGAGATGCTGGGTATCGAGGAGGAAACCCAGGGAATGCGCGCCGTCACTGAGCGGCACCTGGACCGGACGACGCGGCTGGAGCTGGGGTTGGAAGAACTCCTGTGGGATTTGAACACTCCCGAGCAATACCGCACGGCTATGGAGGGAAGTGGTTGAAGGCTTGATCCCCTTCCCGGTCATTGGACGAGAAAAAGTCAGGACCCGGCGCTTCCCGCCGGGTCCTGACTTTTTTGCCCTCGTTGCCGGTATTCCTACCAGCGGGGCCGGACCGGTTCGGTCCGATCCTGGGGGGCGTCCGGCGCCTTTCTGCGCCTTGCCCCTTCCCTGCCGGTGGACGCCGTGGCCGCTGGGGTTGCCCCTCGACTCCTAACGCCCACCAGCAGGGAGGCAACAAGGAAACTTCCAATTATGGTGCAGTACGAATACCTTAACCATATTCCACCTCCTGGAGGGCTTTCGGAGCCAAGCGGGAGAACTCATCCCCGCTTGCTACAAAATCAGGTTAACACCCGCCGAAAGTGGGTGTCAACGGTTTTTAGGCGAAATTGGTCTGACTTATTATCCAATACTTATTATTGCGGACACACATCCAGGGGATGGGGCAAGGGATGGGCCCGGGCTTCCCCGGAAGCCCGGGCGGACGCCTGGCATCGAATCTTAAACTGGGTGTCCCTGAAGCCGGTTCAGGAAGGGAGACGGGGAGGGGCGGCAGCGGGAGCAGACTCGTAGCCAGTATCGGGGGGAAGGTCTTTCCCCTGAGCGGCCTGAACGGCGAGGCGGTCGCAACGCTCGTTTTCGGAGACGCCGGCGTGGCCGGGGACCCATCGGAAATCGACATCGTGGGCGGCGCAGGCCTGGAGCATTCGTTCCCAGAGGTCGGGGTTAATGGCAGCTTCCCGGCGGTTGCGCTTCCACCCATTGGCTTTCCAGCGACGGACCCATCCCTTGGTCATGGCATCGACGACGTAGCGGGAGTCGCTGAACAACGTGACCCGGCACGGCCTGGTGAGAGATTCCAGGGCGATGACCGCGGCGAGGATTTCCATGCGGTTGTTGGTGGTCCGGCGGTATCCGCCGGATAACTCCCGGCGGTGTTCCCCGGCGATGAGGACGGCGCCGTAACCACCGGGGCCGGGGTTCCCGATGCAGGCGCCGTCGGTGTAGATGGTGACTTCGCTGGTTGCCTGTTGCGTCAATCTGATCCTTGGTGGTTCGGCTTGCTAGGCGGTCCTGGTCCGGGGACCGCCGGTGATGGGAAGCATGAGCGAGACCAGGAACCCACCCAGGTACAGGGCGGCGGCGAAGTAGAAGGCCGCGTTCCAGCCGGCGAACTGGGCTATAACCCCCGACACCACGGCAGCGGTGGCTCCGAAGGCGGCGTTGCTGCCCCACATCAGCCCGATGAAGGTGCCTTCCAGGCGCCGCCCCTCGACCACGTCGATAGCCGCCGCCTGGGTGAGGGAGTTCACCGAGTAGCTGAACAGTCCGAAGAGCACCACGGCGATGGTCAGGATGGGAACCACGAGGACTCCGGAGAAGGGTTCTTCCAGGGCGGCCACGGGCAGGTTGCCTCCCCAGACGATGACCAGCGGCAGGAGCACGGCCACACCCATGATGAAGGCGATTACGGGCTTGCGCCCGATGCTGTCGGACAGGCTGCCGAAGAGGGGTCCGGCGATGATGCCGGGAGCAGTGAGGAGGGCGAAGTGGACGCCCATGACCCAATAGCTGAGGCCAAGACCGCCCTTCTCGATGGGCTGGGTAAGGTACAGGGGGAGTACCCAAAGCACGGTCCGGTCTCCCATGCCCCGCACCGCCGAGACGATGAAGATGGGAACGATGGCGGCAAACCCGCCGCCTCTCATGGCCTCCCGCAGGCTGTTCGTCTGGGCCCGCAGGCGTTCCCTGGTGTTGCCGTGCCCGCCGCCGTGAACGTGGGCCGCTGCCGGAGCCGGTCCACCGCTGGCGGCCGTTCCCCCGGCCGTGGCCATGGCGGGGGCGCGGGTCAGTCCCACATTCCAAAGGAACACGAGAATCATGAAGGCGAGGAAGAGCATGATGGGCGTTCCGCCGCCGGCAATCCAGCGCCACCGGTCCTCCTCCGCGATTCCCATCGCTCCCAGGGCCGCGGCGCCCAACAGGAAACCGACCACGATGGGAGCGACGGTGTCTCCAACGTTGCCAGCGGATCGGTGGAGCGATATGAAGAGTCCCCTCCGCTCGGGGAATCTCTGGGCCAGCAGCCCCAGGGCCGGCGGGTGCCACAAGGCGCTGCCGGCCGACGCAACGACCAGCGCTGCCAGGATGAGCCAGTAAACTGGCAGGACTGCCACCAGGAAGAAGCCCGAGGCGATGAGGAACATGGAGAAGGCCAAGATGGGCCCGCGGCGCTCCTGGAACATGTCGACCACGAAGCCGCCGAAGACGCTGGTCAGTCCGCTGGCCAGTTGCCGGACAGCCGTCAATAGGCTGGCCTGAATTGGAATCAATCCCAAGCTGTCGTAGATGGCGGGAATCAAGGCCAGGAACCCGTGAGCGTACATGTGCTCCAAGCCATGGGCGCCAATGAGGCTGGTCGCCATCACCTTGTCCTTGGCGCGGGACCCGGGTTGTTGAGGAAGAGTGGCTGTGCTGGGGGCGGACTGTGCCATCACAAACCTCTTGAAGGATGTCGGGGGTTACGATGAGACTGGCGCAAGTATACACCCAACCCTCGACCATAATCCGGGACGGAAAGCAGCGCACAAATCCCTGGCGAGTGAGTAAGCCGTCTCCTTAGTACTCCAGTTAGTACTCCAGGAACATCTGCTGAATCTGGTCACGGTCGGTGGTCTGGGTGAGGGCGAGCATCAGAAGGACGCGGGCCTTCTGGGGCAGCAGGTTGTCGGAGACGATGAATCCCTGCCGCTCCTTGGCCGGGGTCATGACCACCCGGCCGGCGCTGGACCGGGAGGCCAGCACGACGATGATGCCCCTTTCGACCGCCCGGGCGGCGGCTTCGATGACCAGCGGAGGGAAGGTGCCGCCTCCGAATCCGGCGACGACCAGGCCTGGGGAGCCGTGGCCGGCCACAGCGTCGATGAGCATACCGTCGGAGCCGGCGTAGGAATAGACGATGTCCACGCGGGGCAGCACGGTGGCCGGGTCCACCCGGAAGGGTGTTGAGACGGTGTGTTTCCGAAGCGGGGCCCGGTAGAGCACCACCTGGCCGTCGGAATCGGAGTAGCCGAGAAAGCCGAGTTCGTTGGGCTTGAAGGTCTCTACCCGGAAGGTGTTGGCCTTGGTTACGTCCCGGGCGCACTGGATTTCGTTGTTCAAAATTGTCAGCACTCCCAGGCCCGCGGCCTGGGGAGAGGCGGCAACCCGGACGGCGTCCAGCAGATTCAGGTCGGCGTCGGTGCTGATGGATGTAGGAGGGCGCATGGCCCCGGTGACGACCACCGGCTTGGAGGATTTGACGATCAGATGCAGGAAGTAGGCGGTCTCCTCCAGCGTCGCCGTCCCATGGGTGACGACGACCCCATCCACCGGCCCCTGCAGCAAGTCGTTAATCCGGGCCGCCAAAAGCACCCACTCCGGCGCTCCGATGGCGGTGCTTCCCACACTGATTAGATCCTCGGAAGTGATTTGGGCGACGGACATGACCTCGGGAACGCGTTCCAAGGACTGCTGGATGGTAAGGTGTTGTCCCAGTTCAGGGTAGAGGATGTAATCGAGGCGGTCGGGGCCAACGCCGGCGATGCTGCCGCCGGTGGCTACAATGTGTATGCTGGGCAACTGGGTGGTCATAAGCGCTCCTAACCCGCAGTGGCGATGGGCGGGACTGTCCTTTATAGTGGCCTGCTAATATGGTGGTTTTTCAACCGGCGGGAAGATCGTGCCGGGTTTCTCCGAGGGTAGGCGGGGCGGCAATCCCTGTCAAACAACGGGTGAAGGACCACCACCTGGGAAGACACAGGCAACCCACGGGAGGAACGGCAATTGCGAATCCTGGTATGTTCCGATGTTCACGCCAACCTGGAAGCCCTGCAGGCTGTGTTCAGCGATGCGGATGCCCGGGGCGGGTTTGAGGAGGTTTGGGTCATCGGGGACCTGGTGGGGTACGGGCCGGACCCGGAAGCCTGTGTCAGGCTGCTTCGCGAGTATCCCCTGTCGGCGGTGGCGGGGAACCACGACCATTCGGCCGTGGGGAAGCTGGACCCGGTGACCTTCAACCATGCGGCGGAGGCAGCCGCCCGGTGGACAAGCCTTCAATTGTCCGACGATACCGCCCGCTTTTTGTCCGGCTTGCCCCTGGTGCTCTTCCGGGGAGCCTTTACCCTGGTCCACGGGAGCTTGCGGGCTCCGATTCACGAATACCTATTAAATGAGGAATCGGCGCGTGGAACGCTGCGGCTCATGCGTTCCCAGTTCTGCATGGTGGGGCACTCTCACTATCCCTTCCTCTGCCAGGAAGTGGAGGGCTCGCCGGCGTTTGTGGAGTTCGAGGAGGGCCGCTCCTATCCGTTGGACGGGCGCCGCTGGATAATAAACCCCGGCGGCCTGGGACAACCGCGGGACCGGGACCCCAGGGCGAACTACGCTATATACAATGACGCTGAAGGGACTGTCGAACACCGGCGGGTGACCTACGACATCGCTGCCACCCAAACGAAGATCAGGAAGGCTGGGCTTCCCGAGTACCTGGCGGCGCGGCTAGGCGATGGCGTGTGACCGGCGGCGGTGTCCGAATCCGTAACGCAAACAGGGTATGACGCTCTCCGTGCTCCCACTGCCGCGGGTTTGCCGCAGGACATCCAGCCATCGTCTCCACACGGGTGGTCAACGGACGGATTCCCGTGTTGACAAGTAAATTTCATGTTGATAGTCTGGGTTGCCATAGATTCAAGGCGTTCAGGGCCCGCTAGCTCAATTGGCAGAGCAACTGACTCTTAATCAGTAGGTTCTCGGTTCGATTCCGAGGCGGGTCACCAACGGTCTGGCGTTGCTGGCCCCCTGGAAGGGGGGAAGTGTCGGAATTGGTAGACGAGCATGACTTAGGATCATGTGCCGAAAGGCGTGGGAGTTCGAGTCTCCCCTTCCCCACCACCGCCTCCGGCGGCATCGTGGCTATACAAGGAAGGAAACGACTCCATTCTTGCTCCAACGCATTCAGCACTGGTTCCTGTGAGGAGGTCAAGTGGTATCACTGCTTGAAGTCAAAAACCTGAAAACCGCCTTTTTCACCTTTGAAGGCGTGGTGAAGGCGGTGGACGGGGTTAGCTACGAAGTAGAGGAAGGCGAGACCCTCGGCCTGGTGGGGGAAAGCGGCTGCGGGAAAAGCGTAAGCGCGCTTTCCCTGATGAGGTTGATCCCCGACCCGCCCGGCAAGATCACCGACGGCGAGGTGCTCTTCGAGGGCGAGGACATCCTGAAGATCGACATGGATGACATGCGCCGGATTCGCGGCGGGAAGATGTCCATGGTATTCCAGGAGCCGATGACCTCCCTGAACCCGGTACTGACCCTGGAGAAACAGCTTAGCGAGACGCTGCAGCTGCACAAGGGGATGAGCCGGGAGGAAGCCCGCCAGGAGTCGGTCAACCTCCTGGGACGGGTGGGAATTCCCGACCCGGAACGGCGGGTCCGGCAGTATCCGCACCAGTTCAGCGGCGGGATGCGGCAGCGGGTAATGATCGCCATGGCCCTGAGCTGCAACCCCAAGCTGATCATCGCCGATGAGCCGACGACCGCGCTTGACGTGACCATTCAGGCGCAGATTCTCGAGTTGATGAAGAGTCTGACCACCGAGTTCGGCGTAGCCCTCATCGTCATTACCCACAACCTGGGAGTGGTGGCGAGATACGCGGACCGGATGAACATTATGTACGCGGGCAAGATCGTCGAAAGAGGGTCGGCCCGGGAGATCTACAGCAACCCCCGCCATCCCTACACGGTCGGGTTGTTGAACTCGGTGCCCCGGCTGGACCTGCCCCGGCGGGCCAAGCTGGACCCCATCGAAGGGCAGCCGCCGGACTTGGTCAACATACCGCCGGGCTGTTCCTTCCGCGACCGGTGCCGGTGGGCCATTGACAAGTGCGCCACGGATGAACCGCCCCTGGTGGAGTGGGCCGAGGGACACCTGACCGCCTGCTGGCGCTCGGATGACCTGGGGCCGGAAGCGCTTGAATTCATGCGGGATGCCCAGGAACTGGCTGACGAAAGCGAAGTACAGGTCACCGCCGGGCAGGTGGAGATCGGAAATCAGGGCACGGAGAGTTAATTGCGATGACGACTATGCCTTCCGCGGAACCCCAGGGCGCAACCACCGGTGTGCAGGATGATCTCCTGCTTGAAGTCAACAACCTCAAGATGTATTTCCCGGTCACGGCGGGTCTGATTTTCCAGCGGGCCGTTGCCCAGATCAAAGCGGTGGATGACATCACTTTCTTCGTGCGGCGCGGAGAGACGCTGGGCCTGGTGGGAGAGAGCGGCTGCGGGAAGACAACCACCGGGCGCTGCATCCTCCAGCTTTACAAGCCCACCGACGGGCAGATCCTATTCGAAGGGCAGGAGTTGGTGGGCCTGTCTACCCGGCAGATGCGGCAGATGCGCCGGCAGATGCAGGTGATTTTCCAGGACCCGTTCAGTTCGCTGAACCCCCGCATGACCGCCGGGAACATTATCGGGGAACCGCTGATCGTTCACGGCCTGGTCAAGAGTAAGGAAGAATACCGGGAACGGGTGGCCGAGCTGCTGCAGAACGTGGGACTCAATCCCTACATGGCAGACCGCTTCCCCCACGAGTTCAGCGGCGGGCAGCGGCAGAGGATCGGCGTCGCCCGGGCGTTGTCCGTGGACCCCAAGCTGATTGTTTGCGACGAGCCGGTTTCGGCCTTGGACGTGTCCATCCAGGCCCAGGTGATCAACCTCCTGGAAGACCTGCAGGAGCGGTTCTCGCTGACCTACCTGTTCATTGCTCACGACCTGTCGGTGGTGCGTCACATCAGCGACCGGGTGGCGGTGATGTACCTGGGCCGGCTGGTGGAAATCGCCGACCGGAACGAAATCTACCGGAACCCGTTCCATCCCTACACCAAGGCGCTGCTCTCTGCGGTGCCCATCCCCGACCCGGTGATTGACGCCCAACGGGAACGGATCATCCTTTCGGGTGAGGTGCCCAGCCCGCTGAACCCGCCTTCGGGCTGCGTGTTCCACCCCCGGTGCCCCATCGCGATAGACGATTGTACCCAGGCTATCCCCGACCTTCGGGAGGTCGAACCCGGGCACTGGGCTTCCTGCATCAGAGTCCCAGGCTACGGCTCGTACTAGCTTCCAGCCTGGCTCTTGTTGGCCTTACAGCCCCGGCTAGTCATATAGCCGGGGCTTTCGCTTTGATTGCAGCCCGGAACGGTTGTGTTCCGGCTTCGGGTTTTGCTTGTGAGTGATTCACCACCGTGTTACCATTTCACGGCTATGGACCCGCAGCAAATCCGCAATTTTTGCATCATCGCCCACATCGATCACGGAAAGTCCACCCTGGCGGACCGGTTCCTGGAGATTACGGGCACCGTTCGCGCCCAGGAAATGAAGGCCCAATTCCTGGACCAGATGGAGCTGGAACGGGAGCGGGGCATCACCATCAAGGGTAAGGCCGTGACGATGAACCACCAGGCTTCGGACGGTCAGTCGTACCAGTTGAACCTGATCGATACTCCCGGCCATGTGGATTTCAGCTACGAGGTTTCCCGGGCGCTGGCCGCCTGCGAAGGCGCGTTGCTGGTGGTTGACGCGAGCCAGGGAATCGAGGCTCAGACCATCGCCAACACGCTGCTGGCCATGGAATACGACCTGGAACTGATTCCGGTGGTCAACAAGATCGACCTGCCCCAGGCCGAGCCGGACCGGGTGGCTGGTGAACTGCAGCAGGTGTTTGGCTTCCGCCCGGATGAGATCCTGTTCGTATCCGCCAAGGCGGGCACCGGGGCCAGGGACATCCTTGATGCGGTGGTGGAGCGGGTGCCGGCTCCGTCGGGAACTTCTCAAGAACAGTTCCGGGCGCTGGTGTTCGACTCCGTCTACAACTCGTACAAGGGAATCATCGGGTACGTGCGGGTGGCCCACGGGCAGGTGAGCAAGTCGGACAAGATCATGGTTATGTCCTCGGGGCGCAACACTGAGATCGTGGAGTTGGGGGTGTTCGCACCGGGCCCGCAGCCAGTGGATGTCCTGCACAGTGGACAGGTGGGGTACATCGCCACGGGGTTCAAGGATGTCCAGGAATGTGCGGTCGGCGACACCCTGACCAGCCTGGCGGACCCCGCGACCGAACCGCTCCCGGGCTACGTTGAGCTCAAGTCCATGGTGTTTGCCGGACTTTATCCGGCGGACGGTGAGGACTATTCCAACCTGCGGGCAGCGCTGGAGAAACTCCAGCTCAACGACGCTTCGTTGACCATTGAACCGGAGAGCAGCACCGCCCTGGGCTTCGGGTTCCGTTGCGGCTTCCTGGGTCTGGTACACCTGGAAATAGTCCAGGAGCGGCTGGAGCGGGAATATGACCTGGACCTGATCGTCACCGCCCCCAGCGTCGCCTACCAGGTGGTACTGACGTCAGGCGAGACCATTCGGGTCGATAACCCCTCCAAGCTGCCGCCCCCCAACGAGGTGCAGCAGATCCAGGAACCCATTCTGGACCTGACCATTGTCTCCCCCAGCCGGTACGTGGGCACCATCATGGAGCTGATGCACTCGCGCCGTTCCGAGTACAAGCGCGTGGAATACATACAGGGCTTGGCCGGCGATGGCGGCGGGGAGTCAAGGGTGATGATGGAGTACACCATGCCCCTGGCGGAGATGCTGGCTGACTTCTTCAACCAGCTCAAGTCCCGCACCCAGGGGTACGCGTCGCTGGACTATACCTTCCAGGGGTACCAGGCGGCGCCGCTGGTCAAGATCGACGTGCTGGTGAACCACCTTCCGGTGGAGGCCCTCTCCATGATCGCGCACCGGGACCAGTCGGTCGTCTTAGGGCGGAGCGTGGTGCAGAAGCTGCGCTCGACCATTCCGCGCCAGCTTTTTGAAGTCCCCATCCAGGCCGCTATCGGAAGCCGGGTGATCGCCAGGGAGACGGTGCGGGCGCTGCGGAAGGATGTGTTGGCCAAGTGTTACGGCGGCGACATCACCCGCAAGCGGAAGCTGCTGGAAAAGCAGAAGGAAGGCAAGCGGCGGATGAAGAGCATCGGCCGCGTGGAAGTGCCCCAAGAGGCGTTCCTGAGCCTGCTGGGGATTGGCGAAGGAAGCAATTAGCTGCCGGCCGAATGGCGCGCCCCCGGCTTACAGACCCAGGCTCTCCCTTAACTCCCGCAGTTGCCCCAGGTGTTCCGTCCAGTGGCGGTGGAACAGGCCCCGCAACAGCATGTCGGGGGTTCGTTCCTCGTCAATCCCCCGGGCGGTCAGGTGGGCGGTGGCCGTCGCATTCTGAATAGTGTGGTCGTTGGCGTTGGCCACGGCCGCTTCCAGCGAGTCGAGGACCCCCGTCAAATCTCCGCAGACCTGATCGTAGTATCGCTCCAGGCGGGCCGGGTCCATGTTGTTGAGGTCGGGAGTGACCTCGAACTCGGTGACGGCGCCGTCCAGCAGCCCGGCTACCAGCGCTCCGATGCCTCCCCTCGGCGTGTCCACCAAGTGATACACAACTTCGCGGGCCGACCAATCGTCCGGGCCCGGCTTCCAGTCGAGGCAGTAGTCCATCCCGTCAAGGAGGGCCCGGACCTGTTCGCGGACAGAGCGGATGTTGTCGAGGTGTTGTTCCTTGGATGTGGTCAACGTTGTTCCCTAAGAAACTATCTCAAAAGTCCCTTCCCCCTTGACGGGGGAAGGTTAGGATGGGGGTGAAATGCCGCCGCATCATACGGATGTAATGCACACTCAATGTTCGCTAATAGTCTTGAGATAGTTTCTAAGTGCGGCGGGCGGAGTACCGGGCAGGATCATAAGGTAAGGTTCTTCACCAGGGCTTTCACTGCTTCCCGGGTCTCATCTTGGGCGAGGCCGAATTCGAGAGAAGCGCGGAGGAGTCCGAGAGGAGTCCCTCCGTCGTATCGCGTGCCCAGGAACTCGTAGGCATACAGGTCCTGTTCTTCAAGGAGCAGGGACATCCCGTCGGTGAGCTGTATCTCGTCCTTCGCGCCCGGGGTTGTGCGCTCCAGGCATTCGAAGATTTCGGGCGGCAGGATGTAACGTCCCACTACCGCCAGGTTTGACGGCGCTTCCTCGACGGGAGGTTTCTCGACGAGGCGGTGGACCTGGTGGACCCTCTCTTCCCTTGGGGTTGCCGCCACGACGCCGTAGTTGGGCGCCAGTTCCATCGGCACCGCCTCCACGGCCACCACTCCGGCATCAAGGCGTCCGGCTACCTCGAGCATCTGGGTCAGGGCCCCCGGCGAGTGAGCGATGATGTCGTCGGGGAGGATGACCACGAAGGGCTCTCCGTCAACGGCGTTTTTGGCTTGAAGCACCGCGTGACCCAACCCCAAAGGCTCTTCCTGGATCACAAAGGAAACTTCGGCCAGCGAAGAGGCATGCCGGACTTTCTCCTGCAAGTCGGCGGTGCCTGACTCGGACAATCGGCGCTCCAGGGCAGGCGCCGGCTGGAAGTAGGCGGCGATGGACTCCTTCCCCCGGGCGGTGACGATGATGACCTCCTCGATTCCGGCTTCGGCGGCCTCTTCCACTACGTACTGCAGCATGGGCCGGTCGAGGATGGGCAATAGCTCCTTGGGGACCGACTTGGTAACGGGAAGGAAGCGGGTCCCCAAGCCCGCTGCGGGAATGACTGCTTTGCGTACTTTCATCGTGCTCCTGTGCGGAGAAATTCTAACATCGGCCCGGTAGGGCAACAACCGGAGGCAGGAAAGGTGACGGTTCAGAAGAGGATCGCAGCCCAGCCCAGGGTCCCACAAACTCACAGGCCTGCCTCAGAAGGGGCAGGCCTGTTTTCGGTCCGCTTCCGTCCCACGGGGAGAACTATCAACCCTCCTGGGCCAGTTCGTAGTTGAATTGCCAGTTAATTCCGAACTTGTCCGTGCAGGCCCCGAAGTATGCCCCCCAGAAGGTGTCCTGCGGCGGCATCGTCACCGTGCCCCCTTCGGATATCTTCCCGAACAGCTCGTCCGTCTCCTCCCGGCTGCTCGTCGGATAAGTCAGCGCGAAGTTGTCCCCGATCACCCGGGGCGGCCCGAAGTTCGACGGCATGTCGCTCCCCATCAGCACCGAGTCCCCCACATTCAGGCTGACGTGCATGACGTTGTTGGCCTCGGCTTCCGGCACGCCCATGTCCGGCGGACCCTCCCCGAAGGTCGTCATCATGCCAAACTCCCCGCCGAACACCGACCGGTAAAACTCGAAGGCCTCCCGGCAGTTGCCGTTGAAGTGAAGATAGCAAAGGATCGGCATCTCTCCCCCTTGACGTCCTAGTTGTCCATCGTCTCCAGCGTCGCCAGCACTCGCTCCTGCAGGTCCTCGAAGACGTCCTTCACGCTCCGCCGCGCGTTTATCGTCTCAAACCCATACTGGTCGCTCAGGTTGCGGAACTCCTCCAGCAGCGAACCCTGGTACTCCACGAAGCAAGCATGACGGTCCGCCCCTCTCAGGAAGTCCTCTCCCGACTCCCAATGGTCCAGCTCGCGGCAGGAAAGCACCCGGGGCAGCAGCTCGTCCACGTCGATGTCCAGGTACAGGATCCGGTCCGGCACAATCGCAAACTCCAGGACGTCGTCCAGCCACCGGGCCGGAACACCCCGCACCCGCGCCCGGGCGATCATCGAATAGATGTACCGGTCCGCAATGGCTATCTTTCCCGCTTGCAGCGCGGGGATGATGCTCTTCTCCAGCCGGTCCCAGAAGTCGGTGGCATAGAACAGGTTCAGCGTAATGTGGTCCAGCGTGTGGCCCCGCATCGCCCGGTCAATGCCGGCCCCGGTCAGCTCCGACCGGCGGAATCCAGTTTCCTGCACCGCGTATCCCGCGTTTTCCAGCCATTCCTTCAGCAGGGCGATCTGCGTTGACCGGCCCACCCCATCAGTGCCCTCCACGACGATGAGCCGCCCGGGCATCGGGTCCCGACCGAACTGGAGCGGAGCATGTCCGTATGACTTGGGTGTAACCATCTGTAACCTCCCGCTGTAAACTCCCGGTTGTCACACATGAATCGTTATGGTGGAACCCTCCGGCCAGCCCCGAGGCGCGAACGGAGCCGCCAGGGAGCCTTGGACAAGTTACCCAACTTGGCGACGGAGGCGGCGACCCTTAGAACAAGGGTAGCGCGGCGGAAGGGTTGAGGGGCTGCGGCTTGGAAACCGGGGCTAGCCGTCCGCCACCTCAGCCGTGTCCCGGCTGTAGTGACCCGGAGGCCGGATGTAACGTCCGGTCAGCCCGAGGCTGCTCAGGGCCTCCGTCACCGTCTGCCCTGGCGCCCTCATCACCCCATCCAGCAGCGGCTCCACGTACTGCCTCACCAACTGCTGCTGGTTAGGAATTGGCTGCGTGGCGTCAATGGTCACCAGCCCGAACTCTTCCGTCAGGCTGTCGTACTCGTCCAGCAGCTTCCCCTGGAAGGCACGGAAGGAGTCCGCCCGATTCGACGCAAATCCCATGTCCGCCCCTGACTCGTAGAAGCCGATCGACTCCCGCCCGGTTGTAATCCGGTGGATGGACTCCTCCAGGGGCACCTTGAAGTACAGGGCCAGCGACGGCTGGACTGCGAAGGAGTAGATGCGCCGCAGCCAGTCCCGGTTCACTCCCCGGGCCGCGTCCCTGGCGAAGGCCGTGTACACGTACCGGTCCGCCAGCACAATCGTCCCTGCTTTCAGCGCCGGCAGAATCTGGGTATAGACCCGGTTGGCGAAGTCCGCGGCGTGGATCAGGCTGAACGACATCGGGGTAAGCAGCCTCCCGTCCTTGCCTCGCTTGGTGGTCCGCCGGACGATGGGGGAGGAGTTCCACTCCGTGAACACCGTGACGAACCCCATGTTGCGCAGCCACTTGCCGCAGAGGTCCAGTTGGGTGCTCTTTCCTGATCCGTCGATCCCTTCGACGATGATGAGGCGCCCCGGGTACTCCCCGTCAAAGGGATGGTCTCCGAACCGCTCGCCCATTGGAAAGCTCGTCTTGAATTCGTGGCCGTTCATTCGCCGCCTCCTTGTCCGTTGGTGGACTCGACGTGGATTGGTTGGTCGAACTCTTTACCCCAGCGCTCCACCAGTCCCGACGCCCTCAGCGGCGTCCACACTGGAGTCGTCACCGCCACCGCCCCGTTGTCCCTGGTTATCGACACCGCTTCCGGCGGACAATCCGGGGGCAATCTCCGGTCCAGCTCGTCTGCCGCCAGCAGGACCGCCGCCGCCTGTCCCAGGAGCCGTTTGTCCCCACCGGTCAACACCGGCGTATGGCGGTACTGCCTCGGCAGCCTGCCCCTCTCCGCCACCAGCAGCATCCCCGCAACCTGCGCCGACTCCCGGTGGCTGTACCCGGGAAGGTCCGAGCGGGCAACCACCGCCGCGGTCCGTCCCAACCGGTTATAGAAATCGATCGCGCTCCCTATGTCAAGTAGCATCGCCGCGCACTGCACCGAAGATGTCATCCGCCGGTGGCGGAACATCCAAGCCGTTCTGGCCAGCCGCAGCGCCAAGTTCGCCCGCCGGGGACCCCGCCTCCAGAAACGCAAAGCGAAACGCTTCACCAGGTCGGCCACTCCCGCATCCCTTATCCGCCCCCGCTGCGGCAGCGTCACCGGCCGTCCCCCCGGAAGGGGATTCGGGTGGCGGGCCAGGCCCTCCCTCAACCCCTGACCTGAGACCAGTATTCCACCTGCCCCCGTGTGCTCCATCAGGGCCCGGGCCACTAGCGCGCCCCCCACAATGGAATGGGTCCGCTCGGGATTCATGCCCGTCATCGCCGCCCGCTCCGCTCTGGACGAGTTGACCAGGGTTTCGGTCAGACAGTCCAACCCCTCGCCGGTAATGTAGTACCCGTGCATCTTCAGGATCGGGTACGCCGACCTTCGCCGGTCCAGCTTGGACAGCAGGCGGATGGACCCGCCCGATCCCACCAGTGTGCCCGAAGCGCCCAGGTACGGTATGCCTTCTTCTTCCACGCTCTCCCGTATGTGCCGCACCGCCATGGCCACGTCTTCCGTCGACGGCCGGTCGTTCAAACGGAAACTATTGGATATCCGCAGGCTTCCCAGGGGCAGCGTGTGCCCGCTCTCCAGCGTCCGGTCGGCGAAGGACACCACCTCCATGCTGCCTCCGCCCAGGTCGGCCAGTATTCCGTTGGTCACCGGCAGGCCGTGGACGCCCCCAATGAAGCAGTACGCCGCCTCGTCCTCACCACTGATTATGCGGAAGGTCACCCCGAACTTTTGCCCCACCTCCCTGATGATCTCGCTGGCGTTCTGCGACTCCCGCAGCGCCGCGGTGCCGACGGCGTTGATGCTTTGCACCCCGTGGGCCAGGCAGACCTGGATGAAATCTTCCAGGGCCGCCAGGGTCAGCGCCAGTGCGTCCTTCTCCAGCGTACCGTCCGCGCCAATCCGGCTCATCAGTTCCAGGTTCATCCGCTGCTGGGCCAGGACCTCGATGCCTCCGCCCTGATGCACCTGCATCACCACCGCGCGGGCCGAACCGGAGCCGATGTCAATCACCGCGGTGGGAGGAGCATCCTGCCCCATGTACCCCCGGTGCATCCCGCTGGGCTCGGGAAGCTCCCAGATGGAACGACTGGACTCGAACTGCTCGGTTCCCAGCGTCAAATTGCCTGCTTGCGCGCCCATCGTCATGCCCTGCCGCACCTTATCTGGGGAGCATCCTCCCCGGATCCCCGGAAGTTGCCCTGCGCCGCGATGATAACCCAAAGCTCAAAATTCCGGCAACGTGCTTTTCGACCCCGGTCAGCCTTTAGCCCCCACGTAGAACCTGCCCCGAGCGGAGGCCGGGGGCCTGCTCCTGGCGAGGGCATGAGGGAGAGGGGCGGGGGATGGCAATTCAGGGAACCCTGCCTACTGACACTTGCCCCTTCCCAACCCCGCCTCCCCCTTGCTACCATGGCCTTGGGAAACACTGGCGCAGCCGCTGGGCGCTCGTCCTGGCATCCGTCGGAATGTGGCAGAATGCAGCAAAATGCGGCAGAAATAAACCTTCCTTTATTGCTATCGCCTCCATCTCCACCCTTTCCGAATCCATTGACAGGATTGGACAAAACCGGACAAACAGAGGACATTCAACGGAAAAAGGCGGAAATTTAGCGGACAAAAAGGACAAAGTACCCCATCCTCCCACGCTCAAATGTCCCGAAATGTCCGCTTTTGTCCGGCTTTTCAGCGTTCTCCCAGCCCCGGGCCGGGTGCCAGCCGCCGGAGGCGTGGCCCGGCATGGTTTCCTTGACAACAAAATAGGCCCTTTGCTACCATCCCCGGTGCTTTTGGACGGCTCTTCGCGGCTTTCCCTCACCCCTTCCCCAGACCCCGGAGCCGCCCAGCCCCCTTGGACAAGTTGCCTTAATCGGGGGCGAAAGCGGCGACCCTTAGAGATGGAGTTGCCTGACCTGTGCCTTTTGTAAGTGGACTCAAGTGTAGGGAATGCAGCCGGGAATACCCCGCTGAGGCCCTCAACGTTTGCGACTTTTGCTTCGGCCCGCTGGAGGTGGTGTACGACTACCAGACCATCTCCGAGGCCGTCACCACCGATGAAATCTCGCGCGGCCCCCTGAGCATCTGGCGTTACAAGGATCTCCTTCCCGCCAGCGGCGATGACCCCGTGGACATCATGGCCGGCTTCACCCCCATGATCAAGGCCCGCAATCTGGGCAAGCGGCTGGGGCTGAACAACCTCTACATCAAGAACGACAGCGTCAACCCCTCCTACTCCTTCAAGGACCGGGTTGTTTCCGTCGCCGCCACCAAGGCCATCGAGTTCGGATTCGAGACCCTGGCCTGCGCCTCCACCGGAAACCTGGCCTGCAGCGTCGCGGCCCACGCCGCCCGCGCCGGAATACGCTCCGTCGTCTTCATCCCCTCCGACCTGGAGCGGGGCAAAGTCATCGGCGCCGCCGTGTACGGCCCCACCATGGTCGCGGTGGACGGCACCTACGACGAGGTCAACCGCCTGTGCAGCGAAGTGGGCGACAACTATCCCTGGGCATTCGTCAACATCAACATGCGCCCCTACTACGCCGAGGGCAGCAAGACCCTGGGCTACGAGGTCGCCGAGCAGTTGGGCTGGCGTCTTCCCGACCATGTCGTCGTTCCGTCCGCCTCCGGAGCCATGTTCACCAAGATCTGGAAGGGCTTCAATGAGCTGGCCTGCCTCGGGCTGCTGGATGGCGTTGACGCCATGTCCTTCGGCGCCGACCAGAACACCGTGCATCATCCCGCCGTCACCACCCGGATGCACATGGCCCAGGCCGAGGGATGCAGTCCCATCGTGACGGCTTGGAAAGAAGGACAGTCCCAAGTCCGTCCCGTGCGACCCAACAGCATCGCCAAGTCTCTGGCCATCGGCAACCCCGCCGACGGCATCTACGCCCTGCGGGTCATCAACAACTCCCAGGGCAGCGGCAACTCCGTTCCTGAGTCCCAGGTCGTCGAGGGAATCAAGCTGCTGGCGGAGACCGAGGGCATCTTCACCGAGACTGCTGGAGGCGTGGTCATATCGGCCCTGAAAGACCTGGCCGAGTCCGGGGCCATCGGCCCCGACGAGCTGACCGTCGCCTACATCACCGGCAACGGCCTCAAGACCCAGGAAGCCGTCGAGGAAGTAGTTAACCCCATGGCCGTCAAGCCCACCCTCAGTTCCTTCGAGGAAGCCCTCAGCGGACGGGCCGCGGTGGGTTCCTAGCCTGCGGAAGTTAGCGGAAGATGGACCGTCGAAGAGTCCGGTTCACTTTCCAGAGTGAACTGGTCAAAGAACCGATAATCTACCGGCTGGGGCACGACTTCCACATCGTCACCAACATCCGCCGCGCCGACATCGGCGAGCAGATGGGCTGGGTCATCCTTGAGTTGGACGGCGAGAAGGAAGAGATTGAGCGCGGCCTGCAATGGGTCAGTTCCACCGGCGTCCGCGTTGACCCGGTGGGAGGAGACGTTATCGAGGGTTGATCCCTCCCGCGCCCATCATCCGGGATTTGTCGAAGGACGTTGGCCTGCCACCACGCAATCAGAAAAGGAGTTCCTCACATGGCCGTCTTGGTTCGCATCCCCACCCCCCTGCGGCGCATGACCAACGGGTTGTCCCAGGTTGAAATGGACGAGTCCAACCTGTCCGAGATGATTGACAGGCTGGAGTCCGACTACCCCGGCTTCAAGGAGCGCCTCCTCGACGAGGAGGGCGAGCTGCGCTACTTCGTCAACATCTACCTCAACGGAGAAGACGTCCGATTCCTCGACGGCCTGGGCACCACTGCCAAGTCCGGCGACGAAATCAGCATCGTCCCCGCGGTGGCGGGGGGCTGAGCGATTCCCTTCCAGTCTAATCCGGGTCCCCCTGAAAAGGCCCCTGCGAGCGGGCCTTTTCCTTTTCCCCTTCAGCCGTGAATTCCGTCCTCGAGTCAGGGCTTCCGTCCTACCTGCCCCTCTGGCTCGGCGCGCTGTTGCTGGCGTTGTCCTTTGTAATCGGCATGATGGGCGGACTGATCGGCCTGTCCCTGGGCACGATGAGGCTGCCGGCCATGCTGTTCCTCGGCATCCCTCTGCCTGCCGCCGCCAGCGCCAACATCCTGATCAGCAGCCTGATCGCCATCAGCGGCAGCTATCGCCACCTCCGCGACGGGCGGGTGAAGCTTCCCCTGGTCCTGGTGGTTGGCGTGCCGTCCTTTCTTGCCGGATTCCTGGGAGGGTTCTTCAGCACCCGCGCCCCGGTGAACCTGCTCATCGCGGTGGCGGGAGTCCTGATCCTGTGGCAGGGGATCGAACTGGGGCTGCTGGCAAAACGGCGTGCCGGCGGCGGCCATGATGAGGACGACACTCTGACCGGTTCCGAGGGACGCTTTACGCCAACCCGCCTTGTGGGAGGCAGTACCGCCAGCTTTGGCCTGGGCCTGCTGGCCGGGGCCATCGGACTGGTCCTGGGTTCGGTTAGGCTTCCCCTTATCATCCGCGTATTGCAGGTGGACCCCCGCATAGCAGCGGGTTCCAACCTGTTCATTGGAATGATCATGGGAACCCTAGGCTGGATAGGCCACCTGTTCAACGAGCCAACCAACTTGGCCCTGCTGTTGATTCTGGGGGTTCCCGCCGTTGCAGGCAGCTACATCGGCGCCAAGCTAACCGGCCGCGTCAGCGTCAATCTTCTCCTGCTCATCATGGGAGGGTTGCTGACGGTTTCGGGGGTTATGATGCTGTGGCGGGGGATTAGCGCCCTGGTTTGAACCACTCGGTTGATTCGCCGAAGCAGCCGGCCGCACCTACCCCTCCACTTCCGTCCCTCCCAGTCCCTCGGCTTTGAAGAGCTGGGCTTTGCGGGCGTAGTTTTCGGCGGTGCGCCGGATCATGGCCTGGTGGCGTTCGTTGGTGGGTTCCTCCCGGGCTGACGCCGGAACGCCGACCACGAAGGAGTTGGGTCCGAACTCTCTCCGCTCCAGCACCACCGACCCGCTGGCGATCACGGAGTTCTCCCCCAGGATGACCCCGTCGTTCAGGGTGGCGCCGTTGCCGATGAGGCAGTGGGTCTTGATGTGCTTGGCGTGGCTAGTGACGCCGTGCCCCAAGGTCACGTAGTCCTCGTAGATGGCGTCACTGTCGGCGTGGAGCACGCAGTTGTCCTGGATGTCAACGTACTCCCCCAAAGTGATCTTGATGGTGTCGGCGCGGATTACGGAGCCGGGCCACACGCTGGAGTAGGCCCCGATTTCCACGTCGCCGATGACGTAGGCGGCTTCGCTGACCCAAGCGGTGGGATGTACCTTGGGGGTCTTGCCCTGATAGCTGCGGATGGTCATGTTCTCCTCGTAGATTGAGTCGCGGATGGATTTTGATGGGGAGTGTTGCGGGGGCGGCGCGGGCAGTCAGGCACCCCGAGCTGCCAGCCATTTCTCCTTCTGGAGGCGGCGGGTTTCCTCGTTGGTGGGTTGGTATTCGGCCCAAAAGTCCTGGCGGAAGCGGTCGAACCGGCCCTCCACAATGGCATCCCGCGCCTCCTGCATCAGCCGCAGGATGAAGCGGAGGTTGTGGACGCTGGCCAGCCGCATCCCCAGCACCTCTTTCGCCTTGAACAGGTGCCAGAGGTAGGAGGCGGTGAAGTTGCGGCAGGCGTAGCAGTCGCAGTCCTCCTCCAAAGGCGCGTCCCACTCGGAGAACCGGCGGTTGGAAATGTTGACCCGCCCGTGTCTGGTGAACAACGCGCCGTTGCGGGCCACTCGGGTCGGCAGGACGCAATCGCACATATCCACGCCGCCGTGGACCGCCTCCACCAGGTCTTCGGGAGAGCCGACGCCCATGAGGTAGCGGGGCTTGTCCTCCGGGAGTAGTCCTGTCACCTGCCGGGTGGTCTCGTACATCAGGGCCTTGGACTCCCCCACGGCAAGACCGCCGATGGCGTAGCCGTCGAAGGGAATAGCAGTGATGAACCCGGCCGACTCGGTGCGCAGGTCGTCGAAGGTGCCGCCCTGGACGATCCCGAAAAGGGCCTGGGACCCGGCGGTATCCGATGCCGCGTGGGTATCGTAGCACTCCTTAGCCCAGCGGTGGGTTCGCTCCATGGCCTGGGAAATCCGGTCCCGGGGGGCGCCGAACTCGATGCACTGGTCAAGGCACATGATGATGTCGGCCCCCAGGCCTTCCTGGTTTCTGGTGGCAAGGCGGGGGGTGAAGCGGTGTTCGCTGCCGTCGACGTGGGAGCGGAAGGTGATGCCTCGGTCGTCGATGGTCTTGAGGGATCCCATGCTGAAAGCTTGGAAGCCGCCGCTGTCGGTAAGAATGGGACGGTCCCAACCCATGAACCCGTGCAGCCCGCCGAAACGCTCCACCATGGGAACGCCGGGGCGCAGGTAGAGATGGTAGGCGTTGCCCAAGACGATTTCCGCTCCCACATCCTTCACCTCGTCGGGCGTGAGAGTCTTGACGGTGGCCTGGGTAGCCACGGGCATGAAGGCAGGGGTCGCGACGGTACCGTGGGGCGTTGTTAACTCACCGGCGCGGGCGCGCCCTTCTGTGTTGAGGAGGCGGAAGGAAAAGCCGGATTCGGTCATGCAACCCTTTGGGTCAGCAAGTTCTGGCCTCTGGTATTCTACCCCAACCGGCGCATTGCGGCGCGGGAAGGTCAGTGGGTCGCCTCGGACCGGCTGAGGAGGGCCCTGACCAGCAAAACGGCGATGACCAAGCCCATTGTCCCGGAGACGCCCAGGAGGATGTAGGCGGCGATGTCTCCGAGGAATTCCAGACCATCCAGGGTATTGGCGGCCTGTTCCAGAGCCACGGCGACGCAGCCGCTGAGGACGGTGACGCCGTAGAGGATCCGGATGCGTCCGGGGTCGACAAACCGGGTGGCGGTGGCCCCGATCTGGGACCCAGCCGAGGCGGCGGCCAGGATGATTACAGCCATGAGGGGATCTACCTGGTCGCCCACCGCGTAGACAAAGGTCCCGAAGGAGCCGGTGATGATTACCTGGAAAAGATCGGTGCCGATGGCCACTGTCGTGGGTATGCCGACCACGAAGACCAAGACTGGCATGAGAATGAATCCGCCTCCGGCGCCCAGCAGTCCGGCGAAGAAGCCGATGCCAACTCCTACCAGGAAGGGCACGAAAACCGAGATGCGTTCGATGCCGGAAACCGGAAGGGCGATGTAGGTGGACCGGACGCCCAGCCCAGGCAGCCAGACGGAATGAGGCGGGATCCGCATGGCCTGGACCTGTCGGGTCAACTGCGCGGTGGAAACGTTTTCCCCGGAGGGAGCGGCGGAACCGGTGCGGCGGCGGGTCTTGATGTAGTCGTAGATCAGAAAGGCCCCCAGGAGAAACAACACGGTTACGTAGACGTAGCGTATGACTGGGCCGGCCAGTCCAGCGGCTTCCAGGGTGGAGTTGAGGCGCTCGGCGAGGAACACGGCGGGAACCGTCCCGCAGACCATGATGATGCCCAGCTTGAAGTCCACGTTGCCCAGTCCACGATGCTTGAGCATGTTGATGATGGAGGAACCCATTATCAGGGTGAGGCCGGTCCCGACGGCGAAGATGGGCGGAACTCCGAAGACCAGCAACCCCCCGGTTATCAGGAAGCCGCCCCCGACGCCGAAGAAGCCGCCCAGGGTTCCCACGATGAGGCCCAGCAGCAGGAGCAGGACCGGGTTGACCACCACGTCGGCATTGGGAAAGAGCATCAGGGAGCCGGGTGCCCTCCGTCGTCTCGGGAGTCCCCGCTGCCCTTATGGGACCCTCCGGAGACGGTTAGCGAGATTCCCCGGATGACCAGCTCCCAGAACCCGTACAGGACGAGCCCGGTCAGGGATATGACGCCCATTACCAGGAGGGCCCACAGGATAGGCGACTGGGAACTGAAGGTCTTGAGAAAGCCGGTCAGTGATTCGTACACCGGCCAAGTATAACGTATTGTCGATGGAGGTCTGTAGCGGCGCGGGGCCGGGAAACCCGGTTTCCCGAGCAGAGAGTGCAGTCGAGTTCCTGAACAAGGAAGAACAATGAAGGTACACAGATGACGATTTACCGTAAACGTCTCAAGCAGTTTTTGACTGTAAATCACCACGAAGGTATACTGGAATCGTCATTGTGAACGTTTCGCCGGGATTGGTTGTCGGGACGACTCCCCCAGTTCCCGGGGGCATACCCCCGCCGCAACCTCCGCTTTTCATTCCATCTTTTTGCCCACGATTAGGTGTTCAGGAGCAGTATGTCTTTTTTGAAGAATCAGGACCCGGACGTAGCCCGGGCTATTGACCAAGAGAACGGCCGCCAGCGCGACAGCGTGGTGCTAATCGCATCGGAGAACTACGCCAGCCGCGCGGTCCTGGAAGCCCAGTCCGGCGTGATGAATAACAAGTACGCTGAGGGGTATCCCGGGAGGCGGTACTACGGAGGATGTGAGTTCGTCGACGTAGTGGAGCAGATAGCCATCGACCGGGTAAAGCAGGTTTTTGGCGCGGAACATGCCAACGTCCAGGCCCACAGCGGCGCCCAGGCCAACATGTCCGTCTACTTCGCCCTGCTAGAGCCCGGGGACACCGTGATGGGGATGCAGCTGGACCAGGGGGGCCACCTGACTCACGGCGCGTCGGTGAACTTCTCGGGCAAGCTGTACAACTTCGTCCCCTACGGCGTGGACCGGGAAACGGAGCTTATCGACTACGATGAGGTGGAGCGCCTTGCCAGGGAGTGCCAGCCCAAGCTCATCGTCGCCGGATGCAGCGCGTATGCCCGGATCATCGACTTTCCACGCTTCCGGGCCATCGCCGACGAGGTGGGAGCCATGCTGATGGTGGACATGGCCCACATCGCGGGGTTGATCGCCGGCGGGGCCCACCCGTCCCCCTTCCCCCACGCCCAGGTGGTGACGTCCACCACTCAGAAAACGCTGCGTGGCCCCCGGGGTGGGTTGGTGCTGTGCCAGGAGGACCTGGCCCGCAAGGTAGACTTCGCGGTGTTTCCCTTCATGCAGGGCGGGCCGTTCATGCACGTCATCGCCGCCAAGGCGGTGTGCTTTGGCGAGGCATTGAGTCCCGACTACGCCCGCTATGCCGGGCAGGTCGTATCCAACGCCCAGACCATGGCCAGTGAGCTTTCCGAGGCCGGGCTGAGGCTGGTCTCAGGCGGCACGGACAACCACTTGATCCTGGTCGACCTGACTCCCCTGGGGCTCACGGGCCGGGCGGTGGAGGTTGCCCTGGAAGACGTGGGCATAAGCGCCAACAAGAACGCCATCCCCTTCGATCCCAGGCCGCCCCGGGTGACCAGCGGCCTGCGCCTGGGGACGCCCGCGATAACCAGCCGGGGTTTCAATGAGGCGGAGTCCCAGAAGGTGGCTCAGCTCATCGTCCGCCTGCTGACCAACATGGAGGATGACAGCGTGAAGCTGGAAGTGGCCGACGGCGTCAGGGAAATGACGGCAAACTTCCCGGTGCCGGGACTCGATTTGTAAGAACGGGTCCAGGAACTTAGGCAATTGACTGCGGGCACGGCTGATCCTTTCAACCGTGCCCGTTGGCGTATCCCAATGGTAAATTCCAGGATTTCTCTCGAAAATGGAACTGGGGGGCATGGATGGGAATGAATGAGTCTTAAGCGGCACCGCTACCTGCTGCTGGGAACCGCCGCGGTCATCGTGATCACCCTGGGGGTGCTGTATTTCCTGGGGACGGTGCTGCTTACTCTGGGAATCAGCGCAGTGGCGGCCTATGTCCTGTTGCCGGTGGCCCGCCTGCTGGAGCGGGGGATGCCCTGGCGGGAACGCCGTCCCGGGCTGAGCCGGGGGCTGGCCATAGGGATAATCTTTCTGGCTGTCCTGGGGGTTTTCGTTGGATTGCTGGCGGCGGTGATCCCGCCCACCATCGAGCAGGGCCAGCGGTTCATCCGGGACTTCCCCAGCTTTCTCAACTCGGCACGAATGACGGTGGAGGGATGGCTGACCCAATACGCCGAGCTGGTTCCAGTGGACCTGCGGGACCGGGCGGAGTCAACCCTGGCCGATGCCGGCGGGATCATAGGCCGGGCCGCATGGAGCCTGGTCACGCAGGTCCTGTCCATAATCTCCGGATCCATCGCCTTCATCCTCGGCCTGGCGACTGCTCCGGTCCTGATCTTCTACCTGATGAAGGACTCGGGGAACATCAAGTCCTCGCTGGCCGCTCCCTTTCCCTCCGCCCTGCGGCCTTACCTTCAGGATGTGCTCGACATCGTAGACCGGACCGTCGGTGGATACATCCGGGGTCAGCTTTTCCTGGGGCTGGTGGTGGGAGCGATCGTCACAGTCGGACTGCTGCTGCTGGGGGTGCCCTTCCCCTTCATGCTGGGCATCGTGGCCGGACTGACGGAACTGGTCCCCATCATCGGGCCGTGGATCGGCGGGGCCGCCGGAGTCCTGGTAACCCTGGCTACCGCGCCGGAAAAGGTGCCCTACGTCATCCTGCTGTACCTGGCTATCCAACTGCTGGAAAACACCCTGCTGGTCCCCCGCATACAGGGGGAGTCCCTGAAACTGCATCCGGTGATGATCATCCTCGTTATCATCGTTGCCAGCAACTACTTCGGGTTCTGGGGAGTCATCCTGGGCCCTCCGCTCGCGGCCATGGGCAAGGAGATCGGGGTCTACTTCGCCCAGCAATGGAGCCGGGTTCCGGCGGTGGCGGATGAGTGCGAGGAGGATGTCGGGGAGAACGTAGAAGATGAAGAGGTGGTGGTGGAGACGTAGGGACGCCGTGCATTCCTGAGCCCCGTTACGCCGAAACGCCGCACGGGGCGTGTTGAGCCGCCTTGGTGCCGATGATATAATCTGCGCCAGTGTCAAACTGTAGAGGAGTCCTTTTTGCGTAACTACGAGCTGGTAGCCATCCTTAGCCCCATGCTGAACCAGGACCAGGCCACGGAGGCGTGGGGACAGATCAAGGAGTTCATAACCAACCGGGACGCCGAGATTACCCGGGAACAGGCTTGGGGCACTCGGCGCCTTGCGTATCCCATTCGCAAGGGTTCGTACAACTTTCTGGAGGGCAGTTACTACCTGACCCAGTTCGCGACCGAGCGTCCCTTCAACGTCGAGTTGGAGACTTTCCTGCGGCTAGACGAACGGGTACTGCGGTCGCTGGTAACACTGACCGATCCGAACCTGCCGCTGGCTCAGCCTGGAATGGCCGCAGCCCGCGCGGCCGCAGCCCAGCAAGCGCAGGCCGCTGCGGCTGCCCAGCAAGCGTCGGCGGAAGGGACTCCATCTCCCGAGGGAGATGCTTCCGCCGCTCCGGCAGCCGGGGTTGCCACGGAAGCTGCGGCGGAAGCCAGTGCGGCCGAGACCGCAGTGGCTGAAGCGGCTCCTGTAACCGAGGAACCCCCAGTGGAGGCAACTCCCGCAGCGGAAGATACCCCCGCCCAGGCAGCGCCCCAACCGGAAGCCGAATCGGCACCGTCCGAATCCGCTGGGTAGAGTAGTGGGATGAACAAGATAATCGTGATCGGCAATTTAGGGCGTGATCCGGAGATGCGGTACACGCCCAACGGCCAGATGGTCACATCTTTCAGCGTTGCTTCCAACCGCCGGTACACTGCTAATGGAGAGCAACGAGAGGAGACCGAGTGGTTCAACTGCAGCGCTTGGGGACGTCTCGCTGAAACCTGCAACAGCTACCTTACAAGAGGCCAGCAGGTTTATGTCGAAGGACGGCTGAGGAGCCGGACTTATCAAGCCAACGACGGGCAAACCCGTTTTTCCCTAGATGTTTTTGTCACCGAAATGCAAATGCTGGGCGCTCGTCAGGGCAGTGGCTATGACCAAGCCCCTTACGGGGATGACCAGGGACAAGGCTACGGCGGCAACCAGGGGCCTGCCCGCGATTCCTACGGGGGCAACCCGGGCCAGGGCCAGGGGTACGGCGCCCCTCAGGGAAGCGGCGGTTACGGTGGGGGAGCCGGTTATGGTGGCGGTCCTGTCGACGACATCGACGATCTGCCGTTCTAGTCCATCGAATTATTGGGGAGGAACATCCCGTTTATGACCACGACACAACAGCCTTCACCCGCCGCGCCCGAGCCGGGCGCCGCGACGCAAGCTCCCGCTCCCGCAGCACCCCAGACCGGAACGGCTCCGACTGGAACACCGCCGGCAGGTGCGCCGCCGGCAGGTGCGCCTCAAACGGCGCCTGGACCCCGTCCGGGGGGTCCGGGTGGCGGGCCCAGGCCGGGGTTCCGCCCCGGCGGCGGCTTCCGTCCCGGTGGTGGCCCCCGCCCAGGTGGTGGGCCGAGGCAGGGCGGAAGACCCCGGGGACGCTACGGTCCACGTCGGCGGGTATGTTCCTTCTGCGTGGAGCACACCAAGTACATTGACTACAAGGACGTTGACCGGCTGCGAAGGTTCGTGTCCGACCGGGCCAAGATCGAGCCCACCCGCAAGACGGGAGTCTGCGCCAAGCACCAGCGCATGCTGAGGTCCGCAATCAAGAGGGCCCGTCACCTGGCCCTGCTGCCCTTCGCGCCGAATCCGTCGATCATCTCCATGGGCTTGGGCTACCGCCGCTAGCCGGCGGAGGGCTCCCTCCAGGATTGTTCCCAACCCGCTCTGTGCTGCCCTGTACAGGGGGGCGGTTCCTCTGGCGGGGTGATCCACCCAGCATTCCCCAGTATCTGGCGAGGTTTGTTTAGTTATGGCTCTCCCCTGGCGAAGGCAGGCAACTGCGACGGAAGAGGAGCCGCTCTCCCGGCGGCGTTCCCGCCGCCGCCAGCGGGAATCGGAGCGCGAGTCGCGCCGTGAAA
This sequence comes from Dehalococcoidia bacterium, assembly GCA_965203975.1. Classification (GTDB taxonomy): domain Bacteria; phylum Chloroflexota; class Dehalococcoidia; order Lucifugimonadales; family UBA3495; genus CATOSK01. The sequence goes on along the minus strand of CBDBDT010000002.1, from coordinate 2,591,948 downwards.
CCGCTGAACAGGCCCGCCGCCAGACGGAGCGGGCCCAGCAGGAACGGCGCCGGCAGCGCCTCGCCATAACCGTCGGTTCAATGCTCATCCTGGCCGTTCTGGCCATAGTTGGAGTCGGGGTTTACCTGGAATTCTGGCTTCCTCCCCGGGTCACCGCCGGTGAAATCCGGGGGGTCAAGTTCACTATGGGAGACCTGGTGGACCGCATCCGGGTGCTGCAGGGAATCCGCCGGTACGAGGGCGGGTTCGTCGACCTGAGCGTCGTCCCCTTTGAGTATCTCCAGGACATGCTCAACTCTGAAATCCTGCGCCAGGCTGCCCCGGGATTGGGGTTAACAATCACCGACGATGACTTAGACGAAGCCCTCAGGGAGCAATTTTATCCGAACCCCCCTGAAGGCCAGGAGGCCGATCCCGGGCAACTCGACCGCGAGTTCGACAACAACTACACTGGTTTCCTGACTCAGGTACGCCTGACCGATGACGAGTATCGCGACCTCCTGGAGGAGCAGCTCCTGGGCCGCGACCTGACGGTCATGTTCGCCTCCACCATTCCCGCAACCGCCGAGCAGGTCGAGGTGGAGTGGATCCGTATTGACCTGCAGGACAATACCCTCGACCCGAGAGCGGTTCGGGAACGCCTCGACGAGGAGGAGTTTGCCGATGTGGCTGCAGAGGTGCATAACTCCTCCGGGTTTTCTGACCTGGACGGCTACGTCGGGTGGGTGCCGCGCGGGGCCTTCCCAGACCTGGACGAAACGATTTTCGGCACTCCCGAACCGGCGGAAGGAGAGACATCCGCCGACGGTGAGAGGGTTGAACCCCTGCCGGTGGGCGAGATCAGCGAGCCGGTGTTCCTGAGGGAGGGTGTCTACATAATCCACAAGATTTCCGGCCCAGAGGAGCGGGACCTGGAGCCGCTGATGCACGCCAAGCTGGCCCGGGAGCTGGTTCAGGAGTGGCGGGATGAGCAGCTTTCCCGGGGTTCCAAGGAGGGTTGGTTGAAGATCAACTTCGACAGCGACCGGTACGCGTGGGTGGCTGACCAGGTGCGCGTGACCGCCCCCCGGGTCGACGAGCCGGCCCGCCCCGACCAGGGCGGGTTCCCGCTGGGAGGGCAGTAACCCGCCCGCATGAGCCAGGCCAGGAAGATAAACGTTGGCCTCATGGGCCTCGGGGTTGTGGGGGGTGGTGTGGCCTCCGCTCTGCTGGACCCAGACCAGCAGGTGTCCGCCCAGGTGGGGATGCCGGTGATCCTGAAGAAGGTCCTGGTACGGGACCTGTCACGGCAGCGGGACACATCCGTTCCCTTAGAAATGCTGACGACCAACCCAGAAGACCTGCTGGGCGATCCAGATATCGACATGGTGGTCGAGGTGATGGGCGGGGTAGACCCCGCGGCCCGTTACCTGTCCACTGCCCTGGCTTCCGGGAAACACGTGGTCACCGCCAACAAGGAAGTGATGGCCAAACACGGGCCGGAGCTCTTCGACGCCGCCCGCCAGGGAGGAGCCAACCTCTTGTTCGAGGCCAGCGCCGGTGGGGGTATACCCATCATCGGCAGCTTGATGGGGCAACTCTTGGCCAACGAAATCCGGTCCATCCGCAGCATCATCAACGGGACCACAAATTATATCCTCACCCGCATGGCCTACCAGGGCGCCCAGTTTTCTGATGCGCTGGCCGAGGCCCAGGAACAGGGATACGCCGAGGCCGACCCGACCAACGATGTGGAAGGGCACGACGCCGTCTACAAGATCTCGATCCTCGCATCGCTGGCTTTTCACCAGCGAGTCCCCCCGGAAGACGTTTACCGTGAGGGTATTTCCAGGCTGGAACCCCAGGACTTCCGGTACGCGCAGGAGTTGGGATACGCCATCAAGTCCCTGGCCATCGCCACGCTGGACCCGGAGGGGGTCGGGGCCCGCGTGTACCCGGTGTTGATACCCGTCGATCACATGCTGGGCAAGGTGGACGGGGTGTATAATGCGGTGGAAGTCACCGGAAGCCTGTGCGGACAGGTTCTCCTTCATGGTATGGGTGCCGGCAGAGGCCCGACCACCAGCGCGGTGGTGGGGGACTTGATCGATATCGGCAGGCGCATCCAGGCCAAGGAACCCCCGGCGGATGCGGGTCTTTCCAGCTCCTCGGGCCGCAAACCCCTTCCGGTCAGGTCCATGGACGATCTTCACACCCGGTATTACATTCGCCTCAACGTCACTGATCAAGCCGGGGTGCTGGCCCAGATTTCCCGAATCCTGGGGGACTTGGGCATCAGCATCGCCTCGGTGCTCCAGAAGGATACCTTTCCCCAGGACCAGACCGCGGAACTGGTCATAACAACCCACCCGTCCCGGGAGGCATCGGTCCAGGAGGCGTTGCGGCTGGTGGGTAGCTTGGGCGTGGTTAACCGGGTAAGCAATACGCTGAGGATAGAGGAGTAGCCCAGGCGCGGCGGCAAGGTCAGAAGGCGGTCGCGCAGCGATTTATGGGAATCGGGGTTTTAGGTAAATACAGGGCTTACCTGCCGGTGAGTGACTCTACTCCCATGATCACCTTGGGCGAGGGCGATACCCCCTTGGTGAAGTCCAATCGGCTGGGAACGGAACTGGGTTGCGGAGAGCTGTACTTTAAGCTGGAAGGCTGCAACCCCACGGGATCCTTTAAAGACAGGGGGATGGTTGTAGCCATTGCCAAGGCGTTGGAAGAGCACAGCGTGGCCGTCATGTGCGCTTCCACCGGGAACACCAGCGCATCGGCGGCGGCTTACGGCGCTTACACCGGTCTGCCGGCCTTGGTCCTGATTCCCAAGGGGGAGGTGGCGCTGGGCAAATTAGCCCAGGCTATGGCCTACGGGGCCCGGATAATCATGGTCGACGGCAACTTCGACGTCGCCCTCAAGCTGGTCAGAGACTTCACCGCCAAGCACCGCATCACCTTGGTCAACTCCGTCAACCCGCACCGTCTGCAAGGACAGAAAACCGCCGCCTTCGAAGTATCCGACGTTCTCGGGGACGCCCCGGACCTGATGTTTATCCCCGTCGGCAACGCGGGAAACATCACCGCCTATTGGCAGGGATTCAAAGAGTACCGTGCCGCAGAGATGACCACTCGTCTGCCCCGCATGATGGGCTTCCAGGCCGACGGAGCAGCGCCCATCGTCCGGGGACACCCCATCAACAACCCGCAGACCATCGCATCGGCCATCCGAATTGGTAATCCGGCCAGTTGGCAGAGTGCGCTACAGGCGCGGGATGAGTCCGGGGGCACAATAGACGCGGTAACGGACGACGAAATCCTTGAAGCCTATCGTCTGCTGGCGTCCCGGGAAGGAGTATTCGGGGAGCCCGCGTCGGCGGCCTCGGTGGCGGGCTTGATCAAGACCGTCAATCAAGGGTTGGATCTGTCGGACAAACGGGTTGTATGTATAATCACGGGAACGGGTCTGAAAGACCCGGACCTGGCGGTCAGCAGTGTGCAGGCTCATACCGTCGAAGTCGAGCCCACCATGGAAGCGGTGGAGGCCGTGGCCCTGGCCTCCGCCAACTGAGAACCAGCCGGTTGACTAGCTTGTGGCGGGAAACAAGCCCAGAGCAAGGGAGCCGTTATCCAGCAACGCATCGAAAAAGCGGTCTTTGAAATCCTCGACGCAATTGGGGACAATCCCCGCCGGGAAGGGTTGCGCGATACCCCCCATCGCGTCGCCACCATGTATGGAGAGCTTTTCTCAGGCGTCGGCCTGGACCCGGCTGATGCCATTGATGCCGTCTTTGACGAGCATCACCGGGACCCGGTGGTGCTGCGGAACGTGACGTTCTATTCGGTGTGCGAACACCATCTGCTGCCCTTCTTCGGGAGGGCCCACCTGGCCTATATCCCCAGCGGACGGGTGGCCGGCATCAGCAAGTTGGCCCGGTCCCTGGAAGTGGCTGCCCACCGTCCCCAGGTGCAGGAACGGCTGACCAGCCAGTGGGCCGACGCGGTTTTTACCGTGTTGAATCCCGCCGGCCTGGTTGCCCGGGTAGAGGCAGAGCATCTGTGCATGTCCATGAGGGGAGTGCGGAAACCGGGCAGCGAGATGACAACCGTTGCCGTGAGGGGAAGCTTCGATGGAGTCCCCTTCGACAGCGCCGGCCTGCTGGCCCTGTTGAGGGAATGACAGGCCGATTGATGACTCCGGGGAAACGGGCATAGCCGGTTAGATCAGTAGGCAGCACAGATGTCGTTCACACCCTTCGAGTCCTTCGAGACAATCCAGCAGCAGTGGGAAGACCTGCTGTCGGTGTGTTCGGTCGATACCCTCTATCTCACTCCCCAGTGGCAGAAAATCTGGTGGGACAACTACGGCTGCGGGCGCGAGATGGCCGGCTTTTATGTCGAGGACCCCGAGGATTCGGGCAGCGTTCTGGCTATCGCATCCCTGTCCCGGCGGGACGGTGTGGCGTCGCTGGTCGGAAGCCCGGAGACTTTCGACTACAACGACTTCATGGTCCGCCCCGGGTACGAAGCGGAATTCTTTCCCAAGCTGCTGCGCCGCCTGGACTCCCAGGGAATGGCCCGGCTGGAGCTTTACTCCCTCCGGGAGTCGTCTCCGACCCTCAAATTCCTTCCTGGCATGGCCCGCAGCAGCGGCTACGCGGTGGAAGTGTCGGAAGAGGACGTGGCCCCCGGTCTGGACCTGCCGAACACCTGGGACGAGTATCTTTCCATGCTTTCCAGGAAGGATCGCCATGAACTTCGGCGCAAGTTCCGGCGCCTCGACGGGTTGGACGAATGGCGCTGGTACGTAGTCCATACTGAGGACGAAGTTGTGGGTCGGTTGGACGATTTTCTCCGGCTGATGAGAATGAGTGACCCGGAAAAATCCGACTTCATGACGCCGAAGCGGGAAAAATTCTTTCGAGAAATGGCGCGGCGCACCGCCCAACTGGGTCTGATCAAATTGTTCTTCATGGAGGTCAATGGCAATCTGGCGGCTTCCAGCATTTGTTTCGACTATGGGTCCACCCGCCTGCTGTACAACAGCGGGCACGACCCGGAGTTGCGGTATTACAGCGTGGGGCTGCTGCTGAACGCGCTGTGCCTGCGGGACGCCATCGAACAGGGGAAGTCCTACTTCGATTTTCTGCGCGGGTCGGAACCGTACAAGTACCACCTGGGCGGCCGGAACCACACCCTGTACCAGATGGTGGTTACCAAGAGTTGAGTGTCAACCGGGTCGCCTTCATCAGCTTTCATGCCTCTCCACTGGCCGCCCCGGGGGTGGGCAAGGCCGGCGGTATGAACGTCTACGTCCGGCAGTTGGCTGCCGCCCTCGGGGAGTTGGGCGTTGCGGTGGATGTTTTCACCCGGAACCACCCGGAGGCGGCCGCGTTCATTGAGGAGGCGGGTCCGCTGGTGCGGGTCGTGCACCTGCCCGGCGGCGGGGACGACGTTCCCATGGAAGGGTTATTCGACCACCTTCCGGGCTTCCTTGAAGCGGTGGCTGGCTTCTGCTCCGAAGAGGGAATGACCTACGACGCGGTCCATTCTCATTACTGGATGTCCGGGTGGGTCGGACAGCGTCTGGCCCGGCTTATGGGAGTGCCCCACGCGGTCACTTTCCACACCATGGCCCTGATCAAGTTGCAGGCCCGGGCTGGCGAGTCGGAGACACCGGAACGGCAACTAATCGAGCGTGAGTTGATAGCAGATGCCGACCGGGTGGTCGCGTTCAGTCCGCACGAGCGGGACTCCATGGTCCGTCTCTACGGCGGCGACGCCGAGCGGATAACGCTGGTCCCTTGCGGGGTGGACCTGTCCCGGTTCCAGCCCTTGGAACGCTCGGAAGCTAGGTTGCAGCTGGGATTGAACGGGGAGAAGGTGTTGCTTTTCGTCGGCCGGATGGAGGAGCTCAAGGGTCTGGACCTGCTCGTCCACACCGCCGCGCAAATAGAGCCGGGCGACGGGATGCGGGTGCTGGTGGTCGGCGGAGACGACGGCAAGCAGGGGGAGGGAGAGCGCATTCGCCGGTTGGCCCACGACCTCAAAGTTGAGGACATATTCGACTTCGTGGGGAGGGTGGACCAGGCGGAGCTACCCGTGTACTACAGCGCCGCGGACGTTTGCATCGTTCCGTCATTCTACGAGAGTTTTGGGTTGGCGGCCCTAGAATCCATGGCCTGCGGAACTCCGGTGGTGGCCTCTCGGGTTGGCGGCCTTTCTACGGTGGTGCAGCACGGGCGCACCGGGTATCTCAAGTCCTGGCGCTGCCCCGAAGCCTTCGCCACCTCGGTGGAGATGATCCTGTCCAGCAAGGCCCTGCAGGATAGCATGGGAGATGCTGCCCGGCGCCGGGCCCAGGACATGAGCTGGGAGCGGGTGGCGGAACGAATGCTGGCGATTTACGAGGATGAGCAGTCGGGCCGTCCGCAGTAAGGAGTCCGGTACTTGTCTGCGGGTTATGAATATGGTGTCGGCGCCGGCTTCACCGAGTTCTCCCTTCCCGGTTCGCCCGCGTTTGAAGATATAGGTTACATGGAGGTATGCCGGGCATGGCAGAAACCCCAGAACGAGTCCTGGTAGTCATTCCCCATCCGGGCAGCGCGGAAATCTGGTGCGGCGGTACCCTGGCGCAATGGGTCCAGGAGGGCGCCGAAGTGCATTATGTTATCTGCACCGACGGCGGCCGGGGAGCGGACCAGCCCGGAATCACCTCGGAAGAATTGGCCGCTGCCCGTGCCCGGGAGTTGATGGATGTGACGCGCATCCTGGGCGTGGACGATGTGGTGATGTTGAACCACGCCGACGGAGAACTGGAAGACAACAGCGAATTCAGGAAGGAACTGGTGCGTGAGATCCGCCGCATCCGTCCCGACACAGTCATCGTCCCCGAACCGTACCGGCTGGACCTGACCTGGCACCGGGACCACCGGATAGCCGGACAGGTGGCCCTGGACGCCGTGTTCCCATACGCCCGCGACCATCTCCACTTCGGCGACCTGTGGAGCAACGAGGGATTGGAGCCCCACAAAACAGGGACGGTCCTGTTCTGGGGCACCGAGCGGCCCAATGTATTTATCGACATATCCGGCACGCTGGACCGCAAAATCGAGTTGGTGGGCACCCGCCGGTCCCAGATGGGTGGCCACAGCCAAGACGAGGTCGCCAGCTTCGTGCGGGAACAGGCGAGGGAATCCGCTTCGGGAGAGGACTCCCTGGAATTCGCCGAGGCGTTCCGTAGGGTCACATTCCGGACAACGTAGAGCGGAGCAAGTCACTGGTCCCAGTTGCAAGGTCCGTGGGCAAGCTCGGGCCTTCCTTTTGCCGCTCGAAACGTCGAGCCTTACTGCGTCAGTTGCAATATCATGCTGACGATGGCCGACCAGGCCCCCGCCCACGATGCCTATGAGGACCATCAGCAACCGGTGCAGATCGTCCATGCGGCTCTTGAGGCCGTTAATCTCCCCCCGCAGTTCTCCCAGTTGCCCGTCCAACATCGTCATCGCATTCCCTAAATGGGCGACTCCCCCGGCTCCGCCAGCATCACCTCCCGAAGCAGCGGCAGGGGCGGCGCTCCGTGGGAGAGCAGAGCGTCATGGAACCCTCTGAGGGTATACGAGGAACCCTCCTGCCGGCGGTAGTCCTCCCGCAGTTTGAGGATCATCAGCTTCCCCAACGTATAGTTCAGGTACCCGGGGTCGAAGGTTCCCCTTAATGCTTCCCGTCGGGCCGGATACTCCTCCATATAGGCGTAGTCCATGAAAAACCGGGTGGCCTCGTCCACGGTCATGCCGTCGGTGTGCATACCGAGGGAGCACAGGTAGCGGCAGTTGCGGACCAGGGCTTCCAGCAGTTGGGTCACCTGCAACTCCCGCTCGCCCCGGCCGTACTCCGTCTCCAGCATCATCTCCTCGGTGTAGTGGGCCCATCCTTCGGTGAAGGCGTAGGACGAGGCGACCCGGTTGATCAGGGGTAGCTCGGACCCGTACCGGTTGTGCAGGTGGTGGGTGAAATGGCCGGGGTAGACCTCGTGGATGGAGATGATGCGCATGGTGGCGTAGTTGAAGTTGGACAGCCATTCCTCCTGCTGGCTCGGCGGCCAGTCATCCTCCACCGGGGTCACGTAGTAGAAAGACTCCGTCGCCCGGCTTTCCAGAGAGCCGGGGCTGTCCATCGCGGCGAAGGCGTAACGCATGTAGGCTGGGGTCTCAACCACCTGGCAGCGGTCCTCCGAGGGCAGGCTGACAACGTCGAAGTCAATGAGAGATTGGCGGATATCTTCCAGCATTTCCCGGGTCTCTGGGATCAGTCCTGACGCGGTGGGGTGGTTCCGGCTGATCTCCGCCACCGTCTCCCGCACCGAACGATCTGGATGGATGGCCGTGGCGGCTTCGGCCAGCCGGTCCAAGTTGGCCCGGAGATTGGCCTGCCCCAGTTCGATAATGTGGGAAAGGGGTACGGAGAGGCCCTCCCCTGTACTCAGCATGTCCGAGTAGAGGCGGCTTCCGATGGCGAAGTCCTGGTGAGCAGCCCTCCGGCGGTCGCGGAGACTCTCTACAAAGTTGTCGATGGCGGCGGCGGCGGTTTCCCTGACCTCGTTGAACCCGGTCAGCACACCGGAGTCGCTGCAATCGGAGGCGGCCTGCGCCAAGTCCTCCCGGTAGAACCTAGCCATGCCGGCGTAGCTTTCGATGCTCATGTCCAGGACCGCCTCCCCCACCTGAGACTCTAGGTAGGTGTCCAGCACCCGCAGGAAGTCGGGTACTTGCGCCATGGCCAGGGTTGCGGAACGGAGGCGGTCGGGCAGCGGTGCGTAGTCCCGCCGGACGTAGCCGCCCATGTTGAGGTAACCGACCTGGCGCATCGGATTCCGCTCCACCGGCCGCATCTCTCCTAGGTTGAACAACTCCCGTCGCAGGAACACGTCCAGCAGGCGCACGCTCAGCATCTGTTCTGGGGTGAATGTGGTGACGTCCAGGGCGGATAGCTGGGCGAGGCCATGGCGCAGGCTTTCGATGCGGCGCCGGGTCGGGCCCGGCGACAGGTCCGGGAGCCGCCCGTCGTATTCGTGTAGCCCGATCCGGGAACCGGCGGTGGGGTAGAACTCCCAGTGGTTGCGGACCTGCTCTTTGGCCAGTCGGTCGAAGGCGTCGAAGGCGACGTTGCTGGACATGAGTAGCCTCTCTGGGGATAATCGGCCGTCGGCAACGCGGGTGAGCGCGAGGGGGCCAGTTGTGAGTGCGGTGTGCCCTGTGTAGCGGCGAAGGGCTGGGCGAGTGTTTACTCCACCACTTCACTAATGAGGAACTGGGGAGCGATGTCGGTGAAGTTGGGGACGTCGCCGATGAGCTCGCGTCCGTGGGTCTTGAAGCCCTCGTGAACGTTATCCACTGTGTCGAAGTAGAGGGTTCCCACTGCCACGAACCGGGGAGGGGCACTGGGGTCGGTGTCGGAGATGCCTTTTTCCACCTCGATGCGGCCCAGGCCAAAGGACTCCAGGCGCTCCCTCACCAGGGGCATGTGGGTGTTGGCGTAGTAGTCGATGTTGAAGTTCTTGCCTTCTTCGTTGGGGTAGTAAACTGATACCTTAATCATGGTTCCGTACCTCTCGGGCTGTCGGGTTGCGGGCCAATTGTAACCCAAGCATGGAACGGTTACTACCGTCAGAAGGAAGGATGGTGGATCTGGGAAAGCCGGATGGGGTCCTGGGTGCGGCAACTAAAACAGGGGCACGCCGTGGCGCGCCCCTGTGCGTATCCGTGGAATTTGCCGTGGACGGAGAGGTTACTTGACCTCGACGGCGGCTCCGGCCTCTTCCAGCTTGGCCTTGATGGACTCGGCCTCGTCCTTGGCGATGCCTTCCTTGACCCGGGCCGGGGCGGACTCGACCAGTTCCTTGGCTTCCCGCAGGCCCAGCGCGGTAACCTCGCGGACGGCCTTGATGACGTTGATCTTGTTCTCCCCGAAGTTCTGTATCATCACGTCGAACTCGGACTGCTCATCCTCAGCGGGGGCGGCTTCGGCGGCGGCGGCTCCGGCGGCGGGTGCAGCCACGGCAACGGGGGCCGCGGCGGTCACGCCGAACTGCTCCTCCAGGGACTTGACCAGGTCGGACAGTTCAAGAACGCTCATCTCCTTGATTGCATCCAGGATCTCTTCTTTGGTGGTCATCGTTTCCTCCTAGCTATTGTTTGCGGATCGGTTAATGGGATTGTTCCAGATTTTAGCGCTAATGTAAATCGGGTCATGTTGCGGGAAGGTCGATGATGCCCGCGCAGCCCGGGGCATCCGGCTTGTCATCCTCCGGGCCCGTGGGACCTCCACTGCGTACCTTCCCGTTCCAATCCTCGATAGTCACCTCCACCAGGGCGGTGACGCCCAGGTCCTGCGGCGGGGCTTCGTGATAGTCCTGCCCAGCGGTGCGGCCGGGGAAGTAACGGCGCACCATCTGCTCGAACAGCCTGGATTTTTCCGTCTCGTCGGCGACCTCATGGGAGCGGCCGAACAGCACCACGCTCCGGTAGTTCATGGAATGGTTCATCGCCTTCCGGGAGTACACCAGCCCGTCGGTGATAGTCACCGAAACGCACACCGGAGCGTCGTCGGACAGGTGCTTAAGCAGGCGGCTGCGGATGGACCCGTGCAGATACATCCGGTCAGGGCGTGCCGAATCGTAGTGGTAGGACATGGGGATGACTACCGGAAGGCCATCCTCTACGATCCCCACGTGAGCCACCAGCCCCGCGGACAGTATGTTGACTGCTTCGCCGGGGGCCGCCCGTTCCGGGTGGTTCCGTATCGTCGTCCGGCAGGTCGAGGTTGGGATGCCTGCGGTTGGCTGCATCAAGGGCTAATCGGCGGGTGCCGCCGCTCCTTCCCCGGCCTCTTCCAACTGCTGAATCCTCGCCTGCAGCACTCCGCCGAAGGCCCACAACGGGCCGTTGAGAACGTTGATCAAGCCTGAGATAGGGGCCTGTATCTGTCCCAGGAGCTGGGACAACAGTATCGGCCGCGGCGGCAGGGCAGCAAGACGCTCCACCTCCGGGGTGGGCAGGGCCGGCCCTCCTCCCACCACCGCTCCCTGGATGGTTAGAGCGGAGCGGGTGGTTCGGATGTAGTCGCTGAGGGTCTTGGCCACGTCCACCGGCTCGTCGTATCCGAACGCCACGGCAGTGGGGCCTTCCATGATGTCCTTGAGCTGGGGCATATCGGCGGCGTCGGCGGCCAGGCTCATCAGCGAATTCTTGATGACGATGAGCTCGACCCCGGCCTCCCGGGTGCGCCGGCGCAGATCGGTCATTTCGTTGACCGGGATGCGGCTGAATCCTGTGGTAACCGCAATGGAACAGCGTTCCAGCTTCTCCTGAAGCTCGGCCACCTTGTCTATTTTGGCTTGGGTGGGCACAATGGTCTCCTTCCTATGGAGAGTTTGGGTCAGGTTTGCTCGGCGGGAAAAAGAAATCCCCGCGCCGGATGCGAAGCGCAGGGGAGTGGTTGAACTGGAAAGCCCCAAACCAAGGTGGCATTCCCAAGTATCCTCGCGCCTCGGCGGGCGATTCCTCCTTAACCCCTTGGGGACCCGCTGTCTCCGGCTGTTCAGTTTCGGGGATTATACACCAATTATTCGGGCGGTTTAAGTCCCTGCAGGGCTCCCAGGTCGATGGACACGCTGGGGCCCATCGAGGTCGTCATGTAGGCTGTCCGCAGGAAGGAGCCCTTTACAGCCTCGGGCTTGGAACGGACTATGGAGTCCATCAGCACCGCCAGGTTCTCCATCAGTGTTTCCGTCTCGAAGCTGCACTTCCCGAACTGGCTGTGAATGATCGAAGTCCGGTCCGTGCGGAACTCCAGACGCCCAGCCTTGGCTTCTTGGATGGTGCGGGGAAGGTCGCGAGCCTGGACCATAGTGCCTGTCCTGGGGTTCGGCATTAGGCCCCGTCGGCCCAGGACCCGGCCCAGCCTCCCGATGCGGGGCATAATCTCAGGCACGGCCAGTCCCACTTCGAAATCTACCCAGCCGCCTTCGACGCGCTCGATAAGATCATCGTCGCCGACGTAGTCGGCCCCGGCCTGTCGGGCAATGTCGGCGGCCTCTCCGTTGGCGAAGACCACCACCCGCACCTGCTTGCCCAATCCGTGAGGAAGGACGGTGACGCCCCGGACCATCTGATCGGCATGGCGGGTGTCGGCGTTGGTGCGCAGGTGGATTTCCATGGTCTCGTCAAACTTGGTCGTGGACGATTCCTTGAGGAAGTCGATGGCCTCCTGGGGTGGGTAGGCACGTTCCGCGTCCACCGTGGCGGCAACGCCGGAATAACGTCGGCTGTGTTTGGGCATCTCTCTATCTCTCCCCTGGCCTCGATATCTCAGTCGCTGATTTCAATGCCCATGCTGCGGGCGGTGCCTTCGATGATGGACATGGCGTGTTCCACCGACGAGGCGTTGAGGTCTTTGAGCTTGGTTTCGGCAATTTCCCGGAGAGCCTGCCGGTCGATTGCACCGGCGGCTCCATCACGGAAGTCGCCCCGGCCCTTCTCCACGCCAGCAGCCCGGCGGATCATATCCGAGGCGGGCGGCGTGCGGGTGACAAAGGTGAAGGAGCGGTCCTCGTACACCGTCAGGTGTACCGGAACGATGGTGCCGGCCTGGGTGCCGGTCCGCTCATTGTACTCCTTGACGAAGTTCATGATGTTGACGCCGTGCTGACCCAGGGCTGGTCCCACCGGCGGGGCCGGAGTGGCCTTACCTGCCTCCAACTGGAGCTTGATGATCGCGCGTACTTTCTTGGCCACCGGTCCTCCTTAGGTCCTTTCCACCTGTAGAAAGTCCAGTTCCACCGGTGTTTCCCTGCCGAAGAAGGACACCAAAACCCGGACTTTGCCTTTGCTCTGGTCCACGTCGTTGATGGAACCAATGAAATCCACAAAGGGCCCCTCGGTAATGCGCACCGCATCGCCTTCTGGAGGCCGATGTTGACCCGGGTCGGCCCGGACTCGACCTGTTTCAGGATGGCGTCTAGCTGGCTGTCCTCAAGGGGTACCGGCTTGGGACGCTTATCATAATCGTCCTCGCTGGATACAAACCCGGTGACGCCCGGAGTGTTGCGGACAACATACCAGCTTTCATCGTCCATCTGCATCTGGACCAGGATGTATCCCGGAAACAGCTTGCGCCGCTCAGAACGTCTCTTGCCTTCCTTGAAGATGACCTCTTCTTCGGTCGGGACGATGACCTGGTAGATCCGGTCCTGCATGTCCAGGCTCTGGATTCTCAGGTCCAGGTTCCTCTTGACCAGATCTTCCTGCCCGGAATATGTATGAACGATATACCAGTGAGGATCCTGGTCTTCTTCAATTCGATTCAGGTTGTAAGTAGTCATGGCGAATCCCCCCTCGCCTGGACAAGTCACTTCGTCAGGCGGGTGTGTATCACCCTGGGGCCGAGCGTAAGGCGCTAGAAGATGAAGCGGTTGAAGACCTCGGCAAACACCCGGTCAAGGCCGCCCAGGAAAACGCCCACCGCGATGGCCAGCACGATGACCACCATGGTGAGGCGGGCAGTCTCCTCCCGGCTCGGCCACACCGACTTGCGGAGCTCGGAAATGACCTCCTGCATGAAGGTGACCGGATTGACCCGCCCCATCGCGCGGGGCGCCATGGGGTTGGGACGGCGGGCGGATACCCGTGCCATGTCCTATCTCACTTCGCGGTGGACCCGGTGGGTTCGGCACCGCGAGCAATACTTCCGAAGTTCCAGGCGCTGTGTGTCGTTCCTGCGGTTCTTCACCGTGCCGTAGTTTCGCTCGCGGCAGTCGCTGCACTGCAGGGTGATGACGCCGCGGACATCGGTGGTCTTCCGTGCCATTTTCTAACCCCCCAACCTGACGGTCCACAAAGGACCGGCATTGAATGGATAACCGGCTGTCTCCGAGGACAGCCGGTTGTGGTGTTTCTAGTCGAGCAGCTTGGTGAACACGCCGGCGCCGACGGTGCGTCCGCCCTCGCGGATGGCGAAGCGGAGGCCCTCTTCGATGGCAACCGGAGTGATTAGGTTGATGGTCATGGTGATGTTGTCGCCGGGCATCACCATCTCCACACCCTCAGGCAGACCGATCTCGCCAGTGATGTCGCTGGTGCGGATGTAGAACTGGGGCTTGTACCCCGGGAAGAAGGGGGTGTGCCGCCCGCCTTCCTCGCGGCTGAGGACGTACACCTCCGCCTCGGCCCGGGAATAGGGCCTCATGGAACCGGGCTTCACAATGACCTGGCCGCGCTCCACTTCATCCCGGTCAACGCCTCGCAGCAGGATTCCCACGGCGTCGCCGGCCTCGGTGGTGTCCAGCAGTTTGTGGAACATCTCCAGTCCGGTGGCGACGGTCTTGCGGACGTCGCCGTAGCGGATGATCTCGATTTCCTCGCCTACCTTGAGCGAGCCGCGCTCGACCCGGCCGGTTACCACCGTGCCCCGGCCCTTAATGCCGAAGACGTCTTCCACTGGCATCAGGAAGGCCTGGTCGGTGATGCGGGTGGGCAGCGGGAAGTAGTCGTCCATTGCCTGCACCAGGTCGACGATGCCCTGTTCGTATTCCGCGTCGCCTTCCAGCGCCTTGAGACCACTGACGCGGACGATGGGGGTGTCGTCGCCGGGGAACTCGTACCGGCTGAGCAGCTCGCGGACTTCCAACTCCACCAACTCCAGAAGCTCTTCGTCGTCCATCATATCAACCTTGTTCAGGGCAACGATGATGCTGGGCACTTCCACCTGGCGCGCCAGGAGGATGTGCTCCCGGGTCTGGGGCATGGGGCCGTCGGGCGCGCTGACCACCAGGACGGCGCCGTCCATCTGGGCCGCTCCGGTGATCATGTTCTTGATGTAGTCGGCGTGTCCCGGGCAGTCAACGTGGGCGTAGTGGCGGGCTTCGGACTCATACTCTACGTGGGCGATCGCGATGGTCACGCCGCGGGCCTTCTCCTCGGGAGCGTTGTCGATCTCGTCCAAGCCGCGGAAGCTGGCCAGGTTGCGCTCTGCCTGCACCCGGGTGATGGCGGCGGTGAGGGTTGTCTTGCCGTGGTCAACGTGACCAATGGTGCCCACGTTCATGTGGGGCTTGGACCGGTCGAACTGCTGCTTTGCCATTTGGGGTTCCTCTCCTTAGATTCTGCTAACCGAGCTTTGGTTGGTTAACCGGGGTCATGCTTGCCGTGTTCATTGCCTGTTCATGGTCTGACGCCGCTAAACCGGCGTCCTGTCCCGGCTCTTCCGGTTGGTGGCGCTGGAGCCCAGAGGCGGGATTGAACCGCCGACCCCGTTCTTACCAAGAACGTGCTCTACCGCTGAGCTATCTGGGCCCTTGACCCCTGATGCCTCTCCGGAGCGGTTGACCCCGGACGGCTCTGTCACCGGAACATTGCCAGGATTTTCGTCCGGGAACGGCCCATTTACGGAAGGTTCCCGGTGCGATTACGGTGGTGGAGGGGGCAGGATTCGAACCTGCGAACTCCTTCCGGAGGCCAGATTTACAGTCTGGTGGCTTTAACCGCTCACCCACCCCTCCGTGAATCCATCTCCTGGACCAACAACCTGTTGTTTGCTGTCCTCCCGCACACCCGGAACACCGGGTGTGGACACAATTTACAGAGCCCCAGAGGGGACTCGAACCCCTAACCTGTCGATTACAAATCGACTGCGCTACCGTTGCGCCACAGGGGCATTGGTGCTGGACACCCGGTACACCAGAAAAAGGCCCCGCGACGTCGGGACCTTCTCGGGCGCCACTGAATGTTCCTACGAAAGTATATATTTCCAGGGCGCCGGGAGTCAATAGGTTGAGACGGCGGTTGCGGGCATCGCCCCAGGAAGGAGGTAATGCCTGGTATGTTCCCCATTGGCTACCTGCTTTTCCGTTTCCGGGCCTTTATACTGAATATATTGTGAAGATATTGAGGCACCCTGTTGCGCCTTTGAGACGGCATGATCGCTCCGGCGTCCCAGCGATCCGTCCGGCCACCCATGCATCGTGGTGAACAGAATATGACAGGATTGGAACCCGGCATCACCTCTGTCCAGCCATCCCGCGGGAATGCGGGAGCCAACCCGCGAAAGGACCCCGGCGGCGGCGAACCCATCGCAGTAGTGGGAATGGCCTGCAAGTTCCCCGGCGCGCCGGATGTCGCCGCCCTGTGGCGCCTTCTGTATACCGGACAGAACGCGATTACCGAGGGAGAACCCGGCTCCGGTGTTGGGCGTATCGGCCAGTTTTATCCCAGGTCGGCCGCCCAATACCCTGCCTGCAGGTTCGCCGCCCTGGTGGATGAGATAGACCTGTTTGACGCGGAGTTTTTCCGCATCTCGCCTGTGGAAGCCCAATTGCTGGACCCTCAGCAGAGAATGACCCTGGAAACCTGCTGGCAGGCCTTGGAGAACGCCGCAATAGACCCCGAACGGCTCAGAAACACCCGCAGCGGCGTGTACCTTGGCATCAGCAACAACGATTACCGAGCCCTCAGCCTTGCTTCCGCCGGCCAGTCCGGGGAGCCGGCCGCCAGCCTGTATACCGTCAATGGCACGTCCCTCAACACGGCTGCCGGAAGGATCGCCTACGCCTTCGGCCTGGAGGGACCTACCATCGCCCTCGATACCGCCTGCTCTTCCTCGCTGGTGGCGGTGCACCAGGCCGCTGCGTCCCTGCGGCAGGGCGAGGCAGACTTGATGCTGGCCGGCGGGGTGCAGGCTATATTTTCCGGCCGCCTCACCCAGCTCCGGGCCCAGGCCGGCTTGCTGTCCCCGGACGGTCAGTGCAAGGCATTCGATTCCTCCGCCAACGGCTTCGTGCGGGGCGAGGGCTGCGGCGTGGTCGTCCTGAAACGTCTGCGCGACGCTCAGGCCGACGGCGACCCCATCTGGGGCGTCATCCTGGGCAGCGCCGTCAACCAGGACGGCTCCAGCGCGGGAGGAATGACGGTGCCCAGCGCCGATGCCCAGGTCAAGGTTATCGAAGACGCGCTGCTCCAGGCTGGGATCCGGCCGGAGGAGGTCGACTACCTGGAGGCCCACGGCACCGGCACCGAGGTTGGAGACCCCATTGAGCTTAACTCCGCCGCTGAGGCCTACGGCCGGGGCCGCCCAGCGGACCGGCCCCTGCTGGTTGGTTCCATCAAGACCAACGTGGGGCACCTGGAACCAACGGCGGGCGTTGCCGGACTGATGAAGACCTTGCTTTCCATGCGGCACGGTGTCATCCCCCAGCACCTGCACTTCAACAATCCGAATCCCCGCGTGGACTGGGCAAACCTGCCAGTTCAAATAACCAGCCAGAGAACGGACTGGCCTCTCTCTGAGGAGCGTCCGCCCCGGGCAGGGATCAGCTCCTACGGTTGGTCGGGGACCAATGCCCACATCATTGTCGAAGGTTATGGGCCACCGGCCGTCCCGGCGGCTGGCAAGGACGGCGTTTCGTGGCCTTGCGGGGACTCGTTGCCCGTTTCAACATCCCCGTTCCAGGGGGAAGAGCAGACGTCCGGGGAAGGCAACGACGCCGAAGAGCGGCCTGCCCGCCTTCTCCCGTTGTCCGGCAAGTCCGAAAACGCCCTTCGCGACTCTGCCAGGGCCTGCCTGGCATGGCTGGACCAGCATGGAGACGAGTCACCCCTGGCCGACCTGGCCTGGTCGGCCGGAGTGGCCCGGAGTCACTTCGACTTCAGGGAGGGCGTGGTCTTTCGGGATGCCGGTTCCCTGCGGCGGGGATTGGAAGCCATCTTTGGAGCCCCCTGTCCCGCTCCACTCCAAAGGGCTGCCAGGGTCGCATTCGTGTACACCGGCCAGGGCAACCAGTGGGTGGGCATGGGCGAGGCGCTGTACCGGCAAGAGCCCATCTTTCGCGCGGTGATGGACCGCTGCGACCGGTACATCAGGGAGGAACGGGGAACATCCCTGCTGGATGTGATGTTCGGGCGGTCCAGCTCGGAAGGCGACCTGGACGAGCCCAGGTGGACTCAACCGGCCATTTACGCTCTGGAATGTTCCCTCACCGCCCTGTGGAAAAGCGTCGGCATTGAACCTGTCGCGGTGCTGGGACACAGCCTGGGAGAGATCGCCGCCGCCCAGGCCGCCGGCGTGTTCACCTTGGAAGAGGGAATGAAGTTTGCGTCCGCCCGCGGGAGGCTCATGGGCAATCTCCCTCGCGCCGGGGCCATGGCCGCTGTTTTCGCCCCGGCCGCCGCGGTATCGGAAGCAGTTTCCCGCTGGCGGGCGGTCCATGCCGAGTCGGATCTTTCCATAGGCGTTGACAACGGCGCCCACCAGGTCATCAGCGGACCGGCCGATGAGGTGAACGCCCTCACCGATCAACTGGAAGCCGACGGCGTCAACGTCCGGCGTCTGCGCCCCAGCCCCGCCTATCACAGCCCCCTCGTCGAACCCGCGCTCGACGACCTCCAGGCAGTTTTCGATGATATTCCGGTTTCCCAGCCAGCCATCCCCCTGGTCAGCAACGTGACCGGAAAACCGGTGGGGCATGACCGGCTGATGGACGGCGCCTACTGGCGACAGCACGCCCGTCAACCGGTGCGGTTCGCCGGTTGCGTTGAAACTCTGGCCGCCGAACTGGATGTCGACGCGGTCATCGAGCTTGGCCCCCACGCCATCCTTGGCTCCCTGGTTTCGTTGAACTGGCCGGCCGGAGCCGGTGTTGCCGATGCCCCCCTGGTGCTGCCAAGTCTGCTCCGCCCTTCCTTCGATGGCTCTGAGCCCGAACGGGCGAATGCCTTCTTGAGTGCGGTGTCCGGGGCCTACCGTGCCGGCTTGCCCGTGGACTTTCGGGGCCTGTTTGCCGGCGAGCGGCGCCGCAGGATTAGCATCCCCGGCTACCCCTTCCAGCGGCGAAGGTTCTGGGTGTCCGCCCCCCAGCGGCGGGTCACCGAAGACTCCCATCCCCTCCTGGGGGCCAAGCACGAATCACCCCGGGGCGAGGTCACGTTCGAAACGGATATGTACCCTTCCGACCCGTCCTGGCTGAGGGACCACCGGGTTTACGGTCGCGTGATAATGCCCGGCGCCCTGTTTGGCGCTATGGCTGCCTCCGTATCGGAGACTCAGGGAGGTTCCGGCCTGGCCGTCGAGGAACTCCAGTTGCTCAACCCCCTGGTCTACCCCGAGTTCGACGGTGAAGGCGGCTCGGAGGAGCCGGGCAGGCGGATAAGCCTGGTGATGGATGGCCCCGGCAGCAACCAACCCAGGCGCTTCGAGATATTCAGCAAAGGCGATTCTGACGACTCCTGGTTGCTTCATGCCGAGGGGCGCCTTTCCCCGTCGGACGGGCGGCCTGCCCCTGCCGAAAGGATCGACCTCGAGTCCCTGAAAGCTGGATTGCTCCCGCAGGACTTGTCCGCCTACTACCGCACCAAGGTTGCCACCGGCATCGATTTGGGCCCCTCCTTCCGTACCCTGGAAGCCCTGTGGGGCGACCGCGGCGAGGCCGTTGCCGAAATTCGCCTGCGGGGACCGAATGATGGGTACGACACGGTGGCGCATCCTTTGGTTCTTGACGGTTGTTTCCAGGTGTTGTCGGCTGCCCGTCACCTGTCGGACATCGGCGTCGAGGCAACCTATTTGCCCTTCGCCTGGGAGCGCCTTTGGCTCAACGGGCCGTTGCCGGAAAGGCTGGTCTGCCACGCCCGGCTGCGCCGGGAAACGCCGGAAACGGCAGGCACTGAGTCGGAGTCGGCTTCTGCGCCTGAAACCCTGACCGGAGACCTGTGGTTCTATTCCACCGGCGGTGTTCCCCTGGGCGGCCTGACCGGTTTCGCCGTGAAGCGGGCCAACCGGTCATCCCTGTTCTCCTCCACCGAGAGCCTGGAAGACCTGCTGTACGAGGTGGCATGGCGTGACCGGCCCTTGCGGAACAGGCTCCGCCCCGCTATCGAATTAGCCGCTCCGTCTGACGTAGCGGCAGAGACGGACGCCTTTGCGGAGTACCTCGCCCACGAAGGCGTCCAGGTTCCCGACCGGGCCGCTTTGCTGGGTGACCTCGAGCAATTGTCCCGCGCCTACTCCCTGGCCGCCCTGGACAAGTTGGGTTGGAGGCGGCGGCCCGGCCAAGTCATTGACCCGGAAGAGCTGGCCGAGGAAATCGGCGTCATCCCCCAGCACTGCCGCCTGTTGGAAAGAATGCTGCGCCTGTTGTCCGACGCCAGTGTGCTGGAAAAAGCGCCGGGCGGGCAATACCGGGTTCTGCTGGGAGAGGGCGACCCCTTGCCCAGCGATGCCTTGGCCGATGCGGAGGCCTTTACCGGTCGGTTGGCTGAACTTCACCCCCACGGGGCAGTCGAACTCGGTCTGCTCCAACGGAGCGGAGCCGCCCTGGCGGAAGTGCTTCAGGGAGATGTGGACCCTCTGTCGATTCTCTTTCCCAGGGAAGGGCCCGGAGCCACCGACTATTACTTCGTCGCGCCCGCCTCCCGGGCCCACAACCGTTTGCTGGGTGATGCCGTCGCCGCGCTGGTAGCCGGCTGGCCCCAGGACCGCCGCCTGCGAATCCTGGAGGTGGGCGCCGGCACCGGCTCGGGTACATCCGTGGTGCTGCCGGAACTCCCGGAGAACAACTTCGACTACGTCTTCACCGACATTTCGGCAGGGTTCTTCTCCGAAGCGGAAAACCGATTCATCGATTCGGGCGCCCCTATAGAGTACCGTCCCCTGGACATCGAGCGGGACCCGGCGGACCAGGGATTCGAGCTTCACGCCTATGACCTGGTCATAGCTGTCAACGTCCTCCACGCCACGAGGGACCTGGGCGAGACCCTCGGCCATTGCCGGGACTTGTTGACAGCTTCCGGCCAACTGGTAGCCGTTGAAAACCTGCGTGGACGGGGCTGGCAGGACGTGACCTTCGGCCAATTGGGCGGCTGGTGGCGGTATTCTGATGCCTACCGTCCCGAACATGCCCTGGCCTCGCCCGGAACATGGCGTCAGGCCCTGACCGACGCCGGTTTCCAGGACCCGGTGGTTCTCGGCGGAGAAAGTAGGAGCGGCCAGGAGGGGCCTCTCGGCTCAGGGGTGATTATCGCTCAGGGGCCTTCTACCGTGTCCTGGCCCCCCGGACTGTGGGTGGTGCTGGAAGATGACGAGGCTGTAACGGAAGAGTTGGCCGCCGGGCTTGCTTCCCGCAATCAGACAGTGGTGGTGACGGGAAGCAATATCCGCGAAAGCCGGGAAGAAGATACCCCTCTGGTAACCCGTATGCCGGTAGCCCCGGACGACCGGACCTCGTGGCGGGAGCTGCTGCAGGGTCTGCCCCGGGACCTGCCCCTGCAGGGCATGGTCCATGGTTCTTCCCTGGCAGGTCACGGCGTCGAAGCAACCACCCGGGAACTAGCGGAAGATGCCAGGAAGGATACCGCCAGCGCCCTCGCCCTGGTCCAGGCCCTCCAGGACTGCGACATGACGCCAGCCCGGGGCGTGTGGTTCATCACCCGGGGCGCCCAGGCCTTGGAGCGGGACTACGACCGGAAAGTCGCCGCCAATTTGTCCGGTTCCCTGTTGTGGGGTTTCGGGAAGGCGGTAGCCCGGGAAGCCGATTATCTGCAGGCCAGGATGATCGACCTGGACCCGGACCCTGGTCAGGACCCATCCGCCGAAGACCTCGCAAACGAGTTGATGTTCCCGGACCGGGAAAACCACATCGCCTGGCGCTCCGGCACCCGGCTGGCCGCCCGCTTGGTGAGGACCGGCGAAAACCGGCCCCGCATCACGCTGCCCGGGGACAGAAACTGGCGGTTGGTCCCCACTGCGGGACAGGGACTGGAGGGCCTCCACCCCGAAACTGTCGCTCCCCAGGCCTTGAACAGTGGAGATGTCCGCGTAGCTGTCGAGGCCGCGGGCCTCAACTTTGCCGACGTCCTCATCAGCGTGGGTGCCGTCGAAATGACTCCAACCCTCGGCGACGAGTTCTGTGGCCGTATCACCGAAGTAGGCCCTGATGTCTCCCAGTTCAAGGTTGGGGATCGCGTGTTGGGGTTGGGAATCGGCACCTTCCGTCCCGATCTGGTGACCCGCGCCGACATGGCTGCCCCAGCGCCGGAAGGCATTCCTTCAGCTGCCCTGGCCACCATTCCTCACTCCTTCGTCAGCGCCGAACTGTCCTTCCAAATGTCCGGCCTGAATGAGGGCGACCGTGTGCTGATCCACACGGCTTCTGGAGGCCTGGGTCTGGCGGCTATTCAGTTGGCCCGGGCTACCGGAGCCGAGGTATTCGCCACAGCCAGCGCGCCCAAGCAGGACTTCTTGCGGTCGCTGGGCATCGAGCACGTCTTCGACAGCCGCACCACTGAATTCGGTACCCAGGTGCTGGCAGCCACCGGAGGCAAGGGTGTCGACGTGGTTCTGAACAGCCTCACCGGCCCCGGTTTCATCGAGTCCAGCCTGTCCTGCCTAGCTCCCGGGGGACGCTTCGTGGAAATGGGGCGCCGCGACATCTGGACCAGGGACCGGATGGCGTCAGAGCGGCCGGATATCGCCTACCATGTCCTCGAAGTTGACGCATTGAAACACCAGGACCCTGCCGCCATCGGCGCTTCTCTCCGGCGCGTCATGGCAAGGGTGGCCGCGGGAGAGTTAGCCTCCCTCACCTCAAACCGCTGGCCCATGACCGAGATAATTCCTGCCATGGAGTTCATGCGGTCGGCCAGGCACATCGGCAAGAACGTCATCGTCATGCCGCTTATGGCAGAGGGCCGGTTGCGGTCCGACCGCACCTACCTCGTAACTGGCGGGCTCGGAGGCATCGGCACGGTTATCGCACGCTGGCTGTCCGATCACGGGGCGGGAGTTATCGTCCTCAACGGCCGGCGGCCCCCGGATCCCGAAGCCCACGAGGTCATTGACGCCCTCCGGCGACAGGGAACCGATGTGCGGGTGGAGTTGGCCGACATGACCAGTCCCGCCGCCATCGACCAGATGCTGGCACGGGTGGATTCAAATATGCCTCCCCTTGCCGGAGTCATTCACAGCGTGGGCGTCCTGTCCGACGGTTCTCTGGGCAATCAGACCTGGGAACGCTTTGAGCAGGTTCTGTGGCCCAAGGTGTTGGGGGCATGGCACCTGCACCAGGCCACCCTGGATAAAGACCTGGACCTCTTCGTGCTGTTCTCCAGTATCACCGGCGTAGTCGGCAACTCGGGACAGGCCAACCACGCCGCTGCCAACGCTTACCTCGACCAGCTGGCCGCATACCGCCGCTCCCTCGGCCTGCCGGGGCAATCGATAGCCTGGGGAGCCTGGTCCGGATTGGGGGAGGCCGAGGAACAACGGGAACGAATTGAGAGGCAACTGGAGGCCTCGGGCACCCATTGGATCAACCCCCAGCAGGGCCTCGAAGCCTTTGAGGAACTGGTCCGCCGGGATTTACCCTTCGGAATGGTGGCGTCGGTGGACTGGCCAGTGCTGGCGGATAACTTCGGTGAAGCTCCATCCTTCTTGGCCGAATTGCCGCTGGATGAGGAGGGAAGCGCGGCTCCACCAGACACATCGGCTGCGGCTGACCTGCTTTCCCAGTTGAGGGAAAGTCCGCCCGATGCCTGGGACGACATCCTGGTCCCCTTCCTGCAGCGAGAACTGCAAGCGGTACTGAGGTTGCCCACAGCCCCCGTACCCACGGTCGGATTCTTCGACTTGGGTATGGATTCACTCATGGCGGTGGAGCTTCGAAACCGCCTCAATCGCACCCTGGCCGCCCAATACACGGTCTCCAACACCGCCGTCTTCGACTATCCCAACATCGTGGCCCTCGCCGCCCACCTGGGAGCAGAGCTGAAGCAGGTGTTCGGAGGCCCCGCCCCCGATCCGGTGGAGGACTCTCCCCTACGGAGGACGGAACGTCTGGTCAACACCTCCGAAGATTCCGTAGCCATCGCCGGCATGGCTTGCCGTTTCCCGGGCTCCCCCAACCTGGAAGCCTTCTGGGACCTGCTGGAAACCGGGCGCCACGCGATTACCGATGGACGCCAGGGCGAGGGCCCCTGGGAAGGTCTTCCCGGCGATCCTGCCGCCCAGGAGGCAATTTTCCGGCGCGGCGGGTTTGTTGAGGACCTCGACCGGTTCGATAACCAGTTTTTCCGTATCTCCCCCATAGAAGCCAGGTTGATGGACCCCCAGCAGCGGATGTTGTTGGAGACCACCTGGCATGCCTTGGAGGATGCCGGGATGGACCCCGAAACCCTCAGGGGCAGCCGCACCGGGTTTTATGTAGCGGTGGGTGGCAGCGAATACCGCGAGGTGATATCCGCCAAGGGTGAAGATGACCTGTACTTCGGCACCAGCAGCTCTCTTACCGCCGGGCGGGTTGCTTTCGTTCTTGGTCTCGAGGGGCCAGCCATGCCGGTGGACATGGCCTGCGCGTCTTCCCTGGCCGCCCTGCACCAGGCAGTTGCCGCCCTGCAGCGCGGAGACGTGGATCTCGCCCTGGTCGGCGGTGTCAACACCACCCTGTCAATGGCGTTGGCCCGGTTCCATCGGGATATGGGGATGCTCTCCAAGTCTGGTCAGTGCAATGCCTTCGATTCCGCCGCCGATGGGTTTATCCGCAGCGAAGGATGCGGCGTTTTGGTCCTCCAGCATCTCAGCAAGGCGGAAGCCGACGGAAACCGCATCTGGGGCTTGGTCAAGGGGACGGCGGTCAACCAGAGCGGAGTCAGAGCCGCCCTGCCGGTGCCCAACGGGCCTGCCCAGGAACGGGTGATGGAGGACGCCCTCGCCATGGCGGGAGTTGATCCTGCCGGCGTGGACTACCTGGAAGCTCACGGCACCGGCACCGAGCTGGGGGATTCGATCGAACTCCGCGCCCTGGCCTCGGTTTACGGCCGCGACAGGGAGCCCGAGCGGCCCTTGCTCCTCGGATCGGTCAAGACCAACATCGGGCACGCTGAATGGGCGTCGGGGATGGCCAGCGTCATCAAGGCCGTATTGGCAATGCAGCGGCGCGTGATCCCCGCCCACCTCCACTTCCAAAATCCCAATCCCAACTTCGACTGGGAGCAATTGCCGGTGAGGATTACTTCGGAAAAGGCTCCGTGGCCTGCCGTTGCTGACCGGCCGCCCCGTGCCGCGGTGAACGCCTTTGGACTTTCCGGCACCAACGTTCACGTCGTGCTGGAAGGCTACCAACGCCCGGTTAATGGTCTCGGACCTGATGTAAAATCTCTGCCGCCCTCGGGCCAGCCCCAACCAGTACAGTCGGTCCTACCGGCCCGGTACGGGGATATGCCAACCCTGGATGAACCCGGACCGGTTCGCGCCACCAGGATCTTGCCCCTGTCCGGGAAGTCTCCCGAAGCCCTCCGCCGTCTGGCGGAAGCTTACCTGTCGTGGCTGGATCACGGGGACGTAAAGCAGGCGGCGGCAAGCCTCACCAGGGAGTTCCTGGCGGACATGGCATGGACCGCCGGCACCGGTCGCAGCCATTTCTCCCACCGGGCCGGGGTAGTTTTCGATGACGCCGCCGGCCTCAGGGCTGGGTTGAACCAAGTGGCGGAAAACGCCAATGGTTCCAACCAACCGGAAGCCCCCGGATCAGCGCGGGTTGCCTTCCTGTACTCAGGTCTGGGTAACCGGAGGGCCGGCTTGGGAGAGGACTTATACTGGACAGAGCCGGTCTTCCGCGCAGTTCTGGACCGCTGTGACCAGCTGGTGAGTCAAGAACGAGGCCAGTCACTGTTGGAAATGATATTCGGCAACGGCCTGGCCGGAGAGTACCTGTCTCAACCGGATTGGGCCAACTCCGCCGCATACGCGTTGCAAGTCGCTTTGACCGCCCTGTGGGAAAGCATAGGAATCCTTCCCAGCGCGGTTCTGGGCCGGGGCATCGGGGAAATCGCCGCGGCCCACGCCGCGCGGGTGTTGAGCCTGGGGGACGGACTGAAACTGGCAGCGGCGATGACCGGCCCGGAGGCCGCGCTCCCAGTGGTTCCTGTAGCTTCACCGGCCTTGACCTGGGTCAGCGGCATCAACGGAGGCCCGATCCAGGACATCGCCAAAGTGGACAACGGTTTCTGGCGGAGGCTGGCCGGAAGGAACGACGCATTCGAGGATGGGTCGAAGGTCTTAATCGAGACCGGAGTGGATTTGGCAGTAACCCTGGACTTGGTGGCTGACGGCAACGAAATGGTTGATCTGGCTCCGATCCCGGTCCTGGACTGCCGCCTCAGCCCGGGGGTGGATTCGTCGGGCAGCGCCAGTAGTTTTCTCAAAGCGGTTGCCGCCGCGTACGAAGCTGGGGGGCAGGTCTCGTTCCCAGGGCTTTTTGCCGGAGAAGAGCGGTCCCGCATAGCTATTCCCGAATATCCCTTCCAACGCCGGAGTTTCTGGGTGCGACAACGCAAGACCACCCGCTAATGGGGGAGGTAACGATGCGACTGCAAACGATGCTAGAGGCGCAGGCGCACCCTCGTCTCTACGAGGCTTTTGCCGGTTGAGACTGGCCCGGTAGCCCGCCAGACGGCAGGGCTATCGCATGAGTGTCGGTCTGGTCAGACTGCCGGTAAACGGCCAACACGATACTGAGGGAAAGACAACGGGGGTCTGGATTCCCGCCTGCGCGGGAATGACGGGAATAAGGGTTACGGGAGAGAGGGAAGCGGGCGGGACAGACTTCATGCGATAGCCCTGGCCAGACGGGAAATCTTCTTGACAGCCCCATTGGAGTGGGATACATTGTTCTGCGTCCCGCCGAGGTAGCTCAGTTGGTAGAGCACGGCACTGAAAATGCCGGTGTCGACAGTTCGATTCTGTCCCTCGGCACCTTCCCCAGCATCCCCAAACCCCCACTTCCACGTCCCTACGGCCCAGGGAAAACATCAGGCCGTCACGATTGCTATGTAATGGTTT
The DNA here is from genome assembly GCA_965203975.1 of Dehalococcoidia bacterium. Classification (GTDB taxonomy): domain Bacteria; phylum Chloroflexota; class Dehalococcoidia; order Lucifugimonadales; family UBA3495; genus CATOSK01. The sequence goes on along the minus strand of CBDBDT010000002.1, from coordinate 2,565,092 downwards.
CCGCCCCGGTATCCTGCCGGACGTGCCATAACGTCCGCTTCCCAACCGTTCACGTCCCAGTCAGAACCGTCATTTCGGCCATCCTCCGCCCCTGTCCCTTCGGAGGGCGCCCAACGTTTGCGCCGGAGCCGACACTTAGGAACTATCTCAAAACCAACCCCCGCCTACGCGGGGGCAGGCTCTTGAATTTCGGAGTTGCGTGACTCGGCGATACTGCACCAGCCCATCACCCCCATCCTAACCTTCCCCCGTCAAGGGGGAAGGGACTTTTGAGATAGTTGCTTAGAGGGTTGCTTACCCTGTCCGGCAAGGTACAATACCTTCGGAGCCTGTAGGACAGGCCGCTTTGCGGCGGTATCAGAGTTCGCCGCGCGAATACGGCAACCGGGAGGCGCGGGTGTCCGACAGTAAGGAAGAGTGGCGCAGGAACACCCTGGAACCGGCGGTCCGGCGGTTTCCCCAGCGGGAGGAGACCTTCCAGACCGACAGCGGCATAACCATCGACACCGTCTACACTGCTGAGGATGCGCCGCAGACCGACGCCGATTACCTGGAATCGGTGGGGTTTCCCGGGGAGTACCCGTACACTCGAGGCGTTCAGTCCAATATGTACCGGGGGCGCCTGTGGACCATGCGCCAGTATTCCGGCTACGCGACAGCCGAGGATACTAACCGCCGCTTCCGCTATCTCCTGGAGCAGGGTCAGACGGGCCTTTCGGTCGCCTTCGACCTGCCGACCCAGATCGGGTATGACTCGGACCATCCTTTCGCCGAGGGAGAAGTCGGCAAGGTGGGGGTGCCGGTCTGCACCCTGGAAGACATGGAACTACTGCTGAAGGATATTCCCTTGGACCAGGTCAGCACGTCCATGACCATCAACGCCACGGCTTCGGTGCTCCTCTGCCTGTACATCGCCGCCGCCAGGAAGCAGGGGATTCCCGAAGACAAGCTCAGCGGCACGCTCCAGAACGACATCCTCAAGGAGTACATCGCGCGGGGTACCTACGCTTATCCCCCACGGCCTTCCATGCGGCTGGTGGTGGACGTCTTCAAGTACTGCGCCGAGCGTGTGCCACGCTGGAATACCATCAGCATCAGCGGCTATCACATGCGGGAGGCCGGGGCAACGGCGGTGCAGGAGTTGGCCTTCACCTTCGCCAACGCCATCGCCTACGTGCAAGCCGCGGCGGATGCGGGGCTGAACGTGGACGACTTCGCGCCGCGCATATCCTTCTTCTTCGTGGCTCAGAACAACCTGTTTGAAGAGGTGGCCAAGTTCCGGGCGGCACGGCGGATGTGGGCCAGGATAATGAAGGAGCGGTTCGGGGCCGAAGACCCCCGCTCCATGATGCTCCGGTTCCACACCCAGACCGCCGGAGTGACGCTCACCGCCCAGCAGCCGGACAACAACTTGGTCCGCAGCACGGTGCAGGCCCTGGCGGCGGTGTTGGGGGGCACTCAATCCCTCCACGTCAACTCCCGGGACGAGGCCCTGGGACTGCCCACCGAGGAGTCTGCCCAGCTTTCCCTGCGAACCCAGCAGATCATCGCTCACGAGAGCGGAGTGGCCGACGTGGTGGACCCCTTGGGCGGGTCCTACTTCGTGGAGAACCTGACCAACGAGTTGGAGGCGCGGGCCTTTGAGTACATCAGCCGCATCGACGAAATGGGCGGCGCGGTGAACGCCATCGAGCAGGGCTACCAGGTGCTGGAAATCGGGGAGTCGGCCTACCGGCTCCAGCAGGAGATAGACTCCGGCCGAAGGATCGTAGTGGGTGTCAACCGGTACGTGACGGATGAGCCTCCAATGGACAACCTGTTGCGGGTTGATGCCGAGGCAGCCCGGCAGCAGATAGCCCGCCTGACCCGTCTACGCAGCGAGCGGGACGGAGCCAGAGTATCCGCAGCCCTGTCCCGGCTGGAAGCAGTGGCCCGCGGCGAGGACAATACCGTTCCGACGGTGCTGGAATGCGTGGAGATATACTGCACCCTGGGCGAGATCTGCGAAGTGTTCCGGGGAGTGTTCGGAGAGCAGCGGGAAGCGGTGGGGTTCTAACCGACCCGGTTTGACGCCGCGGCCAGAGAAATTGGAAATGGGAGTGACCTGGTGACCACACAAATCCTGAACGAAGAAGAACGGATGCTGCAGAACCTGGTGCGGGACTTCGCCGACCGGGAGTTGAAGCCGCGGGCCCGTCAACTGGATGAAGACGAGGAGTTCTCCTGGGAAAACTGGAAGAGGATGGCCCAACTGGGCCTTACCGGAATCGGTATTGACACGGCCTACGGAGGCAGCGGCGGCGGATACCGGCAGGTGGCGATTGCGGCGGAGGAAACGGCCCGGGGAGATTCGTCCGCCAGTGTCACTCTTATCGCCCACCTGTCACTGGGCACCTCCACCATCGCCCGATTCGGTAACGAGGGGCAGAAACAGCGGTTCCTGCCCTCGCTGGCCTCCGGCAGGGGTGTGGCGGCCTGGGCATTGACCGAGCCCGGCGGCGGGTCGGATGCAGCGGCCCTCCAGACCACGGCCACTATGCGGGACGGCACCTACTTTCTCAACGGCACCAAGCACTTCATCACCAACGCCGAGATTGCCGAGTCCATGGTGGTGTTCGCCACCCAGGACCGCTCCCAGGGGTACCGGGGCATCAGCGCATTCGTTGTTCCTCAGGGGTCTCCGGGCCTGACCATCACCCCGCAGCACGGCAAGATGGGTATGAGGGCGTCCAGCACCAACGAAGTGGTGTTCCAGGACACGCCCATTCCCTCCGAAAACCTGCTGGGCGAAGAAGGCCGGGGATTCCGCTATGCCATGGATATCCTGGACTCCAGCCGCATCATCATCGCCGCCCAGTGCGTTGGCATCGGGCAGGCGGCCTTCGAAGAAGCGGTGCGCTATGCCCAGCAGCGGGAGTCTTTCGGGCGTCCCATTGCCCAGCACCAGGCCATCCAGTTCATGCTCGCGGACATGGCGACGGACGTCCACGCCGCCCGCACCGCCACGATGCAAGCGGCCACCCTCAAGGACGACGAGCTGCCATACGTCAACGAGGCGTCCATGGCCAAGCTGCTGGCTTCGGAGATGTGCGTCCGGGTGAGCTCCCAGGCGCTGCAGGTCCACGGCGGGTATGGTTACTTCAAGGACTCGCCGGTGGAGCGTCTCTTCCGCGACGCCCGGGTGACGACCATCTACGAGGGCACGTCGGAAGTGCAGCGGCTGGTAATTGCCCGCCAAGTGCTCCAGCAGTACCCCATCTAAACGGGTTCGGGAGGACAGCAGAGTGGCTGGGACCTGTCCCTTCAACCACATCGACCACGTGGGCGTGGCGGTCAAGGATATCGACGCGGCCCTCCGACTCTTCGAGGACGTGTTCGGCGCGCCCCCGTCTGAGGTGGAGGTGCTGGAAGACCAGGGCGTCCGGGCGACATTGGTGGAGGTGGGCCAGACCCGGCTGGAATTACTGGAACCGCTTTCCCCAGAGTCGGCGGTGGGCCGCTTTATCGAGCGGCGTGGTGAGGGCATTCACCATCTGGCCCTGAACGTTAACGATATCGCCGGAAAGCTGAAGGCGCTGGACGAGCGGGGCATCCGGCTGGTGGACCGCGAGCCCAGGGAGGGCCTGTCCGGCACCATCGGATTCATCCATCCCGGGTCGGTTTTCGGCGTCCTCACCGAGTTGGTGGAGAACGACCGGGGCTAGGACGGCGGTCCTGCCACATCGCTCGCCGAGGACACACTCTTGCCGGCTCACGTCATCTTCGGGGACAGCTTCCTGGTTGCAGAACGGCTCCGGGCAGTGGAGGCCGGGCCGAGCGAGTCCCAGCCGCTGGACGCCAACCGGCACCGGCTGGCCGCCAACCAGACTAATCCCGCTGAGCTGGTGGGGCTATGCAACGTCATGCCCTTCCTGGACCCGCAGCGGATCATCATCGTTGAGGGTCTGCTGGGGATCTTCGAGACCCGGCAGGGAGGAGGAAGGGGCCGGCAGACGGGCGGACGGCAGGCCCAGCGGGGTGTCGGGGAATGGGCGTCGCTGGCGGATGTGATTCCCAACATGCCGGAAACCACCATTCTGGTGTTCACTGACGGGGCGGTTTCCCAGAACAACCCCCTGCTCCGGGTGCTCCAATCCCACTGTGAAATCCACGCGGAGAACGCGCCGATCCGGGATTCGCTGGCGGTGTGGATCAAGAACCGGGCGGAGGGCAAGGGAACAGCCATCGCTCCGCAGGCAGTGGCTGCCCTGGCCGGCCTCCTGGACAATGACCTGTGGGCCCTGGACCGGGAACTGGAGAAACTTTCCCTGTATTGCTCCGGCCGGGCCATCGAGGAAGCCGACGTGCGGCAAATGGTAGCCCAGGCCCGGGAGGCCAGCATTTTCGCCGCGGTGGACGCCATCCTCGAGGGCAATCCGGGAGCGGCGGTGGGACTGCTGCGGCAACTGGCCCGCGACGGACGGGACCCGTCCTACATCATCACGATGGTGGCCCGCCAGCTGCGGTTGATTGCGTTGGCCAAGGAATTGAGTCAGGGCGGAATGGCCCAGAACGACATCGGCTCCCAAATCGGCGTGACCGCCCGGTACCCGCTGCAGAAGACCATGGAACAGTCCCGGCGGCTGTCCTGGGGGGACCTCAAGGTGCGCTACCGGAGGCTGCTGGACGCTGACCTGGCCATCAAGCGGGGCCTGCAGGAGCCCGACGCGGCCCTGGAACTGATGGTCGCCGACTTGGCCGGGAGCGGGCGGCGTCGTTAGAGTGTTTCCCTAAAGCTCCGGGATGACCGGGTTGTAGCAGGCGACGTGGTGGCCCGGTTCCAATTCCTGCATCAGGGGGCGGTGCTCCAGCCGGCAGGAGTTGACAGCCTTGGGACAGCGGGGCAGGAAGGGGCATTGCTCGGGCAGGTTAACCATGTCTGGTGGGACGCCCCGCAGCGGCTCCAGCCGTTTCCTGGCGTCGTCCAGACGGGGCAGGGCCTGGATCAGGCCCCAGGTGTAGGGATGGCGGGGTTCCTTGAACAGGGGCAGCACTTCCGCAGATTCAACGACGGTTCCGGCGTACATTACTCCCACCTGGTTGCCCATGTGCGCGACCACGCCCATGTCGTGGGTGATGAGCAGGACGGCTGATCCGAAGTCCTGGCAGAGGTTCTTGAGACGCTCCAATATCTCGGCTTGGAGCGTCACGTCCAGGCCGGAGGTTGCTTCGTCGGCGATAAGGAGCTTGGGCCGCATGACCAGGGCGATGGCCAGCATCACCCGCTGGCACATCCCGCCGCTGAGGGCGAAGGGGTACTGGTTCATGATGTGGCTGGGCTCCGGGAGGCCCAGTTCTTTCAGGATTTCCTGTGACATGGACGCCGCGGCACGGCCCGAGACGTTGCTGTGGGCCAGGATGACTTCCTGGAGCTGCTGTCCCACAGGCTGCACCGGGTTCAGGGCGGCCTGGGCGTCCTGGAACACCAGGGAGAGTTCCTTGCCCCGTATGCGGCGCAGGTGGGAGTCTCCCGCCCGCAGCAGGTCCACGCCGTCAAAGATGACGCGCCCGGCGGGGACGGTGGCGGTGTCGGGAAGGAGGCCCATGATGGCCAGGGCTAGGGTGCTCTTCCCCGCGCCACTCTCTCCAACGAGGCAATAGACCTCCTCGTACTGTTGGACGATGTTGACGCCGTTCAGCGCCTTGACCGTCCCGGTGTTGGTGTCGATGTGGACGTGGAGGTCCTCGATTCTCAGAACTTCGGCCATTTCGGCCTCCCGTCCGTGGCTCACCGGGTCCGGCACCACGGGGATGGGTAAACTCTCCGCTGTCAGAAAGCGGTCTAGTCGGCGGAAGCTGCCTCTCTGGCCAGCGGGGGATTCAGGCCAGCCCTGGCCAGGTCCACCGGAAGGCAGGCTCCTTGCTTCAACTCGGCTACCAGGTCCTCCAGCCCGTGGATCCGGCGGGTGAAGCGAGTGGCCGCCGTTCCCAGTTGCTCGGCCCGGTGCGCGTCGCTGCCGGCCACTCCCGGCAGGCCCAGCATCCCCAGGAGGTCGCTGGAGAAACAGTTTTCCGCCTCGGTGCCCCGCCCGTTGTGGGTTTCAATGGCGTCGCACAGCCCGAAGAATGGGTCCCGGGCGGCCTGTCCCAGCATCCCCTCCCGGGCCTCCGGGTCCCGGCCCGGGTCTTTCAGGAAACGGCGCCGGTAGGGATGGGCGGCGATGATGACCGCACCCTGCCGGTCCGCCAGCCGCCGCAGGAATTCGGGCTTATGGACGCCGAATTCATAGCGGTGCAGTCCGAAAACCAGGACGTGACCGGAGTCGGTGTTGAGTTCGGTTCCCGGTATCACCAGGAAGTCGTGTCGCCGATGCAGGGCGCGGACCTCGTCCCAGCTCCAGAAGGCATCGTGGTCGGTGAGGCAGACCCCGTCCAGTCCCAGCGCCTTGCTTCGTTCAACGAGGGTGTCCACGTCCATGAAGCTGTCGTCGGACTTCGGGTAGGAGTGGGTGTGAAGGTCAATTAGCAAGTCGCGCCTAGCCGCCTGTCTCGGAGATTATCGGCAGATAATACCAAATGCGGGCAGAGGTTGGGAAATCCGCCTCGGTTGGGACCTAACCGGGAGTCCAGGAAACGATGCAGGCCTGAAGCGGACTGCTCCGCGCGATACGCCACGTTCCGTCGTCTCCGCATTCAAGGGAGTCGTCCAGCACGGATTGAAGCCTCGCCGCCGCCGCGGTACCGGGGGAAACGTAAAGGCGGCGGGCAATCATCTCCCGGGCCTCCTCCTCGCTGTCGAATCCCCTGGCCGGATCGGGAGGAAGCTCCTCGACGACGTAAGTGATCCCAAGTTCGTCCAGGACGTTGCGGAACTGGGGCAGGCTGGGCAGTGAGTGGCGGGGATCGCCATGCACCTTTTCCCACAGCCCGTAGAGCTGGGACTGGGGAGCCGCCTGGAACATCACCACCAATATCAGGCGCCGGGCGTGGGCTTCCAGCTTGCGAACGAAGGGTTCGATGTCCCTGATGACGTACAGTACATGGCTGCACAGCACCACATCGGCAGGTTCGACCCCGGCGTCCAGCCACTCCGATTCGACCACATGGGCGGCGATGCCGGATTCGCCGGCAGTCTCGCGGAGGACGGCGCACATGCTGGGGGACGGCTCGACGGCAGTGACGGACCGGCAGGACAGGGCCAGCGGCAAGGCCAGCCGCCCACCGCCGGCCCCCACGTCCAAAAGGGAATCCTCCGGCTTGAGACAGGCGCGGAGCCGTTCCACCAGGGCGTCGCCGGTGCGGCGAGGGTCGGCCTTGAACTGGCGGGCGTACTGGGTCCAGTGGTCGGCGGGACGGGCGCCCCGCATCCGATCCGACTGTTCGTGTTCAACCCGGACTATCTCTCCCCAGGTTTCGACCGCGCTCATGGCAACTCCCCACGAATGGAATCTGCGATACTGGGATTATAAACCTCCGGTTGTCATGGGAGTTGGAGACTTGGAAATAGGGGAAATCCTGGGCAAGGGCTGGATTACGGTACTGATAGTGGCGTTGGTGGTCATGGCCGCCGGATGCGGAAGCGGGCCGGAGGCTATGGCGCCGGCGGAAGGCCCGCCGCCGGATACGGTTGGGACAGACACGCCGGATGCAACGGAGCCGCCGGCAGCTCCGATCCCAACTGCCGCCGCAGTGAGGCGTTCAACCCCGGTTGTTACGCTACCGGCCAAGCTCCCAACTGTCACGCCCTCGCCGGTTGCTCCGCCGATTCCCGCTTCCGTACCCGAGGTTATACGTTCCCTGAAGTTGGAGCCGGTGTTGGGTGGATTGGAGTTCGATTCTCCGACCAACCTGGTGCAGGCGCCGGATGGAAGGGTGTTTGTCACCGAGCAGGAAGGACGTATCCTGGCGTTTCGTGAAGAGGCCCTGTCCAGCGCAGACCCAGCCACCGGGGAACTCCTGGACATTCGAGACGGGGTGAGGACCCGGGGTTCGGAAGAGGGATTGCTCGGCCTGGCCTTGTCCCCGGACTTCGCCGAAACGGGACATTTCTTCGTGTACTACTCGGCCTCCGATCCCCGCCGCTCGGTAGTCTCCCGGTTCGTCATCAGAGCAGGAGAAGAAAGGGCGGTCCTGGACAGCGAGCTGGTTATCATGGAGGTTGCCCAGCCATATTCCAACCACAACGGCGGACAACTATCCTTCGGACCCGATGGGCACCTGTACATCGGCCTGGGCGACGGAGGATCGGCGGGCGACCCGTTGGGGAGCGGGCAGGACACCTCGACCCTGCTGGGATCGGTCCTCCGTATCGACGTATCCGCATCGGCGCCGCAGGAGCCCTACCGGGTCCCGCCGGACAACCCTTTTGCCAACGGCGGCGGCCGCGGGGAAATCTGGGCCTACGGGCTGCGCAACCCCTGGCGGTTCTCCTTCGACCGCACCACGGGAGAAATGTGGGCTGGAGACGTGGGACAGAACCGCTGGGAGGAAATTGACCTGATTGAGCGGGGAGGCAACTACGGATGGAACGTCCTGGAGGGCAATCACTGTTTCTCTCCCAGCGACGGCTGCCGGCGGGATGGAACGGTCCTGCCGGCATGGGAATATCCCCTGGAGGGCGGGGCATGTTCGGTAATCGGCGGGTACGTATACCGGGGGGAATCCATCTCGTGGCTCGGCGGCATCTACGTATTCGGCGATTTCTGCACCGGGGAGGTCATGGGCCTGCAGCAAGACGGCGACCGCTACACGGGCGAACTGCTGGCGGAGACCGGGCTGCGGATCGTGTCCTTTGGACAGGACAACGCGGGAGAGTTGTATCTGCTGTCCCAGCGCTCCGGCATTTTCCGCTTGACCACAGGTCCGTAGGGGGAGATTGTTAATCGGCCGGAACGGTCAGCCCCTCCTCCGCCAACTGATCGATAATCTGATCGGCCTTGAACTTGCCCACCTTGAGACGGCGTTCCAGGTAAGAGGCGGACAGATGGGGGTTGCGTTCGGCCAAGTCCCGGGCCTGCTCCATCAACTCCTCCTCAACCTCGTTGAACCCTTCGTCCTCCCCATATTCTTCGTCAAGAGAAATTTCCGGCAGGGCCGGGCCTTCCTGGTTCACCCAGAACTCGACCAACTTGTCAACTTCCTCGTCCACCACCAGCGTTCCCTGCACCCGGCGGGCCTTGGGGGAGTCGTTGTTCAGCAGCAGCATGTCGCCCTTGCCCATCAGCTTTTCCGCTCCCACCGCATCCAGGATGACCCGGGAGTCGACCTGGGAGGCGACGGCGAAGGCAGCCCGGGCGGGAATGTTGGCCTTGAGGAGCCCGGTAACGACGTTGACCGACGGCCGCTGGGTCGCCAGGACCATGTGGATTCCCGCCGCCCGTCCCAACTGGGCCAGACGGACTAGGTTCTGCTCGACTTCAAACCCCCCGATCATCATCAGGTCGGCCATCTCGTCCACGATGAGGACCAGGTAGGGCATCCGTTCCTCGGCCTTGGCGTTGTAGCCAGCGATGTTGCGGGTGCCCAACTCTTCCATCAGCTTGTAGCGCCGGGTCATTTCCCGCACGATTCCCTGCAAGGCAGGGGTGACTTCATCGGCATCCACGATGACGGGTGTTACCAGGTGGGGAATGCCGTTGTAGGGGGTCATCTCAACGCGCTTGGGGTCGACGATGATCAGGCGCAGTTGGTCCGGGGGCTTGGTCAGAAGCAGGGAGGCGACGATGGTGTTGGTGCAGACGCTCTTGCCGCTTCCGGTGGCGCCGGCAATCAGCATGTGGGGAAGGGACGCCAGGTCCATGACCACCGCATCTCCGCCGGTGTCCTCGCCCAGAGCGATGGGCAAGCCGCCCTTGGCCGCGATCTTGACAAAGGATTCATCCTCCATCACCTGCCTCAGCGGCACTTTCCCCGGGACGGGATTGGGGACTTCCAGGCCCACCAGAGCCTCACCCGGAACGGGCGCTTCGATCCTCAAGTACGGGGTCTTCAAGGCTAGAGCGAGGTCCTTCTCCCGGGTGAGGATGTTCTGGACCTTCACCCGGCTGCGCTCCATGGCAGCGTCTTCGCCTTCCTTCTTGCGGGAGTCACCGCCGCGGCGGGGCACCCAGCCGGGGACGAGGCCGAACTGGACGATGCGGGGGCCGGCCTTGATGGAGCCCACCTCGACCATCACCCCGTGGTCGCCCAGGGTCTCCTCGATGTGGCGGGCCATCTCCTTGAGGGGCTCTTCGGGAGTGGAGTAGGGCTCCGGTGGAGCGAGCAGGCTCATCGAGGGCAGCTTCCACTCGGACCTGCCGTTGGGATCAGCTGCGCTGGAGTTGATGCCGTTCAGCAGGTCGTCCAACCCGTCGGAGGCGTCCCAGTCCCGGTCCAGGTAGGTATGGTCTTCCGCTTCCTCAGCCATCGTTGGGGTGGGTTGAACGCCGTCCGCCCCGGCGCCGGAGCGGGACCGGAAAAGCCTCCGGAATAGACGCCGCTGGGTGCGGGGATGCAGAAAAGCCGCAATGGCGCGCCACGTTCCCCTGAGAGCGTGGAGACCTCCCCGGCCTCCCTTCTGGGCAGCGGTGCCAGCCTGGGCCCCGGTCCAGCGCCCGCCCCTGAGATAACCCAGGCCCACCACCCGGGGAAAGGCCAGCAGGGGCAGGACAACAGCCAGGGCCGCCAGCTTGAGAATACCGAGCCAGAGGGGCTTGCCGCCCAGCACGGCCCCCCACGGGCCACCCAGGCTGACCTCGGAGTAAATTCCGTAACCGGGGCTGAAGAGGGATAGGACCCCGATGGTCATGGCCGTCAGCCCGGCCGAGGCCAGCCACCAGTTCCAGTTGCGCAAAAAGCCCCGGGGCCAGTACCGGAGGGCGACCACGGTTCCCAGGGTCCAGGCGATTACGGGAGCCCAGCCGAGGGCCAGGGTCTGGAACAGCCAATCCAGGGCGCCGCGATACAGGATCAGGGTCAGTCCGGCGGCGGCCGTCGCGGCAACCACCGCCAGCAGGTCAATGGTGAATCCGAGGGGAAAGGGGGAGCCGCCGCCTTTGTCGGAAGCCGGCCGGCGGGCTTGCTTTTTCGATGCGGCCATACAGTCTCCACCAGCGCGTCGCAGATTGCCGGGTGTTACGCCGGCCGTTGTGTCGGTCCGGCGAACCCGGGGTAAGGTCGCGTTATGGAAATTATAGGCCGCGCCCCACTCTTCGCCTTAGAAGATTATGGTCAAGAAACGACACGTTTGCCGCAGGTCAGCTTTCCAGCACCACCGCCAGGACCATGGGCCGCCGCCGCGTCTCGGCATGGAGGAACCTGCGGGTGAACTCCCGGACCCGGTGTTTCAGGACGTCGGCGTCCAGCGCGAGCGAGGGGTCTTCTCCGACCATGCGCTCCAATTCAAAACCCAGGGCGTCGAACACCTGGGCCACCTCCGGTTCCTCCATGAAACCGCTGCCGCTTACGCGGGGAGTTCCGGTCAGGTACCCCGAAACCGGGTCGATGGCCACCGCCACCGTCACCACGCCGTCCCGGGACAGCATGCGGCGATCCCGGAGGACCTGGCTGGTATCGTCGTGGATAGCCGGGCCGTCGATGTAGATGGGTCCGGCCGGAACGGTTCCCACCACTTCCGCCGAGTCCCCGGTCAACTCCAGGACGTCGCCATCTTCCAATACGAAGATGCCTGATTCGGCCACGCCCATGTCCCAGGCGAGCCGGGCGTGGGCCACCAGGTGACGGTACTCTCCGTGGACCGGAACGAAGAACTTCGGCCGCACCATCCCCAGCATCATCTTGAGCTCCTCCTGGCTGGCGTGGCCGTGGACATGCACCAGGGCGACCGGGTCGTGCAGGACCTTGGCTCCCTGGCGGAGCAGCCTGTCGATGGTCCGGCTGACGTGGATCTCATTGCCTGGGATGGGCGTCGCGGAAATAATTATGGTGTCTCCGGGCAGGATTCCGACGTCCCGATGTTCCTCGTTAGCGATTCTCACCAGGGCCGAGGTGGGTTCTCCCTGGCTGCCGGTGGTCATCAGGACAACCTTTTCTGGGGGAAGGTCCCGGGCCTGATTGAGGGGAATCAGCGCCCCGTCCGGGATGTCCAGGTATCCCATATCGCAGGCCATGTTCACGTTGTCCACCATGCTCCGGCCCACGATACCGACTTTCCGTCCGTGCTTGTGGGCGGCGTGGACCACCTGCTGGATGCGGGAAATGAGGGAGGCGAAGGTTGCCACCATGACCCTCCCTTCCGCCTGGCCGATGACCCGGTCGAAGGCCTCATCCATAATCCGCTCGGACGGGGTGAAGCCGGACAGCTCGGCGTAGGTTGAGTCGGAGCAGAGCAACAGAACCCCACGAGAGCCGTGTTCGGCCAAAGTGGCTAGGTCAATCGTGTGGCCGTCGACGGGGGTGTGGTCGATCTTGAAGTCCCCGGTGTGTATCACAGTCCCAACTGGAGTTTCGATGACCATTCCCATGGCGTCGGGGATGCTGTGACAGACCCGGAACCACGTGACCTGAAAGTTGTCCCCGTACCTGTAGGGGACGTTAGGCTCGATGGCTTCGACGATTGCTCCCCGGGAGGAGGCTCTCTCCTTGAGCTTTACGGAAATCAGGCCGTGGGCCAGTTGGGGTGCGTAGACTGGGACATTGAGCCGAGGCAGTATGTAGGGGAGCGCTCCAATGTGGTCCTCGTGGCCGTGGGTGATGAGAATGGCCCTCACCCGGTCGGTGTTGCCAGCCAGGTAGGTGATGTCGGGGATGATCAGGTCTACCCCGGGCATGTCCTCAGTGGGAAATTGCACCCCGCAATCGATGACGATGATGTCGCCGTCGCATTCCAAGGCCATCATGTTCTTGCCAATTTCCCCCAGACCTCCCAGGGGAATGACGCGCAATGTCGGGGCCAAAGTTCTGGTGAGTCCTAAAAGAGTGGTAGTTGTTCAGATTGAGGGGATTGTTCGGCGGGAGGGGGATCTGGGTCCTGGGGGGCGGAGGCATCGCCTTGACGCAACCGGTCCAGGATTGCAGGTATAGCCTGGAAGTCCTGGACAATGGTTTCCCGGTTAGCGGCGCGGTGCAGAGCCGCTGCCGGGTGCATCACGGGGTAGACGTTCCGTACGCCATGCCGGCGCAGCCGCCCCCGAGCGCGGCTGATGCTCTCGCCCGGGAAGAATCTGGCCAGCGAGAAGCGTCCCAGAGTGATGATGAGCAAAGGATCAATCAGCTCTATCTGGCGGTCCAGGTACTTGCCGCATGCCCGAATTTCTCCAGGCAGGGGATCCCGGTTCTGGGGGGGACGGCACTTGACCATGTTGGCGATGAAAACGTCCTCCCGGGTCAACCCGATGGACTCCAGCAGTTCCTCGAGGAATTGTCCCGCCGGCCCAACGAAGGGACGCCCCTGCCGGTCTTCCTGGTAACCGGGGCCTTCGCCGATGAACATTAATTCGGCATCGTGGGCGCCTTCCCCCGGCACACTGTTCGTGCGGCCCTGGTGCAGTTCACAATCCGTGCAGCCCCGCACCAGGTGAGCGATTTCGCCGAGAGTGTCCATGCAGCTTCGTGTCCGGCTACAAGCGTACGGCAACCAAGGGTGCCCGTACATGGGCTTCCAATGGAGCCGACGGCGTGTTCGCTAGGTCGGAGGGCTGCACAGGCTTACTCGTCAGTGACACCGTGCTCCTTCAGGTAGTTGACCGCATCCTGGAGGGTGGCAATGTTGCCGGCATCGTCGTCGGAGATTTCCACCGGGTTGCCCTCGGTGGAAAACTCTTCCTCGAAAGCCATGATCAACTCGACCAGATCCAAAGAGTCAGCTCCGAGATCGTCCACAAAGGAGGATACTTCCTGGACTTCCTCTTCGTCCTTACCCAGTTTATCGACAACTATGTCTTTGACCCGTTCGTAGACAGTGGGCAACTAGATTCCCCTTTCGTGTGCAGATTGTCCCTACGGTAGTGCGCCGGATTCCAAGTCTCCGATTATCGATCCCAGCACTCCATTTACGAATCTTGCTGAACTCTCGCTTCCAAAAATCTTGGCCAACTCGATGCTCTCGTTCACCGCCGACCTGCGGGGAGTACCGTTGTGAAACAGCAACTCGAACAGGGCGATGCGCAGGATATTGCGGTCGACGACGGCAAGTTGTTTAACCGGCCACGCTGGAGCGTATGAATGAATCAACATGTCCAAATGGGGGAGACTGTTCCTCACGCCGTCCACGAGATCTTGAGCGAACCGGTCGGCGTCATCGGGCAACGGGTCTTCTTCGATCACCCACTCCCAAGGGACCTCGGCTGGCCATTCCCTTACGTCCAGGGCGAAAAGGCACTGCAGCGTAGCCATCCTCGCTCTCCGTCTGGGGTCAACTCCGCCCGCGATGGTCATAGGTTAGCACAGCCCGGGCTGACGAGGCTACACGATGGCTTCGGACAACTTTTGAATGGAGTCAGGGTCGGAGAGGGTCGAAGCTTGAACACCACGCTCAATTCTCTTGATCAGGGCGGAAAGAACCCGGGACGGACCGAACTCGACAAACTGGGAAACACCGGAATCAACCATGAACCTGACCGAGTTGCGCCACTGGACACAATGGCAAAGGCCGCTGATCAACTCGGTCCGGACCTGTTCGCCCGTCATCAGCGGCTCGCCGCTGACGTTGGCTATTATTGGCACCAACGGGTCGTGGAATTCAACGGACTGGACCGCCTCGGTCAGCCCCTCCTGGGCTTGTCCCATCAACGAGGAATGAAAGGCCCCGCTGACGGACAACGGCACCGTTTTCCGCGCCCCCCTGGCCGTGGCCAGGTCCATGGCACGGGCGACGGCGATCTTCTCTCCGCTGATCACAATCTGGTCGTCGGAATTTATATTGGCCAACTCGACGCCGGTCTCAGCACAGATGTGTTCCAGCACGTCTTCGGCCAGACCCAGGACGGCGGCCATGCTTCCAGGACGGTCCAGCGAAGCCTGGTGCATCAGGCGACCCCGCTCCCTCACCAGCTTTAGACCGTCGGCGTAACTGATTACTCCGGCCACCACCAAGGAGGTGTATTCCCCGAGGCTGTGCCCCGCAACCGCCGCCGGCGCGGGAGTGCGGTTGCCCAGGAACTCGGCCCACGCCCTCCAACAGGCGATGCTCACCGCCATGATGGCCGGCTGGGAGTTTATGGTGTCCTGCAATTCATCGGCAGGCCCGTTGAATATCAAGTTGGAAAGGCGGACTCCCAGGCTGTCGTCGGTTTCTTCGAAAACATCCCGCGCTGCCCTGGATGCGTCGAAGAGGTCCTTTCCCATCCCTACGGACTGGGATCCCTGACCGGGAAAGACGTAGGAATACCGGGAAGTTTGGGAGATTTCGCCGGTTATAACCATCTACTTATGATCCGCTGGAGCTACTTATGATCCGCTGGAGGGCTGGAAACCCAAGACTCCGGATGGGCCGGCATGTTATTGCTTGCAGCAACGATGCGACCCATGCCTGCAGCCCGGGCTAAGTGCGCCAACGTCATGGTAGCGTTCATCTTCAACCCCCCGTCCCCCGACACTCGTGGTTACCCCCGTACTGCAGACACCTCGCGTCCACGATAGTACCCACAGCTTGGGCAGGCGGCATGAGGCAACTTGGCAGCGCGGCACCTGGAGCAATAAGCCGGGTGCAGCGGCTTCAACTTGTAGGAAGTGAGGCGCCTTCCCCGGCGCGCTCGGGTAACTTTCTTGTTCGGTACAGCACCCATCAGGACTCCTAGTCATTGCCTGCAGGTCCGAGCAGCGCGGCGAGTTTGCCCCAACGGGGGTCGACTCCGCCGCTGTCGCACTGGCAGTCCGTTTCGTTCAGATTAATTCCGCAACCCTGGCACAAGCCCCGGCATTGCGGCCGGCACAAAGGCTTGAGCGGGGTATCCGTTAGGATGTATTGTCGCAGCATCTCGGACAATTCCAAATTGTGCGAGGCATCTATCCTAAGGGATTCGGCTCCATCGGGGACATTCAGCCGACGCCCGGTTTGAACATCCACTATAGGGAAAAATTCCTCTTCAACGCTCAATGCTATCCCAAGCGAGCATTCAGCGAGACACCTGGCGCAGCATATTGTGGTTTCAATAGAGAGGTCTGCCGTTACCAGGATTCCCTGGTGGGTCTTCATCAGCTGCAAAGGGCCGGACACACCATCTGCCAACCGGGCGGCTCCGGTGAACGCCTCTTCAAGCCTGTAGTTCCTGGTGGAGCCGATCGGGTCCTTCAGCAACTGCGCAACATTGTACTGCATTGGTTTCAGTGTCAACCTTCCCACACGAACACATACCCGCCCGTCCAGTCGATTCGTAGGATTATAAGAGAAGCGACCGCCGTGGTGTCAAGAGTGTCCATCGCGCCACATGCCGAGTTTGCTCGTGGGGTACCATCATCGGCGGTCCGGACATCTTCAACTGGAACGCTTCGCCAGTCTATCAACCGTTACGCGGCTATACGGCGGTTGGTGCTCCATTGGATTGGATGTATTCGACGATTTGCTGAGTGGAGGTCCCTGGTCCGAAAACCGCGGAAACCCCCATTTGGGCCAGCGGTTCCCGGTCCTGCTCGGGAACGATACCTCCCAGGACAACAAGGACGTCATCCATGCCCTGGGAACGGAGCAACCCCATTATCCTGGGCACGATTTCCAGGTGAGCGCCGGAAAGTATGCTAAGACCGACCACGCCCACGTCTTCCTGGGCCGCCGCCTGCACGATCATTTCGGGCGTCTGCCGGATGCCTGTATAAATTACTTCCATCCCCGCGTCCCGCAGAGCACGGGCGATTACCTTGGCCCCCCTATCGTGTCCATCCAATCCGGGCTTAGCGACCAAGACCCTGATCGGGTCTGCTGCTTGCGTCATTCGGCGGTCTCAACCTGCCTGTTGTTGGGAAACTGGCGACATTGTACCGTAGCAGGCCGCCTACAGGAAAACCCGGCGGGGGTGCTCAACTTGAGACACCTTCGCTGAGTGTTTTTTGGAGGACTGCCTGCTATAATCTGCCGTGCCGTCCGGCCCCGCGTGAAAGCAGCGCCGGCACCTTCCTAGACGATGCTCCAATGCGTCCCAGTAGCTCAGGGGACAGAGCGGCTGCCTTCTAAGCAGCGGGTCGCGGGTTCGAATCCTGCCTGGGACGCCACTATTTTCAGTGGATTTTGTTCGAGTCCGGCCCTTTTAGCGACGAGTTCCGCCCTTCGGGGCGGTTCTTTTTTGCCCGCGGCCCAACTGGGAAAGGCCAACCGTCTCCGCCGATCACCGGTGCCGGGTCCTCGCTGCTTGCCTGCCAGACACTGTCCGAAGGGGAGGCAAGTAATTACCATGGTCGAAAGGCGTATTCGGCGGAGACATACCATGGCACAACAGAACCTAGGCCTAGAGGCTCTGACCCGGCAGTTCGAGATCCACAACCGCTCGGAGGGTAAGTCAGTCCGGACCGTGGAGTGGTATAACCAGGCCCTTACTCTCTTCCTCCAGTGGCTCCAGAGCGAGGGAATTCCCTCCACCCTGGACCGTCTGGGCGAGGACCAAGTCCGGGCCTTCATTCTTCACCTCCAAGGACGGAGCGGCGTGCGTGGGGCCCAGTCCAGCCACACCGTCAACAACCGGGTGCGGGCCCTGCGGGCCTTCTTCGCCTGGCTCCACCGGCGGGGTTACACCGAGGAGAACCGTCTCAAGGACCTCCGGCTCCCAAAGACCACTGAGAAGGTGATCGAGGTGCTGACTACCGATGAGGTCGGCCGGATCTTCGCCGCCATAGACCCCGATAGCTTTCTGGGCGCCCGCAACACCGCCATCTTCTCCCTAATGCTGGACACCGGGCTCCGGCTCTCCGAGACAACCACTCTGAAGCACGAGGATGTCCACCTTCAGGACCGCTACGTCAAGGTGCTGGGCAAGGGCGGCAAGGAGAGGATGGTGGGCTTCGGGGTGGCCTGCCAGCGGGCTCTGGTCCACTACGCCTACCACTACCGGATGGAACCGGGCCACGGGGTCGACACCTTCTTCATCAACATAGACGGCCATCCCTTGGCCCCGGACGCCCTGCGGTCCCTGACCGGGAGGGTTTCCCGAGCCGCGGATGTCCCCCGGCTCCACCCTCATTTGCTGCGGCACACCTACGCCACCAACTACCTCGTCAACGGGGGCGACGTCTTCTCGCTGAAACAAAACCTGGGCCACACCACCCTGGTAATGGTCGAGCACTACGTCCACCTCGCCAGCCAGCGCGTTGCCCTCATCAGTCGTGACTTCTCCCCGCTGGACCGGTGGGAGGTGCCCAGGGCCCGGCGCAACCGCCACGTCTTCAAGGGCGGAGCCCAACCAGGTCGGATCTATCCCAACAAAGGCCGGGCTACCCGGGGGAAAGGAGCGCGGTCGGCGCCGACGGCCCTTGCCAACTAATCCGAGTACTCGCCGGTCACCACTCGACCGGGGAATCGCCCCGGCTCCGCAGCGGGGCGTACCCACCCGCGAGCAGGAGAGCGTTGACATCATCGATGGACACCCTCTCTGAACCAGCGGTCAGGGCCAGGGCCAGCTTCATCACGACGTCCCGGGAGGGGTTCTGGCGCTCCCCCGATTCCAACCGGGAGAGGTAGGCTTGATCCAAACCAGAGTACTGGGCCAACTGGTAGCGGGATTTTCCCGCCTGTTCGCGCAGCTTGTTAAGGGTCCGAGAAAACTCGGTGGGCGCTTTTCGTGGCATTCATCCTCATCGCCCCTGGAGGACTCCCGGCGTCACGCGGCCGGACTACGGGTCCTTCCCGGGGTTGAGACCTGACCTTCAACCAAAGGGTAACAACAACTCGGCCACCCATTCTTTGGAAAGGTGGGACAACCGATCTGGCTTGGGAGGCTCGAACGGTCCGGTTGGTGTGGGAACCGAGGCCGATTCTTTAGCATTGTGCCAGTCTCATTGGGCAGGAAGTTGTAACAGCCTTCTCGGGGACACCACCCGAAGCCCCGTGAGATTCGGGTTCGCTGTAGGCGACTCGGTCTGCCACCCCAAGCTGGTGTTCTCGGGATCCCTCGGCTGGGGCTCGAACTGCTGGGGAGCCGGGATGAGACTGGGGACTGCCAGCTGTGCGTGGCCACCGTCGCGTACGATGGCTCCCTGACCCTGAGGCTCCGCCTACCGGACTGTCTCGCGGAGAGGGAGTGCGGTTTCCCTACGGGCACGAACAGGTGCCGGCGGCCCTGGGGAGCAACGGAGAGTACGCTGCCTTCCGGCGGCAGCGTGGCGAGAGGGCAGACCGGGCGACGGGCCTGGGACGAGCCATGAGTTCCCGTTTCAAGCGGGACCGGAAGAGCTGGCAGGTGTTTGTGACGGTGGATGTCGCTCCGGTCCCGGTCGTTACTGACCGGAGTCTTGGGGCCATCGGGGTGGATCTGAATGCTAACCACCCGGCGGTATCGGAGACGAACTCCTGTGGGAACTGGTTGAGGTCTTGGCGAGTGCCTTTGGTGACCTATGGGAAATCCGGGCACCGGGCTGAGGCCTTGATTGGAGATGCGGCCGCTTCCGTAGTTGCCCGGGCCAGGGAGTTGGGCAAACCCGTTGCGACGGAACGGCTGGACTTCTGGGCCAAGAGGGCCGCTCTGGAGGGTGAGTCTCCCAGGCGGAGCCGGATGCGGTCGTCCTTCAGTTATGGGAAGGTCAAGGCTTATTTGTTGTCCCGGGGGTACCGGGAGGGGGTGGAGGTACATCAGGTCAACCCGGCCTTCAGTTCCATCATTGGCCGGGTCAAGTTCATGGAACGATACGGGCTCAACGTCCACCAGGCGGTTGCCCTGGTGCTGGCCCGTCATTTGCTCGGTTGTTCAGAGCGCATCCCCCGCCGGCGGGACAGACCCGACGGCAATGGCGTTCATGTCGCCTTCACCGTACCCGTGAGGAAGCGGGTGAAGCACGTTTGGGGCTATTGGGGTGCCATCTCGGGCCAGCTGAGACCGGCGCTTGCAGCGCAACACCGGCTGGGGAGATCGCGAGACCTCCCCAATCCGGTCCGGGCTGTCCTGCGAGCTTCGGCCCGCGGGGATGGCCTGGTCCTGGACCCGTTCGGTGTTCCCGGGTGAGATTCCCGGGCGGAGTTGCCTGAACTGTTGGGGCAGCGGCGCGGCTTGGATCGCGTCTTCAGAGAAGGTTGGCGGTGGTCTGGTTGCCATAGTCAACCATTTTTCCAACGGTGAACCGATGCCATATCCGAGCGAGATGGATGGTCTTCACCCGCCATCCCGGTGCGTTCACCCGGTTCGCCGGCGCAGCCGGGGCCGGTTTCATCGAGGTTAACTTCGTCTCCCCGACCCATTCCCCCACCGTGTCCGCGGGTGTCTCCAGGGGCAGCGCTCGCCCTGGTGCCTCTGGCCTCCCTGGTCCCGGGGTACCCTCATGGATACGGCATGACCAGGGTAGTCACTCCTGCCGCCTCCGCTTGGGCAGCCTGGGCCGGATTCAGCCTGAACGTGATGACGATTGGGGTGACGGCCCCTTCGGTGATGGCTGTCAGGATGCCGGCCCTGGCCTTGGACCGGTTGATGTCGTCCTCGTCCGCTGTTATGGAGACTTCGACCACCGCGTGCCGGTTGTCCTCGGCAGAGATTATGAGGTCTGCTTCGAAGAGGTCGGCGTAGCCATCCTGGCTGACAAGCCCGTTCCGGATGGCCCGGTCAACGGCGCTGTTCAACCGGGGATCGGTCAGGCCTTCCTGGTTCAGGGCAACGTAGGGGGCTTCGAACCCCAGGACAATCATGGATCGGGCCAGGGCCCTGGTGCGGATGGTCCGTTCGTACTGACCGCCTTCCAGGTTGCCCATTCGGCCTTCCAGGTTGCCCATCCGGCCTTCCAGGTTGCCCATCCGGCCTTCCAGGTTGCCCATCCGGCCTTCCAGGTTGCCCATCCGGCCTTCCAGGTTGCCCATCCGGCCTTCCAGGTTGCCCATTCGCCCGTTGAGGCTGTTGAGCTGTCCTTCGACGGCTTGGAGCCGCTGGTCGGTCAGACGGTTGGTCTCCTGCTGGGCTTGGTTGAACTCCAGTTGAGCCTCGACGAAGCGATCGAACCCGCCCTGCAGGTTGCCGAGCTGTCCTTCAATGGCTTGGAGACGCCGTTCGGTCAGACGGTTGGTCTCCTGCTGGGTCTCGACGAAGCGGTCGAACCGGCCCGGCAGGTCCAGCAGGTCCTGGGTGAGGAGGAGGGCTCGGAGGGCCTCAGCCCAGGTGGGCTGATCCCGCAGGATGCGGGCCAAGTCTTCGATAGTGTTGATGGTGGTCATGGAGGAATTGTACCTTAGCCAGAAGGCCGGATGAAATGTGGGGCATGTCGGGGGCCATTCCGGCTGCCGGGGGTGTTCCGCCTGCCGGCATCAGCGCCTCATGTGTCGCCCCGGTGGCGTCTCCACTTCGAGTGGCGCCGGTTGGGGAAATTCACTGCTAAGAGGCACGCTGCCCCGACCAGGGAGGCTGTCGGCAGGAGCATGGCGCCGCCCAGCAGGGCGCCGGTTTGTCCCCCGGCGATGCCGACCATTCCGGTCATGCTCCCCGCCAGTCCCAATCCGGCTACCACAATGAACCCGCCCCGGATGATGATGCGGTCTAGACATTCGTTGGACATTGTGTTTCGTCTCCTTGGCTTGGGATGTGAACGGAGCAGCGCCCCCGTCATCCGGACCCCCGCCCCTGGGCCCGGTTGCCGGAGACGACACTCCCGGGATGCTAGGCGTCGGCCGTCAGGCCCAGGATATCCCGTACCTCGACGGCGTCCGGCCCGACGTGAATGTGTAGCGCATCGACGTGGTGGATCACCACCTGCGGAGATGTTGGGCTGGGTGCCGGAGCAAGCTCGGGCATCACTGCCATCACCTCGGCCTCGATGGTCGCCTCGGTGGGACGGTGCCGGATGGGGTGGTGGCTGGCCAGGTCGGTCAACCGCCGGACCCAGTCATGCTTCCCGAAAAGCACCTCCACCTGCCTCTTGGCTGCCAGGTCCATGATGCCCTCGTCCCGCTCGATGTCGGTCAGGCAGAGGACCGGGATGATATACATCCCCCGGCCGAGCTTGCGCTCAATGAACCGGGGGATCTCCATGACCGAGTCCCATACCGCCGCCAGCAGGCCGGCCTTGGGGATCAAGCCCTGGTCGGTGACCAGGCAAAGCTCCCCTTCGTGGATCTCGTACAACCCTCCTTTGATCTCCACGCCGAACGTGGCGACCGCTTCGGCCCAGACGACCAGATCCACCTGTCTGGCGTGCCTGGTGACCTTGACCTCGTAGAGGCACCGCCCGGGGATGGGGCTGGCCTCTACGGCCTGATAGATGTCCCGCTCAGCCCGGCGCGTGGGCTCGTCCAGGCGGGATGGGGGAAATGCCGGATTGGTCTTTATTGTCTCTCCTTGTCGTTGGATGTCCCTTCCCCCAGGGGCGGCGGGAAGGGCACGAACAACGCCGCCACGGAAGATGCCAGGCACCTGCAGGGTGGCCGTCCGAGGGTCAACCCGCTTGGTTAGGTCGTTGCGGTCTTGAGAGCCGATTGAGCCTTTTTGCTGAACGTTCGGGAACCCTTCAGAGGTCGTGTAGGCCTGGATGAGGGGCCTCCGCTTTTCTGATTTCCGATGGCAAAGCCTCTCGGCCGTCTCTGTGGTTAGCAGGAACCCATCTCCAGGTTCCGGGGGTGGCGTATGCCGAGAAAACTGTCATCCGACACCGAGCTCATCTACTGGTGGTTGTGGCGCTGGCCCTGGGCCTCCGCCAGGGACATCGCCGGCGTCACGGGCATGTCGACGAGGGCGGTCAGCAACGCGCTGAAGCGCGGGAGGGACAGAGGATGGTTCCTGTCGGCCAGGCTGGGCCGGGTTTTCGATGCCGTGGATCGTTACGTGCCGTCCAACGAGGGCGTCAGGGAGTTGCACCAGAGGTTCGGGTGGCCAGTCTCCTGGTGGCATACCGCCAATGCTGTCCGGGCTCTGGCGAGGCGGTTGGAGGTCCTGGAGATGGCGTACCGCTATCTCCCGAGCTTCTGGCAGTCCAACATGATCACCGAGCCGACCGTCAATGTGTACGGGGAAATGCCCTACACCTCCGCTGACGGCGCGCGGAGCAGCCGTATGGAGCTGGTACCGCTTAACTGGTACCGGGCCCACCTGGTCGATTTCCGGTGGCTGGAGAGCGGGCCCCTTGAAGCCATCGCCTCCTATTCCACCGGAGGCGGTGCTGACGGGACGCTGCTCCTCCCGGTCCTGTGGCGGGGGAATTTCATGAAGCCCGCCGACATCAGCAGGGTGAGACGGGACATGGAGAAGGTCCTGGTGGAGGATGAGCGGCGGTCCAAGCTGCCGCTTTCCCAAGCGGTTGGAGGGATTTATGGCCCGGGTGCGGTCGTGTTCTGTCCCGACCGGGTTTCCGCGGCGATGGTCCAGCGTCACTGGCTGGAGAGCGAGGCGAGCAGCCAGTACTCCTGGACGACACTGGCCATCATCGACGCCCAGGGACAGGTTGTCCGGGCCATGGATCCTCCGACCAGCTGGTGGGCAAACGTGCGCCCTCCTTCTGTCGCCAGGGACCTGAAAGACATCGGTGATATCGGCGAGAAGGTGGAAACTCTGGGCCGTGGAGCTTATGCCGCGGTCAACGGCCGGCGGCCCTGGCAAACCTTCCGGGCCGTGGACGGCTCCCCCGGGGTGACCCGGGACCAGATAGCGGAATCCCTGGGGGTGACCGTCAGGGACGCCAGGAAGCTTCTGGACCCGATGACCAGGTCAATGGTCATCACCGTCAAGTCGGGAGGCAGCTATCTAGGCATCCCCGGAAGGGACCTGCTGGCGGGCTCCCAGAGGCGGACTCAGGCCCGGGTGAAGCGGCGCTGGGGAGTCTATGAGACCACGGGCGGGGAGTACACCCGGGCCCAACGTTTCCACAACCAGGGCCAGGCTGAAGCCATCCTTGCATTGCGCCGGCACGGCTTCCCGGCGTTCCCGACCATGGGAGTCGTCATTGACTATCGGCGCCACGGCCAGCTGGTCCGCGTGGCGCCCGACGGCTTCGTCGTGCTGCCGCCCGACGTCTTGGCTGCCCTGGAGTTTGAGCGGAGCGCCAAGTCCCCGAAGCAGGTTGAGGCCAAGGCGAAGAAGTACCGGCGCCTGGTGGAACTAGGGGTCCCCGTACCGGTGCTGTTCGTCACAGATACGGACCCTGGAAGGGGCCGCAAGCAGCTTTCCCCGAAGGAAGCGGAGAAACGCTCCAGGCAGGCGGCCCAGAACCTCGCTGCGCTCCGGTGTCCCATGCTCCTGTCCACCACGCTGGAGGACTTGAGGAACGGACCCCGCCAGCGTGGGGATGAACCAGCCCGGCGCGATCTTTCACACGGCTCAAAACGGGTGCCCCGCCAGCGCGGGGAACCGGCATCGCCCACGGCAAGACAAGACACAAAATGGAGGAGATGCATGACCACGAAAGCACAGGCCGACCACGTCATCGCGGAGATCAGGACCAACTACCGGAGGCACCAGGAACTGGCGGGAGTCGCCGACGGCAGCCTGGCAGCGGACCCGGCCTTCGGCCAGAACGGAAGCCCCGTGGACTCGGGGCACCAGCTGGACACGCCGGAGAAGATCGGGGAGGCGAACCGGGAGCTGGTCGACTGGGTGGACAGCTATGCCGTCTGGCACGTCCACATCGGGTTCAGGGCCTCGAGGGACGTCAAGATCACGGCAACGATCCGGGACGACGAGGTCACTGAGGCCACCCTGCACACCCTGACGCCTGGCGAGGGATGGGACGGCGAGGAGCTGGATGACACCGACCGCGAAGCCATCGCCTGGATGCTGGACGAACTCGGCCGGAACCCGGCCCACCGGCCGGCGCCGGCCCAGGAATAGGCCCGGCAATCCCGCACACCGGCATGGATGATGAAGAACATCACCCCGGCAGGGCGGGCCCCGCGGGCGCGGGGGTAGACCCTTTAAGTGGGGAGGGGCGAGCGACACGGCGGAGCGGGCCCCGGGAAGTGGACCTGCGGGATGCCGGCAGCAGCATCGTGGAGTTCGAGACCTGGCTGGAGCTGGGACAGGACGAGGGACGTGAGGAGCTGCTGGAGAAGATCGAGGAGTACAACCGGGACGACTGCGTTTCCACGATGCACCTGCGGGACTGGCTGGAAGGGCAGCGGGACAAGCTGGCGGATGAGCTTGGCTCGGAGCTCCCCCGGCCCGCCGTTCCAGAGCCCGAGACAACCGAGGACTCGGAGGCCCAGCAGGCGGTGAACGCCCTGGCCGACGCCCTGGTCTCCCCGCTGCCCGATTCCGTCGAGGAGATGGACAACGTCGAAAAGGGTCGGTGGCTGCTGGCGCAGCTGCTCAACTGGCACAGGCGGGAGGCGAAGTCCTTCTGGTGGCGTTACTTCTACCTTGCCAACGAGCTGACCGACGAGGAGCGCTTCGAGGAGTCGGATGCGTTGGGGATGCTGACCTACCAGGAATCCTGGCCCGACCCGGCGCCGCGGGCGCGCTCCAGCATCCACCGGTTCAGGTTCCCGCCCCAGGACCACGGGATCAGGGTCGACAGCCAGCCCCACGATCCCGAGACGCTGCGTCCGGTTGGGACAGTCTTCTTCCTGGACGACGACCAGGGCGTCATAGACATCAGGCTGGGCAACGGCCGTCCCACTCCCACCGCCACGTCTATGATCCCCTTCGACTTCTTCGGTCCTGGACCCAAGCCGGAAAGCCTGCAGCGACTGGCCAGGTGGGTGCTGGACCACGGCATGGAAGGCCCCGGCGAGTTTCGCGCCGCCCTCGACCTTCTTGCCCGGCGGGCGCCCAGGTTCGCCGGTTCTGAAGATCAGCTCCTCCGTGCGCCGGGGGAGACGACGGAGGCCGCTGCCCGCCGGATTGTCTCGTCCCTCGACGAGAGCTACCTGGCCATCCAGGGGCCGCCGGGCTCGGGCAAGAGCACCGTGGGCGCCGAGATGATAGTCGACCTGGTGGAACGGGGTAAGAGGGTCGGCGTGACGGCCAACAGCCACAAGGTCATCGGGGAGCTGCTGGACAAGGCCGCGGGGGCGGCGGAAAAACGCGGGGTACAGGCGAGGATTGGTCAGCGGTCCAACGACGTCCCCACCTTCCCGGGGGCAATCCCCCTGGACACGAACGACGCGGCGCTGGAAGCGCTGGAAGGGGGAGCCTCGACGTGGTCGGCGGCACCACCTGGCTCTGGGCCCGGGAGGAGATGACCGGCACCGTCGACGTCCTGTTCATCGATGAGGCGGGCCAGATGTCCCTGGCCGACGCGGTGGCGGCGGCGCCGTGCGCCGCCGGCCTGGTCCTGCTGGGAGACCCGCAGCAGCTGGACCAGCCGCTCCAGGGCACCCATCCCCCGGGGGTGGAGCGCTCGGTCCTGGCCCATCTCCTGGATGGCGAACGGGTGATGCCCGGCGGGTTGGGCCTCTTTCTCGACGGGAGCTGGAGGCTACACCCCCAGATCACCGCCTACACTTCCGAGGTCTTCTACGAGGGAAGGCTCCATTCCCACGAGGGACGGGAACTGCTCGACCTCTCCGGCGTGTCTCCGCTGTCGGGGACCGGGATCAGGTTCCTTCCCGTGCCTCACAGCGGGCAGTCCAGCGAATCTCCCGAGGAGGCGGTCCAGGTGGCCCGGATCGTTCAGGGTCTCCTCAGTTCAGCCCCGACCTACACCGACGCCGAGGGCGCTGTGCATGAACTCACCGGATCCGACGTCCTGGTCATAACCCCCTACAACGCCCAGGTGAGGGCAATCACGGAAGCGCTCCCCGGGTTCCGCATAGGCACCGTCGACAAGTTCCAGGGGCAGGAGGCCTCCATTTCCATCTATTCGATGGCGACCAGTTCCTCCGGGGAGGCTCCCCACGGGATGGAGTTTCTGTATAGCCTGAACCGGCTGAACGTCGCCACCAGCCGGGCCCGCTGCCTGGCCGTGGTGGTGGCCAGCCCCGGGGTGCTGAAGGTGCGCTGCCGCACCCCCCGCCAGATGCGGCTCGCCAACGCCATGGCGCGGCTGGTGGAGATGGCCGCCGAGCCCGGATAACCTGACGTTGGTGCCAGCACTCCGGGCCTGAACCGGTTAGTGCAAGTGGCTCCTACCTGGGCACTGCTCACATCTCGGCATGGCAGGATTACCTCACTCCACACCCACTTCCGGCTTTTGGGCTAGGTGCGGGCTATCCCCCGGCCGGCCGCGGGAACCTCGCCGGCAACTTCCCTGAAGGCATTGGACAGGGCTTCCAGGATACCGGCTGGAAGTTCCCAGATGGTAGTGCGGGGACCGATGTCCTTCTCAACGACCCGCTCCAGTTGCTCCTTGGACCTTGGGGCGTACCTCTCCCAGGTTCCGTCCGCTGAACTGGAGGTATCCCCATCCGGGCTCGTTCCGGAACGCGTAGAACAGCGCCTGGTACGTTCCTGGCAACCACGCCCGTAGCACGGTGTTGTATGACCCCACCCGAGTGGAGATGGAGGCCACTCCCTCCGCTTCCAGGGATGCGGCGAGGTCGCACAGATCCAGCAGTAGTTCTCTGGAGCCGGGCTTGGCTGTTTCGGCGGTATTGCGGAACTCCTCCATCCCCTGGTAGGTCTTCGATGGCGGTGTTGGTGGCAGCGGATCTGACGCCACATTTTGCCCTCCGGTCAGGCGCACCAGATACTCCTCGGCTTCCGGCAGGGGGATCACCCTGTTCCCCTCCAGGTAAAGGTCGTTTCCTCCCCGGTAGAGTTCCAGCTTGATGCAGGTCATGGCCATTCCGATCTCGTTTAGCCACAGCACGCTGGTGGTGAGTTCCTTGGAGAAGGTGGCTGAGACCAGGATGACCCGCGGGTTCCGGCTGTCGATGGCGGCCTCGGTTTCATCCCAGCTGAGGTGTTGCTGGATCCGGGACGCGGCATCCGTTGGATCCAGCCCCCGTTGGCTGAGGTAATTCTGGTGAGCGCCCACCGCCTGCTCGAGAGCCATGCCGGCGACCATGGCGGCATAACGGATGGCCTGCAGGTCCATGAAGCTGTCTTGGTCGCTCCGCTTGAGCTCCACGACGACCAGACGCGGCCCTCCCGGTCGAGGGCTAGCAGATCGACGCGCCTGCTGGATTCCTCCCATCTGCTGAACTCTTCTGCGAGGATGAACAGACCCTCCTCCAGCACTTCGGGGTGGTCCTGCAGCCTCGCTTGAATGCCCTGCCATTCCAGGATTCCTTCACGTTCGAAACTGGTGATTAACGACAATTAGATCTGCCGGCTTGTTGCCTCACCGGAAAACGTTACCGAAACTTTAGCACTTGGAAGACACTCCTATCAGAGCGAGTTCCGGCAGTCCGTCGGGTTCCGTTGATGCCGCAGCAGTCCCTGCGTAAACCAGTTCTTTTGCCATGATGCCGCGCCACTCCTTCACCCGGCGCTGCATGGTTCGCAGTTGCGCCCCGCTGAAACGGTCCGGGTGTTCCGCTTGCAACCTGGCCATCAACGCCTTGCCGGTGGCATCCGGTTCGGCCTGCAACCAGACCAGCACGCTGCCCCAGACCCCTTCGAAGGGGTCCTGGCGGGTCCGCCAGTGCCGGGGACCGCGGACCCGGGACGCGTGAGTAGGGCGGACCTCGCCCTGGCGCCATAACCGGGGCAGCTTGGCCAGGAATTTGCTCAGGCTTTCGCCTGACGGGATTTCGCTCACTTCCGGTGAAGTCGCCGCCACCAGCGCCGACTGGGCTTCTCGGATGGTATACAGCAACAGCACCGGGTCCAGTCTGGTTCGGTACTGAACCAGCGCGGCCCTCATCTCATCGCTGGTGGCATCATGCTGGACCAGCCGGTCGCAGGGCGTGGCCGGCGGACTGTAACGCTTGACCGTGTTGCTTCCGTCCCGGGTCTTGTCAATCAGCTTGAAGGAAGGCTGGAAGAAGTTCGCGTACAGGCGCAAAGCCCCGTAAAGGTGGGCCATGGTCTGACCAGCAACCTGTCCCGCATAGCGGTCGTGGCCGATGAAACGCCGGACCACGGAACCGTTCTTCTGCTCGATCCAGGCCTGATCGTTGCTGAGGTACGCCCGGGACCGGGTGAACTCGATGCCGTGGTCGGCGCAGTACCCGATCAGCGTCTCGTTGATGAACGCACCGTCGTTGTCCGAGTCGACGCCGCGGATGGGGAAAGGCAACCGCTGCCCGACGGCTTCCAATCCCTCCACGACCAGGGACTGCTCCTTGGCCAGCAGGGGAACGGCTTCGGTCCAACCGGTGCAGACATCGGTGGCGACCAGGCTGTGGATGAATGACCCGGACAGCGGCCCACTGCTGTGAACCACCAGGTCTATCTCCAGGAAACCCGGCGGAGGTCCGTTCCAATCGTTGTATGTGCGTACCGGAACGCGGCTGCCCATCGACCACTTACGCCGTCGGCGGCGCCGGCTGCCCGCCGTGGGACGGATCGGCTTCAGGAGACGATCAAGCGTGGCTGCGCTGGCGGCCAGCAGACGTTCCCGCACCTCGGGGTCAAGATCGAGGTGGCCGTGGCGCTCCATGGACTCCAACAGGTGGGGCAACGCCGCCTTCAGGCGCTTTCCGCAGATGCGGTCGGCGGCTTCCCAGATCACGATCACCGCCTCTCTGACGGCCTCATCGTAGATGCGCCGTCCCCGTATCGGACCCGGAGCCTCCTCGTCCTCTTAAAGCTGGCCGAGCAGCCTGATGCCGTGTTTGCGATGGTGTCCGGTGATCGCGATGAACTCATCGAGGATCCGGCTCTTGTCCTTCTTGGAAGAGCTCCGGTAACGGTCCCGCAGTGTTGCCAGTAATTCCCGCTTCGCCATTTTGCTGATGCCTCCACCCACGCGGTTGCCTCCGACTTTTCGGCAGCATTTTATTTGAGGCAACCACTTTCATTGGGTAACCATTTGGGTGAGGCAATGCGCACCGGCAAGAATGCTTGACGCGGGACAACCGGTCTGATCCAGCGGTTGGAAGGCAGTTTCCGTGACCTTGTAGACCGGCATTGACGAGCCTCCTTAACTATTCCCCATTTCTATCCGCGGGGCCGTGGAGAACCTGGGCCGTGTTGAAGTCCCCGATTGCCCGCAGGCATGGTCGGCTCTACACTCTAAGGCCATGTTCCTCCCCTCAGATGCCCCAACCTTCCCCGCGATCCGTCGGACATTCTCATGAATCTCGGCCGGCCTACTGGTGAGGTTCAGCTCCGCAACCTCAAGCCGCTGGCTGAAGTGCCGGACGGTTCACGAACTAGTCGTTGCTGGTGGTCATCCCGTCTCCTGCTCCTGATGGCCCTGGAAAGACCCAGAGCGCAATCCCCGCCCAAATGGCCCAAGTCCGTTTCCCACGTTTCGATGTGCGATCAGCCCGGCCTGGGGACGCCACGTAGGGTTTTCCACGGCAGTTCGGATGTCAACTCTCCTCCTGGTGGACGTGGTCCATGAAGCGGTCACGCCGCCCGGCATTCCCCGATTCATCCCAGCCCAGCTTGCCACGCCTTCGGCTAGGCCGGCCTCCGGATCTCCTCGCGCCTCCGCTGCCTAATCCCGGGCGGCGTCGTTGAACTGACAGAATCGAAGTTGTGCGAACCCAGCCCTCTGTTTCCACACCGTCTCGCACTATCCGGGCTGGGATAGAGTCAAAATCACGGGTCATTTGCGTCCATGCCCTCCAGAATGTCACGCCACCAAGCGTACAGGGGATCCCGTTGGCCGGGGAAGTAGCGGGCCCCATGCCGCATGGCTCTCAGCGCCTCGCCCACCTCCCGAACTGTAACAGACTCAGACCACCGATGCATGAGCTCCAGGGTGGAAACCAGTCCCATCCCGGGAGACTTCTCTCCCAGGACCCGTCTCGCCTTGCGGTCATCGATGGCGACCGAGTGCCCCCGGTTGAGGGCTATGGCCCCGGTTACCGCCTCACCGTCGTCCACGACGGCCGCCAGCTCCACGAAGGAGGCCTCCTCGCCGGGGGTCTCCATCCGCATGACCAGGAGCAACCCCTCCTCGATGAGAGGCGAAAGGTCCACCGGAATCGTCTCCTCCTCCGCGTTTACCCTCACGGTCCTGACATACAGCGCTTCCCGCTCCATCACGTAGTCGACGACGGCCAGCTGCCAGGGGAGAGCCTCCGCGATCTCCATCATGCGGCCGGTGGCTAACAGGTTGAGCAGGCCGCTGGCGTCCAGGATGAGGACGCCGGTGTCCGGTCCCTCGCTGCCCGGTGCCCCTGCCGTCAAGTGCCCGTCACCCGGCTGCTCGGGTCGATAGGAATGGCCATCAGTTCCCCTTCGTGCAGAAGGTGAAGCGAGTGGGTCAGGTTCTGCACGGTTTCCCTTGCCGAGAGACGGTCCTGGCGGAGAACCCGGGATAGCTCCCCCTCGGTGAGCTCCCCCTCCCCGTGGGCCTGAACAGCCAGGAACCGGTAGCGCAGCGGCAGGGGGGCATCGTCATGCGGGTGGGGAGACAATCCCAACTGCTCCTGGGCCTCCCGAACCCTGAACCCCCGGTCGCGCAGCCTGTCCCAGGACCCCCCGGGCAGCAGGCGGAGTTCCTCCAGGCGCAGCATCATCGCCTCGACGGAGACGAAGTAGTGGTGAGCGAGCCGGCAGACATCAGCGGTGGTCACCGCGCCATCCGCGGCCCGGGAGATCTGGTAGAACCTCCGCCTCAGCCCGGGGGTTGGCATGAGCAGCGCTCCGGCAAAGGCGTCGGCAAACCTCTCGGAGGCCGGAACGCGCCCACCCCGTCCCAGGGCGGTCAGTTCGGGTCGGAACCGATTGGTCAGGAAATGGCCGTACTCATGGGTCATCGACCACCGCCTTCTCTCCTCGGGGTGAAGGGAGTTGACCGCGATGCAGCCGCCCAGGTCCTCGGTGTAGGCGAAGATGCCGGCGAGGTTGGAAGGCAGCTCCGTATAGAAGATCCGGAGTCCCACCTCGTTCTCCAGGACCTCCCGCAGGTTCAGGAAGGGCCCGTCACCCAGGCCAAGCCGGTTGCGCTCCGAGGCGGCCACGTCTTCGGCCGCATCCTCCGGGGGAAGGCCGGCCGTCTCGTACTGGTGCGGGTAGGACTGGCGGTAGCGCGCCCCGGTGATATTCTCCAGCCACAGGTAGTCTTCGCACAGGTCCTGGAACTCCTGGACTCCGCTCCTCAGCGCCCCCTGGGTCTCGGGCGAGCTCGCCCGGTTGACGGACGTGCGGAATTGCACCGAGAACTCCGCCGAGGGCGCCCTGGACCCGACGAAGCTGCTGACCGGACGGCCGTATAGTCCCGCCAGACTGATCAGCTCGTCCGGGCGGACTCGGCGCTCCCCCTTCTCCAGCGCCGTCACCGTGGTCCGTGCCAGTTCCAGGGAGTCCGCTACTTCCTGTTGGGTCAGGCCGCGCGCTCTCCTGGCATCCTGAAGACGCTGACCCAGAACTCTCGGGGCGACGTCTCCGACAACATTCTCTTGCATGGGACCTCCTATCCCGCGGCTGCGACTTCGGAGGCGAATTCCTGCCACTCCCGCACGTAGGTGCGAAAAAGTTGAACAAAGCTGGCTTCAGTATCCTCTCTGGCTGCTGCATCCGGTTGAGCGGTGAGTTCGGCCACGGTCCTGACCAGCTCGGGGTGGGCGGTGGTGAGCTTTATCCACGGCCGGTCCGAGGACAGGCATCCGGCCATGCGGTCGACCTGTTCACTCATGACCATGAAACCGTGGACATCCTCCTTGCTCAGGCCGCTCAAACCCTTGAAGATATCCCGCCGGTAGGCACCACCCGGGTCATGGTCGGTCAGGCCGGCACAGAAGAGGGCCTGACGCCTGAGCAGGCAGGACGTGCAGATGCCGCACTGGGCCCGGTTCGAGACCCGCTGGGGGTATCCATCGCAGGAGACGGTCCGCCGGGCCACGCCGGCGAGTCCGGCTGTAGGCAGGGAACGGCACATCTCGGCCTTCGTGGCGAACATAAAGGGATTAATGATGTGGATACTTTCCCCCAGAATGGACTCAAAGAGGGCCTCGACCATGCCCAGGCTCCGGGGGTGAACCCCGCGGTAGTTGTCGGTGCCGAGCTGGGTCGCGTTCAGGGGCAGGTTCAACGCCCCGACGCCGTTCTCGAATACGTGGAGGGTGTCGGCCCGAGACTGCAGGGCCGTGATCGCCCCGAAGGCCAGGAACAGCAAGGCCCTGGTGCGCTGGCTTTTTTCCTCCTGTGCCACTTCACCGGAGCTGATGCCGAAGGGAACGGACACATGCCACACGTTTCCGCCGGCCACCGGCGACCCACGCGCCCATGCGGTCCGGATGAACCTCGCCTGGGCGTCCTGTTGGCAAGCCAGGCGGTTGTGGGTGCGTCCGGACACCAGGACCCGGGATCCTCCGGGCGAGTCCAGGGCATGTTGCGACAGGCCGGCCAGGGAATCCAGCCCGCCGCTGAACAGCGAGACCGTCACCGGGGGTTCCAACGGGGTGTCCAATAGAAAACCCTGGCTGGAATCCAGTTCCGGGACGGAGTTCCGGCGGACGAACTCGATATCCCAGACGTCCTCGCTGACCCAGGACAGCAGCTCCCGGAGACGAGACGACAATTCCGGCGAAGTCCATAGCCCGGGTTCCCTCACCGGAACCCGGATGCAGATCCTGCGCTGGCCGGTGGCGACTCCCTCGTAGCACCGCTTCGACCTCCGGTCGGCGGCGTAGACCGCGCCGAACACATCCAGCATGTCGGCGGCACGCCATGGAAGCGTCCGGGAAAAAGTGCACACCAGGCCGTTCTGCACCATCCAGAAGGAACGGCCGGCCTCCGGCACATTCCCGCGATTCGTGAAATCGTAGCTGAAGGCAGCCGCACTCATCTGCGCCGGCTCGCTCTTGAGCGGTTCGGAGACTCCCCACCGAGGAGGTTCTCCTCCAGCAGGTCTACCGTGCTTTCCTTCCTGGTCAGACGGTTGGGGGCTCGTAACCCCCCCGCATCCGGCTTCTCCGCCAGCTTGGCGGCTATCCTGGACAGCTGGGGACGGAGCATCTCCTCGACCTGGCCCTGCCAGCGGGCAACCTGCTCGAGGCTGTCAAAACGACCTTCGGCCAGGAGGGGCTGGCGTGCCTTCGCGAAGTAGTAATGTTCGACCAGGGCGGAGCACGACGCCTCGGCAAACCGGACGGGGATCTCGGACGCTTCCACGTTCCACCCTGAGGCCTCCCACTGAACCATCAGGGACTTCGCCACCTCGGCCGCGATCTTGGTGTGACGGTGTCCGTCCTCCCCTTCCACAAGACCATCCAGCGCGCCGAACGCAGCCATCAGGCTATGGCCTCTCCCTTCCGCCAAGACGCTGGCCATCTCGTCGAAGGCTGGGACGCCAGCACTTTGCCGGAGGGTTCTGGATAGCGTGGAGACGAGCTTGTCGCAGATCTCTCCCGGGGACGCACGATCCTCCCGGGCATACTGGTATGCGCTGAGCCATCCGGCTCCAAACCGCTTTTCGAAACGATCCCGCTCAACCACCCTGACGCCCCCTCCTCATGACCTTCCAGTTGTGCTGACAATGTCAGACATTATATCATAACTAATAAATACTTTGTCAGTCCATGGAACATGCTGGTGGAACTACATCCCGGCTTCGCCAACTTGAAGGACTCCGACGTGGATGGCGGATGATGGGCGTTCAACCGGAGAGCCTGGACGAGGTTTCCACCGCCCTGATCATGCCCGGACAACACTCTTGAAACCGGCATCTCAACCGTCTGATAATTGCCGTTCCCCGACGCAGGTTAATCGTTTGCCTCACATCCAGCCCCGCTGGCAACCCACCGAACCGAAGCTCTGCCAAGCAAGTAGAGGCAGCCCCTTGAAAATAGCTCAAAGGGTGGGGGACGCTCGGAACCAATCACGACAACGTAGCTCCCCAAGGTGATTCCCATGGCGGCGAAGAGATTGATCATCAGCAGAAAAGGCTTCGACTCCACCCGTAGGCCGCGCGGCCCCAAGCGGGGATATGCCGCCCTCGAATGGCCCTACGGCGGTGTGCCCAACCCGATCTTCCCCGACGGAAGCATGTATTCCCTGCCGGTCCCGGGAGAGGATGAAAGCATCACCGTGACCTATGGCGACCTCAGCCATCAGGTTGGCGGCACCCAAGTCAACATCGGCCGGGTGGTGGAGGACCTCACCAGCACCCGAGGTCAACCTCCTCGATGGACCAGGGACGATTTCACCTACGTCTCGCCCGACATCCGGGACCCGGTGCAGAGCACCTTCGACAATCAACCCGGGCTGGTGCTGGCGGGCGGTGCGCAAGAGGGACATCTGCGCAAGCAAGGCGTCGACAAGGACGACATTTTCCTGTTCTTCGGGCTGTTCCGGCGCGTTGAGGAGGTTTCAGGACGGTGGCAATTTGTCCCTCGTGCGCCCGAGCAGCATGTGCTGTTCGGTTGGTTGCAGGTGGGAGCAATACACCGGGAGGATGGAGAGGGTTGGCAGGGCGGGTGGTACGTGGCCAGAGACGAGTTGATTTCGAAATCCACCACCACGAAGCGTGGATACGGGATCTTCGAGTACCTTGATGAGCGTCTGGTGCTCACCGAGCCGGGCGCCGACCCATCCCGCTGGCGTCTTCCCCTCTGGTTCTATCCCGAACCGCCGAGGGTGCCGCTTACCTACCATCCTCTTCGCCTCTGGCGTCGGGACGCACGGCATGCCTACGTTCAGCGGCGCGGGCCGGGCCAGGAGTTTGTCCTGGGCTTACAGCACTACCCCGAGGCACTGCGTTGGGTCGCACAGATCGTGGGAGACTTGGGCAACGGACCATAGGCACGGGGCAAACGGAGGCCGAACTGGTCAGCAGGCAATCGGCAATGATCGGCGTTGCAGGAGGGAGACGGATGTTGTCCTCCTGGACCGGACACCATCCGCCTTCACCGGAGCAGGTCCTGGATCTGGCGCCCGCCCAGGCACAAGCCGGCTACCCCCATGTTCACCGTGCGGGCGGCAGCGGGATGGCCCCGCCCCCAGGCAGCAGGTCGGGCATTCGGCCGGTGTTCAGGGCCTCGTCCAGCCTGGGCATGAGCGCCTCGCTGACCGTGACATCCCCGGGCAGCACCATGTCGGCTAGGAACTCCTGCTCAATGGTGGTAATCCCCGCCTCCACGGCCTCCAGCTTGGCCTTCAGGACCAGCACCAGGGCCCGCCTAGTCAAACCCGTTCTTCGCCGACGCGAGGTTGCCGGCGAACTTCTCCTGGACCATGGCGACCAGCTCTTCCCGCACCTGGTCCTTCGCCCGGGTGATGGTGCCGGTGACGCGCTCCGCCGCCAGGTCCTGTCCTGCAACGATGGCGATGATGCGCCGGAGCTCCCTGAGCATTTCCATTTCGCTCATCCCTTTCCTCCTGGTCGACAGAACGGATGTTGTGCGAATCGGAACAGATCCTGCTCGTCATGGTGCCTCTCCGTGGAGCCCAGGATTCGACCCGAGCTTGCTCCAGCTAGGCATTCAAGCTGCGGAGACGACGGGCCAATTCCTGTTTCGGCACCGGACACCTGGGGTCCTGGTGCATTCCCTCCAAAGCGTCGACCACCTGGGATGTCGTCAATATGACCGCCTGCTGCATCCGGTCGATGATCCACAGGATGTCGTGTTGAGGAATGCCCTCGTCCTGCACGAAGACCCGCATCCGCCGGTCTTCCGTCAGAAGGGTGTACCCGCGATGATGGGCGAGAGCCAGCGCAAAGCAATCCACCAGGCTCAGGGCCCGACGCCGGCCCTGATAGGCGATCGCCGTCGCCACGCCGCCGGCATCCAGGCCCTCGACGCGGAGGCCCATCCTGACCAGATCCTGGCGGTCATAGCGTCCCAGGTCGATGAGCTCTTCGTGAAACAGAAGGTCCGGCACCGCGAATGTAAACTGTAGCTGGAACATCCTCTCGATCAGGTCCCTCTTGGAAAGCTAGATTAGCACGGAGCTGTCGCTGACGAGGACCTGCCTGGCGGGTCAGTACGCCGTTCCCACCATGACGCGCTCGATTTCACTGACCCGCAGAGCCAGCAGCTCGGCGGCTTTGGGTTCCGAAATCACGTCCTCGGCCAGCGCCCTCAGGCACAGACGCCGGAACCGCCCGGGGTTTTCGGGGCGCTCCAGGGGACAGGGTTCCTGGGATCTCCAGGAGCGTCCTATGCCTCGGAATATGCGCGTCACCGTGGCCTCCCCGATGATTCCCAGGTCCCGCATACGGACCACCAGGGCCGCGGCGCTGACGCCGAATATCTTCTTGATCTCAACCAGTTCGACGAAGCTGAAGTCGAGGCGGCGCAGGCCCACCTCGCGGACCAGTTCGTATTCGGGCACCAGAAAGGCGCTGGCAAACCGGTCGCAGATCCTCTCTTCCGGTCCGCCTTCGGGGATGTCCATAACCATGTGTCCCAGTTCGTGGGCCAGGATGAACCGCTGCCGCTCGATGGACTTGCCGGTGGAGAACACCACCACCGGCACGGCGGTGTCGTCGGTGCGGTGAACGAAGCAGGTGAGTCCGTCCACCGACCGGGGGAAGTCCAGCTTGAGGACCTTGACCCCGCGCTCCTCAAGCAGCTCGGTCATGTTGGGGATGGGCCCGCCCCCGACATTCCAGGCCTCGCGCACCTCCGCCGCGGTCAGCTCACCGTCCTCCACGGTTTCCGCTCGGTAGGGGGCTCCGTCGGGCATTTCCCATTCACTGCTGCTGATGCCCAGCAGCTCCTCCACCTGGAGGTAGCGGTCCACGTGGTCGAGAACCGCCGCCTCCACCATCGCCTGTTCCCGCGCCCTGGTGGAAGCCAATTTCCTGAACTCAACGGATTCCAGGGAGACGACGCTGGGGCTGAGCAGGTAGGTGGTCGAAACGCCCAGGGCGCCGGCCAGCGCGATGGCGACGGATGAACTGGGCATCATCTCGCCGCGTTCGTACTTGCCGATGGCCTGGGCGGAGACCATTCCGTCCACTCGGGCGGACAGCTCGCGCAACGAAAAGCCGCCGCGTTTCCTGGCCAGTTTGAGTCGTTCGCTGAACATGATCCCACCTCATGGTTTACAGTCTATGGTATAATGCTTATGTTTGTAAACCGACGCCCCGCAGGATGGGGTTGTGGACCAAAACTCCGTTCCCTGATGCATGCGTCGTGAACCCTGACGTGATTGCCTATGAATATCGGTAGGAGTGTGGTGTTGATGAGCGGGGGCATCGATTCGTCGGCCACGGCTCTGGCGGTTCTCAACGAGGGGCACGAAACGTCGGGACTGTTCGTGGATTATGGGCAGCCCGCCGCCCGCAGCGAGTGGCGGGCCGCACGGGACGTGGCCCAACGCCTGGGCATTGAGATCGAGAGAGTGGACCTCGGCTTCCACCTGGCGTCCTCCGGATACGGCGAATTCTTCGGGCGGAATGCCCTGTTGATCTTGGCCGCGGCGGGAAGGGTCCAAACGAGGCCGCTGACGGTTGCGCTGGGCATTCACGCCCTATCCGAGTACTACGACACCCAGCCGCTCTTCCTGCGGCAGATGCAGGGGATACTGGACGGCTACTCCGGCGGTTCCGTGACTCTCCGTGCCCCCTTCCTGGCCTGTCCCAAGGCCGAGGTGATCGAGTTCGCCAGGGAAAATGGTATTCCCCTGGTAATGACCTACAGCTGCGAGACGCAGAACGCGCCCCCGTGCCTGCGGTGCCCGTCGTGTGAGGACCGGATTGATGTTGATGCGGAATGAGCGGGCCCATGCCCAGAGCCGTCGGATCGCGAAGGCCGGCGTAGCCACGCCATTGCTGGTGCCGTCGTTCTCCAGCTGCGGGTTTCCCTCGGTGGCGGAGATCTACAGCGAGATGAAGAACAAGCTCCATGGCGTCTGCCTGGTCAGCGCCCCGGACCTGGCGTCGGGATGCATTCCCCGGGATGGAGACCCGCCGGTCAACGTGCAGGTGGTCGACAGCGGCACCTACGAGGCCAGGAAGCAGGCCGCGTTGGGCGGCGCTCCCTGGACCAGGGAACACTACCTGGAAATCGCCTCCAACCTTGATGCCGGCTCCAACATCATCCTGGTGAACTATGACGGGTATGAGCCGTTGGCGGTCCAGATCGCTCGTGCAGTGGATGATTTTTCCCGAGCGCCAAGCGCCGCCGCCGACTTCCTGGTCAAGCCGGAGGCCCCCGCCCACCTGGTCAACATCCCCCGCCTCGCGCAACATGCCGGGGAACTGCACCAGTTTGACGTGATGGGCATCACCGCCCGGGAGGCGGGGGATTCCCTGATCCAACGCTGCCGTACGGTGGTGACGCTGCGGGATGTGCTGGGTGACGGCGGCCTCGACCTACCCATCCATGTTTTCGGGGCCATCACGCCGCTGGAGGTGATGACTTACTTCCTCTGCGGGGCCGACGTATTCGACGGCCTGGACTGGCTCCGCTTTACCTTTTGCGGACCTGGCCCGATGGCCATCGAGGCGACGGCGTTTGAGGGTATGAATCCGAACCTGGGCGACTTCGAGCTGCATGACGCCGCCTGGACCTCCAACCTGGGCATCCTCTACCGGCTCCAGACATCCCTGCAAGAGTACGCCTCGACCGGCGACTTCGACGCATTGGTCCAGGACTTCCCATCGGCTCCCCGGGCGGCGCGCGTTGCCGAACTGGCGGGAGCCCTGATTTCAACGGAACAAGGAGTACAGGCTGCATGAGCGGTTCTTCCGGCGGCGGCTACCCGGGCCGCCCACGCCGTCCAACCCAGAGGCCCCTTACCGACGAGGAGATCAACGGTTGCCTGAGGGACCAACTCAGGGACTACAACGCCCGGAACGTGGAGGCCATCAGACGTCATCTGCGCGGGTTGCGCAACGCCCTAGAGCTCGGGGACGACGACGTCATCTCCACCCTGTTCGGCGGCTCGGTCAGCAAGCACACCTACGTGGCCGGACTGAGCGACGTTGATGTGCTTGCCATTGTCAACGACTCGTCCCTGGCGGGCCGGCCCCCGGCGGACGCGATCGCGCTGATGAAGCGGCGGATCACCCGGCGCATGCCCCTGACCACGGTGACCACCGGGGACCTAGCGGTAACTGTCAAATACTCGGACGGCACCGAAATGCAACTGCTCCCTTCCATCAGGACGAAGTCCGGCGTCAGGATAGCCGACCCGGGCACGAACACCTGGAGCCACGTGGTGCATCCCGAGAGGTTCGCCCGGAAGCTGACCCAAATCAACCAGAAGAATGATGGGGAGGTCATACCGGCCATCAAGTTGGCGAAGGGGCTGATCGCCCACACCGTCCGCAGTGACCGTGACCGGATCTCGGGCTATCACGTCGAATCCCTGGCCATCGAGGCCTTCCGGAATTACCGCGGTTCGTGCGATCTCAAGACGATGCTCCAGCATTTCAACGACTTCGCCTCCCGGGCGGTGATCCAGCCCATCAGGGACCCGACGGGCCAGTCGCGCCATGTGGACTACTACATGGGCCTGGCGAACAGCGCTCATTGGCAACGCGCGTCCGGCCTGTTCCGGCAGATGCAGCGCAGCCTCGAAGGCTGCAGGACCAGAGGCGACATCGAAAACCTATTCGGACTGTGACGGAAGAGTCGATCAATGAACGGCCGGTTTGTGCTGTTTTCAGGAAGCGCCAGCTCTTCATGCCCCGGCGAGCGCCTGGATCAGGCGATCCAATTCCTGGGCTGCCTGGTGCCGCAGGTGCTGCAGGCGGGCGTCGGGTTTGTGATCCTGCTCGGCGATGAAGACAGGACCAAGGGAGACGACGGCAGGCCGCGGATATTCGATTGGGAGATACTGCGGTGTGTCGAGCGTTACGCGGAGAGCACAACCGGCGGGACTAGGACCTACGCCCGCGTGGTCATATCCGACAACGCGTGGGCTGACAAGATGAGCCCGGGCAACCGGCGGACTTTCTCCAACCTGCAGCGGCGCGGGGTTCTGGAAGTGAAACGGATCCGAAGGGAGGAATATACCGGAGGAACGTATCGCAGAGCGGAATGCGAACTGGCGGATGCTCTGCTTGCCCTGGGTGGTGGAAAGGGCACCTACATCGTCGGCCGCGAGATGTTGGACTTGGGCAAGCCGGTGCTGCCCTTGGATCTGGACATTGGAGCCGCTTCCGAAGATGGAGAGGGAGCCCTGCTTCTCCACCGGGAATTCCAGGCGGACCCCAACCTGTTCTTTCCAGCCACCCATGACCGGGTCATGGACCGGATAGAGGCGGTGTCGTTCCAGGGGAACCCGATTGACAGCGTGGCTCGCCGGACCGTGGAGTTGCTCCATCGGGAGATGAACAGCCCCTCCCGGGCTGGAACATCCTTGGTCAAACGCGGTTTCAACATCCTCGAAGCCGGGGCTGCGAGGTTCCTGGCCTTTACCGGCGTGCTGCGGGCCTGGGAATTCCTGAGGCATCTGTTTAGTTAAGGTTGATCGGTGAACATCGTGGGATGCCGACCCTGCCTTGTGACTGACAGGTTGCAGGCCCTTCTCAACCGTCTGATAATTGCCGTTATCCTGACCTTGGAAAGTGATGATGGGAGGTGGCGGCGTGGTCAGAGAGAAATTTGCCGTCCGGCTGACGGTGGAAGAGCGAAGCCAGCTGGAGCACTTGTTCCGTGCGGGGAGGAGTTCAGCCCGGGTCCCACTTAAGACCGACGAGGGCTGGGCAGCGCCCAGGGTGGCCCAGACCCATGACGCTTCCGAGGGCACGGTGTTCCGCCTCAAGCGGCGCTACGCCGAGGACGGGTTGGACGGGGCGCTCAAGGACCGGGCGCAAGCCCATCGGTACCGCAGGCTGGAGGAGAGGGCCGAGGCCCACCCCGTATCTGGTGCGGGGCAGGCTCTGATCGCCCTGGCCTGGGGGCCGGCTTCCGGGGCCATGAGCACTGGGACCTTCAGCTGCTGGCGGACCGGATGGCGTAGTCGGGGTTGGTGGAATCCCTGTCCCACGAGACGGAGAGGCTGCACTTGAAAATAACACGCCCAAGCCCCCGTTCTGCAACGGGGCATACTGTGCGGCAGCAGTGGTGCATCCCCAAGGTGAGCGCCGAGTTAGTGGCCCACATGGAGGACGTGCTGGAGTTCTGCGCCCCCCAGCGGCCGGTGGTCTGCTTCGACGAGACCACCACCCAGTTGCTGGCCGAGACCAGGGAGCCTCGGGCAGCAAAGCCTGGGAGATCGAGGGAGGCTGGTGATGCTGGACCCCGCGCTAGGCGCCGTAACCTTGATAATCGCCTGCGCCGCCTTCCTGATCATGGGCGTGTCCTACGCCTGGCGGCGACGCCGCCAGAGCGTAGAGGACTACACCATCTCCCGAAATCACGCGCCCACCAACGTGGGCATTGCCACCGTGGTGGCGTCCTTGTTCGGCACTTGGGTGCTCCTCAGCCCGGGCGAAACCGCTGCCAACTTCGGCGTGGTCGCTTTGGTGGGGTACGGCCTCGGCATGGCCGGTGTCCCCGTGATGTTCATGTTCGTAGGCCCCCGCATCCGGCAGTTAATGCCCAACGGCCACTCCATCACCGAATACGTGAAGCATCGTTTCGGCACGGTCCCTTTTGTCGCCATCTTCGTGGTCATACTCTTTGTGATTGGCATATTCATCACTGCCGAGATGACCGCCATCACCGCAGCCGTCAGCATCCTCACCAGCCTGCCACCCTGGACCACCGCCGTAGCCGTCGGCGTGGTGGTGGTGATCTACACTGCCTACGGGGGACTGCGCACGTCCATCTATACCGACCGCATCCAGTTCCTGGTGCTCACGCCGGTGGTACTGCTGCTGGTCATCGTGGCGGCAGTCATGGTAGGCGGGAGAGCCGACATCTGGCGCAATGCCGGCGAGGCCGGACTGATGTCCTTCTCGGCTTCCGGCGGGTATTTCTTCTCCATCGTTCTCATCATCGGGATCGTGGCGTCCAACGCCTTCCACCCCGGGATGTGGCAGCGGGTGTACACCATCGAAAGCCAGCGGTCGCTCAACCGCACCCTGTGGACCGCCGTCGCCATCTCGATTCCCCTCACCTTCATCATGGGATTGGCCGGCGTCGCCGCGGTGGGCAACGGCTCGGTGGCCCCCTTCCAGTACCCCGAGGTGGCGGCTGCGCTTTTCGCGCTGGCCAACGACGTTTTCCCTCTGTGGCTCCACCTGCTCATGCTGATCTGTGCATTGATGCTTGCCATGAGCACCCTGGACACGTTGATGAACGGGTTGGCCAGCAACGTGGCCTCTGACATGTCGCCCATCCGGATGAGTCGGCGCTCGCTGATGCTGCTGGCCGGCGGCCCGGGCATTATCATCGGCGCTCTGTTCTACCCCAAACCAGACCTGCTCTCGCCATGGGCGCTCAACGCTCCGGCCGGGGACAGATGCTCTTCGCATTCGCGTCCGCCCTGGTGATTTCATCGGCCGTCGCCGCGGTCATCATCCTGGGCCGCCGAATGGCCACGCCGTCACAGGAGTACGATTTCGCGGTGCTGAATTCCAGCGTCGGCCTGATCGACGAACCCGCCATAGCCGACGACTGACGATTGGGCAACAATTCCCCAGGGGAATAGCCATTCGTTCGGATTCTTTACCGCAAGTGCCGACCGGCAGACGGCCCGATGGCATCACCATCCGAACCAGGGTTTCCCGGTGAGCCGGTGCCCACGACAACCGATTGGAACACCGCCTGGCTCTCCCGGTCTCTCTGAGCATCAGGAACCCGGCGGCTCCGCAGAGGAGCGTGGGCACGACGGCCGTCCTCCAGAGGGATGGGGATGGGCAAAGAAAATACGAGCACCGACAGGTTGAGCATGATGAAGTCCGCCGCGGCACCCAGCAGGATCAGGCCCTAGGCCTGCCAGGATCGCGATTGAGGGTGGTGCAGCATGGGTGATGGTCTTGGTCTTGGCTGCAGTTTCGGGAAAGTCCCCGCCTTGAGGCTCGGGAGGCTTATCCCCACATCAGGGGGCTAACGCCCGGACATGTAGGCATCAACCTCAGCCAGCAACTCCGCCTTTCTCCCTTCGTCCAGGAAGGACGCCCGGAAGGAATTCCGCGCCAGTTCTCCCAGGGTCCGGTCGTCCAAACCCAGCCGGTCCTGCACCGCTTGAAAGTTCTCCGCCACGTACCCCCCGAAGAACGACGGGTCGTCGGAGTTGATGGTCACCATCAGCCCTGCACCCATCATCCGCCCCAGTGGGTGTTCCTCCATTGCCCGGACCACCTGGAGCCTCACGTTGGACAGGGGACACACCGTGAAGGGCACCGCCCGCTGGGCCAGTTCCGCCGTGAGCTCCAGATCTTCCAGCACCCGGCAACCGTGGTCTATCCGTTGCACCTGAAGGACCTCCACTGCCTCCCTGACGTATGCCGCCGGTCCCTCCTCTCCGGCGTGGGCGACCAGAGCGAACCCGGCCTCTCGGGCCCTGGCGAACACCCTCTTGAATTTAACGGGCGGGTTCCCCAGTTCGCTCGAATCCAGCCCGATTCCGTATATCCGGTCCCTGAAGGGGATGGCCTGGTCGAGGGTCGCCATGGCGTCCTCCTCGTCCAGGTGGCGGAGAAAGCACATGATCAGCTGGGAGGTGATTCCCAGGTGCTCCTCTCCGTCCCGGAGCGCCTGGCTGATTCCGGTGCAGACTGGGGCGAAATCAATGCCACGGGACGTGTGGGCCTGGGGGTCAAAGAAAACCTCCGCGTGCCGCACTGCCTGGGACGCCGCCCGCTCCAGGTAGGCGGTAGTCAGCTGGTAGAAGTCTTC
Source organism: Dehalococcoidia bacterium (assembly GCA_965203975.1). GTDB lineage: Bacteria > Chloroflexota > Dehalococcoidia > Lucifugimonadales > UBA3495 > CATOSK01. Next base: position 2,520,385 of record CBDBDT010000002.1, on the reverse strand, counting down.
CTGGGTGCGGAGGACGGCCATGCTCCGGTAGTAGACTTCCAGGAACTCGTCCAGGTTGGAGAACCTGTACGAGTCCCTGGCTGCGGCGGGGGAAGGGAATGGGGATGCTGTTCTCAGTTACCAGCCGGAACATCAACTCAGGTTCCAGCGTACCTTCGATGTGAAGGTGGAGTTCTGCCTTGGGCAGGTTCCTGATGAACGGGGACAGACTCATGACGGCGATTCCATGTCTCTGCTCTGCGGGAACATAGATTTCAACTTCCGGTTCCTCGAGCATGATTTCTATGGGTTCCGGTTTTCCTGCCCCGGCCTCGCTCCCGTCCCCGGAGTCCGCTCCGACTCCTCGCCGGTCTGGACCAGGATGAGAGTGTCGGAGACCCTTATGGTAGCACCCCGAGCCTGCTCGGGGCGTTGCGGATCCGGCCTCGGGGGAGCATCTCCAGTGCGTCGGCCCGGAGTTCACGTGCGTCTTGGAACATCTCCTCAACCCGGTCGGTGCTAACGGTCATCCCGCCTCCTGCTCCTGGCGGCCATGGAAGGGCCCGGAGCGCGATTTGCCGTCCTGCAGGCCTTGGGGACTCTGCCTCACGGGCTTTCCGGTGGCTGATCTGCCAAGCCTGGGGCCACGGTGACGTGTCCGCAGGGGAGGTCCCGGAGACGATCCTCCCCCGGTCTCCGAATTCCCCACGGACGTAGTCTTCGAAGTTCACGGAATGCTTGGTGTCCGAACGACCATGAACCGAGCCCCAAACGCTCCTTGAACGCCGAAACCAGGCGCGAGTTTTGGCCTGGGCCGGCGACGACGCCTGGGCCGCGCAGCCGCTTCCTGAGGTCCGCAACTTCTGCGTTCCTGCGCACCATTATAACTAAGAATCGGAGAGTCTCCGCTGGCTAGCGGCCGCTCCTCTGCAACCCGCTTGGAGAAAGTCGATCACCAGGGCCATCAAGCTGATCCCCTCGTCGGTCATGAGATGACGCAACCGGTGGTGCCGTTCCGTGGGAATCCGGCATTGCAGCGGGTCCATTCAACCACGGCTGGCACCAGTTATGCGGCCACCACTTGGGCATAGACATCATGGGTATCGGGAATATATCAGGGGGATCAATATCATTTATTGAGGGTTGACATGCCTCGGAAAACCCTCGTATATTCACTTTTGTGACGAGTTGAGATGTAATTCTCGTTATAGTATTTGTATATTCTCAATTAATGGACTTTATTGTAACGGAACGAGATATTCATAGCCCCATAAATATATGTAATGTGCCCCCTAGATACGGACGCCTCTTTGCCAGTTTTCCCCGGTTGACCAGTCATTCCTTTAGCCCCCCCTTGCCATGGATACGTCGGATACCAGGAAACGTGGGTCAAGTCTGAATCGGAAACCGTGAGGAGGATCAATCATGGTAAACAGATGGTTCAAGAAGCCTAGTACTGGATCAAAGTCGTAATGTCACGCATTTAAAGGCCTGACGCTGGATGCTACCCTTTGGATTGAAGTTGTGGTGTGGGAGGGGCATCCATGGTGCAGGAAGTTTACGGAGTCCATCTGAGTGCCCAGGAGAAGGGACGGCTCAGGAAGATGATCCGGGCCGGCAGGAGTTCGGCCCAAGCTATCACCCGAGCCCGCATTCTTCTGAAGACCGATGAGGGGTGGACCGCTTCCCGGGTGGCGGCTGCATTTGACGTGTCGGAGCGCACGGTGCGTCGGGCCAAGCGGCGCTACGTGGAAGAGGGCCTGGAGGAGGTGCTGCGGCACCACAATTCGCCCACTCCCCACTGCAAGGTGGACGAGAAGGTGGAAGCCCACCTGATCGCCCTGGCCTGCAGCCCAGCCCCGGAGGGCCACGACCACTGGACCCTGCGGCTGCTGGCGGACAAGACGGTGGAGTTGGGACTGGTGGAATCGTTGTCGTACGAGGCGGTGCGGCTGCACCTGAAAAAAACGCGCTCAAGCCGTGGCGGAAGCAGCAGTGGTGCATCCCGAAGGTGAGCGCCGACTTCGTGGCCCACATGGAGGATGTCCTGGACCTGTATGCCGAACCCTACGACCCCCAGCGGCCGGTGGTCTGTTTCGATGAGAGTTCCACTCAGTTGCTGGCCGATTCCCGCCCGTCCCTGCCGGCCAAGCCTGGCAGGCCGAAGCGCCAGGACTACGAGTACGTGAGGGGCGGCACCCGCAACCTGTTCCTCACCTGTGAGCCGAAACGGGGTTGGCGACACGTGGCCATCACCCAGCAGCGTACCATGCAGGACTTCGCCCACCAGATGCAGTGGTTGGTGGATGAGGCCTACCCCGGCGTTCCGGTAATCAGGCTGGTTCTGGACAACCTGAATACCCACCGGACGGCCTCACTGTACGAGACCTTCGCTGCCCCAGAGGCAAGACGCATCGCGAAACGGCTGGAGTTCCACCACACGCCCAAGCATGGCAGTTGGCTGAATATGGCGGAGATGGAATTCAGCGTGCTGGCCCGAGCCTGTTTGCGCGGACGCAACGGAGACGCGGACAGTCTGGAGAGGGCCGTGAACACCAACGTGTCAGAGCGCAATGCTACGGCGGCCCCCATCAACTGGCGCTTTACCGCCAGGGATGCCAGGCGCAAACTCCACCGCCTCTACCCATGCCATTCTTGATTTGACCCAGTACTAGGGTGGTCACCTTCACACCAGTATTCCCAGTAATACTGGCCCTGCTATTCGCCGTAGCTTGTGGTGCTGCGGAAGCACCCGAGACAACCGCTCCAGAGGCGGCGGCTTCGGCACCGACCGCTCCAGAGGCGGCGGCTTCGTCGTCGACTGCTCCCACAGCTATTCCCGTAGTGGAAACTCCATCAGAGGATACGGCGGCCATGGAATCTGGGGTTCACCCCGGGAAGCTGACTATCATGGTGGGGACCTTGGGTAACGAGCAGTTTGACGGCGCTTTCAGAAGTGGGGCTGGAACCAGTGTCTACGGGCGGATCCTGAACGGATTCTTGGTCAACGGAAATAGAGAAAAGGAGCTGATTCCAGGCATAGCCAGCGAGTGGGACATCTCCGACGATGGCCTGACTTGGACCTTCACCATACGAGAGGGTGTGAAGTTTCATGATGGGTCGGAAGTAATCCCGGAGGACGTGGTGTGGAGCCTTCAGCATTATTTCGGTCCAGATGCCCAAAACTACGTCATATCGGGTGCCTTGTCATCGGCTTCTCGCAGGATGGATAGGATAGAGAAGAGCGGTCCAAATGAAGTAAGTGTCCACACCAAGGTGCCCATCACCGAATTTTCTTCATACCATGTATCTCGGACGTCAGTCGGCTACATCGGCGCGATCATACCTGGGCGAGACCCTGTTCCTGGGCAACAATACGCCACAAACGACCCGGCGCAGGCGGAGGCCTACCGCGTAAATCCCATCGGGGCGGGGTACGGGTTTCTGGTGAATCATGTCCCGGTGTCGAAGATGACCTTCGAGCGCTTTGACGATTACTACTACCAACCCGATAACGGTTTCCCCCAGGATAAGAGAATAAATTTCCGGACGTTGGACGTGTTGGTGGTGCCGGAAGAGGCCACCAGGGTGGCCGCCTTGCGTACAGGGGAGGCTGACATTGTCCCAGCCAGCTATAGGACAAAGAATCAGGTGGAAGCGGGGGGTGGGCGCTTCGTGCTTGGACCGGAAGGGATACTTTTGGATATCAGGCTGATTGGGTGCTGGAACGATCCGGCGAATCCGGTACCCTGCGACGACAAGCGGGTCCGCCAGGCTCTGGATCTAGCCATCGACAAGGAGCAGATGCAGAAGCTCTTTGGAGGCCCCGAAATCTTCCACATAAAAGGGTGGACCGTCGTCACCCCCAGCACTATGGGGTACACCCCGTCGGTTGACCCCTGGCCCTTTGACCCCGATAAGGCCAGGGAACTGCTGGCCGAGGCAGGATATCCCGGTGGCGAAGGATTCGGAAAGCTGATCGTAAACACGTACCCCGCCTCGTCGATGCCCCGCTTAGTCGAGTCGGCGCAATTGGCCGCTGAGCTCTGGCGGGAGGAACTGGGGTTGGATGTGGAGGTAAGGGTGGGGGAGAGTGCTGCCTGGTCAGCAGCGTGGAAGTCAGGAGAACTAAATGGCCAAGTATATTGGGCACAACAGGAAGCCCGGGCAGATGCCAGAGGCTATATATTCCTGAGGTGGGGCGACCCTGGGCAGGTCACAAGAATCCACGAGGACCCGGAGCTCTTCGAAGAGGTTCAGGCAGCCGTTTCGGTAATTGACCCCGACGAAGCCGAGGAGGCCTTTGCAACGTTGGCAGTGCGTCTAAGGGATGAGAGCCACTTCTTGGGTGCTGGTTATTTGGACCTCCCCTGGGCGGCAGGGCCTCGTGTCTTGGAGTGGCGGCCTTATCCCCTGTCGCTGTGGCCCTCGGCTCTTCACACCGTGGTGCTGGAGAAGTAGCTAATGGCGTAACGAGGCCCCACCCTCCAGCTAGGAGCAGAAACGGTGGGGCCTCAGTTTAACAACCGGGACAACTAGACTCTGCCCATAGGGGGCCCATGCATCGCTATATCTTGATACGACTAGGGCAGGCGGCAGTCACCCTGCTTATCCTCAGCCTGGCAGTGTTCCTGAGTGTACACATCAGCGGGGACCCCGCCCTTTACCTGTTAGGTCCTGACGACGGAATCAAGGAATATGAGCAACTCAAGAAGAATCTGGGACTGGATAAGCCCCTCGTCGTACAGTACGGACTGTTCTTGGGCAATCTCGTCCGGGGCGACTTTGGCTTTTCCCATATCATGGGTCGTCCGGCACGGACTCTGCTGTTGGAGCGGGCCCCCGCGACCTTGCAACTGGCTGGGGTCGCATTCCTGCTGACCATCATAATAGGCATACCCCTGGGGATTTTGTCGGCGGTAAAACGGGACACTTTCCTGGATTCTGCCTGCAAGTTCTTTGCCGTGGCCGGCATAGCGGCCCCCAGCTTCTGGATCGCGATCATGCTGATCCTGGTCTTTGGAGCCATATTGGGGTGGCTCCCAACCTTTGGCAGCGGTGGCATCGACCACTATATCCTGCCCGCCTTCGTGTTGTCCTGGCATAGCATGGCAGGAGTGTTGCGCTTGGCACGATCCAGCATGTTGGAGGTGCTGGACAGTGAGTACGTCAAGTTCGCCCGAATAAAGGGCCTCGCGGACAGAGTGGTGGTTTTCAAGCATGCTTTGAAAAACGCGGTCATCCCGGTCATGACCTTCTCCGGTTTGACTCTGGCGGGTCTGCTTAACGGCTCGGTAGTCATCGAGGTGGTCTTCGCCTGGCCCGGGATCGGTCGACTGATGCTGACGGGGATTCAATCGCGGGATTTCCCCGTCGTCCAGGCCACCGTCCTGGCAGCCGGGCTCTTCTACATCGTTACGGCCCTACTGGTGGACATCCTCTATGCCTATGTAAACCCCAGAATCAGGTATGACTAACAACGTGGGGGCTTCGTGGCAGCGTCGCTGAGTGTTGGTACAGGTAGAATTGAACGGTTACTGGGTATACCAAGGAGAGCCAGGCAAGCTCGATTGCCTTGGATTCCCCTGACCATCATGTTCGTAATGCTGTTCTGCGCTGTTTTCGCTCCCCTTCTTGCCCCCCACGACCCTAACATAATCAGCATGCGTTACGCAGAGTTGGCGCCAGGGGAAAACCTGACTTACCCTCTGGGCACTGGCATCTTAGGCCGGGATATACTCAGCCGTCTCATCTACGGGGCACGCACTGCTGTCTTTATCAGCCTGGTAGCTTTGGGCACCGGGGCCCTTGTCGGCACTGCACTGGGTCTGGTTGCTGGTTTCCGGACAGGATGGCCGGACGCATTGATAATGCGGGCCTCTGATGCCGCTCTGGGCTTCCCGACCATCTTGGTGGCGATAATAATTGTGACGATTCTTGGGGCGGGGATCGAAAACATCATCCTGGCGGTGGCGCTAACCGTCTGGGCCCGGTTCGCCCGCATGATTCGGGGTGACGTGCTGGCCATTAAGGAGTTGGACTTCGTCACCTTCGCCAGAATTGCCGGACTTTCCACCTCGATGATAATCTGGCGCCACATATTTCCCAACACCATCAATACCCTGATGGTCATCACCAGCCTTTCCGTGGGACAGGTGATTTTACTGGAAGCCTCGTTGAGCTTTTTGGGTTTGGGGCTCCCCCCTGGGCACCCCGCCTGGGGCATCATGGTGTCGGAGGGACGTTCAGTAATCCTGGATGCGTGGTGGCTGGCACTCTTTCCGGGTCTGGCCATCACGGCAGTGGTGCTTGCGTTCAATTTCTTCGGCGACTGGCTGCGGGATACGCTGGATCCAAAGCTGCGTCGGGCGTAGCTTGGACTAGTGACCTCTATGATGCTGTCCATGCTGCCAGCATTCGACTGCTGGTGTGGGTAGGGCCGTGTCTTCCTTGGATGGACCGGCCCTTTCACTCATTCGGCCGGTGCTTGAAGCACCCATTGCAGGCCACCTGGACTAAGAGCCTATCCTAAAAACTGGAAGAAACTGGCGGGCCCGTAACGGGGAGCCAAGCCGGGGTTGCGCTTAGACTGGGGCAATGACCAAAGCGAAAGACCCCAAGCCGTCCCGCCCGAAGCGGGCTGGCCCAGCCACCAGGACCAATCCCACCACCGGTGGATTCCAGATATCCGAAGAACTCTGGGAAGTGCTGGAGCCCCTGATCCCCGAGCATGGGAACACCCATCGGTTCCGCGGCGGCCGGCCCCGGGTTCCCGACCGCACCTGCGCCAATGGCATCTTCTATGTGCTGCGCACCGGCTGCCAGTGGAAAGCGTTGGACGCCACGGGCATCTGTTCTGGGTCCACCGCCCACCTGCGCTTCCAGGAATGGGTTGCCGCTGGAGTGTTCCTGGAACTGTGGCGGGTGGGACTGGAACGCTATGACGAACTGCAGGGCCTGGACTGGAGTTGGTTGAGTATGGATGGGGCCATGACCAAATCGCCCCTGGGCGGGGGGGAAAACCGGCGCCAACCCCACCGACCGAGGTAAGCGGGGCGTCAAGCGCAGCCTGTTGACCGATGCCCAGGGCGTTCCGGTGGGGCTGGCGGTGGACGGAGCCAACCGCCACGACATGCGGCTGGTGCGGGTCACGGTGGACAGCCTGCCGGTATCCCGACCAGCACCCAGCCCAGAGCATCCCCAGAGGCTGTGCCTGGATAAAGGCTACGACTTTGACCAAGTGCGAGACACGGTGGCCGAATTCGGCTTCACCGCCCACATCCGCAGTCGGGGTGAGGAGGCTCAAGCCATCAAACGGGAGGCCGGTTTCAAAGCCAGGCGTTGGGTGGTGGAGCGAACACACAGTTGGCTGAACCGTTTCCGGCGCATCCTGGTCCGTTGGGACAAGTCCTCCGAGAACTATGTCGCCTTTCTCCATTTCGCCTGCGCCCTCATTGTGCTCAGAGCCGCCGGGTTATTAGGATAGGCTCTTAGAGGAGTGGGAGGCCTTCGGAACTGGGTTCGGCAGGGCCCCGGAGACCACCACCCTCCGCTTCGTCCTTTACTACCCCCACCGGGACTGGGCGGAACTCGACGCCGGAACCTTGGTGGAGCGCGTCGAGTCCTACCTCCCCGGGCTAGGGGAGCTTGAGTTGGTTCACTAGGTCTGCGAATCCTGGGCCCCGTCGGCCCGGGTCCACGGAAACGGCTCATCCCTGACCGTCGCGTGCCAGGTCCCCACCATCGAGGAATCCCGCTATCCGTTGAGCGGGGTAACCGCCCTCGTCCCCATGCGGCTGCTGGGGTTCCTAGCCCCGTAGCCTTCCAACAGTAGCCCTCCAGCGGAACTACCTGGCGTGGGCGTGGATGGGGCGGCCCTGCTGCCTGCGGCCGGTTACCCCGTCCGGAGGTCCGGTTCCTGGAAGGCGGGACGCTGCTCGCGAATCACCAACCGGAGCCGGGGGCTGGTGCGGATGCTGCCCTTCTGGGCCGGGCTGGGAGAACACGGTTATGGAACGCGCTGCGGCACGGGAAAGTGTTCCGCAAGTGGGGGTGTGCAACACCCCCCGTTTGCGGAACAAAGGGTCCCAGCGGAGGTGTGGCGGGTCTGGGCCGGGTTGACCGGGCGGCACTTACAGGGTAAGTTGGCGCTCAACAGCAGGGAGGCCCGAGCTTATGATGAAGACATTGGGCGAACGAATTCGGGAACTGCGCGAGGAACAAGACATCTCCCTGCGGGAATTGGCCGGTAAGATCGGAGTGTCAGCGGCGTTCATGTCGGACGTCGAACTGAATCGTCGCTATCCCTCCGACAAGCATCTGAGGGCGATTGCCCGACATCTGAGAACTGCTCTAGCGGACCTTCGGCAATACGACACCCGGCCTCCAGTGAAGGAACTCCGCAAAGCGGCCCTCTCTGACCCGCGATACGGTTTCGCCTTCCGGCAAATGATGGACAAGCAGGTCAGCGCCAGGGAAATCCTGGAATTCATCGAAAGTCGAGAGCGGGATAGTCAGGAGCGGGAGAATTGACCGGGGTAAAGAAAATCAGGGCGCGGTCGGGCCCCTTCGTGGAGCAACATTACTATGAGGACGCCGCGTCCGAAGACATGGCGATGGCCGAACTAAGCGGCGTCGGCCTCCTTCCCGAGACACCGGAGCCGGTACGTGTCGATCGGTTCATCGAGAAGCGGTTCGGAATTGTCCCCGAGTACAAGGATCTACCGGCTGGAGTCATGGGGTACACCAAGTTCGGGCCGTCGGAAATCGAAGAGGTCATAATCTCCCGGGCACTGTCGGAAGAAGGGAGGCGGTCCGCGGAACGTCTGATCAACAGCACGTTGGCCCACGAAGCCGGGCATATGATCATGCATAAAGGCCTGTTTACCCTCCAGGTCCGCGAAGGGGAGCATCCCCTGCTGGCAAGCGAAATTGACTTGGAGAAGGGTGAATTAAAGTGCCGCTCGGACATTGTCAAGGCTGAGGGCGAGGCGGAAAATATCCCGCGTCACGACGGACGATGGTGGGAATATCAGGCCAATCAGATGATCGGCACGCTGTTGATGCCGCGTCCGCTGGTTTACGAGGCCATTGATCCGCTACTCGCCTCGCAGGGACTCCTGGGTATAAAGGTGCTGGAGGACAGTCGGAGAGAGGATGCGGCCCGGCTTCTGGCAGAGACGTTTGACGTGAATCCGGCGGCCGCACGGGTTCGCGTGGCGAAGCTTTTCCCGGAGATGCCGGAGGGCCAATTGACTCTCTGAATTTTTTTTGGTTATTCTGTTCGCAATGTACGCTGACAGTAACAGCAGCAGAATATCAAACACCTGTGGAGGTGGCATCATGGTCCAGCAGGCTCCGGAAGAAACCGGCAAGTACGAGATCGACATCGAGGGTGCCTTGAAACCCTGGGACAGCGATCACATCACCACCGAGCAGATCGCCGCTTTGGGCGGATGGGACCCCTCGGAAGGGGTGATTCTGGTCGACGAGGACAACAACGAACGAACCCTCAAGCCCGGCGAGGTCGTGAAGCTGGAGCCCGGCATGGCCTTCTCCAAGAAGGTCATGTTCAAGAGAGGATAGCGGAATGCACGAACGCATCGAGGCGGAGCTGGCGCTGCTCCGCCACCGCTTCCCAGAAGTGGAGTACCTGGACGACGGCTGCTGGTTCCGGATGCCCTCCTACCCGCTTCCCGAGGGTTGGAACCGGCCAGAGACCGATATAGCCTTCCAGCTTGCCCCGGGATATCCTGGGCAACCCCCTTATGGATTCTACGTTCCCTCCGGGATCCTGTTCCAAGGCAATATGCCAGACAACTATACCGAACCGGTCGCGCATCAGCCCCCATTTGGTGGGGCGTGGGGGCAATTTTCCTGGGCCCCCGGCGATGGTCAATGGAGACCAGCGGCGGACGTCCGTCAGGGATCCAATCTCCTCAACTGGGCGACAGGGTTCGGAGAGAGGTTCCGAGATGGGCGATAGCGTCCCGCGAAACTTTCTGCATCTGCCGGGAGACGTTTACCAAAGAATTCGGCAACACTTGTTTGGCGATGGTTCCTGTGATGAGGCCGCCGGATTCCTGTTCGTGAGACACCGGACCGAAGGCGAAGAGCAAATCTTCGAGCATATCGAATGGTTTCCGGTCCCGCCGGACGGTTACTCGGTGCGTAATGAATTTCACTTCGAGCTGACCGACGAGGTTCGCGCTCATGTCATCAAACGCGCCCATGACCTGGGCGCGTCCATCGTCGAGGTTCATTCCCATGACGGCCCATGGCCAGCTGCCTTTTCACCCAGCGATCAATGGGGATTCAGACAGTTCGTCCCGCACGTGTGGTGGCGGCTGAAGGGACGTCCCTATTTGGCGGTGGTTGGCACGAGGCGGGACTTCGATGGCCTGGCATGGATAACGGGGCCGGAGGATCCGCAACGTCTGACCGGCATTGTGGTCGATGGACAGACCCTGACGCTCACGGGACTTTCGTCGCTCACTCAGGACAGCCATGAATACTGAACGTTACGACCGAAATACCCGGTTCTTCGGGAAACAGGGCCAGGACCGGCTGGCCGCGGCCAGCGTCGCGGTCGTAGGTGTCGGCGGCCTGGGCACCCACGTCGTGCAGCAACTCGCCCTGCTGGGCATAGGCCGGCTCGCCTTGGTCGACCAGGGAGAGCTGAAAGAAAGCAGCCGGAACCGCTACATCGGCGCCCTGCATGATGATGTGCCCGGGTCCCCCAAGGTTTCCATCGGCGCGCGGTTGGTGCATGGGATAAATCCCCAGATCGAAGTTGAGGTCATCCATGACCAATTGGTCAGCCAGGCCGCCTTCGAGGTGATCAAAGGCTGCGATTACGTCTTCGGGTGCTTGGACAATGACGCAGCCAGGTTGGTCCTCAACGAGCTGTGCTTGGCCTATACGAAGCCCTACCTCGACCTGGCATCCGACATCCCAACCGGGGAAGCGCAATACGGCGGCAGGATCTGCGCAGTGTGGGACGACGCCGGCTGCCTGGTCTGCTACGGTGAAATTGATGCAACTGCAGTCAATCTGGCTACCATGACCGAGGAACAGCGCCAGGATCGCGAGGCAATTTACGGGGTGCCCGCTGAGGCCTTGGGCGAGGCGGGCCCCTCGGTGGTATCCATCAACGGAGTGGTTGCCTCGTTGGCGGTCACCGAGTTCATGCTCGCAGCTACGGGCATGAAGGAACGGCCCAGGAAGTTCCTGAAATATCAAGGGCATCGGGGGATCGTGACCAGAGTCACCGATACTCCGGACTTGGAGTGCTATTTCTGCGCTGGCATTCACGGTAAAGGGGACTCAGCGGGCTTAGACCGATATTTGAGCGGGAATCGACCAAGACCGGCTAGTAACTGAACTCCGGCCGGGAGGGCCGTCCGTACCCCTCCTACCCCCACCAGTAAACAGGTTGACGTTGAGGAGATGGACACAATGGAAAAGTTGACCCTAACGCTGCGCAAGACCAAGGACACGAAGAACAAGGTCGTGTACGGCACCCCGGACGGCAGCGTCATCCAGAGCGTCTACATCGATAAGGATGCTCTGGGCGACGTTCCACCGGCCATCATCGAGGTAACCATATCGCCGCAGTAAGACCGGGCAGACTTCTGGGCTGGGGAACCGCGCTAGGGCATCCCCTCATCTCGAACGGCGGTCGGGCCGTTTGGACCGGGACGAATACATCCCGCTCCCCCAAGCCCGGTGCTCGGCGTACATACCCCGCATCCGGGCTTCCTTGGCGTACCGCAACCCCTTGATCCTATCCCCCGACTTGAAAGCGCAGTGGGCAGCATGGTCGTACGCCGGAGCGAAGTCCGGCCGCTCATCGATGACCGCCTCCAGGCACTCCAGCGCTTCGGTAAAACGTTTGAGCGTCTTGAGGACGTAGCCCTTGACTAACCGCAGGTGGGGAGTCGGTTCGGGAAGGGTGCTCTCAGCCTGTTCCAGTTCCCGCAGCGCGGCCACGCCCTCGCCGATGTTCACCAGGATGATTCCCACTTCCACTGCCGGGTTGTCCCAGTCGGGCTGGAGGCCAGCGGCGATCTTGCACTCAAGGACCCCTTCGTCGACGAGACTCCTTTTCCCGAAATTCTTCCCCACCATCCCCAGGAAGGATCCCAGATGGGTGTGCGCCAGGGGGTTCTGGGGGAAGCGCCTTACCAGACGCCGCCGCAGATCGATGCAGCCCTGCAGCTTGGCCAGGTAGATCCTGAAATCCTCATCATCAACCGGTGCTGCTATGGCCAAGTCGGCATGCCAGGAGGCTTCCCGCTTCAGGGCTTCGTTGAAGTGCCGGTCCTCTTCCGTGACGACTCCGGTCACGTCCGAGATGTCCTGGGCCAGTCCGGCGGCCGACTTGGAGCCGGTGTGCATTATCGCGGTATGCTCAAAGGTGTAATCCCAGGGAACGGCTGCTGCCAGGATGTCCCGGCGCCAACCGGGGTCCGGTTCCCGGTCTGCCAGCCACGCCAGGAGTGCGGGTGCAAGACGCCCAGCGGAACCGAAGAGGATCATGTTACGCACGATCCCCCTGGGATTATCCCCCAAGAGGCGCGGCAGGTCCGGTGATTCCGATAACACCCCGGCGTAGTGGACCAGCTTCACTGTGAGCTCGATGACCCGCTCACGGCCGATGCCGGCTGCCAGCATGTCCGCCATGCTGGCCATGGAGAACTGGCGGTTCAGTTCCTGCTGGAGTTCCCCAGCGTCGCGTCCGGTGGCCGACGCCAACCCCTCAGTCAACGCAGCGACGCTGTCGCTGCTTGGCCGGTTCTTTCCGTCAAACCAGTTGTCCACGGAGGTGGGCGACACCCCAGCCCGGGCTGCCAGTTGGCCCCTGCTCAGCCCCGCTTGGCGCAGGTGCTGCCGGAGGATGATGCCGATGCCGTTTTCCAACACCCACGTCGGCGGCTCAGGCCCAGGCCGGTCGGCCAGACCCAGGTAGGTCAGTACGAACAGGCGCAGAGCGAAGTCCACCACCACCAGCCGGAGGATCTGCGCCCCGGCCTCGCCCACGTCGGCGATCTTCCCGGAACGGCCCTGGATGCGGGCCATCAACCGGTCCCATTCCCCGCAAATCATCATCAAGGTCATCCCCACCACCGACGCCATGGGGAGCTCGTCAGGCAGGTCTTCCAGCGTCTCCGTCGCCAGACCCCGGGTGATCAGCGCCTGCCCCAGGGCGTCGAAGATCTGGTTCCGGTTGTATTCGTCCACGTGTAGTCCGGAGAAGAACCTCCGGGCCGTCCGGTCACCCAGCACCTCGTCCTCGATGTCCAGGGCCTGGAAGACCGCGCGCAGAATACGGCCACTGTAGAGGCCGTCCAAGGGAGCCGTGTCCACGAAACTCTCCTCGTTCATAGTGATTTCACCGAAGAGGGTGTCCGGATGAAGCCGCACGCTCCGGACACCCTGCCAGTTTGGTTACCTCCCAGCCCCCGGAGCGTCTCGACGGCGTTCCTGGACCTGCTGCTGTTCCTCTTTGTCCACCTGGTCCTCCCAGTCGTCGGGCCGCTCATTGTAGCCCCGGGACTGCCAGTACGCATCGTTGTTGGGATTCATCTGGTTGGAATGGTTGTTCCGGTCATCCCTTCCCTTCATGGGTGCACCTCCTGATATTAACTGATGGAATGGCCTGCGGCTTCAGGGAACATGATGCCCTCCGGGATTGATGAGTCAGCCCAAGCCAACTGGACAAAACGCTGCACTGGCATTCCTCTGCAGGCTGCGTTGCCTCGGTTGTCCAACTGGCCCATCCCACCTGCATCCGACCGGACAGCCCTCCGAAACGAGGGGTGTCCAGCCATTGTTAGGAGAGTCCTTGACGGCAGAGTGTTCCATATTATAAACTGTTCCGTGTGATGAGGAACAAGCTGAATACTGAAACAAACTTGCTGGAGGACGCCTGCCAGGCTCTCCGGGAAAGGATGCCGCCAGGATGGAGCTTAACCGAGCAAGCAGTGCCGTTTCCCCTCGGGACAACCAGGTCTCGCATTGACGGTTCCCTTGCCCTGGCCGATCCCCAGGGCATCACCGCCAACATCTTCGTCGAGGTGAAGGAACGCGCGATCGAAGCCCGGGAAGTCAGCCTGCTGGCGGACCGTTGGGAGCGCGTGGTCCTACCCCAGGTCATCGGACCTAACAGCGATTCCCTTCTCCTGGTGCTCGCCCCCTTCCTGGGACCCTCGGCCAAGGAAAGACTGGCGGAAGCGGGGATCAGCTACGTGGACGCCACCGGCAACATCAGGCTAGTGAGCAGCAGGCCGGCGGTCTTCATCGAAGCTGCCGGGGCGGTCCGGAACCCCTGGCGGGAGAACCTTCCCCTCCGCTCCCTCAAGGGAAGCCGCAGCGGCCGGGTTGTCCGCGCCTTCCTGGACCACCGCCCCCCCTTCGGGACCCGGGAACTCGCCACCATGACCAGGAATGCTCCCGCCTCGGTATCGAGGGTGGCCGATCTACTGGAACGGGAAGCCATCATCCAGCGTGACGGTCCCAGAGGCCCGATATCTGAAGTCGACTGGGAGAGGCTGCTGCGCCGGTGGGCCTTGGACTACGACTTCGGCGAAGCCAATGAACTGATTCCCTGCCTTGAGGCCCGGGGGGTTGCATCGCTGATGGACAAGCTGCAGGGCGCGGACTTCACCTACGCCGTGACCGGGTCATTCGCCGCGGTCCGGCATGCTCCGGTGGCGGAGCCCAGGCTGGTCACTGTGTTCACGCCCAATGTGAGAGATGCCATAAACCTCCTGGAGCTTAAGCCAGCTGACAGTGGGGCCAACGTGCTGATCGGCAAGCCCTTCGATCCCGTGGCATTCGACCGGGTCGAAGAATACGGGGACATCACCTATGCCCAGGTAACCCAGGTGGCGGTGGACCTGCTCACGGGCCCCGGACGGGGGCCGACGGAGGCGGAGAGCCTGATCGACTGGATGCGCTCCAACGAGGATGCATGGCGACTCGTCCCGTAGACCCCAACTATGTGAAGGCCCGAGCGGGGCTCCTGGACGTCCTGGAGGCCCTGGGGCCGCTGCGTGAGGCATCCGTTCTAGTCGGAGCCCAGGCGGTCTACGAACACACCCGAGAGGTTGATGACCGGTTTGCCGTTGCTCCGGCGACCTTTGACGCCGACCTCGCCTTCGTTCCCGAGCTGCTGGTTGAGGACCCCAGCATTCCCGACGCCATGCTGCAAGCCGGGTACATGCTCGGGGACCAGCCCGGTATTTACCGGAGAGCAGACAACACCGAGGTCGACCTGCTGGTGCCGGAGATAGTCGGTGGCCGGCCGGGCAGGAGGGGAGCCTCCCTGGGCGTCCATGGCACTTGGGCCGCCAGACAGGTACGCGGACTCGAGGGTGCCCTGGTCAGTCGAAGTGCGATGGAGATCGGGGGCCTATCCACCGAAGACCACCGCTTCTTTAACCTTCAGGTGGCCGGTCCCGCCGCCCTGCTGGTGGCGAAGATTCACAAACTTGTCTACCGTGCCAATGAGCAGGGTAGTCCCCGACTGAACAACAAGGACGCCTTCGACGCCTACAGGCTCCTGGTCGCCATCCAGGCCCAGGATCTGGCCGACGAAACCGCCACTCTGCTGGAAGATGGCCGTTCTCGGGAAGTCCCGCAGAGGCCCTGGAGGACTTCGCGGAGCTCTTCGCAACGGAGTCCGGACCGGGGACTCAACTGATCGTGGACCACATCGTGCTTCTCGAGGACCCAGCTTTTATTGCCGCTTCGGTTGTCGCACTGGGGCAGGAGTTCCTGGAAGCGGTCACCGAGCGCAGTTCGGGCTGAACGGCGGATATGAGTCCAACACAAACATCAGACCGAGGTTTGCACCGATGTCAGCAACCAGTCTTCGCCCCCAGATCGTGCAGGTGATGGCCGCCCACAGAGCGAGGCCGTTCACCACCAAGGAGATCTACGAGCACGTCGCCGCCGCCGGCATCCCCGACTTCGACCCCACGGCCAAGCGGGACCGGAACTTGGTCAACCGGGAACTCTCCGACCTGGCCGGCTGCAGCACCGGCTCCCACAGCAAGCCCTCGCCCCAGTTGCTGGTTCGCGTAGGCCGCGGGAGATACATCTTCCGCGAACTCGATCGTCCCATGGACCTGGCCCTCGTGCAGGAGTACCTGGAGCCCCAGGAGGCCTACGAGAAGCGGCCGCCCCGGCAGCGGCGCGGGGATCCTCGACGCGATCATGTGCCCGATTCGGTCCGGATGGCCCTCTACGCGGTGCAGCGGGGCGTTTGCCCCGGCTGTGGCATCTACCTGCCCCACTACCTCAGGTTCGAGGCGGACCACATCATAGCCCTGGCCGACGACGGGGTTACCGAGCGGAGGAACCTGCAGTTCCTCTGCTCCTACTGCAACCGGGTCAAGGGAAACGGGGATGGCCACGGGCACCGGCTGAAGATGGCGGAGCTGCGGGCCCATAACGCGAGGACCGGCGTCATGGTGGACGAGAGGCTGGCGGTGCTCACCGGCAAGCGGCTGGCCCAGCACCACCGGAGCAGCAATCCTGATCGCCGATGAAGTTGGCCGGCGAAGAACCCTTCAACCTCAGGTCCCGACCCCGGTCTCAGTCTCCTCCCCAGCCATGCCGGCGAAGTTGGTGATGGTCACATCGTCCTAAGGGAAGGACGCGACGATGCGTAACGCCCTCCCATGGATTTAACGTAGGAACGCAGGCTCGATATATCCATGTCCGTCCGCTGTTCCAGCTTCGCAACCGCGGGCTGGTTTGCCTGCAAGCGGTCCGCCAGTCCCTGCTGAATGAGGGCCATTGCCCGGCGCAGATCACCCAGCAACATCTCCTTCTGCAGCTCGGACTTCCTCGCTTCCACCCTGGCGCGCCGCGCGGTCGTGAAATCCCTGGTCAGTTCCTGAAACGGATGGCGTCCACTCATGGAATGTTGCCCTCCCCACGTAACTCCTCTAGGTGATCGTCGTAAAGCCTGTCGGCGATCGGTACGTACTCCTGGTAGAAACGGTCGTTCCCGGTCTTGACTCCTCCGATCAACAGAATTGAGACGCGCCTGGGATCAAAGGCATAGAAGGTGGTCAGCGGTTCACCCCCGCTCTGGGTCCTCAACTCTCTCATGTGGCTGTGTCGTGAACTTGCAATACCCGACGAATGGGGATGGGGCGGCGGGGTCCACGTTCCGCCAGCAACTCCACCG
Organism: Dehalococcoidia bacterium; assembly: GCA_965203975.1. GTDB lineage: Bacteria > Chloroflexota > Dehalococcoidia > Lucifugimonadales > UBA3495 > CATOSK01. Next base: position 2,503,203 of record CBDBDT010000002.1, on the reverse strand, counting down.
AAACGAAAATCACTCGACCCGGTATTTTCCCATCTCTTCGAACAATCCGTGCCGCCAGACGCGTCCCGGGGTCTCGCCCCCGTTGGCCAGCTCCCGCAGGCGCATGCTGTCGTTGGGCCGGACGACCCTGCTGAAGCCGTCCTCCTTGACGATGCAGAACACCTCGTCCAGGTCCACGTTGTCCAGGAACTCCGGCGAGTGGGTGGACACGAAGACCTGCCCGCCCCGCCTCGCGTAGGCCCGGAACTCCTCGGCCAGTTCCCCCAGCAGGTAGGGGCTGAGTAGGATATCAGGTTCCCCCACGGCCAGCAGGGGGTGGGGTTTCGGATCGTGGAGCAGCGGCAGGTAGGCGAACATCTTGATCGTCCCGTCCGAGACGTGCCTACCCACAAAAGGCCGCTCAAAGGTCTGGTCATGGAAGCGCAGGAACAGCCGGCCATCCCCGGTGGGGGTGGGCTCCACGGCCCGGATCCCGGGGACCCGCTTGTTCATGGCCTTCAGCACCTGGGCCAAGATTTCCGGGTGGCTCTGTTGGAGGTACTGGGCCACGAGGGCGGCGTTGTCACCCCGGGGCGACAGGTGCTCGGCGTACCCGTCGTCGATGCTCCCCCGGACGTCAGCGACCTGGAGGCGTAATATATGCCACCGCTCGATGAGGCCGCGAAGCTCCGCCACCACCCGGAACTCCCGGAACTGCCCCAGACCCTTGATGGCCAGGATGCTGGGGTTTTCCAGTGTATAGTCCCGGCGTTCCTGGACTGCGCCTTCCTCGCCGTAGGCCGACTCGTTGGTGATGGCCCGGCCCTCGCCTTGCTGAAGTCAACCAACCGCCAGGGGAGCCCCCGCTGGCAGCTCAAAATCTCGCGCAAGGCCATGACCCGACCGCTCTCCAGTCCCACCCGGAGGAGGTAGGTGACCAGCCTGCCGCCGCTCTCCCGGCACTTGACCGTGATCTCGATGGGCCCGTCTTGGTCCCGGCTGACCAGTTCGTTAAATCCCCCTCGCCTCGACACTGCAGCCACCACGTTCTCGGACAGGGCGTCCTTGATGAATGTGAAGACGTCGAACAGGGTGCTCTTACCCGAGCCGTTGGGCCCGACCAGCACGGTCATCGGCGGAAGGTTGGAAAGTTTGGCTTGCCGGAACTGCCTATAGTTCTTGATCTCGATCCTGTAGATTTTCATGGGGCCGCTTTCTGTCATAGCTGATCTCCTTCTTACGGAACTTCCGGCAGTAACACCCCGTGGCTCTCGCTGTGCCCAGCAAGGTGTGCCGGCGTTCGTGTCAACGCCGGCGAAGTTCTGACCCGGGATCGCCGGTGGTGATCTGACCCACCGGGCTCTGGTTCTTCCTGTCGCCAGTTTAGAGTTGACCCACCTCCTTCCGTTTGATTTCAGTATCGCCGGAGCAAAACTGGCCCACATTGGCGCTAGTGGCCAGCGATTCCGTCAGTGCCCAGATGACCAGCGGCTCTGTCAGTCGGAGTAGTTGTCGTTGCCGTTCTCCGCTCCCGTGCCCAGCAAATGATGGAGCTGAAGAGTCCCGCCTGTCGTTTCTCCCGGAGTCGATAGCTCTCCCCCGGATGTTCAGCACGTGGCTGTGATGCAACAGCCGGTCCCCGAATCCCTTGTTGGAGGTCAGGATGATGCTGCACCGCTCGTACCTGGCGGAGACCAGGGTGAAGAAGGCGGTGGCAGCGTCCCGGTCATAGGGCCAGATGCCGAACTCGTCCACCACCAGCACCTTGGGCGCCAGGTAGACCCGCAACCTCCGGTCCAGGTTGTGCTCGGCCCTGGCCTTCCTCAGGTCCTCCATCAGGTCGTAGGCCCGGACGAAGTAGGCGCCGTACCCGTTCTCGATGGCCTGCTTGGCCAATGCCACCGCTAGGTGCGTCTTGCCCACGCCGGGCGGTCCCAGCAGGAGGATGTTGGTGGCCTCGGCAACGAAGGCCAGGTATAGGACCAGCTTGGACCACTCCCCGGGGACCATGCCGTCAGGGACCGGCAGAATGCGAAGGAACGCACGCACGCCCCGCGAGGTGAGGAATGTCGCGGTGAACCCCACGGTCAGAAACAACGAAACGGCCAGCAGCCTGGAGCGGAAACACCGGCCCGGAAGGAGTCCGATATTGCGCACCATGACCGCTGAAACCACGACGTAGATGTATAGCGCGATCATCGGTCAATTAACGAGGTCAGGAATCTAATCATCCTGCCAGGCTCTCCTCGTCTCCCTGAGCATCAGGAACCCGGCAGCACCGCAGAGGGCCGTGGGCACGCCGGCCATTCTCCAGAGGAATGGCGGAAGGTGAAAAGGAATGCCGAACATCGACAGGTTGAGCAGGATGAAGCCCGCCGCCGCAGCCAGCAGGAGGATCAGGCCCAGGGCCTTCTAGGATCGCGATTGGGGGTGGTGGAGCATAGGTGATAGTTTTGGCTGCGGTTTCGGGAGAGTCCTCGCCTTCGGGCTCGGGAACGTAGGGACCCTTCCGATGGGCTGGGCCGTTGTTCCCAAGCTGAACCCGGCCGGAGGGCGGTGAACTAGGGAAATACCGGCATGAGGCTGGGGTCGGAGTTGGTTGCCGGCGCGATGTCGAATCCCCCTTCGCCTTCAGGCACCACCTCAACATCTCCGGGGTCGCCGACCTCATGTGGGGCTATTCGCAACCAAGTCTACCCGCCGTGGCCTTCCAGGGGCAATGTCCTGAGCGTCAGCGGGAGGCCCGAGGGGCCGTTTGGTTGCGGAAAACCCGGATTTCCGCAACTGCCGCCGTCCCAGAGATGGCTGGCTGAACGGAAGGTGGCGGTTGCATGCGGTGACCCGCCGGGACTTGGCCAAGACCACGTGGTGCAGGGGAATGGTGTGCGCGAATCCCTGACATCCTCAGGGTGCCGGCAGCCCGAGCTTGTTTTCGAGAGCAGGGTGGTTTGATAATACGAGCCCAGGGTATTCTCATCCCCGCTAATAAGGGACAGAGTGGCGTCTCCATCCGAACCAAAGCGCCGGCCTCACGGCCACCTGGTGAACTGCCCGGGCGGCTACCAGGCCTTTGTACCAGCTCCTCTCCCCCCGCCTCTGGGGTGGGACCAGGGACTCGCCTCCAATCTCTCTTCCGCTGACCGGGCGGTCGGCAGGTTGGCCGGCGAGGGACGGCGGCTGCCCAATCCCCACCTCCTGATGAGAACCTTCGTCCGCAAGGAGGCCGTTCTGTCCAGCCGCATCGAGGGAACCCAGGCAACCCTGGGCGAACTGCTGGCCGCCGAGGCCGGCGCGGTGGTGGACCGGAGCACCGACGACCTCCGTGAGGTGGGCAACTACGTGACTGCCCTGGAGTACGGGCTGGAACGCCTGGACACCCTGCCCCTGTCGCTCCGCCTGGTGCGCGAGATGCACGAACGCCTCATGCGGGGGGTTCGGGGAGACGTCGCTACCCCCGGGGAGTTCCGGCGCAGCCAGAATTGGATCGGACCGCCCGGGTGCACCCCGGACAACGCCACCTATGTCCCGCCGCCTCCCCCGGAAATCATGGCGTGCCTGGGCGGCTGGGAGCGGTTCCTGCATGACGAAACCCTGCCGCCGCTGGTGCATGCCGCTCTGGCCCACTCCCAGTTCGAGGCGGTCCACCCCTTTCTCGACGGGAACGGCCGGGTGGGACGCCTGCTCATCACGCTGCTGCTGGTCAACCGGGGCGTCCTCCCCTCTCCCCTGCTCTATCTCAGCGCCCACTTCGAGGCCACGCGGGAGGAATACTACGCGCGCCTCCTCAGAGTGACGGAGCGGGGAGAATGGGAGGAGTGGCTGGCCTATTTCCTGAGAGGGGTCGTTCTCCAGTCTGAAGACGCCGTGGACCGGATTCAGCGTATCGACGACCTGTTCTCCCAATGGAAGCAGGGTCTGCCCCGGGGGCAGTCCCCGGTTCCGGAAAGGGCGCTGGACCTCTTTGCCGAGAACCCCTTCTGGACGGTGGGAGGCCTGGCCGACCGGCTGTCCGTGGCCTTCACCACGGCCCAGCGGGCCATTGACCGGCTGGAGACGGCGGGGATCGTCGCTCAAGTCGGGGAGGGCCGGCGGAACCGGGTGTATTGCGCGGAGGCAGTTCTCGATGTGCTGGAGGAGCGCACCGACCCTCGCTTGAGCACGACCTGATGAGACCCGGTGGACAGCGGTCTGCCGCGCTCCGGATCCTGGGAGGAAGATTGCGCCCTCCAATACGAAGATACGAAGATACGATGAGGAGGTTACGCAATGAAATTGGATGGTCGGGTAGCAGTCATTACGGGCTCGGGGCGAGGCATCGGGCGGGCCATCGCCCTGGCCTATGCTCGCGAAGGGGCAAAGCTGGCCCTGGCCGCACGCAGCGAATCCGAGCTGCAGGAGGCTGTCAGCGCCGTGTCGGAGCTGGGCGCTGAAGCGATCGCCGTCCGCACCGACGTCACCAGCCAGAAAGACACGGAACGGTTGGCCCATAGAGTGGTGGAGCGATTCGGGCGTATCGACGTGCTGGTTAACAACGCCGGAAACTCCGGCCCCATCGGCCCATTGCAGGGCAACGACATCGCCGATTGGGTGAACACCATCAACGTAAACCTCACCGGCACCTTCCTGGTATGTCGAGCTGTTATCCCCGCAATGCTGGGACAGTCAGGAGGAAAGATCATCAACCTATCGGGAGCGGGGGCGACCAATGCGTGGAGCAACATGTCGGCCTATTGCTCCAGCAAAGCGGCGGTGGTACGGCTTACCGAAGTGTTGGCCCAAGAACTGGAAGGCAAGGGAATTACGGTGAATGCCCTCGGGCCGGGCTCGGTTCATACCAGTATGTGGGACAAGATGACCCAGGAAGCCGCCCAGGCGGGCGCGGACTTCATCCACCAGCTCGGGCTGCGGGTAACGTCGGGCGGCGGCGCGTCCATGGATGAGTGCGCGGAGTTGGCGGTGTGGCTGGCCTCAGACGAAAGCGGGGCGTTGACCGGGAGGTTGATCTCGGCGGCAACCGATGATTTTCGCGGCCTGCCGCCAATGATTGCGGAGATTATGGCCGGGGACGCATACACGCTGCGGCGGGTGGGGCTGGAGAGGGTCGTGTGACCATGCTGCGTTTTACACGCAACCGCCGCAACGGGTAAATGACACCCGCCAATGGTGCGGATAAACCGGGGGTTATAGCCGCTGTCAATGGCGGCGGGAAAGTGGGCCATCTGGGCCGGTGGTTGCTTGTCTCCAGCCTCAAGGTCCATGGTTGCCCGGTTCCGCCCGTTCCCCCGCCGGGAGTTCCTTCCGGCCCACCATGTTCCTCGCGGGGTGGATGCCCAGGCCGCCCGGAAGGACCTTCCGGATTGGATGGATGTCCGGCGCGGGGGCATCCGCCTTCTGGTTGAGGCCAGCCTGTGGTCCCCGAGTTCTCCCGTTGGGCGTAACCAGCCGGGGTTTCTGCGGCGGCTCCCAGGTGTTCGGAACGCCCTGCCTACGGGTTGCCGGCTATTCTGGCCTGACGGATCGCCGTTAGCCACCGGTCCAACCACGATGCCCGCCATCCGCGAGTCTTCATGCGATGTCGAACGTCGTCTCGCCCTTGTCGAGTACCTTCTTGACTTTGGCTGCGAAATCTTCGAGCTCGGACGCATCCGACAAGCCTTTCGAGACCAGCCGCTCCTTGAACTGCTCGAACAGCCAATCTTCCTCCCGCCCGTGGGGAAAGTCGAACAGGGCCCGGTCGAAGTGTGGCAACTCCTCGGGACCGAAGTAGCCTTTGCCCTCCAATGAGTAGCCTTCCAACCCCTCAGTCCCCTTGCCGAGCACCTCGCCCGTCTGGATGTAGTGCTCCATAACCGGCTTCATGCCGTACCGCTGAATCGGGCATACGATCATGCATACCGCGCAGCCGTGGTAGGTAACCATGATCGGCCTGCACCGATCGTAGATGAGCTTGTTCTTCTCGACCCCGCGCCACCAGACCTTGTCCCGGGAGATGGCCCTGCCGGGGCATCGGTTGACGCAGACCTGGCACTGTTGACAGAACTTGTGGATCCCGTAGTCAACCGGCTGGTCGTAGGTCACCGGCGCATCAGTGGTGATGAGCATCAGACGGGACCGGGATCCGAAGCGGGGCGAAAGGAGCTGACCATTGGCGCCCATCTGTCCCAGGCCTGCCGCGACGAACAGGGGAATGTAGGGCCCACTGTTATCGCTGCCGTCGTGGAACTGGGCATGGTATCCCCTTGCTCTAATGTAATCGGCGAGCTCCAGCCCAAGCGTCATCTGGACCTCGTATGCCTCGAATCGGGCGACGTCAGCCTCCGCACTGGGCCCAGTCTGGGTCTTGGCATAGTCCTGCTCAAGGGCCAGGCAGATGGCATGTTCGTACTGGGCCCAGTCCTGCTTGCTCTTGAAGGTGTAGCGGCGGTCGTACTGGGCGAAACCGACCTCCCCGAACCCCAACCCCAACGCGAATCGTCGAATGTTCTCCGTAAGGTCCTCGCCCGGCACCGCAGTTCCAGTCGGCTCGACGGCGGCGGAAACGCGCGCGGCCTCGTACATAGGCTTCACTCGCTTTTCCTGCTCTTCACGGAATTCAGCGAGATCCTCGGCCTGCGATGCCCATGCCCACTGGCGATCAGCGGACTTGTCTATGGCCTGCGTCTCCAGTGGGTACTCCCTGCTGTAGAAGTCCACGTCAGCCGGCTTTTGCGGGACGCCCGGAACCGAAGCCAGGTCCTCAGCTACGGGGATCCTTATTTCACCGTCCCCGTCTGTCCTTCCTGGTTTCGTTACAAAATGGCTTATGGGCTTGGCCATACAGCTTCTCCTTAGCCAGATTATGGCGGAGTATACCCCCAATTCCGTTGGTATGACAGCGAATCCGACAATTCGGTGGTGACGAACCCGAATGCAACCGGCAGGCCAGGGATTACTCGGACGCGCTGTAAAATGCGGAGCTGAAGTTTCCCAAGAGGTCGATCCTCCCACCTGCCCCGCTGTACTTCCGCCCCATACATGCGCAATAAACGGACCTGATCGCTTTCCCTGAGTCTCCGAATTTCGAACATCTGATTCCCAGCCGTTGAATCCCGGCGAGAGGTTTCCGCAATCGGCCATACCCCAAACTAAAGCCTATGTGCATATTGTCGGATGGATTCGGCCGTGGTGCGGGGGTCGGTGCCTAAAGCAAGCGAGAAACCTTAGAAAACCTCTGGTGGCCTATTTTATCGGGAAATGCACATCCCACTTTGGCATTGGTTTAGGAGCCAAGGCCGGCGGTCATGTCGTTGCGCCCGGTTTCTGCCGGCAGCCTGCTGCCCATCCCTGGACTTCCGTACTCGGCGGGGGCGATACCTTCACCTACGACAGTCCGACAGTTTCGATGGAGGCCAGGTCGGATATGGCGGCGTCGAGCCGTTCCAGGGCGTTGCGCAGGTACATCCCCGCCCGCTCACCCTCGTAATTGCAGTAGCCTCCGGTAACTATCCAGAATACGAGGACCTCCAGCATCGAGAGCCGGTAGTCATGCCAGCATTCCTCGAAGGGGTAGCCGCTGACGCCGTTGTTCACCAAGGCGGAGTGGTACCCCCGGAGAAGTTCCAGCTCTTCCTTCCGCCGCTGCCGGGGAGGAAAAGCCTCGGAGATGAAGGTCGCCACGTCGTAGGTGCCCCGACCTCTAGCACAGAACTCCCAGTCCAAGACCACCACTCCCTTGGAGCCCGAGGTTGGGGGGAAGAAGCAGTTGTCGAGCCGGTAGTCGCCGTGAATGACCATCCGGGGCGGTCTGCTGAGCCTGGCCTTGATCCGGTGGATTTCCGAAGCGAGCCTGTCCCCCAGTTCCCGCAGGCGTGAGGACATTGAGTCGCCGGCCTTCTCCTGCAAAGCCTGCCACGCGCCCGGGTAGATCCCCCGGTAGGGGGTGCCCTCGGCTTCCTTCAGCGGCATCCATGGCAACCGGTCCAGAAGTGGATTGTCCCACCAGGACGCCTGGAACCTGGCCAACTGCTCCATGCAAAGGCGGGCTTCATCGGGGGAGCAGCCGGCCACGCTGTCTCCCTGCCTGGCGTGGGACATATCCTCCAGCAGCAGCACGGTGTCCCCTGAGGCAGGGTCAACCCCGCCATGGTAGAGTCGAGGGGTCGCGATGCAGGGACTGTCGGCGAATTCCCTGTATAACCAGACCTACCGCCGGTTCTGCTCCAACCTTTCATAGACTGTCCTCAAGTTGGGATCGGCCGATGGGAACTTGGCAATTACGGTTTCGGGCAGACCGGGATGGTCCTGGTCGTAGCGGAGCCGGAGCCTGAACAGGCGGTTGATGAATCCCGTGCCACCGCCCAGGGGCTCAACCGAGAACCCGGTGACGGATGGGCCGCCGAGTTCCCTGTTGGTTGCGAGGGCATAGGTCAGCCAGCTGGGTGTGATTTCCCGCACATCCCTGGGAAGTCTCAAGTCGTTCATCATGGCCCACTGGTCGGCGGACTTGGCCTGGGGACAGGGGACCATACTCTTCACCCCTCCTTGCGGGCGAAAAAGACGCAATGGTCCATCGGCTTGGGATCCCTGAAGTACATGGCCCCTCCCAGTTTCCCGTCCTCCCCGGCAACGATACTCAGGTCCTGTTCCTCCACGGTCCTGATGACTTCCTCCACATCGTACAGCTGGAAGGTCCGGTCCGCCCCGTAGTCCCGGTCGTACACCGTTGCGACCCCGTCCCCATACTTGAACATCAGCTGGAGGACTCCTCCTCCCTTCAGGACCCGTGCCAGTTCCGGCAGGGTGACCCCCAGGGCCGTGTCCGGTTCAATGTGCTGGATCACCGCGTTGCACAGGACGAAGCCGAAGGAAGAGTCCGGGTAGGCAAGGGGTAGGCGGAGGTCCGCCACCGGCACTCTGGAAGCGAGGTCGGGATGGAGCCGGCGGGCTTCCAGGACGTTCTCCTCCACGGAATGGGATTGTCACGGGGTTTTACCCACCAGCACGGTCTTGTGCAAAACTCGAACTCTGGGCCGACTTAATTTTGCACAAATCAAGGTTGGTGAGAATTCGGCCCGCCGTTGCTTCTGGCTAGCGGGGTTCCGGTACTTGGCCTGGTGGGGGTCCTGACGATCTGCTGAAGGGATGGGCGTTCGGATCACGAAGCCGGACCGGTACGCCGGCCAACAGGGGCCGGAAATCCTGGGCCGGCGCTGTTTGACTGCCTGGGTAGGTGTCGGCCCGGCTGGAGCCGCGTTGCAACGGCACCACGTGTTCGTGGCCTTGCAGTCGGAGTAGATGCCGGCGGCGGCACGGTTATGAGAAGAGCCGGGCGGGGCCCGTCTAATTCGCTTCTATGGCGCGTTGTGGGGTTCCCAGAGCATTGGGCGGTTTTCAAACAGCTTGTTGTCTTAACCATCTCCCAACAAACCTTGGCACCCTTAGACCGTTGGTGCAGAGGACCATGGAGGGGTTGACCCCGCCGCCAGGACTGAATAGCGGCGGGGCAGTATTGACCTCTCCAGCCTAGTCGTCGTCCCGCACCGTCACCTTCACACCGGCTCCCGTCAGAAAACGGTAGGGGGAGGCGGCCCAGGCATCTTCCCAGTCCTGCCGGCACTGGTCCCGCTCCGCCTGGGTTTCCTGGGTGCATGGCCGGTAGTGATCATAGGGCACCGGGTAAACGAAGTGGTCCGCCACAACGACGTCGTCTAGGGAGTCGGCGTCCTCGGGCGCGGTGAAGGCACCCGCACCCCCTGGCTCCAGTTGTGGGCGAATGCGCTCCAATCCTCCCCGCGGGGATGGGTCCAACCACTAGGTATGAATATCCTGCCCTGGTAGGCAAAGACCGCCTCATCCAGGTCGTCGGCTCCTTCAATCCCCCGGGGCTGGACATAGAGGACCACCGGATGGGGAGGCGCATGACTCAGCCGGACCGTGTAGCTCATCGAACTGCCCTCGTTGCCCGTTATTGTCGTGGGGCTGACGACGATCCGGGCGCCGGTCGACGGCCGCAGTGTCGCCTGGATGTCCCGCGACCATTCTCCCTTTCCGACGGGGTTCACCGCACGCACCTGGAAGAAGTAGTCCCCGTCGGTGTTGATGCCGGTGATCCTGGCCGACGTGCCCGTCGTCGCCCTGATGTCTTCTCCGGTGAAGCCACAGTTGGATTCCGATTCGTTGTTAGGCGTATTCGGGTCGTCCTTGCATGGGACCGCGGCCTCGTACTCGTAGCCTGATATCGGCGCGCCTCCGTCGTCTTCCGGCGGGTCCCAGGCGATGGTCACCTGGTTCCTGCTCACGTCGCTGAAACGCAGGAGTGTGGGAGCCTTCGGGGCCGTCGCCGGATCGCCGGTGGTCGTGGCGGACTTCGCATCGGAATACGGACCGGTGCCCCGCCGTTGAACGCAGCTACCCGGTAGTATCGCGTCATGCCTCGGTACAGGTCGTCATCGCTGTAGGTGGTGGTCCGGTTGTTGCTGGTCAGGCGCTCCCACGGCTCGTTGCCGTCCACCGAACGCTCCACCCAGTAGCCACGGATGGAGGAGCCGTTGTCAGCTGGGACCGTCCAGCCCAGGTCGATCTGGTTGTCGCTGAGCGCGCTCAGCGTCAGCACCGGAGCGTCCGGCCCGCCGGCGTCTGTCCTGGCGCTGCGGCTCTGGGACCATTGGCCGTCACCATTGTTGTTCAGCGCCCGCACGCGGTAATGCTTGGTCGTGCCGCCGCTGAGGCCATCGTGGACGTATTCCGTGTCGCTGGCCGGAATAGTGCCGCCCAGGAAATGCCAGTCGTTGCCGTCGTCCGACTGTTGCAGATGATAACCAAAGATGTCCGAGCCCCGGTCGTCGGGCTTGGTCCACGACAGCTTGATCTCCGACGCCCCGTTGGCCCGTACCGTGAGGTTGGGCGCGGCCGGCACCCCGGTAAGGGTGACGGCGGAGGCCGGGAAGGACCACTCTCCCCATCCCGCCCGGTTGCGGGCGCGCAGTTGGTAGTGCCGCGTTGTTCCAGGCTGCAGACCGCTGTGGGTGTAGGACCGGGCCGATGCCGATGGGCTGGTCAGCCTGGAGTAGCTGTTTTCGGCGCCGTCGGCCGACCATTGCAATTCGTAGCCGGTGATGTCCGCTCCTCCGTCGTCGAAGGGCGGGTCCCAGATGACGTCGATGGCGTTCTGGCCGTTGACCTCGGCCCGCAGTATCGGGGCGTCGGGGACGGCGGGTGGGGTGGTTGCGTTGCGCACCGTGGACCACGAGCCCTCACCGGGAGTGGCGCCGTTCACCGCCCGGATGCGGTAGTGCCGCTCCGTGCCCGGATCCAGCCCGCCGTCGCTGTAGGAGGTGTCCGACGCGGAGGGGTTGGCCAGCCTGGCCCAACTGCCGTCACTGCCGTCGGCGGACCACTCCAGCTGGAAGAGGACGATGGGCGAGCCGTTGTCGGCCGGCACGGTCCAGGTCAATGCAATGGTGTTGGCGTCGGCGGCCCGGGCGGTGAGGTTGGGCATCCCGGGCACGCCGGCCAGGGTAGTTGCGGATACGGGCGGGTCGGACCACTGGCCCAGGGCCACGCCGTTGCGGGCGGCCACCCGGTAGTAGCGGGTGGTGCCGAAGGTCATGCCCCCCTGCTTGAAGGTGCGGATCTCCGCGTCCGGGGTGCGCCCTGCGCTGCGCCAGTTGCCGGTGCCGTCGGGGGACCACTGGACCTCGTAGTGGGCGATGGGGGAGCCGCCGTCGTCCAGGGGCGCGCTCCAGGAGATGTCGATGGCGCTGTCGCCGTCGGGGGCGGCGCTCAGGCCGATGGGCGGCCCAGCCTGCCCGGGGTCCCAGGTCTTCCCGGACACGGGTTCCGACCAGGGGCTGTGGCACTCGCTGGCGGGGGTGGGATTGCCGCACATGTTGGTGGCACGCAGCCGGTAGTGCCTGGTGGCGCCCTCGGTCAGGCCGGTGTGGCTCCAGCCTGTCGCATTGGGACCCAGCTGGGGAGCCGGGACCGGGGCGGCCCAGGGGCCGTTTCTGCTCTCGGAGACCTCCAAGGTGTAGGAGACTATGGGGGAGCCGTTCTCGATGGGCTTCTCCCATTCCAGGTCGATCCGGGTGCGGCTGGCGGGAGTCGCGGTGAGGACCGTCTGGTCCGGGGCGCCGGCCGTGGCCTGGGGTTCCGCCATCCCCGGCATCGGCTCCGACCAGGGCCCCTCCACCTCGGCCTCGTTGACGGCCCGCACCCGGTAGTAGCGGGTGTCCCCGGGCTGGACCTGGGTATCGACGTACCGGGTATGGGCCACGTCCTTGGCCAGGGACATCCAGGGGCCGGTGCTGCTGGAGGACGACTCGACCTCGTAGTGGGACACCGGCCAGCCGTAGAGGGTCTCCACCGGGTCCCACTCCACGGTGACCGCCGCCGGATGGGCCTGGGCCCTGGCCCCGTGGGTGGGCGGAGAACCGGCCCTAGCCATCAGGGTGGCGGTGTCGTTGTCGGCGTTGTAGTCGTACACTGGCGTCGAATTCCAGCTGGCGTTGGTCACGGCCTCGCAGGCGGCTTGCGTGGTGTGGGCCAGGTTCATGGGATTGCTGCTGGGGCCGATGCAGACCTCGTAGTTTTCCGAGTTGGCAATGCTTACATTGCCAGCGTCTTCGGCAGACGCGCTCAGGATCAAGGTTGGGTCAGGCTCGCCGCGCGACCGGTAGTAACCCCTGACCTTCAATTCGCCGATGTCCCACTCGCCGGTGGTGTCGTCGTAGGCACCCTGGCTGATGTGGATCACCTGCGCCCCGGTGGGCAGCCCGGTCACCTGCGCGCTGCCCGCGTTGTCCGGCCCGTTGTTCACCGGTATTACCGTCAGCCCGTGTTGGTCGGAAGCGGCGTGATGACTGGCGCCGCCGTCTTCCACCGCCAGGTCCGCCATGGGCCCGACGTGGAAGGTGTAGGTCTCTGTGGTGCAAAATACTTGGTTGACGGGGGGATCGGCGCTGTTGGGCAGGCAGTCTTCAGAGCCGTGCAAGGTTGAGCGTTTAGCTGCCGCGTGCCATGTAAACTTGTAAGTTCCCATCTTCTCGAACTCTAAGAAAATGTTTACTTTGGAAGTTCCGGGTGAGTTGCCGGTGGGAGCGGTCGGCAACTGTTCATAGTTGGGACTTTCGGCTTTCCGAACCGCATTGCCATTGCTGGTACTGCGCACGAACACCTTTCCCGGTGGCGGGGTGTTTCCGTCCGCGTCCCGGGCCGCAATCCCCAAGGTAACCCCTCCCCAGCCGCTTGTATTGCCCTCATACGGGGCTCTGGAGTAATAAAGCTCGACACCAGACGTTAGCCCATCTGTGTACGGCCTCCCGGCACTAACCGCCGTCTGCCATGAAACCGTGTTGCCGTCATTGACGCTATGCCCGGTATTAGAGTCGTATATCCTGGCCTTTAAAGGATCGATCCAGAATACTGCTGCGCCGGAAGTCAGCGGAGCGCCATACGCATCATGCACGGCGCGGACCCTGATGTCATCGGCGTTGTCGCATGGAGCGTCGGTGACGCCAACACAGGGGTAAACGGTAAAGGCGTCGACCTGGCCGCTCGAGAATGGTTCTACCGGATCTCCCAGGCACAACTGCGCCACGTTGTCCGATATGTCGTCGTCAAGGGGTACGGTGCCCGGCGGTGGATTCCCGGTTAGCCGGGCTGTCAGGCACTGTTCATCCACGACGGCGGTGCTTGCCACGCTGACCGGAAGGGTCACGGCATTCCTCCGTGGTTTCCCGGTATTCATTGTCCCGATGGTGAACACGCCATTGCTATAGCTCACGGAATCTGGCACGTCGGTGGTGCCCAATTGGCCGGAAGCGTAAGTGGGCGTGCCAGAAACGGACAGACCCTCAGTCAGTTCGATGTCAACCTTCAGGTCAATCGGCGGCGGAACACTCTGGTCATCTGTTCCCTCGTCATACGGGTTTTCTCTGTTTGTGGTGATAGTGAAATTGACGGTACCCCCCGGGGAAGGGACCGCATTGTCCGCTGATACATTGACTGTATAATTCCCCGCCACTTGTCTGACAGAGGTGGTCCCGTCATGATGATTGTATGACCAGACCCGAGCTGTGTTGTTCCCGGGGTTACTATCGAAGGACGACGTGGTCACCTCTCCGAAGAGCTCATGCGGGTATAAGGAATTATCGAAAGCATCAGGACCAGAAAGGACTTCATGGCGTACTTTTGCAACGAGTTTTTCACGTTGCAGCCCCCGAGGGCGGGTATGGTCCAGCGGAGGGATCTGCCATCCGGAGACGCGCTCCCCAGAGGCGCTTCTGACAACCCTCCTTCGATGAAACCGCTTTCGGTGGTGGGGTATTCCACATCCACTACGACTTCCACGTCATAAGCGGCCCTCGACCCATTGTTCACAACGATAACCCTTAAATTGAAATTGGGAGATTGTGCAGTAGCGTCGACGACTTCCAAGATCAGACCCACGTCCACGTAGTCGTACTCCATTCCCTCCTGAGCCTGGGCCGGTGAGGAGCCGGGAAAGGCCGCCATGAAGAGGGCGGCGCACAGGAAAACGGCGGCTGCCTTGGCTCTGCGGACGGTCATGGGCTCTGCCTCCTGTCGCGACCACCGGCCAGCTCGGGTGTTCGCCCGGAGTGCACAAGCCGGGGAAGCTCGGTGAGGCGGCCCGGGGTTGATCTCATAACATCCAGGTTATGAGACGTTTTATCATCACGTGTCAAAGTGTTGATAGTACGTCTCATTATTATCCGGTTGTTGGGAGTGGGTGTCGGGGAGGGTGGTTGAAGGGACCTCTGCCGCCGGTGGGGCGGTTGCGATGAAGCCGGGGCGGTCAGCCCGGACCGAAGGTCCGTCGCCCCTCGGCTTGGCCTAGATGGCAGGTGCCGTCCAGGATATGCCGCCGGGATGCGCGGCGGCTGCTAGCCGATAGCGACGGTCACCGCCAAGCCGGGCCGGGGGATGGCCACGCTCCTGCCGGGCGCCGGGGGTCGTCGATGCCGCCAGCGCCCCCTGGTCGTTGTCATCCCCCAGCAGGGACCCGTAATGATATGTAGTGTCATTACGAAGCGTAATGTAGGGAACCGGAGGTTAGGTGTCAAGGGCAGATATCCCCGCGTAGGGCTGATGGCCTGTTGCTGCGTTCAGGTCTGGTAGGACGGCGCCTGGCGGGAATCCCATATGGAGGCCATCCGGACCCCTGGCATGAACATCTATCTGCAACAGCAGGTCCACGAGGACTGGTCCGCGGTGAACCCTTCCTCGGTTACAGGCTCCCGCTGGGCGCAGCTAAAGCGGGTCCTGAAGGGGGGTTTCCACCAGGTCAGTATGAAGCACCAGTACTTGGCGGAGGTCATGTGGCGGCACAATCACCGGAGTTCCCCGGTGCGGGACCGCATGAGTTCCGTGGTCCGGAGCATGGAGGGGCGGAGGCTGCGGCTCCGAGACCTGAGGGCGGGAGGGAGGTCAGTCCGCCTCATGGACTTGGAGCGGGAGGAGCGGCATACCATCCAGGGGGAGCTGTTCCGGTTGGCGGCTTGAACCCGGGCCCTCGGGCCCGCATCAAGGGGTGTTGGGGCAACTCTGGGGACGGTGCGCCCCCCCCCCCCGCGCTTCGTGTGGCAAGGGGAGGGATCCGCGGGCTTCCAGCGTCCAGTTTCTGGGCTCCTGACGGCCTATTGGGGCACTTTCGGGGTAGAGTCCGTCCTGTTTTCTGAAGGTTGAAATCGTGGATTCACCTTGGCGGCGGCTTTGGGTAAAATCCCCTCATGTCATGGGTTGTCGGTGGGACCTAGAACACCCGGTCGGGTAAAACCCTGTGACATTCCCCACGGAATCCACACCGTAGGTGTCGTACCCGCGCTGCCGGTAGAGGAAAACGTCCCGGGCACCGGCACCGCAGCCGGCGTCCAGCCCCCGGACCCCGGCGGGACCAACTCCTAGAGGCGGTCCATCAGGTCGGTGTCCCCTTGGAGGTCCGGGTGGGAAGCGTCGATGTAGACCGACTGGATGAAGTTGTGGCTCACCTCGGCATAACGCTGGGCATGAAGCCTGTAAAACGACTCGGAAAAATCAGGTCTGTGACTCATCGTCAATCCCACCTTCAACCGGTTGAGGGTCCGGTGCCCCACAGGATCGATGGCTTGCCCCGCAGTCGGTTCGAGGGCCGGTCCGACGGATTATCTAACCCTGGCATCAAGCTAAACCCGCAGTTCCAACCGCGGGCGCAGCAGGCGGTCCGGAACTCCCGTCTCCCGCATGAAACCGACCAGCATCCCATGGAGTTCCCGGGCCACCTCGGTGTTCTTCCCTATCAGGTTGTTGCCCTGTTGCGGATCGTTCCTGAGGTCGTACAGCTGGGACATCCCAGCCTGCGGGCTGTAGAGCAGGCTCCACCCGCCCGAGGTGACGGTGGTCACCGGCGAGTCCGTCAGGGTGCGGAGCAGGTTGTCCACCGAATGGACCGGGTCCCCCGGGTTGGCAAAGGGCAGGCTGCTGACCACGTAGTCGCGTCCGGAGTGCGATGCATCCCGCAGCGCCGGCGCCAGGGAACGGCCCTGGACGAAGCCGGGGATATCGATGCCCAGCAGGCCCAGCACGGTGGGCATGACGTCCACCGCGGAGCTCAGGCCCCGGTAGGAACCAGGGGGAACCCCTGGCGCCCGCATCAACAGGGGGAGGTGAACGATTTCCTCGAAGAGCGGCGAATAGCTCCACTGGGAGCCGGGTTCGTCGTAGGGCCGCAGCGTACCGTCCGGATTCTTGTCCGAGCTCATCTTGCCGAAGAGGCCGCCGTGCTCCCCGAAGTAGAAGCCGTGGTCCGTGGTGAAAATCACCACCGTCCTGTCCTTGAGACCCATGTTCTCCACCGCCCGGAGGAGGAAGCCCAGCCAGGTGTCCACCATGGTGATCTCGCCGCAGTAGGCGGCATGTCCCTTGCGCATCTGGGACTCCTGGTATCCGGGGACGTCGTGCCAGTTGCCGTAGAGTGGCAGCACCAGTTCCCCGTCGTACTCCGGCAGGTAGAGTTCGGTGTAGTAGGCGGGGGCGTCCCAGGGCTCGTGGGGGTCCCAGGTGTCGACGTAGAGGAAGAAGTCCTCCTTGTAGTGCCTCTCCAGCCACTGGATGGCGCCCATGAAGGTCTGGGGCGCGTTCCGGTCCATCTCCGTCCGCCAGGCCGCCCGAACGTCTAGGGCCTCGTGGTGGTAGCCGGGCTCGGGGATCAGCGACCACAGGGTGTCCTGTCCACGGTTGAAGAAGAAGGGCTGGAAACCTCGATCATAGTTCATCCCGTCCCTGAGGTAGTAGGGGGTATCGACGGAGGCCGCCGTGTGAAAGCCGTGGCCGGCCAGGATTTCGGCCAGGGTGGTAACCACCGAGGGCAGAGGTTCCCATCCCATGAAGGACATGGTCCAGCGGCCCGTCTGGTGGTCGGCGCGGGTGGGCATGGTGGGGAATCCGGCGGAGTAGTGGTTGTCGAACCGGACGGCCTCCGACGCCAAGGCATCCAGGGATGGCGTCCTTATCGTGGGGTTGCCGTAGGCACCGATGTGGTCTCTTCGGAAGGTGTCCGCAACAATCCAGATGACGTTCATCGTCCCAACTCCCGCGAACCTGGGGTGATGTGGTTGTCTTGAACCCGCGATCTGTTGGACCGGAAACCGGAGCCGGAGTACCTCCAGCAAGGAAGCCCTCGACCAGGATCCGTTGTTCCTTTCAGTTCTCGTCGTGGAACGGGTTTATCACCCGGATTCCGTCGTAGTCCTCCTGGTCGCTCATGTCTTCCGAGTAAACCGCTTCGCAACCCAGGATCTGCGCCGCCGCCAGGATTGCCGCGTCCCAGTAGGAAAGGCCGAACCTCTCCCTGATTTCGGTTGCCCGGTAGAACAGACCCACCGTGATTTCCTGGGTCGGCAATGTCCTCAACGGCTGAAGGAATGCCATGGCCTGTTCGTGGGTCAGGCCCGCTGCCCCTCCCGGCCTGGTGGCCTGGTAATAGAACTCCTGGAGGACCTGGACGGACAGTGCCAGGTCAAGTTCCTTGAGAGTTGCTTCGGCCCGAGCTCGCTTTGCAGCGTCGGCTTCCCGGTTGCTCACGGCGTAGATCAGGACGTTGGTGTCAGCGAGCCGCATTTCTGCCGTACATCTCTTCCCTGGTGAGGATTCTGCCGGTGTCTACGCCGATTCCTTCCCTCCTGAACCTCCCGAGCACCTCGTCCAGGAGCCGGGTGCGCCTTTCATGCTCACTCTCGGCCGGACCGGGTTCCGTGGGGCATTTCAGCAGCTGCATTAGGAGTTCCCGCATCATTGCCGATACGGTGGTCCCGGTTTCGGCCGCCCTGATCCGCGCCAGCCGGTGGGTCTCGTCGTCGACCGACACGCTGATGGTCTTCACTGACGCCTCCACTAATTTAGTGTCTTATGGGCTTGTGATTTTAGTTTACCCTGCCATCCCGGGGGCTTCAACGTTGACGGGCTCTCCGTCTTCAGAACCGGGCTGCCGACCCGGGGGGACCCGCCCGGCCCCTTGCCTCCCCGTATGACTCTCTTGGTCAACTCGGCTTCAAGGGCGGGCACGTTCCAAACTTCGAATGGACGATGGCACCCTGCCGGTGCCACTTGAACCAGTCACAGGAGTCCTCGGACGGGCGTTCAACAACTGTGTCAAGGGGTTGTTGAACAACTCTTATTGTTGAACGTAGTTCTTGAAGACCAGCCCATGCTCGAAGTCCGCGGCCCTGGCAAGGTGTTCAAAAACGCCCGTTTTCTGAACGTCTCAATTACTGCTGCTGGAGCCCGTTATGGTCACCCCCTCCCTAACCTACGGCTACGCCCGGGTCAGCAAGGCCGACGACGAGGCCAAGAACCTGGAGACCCAGCTCCGGCTCCTGGACGCCCGCGGCGTCCGACCCAATCTGGTCTACCAGGACGTAGCCAGCGGCCGCTCCCTGGCTCCCTCCGGCTGGCAGGACCTGATGGAGGTGGTCCGGCCCGGGGACACCATCGTGGTCGCCTTCCTGGACCGGTTTAGCAGGAACTTCGAGGAGGGAGTCCGCATCCAGGCCGAGCTGATCAACATGGGCATCGGCATCGTGGCCATCAGGGAGAACATCGATACCCGGTACGACACCGCCGCCGGCCGTTACTTCCGGCGGGCCATGCTGGCCCTGGGGGCCTACCAGGTGGACGCAACCAGCGAGCGAATCCGGGACGGCCAGGCCCGGGCCCGAGGGGAGGCGGATCGGCCGACCTCCCACCTTCCTGGAGGTGTTGGAGCAGGAGGCCGAGGACCGCCGACACCGGCGCATCAACCGGCTACGCAAGGAGTCCAGGCTCCCCTCGGGCAAGACCTGGGAGACCCCCGCCTCCGCGGGGGCAGGCTCTTCGAACATGGCCGGATGCCCCTGCCCCTCTGGCAGCAGCTGGACCAACTGGCCCAGGGAAGCTTCGTGGATCGCGGCGTCAACGTCCTGGCCTTCGGTCTCCCCGGCACCGGAAAGTCCCACGCCCTGTGTGCCGTGGGACACAGGCTGGTGGAAGCTGTCCACTCGGTGCTCTTCGCCCCGGCCTACCGCCTGGTGCAGGAACTGCTGGCCGCCAAGCGGGACCTGGACCTGCCCCGGCGGCTGCGCCGGCTGGACAACTTCGACTTCCTGCTCCTGGATGACTGGGCTACCTGCCCCAGGGCGCCGAGGAGTCCGAGGTGCTCTTCACCCTCATCGCCGAACGCTATGAGCGCAGGTCCCTGGGCATCACGTCCAACCTGGTCTTCTCGGAATGGGAGCGAATCTTCGCCAACCCCATGGCCACCGCGGCGGCCATCGACCGGGTGGTGCACCACTCCGTCATCCTGGAGTTCGACGTCCCAAGCTACCGCACTGACGCTGCCCAGCAAAGGGGTCAGGAACGGGAGGTGAACCGGCAAATCTAGTTGACGCTACACCGGCAAGAATGCTTGACGCGGGACACCCAGATTCCCCAGAAGGGGTAATTTTTGATTGAAATGGCCCAGAATACCTCCAAGGCTTTTGGATGGACGATCTGCCCCGCCTGGGGCCATGGACGACGTGTATCAGGGTGGGTCTGGGACCTGATTTCCTCTCCGCATCGGCGGCGTCCGCCGCTCCCACGCTGAGCCGGTACTCCGGCTCCTCGTCGGTCCAGACCTCCAGGTGCTCCCGGCCCTCGGCGATCTCCGGGCTCCCCAGCGCCTAGAAGTCGATGGGGAGCTTCCGGGACCCGATCTCCGACGCCGCCTTGGTCAGGGACGTCAGGAGCAGGCTGTCCCCCCGGGCGACCATCTCATCCACCATGTCCCCTAGCCACGTGGTCTTCCCGCAGCCCGGGGGTCCGACCACCCGGTACTCGTTCGCCGCCCTCTGCTCCGCCATCTCCGTCTCCACAGCCTCTCTTCTTCTGCTAATCAGATTTCCCAGAAACGCTACTCGGATTTCCCGTTTCAACTACTCACGGCCTCCGGTCCTTGGAAAAACCCCCTATATACGCGCGAGAATCAAATTTCATTACTCAGAAATGGGTGGTTTTGGGCAATCCCGACAGGAACCCCCCCGTGTGAGTAGTGGATGAGTAATGACTCTTCATCAATTGCTACTCAGGTTTTTGTTCTGTTTTCGGGGTTTTTATGTTTGGAAAATCAGAACACAGACCCCTGTGAGTAGTGGAGTAACTGAGTAGTGGGAATTTTCGACCTCAACACGTTTTGTGTTATTTCTCCCTATATATAAAGGGGGTTTTTTTTGCTACTCACCCTCTTCCTCCCGCTCCCTCGCCTCCCGGCGGGCCCTCTCCCGCCCGGTGCTGGGCTCGGCCTGGAACCCCTCGGGGAGAACCCAGCAGGATCGGGACGTGCGGGTGGTGCCGATGTGGATGTTGACCTTGTCGAGCTCCGCGCCGATCTGCCGCATCTTCCGGCCGCCCTGGTGGGACGTGAGGGTCACGCTCCGGTTGACCTCCAGCCAGCGGGTGAAGTCCTCGAGGAAGACACTGATCCACCGCTCCGAGCGGTAGGGGTAGCGGGCCCGGGCCGCCACCTTCCACTCCTTGTTGTCCCGGACCCCCCGGTCGATGAGGTAGTCGACCATCCAACGCCGGGCCTCCTGGGCGGGGTGGCTGGCGTCCCGGGCTTCCGTGTCCTCTGCCAGCTTCCTGATGGCCTGGACCCGCTTCTCCCAGGCCTTCGCGCTCACCTTGGGGATGACGACGCCGGTCATGTCGCCGACGATCTCCCGGAACCTCGTCTGGGAGAAGATGTTGGCGAAGGGGCCGATGGTGACCTCGCCTTGGCCGGTGGTCATGGCGTAGGTGGAGGGGTCGCCCAGGTAGCGGAGCACCCGTTGGATATCCACCCCCAGCAGGTCCCCCAGGGCATCCTTCAGGACCTGCCTGTGGCCGAGCAACATGGCCTCATTGAGTGCTTCTTCCAGGTCAGCCATCCGCTCCCTCTCGACTCGGAATACCGTTGTTTACGGTTATTAGGCCGACATTTTCACGAACATCATTTAGAATGGGGCGCCGGTGCGCAAAATCCACTAGATCCCGTTGATGACCGCGCGATGGTCCCTCCCAGGTCGTCCGGTCCTCGGCTTCTGGGCTGGCAACAGTGGCCTCAGTCGTCGCCATCGATCATCCGTCAAATCTCCACGTCCCAATCACCTCACCTCTTACTTCAACCTGTCTCATTCAGTTTAAGCCCCACTATCGGGTTTGCAAACACGCCCTATTTCCGCGGCAGCGCAGGATAGGACGGGTTGACCGGTCCTGTCCGCGTGGACGACGATCCCGGGTCTGCCATCCCCGCTCCTACACTGGCTACTGATCGACCCGACCTGTCCGGTTATTCTCCGTCGCGTCTTTGCTTTCGGAGGCTGGCGGGCCCGCCCAGCGCTCCAGCCGTGACCGGATCAGGCTGACGTGCTCGGGCCTCTCCGTGGCTCCCCGGAAGGAACAACCATGCTGCAGGGCCCCCCAGGGCCACGCCGCTCCGGTCCAGCATCCAGGGGTCGCACACCACCTGTCCGGGCCGGACGAAATGCCCCACGATCAGGGCCATCGCATCCTCGTTCCGAACCTCGTCCCGGCCAAGACCTTGCGGCACGGGATCCGGTGGAGCGACCTCGATCAGGTCGTGCATGTCGTTGATCCGGTAGTTTGCCTTCCGGTAGATGAGCAGTGGACGGCGATGCACCTTTAGGAACTCTGGCGGACCGTTGTGAATGGCCTCCCCGTGGAACATTAGGTCGAATTCCGCGGCCCATTTCAGGTTTGGGTGGTCCAGGTTCTGCAGCATCTTCGGGAGCAAAGTGCTGCTGCCAACCACCACCAGCACCCCCGAATCCCTCAGGGCGTGGGCCGCGAAGTATGCCAGGGCGGAGTACCGGGAGAGGGACCCTTCGTTGTGGGGTGGGTAGGTGATGATGGCGTCCAGGCTCGCCGCGTCCACGAGGGTCTCCATATCCTCGACGGAGGCGGCGTGCAACGTCACCCGGTCACCGAGAGGCAAGGCTAAAGCGGTTTCCATCGCCCTGGAATTCTCCTGCAGGGCAGCTGCCGCCGCGATTTTCCTCATCGCAGATGAGATGCTCTTTGCCTCTCCCTTAACCACCATCTCCACCGCGGCCCTCTGAACTTCGGGAGGCTCGTCCACGGCCGCAGAGGCGTCGGTAATCGTGACCAAGCCGTCTTTCGCGGCCTGCACCAGCTCTGGTACAGCCGCGTTGCCTTCGCCAACCAACCGGTTGGCATGGGTGATCAGGCGGCGGCTGATATTCAACCCCTTAGCGGCCTCGTCTTGAGTGATAATGCGCATTTTTGCGCAATTATCATCTTCAGCCTGGGGCCGCCCGCGGGTGGACCACCGAGAGAGTTCGGCACCGTAGAGTGCCAGCTGGCTAGGGGACATCTTCCGCTGCTTCCCAACCAGGGCCAGAACGATCTCCCCCGGATCCGCGTCATCATCCACGTCCTCGAACCAGGGCTCTATACCCGCTCCGAGGCAGGCAGCCAGCCGGTGCCTGCCATCGATGATCTGGCCCCGCCAGCGTAGAATGGGCACCAACTGCCCGTGGGCCTTGATGTCCTCCACCAACTCGGCCTGTTCCTCTATGGTCCTGTCCCGGGACAGGTAGGCCAGGGGATGGATTGGGTATTCGTCTGGATTGGGCATGGCTCAACACCTCCGGTCTCAGATACCGGATAGTGTGCCTCAAGCCCGGCAGTCCATTGTTTGTCGTTGCGTTTGCGTCCGGGTGTCGAACCCCGGGGAGACTCTTCAAAGGGCCTTGGGACTGTCGGGAGCGATGTCCCTCTCGCCCGGTCCGCCCTGTCAGATTCATGGCCATGGCGACGCGCAACCAGAATGGTCCGGTTGGTCCCCCGGGATCTATCCGGGAGAGAAAGAACCCCTGCTACGGCCCCATGGGTCGCGCTGGCGGCGTGATGGGTTGTCTCCCGTCATCCTCTTCCGGCCCATCGAAGCGGTCATTCAACTATTACGGGATCATCATGCACGTGTGGCGGTTCAGGAATACCTAGGGTGCAGTCCGCCCGGTAGCGGGACGCAAGAGGCGGATCACGACCTCCTGGGCGGTCTCCTCCCACAGGCAGTTGGTGGCCTTGCCCCATTTTCTGTACCAGCCATGGTGCTGGTCATGCGGGTCAGTAGAACTACTTATCAACTTTCACCTTATGGTGTATTGTAGGTGTATGGCACGTACCAATGTAGATATTGATGATCAGGCGTGTGCCGAGGTCATGCGGCGTTACCAACTCCCCACCAAGCGCGAGGCAATCAACTTCGCGCTGCGAACGCTGGCGGCCGAACCCGCTCCGGTAGAAGAGGCCCGTGCCCTTCGGGGGGTCGGATGGGAGGGAGACCTGGACGCCATGCGTTCCAACCGAGCGCCGTGATATTGATCGACACCTCGGCTTGGGTGGAGCTTTTACGGAATGCGGAAACCCCTGTCTGCAACCTCGTTGACGAACTGCTGGCGGGGGATATTGCTGTCTGCGACCCAGTGCGAATGGAAGTGTTGGCCGGGGCGCGGGACGAGTCACACCTGTTGAGCGTCCGGCGGATGCTGGCGCGGGCAGCTGTGATACCGGTGCAACCCACGGACTACGAGAATGCCGCCGTACTCTATCGCCGTTGTCGGCGGCAGGGAGAAACCGTGCGTAAGCTCATAGACTGTCTCATCGCTTCCGTTGCCATACGGGCTGGCGTACCTATTCTGCACTACGACGCCGACTTCGACGTGCTTGCCCGGCACACAGAACTGCAGATTTACAAGAACTGAATGTGGAAGTGCGCGGTATGATCGGCGTTCCGTTGGACAGCGCGGACGAGGAGGAATCCATCACCTCCTGCTGGTTTGCCCGGGAGGAGATTCCAAGGGTTCTCACCGGTCGATCAGAGGGCCCTGGCTATCCCTCCCGACGTCGTTGGCCGACCGGCAAATCCGCGGGGCGTCGGAGCTTACTCTTCGGCCTGCCTCTACGGGAGCCGCAGCCGGAAGCACCGGGAACTCATGCCCACCTTCGCGGAGACGGTGCCCGGCGTTGATCCGATAGGAAAGCTGCCTTGAGGAAGTCCCACCAAGTGGCCTTCAAGCCCACGCCGGCGCAGGAGTCCCGGTTCCTGCAACAAGCGGGCTATCCCGTTTCGCCCATCACTGGGCGCTGGGGGAGTTCCAGGACAGGCTGCTAGTGGGCGAATGGCTCCCCGAGAGGTCCCTACAGCCCAGGTGGAATGCAGCCAAGGGCTTCATCGCTCCTCGGGGCTAGGGCCTCTCCAAAATTCGGCCAAGTACGCCATCATCGGCCTGGGCCAGGCCTCATCCAACTGGGGGAGTACCGCCGACAGGGAAGCCCCTGCTTCCCTGCCGGCTGGTCGGGTTACCCCGGTTCAAGCGCAAGGGAGGCATGAACTGGGTTCCCGGGCGGGCAACGTACCAAGAGCGATATCAAGTAACAACTGGCATCAGCACTCCCTCGCCGCACAGGGCTAAGGGAAGGCCCCAACGTTCGACCAAGTCCTGCATCAGGGTGAAGTAAACCCGGGTGTCCGCCTCGGCACGAAACACCGCGCTGACCACGGCGCGGGTGGCGTCGTACACCGCCAGGAGCAGGGTGAAGTAGGGTCCGTCGTCTCCCAGCCATTGGTGGTGGCTCCCGTCGACCTGTCCCAGCATTCCTCCTTGGGACATCAGCTGTCGTCGCACCCGGTGTTTGGGCGGACACCGCTTGCGCGGGCTGGGTATGCCCGCCTAGGTCAGAATGCGATGCACGGTCTGGCGGCTGAGGTCTATGCCATACCGTTCCCAGAGCAACTCGCAGAAGTGGGTGCGTTGGCACCGGCGAGGTGGTGCTGGCCAGCTGGTTCACCGCGGCTGCATCAGTGTCGGGGACGACGTTGCGAGGTGTTCTCGGCTCTCAGAACCCCGGTTGTGAAGATCGCCGAGCCAGTTCGACATGTATAGGAGCATCATTTTCGCTGGCCAGCTAGCTACTCACCGAATCGTAAAAAATCCACAGGATGAACCACAACAAGTCTGTCCCCCTTCTCTTCGATGCTTCCGCCCCCGGCTTCGGGCACCTGAGCGGGGGTCGGGGTTGGCAATAGAGTCGGCTTCGGCTTCAAGGTGGCGGTGGATGCCGGGGTCACCGTCGGCAACGGGGTCGGGATGGGGGATCGAGGTAGGCGTTGGAGTAAATGTGGGGGGTGGCCCCACCCTGACGGATCGGGATCCTCCGGTCACCCGTTCCGCCTTGTTCACGTCCCTCAGGATTCCCGGGAATTCGTGCGAGCCTTCCTGGGAGGGGGGAGGTCACCGGGTAGCTGGCCCGCTCCCCCATTCACCTCGGGCCGGGTGGAACAGGCGAAGTCTCCCCGCACCCTGACCCCGACAGAGAGCAGATCGGGGGATCGCACTTTTCCCTCCAGCCCCCGGTGCCTGGCCCTTGGCGGGATTGTACAAGGTGGCATCCGGCACGCTGCCTTCGAGCAGGGTGACCGTGGATCTCGGCTCCGGTCCGACCCTTGTCGGGTGGTGGTGGTGCCCACAGGGAACCCTCTCCCCTGTTCGATCCGGGGTTGCTGGACGCTTGTGCGCGCCTGAAAGCAGTCGCCAAAGGGGGGATGCTTGCCCGCCAGTCAAGGTCGTATAATGTGGCCAGCAGGCGGCGGAGAGGTGTCAAACCGGCACGCTGCCTGGTAGCGATGAGCGGTGGAATTACGCTGCGGCTCGAACCTGAAACCTTGGGAGGATACCCGGTTTAGGCGCGCTGCCTTCTAAGCAGCGGGTCGCGGGTTCGAATCCTGCCTGGGACGCCACTTCTTCCTACGTTTGACCGGGAACCAGGCTCCTTCTGACGCCGGAACCGGCCGTCTAGGCCGTTTTCAAATTGGCGAAAGCCCACATCCGACACACGGCCTGTTTTCACCGGGCGCCAGGACCCGTCCGCTTTACTTGCTTGCCAGGCACCATTCGGAAAGTGGGCAAGGTCATACGATGACCAGCAGAAATATTCGGCGTAGCACCAGCCCGTCCCTAAAAGGATAGAACGAGACGAGCTGATTTGAAACCCGGTTCCCATGAGTGCTCTTTGGGGCCGGCAGTTGCCGGAAGGGGGTGGCGTGGAAATGGGCCGCGGGGTTTGCGATCAGCCGGGCAGGGGCTTGGCAACCGCCCTGTTCACCCATCCGCAATTCCCGCCAGTTGCTGGAAGTAGTCGGGGAAGGTCTTGGAGACGCAGTCGGGGTTGTTGATGGTGATGGGGGCGTCGCCCAGGGCGGCCAGGGAGAAGCTCATGGCCATGCGGTGGTCGTTGTAGGTGTCAATGGCGGCGGATGAGATGCGCTCCGGCGGGGTTATTCTCAGGTAGTCGGACCCCTCCTCCACTTGGGCGCCCACCTTGCGGAGCTCGGCGGCCATGGCGGCGAGGCGGTCGGTCTCCTTGACCCGCCAGTTGCCCACGTTGCGGATGGTGGTCTGTCCCTCTGCGAACAGGGCAGCAGTGGCAACGGTCATGGCGGCGTCGGGGATGTGGTTCAGGTCCAGGTCAACGCCGCGAAGGTCGCCCCGTCCCACCTCGATCCAGTCCTCGCCCCGGCGCACGGGAGCGCCCATCTGCTCCAGCACGTCGGCGAGGCGGACATCGCCCTGCACACTGGACAATCCGACGCCCTGGACGCGGACGGCGCCTCCCTTGATGGCGGCGGCGGCGAGGAAGTAGGTGGCGGAGGAGGCGTCTCCCTCGACCAAGGCACTCCCGGGGGACTGGTATCCCTGACCGACGGCGACGCGGAACTGCCGGTAGCCGTCGGCTTCGACGGTTGCGCCGAACCGCCTCATCACCGCGACGGTCATGTCGATGTAGGGCTTGGATACCAGGTCGCCGACGACTTCGATGACCATGTCACGGCGGGCCAGGGGCGCCGACAGCAGGATGGCAGTGAGGTACTGGCTGGAGACGTTGCCGCGGACGGACACGCTTCCCCCGGGGATGCCGCGGGCGTGGATGCGCAGCGGGGGGTATCCGTCCCTGGCCAGGTATTCGATGTCGGCGCCCATGGGACGGAGGGCGTCCACCAGGTCCTCGATGGGGCGCTCATACATCCGGGGTTCGCCGGTGAGGGTGAACTCCCCTTCTCCCAGGCACAGGGCGGCGCAGATGGAGCGCATGGTGGTGCCGGAGTTGCCGAGGAACAGCTCGGTCTGCTGGGGCGGAAAGGGGCCGCCCAGTCCCTGCACCCGGCAGACGGTGTTGTTCCGGGAAAGCTCCAGCCCGACGCCGAGCCGTTGCAGGGAGTCAATCATCCGGCTGGTATCGTCGCTCTCCAGGAGGTTGTAGACCTGGGTGACGCCGCGGGATAGGGCGGACAGCAGCAGGATGCGGTTGGAAAGGCTCTTGGACCCGGGGAGGGCTATCTCGCCGTTGACCCGGGAAATGGGGTTCAGCACGAGTTGTTCCATGGGGACGCTCCGTATCCGGGGGTTAGGGCCGATTATAGGCAGGGCGGGTTGAGGGGGTCAAAATCGAAGCGTCGCAATAGCGGAGAGACGCAGATGCCTGGAGTGGGGCAGGGGATGAGGCTTCTTGTACTGGGAATTAAAATAGCAAGGTCAGCGCTTCTTGGGGACTGACGGCTGAAATCGGCGATCGTTGGTAGTCCCTGACGTTCCTCGTTACGATGTTCCGGGCCCCGCAAGCACGAGCAGCTGCCACCTGCATCGCATCCTCGAAGTCGGCCATCGGAAGCTGTACAGCAAAACGGATGGCTTCGGTATCGGTGCTTGCCACCGAGACAAACCGGGTTAGCTCTGAGATAAACTCCCGAGTACCCGCCCGTCCGTGTGCCGGGGCCACGATATAGTAGAAGTTCGACACGGAGTGCCAGGCAATGGACGCGCTTTCTTCGCCATGCTCGATCCGGTCCAGCAGTTCCGAGGCAGGCTCGGAGTGCGGACGCCGGTCGAGCGCTATGTCGATAAGAACGTCGGTGTCCAACAGTATCATCGAAGGTACTTCTTGGCCAACGCATCGTAACGCGGGTTGTCCCGTTCAGCTTGTCTAAACCCTCCCCGCCACCGGGAGGTAAACGAAGGGTGATCTTCCGCTGCCATCTCGCGAAGAGCCTTCTCGATGAGGGACGAGAGGGAGACCCCACGCGCTCGGGCGTACCGCTTGGCCATCGGAAGCAATTCAGCGTCAATCGTGATGGTTAGCTTTTGCTTCATACCGGCTGGAACCTCGAAACAATTATACGCATCGGCAAGGTCAGTGTACGTATCCCAACCACGGCTTTCAAGGCTCCTGGCCTGAAGGGTAGGGTTCCGCTTTGGGTGGTGCATCTCAACGGCAACGGGGGTCTGGATTCCCGAACAATCAGGCGCAAGGTCAAGTAGAAAGGACCTGAATGCAGAAGGAACTAATCGCAGCCGCCATCATCTCCCTTTGGCTGTTATCCGTTGGCTGTACGACCACCCCTACCCCCGCTCCAACATCAGTTCCGCCAGAACCCATCATAGAGCCTCCTCCCATAGAGCTTCCATCAGTTCAACCAGGACATCTTGACGACCTCAGTCAAGACTGGCTCGATACCGAGCGACCCACCCTCGCAGCATGGCTGCTTACGGAAGCAGCAAGCCGCGGGCTCAAGCTGGGCATCGAAGCACAAGAGATCACAGACGACGTAGCAGCGGCACTGAATATAAGGCTCCACGACTTCAAGACAGCGCCCGAGGAGCCAACCATCACCGCTGCCGCTTCACTGACGTTCAGACTCGATTACAAAACCACAGAGGAATCCCTGAAGGCCACATTCGCAGGCAAATTGCCGGCCTACGTCCAAGCACATTCAGACCTGGGCAACTTCCAAGTGCAGCTCCTCTACAAACACGCCGACCTTTGCTCGGCCGGCACATTCGCCGGGGTCAAGGAAATAAGCTGTCTTCGAGGAGGCGAAGTCACCACCCTGGTAATAGACCCACCAGACGACCGACTCCCAAGCGAGAATCCCTCACCGACCCCCCAAGAAGTCCTCGTCTCCGGCAAGACAGTCAAGACAGTCGATTTACATGTGGCTTCAGTCACCGCCGAATGCCCAGGGCTGGCGCCCATGAACCTGCTGATCGTCAACGGCGAGTGCTTCTATGGCCACATCCAGGGCTTCGACTGGGAGCCCGGGTTCAAGTACCGGCTGAGAGTCCGCATGACCGAGGTTCCCCCGGAAGAACTCCAGACCGATACATCCCCATACAAATGGGAATTGCTGAGAATCCTCGAAAAAACCAGGGGTGACGGACGCCCGGTAGATTAGACGCAAAGAATTGGCGAAACACGCCTCCCTTCCCTCTTGGGCCTTTGGGCAATCCAAGCCTAATCTATATCTCCCCACCGGCTTTCCTTCACAGGGTAGAACTCATTCCTTCAGGCCCCGGGCCCCTTCACACGGGGCCTCTCTATTCCAAATCCCAATCCGGAGGTTTCTCATGTCAAAGAAAACAATCGCCAACACCGTTCTCGTTTCCACCCTCGCCGCTGTGGCCGCCTACGGCTTGGTCAAGAAACAGCGTAAGGCAAAGGCCCCGCAGGCGGACAGAGACGATCTATCTTCCCGATGGGTCAGTTCTTAGGTACCCCTCCTCAAACACAAACCGGGCGCCAGTCTGCACCTGACGCCCGGTTTGCCATCTGGACCAGCTTTCCCTCCAACTCCCTCTCCCATCCTTAATAGACCATCTGCACTCGCCTCGTTTGACATCCCCTAGCCCCTCGGCTATAGTTGGCCGTGCTCCGATTCGCGGTTGCGGATGGGCAGCTTTAACAAGCGAAACTTCCTCCCGGGGAATCTTGAGGGTTTAATAGGGAAGACGGTGGAAGTCCGTCACGGTTGCGCCACTGTGTGTGGGGAGTTGGCCGGTGACAAAGCCACTGCCCGCCGCGGCGGGCGGGAAGGCGCCGGTACAGCGGTGAGCCACGAGTCAGGAGACCTGCCCCGGGGGATAGGACCTAATCTGCGGCAACGGAAAGGGTTCCGGCAAGCCTGGAGACCACCCCCCCGGCACTGGTTGGGTGAGATTCCCGGCAAGCTCTGGACCTCCCTGCCCCCTGCGCCGTAGAGCCTGGGGGTTTTGTTTCGTAAGGAAATCCGGCGAACCCAGGGGACTCCGCCGCCCAGCCCCCTTGGACAAGTTACCTTAATCCAGAGCGAAGGCGGCGGGATTCGGAAGGAGCCCCAACACCGAATGACACTGGTGCAGAAATACGCGCTCCTTCCCGACGAGATCGACCGGGAAAGCCTGAAGATGGTCCAGGCGGACCTTCCTTCCGGCTTGGAACTGTCTCCAAAAGAGCACTACGTTCTCTGCCGCATCGTGCGGGCCGAGGGCGACGCCGGAATTGCCCCGTCGGTGAAGTTCAGCCCCGGAGCGGTGGACGCGGGACTGGCCGCGCTGAAGTCATCGGCACCCGTGGTAACCGACGTCCGCATGGTGGAGATGGGCATCTCCAAGGCCCTGCTCCGAGGCGCCAATGTCATCACCAACTGTATGATCGACGCCCCGCAAGTCGCGGAGCGGGCCCGCCGGGAGAGCACCACCCGCTCGGTGGCGGCGGTGCGGGAGTTGGCCCCCACAGCCAACGGCGCGGTCTGCGCCATCGGCAACGCTCCCACGGCTCTCCTGGCCCTGCTGGACCTGATTGACGCAGGGGAGGTCAATCCGGCCCTGGTTATCGGAATGCCGGTGGGATTCGTGGCCTGCGCCGAATCCAAGGATGAACTTATCAAGCGCAACGTCCCCTATATCACCATCCTGGGCCGGCGCGGCGGAAGCTCGGCGGCGGCAGCCACGGTTAACGCCCTCCTGGACCTTCTGAAAGTCGAGTAGACCGGACATTGGTTTCGCCAGAAAACAACGGTAACGTCCCCACTCCCGCCGCCAACGGTTCTCCCTCCGAGCGTTGCGGGGTCATCCTGCTGTGCCACGGCAGCCAGCGGGGCACCAGCCGCGACGAGTGTTCCTGCTCCTGGGCCGCCCAGAGCGGCCACTGGCCGGAGTGGTGCCGCCACTGCCCGGATACGCGGGTTGGCCTGGCCGAGGCCTCGGACCGGCTGCAGAGCGTCTTGGGGGAGCCCCAGGCGGACGTCCTGCTATCCTGCCTGGAGTTCATCCAGCCCCACCCGGACCAGGCCGTGGAAGTCCTGGCGGACCGTGGCTTGGACCAGGTGGTGATCATGCCCTACCTGCTGGGGCAGGGTAAGCACGCCACGGAAGAACTGGAAGAAGTTTTGGAAGAACTGCGGGAGCAGTCACCTCAGGTCCAGCTGGCCCTGACCCGTGGGCTGGGATCCGATCCCCGCCTGGCCGACCTGGTGGTCGAGCGGGTGCGCGACCTGGACGGGACGCCTTCCCTGACCCCAAACGAAGGCCGCAAAGTGGGAATCCTGTTGGTCAAGGCGGGAACGAGGACCCAGTACGACGACTGCCTCTGGCTCCAGGAGTTGGCCCGGTTGGCTGAGGGACGGCTGGGAGAAGGCTACGCCGTCGAGATTGCCCAGTCCCATTACGGCGACCCGACCATGGAGTATGCCTCCGCTCGGCTGGTGGAGGAGCGAGGAGTTTCGGCGGTCCTGTGCGTCCCCTACCTGTTCTTCCCGGGAATGATCCTCAAACGAAATGTGCTGGGCGGCATGAAGGCCGCTCAGGAAAAGTATCCCCATGTCGAGATGCACGTGGCCCCGCCCCTGGGCGTCGATGACCGGGTGGTGGCGGTGGCCGCCGACCGGGTCCGCGAGGTCTGGAGCCGGTAGCCACCCTATTCAGCCAATGGCGAATTGTCGGCGATGACGCAACCACAAGACGACAACCAGTCCAGGGAAAGTGATTACAGCCGGACGACGGTGAGAAACCGGCAGGGGATGCGGACCGGCTACACCACCGGCTCTTGCGCCGCCGCCGCAGCCAAGGCTGCCGTCACGACCCTGCTGACCAGGGAACCTACCGAGGAAGTGACCATCCATCTGCCCGTGGGACGGGATGCCGCCTTCCGCATCCATCGCTGCGAGTGGGTTGATGACCAGCGGGTGCTCTGCTCCGTCATCAAGGACGGGGGCGACGACCCGGACGCCACCCACGGGGCGGAAATCTGCGTCACGGTGAACCGCGCCCCCGACCAAGAGGGATTGAAAATCACCGGCGGGCCGGGGGTCGGGACCGTGACCCGGCCGGGGACGGGCATCGAAGTGGGAGAGCCGGCGGTGACGCGGGTGCCCCGCCGGATGATGGCCGAGTCAGTCAGCACCGCAGCCCAGAGCTCGGGGCTGGACGCCGAAGCCGGATTTGTGGCTCAGGTCTCCGTTACCGGAGGCGAGGAAATCGCCCTGAAGACCACCAACGCCCGCCTGGGAGTGCTGGGCGGAATTTCCATCCTGGGCAGCACGGGAGTAGTGCAGCCATTTTCCACCGCCGCCTGGCGGGCCAGCGTCCACCTGGCAGTGGACGTGGCCGCGACCAACGGGTTGGACCACGTCGTCCTGTCGACCGGCACCCGCAGCGAGGAATACTCCCGGCGCCACCTGGACCTGCCCGACATGGCCTACATCGAAGCCGGCATCTTCAGCGGCCCGTCCATGAAACGCTGCGTCATGCGGAGGATCCCCCGGGCCACCCACGTCGGCATGGTGGGCAAGTTCTCCAAGATGGCCATGGGATACTTCGTCACCCACGTCGCCGGCAACCAGGTGGACACCAACTTCCTCGCTGAACTCGCCGCCCAGTGCGGCGCCACTCCCGAGGTCCAGGAAGAAATTCGAGGAGCCAGCAGCGCGCGGCACTTCCAGGAAATCGCCCAGGCCAACGACCTGATGCAAGTCATACCCATGATGTGCCAGATGGTATGCGACGAAAGCCAGAAGCTCCTCGGGGAAGACGCCGGCTCCCTGATTGTCGATTCCATGTGCTTCGACTTCGACGGCGCTCTGCTGGGGTGGGCCTCCACCTCTCCCGAAGGCATCCCGATGGTGACGGGAGCATCCGCCGGCGGCGATGGTTAAGTCTTCCGCCGTCCTGGAATCCCGCCCGCTGGGCCTGCCCGACGACGCTTTCGAGCAGCGCCGTCCGCTGCGGGGCCAGATAACCAAGCGGGAGATCCGGGCGGTCAGCCTGTACAGCCTGGGACTCAAATCCGGCAGCGTCGTCTGGGACATCGGCGCGGGCACGGGGTCGGTCTCAATCGAAGCCTCCCTCATCGCCCACCGGGGACAGGTATACGCTATCGAACGGGACGAGAACAGCCTGGACCTGCTCCGCAACAACGTTGCGAATCTCTCCGGCGACAACGTGGAAATCGTCGTCGGGGAGGCGCCGGCGGCGCTGGCGGAGCTGCCCGACCCGGACTCGGTGTTCGTGGGCGGCAGCGGCGGGAACCTGTCCGCCATCCTGGAGACGGTAACCCGGCGGTTGAAAGATGAAGGCCGCATTGTGGTAAACTTGGCCGCCCTGGAACGCACCCACGAGGTCTATCACCACCTCAAGGATGAAGGAATGGCCGTGGAACTGACCACCATCAGCGCCTCGCGGGGCAGGGAGATGCCCGACGGGACGGTGCGGCTGGAAGCCATGAACCCGGTGTTCATCGTGTCGGCGCAGCGGGGGCAGGAAAGGCCAGTGAGTCAGACAGCATGACCACACCTGAAAACGTCAACTGTGGAAAGCTCTACGGCGTGGGAGTCGGGCCCGGTGACCCGGAGCTGCTGACGCTGAAGGCCCAGCGGATCCTCCAGCAGGTGCCCATCATCTGCGTGCCCCAGGCCGAGACCAGCACCGACAGCTACGCGCTCAGCATCGTCCGGGAGTTCCTTGACCGGGAATCCCAGGAGATCATGCGCATTCCATTTCCCACCGACGACGAGGATGCGGCAGGAGACGTCTGGCGTCACGCCGCCGAGATGGTTGCGGAGCGCCTCAACGCGGGGCAGGACGCCGCCTTCATCACGGAAGGCGACCCCATGCTGTACAGCACTTTCTCCTACGTGCTGGAGAGCATCCGGGCCAACCACCCCAACATTCCCGTGGAAATCGTCCCCGGCGTTTCATCGGTCATGGCCGCCGCCGCATCCGCGGTGGCTCCCCTGGTCACTCACGGACAGCGCCTGGCCATCCTTCCCGCGGTCTACGGGATTGACGACCTGCGGGAGGCCATCGCCAACTACGACACCATTGTCTTGATGAAGGTCAACCGCACCCTGCTTCAGGCCCTGGCCAACCTGGAAAAGCTGGGCCTGGCCGGTAAGGGCATCTACGTGCGCCGCGCCAGCACCGACCGCGAGCGGGTGGTGCAGGACCTCCAGCAGCTTACCGAGGAAGACCTCGACTATTTCTCCCTCTTGATTATCAGGAAGTGACCGCTTATGAGTGACCAGCAGGGCAAGGTCTATTTCGTCGGCAGCGGGCCCGGCGACCCGGAACTGATTACTGTCAAGGCCCGGCGCATCATCGAAGAGGCAGACGTGGTGGTCTACGCCGACTCCCTGGTGCCTCAGGAAATTGCGGACTTCGCCAGTCCCGACGCCGCCGTCTATGGCAGCAAGGACATGGCCCTGCCGCAGATAATGGAGATCATGCTCACCGCCGTGGCCGAGGGCAAGAACGTCGCCCGCGTCCAGAGTGGCGATCCGGCGGTCTACGGCGCCATCATCGAGCAGATGCGCGTACTGGAGCGGGAGGGGGTGGACTACGAGATTATCCCCGGAGTCAGCGCCGCCTTTGCCGCCGCTGCCCTGCTCAAGACCGAGCTGACCGTCCCCGAAGTCTCCCAGACCATAATCATGACCCGCACCGAGGGCCGCGTCGCCATGCCCCCCAAGGAACAGCTCCGTGATCTGGCCGCCCACGGCTGCTCCCTGGTCCTCTTCCTCAGCGTCACGCGCATGACCAAGGTAGTGCGGGAGCTTCGGGCCGCCGGTTACGAGCGGGAGACGCCGGTGGCCGTGGTCTACCGCGTGGGCTGGCCCGAGGAACAGGTCATCCGGGGCACCCTGGCCGACATCTCCGCCAAGGTCCGCGATTCCAAGATCAACCGGCAGGCCCTGGTAATGGTGGGCGAGGCCATGAACCCCGACCTGCGTTCCCCGGAGTACGTGGAGGAGCACGGGTCCGCCGTCTCTCACCTTTACTCCGAGGACTACACGCATCTTTTCCGCCTCTCCCGAGAGCAGCAGGAATCGCGGGCGCTGGCCGGAGCCGGAGACTCGCCGGCTGAGTAGCCGGGGTGACCATGCCCCGCACCTCGGTCATCGCACTCTCCCGGCAGGCGGCATCCCTAGCCCGCCGCTTGCCCGAAGCCTTGGGCCCGGATACGGCCCTTTACCTGGAACGCCGCTTCTGGGATGAGTCCAGCCAGGCCCTTGCCTTTGACCTTCCCCTGCGGCCCGTGCTGCGGCAGGTGTGGGCCGATTCCGACGGCATTGTCCTGTTCCTTCCCGTGGGCGCTGCCGTCCGCCTGGCCGCTCCGCTGCTCCGGGACAAGCACAACGATCCGGCGCTGGTCTGCGTGGACGATGCCGGCCGTTTCGCAGTCAGCGTCCTCTCCGGCCACCTGGGCGGGGCGGACAAGCTGGCTGAAGCGGTTGCCAAAGCCATCGGAGCGCAACCGGTGATTACCTCGGCTTCCCATGTAACCGAAACCCTGGCCGTGGACCTGCTGGGACGGGAGTTCGGGTGGAAAGTTGAAGCCTCTCCCAACGCAGTCACCCGGGCCAGCGCCGCCGTCGTCAACCGGGACCCGGTGGGCATATACCAGGAAGCGGGAGAAACGGATTGGTGGCCGCCGGGCTGTTCCCTGCCGGACAACATCACCATCCACCCCTCCCTTGAATCGTTGGCGCAATGCGGTTGTGCCGCTGCCCTGATTATCTCCGACAAAATGGATCCGCTCAGAAGCCAAAACGAAGGGGTCAAGGCGGCGTTGTCCGGTGTCCACACCGTCCTGTACCGGCCCCGCAGCCTGGTTGCAGGGATAGGCTGCCGCCGGGGCGTCCCGGTGGAAGAGCTGGAGCAATTGCTGGTGGATGCGTTCCGCGCCAACAACCTGTCCCCGGACAGCCTGGACGTTCTGGCCACCGCCACCATCAAGCAGGATGAGGCAGGGCTGATCGCGCTGGCGGAGAAATACAGGGCGTATCTGGTCTGTTATGGGGCGGATGAGCTGAACGCAGTCTTTCCCGAAGGGCTGGCGGAACCTGCCGCCGTAGCCAGCGCTGGCCCCGGGTGTGCGCCGGATGCCAGAGACC
Source organism: Dehalococcoidia bacterium (assembly GCA_965203975.1). Lineage (GTDB taxonomy): Bacteria > Chloroflexota > Dehalococcoidia > Lucifugimonadales > UBA3495 > CATOSK01. Next base: position 2,466,455 of record CBDBDT010000002.1, on the reverse strand, counting down.
CCATATCAGGCCTGCATCCATCAGCCAATGCCCGGCGCCTTGTTGGCGTCTGGGGCGTGGCGGAACCTGCGGCCCTGCTGGCGTCGGGCGCGTCGGAACTGCTGGTATCCAAGCAGACAGCGGCGCGGGCAACCATTGCAGTGGCCCGCAGGCAGCATGGAACGACAACTAAGACAGGACCAACGGGTTAGCGATGTCCGACGATGTAAACGGAAAGCTCTTCCTGGTAGGGATCGGGCCTGGGGACCCCAGCCTCCAGACCCCCGGCGCTGCCAGCGCCTTATCCCAGGCGGACGCTATCGTGGGTTTTCGCGGTTACATCGATCAGATCGCGGAACAGGCGGGAGACAAGGAACTGGTCTCGATGGAACTGGGCCAGGAACTGGAGCGGGCAGGCCGAGCCGTTGACCTGGCCTACGAAGGCCGCTCGGTAGCGGTAGTGTCCTCGGGAGACGCCGGCATCTACGGCATGGCCGGGCCGGTGTTCCGGGTTCTGACCGACCGGGGCTGGGACGGGGAATCGCCATCGGTGGAAGTCGTCCCCGGCATCTCCGCCCTCCAGTCCGCCGCTTCCCTGCTGGGTTCTCCCCTGATGCAGGACTTCTGCGCCATCAGCCTCAGCAACCTGCTCACCCCCTGGGAGGCTATCGAAAAACGCCTGGAAGCGGCGGCTTTGGGCGATTTTGTCGTGGTCCTGTACAACCCCCGCAGCCAGCGCCGCACCTGGCAACTCCCCGAGGCCCGCCGCATCCTCCTGGAAAAGCGCGGCGGGGAGACTCCGGTCGGCCTCATCCGGGACGCCTACCGCCCGGGCCAGCGGATAATCGTCACCACTTTGGGGGAGCTGGAAGACCGGATGACCGACGTGGACATGTTCACCACCGTAGTCATCGGCAACTCCAACACCTACCTGCACCAGGGTTTCATGGTCACCCCCCGGGGCTACGAAAACAAGACCGCTGCAGGCTGACCCTGCCCGTCATTATCACTCCCAACCCCATCACAAGGAGACGCAAATGCCTGGAATCAGGAGCAATCGCGCCAAGGAGAAGCTGCAGGCCGGCGAAGCTGTGTCGGTGATTTCCGGCCACATGACCAGCGAGATCATCGACTTCCTCGGCCCCATGGGTTTCGACGCCGCTTGGATTGAATGCGAGCACGGCCCGGTAAGCTGGGAGCAGATCAGCGACATGACCCGGGCCTGCGACCTGTGGGGCATGGCGTCGGTCACCCGGGTCAACTCCAACGATCCCGGCCTGATAACCCGCACCCTGGACCGTGGGTCAATGGGTATCGTCGTCCCCCACCTCAACACCCGAGAAGCAGCCGAGCAGGCGATGATGTCGGCCAAGTTCGCCCCCTACGGCTACCGGGGAATGTTCGGCGGCCGCCAGTCCTTCGGGGTGCCGGACTACTTCCACACCGCCAACGATCAGACCATGGTGGTGGTGCTGCTGGAAGAAGTGGAGGCCCTGCACAACCTGGACGAGATCCTGCGGGTGGACTACATCGACGTCTTCTTCGTCGCTCCGTCAGACCTTTCCCAGACCATGGGCCACATCGGCAACCCGGGACACCCGGAGGTGCAGAAGGCCATTGACGACGCCATCGAACAGATCGTTTCCGCCGGGCGTGTGGCCGGAACGCTGGTCAACGACGACAACGTCGCCGCCTACGCCGAAAAGGGCGTCCAGTTCCTCATGACATCCTGGAACGCCTGGATTGCCCGGGGAGCAGCCGAGTTCCTGGCCAAGGTGCCAAAGAGCTAGGAAGAGTCAGGATGGGCCTATCCCCGCCCGTCAGTCCGCCGCAGCTTCCGATCCCAGGGCAGGCTCGACCCAGTCGGGCCCATTAACGTGGTCGAACTTGTCCGTCACCTCCCGGGCCGGCTCAGCGGTCAACAACGTGACGACCACTGCGATGACGCACGCACCCACGAAGCCGGGGACCGCCGGCTGCATGTGCCACGCTCCCGTAGCTTCCAGGTATTTGACCGTGGCCCCGAATCCCAGCAACTCCGTCAGGTCCCACACGCCCTGGGTTCCCAGGCCCATCAACCACCAGAAGGTGGATATTAACGAGCCGGACACCACCGCCGCCAGGGCTCCCCAAAGGTTAAACCTCCGCCAGTAGAGAGCCAGGATGGTCACCGGCCCGAAGGCGGCCCCCATTCCTCCCCAGGCCAGGGACACCAGCGCAAAGACCGAATCGGGGGACACTATCGAAACGGCCGCGGCGATTATTCCCACGATAACCAACAGCAGGCGGCCCATCCACACCCGGCTCTGGGTCCGCATCGAGGCTGTTATCCGCTTCAACACCGGTAGGTCGTCCGAGGCAACGGCCGAGGCCAGGAGCAACTGGGAGTCGGCGGTGCTCATAACCGCCGCAACAACCGCCGTCAGCAGCAGACCGGCGATTACCGGATGGAAGAACACCGACGACACCACCAAGTAGAGGCGCTCCGGGTCGGGCAGGGCCACACCCAGGTGCAGCAGGGCCGGCGCTGCCACGAGGCCCATCAAGAGGGCCAGGACGAATATCAGGAGGACCCATATCAGGCTCAGGTTCCGGCTGGTCTTGATGTGATCCTCGCGGTCCACTGCCATGAAACGAGCCAGCAGCCTCTGGGCGCCAAAACTGCCCATCGCCCAACCCGTCGACGAGAGGAAGAAAATTACCCCCAGTCCTTCGTTGCTGGGGTCGGTGAAGGGATTCCAGAACCCGGGGGCCGTAGACTCCAGCCCCTGGAACGGGTTGTCCACGATGATCAAAAGGCTGATGGGGATGATGAAGAACCCGGCCAGCATGATCAACGCCTGGAACACGTCGGTCCGGGACACGGCCAGGAATCCGCCGATGAACGTATACGAGACGACGGCGACCAGCGTAATCAACACCCCCAAGTCATGCCCGCCGCCGGTCTGTTCCAGGCCAAACACCTCCTCCAGGAGCTTGGCGCCTGCAATGAGCCCAGAACAAACGTAAAGGGTGATGAAGTAAAGCGAGATTACGGCAGCCAGCGTCCGCAGGACACCGGTGCTGTCGTCGAACCTGGTTTCCAGAAACTCCGGCAGGGTGAGGGAGTTTCCGGTAGCGATGGTGTACCGGCGGAGCCGCTTCGCCATCACCGTCCAGGCCAGCCAGGCTCCGGCCACTATCCCGACCAGGGTCCACAGGTGCATCATGCCGGCGGTGAAGGCCAGGGCCGGAAAGACCAGCATGGTCCAACCGCTGACAGTCGATGAACCGGAACTCAGGGCGGACGTCACCACCCCCAGCCGCCGACCGCCCAGGACGTAGTCGTCCATGTTCCGCATCCGCCGGGAACGGGCGACCGCGATGGCGATCAGTCCGGCGAAATAGGCGACGAAGACCGCCAGGACCCACCAGATGGAATTGCCCAGAATTTCTGCCATGTTCAGACCAAGCTCCAGCCGCGAATCTTCCTAGCCCTTTCCCACTGGGACAACGGGTTGTACCTCGAGCATTGGACCGGCCCGGGATTTCCTGGACCAGCGCAATCGGAAACCGATTTCCACCACGCAGCGCCTTGTAGACTATACAATAGCGCCGATCAGGCGCAGCCAACCGCGCCCCCAATCTTACCGGCCCCTTCAGTCGCCCCGCAAACCCACAGCATGAACAACGTCACGTCAACGGCAGCCAGGATATTCCTCCTGTTCGCCATCGCAGCCTCCGCGGCGTGCCTCACTGCTCAACCCCCTCCCTGCCCTGAAGGAGAAGACCGTTTCACCCGCTACGAGCTCTTCATGGGACGCAGCGCCGGGGCCGATGAGATCGTGGACGACGCTGCATGGGCCAACTTCCTCCAGGACACCGTCACCCCCCGTTTCCCCGCCGGATTGACCGTCCTGGACAGCCGCGGGCAGTGGCTCGACTCCACCGGGACCATCCAGCGGGAACGCTCCAAGCTCCTCATCATCCTGGCCCCGCCGGGTGAGGAAGGACTCCGCCTCATTGAAGAAGTTTCGGAAGAATACAAGCGGCGTTTCAGCCAGGAGTCTGTCCTGCGCGTCGTATCCCCCGCCTGCGTCGCCTTCTAGGAATGCCTGAACTCTGCAAACCCCACATCTCGGCGGCTTGGGGATGATCCCCAAAAGTAATTGGGAAACCTCCCGCTGTTCCGACGCATCCAAAGGACCTGGAGTGACTCCCGATTGGATGCTAGGTATACTCTGCCTGGCGTAAGCGAATTTGCGAAACCCAGCGGTGTCCGGTCCTAACCGGACGACCCAAACCCTCACCAGGAGGCAACCAACAATGGCCGAATACATACCCTCAACCAGGGACTGGGTGCGGGAACAAGTAGAGCTTTACGAGGGCAGCAACGGGGCAGAGGGCACTACCCTGCGAGACACCGGCCTTCCCGTCGTCATCGTCACCAACCGGGGCCACCGCACCGGCGGCATCCGCAAGACCCCTCTCATGCGGGTCAAGGACGGGGACAACTATGTCCTCGTCGGCTCCCAGGGCGGGGCTCCCAAGAGCCCTTCCTGGGTCTTTAACCTTCGGGCCGACGCCAGTGTCGAGGTGCGGGATAAGGCCGAGGTGTTTACCATGCGGGTACGGGAGGTCTCCGACCCCGACGAGCGTGCCCGCCTCTGGGCGCTGGCCGTGGAGGCCTACCCTCCCTACGAGGACTACCAGAACCGGACTACCCGCAGAATCCCCGTCTTCGTCGCCGAACCCGCGTGAAGGGGCGTTCCCCGGGCCGGCCCTGCGATGGATGCCGCGTGACCAGCTTCGCGCGGGTGACAAACCCTCGTTGACTGAAAATCCGGCGCCGGATAGAATGGGACACTCATGGCCCGCTTGTTTGACCTTCACATCCACACCACCAAGGGTAGCGCCGACAGCAGCCTTACCCCGGAAGACCTGATTCTCGAGGCGGAACGCCTGGGACTACGGGGACTGTGCATCACCGAGCACAGCGGCCCCTGGGACCGCCACGAGTTCGAGCGTTTCGCCGCCCAGCACAACGTCGTGCTGGTGCGGGCGATGGAGGCGGACACCAACATGGGCCACATGCTCGCCTTCGGCATCGACCGCTACGAGTCCGGCTTCCATGATGCCGCAACGCTGTGCAGGGCCGCCCGCTCTGTTGGCGGATTCGTGGTCAGCGCCCATCCCTTCCGCGGCGTGCTGGGCAAGCACATGCGCGAGCGTCCCTACCTCTACCGGAGCCTCCCCGACCCGCTGCCGCAGGAACCGACGGATGCCCTGGACCACCCTGTGTTCAAGCTCGCCCATGCCATCGAAGTTGCCAACGGCGGCACCGACGACCGGGAAAACGCCTTCGCCATGGAGGTAGCCAGCCTGCTCAAGATGCCCGTCACCGGGGGGAGCGACGCCCACTCCACCCACGGACTGGGCAAGTTCGTCACCGTCTTCCCCGACGAAATCCTGAACGAGACGGAGTTTCTCAAGGCCCTGCACGCCGGGTCCTTCCATCCGGCGGTGGGCCTGCGGGACGGCAATCTCCGGCCCTACGCACCCTGACCCGCCCCGGGCCGCACAAGCACGGCACACCACGGCAGCCAACCCCGGAGGGGAAACAGATGACCGCTCCCACAGCCGGGGCAATCTCCCACCGCACCTTCGTTGCCCTCGACCTGGAGACAACCGGCCTTGACCCTGACAACGATACGATCATCGAAGTCGGCGCCGTCAAGTTCAAGACAAGCGGCGTACTCGACACTCTCCAGACCTTCGTCAACCCGGGCCGCGCCATCCCCGAGTTCATCCAGCATCTCACCGGGATCGCCCCCCGCCAGGTGGAACGCGCTCCCCGCTTTCCCGACGTGGCAGGCAGGCTATCCGAGTTCGTCGGGGACAGCCCCATCGTAGGGCAGAATATCAGCTTCGACCTGCGGTTCCTCAGCAGCCACGGACTCACCTTTCCCAACCCCGCCTACGATACCTGGGACCTGGCGTCGGTGTTCCTGCCCACCACCATGGAATACTCCCTCGGCGCCTTGGCCCGCCTCCTGGCCGTGGAGCACGCCAATCCCCACCGCGCGTTGGAAGACGCCCAAGCCACCCGTGAAGTCTTCATCGCGCTCCTCCAGCGCGCATCCCAGACCGACCCTGGCCTGCTGGATTTCATCAACACCCTCTCCTCCGCCAGCCGGTGGGGCCTGGATGCCCTGTTGTCCTGCCCCCGCGAACCGGGGACCCTGGGCCGCATCTCCGGACTGAGCGGAGTGGACCAGGAAAGCCTGAACAACCGTCTCGCCCGGCCCCAACGCCGGCGGACAGGATCAACTTCCGACAACGCCGCCGAGCCGGCGGTCCCAAGCCCGGAGGAAATGGCTTCCCTAGTCGGCCCTGACGGCCCCTTTGCCGCCAACTTCCCTGGATTCGAGCACCGGCCCGAGCAGGAGCGGATGCTGGCCCAGGTGTCCGACGCTATCTTCCAGGGACACCATCTTATCGTCGAGGCCGGCACCGGCGTCGGCAAGTCCATGGCCTACCTGCTGCCCGCCATGGTGTTCGCCGCCACCCAGGGACACCGAGTGGTCATCTCCACCAACACCATCAACCTCCAGGACCAGCTCGTCCACAAGGACATCCCCGCCGTCATCGAGGTGCTGGAACAGTCTGGCATCATCGAGGAAGGCCAGGTGCAGGCCGCCCTGCTCAAGGGAAGGGCCAACTACCTCTGCCTGGACCGCTGGCGCAACCTGGCCCGCAGCCCAACCCTCTCAGTGGATGAGGCCCGCCTGGTCAGCAAGGCCGCCGTCTGGCTCCAGGACACCGAGTCCGGCGACCGCAACGAAGTCAACCTGGCGGGACGGGACGCCGCCGGCTGGGGACGCATCTCCGCCGGACAGCGCGGCGGCTGCCAGACCCTGCGCGGCGGGGGTCCCTGCTTCTACCGCAACGCCCGCGACCGGGCCGAGCAGGCCGACATCGTGGTCGTCAACCACTCCCTCCTCCTCATCGACCTGGCCCGGGGCGGCGGTCTCATCCCCGAATACCAGCACCTGGTCATCGACGAGGCCCACAACCTGGAGGAGGAGGCCACCCGCCAGCTGGGATTCGAAATCCTCCAGAACACGCTGGACGAGAAACTGGAACCCTCCGGCCGCATCGTCAACGGCGCCATGGCCCAGCTCGCCCAGCCCGACGTCCCTCCCCTGGACCGGCAGACCGGGGAGCGGGCTGTCACCGACCTCCAGAATGAGATTCCCCGCCTCACCGAGCTGTGGGCCCGGATGTGGGCTTCCGTCGCCGCGTTCCTGTCCGGCCAGCGCAACCAGAACGCCGACTCCGCCCAGGTCCTGATCACGCCTCCCATGCACCGCCACCAGTCCTGGCGGGATCTAGCCCTGGCCTGGGAGAACCTGGATGTGTCGCTGGGACGGACGGTGAACGTCCTGGCGCAGCTGCACAACACCCTGGACCGCCTCCAGCCTTCCGACGATTCCAGCGATGACTCCCTTACCGGGGAAGCTGCCGCCATCCAGGAGGACTTGTCCGAACTGCGGGAGCAGCTCTCCGCCGTCATCGGCGCTCCCGCCCCCGAAAACATCATCTGGGTCGGCCAAGACCAGAACCGGGGCGACCTCTCCCTCCACTGCGCGCCCCTGGGAGTCGACCGCTTCCTGGCCGAGATGCTCTTCGACCAGAAGAAGAGCGTCGTCCTCACCAGCGCCACCCTCAGCAGCCAGGGAAACTGCGAATTCCTGCGCCAGCGCTTCGGAGTGGAGGAGACCACCCCCGAACTGGTCGTTGGCTCCCCTTTCGATTACCAGCGCGCCGCGCTGCTGATGATCCCGGACGACATGCCCCAGCCCAATGCCGACCGGTATATCGAGTCCCTATCCCGGGTCGTCACCGACCTGGGGGCCTCCCTGGACGGGCACACCATGGCCCTGTTCACCTCCTACGCCGCCCTCCGCGCCGTGGCCCACCAGGTGCGCAGCCGCCTGTCCCCGCAGGGAGTCCAAGTGCTGGCCCAGGGAATGGACGGCTCTCCCCAGCAGTTGATCCGCCGGTTCACCGACAACCCAGAGAGCGTCCTGCTGGGCACCAGCAGCTTCTGGGAGGGCGTTGACCTGCCGGAAGGGCTATGCAAGGCGTTGGTCCTGACCCGCCTGCCCTTCCAGGTCCCTTCCGACCCCATCGTCAAGGCCCGCTCCGACCAGTACGGCGACGCCTTCAACCAGTATTCCATCCCCCAGGCCGTCCTCCGCTTCCGCCAGGGCATCGGCCGCCTCATCCGACGCAAGACGGACCGGGGAGCCATCGTCGTCCTGGACCGTCGAATTACCGGCCGAAACTACGGCCAGGCCTTCCTCCGGTCCATCCCCCCTTGCAGCCTCAAACCCTCCAGCCTGGCCTCGGTCGGAGATCTGGCCTCCGAGTGGACCGGATAGCTCGCCGGATACCGCGTTGGAACTCACCTTCCCTCAACCTTTCGACCTCGCCGCCACCCTCCTGGGCGGGCAGGCCCACCGCTGGAAGACCGACGGTGACTGGTTCTCGGGCGTCTTGCGCGGAAACTTCATCAAGATGCGTCAGACCGGCGACGGCATCGAGTTCCGCTCTGGCCCCGCACCGGAAGCCGACCTGGCGCCGCTGCTCAGGGACTACTTCCGGCTGGACGACGACCTGATGGAGGTCTACGACCGAATCTGCTTCGATGGCCGGGTCGCCGCCATGGTCGAGCAGTATCCCGGGCTGCGCATCCTTCGCCAGGAGCCGTGGGAATGCCTCGTCGCCTACGTCTGCTCTGCCAACAACAGCATCCGCCAAATCCATAACAACCTGGAAAACATTTCCAACGCCTTCGGAGAACCAGTCTGCCTGGACGGGGACGTGCGCCACGCCTTCCCCACTCCCGCCCAACTGGTCGAAGCCGGAGAGCAGGGCCTCCGCGACCTCAAGCTGGGATTCCGTTCCCCCAACGTCCACCAGGTAACCGTGCGGGTCCTGGAAAAGTCCCTGGACCTGGACGAGTTGATTTCCCTGCCCTACGAGGATGCCCGGGAACGGCTCATGGAGTGCCGAGGGATCGGCGCCAAGATCGCCAACTGCATCCTGCTCTTCTCGCTGGAAAAACCCCAGGCCTTTCCGGTGGACGTGTGGGTGCGCCGCGCCCTGGCCGAGTGGTATTTCCCGGGACAGAAACCACCCACCAACCCGGTTCTGGAGCAGTGGGCCCACGACTACTTCGGAAACTACGCCGGTTACGCCAACCAGTACCTATTCCACGGGAGGAGGCTAGCGTAGGGGTCAGAATGATTCTTTGGAAGAGTAAGAATGGAACTCGAAACCGGCGGTCAACCCCTTGATTTGCGTCTCACTCTCAACTCAGGCCAAGCCTTCCGCTGGCGGGAAGACAACGGCTGGTTCTCTGGAATTGTCCGGAGTTGCTTCATCAAAATCTGCCAGCGCCCTAGTGGCAAAGTCGAGTTCCGTAGCAACCAACCCGATGATGCCGCCCAGGGTCTTCTCCATAGTTATTTCCGACTGGATGACGATATCGAAGCCATCTATTCCCACATCAGCCTCGACCGAAAAATCGCCACACTGGTGGACCAATACCGGGGCCTCCGCATCCTGCGACAGGAACCCTGGGAATGTCTTGTGGCCTACATCCTCTCCGCCCCGTCACGCATCAGCCGGATTGAGCACAACGTGGAAACTCTAGCGGAACACCTGGGCGATCCCGTTCCCTTGGACGGCGAAATGAGGGGAGCCTTCCCAACACCGCAACAGGTCGTGCAGGCTGGTGAGGCGCGGTTAGGTCAGTTGCTGGTGGGATTTAACTTCCATCCAACCCGCGTCTTTCTGGCTGCGATGGAAGTGGAACGGGGCTTGCTGGACCTGGACGCCCAGAAGCGCATTTCATGCCAAGAAGCTACCCGGCGGCTGGAGATGTGTTCTGGCATAGGCCACAAGGTCGCCAACTGCATCGCCCTGTTTTCCTTGGATCACCTTGGCGCTTTCCCCATTGACCGGCATATCGCCCGATCCTTGGCGGGATATTATTTCCCTGGGCAACTAATCCCGGAGACCCACGAGTTGCCCCACTGGGCAGCGTCGTTCCAAGAACGCTTCGGCCCTTACGCCGGCTACGCGGGGCAATTCCTGTTCCACGCCCAGCGAATGAAGCAGCTTTAGCGGCCCACCTACGGCCTTAACAATAGCTTTCCGAAGAAGTTGGTCCCCTCCATCTCCCGGTGCGCGTCGGCGGCCTCCGCCAGCGGGAACACCTTGTGGACGACGGGCTGTATCACCCCCCGGTTCAGCATCTCCACGATCTCTCGCATGTCCTCGTTGGTCCCCATGAAACCGCCATAGATCTCCACCTGGCGAGTGAACAGCAGTCCCAGGTGCAACTCGGCCCGCAACCCCGTGGTCGCTCCGCAGATGGTGTACCGCCCGCCAGGACGCAGCGAGTTGAAGGCGGCGGTGAAGAACTCGGCCCCGACGTGGTCCACCACCACGTCAACGCCCAGCCGTCCCGTCAGCGCCTGCACCCGCTCGGCGATATCCTCTTCCGTGTAGTTGATGACCTCGTCGGCCCCCAGGCTGCGTGCCTGCTCCGCCTTCTCCGCCGTGCTGGTGGTAGCGATTACCCGGGCTCCTATGACCTTCTTGGCCACCTGGATCGCCGCCGTTCCCACGCCCGCCGACGCCGATAGGACCAACACCGTCTCCCATGGTTTCAGCTGCGCCCGCCGGACCACCATGTTCCACACCGGCAGGAAGGTTGTCGGAGCGGCCGCGGCCTGCTCGAAGGACACTCCCTCCGCTATCGGGTGGGCATTCACCGCCGGAACCGCGATGAGTTCGGCATAGCTCCCGTCCGACGCGCTGCCCATGAAGCGGGGTTGGGGCGCCCGAGCCTCCGGGGGAAAGGCGCTCAGTTGGCTGCCGTCAACGAGGGGGTTCACGACCACCCGGTCTCCCTCGGACAGGCCCGAAACCCCGCTGCCAACGGCGGCCACCTCGCCGGCACAGTCGCCGCCCAGAATCAGAGGAGGCGGGAACTCCCGGCGCAGACCCCGACCTCCTTCCCGTGTATACAGGTCGAGGCGGTTCAGGGCCGAGGCTCGCACCCTCACCAGGACCTCGTCGGGGCCGTGGTCCGGGTCAGGCCGTTCCCCGTAGGTCAGGACTTCCGGTCCGCCGTGGGCCTCGATATACACCGCTTTCATCGACAGAAAATCTCCTTGTTGAATCGGACAAGTTATCGAACGGAGGCGATAGAGGACCCTGCGAAGAGCCGGAACGGCAGGCTATTGCCTACCCTCGTAGCAGTCGTTGCACATGAAGACCACCGCCAGGGTGTCATCGTGGCTGCCAATCAGGCCACAATGGGGGACTTCGCTATTCTCCGACCAGGGAATATGGAAGGACCCACCGCACATCTGGCAGGATGTCTGGTTGAAACCGTCCAGCGGGCCGTCGCAGATGACGCACAATTCCCGCTCTTCGTCCGGGTCGTTGGATTGAGTCACGGCCTCCCCTCCTTCCCCATTCCACGTGCCGGCGTCCTGGCCAGGAATTCAGCCACCAACGCCCGCTCCTCCTCCTCCGAATTGACCAGCCGGTCCATTCGGGCTGCTTTCAACCGGCGCAGCACCTTCCCCACCTGTTGGCCTGGAGGGACACCCATCGCGATAACCGCGTTCCCATCCAGCATGGTGCGAACACTTCGCCCTTCTTCCAGGTATTCCAACAACCGACGCGACGCCATCGCTTCCCCGAAACGAAAGGACGCCGACACCAAAGCCGCCGCTTCCCGTCCCTCCAGGAGTTCGGATACTTCCGAGGGCAAAAGCTCAGGCACAGCCAGCCGTTCCTGCAAACGCCGGACCTCCACAGTGTCCTCAGCCACTCTCCTCCACCGGGAGGGAACATTCAACCGCCGCATCACGGCTCCCAATGCTTCTGCCTCGAGCGGATAAACCAGGGTTGCCCACCAAGCCAACGCCGACGATGGTCTCACAGCTCTCCCCGGAATTATAGGGGATACTGCGTCATCCGCTCCAAGCTCCGGGTGTATCGCCGCCAGCAGTCCCGCTTGGGACGCCCGCCGCAGCGGCGGCAGAGGGTCATCCTCATCAAACATCCGCTCCAGCTCATGCCGCAGCCGGTCGCCGGTGACCGCGTCCACCCGACGCTCGGTGATCGCCTCCCGCAGACGCTGCTCGGTTTCTTCCTCCAGCCGGAACCCGAACCGCTGCTCGTAGCGCACCGCCCGGAACAGCCGGGTCGGATCATCCACGAAACTCAGGGGATGGAGAATCCGGACCTGCTTGTTCGACAAGTCACCCATGCCACCATGTGGGTCGAGGACCTCACCGCCGGACACGTGAACAGGCATGGCCATGCTGTTGATGCTGAAGTCCCGCCGCGCCAAGTCGTCCAGGATGGTTCCTGGAACAACCTCCGGCAACGCCCCCGGTGCTGGATAGCTCTCCTGCCGCGCCGTAACCAGGTCCACGCGGGACGCGCCCCTGGCGAGAGTAGCGGTGCCGAACCGTTGGTGGACAACGAGGCGCCAGCCGGTTTCCGCTGCCATATCCCGCGCCAGCGCAACCGCATCCCCTTCCACGACAAAGTCCAAGTCCTTCACCCGAAATCCCAGCAGCGCATCCCGCACCGGCCCGCCTACCAGGTAGACCGGCAGGCCCTTCGCCTCCAATTTCTGCCGCAACGCGTCCAGGAACGCCCGATTTTGTCCATCCAGGTCTACGTTCAGGGACCTCTCGACGGATTGTTTCGGACAGGAAATGCAGGATGGGCCAGGGGAGGGGATGGTTTCCATGACTGGCACACAATTATAGCACAAGGCAAGCAATTTCCCGCTCCCCGGAACCCGCCGGCCGACTGCCCGACCGTTGGCCCGTCCCCGGCCCCTGTGCTACAATCTTCCCAACTTGGCCGGCCAGACAAGGCTCTGGAAAGTGCATCTGGCCCCACCAGGCTGGCAACCCTGAAGGTAGACCCCATCGCAAGGAGGTGCGCCATGACCGAAGCTAACTTCATGACCTACTACGACTTCCGTTGACCCTTCGTCTACAACGCAGCCGTGTGGCTGACGAAAGTAAGGGAGACCACCGGCCAGACCATCGACGTTGACTGGCAACCCTTCTCCTTGGCCCAGATCAACGCCAGCCCTGACGAGGAACTGAAGGTCTGGGAGCGTCCCGGGATTCTTGACGGCTCCGACAAGACCCTCCTCGCCCACCAGGCCGGCCTCGCCGCCAAGCGCCAGGGCAAGGAAGCCTTTGAGTCCTTCTTCTGGGAACTGCTCAAGTCCCGCCACGAAGAGAAGAAAGACCTCAACGATCCCGAGGTCATAGACGAGGCCCTGGCACGCTCCGGCATCGACGCCGGCCAGTTCCAGGAAGACCTCAAGGATCCCGACCTGCTCCGGATAATCGGCGAGAGCCACACCCGGGCCGTCGAGGAACACGGCGCTTTCGGTGTCCCCACCTACGTCTTCCCCAGCGGCGGCTCCGCCTTCATCAAGATGTTCCCGCCCTCCGATGAGGAGGCCGGCCCCATCTACGAAAACCTCACCGCCCTGGTCTCCGAGCACCAACACGTCGGCGAGGTCAAGCGCCCCCAGCCGCCGTGGCCTCACGGAGTCATCTAGCATTGACCCGTCCCGGCGGAGAATGGGCTTCCGCCCTTGGATTGGACTTTAACGACCAGGGCCTGTTGCAGCAGGCCCTGGTTCATCGTTCCTACCTCAACGAGCACCCCAGCTCCCCCTTGGAGTCCTACGAGCGCATGGAGTTCCTCGGCGACGCCGTCCTTGAACTGGCCGTCTCCACCGCCCTCTACGACCGTCTGCCCTCCCTTTCCGAGGGCGAGCTGACCAAGCTCCGCTCCCAAATCGTCTGCGGTGACAGTCTCGCCGCCGTTGCTCGCTCCATCGGATTGGGCGATGCCCTCCTCTTGGGGAGGGGCGAGGAGACTACCGGCGGACGCTCCCGCAACACCATCCTCGCCGCCGCCTTCGAGGCGTTGGTCGCCGCTGTCTTCCTGGACCGGGGCTACCAGCGCGCCCGCGACTTCGTCCTGGAAACCCTGGCCGGCCCCCTGGAAAAAGCCTGGCGCGACGGCGCTCCCCGGGAAAACCCCAAGTCCGCCCTCCAAGAGCTGTTACAGGGATTGGGCGAGCCCGCCCCCACCTATCGCCTCGCCGGCGCATCCGGCCCAGACCACCGCCCCGTTTTCACCGTTGAGGCCCTGCTTGGCGGAGAGGTCATCGGACGCGGCGAGGGCGGCCGCAAGTCCGACGCGGAACGGGCCGCCGCCCAGAACGCCCTGGACCGCCGGCAAGCCGCCTCAGTACCCTCCGCCTGACCCGTCATCCTCCCCCGCCGCTACCCGGGTTTATGTTCAGCATCTTCAAGCGCGACCGATCCGAAAACCGGAAACAGATGGACGAGGGCGTCCGACGCAGCCGCGACCGGTGGTTCGGCCGTGTCCTCAACGTCTTCCGTTCCTCCAACCTAGACGACGATCTCTGGGATGAGCTGGAAGAGATCCTCATCTCCGCCGACGTCGGCGTCGATTCCTCCCTACGCATCATCGAGGACCTCAAGAAACAGGTCAGGGAAGGCGGCATCACCGACCCGGACGCCGCTTTCAATCTCCTCAAGGAATCCCTCGCCGGCAGCCTCCACTCGGACAACGCCGCCGGAGTCTGGCTCGAACCGGAAGATGTTGCGCGGCCCTACGTCGTCCTCATGGTCGGCGTCAACGGCGTCGGCAAGACCACCAGCATCGCCAAGCTCGCCCACCACTTCAAGCAGGCCGGAAAGTCCGTCGTCCTCGGCGCCGCCGACACCTTTCGCGCCGCCGCCGAGGAGCAGCTCGAAATCCTCGGCCAGCGCGTCGGCGTGGACGTCATCTCCCACCAGCCCGGCGCCGACCCCGGAGCGGTCGCCTACGACGCCTGGCACGCCGCCAAGGCCCGCGACGCCGATGTCCTCATCATCGACACCGCCGGCCGCCTCCACACCAAGTCCAACTTGATGGAGGAGCTCAAGAAGGTCCACCGCGTCATCTCCCGCCTGGACGAAACCGCCCCCCAGCAGGTCCTTCTGACCCTCGACGCCACCACCGGACACAACGGCATCGCCCAGGCCCAGTCCTTCAAGGACGCCGTGGGCTGCACCGGCATCTTCCTCGCCAAGCTCGATGGCACCGCCCGCGGTGGCGTGGCCCTCACCATCCAGCAGGACCTCCAGGTTCCCATCCTCTTCGTCGGCACCGGCGAGTCTCTCAACGATCTCGCCCCCTTTGACCCCCAGGACTTCGTCGACTCCCTCCTGGCCCCCGTATCCTGACCATCCTTATCGGCATCCGCGGCCGGCATCCAGGCGGGTCACGCCACCGTATAACCCTGCGGTAAGAAGTGTTCGCGACACTCTCGGCTAAGATCTGAGTGACCGCTGTGGCCCAACCCCTCATCTGGCTCACTGCCCTCCAGTTCCTCGGACTGCTCGCCTTCCCCCTCGCCTTCATGCTATTCCGACGCCTCCCCGGCCGCGGCTGGGGATTCGCCAAGCCCCTCGCCCTCATATTAGCCGGATACTCCTGGTGGCTCCTCGGACACATCCCCGGCCTGCCCGCGTCCCCCTGGACAATCCCGGTCCTGCTCCTGGCCGGAACCATTCTGTCCGCGTGGGTGGCCAACTGCCACCGGAACGCAATCTTCGATTTCCTACGCCGGGAATGGCCCACCATCCTCGTTACCGAGCTAGTCTTCCTTGCATTCTTCGCCTTCTGGCTCGCCATCGTCGCCCACGCCCCTGCCATCAACCACACCGAAAAGCCCATGGACTTCGGCTTCCTCAACGCCGTCCTCTACTCCAAGTCCTTCCCTCCCGAGGATCCGTGGCTGGCCGGGCACCCGGTCAGCTACTACTACTTCGGCCACCTGATGATGGCCTTCCTGGTCAAGCTCACCGGAGTCGCCTCCCCCGCCGGATACAACCTCGCCGTCGCCACCATCCCCGCCCTCCTCGCCGCCGGAACCTTCACCCTGGTATCGGCTCTCGTCCGCCTCTCCGGAGGCACCCGGATTCAAGCCTACATCTTCGGGGCAACTGCTCCAGTTCTGCTCATCCTCATCGGCAATCTGGAAGGCGGTCTGGAACTCACCCACTCCCTCGGATGGGGCAGCGAAGGCTTCTGGGAGTGGGTCGGAATCAAGGGACTGGAAGGCGACCCCGACCGCGTCTCTTCCTTCTTCCCCGATCAATATTGGTGGTGGTGGCGGGCCACCCGCGTCATCGACACCCTGTCCAACGGCGTCAGCTTGGACTACACCATAACCGAGTTCCCCTTCTTTTCCTTCCTGCTGGGAGACCTCCACCCCCACATGACCAGCCTGCCCCTCGTCATCCTGTTCCTCGGCGCCGCCCTCAACCTCTACCTGTCCGACACCCCCGCCGGACTTCCCTGGCTCCGCAGCCACCCCCTGGAAACAGCCGCCCTTGCCGTCCTCCTCGGAGCCTTGGCCTTCATCAATACCTGGGACTTCCCTGTCTTTGCCGTCATCCTCGGGGGCGTCATCTTCGCCAAGTCCCTCCGGGACACCCCTCTCCCGGATAATGCCCCGGCCCCCAACCCTGTCTTTCCTGCCCTGGCTCGTACCCTCATCACCGTCGCCCCGGTGACTGCGTTGGGATTCGTCCTCTTCCTCCCCTTCTACCTGACCTTCACCAGCCAGGCCGGAGCTCCCCTGCCCGTCACTGGCCCTGGAACCCGCCCCTTCCTCTTCCTAGTCGTCATCGGGTTCCCCGCCTTGCTCGCCGCCGCCTTCTCTCTCCGCCAACTCCCCCACGCTTGTACCGGCGGGGCAGAGAGCATCCTTAGCAAAGACTCTCCCCTCGTTTCCCTGGTGCTGACCATCGCTTTGGCTCCCCTCGTCCTCTGGGCGGTGGGCCTCGGGTTGGTCTATTGGATTGCTGGCCCAGGCCACATCGGCAATCTCAACGTGACCAACCGGCTCTTCCTCACCGTCCCGCTGCTGACCCTCGCCGCCCTTGCCGGACTCTCCGCCCTGCGCCGCAACCGCAACAACCTCTGGCCTCCGGTCGGATTCCCTCTACTCATGGCCGCCGCCGCCTTCGGGCTGCTCGCCCTTGCCGAGCTGTTCTACGTCCTGGACTTCTTCGGCAACCGGATGAACACCGTCTTTAAGGTCTACTACCAGTCATGGCTGCTCCTGACCCTCGCCGGTTCCTTCGGCCTCTTCTATCTCTGGAACCACCGCCGTATGGCCCGCCTTCCCACCACCGCGGCCTGGTACGTTCTGGCCGCTCTGGGAATTGTCTTGATGGCTGTATCCCTCTACTACCCTGTCGGAGCCATCATCGACCGGACCGGCATCGGCAGCCCAAGTTACACCCTTTCCGGCAAGACCCTGGACGGCCTTGCCTTCGTACAGGAACGCGATCCCGGCGAGTACCAGGCCATCACGTGGCTCCGCGAAACCGCCCCGCCGGGAAGGTTGGTCGAAGCCGTCGGCAGCGATTACACTGACTATGGCCGCGTCTCCTCTAGCACCGGACGCCCCACCGTCCTCGGCTGGCCGGGCCACGAGCACCAGTGGCGCGGTTCCCTGGAACCCCTGGCAGGACGCGAAGAAGACGTGCGACGAATCTACACCGCCGCAGACCCGGGCGAAGTAACCCGCCTGCTGGACAAGTATGGCATCAGGTACGTCTACGTGGGACGCCGGGAACGGAGGACCTACTCCTCCGAAGGTCTGACCGATTTCGCAGCCTTCATGGAAACCGTTTTCACCAGTGAAGCCGTAACAATCTACACGCTCCCGGCCACCCCGCCGGACGGTAGCTGAGAGTCTCCAACAACGAAACCGTATGCCCGACACTGAACATCGAAAGCCCTTCTTGCAGGGCAGGGTCGGATGGCTGGAAATCGGCTTCCTTGCCCTGTTGGTCGTGTCCCTCGGCCTCCGCCTCTGGGAACTGGATGGCCGGACCATGCACTACGACGAGGCCATCCATCTCCACTTCGCTTGGAAACTGGCCAACATGGAGGAGTACATCCACTCCCCCTGGATGCACGGCCCATTCCAGGTCGAGATGGTGGCCGCCCTGCTGCTGCTGTTCGGCGACTCCGACACCATCGCCCGCCTCGGTTTCGCCCTGTTTGGAACGGCCCTGGTTGCCCTCCCCTACCTGCTCCGTAGCAGTTTGGGCAACGCCGGTTCGTTCATCACCGGATCGATGCTTGCCGTTTCTCCGGTTCTGTTGTACTTCAGCCGCTTCGGCCGCAACGACATCATCATGGCCGTCTGGGCCTCCCTTCTCTTCATCCTCATGTGGCGCTACTTCCAGGAGGAGAAAGACCGCTACCTCTACCTGTCCGCCGCCGTGCTAGGCTTCATGTTCGCCACCAAGGAAACGGCCTTCATCGTCGCCGCCACCCTGGGAGCCATCACCTTTCTGCTCGCCATACCTCAGATCGCGCCGCTGCTGTTCCGGCGGGAACGCTTGCGTAACCTGGCCGGCCCGGCCGGATTCCTCTTTCTGCTCGTGACGCTGACCCTCCCCCAGTGGTCAGCTCTGGCCGGTCTTTTCCAGGACTTAGTCGGACTCGAGCTCATCAACCGGAACGTCGAACACACCGGCGTCACCGGAACGCCCGTTTGGGGCGGCCCAATGCTCCAACTCCCCGTGGTCGACCCACCCCTCTGGATCTCCGCTGCCCTGTTCCTGGTGCTTCCCGCCGGTCTGGTTACCCTCAATGGGCGGCGGTGGAATGACATAAATCGCCTCCTGGGGCTGGTGGTATCCCCATTGGCCATCGCCGTTGCGCTAGTCTTCGTCCTCTTCCGCCCCATTGCTCACGCCGCCGGTACGGGCGGGCCGGCCTGGGCGGCTGACCTAGCCTTCGCCGCCGTCCTGCTGGCGGTGGCAGCCGAGTCCCTCTTCCTGTCCCGCCCACCGGTCAAACCATTGGTCCTCCGGGTGCTGGTGGTGTCCTTCCTTGGAGCAATGTACGCCATCCTCGCCACCCCGCTGGTCAGCGTCGGGGGCGTTGTCGCTTCCATACTTCCGCCGGGGGTTGCCGTCGAAACCTTCGGCAACGCCCTTCCCTGGAACTACGTCGCCGCCATCACCCTAACCACCGCCGCCCTGGCAGTTTCAGTGGCCCTGGGCACGGCCTGGAGGGGACGGACCTGGCTCATCTGTGCCGGAATCTTCTACCTGGTGTGGCTCACCCTCTATACCACCGCGTTCACCAACCCCGCTGGCGCCTTCACCGGAGTCTGGCAGAGTATGGGGTACTGGGCCGCCCAGCAGGATGTCGCCCGCGGCAACCAGCCTTGGTACTACTACTTCGTCGGCCTGTCCGTGTACGAGGCCCTGCCCCTGGTATTCGGAACCCTGGGAGGACTCTACTACCTGCGCAAGGGCGATTACCTGGGGATCGTTCTTGCGCTGTGGGCCGGACTCACTCTCGCCGCCTACACCGTCGCTAGCGAGAAGATGCCCTGGCTCCTGGTCAACATCACCCTGCCCTTCATCTTCTTGGCCGGAAAATACCTGGGAGATCTGGCCCATTCAGTCCGGTGGCGGTGCATTGCCGCCACCGGCACCTTCCTCCTGCCCGCCCTGGCGGCGGCGGTGTTCATCGGAGGTGTCTACCTGGCCCGGGGCTACGTCTCCACCCCTGACCTTCCCGAACCCGCCTGGTGGATGACCCTGCTCAGTATCCTTGCCCTATGTTTCGTCTGCGCCTTCCAGGTCCGCCGCGCCGCCCGCGGCCAGGGCAGCGCCCTGATCGGTCTGGGCGCCGCCGCCGTGCTCCTCGCCTTCGGGGTCTGGACCGCGGGAAAAGCAGCGTACACCTTCGATGACTCCCGGGTGGAAATCATGGCCTACGCCCAGGGTAGCGCCGATCACCTCGAGGCATACCCCCTGCTCCTCCAGACCGCATCCCTTCCCGGGGCATCGAACAACCCCGCCCTCGTCGACTACGGCCTCTGGTATCCCCTCCAGTGGTACCTGCGCCATGAAACCGACAACGGCTCGATCCGCCTGACCTGCTTCAAAGAAAAGGGGGAGGAGGGCTACCGCGCCGACTGCACAATCCCCGGCGAGACCAAAGCCCCCTACCTGCTGGTCAGCAACGCCAACCCCCTCAAGGAAGGCAAGCTCCCCGATGGCTACCGGGAAACCGGCCCTTCCCGCGACCTCCTCTGGTTCCCCGAGAGCTACCGCCGCCCCGGGGAAGACCGCCAAAAGGAAACAATGTGGGAAGAACTTTCCTTGGACCTGCCCTTCTTCGCCGAGAAAGCCTCCAGCAAGTCCGCCTGGAAGGAGGCCATCGATTACACCCTCTTCCGAGACATTGGGCGGGACTGGTATTCCTCCGAGTACCGCACCTGGACCAAGTGACAACCTGGACGGTTCGCAAGTTATGAAAACCCCGCATACCCGCAAGGCGGGACATTGCCGGTATCCGCAACGGTTGTGGGATAATGAAACCCGCCGGCGTTTTCCGCCGTACCACACCGGGAGCGGGCAGAACCGGGGAGGAGACCATCAATCTGCCCAACCGCAAGCCCAGCCCAAGCCCAGGAGAACCGCAATGGGAACGGTAAAAGTGACCATAGGAGTTGGAGACCCACAGGGACGGCTTTTCCAAAACCTCGAGGTCACAGTGGACACCGGCTCAACATACACGGCAGTGCCAAGAGAGCTTCTTAAGAGGCTGGGAGTGGCGGTCGAGCGGTCACTACCCTCGGAGACGGCCGACGGCAGGGTCGTCCCGGTAGACGTCGGCAGGACCACCGTAAGGCTGGAGGGGCTGGAGTTTCCCACTCCGGTCATATTCGCGGAAGAGGGCGAGCCTAGCTTGCTGGGCGTGGTCACCCTGGAAGAAGCCGCCCTTGCCGTCGACCCCCTGGCGGGACGATTGATACCGGCAAACCTGCTCCGGTTTTAGCGGGTGTCCAGACTCCCGTTGCCCCCTGCACGGGCCCCTTGAATTGGAATAGCAGCCGCCGTGAGCAGCAGCATTGAAGATTAACAACTGGCGGTTCTGGGTCAGTCTAGCCACCGGGCTGTTGCTCCTCGCCCTCATGGCCTACTACGCCGACGTGGGAGAAATAACCCACGCCTTGGCCGGGGCCAACTACTGGTACGCCTTTCCCGCCGTCGCCCTGTACTTCGCCGCCGTGTATTTCCGGTCCCTCCGGTGGAGCTTCCTCCTCGTCCCCCTGGCGGACGTCCCGCCGAAGCGTCTCTTCCCCGTCGTCACCATCGGATACATGGCCAACAACCTCCTCCCCGCCCGCATAGGAGAACTGGTCCGCGCCTACGTACTGGCCCGCCGCGAACCCGTCAGCGGCAGTTCCGGCCTAGCCACCATCGCTGTTGAGCGCGTCTACGACGGGCTGACCCTGGCCCTCTTCGCCGCCGTTACCGGCCCCCTGCTCCTCCTGTTGGGGGAACTTGACTCCGCGCCCGCCGGTTACCGCACTTCGGGCATCATCCTCACCGTCGTCGTCGTCCTGGTCTGCATCGCCGCCGCCGGAGTGCTCACCGCCGCCAACTTTCCCTGGTTCACCCAGGCCGTGGAGCGCGTCCTCACCCTGTGCCCCGCCCGTTTCCGGCCCTGGCTCTTCCGCATGGCCCTCGGATTCATCGCCGGATTGTCCGTCCTCACCTCCCCGAAGAAGCACCTCGTTCTCCTCGCCCTCTCCCTCCCAGTCTGGCTCCTGGAAGGGGGGACCTACCTGCTGGTCCTCTACTCCTTCGGCGTCGACGGCGTGATCACCTCTTTCTGGGCCCTGTTGCTAACCGCCATCCTGGTCACCGCCACCTCCAACATCGCCACCGCCTTCCCCGCCAGCATCGGAGGCATCGGCGCCTTCGAGGTCGCCTCCCAGCAGACCCTCGTCGCCCTGGGGGTTGCCGCCTCCGTCGGAGCGGCCTACGCTACCTTCCTCCACCTGGTCATCCTCTGGCTTCCGGTCAACATCGTCGGACTGGCCTTCTGGTGGCGCGCACACCTGTCCATGAGCCAGGTCACCGCGGAGCAGCCACGACCCGGCCAATCTTCCGCGTCCTCTCCCGCCGGTGCAACCCCCGTCTCCGGAAAGGACACCCCGTGAACTTCGGAATCATTGGCGGGGGCGCCGCTGGCTTGGCCGCGGCCTACGAGTTGTCACGCCAGGGGCACATCGCCGACGTCTTCGAAACCGCTCCCATCCTCGGCGGCCAGGCCTCTACCTTCACCATCGGCGGCGGCCAACTGGAGCGCGGCTACCACCACCTGTTCCGGAGCGACCGGGACATGGTCCAGCTCATCAGGGAAGTCGGCCTAGAGGAGCACATGGGCTGGTTCGAGTCCAAAGTCGGACTGTTCCATGGAGGAAAGGTCTGGCCCTTCTCCTCGCCAATGGACCTCCTGCGCTTCTCTCCCCTGTCCTTCGGCCAACGCCTCCGGGTCGGATTCTGGACTTTCCTCCTCCAGAAGACCCGCAACTGGCGCAAGTTCGAGGACGTCACCGCCCGGGACTGGATCATCGGCCACATGGGCGATGACGCCTACCGGGTCATCTGGGAGCCCCTGCTGCGGGGCAAGTTCGGCGACTCCTACAACCAGGTCAGCATGGCCTGGCTCTGGAGCAAGTTCCGCCTCCGCGTCGCCTCCCGGGGCAAGGCCTGGCAGAAGGAGCGCCTCGGTTACCCCCTCTGCAGCTTCGGCGAGGTCTTCGACGCTGTCGCCCGGCGCATCCGGGAGCAGGGCGGCCGCGTCCACACCGGGGCCACCGTCGAGCAGGTCGAGGTATCCAACGGAAGGGCCACCGGCCTCACCATCAGTTCCGCCGAGTTCTTCCGCGAGACCCGCCAATACGACGCGGTTATCGCCACCACCCCTTCCTACATCTTCCCGTCCCTGGTGGACGGCCTTGCCCCGGCCTACGTGGAACATCTCCGCTCCGCCCGCTATCTCTCCGCCGTCCTCATCGTCCTCGCCCTCAACGAGCCCCTGTCCGATGTCTACTGGATGAACATCGCCGACCGCACCATGCCCTTTCTCGGCATCATCGAGCACACCAACATGATTGACCCCGACCTCTATGGCGGGCACCACGTCCTCTACATTACCAACTATCTCAGCCGCGACGACCCCATGTACGACCTCAGCCCCGGCGAGCTGCTTGCCGAGTACCTGCCCCACCTGCGCCGCATCAACCCTGGCTTCGACCTGGGCTGGATCGTCGAGTTCCACTACCACAAGGTCGACGGCGCCCAGCCCATCATCGGCACCCACTACGGATCACAAATCCCCGACCACCGCACGCCCGTCCGCAACCTCTACCTGGCCAACACCACCCAGATCTACCCCGAAGACCGGGGCACCAACTACTCCGTCCGCATGGGCCGCGAAGTGGCCCGGATGGTGTTGGGGGACCTCTCCTGACTATCCTGTCAACAATCCACAATCGCGTAATGGGAATGCCGTTTCCGGCCACACCAAGAAGGTGGTAAACTCGGGCAGACCTTTAATGGAGGCGGACCTATCCCAATTCCCCGGAATCCTGGTATCGTTGCTCTCCCTGGTGGGACTGAAAAGCCTGTTCCCTGCCGGCGGGCTTCTCAACCTCACGTCGGGTTGCGTCGCCCACCATGGCAATTCCCGCCATTGTTGTAACCCTTGATAACCACCGTCAAGCGCAGACTCCACTACGGGTGGGTCATCTTTGCCCTCACCTTCTCCAATCTCACCGTGGAAGGCGGGGCCAAGAACGTCCAGGGCGTTTTCCTCGTTGCCCTCCGGGACCACTTTCGCAGCAGCGTCGCCCTCACCGCGGGTGTCTTCTCCGCCTCGGGATTATTCGGCGCCTTTGCCGCCCCCTTCCTGGGACGCTTCCTGGATCGTTTCGGCCCCCGGGCCATGTTCCCGCTGGCCGGCTGTTTCATCCTCGTCGGCTGGCTGGCCAGCAGCATCGCCAGCGAAGTCTGGCAGTTGTTCATCTTCTACAGTGTCATCGCCACGGTGGGCCAAGTCGGCATTTCCTCCTTCTCCGCCACCGCCACCCTGGCCCCCTGGTTCCCCCGGTCCAAGGGAGTGGTCCTCGGTACTGCCGACGCCGGCAATCCGGCCGGACAGGCCATCATAGTCCCCCTGGCGCAACTCATCGTCTCAACCCTGGGATGGCAGTGGGCTTACCGGATTTTCGGCGTCGCCTTTTTCCTGGTTATCGCCCTTCCCAACCTGCTCCTGCAGAAGCGCCCGCCTGACCCGGAACAGGAGCTTCGCGCCTCCGAAGCGGACGTGCTGGAGAAGAATGAAGGCTTCGTAGGGCCGCCGGATTCCCCGCCGCAGGACGACTCTCCTTCCGGATCCCTCATGGCCGAGGCCCTCCGGGAACCGGCGGTATGGTTCCTCCTGTCCGCTCGGGCGGTCGGCTCCGTCGGAAGCCAGATGACCATCGTCCACATGCTGGCCTACCTCTTCCTGGCCGGTTACGGGGAAATGCAGGCGGCTTTCGCCATCGGCACCGCGGGGCTACTGGGCATCGGAGGCCGCCCCGGTATCGGCCTCCTGTCCGACTTCCTGGGACGGGAGATTGTCTACACCTTCAGCATGGCCATGACCGTAGCCGCCGTGATGGTCGTCCTCTTTTTCGGCGGGGGAGGCGTCTGGTGGGCCCTGGTGGCGTTCGTGGCCCTGAACGGGTTCAGCGAGGGGATCAGTGGTCTGCTCATCGGGGCCAAGGCCGCCGACCTGTACCCGCCCCGCATGTTGGGGACCGTCATGGGCCTGCTGGAAACTGGACGGGGCATTGGAATCGGCACCGGACCGGTCATGGCCGGCCTGCTCTTCGACCTGCAGGGAGACTACTTCCTGGCCTTCTTGATTTCCGCCGGCCTGACCACCGCGTCTATATTCTTCGTGTGGTCCGCTTGGTTCGCTTCCCGCAATCGAAGCCGGTAGACCAGGCCGGCCTTCAGCCCCAGTTCTCTCATCCGCTTCCCTTGAAATTCCCTGGAGAGTCGTTGACGAATTGGGCTGTTGAAGGGTCGGAATTGGTGAATGCAAGCGGGGGATCGGCGCAGGTACGCTCCGGGGTTATACCATGCCCAGGGAACGGAGGAATTCCGTCAGGGCAGCGGCGCACTCGTGGGGCTTTTCTAGTTGCAGGAAATGAGTAGCTTCCGGCAGGAAGTCGTAGTCAACGCTGAGAATGTCACTCAGATCCAGGGTGGGCAGGTAGGAGAAAGGCAGCGTCGGGTCGGCGCCGACCACCTTGACCGGGCACCTGATTTCATCGAAATCCACCGCTACCCCATACACACCGGCGTAATCGATGATCTGCGCCTCGTATTCCCTGGGGCAGCGAAGCTCGAAGCAGTCGCCAAGTTCGCTGGGCCGCAAC
The DNA here is from genome assembly GCA_965203975.1 of Dehalococcoidia bacterium. Lineage (GTDB taxonomy): Bacteria > Chloroflexota > Dehalococcoidia > Lucifugimonadales > UBA3495 > CATOSK01. Next base: position 2,441,017 of record CBDBDT010000002.1, on the reverse strand, counting down.
GTTGTTTCAGCCATGAGGTTGAAAACACCGGGCGCGAATTTCTGGAAGGGCGGCAAAAAGGGGAGGATGTCGGAAAATTCCTCCTTGCGCTGGAACTGCTCCGTTCTGCGGCGGGCGAATCCGGCAGCTTGAGCCGCGGCTGCTTCGAATTCCTGATGACTGCGGCCGGGCTTGCAAAGCGGGGGATCATAGAGCACCAGGCCGGAGTAACGCGCGCCTCGGCAGGGAGAGAGGAGCGAAACCAGCGCGGAAACCGAGTGGAACACCCCCGCCTGGGGTTTCTCTCCTAGCCACCCATCGATGGCTTCCAGGATGAGGTCATGGTCGGAAGCAAGGGTGGGGACGTTGTGGGTATCCAGCCCGCTGACCTTGTTCCACCCATGGTTTCTCAGGTCGAAAACGACTAGGTCAAACTCGCTGGTGAGTAGCGACCAGAAGGGGTAATACAGATCTATGGCCATGCCGTTCCCATGACTGAGTACCAGCCGGGGACCGTCCGGATTGCCGTGCCGGCGTACGAATACCGTGGTTTCCGCGTCCACAGGGACTTCGTGGACTGCAACCGGTTCCGGCAATCTCCATGCGAACTCCGGGTTACCGGTCAATCTTCCCTCCCTGGCGGCGGACAGTTGAGAGTCCGGGGCAATCACCCAGCGGGGCATATCCGGCTGGACCGGGCAACTCGTAAGCCAACGCAGCGGCAAACCCTTCCCTTCCGATATCCTGCAACGACCACGTCACAGAGGGAAGGTGCGGAAAGCGGAATTTCCCGCTCACTCCACCCCGGCGAATGTTGGGCGGCACCTGGAACCGGGAGATATCGGTGGAAAACCCGGTTCCCAGGGCCTTGATCAGAGCTTCTTTGCAGGTCCAAAGCCGGTAGAACTGGCCGAGCCTGTCCGTTCCCGTCATTTCATCCAACTCGGCTTGCTCATCGGGTCCCATCACGGCTTCGATCAGGGAGTTCAGGTCGCGACGTGGGGCTGCCTCTTCAACATCCACGCCCAAACGTCCTGCTGGGGCGAAAGCAATCAGGCCGCACTCGCCGCTGTGGCTCACGCTAAAACTAATAGAGGAAGGAGTCCCGTCAACCAACGCAAAGGGTTTGCCATAATCGTTTTCTTCAAACGACAGCCGGTTGTTGTGGCAGCCTATGGCACTACAAAGGATGCTCCGGAGTGCGGCCCGACAGATGACAAACCGGCGCCGGGGTCCCGGCAGGTACTTTTGGCTTCGGGAGCGCTCGACATCATCGAGCCAAGCTAGGCAGTCGCTTTCGCGGGCTGCATCTGGCCTCAGGCATACCCGCACCACCGTGATGTCCCCGAACATGAAGAAGGGACTCCACCAAGAGTGATTAGCAGGTGCGAAGACTTCAACAGAGCCTGTATTGGCCACACTCAACACCCTGGTCGCTGGGAGTCCCTCCGCGGTTCTATTGGAGAAGTTGATTGCCCAGCCTAGCCTTCCAGGGCGGCTATCAACTCGCCCACATTGCTGTACTTGGCGCAGTCTTCTGGGCTGAAGGACCTGCCAAATTCATCCGCCACCAGCTTGACGAATGCCACGAAGTCAACTGAAGAGACACCAGAATCCTTCAAGCTCAAGTCAAGATGAAGCGGGTCGCCTGCCGACCTGCCCTCTATTTCCAGGTTATCATCCACCAGTTTCCTGAGACGTTCCTCAGCTGAAGCCATTGAAAGGTCCTCCAACAGGATATGATTTCTTCCGTCGCTAGTCTTCCGCCGGAAGGATGACAAGAGCGTAACAAGAGGAGGGTAGCAGGTCAACCCGGACGGAATCGCGTGCGCCCGCTGCCCGGGGCAGTCCCGGACACAATTTACCAGCTATCGGCGGGAACGGATTATGCCTTTCGAGCGCTTCCTCAAGACTACCCTCCTGCAAACCGGCGTTCCGGGGTTAAGGGTAGCCCTTGACCTGCACGGTGACGATGTCCAGGCCGTAGTACTTCTGGTGTTGCACCGACGAGGCATAATGCCGCAAGAGACGCAGCGATACCTCGCCTTCCTCCAACCCCTCGGTCTCCTCATCCAAATGGGCCAGCCGCTGTTCCAGGTTTTGTTCGTCGAAGACGGCTATGAACTCCAGTTCCATCACCCCGGCACCGGGCCTGGCAGTCACCATCAAGCGCGGGGGGCCGCCACCCGTTTCTTCTTCACTTCTCTGGACCAGGCTCATCAGCGTTTCCTCGGACGCCGCGAGCAGGCGGTCAGTGGATGATTCATTCCAACCGAGCCGGCGGGCCAGTTCGCCAAAGAACTTGTGGATTTCTGGGAGGGCCGATATGTCCAGCCTGACCTGGAGACGTCCTCCCCTCCGGGGGTTGGTTAGGTCGAGGAACAGGGTCATCAGGATCGCGGCCAGTGCACCGACCAGCATTCCATTGTCCAGCAATCCTCCCCAGGGGCCGCCAAGCAGGTCCGCGAAAATCGTCTGTTGCTCGAGGCCCGCCCCCAGAGAGAATGAAATCCCCACCACGATCACCTTCTGAGAATCGAGCCCCGCCTGAACCACCGTCCTGATACCCTCCACAAAGAGGAGGCCGATAGCCACCAGCAGGTAGGCGCCCATGACCGGAGACGGAATCGTGAGCAGGACCGCCGGCAGCTTGGGGAACAGCGCCAGCAGAATCAGCGAACCCCCGATTACATACCCCACGCTCCGGGAAGCAACCCCGGTCAGGTTGACGAGGGACACGCTGGTAGAGGAATAGACGGTCGTGGGAGGCGTGCCCGCAATTCCAGATGCAACAATGCCCAGCCAGTTGGTATTGAGAGAACTCTGGACGCGGCGGAAATCGGTTGCGTGGGACCCGCGCCGCGATGCTTGCTGGATCGCAACGTTGTCACCGATGTTCTTGATGCCGCCCACCAGGGTTACCACTACGAACACCGGCAAAAGCGCCCAGAAGTCGACGCCCGGGGTCAGGTCGAACCCGGGGAAACCCCCCGCGGAAATTCCGGCCCAGGCCGCATCCTTTACCGGCGTGACGTCATAGGTCCCGAACAGGACGGCCGCTAGGCAGCCCGCTCCTATTCCAACGATGGGCGACCAGAGGCGCAATGCGCCGGTTGCGCGCAACGCAAGTCCGACAACCACGGCCAACGTTATCGCCGCGATGGTGGGTCCGGCAGCCACTGGGGCAGCCCCTGGCAATTCGTTGACCCGGTCCAGGGCGATGGGTAGGACTGCGGCCGCAATCAGCATCAGGACCACTCCCGAAACCACCGGGGTGATGATGCGCCGCAAAAAGGGCAGCCAGACGGCCAGGGCGAGGTACGAGAGAGACGAGACGACGATCAGGCTCGCCAGCAGTTCCGGTCCACCAGCGGTCAGGGCCAGGACCGAGATGGGCACGAAATTGGGCGTGGTGCCCATGATGAGCACGTACCCGGCCCCGAACCGCCAGAATTTGCTGGCCTGAAGGGCGGTGAGGACACCGGCGATAATGAGGGCTGCGAAAACCGCCCACGAGATGTAGTCCTGGTCCTGTCCACCCGCTCGGGCCGTGATCGCCACGATCAAGACCAGCGGCGCGATGGCGAAGACCATGCCCTGGAGGCCAACCCCTAGGGAAACCCAGTAAGGGCAAGCTTCGTCGGCTTCGTAGCGAAGCTTTTCATTCATAGTTGATCGCTGGAAGAGTCCCCGGAACCGGACTTTCGTCCCTGCGATTTTACACTGTGCGGCAACGGAATTACGGGGCAATTCAAACCCTGTCGTTCCTGATTCAGCTCCTGAACGGAAATATCGCCAGCCGGTATCCAGTACGGCCGGTTGGCCCACTAGAACATGGAGTATCCAAAGGGGAAAGCAGGGGGAGAAACGGCGATTGGGGCTCGGCGGAGGGTTGTTCCAACGGGGAGAAGGAACCAGCAATTCCTGAATGCGGCGGCTTCCCTAGAAAACCCTTTGGCTGTACGCCAACACGGTCATGCCTTGCCCGCCCGGCGTAAAAGCGTCAAGCGAGGCAGGGCCTCGTTCCCGCCGGGCCAGCGGGGGAGGTGGCACAAAACGTCAGAAAAGGCTGTTCCGTGGGGGTCGAGGATGGCGGATGCCACGGGTACCTGAGGACAGGCACAAAGCGGCTGTCCCCAGGCTATATGGTCGTGAAGGAGGGGCGCTTAGAAACCGCTGTTACGGGCGTTGCTGAAACAATCGCTGCAGTAAACCGGCCGGTCGCCGCGGGGACGGAAAGGGACCATGGCATCGACGCCGCATTGGGCGCAGACGATGGGGTGCATTTCCCGGGGGGCACCCTCGTACCCACCAGCCCGCTGTTCGGCGCGACGTCCCGAGCGGCAGGACTGGCACCGCTTGGGATCGTTGACAAATCCGCGAGAGGCAAAGAACTCTTGCTCTCCCACAGAAAAGATAAACTCCGCCCCGCAGTCCACGCATACCAGAGTTCGATCGGATAATGCCACTGCCTGACCTCCTTGGTCTCGGTGAAATTACGGCTCAGCAGGCGGATCACCACCGGGAGAGAAACCCTGGGTTGGATACGAGGGCGAAGCCCATGAAACCTAGCTATGCCGAGTTCACTATATACTGCCCCTCAAACAATTGCAACTTCTGGGTCATCAGCCAAATACCATAGTGGTTTCGTAACAATTAGCATTTATAATACCGAAAACCGTATACAGAGGAATTGCATTGGTATGATGTGAATTTAATGACTGGCCAGAAGCCGGACAGCCACGGGAATTCAGCGGCATTCCGGCCCGGAAACGCCGGGTTGCCGTGAGGCTCCGCAGTGATGGGCCTGGAATTTCAGCATCAGACCAAACTGAACGAGATCTTGGCCTGACCCGGCCAACCTTCGCTAAACGGGAAGAGGTTTTTCCGCGGAGTCGTGGGGCAGGTCGAGCTCAACGGCGTTGGCGTTGAATGCCAGCATGGTGTAGAAGCCGTAGAGGGTATTGAGCTCCACCAGTCCCTGGGTACCCAACAGTTGGTGGACCGCGGCGAAGGTTTCGGGAGAAACGCGGCGGGACTGGAAGAGTTCCATCCCGAAGTCGTACACCGCCCGCTCATCGGCGGCCATATCGGGAAGGGACCCGCCGTCTCGGATGGCATCCACCAGGGTATCGGCCAGTCCCGCGTCGCGCCCCAGGGCGGCGTGGGCGTGCCAGATGTAGGGGCAGTCCCAGGCGCGGGCTGTGGTAATCATGGCCAATTCCCGCAGCTTCCGGGGAACGGTGGACTCGTTGCGAACATAGCCGAAGAGAGGGATAGCGCGGCGGGACATTTCGGGGCTGTACTTGAGCACCGACATGGGACCGGTCCCGACGCCGCCGGGACCGGAGGATACCTCATCGAAGACGGTTCTCAGATCCTCGGGAACCGATTCGCGGGTCACCAACGGTATTCGGGCCATGGCCAGCTACCCCCGGTTGTTCATTCGGAATGCCGAAGCAGGCGGATGGCGGAACGGGGCCCCGGCTAGAGTCCCGCCGCTGCTGCCGACTCGCGCATGGTCTTCAAGTAGGGAACGCTGGAGGTCTGGAGCAGAGTGCCAACGTTGGAGTGGAAGTACTGCACTCCCAGGTCGAGGAACTTGGGGACTAGGTTGTCGGGGCAGCTCACTCCGGCGATGCGTCCGGCGTCCCGGATGATCTTGACGCCCTTTTCCATCTGTTCTTGGACTTCGGGATGGGTCTGCTGACCCGGGTATCCCATGGACTGGGAAAGGTCCCCCGAGCCGATGAAGTAGACGTCTACGTCGTCGACGGTGACCAATTCTCCCAGGTTGTCGATGGCCTCAACCTCTTCGAGCATCAGGCACACGAGGGTATTCTCGTTCGCTTCATTCACGTAGTCCTGGGTGGACCCGGCAAAGCCGTAGTCGGCGGGGCGGCTGCGGCTGAAGATGCCCCGGTGCCCCAGGGGGTAGTACTTGACCGCATCCACGGAGGCGCGCGCCTCACCGGCGGTGTTAACGTGCGGGACCTGCACTCCCCAGGCGCCCCGGTCCAGGAAAGGAGCAATAATCTCGGGACGGTTGCCCACGGGCCGGACTATGGGAGCAATTCCCGTGAGGTCGGCGGCGCGGACCAGGTCCTCGACGTTGTCCACGGTGATGTTGCCGTGCTCGTTGTCCAGCAGCACCCAGTCAAAGCCCAGCTGACCGAGCATTTCGACCACCGGAGAGGAGGGAAAAGTGATCATTACTCCAAAGACCGCTTTACCCGCATTCAACTTTTGCTTCAAGGTGTTTTCGCGCATGATGCCTCCTTAATACTCCAGTGGCAGATTGGATAGACGCCTTTTGTAGTGGCACCGGCGGGCTCTGGCTTGGTGGCGCCGTGTCTACCACGACCAGTATAGGACGAAACCGGGCGGTTGGGTTTCAGACCATACCAAGCGGGTGAGTAGCCGCCTCGCCTACGGCACGGTAATGGGAATCAACTCCTCAGCTTGGTGTCGTGAACGTTGTCCCCGGCCACCACCACGCTCAACGGAACCCCGCCTCCGTCAATCAGGACGCTGCGTTTGCTGGGCGCCTTGTCCCGGTCCATGGGGTTGCGGCCTGTTGAATCCCCCAAAGGGCTTTACCAGGGGCGCAATCAGCGGCCTGCCCCTGCCATTCCACGCCACCCAGTTCCTGGCACTCCTCTTCCAGAATAACAGGGTGAATCCGCTCCCACAGATTTCAGACTCTCCCTATTTTGAGATAGTTTCTTATTCGTGGAACCGGGGTTGGCGAGGATCAGGCGACCACTGCCGGGTCCACCTTGTGGCAGGCGGTCAGGTGATCGCTGCCTATCTCCCGCCAGTCGGGCTCCACCTCCCGGCACATGCCGGTCTCAAAGTAGATGGGACAGCGCGGGTGGAACCGGCACCCGCTGGGCGGGTTGATTGGGCTGGCCACCTCGCCGCTGATGGTGGTGCCCATGGGGATGTCCGGGTCAGGCTGGGGCACCGAGGCCAGCAGCGCCTTGCTGTAGGGATGCAAGGTGTTCTCGTACAGCTGGTCCTTGTCCGCTAGCTCCACCATCTTCCCCACGTACATCACCCCCACCCGGTGGCTCATGTGCTCCACAATCGCCAAGTCGTGGGAGATCAGCAGGTAGCTCAACCCCAGATCCCGCTGCAGCTCCACCAGCAGGTTCAGGATCTGGGCCCGGATGGAGACGTCCAGCCCGGAAACTGGCTCATCCAGCACTATCAGCTGGGGCCGCAGGGCCAGGGCACGGGCGATGGCAATGCGCTGGCGCTGTCCGCCGCTGAACTGGTGGGGAAAGAAGGACCCGGTCACCGGGCTGAGGCCCACGTTCTCCAGCAGCTCTCCCACCCGCATCCTCAGTTCCCGGCCGTGCATCCCCTCGTGTACCTGCAGCGGCTCGCCGATGATGTCCAGCACCTGCATCCTCGGGTTCAGCGAGCTGTAGGGGTCCTGGAACACCGCCTGCACCAGCCGCTTGTATTCCCGCAGACCACTGCCCCGCAGCCCGTTGATGTCATCGCCCCGGAACCGGATGACCCCCCCGGTGGGACGCTCCAGGAGCAGGATCATCTTCGCAACCGTGGTCTTGCCACAGCCGCTTTCCCCCACCAGCGCAAAGGTCTCGCCCTCGCCGATGGAGAAGTTGACCCCGTCCACTGCCTGGATGGCCTCGGCATTCCGGCCCAGCCAGCTTCCGCTGCCCCGGAAGTGCTTGACCAGCCCCTCTACTTCCAGCAATCGTTCCGCCACTTCAGCCCCCCGGCTCCGCCAGCCAGCAATGCACGAAGTCCTGGTCCCCCAGCGAGGTTCTCGGCGGGTACTCCTCCTTGCACTTGTCCATCGCCTCGGGACACCTCGGCCAGAAGGGACAGCCCTGGGGAATGTCCCGCAGGTCGGGCGGCTGGCCCTCGATCTGGTAGAGCCGGTCCCGCTTGGTCCCCATCACCGGCACCGAATCCAGCAGCGCCCGAGTATACGGATGCTGGGGTTCCTTGTAGATCTGACGCACCCCGGCGCTTTCCACAATCCGCCCCGCGTACATGACGTTCACCCGGTCGCACATCTGGGCGACGATTCCCAGGTCGTGGGTCACCCAGATGACGCTGGTGCCGCTCTCCCGCTGCAGCTCCCGGATCAGCCCCAGGAACTGGGCCTGGATGGTGACGTCAAGAGAGGTGGTCGGCTCGTCGGCGATCAGCAGTTCCGGCTCGGTGGTCAGCCCCATGGCCGCCACCACCCGCTGGCGCATTCCGCCGCTGAACTGGTGGGGGTATTGGCCCAGCCTCAGCTCCGGCCTGGGTATGCGCACGGCCCGCAGCGACCCCAGCACCCGGTCCAGGGCCTGCTGGCCCCGCTCCTTCAGGTGCAGCCGCACCGGCTCGGCCACCTGCTCGCCCACGGTGTAGACCGGATTCAGCGATGTCTGCGGGTCCTGCATGATGATGGCCATCCGGTGCCCCCGGTACTCCCGCATCTGGTGCTCGGAAAGCTCCAGCAGGTTCTCGCCCCGGAACCAGACTTCCCCCTCGACTATCTGCGCCCCGGGACGGGGGACCAGCCGCATCAGGGACAGGCAGGTCATGGTCTTGCCGCTGCCTGACTCCCCCACCAGGCCCACCGCCTCCCCTTCCCGGATGGTGAAGCTGACGCCGTCCACCGCTTTTAACACGGCGTTCCGCTGGAAGAAGTAGGTCTTCAGCCCTTCAACCCGCAGGAGAATATCTTGTTCAGCGTCGTGGTTTTCCATCTGCACCCGGCGGTCTTCCGTCTCCCTGAAGTCTTCCATCCCCTACAGTTGGCGGCGCCTGGGGTCCAGGGTGTCCCGCAGCCAGTCCCCGAACAGGTTGAGGCACATCACCGATGCCAGGATGGCCAGCCCCGGGAACAGGGTCAGCCAGTAATGGCTCTGGATGAAGTCCCGCCCGTCCGCGACCATCAATCCCCACGCCGGCCGGGGCGGGGGAATCCCCACGCCCAAGAAGCTGAGGGACGACTCCACTAGGATCAGGTGTCCCACCTCCAGCGTCGCCAGCACGATCACCGTATTGAAGACGTTGGGCAGTATGTGCTTGGCCACGATCCGGTGAGTCGGCGAACCCACCACCCTGGCCAGCGCAACATAGTCCAGTTCCTTGATGGCCAGCGCCTCCCCGCGCACCATGCGGGCGAACCGGGCGGCAACGAAGGGCGATAATATGAAGATAACGTTGGTGAAGCTGGTCCCGAAAGCGCTCATGAACACCAGCGCCACCAGGATCAGGGGCAGCGCCAGGATCGCCTCTACTCCCCGCTGCACCACGGCATCGGTCTTACCTCCCAGGAACCCGGAGGCCAGCCCGAAAAACGTCCCCGCCGTTCCCCCCAACAGGATCACCGCGATGGAAAGGCTCAAGGAAACCCGGGTGCCGTGGATGATTCTGCTCAGCATGTCCCGGCCCAGCTTGTCGGTGCCGAGGGAGTTCCGCCAGCTTCCGTCTTCATGCCACGCCGGGGGTGCGAAGTTGTTGATGATGTCGTTCTTGGTAGGTTCGAAGGGGGCGATCCAGGGCGCGAACAGGGCGCAGATTATTATCAACACGATGCCGATGGTGGGAATCAGCGGCGCGCGCCGCAGGCTGCCCACTATGGACAAAGCCCGGCGCCGCCAGGGAAGGGCTTCGGCTACCAGTAACGGCCGCTCTGCTGCCTGGGCCATAGACTGCTCCCTCCTTTCCTAGCTGGCGGAGTACTTGATGCGCGGATTGACGATGGCATAGGTGATGTCGACCAGCAGGTTGATTACCACAAAAAAGGCGCCCACCATGATCACGACCCCCTGCACCACCGGAAAGTCCCTTCCCTGGACGGCATCCAGGGCCAGCCGCCCAATGCCGGGCCAGGCAAAGACCGCTTCCACCACCACCGATCCGTTCATGAATCCACCCAGAATGAGCCCCGAGTAGGTCAGCACCGGAATCATGGCGTTGCGGAGAGCATGTTTCCAGATGACGGTCCGTTCCGGGAGCCCCTTTCCCCGGGCCATGGTGATGTAGTCGCTGTCCAGCACGTCAAGCATACTGGATCGCGTTAGCCGCACCAGTCCAGCGATGACGAACCATCCCATGACGAAACCGGGCAGGACATAACTGGAAGGCCCGGACCTGCCGGCAACCGGCAACCACCCCAGCAGAACCGAAAACAGGATCATCAGCATGATGGCAATCCAGAACTGCGGGCTGGATTGTCCTAAGAAAGCAATGATCTTGGCGAACCTGTCTATCCATGTGTCCCGATATACCGCGCTGAGAACCCCCAATGGCAGCGCCATCACCATGGCAATGATCATGGCAGTGGCGGCCAGGGAGAAAGTTGCCGGCAACCGCTCCACCAGCAGCTTGGTCACCGGTTCCTTCAAAATCTTGGAGTCCCCCAAGTCACCAACGAGGAGGCCCTTGAAGAACACCCAATACTGCACGTGGATAGGCTTGTCCAGGCCAAGCCGCTCCCGGATCATCTGGACCGTGGCCTCGCTGGCCTCGTCCGGGACGAAGGCCTCCACCGGGTCCCCGCTGGCCCGGGCCAGCAGGAACACCAGAACGGTGATGAACAGAATGTTTATAAAGCCCTGCAGGATTCGTCCGGCGATGTAGCCGAGCATAACCTTTTCCCTATCCGAAGCGCCTTTTACCCCGTTGCCAAACGGGGATGGGTGTTAATGAATCGGGGGACAGGCTCGTCGCGTCGGGAGCGACGCTCAGGGCCTGTCCTTGGTCCGGGATGCGGGTGTTTTCCTAGTTGGGCCGTGCGCTCCAGAAGTTGTGGGGGAAGGGACGGCCGGTGATGGGCGTCCACTCCTTCACCTTGTTGGAGATTCCGAACACCGCGTTGGCGGTTATCAGGGGAGCGTGCCGGAACTCGTTGGTCAACCGCCGGTTGTATTCGCGGATGTACTCCTCCTGCGTGTCGAGGTCGAACTCGGCGCCGGCCTTGTCGATGAGCTCGTCAATGTGGGGCGTGGAGGATCCCACCACCGGACGGACGCTCCTCTCGGAGTGGTACCAGCCCCGCATCCAGCGCAGGGTGTGGTAACGGGAGTCGTTGCCACGAACCACCAGCGGATAGGGCCTTTCATCGGGGGTCGGCTCCTGGCCCCGTGCCCGGAGGGTGCCGGACAGGTTGGTCCAGTCGAAGACCTTGACCTCGCCGGTAATGCCGATCTCTCCCAGGTATCCCAGCACCGCCTCAGCCAGGGTGGGCAGGGCTGGGAAGTCGGAGTCGTTCAGGTAGGTCTCTATCTGGACCTCGAACCCGTCCGGGAAGTTCGATTCGGCCATGAGCTGCTTGGCCCGTTCCGGGTCGTAGGGCTGGGCCTGCAGGTCGGGGTCGTAGCCGAAGGTGTTGGGAGCGGCTACGAAATTCCCGATTGGCGAGCCCTCGCCGAAGTATAGGCGGTCGGCGATGGCCTGCCGGTCGATGGAAATGGCGATGGCCTCGCGGATCTTGGGGTCGTTACAGGGATGCCCGGGTGACCACTGGTACCAGCACCAGACGACGCTGACGGTGGTCGCGGGCGCCGACTTGACCTGCAACCCGGAATCGAGGATGTCCTCCTTGACCGCGATGGACGCGCCTATGATATCCGCCGCACCGGTCTTGAGCAGCGCTATCCGGGTGGCCAGTTCCGGAATTTCCAGGACGGTCAACGTCTGGAACCCGGGATCCTTCCGCCAGTGTTCGGTGTCAGCGGCGGTCATTGTGATGAACTGGTTGGGGATACGGCTATCAAACTGGTAGGGCCCGGTGCCGATGGGGTTTTCCCGGAAGCCGGTTTCATCGGACTCGACCTGGGCCTTTGAGTAGGTGAATGAGCCAGAACTCAGGAAGGGGAAGCTGCCCCAGATGCCGGCGTTGGCCTCGGGTTCGTGGGTCTTTACGACGAACTCGTTATCGCCAACGGCGGTCAGAGACTCGGTCCTCGTCGACAGGTCCAGGGCGGTGGAGTTCTCGGACCTGGGGTCGAAGAAGGTGCGGTTCCAACTGAAGGCCACGTCCTCGGCAGTCACGTCAGAGCCGTCGTGGAACTTGGCGCCTTCGCGAATCTTGAAGGTCCATGTCAACTGGTCATCCGACACTTCCCAGCTCTCAGCCAGCCCAGGGACCAGCTTGTTGTCGAAGTCCAGATCCACCAGGAAGTCGAACATCTCTTCCATGTATATGCTGGACTGGGGAACGGACAGGAGCCCCAGGTTGTCGGTGCTCATGTTCACCAGGTCATCGGCGGAAGCGATGAGCTCCCCGGATGGGCCTTCTTCCACAGCGGAGGGAGTCGGGACGGGCGTGGGAGTGGCGACCACCATCACCCGTTCTATCCGGGTTTCCCCGGCGACCTGGACCTCCTTGGTCACTTCCACCATCACCTCTTCCACCTTGGTTTCCACCCGGGTTTCCCCGGCGACCTGCACCTCCCTGGTCACTTCAATCTCGCGCTCGATGACCTCAGGTGCGGCGGCAGACTGACAGGCAACAACTAAGACTAGGGCAATAAGACACGCCGATATATAGGATATGGTTTTCATGTTTCCCCCTTTCCTTAAAGCAAATGGTCCCGAATGGGTTTTTCCTTCACTCATAAGCGATTATTCGCTGCACACAACCGTTGCGAATCCTGATACCGTAACCAATAAGGCAGTAATCGCCAATTGATGCTTCATTGGTGGGTGTATATTGCCCAACACAACCTTGAATGGGATAGGATGTTAATGTTTTCGACGTACCTTGTCAACCGAACATCAGCGCCTTGAATCTGGCGCCCCGCGGGATTCAACCCCGTTGGGCTGTGTGGTAGACTGCTCCTGATTGTTAGAGCGAATCCGTTTGAAAAAATCCAATGAGGGATACAGGCCCATGATCATTGATACCCATACCCATGTGGTCAGCAGCGACAAGACCGCCCATCCCCTGCATCCCAACGCCAGCGGGTGGTCCACCGAGGTAAGCAACAACGTCGAGGACCTGATAAAGAAGATGGACGCCGCTGGGGTGGAGTGCGCGACCCTGGTGCAGCCCAACGGCACCTACGGCCTGGACAACACCTACCAGTGTGACAGCGCGAAGCTGTATTCCCCGCGCACTGTGTCGGTCGGAATACTCGACCCTGCTGCCCCCGACGGCACCGACAAGCTTTCCTACTGGGTCAATGAACACGACATGAAAGGTGTTCGCCTCCAGAGCCAGGCCGAACCCGACGACCCCAGCTGCGACGCCTTCTGGGACCGTGCCGAAAGCCTGAACATCCCCATCTCCATCGGCGGCGGGGGGACCCCCGACAAGGTCAACCGGATGCGGAACATCGGGGCGCGGCATCCCAACGTGCGGTTCGCACCCGACCACTTCGCCGGCTGGAGCGGCGCCGAGGACAAGGCGGCCATGACCGTGGCCCTGGAAGCCCTCGCCCAGCTTCCCAACGCGTGTCTGCGGATCTCCAGCACCAGCCTCGGCCCCTATGCCAACCTGAGCGATGCTGACAAAGACCTCTTCCGGAGGGTTATAGAAGCCTTCACCGCAAAACGCATGATGTGGGGCTCCAACTTTCCTTCATCTCGCCAAGGCGGCTACATCGGCCAGGTGGAGCTAGGCAAGACGGCCCTGCCCTGGCTCTCCGCCGAGGACCTGGACTGGATAATGGGCGGTGCGGCTCATACCTTCTGGCCCATGCTGCAGGCGCCAACTACCGGCTGACCACCGCACCCCAAAACCGTTCCTGGAGGTCTAACCATGGCTGTTCAGGGCGCAACCCAGACCATAATCGACTGGATCTTCTCCACAGGTTTCGAGGACATGCCCGCCGATATCAGGCGGCAGGCAGTCCTGTCTCTCTACGACGGCGTGGGCGCCAATCTGGCTTGTTCCCTGCTTCCCGTGGCCCATCGGACGGTGGACTTCATCAAGCTGGTGGGCGGTCCGCCGGACTGTACTGTTATCGGATTTCCCGACCGTTCCTCCGTGCTCAACGCCGCCCAGGTCAATGGCACCCTCGGCCACGCCAACGAAGTGGACGCCATTGAAAGCGACGGACTGGGCGCCCACGTTCTGGCCGCCAATCTCGGCGCCTGCCTGAGCGCAGGCCAGTACGCCAACGCCTCCGGCAGGGAAGTGCTGCGCGGGCTGGTGCTGGGGTTCGAGCTGACCAAGCGCGTCCACCGGGTCGCCGCGGTAGCCCAGGACCGGTCGGTCCTGACCGCTGGGTCCTCGGCCACCTTGATTGACGCCGGCAACACCATGGGGGCCACCGCCGCCGCCGGAGTGCCCCTGGGGCTGAGTCCCGGCCAGATGGATATAGCCTTCGGAATGGCCGCCGCCATGACCAGCGGAATCACCCCCTTCGCCCGCGAGTCCGAGCACATGCTCAAGTCCTTCGTCCGGGGCGGGTTGGGCGCCCGCAACGGCGTCGCCGCGGCCCTGATGGCCAAGGCCGGGTACGATGGGCCCCGGGGAATCTTCGAAGGAAGCAACGGTTTCTTCCACAGTCGCCTTGGCATCGAAGACCCCGGGCCGGAGTTCGTGGAAGACCGGTACACCATCCAGGACGTGGTCTTCAAGCGGGTTTCCGCCGGTGGACCCAACCAGGCCCCCCGTCAGGGCGTGGTGGAAATAATGGCCGAGAACGGCCTGACCGCCGCGGACATCAGCCGCATCACCATCGAGGTTCCACCCATCGGCTTCACCACCATCACCGAGGTCCATCACCCTTCCATCGAGGGCAAGGACGTCATCGCCATCGGCGCCGTTTATGGCGGGACGGGGTTCCTGGCTGCCCACAACCCGAAGTATGGCCAGAGCAACGAGGTCCTCGCCATGCGCGACCGTATCGAAATCCTGCCCCGGGAGGAATGGGCTGGCGAGGGACGTTTCCGGTCCATGGTCACCATCGAGACCCCTGACGGCAGGCAGTTCTCCCGGGAGAGTACCTACCGGCCCATGTCCGAGGACGACCTGGACGCCAAATTCGCCGACCTGGTGGGTATGCGGGCGGGAGAGGACCGGGCGCGGGAACTGGCCGAAGCGCTGAAGGGACTGGAAGGCGCTCCCAACGTGTCGGATGTAATGTCCCTGCTGGAACTGCCCGGGGCCCGCATCGAAGACTACTAGGACTACCAGCCAAGCTGCGGAGACAACGCCATCGGAGGTGAGCCCATGTCCGATTCCCACGATCTGGCCCTCATCGCCCACCTCATGCGCCGGGCCGGGTTCGGCGCCAACCGTGACCGTCTGGAGGAATACGCCGCCAGGGGTTACGAGGCCACCTTGTCGGAACTGCTGAATCCCGAGACTGCACCACCTTTTGACGACGACCTCGCCTACCGATACTATCCCTATTTCCGCATCGGGACGGCGATACCCACCCAGCAAAGCCACTGGATGCTGCGAATGATCGGCACTCCCCGGCCCCTGGAAGAAAAGATGACCCTCTTCTGGCATCATCTCTTCGCCACCGGCTTCGCCAAGGTGGACAACGCCCCCGAGATGCACCAGCAGATCGGCACCTTCCGTAATCACGGCATGGGCAACTTCCGTACCCTCCTGGTCGAGCTCTCCAAAGACCCGGCGATGATCTTCTGGTTGGACAACTGCGAGAGCCACAAGGATGCCCCTAACGAAAACTACGGGCGGGAACTGCTGGAACTGTTCTCCATGGGAGTGGGCAACTACACCGAAGACGACGTCAAGGAATGCGCCCGGGCCTTCACCGGCTGGACCATCATGCCCGGTATCCCCCGCTATCCCTGGGGCGAGTTCCTGCGGGAGTTCGAGTACTGCCCGGATGACCACGACGATTCAGAAAAGACTTTCCTGGGACACCGGGGGCGGTTCAACGGCGAGGACATCATTGATATCATCTGCCGTCAGCCGGCCACGGGACGCTTCATATCCCGGCACCTGTACAACTTCTTCGTCGCCGAGGAGCCGCAGGTGCCCGCCTGGCCAACCACCCCACCGCAGGACCCGGAAGCCATTGAGCTGCTGTCGGAAGAATACTTCCGCTCCAACTACGACATCCGGTCCATGCTGGCGGTGCTTTTCCGCTCCGACTTCTTCAGGAAAGCCCGCTACACCAAGGTGAAGAGTCCGGCGGAGTTGGTGGCCGGGGTGATGCGGCTGGTGGGTGACTACACTACGCCCAAGCCCCGCGTCCATGAAATCTCCGCAGCATGCAACTTCATGGGCCAGGAACTCCTCAACCCACCCACCGTCGAAGGATGGCACACCGGCAAGGAATGGATCGACAGCGGCGCCCTGGTGGAACGCATCAATTTCGCCTCGGACCAGGTCGGCGACCTGTCCAAACCGGGGGTGCAGCGCATCGTCCAGCGCCTGTCCGCCTACGGGTCGGCATTGACCCCGGAGCAGATGGTCGACGGCTGCCTCGACCTCGCCGGGCCGGTTGTCGTCTCCGAGTCCCGGCGCGGGGAACTGGTCGACGCTGTAGCCCTGGCGGGTCCCGCTGCCTGCGCCACCCCGGAGGACATGGAGACCTTCGCTCCCCGGGTCGCCCGTCTCCTCCAGCTCATCGTGTCCTCCCGCGAATACCAGATGGTCTAGGCATCGGATTTCCATTTCCCAGTCTTGCCGGAGGCAGTCAGCATGGTCGGGTACGGAGTAGCCAGCACCAAGGTCGAATACATCAAGACCATCGGCAACGCCGCCGCCCTGGGTCAGATCGGGTTCAGGAACCCGGTGGACGTCGCGCCCGCCCAGGGAGACCTGATATACGTCCTCAGCCATGCCGCTGAGAACAACGGTGGCAACAAGCGGATCGCCAAGTGCACATTAGAGGAAGAGGACTTCCTCGCCGAGTTCGGTTCCTTCGGAGAAGGGCCGGGCCAGTTCACCTGGCCCAATTCGGTGGCTGCTGACAGCGCCGGCAACGTCTATGTCACCGACGAATGGCTCAATCGCGTAACCGTCTTTGACCCAGATGGAAACTACCTGGTCCATTGGGGCGAGGAAGGATCCGGCCCTGGCCAGCTCAACCGGCCCGCCGGAATCGCCTTCGACGCAGATGATAACCTTTTCCTGGCCGACAGCTTCAACAATCGCATCCAGAAGCTCACCAGGGAAGGACGATTTCTGGGCCAATGGGGGTCAGAGGGCTCAGGGCCCGGGCAGATGAACACACCCTGGGGCATCTCCCTCGATGCCGCCGGCATGGTCTACGTGGCCGACTGGCGGAACGACCGCATCCAGAAGTTCGCCCCCGACGGCAGGTTCGTGTTGTCCATCGGAGGTACCGGCGCGGAAACCGGCCAGTTCAACCGACCCAGCGGTGTCGCGGTGGACCGGGATGGTTACATTTATGTGTGCGACTGGGGCAACGACCGCGTACAGATATTCAATGAGAGTGGGGAGTTCATCGCCGAATTGCTGGGCGACGCAACCATGTCCAAGTGGGGCGCGCAGCGGCTGTCATCCAACCCCGAAAACATGCTGGGACAACGGGACCAGGTCCGCAGCCTGGAGCCAGAGAAAAAGTTCGTGCAGCCCGTATCCGTCAAAATCGACCGGGAAGGCCGGTTGATTGTGGCCGATTCCGCCCGCCACCGCCTCCAGATCTACCGCCGCACCTGACCTGATGGCGGTTCACCGCCCAGCCTCGAGCCTGAGTTGCCCTTCCGTCACCTTCTCCCGCGACGCGTCAAAAACTCGCCGCCTCCCGGCTGCACGCAAGCGTCACTAGGACAACAGGGTACAATTCGCGACGATTCACGGCTCATGCTGCCCGGTTCCAGTGCTGGGTGACCGTGCGGAAGAGGGCGGATTCGTTGCAATCTGGGCCATTCTCTCTTCCCAGGAAGGAAGTATTTATTGACATTTTTGCCCGAGAATTATAAGTTATCCTCGTCTGAAAGCTCGCTAATTAGGCGAGTCGGGTGAGTGCCAATTTGACGCACAGCTACCTGAAATATCTTTATAAGGAGTTTGAGGCATGGCAGACAACGATATTGCGTTAATGGCCCACCTGATGCGCCGCGCCGGGTTCGGGGCCTCCTACGAGGAGTTGGTGGAACGTACCGCCAAGGGGTACGAGGCCACCGTGGAGGAGTTGCTCAACCCCCAGGAGCAGCCGGACCTGGAAATGGACGTCATGAACCGTTACATGCACGGCTGGCGGGACATGAACGGGCTGATGGCCAACCAGGGCTACTGGACCTACCGGATGGTCAATTCCCAGCGGCAACTGGAAGAGAAGATATGCCTGTTCTGGCACGGCATCTTCTGCGTCGGCGACTCCAAGTGCATGAGGGCACGACAGATCCTTCTGGAGCTCAACAACTTCCGCAACTACGGCCTGGGCAAGTTCGATGAGCTGCTGATGTACCTGTCCACCGACCCCGCGATGCTCTACTACCTGGACAACCAGTTGAGCCACAAGGAAGCGGTCAACGAGAACTGGGGCCGGGAACTGCTGGAGCTGTTCTCCATGGGTGTTGGCATGGACGGCGATCCCAACTACACCGAGGACGACGTGAAGGCCTGCGCCCAGGCGTTCACCGGCTGGACCATCGCCAACGCCATTCCCCGGTATCCCTACGGCAGCTACGCCAACCGGTTCCTCTACAACCGGTATGACCACATTGAAGAAGACAAGACCTTCCTCGGCGAGACGGGCAACTGGAACGGCGAAGACATCGTCCGCATCGTCTGCAAGCAGCCGGCCACCGCCCGCTTCGTCGCTCGGCACCTGTCCAACTACTTCGTCTCCGACGAGCCCCAGGTACCGGCCTGGCAGCACGTTCCGCCGCAGCACCCCGAGCTGATCAAGGAACTGGAGGACGAGTACTTCCGCTCCGGCTACGAAATCAAGTCCATGCTGCGGGTGCTGTTCAACTCCGACACCTTCAAGAATGCCCGCTTTGCCAAGGTCAAGAACCCCTCGGAAGTGGTATGCGGCGCCCTGCGGGTCGTCGGCGACTTCACCGAACCCAAGCCTCGGCTGTACGATCCGGCCCTGGAGATCCGCTACATGGGCCAGGACCTGCTGAATCCCCCCACCGTCGAGGGATGGCACACCGGCAAGGAATGGATCGACAGCGGTACGCTGGTTGAGCGCATCAACTTCGTCGCAGGCGAGATGGGCCGCGTCGACTCCCCGGGCATCAACGCCTTCATCGACCGGCTCAAGGCCGAGGGCTCGACCCTCTCCGCCGGGCGGGTCGTCGAGGCCTGCCTGGAAATGCTGGGCTTCTACGAGCTCAGCGAGGACAACCGGGACCTGCTCACCGCCCACGCCGAGGCCGCCAGCGGCCTGGACACCGGGTCTCCCGAGTTCGCCCAGTTCGTCGGCCAGATTCTCCAGCTCATCGTCTCCACCCAGGAGTACCAGTTCAACTAGGCTCCGCATCATCGAACAAGCAATAACTGGCCGCCGCCCCTCACCGGCGCAGGCGGCCTCCCAACCAGACCAGGAGGAAACATGACCAGCACCAAGAAAGACCCCGTACTGGTAGTCCTGCAGCTTTCCGGCGGGAACGACTTTATGAACACCATCGTTCCCTACACCAACCCGCTGTACTACGACAACCGCCCCAACGTCGTCATTCCCCAGGACCAGGTCCTGCCTCTTAACGACGAGTTGGGCTTCAACCCCAACACCGCCGCACTGAAGGAGCTTTACGACGACGGCAAGGTAGCAATCATCCAGGGCGTCGGCTACCCCAACCCCAACCTGTCCCACTTCCGCTCCATGGACATCTGGCACACCTGTGAGCCGGAAAAGCTGGCGGACGAGGGCTGGGTCGGACGGGCCATCCGCGACCTGGACCCGAACAAGGAAAACGTGCTGACCGGCGTAAACTTCGGGCGGGGCCTTCCCCGGGCCATGGCCGCCCCCGGCGTACCGGTGGCCTCCGTTGGCAACCTGGAGACCTACGGCGTGCTGACCAGCATCGAGGTTGAGCAGGAGCGGACCCAGGCTCTGGACATCTTCTCCCGTATGTACTCCCCCGCCATGGGTCGCGGCCCTGTGCTGGAGTACCTGTCCCAGACCGGCATGGACGCGCTGACCGGCGCCGACATCCTGGCCACCGCGCCGGAGAAGTACACCTCCAGCGTCGAGTACGGTCCCAGTTCCATGTCCCAGTACATGCGGAACATCGCCCAGGTCCACATCGCCGATCTGGGGACCCGTTTCCTGTACACCACCGCCCCCTACAACAGCTTCGACACCCACGCCACCCAGATGACGGCCCACGCCGGTCTGTGCCTGAACGTGTCGCAGACTATTAGCGACTTCTACCAAGACCTGAAGGAGCACAACGCCAGCGACAACGTCGTCTTGCTGGTCTTCACCGAGTTCGGCCGGCGGGTCCACGACAACGGCTCCGGAACCGACCACGGCTCCGGCGGAGCGGCCTTCGTCGTCGGCGACCGGGTCAAGGGCGGACTGTACGGCGAGTACCCGTCCCTGGAAGAGGACAAGCTGCTGGAGGGCAACCTGCACTTCAACAACGACTTCCGCGGCCTGTACGCCACGCTGCTGGAGGACTGGATGGGGCTGGACTCCAAGCCCATCGTCAACGGCAGCTTCGAGAAGATGGACTTCATCGCCAAGGACTAAGCCGGAACCGGCGGGCGGCCGGGACATGGAACCCGCCGCCCGCTTGGATGATGCGGCGGGGCGTCGTGTACAGCCCTTGCGGAAACCCGGCGGCGGAACCTTTTCCTGACCGGATCGTTCGCCGCACTTTCGTGTGCCCCTTGGCTATGTACGAGGAACATGCGGGCCCCATGAGGACTGCGCCGCACGACTCTTCCGTCTTCAACCCGGCCGTTACCCCAACGAATAATATCTGAGAGGGAAAGCCATGGCAGAATGCGATCTTGCCCTGATGGCCCATCTCATGCGCCGCGCCGGATTCGGCGCTTCATACCAGGAACTGGAACGCCGCGCCACCGCCGGCTACGAGACCACCGTGGAGGAACTGCTCCATCCCGAGGACCAGCCCCAGTTGGAAATGGACGTCATGGAACGGTACATGGGCTGGCGGGACCTGGGCTACTTGGCCGCCAACCAGGGATACTGGACCTACCGGATGGTCAACTCGCCCCGGCAGTTGGAGGAGAAGATTGCCCTCTTCTGGCACTCCATCTTCTGCGTGGGAGACTCCAAGTGCATGGCTCCCCACAACATCCAGGACCAGCTCAACAAGTTCCGCGCCCAGGGGATGGGCCGGTTCGACGAACTGCTGCTGGCCATGGCGACCGACCCAGCCATGCTCTACTACCTGGACAACCCCCTGAGTCACAAGGACGCGGTCAACGAGAACTGGGGGCGGGAACTGTTGGAGTTGTTCTCCATGGGCGTCGGTATGGACGGCCATCCCAACTACACCGAGGACGACGTGAAGGCCTGCGCCCAGGCCTTCACCGGCTGGACCATCGGCAACGCCATGCCCCGATACCCCTACGGGCGGTACTTCAACCAGTTTTTGTACAACCGCCTGGATCACATCGACGACCAAAAAACCTTCCTGGGCGAGACGGGCAACTTCAACGGCGACGACATCATCCGAATCATCGCCAAGCAGCCCGCCACGGCGCGGTTCATATCGCGGCACCTGTACAACTTCTTTGTTGCCGATGAGCCCCAGGTGCCGGCTTGGGAGACCACCCCGCCCAACGATCCTGCGGCTATCCGGCAACTGGAGGAGGAATACTTTCGATCCGGATACGACATCCGCTCCATGCTGCGGCTGCTGTTCAACTCGCACTTCTTCAAGGAAGCCCGCTTCGCCAAGGTGAAGAGCCCTTCCGAGGTCGTCTGCGGGACCCTGCGGCTGGTGGGGGACTTCACCGATCCCAGGCCGCGCCTTTACGACGCCGGTCTCGAAATCCGGTACATGGGCCAGGACCTGCTCAATCCCCCCACCGTGGAGGGATGGCACACCGGCAAGGAGTGGATCGACTCCGGCACCCTGGTCGAGCGGGTCAACTTCACCGCCGGCGAGGTGGGGCGGGTCAACGCCCCGGGCATCCGGGACATCATCACCCGCCTGCAAAGCCAGGCGCGGGAAATCTCTCCCCAGGACCTGGTGGAGGGATGCCTGGATATGCTGGGCGGATACAGCCTGAGGGGCGATACCAGGGAACTGCTTCTTGACCATGTCTCGGCTTCCGCCGTGGCCCCGGGGTATTCCGTGGATACCACCGCCCCCGGGTTTCCTGAGCTGGTGGCCCAGCTTCTCCAGCTCATCGTTTCGACCCAGGAATACCAGTTCACCTAGCAAGCAACACCAACAACCCGGGGCCAATACGACCTATGGCTCCGCTTGAACCTGAAAAGGCAAACGGCCATTTACGACAACCAAAGCGAGGAACGAATGACGACTAGCAGAGTACAGGGAGCAACTTTCCGCTATACCCACACCATCGGCAGGGGTGAGGAAGCCGGGACCGGATTTAAGAACCCGGTATCGGTAGCACGGGGTGAGAACGACGTGATGTACGTGGTGAACCGCGCCTACGACTATCGGGCCGACTCCAAGCGCATCACCGTCTGCACCGTAGACGAGGACTACATCGGCGAAATCGGCAACGGCGGCCGCCTCGGCGGCGACATGATGGACGTGGGCGAAGACGCCTCCGACGGCTCCCTGGTATGGCCCACCGACATCGCCTTGGACAAGGATGAGAACCTGTACATCACCGACGAGTGGCTCCAGCGGGTGGCCATGTTCTCCAGGGACGGTGACTGGCTGGGCGCCTGGGGTGTGGTCGGCGACGGCGACGGCCAGTTCGACAAGCCCGCGGGAATTACCACCGATGCCGAGGACAACATCTACCTGGTGGACACTGGCAACAACCGGGTCCAGAAGTTCACCAGGGACGGCAAGTTCCTGATGAAGTTCGGCACCCAGGGTGACGGCGACGGCCAGTTCAACATGCCCTGGGGCATCGAAATCGACCACGATGGCAACATCTTTGTCGCCGACTGGCGCAACGACCGCATCCAGAAGTTCACTCCCGACGGCCAGTTCCTCATGAAGTTCGGCTCTTCCGGGAAGGGCGGCGGCGAGTTCAGCCGTCCCACCGACGTGGCCGTAGACAAGGAAGGGATCATCTACGTTGCCGACTGGAACAACGACCGGCTTCAGGTCTTCGACCTGGACGGCTCTTTCATCACCGAGATCATCGGCGACGCCACCCTGTCCAAGTGGGGTGTGATCAAGCTTGAAGCCAACCCGGAGATGAAGCTGGAGCGGGAAATCTCCCAAGGCCTGGAGCGGGAGCGCTTCCTGCGCGGTCCCATCGGGGTGACGGTTGATGACCAGGACCGCCTGTTTATCGTCGACTCCCAGCGCAACCGGATCCAGTGCTACCGGAAGCTGCCTCCTTACTTCCTGGGGTTGTACGACGGCGGGCGCCTCTAAGCTGCTGTCATACATCCTGGCTATTTCAGAGGCATACACAGCGGCCCCGGACAATGCGTCCGGGGCCGCTGCATTTCCCCGGTGGGGGCCGGGGAAACAGGGGTTGGGAAGCCCCGATTGGGGGCTAACCGGGGCGTTTCACTTCAATGGTCTCGTCGGCGGTCACGGCAACCCGCCGGTACCGGATCCCCAGCTTCAGCATCCAGTAGCCCAGGGTGGCCGTGCTCACCCCCAGTTCGCTGGCGGCATGGCTCATCCCATGTTCATTGACCATTTCCGGGACCAGGCTTTCCAATGGCCGTTGAAACTGGTCTTCTACGTTCCGCATCAGCTTGGTTTTCCGCACTGTCTGAGTTGGCATAACCTTCCCTTTTATCGCTCGCTTTAATGGTGACTGCCCGGGTCGTTGACTTGCCCGCAACTATACTAGACGGGACCACAACGGGCATTGTGTCTCCTGCCCAGTTTTGTATTATTTTAAGAAACTACTTAACAATATCAACCCTTTACCAGGGTTATGTCCAGTCAAACCAGGAACTCGCAGCTACAGGAACTCGTAGCCATCGGAAGGCCGCGTTCATCGGGCGTCAGGGGCTTCTGGATGGGAAGCCTGCTGGTTAGGAATGCGTCCCCAGAGGGGATGCCGGAAGGTCGGGGCCAGGGCCGGGTTAAACTCCCGGCGTTCCGTAACAGGCCCCTCCGGCTCTGGCACAGGCGCTTCCTCCCTGGCCCGGCGGCGGCCTGTGCTGAGGTTGCGGTGGGGTGTAAGGCGGGAAAGGTGTTCGCTCACGGCCAGCAAGCTGTTCAGGCTATGGGCTGGCAGGAAGTCGTCCACGAAAGGCAGGGCCGCCTGCATCCCCTGGGCCAGGGGCTGGTACTCGGCGTGGCCGAGCAGCGGGTTTAGCCAGATTAGCCGGTGGCAGCTCCTCTGAAGGCGGGACATCTCCCTCGACAGTAGCTCCGGCTCTCCCCGGTCCCATCCATCTGAAATGATCAGCACCACCGATCCCCCACGCAGCACCCGCCGGGCCCACTGGTAGTTGAAGTTGCGGATATTCTCCCCGATGCGCGTACCGCCGGCCCAGTCGGGGACGGCCCGGGAGACCTCGGTCACAGCCTGGTCTATGTTACGGTAGCGCAGGTGCCGCGTGATGCGGGTCAACCGGGTGGCGAACAGGAAGGACTCCACCTTGCCCAGGTTGGCGGCAATGGTGTGGATGAAGTGGAGCAGCAGCCGGGTGTACCGTTCCATGGACCCGCTGACGTCACAGACGAGCACGAGGCTGCGCGGCTTCTCGCGTCGCTCCAGGTGGGCCAGCTCCACCACCTCTCCGCCGTATTGCAGGCTGTTGCGGAACGTCCGCCGCAGGTCGGGCCAGGAGCCGTCGCCTCTGTGGAGACGCCGGGTGCGGCGCATCCCCGGGTTCCACCCCAGCTCCGCCATCAGCGCCTTGGCCTGGGAGATTTCCGACGGGGAAAATTCGGCGAAGTCCTTGGCCCGCAACACTTCCCGGGCGCTGTAGGTTCGAGTCAGGTCCACCACTGGCTGTCCGCCGGAGTCTTGCCCTTCCCCTTCGCCGCTAGTGTCTTGGAGAGAATCCGAGGCGATCCTCGGGGAGCGGTAGCGCCGTTCCTCCCCCATCGAGCGCAGGTCGCGGGTGCTGATCCCATGGCTGGGCCGCCTCCAGAAAACTTTGAAAGCGTCATCGAATACCGGGATGTCCTGCTTCCGGTGGACCAGCAGGCAGCGGGCCGCGTTCTGGAAGTCCTGCCGCCGTCCCATCGGAATGTCCCGGGTGGCGCGCACCAGGTCCAGCATGTTCCCCGACCCGAAGTCCAGACCCAGCCGCCGCAGCACCTCCCCGAACATCATCAGGTTGTGCAGGATGTGTCCGTTCTCGGTGTCCGTTTCAAAGCCGTTCATCGGTGTGGGGAAAGTGTAGGGAGTGGCCATGGAGCCTCGTCAACTGCCGGGGACGTCATCGATCCAGCAATCTATCCAACCCGGCCCTCCCGATACCCGTCTGTTTGGGCCCGAGAATGCTTCCCAATACCCCCGGTTTCAAATCCCTTGTGTTGTCGGGAACGACTGTGGTTCTTGGCCGGGGTTCTCCAGGAAATTGGCGAACAAGGAACACCCCATGATTGCTTCTTCGCTGTATAGTCCACCCGTCTCCTTCGAGCAGCCTGATAAGGTATCGGCCTGATATCGGCACGTTATAAGGCGGGAGCGGCAGTGGTCAATACGAACCCGGATTCACCGGCCGTTGCCCGATCGGGCTTCATAATCACGACCTCATGCCCTTCCAGGTAGTCGTATATGTCGGTCAACCCTTCTACCCCGCTCAATTGAAGCAGGATCAGGTCCTTCAATATTTCTTTGATTTCTTCCAGAGTTCCGGCATTTGCCGCTATTCCGAGCTGCTCACAGGACCCAACCCACTCACCATCGTCCATTTTGTAATCTAGGAACAATTCAATGGTGAAGTCCTGGGCGTCGTTGGTCCGGTGAGCCAAAATTACGCGCTCACGCACCTCTGAGGCCATGTCTTACCTCCCGTACCGGGTTGAGACTAGCCCTCTGCTGGGGCCTTTCCAGTTTACGACGAAAAGCCCCTTCCTATCCCCCACCCCCGCCTCGTCCCCCCCGGCGTGGCCCCCGGTTCTGGGACCGTTCCAGCAAGTGGCGGACGGGTTCGCCCTTGACCAGCTCGATGTCGTCCTGGTACTTCAGCATTATGCCCAGCGTGTCGTCGATGACCTCTGCCTTCAGCCTGGTCTCGTTCAGGGCCATCAGGGCCGATGTCCAGTCGATGGTCTCGGACACTCCGGGAATCTTGTAGAGCTCGGTTTCGCGGAGCTCCTGTATGAACCCGGTGACCTGCTGCGCCAGTTCCCGGGGCGCATCGGGAAGGCGCGTGGTGACGATCTGCAATTCTCGCTGGAAGTCGGGATAGTCCACCCAGTGATAGAGGCACCGCCGCTTCAGCGCGTCGTGTACCTCCCTGGTGCGATTGGAAGTAATAACCACTACCGGCGGATGGGATGCCTGGAAGGTCCCCAGCTCGGGTATGGTGATCTGGAAGTCGGCCAGCAGTTCCAGAAGGAAACCCTCGAATTCTTCATCCGCCCGGTCCAGCTCGTCTATTAGCAGCACCGGCGCCCGGTCCCGGCCCGGGTCAATAGCCTGGAGCAACGGCCGCTGGATCAGAAACCTTTCATCAAACAGGTCCGCGGAAGCCCGCGAACGATCCACCTGGCCCCCAGCCTCCATCAACCGTATCTCCAGCATCTGGCGGGCGTGGTTCCACTCGTAGACCGCGTGGTTGATGTCCAGCCCCTCGTAGCACTGGAGGCGGATCAGCTCGGCATCAAGCCCTCGGGCCAGGGCGCGGGCAATCTCCGTCTTGCCGACGCCCGCCTCCCCTTCCAGGAAGAGGGGCCGCTGCAGCTTGATGGCCAGGAACACCGCCACCGCCAGGGCTCGGTCAGCTATGTACTGCTGCTCTCGTAGCAGGCGTTGAACGTCGTCGACGGTGGCGGGCAACTTGGCGGCGGTAGTCAAGAAATTTCTCCACGTTGCTGCGGTGTTGATCGGAACTCTGAAGTCAGTCCTTCCGGCCGGTGGCGGACGAAAAGGGCAGCAATCGGCGGGAATCGCTGCCCTTTCCTTGAGGGAAATGCCAAGCCGGTTACGGCCTTAGTGATGGGCCAACCCGATGGCGTGGTACAGCGCGTGCTTCACCTCCACCGGGGCCACCCGGCGGCGAAAATCGGCCGAGGCGAAGACGTCTCCTATGATTTCGTCCCCCAGGTCCTCGGACAGGTGGTCCACGGCATCGGAAATGTTCTGCATGGTCAGTTCCTTGCCCACCAGCGCCGCCTCAACGGAGCGGGACCGGATGGGCGACGGCACCAGGCCTCCGACGGCCACCCTGGCCGCTGTACAGGCGCCATCCTCGACGGTAACCACTACCGCCCCTCCAATCACAGGATAGAAGGATGCGGGATGGGACATCTTGGCGTACTCGCCCACATCGCCGTGTATTTGGGACAGGGCGGGGCCGTGGTCATGCTCATGGTCGCCATGATCGTGTCCATGGTCGCCGTGGTCATGGCCGTGTTCGTGCCCGTGGCCGTTGCCATGTATGTGCCGGGACAGCACCGGAGCGGTGATGGCGGTGACGACCTCGTTTTCTCCGCAGGCGGTGGTGAAAGCGTCCACGAAGAAGTCCTCTGCTGCCACTGTCCGGCTTCCATTGGGTCCCTGCAGCTCGACGGATGCTTCCAGCGCGGTCAAAACCGTCCCCCAGTCTGATGCGGGGTCGGCGTGGGCGATGTTCCCCCCAATGGTCCCCCGGTTCCGCACCTGCGGGTCCCCGATTCCGCCCGCTACCTCGGCCATCAGAGGGTTGGCGTGCCGCACGTCGTGGGAACGGGCAATCTCGCCGTGGGTGGTCAGCGCGCCGATGCGAATGGTGTCGCCGCTGACCGAGATTCCCTTCAACCCGGCCACTGCCCCGATGTCAATCAGTGTGGCGGGACGGGCCAGCCTCAGCTTCATCAGGGGAAGAAGACTGTGGCCGCCGGCCAGCAGCTTGGACTCCGGGTTCGCGCTCAGTAGCTGAATGGCTTCAGCGACCGAGCTGGCTTTTTGATAATCGAATGCCGCTGCAAACATGGTTGCCTACTCCCCCTGTTCGTGAATAGCCCGCCACACCCGCTCCGGGGTCAGCGGCATTTCCAGCCGGGTAACGCCCAGGGGACGCAGCGCGTCCAGCACGGCGTTGTAGATGGTAATGGTCGAGGCGATGGTCCCCGTCTCCCCGATGCCCTTGACCCCCAATGGATTGGTCGGAGACGGTGTGACGGTGGAAATGGTCTCCACGTTGGGCACCAGGTGGGCGCGGGGAAGGGCATAGTCCAGCATGGAGCCGGTCAGCAACTGCCCGTGGTCGTCGTAGACCGCTCCCTCCCATAGCGCCTGACCAGCGCCCTGGACCACTCCTCCGTGTACCTGTCCCTCGACCACCGTGGGGTTGATCTGGGGGCCGCAATCATCCGCGGCGACATACCGCTGTAGGACGATGTGGCCGTTGTCCGGGTCCACGTTCACGACGGCGACGTGTGTCCCGAATGGGTACGAGAAGTTGGGCGGG
Source organism: Dehalococcoidia bacterium (assembly GCA_965203975.1). Classification (GTDB taxonomy): domain Bacteria; phylum Chloroflexota; class Dehalococcoidia; order Lucifugimonadales; family UBA3495; genus CATOSK01. The sequence continues at coordinate 2,412,482 of CBDBDT010000002.1, read as the reverse complement.
TCGTAATAGGTGGTGGCCTCCAGGCCCGGCTCCACGCCCTCGGGCATGTTCCAGGCCACGTTGGCCATCAGCGCCACGTCCTGTATGGTCTTGGACTGGTCGGGGGAACCCTGGACGAAGAACTGGCCGTCCTGATACTCGATGTCGGCCTCGTTGGCCTCCAGCAGATGGGCCGCGATGATCTTCGCCTTGTCCCGGATCTTGCGGACGCTCAACGCGACGGCGCCACCGCCGACCACGGTGGTCCGGCTGCCGTAGGTGCCCCAGCCCATGGGGGTGTTGTCCGTGTCGCCGTGAATGACCTCCACGTCATCCACCGGCACCCCGATCTCGTCGGCGACGATCTGGGCGAAGGTGGTCTCTTCACCCTGCCCGTGGGGAGACGTTCCGACGAAGACGTTGACCTTTCCGGTGGCGTAGAAACGGACGGTGGCGCTCTCCCACAGGCCTCCGCCGAAGCCCACGGCCCCGGCAACTTGGGATGGGCCCAGGCCGCAAATTTCGCAGTAGGTGCTGACACCGATGCCCGTGTAGGCGCCGTGCTCCCGCTGGTGAGACTGCTCGGCGCGGAGGGCGGCGTAGTCGACGTGGGCCAGCGCAGCGTCCAGGGTGCCTTCGTAGTTGCCGCTGTCGTAGGTCAGGCCGATGGCCGTGTCGTAACCGTCATCGAACTTGGGGATGAGGTTGCTGCGGCGGACCTCCACCGGGTCCAGGTCCAACTCCACTGCCAGCATGTCCACCAGCCTCTCCAAGAGGAAGGTGGCTTCGGGTCGGCCCGCGCCCCGGTAAGCCTCCACCGGAACCGTGTTGGTGAAGGTGCCATAAATGTCGGCCTTGATGTTGGGGATGGCATACGGGCCCGAGTACATCAGCCCGTGCAGGATGGTCGGTATGCCCGGTCCGGCGGTGGACAGGTATGCCCCCATGCCCGCGTAGACGACGCTGCGGACGCCGGTAATCTTCCCCTCGCGGGTTGCGGCCATCTCCACGTATTCCACGTGGTCCCGGCCGTGCGTCGTGGAAAGGAAGTTCTCGGAACGGGTCTCAGTCCACTTCACCGGCCGTCCCAGCTGCATGGAACAGAAGACTACGATCATTTCCCAGGGATAGACGGCTATCTTGCTGCCGAACCCGCCGCCCACCTCCGGCGCGATGACCCGGATTTTGTGCTCAGGGAGGCCAGTTACCAGGCAGGTGACGAACCGGGCTATGTGAGGATTCTGGGTGGTGTTCCACATCGTCAACTCGCCCATGGAGGGCAGGTAGCTGGCGATGGCGGACCGGGGCTCCATGGCGTTGGGTATCAATTTCTGCTGGATGATGGTGTCCCTGACCACCACCTCGGCCGACTCAAAGGCGGCGTCCGTGTCGCCTCCCGCAGCCACCCAGTGGAAGGCCTGGTTGTTGGGGGCGTCTTCGTGAAGCTGGGGAGCCCCGTCCGCCAGCGCCGCCTCGGGGTTGACCACCGCGGGCAGCGCCTCGTAGGTCACGTCAATGAGTTCCAGCGCGTCCTCGGCCTGGTAGCGGTCCTCGGCCACCACCACGGCCACTGCGTCGCCCACATAGCGGACGGTGTCCGTCGCGATGGCGGGGTAGGCCACTGCCTTCACGTCCGAGTCGGGGATGACCCAGGCGCATGGGATAGGGTTCAGCACACCCTCGATGTCCGCGCCCGTGTACACCGCCAGGACACCGGGCGAGCTCGCCGCTGCCGAGGTGTCGATTCCGGCAATGCGGGCGTGGGCATGGGGGCTGCGCAGAATGGCAGCGTGGACCATTCCGTTGAGCTTGATGTCGTTGGTGTAGGTTGCCTGTCCGGTGATCAGCCGGGGGTCCTCACGCCGGCGGATGCCCGACCCGAATATTCTGGTGGTCATTGCTCTAACCTCTCATCGCTTCGGCGGCGGCCAGGGCAGCCTTGACTATGTTGTGGTAGCCGGTGCAGCGGCAGATGTTGCCTTCCAGCCCATCCCGGACCTCCGTCTCCGACGGATTGGGGTTGCGCTCCAGCAACTCGGTGACGGACATTATCATGCCGGCGGTGCAAAACCCGCACTGCAGGCCGTGGCTGTCCCAGAAGGCCTCCTGTACGGCGTGGAGTTCACCGTTCTTGCCCAGCCCCTCAATGGTGGTGACCTCGGCCCCGTCGGCCTGGACCGCCAGGCATGTGCATGACTTGACGGTCGAACCGTTCATCCGCACCACGCACGCGCCGCACTGGCTGGTGTCGCAGCCTATCTTGGTGCCCGTCAGCCCCAGCACGTCCCGAAGCAGGTCCACCAGCAGTAATCGTGGCTCCACTTCGGCCTCGTGGACCCGGTCGTTGACCGTCAGCTTGATGGGGACTTTCACTCTGTTACCTCCCTGGGAAATTCAGCGGTGTGCCCCGCCGGTAACAATAATGATTAACATCATCGAACAATGGCCTGTTGGCTGGGGGGAGTATAGCTTTCGGGTTGAAACCAGTCAACGGAAACCATGCTTCCCTAGAGGGCAATCGCATCCAAAAATACCACCATGCAGATGCCGCAACTCGACACTCATATACCGCGCTGTCAATTATTTCCTTGAGCACATGCTTGGCTGTCCATTCCCAACTTTATCCAGTGGTCGGCGGCCTCGTGAACATCAATGGATATTCAAGAACCCAAATGCGATTGCCCAGGACGATTGCAAAGTCGAGTCAAGTGTCCCTTCCCCCTTGATGGGGGAAGGTTAGGATGGGGGTGACGCTCTCGCTGTTTGAGTTATCCCCTCACCCTAACCCTCGCCCACCAGGGGCGAGGGAACTTTGCAATCGTCCTGTGCGATTGCCCTGCAAATCTTAGCGAAGCGCCGGGTTGTTATAATTGCGCCTCAGAATGTCGAGGACGGAAAAATGGAAGTTACCGGAAGCTACACTTTTAACGCTCCCGCCGCCCGGGTATGGGCGGCTTTTATGGACCCGGACGTGCTGGCAAAATGCCTTCCCGGGGTGGACTCGTTGCGTGCGGTGGGGGCGGATAGCTATCAGGCCACGGTCACCATCGGAGTGGGCCCCGTGCGCGGCTCTTACGACGCCCGGGTTTCCCTGCTGGACCAGGACCCGCCCCGCTCATACCGGATGCGGATGGAAGGCAACGGACGCCTCGGCTTCGCCAACGGCGACGCGCTGGTGAGCCTGGAGGAGACGGACGGCGTAACCGTTGTCAACGTCAGGGGGGACGCTCAGGTAGGTGGAGCCGTGGCCCGGGTCGGCCAGCGCATGATGGGCAGCGTCGCCCAAAGCACCATGGACCGGATGATGTCTTGCCTGCGGGAGTCGCTCCAGGAATCTCTTTAGAATCAGTCCCGCAGGCTCGGCATTTGGCCTACGTCCTCCGCAGCTTCGGGTCTAGCGTGTCCCGCAGCCAGTCCCCGAAGAAATTGAACGCCAGAACCACCACCGTTATGGCCACCCCCGGGAAGAGGGACAGCCACCAGACGTGCAGAATCTCGTCCTTCCCTTCGGACACCATGATGCCCCAGGCCGGCGCTCCCGGCGGAAGGCCCAGCCCCAGGAAGCTGAGGGACGCCTCCAGCAGTATCACCTGTCCCACCAGCAGGCTGGTCACCACCATCATGGTGTTTACCGTATTGGGGAAGATGTGCCGCACGATGATCATCGGCGTGGACAGGCCGGCAATCTTGGCGAAGGTCACAAAGTCCAGCTCCTTGATGCTGAGCACGTCCCCCCGGATCATGCGCGCGAAGCGGGCCCATACCGTCAAAATCACGGCCAGGATGATGTTCTGGATCCCCGCTCCCAGGATGGTCACGATGATCATTGCCACCAGCACCGTTGGAAACCCCAGAGCTGCATCGGCCGCCCGCATGATGAGCACGTCCAGCATTCCGCCCCGGTAGCCCGATATTAACCCCAGGACCGAACCGACAAAAGCCCCGAACCCCAAAGCCACGACGCTGATGAACATCGCGGTCCGCGCCCCATAAATCATCCGGGTCAACACGTCCCGACCCAGCACGTCCGTCCCCAGCGGATGTTCCCATGTCTCTCCCGGTGCAGTCCTGGAGTCCAGGATGCTTGTCTTCCCCGGGTCGTAAGGGGTCAGGAGTGGCGCGAACGCCGAGCAGACCAGCAACACTATGACAATGGTGAGCGGTATCCAGGGCAGTTGCATCGCCAGCACTCGCCGGGGAAGGGCAAGCACACCGGTGGACTCTTGCGGGCTTATCGTGGTGGACGAAGCCATTGCGGCATTGCTCCTTACTCGTACCTTATCCGGGGGTTAACGTAGGCGTACAGGATGTCGACCAGCAAGGCGGATACTATGTAGAAAAGTCCGGAAGCCATGACGGTCGCCGATACAATGGGGAAATCGCGGGTGTGGATCCCCTGCAGCATCAACCGCCCGATTCCGGGCCACGCGAACACCACCTCGACGGCCACCGACCCGTTCAACAGACCCGCCAGGGTGAGACCGGAAAAGGTGAGCAGGGGAATAACCGCGTTCTTCAGCGCGTGTTTCCACACAACCAACGACTCCCGCAGACCCTTGATGCGGGCGAACTTGACGTACTCGCTGTCCAGGACCTCCAGCATGCTGGAACGCCCCAGCCGAACCATGCCGGCCATGGCGGACCATCCGAGCACGAAAGCCGGCAGGATGAAATGGTCAATGCCGCCTCTGCCGAAGGTTGGCAGCCACCCTAAAATGGCGCCGAAGAGTAGGATCAGCATGATGGCGATCCAGAAGTTGGGGGTGGCGATGCCCAAAGTAGCGAAAAGCTTGCCGAAGTTGTCGAACGCGGTGTCCCGCTTCACCGCCGACAGGATTCCTAACGGGACGCCTATGGCCACAGCCAAGATGAAGGCGGCCACGGCCAGCTGTATGGTCGCAGGGAACCGCTCGAACAGGACCTCCCGTGCCGGCCTCTCCAGGAAGTGGGACTTGCCGAAGTCGGCCCGCAGGACATCGGTCAGGAAGTCCCAGTACTGAACGACGATGGGCCGGTCCAAGCCCAGCTGCTTGCGCATCATCTCGTACTCGATGCGCCCCTGTTCCGGACCCAGCATGTACACTGCGGGATCACCGGTGAGCTTCACGCTGAGGAACACCGCGACGCTCAGAATCAGCAGCGTAATCACCGCCTGGACTACTCGGGCAACGATGAACCTTCGCATAAAACGCCTTTAACCGGAGAAACCTCCCGCCAAGGGAGGTTGCGCGACACCGGGGAGTTCCCCGGATGGGAGGCTCCCCGGGACGGCCGTCCCGGGGAGCCTTGGACGCTAACTTACCGCCACCACTACTTTATGGTAATAGTGTGAATCGAGTTGACGTAGAACGCCAACGGTTGGGGTTCCCAGGTCACTATATTCGGCCCCACGCCCCAGGGAATGTTCACGTAGCCCATCATGAGCTCGTTAGACTCGTCCCGGGCACGCAGGTAGAACTCGGCCACCCGGCGCGTCCGCTCGTTGGGTTCAACGATTACGCGGATCTCCTTGGCCAGGGCCACCACGTCCGGGTCTCGGGAGGAGCGGTCCGGGCGGTCCGGGTTGCGGCCATAACCGCCGTTGAGCATGCTGGAACCGTCCAGCCGCGTCTCGTTGTCCCGGAAGAGGACCTGTCCGTAGGCATCCTCGGTAAGACGGGTCAGTTTCTTCACCGCCGACTCTTCGCTTACGCGCACCTCGGCGTCGATACCCAGTTCCTCCTGCCAGACCTCGGCCACGAACTGGGCCGCGTCGGGCATGTTGGGGACTGAGGCGGAAGGCCAGGTGTTGATGATGAGCTTGCCGAAGTCCTTGCCCCCTTCGGCGCCGGGGACAGAGTAACCGGCTTCGATCATCAACTCTCGCGCCTTTTCGGGGTTGTATTCCCACGGATCCAGCTCCGGGGTGTACCCAATGGTACTGGGAGTCACGTTGGGGAACCCCTTGGCTTGGAAGACCTCGGGGCCGCCGAAGAGCTTGTCTCTCATCGAAGCCCGGTCAACGGCGTAGTTGAGTGCCTGCCGGACGCGGATGTCGTGGCATGGGAGATGGGTCTCCCAGCAGCCCAGCAGCCGGGCGAAGAAGAAGGCGCCCTCCTGCCCGAACAGGACGCGTCCGCCGCCGGCCTCTACCTGTCCTTTGGCGCCCAGGCTGATGGGCGCGATGTCGGCGTCACCGCCGCGGAGAGCGGCGACGCGGGTGGCCTGTTCCGGCACCAGCCGCAGTTCCAGGGTCTTGAACTTGGTGCGGCGATCCTCCGGCATCCCGTTGTCAGGATGGAAGTAGTGGTCGTCAAACCGCTCGAACACCATTTTGTCCGAGGGCACGTGCTCCACCAGTATCATCTGGCCGGCGCCCACCGGGTTGCGGTCGTAGGCCAGCTCTCGCTCCTCATCGTGGAGCACGTTAGGGTCACCGCCAAGCCCGGCGGGGTAGATGGTGCCGATCCAAGTGCCGGTGGCCTGCGAAAAGGCATCGACGAAGGTAGCGTAGGTGTCCTTGTATGTGACCGTCACCTGATTAGGGGCGGGCTGAGTGAAGGACTCGCTAAGCTGGGACTGGCTCAGGCAGCCGCCGCCGGTGGAGTATTCGGCAGCCTGTTCGCCGATGGCCCACCTGAAGGTCCACAAGACGTCTTCGGTAGTGAGCTCAGAGCCGTCGCTAAATGGGACCCCCTCACGGATGGTTAGGGTCCAACTTCGGCCGTCGGGGGTGACTTCCCATTTTTCGGCTATTCCTGGGGTCAGTACCCTCGCGTTGTTCTCCACCTTGGAGTCAATCAAGAAGGCATGGATCTGGCGTCCGTAGTCGTGTCCGCCTCCGCCAGCCAGGCAGTAGGTCATTCGCTCGTTGGCGAAGCTGCCCACCATCCAGACGACTTTACCGGGATTGACCTCGGTGCTTTCCATAGCGGGCATGGCGGTGGGTTGAGCTGAGGCTACCGGCGCGGCGCCGGAGGATGCAGCGCTCCCAGAAGACGCCCCGGAGGACGCGCTCGATCCTGAACCGGAACTGGCCGCAGGCGCTGCGGAACCGGTCCCCGAGCCGGAGTCAGAACTGGAACTCGCCGCGGGCGCGGATGACCCGGAACTGGCCGGAGCGGCCGGTTGTTCCGCAGGCGCCGACGTTCCGCAGGCCACCCCCAGCACCAGTGCCAGAGAGAGAGCCAGGGCCAATAACAGGTGGGGTTTCCTCAAATACTGCATAACCGAGCCTCCTGTGGTTGGTTGGGCCTTGCCCATCCCCCTCCTCCCGGTGTAACCCCGTCCATACGCCGACACTCCAAAACGATGGATGACACCGGGAGGAATCCGAGAGTACGCATCATTATACTTGTCTTGTCAATCCTAAACCCTTACACCGGATATATTTACCAATTGTTGCGATATTCGTCGAGAGTGTGGAGTGTTAACTGTCAATTATAGGCATTGCATTATCGGTCCAATCGTTGCAGGACCTGAATCAAATGACGCGATCTATCCCGTTCTATAGTTCAAACGATGAGGACGGCAAAGTCTGCCCTACTGGTACCGGATCCTGGGGTTCACGTAGGCGTAAAGGATATCGACCAGCAAAGCCGTCACGATGTAAAAGAAGCCGGCCGCAAGCACGGTTGCCTGCACGATAGGGAAGTCCCGATGGTTGATCCCCTGAAGCATCAACCGTCCGATGCCCGGCCAGGCGAAGATAACCTCTACGACAACCGAGCCGTTGAGGAGGCCGGCCAGGGTCAGTCCGGAGAAGGTGAGCACGGGGACCACCGCGTTTTTCAGCGCGTGCTTGAAAATTACAACTCTTTCCGACAAGCCCTTGATCCGGGCGAACTTCACGTATTCGCTGTCCATGACCTCCAGCATGCTCGAGCGGGCCAGCCGGAGTACGCCGGCCATCCCGCTCCAGGAGAGCACGAAGGCTGGCAGAATGAAATGGTCAATGCCGCCCCGGCCAAAGGTGGGCAGCCAACCCAGGATGGCCCCGAACAGCATAATCAACATGATCGCAATCCAGAAGCTGGGAGCGGCGATTCCAGCTACTGCGAAGAACTTTCCCGCATGGTCGAATATGGAGTCCCGCTTCACCGCCGAGAGGATTCCCAGGGGTATTCCGATGACCATGGTCATGAGGAAAGCCACTCCAGCCAGCTGCAGGGTGGCGGGGAGCCTGTCGATTAGTTCCTTCCGGGCCGATTGCCCGGAGATGTGGGACTCCCCAAAGTCGGCCCGGGCGATGTTGCCCAGGAACACGCCATACTGGACGGCCAGGGGCTTGTCCAGGCCCATGGCCTTCTTCATTTGTTCATAGTCTGCGTCGGTTGATTCGGGTCCTAAGAGGTAAAGCGCGGGATCCCCGGTGAGGTGTACGCTGAGGAACACCGCCAAGCTGAGGATTAACAGGGTTATCACCGCCTGGAACAGGCGCACGACAATAAACCGCCGCATAGATCACACCTGGTGTGGATTAAGAAACTATCTCAAAATCCCTTCCCCCTTGACGGGGGAAGAGCCTGCCCCCGCGTAGGCGGGGGTTAGGATGGGGGTGAAATGCCACCGCATTATATAGATGTAACGCACACCTTATGTTCGCTAATGGTTTCGGGATAGTCTCTAAAGTGGACTGAAAGGGGTTGTACCTGTCGGGAACTCGTCCAACCGAATGGTGGACATGATTTACGAAGCTGCGGGTTACGGTCAGGCCGCAACCCGCAGCAAAGTGCCTCGCAACGCCCGTTGCCCGCTACTCTTCCAGCGTGATGGTGTGGACCGCCGAAATCCATAGCGAGAAGGGATAGGGTTCCCAAGTCTTGACCCGGGGACCAACACCCCATGGGATATTAACGTAACCTACGCCCAGTTCATAGGACTCGTCACGTAGCCGGGTGTACACATCCTTCCAGGCCTGCTCCCTTTCCTCCAGGTCCAATACGTTCATGGCCCCCTGGATTTGGGAGAAGATCGTCGGGTCCGCATGAGTCTTGTTTATCTCCCGCTCGGGGTCGCCATATCCGCTGCTGGTGGCGATCGTCGCGTTCTTGCGCGCTTCGTTCTCACGCCACAGAATTTGACCATCCAGTTCGCCGGCAGCCATGCGCTTCTTGGTTCCGGTGCTGTCGGAAACCCGGACTTCCACGTCCACGTTTAGTTCCCGCTTCCAGGTGTCGCCGACCAGCTGGGCCGCTTCTACCTGGTAGGGCATGCCGGTGGAAGGCCAGGTGTTGATGATCAGGGGCCCGAGCCCTTCACCATCCGGGTACCCCGCTTCAGCCAGCAACTCCCGGGCCTTGTCCGGATCGAAGGGCCTCGGATCGAGGGCCGGGGAATATCCGTAGGTGTTGGGAGTGACGATGGCCCAACCCTTGACGACGAACACTTCCTCCCCGTACAGGGTGTCCCGCAGCAGTTCCTTGTCGATTGCATAGTCCAGGGCCTGGCGCACCCGCTTGTCGTTGCACGGGTGTTGTGCGTCAAAGCAGCCCAGCGGCTTGGCCAGAACGTAGACCCCCTCTTGGCCGAATATCAAGCGTCCGCCTCCGGCCTCGATTTGACCTTGGGCATCGAGGCTCGCCGGCACTATGTCTGCCTCGCCGGATCTGACGGCGGCAACCCGGGTGGCTTCCTCGGGCACCAGGTGCAGGTCCAGGGACTGGAACTTGACCCGCTTGTCCTCGGAAAAACTGTTGGCTGGCTGGTAGTAGAAGTCGTCGAACCTCTCGAAGGACATCACGCTGGCGCGGACATGCTCGGTCAGCATCATCGGTCCGGCGGCAATGGGGTTGAGGTCATAGGCTTCCGCAGCAGCCTCGTCGTACAAGCCCTCTCTCTCCGGCATCATCCCGTACCACTTGTCCCCAATCTCCGAGACGTTGCCGGCCAACGCAACAAAGGGCCTTTGGGTTGTGACGCTCACTTGGTTGGGAGCGGACAACTCGATGCTCTCGGTCAACCGCGATATGGCGGCAGCGGTGGAGTCCGCGGTGTGATGCTCGTGGGCTTGCGGCCCGAACGAGTTCCGAAGCGTCCAAAGCACGTCCTCAGGGCGGATCTCCGAGCCATCGTGGAACTTGGCCCCTTCCCTGATGGTGAAGGTGGTCGTTAGGCCATCGGCCGAGAGGTCCCAATCTTCAGCGATGCCGGGGATCATTTCCGTCTGAGGGGTCATGGAGATCAACATCGCGTGCAATATGCGGCCGTAGTTGGCTCCTCCGGGGCTTCCGCCCACGTAGGCGATATCGAACCGTTCGCTGGCCAGGTCTCCTACCATGATATTCAGCTTCCCGGGATGGACCTCGGTGCTCTCCGGCTCAGCCATTGCCTGGGCCTGCGGGACCGCGGTGGGCGCCGCGCTGGCGGATGTGCCGGAACCGGACGAAGGGGCCGTGGAGCTGGTCCCCGAGCTTGAACTGGCGGCAGGAGCGGAATCCGCCGGAGCGGCCGACTCTTGGGCCGGCGCCGATGTTCCGCAGGCCACCGCCAGCACCAGGGATAGAGAAAGAGCAATGGACAATAACAGGTGAGGTTTCCTCAAATGCTGCATCAATAAGCCTCCTGTGGTTGGTTGGAGCTTTACGCCGTTGCAACCCGGCATGAGAGCGGTCGAAACTCGTTCTTGGATCTGCCCATCGGAAACCGGCGCTCATACCGGGTCTGGCTAGGATGTTTGCCATTATATCCCAGCCGTCAATAACGACACTTTATTGACATCTCCCGCATTGATATTGCAGATAACTTCCTGATAATAATGTTTTTCGTCCGCTTATTTGAAAATACGCTACTGTTAACAGCGGTCACAGCTGATGAATCCAGCGTTGAATAAAATACCGGCCCAATCGCCCTCTTTATTGCGCAAAGCACTACCCGATGGGGAGGGACCGTTTCCGCGCTCCTACAGCCGGGGTCGGCATGGAGGACGTGCCCGGCTTGTCCTACTCCGGCAAGGGGGGTATTATTCGCTCCATGGGGCGGTCCGCCGCTCCTCCTTCCCGGCGTCTCTCCGCCGCGGTGCCAGCCCCGCGCTGGCTGACCACGATCACCCGAGGATTCATTGAGCTTTCCTTCCCTGACACGGTCCAGGCCCCGCATCTTCATGGGATGGTGGACCGTCGCGCTGGCCGGGTTCATGCACTCCCTCAACAGCTCGGCCTACAACAAGGGTTTCGTGGTGTTCCTGTTGCCGGTCAGCCAGAGCCTGGGAGCCAGCCTGGCCTCGACCTCCTTCGTCTTTTCCCTCTCCCGCTCCGAAGGCGGGCCGGTGGGCCCCATCGCCGGCTGGCTCATCGACAGGTTCGGACCGAAGCCGGTTTTATTCGTCGGCACGTTGTTATCGGGCGGCGGATTCATCCTGCTGGCGCTGACTGGAAACCTGTTTACCTTCGCCCTGGTATACCTGGGCATGGTCACGCTGGGCAGCGACCTGGCCTTTTCCAACGCCCTGTCTGCCCTGGTCAACAACTGGTTCCACCGCCGGCGCGCCCTGGCCATGTCTTCCTACCACTCCATTTCCTCATTGGGGCCGGCAATCCTGGTGCCTATCATCGCCATCATCATTGCCAGCGCGGGTTGGCGGGAGGCGAGCTTCGCCGCCGGTGTAACCATCCTGGTGGTCATCCTTCCCCTGTGTTTCCTGGTTCGGAGTACACCCGAGAGCGTTGGGTTGCTGCCCGACGGCGGGCCGCCGAAGGCCCGCTCCACTCCCAGCCGGTTGCCGTCCAGCGCCAGCGAAGAGATGGCCAACTACGCCTTCAACGAGGCCCTGCGCACGTTCACCTACTGGCTTCTGCTGGTGGCCACCATATTGCGCCTGACCGCCAAGGCAGGTGTCATTCTCCACATCATCCCCATTATGGTGTGGAAGGGAATGGATGCCGAAACCGCGGCGTTCATCTTCGGCTTCCTCCTTTTCCTGGGGGTCCCGCTATCCTTGGTCTTCGGTTGGCTGGCCGACCTCTTCCCCAAGAACTGGGTCCTGTCCTATTCCGGCGTCTGCGGAATGCTGGCGTTCCTGCTCTTGGCCATTCCGCCGGCTTCAGTGTGGTTGGTGTTTGCTTTCGTGTTCCTCTTCGCCATAGCGGAAACCAGCGGTTCCAACAACTGGGCCACTTTTGGGGACTACTTTGGGCGCCAGGCCTACGGTCGTTTGCGGGGAATAACCCAGCTCGTTTCCAGCCCGGGCGTGTTGCTGGCCCCGGTGTTTGCCGGTTGGTGGTATGACCGGACCGCGGCCCAGGGGGACCCCAGCTACGCGTTTCCGCTGTGGGTGTTCACCGGGTTCTTCGCCCTGAGCGCCCTTTGCTTCGCGATCATGCGCAAGCCCAGGATTTACCCGGGAGCCGCACCGGAGGAAATAGCGGCCGCTGCCGCGCCCGGCGGCCACTAGCCGAAACTTCTGCCGCTCCACAAAACACGGCCTGCGCCCAGGGAGAACGCTTTGGCTGAACGAACTGGTCCCACCGCTCGATTGTGCCGGTGGGTCGCCGCAACCCAATACCAGGACCTGCCCGTCGAGGTCCGCCGGGAAGCGGCGACCCTCCTCTACGACCAAGTGGGCTGCATGATCGCTTCCGCGAACCTGCCGTCCTGCCAGCCAGTGGTAGACCTGGTCAGCCGGGTCGGCGGCGCGGGGGAATGCTCCATCGTCGGCCACCCCCTGCGGACGTCCCTGCTCTACGCAGCCCTGGCCAACGGCGCCATCGGCCATGGGGACGAGGTAGACTCCACTGGCCAGCAGGGAACCGGACATTATGCCGCCAGCGCCGTTCCAACGGTCCTCAGCGTCGGCCAGGCCCTCGGATCGTCGGGACGCGAGGTCGTCCGGGCCCTCGTGCTGGGATCGGAAGTGGCGGCCCGCCTCCAGACCATCATCTTCAAGTACGCCGCCCGCGACATCTTCTACGCCAGCATCACCGGGGCACTCGGCTGCGCCGTAAACGCCGGAGTCCTGCTGGGCCTGGACGCTGACCAGTTGGAAAACGCCCTGGGGTTGGCGTCATCCGGTGCGTCGGGCCTGACCAGTCACCATATTGAGGAAAACCACCAGACCAAGTCCCTGCAGCGGGGAAGGGCCGCCGAGGTCGGCGTAATGTCCGCTCTGCTGGCCTCCCAGGGCGTCCTCGGCCCGAAGGAGATCCTCACGGTGGAAAACGGTTTCTTCGACGCTTTCCTGGGAGTAAAGGAAGTGGGGGCCGAGGCCGTCGACGGGTTGGGGGATTCCTACCTCATGCAGGAACTGGCCTACAAGCGGTACGCGGTGGGGGCGCCAAACCAGGCCCCGGTGTATGCCCTGCTGGAAGTCATGCGCCGGAACGAGCTGACTGCGGATGAAATCGCCGAGATCGAGGTATCGGTTTCCCGGGGCGCCTACGAAACGGTCACCACCAACCGCCACCCATCCGTGGACATGGAGTCCATCCTGGCGGTGACGGCGGTCCATGGCGAGCTTTCCTTCAACCACATCCACCGGCCCGGGTTCCGCGAAGATCCCCGGGTCACAGCCTTCCTCGACCGGGCCCGCATTCTGATAATACCTAGGCCCGGGCACTCGACCCGGGGCAACCGCCTGGACATCGGTCTCACGGTTCGCACCATCGGGGGGCAGGAAATCACCCGGGACTTGCGCTATCCGCCCATGGACTTCGGCGAAATCCAGCAGAAGTTCCGCGCCCTGGCGGGGCTGCGGCTGGCCAATTCAGACATCCTCGCGCTGGAGCAGCAACTGCTGAACGTGGCAGCAACCCCGGACGTCGCTCCCCTGGTATCCGCGCTGGAAATACCCTATTGACGGATGTTGGTCTTGGAATAAAGGGAGTCTGGTCACTCACCGGGTTGGCACAGTCCTTGGAAAAGCTGCGGGGGCAGGACTGAGTCCTGCCCCCGTTTGTGCACAAGCAAGTGCCGTCCGACTGAAGGTTACAACCTGCCGCCGTCGTACATGCCCACGAAGAAGGGGTCCACCTTCCGGTAGACCTGGATGCGGTTCCGGGAGGACTCGACCACGAACACGCGGCCCTCTTCGTCCACTTCAATGCCCATCGGGCCCCAGAACAGCTTCTCCCGGTCCAGTCCCTGGGCAATCTCCCGCTCCAGCCACATATCCGGGTTGGCGTCCAGCTTGGCCTGTCCCCACTTGGATACTTCGGAGTCCCCGACCATTCCGGTCAGGAAGCCGCCGTCGGGATCAAACACCTGGACCCGGTCGTTTCCCCAGTCGCAGACGTAGACGATGCCGTCGGCGTCAACCGCCACATCGGTCGGCCGGCTCAGCTGACCGTCCCCGTTCCCGGAGGAACCGTACTGCCGTAGATACTGCCCGTCGGCGCTGAACTTCTGGATCCGGTCGTTCCGCCAGTCGGCGACATAGATGTTCCCGGCGTTGTCGACGGTGATGCCCCATGCCATGTTGAACTCGCCATCGCCGCTGCCGCCACTGCCGAACTGGGAGATGTACTTGCCGTCCCCGGTGAACTTCTGGACCCGGTTGTTCCCGCTGTCGACGATCAGCACGTTGCCGTCACCGTCAAAGCAGATCCCCGAGGGGCCCTTCAGTTCGCCCGCGCCGGACCCGGTAGTGCCCCAGCTCCCGACGGACTCGCCGTCGCCGGAGAAGATGCGGACGTTGTTGAGCCAGTCGTCTACCACGTAGACCCGCCCTTCCTGGTCCAGCGCGATGCCCGTGGGCCAGACCATGGCGTCGGGATAGGGGGCCTCGTTGCGGGCCGGCGCGCCCTTGGCGAACTCGCCGACGTACTCCTCGCCGATGGTGCACATGGTGATGCGCATGCTGTCGGGGCGGCCCTCGTACGAGCGGCACAGCACGTACATCAGGTCGTCCTCACCCCGCGCCATCGCCACCGGGTAGCTGAAGCCGGTCCCGGAGGCCTCTCCGCGGCCTACCGTGTGGCTGTACTTGTACGTTACCCCTAGCGTTTGAGTTGGCATTCTAACCTCGCAAGTTTGGGATAAGTCAGTCCTTTGAGGCCCTCACTACAGAAGCCGCAAGGGCCTCAAGGAAATCGGTCTACAGGAAGCCCAGCTTCTCGAAGCTGCCGTTGACTATGGGCTTGGCGTCCAGCCCCAGCCAGTCCTCCAGAAGGGTGGAGTAAAGGCCGCGGAAGTCGTTGTTGTAGTGCAGGTCGCCCTCCAGCAATTTGTCGTCGTCCAGCGACGGGTACTCGGCGTACAGGCCGCCCCTCACGGCATCACCGATGACGAAGGCGCCGCCGCCCGAGCCGTGGTCGGTGCCGGAACCGTTGTCATGCACCCGGCGCCCGAACTCGGTGAATACCAGCAGGACCACATTGTCCGAAGTGTTGTGCTCCACCAGGTCCTGGTAGAAGTCGTTGATGGTGCGGGACACGTCGGTCCACAGCTTGGAGTGGGCCACCAGCTCGGTGGCGTGGGTGTCGAAGCTATTGTAGGGAGCGGTGGTGTAGAAGATCCGCGTCCCCAGGTTGGCGCAGTGGACCTGGGCGATGTTCCTCATGTACTGGGCAACGGAACCGCCGCCGTACTCCACCGTGGAGGTGTACTGGGCCGGCGCGGTGGCCAGAATGTCGGCGCCGGTCAGCGCGTCGACGCCGGTCTGGGACAGGTACTCCAGCGCCGGGCCGCGGCCCATGGCCGGGGAGTACATGCGGGAGAACAGGTCGATGGCCTCGTCCCGCTGGCCCTCCTGCTCGATGGTGGTCAGCACACCGTAGGTCTCCAGGTTGCCCACCGAGGCCACCGGAGTGTTGGGCGCCACCAGGGCCCGGGGGACGCCGCGGCCGAAGTTGACGCCAGTGAGCACGTTGTCCTTGTTGGGGTCCAGGTCGCGGATGGCGCGGCCCAGCCAGCCTTCGCTGGCGATCTTTTCGGGCTCGCAGGTGTGCCAGATGTCCATGGAGCGGAAGTGGGAGCGGTTGGGCGTGGGATAGCCGATGCCCTGGATAACCGCCACCTTGCCCTGGTCGTACAGTTCCTTCAGCTCGCCCATGTTGGGGTTGAACGCGATCTGGTCGTTGATGGGCAGGACCTGGTCCTCGGGGATGCGCACGTTGGGCCGGTTGTCGTAGTACTTGGGGTTGGAATAGGGGATGACCGTGTTAAGGACATCGTTGCCGCCCGATAGCTGCAGGACTACCAGGACGGGGTCTTTCTTGGTGCTGGTCATAGTCGTTTCTCCCAATCAATTTGTCCGATTGGCGGGTGGGGCCGTCCGCCGGGACGGCCCCCGCACCATTCTAGGTGAACTGGTACTCCTGGGTGGAGACGACGAACTGGAGCATCTGCCCCACCCGCTCGGCAAACTCCGGGCTGTCCGTCCGGACCGCGCCCCGCTGCTGGGCCTGCCCCAGGATCATTGCGTGGGTCTCGTCGGCCAGCTCGTAGTGGCCCACGAACTCCAGGCACCCCTCCAGCAGCCGCTCCGGGGAGACGGTGTCGCCCTCGGCCGCCAGCCGGTTCACGATCGCCCTGATGCCCGGTGCGTCGGTGTCGCCCACCTGTCCGGCGGCGAAGTTGAGGCGCTCCACCAAGGTGCCGCTGTCGATCCACTCGGTGCCGGTGTGCCAGCCTTCCACCGTCGGCGGATTCAGCAGGTCCTGGCCCATGTACCGGATCTCTTGGGAGACTTCGTACAGGCCCGGCTGCGGGCTGGTGAACTCACCGGTCAGCCGCAGCGTTCCCGCCACCACTTCGGCTGGGCTCTTCACCTTGGCGAAGCGAGCGTTCTTGAAGGCGTCCGAGTTGAACAGCACCCGCAGCATGGATCGGATCTCGTAGCCGGAGCGGAAGTACTCGTCCTCCAGCATCTTGATGGTCTCCATGTCCCGCGGCGGAGTGTCCTGCCACGCCGGCACCTGCGGCTCGTCGGCCACGAAGAAGTTGTACATGTGGCGGGAAACGAACCGGGCGGCGGCCTTCTGCTTGGCGATGATCTGGATGATGTCCTCGCCGTTGAAGTTGCCCGTCTCGCCCAGGAAGGTCTTCTCCTCGTCGTCGTGGTCGCGGGGGTTGTACAGGAACAGGGCCTCGTGGCGGCCGTAGGGATAGCGGGGGATGGCGTTGCCCACGGTCCAGCCGGTGAAGGCCCGGGCGCACTCCTTGACGTCATCCTCCGAGTAGTTGGGCTCGCCGTCCATGCCGACGCCCAGGGAGAACAGCTCCAGGAGCTCCCGGCCCCAGTTCTCGTTGATGGCGTCCTTGTGGCTCATCTGGTTGTCCAGGTAGTACACCATTGCCGGGTCAGAGGCCAGCTCCATCAGCAGGTCCGGGAACTTGCCCAGGCCGTGCTTGCGGAACTTGTTCAACTGCAGCAGGATCTGCCGCCCGTTCATGCACTTGGAGTCGCCGACGCAGAAGATGCCGTGCCAGAACAGGCAGATCTTCTCCTCCAGCGGCCGGGGGGTGTTGACCATCCGGTAGGTCCAGTGGGCCTGGTTGGACTCCAGTCCGTTGATCTGCTTCCAGTCCACGAAGTGCCGCAGCAGGACGTCCATGTCCATTTCGGGCCGCTGCTCGGTGTTGACCAGCTCATCCACGGTGGCCTCGTATCCCACCGCGGCGCGCCGTTCCAACTCCTCGTACGATGCGCCGAAGCCGGCCCGGCGCATGAGGTGTGCCATTAAGGCGATGTCGGATGCCATGCGTTTCCTCCTCCAGATAAGGATTTCAGGTTGCTTGCGGGTCTCGCCGCCCAGTGCGCCATTCCGCAAAATGCCGCCCGGCGGGAAAACCGTTTGGAGCAATAATAAGATTCGGCGGAAACCCTGTCAACGCCGAGGGGGGAAGGTTTGTATTGAGGAAAGAAAGCGGTGGGTATATACGGTTTACGATGCAATAACACTTTATGAAGTCGGCATTGGCCAGTTGATGGGTTAGTTTCGTAGCATCAAGGTTAACGGATTCAAAACGGAAGTCAAGGAAGCCATTGGTACTGTAGTCCCACCTGTTTGCCCATTGCATTAATCGGATCGTGGACGAAACTATTTACCGGATTAGACCCAACCGTCTCGCATCTTCTAAGGTCCACTTGGCATCATCTAATACTTGGGCTAAGGTCCTTCGCGGCAGAGTATTGCTGCTGCGGTGAAAATTCAGGACAACTCTCCTGCCATCGGCGTGTCGGTACACCCTGTGTGACCCGCGGCCACGCCGGAGCAGGAATCCATCTCGTTCCAAGGCCTGGAGCAGTTCCCGGATGGGGGTGTTTCGGAGTAATAAAACCAGGTTTTCTGGGGTGGTCACGCAATCACAACCCGTAGCGCGCCGTCAGGTTCAACAGGGATTTCCTCCCCGCATTCGAGCATATCTTCCACCACCAGTTCCGCCGCCTCCTGCAGCATGGCAAGGGCATCCTCTCTGTCATAACCCCAAGTTGCGCAGCCTGGTAGGGACTCAATCCACGCACTCCACCGTCCATCCTCTTCTTCCTGCAGCGTTGCCTTAAAGGTGTAGGTCATTGTGGCCTTCCTCACCGGTTTTCGTCGGTAGCAAAGAATACCATTTCGATGCAGGTCAATAACCATCCCGGGGCCGTTGGATACCATTGGATTCAGGCGGCCAGGAATTCGTCAGTTCAGGTTGAACCGGACGCCCTCCGTGTGCTCTCCTGCATCACCCGTCACCGGAACAGGCCAAGCCCGGTCGATGGACCCTTGGTAGGCGTCGAAAGGCTTCCGTTGTTCCGGCAGAAAAGCCCGGATGGGCCCGTACAGCAGCGTCGCTGCGGTGGACATGGTCTCTGCGTCCCCGTTGGACCGGTTGACCACCACTCCCCTTTCCAGCGACGCCACCGGCACGCCGTCGCGGAAAGCCACCCGGTTCCCCGGCTGGGCCGGAACCCGTTCCCCCGGCGTGACAATCCCCGCCAGGTTTAGCGGATCGCAGGCGGAGACGACTTCCAGCTTTCCCGCAGCCGGAGCCCGGTGGGTCTCCCTCAGCTCGGTTACGGCGTCCGGCAGGGCGAACTGCTCGCCCACGAACCCGGACACGAACCTTCCACCCCGTATCTCGCCTCTCGCCTCCAGCCTTCTGTAGACTCGCACCAGGTCACGCCAACGGGGAGCCATTCTCTCCCGCGCCAGCAACTCCGGGAAGACCACCCCATAACGGAGCAGAAGTTGGCGTGCCTTCATCTCCTGGGAGTCCTCCACCGGGTCCAGCGACTCCAGCACTGACCACCGTCCCGCTCCGCCCTGCCGTTGGGCGCGGAGACGGTGCGAGGCGGGAGGTTCGCTCCCGGTGGGATGAGTCCGCATGGGGTCGTGCCCCAGGTCCCGGCCGCCTCGGTCCCGGCGTTCCGAGCGTTTCCGGTCCGGCCTTCCTCGATTCCTGTTGCCATCGAGACGCGCCCGGAGCGGGACGATGCTGTCCGATGTCACCAGCCCGTTGGCTGCCAGCATCCAAAGAGCCTCCTCCACGTCCGATGGCAGGCGGCTGGTTCGGGAGATCAGGTCTGCCTGGAAACACGCTCCCCGGCTGGACAGGACTTCCATTATCTCTGCCGCCGCCCCGCTCAAGTCCCTAGCGTTCTCCCGGGACGGCTCCGTCAGCCAGTCCAGCGAGTCCCTCAGGCAGAGGGTGATGATTGACGAACGGGTGAGCGGAGCGGCCCGCAGTGCGGCTTCCCCCCCGTTGGCCGGGCCGCTGCTCCGGGAGAAGCGGCCCCAGGCAACCTCGCCGCCGGTGCACAGACGTTCCAGGAATCCTGGTTCGTAGTCCATCACCCGCCGGGCCAGCAGTTCCGGCTCCCACGCAGCGGCGGACGTCTCGAACCCCTGCAGCTTTTCAACGATGTCCAACAACCCGCCTTCGCCGGAGGTCTGCCAACCCGGCGACGCGTTCTGCCACCGGAACAGGAAACGCACGAAGGACGACTGCGGCACCGGCTCGATTTCTCGCCTCAGGCGCCCCACGGTCGACCGGTGGATGCGGGCCAGGATCCGTCGGTCGCAGAACTCTTCCTCGTCAACGCCGGAGCGGAAGCTGCCCCGCAGGGCCAACCCCTCGTTTTCAAGGCGGAGCAGGGCGGTTTCAACATCGGCCGGGGACAGCCCCAACAGGCTGGCCATCTCGCCGGCGGTGAACGGGCCGGACGACTCGGCCCAGCCCCGCACCATGTACAGCACCGCCGCCTCCCGCTCGACGGTTTCACCCCCATTGCCGTTCAGCGGCGAAAGCAGCCCCACCCGCCCTTCCAGCGCAGCGTCGGGGTAGGCGGCTGATGCTAACCCGGCGTGCTCGGCCGCCAGCCACAGGGGCTCGCCTTCGGGAGGGGTCAGGAACAGCGCCCGGCCCGCCCGGGCCAAATCTCCCAGCCAGGACACCAGCATATCGCGGGTAACCGGTTGAGTACGGGCGGCCAGTTCATCCGCCGGCGCCACCCCCAGGGTCAGCAGGGCGTCGTGGAGTTCATCGGCATCCCGGATGGCCGGCCAGGCGTATGCCGACTCCTCGCGGATGGCCTCAGGGTCCAGGGCGGACATGTCCCGCACGTCCTCGGGCAGCGCCCGCCGCAGGGACACCGCCCGGGCCCGCCGCTCCTCCAGGGGAGCGTCGTCCAGAAAAGCGTAGGGCATGGCGTTCAGAATCTGGTGGGCGAACACCGACGGCTGCACCGTATCCCTAGCGAACACCTCTATCTCCCCTGAGCGGATGGCCCTCAGAACATCCTTCAACCCTTCCAGGCTCATGGCCTCGGTCAGGCAGTCGCGGGTGGTCTCGAACACCAGCGGATGGTCCGGCGGCTCGATATCCCCCGGCATGGTGTTGTCCTGGCACTGCACCTGAGCCGGAAAAACCGCCGCCAGCAGGTCCTCGGAGCGCATCCGCTGCAGCGGCGCCGGCACCTTCTTTCCGCCGTTGTGGCGCAGCATGGCCAGGAAGCGCGTTGCGTTCCACCGCCAGCGCGTCCCGAACAGGGGAGCCTGGAATACCGCCTGGGTCAGCACCTCCTCCACCGTGTCGGGGGACAGGTAGGTGAAAACGTCCTCCACCGGAAAGCCCATGCTGGGCCCTAGGGAAAAGTTCAGCCCGTCATCGGTGGCCGTGGCCTGGAGTTCAAAGTCGAAGGTCCGGCAGATGCGCTTCCTCAGGGCCATCCCCCAGGCCCGGTTGACGGCCGCCCCGAAAGGCGCATGGATTACCAGCTGCATCCCGCCGCTTTCGTCGAAGAACCGCTCCGCCACCACCCGGTTTGCCGTGGGGACCACTCCCAGCACCCGTTTCCCCTCCACGATGTAGGCCACCAGTTGACGGGCCACTTCCGCCGATACCCCGGCTTCGGCCATGACCCACGCCTCGGCGTCCGCAGGATTGTCCAGCAGCCGGTCCACGCCCTCCCGCAGCTGGGTTATCTCATCGGAAAGCTCCCAGGTGCGTCCCGGCGCCTCCCCCAGCCAGAACGGGATGGTGGGCAGGTTGCCCTGGGCGTCCTCCACCCGCACCCGTCCGCTCTCCACCCGCCGGATCTTCCACGGCGTGTTGCCCAGCAGGAAAATGTCCCCGGCCATGCTCTCGATGGCGAAGTCCTCGTTCACCGTCCCGACGAAGGTGCCCTCCGGGTCGGCCACCACGTCGTAATCCGCGTTGTCCGGGATGGCCCCGCCGCTGGTCATGGCCGCCAGGCGCGCTCCCCGCCGTCCCTTCAGCCTTTGGTTGATTCCGTCCCGGTGCAGGTGGGCTCCGTTCCTTCCCTGTCTCGGCGCGAACCCCTGGGACAGCGACTCTACCACCTGGTCGAACTTTTCCCGAGGCAAGTCCCGGTACGGGTACGCCCGCCGGAACAGCTCGAACAGGGCGTCCTCGTCCCATTCCTCCGCCGCGCAGGCGGCCACCATCTGTTGCGAAAGCACGTCCAGCGGCCACGCCGGGATGGTAAAGGTGTCCAGGTTGCCCCGCCGCATCGCCCGGGACAGGGCGGCGCACTCCAGCATCTCGTCCCGGGTCAGCGGGAACAGCATCCCCTTGGGGACCCCCCCGACGGTGTGCCCGGACCGGCCCACCCGCTGCACCAGCAGCCCAATGGATCGCGGCGAGCCGATCTGGCAGACCAGGTCTATCTCCCCGATGTCGATGCCCAGCTCCAGCGACGCCGTGGCCACGCAGACCTTGACCTGCCCGTTCTTCAGCTTCTGCTCGGCATCCAGTCGGATGGCGCGGGACAGGCTCCCGTGGTGCGCCACCACCACCTCCTCTCCCAGCCGTGCCGAAAGCTGGTGCGCCACCCGTTCCACCAACCGCCGCGTGTTGACGAAGACCAGGGTGATGGCATGGGTCTCCGTCGCAGCGCCGATGGCGTCCAGGGTCTCTCCCCAGATTTCATGGGTGGCAATGGGCCCTAACTCCTGCTCCGGCAGTTCCACGGACAGGTCCACCCGTCGGCGCCTCCCCGTGTCCACCACCACGCAGTCCGGGTTGCCATCGGCGTCGATGTGCCGGTTCCCCACCAGGAAGCGGGCCATCTCGGACAGCGGCCGCTGGGTGGCGGATAATCCAATGCGGGTAATCGGTTCCTCGGAAAGCTGGCACAGCCGCTCCACCGACAACGCCAGGTGCGACCCCCGCTTGTCGTCGGCAACGGCGTGGATCTCATCCAGGATCAGCGTCCTGACGTGCTTCAGCCCCCGCCGCCCGCTCTCCGACGTCAGCAGGATGTACAGGGACTCCGGGGTGGTAATCAGTATGTGGGGCGGCCGCTTGGCCAGCTTCTGCCGCTCCGAAGCCGGGGTGTCCCCGGTCCGCACCGCCGTAGTAATTTGCGGGATGGGAGTGCCCATCTCCTCGGCCAGCGCGGCGATCTCCTCCAGTGGGGTCGCCAGGTTCTTCTGAATGTCGTTGGACAGCGCCTTCAGCGGCGAGACGTACACCACCTGCGTGGTGTCGGGGAGGTCTGCCTCCATCCCCTGCCGCACCAGTTGGTCGATGCAGGTCAGGAAGGCCGTCAGCGTCTTGCCCGACCCGGTGGGAGCGGCGATGAGCGTGTGCCGCCCCTCCGCGATAGCCGGCCAGCCCGCGGCCTGCGCCTCCGTCGGAGCCTCAAACCTGCTCCGGAACCACCTTTGGATAACGGGATGAAACGAGGACAGCGGCATGGCGAGAGTTTAGCACAGCCTCCCCGGAAACCGCCCCGCCCAACTGTCAGTAACGTCGAGGGAAATGATGCTGCAATCCGGCGCAGGTTGGGACGAATCCGTTTTGACACAACAATGTCATTCAACCCATCATTGAGCCCGGCCGAAGGAAACGTTGCCGGGCAATTCCGGGAGATGTCATACTTGGGGAAAGCACGACTCATTGACGCATTGGGCCAGTCTTGCCAACTGTAGGCGAGGGACGCGAAGGGTGGTTCATGTTTCTCTTCGTGGTCCAGTCCTTGGCGTGGCTGGGACTGGTGACTTGGTACGAAATCATCCTTCAACCCGGAGGCAACGCACTGGGCGCCGCCATCGCCATAGGTCGGGGAATGGCCCCTCTGATATTGGTGGCGGCGGCGGACACGGTGGTCATAGTGGAGGGATACGAAATGCTCGCGGAAAAATACCTCAGAAGACGCTACGAGGCGGGCCGTAAGGAGAACCAGGAACTCTGGGAAGCTTGGAACCGGCGCCGCTTGGAAGCTGAGGCTCTCGGAGAGGAGTTTACCGAGCCGCCGCCGGCCCTGGAGCGGCGGGATGGTTCCGCTTAACGGCTGAGACACCCTCTACAACGGCAAAGCGGGGCGGCTCTCCCCTGATCCGGGGGGGAACCGCCCCTTCGCATTTCAACTCCGGATCTCGGGCGGGCTGGAAGGTAACCTCGGCCCCGGCTAAAACTCCTCCACTGGCCGCGTCGCGATCCCGTAGGTGCCGTAGAAGAAGTTGGCGTAATGCGTAGTCCCGCCGGTCACGAACAGAAGGTACTGCTCGGGACTCTCCAGCATCGGAATGGTGGCTTCGGGATCATTCGCCAGCGTCTGAAGCTCAGGATGATTGATCCACTTGCCATTCTCGTCGGTGGGTACGCCCCGCTTGCCGATAGCCTCTTTTAGGGCCACCCGGCAGTTCTCATGCAGCCACTCCTGCGCGCCCTGTTTGCTGTAACCACCGTGCTCTAGGATCACCGCCCGCGACGGGCTCAGAATTATCGGATGGAACGGCCCGGGATAGGAAACCCGCTCGGCGGTGTGCCCCACCTGCGCCGATTGCCAGCCGCGAATCCATCCGCCCGCCCCGGAACCGGGGTAGTACATCAGCGACGAGATGTTGTTCAGCGTGTCGTTGGCGCTGCGGGAACCGGAGTCCAGGATGTCGCCGGGGCCGGTGACCGTCACCACCGTCACCGCGCTCTCGTGGGGCTGGAAACCCTGGTCCACGTGGTAGGGCTGCCAGGGACTCAGTTCCTCGTTCTCGGCGATGCACATCCCGAACTTGGTGGGCAGGCCGATGAAGTTGGGATCGCCAGTGCCGGCCTTGCAGTAACCAATGTTCATCAGGCACAGCCGCAGCGCCCTTCCGATGGCCGTGTTGGCGCTGTTCACCACGCCCGGCCCCATGGCCGAAGTTCCGCAGTTGATCCCCGCGTGCTTCGCCACCGGCCCGTTCACCAGGATAATCGGCGCTTCGGTGTGCCCCGAAACCTGCATGTCCCGGTGGTTCATCTCCGGCTGCGCCAGGCAGTCTATGGCCGACAGCAGGACCGGAAACTGCTCCGGCCGGCATCCGGCCATCACCGCGTTGATGGCAATCTTCTCCACCGTCGCCACGCCGAACCCCGGCTCCATTATCATCATCACGTCCTGAGGCGCGCGGTTGGTCCCCGCCAGCATCCGCTCCACCAACTCCGGCGTCGGCGGCACCACCGGGATCCCGTCGCTCCAGTCCCGCTCGGCCAGGAAGCGGTTCACCGCGTCCAGCCCCTCCGGCGAGGAGTCCATCTCCACCGTGAAGACTTCCGTCGTCCCGTTGGACGGCGCGCCAGTGGCTGGCCCTCGCGAGGCCGGGAAGGTGGTCAGTCCCTGGATGATCGCGTCTATCTGGTCATCCACCATGCTGCGGATGAACCCCGCCTGCTGGCCGGTGGTGGAGTGGGGGATGATGACGTAAGCCGTGTTGGGCTGTCCCCAACCGTCCACGCAGGACTGCCAGGCACGGGCGAAGCTCTGCGCGGCGATGGCCACCGCCGGAACCCCCGCCTTCTCCATGGCTACCATGTCATGGCTAAGCCACGACGTGCAGCCCCCTCAATGGGCTGTCGCCCCGACCATCGCGTCCACTTCCGACGCGATGCGCGCTGCCTCCTCCTCGTCAATGTGGACCCCCCGGCTCAGCACGGGACGCCCCGGCCGCAGGTCGCCGCCGTACCGCTCGAACTTCACGCTGGGATACCGCTCCTGCAACCGCTCGGCGAACCGGTCCACCGCGATGTCGGCCCCGCCGGTCATGTTGTTGTACAGCCCGATGGTCTTGCCCTCGAAGGATGTGAGGCGCGGCGCGGGAGGCACCTTAAAGTCCACCCGGCTCGCCGCTGGAGACATGATCTGCACTTTCATGGCAGCGTTCCTTTCCTTATCTAGTGGAGTTGTCGTGTTGGAGTCGTGGGACGGTCCGCCCGTTACCGGGATGACTTGCCGTCCCAAGGGTTGAGCCTGAGCATAGTTGGCGGCTCCGGCGGCGTCAAGAGACCATTGACGACCGCCGGTAGGCCAGTGATGTTGGATTCAGGGCCGCTTTCAAGGGCAGTCCAAAAACCAACCGGCTTCCTCTGAGACGAGAAAGCCGGTATCCAGTGACCCGTGGACAGCCAACCTTTGCCTACTCCAGCCACTTCATCTGTTCGTTCCAGCGGACCTCCCGCTCGGCCCGGGGAATGAAGTCCAGCCTATCCGACACCCCATAAACGATGGGTAGTTCCAAGACTCCGGGAAGGAGGCCCACGTCGTAAACGTACTTCCACAGTTCGTACAGCTTCGCTTCCCGGTCTGTTCCGGTCAGTGTGCCCGCCGGCTGGATTTCCTGTTCCAGGAAGTCGTCGCAACCGTAACCGGACCGGTGACCGCAGGTAATGTTCCTCAGCGAGAACCAGGTATCGCCGGTCTCATTGCCGTGGGGCCAACTGATGATGTCCGCGCCTACACCGTACATGGAGCTGCTGGGGTCGCCCTGGTTGGAAAGCTGGGAATAGACTGACGGTTCAACCACGTTGACTCCGGCGGTGAAACCCACCTCCTCCCACATTCCGGCCATCGCCTCGAACATCTCCACATCTCGAGGGAACCGGCCATTGCGTGTCGTTATCTTGAACTCAAAATCGGGCCACCTGCTGTGGAAGTCGGCCTTCTCCAGCAACTCCCGGGCCAGGGCCGGATCGAAGGCGTGGGGAACCTGGATGTCATCCCGGCTGCCCGTCAGCTTGTCGTTGAAGGGCGACCCCCGGCAAGTGCCCAAGCCCCGGTAGAGCTGCTCGTTCAGAGTCTCGCAGTCAATGGCGTGGCGCAGGGCCAGCCGGACGTTGGCGTCCTGGAAAGGCTCCCGGTTCTTTGAGTTTATCTTCAGGAGCACGACTTCGGAAGATTCTCCGATCACAGCCTTGGGCACGCTGTCCAGGTTCTGGGGGCCAACGTCGAATGCCCAGTCGGCTTCGTCTGTCTTGACCATGGCTGCCCTGACCGTATCCTCCTCCCGCCACACGATCGTCACTTCCGGGAAGGCCTTGGGCTCGCCGTCCCAGTAGTTCTCGAACGGTTCGGTAACGATCTTGACACCGCGCTGCCATTCCACGAACTTGAAAGGACCGGCGGTGATGAACATGCTGCGCCTGTCGTCCTCAGTGGCGTTCACATACCACTCAGGCGCGGCAAAATGCGTGAAGCGGACCCCAGTGGTGGCCAGCGGACACGGGTTGTCGCAAATGATATCCAGAGTATAGTCGTCCACCGCCATAGCCTCGTGCTCGCCGCCCAGGGACTCGGAGTAGATCATCCCCCGTTCCGGCAGCTTGATGAAGTTTATGCCCGTTGCAGCGGCGTTGGCGTCGAATGTCTCACCATTGTGGAACTCGATCCCCTGGCGAATTATGAACCTCCAGTGGCCGGGGTTGCCGTCCACCGTCTCCCAGCTCTCCGCCGAAAGCCCTCGAAGCTCACTGCTGCCGGTGATTCGCTGGGTCAGCGGCTCCGTGAAGCTGTTTCGGAAATGTTCCCCACCGGCCCCAGAGTTCCCATCCATGTAGTCCATATGCTGTTCTTCCGCGAAGGTCACTATTGTCAGCGGACGACTGATCTCTTCTGGTTCCGTTGGTGCCGGCGTATTCGTCGGCTTGGCCATCGGAGCCGCGGTGGGGACCGACTGCTGTTGGGGAGCGGGGGACGATTCGGTTGACGCCTCATCTGCGGGCGCCGCCGATTCCCCGCAGGCGACGATCAACGCTAGGACTATCGCCAGCAGGGTTATGCCCAGGATTCGCCCTCGGCAAACCATACCAAAAGCGAAGGAGTTCATGGCATCTCCTTACGAAACAAGGTTATATTGCCTGATAGGATATTGGGGAACATGTCGGTGGGATCCGCACGGCAAACCAATTACGGCAAAGGGAATTCATCCTAATCTGGACCCGCCTGCCGTGTCAATGGTGATCCGGTATTCACCAGCAACAGGCCCAAATAAGACGGAATACGGTGCGAACAGCATTGGTTTATGCTGTACCCGTCAACGCATGCCCCTGCGATTCACTCTAATATGAAGCGGTACTCTCCTCCTTGAACCCCCGCCCCCCGCCATGCCACACTGACCCAACCCATCCTTCCAACCCATCCTTCAAGGAAAGCGCCCATGCCCAGGACCGTTTACCTCGCCAACCCCTACGGCTTCTCGGCGCAGCAGAAGGAGACCCTGCTGCCGCCCATCGTGGCCGCCCTGGAATCGCTGGGATTGGAGGTCTGGGAGCCCTTCGCGCGGAACAACCAGATAGATTTCGCCCAGCCCGGGTGGGCCTACCGCGTCGGTCAGGCCGACTTCCGCGACGTGGTTGAGTCCGACGCGATCTTCGCCATAGTCAACGGCGTACCCCCCGACGAGGGGGTGATGGTCGAACTAGGAATGGCCATCGCTTTGGGGAAGCCAACCTTCCTGTTCCGCGACGACTTCCGCCGCGCCACCGACAGCGAGGAATACCCTCTCAACCTGATGCTCTTTACCGGCCTCCCCGAGGCCGATTGGCGCGACTACTACTACACGGCCGTCGATGAGATAACCGCCCCGGACAAGGCCCTGGCCCGCTGGGCAGGTCAGACCTGAGCGATTGCGAATCCCTCTCTCCCGTCATTCCCGCGCAGGCGGGAATCCAGACCCCTGTTCCGCTCCCAGAGTTGCCGTCCCCCTCACCGCGGCTTCTGGACAATATCGATGTTCACCGCCCGTTCCGCGTGGACGGTGAAGGTCAGCGACGCGCTGCCCCCGCCCTCCGTGCTGTCCACCACGTGGATGTTGTCCGGCCCGTGCAGGTAGTTGATCTTGTGGTCTTCCTCCACCCGGAAGGGCCGGTCGTGGCCCGGGTAGAACACCTGGGATGACGCAACCATCTTCTCCACGCTTTCCCGCGCGTCGTCCACGTCCCAGAAGACGTTGTAGGGCAGTCCCCGTGCCACCGTGCCGCTCTCCGGCATGGCGTCCCCGGCGATGAGGATCCGCTCCCCGTCCACCTCAGCCAGCACGCTCATGTGGCCCTTGGTATGCCCCGGTGTCTCGATGACCGACACACCCTCCACCACCGTGTCCCCTTCGGACACGATTTCCACCTTCATCTTCCGCATCATGTCTGCCATCGCCCCGGCCACCGCCAGGTCCCAGGGATTGGGGTTGCGGGCGTAGTCAATCTCCGTGGGATTCACCACCACCCGCGCGTTGGGGAAAAGGTCGGTGTTCTGGCAGTGATCCCAGTGCATGTGGGTCAGGATGATGATGTCGATGTCCTCCGGGCTCAGGTCCCTGGACTGCAAAGCCCGGTACAGGAAGGCCCGCCGCGACGACGGCCCGGTGTCGATTAGGATGTTGTGGCTCCCCACCCGCAGCAGCGAGTTGGTCGAATACCCGAAAGACCCCTGGTCCGTGTTCAGCGCAAACCCGTATGTCAGAACATCCAAAGTAGCCATCTCAGCACCCCTCCTTGGTCACCAGAATGACACTCCGAACCTGCGAATTGTCCTCGAAGCTGTCTCGAATTTCCGGGCTCCAATCCTAGAACGCCGGCCGGTTCAGCACCGATTGGTCAATCTTCCGGGGGATGAGACGCCCGTCGTCCGGCGTCCCCAGGAGTTGCCCGTTGTCCACCATCACCTTGCCCCGCAGCAGCACCGTCGTCGGCCAGCCCTCGACTTCCCAGCCCTCCCACGGGGAGTAGTCCCGCAGGTGCAGGTCCGCCATGGTCAGCGTCTTCCTGATGGACGGGTCAATGATGGTAACATCCGCGTCGCTTCCCGCCGCGATAGCCCCCTTCTGCGGATACATCCCCAGCATCTTCGCCGCATTGGTGGACGTGAAATTGACGTACTGCTCCAGCGACACCCCCCGCTTGACTACCGCCTCGGTGTAGTTCACCCCCATCCGGATCTCGATGCCAATGTTCCCGCCCCGCACGTCCACCACGTTCCGCCCCGCGATCTTGTCCAGGTAGGTGGTGAAGCTGCTGTCCGTCGCCGTGAAGGACAGGTCTCTTCGCAGCAGCCCGTCCCATAGGTGGTTCCGGTCGTCCTCGTACTTCAGCGACGGATAGGTGTGGTACTTCATCCCGTCGCTCTCCAGGTAGTTGTCGCAGTTGAACGAAAGCGCCAGCGTCAGCACCTCCCCGTACACCGGAAACCCGTCCGCCCGCGCCTCCGAAATGGCATCCAAGCCGTCCTTGGCCGTCACGTGCACGAAATAGACCCCGGTCTCCGTCCGCTGGGCCAGACGGATGACGTGCTGGAAAGCCAGGTCCTCCACCAGCTTGGAGTGAATCTCGTGGACGTTGTACCAGTCCCACATCCCCCGCTGCTGGGCCAGCAGGTAGTTGTACATCACCAGCTCGTCGTCCTCGCCATGCACTGCCAGCACCCCGCCGTGACGGGAAATCTGGGTCATCACGTCGGCCAGCCTTCCCGTGTCAATCTTGCCGATGGGCGTCAGGCTGTGGACCCGTCCCTCCGGCGGGCGTATATCCGTCGTGAACACCTTGATGCTGGGAAACCCGGCGCTGATCAGCTCGCTGTACCGCGAAATGGCGTCCGGCGTGCTCCCGCTGGAGTAAATGCAGTGGGTGGAGTAGTCGGTGTAGGCGTTGCCCTGCCAAACGGAGATGAAGTCGTGGATGCCCGCCGCCAGGTCGCCCTGGTTGGGCACCGGCGCGAAGTCCATCACCGTCGTCGTACCGCCCCAGATGGCCCCCAGCGAGTGGTCCAGCGGCCCAGCGTTGGGAGTATCGGCGACCAACTGCCGCGCCCCCGGCTGTACGTTGGCCGCGGCGTGGGCGTGGGTCTCGATGCCCCCGGGAACAACAATCTTGCCGGAGGCGTCAATCACCGTCGCTCCCTCCGGCGACAACACCCCTGGAACAGCCACCGCGACAATCTTCTCCCCCTGTATTCCCACATCCCACTCGCCCGCTCCCCCGGGAGTAACCACCGTGCCTCCGGTAATCAGTTTGTCCAGCATGACTCACCTCCAACTTGACTGCATGCCTTACCCAAAGTAGTATCTTGGTAAGGAGCTTCCCATGATCGTTAAGATAACCTCCAAGCGCCAGGTGACCTTCCCTGCTCACGTTTTGGACCGCCTGGGAGTCAAACCAGGAGACCATCTTGAACTGACCGAAGGCCCCGATGGCTACATCCTGCGTCCCCGGCGGATCGACTACTCCCGTTTGGGGACCCTTCGGGATAAGGTTGTCCCAGGTCAACCGCCTTTCGATATTCAAAAGTTCCGCGAGCAACCCTATGACCCCACGCTTCGGGATTGATACCTCCGTCCTCGTCCGCCTGGCCACAGGAGACCCCGAGGGGGATTTCCAGCGCTGTGTCGAGGATCTGAGGGTTCGAGTTGAGGACCAGGGTAGCGAGATCCTGGCCTCTAACCAGGTGATTGGAGAAGCCTACGTCTCCTTGCAGCATTACTACCGGATATCCGATGCCGAAGCCCGCACCGCGCTGGTGAATGTCTTGACCAGCGGTCTGGTCTCTCCGTTCAACGGCCAGTCGGTGATTCTGGCTTTGCAGAGTCGCGGTGGCCCGGGCCTTTTCGACCGGCTCATCGCAGATGATTACTCTCGCAACGCACTGGAAACCCTGACCCTGGATCGCAGGATGGCTGCTCTGCCGGGTGTTCACAGAATATAGATCTCACTAGATTCCGAAAGATTAGCCGCGGGAGCGCGCCGCGCAAGGAACTGGTTTTCCTAACCCCCCTCCGCGAACCGCACCATGAAGCTCGCCTCCCCGATGGGCGTCCCGTCCAGAACGATCACCGCCACGTGCCTTCCCAGCCGCTGCACCGGGATGCGGAAGGTCTTGATCCACCGCTGGAACATTATCCCCTCTTCCCAGGTGATCGTCTCCGCCGGCGGCGTGCTCAGTGGTATCCCCGGAGCGCGGATGGCAATCTGGAGTTGGTGCTCCCCGGGAGTCGCGCCGGCAATGCAAAAGGCCAGGTTGGCGTCCATCTGCCCCAGCATTGGCGTTTCTCCGCTGGGAGGCTCCGAGGGCATCGGCACCTCGAACAGGTCGATGATCCCCCTGAAGGTCAGGTCATCGCCGGGGCCTTCCTCGGTCTCTCGGCAGAACAGGGCATACTTTAGATAATGTCCGGGGCGGTCTGTGGCCAATTGAACAACCTTCGCAGAATCGGGATTGGCCGCCGCGCCTGGGAACAAGTCCATCGGCGGCCTGGCAAAATTTTAGCACTTTCCTTCCTTGCGGATAACGGTCCCGGCCATTGCCAACAGGAAGCATTACTGCGAAACTAGGCTCACTGCACCTTGAGACACCCGTCAACTTTGCCCTGGAGGTTCACCGTCATGCCCCTGAGCGCAGAGAAGTTTTCCGAAGCCCTGTCCCCCCAGGACTACATCCCGCAGATGAAGGTTAACAAGGCCCCCTTCGAGGCCATCTACGAAGCCATCGAAATCCCCCAGGACGTGCAGGACTTTTTCGACGGCCTCAGCGAGCCCGTCAACCTGGCCGTCTTCCACGCCGAGTGGTGCGGCGACGCCGTCAGCACCACCCCTGCCATCCTCCGCCTCGCCGAGAACTGCAACAAGATCAACGTGGGCGTCTTCAACCGGGACGAGGAAGTGGACCTGACCAACACCTTCCTCCCCGAGCACCGGGCCAACACCGTTCCCATCTTCGTCGTCTTCGACCGTCAGATGGGAGAGATCGCCCGCTTCATCGAGACCGCCCGCAGCCTGGTCCCCCAGATCGACGCCATGGACGACGCCATCGCCCAGGAAGTGGCCCAGGAAGCTGGGCCCGAGGCGGAAAACGCCCGCGCTCTGACCCGGGGCAAGCGCACCGCCTTCCGCATCGCCCGCGGTCAGGAGTGGGGCAAGGTCATCCTGGACGAGTTCCGGCAGGTCGTCAGCGACGGCCTGGCCCTCTCCGCCAGTGAACGCCCCGCCGAGGGCGGCACCGAGTGGCCCGTCCCAGAGAATTAGGACGAGGTGTGAGTGATATGCCCGGCGGCATCATCAACATGGACGACATGAACGTCATCTTCTCGGTGACCGACCTCATGGGGATTCACCGGGAGTCGGTAAGCGTCGAGCTTACCAAGGAAGACCCCGGCTCCGTCTCCCGGGACGGCGGCAAGATCGAGATCACCATCCCCGAGACCGGCACCACCGCTGAATTCGCTCCCCGCGTCCGCGCCGAACTGGAGGCAATGGGCTACACCGAGGTGGAGCTGGACGACGAGGACGAGGATTAGCCGAGGCCAGTCATGGAGCCGCCCCGGGCGCTTTGGACTAGTTACCGAAATAGTGCGCCCGAAGGAGGCGACCCTTAATGGAAATCACCCTGGATTCCAAAACCGAGGCCCGCATCGCCGACCTGGCCTACCACCTGGGCCTTCAGGGCGCCGACGCCTCCCAGTTAGTCCTCTCCATGGCCTTGGATGCATTGGATGAGAAGACCCCCCGGCGTCGGGGCAAACCCACCTCCGAGGAAATCGCTGCTGAACTGGAAGTGTTGAAACAGCTTTCCCAAGCCGGACGCCGATGGCGGGAAGAAAACCCGGAGGAGTACGACGACAACAACCCTCCGTCCAGGGCCTGGCAGGACGAACTCTACGACGAGAACGGTCTGCCCAGGTGATGGTAGCGGATACGTCCGCGATCATCGCGGCATTGCTGAACGAGCCCGAGGGAGAGTCGTTCAACCGGGTGATGGTGTCCGATGGACAGGTTCTCGTCTCCACCGCCAGCGCCGTGGAAATCCTGGTTGTGGCAACCGGGAAAGGCGATGACATTTTCCGGGATGCCGTTGAGTTCCTTGACAGACCGTTCATCCATCTGATTCCCCTGGATGATGCGCAGATGCAGGCCGCTGCCGCTGCCTTCCGCCGCTACGGGAAGGGTCGCCACCCCGCCGGTCTGAACTTCGGCGACACCTTCTCCTACGCCCTGGCGTCCGTCCATTCGTTGCCGCTGTTGTTCAAGGGCAGCGATTTCGTCCTCACCGACATCCGGCAGGCCGCATCTTTGCCAGAAGCGTAGGACGGTGGAGTAAAAGCGGGGCGGGATCAACCCCCGCCCCATCACGTTATTCCATCCAGTTGCCCCGGCTGGGGGCAGCCCGGTTACAGCGGCACGTCCCGCCACTCGAAGGCTAGGAAGGCGTAGCGCACGAAAACCGCTCCGCCCGGCGCGCCCAGCGGCCCGTTGATTCCCAGGACGGCGATGGTATGTTCGTCCCCCACGCTGGGCTCGGCGTCCACCACCACCCGCTGCGGAACGTTGAATCCCTGGATGCAGCCCCGGTCCCGGTTGCAGTCGCCGTCCACCCAGATCTCGCCGTAGTCGTCCACGCAGGTCTCGAACAGGCATCGGGCGCCCGCCAGTTCCCTTCCTCCGATGGTCGCTGGCACCGTCACCTTAATGCGGTACCAGGCAAACGCCACGCCGTGGGAATGCCACTTGGTCAGGTCGGATATGGTCTCCCACCCCGAGTCATCGAAGTCGGGCAGGCGCGCCGGACTGCCCTCTGCCTGGGAAACAATGCCCTCATTGGGTTGCCCCGGAATGTACCCCCCGGCAAACCGCCACACGCCGTTGACCTGTTCCAGGTCCGCCGGGTCCTGCAGATTGATGATCGCTCTCGCCATACCAGTTCCTCCTTATTTATCCGATAGTCATTTCGGTGCTTCAGTCCTCCACGCCGACGATCCTGATTCCGGCGTGGATGCGGTATATCCGGTTGATGTTCACCAGGAGCGGAGTAATCTGCTCCACGTAGCGGGAGTTGGCCAGCGACCCGCCGTCCACCGGGCGCAGGTCAGGAATCCGCCGCGCCAGTTCCATCACCGCCGCCTTGGCCTCGGCGTGGTCCGAGCAGACCACCACATCCCCCGGAACGGACACGTCCGGGTTCAGCAGTTCCTCGGCGCTCACGTTCTGGAATGCTGACACCACCAGCGCGCCGGGGGCAAGTTCCTGCGACTCCTCCGCTGCCGAGCCTGCGGGAACGTCCACGGCAAACGCGCCCCTTCCCCGCGCGAACCCCATGGGCGCGATGACGTTCACCACTACCTTCCCGGCCAGGTGCTCCCCAACTCCCTCCAGCAGCGGCCTCTGCCCCTCGTAGGGAACGGTCAGAAACACCGTGTCCGACTGCGCCGCCGCATCGGCGTTCTCCGCCCCGGTGATGCGTGAACCGGGAGCCAGGGCGGAAAGTTCCTCAGCGGCGGCGGCGGCCCGTCCCGCATCCCGCGAGCCGATCATGACCTCCTCGCCCGCCAGGGCCAGCCGCAGCGCCAACCCCTTCCCCTCCGGACCCGTCCCGCCCAGAAACGCCAGCATTCCGCCCTCCTTAACTTGTGCTCGGAACGTACGCCCACTCCATCCCTTCTGCCCCACCCCGGCGGCGCCCCTAATATACCATCAACTCAAGGGTCCGCACTCCGGGGTTATCCCGGGAACCGGGGCCGTGGGGCCGTTGTGCTAGAATACCGCCAATCAGACCGAAGGGAGGATTGCCATGGCTTTCAAGTTGAACCACGTCCACCTCAAGAGCCCCGATCCCAGGGAGACCGCCGACTTCTACGTCAACAACCTGGGCGCCACCGTCGTCGCTGAGACGGCCAACGGCGGCTTCCGGCTGGACCTCCACGGCCTCCCCCTGAACGTTACCGGCAAGATTGACACCCAGACCCACGAGCAGGTGTACGGCATCGAGCACATCGCCATCGACACCGACGACCTCGACGGGACGGTGGAATCGCTGAAGGCCGGCGGGGCCAAGATCCTGGAGGAGACCCAGGTCGGCGGCGGACGCCGCGTCTGCTTCTTCGAGGGACCCCAGGGTGTCTGCCTGGAAGTCCTGGAGATCGTGAACTAGCCGCTCATGCCCGGCTACCGCCTGCTGGCCCTCTTCGCCCACCCCGACGATGAAGCCTTCCCGGTAGGAGGCGCGCTGGCGGCCTGCGCCTCCGCCGGAGTTTCCGTTCGGCTTATCACCGCAACCCGAGGCGAGGAGGGCGAAATCCGCCAGCCCGGCGTCGCCACCCGCGAGACCATCGGCGCCGTTCGGGAAAAAGAGCTGGGAGACTCGGTGAAGGCCCTGGGCCTGGCCAGCCACGCTCTGCTGAGTTATCGGGACTCGGGCATGGCCGGCACCGAACCCAACCAGCGCCCCGAAGCCTTCGTCAACGCCGACCCCGGAACGGTGGTGGAACGGTTGGTCTACGAAATCCGCAGCTTCCGCCCCCAGGTGGTGCTCACCTTCGGCCCCGACGGCCTGTACGGCCACCCCGACCACATCGCCATCTGCCGCCACGCCACCAAGGCTTTCCATGCCGCTGCCGACCCGTCGGTCCACCCGGAGCAGCTGGCGGCGGGACTAGTGCGCCACGAGCCCCAAAGACTCTTCTACAGCGTCCGCCCCCGGGGCTTCCGCACCGACATGGCCCTGAAGCTGCGGGAGGCCGGGGTGGACTTTCCCCTGCCAACCCCTGACCGGGTCAACGACGGCGTTCCACGCGACGAAATCCATTTTGAGTTCGACGTGGGAGAACACCTGGACGCCAAGCTGTCCTGCATCACCTGCCACCGGACCCAGACCGCAACCGACTGGCCCTACTTCACCGTCCCCCGCGAGGTCACCGCCCACAACATGGGCCGCGAGTGGTACGTCCGGGGCTGGCCCCCCGTCCCCCCGGGAGCATTCATCCCCCCCAACTTCTTCGACGGCCTGGAACCGGATTAGCAAAAAGGGGGTTGGGGGGACTAGTCCCCCCAACGTACCCCCGAAAAATCGTCCCCTACTTCAGGAACTCCGCGATCCACTCGTCGTAGTCGCCCCGCCGCGTCAGCTGCCCCATCAGCTCCGGCGACGCCAGCGAGTCCCGCAGGTCCGCCGGAGCAACCCCGTCCCGCAACGCCTTCAGCGTGTCGTAGACCGCCTTCACCGCCGCCTGGAAGGGCAGGTGTCCCTGCAAAGCCACCCGCACGCCGTTGGCCCCCAGGAAATCCAGGTCGGCCAGCTCTCCGCCGGCGCCGCCCAGCAGCAGCGGAATCTTCGCCTCGGCGTTGACCGCCTCGATCTCGGCCCGGGTCTGGGCTCCGGCCAGGAACACCGCGTCCACCCCCACGTCCTGGTAGGCCTTCACCCGCCGGATGGCCTCCTTCACGCCGCCGACCCGCAGCGCGCTGGTGCGGCCTGCCACCACCAGGCTGGGGTCCTGCCTGCCGGAAAGGGCGGCCTTCATCTTGCCAATCCCCTCATCCAGGGAAATCAGCGCGCCCTCACCGCCCGCGCCGAAGCTCAGTGGCAGCAGTGTGTCCTCGATGGTCAGGCAGGAAACGCCCGCCGACTCCAACTCCTCCACGGTGCGCCGCACGTTCAGGGCGTTCCCGTAGCCGTGGTCGGCGTCCACCATCAGGCTTATGGTGCTGGCCCGGCAGATACGGTGAATCTGCTGGGCAAACTCGGACAGGGTCAAGACAATCAGGTCCGGCGCGCCCAGGACTGTCCCAGAAGCGATGGACCCGGCGAACATCCCTATCTCGAAGCCCACGTCCTGGGCCGCCCGCGCGGAGATGGGGTCGAACACCGACCCGGGATGAACACACTTGTCTCCGGCCAAAATGGCCCGGTAATTCTCACGCCGTTCGGTAAGATTCATGCTGCTCCTTTCGGTGGCAAAAATGGGAAGTGGCAGGTCGCCCCCGCCAAGCCCGGCGAATATACTACCGGCACTAGCGGCTGGCAAGGAAACCGGAAACGGACACCGGAGGCCCCATGAACATCATCGGAGTGGACTTCAGCGGGGCGCAATCTGAGGGCAAGACGTGGGTTACCGAAGGTCACATACCGACGGTGGGGTGTCTGGTCATCGACCGTATCCAGCCCATGTTTAGAAACGATCTGTCCGCACTCCTGGAACAAGCCCCGCTGCCCACTGTTGTGGCCCTTGACTTCCCCTTTAGCTTGCCTAGAGTGTTCCTTGAATGGCTGGATATTCCCGCAAACACTATGAAACAGGTTTGGCGCCAGATGTCCGGGATGTCTCTCAAAGAATACTCGAATCAGTGCAGGACCTATGGGAGGCATCCTATGCGGACCGTTGACCAACACTACGCTCCGGTGGCTATGTCCGCACTGAACACGAGACTTGTTCCAATGACATACTACGGAACGAGAATGCTCAACGACCTGGATCGAACTCACAGAAACCGTTGGTGGGTTCCGCCGCTGGATTTTGGGGAAGTGCCACAAGATCGGATTACCTTGCTGGAGGTCATGCCAGGTGCTTTCCTCTGGTCTATTGGGTTCGACCGGGCGACGGTCAAAAGTTACAAAACCGCTAAAGGTTGGTTAATGGTTCGAAATCGCATCATCAATCAGTTGGGGGAACACGCCCGGAACGCCGGAATAGAAATACCCAACCTATTGGATTATCGCCGTGGGCTCAGGGTCAATGATGACTGCCTGGATTCAGCGGTCGCAGCGTTGGCGGCAGCTTCGTGGGCTACCCATCAAGATTTGTTCCTTCATCCTCAACAGGAAGAATACGACGCTGCCATTAGGGAAGGCTGGCTCTACGGCCTGGCACCCGAACCCCAACCTTAACCCCCATGCTAAAATATCTCCCGCACCCCCAACCCAAAAAGGAGGCAACAGCATGGTCCAGATAGTGCGCGTTTATTCCGGCGACGACGGCGAGTCCCACTTCGAGGACGTCAGCCCCGAGGAGTTCGCCGAAATCGTCAACCAGGTGGGCGACGGCGCCATCAACCTCAACGCCCGGGCCGCCGGTCCCGAGTCCGACTACCACAACGCCCCCCGGCTCCAGTACGTCGTCAACATGGCCGGCACCGCCGAATTCGAGGTCGCCGACGGCAGCAAGGCCCGTCTCTTCCCCGGCGACGTCCTCATCGCCGAGGACATCACCGGCCACGGCCACATCGCCCGCAGCATCGGCGACGACTTCCGCATCTCCCTGGCCGTCCCCCTGGCCAACCAGACCCGCAAGGGCTGACCTCCCAAGACTGGCACCGGGACCGTCCTTGATACTCGGACGGTCCCGGTTTACAGCCCCAGTTCGAGAATCAGCCCCCCTATATTCAGGGGGTTTGGGGGATGCATCCCCCAACGTAAACCCCGGTCCCTACCCCGCCGCCCCGGCCAAAACCCGCTGCAAGTGAATCAACCCCTGCTGCCGCCGCGCGCCCAGCTTCGGCAGCGGCATCCCCGCAACGGACAGCAGCCCCGCCATCTCCCGCGTCACCTCGTTGTCCGCCAGCCTCCCGAACCTTCTGTAAAGGCCCAGGCAGTTGGCGGCCCCCCCGCCATCCCCGTTGGTCTCGGCCAGCCCGTGGAGAAAAGGCAGCGCCACGTTCACCGCTATCTCCTTGGCGCGGTCCGCCCCGATGTAAGTCACCCCACCGCCGGAGACTGTCAATGCTTCAGTCAACCGACGGGGAATCCCCGGTGTGGCCGCCAGAGACAAACCGTTGATCATCCCACCGTCCAGCGTCCCGTCAAAGCATCGCGCCAGCAACCTTGCCGCCCCTCCGATGCGCCGCCGCGGATGGTTGGCCGGACGCACCCGGAAACAATGCCACTCCCAAGCGTCCATCGGGCTCCCCACTCCCCGCCGGGGCAACGCGAAGAACCGCGTACCCCGCTCCGGCGGCAGGCCGGA
This sequence comes from Dehalococcoidia bacterium, assembly GCA_965203975.1. Classification (GTDB taxonomy): domain Bacteria; phylum Chloroflexota; class Dehalococcoidia; order Lucifugimonadales; family UBA3495; genus CATOSK01. The sequence goes on along the minus strand of CBDBDT010000002.1, from coordinate 2,373,168 downwards.
AAGCTGGAGCAGCCAGCTTTCCAGAGTTGCAGCCAGATCCTCGGCGGGAACCTTTACCGCTGCCCCCTCCAGAGCGGCGTAGGGCGCCAGCGAGGCCAGCCGGACGAAGGGCTGCTGGTTGTTGCGATACCCCAGGGCTTCCATTATCCCTTCGTAGAGGACCTGTTCTCGGGACTGCTCGGCCAGGAATTTTCCGAATCGCCGGCTCTTGCCCAGGAACCGCTCATCCCCGGCCCGGTCCAGCAGCGCAGCCAGCTCCTCACTGCTGGTGGGCGTCGTGTAACCCAGCCCCTCCAGGATGTCCCCGACTGCCCCGGCCCATGACTCCCCGCTGCCAGGTCCGCTAGGCGTGTGGTCCTCTCCGGGAAGCAACTCTTCCAGCGAAACCACCGGCACTTCCCCTCCGCTCTGCCGCTGGGTGGGTTCAGGGTGCAGGTCCAGGGCGGCGTGCAGCACGACTCCGTTGTAGTTGGGGTCCTCCCGGTGGCCGTGGCTGTACCAGTCCTGCTGGCGGATATGGATCTCCACGTCCCCCTGCACCACCCCCTCATCCTCGAAGTGAAGCAGGGCGTTGCGGAAGTCCGGTCCGGCGGAGGTGCCGGGACGCCCCGGGTAGAGCACCCGCACCCGCCTGCCCTGGCTGGTGCGGAACCACTCCTGCCGCGCCGCCCGCCGCTGCCACAGCTTCGCCAACGCGCTCTCCGGCAGCGGGGGCTTACCCCCACCCCTGCCGGATCTGCCCTGGTAAGGGGCCGGCTCCTCGGCGATGGTGGGCAGAGCCTGGGCTATCATTGGGGCAGTATACCCGGAAGACGGTCCGTCGGGCAGAGAGCATCCCCAATCCTTACCCAGTTTTGCTGACATTTGCCGCTGGCGTCCTCGTCCTCCCATCCTTTACCATTGTTGAATGACGGCGGACTTTATCCATAGGACCCTTATCCACCCCACCGCCGGGAATCCCCGCCCTCGGGGGCGACAAAACCGGACAAAACCAGGATATTCCGGTGAAAAAGGGGACATTTGGCGGACAAACGGGGACAAACCAGGACAAGATCCCCACCGGCCCCACGCTCAAATGTCCTGAAATGTCCGCTTTTGTCCGGGTTTCGCGGCTCATCGGCCAGGCAGGGCGTCCGGCGCGGCGGCGGTGGGACAGTTTGGTACAAAATGGGACAGGAATTCTTCTCCCACCGCAGCAGTATCATCCCTGCCCCGCGGCCTTCCCCCGGCTTGCCGTTTGCCGCCGGGAGTCGTAGAATTTGCCGAAATCGCCCCGGCGGTCAGCCGTCCCGGCGCAGAGTAAACAAGGAGAGTTTTTTCTATGGCTGAAGCGAATGGCCCTTTGAATGGAATCCGGGTACTTGACCTTGGCCGTCACCAGGCCGGTCCCCGGTGCGCCCAGGTGCTGGCCCGCATGGGCGCGGAGGTCATCAAGATCGAGCGTCTCGGCGGCGAAGAGACCCGCTACCATGCTCCCTGGGTGCGCAAGCAGAGCGCCTACTGGGTCCAGTACAACAGCGGCAAGAAGAGCCTGAGCATCGACCTGCGCAAGGAGGAAGGCAAGGAGGTCCTCCGCAAGCTCGTCGGGATCTCCGACGTGCTCCTACAGAACTTCCGTCCCGGCACCATCGCCGCCATGGGGTTCGGCTACGACGTCCTCAAGGAGATTAACCCGCGCATCATCATGGTCAACGTTTCGGCCTACGGCCAGTTCGGCCCCTACTCCAACCAGATCGGCTACGACCCCATCGGCCAGACTATGTCCGGCATCGCCATGGTCACCGGCGAGGAGGGGATGCCTCCCATCCGGGCCGGTGTTCCCATCATCGACCGCACCACCGCCCTCCACGCCGCCATCGGCACCCTGGCGGCCCTCCACGAGCGGGAGCGGTCCGGCGAGGGCCAGACCATCGATGTCTGCCTGGCCGACACCGGCTACAGCTACACCGAGATCCCCGTCACCGCCTACCACGGTGCGGGTACCGAGCCCCGGCGCGGCGAGTCGGCGGCCCCTCCCAGCGGCACCTACCCCTGCAAGGACGGCTGGGTCCTCGTTTCCGCCGGCGACCAGCACCACTGGCACCGGGTCTGCAACGCCCTGGGCAAGCCCGAGTGGCTGGAGGACCCCCGCTTCACCACCCGTCACGAGCGGGGCGCCAACGGCGCGATCGTGCAGGAAGCCATGCGGGAGTTGCTGGCCGAGATGACCATGAAGGACGCCATCGCCCACTTCACCCACCACGACGTAACGGCGGCCCCGGTCAACACCATCGCCCAGGCCGCCCAGGACCCCCATCCGTGGGAGCGGCGGGCCATGGTCGAGGTCGATGACTTCCTGGCCGGCAGCATCGCCGTCTCCGGCGACTTCTGGCACTTCAGTCGAACCCCAGCCGTTGTCGGCACCACCCCCCAGGTGGGCGAACACAACGAAGAGGTCCTCAGCGGCCTGCTGGGCTACTCCGATGATGAAATCGCCGGCCTCTACGAGCGCAACGTCGTCAGCACCGCCCACCACTACGACGAAGTCCCCGGATAGCCCGGCTGCCATTATTTCGCCCAATGAGAAGGGGCCTCCAAAATGGAGGCCCCTCTTCTTTACGGGGGTCTGGGGGACGAGTTCCCCAGCGTACCCCTCTAGTAAGTCATCATCATCCGCTGGATCTCTTCAGGGTCACTGGTCTCGGTCAAAGACAGCATCAACAGGATACGGGCCTTCTTCGGCGCCAGGTTGTCCGCCACCACGTACCCATCCTCGGAAAATCGCCGCGTCCGCATCACCCGCCCGTTACCCGTCTGGCTGGCAATGACCACCCGCACTCCCCGTTCCTGCGCTTCCTTCAGACCCCGCATAAACTCGGGGGAAGACCCGCCGCTACCCAGCCCGGCTGCCACCAGCCCCGGCACCTCCGCATCGGCCAACGCTCTCGGGACCAACCCGTCCGCCCCGGCGTAGGCGTAGGCGATATCTACCCGGGGCAGCTCGGACAGGCCGCTGACGTCGAACTCGCTGTCGGCGGTGTGGGCTTTTGTGGGCGTGCGGTAGAACACCACCTGCTCGTCCGAGTCGGCGTAGCCCAGGAACCCCAGCTCGTTGGAGCGAAAGGTCTCCAGGCGGTAGCTGTTGGACTTGGTCACGTCCCGGGCCGCCTGTATCTCGTTGTTCAGGACGGTCAGGACTCCCCGGCCGGCCGCGTTGGGGGAAGCGGCGATGCGCACCGCGTCGATGAGGTTCACATCCGAGTCGGTCCCCAGCCCGCTGGCCGGACGCATCGCCCCGGTGACCACCACCGGCTTGCTGCTGCGGACGGTCAGGTTCAGGAAGTAGGCCGTCTCCTCCAGGGTTGCGGTGCCGTGGGTCACGGCCACCCCGGCGGCGCCGGGGTCTTCCCGGAAGATCTGGTTGATCCGCTGGGCCAATTGCAGCCAGTGGGGCGGAGCCACCTCGGTGCTGCCTACGTTAATCAGCTGCTCCGGCTCAACCAGGGCGAAGGCGTTGACCTCCGGGACCCGTTCCAGCATCTGCTGGATGGTCAGGTGCCTGTTCCCGTAGCTGTAGTTGATGTAGTCGCTGCGGGACTCCCCCACGGTGGATATGGTACCCCCGGTGCCAATAACGTACACCCGGGGCAGGCTGGAAGAACTGGCGCCGCTGGTCATGGCAACCTCCGCAAGCAGGCTGGATTACGCGCGGAAAGGTCCCGCTCCGGCCAAGTATACGCCATCCGCCAGCGCCTCCGGGACACGGGAACCTGTCGCCCCGGGCAATCGCCTGATACCGCACGTTGAGGCCTGGCCGACTGGTCGGCTAGGCAGGATGCTTGCCAACTCTTTTCCAGCAACCGCACCCTGCTATTCCGGGAAATCCGTCTCTCCCCGTCCAACCCCCAATTCAGGGGGGTTTGGGGGATGCATCCCCCAACGTACCCTATGACCCATACCTGTTCACTGACGCTCTCCCCCTTGCGCCTCCTCCCCTCACCCCGGTACCATCGAAGTGTGACCAGTCCATCATCAATTCCCTCCCCGGACATCCACCCGGTCAAGTCCGGGACCAGCCGAGCTATCGTACCCCCCGACGCCGCGAATGCGGCAGAATGCAGTGGCATGTGGCGGGAGAATTTTTGTCCCGCTCCCACCCGGCCCCGCGACCCCAGTTGCCCTTGGGCCGGATGACACAAAATGGCACAATCGCGCGACAAAATGCGACAATCGTGGCACAACTGCGGGACACTTTCCCCCAAGAATCGCACTCTTTGGCGCCCGGCTTCCGGGATTCCGCGCTCAAATCCCCTGAAATGGGCCATTTGACACAAAATCAAATTTTCCCTCTTTTCCACCCCGGTTCCAGAGGCGCCCGGAGCCGCCAAGGAGCCTTAGACAAGTTACCCACCCTGGCGAAGGAGGCGGCGACCCTTAGAACAGAGCAATATGAGGCAGAATGTAGCAGATATTTTTCCCTGCCCGGGCCATCCTACGCCTTTACCAGCAGCCTCGCCGGCTCTGCCATCGACCCGGTAGGATGGCCAGGCCCTCCTCCGCTATTCCTCCCCGGTTGCGTCGGCCCCCTCTTTTGCAATTTGGATAGGGCTGCTTTATGATGTAATTTGACGCATCACCAGCGGCCCCGGCGCCCTTAGACAAGTTACCTTCATCGGGCGCGAAAGCGGCGGCTTTCAACAGATCGGAAGAGGGCATGGGAAGCAATCGTTGGCTCCGTAACAGCCTGGTCTATCTCCTCATAATCGTAGGGGTGATAGTTGTCTTCTACACCCTGATTCCCACCTTCGGCTCCAGCGACCCGGTGCCGATTACTGAGGTCATCGACCGGGCCAAGCGCAACGAGGTCAGCGAGATCATCGTCGAAGGCCAGAAGCTCACCGTTGTTCCCCGCGTTACTGCCGGCGCCGGTGGCACCCAGCTCACCAGCCGGATGGGAGACCAGACCGACATCGTCAGTCTGCTGACGGAAAACGGCGTCACCATCGGCCCTTCGGGAGTCCAGGTGGTGTTCAAGGGTTCCGGCGGTCTGGGCAGCTTCTTCGGAATCCTGCTTAACTTCCTGCCCCTGATCTTCTTTGGCGGTCTTATCCTGTTTATGATGCGCCAGGCCCAAGGCAGCAACAACCAGACCCTGAGCTTTGGACGCAGCCGAGCACGGATGATGCCCTTCAACCGTCCCACCGTCACCTTCAACGACGTGGCGGGAGTGGACGAGGCCAAGCAGGAACTCCAGGAAGTCGTCGAATTCCTCAAGTACCCGGAGCGGTTCCTGTCCCTGGGTGCCCGCATCCCCAAGGGAGTGCTGCTGGTGGGCCCGCCGGGCACGGGCAAGACCCTGCTGGCGCGGGCAGTTGCCGGAGAAGCCGGAGTGCCCTTCTTCCACATCAGCGGCAGCGAGTTCGTGGAGATGTTCGTGGGAGTGGGCGCGGCCCGCGTGAGAGACCTGTTCGACCAGGCCAAGCGCAACGCTCCATGCATCGTCTTCGTCGACGAAATTGACGCCGTGGGCCGCCACCGGGGCGCCGGACTGGGCGGAGGCCACGACGAGCGGGAGCAAACCCTCAACCAGATCCTGGTGGAGATGGACGGCTTCGAGACCAACACCAACATAATCGTCGTCGCCGCCACCAACCGCCCCGACATCCTCGACCCGGCATTGCTCCGTCCCGGGCGCTTCGACCGCCGCGTCACTTTGGATTTGCCCGACGTCACGGGACGGCAGGCCATCCTCAACGTTCACACCGCCGGAAAGCCCATCGCCCCCGAGGTCAAGGTGGACACCCTGGCCAAGGAAACCCCCGGGTTCAGCGGCGCCGACCTGTCCAACCTGGTCAACGAAGCCGCCCTGCTGGCCGCCCGCAAGAACCTGAAGACAATCAACATGCCCGAGTTCGAGGAAGCGGTGGAGCGGGTCATCGCCGGCCCGGAGCGGAAGAGCCGGGTCATCAGCATCCGCGAAAAGGAAATGACGGCCTACCACGAGGCGGGTCACGCCCTGGTAGCTTGGACTCTGCCCCACGCCGACCGGGTCCACAAGATTTCCATCGTATCCCGGGGCAACATGGGCGGGCATACGACCCTGCTTCCCGAAGAAGACCGTTATCTATGGACCCAGAACCAGTTCCAGGACATGCTGGCCGTAACCATGGGCGGACGGGTGGCCGAGGAGCTCATCTTCGACGAGGTCACTACCGGCGCCAGCAACGACCTGGAGAAGGCCACCAAGATTGCCCTGGGCATGGTCAAGCGGTACGGAATGAGCAAAGCCCTGGGACCCCGCACCTTCGGCAAGCGCGAGGAGATGGTGTTCCTGGGAAGAGAAATCAGCGAGGAGCGGGACTACGGAGACAACGTGGCCGAGGAAATCGACATCGAAGTCAAGACACTGACCAACCACGCCTACCAGACGGCCCGCCAGATACTCATCGACCGCAAGCCCAAGCTCGTCCAGGTGGCCGAATACCTCATCGAACACGAGGCGGTATCCGGGGACACGCTGACCCGCCTGTTCAATCTGGAAGACCCGGGAGCGGAAGGCGATCACGGCACCCCGGTTATGCCTCCGGAATCGCCGCCTCCCTATGCACCCCGGCCGGCCCAGCCGCCAACGATGCCCCACCCGGCCCCGTCGCTGTCCAGCGAAAGCGTTCCCCCGGGGGAGGGCGCTGGATAGCCCGCTCGCCCATTGGGCCTCACGCCTGCGGCCAATGGCACGACAAGAGGGTTGGGGGGATTCCCCAACCCTCTTGTTCATCACCCGGGAAAGGTGTATTTCGGCCTTAGCCGGTCTCGCCTAGAGAAGAAAGCCCCTTCCTATGCCCCTTCCGGCGAATCCAGGGGAAGCTGGCGGTAGTAGATGCCCCACTGCTGCATCAGCTCGGCCACTCGCGGATCGCGAAGCTCCAGCAGTTCCCGGAAGAAACCGGCCAGGGCATGGGAGGGTACCTGTTCGGCAGAGCAGACCCAGCTGCGCTCGGCGGGCACGACGTAGAGCATCCCGCTCTGGTGGGGACAGGTGACCTGTATCCGGGTCATATCTTCCCCGGAGCTTACGGTCAGACCGGTTTCGTTCATGTGCCAAAACCTCCAGCCGCTGTATTGTCGGAACTGGTTGGCCCTGTCCCGGTCTGCGCGGCAATGTCCATGATTCTGGGGCATTGATTATACAGCTTGGCCGGTTCACCTCCCATGCGGGGTGGCAGCCGTTCCCCAACCAGCGGAGTGTCCCCTAGGAGGGTCGTGGCAAAAATCGCGCTATCCGGTCGGGGCAACCGGGCGGGACTTTCCGGTAAGTGTTAGAATCATAGGCGGCTTTTTCCAAAAGGGCCCACTCCACTGTCCCGCGGGACCATCCCATGGGAAAAAGGACGGCAAGATGTACCCTCCCGGCGGCCCCAGACAACCGGAAATGGACTTCGACCAGCTGTTATCCCGTCTTCGCGGCGGCTGGGGATCAATTGGCGGTCGCTTCGGCGGCGGCGGCATAGGACTGCTTATCCTGGCGGCCATCGGCATCATCGTCGTGGTCTGGCTGGGCACCGGAATCTACACCATCAGCCCCGGAGAGAACGCCGCGTTGCGTCTGTTCGGAGCAGTGCAGGGGGCCCCGGTGACCGAGGAAGGCCTCCACTGGTGGTGGCCCACGCCCATTGGCAAGAAGGATGTGGTTCGGGTCACTGAGATCCGAGCCATGGAGTTGGGATTCCGCAGCAACGAGACCGGCACCGCCAGCCCATTCCCCACCGAGGCGCTGATGATCTCCGGAGACCTGAACATCGTCGACGTCCAGATGGTGGTCCAGTACAACATCAAGAACCTGAACGAATTCCTTTTCCGGGTGAATGATCCCGGCGAGGAGACCCGGGCCGTCCCCCCGGGCCGTCCAGATGGACGCACCCTCAAGGACGCGGCCGAGGCGGCCCTGCGGCTGGTGGTGGGCCAGCGTTCCATAGACGACATCCTGGTCCGCAACCGTGAAGAGGTGGAGGCCCGCACCAAGGAGCGGCTCCAGGAGATCGTCGACTCCTACAGCACCGGCATCAACATCGAGACGGTCCAGCTGCAGGACGTGAAAGCGCCCGAAGAAGTCCGCGACGCCTTCGACGACGTGCTCCGCGCCCGACAGGAGCGGGACACCCGCATCAACCAGGCCCGGGCCTTCGAGGCGGACATCATTCCCAGGGCCGAGGGTGACGCCGAGCGGATCAAGGAAGGCGCGGAAGCCTTCCGGCAGGCCCGCATCGCCAGGGCCCAGGGTGAAGCGGACCAGTTCACATCGATCCTTAACGAATATCAAGAGTCCAGGGAAGTAACCCGCCAGAGGCTCTACCTGGAGGCCATGGAACTGGTGCTGCCGGGGATCACCAAGATTGTCGTTTCCCCGGATGCCGAGACTGTGCTGATTCTGGGCGGCGACGGGGCGTTAACGCCGGTGCCCTTTGGTCCCAGTCCTTAAGGCGCCTGCGTCCTGAAATCCCGAAGCCTACTCCTGACAATCGTGAGCGAGAACTTCAGATGAAAGCTTTAGTCGTACTCCTGGTATTGATCGTGGTCGGCCTGATCGTAGCCCGGCAAGCCCTGTACATAGTTGATGAGACCGAGCAGGTCATCATTACCCGGTTTGGAGAAGTCCAGACGGTCATAAGGTTCCCCGGCCTCAACCTCAAGGCCCCCTTCGTGGACCAGGCCATCCGGCTGGACAAGCGCATCCTGCGCATCGACGCCCCGCCCGAGGCCATGCCGGACAAGGAAAAGCAGAACCTGATCATCGACTCCTACGCCCGTTACCGCATCACCGACCCGGTGCAGTTTCGCAAGACACTCCAAACTGAGCTCACTGCCCGCAGCCGGCTTGGCAACATCGTCAACTCCACCATGCGCGACCGGGTGGCCCTGCGGGACCGGTTCGAAATAATCGGCTCCGAGCCCATCCTCGACGACGCCGGCAACCCGGTTGAGGACGACGATGGTCTGCCTCTGTTCGAGGGCCGCGACACCAGGACCCAGATTCTCAACGAGGTATTGTCCGGCGTCCGGCAGGAAGTCCAGGAGCGGGAGTTCGGCATTGAGATAATCGACGTCCGGTTGAAGCGGGCCGACTTCCCAGATTCAGTGACCCCCAGCATCTTCACCCGTATGCGGGCCGAGCGTAATCGTATCGCCACCAAGTTCCGCGCCGAAGGTGAGGAGGAAGACTTGAAGATCCGTGCGGTGGCTAACCGGAACCGCGACGTTATCCTGGCGGAAGCGGACCGGGAGTCCAACCAGATCCGTGGTGAAGGCGAGGCCGAAGCCATCCGCATCCTGGCTGAGGCGCTGAACGAAGATCCGGACTTTTTCGCCTTCCGCCGCAGCCTGCTGGCCTACCAGGCCGTGCTCAACCAGAACGATACGGTCGTCTTGGGGGCTGACTCTCCGCTGTTCCGATACCTGGAGGGTCCGGTCCCGGGCTCCAATTAGCCGGCTCCAATGAAAATATAGAAGGGAGACGCTCTTGAAGCTGCACGAATACCAGGCTAAGGAGATTTTCTCCCGCTATGGCATCCCGATCCCACGGGGGCAGGTGGCCGCTACCCCCGAGGAAGCGCAGGAAGCCACCGCCGCCATGGGCGGCCGGTCAGTCGTCAAGGCTCAGGTTCACGCCGGCGGACGGGGCAAAGCGGGAGGAGTCAAGCTGGCCCAGAGCCCCGAGGCGGCCCGGGAAGCCGCCCAGGAACTGCTGGGGCAGAGCTTGGTCACCAACCAGACCGGACCCGAGGGTGTCCCCATCAACTCTGTTCTAGTCGAGGAGTTGGCCGACATCAAGCAGGAACTCTACGCCGCCATCACCATTGACCGGGGCGTGCGGGGCCCGGTGATAATCGTCTGCGCCGCCGGTGGCATGGATATCGAGGAAGTCGCCGAAACACGCCCCGGGGACATCCACACCGAGCCCATCGATCCGGGGTTGGGCTTGATGCCCTTCCAGACCCGGCGGCTGACCCAGCGGTTGGGCATCGAGGGAGCGTCCGCCCGTCCAGCGGCCCAGATCCTTTCCCAGCTCTATCAGGTCTTCGCCGACCACGACTGCTCCCTGGTCGAGATCAACCCCCTCATCGTCACCGGCGACGGCGGGGTCGTGGCCTTGGACGCCAAGATGGACCTGGAAGACGACGCCATGTTCCGCCACCAGGACCTGCAGGAACTGAGGGACCGCTCCCAGGAGGACCAGTTGGAAGCCGAGGCGGCAGACCAGGACATCGCCTACGTGAACCTGGACGGCGACGTGGGCTGCTTGGTCAACGGCGCGGGGTTGGCAATGGCCACCCTCGACGTCACCAATGCCGCCGGGGCGGCTCCCGCCAACTTCCTCGACGTGGGCGGCGGCGCTACCGACGAAAAAGTCGCCCAGGCCGTCGGGATAATCCTCTCGGACCCCAAGGTGCGTCGGGTACTGGTCAACGTCTTCGGCGGCATCCTGCGTTGCGACGTCGCAGCCCGGGGGATCGTACTGGCCTATCAGAGGGCCGACTCCAAGCTGCCCCTCATCGTGCGGATGCTGGGCACCAATCTGGAAGAAGGCAAGTCCATCCTCGCCGAGTCCGGCCTCAACGTAACCTTCGCCGACACCCTCACCGAAGCGGCCGAAGCCATCAAGAACGCCGCCTAATCAAGCCGCCGGACAACGAAGGAGCATCCTGAAGCATGGGCATTCTGCTGGACGAAGATTCGCGAATCGTGGTGCAGGGCATCACCGGACGAGAGGGCAGCTTCCACGCCCGGGCCTGCCTGGCCTACGGCACCCAAGTGGTGGCCGGCGTCACCCCCGGCCGGGGCGGCCAGATGTTCGATGATACCGTGCCCGTGTTCGACTCGGTGGAGCAGGCCGTGGCGGAGACGGGAGCCAACGTTGCGCTGATTTTCGTTCCGCCCCCCTTCGCCACCGACGCAGTCGTCGAATCGGTGGACGTCGGTATTCCCCTCATCGCCTGTATCACCGAGGGTGTGCCGGTGCAGGACATGGTAAAAGTCTCCCGCTTCATCCACGACAAGCCTGTGCGCCTCATCGGCCCCAACTGTCCCGGGATGATCAATCCGGGGGCTCGCTGCAAGGTGGGAATCATGCCAGGAGCCATTCATCGCCCGGGACGGGTTGGCGTCGTCTCCCGCAGCGGCACCCTCACCTACGAAGCTGTGGGACAGCTGACCGCCCTGGGCATCGGACAGTCCAGTTGCGTCGGCATCGGCGGCGACCCCATCATAGGAACCAGCTTCTCCGAGATACTGGGCCTCTACAACGACGATCCCGACACCGACTTGGTGGTGTTCATTGGTGAGATCGGCGGCGGTATGGAGCAGGAGGCGGCCGCCTTTATCAAGGAGAACATGACCAAGCCGGTCTGCGCCTTGATCGTCGGGGCGACCGCTCCTCCGGGTAAGCGCATGGGTCACGCGGGGGCCATCATCACCGGAGAAGGAGCCCGGGCGGAATCGAAGATCGCCGCCCTGCGCGACGCCGGCGCGACCATCATTCCCACTCCCGCCGACATAGGCGTCACCGCCCAAGGGGTCCTTCAGGGCCTGTAGCCCCCTCTGTTAGGGGGGGTTGGGGGACAAGTCCACCAATGTGCTCCCTACTATCCCGTCGTCATCCGCTCCCGAAACTCGGCGGGCAGGTCCCGCAGACGCCGCTGGAAGGCCGTATCCCCCCGTTGGGGAACGGAACGGGCCGCTTCTAGGATTAACTCCACGCCGCCCAGGAAATCGTTGCAGTCGATGTACTCGGCCTCGATCCGGTCCTCGGGGGCGCCGTTGTGGTAGTTGCCCAGCGGGAAGGCGATTCCCGTGCAGCGATAGCCGTGGATGCCGAAAGCGCTGGCCTCGCAGACCCCGCCGCTCATCAACTGCCGCTGCACCCTGAACTCCGGCGAACGTTCCAGGAGAGTTTCCCTTGCCTTGATGAGCACCGACTCGGCTTCGGCGTTGAAAGTAGAGCCAGCATCCCCCACACGGATGACCGGACCTCCCCCGATTTCCGCCCCGGGAAGGGTGCGGCTGGACTCCAGAGACACCACCAGCGTTTCCTTGGGGAGAGTCCCCGCCTCGGCCATCAGCCGCGCTCCCACCAGCCCCACCTCCTCGGCCCTAGTGAACACCCCGTAGACCAGCCCCGGCGGCGGTTCCTGGGCCAGCACCGCCAGCGCGGACAGGGTGCTGGCGCATCCGGCGAGGTCGTCCAGGGCCCGCATTCGGATAGTCCCTTCATCCAGGGTGAAGTCAACCAAGTCGAACACCACTGAGCAGGGCAGGTCAACCTCGGCGGGCTGGTGACCTTCCATATGGATCAACACCTGCCGGGCTGCGGAGTCCCCGTGAGGACCCGCGGTTATCGCAGCCCACCGTTCGCCCGATGAAGTCACCACCTGAAGCGGGATCCCGGTGGCAAAGCTGCCGGCAGGGACTCCTCCCGCTGCCTTTCCCACCAGGTAATCGCCCTCCCGTGACACGGCCTCAAACCCGGGATGATCCATGTGGGCCACAAAGGCCACCGGCGGAAGATCCTCCGCCTTTGCGTCCTTCCCCGGCACCAGCGCTACGATGTTTCCGTAACCGTCGGTAGACCACTCCACGTGGCTCTCGTCCAGGATTACCTTCACCTCTCCGGCCACCCCCGCCTCGTAGAACGCGGTGGCTGGATGTCCGCCCAACCGGGCTAGAATGTCCAGGGCTCGGTCTTGACTGGCTTGCATGATTCCTCGGTCGTTCCCTTTCGGGAGGGGAAGATGGTTGGATTATAACAAGGCGGCAGCGAGTTGGTTTTTCGGATAAGGCGGTTCGGGGCCCGTCCGCCGTCCCGGTGCCCGTTTCCCACCCCCAATGTTATACTTCCCCTCAGGCCATGACCCAGCATTCCCGCACCCGCTGGAAACCAACAATCACGGCCGATTTACGCGATGGAGGTTCCTCTTGCTGCCCCAATTCCGAGTCAGCCAGGAAGAAGCGATCCAGGTCCAAGGTGACGACCTGAAGGCCACGGTCGCCGGTATTTTCGAGAAGATGGGCGTGCCCGAATCGGACGCTGAAGTTGGTGCCGACGCCCTGGTGCTGGCCGACCTGCGCGGCGTCGACAGCCACGGCGTGTCCAATATGCTGCGCAGCTATGTAAGCGGCTACACCAGCGGACAGATCAACCCTCAGCCCAATCTGCGCATTGTCCGCGAGACTCCAGCGACGGCCAGCATGGACTCGGACCGGGGCCTTGGCACTATCACCACCCCAAAGGCCATGGAGCTAGCCATCCGCAAGGCCTCCGAGGTGGGCGTCGGCATGGTGACCATCGGCAACGCCCGCCATCTTGGCATGGCTTCCTACCATGCCATGCTGGCCCTGGAGCATGACATGATCGGGGTCTGCATGACCAGTTGCCCACCTCGGACCCTCCCCACCTTCGGAGCCGAGCCTCGCCTGGGCACTAACCCCATAGCCATTGCGGTGCCTGCCAAGAATGACCATCCCTTCGTTTTCGACGCCGCTACCAGCTCCGTGGCTCAGAACAAGATCGAGATTGCACGGCGGCTCGGTGCTAAGCTGGAGCCGGGCTGGCTGGCCACCGAGGAGGGCGTCCCCATCATGGAGGAGATGGATGTCCCTGAGGTCTACCACCTGCTCCCCATGGGTGCCACCCGGGAACTGGGCTCCCACAAGGGGTACGGCCTTTCCTGTGTCGTGGACATTCTCGCCGGCGTCCTCACCGGCTTCGGCTACGGGGCAGTCCCGGGGCGTCCCAATTTCGGCCACTACGTTGCAGCCTACAACATCGCCGGCTTCGATGACCCTGAGCACTTCAAGGAGAGCATGGATGAATGGTTGGGAATGATGAAGAGCACCAAGCCGGCCCCAGGCCACGACCGGGTCATGGTGGCCGGCCAGCCGGAAGCGGAGATGGAAGTCATCCGCCGGCGGGACGGCATCCCACTGCATCCCGAGGTAGTGGACTACATCCGCGACACCTGTGGCGAGCTCTCGGTGGATTGCCGCTTCTAACTCCCTTCCAGAACTCAGACACTACAACTACGAAACGCCGGATCAGGAGAACACGAAATGGTCTACCAGTTGCGTATCTACACCATTAACCGGGGGATGATGGACTCGTGGTTGAAGCTGTTCAACGAGCATATCCGACCTCTCCATGACCGCCTCGGAATCCCGGTGCAGAATTCCTGGGTCAATGCCGACCGGACCGAGTTCATCTGGGTGCGCCGGTTCGATAATGTGGACGAGATACCCGCCAAGGAGGCCGCCTACTTCGCTTCGCCGGAGCGGACCGCCCTCGCCGACATACCCACCAGCCACATCGCCAAGATGGAAGTACGAGTAATCGAGGGCGTCGAGGCCGTCGCCGCCTAGCCACCCACAACGGAGCGGGGCCATCAGAACCGACCCCGCTCCTCCCTAACCCCCTTCCGCATCTCCACGTGGGGAATGTCTACTTCCAGGAACACATCCCCGTGCTCCAGGTAGCCGTGCCCTGCGTAGAAGCTCTTAACGTATTCCTGGGCATGGAGGATGAAGCCGCTCATCCCCCGAGCCCTACCCTGCTCCTCGAGGAACAGTAAAATCCTCCCGCCCGTCCCGCGGCGCCGGTAATCCTGGTCCACGGCCATCCGACCGATTTGCCCCTGTCCTTCTCCCAGGTCAATAAGCCGCCCCGTTCCGACGACCCGGCCGTTGTCCACCGCTACGGCATGGATAGCAGTGGCGTCGGCATCGTCCAACTCTTCCTCCGCCGGTATCTGTTGCTCTTCGACGAACACCCGCATCCGCACTGCGACGGCCCCCTCCCGCTCATCCTCAGTTTCGGCAATCTTCACGACCAGTTCATAGGACACGGCGGCCTCCGGTGGTGTATGGATGGGGGATTGGAAGCGTTCAGTCGTCGCTTTCCGTCCGGCCTGAAGGGGATGGAGCGCCTTCCTGCCGCCGACGCAACTGCTCTTCCAGCCTTTGCAGGGATTGTTGGGTGGCGCGGATTTCCTCCAGCAGGGTATCCCGGTACTGGGGCTGCTCCAGTTGGGCCAGACGTTCCTGCTTGGCCTCGTCCAAGTTGTTGATGACTACGGCGATGAACATATTGATGACAACGAAGGTGCCCAGGACGACGAAGCTGACGAAGTAGATCCAGGCCAGGGGGTGCAGCTCCATCGCCTTGTACATGATGTCGGTCCAGTCCTCCAGGGTCACCACCCGGAACAGGGACAGCAGGGAGATCCCCAGGTTGCGCCAGTGGACCGGGTCGTGCTCGTGGAACATCTGGAAGCCAACGATGGCGTAGATATACACCACCAGGCTCATCAACGCGACGATGTTCAGCATACTGGGAATGGACTTGACCAGGGTCGCCACAATCAGCCGCAGTTCCGGTACGGCGGAGATGAGGCGGAGAATGCGCATCAGCCGGGCCAGCCGGGCCACCACCGCAAACCCGCCAGTGGAGGGTACGAGGGACGCCGCGATGATGGTGAAGTCGAAGAGGTTCCAGCCGTTGGTGAAGTACCGGTGGACTCTCGGCGAAACCGCGAACATCTTCAGCGCCGCCTCGACGATGAACACGCCCAGGATCATGTCCTGCCCCAGGTTGAACCACTGCCCGTAGGAAGCGGAGATGCTGGGGAAGGTCTCTAGCCCCAAAATGACCCCATTGACGATGATGAGGCCGATGATGAAGTACTCGAAGGCGTGGGACTTGGTGATACGGAAAGCAAGGTCGCGCATAGGGCAAGTTGGGGGAGGCGCAGGGAGCCGCTCCCTGGCTAACCCTTGATGACCTCCAGCGGCGCAAAGCTCAACAGCAGCCGCTTGGTGCCCAGACCGCCGGCAAACTCCACCGTCACCTCCAGGTCGCCGTTGGATGCGGTCAAATCCAGCACGACCCCTTCCCCGAAGGTGTTGTGGCGCACCGAGTCGCCAACGGACAGGGACGGTCGGGACGGCGCCGGAGCGGCCATGGCCGCGGGCCGCCACTGGTCGCTGGTAACCACCCGGGAGCGTCCGGTTGAAGCGTGGTAACGCCCGTCCGAGTCATCCGAAGCGGCTATCACCGCCGCTTCGGGAATCTCGTTCAGGAACCGCGAGGCCACCGTGGGGCCGCGGTAGCTCATAAATCCCCGCCGGAAGGCCCGCAGCAGGTAGAGCCGCCGCTGGGCGCGGGTGATGCCCACGTAGCACAGCCGACGTTCCTCCTCCAGCTCGGACTCACTCTCCATTGAACGGCTGTGGGGAAGCAGCCCCTCCTCCATCCCCACCATGAATACCACCGGAAACTCCAGCCCCTTGGCCTGGTGCAGGGTAATCAGGGTCAAGGAGTCCTCCGCCTCTTCGAAGCTATCCACCTCGGATACCAGGGAGACGCGCTCCAGGAAGCTGGCCAGACCTCCGGGAGGGTCCTCGGCGTTGAACTCCTGGGCCAGCTCCCGCAGGGCCAGGACGTTCTCCCACCGCTCCTCCGGGGAATCGTCGCTGTCCCGGATGTGCCGGTCCAGGCCCGACTCTTGCAGGGTCAGGTCGATGAGCTGGAGCACCGGCACGGTCTGGGCCAGGGCCATCAAGCGTTCCGCGACCGACACGAAGGCCGAGATGGCGTTGACCGCGCGGGCCGCCAGACGAACGGAAGGCTTCTGTCCGGCATTCTTGGCGGCGGCCACCTGCTGCATGGCGGCGTACAGGGGGATTTCCTGACCTTGGGCCCACTCCAACAGGGTCTGCATCGTCTTGGCTCCGATACCCCGGGGCGGGACGTTCACCACCCGGCTCAGGTTGATCTCGTCCTGGGGGTTCTGAAGCAAGTGGAGATAGGCCAGCAGATCCTTGATCTCCCGCCGCTGATAGAACCGGACGCCGCCGACCAGCCGGTACTTGATCCCCAGGTGCAGACAGGCTTCCTCCAGCGCCCGCGACTGGGCGTTGACCCGGTACATCACCGCGCAGTCCCCGGGGTTGAAGTTCTTGGACCGCACCAGGTGCTCCACCTCGGATATGACGAAGGCCGCCTCTTCCTCCTCGTCGTATGCCTCGTGGACCACCAGCGGGTCGCCGTCGGCGTTGGCGGTGAACAGATCCTTGTCCAGCCGCATCCGGTTGGAAGCGATCAGGCTCTTGGCGGCGGAGAGAATGGCTCCGGTGGAGCGGTAGTTTTGCTCCAGGGCAATCACCTTCACTCCCGGATAGTCGGACTGGAAACTGAGGATGTTGCGGATGTCAGCGTTGCGCCATGAGTAAATCGACTGGTCCGGGTCTCCTACGACGCAGATGTTCTGGGAAGGCCCGGTCAGCAGGCGGGAGAGTTGGTACTGGGCGACGTTGGTGTCCTGGAACTCGTCAATCATCAGGAAGGGATACTGCCGCTGGTACAGTTCCCGAATCTCGCCGTTGTTTTCCAGCAGCAGGACGGCCTTCAGGAGCAAATCGTCGAAGTCCACCGCGTTGTTACGAGCCAGCAGTTCCTCGTAGCAGTAGTACACCTCGGCAGCGGTCTTCTCGAAGTAGTCCCCGGCGGCCCGCTCTAGCGCCTGGGAGTTCATCAGCACGCTCTTAGCCCGGGAAATGATGGACTGAATGGTGCGCGGCGGGAACCTTTGGGGGTCCTTGGACGCCATCTGCTCGGCCTGCTTGATGAGGGCAAGCTGGTCATCAGAGTCGTAGATGGAGTAGTTGCGGTTGACGCCGATCATCTCGCCGTACCGGCGCAGCATCCGGCCGCAGAAGGCGTGGAAGGTGCCTCCAGTGACGGAGTTGGCGTCAGTTCCGACCAACCGGGCAACCCGGTCTCTCATTTCCCGGGCGGCCTTGTTGGTGAAGGTGACGGCGGCGATGCGGTAGGGCGGAACGCCGTAGTCGTGGACCAGGTGGGCAATGCGGTGAGTGATGACTCGGGTCTTGCCGCTCCCCGGGCCGGCGACGATGAGCAACGGCCCATCTACGGTTTCCACCGCCTCGCGCTGGGCATCATTGAGTCCCTGGAATAAGCTGGCCTGGGAGGTCATGCAGCGATTATAGCAAAGGCCGCGCCCACTCCGGGAGGGCGCTTCAGGCCGCTACCGCCGCTCTGGGTTGTCGGGCTGGCTGGCTTCCACCCGGGCCTGGTAGCTCTCCGTGATGGCAGCCTCGGCGCGCTTGCTGTGTTCGGCGATGAACTGCTGCAAACGGCGCATTTCGGCCAGCGTCTCCTCATCCTCGCCGTCGGACGCCAACTGCCGACGCAGTCCCGCCAACCTGGCCTTGGCGTCGTCCACCTGCTTCACCGACTCCAGTGCCGCCAACTCGTCCAGTGCCGCCTTCTTGATGATGAGCAGCCGTCGCCGGACTGCTTCGGCGTCCGACAGCCGTTCTTCTATCTCGCCCATGGCGGACAGGGAGGAGTCCAGCGGAGTCCGCCCATAGACCACCTGGCGGGGCAAACGGCGCAACTGGGTCCGGAACTGGGCGATCATCGAGTCCAGCTGCTGCTCTTTGTTGCGAATTTCGGCCAAGCCCAACCGCAGGGTGGCCATGGTCTGCTGGAGCTGGGACATGGACATTCGATGCACCTCTTTTCCGGCCGCGCCCGCCGGTCGGCCCGACGGAATGCTTGGTGTGGGCGGGACGGCGAGTCCCGCCTCGGGTTGGGGATTGCTAAGAGGCGCTGAAGCCGACCCGGGGAAGAGTGCGCTTCAGCGCTTCGATGACCTCTTCGATGTCTTCCCGGGACACCCAGCCTAAGTGTCCAATACGGAAGATGTGGCCCACCAGCTTTCCCTGCCCGCCCGCCAGGACCACGTCTTCCTCCGTGCGCATGATGTTCATCAGGCGGGAGCCGTCGATGTTCTCCGGCATCCTGATGGCCGTGACCGTGTCCGATGCGCGGGCCGGATCGGTGCAGAACAGCTCCAGCCCCAGGTCCTCGACGGCGTCCCGGGTGTACTGGGCTATGTCGTGATGGCGGGCGAAAATGTTCTCAACTCCCTCATCCATCATCTTGTCCAGAGCCAGCCTCAACCCGTAGATAGCGGACAGGTTGGGTGTCCAGGGAGTTTGCCCGCTCTCCAGATACTTCTTCGCCTCGGCTACGTCGAAGTAGAACTTGGGCATGGTGGCGGTGCGGTTGGCCTCCCAGGCGTCGCCGCTGACGCTGATGAAAGCCAGCCCGGGAGGGATCATAAACCCCTTTTGCGAGGCGGTCCCGACCATGTCGCAGTTCCAGCCGTCCACCGGCAGCGGGACGCAGCCCAGGCTGCTCACGGCGTCGACGAGGATCAGCTTGCCGAACTCGTTCTTGACCACGGCGGCGATGGACTCCAGGTCATGGGTGACGCCCGTCGAGGTCTCGTTGTGGGTGATCATCACCGCCTTGATTTCCGGATCCTCCCGCAGCTCGCGGCGGATGATGTCGGGATCTATGGGTTCTCCCCACTCCACTTCGATACGCTTCAGGGCAGCGTAGTAGGCGTCGGCAATGTCGCAAAAACGGTCGCCGAACGCGCCGGCGGACACGCCCAGCACCTTGTCCCCCGGGGAAAGGGTGTTGACCAGCGCTGCCTCCAGGGAGCCGGTGCCCGAGGAAGTGAGAACGAACACGTCGTTCTGGGTCATGAACACCTGCTTCAGCAGGCGGGTGGACTCGGTAATCAAGTCGAGGAACTCGGGCCCTCGGTGGTTGATCATCGGTTCCGACATCGCTGCCACGATGTCGTCGGGTATGGGCGTGGGTCCGGGGGTCCTCAGGTTTTGCCTCGGGAGTTTCACACTTCCTCCGGGATACAGACCAGTGTCGAGCCGACAAGGAGTCTTAGACAAGTTACCTTAACTGGCGACGAAGAAGGCGACCCTTAGAATAGGGGGCTGCCGCCCCGGCGCAACGGGCATTATAGCACCTGCTTTCCGGTTTCGTGGGGAAGCGGCCGTGGTGGGCCCCAATAAAACTGTCTCAAAACAAATGCTATCGCCCCCATCCTAACTCCGGCATTGGCGGGGTCAGGCTCTTGCCACATCGAGGGGGTGAGAGACCTCGCCGGAGGTCCTTTTAACGAAAAGTTACGAAAAGGGGTGTTGTGGGACATTTGGACGGTTTCGTGCTCAAAACCCCATGGATCCATGGGACATTCGGGCCAAATTGGGGCCAATCCGGGGCGGTTTTGGGGCACTCAGGGACACGATTTGCGACAGGTTGAGACATTTCGAGACATTCTTGGGAGATTTGAGCGTGGGAAAAGGGACATTTCCGTGGTTGAAGGTCCCGGCGTTGCCGGCCCGTTGGGAACCGGGAGTCCCAGCCGGACTCCAAGCTCAAGGTCTGGCAGCAGGAGATGAATGAATGTCCTCCGAAAATCCTTCCGTACCAGTTTCCTGCCCGTCCCAATTTCCCGCACCAATTCTCTTCCCTGCAAACGTTAGTGTTCCGGCAGCGGGGGTGTCAATGGCCAACTGTCAGAGGGTGGGGTTTTAGGGATGAAACTATCTCAAACCTTCCCGGGGCCCTTCCCAGTGAAAAGTTCTTCGGTGAAGACCACATGGGAAGATCTTGAGATAGTTTCCAGGCACAAGCGTTGGCTACACCACTGTGTCGTCAACCCCGCTGGCGGATGCCATCCCAGGTGGTCCAGTGCCTATAGCGATCCTTCGAGCTGGTTGATCACCAGTCCCGTGGGAAGCTTGGGGTAGAAGAAGGTGGACTTGGAGGGCAGCCGCTGTCCTGCGCCGACTATCTCCTCAAAGGCGTCCAGCGGGAAGGGCTTGAGCAGGAAGGCCAGTTGCTGCGCTCCGTCGTTGACCTGTTGCACCGCCTCATCGGCGTCGTGGATATAGTCGACGTACTGGGTAACGGGTTCCCCCAAGACCGGCTTCAGGGCCTTCTCGTCCAGGATCCATGCTTCCGACACCGCCAGGCTGCCCCAGGACTGCCAGTCAATCCCCGGACGGAGCATCATCAGGTAGGCCTCCCCAGGCTGTGGCCCGATCATGGCCAAGGCGTGACCGTCTTTCCCCAGGAAGTTTACCTGTTCCAGCAGCTTTTGCGTCCCTTCCTCGTCCAAATGGACCGGCTGGACCTCGAAAAGCTCGTCCAGGTTGTCCCTTACCTCAGAGAGTTGTTCCGGAGACACTCCTCCCAGGGTGCGGTGGTACGGGAGCAGCATCAACCCGGGATCGTCAAACTCCACCAAGGCCATCATCACGAACTCGTGGGCCGAAGTTTCGCCTGCTATTCCGGCGTGGGACTGCTGCCTTCCGTGGCGAAGCGCGGCCTCGTACCGGTGGTGCCCGTCCGCCAGGAACAGGGGACGATTGGCAAAAAATCGGGTGATTCCTTCCTGCTGACCTGGGCCGGCAATTTCCCAGAGGGTAACGGCGTCCCCGGTGGGGTCGTGCACATCCAGGACCGGGGTTCGGGACATCACCTCCTGGTACACCGAGCGCAACTCTCCTTCCCCGTCGCGGTACAGCGTCATAATTGGGCTGAACTGGGCCCGACAGAAATCCAGCAGCGCCACCCGGTCCAGGACAGCCGGTTCCCGGGTGAACTCGTGGGGCAACACTACCATCCGGTCGTACTCCTCCACCCGCACCCCACCAAAGAGGGCCAGGTGGCTCTTGGTGCTGCCCCGCCAGGGGTACGAATGGCGCATCAGGTAGAAGCGGGCCTCTGGTTCCCGCCGCAGCACCCCGTCAGCCAGCCACTGCCGGAACGTTGCCGCGGCGGTCCTGTAACCCACCTCCGGGTCCACGGGGTCGGGTTGTTCGCCGCCTTCCAGATGGACCGCATTGTATGGGCTGAGTTCCTCCAGCGACGTTTTCAACGCCGGGCCGATCATGTCGTAAGGCGGGCACAGGGTGGAACCAAGATCGGCCACCAAGTCGGGATTGTAGCGGCAGCCGCGGAATGGAAGGACTACGGACATTTCTCAGACTCCCAAAAAGATGCCTAGATTATATGGAATGTCCAGAATTCCCGCACATTCGGACATCCAGGGATATATGTCCGGGTTCGAAGCAAACGTTCCGCTGTCGACGCGGGGCAGGGTGAAGATTCTGGTGGAGGACGTTGAAAGCCCAATATCACCCAGATACCAATATCACCGCCAACCCGGAATTTGTAGTACAGTACCCCTTGACCTGGCGTCCCTTACTCTCTCCCGTTGACTACGGAGGGATCGCCCGGACGTTGATATTGGGATGCCTGGGCAGGCACGGGCCGCAGGATTACCAAACACCTCGCAATCACGCAACATCGAAAACTTCCCGAAAGGAGCCTGACATGAACACCGAGCGAAAACCGGTCGCCGTCGTCATTGGGGCGACATCCAAATGGCAGTCCGACGGGCGAAACACCCAGTTGGCCCACGGCCGGACCCTGGACGACAGCGATCTGCCGGTAGGCGTACGCTGGGGCGTCGGCGGCGCCATATCCCAGAAGTTCGCCCAGGAAGGCTTTTACACCGTGCTGACCACCCGCAGCGCAGCCAACGCGTCTCCGCTGGCCGCGGCCATCGGGGAACAGGGCGGAGAATGCCTGATCGTCGAGCTGGACCTGGCATCCCGCGACTCCATTTCAAACGCCTTCGCTCAGATCCGGGAAGAGGCCGGCGACCCGGATGTCCTGGTCTACAACGCCGGCTACCTTGAAGGCAGGGACCTGCCCCCGGAAAAGGAACTGCTGGAACACATTCCCTTTGAAATTTTTGAGACGGCCCAGCACATCTCCAGCAGCGGCCCCTTTCTGGTGGCCCAGGAGGTGCTGCCCGCCATGCGGGAACGGGGTTCCGGTTCGATATTGATCTCCAACAACGCGTCCTCGCTGCGGGGCCGGAAGCGGTACACCGGGCAGTCTCTGTACTATCCCAGGGTGATGATGCGGACGCTGGCGCAGGCGTTGACGGAAGAATATTCCGAGTACGGCGTGCATGTCGCCAACGTGGTCATCGACGGCACCATCGATTCGCCGGGGACCCGGGCCACCGACCGGGCCCAGCAGAACCCGGACCTGCTGGTCAACCCCGTCAGCATCGCCGAGGCATTCTACTACCTCCACACCCAGGACAAGTCCTGCTGGACCCACGAGCTCCAGCTGACGCCGTACGCTTCCAGGCCCAGCTTCTAGGAGTTGTCAGCGGCGCTAAAACCTAAAAGAACGGAGCGCCCAAGGAGCCTTAGACAAGTTACCTTAACTGGCGACGGAGGGCGCGACCTTTAGAACAGAAAAGGAGTGGTGCCATGGACGTGGGAATGATGATGATCTTCTCCAGCTACGGCTGGGACGAGGGCTCGGACGGCCTGATGTGGGAGGAGGAACTGCGCCTGGCTGAGATGGCCGCCGACTCCGGGTTCGACTGCCTCTGGTCCACCGAGCACCATTTCAACGACTATTCCTTCGTGCCGGACAATCTCCAGGTGTTGACCCACGTCGCGGCCAGGCATCCCAATATCGAAGTGGGCACGGCAGCCGTGATCCTTCCCTGGCACAACCCGCTGCGGGTGGCGGAAAACGCGGCCGTGCTGGATCTTCTCAGCAACGGCCGGCTCCGGCTGGGGTTCGGGCGGGGCCTGGCGAAGCGGGAATTCGAGGCCTTCGGCATCAGCATGGAAGAGTCCCGGGACAGGTTCGACGAGGCGGCTCCGATGATTGTCGAGGCCCTGAAGACGGGGTTCATCGAGGGCAACGGCCCATACTACAAGCAGCCCCGAACGGAAATCCGGCCCCGGCCCCAACACTCCTTCGACGGGCGCATCTATGCCGTCGCCGCCAGCGACGAGTCAGTCCTGTCGGCGGCCAAGCTGGGCGCACACATCGTCATGTTCGCCGACCGCCCGTGGGAAATGCGTATGCCGGGAATCGAACGCGGCCGCGCCCTGCACAAGGAGTTCCACGGCACGGAGCCGCCCAGCCTGATGCTCAACGAGTTCGTCGTTTGCGGCGCCGACCTTGCCCAATGCGAGGAAGAAGCCCGCCAGTACCAGGGAAAATTCGTCGAGAGCAATTTCTATCACTACGAGTTCCTCGGCGATCACTTCAAGTCATTGCGGGGCTACAACGCCTACCAGCAGAAGGCCGAAATCGCCCGGTCGGCAGGCCTGGAAGGGGCGGTGGAAGGGTTTATGAAGGCGGCCAGCTGGGGCACGCCGGACAAGATTCTGCGGGGGCTGGAAGAACGCCGGGAACTGCTGGGGGACTTCCAGCTCACGGTCAGCTTCCGCTTCGGAGGCACGCCATTCTCCGTTGCCGAGCGGGGCCTGAAGCTATTCGCCGCCGAGGTCCTGCCCGTCCTCAAGTCCTGGTAGCCCGAGTCCTGACAGCCCGCACTCGGCGTCCCCGGGAGTCGACCAGCGCCTTCCTCTCCGACGTCTCCAAGAGCGAAACGCTCGAGGTCAGATGATGGTCGCGCTACGGATGGCTGCCTGGGTACGCTCCCGGTCGTCCGTGGTCAAGGCAACCGTTGCGTAACCCTCCCGCCGGCCCAGGATGTGCAGGCTCTGGATGTTTACGCCAGCCTTTCTGAGGTCGTCCGCCACCGCTGCCAGGGCTCCCGGTTCGTCCCGCAGACGCAGAACTACAGCATCGTCGCTCACCGCCTTATAACCTGCCTGGTTGAGCAGGGCCAAGGCATGGTCCACGTCGTTGGTGGTCAGCGCCACCGATCCTTGGTCACCGTTCATTTCGGTGCTGAGTGCTTCCAGGTTGATTCCCCCATCGGCCAGCACTTTAGTGATACCGGCAATTACGCCAACCTCGTTGTCCACCAACACCACAATGCGTTTCAGTTGTTCCAATTCGTCCCTCCATTCCTTCCCGGAGCTATTGGCCCGGACCTGTCCGGCCCCTCATCCTTGATCTCCGGCCGCGCAGTCAGTTACCAGTTCGTCGATCATCTCCCGGGTCACGTGGGGCATGGTAATTATGTGGGCTTCGTCTCCCTCGGGAGCTATCTGCCACTTCTGGAACACCTCCGCCGGGGGTTTGGGGAACACCACCGTAACCGAGTTCGGGTGCCGCCATGCCCTGATGCCCCGGCGGTTGAACTGCCCCACCGTGTATTCCGCCATGTCCAGCATGTTGGTCACCAGCTCCCGGATGCCCTCATCGCCGTGTCGCGCAAGGGCGTACCACAGCATCAACGGCGTGATACCGTTGCGGGACCCGGACAAAGTCGTATCGTGGACCCCCACGTATTCCACGGCCCGGCCGACCCGCTCGACGTAGGGCCGGCGGGTGAGCACGACTCCGCAGGGCAGCGGAGAGCCGATCAGCTTGTGGCCGCTGACCGAGATGCTGTCAATTCCCGCGTCGAACCCGAAAGGCTGGGGCTCAGGGACGAAGGGCAGAATCATTCCGCTCAGCGCCGCGTCGGCATGGATGTATGAACTGGTGACCGCCAGGTCCTCCAGAATGTCCCTGATTCTGGGGATGTCGTCCACGGCGCCCCGCATCGTCGTCCCCACGTTGGCCATGATCACGGCCGGCACGTCCCGGTTCACCCTGATCATGTCCTGCAGGTCGTTGTAGTCGATCTCGCCGTTCTCCTGCCGCTTGATCATTATGTATCTGGCGTTGAGCACGCGCACGTTCTTCAGGACGCTGTAGTGAGTGTCCTCCGAGAAGTAGAACATGGCGGTGGGGAACAGTTCCCGGGCCAGGTACAGCCCGTACATGTTGCCCTCGGTCCCGCCGGAGGTGACGTATCCCCAGGCCTCTTCCGGGGGGATGCGCAGCAGCCGGGCGAAATGAGCGATGACCTCCCGCTCGAACTCATGGGTGTTGGCCCAGTAGTTGCTGTCGTGGAATGGGTCTCCGACGTTGTTCAGGGCATAGTCCATGAACGGCAGCAAGGGGGAGTAATCGAACCGCTGGCTGGCGGGATAGCCGACCTGCCGGGCGCCGGCGCTGCGGATGGTGGAGAGCAGCCGATCCAACCGACCCTGCACTTCCGAATCCGTCAATGATGCTCCCATGTCTACCATGTGGCTTTCGTCTCCCCTTTCCATCCATCCCCGGTCGGCCCAGGGGTTGGATGATCCGTCAACCCAGCGTATGCCAGTCAGGAGCAATCCGCAACCGGGCAACCGTCAGTCGAAGGGCAATACCAAAGTCGCCACGATGATGATTGCCGAGCCGGTTGCCGGCTTCGTCGAGGGGGGACTAACGCGGGCCGACGCTACAGGCCAATCATGCGGACACGGTGGTTGTGGGTGTCGGCGATGAAGAGGTTGCCGTCGGCGTTGATGCCGCACCCGTGAGCCCTGGATAGTCCGGCATCAACAGCCGGCCCCCCGTCGCCGCCACCGCCCTCACGTCCTCCGGCGATGGTGGTCACGATGCCGGTGCGGGCGTCGATCCGGCGCACCGCGCAGTTCTCGGTGTCGACCACGATTACGTTGTCGTTCAGGTCGCAGCGCATTGCCTTGGGCGCGCCCCAGGCGGCCGCCAGGGCAGGGCCGCCGTCTCCCGTGTAGCCAAAGGTGGAATCGGACCCGGCTATCGTGGTCAATATGCCGTCAGCGGTAATCTTGCGGACCCCGTTCCCCTCCCTTTCGGCGACGTATATGTTCCCCTGGCTGTCCATGCAGACCGCCCTTGGACCCATGAGGCCAGCTTCATTTGCGGGTCTGCCGTCCCCCGCCCGGGACTTTTCCCCAGTTCCGGCAAAGGTGGCAATGATGCCGGTGGCCAGGTCCACCCGGCGGATGCGGTGATCCTGGATGTCGGCGATCAACAAGCCACCCTGCCCGTCCAGGTAAAGATCGTTGGGCTCCCGGAGCATGGCCTCGTTCCCGGGGCCGCCGTCCCCGCTGTATCCGAACTCCCCGGTGCCGGCTACCGTGGAAATGATGCCGGTGCGGCCGTCGATCTTCCTGACCGCTGGGTCGAACCGCTGGGAGAAGTACATGTCGCCGTTCCCATCCACAGCCAGCCCGTAGGGTTGGTTGATGACGGCGTCCAGGGCCGGGCCGCCATCGCCTGAGTAGCCAGCCTCGCCGTTGCCCGCGATCAGGGTGATGATGCCGGTGCGGGCGTCCATCCGGCGAATGCGGTGCTGCCGTCCCATGCAGACGATCATGTTGCCCTGAGAGTCAAACTCGCAAGCGTAGGGCAACTGGCAGGCGGCCTCGAGAGCGGGACCGCCATCGCCTTCCCAGCCCTCTTTCCCGTTTCCCAGGATGGTCTGGATAATGCCTTTCTGAGCAAGCATCTATGGTCCTCCCGTTGCCGGAATGTGCCGGGCAGTGCCGCCAGTATAAATTGTTTCCGGCGGCGGCGCCCGGCCCCGGAGCCCGCAATAACCGGGTCCGCGGGGAGAATTGAGACCCCAACCCGCCCGAATTTGATGTAGACTCCGAATGCCAACCCCGATTTCCCTGGAGGTGTGCGTGAGTCCGGAGGAACGAGAGTCGATCATACAACGCCGCGACGCCGCCCTGGCCCGGCTGGATGAAGGCCACGAGATACTGCTGAAGTCGCTGGATGGGCTTGAGGCCGAGGAAGCATTCCTGGGCCAGCGGTGGTCGGTGCGGGACGTGCTGCTGCACCTGGACTCCGAGCGCTACGTGGACGCCCTGGAGAGGATTGCCCGGTGCGAGATGGAAATGCTGCCGCCCTTCTCCAGCCGGGAGGAGCATTTCCGGCAGGAGCGGGAGCACCAGGAGTCCACCCACCGGCGGTTGCGAAGCCTTCTGGCGGACCTGACGCCGGAGCAACTGTCCCGTCCGGCAACGCCGGCCAATCCGGCGAACTCCTTCCCGGGCCTGACCCTCCTGGAACTGCTGGAGCGTTCGGCAGGGCACGAGACCAGCCACGCCCGCCAGATCAATCTCACCCGCCAATTCATAGCCGCCTTTCGCTCCCAGGAGCGGGCGCTGAACATCGCGGCCCTGGGCGACGGCGACCCGTCCCGACTGTCAACCCAGGTCAGGGACATGCTGAACATGGCGGACTACGTGGCCGGGGAGGCGGACGCGCTGGCCGCCGTGGGCCACCTGGTGCGCGGAGTCCGGCTGACCATGCACAGCAGCAACCGGGAGGAGCTGGTGAACCGGGCTGCCCGGGAGTCCCGGGAGGGGCTGTGGGCAATCGTCTGCATCATGGGAGACGGTGCGGACGACGACGAGACGGTGGCCGCCGCCCGCCGGTTCGCCAAGACCGTGGCGGTGCACCGGCCACCGGGGTAACGGCCGGTGCTCTTTTGTTGGGGTTACGGCGGGGGATGCATCCCCCACACCCCCTGAGTTTAGATTGTCAGTTCGAGGATGTAGAGGCCGCCTTTGAGGCGGTCTACTACGTACATGATGCCGTTTTCGTCGACGTAGACGTCGTTGATGCCGACGGAAGGGGCGCCCTCAACCAGCTCGGGGACGAAGTAGGCTACTTCCTCGGGGCGGAAGGGGTCGCTGGTGTCGAAGACACGGACGCCGCCGTTGAAGAAGGTGCCGTAGATGAGGTTGTCGGAGTGGTAGCAGGTGGGGCCGGGCTGGTTCTCGTAGATGTTGTGGGCACCGAACCGGCCGGGGCGCTGGAAGAAGTCGTTGGTGTCGGCCATGGGAAAGGTGCTGATGATGACGGGATGGGTCTCGTCGCGGATGTCCATCATCCAGATGAGCTTGGGGTAGTCCTCGCCATTCATCCGCACGGCCTCCTGGGTGACAACCATTAGGTCGCGGTCGAAGAGGGGGACGACGGTGTGGGTGAAGCCGGGGAAGGGCGGCGCGTAGTTGATGTGGCTGATCATTTGCGGGTTGGAGACGTCGGAGATGTCGAGGATGACCACGCCGGAGTCCATGTAGGCGCACCAGGCCCGGTCAGGGCGCTCGGGGTAGACGTTGGCGTTGTGGAGGCGGTGGCCGGAGTCGAACTGGGGATGGCGGGCCACCGGCGGGGCGTCGTCGCCTTCGCGCACTCCGGGGAACCACCACCGGCCGGCTTCGACAGGGTTGGTGGGGTCGGAGACGTCGACGATCATGTAGAACTGGTCGTCCTTCTGGTCGCGGGGCTGGAAGTCGGCGGCGCCAGTGGACAGGTGGGCATAGTTGCCATCAACCCACCAGAGGCAGTGACAGCCGCGGGAGTAGGGGCCGGAGGTGTCGAGGAATCCGACTTGGCGGGGCTCCTCGACGTTGCTGATGTCGTAGACCCCCATCCCAGTCCCCGGCTGGCCCGGCTGGAGGGACTGGTAGGCGACGAGCATGGTGTCGCCGACGATGGACAGGGAGTTGGACCGCATGTAGGGATATTGCTGCTCGGTCTGGACCATGACGCGGGGGTTGGCGATGTCGGTGACGTCGACGCTGGTGATGTCCTTGGGGGCGCTCTCGTGGGCAAGGTAGAGGATGCGGCGGCCATCGCGGGTCTGGTGGATGTGCATTCCTTCGCCGATGTTGCCGAAGCCGTTGAGGTCATGGTGGGATATGAGGCGCATGTTCCGGATTTCCTGCGTTGCAGTGGTCATGGCGACTCCTTTTGTAGTGGAAAGACTCGGTTGGATTGGGGGGAGTATACCTTAACGGGTAAGCAGGAACGATGGGTCGGGGAGGAGGGGCATCTCAAGGACGGCAGAAAAACAGAAAAGTGTTGCATTTTGGCGCATTTTGTTGCATTTGAGCGTGGGGACGGGAGATCTTGACCTGGTTTGCCGCAGAAATGCCACTGGTTTGTCCTGGCAATGTCGCAGGTTTGTAGCATTTTTCGCAGAATTGTCGCATTTTGTAGCATCTGATCTCAGGGGAGGCGGCAACGCGGACGCGGGGCGGGAATTCTTTCTGTCCTATTTTCCAAACTGTCCCATTTGCACCGGCGGCCTGGGGATATGTGAACCTAGCAGGATCTATGGTACCGGGAACGGGGCGGGCAGGGAAAGGTACAACTGTCAGTAAGAGGGTCTAATTGGGGTTACGTTGGGGGATGCATCCCCCAAACCCCCTGAGAGAGGGGGCGTGGGGGCAGCGACTTGAGAGTGGGCGACGTGGCAGGCCGGGAACGAAACCGCCTAAAACGCAACGCTACCATAGGTGTGGGTGCAAATCCCCGGAATGGACGGTAAACTACGGTTGCCGGACGTTGACTTTGCTTTTCCACCGGAATTAGCCTGATACGCCGCTGGCGAGCGCGGCATGACCGGAAAGAATGGGGGACAGAGGGAACTATGGTAAGCGCAGAGCAAACTATCGGGGAACTAATCGAGGGCCAACGTCAAATCAACGCCACCATGGTCGCCACGTTCCGGACCATTGGGGAACTGGTTGAAGGCCAGCACCAGACCAACTCGCGCCTGGACCGACTGGAATCCAAAATGGACAAGCTGGTGTGGCTGGGATTCGGGATAATCGGAACGACATTGAGCGGCGCAGTTGCAACGCTAATCGCAGCATTCGCCCGCTTCAGCTAAAGAAAGCAGGAGGAGACGAGATGCCGAGGATCAAGCATGTGGCAATCAGGACGGCCGATCCGGCCAAGACGGCGGCGTTCTACGGCGTTCTACAAGGAAGTGTTCGGGCTGGAAGAGGTGGGGCTGGCACGGGCCGGATACTACCTTTCCGACGGGTACATCAACCTGGCGATTCTGAAGGCCAACGAGAATCCGGTTGGTGAGAGTCCCCGGGACGCGGCGGGATACGCGGGGATTGACCACCTGGGGTTTGTGGTGGAGGACCTGGACGAGATGTGCCAGAAGCTGGAGGAGAACGGGGCGACGGCGACCAACCAGCGGATCGACATGGTGCATTCCGAAGGCGCCAACGCGGTGTCCTACTACGAGCTGAAGTACCGGGGGCCGGACGACCAGGTTATCGACATTACCGAGTCGGGCTGGATTGGGACGTAGTGGAACGATTGCCGGCCCAGCGGAGGGCGGACGGCTTCGAGGACAATTTCCCGGACAACGGCGGGCAAGGGACGGGATGGTAGAGACGGCGATAACCAGGGCAGAACTGCTGGAGCGAGCGAGGGGGTTGCTTCCACTGGTGCGGGAGCGGGCCGAGGCCAACGAGCGGCTGCGGCAGGTGTCGCCGGACGTGGTGAGGGCGCTGGTGGGCAGCGGGCTGATACGGGCGGCGCAGCCGGAGCGGTTCGGCGGAATGGGGCTGGACTTCGACGTTACGTTCGAGTTGGGAATGGAGTTGTCCCGGGCCTGTGGGTCCACCGGGTGGTGCTACGCCATCTGGTCCAGCCATAACTGGCTGGTGGGGATGTTTCCGTTGGAGGCGCAGGAAGAATACTGGGCGGACGGCCCGGACACGCTGTCGTCGACGTCGTTCAACCCGGCTCGCGGCGTAGTGGAAGCGGCGGATGGGGGATACCAAGTCTCGGGCCGGTGGGACTTCTCCAGCGGGTGCGACCCGGCGACGTGGGTGATGCCCATCGGCAACGCACCGGAGGGGCCGGTGCTGCTGATGCTGCCCAGAGCCGATTACCGGATCGACGACAACTGGTTCGTGGTTGGGCTGAAAGGGTCGGGGAGCAAGGACATCGTGGTCGACGGGGCGTTCGTGCCCAAGCACCGGGCGGTGTCCATGGAGGACGTGAGGGAGGGCACCACCCCCGGGCGGAAAATCCACGACACTCCCAACTACCGGATTCCGATGAGGAGCATCCTGTCGTACACGCTGGCGGCGTCGGTGCTGGGGATGGCGCAGGGAGGGGTGGAGGCGTTCGCGGAGAATATCCAGGGACAGGTGTCCGGGCGCACGGGCGGAAAGTTCACCGACTCGGTGGGGTTGCACCTGCGGCTGGCGGAGGCGGACGGGGAGCTGCGAGCGGCAGAAACCCTCCTGAAGCACGACTGCGCGGAGATTTTCGGGAAGGCGCGGGCCAGCGAGGAATTTTCGCTGGAGGAGCGGGCAAAGTACCGGCGGGACCAGGCTTACATCGCCAAGCTGAGCGTGCAAGCCATCGACCGGGTGTACGCAGTATCGGGGGGACGGGCGCTGTTCGAGTCGCATCCACTGCAGCGGTTCCACCGGGACGTGCACGCGGCGGCCCACCACATATCGCTGGCGTGGGACGCTCCGGCGGAGCAGTTCGGGAAGGTGCGGCTGGGACTGGAACTGGAACGGCCGGACCTTTGATCTGTAATCGGCGGAACCGCCGCGGAAACAAGCGCGAGACGGCTTCACACGGCGCCTTTCCCATTTTGAGTTTCCAATCCCGAGGTTCGTAACATGACGAACGCCACGGCGTTGCGGGCTAGGCTGGCCCACGCGCTCCCCTTCTACTACGGGTGGATGATCCTGGGGAACGGGGTGGCGGTCAGCCTGTCCACCCGGACGGTGATGGCGGTGGCGACCCTCTCGGTGTTCGTCGTGCCGATGACCCAATCCCTGGGGTGGTCGGTGGGGATGTTTTCGGGAGCGGTGAGCCTGGGCGGACTGGTCGCGGTGTTCGCTTCGCCCATCGTGGGGCGGTGGCTGGACAAGTACGGGGCGGGGGTCATCTTGGGAGTCGGTTCCTTCGCGACGGGGGCGCTGGCCATCGGACTGGCGTTCGTGACGCACCCCCTGGCGTTTTATTTACTCTACGTCCCGGGGCGGATGATCTTCACCGGGCCGATGGAGATGGGGCTGCCCACGGCGGTGAGCAACTGGTTCATCCGGCGGCGGCCGATGGGGCTGGCGGTGGACCATATCGCCAAGGGGGCTGGGCTGGCCATCGTCCCCTGGGCGATGCAGCTGATCATCACCGGGTTTGACTGGCGGGCAGCATGGATCACCCTGGGAATACTGACCTTTGCGCTGGGGGTCCTGCCTTCCCTGCTGCTGGTGGCGCGGCGGCCGGAGGATATGGGGCTGGAGCCGGACCCGGCGCCGGCGCGGGAAGAATCCGGCGCCAGCGAGGGGGAAGCGGCGCAGAGGCGGGGCAGTGGGGGCACCTTCGCCGAGATTAACTTCACGCTGGGGCAGGCGTTAAGGACGCGGGCTTTCTGGATCCTGGCGGCGTTTTCCGGGGCGGGGATGATGGTCCAGGCGGGGGTGAGCCTGCACCAAGTCTCCCACTACATCAGCCAGGGGATTGACCCGCGCCTGGCGGCGATGAGCGCGAGCACTTTCGCCCTGGCGCAGATGCCGGCGAGCCTGTTCTGGGCGGCGCTGGCCCGGAGGGTTCCCATACGGGTGCTGATGATGGGGGCATCCTGCGTGGTGGCGCTGGCGGCGGCGGGGACGGTGATGAGCGACTGGGTCCTGCCGGAGATTGCTTCCGCGGCGGGAGTGGGGTTCGGGGTGGGCGGCCTGCACCTGCTGATCCGGCTGGTGTGGGCGGACTATTACGGTCGGCAGAACCTGGGGATCATCCGGGGGGTGACGATGTCGGTGCAGGTGGGCGGGCAGGCGCTGGGGCCGGTGATCGCGGGATTCATGTTCGACTATTTCGACAGCTACCGGATTCCGTTCACGTTTTTCGCGGTGTCGGTTTTCCTGGCGGGTATCCTGGCGCTGGCGGCGAAACCGCCGCTGGCCCCGGTGGAGGCTACGCCGAAGGAGCCGGCGGGGGTTGGGGGGTAGGTGCTGTCGGTAGGCACGGTCCCGGCGACGATCATCACCCCCACCTAAAATCCCTTCCCCCTTGACGGGCGAAGGGATTTTAGGTGGTTTCCATGGGGTGAATACCCGGCTGCGTGGTCAGGACGAGGCGGGGGTGGTCTGGGCCTCGCGGGGGAGGGAGTCTTCCCAGTTGGGGATGAGGACGCGGGAGGATGACTCCAGCAGCAGGATGAAGACGACCCCGGCAAGGCTGGCGGCGATGGAGATTATCCAGGCTAGGTCGTAGGAGCCGCCGCCGACATCTATGAAGCCGAGGAAGCGCATGGGGGCCTCGGCGTTGCGGTAGTCGAAAATCACGCCGCCAACCAGTCCGCCGACGGCCATGCCAAAGCCGGAGCCGAGGTGCTGGAAGCCGAAGATGGACCGGACGGGACCCATCCCGTAATACTGGCGGTTGGCGATGAGGAAGGCGGACATCTCGCCGCCGAAGCCGATGCCGAAGAGGACGGCAAAGAGGTAGAACTCCCACGCGCTCTGGGCCCAGAAGAGCATGATGACCGTCACGCCCTGGAGGAAGTAGGGCAGGACCATGGTGGCCTTGGCGCCCCAGCGGTCGGCGAGGATGGGGATGAAGAGGCGGCTGCTGACGCTGGCCATGGTGTAGATGGTGACGATCCAGGCGGCGGCGGCCAGGGACAGTCCCTGCTCGGTGGCGAAAAAGACGACGTGCCAGATGACGATGGCGTGG
The DNA here is from genome assembly GCA_965203975.1 of Dehalococcoidia bacterium. Classification (GTDB taxonomy): domain Bacteria; phylum Chloroflexota; class Dehalococcoidia; order Lucifugimonadales; family UBA3495; genus CATOSK01. The sequence goes on along the minus strand of CBDBDT010000002.1, from coordinate 2,338,958 downwards.
CCCATGCAGCCGAGGAAGTGGATGAAGGGGAGGTTCCAGAAGGCGCGGGTGCGGCGGGCATGCTGGAGGAAGACCTTGCTGCGAAGCTTGGCGGTGGCGGCGTCAACGGGAACGGGGGCCGGTTCGTCGTCGGTGGCGCCCAGAGGCTTCATCCCCCGGTCGGCGGGTTCGCTGTGGAAGAAGAACAGGAGACCAAAGAGGATTGCCCCGCCCACGGCGGCGATTATCCAGAAGCCGACCTGCCAACCGGTCAATGAGATGAGCAGGGCCAGGGCCGGGGCGGTGACGGAGGCGCCCATGCCTCCGATGGACTGCTGGATGCCAACGGCGACACCGAGCTTCCTCTTGAACCAGGCGGCGACGGTGGTGGGGATGTTGACGGAGAAGAGGGCCTGGGCCAGTCCGAGGAGCAGGCTGTAGTAGATGTAGAGCTGCCAGAGTTCCTTGACGGTGCTAAGGAGGAGCATCCCGGCGACGTAGAGGCTGGCGGCGACGAAGAGGGACGGGCGGGCCCCATAGCGGTCGCCGACCCAGCCGGATACGGGGGAGAGGATGGCGCTGGCAACGCTGCGGAAGACCTGGGCAAGGACGATGGCGGTGACGCCCCAGGCGAAATCGGTCTGGAGGACGACGAGGATGACGGCGAAGGCCTGGCTGACGAAGTTGGCGGTGACGCGGAGCATGGTGCCCATCCCGACGACGAGCCAGGCGTAGTGGTACTGGTCGCGCAGGGAGGTCATCCGGGCCGACAGGTCGATATTCAAACCTAAATCCTCTAAGGGCCGCCGCTTTCGCTCGCGCTATTTCGGTAACTTAATCTAAAGCTCGCTGGGCGGCTCCGGTCGCACCGGGAATCAGGACGGGGGTTGTCTTGCCGGGCCGAAAGTCGCCGCAAAAGTGCGTTGAAAAACCTGGCATCCGCGATTGGGGCATTGTAACCACGGACGGGACGGGTGGCAAATGGGGGAAGGGGAGGGCCGGGTTTTTCTGGTTGTGGGAGAGAGCCGCGGGGTTATGGGTGCGCTGGGAGATGCATCCCCCAGACCACCTTTATGAGGCGGTGTTTCAAGGGAGAGGGAGTTGGTGGAGGCCAGAGGTGGCGGGTTGCGGGCAGATATTGCCACGCATCCGCATAGAGGGGGAGGCAGGGTTAACCAAGGGTGATGACGCCCCGGTTGGCCAGGTCTTCAATAGTTTGCTGTATGGTTTCCCCAGGCACGTTTAATTCGCCGGCAAGGGCGCTGATAGACAGATTGCCGTCGGACTGGGCCAAGCGTCCCATAATCTGCCGCTCCAAGTCGCTGAGTTCAGGGGGTGCGGGGGGCGCTGGTGGAGGCAGCGGAGGTGGTGGGGCTGCTGGCTGAGGGACGGTAGAGGGTTGCTGCGGTGCGGGGGACGCCTGCTGAGAGGAACCGGGGCCAGGCTGGGCGGTACTCTGGCCGCGCAAGCTCTCGAGTCCACCCACGGAGCGGAAGACCATGTAGCCCACGACTCCGCCAGCGATCAGAGAGATTACCAGCACGAGCACGAAGAATAACCACCCGAACAGGGCGCCCAAGAAACTGCCGGCCAGGAGACTGGCTGCCAATCCGCCGAACAAAGTCGTCCGGTTGTAGCCGCCGGCCAACTCGGCCAACTGGTCGGCGGTCTTATTCAGGTTATCCATGTTCATACTCGGGTACCTCGCTTGACTAGGGGTTCAACGTGACCCGGACCGGGGCCGACGGCGGGGGTTGGTGGACGAGGTTCTGGCGGGCCGATTCGACCATATCAATCAGATCTTCCTGCCTTGCGCCGCCGCCCCTGCCCAGCAGTTCGTTATACATTACCAAGCGCCCGCCACCGGCAGTGAACACCAGTGAATTTTCCCGCGAAAAGAACCATAGGAGGAAGATGATGATGCCGGGGATAACGCAGGCGAGCAGCCCGATAATGATTGCGATCAACCAACCCTTGGTGAAATCCTTCCGGGTGCTGGATTGGTTGACCGAATCTATCTTTTCCAACGGCAGGTATCTTGTGCCCCTGTCGGCCCCGTCGGAGTAGGTCAGGACCAGCCGGTAGGTGGTGACGACTGCGTAGGCATCTTCTACTCTTGTCCATCCACTCACGCTCCGCCCAACGGTGCTGGCCCACAGCGGCGATTCTCCGGGCATCAAGTTCAACGGCATAGAACCTCCTGTGGGCCCATTGGTCTTTGTTGCCGGACGATAACCGCAGCCTCAGCCGATTGCCGCCGACTTTTCCATAGCATTGCGCCCATGCCAGCTATGATTTCAGACTAGCCTATATAACGATATGATGACTGAATCCTTCTCAATTAACAAGAATCGAGATTGGTAAACCACAAGTCTGTGAATGAAGCTGGATCTTATTGGCTGTATGAAGCAATTATTCCGTAATGCGGGCATTATAGCATCAAACGGGAGGGATGGCAAATTGGAGATGGAGGGCAACTGTTCACGCTTTGGGTATCCAAAGGGGAGCGGTCTTGGATACGGGAGAAGTGACCCGAATTGCAACGCTGCCTGAGGCAATCGTGGGCGAGCCGGGCTTTGACCGTGGAAGTATAATCGGCGGGGGAACCGGTTATACGGGTCAGGGATAAGAAGTGACGGGACTGCGCGATTACCAACAACGGCTATTGGAGGATGCGGAGGCCGCTTTGCAACCTTCGGAAGCCCGGGTGATGCTGCAATTGCCGACGGGCGGCGGGAAGACCCATATCGCCGGAGCGTTGCTAAGACGCTGGCTGCGCGACGGACGCAAGGCTGTCTGGCTCACCCACCGCACGGAATTGGCTGAACAGACTCGGCAAATGCTGGCTGATGCCGGAGTGTCCGCCATCAACCCGGCTTGGCGGCCGGGTGACGACGCGCCGTTCATTTCAAACGGTGTAGTCATACTGATGGCTCAGACCGTCGGCAGGCGAACCAGCCGGATGCAAATCTGGGGCAAGTACGATAGCGCAGACCTGCTGCTAATCGACGAAGCGCATCATGCCACCGCCGAGGGTTGGGAGCGGGCGATAAACCAGTGGCCGGGGCAGGTTATGGGCCTTACCGCAACCCCCTGGCGGCTGTCGAAGGCCGAAGGATTCGACCACATTTTCAAGAAACTGCTGCACGGCCCCCAGGTCAGCGAGCTTCAAGACGGAGGCTGGTTGTGCCGAGCCCGCGTGCTGATGCCAAAGCCGGAGGAAGTTATACGCGGCGGGACGATAAACGCCATCGGAGAATACTACGAATCGGGAATCGAGCAAGCCAACCGGGAGCGCCCGGATGTCCTGACCGCGGGCACATTGCGTTTCTGGCGATTCCACGCCGCCGAGCGCCAGACCATCGTCTACGCCATATCACAAGAGCATGCCCGCAACCTAACGGCGGTATTCAAAGACGCTGGCATCCCTGCCGCCGTAATGTTGAGCGACACGCCTCCCCAGGAACGGACCGCTACCATCGAGTCCTTCAGCAAAGGGATCCTCCGCGTCCTGGTCAACGTGGCGGTCGCCACTGAAGGTTTCGACCTTCCCGACGCTTCCTGCGTGGTAATCACCCGGCCCACGATGAGCCTGGCACTGTATCTGCAAATGGTGGGACGAGGTTTGCGCCCCAAAGCCAACGGCGGCGGCTGTCTGATCCTCGACCTTGCCGGCAACGCCGAAACTCACGGACTGCCGGAGGAAAATCGGGAATGGATCCTATCACCTCGCGGCAGCGACCCCGGCGGCGACGCTCCAGTCATCCGGTGCGAGAAATGCGACGCCGTTTCCCCGGCGGCAAGCCACTGTTGTGGCTTTTGCCAAACGCCCTTTGGCAAGGATTGCCTGCGCTGCGGCAGGTGGCGTGCCTGGGGACACTGGCACTATGAATATCACTGCGGCGGGATGCACGAACTCGTATGCGACCTTTGCCACTTCGACGCCCAAATTGGGGCACAATTGCCTATTACCGATGAACTGCGGAGGTTGACTGATATGGAGCCGGACCTGGACGCTGCCTTATGGAATCTGCTGGAAGAGGAACTACGACGAGTTAGCAGCGCGACCGAAGAACAAAAGCGGGAGCTGCGGTCCCGGATTTCCGATAGAGAATCGGAGTTAGACAGCGAAAGCCTGCTCCAATCGTTCAAGGTTCATATCGCCGCATTACCGGAAGAAGGACGTCCCAAAAGCCAGTTGGAAGAATACCGCCTATTCCCTGATTGGGAGGACGGCCTCAAGCGGGAACTCGCGGACTGGAAAGCCGAACTGGAGAAATTGGAAGAGATAGTTCCCGACCGACGGGTCATCTACAACAACGCCAGAGAGCGCGTCTTGCGGGCGCTAGATGACCAAGCCATGCAAGCCGGGTTGCTTCCGCGAACAACGGCCCGACGTGCCACGCCGACGCAAAGGACGATAGCGCAAAACCCTAACCCTGCTCCAGTGGATTTGGCTGGATGGGTAAGTTTAACTAATGTAGTCGAATGGTTCCAAAAGAAGCCAGATAAGTCCCCGCCATCTAAGCCATTGAGAATTCGAGACGTGAAGGGAAACGAAATACCCGTATACAGTTGGGCTAGCCTTCTAAAGGAAACCGCTGACTGGCTGGTACGAGAGGGTTATCTGACTTCGGGAAAATGCCCTGTTACCGTTGGAAATATGGACAGGCGATATTTAATCAACTCACACGCCATGCACCCAAACGGGCGAACATTCACTACCAAAAACGCTAGACTCTCCAATGGTCTGTACATCGAGCTTCAGTGGGGACCGAAGTCTATTGCTCTGCGCTGCTACCAATTGCTTGCCCAATTTGGCCAAGACCCTGCGCAGTTTCAGGTGCTGCTGCAATAACTCGCGCGGCGTTAAAACCAAATCGTCGACACTTCCTCAATTGATCCAAGGGGGGATTCATGGGCTGGTCGCAGCATCATCGGAACGGGTTGATTTACTATGCTCCGCAGCACAGTTTCCGGGGGTATACGCTGACGACCAACGTCGGGGGGAAGTGGGCGAACCTGCTGGACATGGAGGGGCGGGTGTGCCATCGCTGGGTCTTTTCGGAGGGGATTGAGTACGCGAAGCTGCTGCCCTACGGGACGCTGCTGGTGAGGACCGGGCCGGCGGAGGACGCGGGGGGCGCGGAGCGGATCGGGGGGTCGTCGGGGGCGCTGGTGGAGCTGGACTGGGAGGGGAACGAGGTGTGGAGCTACCGGAATCCGATGGTGCACCACGACTACCAGCGGCTGCCGAACGGGAACACGCTGTCGCTGGAGTTCGAGTTAATCTCCGCCGAGCTAACCGCCCAGGTGCAGGGGGGGATGCGGAACGACGAAAACCCGGAGCAGATGTTCGGGGACGTGGTGAAGGAGGTGGCTCCCGACGGTTCCGTCCTGAACGAGTGGCGGGCGTGGGAGCACCTGGACGTGGAGGAGGACGTAATCTGCCCGCTGGAGGAGCGGCGGGAGTGGACCCACGGGAACTCGGTGAACCTGACGCCGGAGGGCCACATCATCATCAGCTTCCGGCTGACCAGCACGGTGGGGATTGTGGACCGGAGCGACGGGCATTTCCTGTGGAAGTGGGGGCCTGGAGAGATCTACCACCAGCACCATCCGACGCAGTTGGAGAACGGGAACGTGCTGCTTTTCGACAACGGCGGGCACCGGCCCCGGTCGACGTACTCGCGGGTGCTGGAGGTGAATCCGAGCACGAACGCAATCGAGTGGGAGTACCGGGGCGACCCGCCGATTTCCTTCCACAGTCCAAACATCAGCAGCGCGGACCGGCTGGACAACGGGAACACGCTGGTCTGCGAGGGGGCGCCGGGGCGGGTGTTCGAGGTAACTCCGGCGGGGCAGATTGTGTGGGAGTACGTCAATCCGTTCCACGCGCCAGGGGGACGGGTGGCGGGAGGGAACCCGGGGGACATGACCAACGCGATGTTCCGGGCGCACCGGTACGCGCCGGACTTTCCGGGGTTGAGCGGGAGGGATCTGGACCCGGGGAGGTATGGGAACCTGAACCGGCTGTACGTGGGATGAACTTGACCAAAACCAAGGAGCGCAGCCGACACAAGAGATTCCGCGGGATTGGCCGGAAATGCCGCCGGGGAGTGCGGCGGGTAAAGAGGGGGCCGGGCTAGGAGAAGAAGGCCATGAAGGCGATGATGATGCCAACGCCCGCAAAGACCATGGCTCCCAGCTTGATGGTCATGCGCTGTTCCAAAGACTTCATTTCAGCCCGGGTCCTCGCCTCATGCGCTTCCAACCTGCCCTCGATGCGCTGCTCAAAGGCGTCCATCCGGGCGGTGATATGCCCTTCGAAAGCGTCGAGCCGAGTTTCGATGCGCTGCTCAAAGGCGTCCATCCGGGCGGTGATGCGCTCTTCAAAGGCGTCCATCCGGGCAGTGATATGCTCCTCGAAGGCATCCATCCGGGCAGTGGCCTGCTCCTGGAAGGCGTCCATACGGACCGTGGACCGTTCTTCGAAGGAGCGGAGGTCGGAGGAGGTGGCAACATTTTCTCCGACGGCGCTGCGGACCATTTCGACCACGGCTTCGGCCTGGGACTCTTCGAATCCGGCTTCTTCGAGGCTCTTAACGGCCCGGTGAGTGTCGAAAAACAGGGCTGCCAAAAGGATCCTTTGCGCTGGACGGGTTCCTATGAAACTGCGGATGCCCCGTTGGCGAGCAGATTGCTGCAACAAGGCAATTGTAGCGGGCAGCCGACTGGTCAACAAGGGGCATGGGGCGGCTGGTATTCCCAACATGTGTTGGTAGTGGTTTAAGATAGGGTTGAGCCAGAAAAGAGAGGTAATAGGGAGGGGAGGGGATGGCGCGAGCACGGATATACCGGAAAGACCAACAATGTCCTCGTTGCGGGTCCAACTGGCTGCCCAAGTACGGACGATCTCGGGGGAAGCAGACCTACCGTTGCGGTCAATGTCTCTACCACTTCACCCCTGGGGCGGAGCATCCCCACCAGCCGGAGGGAGTCAGGAAGCTGGCGGTGGATATGTACACCGAGGGGAGCAATCTGGAGGCCATCGGGCGGGTGCTGGGGGTGAAGTCGGGAACTGTCTATTCCTGGGTCAAAAAAGCCCAGTGGGCCTGGGAGTTGATGAGAGTCCTAGTGGCGCAGCAGGCTGGAGGCCGCCGGCCGAGGCCAGTCCGGGTCATATCCCTGGATGAGATGTGGACCTATGTGGGGGTGCGGCGGGGGAAGAAACGGCGGGAGGCGTGGGTCTGGACGGCGGTAGTGGAGGAAGAGGACGGCCGGCGCTGGGTGGACTTTGAGGTGGGAGACCGCAGCGAAGCCACTTTCTTGGAGTTGTATGCTCGGCTGCCCGAAGCCCAGCGGTATGTCAGCGATGCTTACCGAGTATATGAGTGGCTGCCCCAGAACCGGCACGTGGTGGGTAAAGGCCTGGAAGCCAATAGGAATGAGGGGTTGCACTCGGTATTGCGGGACAAACTCAACCGTCTGCATCGGAGAACCAAGGGCTACAGCAAGAGCGTGACCATGCTGCGGGATTCCATCGCTCTGGTCTGCCTGCGCCTGGGCCTAATCTATTACCAACACACATCGGGAATACCGATCGGCTCCGTCAATTGACACGAATTGGCGCAGTGGGTAGGATTGCGCCAAACACCGGGGCGGTCCAGTACCCGCGACCTGCTATCCGTCCGGCTTGCCGCAAGACCATTTTCCCGGGCCAACAGGCGCCATCCACCACCCAGACAGACGAGGGAGGGATCTATGTTTGTACGACGCGACCTTACGGATTCAGTTCCCACTCCGGAAGGGAACATGCACTTCGTGAAGCAGGGAAGCGGCTATCCGCTGGTTATGCTGCATCCGCTGGGGACATCCACATGGGCGTGGCACACGGTCATCGACGCGCTGAGCCAGCATTTCACTTGCTACGCCTTCGATATGCTGGGGCACGGCGAGTCGGACAAGCCGAACCGCCACTTCAACATTCCCGACTACGCGCGGGCGCTGGACCACGCCTGCCAGCTGATGAACATTCACCGGGGTCACTACGTGGGGAACTCGGTGGGAGCCTGCCTGGCTACGGAGATGGCGGCGAGCTACCCGGAGCGTCTGGACAAGCTGGCCCTGGTCGGATGTCCGGTGTGGGACCCACGGACGGCGGCGGCGCGGCTGGCGGAAGGGGAGGCGAACTTCGACGAGAACGGCCTGTCCAAGCCCCGCACTCTGGAGCAGCTGAAGGAGCAGACCACCTTCGCCGAGCCGAGGCAGGAGTGGGTGGACGCCACCAACGAGACCCGCGCCCAGGCCGGCGTGTGGGTGAAGAACCTGATGGAGTCGCTGGCTTCCTACGACATCATGTCCCGGCTGCCGATGGTCAAGGCGAGCGCGACGCTGGTGATGTACGGCGAGCACGACCGGCTGCGGGACGGGGAGGAACTGCTGCACAACAACATCGTCAACGCCAGCAAGAAGGTCCTGCCCGGGCTGGGGCATATTCCCCAGATCGAGGACCCGGAGATGTTCGTGGACTCGCTGCTGTCCTTCCTGCAAACGTAGTCCGCGGGGGGCATCCGGCAGCATTGACGCAAACCGATATTGATTGCAACTGGGGAGTGCGCAAATGGCTGGCAATTCATTCACATCATGGGTCCACGGCTCCACCATGCAGGTGGAGTACCTCGGCCGCCTGACCAACGTGCGGCACACCGGCCCCTTTGTCCGCATTGAGGGCGCGGAAGGGCAGAACACCTGGGTACACTTTCCGGTGCCGACGCCGACAGTGACCAACGGGACCAAGGTGAAGGCCGAGGCGGCGCTGGTGAGCTTCCGCACGCAGGAGTTCGCGGCGGTGAAGGAAGTCATCGTCTACGACGGCGAGAAGCGCATCGCCGAGCACATGGACATCGACCTGAAGGGGAACCACCTGGACGGGCGGTTCGAGATTCCCGGAACTCCCGAGGTGGAGAAGGGGCTCAACATCGTGGTGGGCGTCACCTTCGACTACGGGTCTCCGACCATCCGCTCCATGCAGATTGAGATCGTGGGAGCAGGGATCGAGTTCCAAGGATAACCCTTTAGAGGTCCCCGGAGAGGCATCCCCGGCATTCCAACACCGCTCGGGCGGGAAAACCGGGAGGCAGAGTTATGAAGTTCGGCCTGATGTACGAAATCCAGGTGCCGGAGCCCCACCATCCCGGCATTGAGCAGGAACGGTACAAGCAGGTGCTGGCCCAGGTGGACCTTGCCGATGAGATGGGGTTCGACTACTTCTGGACGGTGGAGCACCACTTCCTGCGGGAGTTTTCCCACTGCTCGGCTCCTGAGGTACTGTACGGGGCGATCTCGCAACGGACGAAGCGAATCCGCATCGGCCACGCGGTGGCGCTGCTGCCGGGGCAGTACAACCATCCGGTGCGGGTGGCGGAACGGGCGGCGGTGCTGGACATCCTCAGCGACGGACGAATGGACCTGGGGACTGGGCGGTCCACGACCCTCATCGAGATGGACGGGTTCGAGGTGAACCCGGAGGACACCCGGGCCCAGTGGGAAGAGGCCATCCGCATGATCCCCCGGATGTGGACGGAAGAGACCTTCTCCCACGAGGGGCAGTTCTACACCATCCCGCCTCGGTCGGTCATCCCCAAGCCGGTGCAGAATCCGCACCCGCCGATGTGGGTGGCGTGCAGCCAGCCGGACAGCTTCCGCTCCGCCGGGGAGATGGGCCTGGGAGTGCTGTGCTTCAACCTGGGAGGATACGGGCAGATGGAGGAGCGGGTGGCGGCGTACCGGGAGGCGGTGAAGCACGCCAATCCGGTGGGGCAGTTCGTCAACGACCAGGTGGCGGCGCTGTGCCTGATCCACGTGGCGGAGGACGACGAGGAAGCGGTGCGGGTGGCTGCTCCGGAGGGGGAGTGGTTCGTCAACAAGGCCGAAGAATTGTACCAGCCGTGGCAGGGGCGGCAGGTACCAAGCTCCTACCAGTTCGCGGTGTCAGCGGTCCAGGAAGAACGGGTCAACAAGACGGCGGAGGACCACATCGCATCCGGGGCTTTCGCGATGGGGAGTCCCGACACGGTCATCAAGGTGCTGAAGAAGTACGAGGAGGCGGGGGTGGACCAGATCCTGTGCTTCATGCAGATGGGGAACCTGGCCCACTCGCGGATCATGGACTCGATCAAGCTGTTCGCGCGGCACGTGATCCCGTATTTCAAGTAAGCCGCCTCGCACCAGAAACGACCGCCTTCTATTATGGTTCGCACCGCAACACTCAGAGGCAGACTCTGGGAAGCCACTCTTAGCGCCCATGACTACTGATAATTCCCAAGCCCACATCGACATAGTTTACGATGGGCCCGCATTAGCGGAAGGGTCCATGAATGTGCGAGACCTTGCCCCAGCTATGATGGCCGTCGGCGGGTTTTTCGAAGCGGCCAACCGGGTCACCAATCAAGAACGTGCTTCGGTCACAGTAAATGTTGTCGCGACTTCGGTAGGGTCCTTCCATGTGGCCTTTCAGGTAGTTCAAGATCTCCAAAACACAGGAATCTTCGGATCGAATATCGACGACTACCTTACGACCGCAAATGCTCTGAAGGCATTGCTGGTAGGCGGTGGAGGTGTCGTCGGAGGGATATTGTGGTTAACCAAAACCCTTCGCGGAAGAAGACCTCAGATTGAAAGAATCAACGAAGGGCTCTACAGGCTCACCATCGACGGAGAAACTTACGAAGTACCGATTCAGTTGCTGAATCTCTATCAAGAAGCCGGGATTCGTCGCAACATTGAAGACATTGTAAAGCCCGTCAAAGAACCTGGAATAAACCGATTCATGATTCGGGAAGGCGGTCAAACGATCCAAGAAGTTACTAAGGATGACGTCGAAGCGTTCGATGCACCTGAATTCCAAGACCTAATCTTAGACGAGGTTCGGCAACAAGCCTTTTCAATAGTTAGCTTGGCCTTCAAAGAAAATAACAAATGGCGACTGACCGACGGACAAAACACATTCTCTGTATCGATGAGGGATGATTCTTTCCAACGCAGAGTCGACAACAACAGCATCGCATTTGCAAAAGGCGACGTGTTAGTGTGTGACCTACGCACTATCCAATGGCAGGTTGAAAGCGGGGTTAAGTCGGAGTACGAAGTAGTAAGGGTCGTAGCTCACAGACCGGCCCGGCAATTGGGTTTTTGGGATATTGACAACCCCGACCAATCACCGGACCCGCCTTAATTTTGACCTGAGGGTAAGCATTCAAACCACGGCGGGCTGGGGTTCGAGGGAGGCGAGCCAGTCGAGGACGGCCTCGGCAGCTTCGGCAGGGCGGTTGGTGAGGGCGTGGTTGCCGCCGGGGATGGTGATGTACTCGGCGCGGGGGCAGTTGACGGCGGCAGTGACCATGTCGCGGGGACAGTCGCGCAGGCGGACGTGGGTCTCCAGCTCCCCGGCGACGACCAGCATGGGGATGCGGATGCGGGGAGCGAGGGTTACCAGGTTGTACCGTTCGGCGGGGCCGTGCTTGTCCAGGTAGGAGGCGGCGCTGAACATCTGGGGGATGGGGAAGTTGACCCGGAAGAGGTCTAGGGCGCGGTCCTCGGCTTCCATTTCATCGGCGCGGCGGATGTTTTCCTGGAACTCATCGGCAGCTTCGGACTCCATGTAGTAGGAGTAGGAGAGGCGCACCGGGGAAACCGGGATGACGGTGGCGATGCGGGGGTCGTCCTCGGTGGCGGCGTAGTAGCCGACCTTGACGGCTCCCATGCTGTGCCCCACGAGAGCGATACGCCGGCAGCCCTTTTCCCAGAGGTAGTCGACGCCGGCGCGCAGGTCGAGGCGGCTGTTGTCGAGGATTTCGAGGGCGTTGCCGTAGTAACTACCGTCGGAAGTGTCAACCCAGACGGTGTCGTGGCCCTTGGTATTCAGGGCTAGGCAGGCATATCCCTGGCGGCTAAGGTCTTCGGCCATATCGCGGGTGGACTGGCGGTAGAAGTTGCCGCCGCTGCCGTGAATCAGCAAGACGCCGTCCACGGGGCCGAGGGGAGCGGCGGCGGAATCGGGCTCGCAGAAGATGCCGTCCAGGGTTACGCCGTCTGCGGTGGTCACGCTCATCAGGTCTACCAGCATGGAAGTCACCTCGTTCAGGGGAGTTGGAGCGGTTGGGTGAGACAGTCAGCCCCTTCCGATGAAGGGCATCTTGGTGGCCATGACGGTCATGAACTGGACGTTAGCATCCAAGGGAAGGCCGGCCATGTAGACGACGGCGCGGGCCACGTTGTCCACGGCCATGGTAGGTTCGATGGCGATTTCGCCGTAGGGCTGGGGAACGCCGGTCTTGAAGACGGCAGCCATGTCGGTGTCGGCGTTGCCGATGTCTATCTGGCCGCAGGCGATATCATACTTGCGTCCGTCGAGGGAGGTGGAGCGGGTGAGCCCGGTCATGGCGTGCTTGGTGGCGGTGTAGGGTGCGGAGTTGGGGCGGGGCACGTAGGCGGAAACGGAGCCGTTGTTGATGATGCGGCCGCCCCGGGGATCCTGGTCCTTCATTACGCGGAAGGCTTCCTGGGTGCATAGGAAGGCACCGGTGATGTTGACGTCGACCACGGCCTGCCACTGCTGGTAGGTCAGGTCTTCCAGCGGGATGGGCGGCGCACTGATGCCGGCGTTGTTGAAGAGGAGGTCGACGCGGCCGAACTTCTCCACGGTGGCGGCGAAGAGGGCGGCGACGGATTCGGGCTTGCCGACATCCGTTGAGACGGCCAGCATCCGGGATGCGGCGTCTCCGGCCTGAGCGATGGTGTCTTCCAACAATTGGGCGCGGCGGCCGGCCAGGGTCACGGAGTAACCCTCGGCGGCCAAAGCCAGGGAAGCGGCGGCACCGATGCCGGTGCCGGCCCCGGTAACGATTGCGACTCTTGATAGTTCAGCCATGTTCTGCCCTTTAGATAGTGGGAATCAGTGTCCAATAGACGGTTGCTGTACGCGGTATGTCCGGGACCTATGGCTTTCGGGAGCGGGTTGATAATGCGATGTTATAAGGAGACGAAGATGGCCACAAAGCAAACAGCCGCGAAAAGCACCAGCCCCATCAGAAGCAGCACATCACCTGTGCTGAGCGTTCTCCGGCCCCTCCCACTTTGTCCCTGATTGTTGATTGAGTCTTGTTCAGCTTGCCGGGACCTTTCGTGCATAAGGTGTTCGTCCGGATTATGGGGTGTTGGAGGAATAAACATTTGTCGTCTCCGTTCGGGATGAGTCATCCGAGCAAGGCTTGGCATGGATTCAGTCGATTTCGATTCAGGACCGCATGGACTGTTGTTACATGTAGGTGTAACGGATGACCTCGGCCTGGAACTGCCCCATCTTGCGGCGGGGCCACCCTGCCGGGGTTCGGGTTGCGGAGGCGTCGTCTGGGGTTATTCTTCCAGAGCAGTCCCGATTCTTCCTGAACCACCGGAACAGGAAAACGCCTAACGTCAGCATGACGACTCCTGCCACCACTCCCAACAGGCCTTCCACGCTTACTCCTCGCCGGTTAGGTGGGGGAACATGGCAAGGGGAGTGGCGGCCAGCAGTCCAGCGTCGACGGGCAGGGTGACGCCGGAGACCCAGCGGGCCTCGTCGGAGGCGAGGAACAGGGCGGCGTAGGCCACATCCCAGGCGGTGCCTTCAATCCCCAGGGGGCCAGCCCGACGGCGAAGATTAAGCTGCTCTTCCGACGCGTGGCGGGCCACCATGGGGGAGCGGACGTGCCCGGGGGCGATGCAGTTGACCCGGACGTTGTCCCTTCCGTAATGGACGGCCATGGAGTTGCTGAGGCCGATGATGCCGCCCTTGGAAGCGGCGTAGGGGTGGCTGGCGCCGAAGCTGCCAGCGCGGAGGCCGACGATGGAGGAAAGGTTGACGATGGACCCGCCGCCGGCTTCGACCATCCGGGGGATGGCGTGCCGGCTGGTTAGCATGACGCTCTTGAGGTTGACATCTATGACGGTGTCCCAAAAGTCCTCGTCGACGTCGGTGACGCGGCCGGGACCGCTGATACCGACGTTGTTAATCAGGACATTGATCTTTCCGTATTGGGAAACGGCGGCTTCGGCCATGTCGCGGCAGTCGTCGTTGCTGGTGACGTCTCCCAGGAACACGGACGCCTCGCCTCCCTCCTCGCGGATGGTGGCGAGGGTGACGTCGGCGTTGGCCTGGTCCCGGTCCACCAGCAGAACGCTGGCTCCCTGGCGGGCGAAGAGGATGGATGTGGCCTGGCCGATGCCAACGAAGTCGCCGCTGCCGGTGGCGCCGGCTCCGGTGACGATGGCGACCTTGCCGCTCAACCTTCCGGGTTGGTTCTGCATTTCGTCATTCCTTCAGGTGAAAATTCGCCGGGCCAGGCGCCGGACGGATTGGTTGGGCCAGTATAGGAGAGACGCGACGGCGGGCCAATCCGTCACTCGACGCGCTGGAAGTAGATGCGCCGGACGACTTCCTCCAACTGGTTGTTGATGAAGTCCTCGTCGGGTTCGACTTCCATGGACCAGTTGAGGTAGGGATTGGAGGGGTGGGAAAAGATGAGGACGAAGGTATCGTAGGCATCGCCGCCGTCATTGGGCGTGATGGAAGTTTCCTCCACCTCCACCTCAAGCTCGGCGTCCAGGTCGGGGATGAACTGTTCGACCCGCGCCTTGGCCTGGTGATACCAGCGATAGGTGCTCATGCTGTGTCGTCCTCGCAGGCCGGGATGAATATACCGCCGGGACGGGGAAGTTACTGGTGGAGCATACCATAAACTCCGCAGGCCGCGGCGGAGGCCCGGAAGCCATCCGGGCGGCGAAAGAAACTCCGGCTTGACATAGGGATATAATGCCGGTTGTTCAAAAATGCTCAGTGGCCGGGGGCTTCCAATAGCTCTGCCTCAGAGGGTGTGCGAGAATAGGCGTCCGCTCTTCTGACATGCCCTTCCCTCCAAGGGTAGCTGGGGTCTGGATTCCCGCCTGCGCGGGAATGACGGGAAGGCGACTGGATATTAGTCACGCACCATCTTAGGGCGGTCAGGCGCGGCAGTCCTGACGTAAATTCCACCTAAAACCGGGAGGCACAGCAAACGTCTACACCTGAACCTCGCAGCACGGGACCCACTTCCACCGAAAGTCAACCTGCCACACCGCCGCGCCGGGCGCGACCCCGGCGAAGGGCCCGTTTCCAGACCTTCACATCCCTGCGCCACCGGGACTTCCTGCTGCTGTGGCTGAGCAACCTTTGCAACGCCTCGGCGGTGTGGTTCCAGATGATCACCATCCCCTGGGTGGTGTGGGAGATTTCGGAGTCGCCATTCCTGGTGGGAATCGCGTCGGGGATGCGCTCGATACCGTTCCTGGTGGTGGGACCGTGGGCGGGGGTCATCGCCGACCGGATTGACCGCCGGAAGATGGTGCTGGTCTTCCAGAGCACCATTGCGTTAGTGGTGCTGGCCTTCGCCGTGGCGGTCCATGCCGGGCACGTGGTGGGCGCGCTGGGAGTGTTTTACGCCCTGGTCTTCTCGGCCATCACCGGGATACTGCACTCCTTCATCCAACCGGTGCGGCAGGCGATGGTGGCCAACACGGTGCCTCGGGAGGACCTGTGGAACGCCATTGCTCTGAACTCCATCTCGGGTAACGTGGCGCGGGTGGTCAGTCCCGGGCTGGGCGGGGTGCTGATAGCCTGGCTGGGCCCGGCGGTCAACTTCTATATCGAGGGAGTGTTCTACGTCTTCATGGTGCTGGCGGTGGTGCCGATAGCGCTGCCCTACCGGGAGGAGGCGACAGCCAGCCATTCTTCCATGTGGGCAAACCTGAAGCAGGGGTTCGGTTATGTGGTAACGGAGCAGAGGGTGTTACGGCTGCTGCTGGTGGCCTGCATCTCGGACATCCTAATCGCCCCCATCATCCACATCATGCCGGTGATTTCGGCCCTGGTGCTGGGCCGGGGTTCGGAGGTATACGGATTCCTGGTGCTGGCGACGGGGATCGGGGGGATCATCGCAACGATGGCCTTCGCATCGCTGGGAGGATCGTTCCGGAAGGGTTCCTACGGACTGCTGGCGCTGATGTTCCTGTCGGGAAGCGCGATTTTGCTGGGAGCGTCGACGTGGCTGTGGGTGTCGCTGGCGGCCATGTTCGGGTTCGGGTTCTTCCGGCTGGTGTTCAAGATAAACAACAACACGCTGCTGCAGAGCACGGTCCCCGACGCGCTGCGGGGCCGGGTCATGTCTATCTATCACCTGGACCACGGTATTACGCCGCTGGCGAGCATGACGCTGGGGCTGTTCGCGGAGTTCTGGCCGGCCAACCTGGTGGTGCTGGGGGTGGGAATCCTGGCCCTGCTGCTGACCATCTACGCCTTCATAGCCTTCTCGGACGTGCGGCGGATGACGTGAGCGGGAGAAAATTGAGAAAATCCCTCCAGGAGAAGAAAATACTGGCGCAGGACGATGTGGAATGGGAACAGCTACCACAACAATAGAAGTGGGAGACCCGCAAGGCCGGAATTTCCAGAGGGTAGAGGTGGAAGTGGACACCGGGTCCACATACACGGCCCTGCCCCGGGGAATACTGCAGGCCCTGGGAGTGCCGGTCGGTAGAACCGAACAGGCCAGGCTGGCCGACGGCAGCCTGGAGGCGGTGGATGTAGGACAGACCACCATCAGGCTGGAAGACAAGCAGTTCATCACCACGGTGATATTCGCCGAGGATGGAGAACCCAGCCTGCTGGGTGTAATCACCCTGGAAGACGCTCTGCTTGCCGTGGACCCGGTGAGCAATGAGCTGATACCGGTAGTAGCCAAGCGGTACTAGCCGCGCCTCACTCCGAAACAGCTAACGCCGCCCTGTGCGTCCGGCCACACGACGGAGACGCAAGACGAGAGGTTTGCGATTTCCCCTGACCGGGAAAGCAGTGGCGCAGGCCGGGAGACGGTGCTAAACTGGCGTCAACCGGAGTGGGCGCTCCATCTGCCGCTAATCCGGCGGAAAATACCCAAAACACAGCCGGTTTGAAACCACCGGCGCAGAGGAGGAAGCGATGGTCGATTTCAGAACAGCCACGGCATTGGAAGAATTCGGATTGTCGGTCGGCACACCCGCAATCAAATCGGTAGGCTCACTGGCCTTCGGGCCGGAAGGCATTCTGTTCGTGGGCGACAACGTCGGCGCGGCGATCTATGCCATTGATCCCGGCGACTCAGGGGAGTCAGGTGGAGCCGCTCCGGTGGACCTGGAAAACCTGGATGCCTCGCTGGCGGCGTACCTGGGATGCTCCAGGGAAGACGTGCAAATCAAGGACATGGCGGTCCATCCCACGTCCAACAGCGTCTACCTGTCGGTGATGCGGGGCAGCGGGGACGACGCGGTGCCGGTGATCGCCCGGGTGGACACCAACGGAGAGATTTCCGACGTGGCCTGGGAGGGCATTCCCTTCTCGGAGACGGTCATTGAAGACGCGGCGGACCCGGACGACCCCCGGCTGGTCTCCCGGGAAGCTCTGCGGACGGTGACCATCACCGACATGTCCTACGTGGACGGGCTGCTGATGGTGGCCGGGACTTCCAACGAGGAGTTCTCGTCCACGCTGCGGCGCATCCCATTCCCGTTCAACGGGCACAAGAAATCCAACTCCCTGGAAATCTTCCACGTCTCCCACGGACAGTACGAAACGGCGGCGCCTATCCGGGCCTTCGTGCCCTACCAGGGGAACCGGAGCATCCTGGCAAGCTACACCTGCACTCCGGTGGTGCAGTTCTCGCTGGGAGAATTCGAGGCGAACAAGCACGTCCACGGGAAGACGGTGGCGGAGCTGGGAGCGCACAACAAGCCGCTGGACCTGATTTCCTACGAGCACGACGGCGGGGAGTACCTGCTGGTGTGCAACGACCGGCACCCGCTGATCAAGGTTGCCTGCGCCGACATTGACGGGCAGGACGGGTTGACGGAGCCGAACCGGGACATGGACAGCAGTCCGGCCAATCCGGTGACTCCTCCCAACGGCGTACCCCGGCAGCTGCTGCCCCACCCGGGCGTCAAGAAGATGGCCCGGCTGAACGGGAGCGGCGTGCTGATGCTGCAGCAGGACGAGGACGGGAGTTCCCACCTGCACACCTACGCGGTAGCGGAGTTGTGACCCAGAACAGGCAATTAACGCTGGAGTGGTGCGACCGCAACGGCCGCACCACCCTGGTGATAACCGGCTGGACCGGCGCTGAGCTTGAAGCGTTGCGGGGGCCGGACGGGGGCGAAATGAGCCTCCGTCTGGCCCTCTTTCCTTCCGAGGCGCTGGGGGGAGGAGACGGCATCCCGGGGGTTCCGGCGGCAGCGGGGCGGTTCGAGGTGGAGGGGGAAGCAGTGTGGTTCGTGCCGCGGTTCCCCTTCGTGGACGGGATGGAGTACTCGCTGGCCCTGTTCCGGGAGGCCCCGGAACAGCCGGAGACCTGGAGGGTGAGGCGGCCGGCGAAGGAAGTGACCCCTACGGGGCGGGTGACGGCGATCTATCCGGACGCGGGCGAGGTGCCGTTGAACCTGCTGAAGATTTACGTCCACTTTTCCGAGCCGATGAGCGAGGGATGGGGAGACCGGGCGATCCGGGTATGCCGGGCTGAGGACGGGGAGCCGCTGGAAGGGGTCTTCCTGCCGATGGAGCCGGAGCTGTGGGACCGGGAGCGGCGGCGGTTGACGCTGCTGCTGGATCCGGGGCGGATCAAGCGGGGCCTGGCCCCCAACCTGGAGGCAGGCTATCCGCTGACGGAGGAAGTGCCCTTCCGGCTGGCTATTGATCCTGCTTTCAGGGATGCACAAGGGAAGCCGCTGGTGGAAGGGGCGGAGCGGGTCTACGGGGTGGGACCAGCTATCCGGAAGCGGATCAATCCAATGGGGTGGAAGGTGGGAGCTCCGCCGACGGGGTCGGGGAATCCACTGCTGGTGGGGTTTGCGCGTCCGTTGGACCACGCTCTCCTGCAGCACAGCCTGTGGGTCAAGGGCCCGGACGGAGAGGCGTTGGCGGGCGAGGCGGTCGTTGGTCCGGGGGAGACAAGCTGGGTGTTCCGCCCGGCGATGCCGTGGCAGACGGGAACGCACCACCTGATGGTGGAGCCGGTGCTGGAAGACCTGGCGGGTAACTCCCCGGTGCGGGTGTTCGACCGGGACATCACCGAGGAAGACGACCTGCCGGAGGTGGCTGGGCGGTTAGGCGTTCCCTTCGAGTGTAGGTAAGCCCGCAAGTTTCCCGGACGTCACAAGTCCTCGATGTGGGCCTCCGGGAGTTGCAGTTGAGTCATTATCGAACCCACATCCGTAGCTGATTCCACGTTCTTGAGCACAGCCGCCAACTCGGCGGCTTTTTCTGGTCCGGCGCGGAGGCCGACAAGGTAGGAGAACTTTGCGTCGAGGTCTTCCTCGGTCATGGGCCGGTAGTCGGTCTCCTTCGAGACCGTGCCGCCGTCGCGGGTGGTGATGGTTACCAGGGTATGCCAGCGAAAGCGGGCATCCGCCCAATCGGGGCGGGGCTGGACGCGGATGCGCTGGCGCATTTCCCGAACCTCGGGGCCCGAGCCATGCCGCTCCTGGTGGGCCTCCCTGAACCCCATCCCAGGATAGATGATGGCGATGGCCAGGGCGTCGCCGCAGTCGGCGGGGTGGCGCGGGCCGGAGAAGTAGCTTTCGATGTCCGAAGGACGCATCTCCACCAAGACATCGCTGATGCCAGCCGCAGTCAGCCCATGTTCCTCCATCAACTCCCGGATGGCCTGGCGGGGGGCCTGCAACCCCCCGCCGGAACTGTTCCGCTTGAACATGAGGCCGAGAATGTGGAAGTCGCCGCCCAATCCTTCGACGAACTCCGCCCCTGGGTCCTCGATGCCTAGATGGCTGTGGAAGAGGCCACTGTCACCGTCGAAGATATCCCGGGGAGTATCGTAACCGGCCTTGGCCATGAGGGCGGCGGTGACACCGTTCCGCGCGCCGATGCCGCCCCGGGTGAAGGACTTGGTCATGTGGCCGGTCTCCCGGTGCCACGCGACGATGCCGGCTGTCAGATGGGCGCCCAAACTGATGCATGCGTCGAGCTGATCGGGAGACAATCCCAGGACGACACCGGCGGCAACGGCGGCGCCCATGGTGTTGCCTTCGTCGAAGGGGCTGACGTTCCGGCCGGTCTCCCGCTGGACGCGGGCGGCGACGGCGTGGACCCGCTTGGACACCTCGTATCCGAGGACGACGGCGCGGAGGGCCTGCTGACCGGGGGCGCCGGTGAGCTGTCCGGCGGTCATGGCGGCGGCCATGCACCCGGCGAGGGTGTGGCTGCCCCGGGTGCTGAAGTCGTCGATGGCGTCTACCTCGTCGGCGTGGCCGAGGGTGCCGTTGACCAGGGCGGCAGTGTGGACCGACGCCCGGCGTGGGAAGCCGATGAGGGTACAGTCATCGCCGCTGCCGGAAAGGATGGCGAACCGGTTGAGACGGTGGGCCACCGGAAGCATGGAGCAGGCCAGGACGCTGCCCAGGCCGTCGTAAAGGGCCAGCCGGGCCTTCTCCTGCACGTTGGCCGGCAGGTCGGAGTAGCCGGTGGAGCTTATCCAGTCTACAAGGACGCCGGTGCGGGTCTGGGCGGCCATAGCGTTACCCTCCATCTTCCCCCGGGGATGGCCGGTGAGCAACCGTCCCCGGAGGGGTCATCGGATGCCTGCTAGGGGGTGATCATTACCCACATGGGGCGGGCGCCCACGTCGTAGACCTGCCCTGGGGTGAGCTCTCCGGTGTCGCCGTTGAGCTGGTAGGAGGCGAGGCGTCCCGACTCGGAGCCTGCGGCGTAGACGAACTTTCCCTGGGGGTCGAGGCTGAAGGCGCTGGGGACCTGCTCCGTCGAGGCGCGGCCCGCCGGGGTGAGGCGGCCGGCGGCGTCAACGGTGAAGCTGGCGATGGAGTTGTGGCCCCGGTTAGGAACGAGGAGGAGCTTTCCGTCGGCGGTTATCTGGATCATGGAACAGGTGTTGCGGACGTCCGTGCCTTCGGGGAGGCTGCTGACAGTCTCAATGGCGGACAGGGCGCCGGTGTCCGAGTCCATGGCGTAGCTGGTGACGCTGCTGCCCTGCTCGTCGGAGAAGTAGGCGATGTCCAGGGTGGGATGGAAGCAGTAGTGGCGGGGGCCGAGGAACTCGGTCAACTCGAGGATGGCCGGGTCGTTGGGGGTGAGTCCGCCGGTTTCCTGGTCAAACCGGAACTGGTAGATGACGTTGGGGCCCAGAGCATCGCCGGGAGGGTTCATGACGTTGTCGGCGATGCGGGCGATGTGGGGGACGAAGGCGAAGCGGTTGGAGCGGTCGACGAGGATGGAGTGGGCGCCGTTGTCGGTGGTTATCCACTCGATGGGCGGCTCAACGGCCGCGCCGTCATCGCCGATGGCGTGGACGCCGACGCGGGCACCCTGGTAGTGGGAGGACAGAAGGAAGCGGCCGCGCCGGTCGGTGGACAGGTAGGTGGGAGATTCCTGCAGGGGGATGGTGGACAGCAGTGATAGGGAGCCATCCGAAGAATCGACGCTGAAGGTGGAAAGCTGGTTGCTGTTGCGGTGTCCGACGTAGAGGCGGGTGCGGTCGGGGTTGAGGGCCAGGGCGGAAGGGCCGCCGGACACGGGGACTTCCCCCTTGGGCTGCAGCGCGCCGGTATCCTGGTCCATGTCCATAATGAGAATCTTGTCGTCGTCCTGGAGGGCTACGTACATGTTGTAGGCCACGGGGACACCTCCTTATGTTCGGTTAATGGCCGCATTATACGCTGAAAGGGGAAATGGGGGAGCGACGGGTATACTCGGGTGGCGGGGCAAAGACAGGGAGGGGGAATGAAGATTTACTTTGCGGGTTCGATTCGGGCGGGGCGGGAGGACCAAGAAGTGTACCAAGCGATTATCCGGGGTTTGCAGGAACTGGGGCCGGTGCTGACGGAGCACGTGGGGAGCCCGGAGCTGACGGATTCTGGGGACGACGGGCCTTCGGACGGCGAGATCTACGAGCGGGACATGGGCTGGCTGGATGAGGCTGACGTGGTGGTGGCGGAGGTGACCGTTCCGTCCTTGGGGGTGGGTTACGAGATCGGGCGGGCGGAGATGCTGGGGAAGCCGGTCATCTGCCTGTTCCGGGAGGAGCCGGGGCGGCGGCTGTCGGCGATGATCTCAGGCAATCCGGCGATGGCGGTGGAGGTTCACGAGACGGTGGAGGAAGCGGTGGCATTGGCGGTGGGGTTTGTCCGGGAGAGGCTGGGGACGGCTTGAGTTCGGGGATATGTTGGGGGATGAATCCCCCAAACCCCCTTTGGTGAGATCGGGCTGCGGCTACCATTGCACGAACATGGGCATGACTACGTGCACGTAGTCGTCGCCCTCGGGGGGCTTGAAGACGCCGGGGCTGGAGGGAGTGGAGGTTTCCAACGCCACCTGTCCCCGCTCGAAGACCTGGAGGACATCCTGAAGGTAGCGGCTGTTGAAGGCTATCTTCGACTCGGACCCTTCCAGCAGCACGGCGTCAACCTCGTCCTGGTTGTCGCCGACGGACTCGGACTTGGCCGAGACGATGGCCCGGCCGGAGCCGCCGTCGTCAGCGTTGGGTTCCATCTGGAGGCGGATGATGTTGCTGCCGTCGCGGGCGAAGATGGCGGCGCTGCGGGTGGCGCGGAGGAGGTTGGGCAGGTCGAAAACGGCCCGGGTGGAGAAGGACTGGGGGATGAGCTGCTCGTAGTTGGGGAAGGCCCCCTGGAGAAGCTGGGACACCAGCTCGACGCCCTGGGTGCGGAAGAGGACCTGTCCCCGGGCGGGGGTCATCATCACTTCGACCGGGTCCTCGCCTTCGCCGAGGATGCGGGACAACTCGTTGAGGGTGCGGGCGGGGACGATGACCTCGACGGGAGACTCGACGGGTTCGGCCAGAGCGCCGTGCTGGACGGCGAGGCGGAATCCATCGGCGGCGGCGAGGGTGAAGCGGTCTTCCTCCAACTTGACCTCGACGCCGGTGAGGATTGGCCGGGACTCCTCGGTGGCAGCGGCGAAGGTGACCCGGGAGATGGCGTTGCGGAGGGTCTGGGGATGAATTTTGGCGGCGACTCCGTCATCGACGGTGGGGATGGGAGGAAACTCGCTGGCATCAGTGCCGTTGACGTGGGAGTCGTTGCGTCCGCAGGTGACCTGGAGCAGTCCGCTGCCGGCAGGCAGGTCGAGGTCGATGCGCTCGCTGGGAAGGGAGCTGACGAACTCGCCGAGGAGACGGGCGGGAACGGCGATGGAGCCTTCCTCCTCGATGCTGGCGCCGATCCAGGTGGTGATGGCGATTTCCAGGTTGGTCGCCGAGAGCTTCAACATGGACTGCTCGGTGCTGAGCAGGACGTTCTGGGTCACGGGAAGGGCGGAACGGGCGGCGACGGCCCTTCCGACCAGGGCCAGGCCTCGGCTAAGGTTTTCTTGGAGACAGGAAAGCTTCATCACGCGCCCACCAGTAATGAAAGTGCCGGGGTATTATAGGATTCAGGTCAGTTGGTTACAACTTTCTTACCTGAATCGCTCTGGGCGAGAGAAAAAATTCTGGCGCATTTTGATGCATTGACGAGGGACGGACGGGGCAACGCCGGGGGAGAGGGTTGTCCGAAGGGCATCCATTGATAGTCGCGGCTTTCGGGGCCAATCGAGGTAACTTGTCCAAGGCCCCTGGGCCGCTTGATGTATCCATAGTAGAGAGGCGGCTGCGGGGTTGGCAAGGGGGGAGTGTCAGCAGGCGGGCGTCAACGGGGGACGGGGAGAGATGGCCGGGTCTTTGGGGCCTGTATCGTGGTGTTCTTTCCGCCTGCATGGTGATGCTTTTGAACCTGCATCATGGTGCTTTTTTCATCTGCATGGTGGTGTCCTGGAGGGGCAGATAACGGGGGACGCTGGGGGATGCATCCCCCAGACCCCCTGATGGGATGGGTCGAGGTGGTAGGAAAGGGGATGGCGGGGGTTTGCTATAATGGGCCGGTTTTCGCAGCAGGCCGGGGCGCCAAGTCAAAGGGAATGGGGCAAGTGATGACGGAGCTTCTTTTTCACCAGGACAGCTATCTGAAGGAGTTCGAGGCCACGGTGGTGGAGACCACGGAGGACGGGGTGGTGCTGGACTCGACGGCGTTTTACATCGGGGGCGGGGGGCAACCCTTCGATACGGGGGTACTGGTTTCCGGCGGTCAGGAATATCCGGTGACACGGGTGGGACGTTCCGACGGCAAGATTGTCCACCGCATCGACGGGCCGCTACCGGAAGCCGGGGCGGCGGTCACCGGGAAGATTGACTGGGAGCGGCGGTACCTGCTGATGCGGACGCACACGGCACTGCATATCCTGTGCGGCGTGGTGTGGCGGGACTACGGGGCGAAGGTGACGGGCGGGGATATGCAGCCGGGGACGGCGCGGATGGACTTCGAGCTGGAGAACATGAGCGCGGAGTTCGCCCACGAGATGGAGGAGAAGGCCAACGCGGAAATAGAGTCGGGAAGGCCGGTGCACGTGGGCAACCTGGTGCGGGCGGAGGCGGACCAGCATCCAGACCTGATACGGACGAAGGTGAACCTGCTGCCTCCGTCGATTGCGGAGGTAAGGACGATTGATATTTCGGGGCTGGACCTGCAAGCGGACGGCGGGACGCACGTTGCGAATACGTCGGAGGTGGGCCGCATACAGGTGGTGGGCCACGAGAGCAAGGGGCGGATCAACAAGCGGCTGCGGATTGCGCTGGAGGGGTAGGGGAATTACGTTGGGGGATGTATCCCCAAACCCCCTGTTTCAGGGGGTGTTTGCGAGGGGTTGGCCACGGGTTGATGATGCGGATACGGATTGTTCAGGGGGACATTACGGCGGTGGACGTGGACGCCATCGTCAACGCGGCCAATGAGTCGCTGCTGGGCGGCGGGGGCGTGGACGGGGCGATCCACCGCGCGGCAGGCCCCGAACTGCTGGAGGAGTGCCGGAAGCTGGGAGGATGCCCCACAGGAGAGGCGCGGATCACGCGGGGATACAACCTGCCGGCGCGGTGGGTTATCCACACGGTGGGGCCGGTGTGGCAGGGGGGCGGCCACGGCGAGGATGAATTGCTGGGGCAGTGCTACCGCAACTCGCTGCAACTGGCGGCGGAAAATGGGATAGAGAGCATTGCGTTTCCGGCGGTAAGCACCGGGGTGTACGGGTTTCCCAAGGAACGGGCGACGCGGATCGCCCTGGCGGAGACGTTGGCGTTCCTGGAGAGTAGTCCACTACCGCGAGAGGTCGTTTTCGTGTGCTTTTCCGCCGGGGACTTTGGGGTGTACCAGACCGCGTTGGATGCGGCGGTGGGGGGCTGAGGGTGTGATGCCCGCGTGCGGGCTGTTGGCCCAAGATGAACCGGGGTCTGGATTCCCGCGCAGGCGGGAATGACGGGATAGGTGGTTGGCAGGGACGACAGGGGTGGAGGGTTATGCATTGCTTCCGGGCGGGGGGTGAACGGTTGAAGGGGATGTGCTTATGAGCCGAACGGTGGTGGGGATTGACGTTGGGGGGACGTTTACGGACGTTGCCGTTTTGACGGATGGGCAGCTGCGGGTTCACAAGCTGCCGTCAACGCCCGGCGATCCGTCGGAGGGGGTGACGCGGGGGGTGGAGGACGTGGGAGTGGAGGAGGCGGACTTCGTCCACGGGACGACGGTGGCGACCAACGCGCTGCTGGAAGGCAAGGGGGGCAGGACCGCGCTGGTGACCACGCTGGGGTTCGAGGACGTGCTGGAGATTGGGCGGCAGAGCCGGGCCGAGCTGTACAACCTGAACATGGACCGCCCTCCGGCGCTGGCTCCCTGGGAACTGCGGTTCGGACTGCCGGAGCGGGTGGAGCACGACGGGAACATCCTGGAAGACCTCACGGCGGAGTCGCTGGAATCGCTGGCGGCGTTGATTGAGGAGGCGCAGGTTGACGGGGTGGCGGTGTCCTTCCTGTTTTCCTTCCTGAATCCGGTACATGAGCGGATGACGCTGGATGCGCTGCAGCGGCTGCCCAACCCTCCTTTTATTTCGCTTTCCAGCGAGGTCCTGCCGGAGTTCCGGGAGTACGAGCGGACGAGCACGGTGGTGGTGAACTCCTACGTGGGGCCGGTGATGGCCCGCTACCTGAGGCAGCTTGAGGAGTCGCTGGGGGAGAGCCTGCGGATCATGCAGTCGTCCGGTGGAAGCATCACGGCGCGGCTGGCGGCGGACCAACCGGTGCGGACGATCCTGAGCGGGCCGGCCGGGGGCGTAGTCGGGGCGTTCCACACCGGCGTGCAGGCCGGGTATCCTGACATCATCACGCTGGACATGGGGGGTACATCCACCGACGTTTCGCTGTGCCCGGGCAGGATCAAGGAGACGACGTCGGCCAACCTGGGCGGATATCCCATCAGCGTGCCGATGATCGAGATCCACACCGTCGGGGCCGGCGGGGGGTCCATCGCTCGGGTGGATTCCGGGGGAGCGCTGGTGGTGGGGCCGCAGTCGGCGGGGGCCGATCCGGGGCCGGCCTGCTACGGCAAGGGGGAGCAGGTGACGGTGACGGACGCCAACCTGGTGCTGGGACGCATTCGGGCGGACCGGTTTCTGGGGGGACGGATGCGGCTGGACCTGGAACGGGCGCGGGAGTTGCTGGGCGGGCTGGCGGAGCAGATCGGGTCGGACGTGGAGACGGCGGCGCTGGGGATTGTCCGGGTGGTTAACGCCAACATGGAGCGGGCGATCCGGGCGATTTCGCTGGAGCGGGGGTACGATCCGAGACGGTTTACGCTGGTGCCCTTCGGGGGGGCCGGGCCGATGCACAGCTGCGAGCTGGCGGCGGCGCTGGGGATTCCGCGGGTTCTGGTGCCGACGCATCCGGGCATCCTGTCGGCGCTGGGGGTGGCGGTGGCCGACGTGGTGAAGGACTATTCGCGGACGGTGATGCTGAGGGGGGAGGAGCTGGACCGGGACAGGCTGGAAGAGGAGTTCCACGGGATGGAGAACGGAGCGCGATCCGAGCTGCGAGGGGAGGGTCTTCCGGCGGACCGCATGACGGCGCGGCGTTTCCTGGACGTGCGGTACGTGGGGCAGTCCTTCGAGCTGACGGTGGACTGTCCCAACCTGGCGCGGCAGTCGGACCTGCACCGGACGATTGGCAACAGCTTCTACCGGGCTCACATGCAGCGGTTCGGGTACGCGGACCGAAGCGAGGCGGTGGAGGTGGTGAACCTGCGGTTGAAGCTGGAGCTGGCGGTGGAGAAGCCGAGGGCGGAAGCGCAGCCACTGGGTCCGGCGGACGCATCCGGCGCGGTGGTGGGGAGAGAAGAGGTTGTGTTCCCGGAGGGGAGCCTTCCGAGCAACCTGTACGAGCGGGAGAAGCTGGCGCCGGGGAATGAGATTGCGGGGCCGGCGCTGCTGCTGCAACTGGACTCGACGATAGTGGTCCCGCCAGGGTGGGGCGGGTCGGTGGATGCTTTCGGGAATCTGGTTTTGGAGCCGGCGGGGTAGCTTCTCCATTCCCCGGGGTTCGAGTACGGTGGGGCGGGGTTACGTTGGGGGATGCATCCCCCAAACCCCCTAATATATGGGGTTGGACGGATGAATCGACTGGGACGGATTATCCGACAGCCCCCGAGAGTTAAAAGGCACTGATTGTTATGACGACACGGTTCTCAAAACTTAAGGTGCTGGCGGTGTTCGCGCATCCCGATGATGAGGGGTTCGGGAGCGGGGGGACGCTGGCGATGCTGTCGTCGCTGGGAGCGTCGATTACGCTGGTGTGCGCGACCAACGGGGACGTGGGGGAGATAAGCGATCCGAGCCTGGCCACGCCGGAAACTCTCTGGCAGGTGAGGCAGGCCGAACTGCGGCGGGCGATGGCGGTGACGGGAGTTGGAGACATCCGGTTCCTGAACTACCGGGACTCGGGGATGGTTGGGACGGAGGACAACGAGCATCCGAACTCGCTGCATATGGCACCGGACGACGTGGTGGTGGAGCAGGTGGGAGCGGTTATACAGGAGGTTGAGCCGGATTTGGTGATGACCCACGATCCGACGGGGGGTTACGGGCACCCGGACCACAAGGCGATATGCCGGCACACGACGCGGGCGTGGGAGGAGTGGCGGCGGGACGCATCCGGGAAGGGGGCACTGTACTACGCGGCGTTTCCGCGGAGCTTTTTCCGGCGGATGTGGCAGGAGATGCTGGACCTGGGAATCAGTCCGCCGTTTGCAAGCATGGACATTGATTCGCTGGGGACGCCGGACGACGAGGTGACGACGACGGTGGACGTGAGGGCGGTGGTGGACACTAAGATTGAATCCCTGAACTGTCACCAGACGCAGATTGATCCGAACGGGCCCTTCGCCCAACTGCCGGAAGAGAAGAGCCGGCAGTACATGAGCACCGAGTTCTACTCCCTGGCGGGGGCGTTCCGGGGAGAGGGTTGGGCAGAGACGGGCGGGGATATCCTGAAGGGGCTGGCGGGAGAGTTTGATGCCAGTTGACGCGATAAGCCTGGAAGTCTTCAAGAATATGTTCATCTCGGTTTCCGAAGAGATGGGCGTCGCGCTGCAGCGGACTTCGTACTCGCCGAACATCAAGGAGCGGCGGGACTTTTCCTGTGCGATTTTCGATCCGGCGGGGCAGATGGTGGCACAGGCGGCGCATCAGCCGGTCCACCTGGGGGCGATGCCGGCGTCGGTGCAGGCGGCGCTGGACACCTTCCCACAGTCGCTGCGGCCAGGGGACATGGTCATCCTGAACGACCCGTACCTGGGAGGGACGCACCTGCCGGACATTACGCTGGTGGCGCCGGTCTACACCGGGAAGGGGGAGGAAAGGCGGCTGGTTGGGTTCGTGTCCAACCGAGGGCATCATGCGGACGTGGGCGGGATGACTCCGGGGTCGCTGCCGCTGTCCACGGAGCTTTACCAGGAGGGGCTGGTGCTGCCACCCATCAAGCTGGCCCGGGCCGGGCGGCTGAACCAGGAGGTAATCCAAGTCATCTGCCGGAACTCGCGGACGCCGGAGGAGCGGAAGGGGGACCTGGCGGCGCAGATCGCGTCCATCCGGGTGGGAGAGAAGCGGCTGCAGGAGGTGGCCGAGTCCTACGGGGTGGAGGAGACGCTGGAGCATATGGCGGCGCTGCTGGACTACTCGGAGCGGGTGACACGGCGGGCCATCGAGGACATTCCCGACGGGTCGTACCACGTCCTGGACTACATGGACGACGACGGGCTGACGGAGGAGCCGGTGCCCATCGAAGTCACAATCACGGTGGCCGGGGACGGGATGAAGATCGACTTCACGGGAACGTCGCCGCAGCGGCCGGGGTGCATCAACGCTCCGCAGGCGGTGACGGTCTCGGCGTCGCTGTACGCGGTCCGGTGCATCGTGGGGGACGACGCTCCGGCCAACCAGGGCTGTTTGCGGCCTGTGGAGATAGTGACGCCGGTGGGGACGCTGGTGAATCCGCAGCCGCAGCGGGGCGTGGCCGGGGGGAACGTGGAGACATCCCAGCGGATCACGGACGTGCTGCTGGCGGCCTTCGCTCAGGCGCTGCCGGAGCTGATTTCGGCGGCGAGCCAGGGGACGATGAACAACCTGCTCATCGGGGGGCACGACCTGGCGCGGGACAAACCCTTCGTCTACTACGAGACCATCGGCGGCGGGATGGGGGCACGTCCCGAGAAGGACGGGATTTCCGGCATCCATACCCACATGACCAACACGAGCAACACTCCGGTAGAGGCCATGGAGTTTGCCTTCCCGCTGCGGCTGAAGCGGTACGCGCTGCGGCGGGGGTCCGGCGGGCGCGGGCAGCACAACGGGGGCGACGGGCTGGTGCGGGACGTGGAATTCTTGAGTCCGGCACGGGTGACGGTGCTGTCGGAGCGGCGCAAGTTCGCTCCGCCGGGATACCACGGAGGGCATCACGGGGAGCCGGGGGAGAACGTGCTGTTCCGAGGGGGCGTGGAGGAGGTGCAGCTGGCAGGAAAGGAAACGCTGGATGTGGAAGCGGGGGACATTCTGAGCATCCGCACCCCGGGCGGCGGGGGATGGGGTGCGCCGGAGGAGTAGGGATTGCGGGGGTGGGCGTCCGGCAATCCGAAACTCAGAGGGTGTGTGAGAATTGGACTTCACCCCATCCTAACCCCCGCCGGCTTTGTTGCTAAAGCCTGCCTTCTGGCGACCTTGTGCAACATCTGCCGTTTTTGTTGCAAAACCTCCCCGCAATTCGCCTTGGTTGGAAGGTGACACCGGATGGCGGGGCAGTTAACATATAAGGCGAGGCTCCCCGGCTGGAGTTGGCGGCGAGGTCGCACGTTGGTAAGTGCAGCGGTCTCAAAAACCGTCGGGCTGTCACAGGTCTCGCGGGCTCGAATCCCGCCCTCGCCGCCAAGGCCAGCCGGGGAGCCCTTGGCGTCGTTAATCTTGCCATATACGGCATAATTAGCGCAAGCGCACCAAGCCGCCCTCGGCTTCCTCCGCCCCGGCGAACTCCGGCGTAATCCCCAGCTCGTACATGGCCTTTATCAACACGACGATGTTGTGGCATAGCACCTTTGTGAGCGCCTCGTTGACCTGCGCCGTTTCCGTCTTGGCGCGGACGGAGGCCCCGAATTTCGCCTTAATCATGTCCATCGTCGTTTCTACGTTGCTCCGCCGGTGGTAGTGCTCCAGAAACTCATCCCGGTGGAGTTGGAAGAAGTGATATGCCCGTTCCCAAAGCCGGTCCCGCCGGTGGTGGCCGCTATGGGCGACGGAGTTGCGCTTGAAGGGAATGTAGGCCGTTCCGCCGACCTCAGCCACCGCCCGCAGGTTGTCGCGGCTCAGGTACGCCTTGTCGCCCGAAACCTCATCCACCTGGAAATTCCGCGCCGTCGTTTCGACGAAGGGCCGCAGGTAGGGCGCGTCGGCGGATGCGTAGCCGTTGGCCGCCCCGGCGTCGGTCACGATGTTGGTCGTAACGCCGCACATCAGGTGTACCTTCACCCATTCGGCCTCCGCAATTTCCCGCCCCCATTTGTGGTCAAACCAACGGTGATAGGTGCTGGTGGCGAAGCCGGTCGAATCAATGGCGAAGTTGGTTTCAACGCCAGCTAGGGGCGTCGCGCTTTGCTGAATCAGGCCGATGAGCAACGGGGTCATTTCTGGCTTGCCGAGGTAGCGGAGGACGGTGGCGAAGTTGGGCATCCTATCCATGAGACCTTCGGCGTGGGCGTCGCGTAAATCCGACATGGCCCGCCGCCCGCTCATGGTTGAAAACACCTTCAGCCCCGCGCCAAAAATCATGTCCGATAGGAGCATACGCGGGCGGCCGTTGCCCTGGGGCGGCTGGGGGATGGTATCGCACAACTCCCGGAGCAGCTTCGGGAACAATTCGCCTTCATGTTCCTGCGCCGCCGTATAGGCCGCCCAGTTGCGCCCGTAGGGATTCGGCCGGGGATTTGCGAGCGGCGGCGGCTCCGGCGGCGCGGGTGGAGCCGGTTCGTCGGGAAGCTCATCCCGAATGATGATTAGCTCCACCGCATGGATGTGCTTGCAGGGCCGGTTGGTTAACTCGAAATCAGGGCAGGAGCAGAAGGGGTCGCCGCCCTCCAGCGTGACGAAGTAGGTGCCACGCCCCGATTGGGACGGCACCCGGTATCCCATACCGTGCCGGCGGATCGGAACGCGGGCGGCTATCGCCATGCCTCGCATTTGCCGACCGGCGGGGCCGTCGTCGGGGTCGTCGGGCCGAAGGGCCGTCGAGTATATGGGCGGGAGCTTGCGTGTTGGAATATAATTAGCGTTAACCATTGGGGAATCATCCTCCTCGATGGTTTCAGAAGCCGCCGGGGGGAAGCAGCCCCCGGCGGTTTCGTCTGTGTATTCCGTATAGTCATTATATCATATCCTTACCGAAATAGCTAGCTTCTTCGCTGTAAATTAGCGATAAATCGCTAACATCCTCGATTTTGGCGTCGATATAGCGAATTATACTCCTCCCTTCATTGACGAAATTCGGATGGTCTTTTATCTCGTTGAGGATCCTCGACCGCAGGTTGCTGGGCTTGGCCTTGGATATGCCGCGCTGGATGAGGTATTTCGCTGCCTGCATCGAGTGAAACTCGCCGACGGCCCGCCCTATGGCCAGCAGGCGGGATTCGGTGTTGTGGCACCGGGATAGGTCAATGTCGATCCCAGCAAATATCTCCTCGCCGGAATTGGCGGCGTTCCCTGCCTGCGGGCTTGCCCCCGTTGTCAAAGATTGTTGCCCAACGGGGCAACGAGTTGCCAATCGTTGCCCCGCCGCCAGGTATGCATCAATTTCCCTAAGCTCGGCCTGCAACTCATCAAATGTGGCGAGTGTTCGGATAATCTCTTCCCGCCTGCGGACAACCCTCTCGGTATTGCTTGCGTGGTCCAAAAAACTGGCTCCTAAAGTTGTTTGCGTTTGCCCTGGTGCCGTCGGTATGCTGGTATGCGTAACGGGTACGGGCCAGCCTACGCTAGGCACGTATCTGGTGCCGCCCCCGACGGGATTGCCCCGTCGTTTCCGCCCCAGCCGGGGCGCGATGGCCTGCAAAGCTGGCCAAGGGGTTTGTGTTATGCCCTGCTGGAGTGGTTGGTAGCCGTGCATCCAGCGGGGCATTTATTTTGTCACAAGTTGTCTTCCGGGGCAAACCCCCGGCCTAGCGAGTTTGGCGTTGCCCGATGGAGTTACCCCACGGGCGTTCTGCGTAGGGTGTGGCAGCCTCGGATTCCCCGAAAGGCCCGGCAGTTGCAACTGCCGGGCCTTTCTTGTGTCCGGTGATTATCTGGATTGAAGCGCGGGGGTGGCGGAGCCGGTCAGTGCCTAAATGGAAAAACGACCGCCACCCCACAATAACGTTGCCATAGATGGTAAGATTATTTTCGCCAAAGCAGACCCTAAACTACCCGGATGTAACAAACACTGAACGGTTCCACCGGACGGGGCACACACAACGTGCCCCCTTGCCTGCATTCGGGATGGGTTTGCTTTGGCGAGTGCCTCATCCTTTACGCAAGGGGGTTCCTCCAATGGACTGGCCGCCCCGCGCATACATCCACATGAAGGTGGGCCCGCACGGCCCCGAGAAAACCCTCGACGAAATCCTCGCCCGTAAGGCCCGCGAATTTCGGGCAACAGGGAGGATTTTCTGGGGATACGGCGGGTTTGTCCTGCACCCCCGGACGCAGGTATGGCCGTTTGCGGACGAATGGGTTGAGAAGCAGGGTTCCATCTATTTGCTGATGGAGCGGCTCGAAAGGGCCGCCAAGAACCGCGTTCCGAATGCCCTGGGCGCGACACACTATTCCGAGAACGGCAACGATTGGTGCCCGCTTCCCCGAGGCGTCGCAACCGGCCCAACCCATGCGCTGATCATCGACAAAATCGAGCCGGTGAACCGGGAGCTTGACCTCAGGGAATACCGCGCCGGCATTGGCCCCAACGCGGGCAAAAACGCCCTGGATTTCATCAAGGGTATGTCCGACAAGGGATGCCTGGTTCACGAAGGCAAAACGCCCGACCGAGAGGAGAAGCTGGTCACCATCGCCTACGCGGCCCGGCTGTTGTTGCCGTATGGCGTTTTCCTGCGCCGCGACGAGGCGGCGGAACGGGGATGATGGATTATTGGGCTGTTTTCTGCCTGATTGGCGGTGGTGGTTTCCCGCTTATCGGGCTGGGGCTTATGTGGTCGAAGCGGATTCCCGAAGGGACAACCGTTCTTCTAGCCGGGCTGTCAATCGCCGCGCTTTGCATAATCTCACGGCTAGGAGCGTAATTGCCCCTGCCGAGGAAACTATCGCAGACAGGGATACCACCGAAATTACGATTCCGCACTCCATAGGCGGGACTATACCCCTCCCCGGACGGTCAATCCCAGCCGGTTTTCCTCCCACCCCAAGGCTTCGTCCAACTCGTCTAACTGCCCGGCGATGTGGTCCCGATCCGCCCATTTCTTCCGGGCCTCATCCGTATCCGTGCCGGGCAGCGCCTCGTAGTACGCCAACTCCTCCAGCCAGGAATCAATGCCCTCGCGGTGAACACCGGGTGTTTCGCGCGCTCGCTCCAGGCGGCGGCGCAATCCCCTCATTCTTTCCTCTAGGGTTTCCGGCTGGGTTTCCGTTGTGTCGGTCATTTCCCCTGCTCTCCTCCGGGTTGCGTCCTCGCCAAACCAATACTACTGCGCAAGCCAGGATAGGACTACAATAGACCCAAGCGCGCCGCCGTCCCCCTCCGGCGGATATGTTGAAAGGAAATACCAGATGTTGTGGGTCATTGGCATTTTCAGTATCGCCGCAGGGGCTATCGGTCTTGCGACCCTGCTCCGGGGCTGGGGGGGCCGCCAGGGGGCGGCGTATGGGGGGATGCTTCTTGCCCTTGGAGCGATTCTGGCCGCCCTTCTTCTTGTTGCCGTAACAGTGCCAGGTATCGCCTCAACAATACAATGAGCGCCGCCAGATAAATGACGATGCCCACGATGCCCAACAAAAGTAATCTCACGTCTATGCAAGCCTCTCCCATAGCTTCCCCCATGCCTCGCCCTTCGCGGGCGAGCCCTAGTATCTCAATGGCATGGAGGGGCTTTAGTTACAAAATCTGCCCTTTAGTTACTAAGGGCGCTTCTGCAACAAAGCCAACCCCCGCCTACGCGGGGGCAGGCTCTTCCCCCATCGAGGGGGAAGGGACCTTTGGGATAGTTACTAAACGGATGAGAAGCCGAAGGTACGGGAAACGAACAAGGCCGGGGGTTCATTCCCGGCAAGAGTCCCTTCTAATTGAAGCGTTGTGAGCCTGATACGGACGTTGAGAGTTGGCCGATGATAGCTAGGATTCCCCTGGTCATGGAGCCACAGCCGGAAGGGGGGTACACCGTCACCTCCCCGGCGCTGCCGGAGCTGATAACCGAAGGCGATACTATCTCCGAGTGCCTGGCAAACGCGGAGGATGCTTTCAAGGCAGTTTTGGAGATCTATGAGGAACAGGGGCGTCATCTGCCGCCAGACATCCACGTGGACGAGGACAGCGGCCCGGTGTGCGTCGAGGCCATCCTCACCGTGCCGATTCCGTGAGATACCGGGAGGCCGCCCGGAAGCTGGCGCGCCTGGGATGTTACGAGGTTCCCAGACGCGGCGGCGGCTCCCACCGAAAATGGCATAATCCCCAGGCTCAAAAAGAAGCAACGCTCCCAGACTGGGGCAACCGGGACCTGAAAATCGGCACCATTCGCTCCGCGATCAGGCAGTTGGGCATTGGCTGGGCGGAGTTTCAGGAGTTATAGATTCAGCGTCCGGACGGACGCCGGGGGCTGGGGCTGGGGGGCGTCGGAGGGGTAGGGTACGGTGTGGCACTTGGATGCGCCTCGTGACCGGCTCGTCCCCGGGGATTGCCCTGCTCCGGCTGGGGTTTTGGTTGAGGCGGTGACCCGGGGATAGGCCGTTGAGGCAAGGGGGTGGAATAGGGGTGGCGAGTATGTAGAGGGGAGAGCCCAAAAGTTCACAGCTTTGCCAATGTCAGAGAAAAGAGGTCAGTAATGAAAATCGTATACGTCCAACTTATGGCCCACCAACAGGGACCAATCCCGCCAGTTCTAAAGATTAGGGCGGATGAACTTGTCCCATCAGCAGGAGTCCACGAGTACGAAGTGAAAAGGGATGGGGTTACGGTTGGCCACCTAAGATCCGTGTGGGGATGGTGGATGGAGGATATTCCAAATGACAACCCTTCTATCGGTGACCTTACGTAAAGGAAAATGGGCGGAGCCGAAGGACGAGTAAACTATGCTGTGTGAAATGTGCAAAGGAAGGAGGCAGCATGACCTTCGATATGGCATGGGTTCCCCCACCTACGCGAGGATGACTGGATTGGCGAGGACCGTTACCGGGGTCTGGATTCCCGCCTGCGCGGGAATGACGGGAGGAGAGGTGAAAGGATCGAGGCAGGCTTAATACGATTGCCCTGAATGGTTCCGGGAGGCGGGTGGCAGACGGGGAAAAATGTCGTATAATGGGGGCGCATTACGGGCAGGCTCGGCCTTCAGGCGGGTTTTGCCAGATGAACGGAGGAGGAGAATATGCCGGACGTCTACTACGCCAGGATAAGCAACTTCCTGTCCGACTCGCGGGACCGGACTATCGTGAGGGGAGACAACGAAGAAGAAGTCCTGAACGGGGTGTATGAATACCTGCGGAGCGACGAGGCCCGGTCCCGCTACCCAGCGGTCACCGACCCCACGGAGCTGGAGAACAACATCCGCCGGTGCATCTTCAGGAAGGGCACGAAGGTGTTCGCCACCCGCGCGCCTCAGGAACACTAGAGCGTTTCTGACACTCTATCCAGCAAGACCACTAAAGCCCCGGAATGCTCCGGGGCTTTTGGTTTGGGACCTGTCTGCGTTTCTTGGGCCGGAAGGCCGTGGTTACTGGCGGCTAGTTGCCGTCGTCGAAGCTCACAATGACGATGGCGTTGGCGATAAGGGTCCCGTCGTCGCCGGCGTCGTTGAGGACTTCGAGGCCACCGGTGACGACGTTGATGTGGCCGCTGCCGTGGGGCAGGACGGATAGCACGGCGTCGCCGTCGACCTTATCGGGCTGGGGAACGCCGATGGTGACGTCGACACGCATGTCGTCGGCAGTCTTGCCGATGAGCCTCTGAAATCCCAAGCTGCTGTGGTGGATGGCGTCGAAAACCGCGCGTTGAGCGGCGGAAGTGTAGTCCAACCCGTGGACGTCAACACCCATCCCCATCTCAGTTACACATCGAACCAAAGCCATTTCTAATCACCTCTCGTTGACCGGATACGGGACTTTCCTGTTGTTGGCGCGGTGACGGGACGAACTGCCTGCCGCCGACGCGAACCATTAGACCCCAGGGCCGGGAAGCCGTCAAGTTGAGATGGCGGTAGGGCGAGAATTTGAATCGTCCTAATATATACACTGGTTCGTAGGATACGGTTTGGAACAATATTTGCGACTTTTGGAAGAGAGGATGCACACATTTAGCGCATTGTTCCGCAACCTAGATGAACTTCCGTTATTGGGATTCGAAGGAGACCAATGGAAACAACACATAAGGCAACTATGTCCAACTGACCAGGGGATTTACGTGTTTTATGAACAAAACGTTGCCCAGTATGTGGGAAGGAGCGATCATCTCATAGCGAGAATCAGCGGGCATAGGGCTATCACACGAACGGGCACACGAACGGGCCTGCCAGGAAATTCAGCAACCTTCGCGCGCCTTTTCGCTAGGGGCTTGTTCAAAGATCATCACAGAATAGAAAAGGATCTTTTCGGTTTGCCATTGGCCCGGAATTTTAAGAACGCTCCTGACAGGGAAAGATTCTTGCGCGACGCTATTCATAGAGTGAGGGGGATGTCGGTTCGGGTCGTGTGCGTGGCGCACCCCCACGACCAAGCTGTTTTCGAGGTCTTCGTCCACGAAATGCTCGGAACGCCATATAACAGTTTTAGGAATCACTAACGAAAGGCGTTGCCGAAATGTTGACCGGACTTCCCCATTAACGGCATGAGTCCTTTAACATCCACGGCCGCAATCTCAAAACGTTGTGAGTCATCCCGTTTCTTGGCAATCCCCTATGTTTTGCGCCCTTCCCCGCGGGCGGGCCCTCCGTTATATTTAACGCCGTTGTTTGCGGGATTATGGGTCGATGCAGTCCGACAAGTCCGGTTTTCGCCATGGGGTTCTCGGCCGCTCTGGTAGTGCTGGCCGCAGCCGGGTGCTCCGGCGCAGCCTCGGCGGGGGAGCGGAACCGGGCAGAGCTGGTGGTGTTCGCCGCGGCATCGCTGACGGACGCCTTCCGGGAGATCACGGCTGATTTTGAGGCGGGGAACCCGGGCGTGGAGGTAGTCCTGAATCTGGGGGGAAGCCAACGGCTGCGGGCGCAACTGGAACACGGGGCGAAAGCGGACCTGTTCGCTCCGGCGGACCGGGAACACGCGAAGGCAATCGTCGAGGCCGGTCTATCCCGCGGCGAGCCGGTGGATTTCGCACTGAACCGGCTGGCGGTAATCGTATCAAGGACGACGGAAGGAAGCGGGGATGCGCGCAGCCTGGGCGATCCGGGGATGCGGGTTGTGCTGGCCCATGCGGCGGTGCCGGTGGGCAGGTACACAAGGGAGATGCTGGCCAATCTGGAGTCGGAGCCTGGTTTTCCTGAAGATTTCGCAGAGCGGGTGACGGCCAACGTGGTGTCGGAGGAGCCCAACGTGCGCCGGGTGGCGCAAAAGGTAGCCCTGGGAGACGCGGATATGGGAGTGGTGTACCACACCGATGCGGTCTCGCCGGACATCGCTCCTTCGGTACGGATGGCGCCGGTGCCGGCAGAGGCCAACGTCGCGGCGCGGTATCCGGTGGTCCTGCTCAAGGACGGACGGGAGCCGGAAGCAGCGTCCCGGCTTGTTGAATACCTGCTTTCCGGGCCAGGGCAAGACACCCTGGCAAGGCACGGGTTCGTCCCGATCCCGGGGACGGCGGTGGAGGTACAGGGTACGGAAGCCGTACCGGGAGAGTTCTCCAGTCCAATCTCAAGTCCGGGATGAGGGCACGGGGTCCGTCTTCATCTACGTTATGGGCGCCCGCCGGCCTATCGGCGACCCTGGTTTACGTTGCGTTCGTCGGGGTGCCGGTGCTGGGGCTGCTCATCAAGGCGGCGCAGCAGGACAGCTTCGGGGACAGCCTGACGAGTCCCCTGACCGTGCAGGCGCTGCGGTTGTCCCTGCAGACCAGCGCAATCAGCGTGGCGGTGATGGTGGCGTTCGGGACTCCCTTCGCGCTGTTCCTGGCTCGGAGCGAGTCCCGTATTGTGCGGGCGGTGGACGTGCTGGTCGAGCTTCCCATCGTGCTGCCGCCGGTGGTGGTGGGGCTGGCGATGCTGATGGCCTTCGGACGGCAGGGGATCCTGGGGGGAGCCCTGGCGTCGGCGGGGATAGACCTGCCCTTCACGACGACGGCGGTGGTCTTCGCGCAGGTGTTCGTGGCGGCCCCTTTCTACATCCGGTCGGCCAAGCTGGGGTTCCAGGCCGTGCCGGACGATTTCGAGGACATTTCGAGGACACTAGGGGTCTCGCCGTGGCGGACGTTCTGGCGGTTGACGCTGCCGCTGGCCGCGCCGTCGCTGCTGGGCGGGCTGTCCCTGGCGTGGGCGAGGGCCATCTCGGAGTTCGGGGCGACAATCATGTTCGCCGGCAACCTTCCGGGGAGGACGCAGACGATGCCGCTGGCAATCCTGACGGCGCTGGAGAGCGACCTGGGATCGGCGCTGGCGTTGTCGGCGATGCTGCTGGCCGGGTCGGCGCTGGTGCTGGTGGCGCTGGGGTTGGCGGCGCGGCGGAACTGGCAGGGCCGGCTATGACAACCGGATGGGTGGAGTGCCGGCTGGGGGACTTCGTCCTGGAGACTTCGTGGGAAACGGAGCCCGGGGAGGTGCTGGTGCTGTTCGGTCCGTCGGGGGCGGGCAAGACGACCACGCTGCGGGCCATCGCGGGCCTGGCGCGTCCCGACCGGGGCCGGATCGAGGTGGGGCATCAACTGGTGTACGAGAGCGCGAGCGGGACGTGGGTGCCGCCGCACAAGAGACGGGTGGGGTACATGACGCAGGAGTACCACCTGTTTCCCCACCTGACGGTCCGGGGCAATATCGGCTACGGGCTGCACGGGAGACCCGAGGATGAACGCAGGGACGCCGTGGGAGCGCTGCTGGACTCGCTCCGGCTGACGGACCTGGCGGAGCGCCGGACGTGGGAGTTGTCGGGAGGACAGGCGCAGCGGGTGGCGCTGGCCCGGGCGCTGGCGGTCAATCCGGCGGTGCTGCTCCTGGACGAGCCGTTCTCGTCGCTGGACGGCGAACTGCGGCGGACGCTGCGGGGGGAGATTCGGGGCGTCTTGGCGCGGGCGAACATACCGGTCATCATGGTGACTCACGACCGGGAGGAGGCGTTGGCGCTGGGGGATACGGTACAGGTGATCGACGGGGGGCGGACGCTGGAACGAGGGGAGCCGTTGGAGGTGCTGGGGCAGCCGGGCCAGGGCCGCCTGGCGCGGCTGGTGGGAGTGGAAAACGTCCTGCCGATGATGGTGGCGGCCCGGAACCCGCGGGATGGTACCATGGAGTGCGTTGTGCGGGACGAGGCGGATGAACCAGCAGGACGGTTCCGGCTGGAAGCGCCGATCAGCGATTTCG
The DNA here is from genome assembly GCA_965203975.1 of Dehalococcoidia bacterium. Classification (GTDB taxonomy): domain Bacteria; phylum Chloroflexota; class Dehalococcoidia; order Lucifugimonadales; family UBA3495; genus CATOSK01. The sequence goes on along the minus strand of CBDBDT010000002.1, from coordinate 2,298,743 downwards.
CGGAGGGTGAGGCGGTCACGGTGGGACTGCGGGCGTCGGACGTGATCCTAGCAACGGAACGGCTGGTAAGCTCGTCGGCACGGAACCAGGCCCTGGGGACGGTGACCGGAGTGGAACTGCGCCCTCCCGGTTACCAGGTGACCCTGGACTGCGCCGGGGTTGCCCTGCAATGCCATATCACGGGAAGCTCGCTGACGGAGATGGGAATCCATCCGGGGCAGGAGTTGTGGGCGGTGTTCAAGGCGTCCTCGTGCTTCCTGGTAGAAGACGACCAAGTAGAAGACGGCCAGGCATCGGAATGACGGACAGGAGATTGGAGCAGGTTAATGGGCGAGTACCAGGGGATTCTTTTCGACATGGACGGAGTGTTGGTGGACAGCGAACCGCTGTTCCTGCGGGCGATCAACCGCATCGTGACGGAGACGGGGAACGATCCCATCTCGGAAGACGAGAACGAGGAGTACCTGCTGGGGACGACGGTGGAGGGTACCTGGGAGGAGCTGAAGAAGATACGGCACCTGCCGGATAGCATCGAGTCGTACATCGAGCGGTACGACGAGGTGGTGCGGGAGGTGCTTTTCCATGACCTGGTCCCGCAGCCGGGGGTGAAACGGTTGGTGGAGGAATGCGAGCGGCGGGGGCTGCCCAAGGCCGTGGCCTCCTCATCCCGGAGGGACTGGGTGGAGCTGAAGCTGGAAGCCATCGGCCTGCAGGGGCGGTTCAACGCGGTGCTGGGAGGAAACGACGTGGTGAACGGCAAACCCGATCCTGAAATCTACCTGAAGGCGGCGGAGAGCCTGGGGCTGGCAGCGGAGTCGTGCATCGCCATCGAGGACTCGCCCATCGGGATTGAGGCGGCGGCCAGCTCGGGGGCCTTCACCGTTGCAGTCCGCACGTATTTCACGCGGAACCTGGACATTTCCCGGGCGAACCTGATAGTGGACAGCCTGGAGGAGTTCGACTACTCGCTGCTGGCAGGGGAGTAGCCGGGAAGCGTAGGAGCGGGGTCAGCCGCGGCGCCGGCGGCGCTGGGGAGTCCCCGGGTAGACCCTTTCCCGCAGCACCCATTCGAGACGCGCCCCTAGGGAGACGATTTCCTCGGGGCGCAGCAGGTCCAGGAGTTCCTGCAGGCGCGGGGTGGGAGTGGGCATCTGGTAGGCGAGCCCGCGGAGGGACGCCAGGTGCCGCTCCGGGATGGGCTCGCCGCAGAAGTCCCAGATGCAGGTGCGAATCTTGGTGTCGGCGTGGAAGGTGAGGCCCTGGTCGATGCCCCAGAGCTTGCCGTCGTTTCCCATGATTATGTGTCCGGCCTTGCGGTCGGTGTTGTTGGCGACCAGGTCGTAGCAGGCAATCATCCGGAGGACGTCGTGGTGAGCCTCGTCGAGGGTGTAGTAGTTCTCGCGGGGGTTGTGCTCGATGAAGTGCTGGACCGATCCGATGCCGTAGGGGCCGTCGCGGATGATGGTGAGGGGGATGAAGTCCCAGCCGAGGATCTCGCTGAGCAGGTAGGCCGCATACTCCCGCTTGTAGAGGGTGCCGGAGGGGAAGTCCCAGAGGGGCACTTCGCCGTCGCGGGGCTTGTAGATGGCGAACCCCTCCCGCTCCCCGAAGCGAATCCGGGAGAGAAAGGTGTAGTTGGAGCCGGCCGGAGTGAGTTCGCAGGAGAGGAACTCACCCTGGGAGAGAAAATCGTAGGTGGACTGGTCGAAGCTCACCGATGGACGCTCGGCACGGGAAGGTCAACCGGGGCCTGGCCGCCCGTTGTGGGACGGCTACCCGCTTTCCAGGACGGCGTGGCCGTTGGCCCGGGGGCAGACGTGCCCGTCGGGGTTGATGGGCATTCCGCAGAGGAAGCAGGGAGGACGTCCGGCGGCGCAGATGCGGAGGGCTTCCTGGTAGAGCCTGTCGGCCTGGTCGGGGGACATCCAGAACCCCACTGAAGACCCTTCCTGATCGTCCTCGCCGGCTTCGGCGTCTCCACCCTCATAGGCTTCCAGGTTGAAGGAGTTGGCGGCTACGTCGTACTTGAGGATCATCCGCCGGGCCCGGAACTCCACGGACTCTTCGCCGCCTTCCCAGGCGGGCTCGCTGGGGCTGCTCGCCTTCTGGCGGTCCTCGTCCGATAGGGTGCGGATGGCTTCCTGCAGATGGATGCCGAGCTGGAAGAGCTGTTCCTTTTCCAGCCAGATGTAGGAGCGAGCCGCTCCAGAGGCGGTAACCAGCCGGAAGGTGCGCTTGCCCGGCTCGCCAAAGGTCTCGGCTTCGATGCTGGACACTGGTCCGAAGGAGTATTTGACGCGGGGCTGCTCCATGAGCCCTATGATAGCCGGGGCAGCAAAGGCTGGCAAGTGATGGGCTGGGCTGGAGACGACAGGCGCCGGAGGGCAAAGGGGTTATTTGCAAGGCCCGCCTCCTTCGTGCCCAAGTCAGGTAACTTGTCCAAGGGCCCTGGCCGGCGGGAACGAATGCGGTTCTTGGCTAACTGAGGCGTGGCATCATCCCTTATCTGCCATTGTTGGGCCTGAAATGCTGTGTTACGTAGCCATATTCCGTTACTTTACTCCTTTATTGACAATCAAAGGGCGCTATGTTAGCGTCTTACGCCACAGACATAGGGAACGGCTTAGACGGTACGTTTACAGCATTAGTGAGGCGTAATTATGGCTGTTCACATTCACTCAAACCTGATCAAGCTGGCTATCCTGATAATTGCTCTCTCCATGACTGCTGCTCTTTCGGTGGGGTGCGGGTCGTCCGCGCCGGCGGAGGACACGAGCGGAGCGACGGACGCGGGGGCAGCAGCACCGGCTGCCCAACAAGCCGCGCCCCAAGCGGCCGAACCGGCGGGAAGCTCAACAGATACAGGCAGTGCAATGCCTCAGGGAAGCACCGGATCCTCCGGTTCAGCCCCGGCTGCTGCCGCCCCCACGGCGGTCCCGACTCCGGTTCTGGTACCGGCCGGCCTGGAGGTAAGTTCGGAGACGGTTACGATAATGAATGCGGTCTGGGGAAACGAGTTTTTTGACCCCCGAGACCAAGTCGGTGAGGGGTTAAACTTCCACCGAGCGCTTCACGCTTTCTGGATAAACAGTAACGAAAATTACGAACTCATTCCGGGCGTCGCCACAGCTTGGGACATCTCGGATGATGGCCTCACCTGGACTTTCACTCTCAGGGACGGGGTGACGTTCCACGACGGGGAGGAACTGACGGCCGCGGACGGGGCCTTCACCTTCGAGTACATGTACGGGCCGGAAGCGATTGAAAAATCGCTAAGCCCCGGTCAATCAGGACAAGCCAGGTTGACCGAAAAAGTGCATCCGGCAGAAGGAAACACGGTCAAGATCACTCACAAGGAGATCCAGGCAAACTTCGCCTTCCTGAGCGCCGAAAGCGCCCCCGGCACGACTGGGCCGATCATCCCGGACGAGTACTTCCAGGCGCAGGGCAGCGACGGCTACAACCTCAAGCCTACCGGCGCGGGTCCCTTCGAGCTGGTGGAGTTCCTGCGCAGCGAGAAGATGCTTTTCGAGCGGTTTGATGACCACTACTACCACCCGGACAACGGGTTGCCCGAAGACCGCAGGGCCAAGTTCCAAACCCTGGATATGAGGCTGGTGCCGGAAGCATCGACAAGGGTGGCAGCACTGAGGGCAGGGGATGCCGACATAATTGAAGCCAACGTGGCAGTGAGGAAGCAGGTTGAGGAGTCGGGTGGCCGCATCATCTTCGGAAGGGAGTCTACCTACGTCTGGATGATCCTGCAGGGATGCCAGAACCCGGAGTATCCGTGCCACGACCGGGACGTCCGCTACGCCCTGGACTACGCCATTGACAAGGAAGCCATCATGTACGGGCTGTATACCGAAGAAGGCGCCTGTGTCTGCGGGTACAACTATGCCACGCCCAGCACCCTGGGTTACAGCACCGACATTGACCCGCTCCCATACGACCCTGAATTGGCACGGGAACTGCTGGCCAGGGCGGGTTACCCCGATGGGGAGGGATTCGGAACCTTCAACATTTACACCTGGATTGCCGGAGACCTGCCCTTCATGCCGGAACTGGCCCAGTTGGTCGCGGACCAGTGGAAGCAGAACCTGGGTATTGACGCAGTGGTAGAAGTCGGAGAAACCGCGACCGTCAGAAACCGCTGGTTCAACAAGGAACTGTACGGAGGCGTCGTAATTCGTCCCAACGAAGCAAAGTACGATGCGGGCCGGTCGGTCACGGTCTACTACGCCGACTTTGAGGGGAGAATCCATTTCGGGGCGCTCCGAGAGGATCTCAGGGACGCGGTGACCAAGGCCAAGTCGGAGATTGTTCCGGAGAAGCGGCAGGACGCCTACAACGAGATGTACAAACAGTTGTGGGACGCCCACTACGAGCCAAGCATGGGACACGTGCACCTTCCCTGGGGTGTCAGCGGCCGGATCGCAACTTGGGAGCCGTGGCCCGTGACCCCCTACCTGAGCGCCTTCTGGACCATAACCCTCAAGTAGGCGGCCATGCAGCGTTATATCATGTCTCGAGTCGCCCAGGGGTTTTTCACCCTCTGGGCGCTGAGCTTCATAGTCTTCATCAGCGCGCACTTGACGGGGGACCCGGCAGTCATCCTGCTACCACCCGAGGCGTCGGCCCCGGAAGATTACGAGTTGATGAAAAAGAAGCTGGGCCTGGACAAGTCCAAGCCCGAGCAGTACCTGATCTTCATGAAGAACGCTATCCGGCTGGACTTCGGGCTTTCGACCAAGGACTGGAGGCCGGCACGGGATATTCTGCTGGAACGCCTGCCGGCGACAATCCAACTATCGGCCGCGGGAATGGGGCTGGCGATTCTCCTCGGGATACCGCTGGGCATCCTGTCCGCGGTGAAGCGGAACTCGATATTCGACTACCTGTCGAAGTTCTTCGCAGTCATTGGCATGGCCGCTCCCCAATTCTGGGTGGCGATTATGCTCATCCTGTTCTTCGGGGCCTATCTGAAGGTGCTGCCAACCTACGGCCGGGGCGGCCCGGACCACTTCATCCTGCCCGCGTTCGTGCTGTCATGGTCGATCATGGCGGGGATGGTGCGGCTGGGACGGTCCAGCATGCTGGAGATACTGGACAGCGAGTTCGTGAAGTTCGCTCGCATCAAGGGCCTGAAGGAGCACCTAGTCCTGTGGAAGCACGCCTTGCGGAACGCATTGATCCCGCTGCTGACCTTCAGCGGCATCAGCCTGGCGGGGCTGCTCAACGGGTCGGTGGTGGTGGAAGTGGTCTTCGCATGGCCGGGGGTGGGCCGGCTGCTGCTCGAAGGGGTGGTCCAGCGGAACTTCCCCATCGTCCAAGCGGCAGTCCTAGTTTCGGCGCTTTTCTACATAATCGCGGCCTTAATCGTGGATATCCTCTACGCCTACGTGGACCCACGAATCAGGTTCGACTAGAGAGCAACGGAGCGGAGTTTTGGCAGCTACGGAAGTCCTGATTCCAACCCGGCCTGGGCGGGCGACCCGGTGGCGGCGGCAGATCCGGGAGTACCGGTTGCCCTGGCTTCCCATTCTCGTTTTCGCGGCGATGCTGGTGGCGGCGATGTTCGCGCCCTGGCTGGCTCCGCACGAGACGGACAAGTTGAACATTCTCAACAAGAACATTCCTCCCGGGGAGACATCGGAGCACCTTCTGGGCACCGACACGCTGGGCCGCGATATCCTCAGCCGGATGATATTCGGCGCGCGCACCACCGTGCTCATCAGCCTGGCGGCCCTGCTGACCGGGGGAGTGGTGGGCACCGTCCTGGGGCTCATCTCCGGGTACATCGGCGGTTGGACCGACACGATCATCATGCGGATCACCGATGCCGCCCTTGGTTTCCCCACCATCCTTGTCGCCCTGGTGATTGCGGTGATTCTCGGGAAGGGCACCGAGGTCATCATCCTGGCAGTGGCGCTGACGGTGTGGGCCAGGTTTGCCCGGATGATTCGGGGCGACGTGCTGGCAATCAAAGTCCTGGACTTTGTGACCGTGGCCAAGATCAGCGGGGTGAGCACGCCTGTATTGATCTGGCGGCACATATTCCCCAACGTGGTCAACACGTTGATGGTCATTACCAGCCTGCTGGTGGGGCAGGTCATCTTGCTGGAGGCCGCGCTGAGCTTCCTTGGACTGGGACTGGCACCGGGGGCTCCCTCATGGGGCATCATGGTATCCGAGGGCAAGGACGTGATCCTGGATGTATGGTGGCTATCCCTGTTCCCCGGAGTGGCGATTACCATCGTGGTGCTGGCCTTCAACTTCTTCGGGGACTGGATCCGGGACTACTTGGACCCCAAGCTGCGCCACGCCCAGTAGCCCTAGCAATATTGGCCGTTCTTGGTCTATCCCGCCGCGTGGTCTGGATAGACCGTTTTCATTTTCGGGCTACGACACGCCGCGGGAGCGGTACTGGAGGGCCTCGGCCAGGTGGGCGACGGCGACGTTTTCCTCCCCGGCCATGTCCGCGATGGTGCGGGACACCTTCAGGATGCGGTGGAAGGCCCGGGCCGACAGGCCAAGCTGGTGGGTGGCGGCCTGGAGCAGGTCCCGGGCGGCGGGTTCCAGGCGGCAGTGCTCCCAGACCTGGGCTGGCCCCATTTCCGAGTTGCACCAGAAGCCGGTGGTCTCAAAGCGGTCCCGCTGAATGCCCCTGACCTGCTCGACCCGTTCCCGAACCGTGCCGGAGTCCTCGGCCCAATCCTCGCTGACCAGCTTTTCGTACTCCACCGGGGGCACTTCCACGAAGATGTCGAAGCGGTCCATCAGGGGGCCGCTGACGCGCTTCTGGTAGCGGGCCACGGCAGAGGGACCGCAGGTGCATTCACGCTTGGGGTGGGTGTAGTAGCCGCAGGGGCAGGGATTTTGGGCGGCCACCAGCATGAAACTGGCAGGATAGGTGACGCTGCCGGTGACCCGGCTGATGGTCACCACCTTGTCCTCCAGGGGCTGCCGCAGGGACTCGAGGGCGTTGTGGTTGAACTCGGGAAGCTCGTCAAGGAACAAAACCCCCCGATGGCTCATGGTTATCTCGCCGGGGCGGAGGGTCCGGCCGCCGCCGACCAATCCGGCGTTGGAGATGGTGTAGTGGGGCGACCGGAAGGGCCGCTCTGAAATCAACGGCGACTCGGAGGGCAGGGCGCCGTCAATGCTGTAAATTTTGGTGACGTCCAGGGCCTCCCCTGGACTCATGCGGGGAAGGATGGACGGCAGGGCGCGGGCGAGCATGGTCTTGCCGCTGCCGGGCGGGCCATTGAAGAGAAGGTTGTGGAATCCGGCAGCGGCCACCTCCAGGGCACGCTTGGCGTGCTCCTGTCCCTTGACGTGAGCTAGATCCGGGCCATTACGGGTTTCCCCTTTGACCACTGCATCGGGCATTTGTCCGATGGCCGGGGAGATGGGCAATTCTCCCTGGAGGTGGGCCACCAGTGCAGGCAGAGTGGGGACGGGGTAGACGCGTATGCCGTCCACGAGAGCGGCCTCCTGGGCGTCGACAAAGGGTACGTAGACGGCGGAGAATCCCTGGTCGCGGGCAACGGACACCATGGGCAGAATACCGTTGGTGTGGCGCAGGCTGCCATCCATCGATAATTCGCCAAGGAATATGGAAGGCTCGGAGGGAAGGTAGATGGTCCCGGTGCTGAGCAGGATGGCGACGGCAATGGGAAGGTCGTAGGCCGGTCCAGCCTTCTTCAGGTCAGCCGGGGCAAGGTTGGCGGCGATCCGCCGCATGGGGAACTCGCAGCCGCTGTTGCGAAGGGCGGCACGCACCCGCTCCCTGGACTCCTGGACGGCGGCATCCGGCAACCCGACGACGTGGAACTTGGGCAGACCGGGGGAAACATCCACCTCGACCTGGACGATGTATCCCTCGAGACCGACGACGGCACAGCTTTGCGCGACTGCCAACATTTGACATCCTCCCCACTTGCGTTTGGAACATTAGTTCCTATACGCTCGGACTATACAGGAGAGGAAGGCCGACGCGCTACGGGCAGCTGACAGTAAACTGGGACAGGTCAGCGGCGGCAGCGACGGGGCCGTCGTAAACCTGCCGGGCCTCCTCAATGAGGGGCTGCTGGTCCAGGTGGAAGGGGGAGTCGAGGTGGGTAATTATCAAGCGCCGGACGCCCGCTTCGGCGGCGATTTGGGCGGCTTCGGCGGCTGTGGTGTGGCCCCGGCTGCGGGTGCCTTCCCGGTCGGCGTCGGTGCTGAGGACTTCGTGAATCAGGACGTCGGCTCCCTGGGCGGCCTCGGCGACCCGGGGACAAAAGCGGGTGTCGCCGGAAAAAACGAGGGTGATTCCAGAGGCAACGACAGCCCAGCCCATCGCTCCCGGGATGTGGTCAACGGGGAAGGCCCAGGCCTCCACGCCGGGGCTGATGGCCACCCGCTGGGAGTCTTCGACCGGGGTCCAGCGGACGACGGGTTTCCCCTGAGCGGTGTCCACTCCGTCCTGGTCGATGGAGTGGGTGACGCTGGTGGCGCGGAAGAGGGCTTCCAGCTTCCGGAGGGTGGGCTCGGAGGAGTAGACCTGGAGTGGTCCGGCTTCGGGGTTGGTCATAGTGCGGAGACCTTCCAGGTGGGGAATGCCTCCCATGTGGTCGCCATGCTGGTGAGAGAGGAGGACGTGGTGGTAGTCCCGTGCCAACAGTCCGAGTTGCGCCCCGTTCCGGGTAACGGAGTTTCCTGAGGCGGCGTCGAGGAGGAGGCGGGTCCCGTCGGGGCAGTCCAGGCAGATGGCAGTGTGGCTGCGGTAGATGCAATTTCCGGCGCCGGTGCCAAGGAAGGTGATGCGCATTTCGGGCATGGGGGATTCTCCTGGAGACCTAGGGGGAACCGGAGGGGTGGATCATCCTTCCCTGCCCTTTTCCCAGGCGGCCAACTGGTTTTCCAGGCGGCGCTGGCGGAGGGAGATGGTGAGGTCGCCGCGGGTGCGTTCCAGGACGCCGCGCATGGCGTCGGTGCTGCGGCGGAGGCCGCTGGTGACGGCCTCCGGGAAGTCGACGGTGACCAGCATTCCGTAGATTTCGTCCATGACCAGCATCAGGTCCTCGCAGCGGCCCACGGCGTCGCGTCGGAGGGCGTCGAGGATATAGCGGCGCAGCTCGCCGATGACCTCGGCGATGCCGTTAAGATAGTCGGCGGCATCCACCTTCAATTCCCCGGGGCTGGGCACAGGCTTCCCGGAAATGACGGCGAGGGTTACGTTGGCCTCGGTGAACTCCTTTCGGGCGTCGGCCAGGAAACCGGCGTAGTAGATTTCCGGGTTGTCCCGCTTGATGGACCCGGTGTCGCCAAGACGCTGGGCGGCCTGGTCGATGAGGCCCTGGGCATCCTCAAACTGGTCCCGGTGGACGGCGCGGATGGCGTTGGCGGACAGGCGGATGACCTCCCGGGAGACCGTCAGCGCCTGCTCCCGGGCCCGGTGTCTTTCGGATAGATGCTCGATACAGTTGGCGACGATGCCGGAGAAATCCGGGTTGGACTGGGAAGGCATTAGAATTTTCCTCCGGCCTGCCTGATGGCTTCGACGAGTTCATTGGCGGCGGCTTGCGGGTCGGGAGCGGCTCCAACGGCGGCCGTGACGCAGACGGCATCGGCGCCGGCATCAATGACCGGCCCGACGTTCTGAGCGTTGATGCCGCCAATGGCGACCAGGGGAAGGTCGGAGACTGCCCTCGCCTGGCGCAGGCGCTCCGGCCCCTGGGGGTTCCGCACTATGGACTTGGTGTCGGTCATGTAGATGGGGCCGAAGGCCAGGTGGTCGGCGCCCATTTCGGCCGACTGGGCCATCTGCTCAAACTCCCGGTTGGAGCGGCCCAGGACCTGATGGGGGGCAAGGACTTTCCGGGCCTCGGCGATGGGAAGGTCGGTCTGTCCAACGTGGGCGCCGCCGGACCCGACGGCGGCGGCGAGGTCCAGGTGGTCGTTGATGATGAGCAGGGCATCGTGGGCCTCGCACAACCGCTGGAGCTCCTGGGCCAGGGGAAGGCTCTGGCCCTTGTCCCGCAGCTTGTCGCGGAGCTGGAGCATCTTTGCCCCGCCCTGCAGGGCCGCTTCCGCAATGGTGAGAGGGTCGCGGCCGCCGGTCACCTGGGGGTCGATGATAACGTAGAGGCCGCGGATGCGGTCCGCCTGGTCCTGCCTCAACTGCGCTCCCAAATCGGCCCGCAACTCGTCGAGAAGGCGGCCGAACTGCTCCAGGGTTTCCGCGTCGGCGGCGCTGAGACCGGACAGGGCGGCGCGGAGGGTCTGGGCCGCGTCGATTCCGGCAATGACCTGGGCCAGTTCTCCGGGGGAAGCCTCCGAAGCCTCGGAGCGGTAAGGGGGAGGCTGCTGGATGAGGCGGCTGGTTACGTCGGCAACCCGGTCCAGCAACTCTATGTCAACAGCCGGCCCATCCTCGAGATCGGCTATGCCGTTGAGGATGGGCGCGATGGCGGCGTAGAAAGCGTAGTTGGCTCCCTGGATCTGGGCCACTATTCCACTCCTGGAGGAAGGTTGCCCTGGCGGGCGGAGTCGATGGACTCCCGGACAGAGGGAGGCATGTCCATGCCGTGGCGGCGGAAGGTGTCCTCGACATGCCGGCCGATGTTGCGGGGGTCGCTGTAATACTCCTGGGGAGAGACGCCGGAGCCGGACAGACGTTCCTGGACTCCCTGCTCGGTCTTTCCCATGGCGAAGGAGGACATACAGCGCTGCATATCCTTTCCTTGGCAGTGAGAGCAGGCGGGTTCCAGAGGGGAGTTGATGGAACGCAGGAAGAAGGAGGACAACTGGCCGCAGCCGTTGCAGCGGTATTCGTAGATGGGCATGTGAGCGCCTATCCTCTCTCCGGCCGGCGGCTAGTGCGGGTGGGAATGCCCGTGACTGTGCCCGTGGTCATGGCTATGAGACGATGGCGGTGTGGTCCATTCCCGGCGCATGTCGTTGAAGTCCTGGGTGACCTGCCCGCCCATTTCGCTCTTGATGCGTCCCATGTGGCGGTTGATGCTGTGGGGGTCATCCTCGTTGACGTCGCTCAGGGTTTCCCCGCTGGGGGCCCAGTTGAGGCTGTCGCCCCAGGACCGGCGCATGGTGAAGCCGGATACCAGCTTGACCAGGTTGGAGCCTTCGCAGTGGCGGCAGGTGCGGTCCGATTCACTGGACCAGCTGTAGACGAGGATGGTGCTGAGGCCGCCGCAGTCGTGGCACCGGTATTCGTAGAGGGGCATGGCCGTTCCTGAAGGGCTGATTGGGCCGGGGTTGGACCCCGGCCAGCCGTTTCGCGCGGGGTCATTTTAGCATGGGGACGCTGGGATAAGAACCAGTCCGGTGGTTGTTGGGAATTGATGCGGGTCGCGGTGGAAAGCCACCGGGCTTGATCCAGCCAGGGGCAGGTTGAGGAGACGGTGTTGTAGAATGGCAATGCACGCCCCACACATCCAGGGATTGCTGACGCGGGCTTACTTGTACCCAGAGACCTCCCCGCCTAAAATTGCGGCGGGAGAAGGACCGGCATGACAACCATCAACAACCAGGACGATTTCCTTCGAGCGTTGCGGGAAAACCCGGAGTGGAGGGATGCTGTCCGAGCCCAGATATTGGGGGAGGAACTGCTGAAACTGCCGATCCAGTTCAATGAGTTCAAGGACCGGATGGAGAAGTTCGAGGTCCGAATGGAGAAATTCGTCGAGCGGCAGGAAGAGTTCAACCGGAACGTTGTAGCCAGGTTCGACCGGATGGATGCCAGGTTCGACCGGATGGATGCCAGGTTCGACCGGATGGATGCCAGGTTCGACCGGATGGATGCCAGGTTCGACCGGATGGATGCCAGGTTCGACCGGATGGAGGGGGACAACGCATTTTTGAAGGGACGCGAAGCCCAGACGATTGCGCGGAACCAGGCGGTGCTCATTGCCCATGACCTGGGATTGGAATACATGAGAATCCTTACCGAGACGGACCTGTTCAGAATCTCCCGCCAAGCCGAGGGAAGTCTGCCTGCCAACGAACTGCTGAGTTTCCGCCGCGCTGACTTTGTGATCGAGGCCGTCCGGGATTCCGAGACTGTCTATATTCCCGTGGAAGTATCCTTTACCGGCGACCAACGGGACTCCGACCGGGCCCTCCGCAATGCCGAGCTTCTTTCCCGCTTCACCGGGAAACCGGCGGTAGCCACCTTAGCCAGCTTCCGCAACGACCGGCACGTCGCCAGTCTGGTGGAATCGGGAGCCTTGCAGTGGTACGAAATGGACCAGAAGTATTTGGACCGGATAACCCCTGAACCGATGGAACCCCTCTGAGCCGGTGGAACCCCTCACTTGTCCGGCGGACTAAACAACGGAAACGGAGGTGCCGAAGATGGCGAAAGCGCAGGAAGGCAACCTGGCACTTTTCCCCTCGGAGCAGCAGCCGTTGCTGCTTTTGATGGACGGGCACGCGATGGTGCACCGCTCCTTCCGCGCGATTTCGGTGCAGCGGAACCTGACAATTTCAGGCACCGGGGAAGATGTGACCGGGGTTTACGGGTTCACCAACGTCTTTCTGCGGGCGTTGCAGGACTGGAACCCGACGCACTGCGCCATTGCCTTTGATACCTCGGCCCCCACCTTCCGGCACGTGCAGTTCGAGGACTACAAGGCGCAGCGCCCGCCATCGCCGCCGGAGCTGCGGCCCCAGTTCCAGCGGGTCAAGGATTTGATGACGGCCTTCGGCGTTCCTGTTTTCGAGACGGAGGGGTTCGAGGCGGACGACATTATCGGGACGCTGTGCCGGTTGGCCGAGGAGCAGGAGATCAACGTGGTCATCCTCACCGGCGACCGGGACACCTTCCAACTGGTGTCGCCCCGGGTGCGGGTGGACCTGGCTTCCAGCATCCAGGAACGGAAGGTCTACGACGAGGCGGAACTGGAAGCGCGGTACGGGGGGCTGACGGCATCCCAGCAGCCGGACTTCAAGGCCCTGCTGGGAGACAACTCCGACAACATTCCCGGTGTGCCTAGGGTGGGCGAGAAGCGGGCGATTGGGCTGCTGACGGCATACCCGACCCTGGAGGCCATCTACGAACACCTGGACGAGGTCAAGCCTCCCAGCGTCCGGCAATCGCTGGAGGAAAACCAGGAACGGGCCTTCATCAACCGGGAGCTGATGACCATTTCCCGGGAGGCCCCGGTCGAGCTGGACCAGGACCGGTGCCGGTTCGGCAACTTCAACCGGCAGGCGGTGGTAGACCTGATGACGGAGATTGAGTTTCACAGCGTAATCCCGCGGATACCAGCGGGAACGGGTGCCGCCGCGGGTAACTCATTTGGCGCCGGGTCAGGAGCAGTGGAAACCGCTCCGCCGGTCCCTGCCGGGGACTACCGGACAGTTGTCACCCAGGAGCAGCTGGACGAGATGCTGTCCGAGCTGCGGGCGGCGGGCAGCTTTGCGTTCGATACGGAGACGACCAGCACCAACCCGATGGCGGCGGAACTGGTGGGATTGAGCTTTGCCCACGGGGATGGGAAGGCGTGGTACGTTCCGGTGGGGCACAAAGAGGGAGAGCAACTGCCGCTGGAGCAGGTGCTGTCCCAGGTGCGGCCGCTGATGGAGTCCGAAGACCTGCGGAAGTGCGGCCACAACGCCAACTACGACATGATGATGCTGGCGAACTACGGCATCAACTGCCGCAACGTGGACTGCGACACTATGGTCGCCGCCCACCTGCTGGGAAAGAGCATCCTGGGCCTGAAGCAGTTGACCCAGGACACCCTCGGCCTGGAAATGACCCCCATAACCCAGCTTATCGGCACGGGCCGGAAGCAGATAACCTTCGACCAGGTGCCCATCGAGGACGCCACTCCCTACGCGGCGGCGGACGCGGACATGACCGCCCGCCTGCGGGCCGTCCTGGAGGATCAGCTGGAGAAGCAGGGGTTGACCCACCTGCTGACGGACATGGAAATGCCGCTGGTGCCGGTGTTCGTGGACATGCAGCGGCAGGGGATCAAGGTCGAGGAAGGCGCTCTCCACGAAATGTCCCGGGACCTGAACGAGCAAATGAAGCAGGCCGAGGTCGACCTCTACCAGTCCATCGGCCACACGGTGAAGATCAACTCGCCGAAGGAACTGAGCGACCTGCTCTTCAACGAACTGGGCCTTCCCAAGACCAAGCGCACCAAGACCGGCTACTCCACCGACGCCAACTCGCTGGAGGGGTTGAAGGGGCTGCATCCGGTGGTGGACAAGATACTGGAGTACCGGCAGGTAGCGAAGCTGAAGTCCACCTACGTGGACGCCCTGCCGGAGATGATCAATCCCAGGACGGGGCGGATACACACCAGCTACCACCAGACCGGGTCGGCGACGGGGCGGGTTTCCAGCAGCGACCCCAACCTGCAGAACATTCCGGTGCGGACCGAGCTGGGCCGGCAGGTGCGTCGGGCGTTCATCGCCGAGGACGCGCCGCAGCGGCTGCTGTTCTCCGCCGACTACTCCCAGATCGAGCTGCGGGTGCTGGCCCACATGTCCCAGGATCCGGGGCTGCTGGAGGCGTTCAAGCGGGGAGAGGACATTCACTCCGCAACAGCGTCCCAGATGTTCGAGGTTCCCATCAACGAGGTGGACGGCGAGATGCGGCGCATCGCCAAGGTCCTGAACTTCGGTGTCATCTACGGGTTGTCGCCCCACGGCATATCCCAGCAGACCGGGTTCAGCCGGGAGGAAGGGGCCAACTTCATCGACACCTACTTTTCCAAGTACCCGGGGATTTCGGACTACCTGGACCGGGTGAAGGCGCAGACCCGGGAGACCAACTACGCGGAGACACTGCTGGGCAGGCGGCGGTATATCCCGGAGATTCACTCGTCCAACTTCAACGTCCGGTCGGCGGCGGAGCGGATGGCGATTAATATGCCGATCCAGGGGACGGCGGCGGATATCATGAAGATCGCCATGATCCGGGTGCATGACCGGCTGCAACAGGAGCAGATGCGGTCCAAGATGCTGCTGCAGGTCCATGACGAGCTGGTCTTCGAGATGCCTCAGGAGGAGATGGACGGGTTGAAGGCGGTGGTGTTCGACGAGATGCCGGCGGCCATGGAGCTGGACGTAACCCTGAAGGTGGACGCCAAGTGGGGCGAGACCTGGGGAGACATGGAGTAGGCAGACCAGAACAGGACAAATTTGGGATTGGCAGGCAACCAACCTCAGTTTCGTTTCTCCCGGCACTTCGAACAGCAATTGGCATCCCGCGGGTTCGACCCTGATGTGGTGACTAGAATATTAGAGGAACCGGATGATCGATTCCATGATTCCACGGACGCAACGATAGCAGCTGTAAAATCCCTGTTTCACAGAGGGGCTACAAGGGACATACTATTGGTGTATCGGGTGGAAGGGGACAACAGCGTCATCCTGATAACCATTCATCCCTTGAAGCCCAACCAGAAGAAGCGCCGCATCCGAAGCGGCAGGTGGATACGTGGATAGCAAAGAACTGAAGGTCCACTACGACCCCAAGGAAGACATACTTTGGCTGGCAAAACCAGGGGTTGAGGAAGAGTTCAGGGAACTTGGCGACTGGATCAACATTGAACTGGACGCCGAGGGAGAACCTCTGGGAGTAGAGATTCTTCACGCTTCGAAATTACTGAAGCGAGTTGCTGAATTGATCGCCGAGAACGCCAGAAAGGCGGCCGAGGGCAGTTCGGTGGTGTACGACGAGATACCAACGGGGGAGTTGGACGCGACGCCTAAGGTGGACGCCAAGTGGGGCGAGACCTGGGGGGATATGGAGTAGGGGATATCCTCGACGAGAGGGCAATAACATCGGGAAGGATTGTCTGTGGGAAAGACCGAAGTTCGGGCCAAGATCATAGGGGAATTGGAAACCCGGGAGTACACCTTTCTGGTTGATACCGGGGCCACCCATGTCGCCCTTCCCTTGGAAGAAATCGAGGCCCTGGGACTGCGCCCCGGCTTGGGCAAACTGAGGTTGATGAGTGCCACCGGTGTTGTGGAAGTGGATACCTTCCACTTCGACGGTGAACTGTTGGGCCACTGGTTCGGCGGGATCGCGGTACCAGCATCCACCCCGATCATCGGATATGAGGCATTAGAAGACATGAGATTCCGCGTGAATCCGGTAAGCCGACAAATTGAGCGGGTCCCCGATGACGTGGTACACGCCCCTTACTTGCTTTAGGAGGAACTTTTGGAACTACTGCGCAGCCTCATCTTTGTCCCCGGGAACCGGGAGAATATGGTGGAGCGGGCCACTGGGTTCGCTGCCGACGTAATCATGGTGGACCTGGAGGACTCGGTGCCCCCGGGGGAGAAGGTGAATGCGCGGGGGGTGGCGCAGTCCTGGACGCCGCGACTGATGAGGCCAGGGCGGAAGGTAATGGTGCGCTGCAATGCGCTGGATACGGGGCTGACCCGGGACGAGATGGCGGCGGTGATGGGGCCGGGGCTTTACGGGTTCAGCGTGGGCAAAACGGAGTCGGTGTGGGACCTGCAGGAAATCGACCGGATTATCGGCCCGCTGGAAGCATCCGCCGGGCTGGAACCGGGTTCGATCAAGGTTATTCCGTGGATTGAGAGCGCGAAGGCGGTGCTGGACGCCCAGGAGATGGCGCTGGCCTCTCCGAGGGTGGTGGCCATCGCCTTTGGCGCGGAGGACTATACCAACGACATGGGGGTGCAGCGGACCGACGACGGGGAGGAGGTGTACGTGCCGCGCTCCATGACCGCCATTGCCGCCCGGGCGGCCGGAGTAGCGTCCCTGGACAGTCCCTACGTGGCGTTCCGCAATCCGGAGGGGTTGGAGCAGGACGCAGCCGTGGCGCGGAGGCTGGGATACACTGGAAAGTTTGCCATTCATCCTTCGCAGATAGACGCCATCAACCAGACCTTCAGTCCGCACCCCGACGACGTGGAGTACGCCAGGCAGGTGGTGGCGGCGTGGGAGGAAGCCGAGGCGGCGGGGCGGGGTTCGCTGGCCCTGGACGGTAAGATGGTGGACGTTCCGGTGGTGAAGCGGGCCCAGAACCTGCTGGCGATGGTTGAAGCCATCGAGCAGGCGGGGGGCTAGTCACCTTACGATGGCATCAGACCGGATCATCCTGAAGGGGATGCAGTTCTACGGGTACCACGGCGTCAACACCGAGGAGAAAGCGCTGGGGCAGCCCTACGTCGTGGACCTGTCCGCCGAGCTGGACCTGTCCAGGCCCGGAATGACGGACCACCTGGCGGACACGGTGAGCTACACCCACATCTACCGCCAGGTCCAGCGGGTGGTCGAGGGCGAGTCGAAGAACCTGCTGGAGGCGCTGGCCGGCGCAATCGCCCGTCAGGTGCTGGACAGCTTTCCGGTCGAGTCCGTCCGGGTGACGGTCAAGAAACCCCTGCCGCCGGTGAAGGGCTCGGTTATCGAGTACGCCGCCGTGGAAATAGTCCGGCGTCGGGAATAGCCGCGAGCACACCCTAATCCGGGAGGGACCTCAATGCCCAACCCAGACGCGCCAGCCGCCCGCCAGTTCCACGAGGCTACCAAGCTGACCTACATCAACCTGCGGAACAAGCCTCCGCTTTACAAGTCGTACCCCGACCTCCCGGTTATCCCCCTTCCATCCGATGATCTGGCCGCTGACCCGGCCCTGGACGCGCCGGCGCTGCCGCCGGTGGCGGGAGAGTTGGCATCCGGCGGCGGGGGTCTGGACCTGAAGGGACTGGCGCGCCTGCTTTACCACTCTTGCGGCGTCATACGGAAAGCCTGGCTGCGGACGGCTGGGGAGGTCCACTACCGGGCGGCGGCATCGGCGGGAGCCCTGTATCCCACCGAAGCCTACGTCGTCTGCGGGCCGCTGGACGGATTGGATGCCGGGGTGTACCACTTCGCCCCCGAGTCCTTCGGCTTGCGGAAGCTGAGGGACGGCGACTACCGGCAACATCTGGCCGCGGCGGCGGGGGGCGATGATTCGGTGGCGGGCGCTCCGGCGACAATCGTGTTCACGACGATTTTCTGGCGCAGCTCGTGGAAGTACCGGAGCCGGGGTTACCGCTACTGCCACTGGGACGCCGGGACGGTGGGGGCGAATCTGCTGGCATCGGCCACTGCATCGGGACTGCCGGGGAAGGTGGTAGCCGGGTTTTCCGACTTGGATGTGGACCGGCTGGTGGGTGCGGACGGGCGGAACGAAGCAAGTCTTTTCCTAGTTTCCCTCGGCGCGGGCAACGGGACCAACCCGGAGCCAGGGACGGTGGGCCTGGCCGAGATAGAGGGGAACGAGTCCCTGGTCTATGCCGACGAGGTGGAGTACCCCGACGTGCGGGAGACCCATGCGTCCACGCTGCTCGTCAGCCCGGAGGCAGCTTCGGATTGGAAGGGACAGGCTCCCGCGCCAGTCTCGCAGCCGGCGGAACAGCGGTTCCCGCTGGGGAGCGAATCGCCCGAAGACGGCAACGGTATGGGCTTGGGAACGGTAATCACGTCCCGTGGCTCCACCCGGCGCTACCGGCGGGAGGCAATCCCTGCGGACAGGTTCGGAGCGATGCTGCACCACGCCACCAGGGGAGTGCCGTCGGATTTCGCGGGAGAGGGCAGTCCTTCGTTGGTGGACACCTATCTCATCGTGAACGCGGTGGCGGGCATTCCTTCCGGCGCCTACTTCTACTCGCCCGGCGAGGACGAGCTGCATCTGATCCGGGAAGGTAATTTCCGAGAGGAATCGGGGCACCTCTGCTTCGAGCAGGCGTTGAGCGCGGACGCTTCCGCCGTGGCGTTCATCATGGCCGACCTGGACCGGGTGATGGGGCGGTTCGGCAACCGGGGGTACCGGGCGGCGCAGTTGGAAGCCGGCATCCTGGGCGGCAGGCTGTACTTGGCGTCCTACACGCTGGGGCTGGGCGCCAGCGGCATCACCTTCTTCGACGACGAGGTGGTGGAGTTTTTCTCCCCCCACTCGGACGGCAAGGACGTGATGTTCGTGGTGACCCTGGGACTGACCGCCGAGGAGAACCGGGTGCGGCCCTTCCGGTCACGGGTGGCGGTCAAGCTGGACGCGCTGGCCCGGGGCGCCGGGCAGCACCAATTGTCCGGCTAGCGGGTCAACTCCCCCCAGCCTTACTCGTCCCACTCCGAGCCGTCGTCGGGTGCGCCCCGGTCCACCAGGCCGTCCTCGTCGTCGTCCAGCCCGGTTTCGTCCAGGTAGCGCAGGACGTTTTCCCGCAGGTACATGCGGGGGTCGTCCTTGACCCGGGAGGGGAATGAGCAGACCTGCTGCAGGCTGGGGTGGCGGAAGGTCTCGCGGATGATGATGGAAGTTCCCTCGTCCTTGACCCCGATCACCGCGGCCTCGTAACGGTTGCCGGCCTGCATGAGCCGGATCAGGCGGCGGGCCAGCTTGGGTTCGACCCGGCCCAGGTACTCCTCGCCGCGGCGGTATACGCAGAGACCGCTTCCCTCGATTACCAGGTCCACCGTGTCCCCCGGGGCTGCGCCGGCTGCGGCGCGGGCAGCCCCCGGTTTTTGCAGGACGGTGGTGCCGGACTTGCCGCTTTCTTCGATGAATGACCGGGCGGCGCCGACCCCCTTGAGACCGCTCCTCGCCGGTGCGGGAGCCTCTTCCAACTGGTCGAGGCGGGCGAGGTTCTTCCTGGCGATGTTGTTGTAGGGCGCAGCCTCGACGACCCGGGTGAGGACCTCGCGGGCTTCCCCGTACTGGCCCGACTCCATCAGCGCCTTGCCGAGCCGGTTCATCGTCTCGACGTCGTTGGGTGTGACGTCAAGGATGACCCGGTTCAGGACGGCGGCCTTTTCCCAGTCTCCTTCCAATGCCAGGGATATGGCTTCCTTGCTCAATTCCCTGGTGGTCTTTGCCCGGTTCGTTCCAGGGGTCTCTCCCTCCGTCGCGGGGGGAGGCAACTTGTCCCAAGCCCCCTGGGGGCTCCGTGTCTCCAGTTCCATAATCATCCACTCCAATCCCAAGCACTTGCCCGACGCTATTCAGACCCGGGCGGGCCCGCCGGCGGCAGGTCTGCCCAATTGCGGTAAATAATTACAGTGAATGGTTACGTAGGGTCAAGGTGGTTTGGATGCCATTTTGGGGCAATCACACCCGGAAAAAACCAACTTGTTGGTGCTGCAGGATGGTGCAGATCCACGTCAATTTCACCCGTTGTCTCGCGATGGTAACTATCTCAAAACGACTGAGAGTACCCTGAGATCCTCTGGCCTGCCTGACAGGGGCGGGTTTCTCACGGGAAACATGGCCATGACGCGGAATGCTTCCGCGAAGGCGCCTACCCGTAGCGTCCGGTGAGGGCGCGCCAGCGGATGCGGAGGAGATCGCGGGCCATTACCAGGGAGTCGGGGAAGGGCTTCAACGTGCTGGCCTGCCGGTGATGCCAGTCGATGGGCACTTCCCGGATCCGCAAGCCGGACCGGGAAGCAATAGCCAGGAGCTCTACGTCGAAGGCGAACCCGTCCAGGTTGGGGCGGTCGAACAGGGCCGACACCACCTCGCCCCGGAAGCACTTGAAGCCGCACTGGGTATCGGAGATTCCCCGGACCGCCAGCAGGCGGACCAGGGCGTTGAAGATCCGGCTGGTGAAGACCCGGGCCGGGGACTCCCCGGTGCGGCGGGCGCCGGGGGCCTGCCGGGAGCCGGCGGCCACGTCCACCCCTTCCAGTCGGGGCGGCAGGAACCGCTCGACCTGCTCGATGGGCATGGAAAGGTCGGCGTCGCACATGAACCGGTAGGCCCCTGAGGCCGACAACATTCCCATCTTGACGGCGCGGCCCTTCCCGGCGTGGGGCAGGCTCAGCAGGCGCACGTTGGGGCGGGAGGCTGCGAAGGCGTTGACCTCGGCGTCGGTAAAGTCGGCGCTGCCGTCGTCGGCAACGATGACTTCCCAAGTGTAATCTCGGGTGTCGAGGAACTCCACCGTCCGGCGCAGGGTGTCGGCGATGATGAGTTCTTCGTTGTAGGCCGGGATGATTACGGAAAGGAAGGGCTCAGTCACGGAGTTTCGGGGAGCCTCCCAGGATCAGCCGTCCTCGCGGTCCAGTTGGAAGCCCCGGTGAAGCAGTCGGACGGCCTCGGCAGCATCGCTTTCCCTGACTATGCAGGAGATGCGTATCTCCGAAGTGGTGATCATGTCAATGTTGACGTTGCCGTCGGCTAGAAACCGGAACATCCGGGAGGCATAACCGGGCGTGTTCTGCATCCCCGACCCCACCACGCTAACCGACGCCAGCGTAGCGTCGGACACCACACCGGAGGCGCCCAGGGAGGGAATAAGTTCCTCCACCTCCCGCAGGGCCAGCGGCAGGTCGTCGCGGGTCACGGTAAAGCTGATGTCCGTAAAACGTTCCATGCTGGTGTTCTGAACGATGGTGTCCACGCTAATCCCGACCGCGGCCAGGGGCTCGAAGAGGGCGGCAGCCACCCCGGGGCGGTCGGGCACGGAACGGACGGTTATCTTGGCGACGTTGGACTGGCTGGCGATGCCGGTTACCTTTACTCGGTCTTCCATGGAATGCTCACCGTCGGGCAGTTGGTCGGGGATTTGATGAATCAAGGTGCCGGGCGCGTCGACAAGACTGGAGGCAACGTAGATGGGGACCCGGTAGGCCGCGCCGAGCTCGATGGACCGGGGGTGCATCTTGGCACCGTAGCTGGCCAGTTCCAGCATCTCCATGTAGCCGATTTCGCGCATTTTGCGGGCCTCGGGGACGATGCGGGGGTCGGCGGTGTAGATGCCCTCCACGTCGGTGTAGATGTCGCACCGGTCAGCGTTCAGGGCGGCGGCAAGGGCAACGGCGGTGGTGTCGGAACCCCCACGTCCCAGGGTGGTTATGTCGAGTTCCTCGGTGATGCCCTGAAAACCGGCCACGACGGCGATACGGCCGCGGGACAGTTCGGTTTTGACCCGGTCCGGGTCGACGCGGCTGATGCGGGCCCGTCCGTACATCGTGTCGGTGTGGATGCCTGCCTGGGAGCCACTGAGGCTGATGGCCTGGCAACCCAGGGAGCGCAGGGCCATGGTCAACAGGGTGCAGGACACCAACTCCCCGGTGGAAAGCAGAAGATCCAGCTCCCTTGGATCCGGATTGGGGGAAACAGTGTTGGCGAGTTCGATGAGTTCATCGGTGGTATCGCCCATGGCGGAGACGACGGCGACGATGTCGGCCCCGCTATCCCGGTCCCGGCAGATGCGGCGGGCGACGTTGAGGATCCTGGCGGCGTCGGCGACGGAGCTGCCGCCGTACTTGTGAACCAGGAGGGTCATAGGGCCAGCCCAGAGGGAACCACGCCAAACAGGCGGCAGGCAGGATCAGGCGGAATAAAAGCGTTCATAACGGTTGGAGAATCCCACCGGAGATTCGTCTCCGACTCGCAATTCCTGGTTGTCGGTGAGTTCGACCAGCCGCCGGCGCTGGCTGTTGGAACTGATTTTGAAGTGCCGTGGAGACTCGTTGGCGATGGCTTCCAGGACAGGCAGCGCTTGTTCAACACCCTCGATGGTCTCTCGGATCTCCAGAGCGGTACGCAGGTTGTCGCAAAAATTCTCGTGGCCCCGGTGGTAGGCATCGGACAGGGCGTTGGCAAATTCCGCCCCGGCATGGTCAGGGAACTCGGCGCAGATTTGCCGTCCGATGTTTTCCAGGTTGCGATGGGAGCTGTGGTTCCATTCCCTGTCTTGCCCGACAATCTTCAAATACTGGGCGACCGCTCCCCAGGCCTTTTCCCCTGCCTGAAGCCGATTCCCCTTGGCCAATTCCTGCCAAGCGTGCTGCACAAACCGACGGCTGATTGCTTTTCGGTCTTCAACGGTCTGGTCGCCCGGTTCGGGTAAAGGGGGTACGGTAGCCATTGCGCCGACATCCTATCATTCTGGTCTGGCGGGTTCTATTATGCCCTATCCGGGGGCATGGTCGGGGCGGGTTAGGCCCAGGTTAATTGTTCTGTCCTCTGAGGAGGGACAGGGCCGCGCCGATGCCTGCAGTGATCACCCCCAGCGCCATGCTCCAGCCGCCGACGAAGAGCATTTGGCCGGGAACCTCCCCCAGGAATATCGCGACGGCCAGCATCACAATCATTGGAATGCCGAACATGATCCCGCCGATAGACAAGAATATGCCGCTCATCGTCCTGAACCTCCATTTGGAGATGGCGTTTCATGTCGCACCTGGTGGGCTTCCAACAGCAGTTCTATTTGCCGTTGGTTAGCCTCGATGCGGGCGGCGTTTTCCCTCGAATTGGCCAGCACTGCCGGGTAAGCAACGAGTATGCTGAAGAACGCTACCACCCCAGCCCCAACCAAGAGCATCAACACATCCCTCAAGATTCTGGGTCTGTCATTCATTTTACATCTACCTGGCGGAGGCTGCTTGAGCCGTGGATAGGCTTATTCTGGCGGGGCTGCCAGGTGCGCTCCCCTAGAGGTGGGGGATACCACCAGCAAGCGGCACTCGACGCCGGTGATCCTGGCGGCTTCAAACATTTCGTAGGCGACGGTCATTTCCCGGCCCCGGGTGAGAGCCATGATGGTGGAGCCGCTGCCGGAAAGAAAAACTCCGAGAGCGCCGGCGTCGCGGGCCGCGCGAAATATGAGCTTCATGGGAGGGAAGATGGCCAGGCGGTGGGGCTGGTGGAGCCGGTCCTCGGTGGCGACGGAAAGGTATTCGGGGTGGTTGGTAGCCATTCCCGCTACCAGCAGCCCGACCCGTCCCATGTTGTAGACGGCGTCGGCAACGGTTACGCGGTCGGGGAGAACACGGCGGGCGTCTTCGGTACTGATTCGCACATCCGGGACGAGGAGAACAGCCTGGATGTCTCCCGGGACGCCGATGGGCACGGTATAGAGCTGAGGGCCCTCGCCCACCACGAGGCGCAGGCCGCCCAGAACGGCGGCGGCGACGTTGTCGGGGTGGCCCTCGATGGTGGCCGCCATTTCCAAGAGTTCGTTGGGACTGAAGGATCCCCCGCACAGATGGTTGGCCGCAACCAGTCCACCGGCGATGGCGGCGGCGCTGCTTCCGAGGCCGCGGCTGAGGGGGATGCGGTTTTCGCAGCGCAGGTGGAGCGGCGGCGGATCCAGTCCGGCTTCGTCGAAGAGGAACCGCATGGCCCGGTAAACGAGGTTGGTCTCGTCGCTGGGCAGTTCGCCTTGGCCCTCGCCGGAGACCTCAACGACGGCGGAGAGACCCCTTGCAGGTGCGGTCACGTCAAGACGGTTCCACAGGTCCAGGGCCATTCCGAGGCAGTCGAAACCAGGACCGAGGTTGGCGGTGGTGGCGGGGGAGTAGACGGTGACGGGGTTCATGGCAGGAAGGAGCCGGTCATACGAGGATGCGTTCGAAAACGTAGCGTCCGACGTCCCGGTTTTCCCGGAACTCGAACCCATCGTAGGAACCGCCACAGCCGAGGATGGGTACGTCATCCTCGTAAAGCGATCCGTGGGAGCGCAGACCTGCCGGGAAGTCCACTTCAGCCGGGTCACCGAAGACCACTTCGGGGCCGCCCAGGACCATGATGTCTCCGATGCGGTCCTCCATCAACCGGAACCTGGCGGCGGCTTCAGAGCGGGGATAGGCGGCGTCCACTCCACCGGTGTTGCGGAGGACTTCCAGGGCGGCATCGGTGTCAGCGGCATCGACGTAGACGTAGATGCATCCCCCGAGATTGGAGTGATGAACGGTGTAGAGGTCCTTGATGATGGGGACGGCCTGGGCTGCGATGCCGTGTTCCCGCAGAACGTCGGGCAGGTGGATCATGCGGCTCTTGGCGGACATGCCGTGGTCGGCAGTAAGGAGAAACTCGACATCAGGGAGGCTTTCCATGAGCTTGCCGATGGCCTCGTCCAGCAGGGCCAGGTGACGGCACGCTTCGGGGTGCTCGGGACCGTAGGTGTGCATGGCATAGTCGGTGGTGGTCAGGTAGACAAGGTCGTAGCTTTCCCGGGCCAGCACGGCCCGGGCGGCGTCAACGATCCAGCTGTTGACCTCGAGGGAGTAGATGGACGGCGGCGTTCCAACCTCGTCCACGACCCAGCCCAGGGGCTGCTCCGAGGAGAAGCAGAGGGTGGGACCGTCGCCGAGGAGTTTGCGAAGCTTGTCCTTGGATGACACCAGCAACGACCGGGCTCCCAGGCGGGTGGCCCGCTGGAACATGGTCTCGGCGACGACGTATTCGCCGGACTCCATGTACACGTCCTCCCCGCCGGTGCGGTCCCGCCAGAAGTTGGACACGATGCCGTGGGCGTCGGGATAGCTGGCGGTAACGAGGGAGGTGTTGTTGACATTGGTCACGGTGGGCATCATGGCCTTGCCGGACACGAGGAAACCCTCCCCGGCGATGCGATCCAGGTTGGGGGTGGGGCAGTGCTGCGCGTATTCGGGATCAAACCCGTCCACCATTACGACCACGGTAGTCTTGGCCATTGTCTGCCCCCCGAAACGAACTTGCTGCTCTAAACAAGGAAGGCGGTGGCCTTCATCAGAGCACGCCGAAAGAAACTGTACCGCATCCCCCGAAGAGCGGCAAGCCGGAAAGGAATTAGACGCGCAGGTGCTCCAGGGTGGTGAAGTTGTTGATGCCGGGCTGGTGGCCGTTGCCGAGCAATCCCGCTGGGGCAACGGCGGCCGCCGACCGGAGGTAGTCCAAAGCGAGACGTGGGAGGAGGTAGTTGTCGCGGACGCTGTTGCGGGCGGCGGCGCCGATCCGCTCCCGCAGGGACGGGTCCCGAAGCAACGAAACCATGCGCTCCGCACATTCCTTGGGAGAACCTACCAGGTAACCGTTGACGCCGCCCTCCACCTGGATACGGATACCACCGACATCGCCACCAATCAAGGGGGTTCCCTTCCACATGGCCTCGGCCACGGTGAGGCCGAATCCCTCCCGGAGGGACTTCTGCATCACGACCAGGGAGGCAGTCTGGAAGGCATTGACGATCCGGTCGATGCTGTCGGGCAGGCCGTCGGGCCGGAAGTACAGGTGGATGTAGGGGTCGCCGGCGGCGTGGTCCGCCACCCGGTCTACAATGTCCGCCGCTTCGGGGTCGTCGGCAGCCTGGCTGATTCCGAGGAGGGCCAGTTGGAGGCCGGGCACGGACTGGCGGGCGATGCGGTAGGCGTCGATGACTCCCCAGGGATCCTTCCAGAAGTCGAAGCGAGAAACTTGGGTCACCAGCGGGCGGTTCGGGTCGATACCCATAGCGGAGATGATACGCCTGACCTCGTTGTGAGGCATGGGGGAGTTCTTGGGCGTCAGAGGATCGATGGCCGGCGGGGCAACACATACGGGAGTGCTGGAACCCAGCCCGGCGGGAATGTAGGAGTCCAGGGAAAAGACCAGTCCATCGTAAGCGGCGGTCAAGGGCAGCAGCCGGTCCATAACCTCCCGGTTGGGAGCGGTCAGGTCGATGTGGCACACCCACAAGCGGGTTTCGGTTCCCCGCTTGGGGAGGAGCTGGGCCAGGGGCAGAAGCTGGGGGTCGTGAAGGAACCAGACATCGGCGTCCAATTGGCGGGATTCGATGTCACGGGCGATCCGGGCGAGGGTGTCCATATAGAGGCCAAATTCCTCCGGGCTCAGGTCTCCATCGGCACCCTGGAGCAGATTGTGGAGCTTCTTGGTGACCTGGAAGAAGGGCGGCTCGGCCGGGTTGATGACCACCCGCTCGGTTTCCACCCCCAGGGAATTCATCAACGGGACGAGGGACTGGAGGACCTCGGCGACCCCGCCTCCAATGGCGGTGCTGTTGACGTGGACGAAGCGCAGGTTCTTGACTTGGTGGACCAGGTGTTCGAAGTCTTCTCGAAGCTGCGGGGAAAGTAAAGCCCAGTAATCAGACGCAGAGACTTCCGGGTAGGTCATGCGGAGGAGCATTCGGGTCCGCCTTTCCGGGGCTGGGCGCGACCTGGAGACGCAGGGGCGTTCAGCGGCAAGTGTTCACAGCTATCATTGCACCTTGCCGGGGGGACTGCAATATTTTGGCTGGGAAATACTCCCCAGTTTTCCGAGTGGGCCAAAAGGGAGACCAGAGCCACCGAGCCGAGAGGCGGGATGGGAAGAGGGTTTTTGCGGGGACGAGGGCAGCGGCGCAGACCCAACCAGGGGGCCTATTCCACGGTGACGGACTTGGCCAGGTTGCGAGGCTGGTCTACATCGCAGCCGCGAAGGACAGCGATTTCGTAGGCCAGCAACTGCATAGGGATGGTGGCGAGCAGCGGGGTGAGGTGTTCGGAGACTGCGGGGATGTAAAGAACCTCATCCACTTCGCCACTCAACCGGTCGTCCCCTTCCGTGGCGATGCCCAAGATGACGCCATGGCGGGCTCGTACCTCCTTGACGTTGCTGAGCATCTTTTCGAACAGGGAGTCGTTGGGAGCCAGGACGAAGGTGGCCATCTTTTCGTCAACCAGAGCGATGGGGCCGTGTTTCATTTCCCCGGCGGGATACCCCTCGGCGTGGATGTAGGTTATCTCCTTGAGCTTCAGGGCGCCTTCGGAGGCGACCGGGTAGCCTATGCCGCGCCCAAGGAACATGAAGTTGCGGTAGGAGTTGAAACGGAGGGCCAGTTCCTGGTAGCGGGAGACATCGGACAGCAGGCTGCCAATGAGGGCAGGGCAGCGGGCCAATTCGTCGACCAAGCCCCGGGTGTCTCCGGCGGAAAGGAAGCCGCGGGCCTGTCCCAGGTAGACCGCCAGCAGGTTGAGGATGGTGAGGGAGGCGATGAAGGTCTTGGTGCTGGCGACGCCGATTTCCAGGCCGCAGTGCATGTAGAGGGTGGCGTCGGCCAGGCGGGTCGTCTGGGTGCCCGCGACGTTGCAGATGGTCAACATGCGGCCACCACCGTCCCTGATCTCCTGCATGGCCGCCACGGTGTCGGCGGTCTCGCCGGACTGGGCCACGGATACATAAAGGGTGTTGGGGTCGATGGGTGCGCCCCGGTAACGAAATTCGGACGCGCTCTCGAATTCGGCGGGCCGGCCGGCCAAACGCTCCATGAGGAAGCGTCCAATCTGAGCAGCGTGGAGGCTGGTGCCGCAACCGATGAGCATCACCCGGGAAAGACCCCGGATTTCCTCCTGCGAATAGGGCACCTCGGGGAGCATGACCCGTCCCTGGCTGAAATCCACCCGGCCGCGCATGGCGGAGGCCACGGCCTGGGGCTGCTCCATGATCTCCTTGAGCATGAAGTGGCGATGGCCACCCTTGTCGACGATGACGTCCTCGGAGTTGACCCGGCGCAGCTCCTTGTGCAGGGGCAGTCCCTGGAGGTCCTGGTACCTGACTCCGTCGGGAGTAACGACGGCCATCTCGCCGGAATCGAGGAACGCCACATCGCCGGTGGGCGTGTCCAGGCGGAACAGCGGCAGGATGGCGGGCAGGTCACTGGCGACTATGGTCTCGCCGTCCCGGTGGGCGACCAGGATGCCGCCGGCGTGACCGAGACGCATGGCGCAGATCTTGGCGGCGTCGCCCTGTTTCATGACAGCCACGGCCTGGGAGCCACGGAGCAGGCCACCCATTCGTCCGAAGGCGTCCTCCAAAGGGAGGCCCTGGTTGATTCCTTCCTCAACGAGGTGGGCGATGACCTCGGTGTCGGTTTCCGAAGTGAAGTGGTGTCCTCCATCCAGGAGGTATTGCTTCAGTTCGAGATAGTTCTCGACGATGCCGTTGTGGACGATGGCGAGGTCCTGGTAACAGCCGGTGTGAGGATGGCAGTTGGCGTCGGAGGCGTCCCCGTGGGTGGCCCAGCGGGTGTGTCCTAGGCCGGCGTAACCCTGGGGAATCTCCACGAGGGGGTCGGCGGTGAGGCCCACCACCTTGCCGACGGTCTTGCGAAACTGGAGGTCGCCATCCTCATCGCTGATGGCAACGCCGGCGCTATCGTATCCGCGGTACTCCAGCCGCTCCAGCCCCTGGAGGATGATCGGCCAGGCGGGCTTGGTCCCTACGTATCCGACTATGCCGCACACGGTCCCTCGCTAGATCGTCAACGTTTCGTTCTAAGGGTCGCCCCCTCCATCGCCGAGCAAGGTAACTTGTCTAAGGCTCCTTGGGGGCTCCGTCGGCGACGCGAGGGGGAAGGGACCCGGTCCGGCCAGCCGAGAGAGGAGGTGATGATCCGGTGGGACAAGCAGGAGTGTTCAGGCCGGACGGGGCGTCCCCTGCGGGACGGCGGTTGCGGCTAGTATAGGAATGGGGTTTCGGGAGTGTCAACAAAGAGAATGCGGGTTGCCCGTTCCACGCCGGACCGGGTGAGGGTTTTCCGCAGGAACACAGAACCAGCATAGGGGAGATAAACCGGGGCCTGGCACAAACTATACCATCCGAGGGGCTACGCCAGCCGGTTCGTGGGTATTGCTTCGGCAACCCGCTACCTATAAAATTGTGGTTCGTCAATGTCCCCGACTGCTGCAACCGGCGGCGGGGGATTCATCCCAACATGAAACGGAGGGCGGGTGATTGAATGTACTAGGTAAGCACGTGCTTCTGGAACTCAAGGAATGCAACCCCAGGCTGCTCGACAACGTAGAGCATATACGCCACTCGCTGTGGCAGGCCGCTGAGGACCTGGGCGCCCACGTGGTGGGAGAGTCCTTCCACCAGTTCAGCCCGCAGGGCGTGACCGGAATCCTTTCCATCGCCGAGTCCCACATATCCATCCACACCTGGCCGGAATACTGCTACGCCGCCGCAGACATATTCACCTGCGGCTCGTCCTTCCAGCCTCGTGACGCCGCCGAGATCCTGATCGAACTGCTGGAGTCCAAGGAGCAGGACATCATCGAGGTGGAACGGGGTCTGCTGGACAAGGTGGTGGTGGGCTAGGCGGGGACCCGGAACGCAATGGACGACATTACCGGCAAGTGGTACCTGGAAACGGTGTTTCCTGACCTGGCAATCATGCTGCGGGTCCAGGAAGTGCTCTACTCGGGGCGGACGAAGTACCAAGCCATCGAGGTGGTGGAATCCGAGATCTTCGGACGAAGCCTGGTGCTGGACGGCAAGACCCAGTCCACCGAAAAAGACGAGCACATCTATCATGAATCCCTGGTACATCCAGCCATGCTGATGCACCCCAACCCACGGACGGTGTTCATTGGCGGCGGTGGCGAGGGCGGTACCCTGCGCGAAGTGCTGGCCCACCGCTCCGTGGAGAAGGTGACCATGCTGGACCTGGATGAGGAGGTGGTGGACTTGTGCCGCCACTATTTACCCCAGCACCACCAGGGAAGTTTCGATGACCCGCGCCTTGAACTGCTGCACCAGGATGCCCGGGCTTACCTTGAGGAGTGCGACCAGACCTTCGACGTGATGATCATGGACCTGGTCGACCCGCTCGAAGGAGGCACGGCCTACCTGCTCTACACCGAGGAGTACTACCGCATTGCCAAGGCCAAGCTGAACCCGGGCGGCGTTCTCGTCACCCAATCGGGTCCCTCGGGACTGCTGGCCCTGGAAGAGTGCTTCACCACCATTCACAACACGCTGAAGGGCGTTTTCAAACACGCCGTTCCCTGGCAGGTCCACGTGCCCGCTTTCCACATACTGTGGGGATTCAACCTGGCCACCGATGCCAGACTGGAAGCCCCGGCGGATATTGACGCCGCAGTTTCCCAACGCCTCAACAAAGCCCTCCGCTTCTACGACACCGAGACCCACGCCACCATGTTCAACCTTCCCCGCTACATGCGGGAAGGCATTGCGGAAGAGAAGCGAATCAACCGGGACGATTCCCCGGTTTTCATGATCTAGGAGACCCGAGTCTCCCCTCGACCCCGGCGATGGGGCGCTCCCCCAGTTTCCAGGACCCTTTTGGCCGTC
Source organism: Dehalococcoidia bacterium (assembly GCA_965203975.1). Lineage (GTDB taxonomy): Bacteria > Chloroflexota > Dehalococcoidia > Lucifugimonadales > UBA3495 > CATOSK01. The sequence goes on along the minus strand of CBDBDT010000002.1, from coordinate 2,267,916 downwards.
AACGAGCCGCTTCGTGCAACTCGGGGAAATTCTCGATGGGAAGGACTTCGCCCGTATTTTCGAAGTGGTCTACCAGGGCGCGGATTGGGTCCGGGACCGGGCGGGTCTGGAAGGTGTCGGCGTGGAACCCGACGTAGATTGCCTCGATGGTGCTGAGGGGCTGCTCTGTGTCCTCACAGCGAATCTCCACCTCCAGGACGAGGCTGGTGTTGCCGATGCGGGCCACCCGGGTATGCAGCTCCAGGATGTCATCCACGCGGGCCGGGGATTTGAACTCGAGGGTGGTCTTGACCACGGCGCTGTCGAAGTAGCCGTTCTGGGCGATGCGGTAGATGCTGAAGCCCAGGTTACGGAAATACTCCGCCTGGGCTACCTCCAAATAACCCAAATAGGCCCCATTGAACACAATCCCCTGGGCATCGCACTCCATCCATCGGACCCGAACGGTGGTGTGGAACTTGAAACCGGAACGGGACACGGGGTTTATTTCCCCTGATCCTGGCCATTAACTGCCGGAGGGCCGGGAGAGGCCCAACCCAGCGTCCGCAGGAACTTGCGGTCAGCGCCGGTCAGAGAGGCTTTTTCCAGGAGGTCGGGCCGCCGCCGCAGGGTGAGACGGAGAGACTGCTCCCTCCGCCAACGGTCAATCTCGGCATGGTTGCCGGACCGCAGGACGTCGGGCACAGCCATGCCGCGATACTCCGCCGGACGGGTGTAGAGGGGGTGCTGCAGCAGGCCGGAGGTGATGGAGTCCTCCAGGACGTTTTCGTGGGAGCCGACCACCCCTTCAATGCAGCGAGCCACGGCGTCAATGATGACGAGGGCCGCCGGCTCGCCGCCGCTGAGCACGTAATCACCGATGCTGATTTCGCGGGTGACGACTCCCTGGAGGACCCGGTGGTCCACCCCAGCGTAGTGCCCGCAAATCAGGACCACCGCCGATGCTTCGGACAGTTCATCGGCAACGGACTGGTTGAAAGGCTCCCCCTGGGGAGAGGTCAACACCACCGGGACCTCCCGCCGTTCTTCACCGGGATAACGCTCCAGGATGGACTCCACCGCCTCAAAGATTGGCTCCGGCTTCATCACCATCCCAGAGCCGCCGCCGAACTGGTAGTCGTCGGCGGTGCCGTGGTTATCGTGAGTGAAGCTGCGGATGTCGGTCAGTTCAACCGAAATCAGACCCCGCTGGCGCGCCCGCCCCAGGATGCTCTGCTCCAGAGGGCCAGCCAGCGCATCGGGGAACAGGGTCAGGACGTGGAACTGCATCTTGGGTTGGTCACGAGAGCATCAAGGATAAGGAGGTAGCCGGCCGCCGCTCCTCGCTAAATTCCCAAGCAGGGGCGACACCCGGAGGCCGGAATCAGGCCGGGAGGGGCTGTCCGACGGGAAGCTGGTCGATGTAGGCCGAACCGCCCTTCATCACCATCATCAACCTGTCCTGGTCCCGGAGGACGCTGATGTCGCTCAGGGGGTTTCCGTCAAGGACCAGCAGGTCGGCGTACTTGCCGGCGGCGATGGTGCCGGTCTCGTTGCCCAGGCCGCAGCACTCGGCGGCCCAGCCGGTGGAGGCCTGGATGGCCTGCATCGGGCTCATCCCCTTTTCCACGAGAAGCTCGATTTCGCGGGCGTTGTCCCCGTGAACGAATCCTCCGGCGTCGGTGCCGGCCACGACCTTGACACCGGCGGCCAGGGCCTGGTGCATGGTCTCGATGTGAACCTCGCGCAGCGCCCGAGCCCGCACCTGCATGTGGGGTGCGCTGACGGTGGAGTGGAACTCGTAGACCTCGAAGGTGGGCACGAGGAAGATGCCGTTATCGGCCATCATCTTGATGAGGTCGGGGTCATCGGCCAGGTAGCAGCCGTGCTCGATGGAACCGGCGCCAGCCTCGACGGCGACGCGGAGGCCGGGGCCGCCGACGGCGTGGCACATGGTGTTGCGTCCCAGGATGCGGGCTTCGTCGATGAGAGCGGCGACCTCGGCGGGGGTGAACTCGACATCCATTGGGCCATGCCCGGGGCGGGAACTGGCCCCGCCGGTGGTGGCGAACTTGATGACGTCGGCGCCGACCCGCACCATCTCGCGGACCTTGGCCCGCACTCCCTCAGGACCGTCGGCGACGCCGGACGGCATCCGGGGGTCGCCGTGGGAGTGGCTGTGACCGGAGCCGCTGCGGCGGTCGGCGAGGCCGCCGGTGGGGGAGATGATATTGACCGAGTTGACCAGGCGGGGGCCGGGGTACAGCCCTTCCTCGACGGCCATCTTGAACCCGGCGTCCAGCCCGCCGGCGTCGCGGACGCAGGTGTATCCGGCGGCCAGGGTCTCGGCCATGACGTAGGCGGTGCGGAGGTGTCCGAGGGATATGGGTTCGTTAAGCTCCCAGCGGCTGGCCAGATCGTAGCCCTTGGATGCCAGGTGGTCGTGGCAGTCAATCAATCCGGGCATTACGGTCATGCCGGCAACGTCGATGATCTCCACGTCCGGGGGCATGGTCACCGCAGCCCGGGGCCCCGCCTCCACGATCCGGTCCTCGTCGATGAGGACGGCGCTGTCATTGACCACCGGCCCGCCCGAGCCGTCGATCAGGGCTGCTCCAACCAGGGCTTTCATGGGACCCTCCAGCGTGGAAATATGGAAGGAAACCGCCGGTCAAGCGGCGGCATTAGCTTAGGTGATGCTAAAGAAGGCCCTATGGGTTGTCAAGGAGAATCAAGTCCGCGCGGGGCCAGCCCACGAGAACCGGGAAGAAAATTTTATTTTGTGGGACATTTGGACTGTTCCGTGCTTAAAACCCCTGAAATCCCGGGATTTTCAGGGCAATCGGGGGTCTTTTTGCGCCCTGGGCGGGACATAACGGGGCTGCGATTGGGACATTATGAGACAAAGTGAGACATTTTCGGGACATTCCCAATGAGGCGCCGGAAGGGTTCCGCTGGGCACGGGATCGACGGAGGTCGATTCGGCCATACCAAGGGAAGGAGATTGCAGGATGATGCGGTCCACGCATTCAACGCTATCCAGTTTTGGAGCCGGTGTCAACGGGCAAATGTCACTGGGCCAGGGCTATCGCAGTAGCGCCAGTTTGGTCAACCTGACAGTGAACGGTCAACACGATATGTGGGGGGACAGATGACGGGAAAGTGCGCTCGGGGTGACGGCCGCAAACCGGCCGAATCCCGTTGGGATAAGCGGTGATTATGTCCGGCCGTCACTCTATATAATGGGTCCACTAGGAAGGGGGCAGCGCCCTGGTTGCGGCCACACGACTTGGCAGCGCAACTGGTCGGGAAGGGGTGAGGGCGATGGTCAAGTTTGCGGTAACGTGGCTGCGCAGGTTGGTGGTGGCGGGGGCGGCGCTGCTGATGACCGGGTGCTTCTTCGGGGGAACGCAGCCCATTGTGTATGTTTCCCAGGAAGACGGGCAGGGCAACCTGTTCCTGGTGGACCCGGAGAACGGCGAGGCCACCCAGGTGACCAACCACGGCGTCTCCGATTCCTTCCCGAAGTGGTCCCCCGACGGATCCACGGTATCGTTCCTGAGGAATGAGGACCGGGGGTCCAGCGTTTTCTTGTATGAGAGGGAGGACGACACTCCGGGCGCGCTGGTGGTGAACGCCGGGGTGGACTATCCGCCGGTGTGGTCGCCGGAGAGCGACGCGCTGGCCTTCGTGTCTCCGAAAAGCGGTTCTTCCGAGATCTACGCCGTCGGCACGGGAAGGGACAGCGATATCCGGGCAGTCCAGCAGGTTACGGTCAATGAGCTGGACGAGCGGCTGGGAGACTGGCATCCAGACGGGGCGTGGCTGGTGTTTTCCGCCAGCGGCTCCGGCAAGGGAAAGGACGCGGAGCCCGGCCTGTGGCTGCGCAACGCCCAGGGAGTGGACCAGATCCGTCTCACCAACGGCCGGGACCGGGACCCGAGGTGGTCGCCAGACGGCGGCCGCATAGTATTTGTCCGGGTGAGAAACGGCAACGAGAACATCTACTCCATAGCTCCCAATAAGGACGGCTCATGGCGGCAGGGGGTCCGCGAGATACCTCTGGCCATCAGAAACTCGGCGGACCATTCCCCGGTATGGGCTCCCGACAGCAAGTCCATTGCTTTCGTTTCCGACCGGGACGGCAACCCGGAGATATACGTGATGAGGGCCGACGGGAAGAAACCACGGCGTCTCACATTCAACGATGCCGTGGACGAGTCCCCGGTGTGGTCCCCGGACGGCAAACGCATCGCCTTCGTATCCTTCGTCTACGAGCAGGGCGAGATACTGGTGATGGACGCCGACGGGTCCAACCAACGGCGGCTGACCAACAACGCCGCGGAAGACCACTCCCCGGACTGGTGATTCCGCGGCCAAGTCACCGCCAATAGACCCTCTGGGGGAGCGGTGTTACACTCCCCGCACACTCAGCTTCTCCAGGGAACCGGGTCTGCCCGTGTCCGACGCCAGCCAACACTCCGACGGCAGCCTGCCAGGCATCGCCCCGACCATCGACCCCAGCCGCATCGCTCCCATGATGCGCCACCTCTGGTCGCCGGTGGCGGCGGTCACGTGCTGCTGGGAAGGACGGGTCAATGCCCAGGTCGCCGTCACGGTCAACGCCGCCTCGGTGGTCCCAGACCGTCCGCGGGTGGTGGTGCAGATCTACAAGGTGAACCACAGCTGGGCATTGATCCACCGCAGCGGCGCATTTGCCCTGAACTTTCTCGGTTCCAACCAGCTCGACCTGCTGCGCTCCCTGGGTTTCCGGTCGGGCCGTGACGCGGCCAAACTGGACGGCGTTCCATACCACCTGGGAGAAACCGGCAGCCCCATCCTGGAAGAGTGCTGGGGATACATGGACTGCAGGGTGGTCAACGCGATGGACGGCGGGGACATGACCGTTTACCTGGCCGACGTGCTGGCCGGAGACACCACCGGCGAGGTCCAGCCCCTCTGGTGGCCGGACGCCCGCCGCCGCCTCCCGGATGCCTGGAACGCGGAATGGGACGAGAAGGCCGCCCGGCAGGTGGAGTTTTCCCGGCAGCTGCTGGATAAACTGGAATCCTCCCGGCAGATTGGCCCCGGCAACAAGCAATCCCCAGCCCAGGACCGGACAACGCCATGAACGATACCACCGCCCTGATCGAAAAGATCCACGCCACGCCCCACAAGTCGGTCATCGCCGTGGCCGGAGCCGGGAGCCAGGCGCTGGCCTGGCTACTGGGCGTGGCCGGAGCATCGAACACCCTGCTGGAAACGCTGGTGCCCTACGGCCGCCTGTCCATGATTGATTTTCTGGGCAGCGAGCCGGAGCAGTATGTCTCCGAGGAGACGGCCCGGAGCATGGCCCGGGCCGCGTACCGGCGGGCGTTGGCACTCCGGGAGGATGACTCCCCTGCCGTGGGCCTGGCCTGCACGGCGACCCTAGTGACCAACCGGCCCAAGCGCGGCGACCACCGCTGCTTCATCGCCGCCTGGGACCGCTCCCAGGTATGGCTGTCCGACCTGATCCTGGAAAAGGGGGCGAGGGACCGGCCGGGCGAGGAAGACCTGTGCAGCCGGATGGTTCTGAACCTGCTGGCCCGGGCCAGCGGGATTGAGGATGGGCTTGCCCTGGACCTGACCGCCGCGGAATCTCCTCGGTACAGCGCCGTTCCCCATCCTTCCCCCATAGCCCAACTGCTGGCGGGAGAAGTCAGCCAAGTCCTGGTGCATCCCGACGGGACGATGGCACCGGAGGAGGGATTCCAGGGGGTCCTCTTCCCCGGATCCTACCAGCCTTTGCACCGGGGGCACACCGAACTGGCGGAAACCGCGTCCCGCATGATGGGGCAGCCGGTGGCTTACGAAATTTCGGTGTTCAACGTGGACAAGCCTCCCCTGGCAGAGGCGGAAATCATGGCTCGCCTGGAGCAGTTCCGGGGCAGCGGCATGGTAGCGCTAACCTCGCAACCCACGTTCCACGGCAAGGCCCGGCTGTTCCCCGGGGCGTCCTTTGTGATCGGATGGGACACGGCCGTGCGAATCGTCCATCCCCGCTATTACGGCGGCAGCGAGGAGGCGATGCTGGGAGCGCTGGCCGATATGTGGTCGTGGGGCAGCCGCTTCCTGGTGGCCGGACGGGCGCAGGACGGGGCGTTCCACGGCCTTGGCGACGTGCCCATCCCCGCCGGGTTCGCACCCCTTTTCCGGGAGATTCCCGAATCCGATTTCCGGGTGGACATCTCCTCCACCGAACTGCGGGCGCAGGCGGGTAGGTGATGGGAAGCGTTGAATCCCCGGTCTGGACCGGCTAATACTGTTTCAATTTGAATAATTGCCTGCTAATGACTGGCGTATTAAGATGAAGCCACTCTACCACGAGTGGCTTCATCCCTTTTGAATCTTGGCGAGGGTTTGGCAAGGGCATGGTCTCGCGCATGCTCCATTGTAGCCCACCATTTGGGATAGGCGACTTGTGGTATAGGAGCCAGTATCCTTCCGCAAGGGGCACCTCCATGACGTCCAGGCAGGTGGGTTACCTCTTCATGTTCGTGGTGGGAATCCTGGTAGTGTTGGGTCTGTTGACGGCCCTATTGGGGGTAGAGGAGTCGGGCGAGAGCGAAGCAGGTGAGCTACTAATAGAGCCCGTGGTCATGCCTCCGGGAGTGCAGGTGTGGCGGTTCTGCAGTGGTTTGATTTCTGGAGACCTACCCGTGGACTTGGTCTCTGTAGTTCGTCAGATTGACCCCAACGACCTAGAGCGGGATCGGAGTTATTCCGTACAGGTGGTGGAGCTGGTCAAGGCGTGGCCGGACAAGACTGTCTCTGACGCGGAGGCGATAGGGGAGATGTTGGAGGTGTGTCAGAGTTGGCGACGGTACGACGCGCAGAGGTTCTCAAGGTGAGGGTTTTCTAAGTTTATAAAATTGTGATTCAAATCTTGAAGCGAAAACTCATCACATTCAAATTGATACAGTATCGACCGGCTGTCCTCCGTGACCCGGCCGGATGGGTAGCCGTGTAATGAACTTACCTCCCGCCCCGCAAGGACGGAAATAATGACCAGCAAGCTGACTCGCCAGACCAAGACTGTGGCGGAATCGGGCACGTTTCCGGCTTTTCCTCCCAGGGACGACATGCAAAACCCCCTGTACCTCCACCTGCCCGGATACCTCACCACCCTGCGCCGCCACTTCGGCTCCCCGGAAACCACCCTGGTCCTCAGCGAGGTTCCCCTGGGAAACAGCCCCCGGCAGCAGCGGGGCATCCTGATTCCCGATCTGACAGTCGCTTTTGGCGTGGACGTGGACGCGATCATCGCCCAGTGGGGGTACGCCATCGAGGTGCGGGGCAAGCCGCCGGAGTTCGTCCTGGAGGTCGCGTCCACATGGACCGCTCGCAACGACGAGGCCGGGAAGCGCGTGGGATACTCGGACTACGGCGTGCCGGAATACTGGCGGTTCGACCCCACCGGCGGACAGCGTTACCGGCAGGGGCTGGCCGGAGACCGCCTGGCGGACGGAGGGTATCAGGCGGTGACCATCAATACCGACGGCTCACGTTACTGGGGACACAGCGAAGTCCTGGGGCTGACGCTGTGCTGGGAAGATGGGCAGCTCCGCTGGTGGGACCCGATAACCCATCAGTACCTCGCCACCCATGACGAGGAGGCCGAGGGGAGGGTGGCGGAGCGGGATGCCCGCATCGCCGCTGAGGAAGCTCAGATGGAGGCCGAGGCGCGGGTCCGCGAGCTGGAGGCCGAGTTGGCGCGGCGGCGGTCAGAGGGTACAGGCTAGGAGCGGCTCTCAAGCCGCCTTCCTCTTCGTTGACACTGAAATTTGCCCGGTGATAATATTGGGGCGCTCCGCCACTCGGGCAGAGACTAAGCTTGGATTACGAAATTAGCACATGACGCCCTTCTCCGGCGTACTTTTACAGACATCGGACCCCAGTATTTTCGCGGCCAACTGGACGGCGGTGGCGTTATCCGCCATCATTGCCCTGGTGGCGATCGGGGGTATGTTCGCCGCTTCCCGTCTGATGTCATCGCGCAGGCACTCGGAGGTCAAGCTGACCTCATACGAGTGCGGCGTTCCCGCCACGCCCTTTGCCTGGTCGAACATCAACATCCGGTTCTACATCTTCGCCATCCTCTTCTTGATTTTTGACGTTGAGGCTGTGTTCCTCTTCCCATGGGCGGTCATTTTCCTGGAACAGCGGGACCTGGGGAACGCCATCCCCTTCTACGCGATGATGCTGTTCCTCGGGGTGCTGTTCTTCGCAATCATCTACGGCTGGAGGAAGGGAGTGCTGGAATGGCAGAAATAACCCTGGGACACGGCAACCAGCCCGCGCCCAGCCTGCTGGACCAGGCCATTGGCGGCAGGGTCCCCGGCGTCATCACCACCTCCAAGGAACAGCTCTTCGGAATGGCCCGCAAGTCGTCATTATGGACGCTCAGCTTCGGCTTGGCCTGCTGCGCCATTGAGATGATTTCCACGTTCATGGCCCACCACGACTTCGACCGCTTTGGGGTGGTGACCTGGCCTTCGCCCCGCCAGTCGGACGTGATGATCGTGGCCGGAACGGTGGTCAAGAAGATGGCCGAACCCATCCGCCTGCTCTATGAGCAGATGCCCGAGCCCAAGTGGGTCATCGCGATGGGCAGCTGCGCCACCAACGGCGGACCATACTACCGCTCCTACTCGGTGGTCATGGGCGTGGACCACATCATACCGGTGGATGTGTACGTGCCGGGGTGCCCGCCCCGTCCCGAGGCCCTGCTTTACGGCATCCTCAAGCTGCAGGAAAAGATCATGCAGGACGCCAAGAGTGGCGACACACCACGGTAACGCCGAACCCTCCGAGGAGGAGGTCCAGCCAGATTTCGACCAGCTTGCGCCGCACCGCCGGGAGATGCTGGCGCTGGCGGAGGAAGTGCTTCAGTCCTTCCATCCCGAGCCAGACGTGATGCACGACCTGCCCCAGCTCAACGTACAGCGGGAAAACCTGGCGGGACTGTGCGAGACGGCCAAGACCGATCCGCGCCTGGACTTCAAGCTGCTGCTCTGCATGACCTGCGTGGACTATGAGGACCATTGCGAGGTGGTGTATTTCCTCCAGTCCCTGAGCCGTGAACAGACCCTAGCCGTCAAGACCCAAGTGGCCTACGACGATCCGGTTGTGCCGTCGGTATCGGGGGTCTGGCAGGCGGCGGACTGGTACGAGCGGGAGGCCCACGACCTGTTCGGCGTCGAGTTCGAGGGGCATCCCGATCTGGCCCCGCTGCTGCTGTACGATGAGTTCGAAGGCTACCCCGGCCGCAAGGAGTATCCTCTCTACGAGTACCAGGAGTTCTAGGTTATCGATGAAACCGGAGACCAGGGGATGGAACGGCTGGTGCTGACCGCCACGGTGGAGTCAACCGGGGACGGCTACCTCGCGCTCCTCGATTCCCTGGAATTGCAGGGAACGGGCGAGACCGCCCGGATGGCCCAGGACGACCTGGTGGACCTGCTCCGGTCCTGGATCGAACTGCGCCAGGCCGACGAGACCCTTGAACAAGCGCTGACCGCCGCCGGGTTTCCCGGGCTGGAAGAAGAGACCGAAATCCACCTGGAGTTTATCGACTAAAGGGCCCGGCTCCGGCAGGGCGATAGATACGAATTGGACCGGATCGTTTATCAGATAGAAACCACCCGGGTCGACGGAGCCTACCAGGCGTTCTGTCCGGAGTTGATAATGACCGGGTTCGGGGACACTGAGGAGGAGGCGAGAAAGTCCCTCCGCCGGGAGATTGTCCTGTACCTGGAGGACTGCGAAAAGCTGGGAATTCTCGACGAGGTGCTGATCGAAGCCGGGTTCTACGATAATGATGAGGTCTGGATGAGCAGCCTGGTGGAGCCGCCCCGGGCACCCACCATCCGGTTTCTCGGACGCCCTGAATGAAGTTGCCGTGATCGAACATGACTGAAATCGCCAGCGAAATACGGCGCGACGCCCAATCGGTGGAACTGCTCCTGAACATGGGGCCGCAGCACCCGTCCACCCACGGCGTTTTCCGTATGGTGCTGTGGATTGACGGCGAGAAGATTGTCGACGTCGAGCCCCACATCGGCTACCTGCACCGGGGCTCGGAGAAAATCTGCGAGGGTGAGCAGTATCATCAAATCGTAACCCTGTTCGACCGGCTGGACTACGTCGCCAACTTCAACAACGAACTGGTCTACTGCCAGGCGGTGGAAAAGCTGATGGGGCTGGAGGTCTCGGAACGCTCCGAGTACGTCCGGGTGATCCTCTGCGAGCTGAACCGGGTCGCCAGCCACCTGCTCTACGTGGGGACCATCGGCCTGGACGCCGGGGCAATGACTCCCACCATGTTCTCCTTCCGGGGGCGGGAGCGGATTCAGGCCCTGTTCGAGGCCGTCTCCGGCGCGCGGATGATGCACAACTACTTCCGCATCGGCGGCCTGAAGGAAGACCTGCCGGACAACTTCGAGACCATGGTGCGGGACCTGCTGCCCCTCCTCTACGAGGACATCGAGGAGAGCGACAACATCCTCACCTTCAACGAAATCTTCCTGTCCCGAATGAAGGACGTGGGGGTAATATCCGCTGAGGAGGCCATCGACTACGGGCTGACCGGCCCCTGCCTGCGGGGCTGCGGCGTGGAGTACGACGTCCGCAAGGCCCAACCTTACTCTGTGTATGACCGCTTTGACTTCGATGTTCCGGTGGGACTGGACGGGGACTGCTGGGACCGCCATTGGGTACGGGTGCAGGAAATGTACCAGTCCATGCGCATCATCGAACAGGCCCTGGAGCAGATGCCCGCCGGACCGGTCACGTCTTCCCTGGGACGCCGCCTCATCCGCCCGCCCGAGGGAGAGGTCTACGTCCGCGCCGAGAACCCCCGGGGCGAGATTGGGGTCTACCTGGTCAGCAAGGGAGCCGACCGCCCCTACCGCCTCAAGGTGCGCCCGCCCTCCTTCTGCAACCTGTCCGCACTGAAGGCCCTGCTGAAGGATGCGTGGGTGGCCGACTCGGTGGTTATTCTTGGCTCGCTGGACATCGTCCTTGGCGAGGTGGACCGCTGATGGCGCCTCCCGTTTTGCTTGCCGTCTCCCTGTTGGACGTGGTCTGGATCCTCGTTGCATTGTTTGCCCTCTTCGGCGGCCTGTCGGTGGTGGTGCTGTCAATGGTCTGGCTGGAGCGGAAAGCCCTGGGACGGCTGCAGCTCCGTCTTGGCCCCACCCGAACCGGCCCGATGGGACTGATGCAGCCCATTGCCGACGCCATCAAGCTGCTGATCAAGGAAGACATCCTGCCGACGGAGTCAGACAAGGCAATTTTCTGGGTAGCCCCGGTTATCGTGGTGGTGTCGGCGTTCATGATCTGGGTGACCATTCCCGCTGCGCAGAACCTAGTAATCAAGAACCTGGAGTTGGGACTGTTCTACATCACCGCCTTTGCGGTGGTGGGCATCCTGGGCCTGGTTCTGGCGGGATGGGGTTCCGCCAACAAGTACGGCGTCCTGGGGGGATTACGCTCCGCGGCGCAGCTAATCAGCTACGAAATTCCGGTGATCCTGGTGGTTGTGGCCGTGGGGATGCTGGCCCAATCCCTGGACCTGCGGGTTATCGTCGAAAACCAGAACCCGATCCTTTATGTCTTGGTACTGCCGCTGGGGTTGGTCATCTTCTTCATCGCGGGGTTGGCGGAGGTGGGACGCACTCCCTTCGACATCTACCATGCGGAGTCGGAAGTCGTGGGCGGGCCCTTCGTGGAATACAGCGGGGCGCACTGGGCGGTCTTCTTCCTAGCCGAGTACATCAACACCTTCGCCATCGCCGCGCTGGCCGCCCTGCTTTTCCTGGGGGGATGGCTGGGGCCGGTGCTGCCGGGAGTAGTCTGGTTCCTGATCAAGGTCTACGCCCTGGTAATGGTCGTGTTCTGGATACGGGGGACCTTTCCGAGGCTGCGAATCGATCAACTGATGGCCTTCGCCTGGAAGGTGATGGTGCCATTGGCGTTCTACACCATTGTAATAACCGCCATCTACCTGTTCTACGACTGGCCGGCCTGGAGCCTCACGCTGATGTCGCTGGCGGGGCTGGCGGTGGTGGGATACCTCATCTACCGGAGAATGATGGCGCCGGTCCGCCGGGTCGCCGAGATCAAGGCCCGACAGGAACAGCAACTGGCGGAAAGGCGCGCGGCCGCATCCGCCCGACGCCCGGCCGCCGGTTCGCGTTAAGGAGGGTTGGCCAATGCTGAACAGTGTCAAGGGAATGATGCTCACCTTCGCGTCCGCCGTGAAGGGGATGCGGAAGCCGGTGACGCGACAATACCCCACCGTGCCGACGCCGGTCCAGGACCGTTTCATGGGATTTCCGGCATTGACGTGGGACGACGCCGTGCCGGAACCCTTCTGCACCGGCTGCATGGTCTGTATCCGCAACTGCCCCACCCAGTGCATGTCCGCCAGCATGAAGGACAATCCCCTGCACGAGTCGGGGGACAGCTCGCGGCGGAAGATCATCGACTACTTCGAGATCAACCTGAACCGTTGCATCCTCTGTGGAATTTGCGTAGAGTTGTGCAACTTCGACGCCATCGTGATGAGCCACGAGCACGAGATGAGCACCTACCAGCGCAATGGCGACCGGGTGGACCTGCCCGCCCTGCTGGAAATCGGGAAGAAATACCAGTCTGAAACCAACTGGATACCCCCCACGGTCCTGGCCAAGCAGAAGCAGGAGGCCGAAGCTGCCGCCAAGGCCGCTGCCGAGGAAAAGGAAGCCGCCGCAGCGGGAGCCGGTGAGTAAGTTGCCTGCATCGAGCCAACGCCCCGGCATCCCGGAGCCGCCCCGACAGCGGCTCTTTATTCGCGCGCATCCGTCCTCTTTTCACCGTACGGAACGCGGTAGCTGACCGATGGACTGGCTTTTCATTGCTCTGGGAGGGCTGACGCTGGCGGGAGGACTGGGGGTTGTGTTGACCCGCAACGTGGTCCACGCCGCCCTGTTCCTGCTGCTGTCCCTGACCGCCGTGGCCGGAATCTACCTGCTGCTGTTCACCGAGTTTCTGGCCCTGGTGCAGGTGCTAATCTACGGCGGGGCGATCATCATCGTCCTGCTTTTCGCCATCATGCTGACCCGCTCCTCGGACTACCCCCGGGTCTCGGACAACCCGCAGTGGCCGCTGGCCGCACTGGCGGCGGTGGCAATGGGAGCGGTCATCATCGTCTCCTTCTGGCGGAGTCCACAAGTGGAATCGGCGCCCCAGGGGCCGGGGTTCGCGGAGCTGGCTAACTCGCTGTTCACCCGCTGGGCCATTCCTTTTGAGGTGGCGTCGCTGGTGCTGCTGGTGGCGCTGATCGGGGCCATCATCATCGCCCGCACCGGCTCCCGGGGAGAGGGCTAGTTGACTCCCCTGCTCTACTTCCAGCTACTGAGCGCGGCGCTGTTCGTCATCGGGATGTACGGCGTGCTGGCCCGGCGGAGCGCGGTCCTGATCATCATGTCTATCGAGTTGATGCTGAACGCGGTGAACATCAACCTGATCGCCGTCGCTTCGCACCTGAACGGCATGGGCAAATTCGCCCACTTCGACGGGCAGATAATCGCCATCTTCGTCATCACCGTTGCCGCCGCCGAAGTCGGGCTGGCGCTGGCCATCGTGCTGCGGATGTACCGGAACCGGGCCACGGTGAACCTGGACGAAATCAACCTGATGAAGTGGTAGACCTGTTGAATCGCCGGCGCACAATCTCCGCCAATCTCTTTCCTTACTTCGGTTCCCGGTCCGTGACGGAGGCGGCTGCCTAGCATGGAGTGGGCCTGGCTGATACCCGTCCTCAGCTTTGTTGCTGTTCCCCTGATCGTCCTGTTCGGGAAGCATCTGCCGGGGAAGGGCTCGCCCCTGGCCATCCTGGCCATCGCGGGGGGATTCGCCGTCTTCTGGCTGGTGCTGTTCTCCTTCATTGGCGCCTCGACGGACACCAACGGCTGCGGCAAGAGCGATCACACCGGCTCGCTGACCTGCGAGTACAGCGTCAACTGGTTCGAAGCCGGGCTCACCGGCAACGCCGGGGAAGGGGAGAGAATCAGCCTCAACTGGGGCATCCTCATCGACCCCCTAACCGTGGTGATGATCGGGCTGATAACCTTCGTCGCCTTGATGGTGCAGGTGTACTCGCTGGGGTACATGCACGGCGACCCGCGGCTGGACTGGTACTTCGCCTTCCACGCCCTGTTCATCGCGTCCATGCTGACGCTGGCGGTGGCGGACAACTTCCTGCTGCTGTACGTGGCGTGGGAGCTGGTGGGGCTGTGCTCTTACCTGCTGATCGGGTTCTGGTTCGAGCGTCCCTCGGCGCGGGAGGCAGCCAAGAAGGCTTTCATCGTCACCCGCATCGGGGACGTGGGGCTGCTCATCGGGATACTGCTCCTGTGGCGCGAGGTGGGCAGCTTCAGCATGACCGCCGCCTTCGACGCGGTCCACAGCGGCGCCATCGGACAGGGAACGGCCACCATCGCAGCCCTGCTGCTGTTTGCCGGAGCGGCGGGCAAGTCGGCCCAGTTCCCGCTACACGTCTGGCTCCCCGACGCAATGGAAGGCCCCACGCCGGTCAGCGCGCTGATCCACGCGGCGACGATGGTCGTGGCGGGCGTGTATCTGGTGGCCCGCGCCTTCCCCATCTTTGAAGCTTCCGACTACGCCCTGATGATCGTTGCCATAATCGGGCTGGTCACCGCCCTGGGTTCCTCAACCATCGCCCTGGTCGCCACCGACCTGAAACGCATCCTGGCTTACTCCACCATCAGCCACCTGGGACTGATGATGCTGGCCCTGGGAGCGTTTGGATACACCGCCGCCGTGTTCCACCTGCTGGCCCACGGCTTCTCCAAGGCGCTGCTGTTCCTGGGAGCGGGTAGCGTGATGCACAGCACCGACGAGCTGGACATCCGCAAGATGGGCGGATTGCGGAAGGTGATGCCCTTGACGGCGCTGCTGTTCTCGATAGGGGCGCTGTCGCTGGGAGGCATACCCATCCTGGCCGGGTTCTGGAGCAAGGACGAAATCCTGATAGCGGTGAACAAGAACCTGCCGCCGGTGTTCATCGTGTTCACCTTGCTGACCGCCTTCCTGAGCGCCCTGTACATGGCGCGGGCCATGTTCACGGTATTCTTCGGGAACCTGAACCCGGAGCATGAGCACGTCCACGACGCTCCGCCGACGATGGCGATAACGATGGCCCTGCTGGCTGTGCTGGCCTTGGTGTTCGGGCTGATGACCTTCAACTGGCCGGGCCCATACGACGGCATCGGCTACTTCGTCTTCTACGACCACGCCGAGGGATTCCACTTCCTGCCCTGGCTGGGAGCGGTGTCCATCATCCTGGCGGTGGGGGCCTTCGTCCTGGCCTGGCTGGTCTACGTGCGGAAGAGCGTTTCCATCGAGGGGATGAAGAGCAGGTTCAACGCGGCGCTGCGGCTGGCGGAGAACAAGTACCTGGTGGACGAGCTATACCAGTTCGTCATCGACAAAGGTGTGCTGATCCTGGCCAAGGCTGTTGGATGGACGGACCGGGCCATCGTCAACGACGTGGGGGTCAACGGTCCGGCCAACACCGTGCGCCGCTTCGGGGTGGCCCTGCGGCTCCACGTAACCGGCCACGCATACACATACGCCCTGGGAATGACCCTGGGCGCGATCGCTCTGGCCATCATCGTCTGGATGCAGGCGGCGTAGAGGGAACGGGCGGTCAAGAGCGGATGACGCAGTTCGACCAGATATCCCTGTTCCTGGTGATTGCCATTCCGTTGGCGGGGGCGATCATAGCAATGTTCCTGCCGAAGGACCGGCAGGAGCCGGCCTGGTACTTCGCCATCCTCGTTTCCCTGGTCACGTTCGTCCTGTCAATCATCATCTTTGCCCGCTACGACTACGGGACGGGCGGTTACCAGTTCATTAGAGAGTTCCAGTGGCTGGGGGAGCCGCTGAACATCTCCCTCCACCTGGCCGTTGATGGCATCGCCGCACCGCTGGTGCTGCTGAACGGGATAGTCCTGTTCGGGGCGGTGCTGATATCCCAGACCATAACCCGACGTCCCCGGGACTTCTTTGTGCTGCTGCTGGCGCTGGGGTCGGGGGTGTTCGGCGTGTTCGTGGTGCAGGACCTGTTCTTCCTGTTCTTCTTCTACGAACTGGCGGTGCTGCCCATGTACCTGCTCATCGGCGTGTGGGGCAGCAGCACCGACTTCGTGACCTTCCTGCGCACCAAGGAATACGGCGCGATGAAGCTGATGATATTCCTGGTGGCAGGGAGCGTCTTAATCTGGATCGGCATCCTGGCAATGTACACCGCGGCGGCCGGGGAGGGCTCGCCGACCTTCTCGATGGTTAGAATGGGAGAACTGGCGGCCGGCGGGGCCTTCAGCGAAAGCTTCCAGAACTGGGTGTTCCCCCTGTTCATGATCGGGTTCGGGGTGCTGGCGGGACTCTGGCCCTTCCACACCTGGTCTCCCGACGGGCACGTGGCTGCGCCCACCGGGGTCAGCATGCTCCACGCCGGGGTGCTGATGAAGCTGGGGGCCTTCGGCATCATCAGAGTGGGGATGGTCCTGCTGCCGGAGGGGGCAGAGAACTGGATGCCCATCCTGATACTGCTGGGCACGGTCAACGTGGTCTACGGGGCCATATCGGCCATATCCCAGCAGGACCTGAAGTACATCATCGGGTACTCCAGCGTGAGCCACATGGGGTACGTGATAATGGGCATCGCCACGCTGCATCCGGTGGGACTGGCGGGAGCGGTGCTGCAGATGTTCTCCCACGGGATAATGACGGCCCTGATGTTCGCCATGGTGGGGGCAATCTACGAGCGGTCGCATATCCGGGACATCAACGTGTTGAACGGACTGATGAAGCGGATGGGGACGACCAGCTTCTTCTTCGCCATCGCGGGACTGGCCTCGCTGGGACTGCCGGGCCTGAGCGGGTTCATCGCCGAGTTCATGGTGTTCGTGGGCGCATTCCGCACCTACCTGCCCCTGGCGGTGCTGGCGGTGGCGGGAGCGGCCATCACCGCGGTCTACATCCTGCGGCTGCTGGCGCGGACCTTCTTCGGGGAGGCGGACCCGCAGTGGGAGCACCTGACCGACGCCAGCCCGGTGGAGAAGACCGTGGGTGGCGCCTTCGTCCTGGTACTGATCGTGGTGGGAGTGTGGCCGGGCCCGCTGCTGCGGGTAATCAACACCGGCGTTGATTCCGTCCTGCGGATGTTCTAGGGGCGATGACTTCCCTGACTGCTAACATCCACCTGCTGACGCCGGAGTTCGCCCTGGCGGGACTGGCGCTGCTGGTGTTCGTCGTGGACCTGTTCCTGCCGGAGGACCGGAAGGAGCTGCTGGCGTGGCTGTCGGTGCTGGGGCTGGTGGGCCTCGCCATCCTGTCCCTGTTCATGCTCAACGGACAGACGGAGACCCTGTACGGCGGGCTGCTGGCGGTGGACGGGTTCTCCCTCTTCTTCAAGATCGTCTTCCTGGCCATCGGCGTTTTCGTCATCCTGAGTTCCATTGACTTCGTGCGGCAGCACCTGGACCACGCCGGGGAGTTCTACGGGCTGATTTTGTTTTCCATCCTGGGCATGAACCTGATGGCCATGTCCCGGGAGCTGCTGACGGCCTATATCTCGCTGGAGCTGCTGAGTTTCAGCCTGTACGTGATGGTGGCCTACGGACTGGGGAACGCCAAGTCCAACGAGGCGTCGATCAAGTACATCATCGTCGGGGCCTTCTCGTCGGCCATCCTGCTCTACGGCGTCAGCATGGTCTACGGGGCGCTGGGTACGACGCGCTTCCTGGAAATCAGTGAAGCGCTGGCCGGGCTGAACGAGGTCAATCCCGCGCTGTGGGTGGGCTGGGCATTGATCCTGGTGGGGCTGGGATTCAAGCTGTCTGCGGTTCCGTTCCACATGTGGGCGCCGGACGCCTACGAGGGAGCGCCGCTGCCGGTGACGGCCTACCTGGCCATCGCCTCCAAGACGGCGGCTTTCACCCTGGTCATCCGGCTGGCGGCGGAGGGGCTGATTCCGGCAGCGGAGCGGTGGGCCGACCTGCAGTACGTCCTGGCGGGACTGGCAACAGTGACGATGCTGGTGGGCAACCTGGTGGCTCTGGCGCAGAGCAACGTGAAGCGGTTGATGGCCTATTCCAGCATCGGGCACGTGGGGTACGCCCTGGCCGGGATAGCGGCCCTCTCGTCCGGCTCGCTGCTGTCGGCCAACGGGGTCATCTTCTATCTCGTTGCCTACTCCATCACGAATATGCTGGTGTTCGCGGCGCTGATATCCTTCTTCAACATGACGGGAGAGGAGGAGATTGCCAGCGTGGCGGGACTGGCGGACCGGCAGCCGCTGCTGGCAGCGTGCATCGCGATCGGGCTGTTCTCCCTGGCGGGCCTGCCCATCTTCGTGGGATTCACCGCCAAGTTCTACCTGTTCACCGCGGTGGCCGACGGAGGATTCCTGTGGTTGGCGGGGTTAGCAATCTTCACCAGCCTGATATCCCTGTACTACTACCTGCAGGTAATCCGTCAGATGTACATCCAGCCGGCCCTGGCCGCCGGAGCGCCTCCCGAGCATGACCAACCCGGGGAAGAGCCTCAAGGCGACGGTCACGAAGGTCACGACGGCCACGGCCCCCACCACAGTGGGCCGGAGCCATCCGGGCCCCCGCTGGCCCGGCCTGCGCCGGTGCTGCTGGCGGTCCTGGGGGTTGCGCTGGTGGTGGTAGTGTGGCTGGGGGTTTATCCGGCTCCGCTGCTGGAGTGGGCGGAGGTTGCCAGCCGGGCGGTGCTACCCAACGCGCCGGTACCCTGATGCCGGGACATCGCAAGAGGCAGACGGCCGCTCTGCTATAATTGGCGTCTGACGCTGGGGGGTTTCCCGACCCCAGGCAGGATGGAGAGGTATTCGTCCCGATGATTATCTCGGTAATCGGCGGCAGCACGGCCAAGCCGGAGCACGTGGAACTGGCGGAGGAGGTGGGCCGGCTGCTGGCCCGGCGCAACGTGATGGTGGCCTGCGGCGGCAAGACGGGGGTCATGGAAGCCGTCTGCCGGGGAGCCAAGGCCGCGGGGGGACTGACCATCGGGATTCTGCCGGGGCGGACCTCCCGGGAGTCCAACAACTACGTGGACATCCCCATCGTCACCACCATCGGGTACGCGCGGAACGTCATCGTGGTAAACACGGGCGACGCGGTGATAGCCGTCGGAGGTGCGTTCGGGACTCTGTCCGAGATTGCCCACGCCTTGGGAGACGGGATTCCGGTCATCGGGTTGAGCACGTGGAAGCTGTCCATCAAGGGGGACGGCGACCCCATTGTTGACGGGGTCATAGACGCTGACTCTCCCGAGGATGCGGTGAACAAGGCCATTGAAGCAGCCCTGGCCCGCCTGCGACAGGAAGCGGAGTCGGCGGAGGTCGCCGCCGGAGCACAGTATGACCGCTAGGCCCGTGACCATCGCCGCCGTCACCGGAAGGGAGGCCCTGGACTCGCGGGGCAACCCCACCGTGGAGGCGGAGGTGGCGCTGTCCAACGGGGTGCGGGCCCACGCGCTAGTCCCCTCAGGGGCCAGCACGGGCACCCATGAGGCGCTGGAACTGCGGGACAAGGACGCTTCCCGGTTCGGCGGGGCGGGGGTGCTCCAGGCCGTCACCAACGTCAACACCGTTATCGGGCCCCACCTGGCGGGGGCGGACCCGTCGAGCCAAGAGGACATCGACCGGCGTCTCATCGAACTGGACGGGGAGGCTGACAAGAGCCGGCTGGGAGCCAATGCCATCCTGGCGGTTTCGATGGCCGTGGCCCGGGCCGCAGCGGAGGGATGCGGGGATGCTCCCCGGGAACTGTGGGAACACCTTTCCCAGGGCGGGCCGGTCAGCCTGCCCGCGCCCATGTTCAACATCCTGAACGGGGGGCGGCACGCCTCGGACTCGGCGGATATACAGGAGTTCATGGTCATCCCGGCGGGAATGCCCACCTTCTCGGATGCGCTTCGGGCCGGGGCGGAAATCTACCAGTCCCTGAAGAACATCCTGCGGGGTCAGGGACACAACCTGAACGTGGGCGACGAGGGCGGGTTCGCGCCTTCGCTTCCGTCGAACCGGACCGCGATAGAGACCGTGCTGGCAGCGGTGGAAGCGGCCGGGTATTCACCGGGGGAGCAGGTGTTCCTGGCGCTGGACGTTGCGGCGTCGGAGCTGTTTGACCGGGACACGGGTTCCTACGTGCTGGAACGGGAGGGGGCCACACTGACTTCGACGGAACTGGTGGACCTGTACGGCGAGTGGTGCGGGCGGTATCCCATCATCAGCATCGAGGACGGGCTGGACGAGGACGACTGGGAGGGCTGGGCGCTGCTGAACCAGCGGATCGGGGAGTCGGTGCAACTGGTGGGGGATGACCTGTTCGTGACCAACATCGGCCGCATCCAGCGTGGCGTGGACGGCAAGAACGCCAACGCGGTGCTGCTGAAGCCCAACCAGATCGGGTCGCTTTCCGAGACCAAACAGGCGCTGGAGATGACCCGCCTGGCCGGTTGGGGCGCGGTGATGAGCCACCGCTCCGGCGAGACGGAGGACACCACCATCGCCGATTTGTCCGTGGCGTGGAACGTGGGGCAGATCAAGGCGGGGGCGCCGGCGCGGTCGGAAAGGGTTGCCAAGTACAACCGCCTGCTTAGAATAGAGGCGGCCCTGGGGGAGAAGGCCGTCTATTCGGGCATGGGAGCCTATGAATACCTCAAGCTCTAACCTGTGGCTGGCGTGGCGGATAGCCCGGTACCTGTTCCTGCGATTGTGCCGGAACACGGTCCGATTCGGAATCTGGCTAGCCGTCCGGAGCGTACAGTTCATCGTGGGGTGTCTGGGGCTAATCGCTTCCCCGGCGGTGTCGGGGCGCTCCCAGGACGAATTCAAGGACCTGGTCCAACCCGACGCTCCCGGTGGGCCACCTCCCAGCGGAGGGACCGACGGGTTCTGGCGGATGTACATGCAGGCCTATTCTCCCCGGCTGTGGCGGATGCGGAAACTGCTGCCCCGGTCCGCGGGCAAGACCTTCGAGGAAGACAGGGGCGGCGACACCCAGGGACAGCAGTGAGTACCCCGCGCCGCTGGGGAATGGGCGATATGGCGCCGGACTTGTGCCCAGACCAGGGAATCGAGGCGTCGTCAAAGTCACCGGGCGGAGTTGGCGCGGGTGACGGGGATGTTCTGTAGACGGTGCGGGGCCGCTGTCGTCCAGGGCCAACGGTACTGTTCGTGCGGGCAGTTTCAGCCGGCCGGGGCGGCAAGCCAGCCGTCCAACCCTACGCCAGCCAACGCGGACATGCCCCAGGAGTTCTACACCCGGATCGAGAGCGAAGTTACGAGAACCGGGAAGGACAACTTCCGCAAGGGCCTGGCGATTGGGCTGGGATTTCTGCTGGCGTTCCTGATTCTGGAGGCGGCAATAGATTCCCTGGTGCTGGCCCAGGGCCTGCTCATTGGCATCGGGCTTTTGGTGATGGTGGGGTTGATAGTGGTCAACCTGCTCTTTCTTGGAAAACGCTGGTTCCTTTAGCGAGGGTTGGCATTGGAGACTATCTTAAAACGCCCAGTCCAAAGGTGGAAACGGAGGGCGATGGGGACGACGGGGGTCTGGATTCCCGCCTCCGCGGGAATGACGGGAGGAGGAGCAGGAATGACGGGAAGGGAAGTGGGGAATGACTGGAAAAGGCGCGGGAATGACCGGTTGCGCTCATCCGGCAAACAAACTTAGGGAGAAGGAACAATGACGACTCGGATCGGAATCAACGGATTTGGCCGCATCGGCCGCCTGGTGACGAGGGCCACCCTGGACCGGCACCCGGACAGCCTGGAAGTGACGGCGGTGAACGACCTGACCGACGCCCAGACCAACGCCCACCTGTTCAAGTACGACACTAACTTCGGCGTCTATCCCGGAGAGGTGGCTGCCGACGGAGGCGACCTGATCATTGACGGACGGGGCATCCGAGTCTTCCAGGAGCGGGACCCGGCCCAGATTCCATGGTCGGAGATGGGGGTGGACATCGTGGTGGAGTCCACCGGAATCTTCACCGACGGCGAGCAGGCGGGAGGGCACCTGAAGGGCGGCGCCAGCAAGGTCGTCATCTCCGCCCCGGCGAGCAACGTGGACCTGACCATGGTCATGGGGGTCAACGACGACAACTACGACCCGGAGGCGCACACGATTGTCTCCAACGCATCCTGCACCACCAACTGCTTCGCCCCAATGGTGAAGGTGCTGCACGAGGCCTTCGGGATAGAGCACGGGCTGATGTCCACGATTCACTCCTACACCAACGACCAGGCCATCCTGGACCAGCGGCACTCCGACCTGCGCCGGGCGCGGGCCGCCGCCCAGAACATCATCCCGACCAGCACCGGGGCCGCCCGGGCGGTGGGACTGGTGCTGCCGGAACTGAACGGCCGACTGCACGGCATCGCCTTCCGGGTCCCGACCTCCACCGGATCGGTTACGGACTTCGTGGCCGACCTGGCGCGGGGCGTGACGGCCGAGGAGGTCAACCAAGCCTTCAGGGAGGCGGCCGAAGGCGCGCTGAAGGGCATCCTAGAGTACACCGAGGACCCGATTGTCAGCTCGGACGTGCGGGGCAACCCGCACAGCTGCGTCTTCGACGCCCTGTCCACCATGGTGATGCAGGACCGGATGGTCAAAATCATGGGGTGGTACGACAACGAGTGGGGATACTCCTGCCGCACCGTGGACCTGTGCAACTTCATAGCCGATAAGGGCCTCTAAGCTCCGTTCCCGGTCCACCGGCTGGCAACACGGGAGGAAGCGCCACCCCTATGCGGGGGCGGTGCTTCCTCCCTTTCGTGACTTTGCCCCCGGATTAAGCCCAGCGTGATGTCAACACCTTCTTCCCTGCCCCGCAGGGCAATCGCACTTGGGTTTTTAAAGGATGCTAAACATTCGCGATACAGCCGCCCACCGGAAAGAGTAAGAGATGGATAGTTATTAACTTACCTAGAGCAACAGTTGAAACTAGGAAATATAGGTAGCAAGCTGCGGTACCTGCATGGTGGTATTTTTCAAAGGGGATAGCCCGGCCCGGCCCGGTTGGGCGGAGAGATTCCGGCCCACGGTTTCCGGGTTGGCGCTGCTGGCAGTCCTGGCCGCAGCGGCGGTGCTGCGGTTCCACGGAATCGACTGGGACGCTGGGCACGGGTTCCACCCGGACGAGCGGTCCTTCTACCTACGGGCGGGCTGCATGTACGACCTGCTCACCGAGTCGCCCGGATACACAGCCTGCCTGGCGGACCATCCGGAGACCGAGACGGGGTTTCCCTGCATATCCGTGCTGCTGGACGCCGACCGCAGCCCCCTGAATCCTCACTGGTTTCCGCTGGGCAGCAGCCTGATCTATGTCCTGACGGCGATCCGGCTGGCGGTGGAACCCTTCACCGACATTGGCTCCCTGGACCTGCGGTTTGCGAGCCGAACCCTGTCCGCACTGGCCGACCTGGGCAGCGTTTTCCTGGTGTACGTGCTGGGACGGCGGATGTTCGGCTGGCAGGTGGGACTGCTGGCCGCCGGGCTGGTAGCGGTAGCGGTCATCCACGTCCAGCACAGCCACTTCTACCGGCCGGAGACGTTCTCGGTCTGCTTCGTCCTGCTCAGCTTGTGGGGGATGCTGCGGCTGATGGAGCGCAGACGGTTGCGGGATTCGGTCTTGCTGGGGGCACTGGTGGGGTTGAGCATGTCGCCCAAGGTGAGCGTCCTGCCGTTGCTGGCCCCGCTGGCGGTGGCGTATGGATACTGGCTGCTGGACGCCTGCGGGGGACGGTGGCGGGAGGTCCACCCGTCCATGCTCCTGCGGCTGGCCGGACACGGTGCGCTGGCCGGGCTGTGCGCATTGGCAGTGTTCTTCGTCCTAACGCCCTACGCGCTGCTGGACTTCCGGGCGTTCCTGGGGGACCTGGCGGCGCAGGCGAACATGGCCAACCACGCCGGGTTGTGGCCTTTCACCATCCAGTACGTGGATACGACGCCTTTCCTGTACCAGCTACGGCAGTCGGTGGTCTGGGGGCTGGGGATTCCGCTGGGGATAGTGGCATGGCTGAGCATTCCATTCACCGCTATCATGGCCTGGCGTCATCCGGCGACCCGCCGCTGGGACCTGCTGCTGCTGGCGTGGGTGGTCCCCCAGTTCCTCTTCCTGGAGTCCTTCGAGGTACGCTTCCTCCGATATGTTTTCCCGTTGGCGCCGGTGCTGCTCTTGCTGGCGGCCCGAATGATGTGGTGGCTGGTGGAGCAGGGCAGGGACGTCTCCGGCGGGGCAGGAATTGCTGACGCCGCTCCCCGGGAATCCTGGTTGACTAACCGGCTGAAGGGCGCCGCCTTCCCCGCTGCCGTTGCCCTCCTGGCGGCAGTGGTCCTGTCCGCGGTGTTCTATTCCCTGGCATTCCAGAATGTATACCGGCAGGAACATCCGGCGGTGCGGGCGGGGAAATGGTTTGCGGACAATGCGCCTCCCGGTTCCCACGTGGTCAGCGACAACCACTGGGACGAGTTCATTCCGGGGCTGTACCGCTCGTCGGTGTGGCAGTTCCCGGCCTACGAGCCGGACACCGCCGACAAGATGGTGACACTGTCGGGGAAGCTGGCGGAGGCAGACTACCTGGTCTTCTACAGCCAGCGGCCCTATGTCAGCGTCATGCGGGACCCGGAGCGGTTCCCATTCACCACCGAGTATTACCGGCAACTTTTCAGGGGAGACCTGGGGTTCCGGCTGGAACACTCCTTCACCACCTACCCGAGCTTCCTGGGGGTGGAGTTCCGGGACTCGGGGTTTGCGTGGTCGGGGCTGCCGATCCCGGAGGGGCTGCCGGCCCGGGCCGGGTGGCTGTCCCTGCCGTTGGGCTACGCGGACGACAACGTGGTGGGGTACGACCATCCGCTGACTCTGGTGTTCCGCAACGATGGGCGGCTTCCTGAGGGAGAGATGCTGTCCCGGCTGCTGGCGGGGGCCCGGAACGCCGGGGTTCTGGAGGACGACGGCCTGAAGTTTCCTGAAGGGGACTGGCAGCGGCAGAGGGAGGGAGGATCGTGGTCGGAGTTGTTTGACCGAGACGGTTGGGCCAACCGGATGCCGGTGCTGGCGTGGCTGCTGGCAGCGGAGGGGATTTTCCTGCTGACGCTGCCCCTGGCCATGTTCATTTTCAGGTCGCTGCCGGACCGGGGGGTGGTGCTGGCCCGGATCCTGGGATTCCTGGTGGTGGCTTATTTCACGTGGCTGGCTGTGTCCCTGGGCTGGCTGGAGTTTTCCCGAGTTGCCATTGGTGCTGGATTACTGGCCGTGGCCGGGCTGTCCCTGCTGTCGCTGGCGGGCGGTTGGCGGGATATGTGGGCGTTCCTGCGGGAGCGGTGGCGGCTGCTGGTTGGGACGGAAGTGTTGTTCCTGTTGGCGTTTTTCGCCTTCCTGTGGGTTCGGGCGGAGAACCCGGACCTGTGGCATCCATACCGGGGCGGCGAGAAGCCGATGGAGCTGGCCTACCTGACGGCGGTTATCAAGTCCAGCATCCTGCCACCCTATGATCCCTGGTTCGCCGGGGGATACCTGAACTACTACTACTGGGGGTATTTCATCCTGGCCGTTCCGATCCGGCTGACGGGGATCGTGCCGGCCACCGCCTTCAACCTGGCGGTTCCGCTGCTGTTCGCGCTGACCTTCACCGGGGCATGGTCTATCGGATATAACCTGGCGGCCGCGTTCCGGGACAGGGTAGGCAAAGGAGACGATGGGGGCCTGGAAACCGGGGAGTCCGTCCCTACGGCGCAACCGGGCCATTCCCCTCCTAAAAGATGGCCGCCTTTCTTCAATTTGCGCGATCTTGTGAGGAGCCCCGCATCCGCAGGGTTGTTGACCGCCCTGTTCCTGGTGGGGATGGGGAACCTGGACGGCGGGATACAGGTGGCGCAGAGTATCTGGGGGTGGATCCAGGGCGAGGGATTCGCTGGCTTCGACTACTGGCGGAGCAGCCGGATGATCCCGTCGCTGGACGCCATGGAGCCGTCGCCGCTGGCGTTCTGGGTCCCGGAGCCAGATGGGTGGGTCGAGAATACGCCTCACATTACCGAGTTCCCCTTCTTCACCTTTCTCTTCGCCGACCTGCACGCCCACATGATCGTCATTCCGTTCACC
Organism: Dehalococcoidia bacterium; assembly: GCA_965203975.1. Lineage (GTDB taxonomy): Bacteria > Chloroflexota > Dehalococcoidia > Lucifugimonadales > UBA3495 > CATOSK01. The sequence goes on along the minus strand of CBDBDT010000002.1, from coordinate 2,241,687 downwards.
CTGCTGGTAATCGGCCTGCTCAACGCGGTCTTTCTAGGACGTTCCGACCGGGGAATTCCGTGGTTGGCCTCCGCAAGCGCCGTGACGGGAGTGGCGCTGGGCTCGTTCTTTGCCACCAATAGCTGGGACTACCCGGCCTATGCACTGCTGACGGTGGGCATCTTCGGGTTGTCCTCGCTCCTGTTGTGGCGGCACCACTCAGTCCGCGCGGGAATGATGCTGGTCGGAGGAGCAGCCGCAATCATCCTGAGCTACCTGGCCTTCATCCCCTTCCACCAGTCCTACGAGACCTTCGGAGCCGGGGCGGATGTTTCCAAGTGGGCCACCCCCATCAAGGACTACCTGACAATCCACGGGCTGTTCATTCTTATTGCGATCATGTTCCTGGCTGGACAGCTGCGGCAACCGGCCCTGGCGGCGTGGCGGGTCTTAATTCGGCCGGACCGGTATGGGGCCGCCTCCGGCTGGGACCCATCCCTGCTGCGGGTTGGACTGGCCACGGCGCTGCTGGCAACCGGAGGGCTGGCCGTCTACCTGGCGGCGGCAGGGTTCATAACGGCGGCCGCCCTGTTCCTGCTGCTGGCCCTGACCGGGGCTGCAGGGCTGGCGGCCTGGCTGTCCGGTGACGGCTCGCGCCGGACCACGCTGGTGCCGCTGGTTTTCCTGGCGCTGGCCCTGGGCATCAGCATTGGCGTGGACTTCGTCCGCCTGGGAGGGGACATTGGCCGGATGAACACCCTGTTCAAACTTTACCTGGAAGTATGGGTCTTGTTTGCCCTGGCGTCCGGGTTCATGGCCTGGCACCTGGCGGCCTTCCGGATCCCGAGACCGTCCATCCCCGGGGTTGCGCTGGCGGTATTGGCGGCCGGGCTGTTGGCGGCGGCATCAATCTACCCGGTCCTGGGCACACAGGCCCGCCTGGCGGACCGTTGGAGCCTTTCGGGGTGGACGCTGGACGGAACCGCCTACATGCGCAACGCGGCGCATTTCGAGCAGGAAAAGAGACTGCTGCTGGCCGATGACCTGGAGGGCATCCACTGGCTTCAGGAAAACGTCGAGGGTTCGCCGGTGGTCCTGGAGGCCCACACTCCGCAGTACCGCTGGGGGTCCCGCATCGCCAAGTACACCGGACTGCCCACCGTCCTTGGGTGGCCGTGGCACCAAGTCCAACAGCGCGGCCCCTATGCCTCTGAAGTCAGGCAGCGTGCCCGGGATATAGCGACGATGTACGAAACAACGAGCCTTCAGGAAGCCGCCAAACTTTTCAGCAAGTACGGAGTGGAGTATGTGATCGTCGGGGACCTGGAACGGGCTTATTACTCCCAGGAAGGGCTGGGCAAGTTCCAGGAACTGATCGAACAGGGGAAGGCCGAGGTGGCATTCTCCGGACGGACCATGGAGGTTCTACGGTTATCCCGTTGAAGATTATGTTGAATCTGGCGAGCCTATCTGTCATCATTGAAGGAGGATATGGATATTGTCGAAACGGTAGCTTTGGTCAGGGACATCGTCCTCATAGTGGTGTTCCTGGTCGCCCTGGTAGTCCTGGTAATCGTCGGGTACATGCTCCTGAGGCTGTACCCTTCAGTCAAGCGAACCACGTTTTACCTGGAGGAGAGCGCCGGCAAGATCCACGGCGTTATAACTCAACCCCTAAGCATTTTCGGGCCGGTGGTGGAACTGATAAACCGGGGCCTGGGAATGGTCAGCCAAATCAGGAATCGTGAAGGGAGGGATGAAGATGACGAAGAATGAAAAGTTTCTGGCCGGTCTTGTCGCCGGGGTAGTGGCCGGCGGCGTGGCGGCCATGCTGCTGGCGCCCAAACCCGGCAAGGACACCAGGGGAGTTGTGGGGGGACGCTCCAGTGCAGCCGCGCGGCGGGCCGGCCGCTACATCGGCGCCGTCAAGAACCGCATCAGGAAGAACCGCAGCGACGTTCCGGTCTCGAGCCATTCGGAAGACGTCACCGCTCAGAACCCAACCCCCGAGAATTACGCCGGGCAACTTGGATGATGGCCGGTTATCCCGGCCCCACCCGTTCCAACCCGTCCAGGAAACCAGGAGCCGCCCCCTCAAAGGGCGGCTCCTTTCTTGACGCGTACCGGAACCGGGGCAATCGCGCGAGCGCCAGTTTGGTCAAACTGCCAGTGAACGGTCAACACGATACTGTTGGCAACACGCGACGGGGGTCTGGATTCCCGCCTGCGCGGGAATGACGGGAGGATGGGTCAAAGGATCGAGTCAGACTTCATGCGATTGCCTTGATCGGGGAGCCGGAGCCTGCTCCTAATCGCCCTGCCAGCGGGGATAGGACCCGAGGACCTTGAGCATATTGGAAGTGCCGGCCAACGCCGCCAGGGCTTCCTTCACCCCTGAGTCCTCCCGGTGGCCGATGCAGTCGATGAGGAAGATGTACTGGCCCAGGGCCTCCTTGTTGGGGCGGGACTCAATCTTGGCCAGGTTGATGTGCCGCTGGGCAAACTCCCCCAGCGCTCCATAGAGGGAGCCGGGAGCATCCCGCTGGAAAGAGAAGCAGATGGAGGTCTTGTCGCTGCCGGTAACGGGGTGGTCAACCTTGTCCAGCACGACGAACCTGGTGACGTTGTTGTGGTTGTCCTGGATGTCCTGGCCGATTATCGCCACGTCATACAGGTCGGCGGCGCGTTTCGGCGAGATGGCCGCCGCCGCAACGGGACTTTCCTGCATGTCGGCGACCGCCGCAGCGGTGCTCAATGACGCTTCCTGGGTTGCCTGCGGGAAACAGCGCTCCAGGAATTCGCGGCATTGGGCCAGGGCCTGGGGATGGGAGTATATGACCTCGATGTCGGGGGCCCTGGTGCCCGGCCGGGCGAGGAGATAGTGCTGGATGGGCAGGACTATCTCGTTGTAAATCGAAAGCCCGGACTGGCGGATCAACAGGTCGAGGGTGAAATTAACGGACCCCTCAATGCTGTTCTCAATGGGAACAACCCCCTGGTCGGTCATCCCCGAGGACACCGCCAGTCCAACGGCGTTGATGGTTGGAAAAGGCTGGAGGTCCGCTTTGCTGTCGTACTGCAAGGCCGCTTCTTCGGTGTAGGTGCCCACCGGGCCAAGGAATGCTATGCGCCGCATCCGGGTTACGCTCCTGTCAAAATGTCGTAAAGGGCAGGGATCTCGTCAATACTGACGACGGCGATGACCTGATCGTGGGCCTCGAGGACCATCTCGTCGTGGGGGAGTTCGGGTCCGGTCGCCTTGATGACCAGGTTAATCAGGCTTCCCCGGGGGAGTTCCAGGCCGGCCAGGGATTGTCCCGCGGCCTCAGCGTCTTCCGGGACCGTGATGCAGACGAGCTGCACCTGATCCAGCCTGGTCTGCATCAGGTGCATGAGGGGCTGGCCCGGAAAACCTTCTTCCAATGCGTAGACCAGCATGTGGTTGGCGTTGACCGCTACGTCGATTCCCAGGACCCGGAACAGGGAGTCGTTTTTCGGGTCGCGGATCACCGACATGGTGCGGCCCACCTTGAAGAGGTGCTTGGCGACCTGGCAGGCGACCAGGTTGGTCTCGTCAAGATCGGCGGCGCCGACGAAGACCTGGGCCCGGGAGGTTCCGGCGGTCTCGAGATCTTTCCGGGAGGTGCCGCTGCCGGTGACCACCTCTATTCCCAACTCCGCCCGCAGCAGCTCGGCCTTGCGGGGGTTTGGGTCGACTACGGTAACTTCGTGCCCCGCCGTGAGCAGGGCCTTGGTGAGGTGATACCCGACGGACCCGCAGCCTGATATTACAACGTACACGGCGGAATTCCTACTGGTCCACGGCTGCCGTGAGTTCCGCGAGAAGGTCAAGGTCCGAGAGGCCAAGGGTATGGAGGCCCAAGCCGGCATACATCTGCCGGAGGTCCGGATCGTCGATGCGGCAGATGACGCTTGGCACGTTGAACAGATGACTGGCCGCCTGGCTAACCAGCACATTGGCAAGGTCGTTGTCGGATAACGCCACGAACAGTTCGGCTAGGGCCACTTCGGCTTCCTGCAGGTAGTCCTGCATCGCCGCATCCACCACCAGGACGGTCGAGGTGTTTTCAAGGCCGGAGAATTGCTTGAGGGCGTCGAGGTCGTCTCCGACGACGGTGACCAGATACTCCCTGGCAACCAAGTGATGGACCAGGGAAGAAGTGAGGGGCCCGCAACCGTAGATAATGGCATCCATAACCGCGTGCGCCTATGACAAGACCGCGCTGGGCACGGGCTCGCGATAGCAGACGACCTCGCAGGGTGCATTGCCCAGTACGAAAGAGGCGGTGGAATTCACGGCCGGCAGCCCGAGACCCTTCTGGTGCGGAATTCCGAGGACGATGAGGTCCATCCTCCGGTCAAGGGCTTCCTGGACGATGGCGGGGCCGGCATGCCTGGCCTGCAATAGCTGGGCCCGGACGTAGCACCTATGATCGGCCGCCAGGCGTTCAATTCGCGCCAGGACACCCTCGCCTTGGTGGTCCTGCATCACGAATTCGGTGGTCATCTCGAATTTCAGGGGCAGCTCGGTGATGTAGATGGCGTGAAGTTCGGCCTGGACCCGCTGCAACAGTCCGCATACCCACAGAAAGCCCGCTTCGCTGGCAGGGCTTCCGTTCACCGGGACCAGTATTCGCTTCCCGTTCAAAGACATTCCGAGGCCGTTACGAAAATTCCGGGTTGGCAGGCCGGTTCAGAGGAAGTTGGGAACTCGGCAACGACGCTCCGGGCAACCCACCTGATACCATTCCAGACGAAGCGGCCCTACATGGTCCCGGACTTGCGGGCGGGGCAACGCCAAGCATCCGCCGGTTTTCAGGGACTACCGCCCGTTCCGTTCGGCCGCGGCACCCGCGGCCAATCCGTACTCGCTATCGGCACCGTAAATTCGGGCCACGTTGTCGTTGCGGCCTGCGATCAACAGCAGGTCGCCCGGCCGGATTTCCTCATCCTTGGAAGGGTTCACGATGTAGCTCCGGCCCCGGCGGATGGCCAGAACGACGACGCCATACTGTCCCTGGGGACCGGCCAAGCCGACCTCCTCGATGGTCTTGCGCAGCATGAATTCAAGAGGATGGATCTTGACGATGCCGGAGCCGGGGGCGATTTCCATGAAGTCGACGACACCGGCGTTGAAATCGACGTGGGCCACCCGCCGGGCGCTCTCCATCTCGGGATAAACGACCTTGTCAGCGCCGATCCGTTCCAGCGTCGTACCGTGAAGCTCGTTAGCGGCCCGGGCCACGATGAAGGGTATATCCAGGCTCTTGAGGATTACGGTAACCAGGATGCTGCTCTGGATGTTGTCGTTGCCCAGGGCGACGATGGCCACGTCGAAATCGGCGACGCCTAACTCCCGCAGCACCGACTCGTTGGTGGCATCGGCCCTGACCGCGTAGGTTACGGAACCCAGCATGTCCTGTATGGTGCTCTCGTTGGCGTCGACGGCCAAGACATCGTGGCCCGCCTGGTAGAGTTCCCGGGCCACGGTGGAACCGAACCGTCCCAAGCCGATTACACAGACCTGCTTATTCATCGCTGGTCCTTGATGGACCCCGCCGGATTGCCCCCAATTGAGTTCAGCCTATTGTAACCCTTTCCTGGGCATAACGGTATACGCTGTGCTCCCGGGGAGCCAGGGCCAGGGCCAGGGTGAGCGGGCCCAGCCGTCCGATGAACATGGCCAGCATGAAGATGATTTTCCCGGGAAGGCTGAGGTCGGGGACTATGCCGGTGGATGAACCGTTGGTGCTGAAGGCGGATACCGTGTCGAACAGCAGGTCCACAAAGGGTATGTCCGGCTCGATCAACGTAAGGACGGGCATGACCAGCAGCAGGAACACCACTCCCAGGACTCCCACGGTCAACGCCCGCAGGACCTGGGCCTGGGGAATTTCCCTTCCGAAAGCCTCGGCCTGGGCCCTGCCCCGCACGGAGGAAATCACAGCGGCGGCGATGACCGCGATGGTGTTCACCTTGATTCCGCCGGCCACCGAACCGGAGGCCCCGCCAATGAACATGAGGACGGGATAGGTGAGCTTGGTGAAGTCCTCGGCCAGTCCGAAGTCGATGGCGGTGAATCCGGCGGTCCGGCCGCTGATGGAGTGGAAGACGGAGCTGACCACCTGCTCCGGCACGGTCAACACCGCGTGAGTAGCGGGATTGAGGTACTCGGCCAGGAACAACGCCACCGCTCCGACGCCCCAAAGGACGAGGCTGGCCACCAGCACCAGCTTGGTATCCAGGCTGAGACGGGAAAACCGGCGGTTGCGGTACAGGTCAACCAGGGAGGTCCACCCGATAGCCCCCAGGATGATCAGCACGCCCATAGCCACCAGCAGGACGTCCCAGGTGAGCACCCGCCCGATGCCGCTTCCCGGGGGAGCTTCGGGAAGGATGGAGAAACCCGCGTTGTTGAACGACGACACCGACAGGAACATGGACTGCCAGAGAGATTCGGCAAGCCCCATGCCGTCCAGTCCGTTGATGCGGAAGAAGATGACCACCGCTCCTACGCAGTAGATCAGAAGGACCACCAGGACGATGGTGCGGGTGATCCGGCGGAGTCCTTCCATGCGGTCGATGCCCATGGTCTCGCGCATCACCAAGCGTTCCGACAGGGAGGAGCGGTGGCCCAGCAGGGCCAGGATGAAGGTGGCGAGGGCCATGAAAGTGAGGCCGCCGATGAGCATGAGGGCGAAGATCACGGCCTGCCCGAAGTGGCTCCAGTAGGTCGAGCTGTTGACGACGGTGTGGCCGGTGACGGTCACGGCGGAAGTGGCGGTGAAGAAGGCCAGGTCCGGCGGCGTGGCCCTTCCGTCGGAACTGGCGATGGGCAGCGACAGGAGCAGCCCGCCCGCCACGATCAGCCCGGCCAGGCCCAGGAAGAGAACATAGGGAGTGGTGAGGATGCGAGTGGGGCGCCGTTGCGGAACGGGGGGTTCCACCACGGGCCGCAATTGCTGGGCCCGGGGTTGCCGGACGACGGCGCTCCTGCGGGGGCGGGGGGAGTTAAAGGCCACGGATCACCGGGTGACGCAGCGGAGACAAGGGACGCCCGGCGGATGCAGTCCGGCGCCGGGAACCGGGTCTGGCGGCTGGGTACACCGTCATCCTCCGTCCGGTTTTCGGGCGCCGTGCCGGAGCACGGCCCGGCCCGGATTCTAGTTTCTTTGCCGTTAGCGGTCAACGCGGGGATTGCCCGCCCGTCGTTCCGGTCAACCGTCTCCCCAAGACCGGTCTGCGGACACGGACCCGAGAGAGGGGCGCTGGCGTATGCTAATATTGTTCCGATTCAGCAGGGTAGAGGTGAACCGACATGACTACGGGTCCCAGGCAGGTTGAGTTGCGCTACGATCCGGTGGCTATCGACCGGAAATGGCAGGAGCGGTGGGCCGCTGATTCCCTGTACACGGTGCGGGACGACGACGCGCGTCCCAAGTGGTACGAGCTGACGATGTATCCCTACCCGTCGGGGGACCTGCACATCGGGCACTGGTACGCCATGTCCCCGTCGGACTGCCACGCCCGGTTCCGCCGGATGCAGGGCTACAATGTGCTGCATCCCATCGGGTTCGACGCCTTTGGCCTGCCGGCCGAGAACGCGGCCATCAGCCGGGGCATCCACCCCCACACCTGGACGATGAGCAACATCGAGAATATGCGCCGTCAGCTCCGCTCCATCGGCGCGGTGTATGACTGGGACCGGGAGGTGGTCTGCTGCCTGCCAGAGTACTACCGCTGGAACCAGTGGTTCTTCCTGAAGCTGTACGAGCATGGACTGGCCTACCGGGGAATGGCGCCGGTGGTGTGGTGTCCTTCCTGCCAGACGGTGCTGGCCAACGAGCAGGTGGTCAACGGCGGCTGCGAGCGGTGCGGAACGCTGATCACCCGCCGGGACCTGGAGCAGTGGTTCCTGCGGATAACCGACTACGCCGATCAGTTGCTCGACTTCGGTGGGCTGGTGGAATGGCCGGAGAAGATCCTGACCATGCAGCGGAACTGGATCGGCCGCAGCGACGGCGTGGATATCAGCTTCGACATTTCCGAGCACGGGCTGGAGGAAAAGGAAATCCGAACCTTCACCACCCGCATCGACACCATCTTTGGGGTCACCTTCATGGCGCTGGCGCCGGAGAACCCGCTGGTCGCCGGCCTGACCACCGCGGACCGGCGGGAGGCGGTGGAAGCCTACGCCACGCAGGCGCGGCAGACCTCGGAGGTGGAGCGGCTGTCCACGGACAAGGAAAAGACGGGGGTGTTCCTGGGGAGCTACGCGGTGAACCGGCTCAACGGCGAGCGCATCCCCATATTCGCGGCGGACTACGTGCTGCCCACCTATGGGACGGGCGCGGTGATGGGAGTGCCGGCCCACGACACCCGGGACTTCGACTTCGCCAGGAAGTACGGCCTGTCCATCCGCACGGTCATCATGCCCCTGGACTGGGACGGGAAGGAGCCTGCCGAGGCGTACACCGACGACGGTTTCATGACCAATTCGGGCCCCTACGACGGCATGACCAACGAGGAAGGGACGGAGGCCATCGCCAACGACGTGGAGCGGCGGGGCTGGGGCCGGCGGGCCGTGTCCTACCGCATCCGGGACTGGTTGATCTCCCGGCAGCGGTACTGGGGAACGCCCATTCCGATGGTGTTCTGCGACAAGTGCGGCATCGTGCCGGTGCCGGAGGAGCAGCTTCCCGTGCAGCTGCCGCCGGACGCCGACTTCAGGCCCACCGGCGAGTCGCCGCTGGCGTCCAATCCCGAGTTCGTCAACACCGAGTGTCCCCGCTGCGGCGGAGCGGCCCGGCGGGAAACGGACACCATGGACACCTTCTTCGACTCGTCCTGGTACATGCTCCGGTACACCTGCCCCCAGTTCGAGGAAGGGCCCTTCAACCCGTCGACCATCGAGGACTGGGCGCCGGTGGACCAGTACACCGGCGGGGCGGAGCACGCCGTCCTGCACCTGCTCTACGCCCGCTTCTTCATCAAGGCGCTGCGGGACATGGGGATGCTCAGCTTCGACGAGCCCTTCCTGCGCCTGTTCAACCAGGGGGTCATCCTGGGGCAGGACCACGAGAAGATGAGCAAGAGCCGGGGCAACGTGGTCAGCCCGGACGACGTGGTGGGGCAGATGGGGGCCGACGCGGTGCGCTGCTTCCTAATGTTCATCGGCCCCTGGGACCAGGGCGGCCCGTGGAGCGACGTGGGCATCAACGGCGTGGCCCGCTGGCTGAACCGGGTGTGGGCGCTGGCGGAGCGGGACCCGTCCCACCTGGACGACGGGCAGGCCAGCGAACAGGTGATGCGGGACACGGTGCGGCTGCTGCACCAGACCATCCGCAAGTGCCACAACGACCTGGAGCGGTTCAAGTTCAACACGGCCATCGCCTCCCTGATGGAACTTTCCAACCACCTGAGCAAGGTGTGGGCCGAGGCCAGCATCGACGCCACGACATGGCGGGAGTGCCTGGAAGCCTTCCTGCTCATCCTGGCGCCCATCGCGCCCCACCTGGCGGAGGAACTGTGGGAGCGCACCGGCCATCCTTACAGCGTCCACCAGCAGTCCTTCCCGGCCTGGGACGAGGAGTTGGCGGCGGAGGAGACGGTGACGCTGGTGGTGCAGGTCAACGGAAGGGTGCGGGACCGGATCGAGGTGCCGGTGGGCATCGACCAGTCCGCCGCCGAGGAGCTGGCGCTGGCCAGTCCCCGGGTGCAGCCCTACACCGACGGCAAGACGGTGAACCGCGCCATCTACGTCCCCGGCAAGCTGGTTAACGTGGTGGTTGGCTAAAACACAACAGTCCGCCAACGAGGATGTGGTGCGGCGGAGGGGGGGAGTTATGCCGGACTCGATAATGGAGCTCATCGCGCAGGCGCCGTGGCGGGAGGCGGTGACCTACCGGGAGACTTGGCCCCACGAGTACGTCCTGAGCCAGGCGGACGACCAATGGGACTTGCTCGCCGCCATCTGCCAGCGGTTCCGGGCCGGTGAGGGCGTGGCCTGCCGCTTCTTCCACACGGAAAAGACCTATCTCTTCCTCGGCGACCATAAGTACTGGCTCATGTCCCACTGGGACGACATAGAGCCCTACGGCAACTACGTCCTGAACCGGGCCCGCCTCTACCGGGACCGGCGGGACTTTGTCATCCAGCCGGGGGACACGGGTAAGCCGGAGGACTATCCGGTTGGGCCGGCGGTGCCGAGGCAGGAAGGATAAGGAGGATTTCGATGGCTGAAAGCGATACTTTGTTGGCCCATTTGGTTCCACTACTGACGCAACAAGTGGAACCCGCTGCGACAAGGGCGTTGGCTTACATCCTAACCACGTCCGAAACGGCAATGGAAGCCTTCAACAGTCTGGTGAGAAACACAACCGACGAAACATTGGCACCCGTACGAAGTGTGAATGCGGAAGCGGGTTATACGGCCGAGGACGGCTCAGGGGGTAGATTGGACCTGGCAGGTTACGACCTCAACGGCGAATTACGGGTGATTGTGGAAGCGAAGTTCGGCGCAAACCTGCTACGGGGCCAAGGTAGTGACTATTTGAAGCGGTTGTCCCAGAACGGAAAATCGGTGCTAATGTTCCTAGTGCCTGATTACAGGATTGATTCTTTGTGGGACGAAGTTAAGGGCGACATTAGCAAGGCAACCGCCGAGATTGTCTTCCTGGACGAGAAGACATTGGGCAAAATTCGAGTAACCAAAATCTCCAAATCTGAAAGCTATCTCATGATGGTCAGTTGGAGGGACTTGCTCCAAACGATTAGGCAATACACCGAGGACGATGCCGGCACCGCATCTGATGTACAGCAGCTATTGGGGCTAACGGAGAAAATGGACGTGGAAGCCTTCCGGCCACTTGTGAACGGCGAATACACAGGAGAATTTGCACGCCGAACGCGTGACCTGTGGCGGGTTTACGACGGCGTGGTGGCTCGCTGGGGCAATGAGGACTGGATTAGTACGCGCAGATTGACTTCAAGCCGTCAACCAGAATACGGCTTCGGGCGATACTTCAGGATGAGTGGTGGGGAGTGTTGGTTCGGCGTCTTCTTTGACCTTTGGGCTAAGGATGGGCTTGAGGCAACGCCCTTTTGGCTTCAGCTTTACCAGTGCAACCAAGAAGTGTTGTATGATGTGAGCCGCACATTGGACTTGCCGCTGGTCGAAGACCCGTTCCGACGTGGTCGTTGGTGTTACTTTCCTATCCAGTTGAAGAGAAACGCGGTGCTTGAAGAGGTCATCGCTTGCGTAATGGAACAGATAAAGCGCATTGCCGACGAAGTAGCCGCCAGGAAATAGCGATTCCCGGCTGTGGGTTGCCCGCCGTCCTCGCCTACCCCATAGCAACCCCCGCCAGCGTCTCAAAGTAGTCTGGGAAGGTTTTGGAGCCTGCCCACCTAGATGAGTCCCTGACCATTTCTCCCGCTACGCGAGGAAACTCTCCACCTTTCCTACGAACCTTTCCACCGAATCAATGTCGTCACTTATCTCTTCGGCAGTTAGCCGGTGCTCGTAGAAGTTGTGATGCAGCCCATTGGCATCATTGAACAACCTCCGCAATTCCTGGTCGTCCAACTCGCTTGCCACGACACGCAAGACCTGGAAAAGTTGGTTATGCGTCTCATGGTCCAATCCCCTCTGCTGGGCTGCGGCTTTTAACATGAGGGAGGCCGCCCCCCATGCCTTCTCGGATGCTTGCTCCAAATCTCCCGCCGCAAGCTCATCCCGTGCCTTCGCCAAGAAAATCCTGCTTCGCTCTTTGTAGGTTTGCGTTTGCTGCATCCGGGAGGCTCCTGAAAACTGCGAATGTCTGGCTGAAGAAGACGGGGCCAAGCGTTATAAGGACGATTAACAAGCTGTCTTGTCCTGAAGCGCAGCCATTATACGATGAAACCGGGGCCACCTGCTTGCGTCTGCCAATTCCCAAAATCCCTAAAGGCTCCCGCCTGGCGTCTGGAATACCCAGACTCCCCGCCCATATAATCCGGGTTACACCTGAAGCACGGAATAGCAGCATGACCATCATACCGGACAGCTTTGTAGTCACCCGCGACCATCCCTGCGAAGGGCGGGCCCGCCAGTAATGGATCCGGTCCACGTCTCCGCTTTCTTCCCCAACGGGCTGAGCCTAGACGACGGGCTGCGGGTCCTGGGGCCGGTGGCAGTCTATGTTCTCGGCATGGTCGGCTACGCCATCTTCGTCTTCAAGTTCTACCGCTTCGTGGCATCCCGGGACATGTTCTCCCTGGACCTGTCGCGGTACCAGGAGTCCCGTATCAGCATGGTGCGGGGATTCCTGCACCTGGTCATGTACGTGGTCAAGTACATCGTGCTGTTCCCGGCCTTCGCCTTCTTCTGGTTCGCCGTGCTGACGTTGATCCTGGTGTTCCTGTCCAAGGAAAAGGCGTTTGCCGACGTGCTCCTCATATCCCTGGCCACCGTCAGCGCCATCCGCGTCACCGCCTACTACAGCGAGGACCTGTCCCGCGACCTGGCCAAGATCCTCCCCTTTGCCGTGCTCGGCATCTTCCTGATTGACGCCTCCTTCTTCGACATTGAGGGATCCCTCCAAGTGCTCCAGCAGGCCAATATGCACCGGGAGACCATCTTCTACTACTGGGTATTCCTGGTGGGCGTGGAGTTCGCGCTGCGGTTCATATTCGGGTACATATCCCTGTTCTTCGTCGCGCGGGACCGTCCTCCCGCGCCCCCACCGCCGGACCCGGAGCCCGCCCCGGCCGACGACTAACCACCGCGCTCTCCCTTTTCAGGAATAGGCCAGCCGTTCCGCGTCGGCCAAGTACGGGTTTGTGTCCCTGATCAACTCGGTTGTTTCTTCCAGCGGTTCACACAGGCCGTAATAGAAGCAGTCTCCATGCAGTTCCCTTTGGCGTTGATAAAAGGGCGCCCGCAAGATGGAGACTCGATTGTCCGCATGGATCAACATCCTCAATTCCTGGGAAGTGCCCCGGCTGGTTTCCGTCTCCTTTCCCGTCCTGGCCAGGATAAGGGCGTCGGTGGCCCTTAGCGTGGCGCACCACGCCTTCTCCGCCGCGTCACGTATGTCGCCTGCTTCCAACCTTTCCAGGGCCTGGGCGTAGACGCCCCGGGCGTCCTCGAAAATCGCGTCTGGGCTAATTTGTTGAGTCATTGTCGTCCCGTTTCTTGGTGAGCGTCACTACTGATCAGTTATCAATATCGAAGTGACCATGGCGTTCCATGGTCTTGCGGAAAATGTTCAACAGAGGGGCGAATTGTTCCTTGGTTAAGTGGAAGTCGTCTTTTCTAACATCTCGATGAAATGCGTGGGCGTCCCTATTTCTAACCCGTTCCAACTCCCTGAATCCGGAGTCTAGCTGCTTCGCGTCACAAGAATTGAGCTTTTTCAAAGGCAGCTTATAATTGGAAAGTTGCAGATGTTTTTCGTCCGCACTTATCTTCCCCGCACACACGCACGATGCCTTGGCCAGATTCTCGGCCCCGACCGAGAACAACACCCAAGCCATGTATCGCCCAAGTTCTTCGTGAAACTTGCTTTTGTGGTACTTCTCGAATGCGGCCTCGTCATTGCAAGAGTAGAATCTCTGGTCTTGGGCGCAGTATCGGACGAGGCCGCTCTTTTCCAATAGAGCCGTGCCAGCCCTGAACAGTTCCTCGCAACTGTGGTGATTCATCGCGTTTCAACATCCCCTGAGGGTTAGCAGTCCGCTTCCAGGGCCGATGACAAGGCTAACGCTTTCAGTGGCCTCAAAGGCATTCCAACGAACGTCTTTCCCATACCTGACTACCCACTCCCCCTGACTTAGATACTCGCCAGTCCAGTCCCCTTTATCGGATAGGTACTGCACATAGCGAAGGCAATCTCCCCCGGATCTAATGGCGAGCTGCGTTTGCACCACGGCGATAGCCTCCCGTTCAGTCCACGACGGCCGGTCGGGGGTGGGACTAGGAGCTGCAGACCCGCATCCCAATAACGGAATAGCCCACAACAGCAAGAATCCCCAGAAGACAACCCATTGCTTCACGTAGCCATCTCCAACCGAACAGAGCGACTCAAACGTGATTGAGGCACCTTGCTCCCGCTACTCCAGCAGGAACCCCTCGTACCCCTTGGCCGCCACGTCGGCCCGCTTGGCCCGCATCACGGGAGCCGTGTCGGGGCTGGTCAGCAGGGCCCGCGCCTTGCCCGGGATGTTGGCTCCGACGAACCAGGAGTTGGCCTGGCTGCGGAGGATCTTCGACCCTTCCTCGTTGACGTGGTTGACCCACTCGTCCTCGGCCTCCAGGGTAGGCGAGATGCGGACGTACTCGTTTTCCCGCACGTACCGTATGCACTCCGTCACCCACTCCACCAGCGGCTCGGCCGCCCGCACGAAGTTGCCCACCGACGCCGCGTTGACGGTGAACATGTTGGGAAACCCGGCACTCTGGATTCCCATGTAGGTGCGCGGCCCGTTGGCGAACTTGTCGGTCAGCTTCTCGCCGCCCACACCCCGGATGTCGATGCGGGTCAGCGAACCGGTCACGGCGTCGTAGCCCGTGGCGAAGATGATCACGTCCAGGTCATATTCCGCGTCGGTGGTCGCCAGCCCGGTGGGGGTTATCCGCTGGATGGGCGCCTTCTTCACGTCCACCAGCAGCACGTTGTCCCGGTTGTACACCTCGTAGTAGCCGCTCTCGCAGGGCAGCCGCTTCGACCCGAACATGTGGTCCTTGGGCGCCAGCATCTCCGCCACTTCCGGGTCATGCACCCGCTCCCGTATCTTGTTGCGGACGAACTCGGCGTAGTCCTCGTTGGCCTCCCCCGGCAGCATCACGTCGTAGAAGTTGGACAGCCACTTGGCGAAGCCCGGCTCCTGCCACAGCCGCTCGTACTGCTCCTCCCGTTCCTCCGCCGACACCTCCAGCGCCGACCGGGGGTCGAACATGTGGACAAAGGAACCCGCCGTCTCCGCGCACCGCCGGAAAATCTCCGGGTAGTTGGCCCTTATCTGCCGCTGCTCTTCGTCGGTGATGGGCCGGTTGCGCAGCGGAGCGCAGTAGTTGGCCGTCCGCTGGAACACCGTCAGGTGCCCCACTTCTTTGGCGATTTCGGTAATGAGTTGCACGGCCGTCGCCCCGGTGCCGACGACGCCCACCCGCTTCCCGGCCAGGTCCATGCCCTCCTTGGGCCACCGCCCGGTGTGGCACCACTGACCCTGGAAGGTGTCCAACCCCTCGAAATCGGGGACGTAGAATGCCGACAGCAACCCCACGGCCGTCACCAGGAAGGGAGCGCGGGCTTTGTGCCCGTCCTGTATCTCCACCCGCCAGGTGTCCCGGTCCTCCTCGAAATAGCATCCCGTAACCCGGGAGTTGAACCGGATGTACTGCCGCAGGTCGAACTTGTCCGCCACGTAGTTCAGGTAGCGTTCGTTCTCCGGCTGACCGGAGTACAGCTCCTTCCAGTCCCACTCCCGCAGTAACTCCTCCGAGAAGGAGTAACCGTAGGTGTAGCTCTCCGAGTCGAACCTGGCCCCGGGATAGCGGTTCCAGTACCAGGTGCCGCCCACGCCGTCGCCGTCCTCGAACACCCGCACCCGCATCCCGTTGTTCCGCAGGCAGTAGGAAGTGTAGAGGCCGGTAACCCCGGCCCCGATGACAATGGCGTCAAACTGCTCGATCTCCTCCGCCGGATTGGCCCCGTTGGCCCCATTCTGCTGCGCTGGACTCACCATAACGCGCTCCTCCAACCTGTTTCGGAAACTATACCAAAAGTCCGCCCTTCCCATCGCGCCCGTCAGATAACGTAACCCAAGCCCGCAAGAATGGCGGGAACCCGGCGCCCGTCCTGCTCGGAGCTCTCAAATACGGGGGTGGGGGATGCATCCCCCAACGTGCTCAAACCCGTCGCCTACTCCCCCTCCAGGTCGGAAATGTCGTCGTTGTGCTTGCCCCTCAGGACGCAGTGCCCGCACCGGCGGCACACCGGATGCAGGTTGTTGTACTGGGGATGCCGCATGGTGCAGAATCCGGCCCCATCGTCCTGGCAGCGCGGGCACCCCTCACAGTACCGGCCCCCCGATCCCTGGGAGACCCGCGTCTCCTGTTCCGGCAGCGTCGTCACGTTGCCCGGCGGATTGGGCGTATCCTGGAAAGGAATCATCGGGTTACTCAACGACCACCTGCTCATCCAGAAGGACTCCTCCGTCCCGGTAGATCTGCGAAATCGGGTCCCGCAGCAGCGCCGCCTGCACCAGTTCCACCGGCATCGTCCTCGGCGTCCCCGGGACCGTCACTCGGCGCAGCGCCGGACGGGGCGCGACGATTCCCTCCGCCGCGTTGCGCTGGGCCTCTCCCCGCTGTCCCCGGGGAGGAAAGGCCATCTCCACCGCGATATGGTGCGTCCCTTCCCCCACCTCCGGCAGCAGCCACTGCAGGGTCGTCGCGGTGGACGCCGCCCAGGCCGCTTGCGCCAGCGGGAAGGGGGAAGGCACCCAGCCCTCCGAGCTGTGCCCCGCCAGTATCATCCACCGGCTGGTGCGGGTCAGGTTGCCGCACTCCATGGAGACCTTCGTTTCTCCTTCGTGTTCCATCTCCCCGTGGTCGTCGTACTCCTTGGTGTCCAGCAGGTATTTCACATGGACTGTCCCCGACGGCACCGGAGGCAGCTCCCCCGCGAACCCGGGAACACCCGCCGGTTCCCCCAGGCCGGACAACGCGGTGACCTCCCCGGAAGCCCACCGGACCTCGTCTTCCACCGCCACCGATCCCTTGTTCAGCGCCTGGCCCACCGGGCAGAACCGGGCCGCCCGCTCCAGCCGCAGCCGCTCCGTGTCCGACAGGTTCCCCTTCAGCGTCACCAGCTCCCGCACGCCGTAGCCGATGCCACTGGGACGTTCCACTGGCTCGATGCCGAAGTCAACGTGAATGTCCTCCAGGGGAATGTTGCCGCGATGGGCCACGCCCATCAGCGTCACCACCGTTCAAGCCGCCCAGGCCGCCACCGACAGGTAGGGCGGCGGCGGCCCCGCCATATCCGCGTCATCGTTGACGATCCCAGTCACCACCGGCCACGGCCCCCGCTGCTCCGGCGCCACACCGATGACGGTCAACACCGACCGTTCGTCCACCACCCGCGAAACTATATTCCGGTCCGCCAGCTCAACCATCATCTCTCCGTTCATAGTCGCCGCTCCGGGAAAACCCTTTACTATCCGGGGGTCTGGGGGGCGAGTCCCCCAGCGTCCCATCCCTCCCGCAACCCCAGCCGCTCCAACCTCGGCAATACCTCGTCCCGCACGTACGGAAAATGCTCCAGGTAATTGACCAACCCCACCGCCAGCGCCGTCACGCCCCCATCGGACAGCCGCCGCATCGTCCCCACCACTTCGTCGGGACACCCGATGATGGGAAAGGCCCCGTTGCCGCCCGCGGCCCGCCGCCGGATCTGCGCCTTCTCTTCTGCCGACTGCCCCGGCTTGTTCAAGCCCCGTCCTTCCACCATGTTTTCCACGGCGTCCCTGTCTGCCTTCTCCACCGCGTAGTAGTGGAAATACTCCTCCGCTTCCTTCCGGGTGGGGCGGCAGATTACCGCCACGTTGGTGAACACACCAATCTCCCGCCCGTACCCCGCCGCCATCTGCCGGAGGGCGGCGGGGTTGGCCGAAACATCGTCCAGCCCGGCCCGCAGGTTGGTGAACATCATGTCGGCGTTCCGCGCCGCGAAGTCCCGCCCCGTCGGAGAGTTTCCCGCACATACTATCAGCGGCCGCTCCCCCCGGTGGGGCTTGGGGTGGATGTCGGTGTGCCGGACCCGGTAATACTTCCCGTCGTAATCGAAGGCTGTGGGACACGACCATGCCCGGGTCACCACGTCCAGCCACTCCTGCCCCTGCTCGTACCGGTCCTCGTGCTCCGCCAGGTCTACGCCGAGCATATCGAATTCGTCCCGGTTCCACCCGCAAACCAGGTTCAGCGCGAACCGGCCCTGTCCGATGAGGTCCGCCGTGGCAATCTGCTTCGCAGCCACCACCGGATTGAACAGGGATACATGCACCGTCCCGAAGGCCATGATACGCGCCGTCGCCGCCAGGATTCCGGCTGCCCAAGTCAGCGTCTCGAAGCTCGACCCGTTATGGTCCGTCTCGCCACCGTATCCCTTCCAGCGGCCCAGCGGGAGCATGAAGTCCAGCCCCGCCTCCTCCGCCATCACCGCCAGGTTCCGGTTGTTCTCCCAGGACGCGTCCCACCGCTCCGGCACGGTGGTCACGGCCAACCCGCCGGAGCAGTTGGCGCCGAACAACCCCAGGCTCAGCTTGTGCCGGTCAAGTCGTCTCATTGACATACTTGCAGGGATATACACACAGGCGGCGCGGGATCATTGCTCCCACGCCGCCCTCATCGGACCCCTGATTCTGGAGATTATCTCCGGGCGGCCTGTGCCATCTCCTCGTCCCAGGGACCGGACAAGCGGCCCTTGGGCGCACCGCCGATGACGTACTCGCCCTCGGGGACATCCCACTCCTCCGCCGGAAGCTCGTAGGAAACCTCGATGCCGTTGCCGTCGGGGTCGTGGATGTAGATGCCGATGGACATCCCGTGGTCCGACACCCGCTCGATGGGAATGTTCCGCTCCTTGATGCGGTGATAAAGCTCTGCCAGGTCCTCCAGGCTGTCCATGTACCAGGCCATGTGGTTGAGGCCCACCTGTCCCCGCTGCGGCCCCATGGCGTCCTCGCCCACCTCGGTCAGGGCGATCTCATGGGAGTTCCCCGGATCAGCCGTCATGAACGCGGCCCGCCCCGGCGTGAAGCCGTAGGTCGTCAACCCCAGCAGGTCCTCGTACCACTCCCGGGACCGCTCGGCGTTGCGGACGAAAAGATTGATATGGCCCAGATTGCGCGGCTTGTAACCCATAACCAGCCTCCTTTAATTCCCTTTGATTTTAACGGAGATTACCACACCCCCGCCCACCTCTCAATAATCTTTTATTCAGGGGGTTTGGGGGATGAATCCCCCAACGGATCCCGTCCCCCTAGTCCGCCGGCTGCGCCACCTGCGCCCCCCTGAACGCCGGCATTACCTCCTGCGCGAACCGGGTCATCTGCTCCCGGAACTGCTGCGCCGTCGCCCCCATCGGGAACCCGATCATAATCTGCTCCAGCCCCGGGTACTTCTCCTCCAGCTCCTTCAGGTAGGCCACCGTATCCTCCGGAGTGCCCGCCCACCAAGCCCGCTTCTCGATTACGTCCTGGAAGTCCACACCTGCCGCGATGTGTCTAGCCACACCGCCGGGGCCGGTGGCCTCCATCTGCCGGTCGTTGTAACGGAGCATCCCTAGGGGAGCAGCGAACTTGACGTGCTCCTCGAACATCGGCTCCAGGGCCTGCCGCGCTTTCTCCCGGCTGTCGTCCATGTAGGACCAGATTCCCAGGGCGAGGTTCTCCCCCAGGGCCACGTCATGCCCCGCCCGCTGGTAGGCCTGCTGGAACCGCCGGACCCAGTCGTCCACGTACTGCTCGCCCGTGCCCAGGATTACCCCCTTCATGCCCCACTTGGCCATGAAGTCGAACGCCCGGTCCGTACCGCTCACCACCGGCTGCCAGACCTCCACCGGGCGGTTCACCGGACGGGGCACCAGCGTCACCTCCTGCAGCTCATACCCCCGGTAGGGGATGTTGGGCGGAATGGTGTAATGCTTGCCCCGGTGGGTAAAGGCATCCTCGTTGAACGCCTTCATGATGATCTCGAACTGCTCCTCGAAGAGCTCCCGGTTGGCCTCCGTGTCCCGCATCGGCGCCCCGAAGCTCTCCACCTCCCGGGTGTGATACCCCCGCCCCACGCCAAAGACCACCCGCCCCCCGGTGAGGATGTCCACCATGGCGAAGTCCTCGGCCAGGCGTATCGGATGCCACATCGGCACCACGTTGAACCCGCACCCGAACTTGATCCGCTTGGTGAACTGGCACAGGTACTGGCTCATAATCAGCAGGTTGGGGATGCACTCGTACCCCTCCCGCTGGAAGTGGTGCTCCGCCATCCACAGCACGTCGTATCCCAGGTCGTCCATCAGGATGGCCGCTTCCCTGGCGATGTCGAAAGCCTGGATCAGCCGCTCATTGGGATACCAACGGTCGTCGTGGGGCGTGCCGGCGAATCCCACGCCCTCCCCTTCCAGAACATGCCCCGCATACAGGGCTGAAAAACTCTTGATCATGACGCGCTCCCTATTATGCAACCCAAGAATTGGTGGTAGAGTAGCACCAACTTGACATGAGGAAAAGAATGGCACAGGCAATGTCCGCATGTGATTCACCCGATACCGATGGCAGGGCAGGGAGCCAAGTCTATCTCAAGCCCAATGACATCTACTGTGGCGATGCCCGGGACCTTCTCCAAAGAACAGAACCCGATTCCGTAGCTCTCAGTGTTTGGTCTCCGCCTTACTTCGTCGGAAAGTCTTACGAGAAGGACTTATCGTTTGATGAATGGCAAGCCCTGATTCGTGAAGTCATTAACATGCACTTCCATGTCATCAAGCCGGGGTGCTTCCTGGTAATCAACTCCGCCGACATTCTTGCTTTTCCCGACGGGAATATGCCTCGTATCCAGGCTGATAACGTATCAATCAGGAAGAGTCTGGTCACCAGGGAGCAGGTATTGGCAGCCAA
Organism: Dehalococcoidia bacterium; assembly: GCA_965203975.1. Lineage (GTDB taxonomy): Bacteria > Chloroflexota > Dehalococcoidia > Lucifugimonadales > UBA3495 > CATOSK01. The sequence continues at coordinate 2,221,023 of CBDBDT010000002.1, read as the reverse complement.
GTCCGCCCACCCGGATTTCAACCGGCATCAAATCGCAGCTTTGCTCGGTTGCAGTGAGCAGACTGTCCAACGCAGGTCAGAAAACAATAATGTTCGTGAGGGAAATATAGTACGCAGACCCGAGTGCAGCTCGTAGGCGGGCTAATCGACAAATGGGCAACGGACGCGGGTTTCTTCCTGTATGACCGCAGGGTTTGGGTAGAAGACCCTTGCTGGGCCAACAGCCGCTGGCACAGCCTTTCCTACCGCTCCGTGGACGAGTTCGAGTACATTTACATATTTTGGAAACCAGGAATCACAACGGTTGACCGTAGCAGGCTAACCAAAGATGAATGGCGCGATTGGGGGTCCCGTGGGGCGTGGAACTTCAAGTCCGTCAGATCTCACGATACCCACGAGTCCGAGTTTCCCCTGGAACTGCCCCGTCGGGTCATCAAGCTATTCTCGGATCCTGACGATCTGGTGCTGGACTGTTTCATCGGAAGCGGCACCAGCGCCGAGGCGGCCATCCTGGAGGGAAGAAGCTACCTCGGCTTCGACCTGGTCCCCGAAAACGTCAAACAGGCTCGAACCCGCTGTTCCAATGCGAAGGAAAGACTCTTGAGTTATCAGCCGCAACTAGGGGTCGCGGAATGACGCTGGAGTTGCAATCCCTTGAAGCCAACCCCGATCTCGTAGAAAGGATCGAGAAGGCTACGCTCCGGTTGGTTGTCCAGTCAATCACCAATATGCGTGACGACATTTTCTCCATTTTCAGAACGGAGCAAGACTTAGTTGCGGACATCGGCGAAGACTTGACCCGAGAGGCTCTGGACCGGATGGGCACGTCCGTTATCCCGGTGCGATTGTTCGGCTAAATGGACTACAAACGCTCCCGGTACTTGTTCTTCCCCGAGTTTGCCGTGAGGCAAGCCTTGTTCGTCGACTCAAAAGCTGAGAAAGGTGGTGCGGTTGCCAGAATTCAACCGGGGCAGACATCCATGAGAATTAAACAGGTTAGGGCTGGAGTAGAAATCGATCAGCCGGGCGGCCTTCCCTTGACGATTTCTCACGAGGACGGGGACCTGTTGACCACCACCGTCTTCGTGAAATACCGGTATGCGGCCAATAAAGGAACCAACACACTCCGGGACATTAGCGCAATCGCGCTCCCCAGTGGTTTCCTCCAATCGCATTATAATCCCACTCCACAAGACTCCATCTGGAACGCCGGGCCTAACGCCCCTTCCCTTGGCGAGAGCTTCAGGGCGCGGATTTCCCTAACACGACTGAAAGCCAAAGCCCAATGGCGCGTACAAACCATTCCAGGCGACCCGTCCGTTGACTATTCGTGGCAGGACTAGTCCCTGCCTAGAGTGAGGTTGATTAGAAATTTCTGGTCAATGCCAGCGCGCGTTCTCCCACCCACTGACGCTCCGCCCCTTCCCAATCATGCCTCCCATCCCCTACCATATCCTTAATGAGGAAAACACCGGCGGTTTACCCGTTCCGCGGCCCCGCCAAATGTAGCAGAATGGTGCAAAATGGGGCAGAAATTTTTTCTCGACCGCCGCTTTACACCCCAACCTGCCCTGAATTAAACTCGCCGCAGCCTTGGAACGACGCCCCCGGCTCACAACGCTATGAAAGTAATCATCCGAAACCCCCGCCGGCGCGAGCTGGAAATAGAGGGCAGCCGCCGCGTCGACGCCCTGCTCAAGGAGCTGGACCTCAACCCGGAGCAGGTCCTCGTGGTCCGCGACGACGACTTGTTGACCCGCGACGTCATGGTCCGCAGCGGCGACACCGTCGAAATCGTCACCGCCATCAGTGGCGGCACAGGGACGGGCAGGTAGGGGGCAACGGATGAGATGCACCAAGTGCAAGGAGACGGCGTCCATCGAACTGCGCCGCCACCATTCCGCCTTCTGCAAGCCCCACTACCTGGAATTCTTCGACCGGCAGGTGGAACGCGCCATCCGCCGCCACAAGATGTTCGCTCCAGACGACCGCATCCTGGTCGGCGTCTCCGGCGGCAAGGACAGCCTCACCCTCTGGGACTTCCTGCTCCGCCACGAATACGACTGCACCGGCCTGCACATCCACCTGGGCATCGGCGACTACTCCGGCAACTCCCATCAGCGCACCGTCGCCTTCGCCGAAGAACGGGGTGCTTCTCTCATCACCGTTGACCTGGCCCAGGCCTACGGGATGGGTGTTCCCGAGTTGTCCGACGCGCTACGGCGCGTCCCCTGCTCCGGCTGCGGCCTCAGCAAGCGCTACATCCTGAACAAGGAAGCCTTTGATCGCGGCTTCGACGTGGTGGCCATGGGACACAACTTGGACGACGAGGCGGCCACCCTCATGGGCAACGTCCTGCACTGGGAGGTGGGCAGCCTCGCCCGCCAGCAGCCGGCCCTTCCATCCACCCGCGACACCCTGATCAAGCGGGTCAAGCCCCTGTACACCATGACCGAGCGGGAGGTTGCCGCCAACGCCATCCTGCGCGGCATCGACTACGTGGAGGAGGAGTGCCCCAACTCCGTCGGGGCCCGCTCAATCGTCTACAAGAACGCCCTGGACGACATCGAGGCCAAGTCCCCCGGCACCAAGCACGGCTTCGTCTCCACCTTCCTCGACCGCATCCGCCCGGTCATGGAGACCTCCCAGGAGGACTTCGACCTGCGGGAATGCACCATCTGCGGCCAGGCCACCACCGGCGAGGTCTGCGCCTTCTGCCGGATGTGGCAGCAGGCCCGCGCCAAAAAGGAAAAGCCCTCAAAACCCTCCAGATGAGAGCGTCGTACCCAGGCTCTCACCTCGGTGTCGGTGAGGACTCCATATAATTCAGGGGGTCTGGGGGATGCATCCCCCAGAGTACCCCGGTTGTCCGATAGTCCCGGTCCTCTGGTCCTAAACCCCCAGCAGCGTCTCGAGGTTCTTCCACAGGATGGCTTCCTTCTCGGCGTCGGTCAGGCTCTCCATTCCCAGCACCCAGGACACCGGCCAGTCGAGGCACATGTCGAAGGGCCAGTCCGTCCCGAACAGCACCTTGTCCACACCCACGCTGTCAATCAGATAGCGCAGGGCTTCCTCGCTGTGGGTCAGGCAGTCGTAGTAGAACCTGGACAGGTAGGTGCTGGGCGGCTGGGAAATGTGCTCCCGCGCTTCGGGCCGCACCTGCCAGCCCCGGTCCATGCGGCCAATGCCGTAGCAGGTGTATCCCCCGCCGTGGCACAGGCACACCTTCAGGCCGGGATGCCGGTCCATGACCCCGCCGAATACAAAGGCCGCGAAGGTGATCGCCCGGTCCGCCAGGTTGCCGATGGTGTTGGGCAGGTGGTATTTGTTGGACCGGGTGCTGACCACCGTCGCGCCACCCTGGTGGACCAGCAGCAACGCGCCTAGCGACTCCGCCGCCTCCCACAGAGGCTCGAACTCCGGCTCGTCGAAGGTCTTCCCGTTGACGTGGTCGCCGATCATCGCGCCCTTCAGGCCAAGGTCCCGCACCGACCGCTCCAGCTCGGCCACCGACGCGTTGACGTCCTGCAGGGGAAGGTTGGCCAGGCCCGCAAAGCGGTCCGGGTACTGCCGGGTCAACTCGGCGACGTAGTCGTTGCACTCCCGGTCCATCTCCGCCACCTGCGCCCCATCCCGCTCGTAGAAGTAGAAGAAGGCGCCGGTGGACAGGACGTGAACGTCCACCCCCAGCGAGTCCATGTCCTCGATGCGCTGCTCCGGCGTCCAGAGCGTCCTCGGGTTACCGTAGTGCCCACTCCGGATCAGCTCCGGTGTGAGCCCGTGCCAGTTCTCTCCGGCGCGCATCGCGTCAAAGCACGATTGCGGGGATATGTGGGCGTGAATGTCGATGGTCCGCATGGTTCAGTTTCGCTCCTTGTTCTTTCGGGTGTCTGTCCGTGGGCCAGCAAAATCCCCCATTCTCTTCCGTGGTCCGAGGATGGGGGATTGATGTCCGCCCGGCGCTTGTGGTTATCCAGGACTTGGGGTATTACCGCCCCCTCTGCTTGGGATCGAAGATGTCGCGTAGCGCGTCGCCGGCGAAGGCGAAACCCATCACGGTGAGGGTGATCGCCATTCCCGGGAAGATAAGCATCCACGGCGACGAGGCCAGGTATTGCGCCGCCTGTCCCGTCAGCATCCGGCCCCAGGAAGGCGTCGGCTCCGAAATGCCCAGGCCCAAGAAGCTCAGCCCCGCCTCCGTCAGGATGGCGGTGCCGAACATGGAGGACATGATGATCAGGAAGGGCGCCACCGTGTTGGGCAGGACGTGCCGCAGCATGATCCGCAGGTCCGACGCTCCGATGGACCGGGCCGCCAGGGTGTAGTCCATCTCCCGAATCGCAATGGTGGACGACCGGATGACCCGCACTCCCCGGGGCATGATGGTTGCCGCGATGGCGAGAATCACATTGGGGATAGTGTTGCCGAATACGGCCACGATGGTCAGTGCCAGGATAAGGTCAGGGAAGGACATCCACATGTCCACCAATCTCTGAACGATGTGGTCCGTCTTGCCCATGAAGTAGCCGGAAATCAGGCCGACGACGGCCCCGGCCCCGGTGCCGGCGATTACCGCCAGGAACCCCACCATCATCGAAATCTGCGCCCCGTAGACCACCCGGGAGAAGATGTCCCTCCCAAACTGGTCCGTCCCGAAGGGAAACTCCAGGCTGGGCGCCACCCGCACCGCTTCGTAGTTCTGCTCCTGGTAGGTGTGTGGGGCAATCAACGGAGCGAATATCGCCGTCAGGATCATCAGCAGCACGATGGAAAAGCCAATGGTCCCCAGCGGCTTGCTCCGCAGGTAATACAGGATGTACCGGCCCATACCCGGGCGGCGGGAAGGCTCCGCGTTGATCAACCCTTCCCGGATCTCCTCCGCGCTGGTGGTCTCTCGTGGAGTGGTCATTTCATTTCCTCGTCATACGTCCCGGAGGATGTTCCCGGGAGCCCATCGCAGCGGCTAAGAGTAGCGGATGCGGGGGTCAAGCCAGGCGTACATGATGTCCACCGTCAAGTTGGCCAACAGGACCACGCCCGCGATGAACATGACGATGGCCTGCAGCACCGGGTAGTCGCGCGCGGCCACCGCCTGGACGAAAAGCTTGCCCAGGCCGGGGAGGTTGAAGATTGTCTCGACAATGATCTGTCCGCTCATCAGGAAGACCACTTCGAATCCGGCCAGGGTCGCCACCGGCAGGAGCGCGTTCCTGAGAACATGCACGAACAGGACCCGGTTCCTGCGCAGCCCCTTGGCGTCTGCGGTGCGGACGAAGTCCTCCTTGAGCACCTCCAGCACCGAGGAGCGGGTCATGCGCAGGATTTCGGCCGAGCTGCGCAATCCCACGATGAAGGCGGGCAGCAGCAGCACCTCCAGGTTGCGCAGCGGGTCATTCCAGAAGTGCTCGTACTGGATGGACGGGATCCACTCGAAGATCACCACCAGGAGCACGATGACGATTAGGGCCAGCCAGAAACTGGGCATCGCCTGCAGGGTCATGCTGGACGCACGCAGCGCATAGTCAATCCACTTGTCCTGCCGCACCGCCGAAATCACCCCGCCGACAACTCCCAATCCGCACGCGATGGTCACCGCCATCAAGCCCAGTTGAAAGCTGGTGATGATGCGGGTGCCCATCCGCTCCGCCACCGATTGCCGGGTGTGCCATGACGTTCCGAAATCGCCCCGGAAAAAGTCCCCCAGCCAACGTATATACTGCTCCGGCATTGAGCCGGATAGCCCCAGCTTCTCCCGGACCTCTTCGATCTGCTCCTGGCTGGCGTTTTCGTACACCTCTTCCCCGCCGAGCAGAAGGGCGGTGGCATAGTCGCCTGGGATGGTGTGGAGCATGGCAAAGATGATCACCGAGACCCCGAACGCCGTCGGGACGAATAGCAGCAGCCTCTTGAGCATGTAGGTTCTCATAGACTGGTCCTCAACAAGTTCCGGGTAACCCTGTTCGTTGCCCTGGGAAGTCCCGTTTCGGCCGGCGGACGCCGGCCCGGGGATTTTAGCTGACTCAGGCAGTCCCGCGCCGTTGGTGCATCGGATGGCTGGCGCCGGTTCGGATATGAACTTGCCTGGGCTGGATTAGTCACAGGGGCAGGCCTCCTGAAAGACCTGCCCCTGTGAAATTGGCTGGGTTGAGACCTAGAAACCGCCAGGGACGCCGGAGGTTTGTCCTGAGTTGCCGGTGTCGCCCCGGTGGCCCTCGTCAATCCACATATGCTGGTGCTTCCGGAAGGAACCGAAAGGCGCCGGGAAGTGGACGTAGCCACGGACCTCGGGCCAGAAGGACACGGCTTCCTGCTCCCAGTAGACCGGGAACTTCCGGTAGTCCTTCATGGCCATCAGCTCGATCTGGTTGGAAAGAGCCCTGCGGGCGCCCCGGTCCGACTCTGTCTGGGCCTGGGCCAGCAGGTCGTCGTAGGTGGAGTCACAGGGGTATCCGGGAGTCCAGAGGTTGCCGGTGGACTCGCAGGCCAGCAGCCGTCCCATGCCGGCATTGGGATCGTCGGCGGCCATGGTGTCGTTACCGGGGAGGAAGGCTCCCCATTCGCCGGTGGCCTCCAGGGTCCGGTAGGCGATGGTCTCGACCAGGTCGAAGTCGGTCTTGATGCCGAGAAGGCGCAGCTGCTCCTGCAGGAAGGTGGCCCGGGCCTGCACCTGCTCGTCGCTCTCGACGGTGAACAGAAACTCCTGGTCAAAGTCGAATCCTTCTTCTTCCAGAATCGTCTTGGCCTCGGCCCGTACCGAGTCCATGTCGTCGGAGACGCACCATCCGGGGACGGCGCAGCCCTCTTCCTGGGACAGCTCCCAGGCTCCGCCCGGGGGCATGATGAACCCGGCGGCGGCCCGGCCGTCCTGAAGGATCTGGATGGCGGCGTTGCGGTCGATTCCCATGATGATGGCCTGGCGGACCCTCACGTTGTCCAGGGGCGCGATGCGGGGGTTGATCCAAAGCTCGAAGTTGCCCCGGGTGGGACGGATGACCGTCTGGATCTGTTCGTGCTCGACATACTTGTCGTACTGGCCCCAGTTGCGGACCCAGTGCCAGTTGGTCTGGTGGGTCAGCATGGCCGCTTCCTGGGCGTTCTCGTCCAGAATGCCATGCATAACCAACTCGTCAACGTAGGGCAGGCCGGGGATGAAGTAGTCGTCGTTCTTGTCGAAGTACTGGACGTCAACGCCGACGGTCTGGCCTTCCCTCCAGACGAAGGGGCCAGTGCCGACGGATACGTCCTTGAACATTACATCCTCGCCGCCGGCCTCGAACCAGGCCTTGTTGAAGACGGTCGCCCGCCGGTTGGACAGGGCCAGCAGCGGGGTTCCGGTGGGAGCGTTCCACCGGAAGTCCAGGCCCATGCCGTTACAGGCCAGGGCCCCGACGTCCATGTGACCCAGGGACCCCTGCATGTAGCTGGCAGTCAACCCGACGCCGGTAGCCATCGTCTCGAAGCTGAACCGGGCGTCCTCGCAGGTGAGGATGTCGCCGTTGTGCCACTTGACGCCTTCCCGCAGGTGGAAGGTCACGCCCTGGTTGTCGTCGTGAATCGTCCAGCTTTCTGCCAGGTCGGGAATGGACGGGCCGCTGGGGTCATAGGGGTCTTCCATGATCAGGTTGCTGGTGGTGGGGTTCCGGTAGCGGTCAGTTACTCCACTGGCCGCGCCCCAAACGTTGGCGTGTTCCAGGGGGTCTTCGTAGTTGATGATCAGGGTGCCGCCGTAAACCGGCTCACCGTAGTAATCCGTGGGAGGTTTCCAATAGTCAGGGACGTCGCCGCCGGACATCTTCTCCCCCATCATGCTCTGATCGGGAGCGGCAGAGTCGGCGGGCATGGCGGTGGGGGCTGCAGCCGGTTCGGAAGCGGCGGCTGCGGGCGGGGGTATGGGAGTGGCGGTGGGTTGCTCTGCTGCGCTGCAGGCTGCAATCGCGACCAGAGCTACCGCCAATACAGGCAGGATGAAAAAGGAGCGCGTACAGTTATGCCAAGGAATCCTCATTCCGTGTCCTCCTAGAGTAATGTCGAGATTACTGTGTGGCTCGCGTTACTCGGTGACCCCGGAACTGGTCTCACTTTGCTAACCGCAGCTGCCAAATACCCACAGGGAAGCAGAAATTTAGATTTTGTGGGGCCTCCCTGCCAGCAATCGTCGGAGAATATACATACTAACTATTTGGTTGTCAACATCTTTCGCCGCCCGGAAACACTTGCATAACCACTTTCTCCCGTCGCCGGCCTCCGCGCTGTCCGCAGTGGTTTTCCAGCTTGTTCCTACAGGGTGGCGTTGACGTAATCCCTCCCTCTTCTGGTATCGTAAACGTATGGGAAATACCGGGCTACCTCACGAGCCATGCGCCGGGTCATTGGTCCTGGCCCTTGCTTTACGAAGCCTGGACGGACAAGTTGTCATTTCCCACAGTTTCGCCTCCTTGGGGCATGCGACGGAGGATGCGGCAAAACTGGACCAGGAGGCGACAATCCCGGACAATTCCCGCCTTACCCGCAAGCACAAATGTCACGAAATGTGGCAGTTTGTTGCACTTTCTGTCAATTGGCTCCTCCGTTCTCGCAGTTGACCCCAAAATCGCCCTTTTCTAAAATGTACCTGTCTCCGAATTAAGACGGGATGAATCCCGCTGACAGGTTATCAACCGGGTATGCCCCACAAATCGGAAAACGATGAATTCCAAGAAGGCCGCCATCAGCTTGAACAGTCTTAACAAGAGCATCCTTTGGATCGTCATTGTTGGAGCCTGCATCGCCACGGTTCCCCTGGCCGCCAACACCGGGCTCCTGATTCTGGAAACCGCTCCCAATCCCCGCCACCCACCCCAGGACCTCCTGGGCGAGGCCGTGGGATGGGCCGTCATCGGGCTGCTCATCAGCGCCGTCTGCACCGTCATCGGCGAGTCGATAAGCAGCGTTCCCGACCCCCGCAGCGTCTTCTCCAGGCATAAGGGCCTTATCTTGGGAAGCGGCATCGGAGTCGTATTGTCCCTGTTGATAGGTTCCAACTTGGCTTTCCTGCAAATGGCCAGCGTTGATGGACAAGCCATAACGTCCGTACCCCTCGGGTTGATGTCCGGGGCCACGGTGGCCTTCATCGGAGCGGTCGCCGGCGTCGTTATGGGCTTCGTGCTGCGCCGCGCCGTTCTGGCCGTGGCCAATTGACCCGGTTCGGCGGCGGTCACCGAATGCACCGGCCTTACTTAGAAACTATCTCAAAACTAACCCTATCACCCCCATCCTAACCCCTGCCCCTTTCCCTCCTTCGTCGACCCTCCTCAGTCGCCAAGGGCAGGCTCTACGCGGGGGCAGTCCCTTCCCCCCTTCAAAGGGGAAGGGACTTGTTCGGAGGTTCTCTACAAGGCCAGGGCGTAGCAGGCGCGGCGGGGGTCGGCGCCGGTGCTGAGGGTTCCGGCGGCGCCGTCGCGGACGGACACGGTGGCTCCCAGGCCGCAGTTGGCGGCCCGCTCAATCCTGTGTCCCAGCGCTCTCAGCGCATCGGCGGTGGACTCGGGGATCCCCTCTTCCAGGTCCAGCTGACCCGGGTAGTAGACGTGGGGATAGAAGGAATTGACGTTGCTGGCGGTGGCGAACCGGGGAGCTTCCACGGCCTGCTGGGGGTCCATCCCGAAAACTAAGCTGTTGAGCATCAGCTGGACGTTGGCCTGCACCTGGTTGTCCCCGCCGGGGCATCCGACGGTCATCAGGGGCTGTCCGTCCCTGGAGATTATGTAGTTCACCAGGGTCGTCCGGGGGCGCTTGCCTGGCTCGACGCAGTTGGGGTGGCCGGAGTCGCAGTTGAACATCTCGATGCGGGTGCTCAGGGCGCAGCCCATCTCCGGGAAAAAGACGGACTTGGCGAAGGAACCGCCGCTGATGGTCCCGCAGGCCAGGTTGCCCCGCTTGTCCAGCACGGAAACGTGGGTGGTGCCGTCGCCGGCGGAAGGGTCGCCAACGGCAGCGGTGGGTTGGGACATGACCGGAGACGGGGTGGAGCCCCGGTGCGCGGAGAAGCGCCAGGGATCACCCGCCGCAGGCTGGGCGGGGTAGGCGCCCTCCGGGTCGATCAGCTGGGCCCGCTCGGCGGCGTATTCCTTGGAAAGGAGTCCGTCCGTCGGAACGGTAGCGAAGGCGGGGTCCGCATAGAAGGCTTCCCGGTCTCCAAAACCTAGCTTCAGGGCCTCGGCCACGGTGTGGATGTAGGCCGGGCTGTTGTGACCCATCGCCTTCAGGTCGAAGTTCTCCAGGATGTTGAGGGTCTGCATCAGCATGGGGGCCTGGCTCCAGGAGTCCTGTCCGCTGACGTCGTAACCGTGGAAGGCTCCGCTGACCGGAGTTTCGAACTGGCTAGAGTAAGAAGCCAGGTCGTCCTCGGAAATGATCCCGCCGACTTTCTCCGAGCATTCCACAATCAACCTGGCAATGGGCCCTCGATAGAAGGCGTCGCGGGCGGCCTGCATCCGGTGGGAACGGTCTCCGGACGCCGCGGCCGCGGCGTCACGCATGGCCTGGAGGGTGTTGGCCAGACCCGGCTGAACCAACAGGGACCCGGCGAGAGGGACCTGGCGGTCATGGTAGAAGACATCCCATCCGCCCGGCGGGAAGTTATCGAACTGCTGCTGGCCGGAACGGGAGTGGAGACGCTCCAGCATGTATTCGTAGTGGGGGATGCCCTCGGCGGCGTAGCTGATGGCGGGAGAGATGACTTCGGCCAGTTCCATGGTGCCGCAACGTTCCAGCAGGGAGATGAAGGCGTCGACGATCCCGGGCAGGGTGAAGGCGAGCGGGGCGTCCATGCCGGGGCCGGTGGGGATGCGCTGGTGGCCGCGGGAGAGGTAGAAATCGGCGGTGGCCTTTCCGGGGGCGGTGCCTTGTCCCGAAAGGGACAGCAGGTCGCCGCTGGCGGAGTCGTAGAGCATGAAGACGCCCTCGGCGGCCAGGGAGTAGGAGGCAATGGGTTCAACGACGGCGGCGGCGAATCCGGCGGCCACCAGGGCGTCAAAGGCATTGCCGCCGGCCAGCAGCATCCGCATCCCGGCCATGGACGTGAGGTAGTGGCCGGAGGAGATTACCCCCTCGGTGGAGCGCACCACCGGGCGGCCGGTGGAGGGCAGGGACGGGTCCCCCTGTTCCAGGTTGTGGTCGAACTGAGCGCTTACCATTTCAGGTCCTCCGTTCTAAGGGTCGCCGCCCTCCGTCGCCAAGTTGGGTAACTTGTCTAAGGCTCCTTGGGCGCTCCGTGGGCGGCGTTGGGAACGTTCCGGTGGTTGGTGCGCTGGCGGGCTTTCCCGCGGCGAGGCCGGGCTATGGTGGGAGGCTCGACGGGGCTGCGAAATTTCTTTTTGTGCCAAATTGTGCCATGTCACTGGATTTGAGCACGAAATCGCGGCCAATGGCGCTTCAAAGCGGGTTATCGCCGGGTCAAACCGTCTCGGATCTGTCGCAAATTGTGCCAAAGTGTGCCATTTTTGTCGCATTTTATGTCACCGCTCCCGGGAGCGGTAGGGACCTGAGGAATCCCAGGGCCGGCCAGGTGAGGTTTGTAACGGGCGACCTGTTGGAACGGTGGTCAGGGGTGAAGTCCCAAGTGTTTTGCGTTGAAGAGTCGTCATCTGCTTCCACGTTACCGGCGGCGGGGATGGGTGTCAACGGCCTGCTGTCAGTTGGAATCGTGGCGGGGGTGGGGCGGACGCCTGTACAATGCCAATAATCCAGGCTGACAAGCCAGCCGAGCTTTGAAGGAGACGGGCTACGATGAGGAACCAATCGGCACACGCACGGGAGGAGCTGGCGGGACGCTCCAACTCGGCCATCGAGGCTTCGAGGCAGGCGCTGTTCGACATTTCGCTGGATGTCCATGCCCATCCGGAGCTGAACTACCAGGAACATTATTCCTCCGACGCCCTGGCGGGGTTTCTCGAAAAGCGGGATTTCCAGGTGGAGCGGGGCGTTGGCGGCGTGGAGACGGCGTTTCGCGCAACCATCCCGGGCGGGGGAGGCGACGGCCCGACCATCGCCGTGCTGGCGGAGTATGACGCGCTGCCCGAGATTGGGCACGGCTGCGGACACAATCTCATCGCCATGGCTGCCATGGGCGCGGCCCTGGGCCTGCAGGCCAGCGCCCAAGACCTGCCCGGGCGGGCGGTCATCATCGGGACACCGGCGGAAGAGGGGGGCGGCGGCAAGATACGACTGCTGGAAGCGGGAGTGTTCGACGGGGTGGACGCCACCCTGTCGTCCCATCCCTTTTCCAACCGGACCCTGGTACCCGCATCGGCGGCGAAGGGGGAGAGCTGGAGCCTGGCCATGGTCGGCTTCCGGTACATGTACCACGGCAGGGCGGCCCACGCCGCGGCGGCTCCCGAGGCCGGCATCAACGCGCTGAACGCGGTCATCCACATGTTCACCGGGATAGACGCTCTCCGCCAGCACCTGAGGGACGACGTGCGGGTTCACGGCGTGATCACCGACGGAGGGTTGGCGCCCAACGTAGTGCCGGAGTTCGCCGCCGCCAACTTCATGCTGCGGTCGAGGGACGGGAGATACCTGAGCGACGAGGTGGTGGGCAAGGTGAGGCAGGTGGCGGAAGGGGCGGCGGCAATGACCGGCGCCCGCCTGGAGGTGGAGGAGTTCTACCCGTTTTATGAGAACGTCCAACCGAACGTGACCCTGGCGCAGGCGGTGGGGGCCAACGCCCAGTCTCTTGGGATGAAGCTGGATGAGCCGGTGGCGGGACGCCCGGGCAGCGGGGCCTCCACGGATTTCGGGAACGTGAGCCAGGTCATGCCAGCCTTCGAGCTCAGGTACGCGGTCAGCGAGACGCCGGTGGCATCCCATACCCGGGACATGGCCGAGACGGCGGTCACCGAGCTGGCCCTTTCCAACGCTCTAATGGTGGCCAAGGCCCTGAGCCTGACGGCCGGCGACCTGCTCCGCGATCCCGCACTGGTGGAAGCGGCTAGGGCCGAGTTCGCCGACCGCAGCAGTTAAGGATTCCAAACCGCTCCGGGCAGGGGAAAAGGGATGGGGTTGAAGGCCGGAAGGTTATCCGAATTGACCCCATCTTTCCGTAGATACTAGAATGCGGCCAGTCCGGGAGCACTATCCAATCAGGAAATTGGCGATACCAGGGAAATGCCGATGCGGGATACGAATGTTGAACTGATAGCCCATCTGCTGCGGCGGGCCGGATTTGGGGCCAACCGGAATGAGCTGGAAGGTTACGCGGCCAGGGGATACGAGGCCACCGTCGAGGAGCTGCTGAATCCCAGAGAAGAACAGCGGCTGAGCGATTACCTGGTGCGGCGTTTCCACCCGGAGCTGTCGGGCATGATGGGCCCGCAGGCGCCGGGGGAGAACTGGCTGTACCGGATGGCCACCACCACCGCGCCGCTGCAAGAGAAGATGACCCTGTTCTGGCACAGCATCTTCGCCACCGGGTATGCCAAGGTGATCCACGGGAAGGCCCTGTCGGACCAGACGCGTATGTTCCGGCGTCACGCGATGGGAAGTTTCCGTACCCTGCTGCTGGGACTGTCCCGGGACCCGGCCATGATCATCTGGCTGGACAACCAGGACAACCACAAGGACGCCATCAACGAGAACTACGGGCGGGAGCTGCTGGAGCTTTTCTCCATGGGAGTGGGCAACTACACCGAGGAGGACGTGAAGGAGTGCGCCCGGGCCTTCACCGGCTGGACCATCGCCAACCGGGACTACATGGAACTGCGGTCCCAGCGGGACTCGGACTGGCCCTACGGCCGTATCTCGTGGCACTTCGAGTTTCATCCCGAAGACCACGACGATGGGGAGAAGGAGTTCCTGGGGGAACGGGGGAACTTCGACGGCGGCGACATCGTGGACATCATCTGCAAGCAGCCGGCTACGGCGCGCTTCATCTCCCGCCACCTGTACAGCTTCTTCGTTGCGGACGAGCCACCGGTGCCGGAGTGGCCCTATGCTCCACCCGCCGACCCGGAGGCAATAGACGCGCTGGTCGAGGCCTATTTCGACAGCAACTATGATATCGGCGCGATGCTCCGCGTCCTGTTCAACTCCGATTTCTTCAAGGCGGCGCGCTATGCCAAGGTGAAGAGTCCGGTGGAACTGGTGGCCGGCGTCCTGAGGCTGACGGGGGAGTTCGACCGGCCCCGCTACGAGATACTGGAGCGTTACAGCCAGGCGTCCTACATGGGACAGATACTGAACAACCCGCCCAGCGTGGAGGGGTGGCACACGGGCACGGACTGGCTGAACAGCGGCACCCTGGTGGAGCGGATCAATTTCGCCAGCCAGCAGGTCGGGGACGTGAGCAAGCCGGGGATCCAGGCCATGGTCGAACGGATCAGTTCGCAGATGAACGAGGCAACGTCTCCGGAGCGGCTGGTGGACGCCTGCCTGGAAGAAGTGGGGGCGCTGGAGGTGAAGGAAGACACCCGGCGGGTGCTGGTGGATTTCTCGTCCCGGAAGCAGGGGGATCAGGCCGACCGGCGGCATATCGCCGATGTTCTGCAGATGGTGGCGGCCACCCAGGAGTTCCAGCGGGCGTAGTAGTTATGGTCTGTTCCGAATGAGAACGGAAAGATACTGACGGAGGCCGGATAGTCTTTGCCGAGATTGATGCTGTGGTAACGCCAGAATGACAACTCGAAGCGTCAAGCCGTTACAGGATGCGGGACAGGCTCCGGTTGGTCCGGAGCCGTTGGGGCCGATTGTGCTCAAGCTGGCCCCGGTAGTGAAGTTGACCGACGACCAGCTTCTCAGGTTGTGTTCATTGAATGATGCACTCCGAATTGAGCTAAATGCCAAAGGAGAGTTGGAAATCTTGCCACCGGCCAACCCTCACACCAGCATCCGAAACGCCAACCTCACCGTCGATTTGGGTATTTGGGCCAGAGCCGATGGCACCGGCTGGGGATTCGATGCCACCGCCGGGTTCACCCTTCCCAACGGCGCGATACGTTCCCCCGACGCTTCATGGATACTCAAGGACCGTTGGGCGGAACTTTCAGAGGATGAGAAGCGGAAATTTGCCCGCATCGTTCCCGATTTCGCGGTGGAACTGCGATCTCCGTCCGACCGGTTGGGCTACGTCCAGGCCAAAATGCAGGAGTACATGGACAACGGCGTCCGGCTGGGGTGGCTGATTGACCCCTTCCAGAGGCGCGTCCATGTTTACCGGCCTGGCGCCGAGGTGGAGGTGCTGGAGGGGCCTGAAACCCTGTCCGGCGACCCGGAGCTGTCGGGCTTTTCGCTGGACCTGAAACCCATCTGGGAGCCGGATTTCTGAACTCGGGAATCCCGGGGAATAGATACGGGCGGATGGCCAAACCGTCACTGAGTGAAATTCATGCCATGGTAACGCCAGAATGACAACTGGAAGCGTCAAGCCGTTACAGGATGCGGGACAGGCTCCGGCGGAGCCGTTGGGGCCGGTTGTGCTCAAGCTGGCCCCGGTATTGGAGTTGACCGACGAACAACTGCGGGAACTCTGTTCGCTGAACAGTGACCTGCGCATTGAGCGCAACGACAAGGGAGAACTGGAGCTTTTGCCCCCAACCAACATCACTGCAGGAAGCCAGAACGCCGGCATCAATGCTAGGCTGTTCGTTTGGGCAGAAGGCGACGGCAGGGGCGTCGCCTTCGATTCCTCCACCGGATTCACCCTTCCCAACGGTGCCGTGCGGTCCCCCGATGCTTCCTGGGTCCTGAAGAGCCGCCTTGCGGAATTGAAGGATTCGGAAAAGCACAGGTTTGCCCCCATTTGCCCCGACTTCGTAATCGAACTTCGCTCCAATTCAGACGCATTGACCGGCCTGACAGCAAAGATGCAAGAGTACCTGGATAACGGGATAAAGCTGGGGTGGTTGATTGACCCGGTGGGCCCGGGGAGACGGGTGTACGTCTACCGGCCAGCCACGCCGGTGGAGGTGCTGGAGGGGCCGGAAACACTGTCCGGAGACCCGGAGCTGCCGGGCTTTTCGCTGGACCTGAAACCCATCTGGGAGCCGGACTTCTGACCGGCGGTATCCCAAGACCTGGAACGAGGGGAGTAACCATGACCACCACGCAGGAAACCGGGTTCCTGGTGTATGACCGGACCGTGGGCATGACGGTCATGGAGGGCCGGGGCTTCTACTATCCGGTGGATACGGTGGTGGGGCAGGGCGACCGGCTGTACGTGATCAGCCGCAGCAAGGAGGAGACCACCCGGGGCATCCGCGTGACGATGTGCGACCTGGAAAGCGGTTACCACGGCAACTTCGGCGGTTACGGGTCTGACGGAGGCCAGTTCGTCTGGCCCTCCTGCGGGGCGGTGGACAGCCAGGGACGGTTCTTCATCAGCGACGAACGGCTGCACCGGGTTACGGCCTACGACGCGGCGGGAAAGTACCTGTTCCACTGGGGACAGGCGGGGTCGGGCGAGGGCGAGCTGGACACGCCGTCGGGCCTGGCCTTCGACAGCGGGGACAACCTGTACGTTGCCGACACCTACAACAACCGCATCCAGAAGTTCACCGCTGGCGGGCAGTTTTTGCAGTCCATCGGGGGGCAAGGGGAGGCAGCGGTCAGCCTTCCCTGGGGCCTGGCGACGGACGGGCAAGACAACCTGTACGTGGCCGACTTCGGCAACGACTGCGTCAAGAAGTTTTCATCCGGCGGGGAGCTGCTGGCCAGTTTCGGGGAACCGGGGCGGGACGACGGGCAATTCACCCGTCCGGCCTCGGTGGCGGTGGACGGGGAAGGCTACATCTACGTGGCGGACTGGGGAAACGAACGGGTGCAGGTGCTGGATTCCGGCGGCGGCTTAGTTACAAAGCTGCGGGGAGAGTCCACCCTGTCCGAGTGGGCCGCCAACTTTTTGAGCATTAACCAAGAGGAAGCCGCCGCGCGGGCCACCGCCAACCTGGAAATGGAGATAGACTACGCGGTGGACGATCCGCACGAAGAGTCGTCCCACATTGAGAAGTATTTCTGGTGCCCCTCCTCGGTGAAGCTGGACAGTCGGGGTTATCTATACGTCACCGAGACCAATCGGCACCGCATCCAAGTCTACCGACGGGGGCAAGTCTAGCGGCGGGGTGGGTAGCACAGTCGCACCGGATTCCTTCCCAGGGGAAGGGACGGGACAGCAGCCACGGCAAAGGAGCGAAATCATGGTATCGACCAGGAAAGAGCGGACCCTGGTGATCATCGAGCTGAACGGGGGGAACGACGGTCTGAATACCGTGGTGCCCTACAACAACAGTCTCTACTATGACAACCGGCCCGGCATCGGAATTCCCCAGCAGGAAGTCTTGCCGATTGACGGGGACCTCGGATTCAACCCGAACATGCAGGAAATCAAGGGCCTGTGGGACCGGGGCGAACTGGCCATCATCAAGGGCATCGGGTACCCGCAGCCCAACCGCTCCCACTTCCGGTCGAGGGACATCTGGTACACGGCCGAGCCGGAGACCATCGGGAGCCAGGGCTGGCTGGGCGCGGCAATCCGGGACCTGGACGAGAAGGGTGAGAACGTCCTGACGGGGGTGAACTTCGGGCGGGGGCTGCCCCGGGCCTTCGTATGCAAGGGCGTTCCGGTGGCATCGGTGGGCGACCTGGAGACCTACGGACTGTTGCCGGACATCGACGACGAAAAGGCCCGCGGCCACGCCCTGGACGCCCTGGCCCGAATGTACGGGCCGGACGGCGGGCGGGACATCGTGGCCCAGGCCCTGAGCCAGAACGGGGCTCAGGCCCTGTTGGGGGCCGACATTCTCCGCACCGCGCCGGAGCGTTACTCCTCCAGCGTGGAGTACGCCGACACTCCCATCGCCAAGAGCCTGAAGGGAGCGGCGCAGGTGATGAGCGCCGGACTGGGCACGCGCATCCTGTACGCCCAGCACGGCAGCTTCGACACTCACAGCAACGAGCTCCAGGCCCATGGCAAGCTGTGGCGTGACGCCTCGTCAGCCATTGGGGACTTCACCGCCGACCTGAAGGAGCAGGGTATGTGGGACGATACGGTCATCCTGGTATGGTCCGAGTTCGGGCGGCGGGTGCGGGACAACGGCACGGGGTGCGACCACGGCTCAGGCGGGGTTGCCTTTGTCCTGGGCGGTTCGGTACAGGGAGGCCAATATGGCGAATACCCGTCCCTGCGGGCAGCCGATCTTTCGGAGGGGGACCTGGCCTACACCACCGACTTCCGGTCCACTTACGCGACCATACTGGAGCGGTGGCTGGACCTGGACCCGGACCCGATAGTCCACGGCCAGTTTGAGCAGTTCGACTTCGTGGCAGGGTAGGATTCCGGTCCGTCATTGGTTCACCATGCCGCCGGGGTCTGGATGCCAGCCCCGGCGGCTTTCTTCCCGGCCTAGTGGGGTATCCAGCTCACGATGGGCGACGCAATGCCGCCGGAATCCGTAGCGGCTGCTGGTGGGAATCCAGGATTGTAGGCACCGATGCCGGGGAGTATCATGGGTTCCGCCAGGGATGGGCGGCCCAGCAATTCTGGGGACCTTTGCAGCCGACCGAAGGCAAGGGCCTCCCGGCGGGCGGCCTTCCGCGATTGCCGTGCAGGCCATCCGGCAACCAGGGCGTGCCCAATATAACGGTGCCCAGGAGGATGAGGATATGGCGAGGATACCCGTTGCTACCAGGGAAAGCGTACCCGAGGCACACCGCAGCACCTTCGACGAAATCACCGCTGACCGGGGCGGGCCCATCGCCAGCGGGCCGGTGTCGGTGCTGATCAACAGCCCGGAGATGGCCAAGCGGGCCAGCCACCTGTCCGGGTATCTGAGGCAGGAATCGACCCTGCCCTCCAAGATCCAGGAGTTGGCCATGCTGGTGACCGCCCGGGAGCGGGACTGCCAGTACATCTGGAATGCCCATGCTGCTTCGGGACGGAGGGCCGGGCTGAGCGATGGGCTGGTGGACGCCCTGCGGGACAAGCAGGAGCTTCCCGATATACCCGCCGACGAAAGCGCCGTGGTGAACCTTGGAAGGGAATTCTACCGGACCAACCAGGTCAGCGACGCGACATTCCAGGCGGCGTCGCAGCAGTTCGGCACCCAGGGGCTGGTCGAGCTGGTCACCCTGATGGGCTACTACGCGCTGCTGGCCTTCAACGCCAATACTTTCGCGATAGATCTGCCGGCGGAGAGGTCCGAAGCCGTCCTGCCCATTTAGCAACTATCTCGAGACTAATCCTAGCACCCCCATCCTCGCCTTCCCCCGTCAAGGGGGAAGGCGAGGATGGCCTTTTCCCTAACCCAGGGTTTCATTTTGGGAGGCGACAGTGACTCAAGAGATAATCGATACTACGTCCGGCAGAATCCCGTTGCGGACGCACTGGATACCCCGCATGGTCGCGGGAGGGGTGGGCTACGAAGACCTGCAGGACCTGTTGCGGAGCATAGATTCGTGGGACGTCTGGTGCCGGGAGTGGTCGACCAAGGGAGCGATGCACGAGGCTCTGGGGGAAGAGGCGTTGTCCCAGGGGAGGCTGGTCTCGGCCAGCCAAGCCCTCCACCGGGCGGCAGTCTGCTACCACTTCGGGGGATTCCGGTTTTACCAGGCCCTGGACGAAAAGGCGGCAGCCGACGAGAAGGCCCAGCAGTGCTACCGGAAAGCCGCGCCCAATTTTGCCATCCCGGCGGAGCGAGTCCTGGTGCCATTCAAGGGGTCCAACCTGGTGGGTTATCTGCGGGTTCCCCCGGGAGCGGCCAAATCCCCCTGCGTCATCATCATCGCCGGCAACGACGCGCGGAAGGAGGAGTTCAAGAACCTGGAGGAGGAGTTCCTGGTCCGGGGGATGGCCACGGTGAGCTACGACGGCCCGGGACAGGGCGAGGTATGGGAACACCTGAAGATGCGCTCGGATGACGAACTGGCGACGATGGCGATCATGGACTACCTGGAAACCCGGCCCGAAATCGACATGGGGCGCATCGGAATCTACGGCTGGGCCATGGGCGGGTTCTTCTCACCGCGAGTAGCTGCGGCGGACAGCCGGGTCCGTGCTTGCGTATCCATGCCGGTCCGGTACTCCCTGATTGACTGGGACAACGCCGGGAAGATGCAGACCGACGCTTACCAGCACCTCTTCGGCAACGTATCCTACGACGAGGGCCGGAAGATCGCCCAGTCGTTCACCCAGGAGGACATCCTGCCCAACGTGCGGTGTCCCTTCCTGATCGTGCATGGCGGCAGCGGGGATACGGTGGAGCAGGCCGACTCGGAGAGAGCGGCGCGGGAAGCGGGGGGACCCACTCAATTGGTGGTGTACGACGAGGGGGACCACCTGTGCATCAACATCCGGCACAAGTCATGGCCGATGATGATGGACTGGTTCGCTGAGAAGCTGGGCGGATAGATCAACCGCCGCTTGGCGTCAGAGTAGGGTCAGGAACAACTTGGCGGCCTGGAACCATCCAGGCCGCCCTATTGTGTCGTTATGGTCTGGGTCCTAGACCCGCCGCAGCTTGGGGTCCAGGGTGTCGCGCATCCAGTCCCCGAAGAAGTTGAAGGCCAGCACCACCACCGTGATGGCCAGGCCCGGGAACAGGGCCAGCCACCACACGTCCAGGATCACGTCCCTCCCCTCCGCCACCATGATCCCCCAGGCCGGGTCCCCGGGCGGCAGCCCCAGCCCCAGGAAGCTCAATGACGCCTCCAGCAGGATCACCTGCCCGATCTGCAGGCTGGTGATCACCATCAGCGTGTTCACCGTGTTGGGGAAGATGTGCCGGATGATGATCACCGGCATCGACAGTCCCGCTATCCGGGCAAAGGTCACGAAGTCCAGCTCCTTGATCGCCAGCACGTCACCACGGATCATCCGCGCAAACCGCGCCCACACCGTCAGCGCCACCGCCAGGATGATGTTCTCGATCCCAGCTCCCAGTATCGTCACGATGATCATCGCCACCAGGATCGTCGGAAACCCCAGCGCCGCGTCCGACGTCCGCATGATCAGGTGGTCCACCCAGCCCGTCTTGAACCCAGCCACCAGCCCCAGCACCGTCCCCACGAACGCCCCAGTCCCCAATGCGATCAGGCTGATGAACAGGGCCGTCCGGGCCCCGTAGATCAGCCGGCTCAGCATGTCCCGACCCATGATGTCCGTCCCCAGCGGGTAGGCCGGATTGTCCCCAGGCGCCAGGTGCGAGTCCAGCATCTTGATCTCGGTGGGGTCATGGGGGGCCAGCAGCGGGGCAAACAGGGCGCACACCAGCAGCACCGTCATGATCGCCAGCGGGAACCAGGGCAGCCGCGCCTGTCTCGCCCTTCTGGGGAGCGCCAGTATCTGTTCGATTCTGCCTCTGCCGGTCGCCAGTGTAGCTGTACTAGCCACGGGTACCCTCCTCTTTAGTCGTGCCGGTTAGTCGTACCTGCTAATCGTACCTGATCCGGGGGTTGACGTAGGCGTAGGTGATGTCCACGATCAGCGCCGTCGCAATGTAGAAGAACCCAGCCGCCAGCACCGTGGCCTGCACCACCGGGAAGTCCCGGCTCTTGATCCCCTCCAGCATCAGCCGCCCAATCCCCGGCCACGCGAACACCACCTCGATAGCCACCGACCCGTTCAGCAGCCCCGCCAGGGTCAGCCCAGAGAAGGTCAGCACCGGGATCACCGAGTTCTTCATCGCGTGCTTGAAGATGACCATCCGCTCCGACAGCCCCTTGATCCGGGCAAACTTGACGTACTCGCTGTCCATCACCTCCAGCATGCTGGACCGGGCCAGCCGCAGCACCCCGGCCATGCTGTGCCAGGACAGCACGAAGGCCGGCAGGATGAAGTGCTCGATCCCGCCCCGGCCGTAGGTCGGCAGCCACCCCAGGATGGCCCCGAAGAGCAGGATGAGCATGATGGCGATCCAGAAGCTGGGGGCCGCGATGCCCACCACCGCGAAGAACTTGCCGATCTGGTCGAAGATGGAGTCCCGCTTGATGGCCGACAGGATTCCCAGGGGAATCCCCACTATGATGGTCAGGATGAAGGCCACTCCCGCCAGCTGCAGCGTGGCCGGCAGCCGCTGCAGCAGGATGTCCCGGGCCGGCACACCGCGAATGTGGGACATCCCAAAGTCCGCCTGCACCACGTTGCCCAGGAAGCTGGCGTACTGCACCGGCAGCGGCCGGTCCAGCCCCATGTTCTTCTTCATCTGCTCGTAGTCCGCCTCCGTGGCCTCCGGTCCCAGCAGGTACAGGGCGGGGTCCCCGGTCAGGTGCACACTCAGAAACACCGCCAGGCTCAGGATCACCAAAGTGATCGCCGCCTGTCCTATCCTGATGAATATGTATCGCTGCATGACCCTTCCCCGCGCCGGTTGCGCTGCTTAAAATTCCGCCCCAACCCGGAGCGCCAGGGACACTCCAGGCCGGGGCCGCTGTTGTCGGGGCTGCCCGCCGCCGGACATTCCTGTTCCGGGCGGACAACTGAATAAGCCGGTGAGTTACTCCTCTTTAAGAATCAGGGTGTGCATGCTACTGGGGTAGAAGGCCACCGGGAAGGGCTGCCAGTCGGCGACCTCGGGTCCGAGGGCCCACGGGATGTTGATGGTCCCGATGCCGATGAGGTACTGCTCCTCGTAGAGCTGGCGGTACAGCTTGTTCAATGCTGCCGGCCGCTCTGCATCGGCGAACACCGAGATGGCTTCCTCGACCGCCTCGAACAGGACGGGATCATTGTGTCCCCGGTCCCGCTTGTCGCGGCGGCCGAAGTGGGACCCCATGATGCTGGCCGCGTCCAGGCGGGTCTCGTTGTCCCGCCAGACTATCTGGCCATCCAGGTTGCCAGCCTTGTAGGCGTCCTTCATGGAGACCTCTTCTCCAACGACCACCTCGGTCTCAATCCCCAACTCCCGCTTCCAGTTTTCGGCGGCCAGCTGGGCCGACTCCGGCAGGAAGGGCATGAGGGCCGACACCCAGGTGTTGACTACCAGCGGACCGAAGTCCTTGCCGTTGGGGTTGTCCGGGTTCTTGTAGCCCGCCTCGGTCAGAAGGGCCCTCGCCTTGGCCGGGTCGAAGGGGAAGGGCTTCAAATCGGCGCTGTAACCGATGGTGCTGGGAGTGACTGCGCCCCAGCCTCCCCTTTCCACTTCCATCGCCTCGGGGCCTCCGTAGAGCCGGTCGCGCATGAGCTCCTTGTCGACGGCGTAGGACAGGGCGTGGCGGACCCGCTTGTCCATGCAGGGATAGGTCTCCATGCCTTCCCGTTCAGCGCCGGTCCAGCAACCGAACAGCATGATGCGGAAGTAGCCGCCCTCGGCGCCCCAGACTATCCGGCCGCCGCCCTTCTCGACCTGGGGACGGGCCCGCAAGCTGACCGGAGCGACGTCGGCGTCACCCGCCCGGATGGCGGCCACCCGGGTGGCTTCCTCAGGCACCAGCCTCAGGTCCAGAGTTGCGAACTTCACGGTCCGGTCTTCGTCGAAGCCGCTGGCCGGCTGGAAATAGTAGTCGTCGTAGCGCTCGAACTCGATTACCTCGGAGGGGACGAAACGGCCGCGCTTCATGACGCCGGCGCCGATGGGGTTCTTGTCGTAGGCGGCTTCTTCTTCCTCGTTGCGGAGGGTTGCCCGCGCGGGGTAGATGGCCGGCCACGTCGGCCCGGCGGCGGACATATAGCCGGGGAATCCCGTCTCGATGCTCTTGAACGTGGAGCTAACCTCGTTGGGGCCGGTCTGCTCCACCTTTGCCATCTTCTTGGCGAACCCTACGGCCGTGCTGGACTGAGCGTACTCAGCTGCCTGGGGGCCGAAGTTGTGCTCGATGGACCAGGCGACGTCCTTGGCGGTCAGGTCGGTGCCGTCATGGAACTTGACGCCGTCCCTTACAGTGACGATCCAGGTGAGGCCGTCCTCGGAAAAGCCCCATTCGCTGGCGATCCCGGGGATCAGCTCGGTTTCAGCAGTGCTTTCAATAAGGAATCCGTGAAGGATTCTGCCGTAGCTGTTGCTGGCGCCGCCGCTGAAGGTCCGGTCGAACCTTTCATCACCCCAGGCAGCCACCATAAAGGTGACGTTGCCGGGATGTACCTGGACCATGCCCGCTTCCTGGGGCTGGACCGCGGCCTGGGGTACGGCGGTCGGAGCCGCTTCAGCGGCCGGCTGGGCTGGGGGCTGCTGCGGGGCCGTTTCAGCCGCGGGCAGGGACTCCTCAGCCGGGGCGGCGGCGGAACCGCAGGCTACGCCGAAGATTAGGATGAGTGCCAACACAGGCAAGATGGTCTGCCATGCCCGAAGCCGTAACCTGTTCAATGATTCCATTACTCCTCCTTTGCTGCTGCGCGTCGGGTTTATTGACGCTGTACCCGGGACCACTGGGATTACCGTTGCCTAGGGGCTATTTGTGGACTATTCCGCAAGTTTGAGCGAAATTATCACGCTGATTATGGTTTGTCAATATTCGGCTCTATATATCGCATGAAATCAGATTAGTTAAGGGATGAATCGACGATATAATGTCATCAACAGCACTGTATCGGAAGGTTCCAGGAGATCGAGCTATCCTCATCCAATGAAGAACCGACGGAATCCTGCCAGCAACCGTTCGGCCTTGCCGCAACGAACTGAGGCAGATTTTCTGCCGGGCCTATGCCGCACGGCATTGACCGCTCCAACTTGGAGAGCGTCACCGGGGCAAGGGCGGCTCAGGCGCCGGAAAGGCGAGGGAACGGAGCGCGACTCCCCGGTGGCGGAGGCGGAAGCCGAGGAACCAGGGGCGCGGCGAGTTGCCCAGCATGAGTGTACGTAAATCGTAATGTAGATGAACGTAGGTCATGTTATCAGGATTATTGACGAAGGATAGTTACGCATTTATACTTACAGCCACGTACAGACGCGCATAGTAGGGACAGCTAGGCATTAGCAGTTGTCTCCGACCTGTGAACGGATGGGATGGGCCAATCTCATCAGGGCGTCTGGGGAACTGGATGCGAGCACGGCAGAACCGAAATTTATACAGGAGGACAAGGTATGGCGGACCAGGATATAGCCTTGATGGCACACCTGCTGCGGCGCGCCGGATTCGGGGCGACGCGGAAAGACCTGGAAGCGTACGTAGCCAAGGGCTACGAAGCTACCGTTGAAGAGCTACTGCATCCCGAGGACTCTCCTGACCTGGAATACGACCTGCTGGAACGGTACATGGAGGAGTGGCACGACCGCTCGGCCACTGACGCCTGCCGCCAGTTGTGGTTCTACCGGATGATCACCGGGGAACGCCCGCTCCAGGAGAAGATGGCGTTGTTCTGGCACGGCATCCTCTGCACCGGCGACACCAAGGTGCAGCACGGCCGCATGACCGCCGCCCAGGTGGAAATGTTCCGGGACAAGGGCATGGGCAAGCTGGAGACCCTGCTGCTGGAGTTGGCCCGTGATCCGGCTATGGGTTTCTTCCTGGACAACTGGATGAGCCACAAGGGTTCCATCAACGAGAACTTCGGGCGGGAGCTGCTGGAGTTGTTCTCCATGGGCGTAGGCATGGATGGCCAGCCCAACTACACCGAGGACGACGTGAAGGAGTGCTCCCGGGCGTTCACCGGATGGACCTACACCGGACACATTCCCCGTTACCCCTACGGCCGGTACAGCTGGCAGTTCCAGTACGACCCCGAGGACCACGATGACGGTGAGAAGACCTTCCTGGGCCAGACCGGCAACTGGAACGGCGAGGACATCATCGAGATCATCGGCAACCAGCCGGCAACGGCCCGGTTCATCTGCCGCCACCTGTACAACTTCTTCGTGGCCGACGAGCCCCAGGTCCCCCAGTGGACGATGACTCCGCCCGCGGACCAGGAAGCCATCAAGATGCTGGAGGAGGCGTACTTCGAGAACGACCACGACATCCGCGCGGTGCTGCGGGTGCTGTTCAACTCCGATTTCTTCAAGAACTCCCGCTTCACCCGGGTGAAGAGCCCGGTGGAGTTGGTGGCCAGCATCGTCCGGCAGTCGGGGTACTTCGACGACGGGTTTAAGATGGGCATCGGCCCCATCGCCTACGAGGCCGCCTACATGGGGCAGGACCTCTATGAGCCTCCCACGGTGGAGGGCTGGCACTACGGCCGGGAGTGGATTGACAGCGGCACCCTGGTTGAGCGGATCAACTGGGCCGCCGAGTGGGTGGGCCAGACCGATCTCCCCGGGTTCAAGGACATTGTGGACCGTCTCTCCGACCGGGGTGAAATGTCGCCCCGGGAATTCGTCGAGGGCTGCCTCGACCTTATGGGCCCCATTGATGTCGTTGACGAGACCATGACCGGACTGGTCGCCTTCGCCGAGGAAGGCGGGCCGATCCGCAACAGCACCGAGGAAGAGCGCATCGACTTCGCCCGCCGGGTGGGCCAGATGCTGCAGATGATCGTATCCACCCAGGACTTCCAGTTCGTATAGCCGGAAAGAAGCCGCCCCGCAAGCCTTTGACCAGTTGCCTTGTCAACAGCTTGCGGGAGCGGCAAGCTTTGGGCGGAGCTGCCCAGCCCTCGTAAAGACGAGTTACCTCGATTGAGGGCAAGCGGCTACTTTTAGAAGGAGAGGAAACGATGACGTCTACCAAGAAGGACCCCATACTGGTAGTGGTCCAGCTGTCGGGAGGGAACGACGGCATCAACACGGTCGTACCCTACGGCGACCCCCACTACTACGATGAGCGCCCCAGCCTGGGCATCCCGGCCGAACAGGTCCTGGACCTGGACGGTCACGCCGGGTTCCACCCCAGCATGGGACCGATGAAGGAACTTTACGACCAGGGGAACGTGGCGGTTATCCAGGGTATCGGGTTCCCCAACTGCAACCGCTCCCACTTCCGGTCCATGGACGTGTGGCACACCTGCGAGCCGGACATCCTGGCCACCGAGGGCTGGCTGGGCCGCACCATCCGGGACATCGACCCGAACAAGGAGAACGTGCTGACCGGCGTCAACTTCGGCCGGGGCCTTCCCCATGCCCTGGCCCTGCCGGGCGTTCCGGTCGCCTCCGTGGGCAACCTGGCCACCTACGGCCTGCTGACCGGCATCGAGGACGAGGAGCGGATGACGGCTCTGGACACCTTCAGCCGCATCTACTCTCCGACGCTGGGCGGTACCTTCACCTACGACTACCTGTCCCAGACCGGAATGGACGCTTTCAAGGGCGCCGACATCCTGAAGACGGTGCCGGACAAGTATGAGTCCAGCGTGGAGTACGGGGCCAACACGGTGGCCCGCTACGTCCGGATGATGGCCCAGACCATCGTCGGCGACGTGGGCACCCGCATCCTCTACACCACCTCGCCCTACAACAGCTTCGACCTGCACGGGTCGGCCCTGACCCTCCAGGCGTCGCTGTGGTCCGACGTATCCCGGTACGTCCAGTCCTTCTTCGACGACATGCGTGAGCATGACCTGTCCGAAAACGTGACCATGCTCATCTTCACCGAGTTCGGCCGGCGGGTGCGGGACAACGGTTCCGGCACCGACCACGGGACCGGCGGCTGCGCGCTGGTCGTGGGCGACCAGGTCAAGGGCGGGATGTATAGCGAGTACCCGTCCCTCGACCCGGCCAAGCAGGCCGATGGCGACCTCCAGTTCAACTACGACTTCCGCGGGCTGTACTCCACCCTGCTGGAGGACTGGATGGGTCTCGATGCCAAGCCCATCGTGAACGGCTCATTCGAGAAACTCGACCTGTTCTAGGTAAAGGCAAGGCGGATCGGGGGATTCAACCCCCGGTCCCGGTCCTTCCCCTAATCCCTGCCCAGGCAGGAGTCCATTCCAAGGAGAAAAGAATGGTTATCGAGCAACAGGTGTTCAACGACAATTACTGGGGTCCGGCCCGGGGTCACGCTCCCGAGTTGGAGCTGCCGGTCGACGATCAGACCGGGACCCCGCCGTTGACCTACAGCCACTCCCTAGGTCGCGGCGAACAGACCGGACAGGGATTCCGCTACCCGGTGGACCTGGCCGTCAACCCGCGCACCGGGTGCATGTACGTGCCGAACCGCTCCTACGAGTACCGGATCGAGCTGAAGCGGATCACGATGCTGACGGTGGACGAGGAGTTCCTGGGACAGTTTTCCACCGGCGGCGAGGGCGACGGGGACATCTTCGGGCCTCGCAACATTGCCATTGACAGCGAGGACAACGTCTACGTGACCGACGAGCTGCTCCAGCGGGTGTCAATCTGGGACGAGGACGGCGAGTTCCTTGGCAAGTGGGGCACCGAGGGTTCGGGCGACGGCGAGTTCAACAAGCCCGCTGGAATCGCCTTCGACAGCGAGGACAACCTGTTCCTGGTGGACGCGGACAACCACCGAGTTCAGAAGTTCACCAAGGACGGGAAGTTCCTGGCCAAGTTCGGCAGCTTCGGCACCGGCGAGGGCCAGTTCAACTACCCCTGGGGCATCACCATCGACAAGGATGACAACATCTACGTCGCCGACTGGCGCAACGACCGCATCCAGAAGTTCGACCACGATGGCAACTTCCTGATGCAGATCGGGAGCTCCGGCAGCGAGCACGGCCAGTTCAAGCGGCCCACCGGAGTGGCCGTCGACCAGGACGGGGACATCTACGTTTCCGACTGGGGCAACGACCGCTTGCAGATGTTCAACTCCGCCGGCAACCACGTATATTCCTTCCTGGGCGATGGCACCCTCTCCAAGTGGGGCATCTCCAAGCTCGACTCCAACGACTACATGTGGAAGGAGCGCGAGGTGGCCTGGGGCCTGGAACGCGAGAAGTATTTCTGGCACCCCATTGCCGTGGAGGTGGATCCCGAGGGCCGTATCCTGGTGCTGGAGCCCTTCCGCACCCGCATCCAGGTGTACAACAAGAACAAGTAGCTCCCGGCGGCGACCCAACCCGGCAAACCGTGCCGGGGGCAGCGTTGGAATACACCACGCTGCCCCCGGTTTTTGTCTGTCCCCCGCCGACACGGAGGCTACCCTGGACCCGCAGCCGGACCGGCACCAACCCGGACAACCCGAGAGGAAATGGCTGGTCACTTCACAAGACTTTCACAAGTTTGACGCGGAAAATGAGGCCAAACGGGCCCTTGCCGGATTAACATGGCAGGTGATACAAACCCTGTACCCCCGGTCCCTTTGACGAACTGGAGTCCGTCTGAAGAAGCTGGAACCCGTCGACGCGGCGGAGAAGCAGGTATTCATGTCAAGCCCAAGCAGGCAGAGGGCTAACTACTTGCCGCCTCCCCCCTTTCCCGAAGGCTGGTATTTCGTTGCCAGCCGCCAGGCCTTGCTGAGGACCAGGCTTATCCAGAAGACCTGGATGGGGGAGGAGATCGTCGCCTGGTGTGACGATAGCGGACGGGTTTGCGTGGCCCGCGCGTTCTGTCCCCACCTGGGTTCGTCCCTGGCTCCCGAGGCAGGAGGCAGAGTTTGCGGTGGCCGGCTGGTCTGTCCCTTCCACGGGTTCGAGTACGACGCCACCGGCCAGTGCGTTGCCACTCCCTATGCCAACCCGCCGAGAGCGGCGAGGCTGCAAGTTTTCGAGACGCAGGAGATTGCGGGTTTGATCTTCGCCTGGTGGGGGATTGAGGGACGGAAGCCGCAATGGAGCCTACCGGACTATCCGCTGGACCAGGCCGGTTGGAGCGGCATCGAGCTCAGGACAATCCGCTTTCCGGGTCATCCCCAAGAGACCACGGAAAACTCGGTAGACATGGCACATTTTCGCTACGTCCACGGGTACGACAGCGTGGACCGGGTCGGGGAGGTGACGGTGGACGGGCCCAGGCTGGAAAGCCGGTTCGACTTCAAGAGCGTCAGAAAGTTCGCCGGAATCGGAAGGTTCACCATGGACCTGTCCGCCATTACGCATGTTGCCGGCCTGGGTTACTCCTTCGTGGAGATCCGTGAGCGGTCTATCGGAGTGGACATGCGGCTCTGGGTGCTGGCGACCCCGGTAGATGGCGCCCTGATAGACCTGTCCCTGGTCTCGCAAGTGGGAGAGATAACCAACCCGCAGCGTTGGATCGCCGGTATGGCATTCCTGCCGAAGGGGTGGAGGGCCCCGATCTTCAACAAGTTCATGGCCTCCATGCAGAAACAGGACGTGCTCCAGGATGCGGTCATCTGGACACGGAAGCGGTACCAGTCTCTTCCCCGCCTGTGCAGTTCGGACGGCGAGATCATGCTCTTCCGGGACTATTGCGCCCAGTTTTATCCTGTCTCCGCGCCGGAGGAATTGCCGCTTCCCATCCCGCAGGAAAGGATCGCGTAATTGACGCCCTGGCCGCCGGCAAGCTGTTTTGGCCGGAACAGCCCTGTTACTCCTGCCTTACAATGGGGGCAAGACGGTGCAGCCAAGATCCCGACGGACAGGCCGGAAGACGCCGCCCACATCTCCCTCCGCTTCTCCAGGCAGAAAGGTAAACCATGAACCAGATACTCGTTGGGCTGAGTTCCTTGGTCACAGCCCGGCCATACATCACCATCCTCGTCCTGGTCCTCATTACCGTCCTGCTGGGCGCCGGGACGACCCGTCGGGCACCGCCGCCGGAGACCGAGGCGACACTGCCCCGGGGAAGCGCGGTCGCGGAAGCCCTGGCCGAGATCGACGAACTCTTCAGGGACTCCGGTGAAGCCAATCTCGTAACGCTCCTGTTCCGGGGAGACGCCCTCACACCCGGCGGGCTGGCGCAGATGGACGCCCTGATCACCGAGACCGTGACCGACCCCAGCGTCCGAGAGTTGCTGTCGCCGGAACACCCCTTCATTGCCCCATCCACCCTGGTAAAGGCCCTGCTCCAGGTGGACGGATTCGACTCGGTCACCCAGGAACAGATTGACTCGTTGACGGGCCCTCCGCAGATCCTGGGAGCGCTCCGAGCAATGACCGGCACTGACATCGACGGAACGCCGGTCTCAGTCGCCACCATCCGCCTCAGGGACACGGGCGACGAGCGTATAGAGCGAGCCGAACGGAGGATCCACGAACTCGCAATCGCGGACCAAGGTCCGCTGCGGGTAAGCAGCGTCTCGCCGGTCATCATCGAGGATGAGTACAAAAGGGCAACCGAGGAGGGGATGGCCCCGTTGGTGGGGCTGGCGTTCCTGCTGATTGCGGCGCTGCTCCTCCTCTTCATGCGCACCATTTCTGACCTGCTGCTCACGGTGATCGGGCTGCTCATGTCAATAATCTGGATCACCGGAGCGGAGGGCTGGCTCGGACCCAACGCGCTGGGCCTCACCGGCCCCCCCAACTCTCTCACCACGATGGTGCCAATCATCGTCATCGGCCTCACGGTGGATTACGCAATCCAGATTGTCTCCCACTACCGCGAACAGCGGAACGCCGGCGAACCGGTGCTGGCGGCCGTCCGAATGG
Organism: Dehalococcoidia bacterium; assembly: GCA_965203975.1. Classification (GTDB taxonomy): domain Bacteria; phylum Chloroflexota; class Dehalococcoidia; order Lucifugimonadales; family UBA3495; genus CATOSK01. Next base: position 2,189,687 of record CBDBDT010000002.1, on the reverse strand, counting down.
GTACGCGGAACGTAGTAATCCCCCTATTGCTGGCAGCCGTCACGACCATCGTGAGTCTGTTGGCCAGCCTGTTCTCTCCCATTGACATTGTGAAGGACTTCGGCGTCATCGGCGGGTTGGGCGTGGGCATGAGCCTGATGGTCATGCTGACCCTGGTGCCGGCCGGCCGGACCATCATCGACCGGCGCCGCGAGGCCCGCGGCACGTTGAAGCCGCCCAACCCCATCGCCAACGCATTGCCCGGAGTCGAGCGGGCTGCGGCACTGCTGGGAAGGAGCATCACCCGGGCGCCAGGACCGTACCTGGCCGGCGTGCTCATAGTAACCGTTGCCCTGGCATATGCGGCCACCGGGCTGAAGTCGGAGTTCAGCATCCGCGACATTCTGCCCAGGGGAGGCAGCCTGTTGACGGATATGGAGACGCTTGACGCCACCATCGGCGGCTCTACGGAAATTACCACCGTACTCGTGAAGGCCGAGGCCACGGAAACCCGCACGCTCCTGAACTTGCGCGATCTCACGGAGGCATTTCGCGACGAGCGGACCCGCCCCCCCGCAGCGGCCGAGCCGGTCCAGGCATCCTACGAACTGTTCGTGCGGGACTGGACTGAAGACAGCGGGGAGCCGGGGGACAAGTACGATCCCGAGCTGGCCGACCTCTTCCAACGGGCCTCGGCAGGCGTGGAACTGGACCCCGGGTTGATGCAGGAGTTCGTGGACAAGCTGGAAGCCAGGGACCCCGCCGTCGGACGCATCCTGGTCAACGATCCCGACGGCATCGACACGATATTGCTCCAGTTCCCGACCTACACGGGCGACCCGGCGCGGACCAAGACCCTGCAGGGAGACCTGGAAGCCCTCTGGTTCGGCGACGACGATTCCGTTACGGCGACTTCGGGAACGGTAATCTCCATCACGGTCGTCGATGCCATCACAGAGCGGCAGACAGAAGCCATCACCACCACCATCGCGGCTGCCCTGACAGTCCTGGCCATCTTTTTCTGGATAACCGTGCGCCAGCCGGCGCTGGCGCTGATCGCGGTGGGGCCCATCGTGCTGGTTCTCATCTCGGTGCTGGGAACGATGGCGCTGCTGGGCATCCCCTACACCATTATCACGTCGATCATCACGGCGCTGTCCATCGGAATCGGAGTTGACTACACGATCCACATGATTCACCGGTACCGGGAAGAATACTCCCACCTGCGGGACCCGGAGCTTGCGGCGGTGCGAACCCTGTCGACAACCGGCTCTGCCCTCCTGGGTTCGGCGCTGACGACGGCCCTGGGGCTGGGCGTGCTGGTGGTATCGCCGCTGGCGGCGTCCCAGCAGTTCGGTTTCACCGCGGCCATCACCATCGCCTACTCGCTGATAGTCTCCATCATCGTGGTTCCAGCGGCGATGACCTTCTGGGGGGCCTACCAGAACACGAAGCTGCGCTCGTCGCTGCGGCGTTGGGCAGACGAGCTGGACCTGGAGATCGAGGCCGTACACCGGCGCCACGAACAGGGATAAGGACCGCCTGGGACTCCCACCTGGCAGACGGCGTGTCCACCGGATCGTCGCCGGGAGCAGAAGCACGACCGTTGCGCCCACCGGAATGCCGCCGTACACTGTCGGGGCCCGGACAGGGGCGCACGGCTATGGAGGTTGCCATGAGTGAACTGGATGATCGTTACCAACGGGGACAGGAAACGCGGAGGATGTTCGGGGGTGGGCAAGTAACCGGCGGATCGGCCCCGGGAGCCTGGGACGTCGCGCCGGACCTGGAACGGATCCTGGGGGAGGCGCTGTTCGGCAGCATCTGGACCCGGCCGGCGCTGACGCCGGTGCAGCGGGAGATGATCACGCTGTCGTGCCTCATCGTGCTGAACCGGGAGGTGCAGCTGAAGCGGCACCTGGGAAACGCGCTGAACATAGGACTGTCCCCGGAGCAGGTAGTGGAGTTGATCATCCACGACACCTGGTACGGCGGGGCGCCGGCGGGCATCCAGGCTTTGGCGCTGTGCAAGCAAGTCTTCGAGGAGCGGGGGATAGACTTCACTCCGGCCCGCATCCATGATCCCAACGAAGACCCGGACAGCCTTTTCCAGCGGGGCGACGAGTTCCGCCGCAGCTACATGGGGACCGGTTCGGCGGCACGGCCGGCCCCGCCGACGGACGCCGAGAGGGAGCTGGGCCGGACCACTGGAGAGTACTACTGGGGGGCTACCTGGACGCGGTCGGGGCTTGATCTCCCCAGCCGCTGCATCTGCACCATGACGTGCCTGGCGGCGCTGGGCCGGGAGGGGCCCCTGCGGAGCCACATCCGGGGCGCACTGAACATCGGGTTCACCAAGGACCAGGTAATCGAGGTGTTCGGGCACATGACGCTGTACGCCGGCATACCCTTCGCCCGGGGCGCGATGGACATCGCCAACGAGATTTTCGCCAGCGCGTAACCGGACTGCCGCAGAGATACCGGAAGCAACAGGGGCCGGTCCGTGGACCGGCCCTTCATTATTCCGGCTGAGAGGGCGGGAGCCTCAGGCGCGGAGCAGGTCCGCGAGGCCGCTGACCGGTCCCTCTTCTTCCAGCCGCTCCAGGCGGGACAGGACCTCCGCCACGGCCGCGCCGGGCAGAGCCTGGGACGCGCAGTCGCGGAATTTCTCCCGGATGTCCTCCATTGTGACTCCCCGCAGCGCGCCCGAGTCGGCGCGGTGGGCCTGCTGGCGGAGTATGCTGCCGTCCTTCAGGTGCACCTCCACTTCGTGGTACCCCTCGGTCCAGCTTGGCTGGCCTTCGTTGCCGGCGATGCGTCGCATGTCTATGCGGGGAATCAGCGACTGGGCCTCGGGGCGCAGCACCTGCCCGTCAGTGAAGGACTGGAGACCCACCCGGCGGTCCAGCAGGGCAGCCGCCAGGCAATACTGCATGCTGAACTTTCCTTCCAGGGACGATACAGGGCGCGAGTGGATTAAAGAGCGGGGCGGGTCGAAGTCCACCAGCACCTCGATTCTGTCCACTGCCTCCGGGTCAATCGCGCCTTGGGACAGCAGGTCGAAGGTGGCGTCCAGGGCTAGGTGGGCGCTGCCGCAGCAGGGGTATTTCTTTACTTCGATGCCCGACTCCACCAGGTATTGCTTGTTCCCCAGGTTTTCCGCCACCTGCCCGGGGCTGAAGTCCTGACCGCCCGAGAAAGCCCGAATGAACCCGAACCGTCCTTCCAGCGCATCCTGGCTGGCGGTGAAGCCCTCCCGCACCAGCCGGGCGGACACCACTCCGGCCCGGGCGGCGTCCCCGGCGTGGAAGGGCTTGGTCATGGTGCCGAAGTTCTGGCGGAGTCCCGATGCCTGGGAGGCGGCCAGCGAAACGGCCATCGCTATCTGCTCCTGGTTCAACGCCATTGTCCTGCCGGCTGCCGCCGCCGCTCCGACCGCCCCCAGCGGGCCGGTGGGATGCCAGCCGAGGTCGTCGTAATAGGCTTCGCTCAAGGTCTCGCCGACGGCGCAGGCCACCTCGAAACCGGTCATGTAGCCCAGCAGCATATCCCTGCCGGAAGCCCCGGTTTCCTCGGCGGCGGCCAGGGCTGCCGGAAGCAGCACGGCGGTGGGGTGGGTCTTGGTTACCTGGGTAATGTCATCGTAGTCCAAGGCGTGGGCCATGGCCCCGTTGACAAGGGCGGCGTTGGCAGCCGAGGTCCTGAATCCCCGACCCACGACGGTGGCCACGGGAGCGGCGCTTTCGGCAGCGGCGTAACGGCAGAGGATATCGGCCAGCGATTCCCGGCTGCCGGCCAACATGCAGGCCAGGCAGTCCACGATTGCCCCCTTGGCCGCTTCCACCGCATCGGGAGGGAAGTCCTCGATAGTGGTCCCGGTCACGTACTCGGCGATGCGCCTGGTGATTTCCATGGAAGGCCTCCTGCTGATTCGCACCGGATGCAATGACGGATACGATTATGTCATGGGCTGGGCTGCTTCAGTTTAGCCCTGCTCATCTTAACCCTGCCAATCGAGATTGCAAACACGCCCGGATTGACACCCCAAGCACCCCACGGGGATAATCCCGAAAACTTCCCACAGAAAACTCCCACAGGAGGACGGCAAATTGCCTGAAACTGCGGACGTGGTTGTCATTGGCGCCGGGGTGGTCGGCTGCTCGGCCGCCTATTACCTGGCCAGCGAAGGCGTCAACGTAACGCTCGTGGAACGGGAAGCAATCGGCAGCGGGGCATCCGCCCATGCCACCGGCTCCCTCAGCCTGCTGGGCGCCGAGTTCTCCCCCGGGGCGTCGTTTCAGATGGCCCGGGCCTCTTCCGCCGAGTTTCAGCGGATCGTCCCTGAACTGGAAGCCGCCACCGGCATGGACCTGCTCTACCAGCGCCGCCCCTCCCTCCGGCTGGCCCTGGACGATGACGAAGTGGACCTAATCAAGAGCCTGATGGTGTGGCAGCAGCCCCACGTCGAGATGCACTGGATCGACGCCGGAGAGGTCCACGCCATTGAACCCCGGTTGTCTCCATCCATCATCGGAGCTGTGTACGAGGACGAGTCCGCCCAATTGGACAGCTACCGCCTCAACCTTGCCCTGGGACGGGGAGCCGAGCTCAAGGGGGCCAACATCCTCTATCGGGAAGTAACCGGCCTCGTCACCAACGGCACGACGGTCTCCGGCGTCAGGACCGCTTCCGGCGAAATCCACTGCGGCGCGGTGGTGGTGGCCGCCGGGACCTGGAGCCGCGCCTTCACTCCCTGGCTGGACTTCCCGGTACCGGTCCGCCCGATGAAGGGTGAGCGGTTGTTGCTGAGCTACCCCGGCGATCCCCTTCCCGTGCTAATAAGCTCTCCCAAGCGGGGGCACATGGTCAGCCGGATGGACGGCTTCACCAGCGTCGGCAGCACCGGCGGTCGGGACTACGACCAGAAGGAGCTTTTCTGGGGCGAGGAGTTCGACCGCCAGCCCACCGAATCGGCGCGGTTGGAGATCCTGCAGCGGGCCATAGACGTCTTTCCCGACCTGGAGCGGGCCGAACTGGTGCAGCAGCTGGCCGGGTCCCGTCCCCTGAGTCCCGACAGCAAGCCGATAATCGGCCCGGTGCCGGGACGAGAAGGCGTGCTACTGGCAACCGGGCACACCACCAAGGGCATCCACCTGGGACCGGTCACCGGCCGCATCATTGCCGATTACGTCTGCCGGGGTGGGACCGAGGCCGTGTCCGACATGAGCCAGTTCCTCCCCGACCGCTTCGCGGATTTCGCCGACGCCGATTTCCTGTCAGCCTCCCAAGCCGTGGAAGAATAGCCCCGAGCCTTGCCATCGCCGGACGACCGGCCTGTTCACCGCCCGCGCCCGGTCAGGGCCCGGTGTACAGCTCCGTGTTCGGGTGGAACTGGAACCATCCGAACCAGAAGGACATGTGGGTGGGTATCCGCTCCAACCGCTGCGACTGGTCCGCCGTGTTGACCAGGAACTCCTCGGTTACCCGCCACGTTCCCCCATCCGCGTCTGCAATCAACGGCGGGATGCCGGAGTCGTCCCCGGGCGACAGTTGGAACGACAGGCCGTTCCGGTAGTAGGCCCTCGCACCCTGGCTTCCGGCCGAACCCAATACCACTATCTCGCCACCACCCAGCACGTCGTTGACCACCCGGTGCTCTCGCAGCAACGCGGATGGATAGGCCTTGTAGCTGCCGTTCAACTGGACGCCCAGCACCACGTCCTTCGTCTCCAGCCGGTCGCTCCGGTCCGGCACCGGGAACATCGTCTCCGGTACGGTGAAGTAACTGTAGTAGATCGCCCCGGGGTCGTCCTCCGGCGCGTAGAAGTCGGCATCATAGATTCCCGTGTCCTGCTTGAGCACCGTGGTGTCGGGATGAAGCTCCAGCCACTCCTCCCAGGTGGTGAGCATTACCGGAAAGAAGTCCAGCTTTATCCCCGAGTCCCACAGCGGCCCGATGACGGGTTCGCTGGTGAGTTGGTTCCAGAGGGAGTTGGTCAGCCGGTCGTACATCACCTTGTTGCTGCGGTACAGCATCCCCGACGTGCCGAAGGTGGTCGGCTCCCCGTTGATCCTGGCGGAATACACGATTCCGGTGCCACAGAGGGTTCAATAAGCCAGCGCGATGGGTTCGCCTCCCAGAACGTCGTTGGCCATCTCGTGGGCGTTCACGATGCGGAGGGGGTAGGCCCGGTGCTCCCCGTTGATGGACACGCCGAACACCCGGTCGCTGGGCAGCAGGTAATTCTGATCGTCCGCCTTGACCACCGGGGCATTCTGAAGGTCCGGAATCCCGTCGGGAATGACCCCTCCCCACGCGATCTCGGACACGTTTATCCGGGAGCCCTTCTCCGCCGGGAGCAGGAACTCTCCGAACCTGGGGTCGATCAGGCTCATGAGGGTGCTCTTCCATGCCACGTACCCCTTGGGGGGCTGGTACTCGTCGGCGTTCCTGCCCAGCCACTCCATCCACTGGCTCCAGTCGCCCACCACGCCGCCGAACTCCTCGCCAGTAATCAGCGAAATGGCCGCGCTGGTCTCGATCAAGAGGTCCTCGTCCCAGAAGAACCGCAGCATCTCGATCATCACCGGCACCATCGACTTGTCCTCGTTGACGGTGGCCAGCGTGATGGCCTCGTAGGTGTCGTCTGGGTCGTAACCTTCCCCGGAGAAAAACAGCCACATGTTCCCGGTGGAGTTGTACTCCGTGACAGGGGTTGGCTCCTGGGCCGCGGCAGGCTTTTGTGGTGCGGAGGGAGAGGTGGGAGCGGGCCGCACTGTCCCTGTCTGGCCTGGTGAATCCGCCGGTGCGGGCTCAACTGTATTGCCAGGAGCCGGCATGGGCGCCTCAGCTTGAGTCGGGGAAGCCGTCGGAGGGCTCTCGACGGCAAAAGTCGGTTCAGCCATACCCGAGCAGGCCAGGGACGAAATCAGCACGAATCCGGCCGTCAACGCTCCAACAATGCCGAAGACTCCGCTCCGACTGTCTCTATCCATTACCCCACGCCTTCCCCGGATGGTTGTAACACTTTAATACGGTTTTCTGGGCGTTTCAGATGCACAGGAAACGGCCGAAACGGATCATTGGAAACCCGGTTGGGGCCTGTTGGAGCACGGACAGCGTTGAGCAGCAAGCAAGGTATACCAGGCAGGGGGTACCAAGCCGGAAGCCACGGCATCATCCCTGAATGGAAGAAAACCGGGAATGCCGCAAGGGGTTGGAAGAAGGGAATCCGAGGTTGTCAGAATCGGGGTGCCAGTTCTGGCTACAGTACATGATGGCTGGGGATCCCAGATTCGAACTGGGGCTACCTGATCCAGAGTCAGGCGTCCTACCGCTAGACTAATCCCCAGCGGGCCATTCCTATACTATTGACCCCCCTTGCCCGCTGTCAAGGCGAGTGTTCCTGCGTCGGGACCGACCCAGATATCAACGTTCTCCTGCTATGCTAGCAAGGGCGGCTTTGAGTACTTGATAACAAACCTTGGCTGTGTGTTCGTCTGGTGTAAACCCTGACGACATTTGCTGGTATGGATGAATGTAGTTCCTAAAGTCCCTTAACCCGTGGCCGAATTTTTGGATGTCAGGTTTGAGCAAGCCAATGTCTAGCGCTACGTCAATAAATTCCGCAAGAGACCATCGGTGAAAGGGCTTGACTCGGTTCTCGTGCTTGGGACTGACCGATGACCGGTTGAATTTTTCTGGTTCACCTTGCGCCGCCCCGAGCAAAACACCTTCGAGGATGCTGCCGCATAGGAAGATTACCGAAAGGTGGGCTCGGTTGGAAAGACATAAGTGAGCCTCCTCTAATCGTTGTTGGATGATCTCCGCTACGAAGAAATCTATCGGCAAGTTCTGGACATTCGGCAACTCGAACTCGTTCCTCAAGAACCCTTCGACAGTCGTATAGCCACTTTCAAGAGGTTGGCCCCTTAGCCTTCCGACTATTTCCTGACATTTGTCAAGTACGAGAATGTCCCGATCCATTCCTTTCAGGTCGCATTCCGCCTCATAAGTATCAAGCAACTCTGACAATACGGAACCGACTAACGGGTCTGGCTCTTGTTCCCAAAACGAGCGCATCTTACGTGCTTTCGAAGACCCGGTCGTTTGGTACTTTTCACTATGAATTGCGACGTTGAACCGGTTGAACAACTCTCCGAACTTGGCATCCGGAAGGTCTAGCACCCAACCTGTGCTCATGTTCAACAGTTTTTCTAGATATGCCTTTTCGGCTGTTGAAAGGCTGCTCACGATTCCCTCGAATCCGGTTGGAAAGGCCGAGTTGAATACGAACTCCCAACCACCCCACCGTGTCTTGATGCACCTCTCGAAAGATTGTATGGGTTCGCAAGCAGAGTTGCCAACATAAATTCAGTCGGAAGGGTCTCTCACTTCCTGCAAAAACCAATAGTCGGCACGATCCGTTAATCAACCTATTAATTACGTTTTTTCGCAACCGATTGAGGTCGCCGAATCCCCCCTTGCCCGCTGTCAAGGACGGCTCCTGCAACACAAGTGAGGGAGCGGCCCTACTACTCCCCCGCCGCCAGTTCTTCCATGCGGTTTTTGTGGACCGATGCCCAGTACCGGGCCCAGTCTTCCCGGGTCTCGCCCTCAGTCTTGCCGGATACGTAGGCGGGAGAGACCAGCGGTAGCGCTCGATCCACCTTGACCAACACAAAGGCGCGGAAGGCGAGTTGGACCTGGTGGAGTCCCCGGGAGCCGGTCTCGAAGGCGTGGCGCATCTCGTCGAATAGCTCTTTGTCCTGGACAGGCTCGATGATGCGCGCCGTCCCCTTGAAGCGGTATCCCTTCCGCGAAAAAAGGTCCACCAAGTTGACTTCCAGCGCCGGATTGGCCCGCAGGTTGGCCATCGTGCCCGGGGACGCCAGGTCGGCAAATACCAGGTGGTCGTCGTCCCACACCGCCGCCGTCCCCTTGGGAGAAAGGTTGGGAGTGCCGTCGGGGCAGACGGTGGCTACGAACCCGATCCGCTGCTGTCGGATTACCCGCTTCATGTCGTCGGTCAATATTCCCATTACCCCGTGCTCCCTCCAGGGTTGGTGTGGCCGATGGCACCGCCTGCCTGATTACTGGGCCGTCCATCCACCATCGATTACCAGCTCGCTGCCGGTCATGAAGGACGACTCGTCCGAAGCCAGGTACAGTACACCGTAAGCGACTTCCTCGGGACGCCCGTACCTCCCCAGCGGCGTCCGGGAGACCAGCAGCCGGACCCGTTCCTCGTCGGCCCGGCCCTCCTCCGTCATGGGGGTTACGATGGGGCCGGGGTGGACCGAGTTGCAGCGGATGCCGTCTCGGGCGTATTGGGTGGCCGTGGCCTTGGTCAGCAGCCGCACCGCGCCCTTGGACGCCTGGTACTGGGGGCTGCTGTTGTCCGTCCCCACCAGTCCCAGCTGGGAGGAGATGTTTATGATGGACCCGCCCCCCGCTTGACGCATGGCCGGAATCACCGCCTTCGTTCCCAGGAAGACTCCCTTGGCGTTGATGTCCATCACCCGGTCCCACTCTTCGGCGGAAACTTCTTCCACCCGGCCCCGGCCGCTGACTCCGGCGTTGTTGACGAGGACGTTCACCGTACCGAACCTTTCCACCGCCATCGCGACGGCGGTTTCCCACTGTTCCTCCACCGTCACATCCAGGGGGACGAAGATGGCCTCTCCGCCGGCGTCACGGATCTGCTGTGCTAGGTCCTGCCCCTCGTCATCGAGGATATCCCCGATGACGACTTTGGCTCCCTCCCGGGCAAACATCCTCGCTTCCACCGCTCCCATCCCCGGGACGCCGCTGCGCACTCCCCGCGCGCCGCCGCTGATGATGGCCACCTTTCCTTCCAGGCGCATGGCATACCTCTTGGATTGAGTGTTGTTTGGGAAGGGTTCTCGGGCGGAAGTCGTGTCCCCTGGGTGGCTGGGATTGAACGGGGGGGTTACCGCCCGATTTCCCGCTGTATCCGGGCCATCAGCCTTTGAACGCCGGGAATGTCCTGCAGGTTTTCCGTTGTTTCACAGTAGTCCTGCAGGTCTTCAAGCGCGCTCTGGAAGTTGCGCATCTGGTAGTGCAGCAGGCCCCGGTCCCGCAGCTCCCGTCGCGCTTCGGGCTGGATCAGGATGAGCCGGTCCATCACCGCCAACCCGCGCCAGTAGTCCGGCTCTCCCAGGTAGATGGCTTTCAGGTTCCTCAGCATCCGGGCTATGAACTCCCGGTTGCCGATGGGAGTCAGGAAGGACGGGTCCCAAGACACCGTCCCCTGGGACATCTGTTGCAACCGCTCCTCGCACTCTTGCTGGGACAGCAGGATGCCGCCGTGGAAGGGATCAATGAACCAGTCTTCTACGCTCCGGTGGCGGATCACCAGGTGGCCGGGCAGCCCGATGGCCACCAGGGGCACTCCACACCGGTCGCCCACCGCGATGCACACTAGGGACAAGGCAATGGGAATACCGGTCCGGCGGGACAGGACGTCATTGAGGAAGCTGTTGCGGGGATTGTAGTAGTCCTGCTCGTTCCCGTAGAACCCCACCTCGTCGAACAGATACTCGCTGAGGCGGTTTACGGCGGTGAGGGGCTCGGCGGCATCCCCGATGCGGCGCGCCGCAGCAGCAGCCAGAGAGTCCAGCAGGCCCAGCTGCTCCTCCAGGTCCATGTCGGGGTACTCGGCGCCGGCAATGTGAAGCGCAGCGCGGGCCAGGTCGATCTCCCCCTCCGGCAGAGCCGCCAACCGGGCGAAGGCCTCAATCCCGTAGTCGTTGCGGTGGCTCTGCGTCATCTTCCGTTGATGAGGACGGGGAAGGCTGGGCGCCGCCCTATCTTGCGGGACGCAATTGGGGATAGCTGGCCTGTTCCCTTTCGACCGACTCCCTGCGTCCGGCTATGTCCCGGTTCTCGGGCCGTTCCTCTCCGCAGATCTCGCACCACACCAGCTCATCCGAGAACAGGCGCATGTTGTCCTTCTTGACCTTGATCGTCTCGATTTCCGAGCCGCACACCCGGCAGCTTCGGACCACTTCTACATCGGTAATCGGCATCTCTCGTCCCTGGAAACTCCGGCTCGCCGCAACGGGGCTTTGCCGGACTATTTGTCGCTTAAATCGAGTGTATTCGCGGCCTCTGGCAGTGTCAACGCCCCGACCCCGGCGCCAGGAGCGACCGCTACTGCCGGTTGAGGAACCCTCTTGGCAACCCATTTAACCCGGCGTATACTCCAATAAATGGCCCGCCGCCCAGGGCGTTGCGCATTATTTGTCGGCGGCGCGGCGACCTTTAAGGAGGAACCAAATGGCGAAACCCATGCGCGTTGGTCACCTGGTCTTGAACGTAAAGGACATCGAGGCTTCCACCAAGTTCTACACCGAAGTCCTGGGGTTTGAAATCTCCCTGTCCCGCCCCACCGGCACCTTCCTCACCTGCGGCAAGATCCACCACGACCTGGCCCTGTTCCAGGCTCCCGAAAACGCTCTCCCAGTCACCGAGGGACAGCTCGGCCTCAACCACTTCGCCGTTCAGGTCGAGGACCTGGACGCCCTGAAAGAGGTCTACAGCAACCTGAAGGACCAGGATGTCACGCTGGACCGGAACACCGACCACGGCATGACCTCCAGCATCTACTTCTTCGACCCCGACGGCAACCGGATCGAATTCTTCTGCAACAACACCGGCCCAGAGGAAGGTCTGGCTCTCATGGGCGCGCCCGAGCGCGTCAACAAGGAGCTGGTACTGGACTAACTGCCCTCTGACCGAAGTCCGCGCCCCGGCCGCTTCAAGCGTCGGGGCGTTTGTTTGTCGGGCAGGAAGCCCTCAGCTCTTCACCGGAGCATCCATCCCATGCCCACCGTGGACAAACCAGTTGTCGTCGGAATCACCGGGGCCAGCGGCGCCGTTCTGGCCCGCCGGACGGTAGACGAGTTGCTCAGGCGAGAGATTCCGACTATCTGCGTCTGCTCCAACGGCGGCAAGCTGGTGTGGCAGGACGAACTGGGGGAGTCCTTCAACACCGCCCTCGCCGAGTGGGTGGAACACCCCTCCTTCACCTCGTATCCGGTCAGCGATCTGCGCGCCCCCATCGCCAGCGGAACCTTCGCAACCGCCGGGATGGCCGTCGTGCCGTGCAGCATGAACAGCCTCGCGTCCCTGGCCCACGGCATATCCAACAACCTCCTTCTCCGCGCCGCCGATGTGTGCCTTAAGGAAAAACGTCCACTGGTGGTGGTGCCCCGGGAAACGCCCGTCCACAGTATCCACCTGGAAAACATGCTCGCCCTTTCCCGCATGGGCGTCACCATCCTGCCCCCCGCGCCCGCTTTCTACCTCCAGCCCGCTTCCGTTGATGACATGGTCCGGTACTTCGTCGAGAAGATACTGGTGTCCCTCGGTGTCAATGACGAACTGTCCGATGACCTGCGCTACGACGAACGCAGTCAGGACTGAACCTTGGCTTTCCGGTCAGTGCCATGGCCCAGCTAAGGGGTGAAGCCCGGCAGCAATACGTTGCCGACCTGTTTTCCCGCATCTCCCCCCGGTACGACCTGATGAACACCCTGATGACCGGCGGGATGCACCACCGATGGAAGCGCCGGACCGCCGCCCGGACCGCCGCCGGCCTGGAGGGTCCCGCCCTTGATATTGCCACCGGGACCGGCGATCTCGCCTTCGCCCTTGCCGCCCATCCCGGAGTCACCCACGCCGTCGGAGTGGACCTGCTGCCCGAAATGCTGTCCGTCGGCCTGCACAAGTCCCGCAAACGCGGACTCCAGGAACGGGTAACCCTCCTGGCCGGCGACGCGCTGGCGCTCCCCTTCCCGGACGACACCTTTGCCTGCGCCACCGCCGGATTCAGCCTGCGCAACATGCCCGACCTGCCCGCGGCCATCGAGGAAATGGTCCGGGTCGTCCGTCCCGGGGGCAGGGTCACCACCCTGGAACTCACCCCAATGGACCGGGGATTGAAGGCCGGGCTCTTCCGTCTTTACTTCCACCGCATGGTCCCCCTGATGGGGCAGTTGGTTGCCGGGGACCGCGCCGCCTACACCTACCTTCCCCAGTCGGTGGACTATTTCCTCCAGGCCGGCCGCCTCGCCGAGTTGTTCTGCCGGACCGGCCTGGTCGACGTGGGCTACGTCCCCATGGGATTCGGCACCGTCGCCGTCCACCACGGGACCAAGCCGTGACCGGCGTTTGCGTCGCTCTGGCTCTATTGTTGAGTGAGCGGGTTTGGGATAAACTAGGGTTACCGTCTGTTATCCGCAGTTTCCCTCCATTCCGATACAACAAGCCGTAACGACCGATATGAGTTCCATCTTCGACAAGCTGACACCCATCGTCCACCGGTACGAAGAAATCGAAGCCGAGATGGGCCGCCCCGAAGTCGCCGTCAACTTCGAGCGGATCCAGGAGTTGGCCAAGGAGCGTGCCTCGCTGGATGATCTTGTCGCTATCGCCCGTCGTTACGAGGACTTGACCGTCGAGCAGAAGGACCTGAAGGCCCTCGTGGAAGAGGGGGGCGACCCGGAACTGGTTGCCATGGCCCGCGAGGAGATGGAGTCGGTTGACGCCGCCCTCGACGATCTGGCCCAGTCCCTTCGCATCGCCCTGCTCCCCAAGGACCCCAACGACGAGCGGGACGTCATCGTCGAGATTCGCTCCGGCGCCGGTGGACAGGAGGCCAGCCTCTTCGCCGCCGACCTGTACCGCTTGTATTCCCGCTATGCCCAGCTTCAGAACTGGAATGTCGAGGTCATGGACGCCAACCCGTCGGACCTGGGCGGATTCAACAAGATTGTCTTCGAAATCCAAGGCAAGGGTGCTTTCAGCCGCCTCAAGTATGAGCGGGGCGTCCATCGCGTCCAGCGCGTCCCGGACACGGAGGCCCAGGGCCGGATTCATACCTCTACCGCCACCGTGGCTGTGCTACCCGAAGCCGACGAAGTCGAAGTCAAGGTGAACCCCGACGAGCTGCGCATCGACATCTTCCATGCCGGCGGACACGGCGGACAGAACGTCAACAAGGTCGCCACCGCCGTCCGCATCGTCCATGAGCCCACCGGAGTAGTGGTCGTCTGTCAGGACGAGCGCTCCCAGCACAAGAACAAGCAGAAGGCCATGGCCATGCTGCGGGCCCGCCTCTTCGAGGCCGAGCAGGAACGCCACGACGCGGAGATCAGCAGCAGCCGCAAGTCCCAGGTGGGCAGCGCCGACCGCTCCGAGAAAATCCGCACCTACAACTACCCCCAGGACCGCATCACCGACCACCGCATCTCGTCCAGCTTTCATCCCGTCCAGCGTGTCATGGATGGCGACCTGAACGACGTCATCGATGCGCTGGTTTCCCACGAGCAGGACGAGCTCCTCGGAGAGGGCGCCGCCTAACCACTCCCATGCCGTCCCTCCGCGACGTCCTCCAGCAGACCCACCGCACTCTTGAAGCATCCGGCATCCCCGACGCCCGGCTGGAAGCCGAGGTCATGGTGATGAATGTGATGCGGTTCCCCCGCGCCGCCCTGTTCTCCGAGCAGGAGTCCGAGGTCCCGGCCCAGCAGGAGCAGGCCCTAGCCCAGATTGTTGACCGCCGACTTACCCGGGAGCCCCTGGCCTACATCCTGGGATACAAGGAGTTCTACGGCGTGAACCTGCTGGTCAACTCCGACGTTCTCATCCCCCGCCCCGAGACCGAATCACTGGTGGAGCACGCCCTGTTCATGGCGCTGATGGGAATGGAGACGCCGGAGCTGGTCATCGCCGACGTTGGCACCGGCACCGGAGCGGTGGCGGTAAACCTGGCCATCCACCTGGCCATGGCCCGCATCTACGCCATTGACAACTTCGACCCGGTGCTGGACGTTGCCAACTACAACATCCGCTCCCACAACGTCTCTGACCGGGTAACTCTCCTCAAGGGCGATCTCCTGGAACCCCTCCCTGAGCCGGTGGACCTTGTTGTTGCCAACCTGCCCTATCTGCCCACCGCCCGTATCCCCACCCTCCAGCCAGAAATCCAGTGGGAGCCGGCCGCCGCCCTAGACGGAGGGCCCGAAGGGTTGGACCTGATGATGCGCCTGCTGGAACAAGCCGCCGGCGGCAAGCTGAAGAAGCACGGTATTATCCTGCTGGAAATGGACCCCGAACAGGTGCCGCCGGTGACCGAAAGAGCGGCCCATCTCTTCCCAGGCGCCGAGGTCAGCGTGGAAAAAGACCTCGCCCAGCTTGACCGGATGCTGGTCATCAACTGCGCGGCTGGGTATTAGACCCGGCGTTTTGCGGGGAGGCGTTGTGATTGCCACCATTGATCGCATCCGTGGGGAACTGGATGATCTTTGCCGGGAGTTCGGAGTTTCTCGTCTGGACCTGTTCGGCTCCGCTGCCCGGCAGGATGACGAGAACAAAGTCAACGACTACGACTTCCTCGTAGAGTTCCTCCCTGGGGCGCTCCAGGCCTACGCCGACAACTATTTTGGATTGCTGCACGCCCTAGAGAAGCTGTTTGGCAAACCCGTGGATCTGGTAGTAGCCTCCGCTATAACCAACCCCTATTTCCTGGAGTCTGTCCAGGCAACCAGGGAATTGGTCTATGAGGCCTGAAACCAGAAAACATCTTCACGACATCCGCCGGGCCGCATCCTTGATGTGCAGACCAACCTTCCCACGCAAGGCAATCGCATGAAGTCTGACTCGACCCTTTCACACTCCTCCCGTCATTCCCGCGCAGGCGGGAATCCAGACCTCCGTCATCTATTCCCACAGAGTTATGTTAACCTTTCCCTGAAAGTTTGACCAAACTGGCACACATGCGATAGCCCTGCCTCCTCCACCTGTCCCGGAGGTAGAAGCCCTGTTGTCGACCCAATCGCCCCAATCGTCCGAATGCGGTCCTTTGTTCCACCCGCAACTTCGGCCTTCATCACCTCACCCTGACCCTCCGGTGTATTCCCGCTTCCGACCCGTGAACGTACAGGGCGGATGCCGGGGCCTTCCGCAGCGATGGTGACAAGACCTTCCCCACCACTCCGCTATCCCTCACGGCCAGGTCAGCCTGTCCAGCCCGCTGGATTTCCCACTCGGGACGGGAGACCCGGTACTCCAGCGCCGTTGCCCTTGGACGGATGCTGTATCCCCAGTAACGGCACGTGATGAACTCTTCAAGAGAACCGGGCTCCGGCAGGGCGGGCGGCTGCAGGTCCCAGACGGCGAAGTTTCCCTCACTATTGTTGCCGTCGCTCCAGGCGTATTCGGCCCTGGCCGGTTCAGACTCGCGGGAATGGGTTACCGGCGCCCTGCGGAACCGTTCTCGATATACCATGCGCGCTGCCAGGGCGGTCAGTCGGTAGGGCACCAACTGCCGGATAAAGACCACTCCCCTTCGGGTTACCCCCTCCACTTCCCTCCGCACGTAGAACCGGAGGTTGACCTCCGGGTAGCTGCCGCACACCGGAAGATGCACTCCCAGAACCCGGGTGTCCAGGAATCTCAGTCCGACGAGGCTCACCAGGCACTTTCCCTGCCACAGGTCCAAATAAACACCCCAGGGCAACCGCATCGGCAGCGCCCCGGGGTCCGCTTCGTAGGTCAGGATGACTATGTCCCGCCAGGTGGCGGTTATCACCCCGGCGGGGGAGGAAGGCATAGCTTCCCGGATGGGTCTAGGCGTACTTGCCGGTCAATTGCGGAGTGGTCCCTTCCAGGCCGGCCTCCATCCGGTCCAGCCGGGTATCCCTTCCCCACGTCCGCTTCAGGTCGTCGCGGACGTTGAACCGCAGGGTGCCCAGGCCCTCTACGATCAAGGTTATCTCGTCCCCGTCCTGGAAGGCGCTCAGGCCTCGGTGGTTGGTGCCGGTGGCAACCACGTCCCCGGGATGCAGGGTGTGGACGGACGATGCCCATTCCACGCACCGGGCAATGTCGTGGGCCATGTCGTTGGTATTGAAGTTCTGCTTCAGGTCTCCATTGACCGTAAGTTGCACCTGGAGGTTCATTGGGTCGGCCACTTCGTCCGCGGTCACCAGGTACGGCCCCATGGGAGCGAAGGTGTCCCTGGACTTCATCTGGAAGAAGGTGTTGCCCGCCGGCGGCAGCCCCCGGGCCGAACCGTCTATGAAGTTCAGGTACCCGAAGATGTGGTCGTAGGCGTCTTCGGCCTTAACGTTGTCGGCCGTCTTGCCAATGACGAAGGCCATCTCGGCCTCCCCCTCGAAGATAGTGGCCGGAACGTCGGGCAGCACCATGGTATCCCCGTCGCCGATAACCGCAGTCCCCGCCTTGTGGAAGGCGTTGATCGGCGCCGGCTCGTCCCGCGTGCCGTCCTCCATGTAGTTCACCGCCATCGCCACGATGTTGTTGGGCTTGGGCACCGGCGACCGCAATCTCACGGATGCGATGGGCGTTCCCGGCTGCTCGGCAATCACCGCTTCCAGGGCGCCCCGGCGCTGGTCGAAGTCCTCAATCAGGCGGTTGAGCAGATACTGGGGCCTTGTGTTGGCAAGGTCCCCGACGGCGCCGGACAGGTCGACAACGTTGTCCCCCTTGACCGCGCCCAGCTTGAAATCGTCAAAAAACACTAGCTTCACGATTGGTCCTCCTTGTTCTGGTTTCGGTGCGTCTTGCTGAATCCGACCTCGGAGTGGTCGCCAATCTCGGGCCGCTCGCTTCGCCGCAGCCCCAGCAGCTGCCCCACCCGGTTCCGGTCCGACTCGTTGGCTATGGTGAAGGGCCTTGGCGCGGAAGCGCGGACCGCGTCCAAGTCGGCAATGAAGTTTTCCGCCTCGTCTATCGCCCGCCTGATACTGTCTTCCTCTTCCACCTTTTCGTAGAAGTTCTCGTGCAGCCAGTTGGCAACGATGATTCTGGTCTCAAAATCTTGACGATTGAACTCATGCCCAAGCTGGATGGCAATACTGTGGATGTCCCGGTGCTTCGTGTGACTCCAACCCCGCTGAATTGCTATGGCCTTCAGGGCGTGGGCACACGCTCCCCACAGCTTCTCCGACGCCTGGAGCCGGTCGCCCCTGTCCAGCTCATCCCGGGCATGAGCGATAAACCGGCGGCTCATGGCTGCGTGCGATTCTATGTCGTTGGAGCCGGGTGGCGGCAGTTCCTGGGTCATTCGGCTTCCCCTCCGCTGCCATTATACATCCGGTAGGGAATCGAATGCGGGAATAACTGCGGTGGTGGAGGCTCAACCCCCACCACCGCTTGCAGGCTCATTGGCTGGATGCTAAAGCTGGAAGGTTAGTTGGGCGTCACCGCCAGGGTACGGACCTCGCCAAACTCCTTCTTCAGCTTGCTCCAGGACTCGCCGCCGTCCTCGCTCAGGTACACATACCCGTAGAGGCTGGCCGCCGCGATGACGTTGGGCCGCTCGGCGTGGGTCCCGAACCAGTACACCACCGAGTTGGGCTCCACCGGCAGCGGCGCGGAGTCCCAGTTCCGGCCCCCGTCCTTGCTGCGCCGGATCGCTCCGGTCACGCCGGGAATGAAGTCGCCGTTGCCAACGAACATGGTGTCCGGGTCGTCGGCTTTCAGCGCCACGCCACGGCAGTAGGAACGGGCGTCGCCTTCATGGAACTTGGGGAACTCGTGGTAGTCCCAGCTCTCACCCTCGTCGGTGCTGGTGGCGATTCCAAAGGGGCTGGTAACGTACACCGAGGTCTCGCGCCCCGGCTTGATGGCCATGCCGTGAACATCGCCGTGGAATGGATCAGGACCCAGGTCCGGCAGGTGGACCCAATTGTCGCCGCCGTCCAGGCTCTTGTACACCCCGTCCACCTCGATGCCCGCCCAGATGGTGCGGTGGTCCCGGGGATCAACTATCATGTTGGTCGTCCGGGGAATGCCCACCGGGCAGGGGATCGTCACTCCTATGTCCAGGTGGTCCCAGGTCTTGCCGCCGTCCCGGGAGCGATAAGCGTCGGGCCTCGCGCCCACGAAGATGGTGTCGCTGTTCTCCGCGTCAACGGTGACCGACCAGGTCTGGATGTTGTCGTCCAGGGGCGATTCAATATGCTCCCAGCTTCCGCCGTTGTCGTTGCTGCGGAACAGACCCACGTCCGACCCGACGATGACCCGGTGCGGGTCGTTGGGATCGACCGTCAACGCCCGGACGTTGCATTCGGAGGGCAGTGGGTCCCGCACCCGGTTCCAGGTTTCTCCGCCGTCCGGGCTGAAGGACAACCCTCCGCCGACGCTCCCTACGTAAATCGTATAATCCTTCGCCATTGGTGCATCCTCCTTTCGGCACGAAGCCGTTGGATTTTCCGTTAGGCTACCCTTGGTTAGCCGTATGATAGCCGCAACTCTTCCGAAAAGCTACCGCGAATGGCCTACCCCGAAACCAGCGGCAGTCCCTCCTCGGCCCGCACGTCGTTGATGATCTCCAGCACCCGCTGCCGGAACGGCGCATAGGTTATCTCGAACTCGTCCAGCAGGCGGCTGTTGTCCACCAGGTAGTTGCCTGACTGTTCCCGCCCGCCCTCGTTGTCGAACCCGATGTCCGCGTCCGGCAGGAACTCCCGCACCATCGCCGCCAGGTCCCCCAGGCTGATGGCATGGCCCCCGGAGTTGTAGACTGGATAATGGCTGGAGTCCACTAGCAGCACCCTGGCGAACACCTCCGCGATGTCCTCCACGTGGATGGGCAGCCGCATCATGTCCCGGTGCGGGAACCTGACCGGTTCGCCCCGCGCCGGCAGCGTGATGCACTGCACGTGGTCCGTCGATCCCCGCACCTTGTCCGGCCCGGTCACGTTGGCGGGCCGGATGCCGGTGATGGACAGGCCGTAATTCTGGACGTACATCTTGGCCTGGAACTCGTTGAATATCTTGTGAGTGGCATATTGGCTGGTCCCGAACATCCCGTCTTCCTCATTGACCAGCCGGTCGCCGAAACGGGACTGCTGCCCGCTAACTGCAATTGAGCTGGCGTAGACCACCCGGTTTATTCCCAGCAGCCGCGCCGCCTCGAAGCAGTTGTCCATCCCCAAAATGTTCAGCCTCATGTTCAGGTGGGGATTGATCTCCCCGCCGCCCAGCAGGTAGGCCAGGTTGATGATCCGGTCCGGCTCCGCCACCGAAATGGCTTGGACTATGTCCTCGAATTGCGTCACGTCCCCCCGAATAACCCGCACCGATTCGTTCATGCTGGAGAAATCAGCCGCTCCAGGATTGATGTCCATGCACACCACCTCGTTCCCCCGTTCCACCAGCTTCCGGATCAACCGCGGCCCGATGAAGCCCGTTCCGCCTAAAACCAGGATCGCCATAACGCCCTCCCGCATCCAGAGTAGCTGTTCTTACCAGGTTAGGCCGAGTATAGATTTGGCCCTTCTCAAGCGTCAACAAACCCGGTGCGGCGCTGGCCGCCGGGCAGTCTGTCTGTTGGCGCTTTGCCACCCGCCGAGTGTAAACTGGGAACACCAAATCCCCGGAGGAATAATCGCTCATGCCGGAAGAACAGATGATGCCGGAACCCGCCCCTCCCGCCGGAGTCGTCTTCGGCGACGCGCATACCCACCTCGACCAGTACGCTCCCTCGGAAATCCCTGGCATCGTCCAGCGGGCCGAGGCCGCCGCGGTCAAGTTCATCGTCCTGGCCGGCACCACCATGGATTCCACCCGCGCCTGCATTGACATGGCCCGCGAATACGACATCTTCCACGCCGGCGTCGGCATCCACCCCACCAACGCCCACCAGACCGTTGACGAAGACTCCTACGCCGAGCTGGAAGGGATGGCCCGGACGCGCCCCGAGGTGGTCTGCATCAGCGAGGTCGGCCTGGACTACCTCCCTGGCTCCCCCGACCCCGACACCCAGCACCAGGTCTTCCGGGAGCACATCCGGCTGGCCCGCAGCCTGGACCTGCCCGTCATCTTCCACTCCCGAGAGTCCCACCCCGACGTCTTCCGCCTGCTCCGCGAGGAGCGCGCCCACGAGGTCGGCGGCGCGATGCACTACTTCCAGGGCGACGAACCCACCGCGCGGGAGGCCATCGACTGCGGCTTCTTCATATCCCTGGCCCGCCCCCTGCTCCGCCTGCCCGAGCTCCAGGAAACCGCCCGCAACATCCCCCTGGAAAACATGGTCCTGGAGACCGACGCCTATCCCCAGCCCTTCAAGAAGTACCGCCACAACTGGACCGAACCTCGCCACGTCCTCGAGGTCGCCCGCAAGCTGGCCGAAATCAAGGGCATCACCGTGGAGGAGGTCTCCGAAGTGACCACCCGCAACCTCGCCGGAATGCTCAAGCTCAACCAATTCCTCTAAGGAACGGGTTGCGGCGTCCTGTATCCCCTCCGGGGATTGAGCGCCTGTACGCCGGATGCTACCATTGCCATACATTGACTGAGATTGCGATGGGAGGAACACCATGCTGCCAGACCGTTGCCAGATAGCCTTGAAGGAATGGGCCATCACCGTCGACGCCCTGTCCCGGGGACAGCAGATCCTCCTGCTCCGCAAGGGCGGCATCCACGAGGAAGGCAAGGACTTCCGGGTCATCCACCCCGAGTTCCTCCTCTACCCCACCTACGAGCACCAGCGGGAAGACTTGCTTAAGGACGAGCATCAACCTGCCCTGTCTCGCCTGCTGGAAGAGTCTCCCCGGTCCGACTCCATCACCTTCACCCACTTCGCGAAGGTTGAAGAACTCATGGAAGTGGAGGCCCAGGAAAAGGTGGACGACCTATCCCCCCACCACATCTGGACCGATGCCTACGCCCAATCCCGCCTCCACTGGAAGCCCATGCTCCCCCTGTCCATCATGCTCCTGCGGGTCTACCGGATAGAGCAGCCCATCACCGTACCCTTCATCCCAGAATACGGCGGCTGCAAGTCCTGGGTGGACATCATCCCCCGCGTCGACCTCGGCAACCTCACTCCCGCCCTCACCGACCAAGCCTTCCAACAGGAAGTCGAAGCCATCAAGGGAAGTTTGGGGTTGGTAAGGGCGTGATCATCTATGCTTGGTTTGAGGGTTTTCCCTTTTCTTCGCTCAAGATGGACCGTATATCCGTGGTGACCATCGAGCGCGATGTTTCGGAAAGGTCGTGGCCGTTGCGTCTGGCGGTTTGAATCCTTCGGGCGAAGACCTCGCATTACGGCAAGCCTTCAATGCCCTTCCTAAAACCCTGCATGGGGAAACGGCTTTGATTCGCCATCCTGATATACGTCCAGAGTGGGTGGTGCTCATCACCAAAGAGCCTTATGACCGTTGGCAAGAAACCAGCCAGGCCACCGGAAATCCCATGACCATCCTGGTTGGAAGAGTTCTTGGTTGGGACCGGTGGGTCAAGGTAGTATACGAGGGAAATTCCCCGGAAAACGGCAAGTTTGAGACCGCTTATTCCGACCGGCGGTTGGAAGACCAGTACGGAGGCAGACCGTGGCAAAACCAGACACCAACCAGATCCCCGAACCAGTAGTGACCTACTACCCCGAAGAAGGGTACTTGTACATCGAAACCGGTCGGCCCTTTGGGGACGGTGAAACCATCGCCAAGAACGTGGTCGTCTTCTACGACAGGGAAAATGAGAGCCGGGTGGCGGGAATCTGCATCGAAATGGGAGCGGAGGCCGTCCTCAAACCCTTTGTGGACGCCATTCTAGCCAGGCACGGGATAGTCACGGGAGTACCCGGTTAAAGGATTTCCCGTCTACGGCATGGTTTTCGTCGATTCAATGCGCCAGAAAAGGAATTAACCCCTCATGAAATACCGCAACCTCCCCCGCACCGACCTTTCCCTTTCCGAAGTCGGCTTCGGCGTCTGGACCGTCGCCACCAACTGGTGGGGGCACATCCCGGACAACGAGAAGGCCGCCCTCCTGGAAAACGCCGTTGACCTGGGCATCAACTTCTTCGACACCGCCGACACCTATGGCGAGGGGTTTGGGGAGGAAGTCCTCGCCAAGCACATCGGCCACCACCGCCACGACATTGTCATCGCCACCAAGTTCGGCTACGACTTCTACGACACCCTGACTCCTCGCGTCGGCCACCAGGAGCGACCCCAGAAGTTCGAGCCGGAATTCATCCGCTTCGCCTGCGAGCAGTCCCTCCGCCGCCTCAACACCGACTACATCGACCTCTACCAACTCCACAACCCCAGGATCGACGCCCTGGAAAAGGAAGAGGTCTTCGAGACCTTGGAAGAGCTCAAGACCGAGGGCAAAATCCGCTACTACGGCTCCGCCCTCGGCCCGGACATCGGCTGGTTCGAGGAAGGCGAGGCGTCAATGAAGGAGCGTAGCGTCCACAGCCTGCAAATCATATACAGCATCCTGGAGCAGGAACCCGCCAAGGACTTCTTCCCCATCGCCAGGGACTGCGAAGTCGGCCTACTCTCCCGCGTCCCCCATGCCTCCGAGGCCCTCACCGGCCGCTATACCCAAGTTCCCGAGTTCGACGAGAGCGACCACCGCTCCCACCGCCGCATGGAGTGGCTGCGGGAAGCCCTCCGCAAGGTGGAAAGGGTGCAGTTCCTCGCCGGCGAGGACATGGGCCGCACCCTCAGCCAGGCCGCCATCCAGTTTGCCCTCTACCAGCCCAGCATCGTCTCCGTCCTGCCCAACTTCACCAACCTGGACGAACTGCGGGACTATACGGAGGCGGTGGATACGCCATCCCTCACCGATGCCGAGCAGGAGGAACTGGACTTCCTCTGGGAAAACAACTTCGAGCTTGAGGAGCTTTCCCCCAACCTCACCGAGGTTTAGCCGGCTCCCAATCCCAGCAACCGCTCCAACAGCGCGAAGAACCGGGGCGCGTCCACCGCGCCCGCCACCGAAACCGGCCCGCCTTCGCCGGTCGCCCGCGACTCGCCCCACCGGCTCCCCTCCGCCGTGTCCACCTCCAGCGTCACCGGGCGGACTCTGACCACGCCGGGGTCAATGATTGCCGCCACCGTCAGCGGGTCGTAGAACTCGAACCGTTGCCGCCGGGAGTCCTGCGCGAACCATCCCTGCAGAATTTCCGCTGCCAGGCGGCCCAGCGGACCTTCCCATTGGCTTGCCGCCGCGTCTTCCCGCGATATCCACACCTGCCGGCAGGCGCCCAGGTCCACCAGCGTCATCGGTACCCCCGTCTCCAGGACCTCCTGCGCCGCCACCGGATCGCTGTAGAAGTTGAACTCGGCATAGGGAGTCACGTTGCCTGGCCCCCCCACGGCGCCGCCCATCACTGTCATCGAACGGCCCTTGGCCAGCACTCCCGGATATCTGCGGTGCAGGCGGGCCAGGTTGGTCAACGGGCCCAGCGCAACCAGGTCTATCTCTCCCGGTTGCTGTTCCAACCGTCTCGCCATGAACTCCACCGCCGGTTCGCCGCCCGCCCGGATTGACGGAGCAGGCATCCGGCGGGTGAGGCCCGTTCTTCCGTGAAACTCGTGGGAATACAGGTACTTCCCCCGCCGAGGTCGGGACGCCCCCCGCGATACGGGAACCTGGCCTGCTCCCGCGAATTCCAGCAGGGAGAGCGCGTTCCGCGTTCCCTGGGCCAGGGAAACGTTGCCGCCCACCGTGGTCAGCCCCACCACCTCGACTTCGGGAGCCGCGAGGGCCATCAGGATGGCAATGGCATCGTCCACTCCAGGGTCCGTGTCGATAATGAGTCGCCGGGGGGTAGCCACGCTTCACACCAGCGCCGCGTTGACGAAGGATGTCAGCGTCTCCAGGGACGAATACCGGGACCGCAGCCCCAGCACATGCTTGACCTTCCCCGTGCTGAGGATTATTGGGTGCTTCAGCACGTCCCGCTGGCGGAAGCCGTCTCCCCGTTCCAGTCTGGGCATCCGCGGCAGGTCGACGGACGGCAGTCCCGGAAGCCCGAGTCCCGGAAGCCCGAGTCCCGGAATCCTCCGCTTCGTTTTGGGGCCGGGGAGCAATGCCTCCGCGATCTCGCTGTACGTGGCAATCCCCTCCGCCGCCAGGTTGAAGGTTCCTGCCGTTTGCCGGTCAACAACCGTCGTTATCGCCCGCGCCAGGTCGTCCTCGTGCAGGAACTGGAATGGGATGCTCCCCGGCCGCCTGCCCGGGCGCACGGCGGTTGGGAATATCCGAGAAGGGTCGGGCGGTGTGCTGGGACCCAGTACCGGCGGCGTCCGCAGGACCGCAAGGCGGGCCTCAGGATGACGGAGCGCGTATTTCTGCACCGCGCCTTCGCACAGGAATTTTTCATTCGAGGGAGGATAGTCCTTGTTGGGCCGGAGCAGCGAGTCTTCGGTCAACGGTATCGGATTGTCCGGCCAGACGCCGTAGACAAGGTGGGAACTCAGGAACACCACGTTGTCGACCCCGGCCCGTTCGCAGGAGCGCAGTACCGATTCCAGCATGAGCAGGTTGGCATTGGTTGTTGAATCCCCTTCCCCGGCGTTTCCGTCGGGACTGGCCGCCGATGCCAGGTGGACTAGGGTGGATACCCGGTGCTGCTGCAGGATGTCGTCGATGGGCCTGCTGACATCCTTCCGCCGCGCCACGATGTTGTGGACCGGCAGGGCCAGGGGACGGGTGTCCAGGGCGACCAGGCGTCCATCCCCCCGTTTTTCCAGCTCCCGGAGCAGCCGGGTTCCTATGTAACCCGACGCCCCGGTCACCGCCACCGTTTTGCTCCTTCCGGTCATCAACCCTCCGTCCGCCGGACCGGATCCAAGGTCGCTCCCAATGACGCCGCCACGGCCTGGGCTGCGTTGAACCCGCTCCGCGCCGCCCCCTCCAGGGTCGAAGGCCACCCGGTTTTCGTCCAGTCCCCGGCCAGGAACAAGTTGGGGATCGGGGTCGCACTCGGCGGCCGGATCTCTTCCACCCCGGGCAGACACCGGATTGTCGCGTTCCTCTGCTTCACCACCGACCAGTGCAGCAGATTTGGGAGTCCTCCCTTCTGCAGCGCCCCTTTATGGGAGAAGGCCGCCAGAACCTCGGCATGGATCGCCTGTGCCAACTCCTCCCTGGGCAGGTCAATGTGCTCCCACGCCGCGCTCAGGGAAACGCAGATCCTCTGCCCGGCGGCGCCTTCGCCCTCCGGTTGGGCCCATCCCGGGCCGGACCTTCCGAAAGCCGCTCCCTTATTGAACACCCACTGCAGGGGGCTGTCCACAAAGGCGCAAAAATCTTCCTCCATGACCGGCCGGTCGTACCACAGGTGAACGTTCACGATGGGGGCCTGCTGAATCTTTCCCGACCTGGAGAAAACCGGCATACCGGCCGTCTCATCGGGCAGGACCATCCCCAGCACATCCCGGGGCAGGGCGCTGACATACCTGTCCCCGGTCACCATCTCCCCCGACCCCAGTTCGACCCCCGCCACCCGTGCCTCTTCGCTCTGCTGCCCTGCCCCCGGCGACACTCCGTCCGTGGACCCGTCCCCCGGTAGTGCGGCGGACTCTTGGCGTGAGGAGTCACTTCCTGCTTCGACAACTATCCGCTTTACCGGCGCCCCCAGCATCACGTTGCAGCCCAGCCCTGACAATCGTTCCCTGGCCGGCTCGCCCAGGCACGGAACCAAGCCGCCCGTCGGGTAGCCGATGTTGGGATCCTCGTATCCCTTCAGCATCGCCTCCTGCACGAACATGAGCCCCATGGCGGCGCTCACGTCGGAAACGCTGTCGTTCAGGACCGGTTCGACAAATACGTTCCAGAATTTCGCGATGGCCCTTTCCGTCTGCCCTCGTTCCACCAGCCAGTCCCGGAACGTGATTCGCTCCAACCCCGGTTGCCAACGGTCGGTCAACTTCGCCCTTACCAGGGCGGTGAGGACCCGGAATTTGTCCGCCGCCGGCAGATGGGGGTAGCGTAGCAGGGATCCCAGCAGGTGGAAGGGAGCCGGCGCCATCCCGGCGCGGAGAGCCCCCTCGATACCCTGCCGTGAACGCACCCTTATGTCCAGGCGGGGTTGCAGGAACCAGCGATCCCGGGCTCCCAGCCGTTCCAGCAAGTCCAGGAACCGGGTGCAGCCGCCGGTGATCACATGCTGGCCGTTGTCCACCACGTCCCCGGTTTTCCCGTCCGTGAAGGAAAAGGCCCGCCCCCCCAGGAAACGGCGGGCCTCTACCAGCGTGACCTTGAACCCGGCTTCGGAGAGGTACAGGGCGGCGGATATTCCGGCGACTCCCCCGCCCAGCACGACTACGCTGGTATCGGACGGCGGCGGTTCAGTTGGCTGACCAGCCATGTCTGGGCGGTAACACCCACCTTCTCCATCTTGCTCAGGCTGACCCGGTGGTTCAGCACATCGTAGTCCGCGGCCTCGATGTGGTCCAACACCCTCGAGTATAGTCCTCCCAGCACGGCGGGACAGGCCCGGGAACGTGGGGGAAGGTAGGGCAGCAGCTGAAATCCTGAGTCGAAATACTCCCGCGCCCGCTGGCAGTGGAAGCGCATGAAGTCAGTGAAGGCAGGACTCACGGCGCCCGCCATCAGGTCCGCCTCGCTGAACCCGAATCTCTCCATCTCGTCCCTGGGAAGGTACACCCTTCCCATGTCCAGGTCTTCCTTCACGTCCCGGGCGATGTTGGTCAGTTGCATCGCCAGCCCGAGATCAACGGCATGGTCTTTCGCCTTCGGGTTCGAGAACCCGAAGATGTGCAGGCAGACCAGTCCGACTGCGGATGCCACCTGGTAGCAATACCGCCTCAGTTCGTCGAAGTTCTCGTACCGGTCCTTCACCAGGTCCGATTCCACCCCCGCCAGGATCTCCAGGAAATACCCCTGTGGTATTCCGTATTTCCGGACCACGTCGGCCAGGGCTAGGAACACCGTTCCTTCCTCCTGTCCCTCGTAGCACCGTCCCAGCTTGCCCCGCAGTTCGTTCAGCATGGACAGCTTTGCGTCCATGGTCCCCTCTTCGTCCACCGCGTCGTCGCAGTAGCGGCAGAACGTATACGCCACATAGATTGCGGCCCGTTGGGGGCGGGGCAGGGTCAGGAAGGCGAAGTAGAAATTCTTGGCCTCCCGGCGTGTTATCCGTCGGCACTCTTCGTAGGCCGCCGCCAGGGTCGTCACTGGCGCACCTCTCCGTCACGGCTTTCCCGGTTATGGCTTTCCGGCAGCCCCCAACCGGCTCCCAGCTTCGCCCCCGCCCACGCGGAGAGGAACAACCCTGCTTTGCGGGCGCGGGAAAGCGCGGGCCTTTTCCTCAGCACCCGGTAGTCCTGCTTCCGGATCGCATCCAGCACCGCCATTCCACCCCGGGTGAACAGTGCGACGTCCAGCCGCGCCGGGCCCGTCAGCGTTCCAGCCAGGGGGGCCCCTTCCCGGAACAGCCCTTCCGCCCGATCCACCTCGAACGCCATCAACTCTCGGAAAGCCTCGTTCTCCACACCGTCCGCCAGCTCGTTCTCGGTATACCCGAAGGCCTCCATGTCCTCCAGCGGAATGTAAATTCGTCCCTTCCGGTAGTCCCGCGCCACGTCCTGCCAGAAGTTGGCCAACTGCAGGGCGGTGCAGGTGGCGTCCGACATTCGCTGCCGTTCCTCGTCGCCGTATCCGAACAGGTAAAGCACCAGACGCCCCACCGGGTCGGCCGAGTGATCGCAGTAATGCAGGAGGTCCCCGTAGGTGGGATACCGCTGCGCCTGCTGGTCCATCCGGTTGGCTTCGATGAGCCTCTGGAACGGCTCCCGGGGCAGGTCGAACTCGCGGATCGTCTCCTTCAGTGCCACATGCACCGGATGGGACGGCTGTCCTTCGTAGCAAGCGTCCAGCTCCGCTTCCCACCAGTCCAGCAGCGCCAGCCGGTAGCTTCCCGTGTCGTCGACGTAAGCTCCGGCTGGGACCGGTGCCGTTGCAAAGTGAGGGTTAGCCGCTCCCTGGATGGCTTCGTCCCCCAGGTCGTCCACCGTGCGGCAGTAGGCATACAGGGCATACATGTGCCGCCGCAGGGGTCTTGGCATCAGCAGTGATCCCACTGTGAAGTTTTCGTAATGAGTCCGGGCCAGCCGTTCGCAATGCCGGTAGGCATCCTCTACCGGCCATGAAGTCCCCGGAGATGTCGCCCCTTGGGTCATAGGGCTGCCTCGGGTGGAGGTGATAGTTCTGTGAACTATTTTAACAACTTTTCCGGCCCCGGTTCCTGCGCCCCCGGTTGCTGTTCAGGGCAATCGCATTGGGGGCATTCGCATTCGAAAGATACCACCATGCAGATGCCGCAGACCGACACCTATATGCGGCATGCTCAACTATTGCTATGAGCAAGTTCTTGACTGTCCATTCCTCGCTTTAGCCGGTGGGACGCTGCATCGTGAACGGCAACAAGCCTTCAGGAACCCAAATGCGATTGCCCTGGGTTGCTATTGAGGCGATACGCCCCGGTCCCGTTCCCGGACCCGTTCTTCCCGGACAACCGCCGGAACCGTCCCAGCACCATCAGCGGCCAGTAGTTGCGGTAGAGATGGTAATTGATCATGAACGACGCCCCCATCTCCAGGTCCTGCCTTTTCCGTCCGTTCCTGCCGTTCTGTCGCGTCGGCTCTCCGACGCCGTACCCCGGGAACCCGGTGCCCGTAAAATAGGGCTCGTCCCAGGTGCCGTCGCCCAGTTGGGTAGTGACCAGGTACTCGGCCCCCCTCCGCGTGGCGGGATTGTCCACCTCTCCCGCCGCCATCAGCCCCAGCATTGCCCAGGCAGTCTGCGAGGCGGTGCTGGGGCCCACGCCATGCAGCGCCGGATCAACGTAGGACCCGCAGCTTTCTCCCCAGCCTCCGTCGTCGTTCTGGTGCTCCAACAGCCAGGAGACCGCCCTGCGGACGTAGGGCTGCCCCATATCCTCCCCGATGGCCTGCAGGCCGGGCAGCACCGCTCCCGTGCCGTAAACGTAGTTAACTCCCCACCGTCCGAACCAGGAGCCATTGCCCTCCTGCTGCTCGCGCAGGAACCGGTAGCCCTTCCCCACCGGACCGTAGTCCCGCCCGTACCCGCAGCGGCCCAGCATTTCCAGGACGTGGCCGGTAACGTCCGCGCTGGGGGGGTCCACCGTCTCCCCGAAATCGCTGAAGGGAAGGTCGGCCATGTACTTCCGGTTATTGTCCTTGTCGAACGCACCCCAGCCGCCATCCTTGCACTGGAGCGCCATCATCCAGTCGATCCCCCGCCGGACCGCCCGCCGCTTCGACCCTTCCCCGTCCCCCAGGTCCGACATCATCAACGCCATCACCACGATGGCCGCGTCGTCAATATCAGGATAGAGTTCGTTGTGGAACTCGAACGCCCATCCCCCCGGCTCAACGTTCCTGGTCCTGACCTGCCAGTCCCCGGGACTCAGGATCTGCCGCTCCAGCAGCCACCTCCCGGACTTCAGGATCGCCGGATCATCCGCCGGAATCCCCGACTCCAGCAGGGCCAGTTGCGCCAGGCACGTATCCCATACCGGGGAAATGCACCCCTGTATGGTCATCGTGTCTTCCGTTTCGATGGCAAATCCCTCTATCCCGGAAAACCCCCGCTCGATCACCGGATGGTCCGCGCCGTACCCCAGATGGTGCAGCGCGATCAGGGAATACACCCACGGCGGCTGTATGCCTCCCCATGACCCGTCGTACTCCTGGTGGGCCAGCAGCCACTCCTCCGCCTTCTGCGCCGCCTGTCCCCTCAGCGGGTGGATCGGGAACCGCCGGTACAGCCCCACCAGCTGGTCCGCGTGGTACAGCAGGCTCGACCAGGTCAGGTTCAATCCCGGGTAGGGCAGCGAATAGTCCACCTCGGACCGGGGCTGCAGGTACAGTTCGTCAATGTTCGCCCAGTCCGGCACCTCGCAGGTCGGACGGTAGGTCAAAACCAGCATCAGCGGCACCACCGTCGGCCGCGCCCAGCTGGAAAACTCGTATATGTTGAAGGGAAACCACGACGGCAGCAGCATCAGCTCCGGCGGCATGTTGGGAGTCCCCTTCCAGTCCCACTGACCGAACATTGCCAGCCAGATTTTGGTGAACACCCGGCACCCGGGAACGCCTCCCCTGGACCGTATGAACTCCCGCGCCCTCCGCAACGGGTCCGACTCCGCCGGATAACCGGCCAGCTTCAGCGCGAAGTAGCACTCAACCGAAGTGCTCAGGTCTCCCGGCGCCTCGTAATATTGGCCCCACGAACCGTCCTCCCGCTGCTTGCTGACGATGTAATTGGTCAGCTTCCGCCACTTCTCCTCGTCCTTCCGGCCCAGGAAGTAGGACAGCATGATGTACTCGGCTTCCATCGTGTTGTTGGACTCCAGCTCTCCCCACCAGTACCCGTCCCCGTCCTGCGTCCGCCGGAAGTAGTCCTGGCTGCGGGCAACGGCCCGCTCCACCCCGGCCTCAAGGTCTCCCCCGTGCCCATTTCCGGTCAACTCGCCTTGGTCCGGGATGGGCGGATACGAAGGTTTCAAGAATCTGGGATCCCGATCAATCACTGGAACTGCTCCGTCCGCACAGAGATGTTCAACTGCGGGCTGTCCGGTCGCCCGGGGCTGTCACATGGGGGAAACACCACCATGTCGGTGCCGCAGCTTGGTATCTATACCCTCTCAACACAACTATTGCAACTTCACCGGATCGCATCTTGGATCCCTCGGTTTATCCTACTGACAGCTGCATCGTGGACTCCGCTGTAGCTTCAGGAATTCCAATGCCATAGCACCGCCTACCGCCTACCGGACATAGCCGTGGTCGGTGAACCACCGGACCGCTTCCTCCAGCGCGTCTTCCACCGGCGTTTGCGGCAGCCCCAATTCCCTTATCGCCTTCTCACAGCTCACGTACATCGGTGTCCTGGCTATCTTCAGGCCCTCCAGCGGAAGCGCCGGCTGTCTCCGTGCCAGCGTCCCCTCGACGAATTGGTCCACGTAGGCTGCGCCGATGGCGGCCCACATGGGCGCACGAAGGGATGGCGCCCGCTTTCCCGTAATCTCCGCCAGCATCCCCAGCAATTCCCCCAGCGACGCATTCCGGTTGCCCAGGACGTACCGCTGCCCTGGTTCCCCGCGCTCCATCGCCAGGATGTGACCCGCCGTCACGTCCCGCACATCCACCGCGTTCATCCCGGTGTCCACGTAGCACGGCATCCTGCCCCGCAGAAAGTCCAGCAGGATTCGTCCCGTCGGCGTCGGCTTCACGTCCCACGGCCCGAAGGGCGCCGCCGGATTCACCACCACCACCGGAAGGCCCTCCGAGGCGTATTCCAGCGCCGCCTGCTCCGCTGCGTACTTCGACTTCTTGTAATGCCCCACCAGGCGGTTGGGGTCCACCGGAACATTCTCGTCCCCCAGCCCTCCTTCTCTCAGCCCGATGGTGGAGACCGTGCTGGTGTGCACCACCCCTGCCACGCCGGCCCGCTTCGCCTCTTCCAGCACCACCCGGGTGCCCTCCACGTTGGTCCGGTAGATGGAAGCCGGGTCCCGCGTCCAGAAGGTATAGGAGGCCGCGCAATGGAAGACCGTGTCGCATCCCTTCATGCCCTCCCGGACCGAGGGAGGGTCAACGATGTCTCCCGCCACAGGCTCAACCCCCGTGCCGTCGATTGTTAAGGTGTTGCTGTCGGGACGCACCAGCGCTTTGACTTCATGCCCCCGGGCCGCCAGCTCCCGTGCCAGGTTCCCGCCGATGAACCCGGTCGCTCCCGTGACCAGTGCTTTCATCCTACGGTACGAAGACCCGCCCGCCGCCCAGCTCGGCGGAGCGGCGCTCCAGGTAGGCCGCGGCGAAGCGTGCCAGGCTCTCTCGGGCCGCCCGCATCTGCCGCGCCAACCGGACCAGCGTCGGGGCATCCCAGGGATGGGTGGCCGCTTCCCAGGAGGCTCGCCTCGGCCTGCCCGACAGCCTGGACAGGTAGGAAGGCAGGCTCTGGTTGGCCGTGTCCAGCACCGCCCGCACCGACAGGAAGGGTACCCTGGCAACCCCGGCCTGGCGAGCCACCCAGTAGTCCTCCATGTTCGCCGTACCCACGCCGAACTGGCCGTGCAGTTTTTCCTTGTCCCTGCCCCTCGTAACCGTCACTTCCACCGTCATCGAATCGGTCTCAACCGCCGCCAGGCCTACCTCCCGCAGGGACTCCCTGGCCCGTTCCCGCATCACCGGGTCCGGCTCCAGGAACTTGAACTCGTAGCGCTCGGGAATGACCGGTTCGACGTCACCGGGCGAGGCCCATCCAAACTGGCCCACGCCCAGGGCCATTGCGGCTCTTACCTGTTCCAGTATCTCAGGGCCGGGTGATCCGATCCTGTTCATCTCTGTCGCATCGGGGTCATACGTGAGCACCATAGGACCGGGGATCAGCCGACAGTAGCGGCCGGCCAGCGCCAGGTCTCCGGCGGCAAGGGCCGGGTCAAGCCCACCGGCGAATCCCAGCAGCAGCAGTTCGTCGGGAGGTATGGCACCTGCTCGCTGCTGCTTCCGGCTGGGCAATACCTTCCGCAGACCGCGCTCCAGCTTTTCCCGTCCAATGCCGATGACATGGAGTTCGACATCCCCATGCCGCTGCGGTTCCAGGACGCGGCGCACCCCCGCCAGCTCCTCCTCCATTGCGGCAACGATGGTCAGCATCGGCACAGTTCAGGCGTACCCGGTCAGCCCGCCGTGATGCCGCCCTTGTGCGCGGCCCCCGACTTTATCAGCGTCACCCAGTCCCGGGGAGTCCCCACCGCTTGGAAGATCGTTGCCGATTCAAACCCGCAGTGCATCATGCAGTTGCCGCAGCGCGGGTCCCGTCCCACCCCGTACTCCTGCTCCCACAGGCTGGCGTCGTAGAGCTGGTTCACGTCGTCGGTGTGTTCATCGGCCAGCGGATAGCACGGCTTCCGCCAGCCCATCACCGTGTAGGTCGGGTTGGACCACGCGGTGCACTGGTATTCCCGTTCCCCTTGCAAAAAGTTCAGGTACAGGGGGTTGTTGTAGAACTTCATGCCCGCCGTCTTCTCCGGGGACAGCAGTTCCTTGAAAATCCTCCGCGACTCCTGACGGCTCAGGAACAGGTCCCGGTCCGGCGCGTCCTCGAAGTCATACCCGGGAGAGATCATCGAACCCTCAACCCCCAGGTGGCTGACATACCGGAACATCTCGTGCAGGTCTTCCACGTCGCTGTTCTTGAACACCGTCGTGTTGGTGCAGACCCGGTATCCCCGGGAAACCGCCAGTTCTATCCCCTCCACCGCCTTCTTGAAGACCCCGGCCCGAGCCACCGACTCGTCGTGCTTCTCCTCCATCCCGTCCATATGCACCACCCAGCAGAAGTATTTGGACGGCGGAACCTTGGACAACATTCGCTCAAGAAGGAGGGCGTTGGTGCAGCAGTACACGAAATACTTCCGCTCCACCAGCGTGTTGATGATCTCGTCAATGTGCGGATGGATGGTCGGTTCGCCCCCCGCTATTGAAACGATGGGCGCCCCGGCATCTTCCACCGCCGCCAGCGCTTCCTCCACCGGCATCATCTTGTCCAGGACTGGCCGGTACTCCCGGATGCGCCCGCAGCCGATGCAGGCCAGGTTGCACATCTCCAGCGGTTCCAGCATGGTAACCAAGGGAAAGCGCTTCCGGCCGTGCAGGCGGTTCCTGAGAATGTACCATCCCAGCCGCACCGACATTTCGATGGGTCTCTTGGCCGGAGATTTCTTGGCCGGGGGTCTCTTGACGGTCGTTACCTCAGTCATCGTCACCCGTGCTTTCGTTCAGAATTGGATGGCCGGCAGGATTGCTCGGAACGAACGGTGGGACTCCCGCAGTCAGTACAGCCGCCGCGCCAGGAAGTCCACCAGTCCGTTCACCTCTTCCCGCGCCCACGCCGGAAGTTCCACCCCTTGCAGGGCCTCCACCGCCCGCTGCGCGCTGGCCTGGGTCAGGGAGTCGGCAAACCCGTCGGCGTTCAACTCGTCCAGTATCGCCATCACCCTCAGCACGTCCGAGTCGTCCAGTTCCTCCTGCCCGTAGATCCGCAGCAGTTCATCCCTGGAGGCTCCGGCAGCGTGCTCGAAGGCGTACACCACCGGAAATGACTTCTTCCGTCGGCGGATGTCGTTGTCGGTGGACTTGCCGGTCACTCCCTGGTCTCCCCAGATCCCCAGGTAGTCGTCCCGGATCTGGAACGCCCTCCCCAGGTGGTTCCCAAACTCCGCGAAGGACTGGGTGGCCGCTTCGTCGTCGCTGGCCAGCAGGGCGCCGATGTGGACGGCGCTGCGGATCAGGGCCCCCGTCTTCCCCGCAATCATCTCCAGGTAGTCCTGCGTCGTGATGTCCGTGCGGGACTCGAACCCCAGGTCCAGGCACTGCCCGCCGATCATCTCCATGTAGCCTTCGGTCAGGATTTCCGACACCCGCAGCGCCACCCCCGGAAGCACCTGGGGGCCCTGGCTTTGCAGCATCGTCAGGTCCCCCAGCGACTGCATCGCGTCCCCGGCCACCAGCGCTTTCGGGATGCCCCACAGCGACCAGACGGTGGCCTGGTGCCGCCGCTCCGTGTCCTGGTCCTGGATGTCGTCGTGCAGGAGGGAAAAGTTGTGGATTAGCTCCAGCGCCGCTGCCGCGGGCGCGGCTGCCGACGGATCTCCCTCCAGCGCTTCGCAGGCGAACATGCAGAGGGTCGGTCTGAGGGCTTTTCCCTGGGAAGCGGGAGACGCTGCTGGTTCTCCCTGCGGGTCGACCCACCCCAGGTGATAGCGCATCAAGGCGGGAAGGGACCCCTCCCCGCCTTCGGGGGCGGCATCCTTCAGTTGCCCTTCCACCAGCTCCCGGTAGCGGTCGAACATGGGCGGAAGGACCGGCCCGCTGCCGGACTGGTTCACTGTCTCGCGTTCAGTGTCCCGACTGCGCTCGCTGCCCATAACTCCTGGCCCGTGATGTACGACGCCAACTGTCATGGCGTCCGGGGGTCGTGAGTTGACGGCTCTCTTTCCTGGCTCGAGTTGGCTGGAATCTAGCAAAGGGCCGGAACACTGTCAAGAATTTCCGGCCCCGGCGTAGGGTCTTTCGGTTTTCCAAAAGTCCCTTCCCCCTTGACGGGGGAAGGCTAGGATGGGGGTGAGGTCTTTGCTACCAAGCCCCTTCACATCTGTCTTCTCCGGCGAGGTGCGAGGGACAATCGAATGACCCTGGGCCCCGGCGTTGCCCGGAAATTGGTCGGGGCGGGCAGGATCGAACTGCCGACCTCCTGGTCCCAAACCAGGCGCCCTGCCGCTGGGCCACGCCCCGAAAAGCACCCAACCCCGGCGCGATAGTTCCAAGGAAACCGCCGGTCAACCCGGGACCTAAAAATGGGAAGTGCATAAAAGAGGAATGGTACCCCCGGAGAGGATCGAACTCTCGTCTCTGGCTCCGGAGGCCAGCACTCTATCCGCTGAGCTACAGGGGCACCGCCCAACTAGAATACCATGCCCCCCAAAGGCCCACAAGACGCCGGAAAACCTTCGCGGAAAAGCGCGGAACCCTTCTAAACCCCCGGCCCCAGTCCCATCCCCTCGCGTTCCAGGTACGCCTTTACGTCCAGCACCTGGATCGAATTCGTGGTCCCTGACACACCCGTCATAAACCCATGTACTATCGTCACCAGGTCGCTGTCCGACACCAGCCCGGTGGACAGCGACTCCCGGATCAGCATCTGCACCAGCTTGGCGATGTCCGGTTCCGGTGGGATGGCCCCCACCGGGCAAACTCCCCACACCAGCGCCAGCTTCCGCAGCACCGCGTCTTCGTGGGAAAACGCGATGATGTCGCTCTCGGGACGGAACCGCGAGACCTCCACCGCCGCCCGCCCGGTGCTGGTGACCACAATGGGTTTGGAGCTGAGTTCCTGGGTCAAACGCGCCGCGCCGGAAGCGATGGCCTGCGTCCGGTCCGCCGACGGCAGGTCCTTGTAGTACGGGAATATCTTCTCCGCCTCCCGAATCGTCGTGTCCGCCACCCGCACCGCCTCCACCGGGTAGTCCCCCACCGCGATTTCGTCGGAAAGCAGGATGCAGTCGCACCCCTCCAGCACCGCGTTGGCAATGTCCGACACCTCGGCCCGCGTCGGCGTGGGCGCCACCACCATCGACCGCAGCATCTGCGTCGCTATGCACGACACCCGCGCCTGCTCCGACGCTTTCTGGACAATCTCCCGCTGGACTATCGGCACCCGCTCCATCGGAATCTCGACGCCCAGGTCGCCCCGGGCCACCATCACCCCGTCCAACTCCTGCAGGATGCTGTCCAGGTTGTCGATTCCCTCCGCCCGCTCCAGCTTGGCCATCACCCGCGCCTCGGACCCGATGCTGCGCAGGTACGCCTTGGCGTAGCGCATATCCTCCACCGTGCGGACAAAGGACACACCCACCCAGTCCACTTCATGTTCGACCCCGAACTGGAGGGCCACCTTGTCCGCGTCCGTCAACACCGGATGGTCAATCTGCACCCCCGGCAGGTTCATCCCCTTGTGGGATGAGATGATCCCCCCGTTGCGGACCCGGGCCTTGATCTCCATGTCCCGGTTTTCCTCGACTTCCAGGCAGACCACGCCGTCGGAAATGTAGACCAGGTTCCCGGGCCGGAAGTTTCGTATGATGCTGGGTTCGGGGAACGGGATGACGTCGGGCCGGTCCGACGATTCCTCCGCGACGATGGTCACTTCGTCCCCTTGGTTCAGCTGCACCGCTTCCTTCATCGCCCCCAGCCGCAGCTTGATGCCCCCCAGGTCCTGCAGGATAGCCACCGGACGCTGGTGTTTCGCCGACAGCTTGCGGACTGACTGGATAACCTCGTCGTGTTCTTCCAGCGTGCCGTGGGAAAAGTTCAGTCTCGCGCAGTCCATTCCCGCGCTGACCAGTTGGTCCAGCGTCGCCTCATCCCGCGATGCGGGCCCGATGGTTGCGATAATCTTCGTCTTCCGCATTTCCCGCTGCCTCCCTCAACATTCCCGGTGGAACTTTGGCTTCCCCACACCCATTAGCCCTTAGCTCATAATATCAGAAGCCCGCCGCCCGACCGAACCTCTCCGGCAATCACTCACCAAAAGGTGCGGCCCAGGCACCGAAAACGGGCCTGGGCCTCCGTTACCCCAATCAGGAACGTTGCCTTGCGCGGACTAGGAGCGGCTCGCCAAATACGCCTTGGTCGCAGCCTCCAGGCCGGCCCGACGGTTGACCTGCAGCTCATCCTTGATCTGCGCCGCCCACTGGTTCGAACCCTCGATTCCCACCAGGCTGCCCTGGAACCGGGGCATCACGTACCGCGCCAGCAGTTCGTAGCTCCGCATAATCTTGTCCCGCGGCGCCCAGTCCTCCACCCGGATCAGCAGCCCGCCGAAACCTCCGCTGGCCTCCAGCAGCCGCTCGATGCCCGCGATGCAGTCGTCCGGCGTACCCACGATCCACTGGTTGTTCTCCGCCATGAAGTCCACGATCTTGTCCTGCGGGACGTCCGGCACCTCGTGCCCCAGCGTGTTCCCGAAATACTCCGTCACGACGCGCCCCGACCCCACGCGAATGTCCTCGAAGGCTTCCTTCCGCGTCTCCGCCAGGTGACATCCCACGGACAGCCGCCACTGGTTCCGGTCCACTGTCTTCCCGTGTTCCGCCGCCGACTCTTCGGCGATGGCCCATTGGTCCTTCAGCGTAGTGCGCCGGATGAGGTCCCGCGGCACGCTCAGGGAAATGACCGCCGTCCCGTGCTTCCCGGCCAGCAGCACCCCCGCCGGACTCTGCACCGACGCCACCGCTACCGGGAACGTCTCCTGGTAGGGCCGCAATTGCAGCGTCGCGTCGTGCAGCTCGAACCAGTCGCTCTGGTAGTTGATCGGTTCCGTCTCGTTGAACAGCCGCATGATGATTCCCAGCGACTCGTCCATCATCTCCCGCTGCCGCGCCGGATCAATTCCGAGCATGTACGCGTCGGAAGCCAGCGCCCCGGGACCGACCCCCAGCATCACCCGCCCCCGGGTCAGGTGGTCCAGCAGCACCATCCGGTTCGCCACCATGTAGGGATGGTGGTACGGCAGGCTGACGACTCCGGTGCCCAGGCGGATGTTGCGGGTCCGCTCCGCAGCTGTGGCCATGAACACCTCGGGAGAGGCTATCGTCTCCCAGCCCGCGCTGTGGTGTTCGCCGATCCACGCCTCGTCAAACCCCAGCGTGTCCAGCCATTGCAGGAGTTCCAGGTCCCGCTCCAAGGCCAGCGTGGGATTCTCACCCACCCGGTGGAACGGCGCCATGAATACTCCGAATTTCATCCTTTTGGGAGCAGCCATCGGGTTCTCCTTTATCGGTTATCGTCACACGATTGGAATTCGTATCGCGGCTCTTCCGAGTTCGGCCAATTCTAACACGCGCACCTCGCAAGCTCCAATTCAGAGGCGCTTTTCACCAGGGCTATCGCATGAAGTCTGATTCGGTCCTTTCAACGCTCTTCCCGTCATTCCCGCGTAGGCGGGAATCCAGACCCCCGTCGTCTCTTCCCCGCAATGTCGTGTTGGGCGTTCACCGGGAGTTTGAACAAACTGGCACTCATGCGATTGCACAGCCGCTTTTATCGGGGTAGCGGCACCCAATGAAAAATGCTATTGTGATGCGAACCAAATGGCAGCCCCCGTTGGAAACCCATACACGCTACTCATTTCGAAGGAGGAGATATGCCCCAGATTAAGCACATCGCCATCGCCACCAACGACGCCGAAAAGACCGCCAAGTTCTACTCCGAGGTCTTCGGTCTGCGCCAGGTTGCCCAGCTCAGCAGCGAAAACGCCAAGGGATTCATGCTCAGCGACGGCAACGTCAACATGGCCATCCTCGACTTCCAGAACGACGCCGTCGCCGGCGAGCGCGGCAAGGACTGGGAAGGCATCCACCACATCGGCTTCGAGGTCGAGAGCCTGGAGGAGATCGAGGCCCGTCTGGCCGACGCGGGCTCCAAGCCCATGGACTCCGTCAACAACGCCCTCCACGCCGGCATGGGCGGCCCCCGCACCGAGAACGTCGAGACCAAGTACGAAGGCCCCAACGGCGAGATGATCGACGTCTCCGGCACCGGCTGGATCGGCACCCGCGGCTTCGACTAGGCCCTGTGGACATTCACCCTTAACATGACATAGGACGCGCTTGCCAGTCACCCCGAACGCAGCCTGCCGTTTCGCAAGGTTTGAGTTGCTATGCCTCCTTGCGACTTCGGCTGATGGGTGGCTGGCACTTGCTCATAACCTTGCTGCAAGGGGACACCTATGCTCAGATGCCTAATCGGCCTTACGTTACTGACCCTTCTCGCTTGTTCCCCCCTCTACGCTGCAAACCCCACTCCCACCCCGACGGTCAAGGGCCACCGACTTTTCTGCAAGGGTGACCCCTGCATTAACTTGGTGTCGTGGTAGGAGAGCAGTTATGTGTTGGAAGTCTTTTGTAGCGGCTCTCGCCGCCCTCTTCCTGGTTGCCTGCGGGGACAACCAACCCGCACTGACAGAACCACAGGGGCAGCCACCTGCCCCCATTCCAGCTATGCCGGAATGGACGCTGGAAGAGACGATCTTTGTGTTGAAGATGCTTGAGAACCGGGTTGTCAAGCTGGAGGTTCAGCAGGAGGAACGGAGTAGCAACCGTTGGAATGCCACCGACCACAGCCATTCGGAGTTGCATGACCACAACTCCCGATCCCCTTACGGAACGCGGGACCACACGCACCCCAATGACCACACTCACAGCGGTTGGTAGTGGGCAGTTCTATCCGAATCTCCACGTCTGGCCCTATGCCGATGAGATAGCCGGGGAACGAATACCAAACCATAACGGCCTCCCCACACAATAGACGGGGAGGCCGTTGACAAAGGCAAACTTCGGCTGATGCCCTTCAATCGTCGTGGAAGACAATCGGGGTAACTCCCCGCCAAACCCGGGGCACTACCCCCGGGTTTTGTGCGTTATGTAATGTAGCCGATTATATCAGCCGTGGTGTTCTCCCGGTAGCTTTGGTTCTCAGGAACCAGTCGGCGAGCTTTATGAAAGCGTCGCAGCTCTCCCCGAGCTTGCAGTGCCGGGTGGCGATCCCCCGAAACTGCTTCAGGTCCACAAAGTAGTTTTCCACCCGATGCCGGGTCTTGTAGCTCGCCTCATCGTACTCGTACTGCACACGGCGGTTTGACTTGGGCGGGAAGGTTTCGTTTCTTACATAAAATGGTTATACGGAATAACCATAATATCCCGCTGCAGCTGGTCCCAATCCTCCTTCTTCTCCTCGATCATCTGTTGCATCACCGCCGGGTCTTCGTGGAACGTGTCCCGCCACAGCTCGTCCCCGAACCGGAGCGCGTCCAGTACCCGCCCAAACTCGTTCAGGACCACGCCGTGCCCGCTGGAGTTGTCGATGACGGACAGGCATATACCGTCCTCATCATATTCCCCTTGACCTGGGAATTGGGAGTAATCGTAGGCCCGCATCTCGACGCCGCTGGCATCGGGGCCCACGTTGTGATAGTAGACCAGTTCGGGCGCTTCGGGCGTCGCGCTGGTCCTCGATATCCTCTCCCAGGGACAGCCGTCCCGGTTCAGGTATCTTGCCAGGTCCGCCGCGTCCTTCCGCCACACCATGTACCCCAGCCATACCGCGGCCACGACCAGCCCCACGCCGATAACGACGTATATCCAGATCATCCATCACACCCCTGACGCAAATCTCTCGGGTCCCCTTCAATCATATCTACGACCGGGCAGCGTTAAGGGTTTGGTTTCAGCGACCCACCACCTTCGCCGGGGACGCTGTCCCGGTTGGTCCGTCAATCCCTGTTCAGGCCGGCCTGAACGTCAGCGTCGGATGCTCTGCATCAACTTCCGAAAAGTCCGCCGCCAGCGCCATCCCGGTGCGGATGTTCTGGGGATTGGCCGCATCCACTCCGACGATGGCCGCGCTGATCCGCGGGCCTTCGTCCAGCGCCACTATCCCCGTGCAGTACGGATTGCCCCTGCCGTATCCCCGGTCTGCCATGACCTGCGGCACCACCGAGATGCAGGTGAAGGCCCCCAGCGACCCGGTCCCCGCGAACTCGTACCACGACATATCCCGCCCGTGGCAGTCCGGGCACATGGGCCTCGGCTCGGCGGAAAGTCTCCCGCAATCGTTGCACCGCACCCCCATCAGCTTTCCTTCTTGCAGGTAAGCGTAGAAAGACGCCCCGGTAAAATCCCGCGTTTCAGTGCTGTCGGCGCTGGTGGTCATCCCACTCTCTCCCTTGCTCGCCTACTGACGCCGCAGAATGTTGACCACGCAGGTCCCGCCCGTTCCGCCCACGTTGTGGGTCAGCCCCACTTCCAGGTCAGGATTGGGCAGTTGCCGCTCTCCGGCTTCGCCCCGCAGTTGGTGGAAAATCTCGATGACCTGCGCCACTCCCGACGCGCCGACGGGATGCCCCTTGGCCTTCAGCCCGCCCGACGTGTTGATTGGACGGTCGCCGTTCCGGGCCGTCCGGCCTTCGTCCACCGCCCTTGCCCCTTCGCCCGGGGCAAAGAACCCCAGGTCTTCCGTTGCAATAATTTCGGCGATGGTGAAGCAGTCGTGGACCTCCGCCAGCTGCACGTCCTCCGGCCTGATTCCCGCCATCGCGTAGGCCTGCTCCGATGCGTATTTGGCCGCCGACAGCGACGTCAGCTCGTCCGCATCGTGCAGCGGCCTTCCGGTCGCCTGCCCGATTCCGGCGACCCTGATGGGCTTGTCCGTGAAGTCGTTCGCGATGTCCGACGCCACCAGCAGCAGGCAGGCCGCCCCGTCGGTTATCGGCGCGCAGTCAAACAATCGCAGCGGCCACGCGATCCACGGATTGGACCTCGGGTCGTTCAGGAAGTCCATCTCGTCCTGCCAGTCCGGGACTGCCTGCCCCTGCTGCTGCGCCCGTGCCACCCGCCGGTCCATCAGGCTCCGGATCGTGGTGTTGAACTGCGCCTTGGGATTCAATGCGCCGTTGTTGTGGTTCTTGATGCCCACCTTCAGCAGGTGGTCCAGGTTGGTCTCATACCGGTCCATGTGGGCCTTGGCCAACGCCCCGAAGATACCCGGGAAAGTCAGCCCGGCCGGAACCTCGTAGAGATTGTCCGCCGCCGATGCCAGCACCTCCGTCACGCCCTCGGTGGGCAGACTGGTCATCTTTTCCACGCCGCCCACCAGCACCACGTCGTACATCCCCGACGCGATGGCCATGATGCCCTCCCGCAGGGCGCTGCCGCTGCTGGCGCAGGCGTTCTCGATGCGGGTCATCGGTACCGGCGTCATCCCCAGCCAGTCGGCGATGATGGGCGCCGTGTGTCCCTGTCCTTCGAACAGGTCCGACGAGTAGTTGCCGATGTATCCCGTCTCGATATCCTCGACGTCCACCCCCTGGTCCAGGTGGTCCATCATGTCCTGGAAGGCATCCACGAACAGGTCCCGGCTGGTCTGGTTGGCGAAGGCCCCGAACTGGGACATTCCGGCTCCGACAATCGAGACCCCCCGGCCCAGTTGACGCCGCTTGGTTATAGTGGCCATACGATACCGTCTTTCTATAATGAAGTTCGTTGGGAAACAGGTTCGGAAGAACCGCAGTTGCCCACATTCTGGCGGCTCGATTATCGGTGACGCTACCCTGCCCGTCAACCGCGATGGTCTCAATGCTCAGAGCTATCGCACTTGAAAA
Organism: Dehalococcoidia bacterium; assembly: GCA_965203975.1. Lineage (GTDB taxonomy): Bacteria > Chloroflexota > Dehalococcoidia > Lucifugimonadales > UBA3495 > CATOSK01. The sequence continues at coordinate 2,146,141 of CBDBDT010000002.1, read as the reverse complement.
ACACCAACATGTTGGTGCTACACGTTGGTGCATATACACCCTGTCATCAACTGTTATATTTAATAAACATTGGACCTTCAAGGACCCGAATGCGATAGCCCTGTCTCAATGCTGTTTTAGCTTCCCCCCCTGACACTCGGCCCTTGCCAACCCCGGTTCCCGTTCATTACGATTCATTGAGGTGCTGGAATTGTTTTCCTTGCCTGCTCCACCCGGGGCATTCCCGTCGCCGTCCCCAATAACCAAATGCGACAGAATGCATCAAAATGCGACACCTGAAAAATTCCCCCGCTGGAGCCCCCCAATATCGCGACCGTCTCAAATGGTACAAAATAGGACAAAATGGGACAGTTTTTAGTTTTGTTCCGTCCCGCTTCAGCCTCGGCTCTGTTAAGCCTCCTTCTCTCCCGTCTTTCCCGCGGCGAACTCCGCGCGACAGCCGCTGGCGTTGAGACAAGTTGCCTTGCGCCAGTGGCGGAGTCGCAAAAAGGGAATCCAGACCCCCGTTGCCGTTGAGCTGACCCACCCGAAATAGAACGCTACCCTGCTTGGGTCGGGAATACCCAGGAGCGGGCGTTGGTGCTATTCTTAGCGCCAAACAAACAACCGCCTCAAGCCACGGAGAGTTCCCGCGATGTTCGTCATCGGTACCGCCGGCCACGTTGATCACGGCAAGTCCACCCTGGTCAAGGCCCTGACCAACATCGACCCCGACCGCCTTCCCGAAGAGAAAGCCAGGGAGATGACGGTGGACCTGGGATTCGCCTGGATGACCCTCCCCAGCGGGCGGGAAGTGAGCATCGTCGACGTGCCCGGCCATGAGCGGTTCATCAAGAATATGCTGGCCGGGGTCGGCGCAATCGACCTTGCCCTCCTCATCGTCGCCGCCGACGAGAGCGTGATGCAGCAGACCCTGGAGCACCTGGCCATCCTGGACCTCCTTCAAATCCACCGTGGCCTGGTGGTCATTACCAAGACCGACCTGGTGGACGAGGAGTTGGTGGAGTTGGTCAAGGCCGAGGTGCAGGACGCGCTGGAAGGCACGTCCTTCGAAGGAAGTCCCATGATGGGAGTTTCGGCCTACACCGGCGCGGGAATCGACGACCTGAAGCTGGCGATCGACGGGATTCTGGATGAAACCCAACCCCGCCGGGATCTGGGCCGTCCCCGGCTCCCCATCGACCGTTGCTTCTCTATCTCCGGCTTTGGCACCGTCGTCACTGGCACCCTGATTGACGGAGGGTTGGCGGTCGGGCAGGAAGTGGAACTGGAACCGTCTGGAGTCAGGTGCCGCGTCCGGGGACTGCAGAGCCACAAGTCGCGGGTGGACTTCACCGAACCGGGGGTCCGGCTGGCCGTCAATCTGTCCGGTGTCGCCCGCAGCGAAGCGCTGCGTGGGGAGATTCTGACCGTTCCCGGGTGGCTTCGTGCCGCCCGCCGCCTGGATGCCCGGGTCCGCATGGTTCCCAACGCTCCCCACGCCCTGCGGCACAACATGGGGATAACCTTCCACCTCTTTACCAGCGAGACAACGGCAAGGGTGCGGTTGCTGGACGCGGACCGGTTGCCCCCTGGTTCCGAGGGTTGGGTGCAGATATTGCTGGATAACGAGATTCCCATGGTCAAGGGCGACTACTTTGTCATCCGCTCCGCCGAGGATACCCTCGGAGGCGGTCAGGTGGTTGACCCTGCACCCCGCCGCCGTCACCGCCGGTTCGACGAGGATGTTATCGAACGCTTGATGGTCCTTGACGAGGGGACCGGCGAAGACGTGCTGATCAGCATTGCCGACCAGTGGGGCCCCTGCAACCTGACCACCCTGTCCCACCGGGCCAACCTTTCCGCCGGAGACGTCCTGGCCCGCCTTGAGCAGTTGACCGGCGCCGGTCAGATGGTGACCCTGGGAGACCTGTCCGGCGAGACCGACGCCGTCGCCTATTCCCGCAGCGGATGGGAGGGGGTCAAGGCGAAATTGAAGGTATCCTTGCAGGGGTACCACCACCAGTACCCCCTTCGCAAGGGTGCCCCCACCCAGGAAATCCGGAGCCGCCTCGGGCTCTCCCAGGGTGTCTACCTGCGGGTCATCGACCGGGTTTCTGCGGAAGGAGAGGTGGTTGACGACGGGCAGGTCATCAAACTCCCGGAACATCAACCCGCCCTCACCCTGGAACAGGAGCAGGCCGCTGGCCAGTTCGTATCGGAACTGGAGCGCGACCCTTACTCGCCGGACACCGGCTTCGCCATCGAAAACGAGCTCCTCAACGCCCTCGTCGACCAGGGACGGGTCGTGAAGGTCAGCACATCCGTGGTTTTCGCCTCCGGGGCTTACCAAGACATGCTGGGGAAGATCACGGCCCACTTGAACGACAAGGGATCCATAACGGTGGCCGAGGCCAGGACCATGTTCAACTCCAGCCGCAAGTACGTCCTCCCCCTCCTCGAATACCTGGACCAGCAGCGAATTACCCGCAGGGTCGGTGACGAGAGGGTCCTGCGTTAGGAGATGGGCCTGGACCTGGGAAAAACGGCGCTTCAGCTCGACCAGGGGGCGGATGCGCTCTACCGTTCCTGGGATGACCGTTATGCGCGGTTGCAGAGGTTCATTGCGCGAGCCTTCGAGGTCAAGGCAGAGACCGCCCGGGAACTAACGGCCGCCGGAACGGGCAAACCGTATCTATCCGCCCAGGTTTCGGAAGCGCTTATCGGCAGGATAATCCCCGCAGACGCGCCAATGGACTGGCGGGCCGTCTCGGTGGACGGGTCCCATATCGACGTTGACCGCCACCTGCCGGCCCCCTGCTTCCTGGTAAATTTGGGCGGCTGCGTCCTCGACTACGGAACGCATCCAGGGGTTGAGCTTTTTAGCGAGCCCCAACTGTCCATGGACCGTGACGAACTGTACCTGGCGGACGAGCCCGGCTCCATCACCGAGCAGTCCGTAACCGGGCAGCTGCTGGGTGTGCTGCGGAGCATCCGGGAGCTGGATCGCCTCGCCGACGAGGTGGAGAACGGCCGTCGGGACCACCCTGTGCTGGCCCTCGTGGACGGGACCCTGGTCCTGTGGGGTTTGGCGGGAAGGATTTATCCTCCTTTCGTTCGGGAAACATTGCTGCACCAGCGCTTCTTGCCGGCGTTGGAACGATTCCGCCGAGCGGCCCAAGAGAGACCCGTTGTTCTCGCGGCCTACGTTTCGCTGCCCCGCACCACCGAGGTCGCCAACGCCATAAGATGCTGCCTGTGCCCCTTTGAAGCATCCCGCTGCTCCCTCTCGTGCAACAACCGCCGCTCCACCCTGCCCCCCTGCGACACTTCCAACGACTTCCTGGACCGGGAGATATTCCGGGAGATACTGGAACCGGGATGCCGCTCTCCGGTGTACGGAACGGACCCCGAGGCAGCGCGGGATTATCCCCGGGAGCATCGGATAAGCTTCTTCTATCTGAACACCGGGGCGGAAATCGCCCGCATCGAGGTGCCCCATTGGGTGGCGTCGGACGAGTCGCTTCTGGCTCTAGGGCACGCTTTGATCGTTCAGCAATGCGATAAGGGGCAGGGATACCCCGTGGCGATTTCCGAGGCCCACGAACAGGCGGTCATCACCGGGTTGGACCGGCAGTTGTTCCGGCAGATGGTCCTGGAAACCCTGGAAGAACGCGGCCTTCCCACCTACACTTCGGAGAAGGAGCGCTCCAAGAGCAGGCCCTGGTTATAAGGCTGCCGGACCGGGGTTAAGGTTTGGCCCGGCGCAGCTCTTCCAAGTGGCCGGCGAACTCTTCATACGTGCCGAACTCAGCAACCGTTAGCAGGAAGTCGCCCAGCGATCCGCTCCTCGACCGCAATTCCTGCACCTGTCCGCCAATGGGGCTTACCGACGCCGCTCCCGTGGCGTAAGTGCCATGAAAGGCGAAGTACGCCTGGTTCAGTTTCCGGAGCAAATAGCCGTGAGCCACGAACAGTTTTCTCCGTTCTTCCATGTACGCTTCCGCTTCCTCGACTCTCCCCGCTGCCAGCAATTGGTCGACCCGCTTGCGGGTCTCCTGCATTTCCGCTCTAAAATCGAACTCCGGCGGTTCAGCATCGCGAGCAGTTGCCGGTACCCCTTCAAAGAATGGAGTGCTCACCGGGCTGCCGGTAAGTGCTGAATAAGCCATGTCGCCCAGCTCTTTACCGGCGATGGTTGCCACCGTTTCGTTCAGAGAAGTCATTTCTCCGCTGTCCCAGAAGTTCCTCCCCAATGGGCGAAAGAACAACCACGCATGCAGCCATTCGTGGGCGGCGATCTCCATGGCGTTGCGCAATCCGTATCCGTCGGCAACTACCGACGGATACAGGGCCACTCCGCCGGTATTGGCCACATAGGCTGAAACCCCTGCATCGAGCCCCTCAACCTGTGCCTCCAGTGCTTCCTTGCCGTCTCCGAACAGACCCGGTTCCAACAGGAACTCCGCTTCCCGGTCGATGCGCTCTCGAGGAGAAATGACCAGCAGGTGGGGTGAACTGGTCAGCACGACGTCCACCGGAGGCATTACCCCGGCCCACGTTCCCAGACCCTCTCGCGCTATGGCATCTGCCACGTAACTTTCAACAGTCTCTTCGACTGTTCCCTGCATTCGGGTCTTCTGGAGCCATATCGCCTTCCGGCGCTCCGTCAACGCCACGGTGTCTTCATAGTCGGGTCTCGGAACCAGGTCGGGCGGGTTACGGGCATCCTCGGGGAATCTGAGCTTGCGTTCCACGGATTGCAGTTCCGTCGCTAATTGGAAGAAGTCCTGGGCCTGGTGCAGGGCTTCTTCACGGCCTCGGCGATTTCCATCCACAATGCCGACCAGCGAGCCTTCAAACTTCCTCATCCATTTGTCTGGCAAATGGCTCAACTCCCAGTCCACGATGCTGTATCGATACGGAGCCACCGCCAGTTCTACGGTGGTAGGGGTGAACTCCCCCACGCTGGCCAGGTGCAGTAGAAACAACAGGAATAAGAGAATGGTCCAGCGCAGAAATGCAGTTAACGTGACGCGGAGGATGCGGACCATCGTGTTTGCCTTGTTCAAAGCCGGAAGCGGCTCGGGCGGGGTTTGACCCGTTCCACAATTCAGCTTGACACCCCATTTCAACGCCGGTAGACTCAGCGCCGATGCCCGCCGGCCCGATGGCGGGAGCGAGACCCGTAATACCCACCGGACGGGTTTAACCAACCAAGCCATCAGGGAGGGTCCCTTGTCCACACCCGCTTCGTTCCTGACTGAAGAAATGCGGCAGCAAGCGGTCGGCACGGCCAGCGAGCCCGTCAGCATGGACGTGGAGAAAGGGGCGATCCAGCGTTTCGCAGAGGCCATTGGAGATCCCAATCCGATATACAGCGATGAGGCGGCTGCCCGCAAGTCCCCCTACGGTTGCATCGTTGCTCCCCCCACCTTCCTGCGCTCCATGCGCGCTGTCCGGCCCGAATTGCCATTCGACATTCCTTTCGACCGCCTGCTGGACGGCGGCAGTGATTGGGAGTACTTCCAACCGGTGCGCGCCGGTGACAAGATCACCGCTGTGGCCACAGTTACATCGATCCAGGAAAGGACCGGCCGGCTCGGGTTAATGCTGATCATCACTACCAAGATTACGTACACCAACCAGTTCGACGAGGTAGCGGCAACCCAGACCAACACGTCCATCCGCTACTGAAACGAACCGGGAGCCTCGGTCCCGTTACCCGGGCCCCGGGGTGACTTGCATCGACTTTACCCCCAACCCGCGTTGACCAACGATGGAGCATTAAGATGGCCGGCCAAGTTTTCTGGGAAGATGTATCCGAAGGTTCGGAAATTCCGGCTCTGGCGAAAAACCCGACAACCCGACAACTGGTGCAATATGCGGGAGCGTCCGGAGACTTCTACGAAATTCACTACGACAGGGATTTTGCCGAAAGCACCGGTCTCCCCGGCGTGATTATCCACGGCGCATTGAAAAACGCCTTCCTCGGTCAGTTGGTTACGGACTGGGCGGGTCCGTCGGGAATGGTGAAACGGCTAACCTGCCAGTACCGGGGAATGGATGTCCCGGGAGAACCAATCACCGCCAGGGGTACGGTGAGCCGAGTGTACCAGGAAAACGGTGAAAACCTGGTGGAATGCCAAATCTGGCTCGAGAACGCCCAGGGGGAGAACACGACTCCTGGCTCGGCAACCGTAGCGTTGCCCTCGCGGAAGGGTTAAACAGCCCAGCCCCGTCCCAGGGTTGGGGCAGCCGGTCTATTTCCTTCGCCAAGGTCTTTTGTTATACTGCTAAACCGTCCGGCCTAGGCCGGACAGCTTTTGCTTGCATAAATCGTTTGGAGGTTGTAATGCCGGCATTCGCCGTGATCGGCGCTCAATGGGGGGATGAAGGAAAAGGCAAGATAATCGATTATCTTGCCGGAGACGTCGATGCGGTCGTTCGGTACGCGGGCGGAAACAACGCAGGACATACGGTCGTAAATCACAAGGGGAAGTTCGAGCTCCACCTGATCCCCTCGGGAATCTGCTGGCCCGGAGTTTACGGGATAATCGGCAATGGCGTTGTCGTTAACCCTGACGTGATGCGCGGCGAGATGGATGGCCTGGCAGCGCGGGGCATCGACGTCAGCAACGTGCTGATCAGCGAACGCGCTCATGTGATCATGCCTTACCATATCATCCAGGACCGTCTCGAGGAGGAAGCTAAGGGCGCCGGAGCAATCGGGACCACCGGGCAGGGAGTTGGCCCAACTTACGTGGACAAGGTCGGCCGGGTAGGCATCCGGGTCGGCGACGTACTGGAGATGGATAGCCTAGTCCCCAAGTTGGAGCGGGCTCTGGCGTTCAAGAACAAGCTGTTTTCCCAAGTCTACGGCGCGGAGAAGATTAAGAAGGCGGAGATCCTGGCCAAGTGCGAGGAGTGGTCCGGATGGATGGCCCCCCACGTCCAGCCCACTGAGCAGCTGGTCCAGGACATGATGGACGAAGGAAAAAAGGTCCTGCTGGAAGGCGCCCAGGGCACCTTGCTCGATGTGGACCACGGTTCCTATCCCTTCGTCACGTCCTCGTCTCCGTCCATCGGCGGCGCCTGCACCGGCCTGGGATTGAGTCCTCAAAACATTGCGGGCGTTCTGGGAGTTTTCAAAGCCTACTCCACAAGGGTCGGGAGCGGTCCAATGCCTTCCGAGCTTGAAGGAGCAGAAGCGGACTACCTACGCGAAAAGGCGCAAGAATATGGGACCACGACGGGGAGGGCCCGGCGGGTTGGCTGGTTCGATGCGGTGGCGGGTCGCTACAGTGTGCAGGTCAACGGGTTCACCGGATTGGTGCTGACCCGGCTCGACATCCTGGATGGATTCCCCTCGGTGAAGATATGCGTAGGGTACCGGGTGGATGGACGGGACCTGGACCGATTCCCTTCCAACACCAGCAGGCTGGCCCAGTGCGAACCTGTCTATGAAGAATTGCCCGGTTGGGACGCACCTACCGCCAGTGCGACGAGCATGGAGCAACTCCCCGGAGCCGCCGTTGCCTACATGAAAAGGATAGAAGAGTTGGTCGGTTGCCGGGTCCAAATCGTCTCTACCGGCGCCAGCCGGGATGAGACCATCTTGCGGGAACCGGTCGTGTCATAGGGTCATTGGGCAAGTCCGGCAGGAATTGAGCGGAAGCATGCAGCAAATGGACAAGTTCGGTATCTACCTCAACGCCAACGAGAACCTCGTGGTTCGGATCAACTCGCCGTACTGGCTGCCGGAAGAGCCGGATTGGGTTATGCTGACCAATGAAGTCAACGCGACCTTGCTGGATATCCGGGCCCTGGCCCAGGAACAGGGTCTGGTCCCCAACGGCGACGCCATAGTCTGGGGTCGTATTCCGGTCAAGGACTGAACCCACCGCCGATACCCCACCTACCCGTTTCCCTCTTTCATTGACTTTTGCTCCAACCTCTGCCCCGATTTGGAAGACGTGTCTCCTGTCGATGCAGGCACGGGAAAGCGGCAAGTGAACGTATGCTCTTTCCGGCCGGCGCCTTAGCGGCATGAACGCTGTCCGGGAAGTGGCGGTTGCCCTGCTGGTGGGTAGGGACCTGGAGCAGGCCCGCAAGCGCATCCGCAATGGTTGGCTACTGGGGTACCTGTGGGCGGGGTGGAGCTTTGTCGGGGTAATTGCCGGTATCTGGAGCCTGGCTCCGGAAGCCGAAGAGCGCTTATCCCTTACGCTATTCATCCTGGCTGTGGTGGAAGTTGGGGTGGTGGCGTTCCTTTCCTACGGAGTGATGCGCCGGGGCAGGGTGGCGGCAGGAACGCTGCTGGTCTATTTCTGGGGAAGCCGTATCTTCTGGATAGCGGCGGGAGCAATTGGACTCGGGGGGTACGGCGAAATATTGAAGTTCGCCATCCTCCAGGTATTCCCTGCTTACATCTTCCTGCAGGGGATGCGGGGGGTGTGGACCTGGCATTTCCTGACCCACCCGGAGTACGAAGCGTCAATCGTTCCGGAAGAGGGAACGCCGGACGCCGGTTAGCTCCGCCCCAGGGCAGTTCAATAGACTGGTCAATAATCGGACGGCACCCCGGTTCAGGGTGCCGTCTTCTGTTGGGCGGAGGGACGGAAGCGGGACTAGTTGCTGAAGGCGGGCATGACGCCTTCGGCAAACTTGGTGAGCTGGTCCTTGAAGACGTTGAGGGGCATCCCCATGACCGAGCCTAGGTTGACCCGGTCCACTCCCGGGAACTGCTCTTCGACACTCTTCAAGTGGTCAATAATCAGCTCGGGCGGGCCGCAGAGCCAGGCCTTGCTGGCAACGGCGGACTCGAGGGTGGGAAGCTCGATGCCCCGGGCCCGGCTGGGATAGGCGACGGCATCTATCTGCTCCGGGTCGAGACGCATCAAGCCCAGGGGAGCAGCGAATTTCATGGCTTCCTCGAAGTAAGGACGCGCCTGCTCGATAGCCTTTTCCTGGGTCTCGGCAATGAAGAAGCGGTAGCCGAGGGCGATGTCCTCGCCTTTCTTCAGGTTGCGGCCGTGGTTGGCGGCGGCTTCCTGGTACATACCAATGCGCTCGCTGAGGGCGGGTTCGGGGGTGTTGGCGATGAGGGCCTTGATCCCGACGCGGGCCATGAAGTCGACGCCCTTGGGGTTGCCGCTGACCAGGGGCTGCCAGATTTCCACCGGATGGGTCGGTTTGGGAACGAGGGTAATTTTCTCCAGCTCATATCCCCGGTAGGGCACGCGGGCGGGGATCTGGTAGTGCTTGCCGTGGTAGGAGAAAGAGTCCTCGTTGAATGCCTTCTGGATGATTTCGACCTGCTCTTCGAACAGTTCCCGGTTGGCGTCGCCGTCCAGCATGGGGGCGCCGAAGGTCTCGACCTCGCGGGAGTGATACCCGCGCCCGACACCAAAGATCACGCGGCCGTTGGATAGGATGTCGGCCATGGCGAAGTCTTCGGCCAGGCGGAGGGGGTGCCACATGGGAGCGATGTTGAACCCGCAGCCGAACTTGAGACTCTTGGTCTGGGTGGCGAGATACAGGCCCATCATAATCAGGTTGGGGATGCACTCGTATCCCTCGGGCTGGAAATGGTGCTCCGCCATCCAGAATTCTTCGTAACCCAGGCTGTCCAGGTGCTGGGCGATATCCACCGCCCAATTCAGGGCCTCGGCTAGCTGGTCGTTGGTGTACCAGCGGTCATTGGCCGGAGTGCCCTGGAGGCCGAGATTGTCGTCGACGACGTGACCGGCATAGGAAGCGCTGAAACCGCGAATCATCGGCTTGTCCTCTAAGGTTGGTTAGGTTGGCCGGGCCGGGATAACCGGCGGCAGGCGGGGAGGAGATCCAGTCTCATAACCGCTGCTCCAAGGACCGCCATGCGGCTGCGGTTATGTCCCGTTGACGGTTAAGGATGCTACTAGGGCGGGGAAGTCTTTGTCAAACCGGGGTGGTTGTCCGGGTGGGGAGACGGGCCTGACCGGATTGAGCCAGGGCCGAAGCGGGATAGAACCGGCGGGACAAAATAAAAACTGTCCCATTTTGTCCTATTCTGTCCCATTCAGGCGGCCGTTATATTGCGCGTTTTGGAGGCACGGGAATTTTTCAGATGGCGCATTTTGATGCATTTTGGTGCATTTGGTGATTGGGGATGGTGACGGGAACAGACCGGGTCGAGCAGGCAAGGGAGACAATTCCGGCGCTTCAAATAACAGCATTGAACCAATCGTAATGAGCGGGCGCCAGGGTTGGCAAGGGCCAAGTGTCAGTGCAACATGGCAATTGCATCTGAATCCCTGAAGCCCCATCGAGGTGTTTGTTTCCCCCTCCGGGGCCGCTCCGCTTTGCCATCCCGCACGTGGCCGGGGGCACCGGCAACCGGACCAATGAGGAAATAGACAGGTGTATTCCTGTCAGGCAGTAACGGTTGTACCTGGAAGTTATACGCACTAAGAATCGGCACCACCATGTGGGTATTTTCACAAACAATATGGTGCTGATTCCTGGTGCGATATCGCTGATACCGGAGGTGGGGTCTTTTAATTGTTCCCTCTCTCCTGATTGGAGAGAGTCAGAGAACCTCTGAAAAAGCAGCTGGCGTTGCGGCAAGCACTGAAATCCTGGCAGGAAACTCGAAGTGTCAGCCATGAAATGAGCGCGTTCACCCCCACCCTAACCCTCCCCCGTCAAGGGGGAGGGAATAGTCGAAAGGCTCTGGATACCGGAGGCGCTTGCATTGACCGGGTGCGGGGGGGCTGGTAGACTGCCGGGTACTGATACGGTGGCGGATTGCAGTGGCGGCGAGCCGGAACCGTTGGGCCTTTCCACAACATAATTCGGAGGGCGTTGGTTGTTATGGTTACGGCAATAAGCGACGACCTTTTTTCCCCGGAGGTCGTGAACCATCCCTATCCCTATTTCGAGCGGCTGCGGAACGAGGACCCGGTCCACTGGAACGAAAAGTACGAGCTGTGGGTGGTGACCACCTACGAGGATCTGGTATGGGTGGCGCGCCACCCGGAGTTCTTTTCATCGGAGTGGTGGAAACGGGACCCAAGGCCTCCCTACCCGGAAATTGACGAGTCCGACCTGGGCCTGTACCAGTACGTGCGGGAGTTCTTCCAGGACTGGTTTATCCAGCATGACCGGCCCGAGCACATGGAGATGCGGAAGGTCGTCCACGGATATTTCACTCCCAAGGCCATGGAGCTGTGGCGTCCCATGGTGCAGGACGCCGTCAAGGTGCTGCTGGACGAGGCCGAGGAAACCGGCAGCATGGACGCGATGAAAGATTTCGCGGTGCCGCTGCCGCTCCTGGTAATCGCGCAGATGATGGGCATGCCCAACCAGGACCGGCCATTCATCCGCTCCCTGGCTGAAAAGCTGTTGTTCCTTGGACGGGGCGAGATGGACCGGATGCAGCCGTTGGCTGATGGGATCCAGGGTCTGATCGACTACCTGTCTCCCATCGTGGCCGAGCGCGTGGCTGACCCCCAGGATGACCTGCTGTCGGTGCTGGCCGGCGGAGAAAGGGACGGGGTCTATACCCGCGACGAAGTCATTGCCAACGCCATCCTGCTGCTGCTGGCCGGCCACGAGACGACCATCAACCTGATTTGCAACGGCACGCGGGCCTTTATCGAGCACCCGGACCAGTGGCGGCTGTTCCAGGAAGACCCGGAAGGGCGCATGGTGCGGGCCACGGAAGAATGTCTCCGGTACGATCCGCCGGTGCGGTCAATCCAGCGGATTGCCGGCGAAGACGTCGAAATGAAGGACAAGCTCATCCGCAAAGACGACCGGATGCGCTGGTTCATAACGTCCGCCAACCGGGACGACAAGATGTTCCCCGACCCGGACACCTTCGACATCGCCCGATACCCCAACCCTCACGTGGCGTTTGGTTCGGGCATCCATCACTGCCTGGGCGCCACCCTGGCCCGGCTGGAAGGACAGGAAGCCCTGAAGGCCCTGGCGGAACGTTTCCCGATGGTGCATTCGCAGGTCCCCCTGGAGGACCTGGAATACCAGCCCAGCATCACCTTCCGATCCCTGAAGTCCCTGCCGGTCATCTGGGACTAGGGAGGTAGCGCCATGCCCAGAAAACTGAACATTACCGTTGACTACAACGTCTGCGTGGGCAACGCCATGTGCGAGACCTTCGCGACCAGCACGTTCGGGTTGAATGAGGACCGGCAGTCCTATGTAATCGATCCGGCGGGCGACCCGGAGGAGACGGTGCTGGAAGCCGCGGAAAACTGTCCGGTCAGCGCCATCACGGTCGTTGATGCCGAGACCGGAGAGCAGCTTTTCCCCTAACCTGCGTCAACTTGGGAGGCCCCGCCATTATTTGAGCGGGGCCTCGCATCGCGAATATAGCCCGCTTCTCCGCATCCCCTCGACCATTCTAGCCAATATTCAATGGAGGTTATGCCGTGTCGCGAGTTACCTTGATCCAGCACATCAACATCCAGATCAGCAACCGGGAGCGCACCCGGGAATGGTACGAAAAGGTGCTGGGCGCCGAGTTCCTGGACCGGGGTCCCGTCGCCAACCAGCGGCAACTGCAGCTCCGCATCGGAAACGGTGAAATCCACACCACCGACCACCCCAACCCGACGCCCGTTCCCTCGGTCCACTTCGCCGTGGAGATAGACGATTGGGACGAGTGCATCGCCAACCTGGACCGACTGGAAGTCGCATACACCACCCACCCGGGCGCCCGCGACCCGGGAAATGCCTGGGGCAAGCGGGACTACAGCGGCGGTCACTACACCTACATCCACGACCCCGACGGAAACATGATCGAGCTGGTACACCATCCGCTGGGCCTGGAAGACGCGGACGGCAACAGGGTGGATGTGCCCCATTACGCGGACAGCCCGCGGTGGGGGAAGCTGCCGGAGTTCAGCACCGTTTCCGACTAGTCCCGACTGCGGCGGGCAGGCAAACACAGAGGAACAACGATCGGGCCCATGCCGCCTCAGGGCGCTGGGCCTGATGAATTCTACAAGACGACGCGGACGGAGACTCGAGAGATGGAATTTGGGCTGTTTTTGGAGTTCCCCATCAGCGAGGGCATGACTCCGACGGACGCATTCAAGGAATCCTTCTCGCTGGTGGACACCGCGGAGGACTTGGGGGTCAAGTCCGTCTGGCTGGCCGAGTACCACTTCAACGCGACCCGGGTCCTCTCCGCCCCGATCACGATTGCGAGCGCCCTGGCGGCGCGGACCGAGAAGATCCGCATCGGGTTGGGCGTGGTGTGCCTGCCGCTGGGCAATCCGGTGCGATTCGCGGAAGAAATCGCCACCATCGACCACATCAGCGAGGGACGGGTGGAACTGGGTGTGGGACGGGGGACCTTCCCCAACGTCCACGAAGGGTTCAACGTTCCCTTCGGCGAGTCCCGGGGCCGCTTCGAGGAGTCACTGGAGGTGCTGGTGAAAGCCTGGGGTCAGGAGCCGTTCTCCTTCGACGGAGAATTTTTCAGCTACAACGAACTGGAAGTCCACCCCAAGCCCTACCAGCAACCCCACCCCCCGGTCCACGTCGGGGTCACCTCCGCCGAGTCCTTCCCGATCACGGGAGCCCTGGGGTTCCCCATCATCGTCAATCCATCCCGGGTTTTCACTTTGGACGAGTTGGCGGAGCCAGTCCGGCAGTACCGGGAAGCGTGGGAGAAAGCGGGACACCCGGGAGAAGGGCATGTGGGAGTGAGGATTCCGGTCTACGTCGCCGAGACCCAGGAAATGGCCTTCTCCGAACCGGCGGACAGCGCCATGTTCTCCGTCACGCGGCTGGGGAAGCGGGTGGGCAGCTACGCCGACTACGGGGGCACGACCGGCGACTGGGGAGCAGAGGCGGAGCGGATCCTGGGAATGAGCTACGAGGACTGGTTCCGGGACAAGGTTGCCTACGGCACCGTGGAGACCGTTTCCGAAAAACTGGACCACCTCAAGGAAACCCTGGGGGCGGACCTGCTCATCTACGAAATCAACTACGGAAACCAGATCCCCCTGGAGCGCCAGCTCAACTCGCTGCACCTGTTCAATGAAGAGGTAATACCGCAGTTGTCGTAGAGAGAGTGTCCGGCTGTCGGGCCTCGGGCCTGCCCGGGCACCCAGCCGATGGTGAGGGAGCCTGGGCATTCATCGCCGTGCGCCGTTCCTCCGGTTGACTTCACACCTGCCCCAGCGTATGGTTGCCGCCTAATCCCGGTGCCCGACCATCCCGCCCCGACGGCTCCCCAACAGCGGGAGCCGGTCGTGGGACCGATCCGGCAACCGGCCAGAACCGGGGGATAGGCCCTTGCCAGCATTTGCCAACAGCCCGGTTTTGGTGGTCCTGCAAAGCCGGGATTTCCGGTACCTGTGGGCGGCCCGGTGGATTCATGAAATCTCCCGCCGCATGGAACTGCTGGTGCTGGGGTACCTCATCTACGAACTCACCAGCTCGGCTTTTCAAGTTGCGCTGATTTCCGTGTTTCTCAACGGTCCCCGGGTGCCCCTGGCGCTGGTGGGCGGGATGCTGGCCGACCGGCTGGACCGCTGGCGCATCCTGGCTGGCATTCACACCTTCTACCTGGTGGTCGCATCCGCCATTTTGCTCCTCCTGGTCCTGGACCTGATCCATCCCTGGTACGTTTTCTTGGCCATCCTGTTGCAGGGGACGGCCAAGGTGCTGGACGACCCCACCCGGCGGGCGGCGCTTTTCGACCTGGCCGGGCAGGACCGAATCGCCCACGCCATGTCCCTGGAGACCATCACCAACAACGGCGGCAAGATTCTCGGCCCGCTGACCGGAGGAGTGCTGATCGCTCTGTACGGGTTCACCGGCGCCTTCGCCCTGCTGGTGGCCCTGGACCTGGCGGCGGCGCTCCTAATCTTCAGGATGCGACTGCCACCAGGCGCCGCGGCGGCGGTGCGGGACACCGTATTCTGGCAGGGCATCAAGTCGGGAATTGGGCACTCCTTCTCCAACAAGTTCGTGCTGGGGGTGCTGACCATATCCCTGATAATGAACGGGATGGTCCTGCCGCTGCAATACTTCATCCCGGTTATCGCCACCGACGTTCTGAAGGTAGGGCCGGCGCTGGGAGGACTGCTGGGGTCGGCGGAGGGCATCGGGACTTTCATCGGGGCGATCATCATCGCCGCCCGCCGCAACTACACCTTCCACGGGCGGTACTTCGTCTTCGGCGCATTGATCGTGGGTGTGGGCGTGGCGGCGGTGGCCTGGTCGCCCTGGTTCCTGGTGTCTTTCCTGCTCCTGCTGAGCGCCGGCGTCGGCCAGGCGGGATTCAGCACCATGCAGAGCACCATCCTGCTGCTTTCCTCTCCGGCGGAAATGCGGGGACGGATAATGGGTTCCCAGGGGTTGGTCAACGGGGCCGGACACCTGGTCGGAGGCGTGGAGATAGGAGCGATAGCGCAGGCGTTCAGCATTTCGCTGGCCATCGGGCTCAACGCCGGGGTGGGCCTGCTGCTTATGCTGCCGGTAATAATCCTCACCCCGCTGGTCTGGCGGGCCGTGGAGATTTACCAGCGCCCCAGCGTAGCGCCGACGGTTTCCGGCAGCACGGCGGAAAACCCGCGGCTTGGTTAGCCCGGATAATAAGGCAGCAGGATGCCCGGTCACTCGGCGTTTCTGCCGCCCATGGGGAATCTCTGAAACAGTTCCTTCCCCCTTGACGGGGGAAGGTTAGGATGGGGGTGCCGTCACTCGCATCATAGCTGGCGCCATCAAGCCCCCTCCGGGAATTCCGGCTTTCACCCCAATCACTGCAACTTGTTCAGACCTTCCCTAGTCTCCCAACGGAACGACCGCGAAGAACCTGGGCTCGTCGCCCACAACCCGGGTGATATGTCCCTCCCCGGTCAGGTCCTCCGCCAGGAGCACGCCTCCAGGGCCTACCTGCTTGACCGTACCGTCGCCCACCTCGATCTCCGCCCGACCGGACAGGGTGATGGTGTACTGGCGGCGGGGAGCGCAATGCCACTCCAGCACGTACCCCACCGGAGCCACGCGGAAGGTAATCCCACCTTCCTGCATGGGGGTTCCCTCGCCGTAGGAACCTTCGGTGTCCACGAAGGGCTGCATATCCAGCTCCATCTCCTCGACGTGGGACTTGCCGTCGTCGCCGGAATAAACTCGTAGGATAGTTGCCATGCTGTTCATCTCCTGGGGAGGTCGGAATGTACGTCGCTGTGTATTGGCGGCACCGGTATTCTCCCGGCGGGGGGCGGTTTGGTCAAGGGCGGTCCCGTTGGTGCGGAAGCCGGACTGGTGGGTTATACTGGCGGGAACCGTTAACCCACATCTACGCCCGATGGGCGCCAGGAGATGCGATATGCAGTTTGGAATCCTCTATGAGATGCAGAGGCCGTACAGCGGCACGGAAATCGACTGGAACGCGCTATACAAAGAGACCCTGGAGCAGTGCGAGCTCGCCGACCAGGTTGGGTTCGACAACCTGTGGTTTGTGGAGCACCACTTCCTGACGGGGTTTTCCGGATCGCCCTGCCCGGAGGTCATGTTCGGAGCCCTCAGCCGGGTCACCAAGCAGATCCGGATCGGATTCGGCGTCTGCATCCTGCCCTACCACCACCCGGTCCGGGTTGCGGAGCGGGTGGCGATGGTGGACCAACTCACCGACGGAAGGGTCGAGTTCGGCACGGGCCGGTCCAACGCCTACGAGCAGATCGGCCTGGGGATAGACCCGCGCGACACCCGCTCCCGCTGGAACGAGTCCATCCGAATGCTGCCGGAAATCTGGCAGTCCGAAGGGGAGTATTCCTACGAGGGTGAACACTGGAGCGTACCCTCCCGGCGGGTATTGCCCAAGCCCTTCCAGAAGCCCCATCCACGCATGTACCTAGCCTGCACCCAGCAGGAGAGCTTCCGGCTAGCGGCGCAGATGGGCATTGGCGTGCTGTCCTCCGCGTCCTACGCCACCGAGATTCTCAAGGAGCACGTCAAGGTCTACCGGGACGCCATCAAGGACGCGGACCCGGTGGGCGCTTTCGTCAACGACTTCTGGGGGAACAACGTCCACGCCTTCTGCGGGAAGGACAATCAGGAAGCCCGGGAGCTGGCTGCCGAGTCAATGAAGACCTTCTTCGGGCCGGACAAGCCCTATATTGAGGGACGCATCAACGCCTACGAGGAGCTGCTGGAGGCCTGGGGCGGCGTTCCCGACCACCTGCAGGCCGACTTCGGCCGCTGGCTGCGGCAGTCCGACGAGGCCCACAAGGAGCAGGCGGCCCAGGCCGGCATTTCGCTTGACTCCGGCCCCGGCGCGGCGCGGGCCGCCGTCGCCCAACTGGACGCCAACACCCTGGCCGACCGGGGGGTAATCATCGCGGGCGACCCGGAAAGCTGCATCAAGACGGTGAAGATGTACGAGGATATCGGGGTTGACCAGGTCATGCTCATCATGCAGACCGAGACCATCCCCCACGACAAGGTGATGGGCTCCATCGAGCTGTTCGGCAAGGAGGTCATTCCCGCCTTCCGGAAGGCCCCGGTGGCCGCTGACTAGGGCCTTCCTGCCCATGGACCCAAATCACGCTTTGCTGCAACAAGCCCCGAAGCAACCCGCTCCGGGGCTTTGCTGTTCCAGGTCCGTCCGATGAGCGGAGAAGACGCCGTGTGCCCTGCCGTAAAATTCTGTGTCCGCGTTCACCAAAGCGGTTACGCTTACCATGAACTGCGGCGGATCTGGCAGGATGCGGACAGGCTGGGATACCATTCCGCCAGCCTCTACGACCTGATCAACATTCCAACCCTGGAATGCTGGACTACCCTAGCCGCGCTGGCCGCCGAGACGCAGCGGCTCCGGTTCATTCCAATGGTCCTGGCCAACCTCTACCGCCATCCGGCTCTGCTGGCCAACATGGCCGCCACCCTGGACGTCATCAGCGGCGGGCGACTGGAACTGGGCATCGGCGCGGGCGGGGGCCGGCGGGACCACCTTGCCGTCGGCATCCCCTTCCCTTCCACCGCCCAACGGGTGGAGATGCTGGAGGAATCGGTGGAGGTAATCAAGCGTCTCTGGACCGAGTCCCTGGTGGACTACGAAGGGACGCACTACTCCCTCCATGGCGCGTCCTGCGAGCCGAAACCCATCCAACAACCCCGTCCTACCATTCTCATAGGAGGCCACGGGGAACGACACCTGCTGCGGGCGGTGGCCCGTCACGGGGACATCTGCAACATCGGGTCGGAAATGACCCTGGAAGAACACCGGGCCAAGCTCGACGTGCTGGCCCACCACTGCCGGGAAGTGGGACGCGACTTCAGCGAGATAGAAGTGACCCACAACACCCGCGTGTTCATCGGGGAGGATGAGGGCGAACTCGACCAATTGATACAGGAAACCGCCGCGAGACAGAACGTGACCACCGAAGAACTGGGAGCGTCCCTGTCCAACGCGGTCGTTGGCACCCCGGAACGTTGCGCCGAGCGAATCCGCACCTATGCGGACGCCGGCATCCGGTACCTGTTCCTCATCTTCCCGGACCCGACTCCCACCCGTGGTCTGGAACTATTCGCCCGGAAAGTCATGCCTGAGTTCTCCGGGTCAGCGAAGGCCAGGCCATGACGGCTTCCAACGCGCAGCCCATAGCCCCGGGGCGAGAGCAGGCCCCGCCTCCGGCAGTAAGGGCGCTGGACCTTACGAAACGCTACGGTACCTTCACCGCCGTGGATGGGATCAGCTTCGAGATCCGTCCCGGGGAGTGTTTCGGGCTGCTGGGACCCAACGGAGCGGGCAAGACCACCACCATCAAGATGATTAACTGCACGTCCCCGTTGACCTCCGGGAACCTCTGGGTTGATGGAAAAGACGTGAGGCGGCAGCAAAGGGACATCAAGTCCGCGCTGGGGGTCGTTTCGCAGGCCGACAGCCTGGACGGAGACTTGACGGTGCTCCAGAACTTGGTGTGCTACGGACGCTACTTCAACCTGCCCTCCCGGGAAACTATGCGGCGTGCCCACGAAGTCCTGGAGTTCTTCAGTCTTGATGACCGGGCCGCCAGCACTCCAGATGAGCTATCCGGCGGGATGCGCCGGCGGCTTCTCATCGCGCGGGTGCTGCTCCACCAGCCCCGCATTTTGCTGCTGGACGAGCCGACCACGGGGCTGGATCCCCAGTCCCGTCTGATGGTCTGGGACAAGCTCAGCGAACTCAAGGATGAGGGAATCACCATATTGCTGACCACCCATTACATGGCGGAAACCTCTTATCTCTGCGACCGCCTCATCATCATCGACAACGGCACAGTGCTGGTGGAAGGTTCCCCGGCCGAACTGATCGACCGCCACGTCGGGTCCCACGTGACCGAAGTACGGGTTGAGCACCACGAGCGGGAATCCCTGGAACAAGCCCTGTCCGTCTCCGGGGCGGAGCTGGACCACTGGGGGGACTCCATCATCGTTTATCACCGGAACGGCGCCGGCATTCCGCCGGGCCTGGACCTGGGCAACCGCCCGGTCACCACCCGCCCCGGCAACCTGGAGGACGTGTTCCTGCGGCTTACCGGCAGGGGACTGAGGGACGGATGACCACCGCCCTGGCCGCCCTTCAAACCACCGTGTTGTGGGGAGGGTTCCGTGTCTGGCAGCGCAACCGGGATGCCTTCTTCCGGGCCTGGAAGGTGGAGACCGGCGGGATCGCGGTGGAACCGCTGGTTATGCTCATCGCGCTGGGATACGGCCTGGGAGCCTATATCCGGGACGTGGACGGGCTCACCTATGCCGCCTTCCTGGCCCCGGGCGTGGTCGCAAGCTACGCCATGTGGCATTCCATCTTCGACAGCACCTATGGGGCCTACCTGCGGATGGAGACCCACAACATCTACGAGGCGGTGCTCTACACCCCGCTGGGTCCGGCGGACATAGTGATGGGCGAGGTTTTCTGGTCCGCCACCCGGGGGTTGTTGTCCGCCGCCTGTGTGCTGGCAACCGCCGCCGCGTTTGGACTGGTCCATTCACCGTGGGCCGTTCTCGCTCTGCCGGCAGCGTTGATGATCGGGGTGATGTTCGCCGCCATCGCGATGGTGGTGACCGCCACCGTTCAGACCATCGGGGCCATCAACAACTTCTTTACGCTGTTTATTCTCCCCATGTTCTGGGTGAGCGGCGTTTTCTTTCCGGTGGACCAATTGCCTCCGGTGGTCCAGTGGGGGGCGTGGGCGCTGCCGCTGACCCCGGCGGTGGAGCTGGTCAGGGGATTGATGACCGGGGACCTGCACTGGTGGATGTTGGCCTGGGTTGGGGAGATTGTGGCCTTCTGGGCGGTGTCCATGTTCTTCGCCACCCGGTTCATGACCCGCCGCCTGATCAGGTAATGCATTGGGGGCGCGGGAGTTGAGTTCCCGTGCCCGACTTGTTACTACGGTTCTGTTACTACGGTTCCGGCGGCGTAATCAGCGTCCCATATCCCCCGGTGCCGCGGTACGAGCGGCTGAATATGTCGAAGGCGCCGTCATAATCCTTGACAAGCAGCACCGGGGAGTCCACTGGCTCCCCTCCCTCCACTGTCAAATCCGGCAGCTCCGCGCCCGTGGCTTCCTTGATGCGCTTGCCGAAGACCAGGGTGTCCTTGTAGTCCTGATCAGTGGATCCTGGCCTGGGGACAAACCGTATGATGAACGGGTAATTGACCGGGGCCTCCAGTTCTCGCGGTTCCCAGACGTGCTTGGTGATGAATGCTCCGGGGCCACCCAGCCCCCCCTGGGGGCCGATTGTCCACTCGATGATCCGCGGTTCGGCGTCTGCCGGCACCGTCGGGGCGGCGGCTTCGCCGCATGCCAAAACCGAACCCAGCAGGGTCATCATCACCGCTAACGTTAACCATCGGCCAACCATCATTACCCCGCCTTTCCTGCCGGGGAACCGGCAAGCAAAATTGCCCACTATCCTAATGTTTTTGCCGTCGTAATTCCACCCTGGCTGCTTCCCGCTCAGGACGATTGCATAGTTCCCTCTCCCCTGGTGGGAGAGGGTTAAGGTGAGGGGGATAGCTTCAAACAGCGAGAGCGTCACCCCCATCCTAACCTTCCCCCATCAAGGGGAAAGGGAGAATTAAAAGGCCGTTCTGAGCCTCTTCGTCAGGCTTGACTTTTGGGAATTAGAGGGCATACTACGCAAATTGAGACAGCCGGGGAAGCCCGGAAAGCAACATTCATTACACGCGAGGAGGTAACGGAACATGCCCGTGGTTATCCCCAAAATGAAAGTACTCATCTTTGCCAGTCTCTTCCTGGCGCTGGCGGCGCTGGTCGCCTGCGGGACGGCCGAGGAGTCCACGTCCGGTTCCCAAACCGACTCCGGCGCAGCCGCTCCCGCCGCTGCCCCCGCCGAGCCGGCGGCTTCGGCCAGTTCCGACACCGGGTCGGCGCAGGCGCCTGCTCCGGCTGCCAGTTCCGGGTCGAGTGGTTCCGCCCCCGCACCGGCGGCGGCCCAGCCTACTCCGGTGGCGATGGCTGACAAGGCGCCGGCCGAAGCTATGGGCGAAACCCCCAAGACCGCCAAGGACCGGGCCGTGGCAGTGATCGCCACCGAGCCGGAGGTCCTGTTCTTCATGATTACGGCTGACGCCCACACCGGCCAGTTCACCGACACCATCAACGCCTACGTGGGCCACCTGGACAAGAACACCCTGGAAGTTGCGCCCACCTCGCTGATTGAGAGCTGGAAGCAGACAGCCCCGGACCAGTGGGAGTACAAGCTCCGCCCCGGTGTCACCTTCCACGACGGCGAGGAATGGAACGCCGAAGCCTGGCAGGTCTACGCCAAGATTACCGGCGTGCAGGAATTCGGGCAGGGCGCCTTCGCCCACACCGGGCCCTACAGCATCGAACCCATTGACGAGCTGACCGCCCAGGTCAACTGCGGCGAAAACTGCCCCCTGTTCCCGCGTGGCCTGAACCTTTCCAAGACCAACTCTCCGGCTCCCCTGCGGGACGTACAAACGGTTGACCAACTGAACTCCATCACCGACGGCATCGGGGCCGGGCCGTTCCAGGTTGTTACCTGGAACCGGGGCCAGAACATCCTTACCGAGAAGTTCGAGGACTTCGTTCCAGCACCGGAAACCCCCGAGTACGCGGCGCCGATTCTTAACGAAATCGAGTGGCAGTGGCGCCAGGAACCCGGGGTCCGGAGCGCCATGATCCAGGCCGAGGAAGCGGACTGGGCCTTCCTGCTGACCCTGGCAGATGCCGAAGAACTGGGGCCGGAGCGGTTCGTCACCGGCGGCACCGCGGAAATCGCCCAGTTCCGCATCGACGCGATCTGGGACCCCTGGCTGAAGATCAAGGAGATGCGCCAGGCGGTGGTCCACTCAATAGACTGCCCGGCCATCGTGGATAACCTCTACCAGGGGGCCACCACCTGCCGGGGCAACCATGGCGCGCCCGGCGTCCTCGGCATTACCGAGGAGAATATCCGCCCCTACGAGTACGACCCGGAAAAGTCGCGGATGCTCCTCGAGGAGATCGGCTACATCTGCGGCATGTCCAACTCCCGGGACGATTGCGAAGCGGAAATCACCATCACCAGCAGGAATGCGCGCATTGCCAAGAACGACGAGTTGATCGAGTCCATGGTCCTGTTCATGAGGGAAGCGGGCATCAACGCCAAGGCCCAGTTCGTCGAGGTCTCCATCCGCACCCAGATGGGCCGCTGCGGCCTCGGAATTGAGGGCGCCGGCGGTACACAGGTGGGTTGGCAGGGCGCCACCGAGGCGATTCCGCCCACTTGTGCTGGCGGAGTCGGAGTCGGACAGATCCTGGACGGCATCGGCTTTGGCTACGAGATCATGGACTACGCCAAGCTGATCAACCGCCACCTGCTCTGCGAGTCCGGCCGCTCCACCGTCTGCGTTCCCGAAATGGAGGAGCAGCTGAGGACGGCCCGCACCCTAGACGGGGAGGAACGCCGGATAGCTCTTGAGGAAATCGCCGACTGGCAGCGGGAGAACGTCTACATCCTGCCGATGTTCGACCTGTTCGCCATCTACGGCATCAACCCCAAGCTGCGCGGGTTTGAAGAACCCCGGTTCGACAAGCACACCTTCGCCAACCTCTGGTGGTTCGAGGAGTAACCTCCTCAGCCTAATTTGCCGGACAAACCGAACGGACCGGGAGATTTCCCGGTCCGTTCTTCATTTGCGTCGCCCGGTTCCCGTGGGCTGGCGGGGTCTTCCGGTCATCCGGCCAGGGCGTCCTGGTTGTTGTCCACCACGGGCAGCAGCAGTTGGGAAGGGTGCTCGGCGTCGTGGAACACCCTGTTTTCCGCCTTCACCTTGATCTGGGACAGGGCCGGGTTTTCTCCCGTGTTTCCGTTGACGTCCAGCCGCGGGAAGTTGCTGGAGGAAATGTCCAGCCGGATGCGGTGACCCCTGACGAAACGGTTGCTGGTGGGGTACAGGTCAATCTCGACTGCGTAGACTTTTCCCGGTTCGAGCAACTCCGGTCGTTCCCAGGAATCGCGGAATCTGGCCCTCAGCACGCCGTCGGTCAGGTTCAGCGCATACCCCTCGGGATAGTCCGGTGAAGGCGGGTAGACGTCGACCAGCTTGGCCGTGAAATCCGTGTCCACCGCCGTCGAGGAAACCCACAGCCGCACCCTCACCGGCCCGGTTGCTTCCAGGCCCTCCTCCAGCGGTTCCGTCTGGAAGACCAGCACGTCCGGCCGGGACGCCAAGGGCAGGTAGGGCGGACGGGAGCCGTAGAACTCGGGCGCTTCCCGCTGGTCGAACCCGCCCGGCTCCATGATGGGCAGGCCGGAGGAGAGGTTGCCCCCGATGGTGGGCACCGGGTGGGACGGGTCGAAGAGGTAACGGCTGCTGCCCCCGGAGGAACCGGGAGCCGAAGTGGAAAGCCCGCCTCCCTCCCGGAGGAAAAAGGGGACCGCCGGGGACTGGGACGGCGGCCATTGCTCCGCCGAGCGCCACTGTCCGCCGTGGTCCAGCCGTCCATCCGGGTTGCGCCGTCCCGAGCCGCCGCCCATGACGAAGTACCGGACCAAAGGCTCCGCGCCCCAGCCGTTCCGGTCTCCCTTCAGCCAGTGGCCGAAGAATCTCAAACGCAGGTGGTTGTAGTCGGCGGACAGGCTGCCGTCCACCGCCGCGTCTGGACCGAGATCTGCGTTGCCCGAATAGGATAACGAGCGCGCCCCGTGGGTCCACGGCCCCATGATGAGGGACACCGGCCCCTGCTTCATCCCGGACAGGGCCGCGAAGTTGGCGGTGGTGCTCAGGGAGTAGGTGTCGTACCAGCCGCCCAGGTGCACCTGGGGAACGTCGGATAGCTGGGAGTAGAAAGCCTCGGCGCACAGTCCGCACTGCCGCCAGTAATCGTCGAGGATCTCGTGGGTCCAGATTTCCAGCAGGTAGTCCTCGTAGTCCGGAGTCCACTGCAGCGGATTGTGCCCCCGCTTCCACGGAATCCGCCGGAACCAGTCATGTATGTCCTGGGCTTCCATCGCGGCCCGCTTGACCGGATCGTTCCTCACTTCGGGGCTCTCCAGGGCTTCGCGGAACGCCCACGTGACCTGTCGGAGTTCAAATGCTCCCCCGTTGCGGCAGCCGGTGTGGAAGGCGCTGGAAAACCCTCCGCAATCCAGCCACATGCAGGACAGGTGGGGCGGGTCCAGGCAGGCCAGCGCGGCCTGGGTGTGCGCCGCGTAGGACAGGCCGTAGGTCCCGACCTTTCCGTTGCTCCACGGCTGGGCAGCGATCCACTCCACCGTGTCGTAACCGTCCGGTCCCTCGTCCACGTACTTGGAAAAGCCGCCTTCAGAGTCGTAACGGCCCCGGCAGTCCTGCACCACCGTCACGTATCCCTGACCGGCGAAGAACCGGGCTTCTTCCATGCGCGCTGCGGCTTCCCGGCCGTAGGGCGTCCGTTGGAGCAGGGCGGGCCTGGGACGGGTTTGTGGTTCCCCCTGGCCGGCCGGGTGTAGAATTGTGGCGGCCAGCCGGACCCCGTCCCGCATCGGAATCATCCTCTTCGGTTCTACCCGCACTGGCATTTCGGGATGCCCCGGCTGGCCGGAATCGTTCATCTTTGACACAAACTCCAAAGGGATTTCCGCCAGCGGTGTTGTTTTCCGCCTCGCCGCCAGCGGCACAGATCATGCTAACATACCCCGGCCCAAGTCCTGCTCCGGCATCACCAGTGCGGAAGGTGAACTATGGAAATTCCCCAGCGGATCGAACCCAAGACGGAAAGCGAGTACCTGGACGTGATGAGCAAGTCGGTCTTCCAGTCCGGCTTGTCCTGGAAGGTGGTGGAGTCCAAGTGGCCCGGCACCCAGGAAGCCCTGCATGGGTTCGACCTGGAGACCGTGGCCGAGCTGACGGACGACGACCTGGACCGCCTGACCGAGGACAGCCGGATTATCCGCAGCCGCCGCAAGCTGGCTGCCGTGGTCCACAACGCCCGCAAGATGATCGAACTCTCCGAGAAGCACGGCGGTTTCCGGTCTTACCTGCGCTCCCACGGGGACTTCGAGGCAACCATCAAGGATATCAGGAAGCAGTTCAAGTACATGGGCGACGCCGGGACTTTTCACTTCCTGTGGGTCGTGGGGGAGGAAGTCCCCGACTACGAAGAGTGGTGCCGCCAGCGTCACTGACCGCCGGGAAGGCAGCCTGGCCGATTTAATATAACAGCGGAGCGACTTCCATGACCCAACTGGTCTTCATCCACGGCCCGGGCGCAGGAGGGTGCGCGGATTCTTACGTCCGCCAATTGGAACACTTTCCCGGCAGCGTAGCTCCCAACCTGCCGGGGCACCTGTCCGGCGAGCCCTGCCCGGACGTGGCGCGCTACACCGAGTGGCTTCGAGGGTGGCTCTGGGCGCAGGGCATGAACCAGGACCTGGTGCTGTGCGGGTTCACCCTGGGAGCATGTATCGCTCTACAGTACGGACTGGACTATCCGGACGAGGTCAAGGGACTGGTGCTGATGACCGTCGCGATGCGATCCAAGGAGCGGGCGCCCGGTTCGCTGGAGTTCCGCCTGGAGGCTGCCAAGAATCCTGATATTTACCGGCAGTGGAAGGAAGCCATGGGCCACTCGATGATGTTCATCGAGCCGGACCTGCGGGAACGGCTGCTCAAGCGTCACGACGAGGTTGGCCCAATTTCCCAGCACCGGGACCTGGCGACCATTGACGCCTTTGACGTCAGCGACCGGATCTCCGACCTGAAGGCTCCCTTGCTGCTGGTACGTGGCGTTGACGATCCAGGGAAACCGCCGGAGTACGAACTGGAAATCCACCAGGCCGTCCCCGGCTCGCGCTACCTGAAACTGGACAACGCCGGACACTTCCCCATGGTTGAACGTCCCGCCGACGTCAACTCCGCCATCGAGGATTTCATCGGAGCCATCGACGCCGGAACGGCCTGACGGCCGGAGGAACGATTGGGTTCCTAGCCGGCCTCCTGGAGCGGGGCTACGCTGAACACCACATGGAAGGGCCGGCAGTAAATGACCACGCTGGATGCAGCGCCGATGTCAGTCCCGGCGGGAATCTCGTAGTTCTGGTTGCCGATGTTCCCCTTTAAGGAACCTACCTCGATGTACCCTCCGACGCTCTGGACATCGTCCCGGTTCTGCGGGTCGGGGTGGTTGACCAGCAGGACACGCAGGTCGGGGCCGTTGGTCACCTGGAAGTCTTCCAGCCGCAGCACATGTTGGTCTTCACCCACCGTGTAGATGGTGGCCGTCCCCTCTCCCTTGTGGAAGCTGTCGGCGTCCCGGAAAGCGCCGGTCTTGACCGCGGTTGGTCCTGAAGGCTCGGCCATTGCCGGCATAGCTTCCTCAACGGGTTGGTCCACCATGGACATCCCTTCCATGACCATTTCCACCTGCTGCGGGGTCATGGACTCGGGCACCTGGGCGCTGGCGCTGAAGGGGAAGTCCTCGTTTACGGTCTCGCTGATGAACAGCGGCGAGAGAAGCCACCATCCCACGGCTCCCGCGATCACCAGCACGACTGCGCCCACCGCTATCCCTGCTCGCTTCAACATATTCTTTTCCTGCCTTGACCGGCCGATGGCTCGGCCCGTTGGAGTTTTGCCCAGCCTCTACCGTACAATACGTTGCGGGAGGGTACAAGGATGTCTAACAATGGTCCGCCCGCAGTTTCAGCCGTCGAATCCGTCGCTCTCGAATTCCCGGACCTGTGGCGACCCGCCGCCTGCGGAGTGACCCGGTCCTTTCGGAGTATTCCCGTCCTGGAGGAACCAGGGACCTACCGGATTGCGCCGGGACGGGTCAAGGTGGTCCTGGTCGGGGGGTTGTCCGGCGACCCCCGTGATGCGGCATTGTGTGTCGAAGCTGTCCGTCTCTTTGCCCAGGACCGGGACCGTCTCGGCGTCAAAATCGCGGTCAATGCCGCTCCCGCAGCGAATCCCGACGGCATCGCCGGCGTTGACGACCCCGCCCGCGACCTTTCCGGACCCGGACTCTACCCCCCGGAGGACGGGTATTACTTTGACGCAGCCGCCCCCGAAGCCCGCTACCTGTGGCGGTGGGTCTGCTACCAGGCGCCGCACCTGGTCCTGGAGATACGACTTGGGGACACCATCCGATGGGAAGCAAACGACGCCGTTGGTCTGCTGCCATTTTCCGCCGGGGCCACCCCGATGCAGGACGATGGCTCCCTGGCGGCTGGCCTGGGGACCAACTCGCCTCTTGGATTGGGACCCATTCCCGCTCTACGCCTGACCACCAATGAAGCCGGTCTCCAGGCAGAGGTGAACCGCTTGTGGGAGTCGGTAATGCAGGCGCGCCGCTGGGAACCCGGCCCCGCGATGAATGAACTGGAGGGCAGGCGGGCCCGGCAACCCCTCCAGGTGGCGAGCGTCCTCGAAGCAGTCTACGGCCACAAGCTTGATCCGGTGGTCTACACCCAGGGAGTTGGCATCAGCGGGCGAATCCAGCTTGCCGCTTTGGCGGGGGATGCCCGCGGCGGAGCCCGCAGCGTTTCTCCCGTTACCGAACCCTTCCTTTCAGGAGCGGCGAACCCCCTGGAAGGGGAACCGGGCGGTTCGCTCCTGGCGGGGCTGGTGTGGGCCTATGATGTGTTCCGCGCTACGGGGGACCGGCGGTCACGGGACCTGTTGGTCGCCGCCGCCGACAAGTACCAGCCCAGGGGTGAAGGGCAAGCGCCGGTTTCAGCCGATCCAGACTTTCGGGTGGAGGATATGTTCATGGCCGCCGCCGTCCTGGGCCGCGCCTTCCGGCTGACCGGAGAGGAACGGTATGCGGACTTGCTGGCTTCCTTCCTGGCAGACTCGGCGGTGCAACAGGAAAACGGCCTGTTCTGGCACGCCCGGTCCGTCCCGTTCTTCTGGAGCCGCGGCAACGGGTTCGCGGCCCTGGGATTCGCCGAGGCGCTGACCTACCTGCCGGATGGGCATCCCCGCCGGAAGGAACTGCTGGACATCCACCTGCGTCACCTGGAAGCCCTGCGCGGAATCCAACTGGAGAGCGGGGTCTTCCCGCAAATCCTGGACTTCCCCGGTTCCTACGGGGAATTTACCTCCACCGCCATGATCGGGTACGCCCTGGCCCGGGGACTGCGGCGGGGCTGGCTGGAATTCGATTACCGGGCGATGTTGGACCTGGCCTGGCGGGGCGTTAAAGAGCGCGCCGATTCCAATGGCGACGTTGTGGATGCCTGCATCAGCACGGGAGTCCAGGAGACCGTCCAGGAGTACCTGCACCGGCCAGCGGTCAACGGGTTTGACGACCGGAGCGGCAGTCTCGCGCTCTGGTTCACCGCCGAAATGGAGCGATTGCACCGGACAGGCTGAAGCCGCGAACATTCGTACAGTGGCGGGTTGATTGGTATAATCCGCCCAGCCTTTCCCAGAGGCGGCCGGGCCCAGCCACCAGGGGTGTCCGCAAAGGAGGTCTGCTAATGGTCACCGCAACCGAGCTTCAGGGAGAGTATCGCCCGCCGGTGCCGTCCCGCGTAATTTTCGGACGGGGCAAGCTGGACGACCTGTCTCGCGAGATACAGGACCTGGGCGGCCAGCGGGCCCTCATCCTGTCTGGGCGCAGCGTGGCCGAGCAGACGGACGCTGTTCGCCGGACCCAGGAATCCCTGGGCGACGCCTGCGTCGGAGTTTACAGCGGCTTGACCCAGCGCGCCCCGCTGTCCACGGCGGTGGCCGCCGCCAAACTCGCCCTGGAAACGGAGGCCGACACCTTGGTCGGAGTAGGCGGAAGCACCATCTCCGACGCCTCCCGGATGATCGCCGTGATGATGGCTGACGGGATCCTTTCCGAAGAACGTCTGAGGGAGTTGGGCCACGAATTCGACGGCATGCTGGAGCCCGATCTCACCGGCAAGAGCCTGCCCTTCCAGGTATCCCTGCCCACGACTCTTTCCGCCGGGGAGTTCAACCAGGGTGGGGGCAATATTCTCGACGACCAGGCAAACCATAAGATACGGGTGCGGAACCCGCGCCTGTATGCTGACCTAATCGTCCTGGACCCTGACTTGACCATGGGCACGCCGGACTGGCTCTGGCTCTCCACCGGCGTCAAGGCCATGGACCATTGCATCGAACGGCTCTACTGCCGGGGCAGTCAACCCGCCGTGGACGCCACGTCGTTGATGGCCGCCGAGTTGCTTTTCAACAACCTTGCCAAGTCCGCCGAGCGGTTCCATGACTACCAGGCGCGCCTGCAATGCCTCATGGCGGCATGGATGTCCATGATGGGCTGCACCACCGTTGGGTCCGGACTGAGCCACGGGCTGGGACACGTCATCGGGGTCAAGTACAACGTCGGGCACGGTTACACTTCCTGCGTGACCCAGCCCTGGGTCATGGAGTACAACCGTCCGGCCTCATCCCACAAGCAGGCATTGCTGGCCCGGGCCGCGGGCATTGACATACGCGGGATGAGCGACGAGGCTGCCGCCGAAGCCGCCGCCCAGGTTGTCGACGAGTTCATCATGGAACTGGGAATGCCCCACCGCCTGCGGGACCTGGAAATACCCAAAGAGGACTTCGGGGAAATCGCGGCTCTGACCCTCCGCGACGGGGCGGGACGAAACAACCCCATTCCCATAAACTCCGAGGAACAGGTGCTGGAAGTCCTGGAGAGAGCCTGGTAGCTGCCCACTGGTTATTCCCACTGGTTGTTCATCCTGGAGATACCTCACGAGGAGGAGCATGGCTGGACTTGAAGGAAAAGTTGCATTGGTCACCGGCGCGGGCGGAATGCGCGGCGTAGGAAGGGCCACTGCCCTGAAACTGGCTTCCCAGGGGGCCGACCTGGTCATCAGTGACGTCCGCCGGGAAGTCGATGATCTCCCGCCCGCCGAAGTGCGGATGGAGTGGAACAGCATTCAGAGCGTGGCCGACGAGGTCAGTGAGATGGGCCGACAGTGCCTGCCGCTGTATGCCGACCTGGGTCACAGCGATCAGATCCAGGAAATGGTGAGCGATGCCGTGGCCCACTTCGGACATATCGACATCCTGGTCAACAACGCCCGGGCCATCATCGGCCGGGACAAGGTGCCGGTGACCGAACTCGAGGAGGACGTCTGGCACCATTTCCTCGACATCAACACCACGGCGGTGTTCTTGTGCACCAAGTTCGCGGGAAGGGAGATGATCCGCCAGGGGAATGGGGGAAGGATCATTAACATCGCCTCCAATGCGTCGAAGCAGGCCAGCGCAACCGGCGCCGCTTACTCCAGTTCCAAGTTTGCGGTACTGGGATTGACCCAGGCCTCGGCGATGGACCTGGCGCCCTACGGCATCACCGTGAACTCGGTATGCCCCGGTCCCATAAACACCGACCGCATGAGCTACTGGGAACGCTCCCAGGCCCAGGAAAGGGGGATAACCCAGGAGGAATTCCGGGCGCAGATTGTGCAGCAGGCGGGGGAGTCAACTCCGCTGGGCCGCATCGCGGAGTCGGAAGACGTGGCCAACATGGTGGCCTTCCTCGCGTCTGAGGAGGCGAACTTCATCACCGGACAGGCGTACAACGTAAACGGCGGGCTCCTCTTCCACTAGGTGGGCCCGCCATACGAGTTTTGGACCGGACCGCCGGAACCCAACCCATGGGAGACACTAACCGGCAACCCATAAAGGATAGCGCGATGACAACGGCTCAAACCGGCAGCAAGGTCCAAATCCACTACACCGGAACCCTGGACGATGGCACGGTCTTCGATTCCTCGGACGGCCGAGAGCCCCTGGAGTTTGTCTTGGGGGAGGGAAAGGTAATTCCCGGCTTCGAGCAAGGCGTAATGGGCATGGCGCTGGGGGATTCCAAGACCTTGAACATCCCTGTTGACCAGGCCTATGGGCCCCGGCATGACGAAGCTGTTTTTCAGATACCCCGGTCGGATCTCCCGTCCAATATTCCCCTGGAAGTGGGGATGCAGCTTCAGGGCCAGAACCAGGGCCGGCCGGTGAATGTAACCGTGGTGGGGTTCGACGACAACACCGTCAAGATGGACGCCAACCATCCCCTGGCCGGCCAGGACCTGACCTTCGAGATCGAGCTGGTCGGGCTGGACTAGGCCGGCGTTTCCGCTACGCCGGCTGCTGGTACTGCTGCTGGGCCAGCGTCTGGTAGGTTACCGGCGAAACCGCAGTCAATCCCGCGTCAACTGGCAGCGTAACTCCGTTGACCCAGCGGGCCTCTTCGCTGGCCAGGTAGAGGGCAGCGTATCCGATGTCCCAGGAGTCGCCCTCCGTCCGCAGGGGGGAGGCGTTCTGGCGGATGCGCCGCAGGTCGTCATCCATACGCGGCGCGACCATGGGGGAGTAGACCAGCCCCGGGGCAATGCAGTTCACCCGGATCCCGTCCGGGCCGTGGTCCGCGGCCATGGACATGGTCAACCCGATCACCGCCGCCTTGGAAGCGGTGTACGGGGTGCTGCTGTGGGCCCGCAGCCCCGCGATGGACGAGATGTTGATGATGCACCCGCCATCGCCGCTTTCGATCATCCTGGGGATGGCGTACTTGCTGGACAGGACGATACTCTTGACGTTCACCGCCATCACGTAGTCCCAGTCCTCCTCGGCCACCTCAACCACAGTGCCCCGGCGGGAAATACCCACGTTGTTGTCCAGGATATCCAGCCGGCCGTACCGCTCCACGGCGGTATCCACCATGCGGGCGCAGTCCCCGGCGTTGATAACGTTGGCCTGCAGACAGGAGGCTTCACCTCCTTCCCCTGCGATCATGGCCAGGGTCTCCTCGGCCCGTTCCAGCACGGCGTCCACCAGGAGCACCCTGGCTCCCTCCCGGGCGAAGAGAACGGCGGCCGCCTTGCCGTTGCCCACCCCTGGGCCGCTGGAACCGGCCCCGGTGACGATCGCTACTTTACCTTCGAGTCTGCCCTTACGCTCCGGCATCTGAACGCTCCTCAGTGGTCAGTGTGGCGGCTATTGTACGCCGTTCCGCGCCGCCACGCCGCTACTCGGTGATGGGACGGGACACGATCCAAAGGCTGACGATGGTGTAGAGGACCATTAACCCCAGCATGGGGAACTGGCTCCTCAGCACCATCGCTGAGTTGTCGTAAAGGCGCATCGCCCTGACGTGGGCCAGGTAAACCGCCGCCATGTGTCCGATGACGATGGCTGCCACCGAGAAGAACCAGATGAACCGGGCATTGGTTACGCGGATGTTGATCATGTATTCCGCCGTACCGAACAGGTCCCATCCCACGCCAAAGGGGTCGGATGCCAGGGGAATGATCAGCTGTCCCTGGACCAGAAGGTAGCTGAGGAAGTGGGCGTAATGGTAGGCCAGAGCGATGGGTATCAATGAAAAAACATAGGCCGCTACCAACATTCCCACCGTCGGGGGTTCGCCGCCGCAGACCCGGACCATTAGAAAACAGGTGCCCCCGTAAAGGGCGAAAAATCCCAGGGGGAACGCAATCAGTCCCAGGGTGTTGGCTATCGTAACCCCGTTCAGGAACTTATTGGTCAACTCCGGGAAGGCGGTGATGAACTCTCCCTGTACTGCTATCCACTCCGGGGTGGCGCTGAACCCGTCGAAGGTCACTGACGCCAGCAGCAGCATGACCAGGGCGACCAGACTGGGAGTGACGTAAGACAGGTTGCCGAGCCCAACCCCGGGAGGCCGGAGGTTGAACTCCCGCTCATCGGCATACTCGAAGCATTCGTAGCAGTCAACGCAATCGCCGTCTTCGTTGCGGCAATCGCCCGCAGTGCATTCGCCGCAGTCTTCCGAAGCGGGAACCCGCACCTCGGTCACGGAAAAACGGGCGAACAAGCCGAATATCGCCGAAAAAACTTCTCCATGGCGCAGCCACTGGTGCTTGCCGAAAGTGAACATTCCGGCCCAGGTAATTGCGCTATAAGCGATGACCATCCAGGCCAGATCCCGGGGATTGGAGCTTTCGGCAAAGGCGTTTTCAATCCAGGCGAAAACCAGGAACAATATGACCGACGGCCACATGGCCCAACGCTGCGGATAATCGATTCCCAGGTGCATCGCCTCCCCGGGCCGGACCAACTGGTAGAGACTTTCCGCGGCCGAGTAGGCGGCCTTCCAGGGGTTGACCAGCGCCCACAGATTCCCCAGGGCTGCGACGAAGAAACCCAGGCCCACCCACCAGATGACCCAGATGAACGTGGGACTGAAGTTGTCCACCGCTCGGGCACTGCCCGAGGTTGCAGTCGCGATGACCAGCAGCAGAAGGAGAACGGACAGGATCTTCAACGGCCACAGGAATGGGCCGCTCAATGCAAACTCTATCCAACCATAGCGGAACAGGTTGAACCGGGGATATCCGATGGGCCGGGAATCTCCCCGGAGCAACAACCCGACAATGACGAAAGAAACGACCACCGCCGCTCCACCCCCCACAGCGAAGAAGGACACGGGCAGGGGCAGGTCGTAACGGTCCCCGATGCCATGGGCATGGGCCGTTCCCGCAGCACCCGGCAATAACAGCAAGGTGACGGCCGCTATAGCGGCCGCCACCGTAACAATCAGGAATCTACCCTTGAACATACCCCAGCCTCCCGGGACACAGAAAAACGCCAACCATTGCGGGCTTGTCGTGCCGGTCTTCCGTTACCTGGGTTGCACCTCCAGGTAGCCGACATCGTACTCTTTCTCAGCCGGAGCATCGCCGCTGTTCCCGAAAGAATGGTGGTTTCCCTTCCCGGCGCGTCCATTCTCGATGGTCACCGTGGTAGTGGATTCGATAGTCTTGCCGTTATATGTCAGGTCGGTGTGGTTATCGTAGTTCAGCGTAACCCGGATGCGATGCACCCCCGGAGCCAGCCCCTCCAGATAGTAGCGCGGCTCATAAACATGGGCCATCTTCTCGTCCCCAACGTAGATGTGGGCGTGCCCTCCTTCCTTTGCAGTTTCCCCGCCGGCCTTTTCTGACGTCCAACGCCAGCCTTGGGTTGTGATTTGGACATTGACCCCCCCGTTGGCATCGGGCTCCGCCGCAACGGAAACGGATACAGGGGCATCCAACTCCACGGCGGCGTGGCTTCCTCCGCCGTGGTGGTCCCCGGAGCCGCTGTCCGCCGCTGCGGTGTCCGAACTGGCGCTCCCGTGATGATCGGGAGCGCTGCCGGAGCCTCCATGGTGATTTTCTCCGGCTGACCCCGAGGCTGGATGAAACGCCAGGCGGTAACGCCCGGTGGCATCCGCTACAAACACGAACTCGGCCACTTCACCTGGGGTTACCTCTTTTTCAATGTCGTATCCATGAAGGTGCAGCGAGCCTTCCGCATCGCTCTGAACCTTGAGGGTGACGGTGTCGTCCTGGCTTACCTGGATCGTCCCCGGAATCAATTTCTTGTCTTGCAGAGAGACGTCAATCTCAACCTGCCCCGGCGCCGCGGAGGCGCATGCCGCCACCGCCAGTAGGCCGGTGGTTAGCGCCGCCAGCGCCGCCAATTTCCGCAAAGAATACACTGCCTTCAACTGGCCCTCCTTGGCCGGCCTTCCCCGGACGCAGCCGGAGCCGGCATGGATAGTGTCAACCCTGATGGAACACCGTCAACGCCAAAGCCTGCACCGCCGTTGGAGACGGGGCGGCTACCAATCCGCCGCCGAGCGGGAAGGAACGCAGGCTTGGTGTCTAGGAGGGCCGTGTTCTCGGAGGGGGTTCGGGGAGGCTGGGAAAGATTCCGGTGATGGGGCGTTCAGCGGCGGAATAACCGGCGCCAAATAGCGCGCCGTCAAACCCCGGGTATGCCATGTTGGTTTCGGTGGCCGTGGGGGCCGTAACTACCACGGGCGAGCCGCCGTCCGCGGAATTCAGGTACACGATTCCCAGGTAGTTATCAGGACCATCGGTGCTGGAACGGGTTCCCGTCCCGTGGCGGTGATACGAGCCCGGGGATAGGTGTTCGTGATCGGCTGGGACTGCGCCCACGAGCAAGTGGCCGTGGTGGAACTGCCGCTCGGCGAAGTGGTGGTCGACCACCGGCCCGAAGGAAGGCATGGCCAACGCCACCAGCACCATGACTGCTCCGACAAATCCCCACCCCCGGTCAACCAAGGTGGGTTCGACCAGGGTGGCTTCGTTGTTGCGGCCTGGGTGTCGGTTTAAGGCCGGCGTCTTGCGCCCGGTCGCTCTCAACCCTTGCTCACCTTACGGCTCCTGCCGGACATCCGGTCCCAAGTCCATACCCCCACCGTTAGAATGGCCACGGCGAGGGCCGCCAGCAGAATCCAGTTGATGTTGCTGCCCGGCGGGTTTACGTACA
This sequence comes from Dehalococcoidia bacterium, assembly GCA_965203975.1. Classification (GTDB taxonomy): domain Bacteria; phylum Chloroflexota; class Dehalococcoidia; order Lucifugimonadales; family UBA3495; genus CATOSK01. The sequence goes on along the minus strand of CBDBDT010000002.1, from coordinate 2,110,395 downwards.
TGGGAATCGCAACGGATTCCTCCCCGAGATAGGACTGCACCTTGAAGGTTACGTCCCAGTCCCCCTCCAGGTCAAAGGGAAGGTTGGCCTCGTAGAACTGGGGTACCGTGTCGTTCAGGGCGGGTATTGATTCAAGAGGCGTGGATTGGGGAGGACCCACGGCTGAAACGCCCACCGTAGCGTCGGTGACGACCCGCTCATCGGTTGCCGAACGCACCAGGATGCTGACGTGGGTGTTGGCAACGACCGGCGCTCCCGGCAGGATGCTAATGTCTATCTGGTACGGCCCCTGCTCCAACTCGGCAATCAGGGTAGCCCTTCCGTTGGCGGAAACGGCCCCGGCGCCCAGCAGGAAGGCCAGCGAAAACATGGCAAAGACTAGACGCATTCGGGCTTCAGGACCACGAAACAATGATGACAAAGCTGCCGCTCCATAGCAGGCACCGATGATAGCACACCCGCTCCCCGCGCAACAGCGCGTAATGCTGTCGCTTTCCTGGCCCGTCAAGTCGCCAGATTAGGCGGTGGTGTCTTTTGCTCCCCTCCCTTGTCCGTGTTTCCTTGACTTAATTTTTGTTGCGGGCGTACACTCTTGGCGCAATCAACGTAAAACGTCCCGTAAACAGGAGAAACGTAGTTGAAATCGAAGCGATGGTGATGGGGACGCAACCGAGGCATGGACAACAATTCGCAGATTCAAGACGACGTAGCACTTTTTATCGACTGGGAAAACTTCAAGATCAGCCTCGCCGGCGGGCACCGGCACCCCAACGTTTCCGCACTCAAGGAAGAGGTCTCCAACTACGGACGTGTCGTAGTCGCCAAAGCCTACGCTGACTGGGTGACCCGGGCGCCCGAACTGCGGGGAGCGAGCCAGTTCATCCTCGACCCTCCTGCCCTTTATGCCGCCGGGATCGATCCGGTTTATGTTCCGACCCGGCTTCCATTGACCGGAGCGCCCGCGGACTCCTACCGGACCGCCCGTGTGAAGAACAGCGTAGACGTCAAGATGACCGCCGACTGCATCGAGTGTGCCCACTCCTATCCCAACATTGGCACCTACGTCCTGGTCTCCGGGGACTCTGATTTCATTCATGTCATCAATACCCTGCGCACCAGGGGGAAGCGGGTCATCATCATCGGCGTGTCCTGGAGCACATCCCGCCGCCTGGCGGACCAGGTTGACGGCTTGATCCTGTACGACATGGACGTTGACCCCGAGACCCCGGCGGAGCCTGCCCCGGTCAGCAACGGCCGCAACGCCGGCCGTCTAAACAGCCCAGGTCGGAACCAGTTGCCCGAGGTGATCCGGGCTATCGAAGACCTGGTCCGCTCCGAAAGACAGGCTGGCCGGATGCCCCTGTTGACCTCGCTGAAGCAGCGGTTGATGCGCCACATTCCCGGGTTCGATGAAAAGAAGCTGGGTTTTTCCGGCTTCAAGAAGATGATGCTGCGGGTGGCGGATGAGGGCAACTTGAAGCTGGTTACCGTGGGGCTTGTTGACTGGGTGATGCTGGCCGAGGAACCCGACCCGCCCGAGGCGTTGGGCGACAACCACCAAGACGGTGCGGAAGACAAGGAATCGCCAGCGGAGCAAGCTGCCGCCCCAGATGAGGCATCTCCCGAACCCGAAGTTCCGTCTCAACCCGTTAGTAAGCAGGGCGACGGGCGTTCCCACTCCCAGGATGAAACCGCCGGCGGCGGCGAGGAACAGGCCGACGTTGAACCGGTTGTTGCCGAGGCGGTGGAGGAAGCGGTAGAGCGGGTTGCTGATGAAGAGGACCTCCCCGAAGTCCAACCCCAACGGCCTGTGTTGCCTGACTCGCCCAGGGAAGCATTGAAAGGCATGGAACTCCCCGAGGGGCCCGGCGACGGTCTGGACCACGAACGGGTAATCGACTTGGTCGTCATGGCAGATACCCTGGAACACCGGGAAGGGATCAGCCATGTAGCCTTCAATTTCCTGGTCCAGGAAGTCCAGCAGGCCCTGGAAGCCGGCCTGGAGGCGGAGCATCCCGAGATTTCCGACCACTGGTCGGCCATGCACTCGCGCACCTATATCACCAGGCTTCTCCGCGCTCTGGGCAACGGCGGGGTCTTCAAGCGGGGCCAACACACCGACAAGGATGCTGAGACTGGCCGCACGCGCCGCCGAAGCACCTTCAACCTGGACCGGGACAACGAAATAGTCGGGCACGTAATGGAATCCCTGTGGCCGGACTCCAACGATTCCGGTGGAACACTGGAGTCAGGAAGTGAGTTCCTGCCCGCTCCGGAGGACCCGCCGGAAACCGAGGACGCGGCTCCCGAACCAGAGCCCGTCGCGGTGTCCTAGACCCCCGTTCTCCCAGTTACATGTCCAGGATGAGAGTGGACCAGCCGAAGTCGCTGGCCCCCAACCCCTCCGCCGTGTAGGGGTTGTAGTACTCGCGGAACCCGGACTTCTCAATGCATTCGTGACTCTTGGCTACGATGGTGTCGGCCAACTCGGGGTAGCCATGTCCCCGCAGGGAGTGGGACAGGAACCAGTTGGTGTTGATCCAGCTTGGCCCCCTCCAGATGAACCCTCGCGGGTTGCCCGGCATGAACTTGGGGTTTGATGCCGGCACCGACGGCAGGGGGTAGGGAAGCCAGAAGTCGTCCTCGGAAGTAACCCAGCGGTCCACCAACCGTTCCACCACGGGCCTCGGCAGGTCGGCTAGGATCAGCGGCATCAACGAGCTGATCGTCACCACTTTAACCGGCGTTTCCGCCACTCCCGATAGGTCGAAGAAGGCCCCCGCCTCTTCGTCCCAGCACTTGGACAGCAGCGCCTCCAGTGTGCGGTCGGCCTCCCGGCTGAACTCCGCCGCTTCCGGCGCATCTCCCAGCAAGCGGACGAGGGAACGCAGCCCGAAAGCGTAAATCGAGTTGACCAGGACGTCCTCCACGTGGAAGAGATCCGCCGCCAGGATGGCCCGGTCATCTCCCCGCATCGGTTCGTAAGCCGCATACACCTTCCTCAGCGCGGCGATGAATCCCTGGTTGCTAAGCTCCTCCAAGCCCAGGATTTCATCATATTTGGGAGAGCAGTCCGTTCCGGCCTCCTCGGGCTGGATCACCGCCAACAGTCCGTCATTATCGGGGTCCCGGTTTTCCCGCAGCCAGCGGTAGAACCCGACCAGGACCGGCAGCGCCTTGGCCTTGAAGTCCTCGTCTCCCGTGGCGCGGTACACCCGCTCCACCGCGTAGGCGATGATGGGCGGCTGCATCGTCGAGCTGTAGTATGGAGAGGTCATTCCGACGATGTTGCGGGCCAGGAAGTCGGGCTGCTTTTCCATTTCCCAAAAGATGATGTGGGGAATGAATCCGTCGGGCAGGGCGCCGCTCATCAGGGTGGTCAATTCCGCCTTGGCCTGGGCGAGGTCCAAATGGGTCAACGCGATGGCGTGAAAGCACGAGTCCCAGAACCATTGGAACGGGTAGCCCCGCAGCGACGGCACGACGAAGCTGAACTCCTTACCGTTCCAATCGGCTACGCCCTGGCGCAGGTTGGTCAGCAGTATCCGGCGGGCGCCTTCTTCCAACAGTTGTCGGTCCATTTCTCGTTCCTTTCCCGCCGGTTCAGGCGGCGCTACGGTACAGGTCCAGATATTTCCCGGAAACGGCTTCCCATGTAAATTCGGACAGGGCGTATTCCCGGGCGTCCTGCCCCAAGGTGGAGCGGTGCTCAGGGTCGTTGACCAGCCGGGCCAGTTCTGCCGCGGCGTCATTGAACGCGAACCTGGGGACAACCACCGCACCCCGGGTCAGCAATTCCCGGTTGGCTCCTACATCGTGGGTCAGGACCGGAACACCGGCGATCATCGCCTCGAAGTAGACCAGTCCGAAAGCTTCGTATTGGGAGAAAAGGACGAATATGTCGGCGTCGCCGTATTGGCGCGCCAGGTCCTCGTCGCTCAATTCTCCGGTGAACACAACTTCCCCGTCCAGGCCGGCGGCGGTGACCGCGCTAAGCAGGGATGCCTCTCCGCCCTCATCGCGGCCCACCAGGATCAGGCGGCAGGTGCGGGTGAAGCTTTGCCTGGCCTGTTGGTAAACGTCCAGCAGCCAACCCTGGCCCTTATGCTCTCCCAGCCGGCCGACGCAGAGGATATTTATCACGTCGTCACTGCGGGTCTCTTCCGCGGCGGCAGTGATCGGGGATGCCCCCCATCCGATGATGGACTGGCTGCGGGCAGGAGCCCAGTAGTCCCGCCGGACTTGCAGCGCTTCCTGCTGGGTCAGGGATACTACCGAGTCCATCCTCCGGCACAGGAACCCGTTGATGGGGCGCAGCCACCACCGGATCAACGGCAGCGTGTGGTAAGAGGGGGTGAAGACGAACCGCGCCCGGCGCCGGTACCAGAACCAGCTCCAGAAATGCCCCCAGAACCATCCATCCCCCACGAAGTGGACCACGTCGGGGTCGAACTCTTCCAGGAACCGCCGCACCTGGCGGGGAGAAAACCAGACCAGCGGGACGGAATACAGGGGAACGGACTTTCGGGGGAACCCCTTGAGCCGGTAGATTCCGATGCCCTCGGGGGTCATGTCCCGGTCTCCCCACTCGGGGTGAGGAACCCTGGGGAACGCGTATTTGGTGGTGAGGACCGCGACCGCCTCCACATCCTCCGAGGCCATCAACCCGAAGGAAAGTTGCTCGATGGCCCGCTCAATTCCTCCCAGGTAGGGGCGGAAGTAGGGGGTTAGGAAGAGGATGCGTAAAGGCGGGTTTGGCATCAACCTGTCCGTACAGATACTTGGTCACGTGCTGGAAGGCACCCATTCGAGTGCCGGTCGCGTGGTTGGCCCCAATCATAACACGGACATCACACGGGCTTGATGTCCCCTATCAGCGCAACGGGGCGGGGAACGCGGTAGGGAAGTGTGAGCGGCGTCCCGGTCAGCCCGCCAGTGCTCGCTCCAACCCATTGCTCCAGGCGTCAATCACACTGGCGAGTGGCAGATCTGCGTACTCGCCCAGCTTGAACCGGTCCCCGCCGGTAACGCCCAGTTCCATAACCGGCACACCTATGTCTGCCGCGTACTTCCGCAAGTCGGGCAGCATCGGCGCTGCCACGGACACGATGATGCGGGACTGACGCTCGCCAAAGAGCGCTGTGTCCCAGCGGGGGGGCGCCGTTGACCATGCCTCGCTCCCAATGAATCCAACCGAACCAGGGATGCAGCTCTCCGCCAATGCCACGGCCAGGCCACCGTCAGAGCAATCATGAGCCGAGCGGACGATTCCTTCCCTGACCAACCGCCTGCAGAGTTCCTGGACTGCCTTTTCCAATTGCAGGTCGATGCCCGGTCTTCCGGCTGTCAATCCGTGGACCACATGCAGGTATTCGCTTCCGGCCAACTCCCGCGCCCGGGCAGGCCAGCCGTCGGCGCCCAGCAGGACGACGGCCAACCCTTCAGCCGGAAACCCGGAAACGGCGTAGCGGGAGCAGTCCTCCAATAGTCCCAGCCCACCGACAATCGGCGTGGGATATATGGCCTGTCCCTGGCTCTCGTTGTACAGGCTGACGTTGCCGCTGACGACCGGAACTTCCAGCACCCGGCAGGCCCGCGCCATTCCGCGGATGGCTTGCTCCAGTTGATAGTAAATTTCGGGACGTTCCGGGTTGCCGAAATTCAGGCAGTCGGTCAGGGCCAGCGGCTCTGCCCCCACGCAGGAAAGGTTGCGGCAAACCTCGGCTACGGCGATCTGCCCGCCCCGATAAGGGTCAAGCTGGCAATACCGCCCGTTGCCGTCGATGGCCAACGCGATAGCCCGGCCGGTGCCCTTGACCCGCAACACGGCAGCGTCGCTGCCCGGTCCCGCTACCGTGTTGGTCTGCACCTGGTGGTCGTACTGGCGATATACGTTCCGCTTGCTGGATATGTTGGGGGAGGACAGCAGGCGAAGCAGCACGGCTCCCGGGGATTCGCGGGGGAGAGGAATGTCCCGAAGAGACAACCGTTGCCGGTCCCGGTGTTCCCGCGATGGGTTCCCTTCCAGGACATACCGGGGAGCTTCGGTCAGGGGGGCGATGGGAAGATCGGCCACCGGGTCGTGTCCCTCGGACACGCGGGCGTATGGCTCCCCGGAGACGCGGCCGACTTCCGACCATGGAATATCCCAGCGGGCGAACACCTGGCCAACTTCAGCCACCCGGTCGGGTTGGACGACCAGCAGCATGCGTTCCTGCGACTCGGAGAGCATGATCTCGTAGGGCGACATTCCGGGCTCCCGGCGATGCACCCGGGAAAGGTCAACGTCCAGACCGCAGCCTCCCCTGGCGACCGACTCGATGGCGGCGCTGGTCAGTCCCGCCGCTCCCAGGTCCTGGATTCCCGAAACCCCTCCGGTGGACAGCGCTTCCAGGCAGGCCTCGATCAGGATTTTCTCCAGGAAGGGATTGCCGACCTGGACGGTCGGACGCAGTTCGGTCTCGGCCTCGAATGTCCTTGACGCCAGCCCCGAAGCGCCGTGGATCCCGTCGCGGCCGGTTTCCGCGCCCACCAGGAGCAGGACGTCCCCTGCGGTATCAGCCCGGGAGGTCGCCACCCGGTCCTTTTCCACCAGGCCCGCGCACAGCGCGTTGACCAGAGGGTTGCCCGAATATGACTCGTCGAAGTAAATCTCACCTCCGACGTCCGGCACCCCTATGCAGTTTCCGTACCACGAAATCCCCTCCACCACGCCTCGGAACAGGTGCCGGTTGTGGGGGTCATCCAATGGGCCGAACCGGAGGGAGTTCAAGAGAGCAATCGGACGCGCTCCCATTGCCAATACATCCCGGACTATCCCGCCGACGCCGGTGGCGGCTCCTTGGCGGGGCTCGACCGCCGAAGGGTGGTTGTGGGACTCCACCTTGAATACCACGGCCAGACCGTCGCCGATGTCCACCGCTCCGGCGTTCTCGGAGCCGGATTCGGACAACACCCGGGGGGACCGGCTGGGGAACAGCCCCAGCAACGGCCTGGAGTGCTTGTATCCGCAGTGTTCGCTCCATAAGGCTCCGAACATCCCCAGTTCCACGGGGTTGGGTTCCCGGTCCAGGCGGTCAACGATGCTCTGGTACTCGGATTGGGTGAGGGCGATTTCGTCCAGTATCTCCTGGCTGATTGGCATCGAAGACATTCCTCGCCGTCTTGTTTTACGGCCCGCATTATAGACGACCCCGGATTGGGTTCCCGGATTCCCTGAACTCAGAGGGAGCTCCCGGCGACGACCAACACCACTCCGGCCACAGCGGCCACCGTTCCCACCAGCACCCAAGCCGTGACTCGTTCCAAGCGGTTCAGAAAGAGATGCACCATCAGCAGGGTCATCAGGGGGTTGACTGATGCGATGGGTACGACCTCAACGGCAGGGGCGCGTTCCAGGGCAAAGTACAAGGAAATGACACCAACGGATGTCGCCAGCCCCGAAACCGCGACATAGCCCAGGTTGCCGGAAAAATTCTTCAGCCCTTCGACGGTCTGGCGGGTGGAGACCGGGGCCAAAATCAGGGTCCCGAAGAACATGGCGAAGAAGGCGACCACCAATGGGGAACCAAACTCCTGGGTCAAAGTCTTCGCAACCAGGTTGGAGCCGCCGAAGGAGGCGGCCGCTCCCAGCCCGGTCAGGTAACCCAGCAGCGAGCGGCGGTCGATTTGCCAGTTCTGCCGGAACAGGGTTTCGCCGCCGGAGACGACCAGTCCCGAAACGATTGACACGGTCCCCAGGCCCACCAACGGGTGGAGTTCCTCGCCCAGGAAGACGATGGCGAAGATGGCGGCGAAAAGGGCGGATGTACCGATGAAAGGAGCGGAGCGTCCCGCTCCGATGAGGTTAATGGACAGATAGGCTTCAATTCGCCCGCCCACCGAGGTCAGGATCCCGTGCCCAAGGAAGAGGGGGAATGCCACCAGCGGCAGCGCCATCAGTTCCGGGCGGTCGAACAAGAGCACGAGGATCAGGGTGGGAACGGCGCTGGCTGCCCCGGAAACGAACACGCTGGGCAAGGGGGGAATGCCCTGCATCCCGACCCGGGCGGTAACGGCGTTGGCCGCAAACCCGAAAGCTGACAGCAGGGCCAGCGCGACGGCGATCATGCGGAGACGGCTTTATCTGGGACCGGTTCGGGCGGCAACCGCCATTGATTCAAAGATCAGGTTGCCGTCGGTGCTGCCCAGCAGTTCCTCGCAGCTGCGCTCGGGATGGGGCATCATGCCCAGTACGTTCCCCGCCTCGTTCAAGATTCCGGCGATGCCGTTGATTGAGCCGTTGGGATTGGCCGTGGGGTCCTGGTCGCCGCTCCCGTCGCAATACCGGAAGAGGACCCGGCCCTCCGATTCCAGGCTGGCGATGGTCCCGTCGTCGGCGTAGTAGTTGCCCTCGCCGTGGGAAACGGGGACGCGGAGCACCTGGCGGGGATGGCATTGGGAGGAAAACGGAGTGTCGACCCGTTCGGTCAGCAGGTTCGTCCACTGGCAACGGTACTCCATGTGTTCGTTGCGCCTTAGGACTCCCGGGAGGAGGCCCGCCTCGCACAAGATCTGAAACCCGTTGCAGATCCCAATGACCGGACGGCCCTCCGCGGCAAAATCCTGCAGCGCGGCGACTGCGGGGGAGAACCGGGCAATCGCCCCAGCCCGAAGGTAGTCGCCGTAGGAAAACCCCCCCGGGACAATGACGGCGTCGTAGGGCGAAAGGTCGGTGTCCCGGTGCCAGACATAGGCGGCGTCATGCCCCAGGACCGCGCTCACCGCGTGGTAGCAGTCTGTGGCACTCCAGGTGCCTGGGAAAACGATGATGCCGAAGCGCATTTGGTCAGCAGGAAAGTCCGACAGGAGAGTCAGAAAGGAGGGTTGTCTATTTTTCCAGGTCCGCCAGGATTTCGCTGACCAGGGCGTTCACCACACTTCCGTCGGCCTTGCCTCTCAGTTGAGGCATGATTCGCCCCATCACCTTACCCCGGTCCTGCGGCGAAGCCGCCCCAACTTCTTCAATCGCGTCTTTGATGACCTGGATTATCTCCTCCTGGGGCATCTGCGGAGGGAGGTACTCTTCAAAAACCGAAAGCACCATGGATTCCTTGTCCACCAGGTCGGGACGGTTGCCCTGTTGGAACATCTGGATGCTCTCGCGCCGGTCCTTGGCCTGCTTGGCGACGACCTCGACCACGCCCGCCTCATCGAGCTCCTTCATCTGGTCCTTTTCGGTCAGTTGAATCTGGCTCTTCAGGAACCGGAGCGCTTCGAGCCGGTCACGATTCTTGCTGCGCATGGCGTTGCGGATATCGTCTTCCAGCCTGTCCTTCAGCATCATGACATTACCCTCTGGGGCCCAGGTCTACATTCGAGTTGGGGGAATCCAGGTAAGTATATTCCAACGGTTCCCTCCAAGTATATACTGCCAAAATCCGGGAACCAGGGCGGGCCGCGTGCCGGGACTGCGGCCGTCAGCGGGGCCATTAACCGGCAGAAGCCGGGAAGACGCTGGCAAGACGGATGAGGTTGGCCGCTGTTGCAAGGGACTTACGCGCTGGTTATCCAAATCCCCCAGCCCCTGCGGGTCCGTGTGGGCCGCCTCGGGGACATTGTGCTTCCAGAGGGTTATTGGTTGTATTTCGGCAGTGCCCTGAACGGTTTGGAAGCGCGCCTGCGGAGGCATTTACGACATGACAAGAAACTCCACTGGCATGTCGACTATCTGACCGCGAAATCTCCGGTTGTCCAGGTCTGGTACGCTGAGGGGGCTGAGCGGAGGGAATGCGACTGGACCGTGGCGGCCCTCGATTGCCCCGGAGTGACCGTCCCCGTGCCCGGATTCGGCTCTTCGGACTGCCGCAACTGTCCGGCCCACCTGGCAAGAGTTGATGGAAAGACCAGACCCTCGGCTGTGCTGCGGCGATTGGTTGACTGTGCCAGAGAAGGAGAGCAGGTCAGCCATTGGCCGGATGACCCGGCAGGCATCGGGTTGAGGGTGCAGGATGTTCCTTTCTTAAATCCGGGTTTGCCATTGACCCGGCGTTTAGTATAATTGGGCTGCGTCATTTGGCGCGCGAAACCGCATTATTTAACGCCGGTAGCCGGACGTTGGTCTAGCATAAGTGTGGAGCAGCAGCCCGGAGGGTGTATGCCGGACAAATACGAGGAAGAAATCGAAGAAATCCTGCGCGGATTGGGGGATGCCACTCCATCCGGCCCCGGTGCGGAAAAACCTTTGGACGACGCACCGGTGGCGGCGCACCAGGAAGCCCCGCCCTACGATCCTCCGAACTCGTCCAGGGGGTTCTGGCGTTCCCTCTGGCAGCCGGGCAAGCTGGCCGTAATCGGGTTGGTGTTGCTGGCCAGCGGGTTGCTGGTCCCGGTGTTGAGGCCCTTCGTATGGATTGGCCTGGGATTCCTGGTGATTGCCTACCTGCTCTTTTTCATCAGGCCCCGCTCCATCAATGTTGAAAAGAGGTGGCGGGGAAAGGCATTGGAACCCGAGCCGACTAACTGGGACAAGTTCAAGCGGTGGCTGAAAAACTAGCGCGAGCTTCACCAGCTTTCGGTTCGGCCAGAATCCCGGACGGCCCTGATGAGAAAAGCCAGCGACTCCGCTGGCTTTTTCACTAGGGGGTACCCGTAACGAAACGGTGACGCCCTTATTCCGCCTGCTCCTGCCGTTCCCAGTATTCCGCGACCGCAAGCACCAGGTTTCCCATGTGGGGGTGGTCGGGCTCCACGTCGACGTTGATCCCGAACTCCCTCAAACGCCGGCTGCAGACCGGCCCAACGGAGGCGACCGTCACTGGTCCGTTGAGAGCATTGAGGAGTTGGTCTTCCATGTCGGCGTCCCGGGCGATGGTCAGCAGGTTGGGCACCTGGGGCTGGCTGGTGAATGCCAGGCCCGAGATCCGCCCCTGGGTCAGGTCATCAATCAGGCGCACTACCGGAGTGCGGTCCTCCGGCAGTCCCCACGTATAGAGGGTGACCTCCCGTACCTCGGCGCCCCGCTCCCGAAGGTTTTGGGTCAGGAATGAGCTTGGGCCGCCATAGCGTTGCACCGCCACCTGTTTGCCGGCCAACTCCAGTCCGCTCATGGAATGGACCAGATCTTCCGAGGTGTAGGGTTCGGGTGGCATGACGTCTATGTGTATCTTGTGCTGCCGGAGTACCCGGGCCGGTTTTGGACTCCGGGCCACCACCGTCAACCGGTCAAGGGCTCCCAGAAACTCCTCCTGGCGGCCCATGGAGGCTGCGGTCTCAACCAGAGCGCGCGTGCCGACCCCCGTCAGCAACACCATGGTATGCACCCCGTTGTTGCAGACGTCGCTCACCAGCTCCTGGACTTGGGGATCGTCCCGGAGGTAAATCTCCTGCAAAGCGGGCGCGGAATAGGGCACCCCGCCATGACGCTTTACCAGGGACGCCATTTCATCGGGCATGCGGGCCTCGACGAAGGCGAGGACGCGGCCGTTAAGGGAAGGGGGCATGGGAACTCAGCCTGACCCGGGCTTCAAACCGGTCTTTTCCGCCGGCTAGACGGCGCACTCGCCTTCGCCCCGCTCCAACTTGTAGAGGTTGGTGCGCTCCCAGTCGATGTACATGTCCGACCCGGACGCCGCGGATTCCACGGTCTCCTGGGCGCGGGCGGCGACGGCGGTCAGTTCCTCCACCCCCAGGCGGTCCAGGAACTGGTTGAACCCCTCGTCCTTGTCCTTGCGGTTCTGCCGGTAATAGCCAGCAATTTCCTTCACGACCCCCGGCACCATCTTGGCAGGTACTTTGACCTTGGGAATTCGAGTCCCGATACGGGAGTCCTCGACCCGGCTGTCCCCGTAATTGCCGCCAAGGAACAGCTCGTAGGCGGGAATCTGCGCTCCGTCCGGGCCCTTGACCGCAGCACCGTGGAAGCCGATGTTGGCGATGTGGTGCAGGCCGCAGCCGTTGGGACAGCCGCTCATCTTGATCCTGATACCGCCGACTCCCTTGTCCTGGAGCAGGTCATCCTCCCAGGATTCCATCCCGGTGCGGATGGCCTTGGCCAGGCCCATGGAAGAGGTTATGCCCAGCTTGCAGCTGTCGGTGCCGGGGCAGGAAACTACGTTGGTGATGTGGTGGGCGTTGGGTTCGGCCAGCCCCAGGGCGTCCAGCCCCTCCCATACGTCGTGGAGGTAGCCTTCCGGGATCCACCGGAGGGTCAGGTTCTGCTCTTGGGTAGTCCGTGCCCGCCCGCCCGTGTAGCGGCGGACAATGCCGGCCAGCCCGTGGAACTGGTCGGGGGACAAGTCCCCCCGGACCGGCTTCACGTGGACTACCCGGTAGCCCTCCTGCTTCTGGGCGTCGGTGTTGGAATCCTTCCAGTGCTCGAACTCGGCGCTGCTCTCCTGGGAAGCGCCGTTGGAGCCCACCGACACGGCGGGAGGCGTTTCCCGCTGCACTTCCTCGGCAGCCATGTACGGGGTGGGATCGATGGGGCCGATTTTCTCCAGCTCGGCATCCACCATGTTGCGGAACTCGTCGAGGCCGATACGGTCAATCAGCACCTTGAGACGGGCCATCATCCGGTTCTTGCGGAGCATGTCGGCGTTGTTGAAAACGGTCCAGATGGCCAAGGCCACGCGCAGGTAGTCCTTTACCGGGATGAACTCGTAAAGGGGTTTGGCCAGCCGGGGCATGATGGACGTGCCGCCGCCGACGTATACCTTGAAACCCCGCTCCTCTTCTCCGCCCACTTCACGGATCTGGGAAACGTAGGTCAGGTCCTGGATAGCCGCCGCCACCATGTCGTGGCTGTCGCAACCGGTGAAGGCGCTCTTGAACTTCCGGGGGAAGCCCTGGGTGATGGGATGGCGGACCCCGAACCGCACATAAGCCGTCAAATATGGGGTCGGATCAAAGACCTCGCAGTTGCAAACCCCCGCGGTGGACGGCCCCACGACGTTGCGCACGGTATTTCCGCATGCTTCACGGGTGGACAGTCCGACGGAACCCAGCAGCCGCAGCACATCCGGGCAATCGGGAAGGGGAATGTGGTGGAACTGGACGTTTTCCCGCGTGGTGATGTGGCCCTTCTTCAGGGGCGCGTAGCGGTCGGCTATGTCTCCCAACGCGTCCAGCGCTTCGGAGGTCAGTATGCCGCCCGGTATCTTGACCCGGATCATCTGAACATCAGCCTGGCGCTGGCCGTATACTCCCTGCCTTAGCCGGAAGGGAGTGAATTCCAGGTTGTCCTGTTCCCCGGACTGGTAGCGGGCCGACTCGGCTTCGAACCGCTGGATTTCATCCTCCATGAAGGGGATGATGCCCGGGGCATCCGAGGTAAGGGACAGGCTTCGCTGGTGGATATCCTCAAGGCTGGGTTGCTGGGTCTGCTGTGCTTGGCTGGTCAACGGCTCCCCCTCTTGACATGGACAAAATAAAACGCCCGCCGGAATACGATTCATCAGCGGGCGCTAGGCTTAGCTTTGGGTATGAAAGGCCAGCCCCCTATGTAGGGGGACAGGTACAGAAGCAGGCGCAGGTCACGAGGACTTGGGTTGTGGCTTTCATTGCAGCAAAAGTCTACCCACAAGGTCGGGAATTGTCAACAATTATTGATGATGTTCCCCGGTTTTCATTGGTCTGGGGAATATCCCCCTCCTGGCGCCGCAGCGATAGGCCGGACCGGCCCTCCCGCTAGCTGCCCGGACCGGTCATGTGGACAATCCCAACGTAGGCCCCCTGGGGGTCCTGGACCAGGGCAAACCGGACGTTGGAAACCGAGGTCGGAGGAATCATCACCGTTCCGCCCAGGGACGCGGCCTTGGCAGCGGAGGCGTCGCAATCTTCGACGCAGAGATAAACGTCCCAGTGAGGCGGTACCTCGCCCCACTCCGGGTCGATGGTCATCATGCCGCCCACCGGCTGTTCGCCCATCTTGATCTCGTTGTATGTCCTGCCCTCGCCCATGTCGGCTTCCTGGCGGCTCCAGCCGAAGACGCTGTCATAGAAGGTTGAGGCTGCGGCAACGTCGGTGGTCAGCAACTCGTTCCAGCCGACCGCCCCGGGCTCGTACATCAGGTCGGCGCCGATGTGGTTCCGGGGCTGCCAGAGGCCGAAGGTGGCTGCGGTGTTGTCCTGTACCACGGCTATGCGGCCTTCCTCCATCACATCCGCGGCTTCCATCAGGATTGTGCCCCCGGCGGAGCCAATCTTGGCGAGAACGTCATCAACGTCTTCCACGGCCACGTAGCTGCTCCAATGGGGCGGGACTCCCTGCTCCTGCATGCCGCCGTCCATCTGCCACAGGCCGGCGACATTCTTCCCGTCCTTCTGCAAAATGGTGTAGGGAATGCCGGCGTCGGTGGGACGGTCTTCAAAGTCCCACCCCATCAGCTGACAGTAGAACTCCTTGGCGGCGGAGCCGTCGGTGGTTGCCAGGTCCGCCCAGCAGAAGGTCCCCGGATCATACTTGGAATACTCAGGCATGGTTTGACATCCTTCCAGAAGATTAGAATTGCGCAGTTTCTCGGGTCCAGAAAATCCCGGTCCCTCGAACCTGACGAGATGGTATCAGGTTAATGTAAAGATTTCGACAAGCAACTGTCATCAAATTCCGCTCATCGGCGAACTGCCCCGGCGGTTGGAGAGGATGTCGAGCGTTTTGGCATTCAAGGCTAGGTGAACTTTGGCTTGGGGAGCGGCCGGGACTGTATACTTGCCGGTGGCCCCGGGACCCGACCAACCGGCAACCAGGCCCAACCCGCTGCACCGAGGTAACGCTTTGTCATCCGAACCGTCATCTCCAGCTCTGGCAAACTCCCCCAGGTCAGAGTCCGGCGATCCCAAGGGGAAGCTTACTCTCAGCGTTGTGGACCAGTCCCCGATCCGCCAGGGTGGCACTACGGGACAGGCGTTGCATGAGACCATCGAGTTGGCGGTCGCCGTTGAGGCGCTGGGATATGAGCGTTACTGGGTAGCGGAGCACCACAACCTCCCCAACTTCGCCGGCACCAGCCCGGAAATGATGGTCGGCCAGATCGCGGCCCGCACCAAGACGATCAGGGTGGGCAGCGGCGGCGTCATGCTGTCCCATTACAGTCCGTTGAAAGTGGCGGAGAACTTCAGGATTCTCGACGCCCTATATCCGGGGCGGATTGATCTGGGTATCGGGCGGGCGCCGGGAAGCGACCAGCTGACGGCGGCAGCATTGGCCTTCCCCGGCCCTCCCCGGGGTATCGAGCGTTTCCCCCAACAGGTACACGACGTGCTGGGCTACCTGGCCGGGGAGCTGGAGGAAAATCACCCCTTCGTTGAAGTCCAGGCCACGCCCCAGCCAGGAGAAACAGCTCCCCAGGTGTGGTTGTTGGGGTCCCGGTACGAGAGCGCCTACATGGCTGCCCAGCTTGGGTTGCCCTTCGCCTACGCCCATTTCTTTGGGCACGGCATCCAGGAGGGGCCGGCGATCGTCGAAGGTTACCGCCAGTATTTCCAGCCGTCGGAAACCCTGTCCGAACCGCTGGTCAACGTCGGCGTCCACGTATTGTGCGCGGAAACGGAGGAGGAGGCGTTGCGGCTGGCCTCAAGCCGCAACCTGGCGAGGCTCTACTCCGTCACGGGAAGGGCGAAGGGGATCCCGCCCACCGACGAGGCGGTGGACTACAAGTACCGTTCCAACGAGTGGGCTTTCGTCCAGCAGTACGCCCGCAACTGCGTCGACGGCGACCCGGAACAGGTCAAGGCCCGGCTGGAAGCCCTGTCCGAGGACTACCAGACCAGGGACCTGAGCATCGTCACAATCTGCCACCGCTTCGAGGACCGAGTGAAGTCCTACGAGCTCGTGGCAGAGATATGCGGCATCAAACCCCGGGGGTAGGCGCTGACTATCCCTGGAACGCCAGGATGGCGTCGACTCGCGGTCTGCGCTCCGGCGGGCTAGGCGTTGACCTTGGCGGCCAGGTCCACGAAGCTGGATGCCACTACGTTGAAGGAAGGATCGGGGGTGGGGTCTGGAGTCCGGTCGGGGCCATGCTCCCTGGGGCGGGGCACGAAGGCCGTCTTGACCCCCGTCTTCTGCGCCGCCAGCAGGTCCGGTTGGTGGGCCGCGGTCATCACCACCTGCTCCGGGTCCATTCCCAGGAGCTTCACCGCAGTCAGGTAGCTTTCCGGGTCGGGCTTGTAGTGCTGCGCGACCTCCGCTCCCAGGATGCAGTCCCATGGAATGCCGCCGAACTTGGCCATGTCGGTCATCAGGCGGATGTTGCCGTTGGACATGGGAGCGATGATGTACTTGTTCTTCAGGCGGTACAGGCCCGGCACCGAGTCCGCCCAGGGCCGTAGGTAGTGCCAGAAGAAGTTGACTTCGTCCTTCTCGGCTTCGCTGAGGCCGGTTATCTCGAACTCGTTGAGGACTTCGTCCAGGCTCATGCGGTGCAGGGCGTCCAGGTTGGTCCAGGGAAGCTCGCCGGTGCGTACCTTGTTCATGTAGGGGCGGTACTTGCCCCGCCAGGCATCGGCGAAAGCTCCCCAGTCTGCCTCGATTCCCTTGACCCGCCCGAAGTTTTCGCACTGCTCGATGATGCTGCCGCGCCAGTCCACGACGGTTCCGAAGACGTCGAAGATGAAAGCCTTTACGTTGGAGGTGTCCATGGATGCTCCTTTACCGGGGTTGTGGGTTACCCGAAGACGGGTCGGACCTTATAATCACGCTCGATTCTAGCTTGACGGCATCGGGGAAACAACCGGACGGGAGAGCGGAGCCAGGGCTATCGCATGAAGTCCGACTCGGTCTTTTCGCCGCTCTTCCCGTCATTCCCGCGCAGGCGGGAATCCAGACCCCCGTCGTATGTTCCCCGCAATGTCGTGTTGGCCGTTCACTGGAAGTTTTAACAAACTGGCACTCATGCGATAGCCCTGAGAACGGAGCTATCGGCGAGACCCCGGCCACTGGCCGGAGCGAGAGGCGGGCGGAGATCCGCCACCCAACCTCACGCCCGCCCGAGCGATTTAGAGAAGAACAACCGGACGAGAGAAATGAAGCGGGTAATCATTGACTGCGATCCCGGGGTGGACGACGCGGCGGCCTTGCTGTTCGCACTGACCAGCCCGGAACTGAACGTGGAGGCGGTGACCACGGTCTTCGGGAACGGGCCGGTGGATGTCTGTACCGCCAATGCCCTCCGGATACTGGCGGCGGCCGGAAGGGCGGATATTCCCGTATACCGGGGAACGGGCCGTCCCCTGCTCCGGGAACCGAACCCGGGATGGGCCTCGCAAGTTCACGGCCAGGATGCCCTGGGGAACCTGCCCGTTGAGATTGCGGGGACGGCGGTTGGTGAGGCGGAACCCGGGCTGGCGGCAGTGGAGATTGTCAGGCGGGTTTTGGACTCGCCGGGAGAGTTGAGCGTGCTGGCGTTGGGGCGGATGACCAACGTGGCGCTGGCCTTGTCCCTGGAACCGCAATTGGCCGAGAAGGTAGCTGAGGTGGTGGTAATGGGCGGGGCGGTCTTCGTGCCTGGGAATGTTTCGCCGGTGGCCACCGCCAATCTTTATGAAGACCCGGAGGCGGCAGCCATCCTCTACCAGTCGGGGGCCCGGGTGGTCCAGGTCGGGCTGGATGTATGCGACCGTGTGGAGTTCAGCAAGGGACAGTTGGACCAGTTGGGGCGGGCCGAAAACCCGGGCGCACGGCTGCTGGCGGCGGCCACGTCCTTCCTCCAGAGGTATTACCGGGGAAGGGGGATGCTGGCCGACCCTGAAGGGGTGCGGTACAACGACGTTCCGGCGGTAGCCTGGGCGGTCAATCCGGACTGGTTCGAGACCCGGGACATGTACGTGACGGTGGACTACCAGGGCCCGGCGACGCGGGGACAGACCGTGTCCGATGTCCGGGGAGTCACTGGAATGGCTCCCAACGCCAGGGTGTGCCTTGGGGTGGACGTTGCGGGGTTGACCGGGACATTCGTCCGGCGGGTTGCTGGTGAGGGGGACAGGTAAAACCGGGGACGGCTCCCAAACCGTCCCCGGCGTTGGCAGGTCGAGGTTGCAGCGGCGGAAGGGCCGGAGCCTGTCCGCCGGAGTCTATCCGAGCGCGGCGACGGCGTTGCGGACCTCGTCGTAGTCGGGCTCGGTGGGCGGGCTGGGAGCGGTCCAGGTGTAGCGGACCACGCCCTCGCCGTCGACGATGATGACTGCGCGGTTGCAGGCCACGTATCCCTGGAGGCCGGCCAGGTTGGGGAAGGCCAGGTCGTAGAGATTGGTAACCTCGCGGGCGTAGTCGCTGAGGAAGGGGTAGGTGACGTTGTTCTGATCGCACCACGCCTTCTGGGCGAAGGGCGGATCGACGGTGATGCCGATGACCTGGGCGTTCATGCCCTCGTACTGGCCAAGCTGGTCGCGGAAGGTGCACATTTCGTTGGTGCAGGCGCCGGTGAACGCCCCCGGGAAAAAGGCCAGGACGACGTTCTTCCCCCGAAATTCGGAGAGGCTGCGCTGGTTGCGGTCGGCGTCATACAGGGTGAAGTCGGGCGCGGCTTGTCCTACTTCTACTGCCATTTCAATTCCTCCTGAGGTTGCGGTTGGAAACGGGGCGCCAGGCGGGAAGTTGTGTTCAGGGAACGTATCCCGGAGGCCTGGCCGGCCCCCCAATCCCGGTGCCGACGGTATCTTAACACAGCATTCCCGGCCATCAAAACGGCGGCGGCACGTCCGCTGGACGATTTGCCGAGTCCCCACTGCAAGGTTTGGATTGGTCCCGGTTGGCGCCGGCCGGCGGACTGCAGGGGGATCGCGTGTTGTACCCACAGGATAGGACGGTTCCGCCAGGGTTGGGCCGGTGCGGCCCCAGCGAGCCAGTAGGGATTTCACGGCGAGCGGCCCCGGAGGGGAAACATTGTATACTTTATCCGAAATTGGTGGAGGAGCTTGGGTTGGTATGAGTTCTTCTGGTTCTCAGAAAGTTGTTTGCGTTCTTTATCCCGATCCGGTGGCGGGCTTCCCTCCAAATTACGCCCGCGAGAGCATACCCGTGCTGGCCAGCTATCCCGACGGTCAGACCCTGCCCACGCCGGGCTCCATCGACTTCTCGCCGGGCCAGCTCCTGGGTTCTGTTTCGGGAGGTCTGGGACTGGAGAGGTTCCTGGCGGAACGGGGACACCGGTTCGTCGTCACGTCGGACAAGGACGGCCCGGATTCCGTCTTCGAGAGAGAACTGCCCGACGCCGATATAGTCATCTCCCAACCCTTCTGGCCCGGATACCTTACCGCCGAGCGCATTGACCAGGCCCCCAACCTGAAATTGGCCGTAACCGCCGGCATCGGATCGGACCACGTCGACCTCCAGGCTGCCATCGCCCGCAACATCACCGTATGCGAAGTGACCTGGTGCAACAGCATCAGCGTCGCGGAACACGCGGTCATGCAGATGTTGGCATTGGTCCGGGACTACATACCCCAGTACGGCTGGGTCGTCCGAGGCGGCTGGAACATTGCCGACGCCGTTTCCAGGTCCTACGACATCGAGGGAATGGACGTGGGAGTCGTGGCGGCTGGCCGGATAGGACTGGCGGTCCTGAAGCGAATGAAGCCCTTCGACGTCAACCTCCACTACACCGACCGGCGCCGGCTTTCTCCCGACGTTGAGCAGGAATTGGGCCTGACCTTCCACGAAACCGTCGAGTCTCTGGTCGGCGTGTGCGACGTGGTCAGCATCCATTGCCCGCTCCATCCCGAAACCGAGAACATGTTTGACGACGCCCTCATCGGCAAGATGAAGCGGGGCGCATACATCGTCAACACTGCCCGCGGCAAGATATGTGACCGGGACGCCGTCGCCAGGGCCCTGGACAGCGGTCAGCTTGCCGGGTATGCGGGCGATGTCTGGTTTCCCCAACCGCCGCCCAATGATCATCCCTGGCGGACCATGCCCAACCACGCCATGACTCCCCATACGTCGGGGTCCTCCCTGTCCGCCCAGGCCAGGTATGCCTCGGGAGTCCGCGAGATTCTGGAGTGCTGGCTGGACGGGCGGCCAATCAGGGATGAGTACCTCATTGTGCAGGGGGGCGCTCTCGCCGGTACTGGGGCCCAGTCCTACACCGAAGGCGATGCCACCGGCGGTTCGGAGGAAGCCGCCAGATTCACCGCCAGCTAGGCGGACGTCTTCCCCGCCAGGGGGAATAGCCGCATGGAAGTCCTCCATCCTCGGTCACGACCGGCTGTTTTGGTCGGGTCCGCCCCTTCTGCCTGGGCCTGTCCCGCTATGGTAAACTTGGGCGCAATTCTCCGGCGCGCCGAGCGGACGCCGGACCGGAGCAGGGGTTATGTTCTTCGAATCCAGGCGTTCCACAGTGCTGGCCAGGAATGGGATGGTGGCAACCAGCCAGCCGCTGGCGGCCCAGGCCGGGTTGCAGGCCATGATGCAGGGCGGGAACGCCGTGGACGCGGCGGTGACGGCGGCGGCGGTGCTGAACGTGGTGGAGCCGGAATCCACCGGAGTCGGCGGGGACATGTTCGCGCTGATCTGGAACGCCAACGAGAAGAAGGTCCATGCCCTGAACGGCAGCGGACGCGCCCCGGCGGCGGCGTCCATCGAAGAACTGCGGG
This sequence comes from Dehalococcoidia bacterium, assembly GCA_965203975.1. Taxonomy (GTDB): domain Bacteria; phylum Chloroflexota; class Dehalococcoidia; order Lucifugimonadales; family UBA3495; genus CATOSK01. The sequence goes on along the minus strand of CBDBDT010000002.1, from coordinate 2,089,824 downwards.
GGAAGGGGTACTACCAGCTGCCCGACGACGGCGTGTTCTCGGTTTCGGTGCCCGGGACTGTGCATGGCTGGGAGACCATCATCAACACCTACGGCAACATGTCGTTGAGCGACGTGCTGCAGCCGGCGATCCGGTACGCGGAGGACGGATTCCCGGTCTCCGACATCATATCCAACCAGTGGAGGGGGCAGGCGGCGAGGCTGGCCCAGTATCCTTCGGGGCAGGAAATGCTGCTGAACGGCAAGGCTCCGAGGGAAGGGGACGTGATGCGGCTGCCGACGCTGGCCAACACGCTGCGGGCCATTGCCGAGGGAGGGTCCCCCGCCTTCTACACGGGCAAGGTCGCCGAGAAGATGGCATCTTTTGTCCAGGAGCACGGCGGTTGGCTGGCAGTGGAAGACCTGGCCAACCACCATTCGGACTGGGACGAGGCCATCCGCACCGATTACCGGGGAATCACCTGCTGGGAGTGTCCGCCCAACGGCCAGGGAATCGCCGCGCTGGAGGCAATGAACATCGCCGAAGGGTACGACATCGCCGGAATGGGGGCACAGTCGGCGGACGCCTACCATCACCTCATCGAGGCGATGCGGCTGGCCTATGCCGACGCGTACCGGTACGTCGCCGATCCGAGGAAGGCGGATGTTCCCATCGACGAGTTGCTATCCAAGGAGTACGCCGCCGCCCGGCGCGGGTTGATTGATCCGGCGCGGGCCATGGACGCAGCGCCCTTCGGGGACCCGCGTGGGAGCGATACCGTCTACATCAGTGCGGTGGACGGGGAGGGGAACGCCTGCTCCTTCATCAACAGCGTGTTCTCCAATTTCGGCAGCGGACTGGTGGCTCCGGGAACGGGGGTGGTGCTGCAAAACCGGGGATCTCTGTTTTCCCTGGACCCGGACCATCCCAATGCGCTGGCGCCCGGGAAGAGGCCGTTCCACACGATCATCCCGGCGATGGCGACCAGGGACGGGGAGATGCACCTGTGCTTTGGCGTGATGGGCGGTTTCATGCAGCCGCAGGGACACCTGCAGGTCATCAGCAACATGGTGGACCACGGCATGACGGCGCAGCCGGCGTTGAACGCCCTGCGGTTCATGGTGGTGGGAGAGGGGGTAGTCCTGGAGGAAGGGCTGTCCCACGACGTGCTTTCCAACCTCCAGCAGCGGGGACACCGGATCCGCCTGGCGTCGGGCTACAGCCGGGTGGGCATGGGCGGCGGACAGATTATCCAGCGTGACCCGGAAACCGGCGTCCTGATGGGCGGGTCGGAGCCCCGCAAGGATGGCGCGGCGGTGGGGTGGTAGGCCACGGAACGTCCAGGGGACGGGCAGAGAGCGCGTCTCCCGTCAATAATGGACTATGAATCGGTCCGGCGTTCTTGCGCCGGGCCGCTTTTCAGTATTTGAACTCTTCCCGGACCGGGCTGAAGATGTCGAGAGCCTTGGCGGGAACGTCGCCGGTGCGGGCGTAGTGTTCCACGTCGCCGGGGATGATGTACATGTCGCCGGGCTTGAGCACCCGCACTTCCCCGCCGATGCCCATTTCCAGTTCGCCTTCTATCACGACCCCGGCCTGCTCATGGGGGTGGGTGTGCCGGGGAACGGTGGAGTTGGCCTCGATGGAAACGAGGGAGAGGAGCATGTTGGCTCCCCAGAAGGTCTGGGTGGACGCTCCGGGGGCGAGGTCCAGGCTGGTCCGGTCGCTGGCGTCGACGAAGTAGGGCATGGGTGTTCCTCCTGGTTGGCTGGAATGGGGGTGGTCAGTCGGGGTTCATGGTTCAGGCGAACCCCAACCGGCGCTCGTTGAGGCTGACGTAGCGGCCGCCGCTGCCGATGACGACGTGGTCCAGCAGGTCGATGCTGAGAAGCTTTCCCGCCGCCACAAGCTCCCGCGTTATGTTGACATCCTCGGGGCTGGGCGTCGGGTCTCCCGACGGGTGATTGTGGACGACGATGATGGACGGAGCGTTGTCCCGGACAGCGGGCCGGAAGATTTCGGCGGGGCGGGCTACGGAGCTGTTGACGTTGCCCACGTAGATTTCCTGGACGCTCAGGACCTGGTTCTTGGTGTTGAGCAGCAGCACCTTGAGGTGTTCCTGTTCCAGGGGAGCCATTTCGGCCTGCAGCAGGTTGGCCACGTCCTGGGGGGAATTGATGACTGCCCGGTCCTCGGGGGCCAGGGAGATGAAGCGGCGGCCCAGCTCCAGCGCCGCCATGAGCTGGCAGGCCTTGGCTTCGCTGAGGCCCCGCTCGGCGCAGAGCTCGGCGAAGGAGCTGCGTCCCAGGCCATCCAGTCCGTTGAACCGGGATAGCAGCCGGGTGGACATGGCCAGCACGTTCTCCCCCTTGATCCCGGTGCGGAGCAGGATGGCGATGAGTTCAGCGTTGCTGAGGTAGCGGGGGCCGTAGTCGCGGAGGCGTTCCCGGGGACGTTCTCCCTGGGGCATGTCGCGGAGCTTGGGTTGATATGGGGAAGCCGTCCCGGTTCCGGTTGGTCCGGCATCCGGCCCGGCGGGCGGGGCTGAGTCTTCCAATTCGACTGGTTGCGTCAAGACCATGAGGTCCTCAATGAACGTGGTTGCAGGAATCAAGCAAGTCTATTCTCGATTGCCCGCGGCCAATCCCGCAACCCCGAACTGTCAGTAAACTCCCCGCCGGGCCGGCTTTACGGTAGGGGCCACTAGGGGCTGTTGATATTCAGTGTCGATAGTCTGTTCGCCGTTTGATGCGTAATTTTTGCAACAGATGAGCGGTTTCCCTCCCCGGCAAACCCCGCATTGGGCGTCAACCTGGGCCATTGTGGAACTGAGGCGCTACTGGCTCGATGATCTGCTTGTATCTTCCGCCGGCCCTGGAGAGTCACCTGTTCCGGCCGTCCCAGCGCCGGCCGACCGTTCCGCCTCCAACACCGCATCAACGGAGGCTTTTTCGAAGTCTAGCGCGTCCTGGGGCCAATGGCGGCGGCTCAAGGGCAGACCCTGACCCTCGAAATCCTCGGCGGACAGGAAGATCCCGGGGAACGCGTCCGCCAACCCTATCGTGTCCGGCACCGACAGCATGGAGTACGTCGTGTACCTGCCCGTCAGGGCTTGGTTGGACGGTGGGGTGTAGATGTCCCTGCTGCTCAACCACTGCCTTACCCCGCCGTCATCTTCCGCGCTGTTGGACTTGATAGTGACGAGTATCCTGTCGTTTCCGTCGATGAACAGGGCGTACTGAATTGCTGCACTCGCCGGAACTCCACCCTCGTATGCCTGGATCACCTGCTGCAAGGTAGTATTCATCTGGCCCCGTGCCGCGGGGCCACCCGGGTCCGGCTCCGGATCTGCAAGTTCCGCTCGTGTGACCTCCGGCATCTGGATGACCGGCAACAGGCGGTCTGTAGGCACCTGCCATGCGCCTGAGCTGGTCTCGGCGCCGCCGGCATCCGTGACGATCTTCTGCATCGTGGCTACGATCTGCTCCTTCGTGGTCACGTGCTCAAAGTGGAACCACAAATGGACATCCAGAGTGTCCGGCACCGTGGTGTCGCCGCCGACGTGGGCTTGCAACAATGCCCATAGCCGCGGCGACAGGAACTCGGTCCCCGGTCCCGGGTCGACGGCCGTAGCCGGTGACTCCTGGCCGCCCTCATAAGTGTCGTCTTGAAATAGCCCGCACCCCACGGTCAAGCAGAGAACGGCCACCATCCATCCGGACGCCATCAACAACGTGCGGTTCGGGCCCGGCATGGGCTTGTTCATCAGTGCTTTAAGAAACTATCTCAAAACCCTGAGTTGCCGTTGCCGCCGGTACCAGATTAGGGCGCAGGCCAGTTGGATCAGGCCTATGTAGTTGGATGCCTTCTTGTCGTACCGGACCAGGATCGCCCGGCACTTGGATAGCCAAGCCAGGGTGCGTTCCACCACCCACCGTCGGGCCGGATGGCGTTTCACTCCTGCGGTGTCCAGCTTCTCCTCCCCTATCCGCCGGATGTGCCCCCGGTATCCGTGAGCCGCCACCGCCTCGCGGCCCGTTGGATTGTCGTATCCCTTGTCCAGGCACAGATGCTCAATCGCGGCATCAGGACGCTCCACCACTATGCCATTCAAGGTCATGTCCAGCAGCTTGGTGTCGTGAACATTGGCTCCGGCTACCACCAAGCTCAATGGCCCTCCACCCTGGTCGACCAGGATACTCCGCTTGCTGCCTGCTTTGCCCCGGTCCGTGGGATTGCGGCCTATTGAATCCCCCCAAAACGGGCCTTGCCCATGGCGCAATCGGCAGCCTGCCATTCCCAATCCACACCACCCAGTTCCTCGCACTCCGAGACCAACTCCGCCCAGATGCGCTCCAGCACACCCAACTCCACCCAGCGCTGGAAAGTGCGGTGAATGGTGCTGTCGTCCCCCAGTTCCCGGGGCAGGCGGTTCCAGTGGCAGCCGGTGCGCATGCGGAATATGATGCCGTCCAGGATTCGCCTGGGATGAACCCGCTTCCGTCCCGTAGCCTTGGGAGGGTCCATTTCCAGAATCACCGGGTGAATCTGCTCCCACAGATCGTCCGGAACCTCCCAAATCGTTGCCAAAGTGTCGCTCTTTCCCGTCATCATCCACCGCCTCACCAGATCCCCCTTCATCCTAACCGAACCGGATTATCCCTCTCCCTTTCGACTCCTACCGTTTTGAGATAGTTTCTAAGTCCTTGGATTCTTGCACCAATGCAGCCGGAGTGGTGCCCACGAATACGTTAGGATTCAAGCCCAAGCAAACGGGACCGCCCGGCCCCCGGCGGTTACCCGCTCGCCGCAAACGGTCTTGAACTTTGTGTGTTTGAAGTTCAAGACTGGTGTCGGACAAGTACGCGCGTGACTGTGTAGCTGCATTTATGGGATTGATTGGGAGAATCTCGCGCTAAAATCTGAATGCCAACAAGCCCTACGCGAACTGGTACTTGGAGAAATCCCCGTCTTCGCGGGTTATGAACTCCAGCAGAGCGGGCTTGCCGTCCTGGTTGGCGGCGTGGGCCCGCTGGACAGCCGCCTTGATTTCGCCGGGGTCGGTGATGCGCTCGGCGTAGGCGCCGAGGGCCGCGGCCACCTCGGAAAAGTTGCCGGTCAGATGCTTGGTGTCGAAGCGCTCGACGGCGGTGGGCATCCGGCTGTCCGGGTAGATGCCCATGGTGAAGTTGTTCATGAGGATGGTGGTGATGGGAATGCCCGCGCGGACGGCGGTCTCCACGTCCATGCCAACCATGCCAAAGGCGGCGTCGCCCATGAAGTTGATGACGTGCTTCTCCGGCGCGGCCATCTTGGCCCCCATGGCCAAGCCGAGGCTGTATCCCAGCTGAGTGGACTTGCCCCAGCCAATGAAGCTGCGGGGGGAGCGGGACTCCCAGAAGGGCGTGACCTGCTCCCGGGAGCTGCCCGACTCGTGGGTGACGATGGTGTTGTCCAGGTCCACGGCGTGCATCACGTCCCAGACGACGCGGTAGGGGTTGATGGGGGTCTCGTCGGAGGTCAGCTTCGGCATCCAGCGGGAGAGCCATTCCTCCTTCGCGGAGCGGATTTCGTCGGTAAGGGCGGTGTCGGATGGGCGTCCGCCCGCTCCGGCCTGGCTGCGCAACTCGTCGAGAAGCTGGCGGAGGACGAGCCTGGAGTCTCCGACGACCTGGTACTGGCTCTTGTAGTCCTTGTTGATGTCCCCCTCGAAGTTGGTGGAGTGGATGATGGTCTTGCCGGCGGGGATGGGGACGGAGAAGTTGCTCTTGGTCAGGCTGGCGCCGATGCCGAAAACAAGGTCGGCGCTGGTGAGGAAGCGATGGACCGCTCCGGTGGTGCTGGAACCGCCGATGCCCAGGGAGAGGGGATGGTTCTCGGGGAAGGCGCTCTTGCCTTCCAGGGTGGTCATCACCGGGGCTTGGAGGAACTCGGCCACCTGCCGGAGATCGTCGCCGGCCTCGGCGTAGAGGACGCCCTGTCCGGCCATGATGACGGGGCGCTGGGCGGAGAGCAGGGCCCGGGCGGCGCGGGCCACCGCCTCCGGGTCGCCCGCGGTGCGGATGAACCCGGGCGGCTCGTAGTCGAAGTCCTCCTCGCTGATTTCCTCGGTGTTCAGGTCGCCGGGCAGTTCCAGCAGGACCGGCCCCGGCTTGCCGGAGCGGAGGTTGGTGTAGGCGCGGCGCATCAACTCGGGGACGCGGTCGGCGAAGTTGACCTGGGCCGCCCACTTGGTGATGCTCTCAAAGCTGCGGGTGGGATTGAACACCGGCTCCGTAGCGGAACGGCGGCGGGCGGCCCCGGCCGGAAGCAGCAGGATGGGCACCGAATCGGAGTAAGCCTGGGCCACGCCTCCGAAGGCGTTCTCGGCCCCCGGACCGGCCTGCATCAGGAAAACGCCGGTCCTGCGCCCATTGTTGATGCGGGAGAAGCCGTCGGCCATGTGGACGCCGGTGCGTTCCTGCCGCACCACGATGGGCCGGATGCCCGCGATGGCGGCGGCCTCGATGAGGGGACTGGAGGGCATGCAGCCGATCCAGTCGACGCCCTCCATCTTCAGCACGTTGGCAATTGCCGTGATTCCGTCCATAGCTTGACCTCGCTTTCGTTGTTGGGAGCGGCGGGGCGGTGGAGAACTTGCCGGCCGCCCGAATGCCCCGGCGCGGGGCCATTATAACCGCAAGGACGCTGGCAGGACGAAGGCCGGAGGCGGTTCAGGCCGACAAAGTCGGAGCCCCGCTCCAGGAAACAACGGAGGCGGGGGTTATGCCGATGACCGGATTCTCGTCGATGTCCATGTCCCGGTACTGCGGGTATTTCTCCCGCAGCAGAGCGATGGCGGCGGACTGCCCCGGCCCGGATTCGAGGATTTCGGCGGCGCCGGAAATGAGAATGTACCAAAGCTGGCGCCAGTCCTCTTCGTAGTGGTCAACGACCAAGGCGACGCTTGGGTTGTCGAGGATGTTGCGTACGCGCTTGAGGCGGCGGAGGGATGTGCGCTTGGGCTTCTGGTCGAGAGGGGAGTAGATGCGCCGCCCGTCGAAGGCGAAGCAGACGGGTATGACATGAGGGACGCCGTTGGCATCGGCGGTGGCCAGGTGTCCGGTGCGGGCCGCGGACAGGGCCTGCACCTGGGAAGTGTTGAATTCAACCATAGACCAAGCTTGGAGCGGCTGGTGGAGCGGCGTCAAGTCCGGCTGCTAAATGTCCGAGGTGAAGGCCACCGGGTCGTCGAGGAAGTCGATTTCCTCCAGGGCTGCCTGGGCGGCGTCTTCCAGCCCCGCGTCGCCTTCCTGGATGCACCGCTGCAGGGCGCGCTTGGCCATCCCGCCGCCAATCTTGCCCAAGGCGGCGACACCGGCCAGCTGGACCTGGTAGTCGTCGTCCTGGAGCAGGGCCACCAGGTATGGGACCAGGTCTTCTTCTCCCAGTTCGCCGCAGGCGTTGGCGGTCTCGTAGCGCACCGACGGCTCCTCGTTGTCCATTTCCTGGATGACCAGGGGCAGCCAGGAGGTCTCCCCGGTCCGGCCCATGGCGAAAATGGAGCTGCACTTGAGGTCGAGGTCGGAGCTGTCGTAGGCCCAGCGGACAAATCCTTCTATGTCCTCGGTGTTGAAGGGGGCGACCGCCTCCAGGCAGCGGCGGCGGACTTCCATCGGCTCGTCGTCGTCCTCGAGGGCGGCCATCAGGGTTTCATGGATGGCGTCCGCGTCCTTCTGGAGGAGCTTGCCTTCCTGGATCAGGATGGAGAACTTGCCCAGGGCTCCCGCCGCTGCGGCGCGGACCGCGGATGTGCGGTCGGACTGGAGGATTCCCAAGAGGCTGGGTATGACGGAGCGGTCCTCGTACTCCCACAGCCCCTCAATGGCTTTTTCCAAGACGAATTCGTCGTCATCCCGGAGGCACATCTTGAAGACGGCGCTGAAGTCGAGTTCCGGGCTGTCTTCGGCCAGCTCGACCATGGTGGAAACGGTCCACTGCCGCCGTTCACCGGGCAGGGTGAACCAGGCCCGGGCGAACACGCCGAGTTCCGACGGGGATAGGTCGGAAACCTCGATGAATTCGCTGGTGGGCACTTCTTCCAGCGTATCGGAGACAGCCTCGATGAATTCTTCCAACGACATAAGGTCCCTTTCAGGCGTCCACGGGGGCCGGCGGGTCTGACGGCTCTCAAGTGGGACGGACGGAGCGCCCAAGGAGCCTTAGACAAGTTACCCAACTTGGCGACGGAGGGCGCGACCCTTAGAACAAGTGGGTAACCGTGCCCGCGGGAAAATCATATAACATAACGAGTTGCCCGAACAATTGGCGGAAATCCGGTTTTCGCCGGTTTTGCCGGATTATTAGGAATGGAGCGGGTTGGACTTCAGGGACCAGCAGGCCCGGCTTTCAGCCGCCGGATGACGGAGGGGAAGACCTCGATGAGGTCGGAGGCGATGGTCCCGGCGTCGCCCCGCAGTCGCGTCACCTCCTCGCCGGCCTGCCCGTGGGTGGAGACGCCGCAGTCGGCGGCGGCGTCCGGGGATAGGCCCTGGGCCATCAGCCCCGCGATGGCTCCGGTGAGGGCGTCCCCGGTGCCTCCCGATGCCATGCCTGGATTGGCGAAGGGAGATACCCGGGTCAACCCCTGGGGGCGGGCTATGACCGTGCCCGCCCCCTTGAGGACCAGGGTCACGCCCCATTCCGAGGACCAACGGCGGGCCGTGGCGACCCGGTCCCGCTGCACCTGGGCGGTGGTCCAGCCGGTCAGGGTTGCCATCTCGCCGGGATGGGGTGTCAGCACGGCCGGGGAAGGCAGGCGTTCCCACCAACGCCCGAGGGTGGATAGGTTGTTCAACCCGTCGGCGTCAAACACGACCGGGGGGCACGCTCCGGCGTCCAAACCGGAAAGCTCGTCCAACAGGGCGTCCATGAAGCGCCCCGTACTCCCGGACCGACCGAGGCCGGACCAGCCCAGGCCGGACCCCACGGCCAGGCTGCTGCATCCGGCGGCCAACCCGGCTACCAGGGGAGCGGCGTCCGGGTGGACCCGGCCGTCGTCGCCTTCGGGGAGGGGACGGTGGATGACCTCGGTCAGCTTGGCGGCGGCGATGGGATACACGCTCCGGGGCGTGGCCAGGGTGACCAGGCCCGCGCCGACCCGCAGGGCGGCCTGGGCCGCGAGGCAGGCGGCTCCGACGTAGTTGCGGGAGCCGGCGACGATGAGGGCGTGTCCGAAGGTGCCCTTGTGAGAGTCCAGGGGCCGCTGGGGAAGGTGGCGGCCAACCCATTGGGGTGTGAGCAATTCCAGGGAAACCTGCCCAACCTCGGGGATACCGTCAGGGAGGCCAATGGGAACGGTCTCCAGGCGGCCCACGCGCCCCGCACCGGGGAAGGTGACGAGGCCGGCCTTGGGGAATCCGAGGGCTACGGTCAGATCGGCGGTCAGTCCGGCGGGATCGGCGGCGCCGGTGTCGGAGTCGACGCCGGTGGGGAGATCAACCGCGAGGACCATCGGAGGCCGGGGAGCGGCTCGGCGGTCCGCGACACTCTGGATGACGGCGGCGGTGGTTCCCTCCAGCGGTCGGGAGCGTCCGGTGCCGAGGATGGCGTCGATTACCAGACTGCTGCGGGAGAGCCGGCGTTGCAGGATTTCCAGGCCGTCATTGTCGCCCGCGTTGAACACGGCTACGCCGTATTCTAGGGCGGACTCCATCTTGGGGTCGGGCTCGGGGCGGCGGGTGACCACGCAGGCGGTGACCTCGGCCCCCCAGCGGCGCAGGTGCCGGGCGGCGACCAGGCCGTCGGCGCCGTTGTTGCCCGGGCCAACCAGGACGAGGATGCCTAGCCCCGCAGCCGCTCCGCCGAGCATTTGGCGGGCTTTTTCGGCGACGGCGAGGCCGGCGCTTTCCATCAATGTGTCCAGGCTGACGCCCCTGGGCGGGGCTGCCTGCTCGATGGCGGCCATTTCGGCGGCGGTTACGATTTTCACGGCGGTCCCTGCTGCCTATTTTCCCGTCATTCCCGCGCAGGCGGAAATCCAGACCCCCGTCGTCTCTTCCCTGCAGTATCGTGTTGACCATTCGCTGGCAGTTTGGCCAAACCCTCACTCATGAGATAGCCCTGCGGTCAACCGGAACGTTCGCACCGAACTACGACGAAGGCGACGGCGTAGTCCCGGGAGTGGGAGATGCTGAGGGAGATTTCCTGGACGCCCAGCCGCTGGGCGCGGGCTTCGGCCCGCCCGTGAAGCTGGATGCTGGGAGCGCCGCTGGAGGCCCGGACGACCTCGATGTCCCTCCAGGCCACGCCCCGGACGCCGGTGCCCAGGGCCTTCATGGCGGCTTCCTTGGCGGCGAAGCGGCCGGCCAGGTTGGGCGGCCGCCCCCGGCAGTAGGCGCTCTCGGCTTCGGTGAAGACGCGCCGGAGGAACCTGTCCCCGTAGCGGGACAGGACGTCTCCCACCCGGGAGATTTCGATGATGTCTACTCCGGTGGAGAGCATAGAGGACCAAGCAGGGGAAGCCGGGCAGACAGAGCGGGTCAGTCGTCTCCGGTGTGACCGTCGAGGGCCAGGTTCTTGAGAATCCTGGAGACAGCGTAGCTGCGGTTGAGGACGTAGAAATGGACGCCCGGGACGCCGTTCTCCCAGAGGTCCTGGACCTGCTGGGTGGCGTACTCGATGCCCAGCTCGCGGACGGCGTTGTCGTCGTCGTAGAACTGGTCCAGGCGCTGGTCCAGGTCTTCCGGGATGGTCGCGCCGCACAGGGAGGTGAAGCGGCGGATCTGGGCCGCGCTGAGGATGGGCAGCACGCCGGGGACAACGGGAACGTCGATTCCGGCCCGCTCGGCCCGCTCCATGAAGTCGTAGAAGTGGCGGTTGTCGTAGAAAAGCTGGGTCACGAGGAAGTCGGCCCCCAGGTCCACCTTCTGCTTGACGTAGTCGAGGTCGCTGTCCATGTTGACGGACTCGACGTGGCCCTCGGGATAGCAGGCGCCGGCGATCCCGAAGGTGAAGTGCCGGCGGATGTGCTCGATGAGGTCGGTGGCGTGCTCGAATCCGCCTTCCACCGGGACGAAGTCGGTCTCGCCCCGGGGCGGGTCGCCCCGCAGGGCGATGACGTTCTCGATGCCGGCTTCATCAAGACGCTCGAGGACGTGGTGGATCTCCTCCGAGGTCTGGCCGACGCAGGTGAGGTGGGCCATGACCTCCAGGTCCGCTTCCTGCTTGACCCGGGTGGTGATTTCCTCGGTGAAGGCGCGGGTGGAGCCGCCGGCGCCGTAGGTGACGGAAACGTAATCCGGGTTGAAGGCCCTGACCCGCTGAACGGCACGCATGACGTTGGGAATCCCGTCCGCTTCCCGGGGCGGGAAGAACTCGCAGGAGATGGTGCGTTTCTGTTTGAGCAGGTCCTTGATCTTCATGGTTGTGGCCTTCCTGTTATGCGGCTTGTCTCTCGTCTAATCCTCATTGTCGAAGATGGGGAGGGGAGCAACTCCACACTCAACCATACCAACACCCCCCCTTCAGGGTCAAGGTTGGGGGGCGGGAAGCGGTTGAACGCCAAGGCGGAATCCAGGCGCTGATTGCCCTCCTGTTGACGAAAGTCGTACCAAACCGCGATTAGACAGGCTGGACCAACACGGCCACGAATCGCGACGAAAGACGCCGCCAGCACCCTGAACGTCAAGCCAAAATGGGTACGCCCCCGCCTCTCCCGTCGTCCCTGCGGAGGCAGGGACCCAGACCCCGGTAAACTGTTCCCTACGGAACCTCCGCACCCTCTCGCGCCCCTCCCGTCATTCCCGCGCAGGTGGGAATCCAGACCCCGGCAGCCGGTGCGCTGAACCACCTAAAACCGAACGCTGCCCCACGTCCCAAGGCCATCACATTAGAAAAATACCACCATGCAGGTGCCGCAGATCGACACCTATACATCCTCTTCTCAACTGTTGATTTTGATAAGTTCTCGGCTGTCCATCCCTCACCTATCCGGTAGGTCGCTGCATCGTGAACCTCAATGGGTCTTCGAGGACCCAACTGCAATCGCCCTGTCCTGCGCCGGAGTCTCGATTGACACTGCCAAACGGCTCGCCTACCATGGAACGCGAGGCCGTGCTAGACGGGGAGCTAGCGGTGCCCTGTACCCGCAATCCGCTACAGCGGGGTGGAATTCCCCTTGAGAGGCCGGTACCAACGGGCCGCTGTCCGGGGCGAGCGGCGTTGATGGTTTGGTCCCACGCGGCGCAGCCTCGTGAACCCCGCCAGGTCCGAGAGGAAGCAACGGTAAGCGAGCAACTGCGGGTGCCGTGGGAGTGCCTGGCCTGAGTCGTTCATCCGGATACGTCCGGGGGAGCCGTGTCGAAAAGGGGTGCGCGGTCTCTTTCGCTGCCATATTCCCTCAACATTACTGACCCTGCATCACTGGATCGGGACGTGCCTGCCGTCAGGGCGTTCCCGGAGATGCGGGAAGCGGGACCCGTCTTGCCCGAACACTCCCCAACCGGACACTTCTCAACCGGAACACGTCCCCGAAAGGCCCTCGGGCAGCATTTCCTGGCCGACTCCAACATCCTCAACCGGATCGTGGCCGCCTCCGGCCTGTCCGCTGACGACGTTGCGCTGGAAGTGGGACCGGGCCGGGGAGCGTTGACCAGGAGGCTGGTGGAGCGGGCCGGCACGGTCGTCGCCGTGGAACTGGACCCTCACCTGGCAGCGGAGCTTCCCCGGCGTCTGTCCGACCCCCCAAACCTGCGGGTCGTCACCGCAGACGCCCGCACGGTGAACGTGCCGGACCTGGTCGGAGACGCCCCGTACAAGGTCGTCTCCAACCTCCCCTACTACGCGGCCAACCCCATCCTCCGGCACTTCCTCGAGTCCGAAACCCCACCGGCCCTGCTGGTGTTGATGCTCCAGAAAGAGGTGGCCCAAAGCATAACCGCCCGCCCGGGCCGGATGGGGCTCCTTTCGGTGGCGGTCCAGTGCTACGCCGAAGCCAGGACAGTCTGCTCGGTGCCGCCCCGGGCCTTCCGTCCCCCGCCGAGGGTGTCCTCGGCAGTGGTCCGGTTGGACGTGAAGCCTTGTCCTGCAATACCGCGGCAGGAGGCAGAGGGGTTCTTCGCCGTGGTGCGGGCCGGATTTTCCGCGCCGCGCAAGCAACTCAGGAATTCCATCAGCCAGGGATTGGGGGTAACCGGCGAAGCGGCAGGACGGCTGCTGGCGGCGGCGGAAATAGACGGGACCAGGCGCCCGGGTACGTTAGCCATCGAGGAATGGGTGCGGGTCCACCAAGCCAGAAAAGAGCAGCCCCAGCGAGCCAGACAAGACCTCAGAGGCGAGCGGCCCCGGAGGGGGGAACATAGTGCGGCTGGCAGCTTACGCAAAGGTTAACCTGACCCTGGAGGTGCTGGGGCGCCGGGACGACGGTTATCACGAGACCGTCTCGATCATGCAGACGGTGGACCTGGCCGACGAAATTGACTTGGAACCCGCCGGGGAGCTTTCGGTGGAGTGCGACGACCCATCGCTGCGGGGAGAGGCCAACCTGGCGTGGCGAGCAGCGGTGTACCTGGCCGGCCGGGCGGGGATAGAGCCGCAGGTACAGATATACATCCGCAAGCGTATCCCAACGGGGATGGGGCTGGGCGGGGGCAGCAGCGACGCCGCCTCGGTCCTGGCCGGGTTGAGCCGCTTGTGGAAACTGGGGTTGAGCGACCCTGAACTGGAAGAAATCGCGGCGGAGTTGGGATCGGACGTTCCCTTCTTCATCCGGGGAGGCACCGCTCTGGCGCAGGGAAGGGGCGAGGCGCTGACCCCGCTGCCGTCCCTGGAGGGTCTGGGCCTGCTGCTGGTCTGCCCTAGTGAGTCCATCCCGGACAAGACCCGGGCGATGTACGAGAGAATAAGCCGGTCTCACTACACTGACGGCGGCATCACGCAGCGGGTGGTGGACAACCTGGTGGGGGGCACGCTGGAAGTGGACGGTCTCCACAACGTCTTCGAAACGGTGGCGTTTGAAACCTTTCCGGGGTTGAGGGACGTATTCCAACAGGTGGGAGATGCAACCGGCCGGCGCCCCCGTCTCTCCGGGGCGGGGCCAGCCCTGTTCTGCCTTCCCGCCGGAGAACAGCACCTGGAGGATGCGGCCAGGGCGTTGGGGAATCGCCGGGCGGATGTCCACCTGGTACATGCTATAATGCCTCGGCTTTCCGGGGACGGCGTGTCCGGTGGCTGAACGAGGGATTGGCCTGACCAGAGACACCGGGACCGGTCCATTCCGAAGAGCCCCGGCCAGAGACCCCCAGCCACCGATGGCAGGTAATCACGGCGACCCAAGCCGGAACGCAGAGCTGGGGAGCCCGGTTTAGAGAAGAAATACATGGACGTTCTGGCGGTCATTCCCATTGGCATCAATCCGAACCTGTTCGAGATTGGGCCGTTCATCATTTCCTGGCACGGGTTCCTGACCTTCGTATCCGTGGCCGTGGCGGTGTACCTGGTGCATCGCTGGGGAACACGGGAAGGCATAAACCCGGATGCCCTGCTGTCGGTGGCGTTCTGGGCGGTAATCAGCGGGATCATAGGGGCCCGGGTGGTCCACATCATCGACTGGTGGGACAGCTATTACCAGTACAACCCGGCGAGCGTGCTGTATTTCTGGCAAGGGGGCATCGCCATCTTCGGTGCGATCCTGGGCGGGTTCGTCGGCGGGTCCCTGTACATCATGGTACGGAACTCGGACTGGTTCCTGAACTTCTGGGGGAAGTGGTTCCGGTTCATGGGCGAGCCGGAGCGGGCTCCCCTGCCGAGTATCGGCCACTTGGCCGACATTGCGGCGCCGGCCCTGCTCATAACCATGGCCATCGGGCGGATCGGCGACGTTATCAACGGGGAACATTTCGCCAGCTTCACCAGTCTGCCCTGGGCGTTTGTCTACACCCACCCGGACAGCCCCGCGTTTCTGCGCCCGTCCAGCCATCCCGCCGTGCTGTACGAATTGATCTGGGACCTGGCGCTGGTGCTGGTCATCTGGCCTCTGCGGAGCCGCCTGCGGCCCCAGGGGATGACCTTCGCGATGTACCTGGCGCTTTATTCGGTGGGCCGGTTCTTCATCAGCTTCCTGCGTGAGGAGCACAACCAGTACGTTCTGGGGCTGAACGAGGCCCAGATCATCGCGCTCCTCGTGTTGCTGGTGACCGTTCCCCTGCTGGTGTACAAGGCCCAGTGGGTGCCGGCCCGCAGAGGTTAGCAGCCGGGGGCTAGGCCTCCGATTCCCGGAGGTCGACAACCTTCAGCGTGGTCCGCTCGACCCCGTTCCAGTGGTCTACCAGGACGCTAGCGGCAATGTCGACAACGGCGGGCACGCTGGGCCAGCGGTCCGCCTGGTTGAAGGCGATGGCGGGGCAACAATGGCCGTCGCGGCAGACTTGGAGCCTCAGGTGCTGTCCATTGGCCCCCACCGGCCGGCTTTCCAGCACCTGCAGTTTTTCCGACAGGAAGACCGGCTCCGGGTTGCCGGAGCCGAAGGGTTCTAATAGCCTGAGCCATCTGACCAGATCAGTTCCCAGGTCCGCGGGGACCAACCGCGCATCCAAATGCAGGACCGGGCCCGCATTGGTGGTTTCATCCCCGCTCAACCATTCTTCGGCGAGTCCTTGCAGGCGTTCCCGCAGGGCGGGAAGGTTATCCCGGTGGATGGTGAAGCCGGCAGCCTGGGAATGACCTCCGTAGCGCACCAGGAGACCGGCGCACCAGGAGAATGACTCCACCAGGCTGAACCCGGGGACGCTGCGGCCGCTGGCCACGAGACGGTCCTCTTCCACCTCGGCCATGACGACGGCCGGCCTTCCCCACCTTTCGGCCAGGCGCCCCGCGACCAGTCCGGCGACTCCTGGAGTAATCACGGGATCGGTGACTAGGATGATGGCCGGAACGCCGGCCAATGCGTCGAGCTGCCGGGCTGCCGCGCTGAAGCCCCGCTCGGTAAGCCCGCGTCGTTCCTGGTTCAGTTGCTCCAGGTGCTGGGCCAGTGATCCGGCCTCCTCAGGGGACGTAGTGGTCAGCAGCCGGAGGCTTTCTTCCGCGTGGCTCATCCGTCCGGCGGCATTGAGGCGGGGGACAATCTGGAAGGATATGTAACCGGCATCCAGCCGGGCCGGGTCTATCGCGGCCTGGCGGAACAGGGCTTGGAGGCCGGCTCGGCGGGTGGAAGCCATCTGTTCCAATCCTCTCCTCACCAGGAACCTGTTTTCGTCCAGGAGGGGAACGAGGTCAGCGATGGTTCCCAGGGCCGCTAGCTCGAGGAGTTCAGGGGGCCAGGGTTGTCCATAGTGCTGGTAAAGTCCCTGGACCAGCTTGAAGGCGATCCCCGCTCCACACAGGTCGGCAAAGGGATAGCGGCCGCCGGGCACCCGGGGGTTGACGACAGCCATGGCGTCGGGAATGCCGGTGGTGGGAGTGTGATGATCGGAGATGATGACGTCCATCCCCATCCCCCGCGCGTGGTCAACCTCGGCGATGGAGGTTACCCCGCAGTCCACGGTGACCAGCAGGCTGACCCCTTGTTCCGCCAGTCGCTCGATGGCCGGAATGGAAAGGCCGTGACCCTCCTCGCTGCGGTGAGGCAGATAGGTGACCACCGGCACGCCGAACCCGGCCAACCCTTCCTGGATGATGGCGGTGCCGGTGATGCCGTCCACGTCGAAGTCGCCGAACACCCCGACGGTCTCGCCATCCTCGATGGCCCGGTAGAGGCGGGCCACCGCCCGGTCCATGCCACTCAGCCCCAGGGGGTTGTGGGGCAGGTGGTGGGGCGGGTCGAGAAATACGGCCAACTCTTCCGGGGTTGTCACGCCGCGCCGGGCCAGGACGGCGGCGATGGGAGCGGGAATTTCTTCGGGCAGGCTGAGAGGGCCAGTGGGTAGAGGCAGCGCCCAGGTCTTGGATGGTGTGGTCATTGCGCAGGCCGGAAACCAACGGGCCGCGGCCCGGTCAGGTCCGGCGCTCGTCGTCCCGATTCGGGCGGTCGACGCTGTAAGGCTGGCCGAACCGGCGACGTTGTTCCTGCCGCTGAAGGTTGACATTGGCAACGTGTCGGAGGAGACGGTTGATGCCGATGTAGCGGAAGTCCTCGCCGAACAGGACATCCCACGCGCCCCACAGGGTGTACAGGAAAAGAATCAGGGGGACGACGGACAGCCATGCCGGAGTCGCAGCCCCCAGAGCGAAGGGGAACAGGAAGAAGACAATCAACAGGTGGGCGACGGTGGCCTGGATTCCCTGGAAGGACCCCCAGGCTTTCTGGCGCCGGCGGAACGACCGGGCGATGAGGTAGCAAACGATGGGGCTGGAAATGTAGCCGAAAGCCGCCGGCATACCGAACCACCATCCACTGAGCAACACTATGGGAAGCCCAATGAGCAGTCCGCTACCGTGGGCAATCGCAGAACCACGCCGTTCGCCCGGGGTTATCTCGTCTTCGGGCGGCAGGGTAACAGAAGGAATGTTGCGGGGCTGCATTTCTCGTCCGTCCGATCAGGCTTCCCGTCCCGGTTTGGAGAAGACCAGGACGGAGTTATGGCCGCCAAACCCGAAGGAGTCGCTGGCGCACACGTTGATTTCCCCTTCGCGGGCTATCCGGGGGATGTAGTCCAGGTCGCACTCGGCGTCTGCCTCGACGAGGTTGGCGGTGGGAGGCATGACCCCGTTCTCGATAGCCATGACGCAGATGGCGGCTTCCAGGGCGCCGCCAGCCCCGAGGAGGTGCCCGGTCATGGACTTGCTGGAACTGATAGGGACGCGATAGGCGTCGCCGCCCAGGGCCAGCTTCAGGGCCTTGGTCTCCTGCCAGTCGTTGAGGGGAGTCGAGGTGCCGTGGGCGTTGAGGTAGTCGATGTCGGAAGGTTGGATGCCGGCGGACTTCAGCGCCATCCGAACGGCGTTGGCAGCGCTCTGGCCGGTGGGGTTGGGTTCAGTGAGGTGATAGGCGTCGGAGGTGGCCCCGTATCCCAGGAGATCGGCCAGCGGGGCGGCGCCCCGTTGGGCAGCGTGTTCCTCGCTCTCCAGGACCAGAACGGCCGCGCCTTCGCTCATCACGAAACCGTCCCGGTCCTGGTCGAAGGGTCGGCTGGCCCGGTGCGGGTCCTCGTTGAAGCGGGAGAGGGCCTTGCAGGAGTTGAACCCGGCGACGGCGATGGGGGTGATGGGAGCTTCGGCCCCGCCGGCAAGAACGACGTCAGCCTGCCCGCGGAGGATCATCTCCCAGCCCTGTCCCAGGGCGTCGGCGCCGCTGGAGCAGGAGGATACGACGCAGTAGTTGGCGCCCATCGCTCCCATGGCCATGGACACCTGGGCCGAAGCCATATCTCCGAGCATCATGGGTATGAGAAAAGGCGTGACCCGGCGGGGGCCACGGTCGCTGAGGACCTGGTACTGCTGGGAGAGAGTGACGATGCCGCCGATCCCGCTGCCTACGATGACGCCGGTGCGGTAGGGGTCGAGGGACTGGATATCCAGGGAGGCGCTGCGGCAGGCTTCTTGAGCGGCGGCCACCGCGAACTGGGCGAACCGGTCCATGCGGCGGGCGTCCTTGCGGTCCATGTAGTTCTCTGGAACGAACCCTTTGACTTCCCCCGCGAAACGGGTCTCGAAGCCCTCGGTGTCGAAGGAGGTGATGTAGTCGATTCCCGAGCGGCCCTGGACCAGTTCGGCCCAAGTATCCGGGGCAGACAACCCCAGGGGGCTGACCGCGCCAATGCCGGTGATGACTACTCTGCCTCCGCCACCCATGTCGGCCGTCTTTCCGGCTGCTTCCGCTCTATTCTTTGGCCGGGCTGCGCTGGCGGGACTCGGCGACCACGTTATTCAGCATCTCGGTCAGTTCGTTGATCCGGTGGGAGATGCTGGCGGCCAGCTCGGCGCGTCCCGACGTGAGCGGGTCGGACAGGTTCTGGAGAGACTCGGTAAGCTCGTTGATGTGGGCGCTGACATTCTCCACCAGTTCCCGGCGGGTATTGGCCAGAGGCTGGGAGACCGCGCGAAGAGTGTCGGCCAGTTCTTCGAGCCGGTGGGAAAGGTTGCCGCCGATGTCCTTCCCGGCCAGCGCAACCGGGTCGGACCAGCTGCGGATGACGTCGCTGGCCTCTCCGATGCGCGAGTTGATGCTGTCTCCCAGGTCCCTGCTGCTGGCGGCCAGGCGCAGGCGGTAGGACCGGAGCATGCGGAAGATACGCCCGTACAGGGAGTCGATGGACGTCAAACGGGCGGAGTAGCGGTCGAACAGCTCCTGGCTCTCCTGCATGGTCCAGCGCTCGTCGTAATGGACAAACTGCCGGCCGGTGTACAGGTGGTACGGCCGCATCTCTCCTTCCTGGAGGATTTCTCCCCTCTCATTCAGGGGAGTGAGATCGGTCCAGTTGGAGGTCGCGGGCAGGGGAGTCAGCAGGTTGGCCGTCTGGTACTTGCTGTACTCGGTCACCCAGTCGGCCAGGTTCATGATGGTCTCCTCGGTGTCATAGGGGAGACCGATGATGGTCATTGCGACGACCGAGAAGTCCATGCCGTTCAGTATCTTGAGGCACCGCTCCATCTGGCCCGGTTCCTGGCGCTTGTTGACGGCCTTGAGGCTTTCGGCATTGTTGGACTCGATGCCCAGATAGAGCATCCGGATGTTGGCTTCGTACATGGCGTTGGCCAGTTCCGGGTCCTCGCCAATCTCGGCCCGGGCCTGGCAGATCATGTACATGTCGTCGGTGTGGCCCTTCCAGTTCTTGAGCCGTTCCAGCCGCTCGTTGCGGTACTTGACGGCCCGCAGTGGAGGGGGGTGAAGGTCGTCGGATATGAAGACGTTGAACTTGCCGTTGCGGGAGGTATGGATCAGGCCGTCGGCGGCAAGCTCGTGCAACTGCTGGAGGCGCTTGATCTCGGTGTCACGCTTGATGAGACGGTAGCCGAGGAATTGCTGGATGACCTGGCAGTAGGTGCATTTTTCGGTGCAGCCCCGGACCGTTTCGAGGACGGCTCCGGCCATGGGATACTCGGGGCTGAGGCCCTTGATGGACCGGAAGTCGGGGAGCTCGACGAAGTCGGGGTCAACCAGTCCCACCCGGCGGGTCTGGATGACGTGCCCGTCGCGCATGTAGCTGATGCCCGGCATCTTTTCCAGGTAGGAGTCAAGGAGCGGGGACTTGCCATAGTCCAGCATCAGGTCGCAGAGGGAACCGATGATGTCCTCGCCCTCCCGGTTGACGATGACGTCGAACCGACCCATGGTGATGGCCTCTTCAGGGAGGGGGCTCATCTGGGGACCGCCGCCGATGGTGATGATTTCCGGGTGGAACTGCTTGGCGAGGCGGGCGATCTGGTAGGCCCGGGGAGCCTCGTTGATGAGGGCGGTGACCAGCAGGATGTCCACCCCTTCCAGGTCCTTGTTGGGGTCCAGGAGGCCGCAGCGGTCTTCGAACCAGATCTCCCGCTCGTAGCGGTAGGGTCCCTGCCACTGTTCCAGCGCTCCCGACAGGAACAGGACCCCCTGTCGGGGTATGGCGATGTACTCGAAGTTTCCGCCTGCGGAGGCGGGCTGAACCATGACTACGCGCTTGGTCCTGGTGATGGTCATTTCGGCTGACCTCCTGCTTGTCCCCTGGGAATCCCCGGACACTTGGGCGTGGCTATTATACACTACCGGATTGCGGCAACGATACAAAGCCATGCGTAAGAGGTAAGTGCAAATGGTCTATGAAGCCATTGGCTTGCCTGTTGTGTGAAAGTTGGTGTAGAAAGCGACCGGGCGTTAGGCACAGACCGATGCCCGGTTCGCTTTTGCTTGGGTGTTGTCGGCTGGCGGCTTCTTTTGCGGTCCAGAAAACCGGAGCTAGAATCGAGTGTGCTGGTGGAGGATACCGGCTGCGAGATGATTGGCAGGAGGTTGGGGGTCATGGTTCCTGATTACGGGGGTGGGAGCGGGTATATAGGGATATTGCTGTTGCTGGCTTTTATAGTGGTTTTCCCCGTTGCCTTGTCTGTGTGTGCAGCGGTCTTGGGGTGTTGGGGGAGGGGAGGTATGAGTTTGCTGCCTGTTGCTCTTTTTCTCGGGGTTGTGGTTGGAATAGTTGCGGCGTTCCTGGCTGTTCAGGGGTTGATTCATGTGCGGAAGGGGTGGAGGGGATGCAAGTTGGAACGGCATGAGGATGTGGGTGGCCTCATTGCGTGTTTGCAGGAAACTGCAGGGACCTGTGAGGTCTTTGGGCTTGGGGATGCGAATGCGGGGATTGCTGCTTGGTTTCTTGTGGTGTTCGTGGCCGCAGGGTTGTCTTGGGTGCTTGTGTTCTTCAACCGGGGGTGGGTGTTGAAGAAATGGGTGGGCTGAGGAATCTTGAAGGGATTCTTCTGGAGAGGCGCAGGTGGTAAGAGTTGAGAATGTTGAAAATAGCAATAGCGGTGCTGGTCGCGGTCGCTGTGGCAGGGGCAGGAGTGTCGACCTGGTGGCTGGTCCTGGGGAGGGGGCAGGAGCCGCTTGTGGTGGACACCGGGCCCGGGACCGGGTTTCTGGGCCCGTGCCTGTGGGGTCTGCTCTACAAATCGGCGGCAGGGGGAGGAGGGTTTGCCCTCCGAGATAGAAGTGGTGATTGGGGTCCATGAGGACGTAGAGACGCCGGTGACGCGGGAGAAGCAGATCACCGATGCCGGCGGGCGGTATGTTGGAAGAGAGCCATGGGAGGATGAGACGTGGGTGGTGCCGCTGTCCTCGATGGCTGAGGTGGTGCAGCGGCCTGCCGCACGTCAGGCGTATCTGGATCCTCGTCCGGAGGGGGGTTGTGGCGAGGCTGGGTCGCCCCCCTATGACAGGATGGGGGGAGTCTGCCTTCTGTGGTCCGGTCGTACCTGGAGGGAGTACCTGCGTCGCAGGCGGCGCTGGGAGCGTACTTCGCGGTGGGCGGAGCGGTTGCCGCCGAGATCCATGTCCCTGACGGTGTTGAGGTAGGGGAGACGGTGTCCTGGTTGGAGGGTGAGGGGATCTTCGTTCCCGAGGACGTGGATGGCAGCGGGCATAACGAAAATTTCCTGCTGGCAATGCTGCCGATGGAGGTGGTTGTGCCGTTTATGACGGCGTTTCCGGGGGTCTATGTCAAGTCGGAGGAGTATTACGCTAATGGGGCGACCATTTCCCGCGCTTGGTGGCCGGAGGAGATTCGGGCTTACGAAAATGCTGTGATTGCGTTCTACTCCTGCGGCGTTGTGATTTTCCCTGATGATGGCGATTACTCGGGCGTTGTGGTTGAGGAGGTCGGGAACGAACCCGTTGACTGTTCCGGGTACTGGGCGGAATTCGACGGGTAGGACCAGGCGGTGCATGGTCACAAGCCCAGGGCACTCGGCGGTTCCTGAGAATTGGGGGCCAGACCTTGTGCTATGATTAGGACAATCGAGCAAAAGGTGTCCTGGAATGGCCTTGCCCTTGAACACCACTCCCGGCCCATCTCCCGACGAGGAATCAGTCAGGAACATGGAAATCGCCCGACATCTCCTCCGCCAAGCGCAGGAAGAGCTGGACCGCGACGACATCCTGCAGGCCTCGGAGAAAGTCTGGGGAGCGGCGGCTCACGCCGTCAAGGCCGTCGCCGAAAAGCGCCGCTGGTTCAACGACGCCGACTGGAGGCTGCGGAAGATTGTCGCCGTCCTTACCGAGGAACAGCAGGATACCACCTTGCTAGGGGATTATCTGACGGCGCGTGATGCTCATTACAACTTCTATCATCATGAGTTCAATTCCAGGGAAGTCCAACAGTCCGTGAATGCCGCTGGTCAGCTAGTCCAAAAGCTGGAAACGCTACTTGCCGACGGAAATGCGCCAGCCCCCTACGTCAACGACTCTCTGCGGGAAGAAATCCGCCGCCTGGAGCAGCCATCCAGCACCTTGGACCACCAACGTCTGGAAAAAGGAAGGCTTCCCCTGGACCAGCGGCCCCCGGTCCGTCCCGAGTCCGCCGAAGTTGAAGACTGACCGCTCCTCAGCAACGTCATCCGGCGAAAGCCACCCGCCCAACGGGTCCGGGCGCGACCCGCGCCGCGTTGTCCTGCCCATCAAGGGCATGACCTGCGCCGCCTGCGTTTCCCACGTGGAACACGCCCTGGCGGATGCCCCCGGTGTCGCCGGAGTCTCCGTGAATCTCGCCACCAACTCGGCATCCATCTCGCTAGATGACTCCGCACCGGCGACCGGCATCGACATCGCCGCCCTCCGCGCCGCTGTCGACGACGCCGGATACAGCATTCCCACTGGCAAGACGACCCTCGATGTTGGCGGGATGACCTGCGCCGCCTGTGTCTCCCACGTGGAACACGCCCTCAACCGGGTATGCGGCGTCACCGCCGTCTCGGTGAACCTCGCCACCGCCCGGGCCACCGTCGAGCACGTCCCCGGCCTTCCCGGAATGTCTGACTTCCGTGATGCCCTGGAAGACGCGGGCTACCGTCTCGAGTCCTCGGATTCCGCACCCGGGTCCAGCAGCGAACTGGACCGTTGGGCCCGGGTGGAAGAAGTCCGGTCCCTGCGGACCCGCTTCCTGTTCTCCGCCGCGGGCGGCCTGCTCCTCCTCGCCGGCACCATGGAGCTGTTCCCTTGGGTTCCCCGATTTATGGAGTGGGCCTTCTACCCCTTCCTTCTCTGGGGCCTGGCCACCGTCATCCAATTCTGGGCGGGCTGGCCCTTCTACGTCTCCGGTATGGGCGCCCTCCGCCACGGCTCCGCCAACATGCACACCCTCATCGCCCTGGGAACGTCGGTTGCCTACGGGTACAGCGCCGCCGTGGTGGTGATGACCTCTTTGGCTCCTCAATTCCTGGAAGGACTAGGCGTCGGCGCCCACTACTTCTTCGACACCTCCGCCATCATCATCGCCCTCATCCTGCTGGGCCGCTACCTGGAGGCCCGGGCCGCCGGGCAGACCACCGAGGCCATCCGCCGCCTGGTCGGAATGCAGCCTGTGACAGCGCGGGTCATCCGGGATGGACACGAAGTCGAAGTCCCCGTTGACGCCGTGCAGTTGGACGATCTGTTGGTGGTCCGGCCCGGCGAAAAACTCCCCGTGGACGGCGAAGTGGTGGACGGTGCGTCCGCTATTGACGAGTCCATGCTCACCGGCGAGAGCATCCCCGTCGATAAAGCCTCGGGCGCTGCCGTCTACGGAGCAACCATCAACGGCACCGGCGCCCTCACCTACCGGGCAACGCAGGTAGGCCAGGACACGGTCCTGTCCCGAATCATCCGCCTCGTCGAGGAAGCCCAGGCCTCCAAGGCCCCCATCCAACGCCTGGCCGATGCCGTTTCCGCGTGGTTCGTCCCGGCCATCATCGCCGTATCCCTGGCCGCTTTCTTCTTCTGGCTCATCCTCGGCCCGCCTCCCGCCTTCACTCTCGCCGTCCTCGTGGCCGTGGCGGTGCTCATCATCGCCTGCCCCTGCGCCCTAGGACTGGCCACCCCCACCGCCGTCATCGTCGGCACCGGCAAGGGCGCCGAGCACGGAGTGCTGGTGCGCAGCGCCCAGGCCCTCGAGACTGCCCACCGGGTGAACGTCGTGGCGTTGGACAAGACCGGCACCCTCACCACCGGACAACCCGCCGTCACCGACGTAATTGCCCTCGACGGCGGCGAGGACGGACTGCTCCGGCTGGCCGCCTCCGCCGAATACGGCTCGGAACATCCGCTGGGACAGGCCATCGTCCGCGAAGCCGAGGCCCGGGGATTGGGAATCGCGGACCACTTGAAACCATCCGGATTCGAAGCCCGCCCGGGCTTGGGCATCCAAGCCACCGTCGAGGGCGGATCCGTGCTTCTCGGAAACCGCTCGTTGATGGTCACCCAGGGAATCGATCCCTCCAACTGGGACGACGCGCTTGACCGTCTCTCCGGGGCGGGCAAGACTCCGGTCCTGGTAGCGTCGGATGGAGAGGTCCGAGGCGTAGTGTCCCTGGCCGACCCGGTCAAGCCCTCCTCCCCCGAAGCCGTGTCCGCTCTTCGCCGGCGCGGCATCGAAGTGGTCATGCTTACGGGAGACAACCCCCGCACGGCCCATGCCATTGCCGGCGAGCTGGGAATCAGCCAGGTTGAAGCCGAACTCCTGCCCCAGGACAAGGTCTCCGTTATCCGCCGACTCCAGTCCGAAGGACGGGTGGTGGCCATGGTCGGCGACGGGATCAACGACGCTCCATCCCTAGTCCAAGCTGACGTCAGTCTCGCCATGGGAACCGGCGCCGACGTAGCCATGGAGTCGGCGGACATTACCTTGATGCGGGGAGACATCGGCGCGGTGGTCACGGCCCTCGACCTCAGCCGCCGCACCATCCGCGCCATCAAGCAGAACCTTTTCTGGGCCTTCTTCTACAACGTCCTGTTGATACCCGTCGCGGCTGGAGCCCTGTACCCGGTGTTCTATGCCCTAGGCGGAGTGCCGGAAAGCCTGGGGTTTTTCTTCGGACAGCACGGCTTCCTCAACCCCATGCTGGCCGCGTTGGCCATGGCCTTCAGCTCCGTGACCGTGGTGACCAACTCCCTGAGGCTGAAGCGGGGTAATCTGTAGCCTGTGCGGCCGCTCGCTCAATTGCTTCCGACAGCCAGGCGTTGAGACTCTTGCCGTCGGCGCGGGCCGCCATGGCAGCGGCCCTGTGGACCTCGGGCTTCATCCGAAGCGGGATCTTCCCGGAGAACGCCTTGTCTGGACTCCTTCCTCTTTCGGCGCAGAACTCCAGGTAAGCATCAACGGACTCTTCGAAGGCGGTTCGCAGCTCTGTGACTGACTCCCCTTGAAAGGTGATGACATCGCGGGTCCCTGCAATCTCGCCGTGAAAAATTTCGGCTTCGTCGTCAAAGGTAATCACCCCTCGATAACCCTTGTACTCCATCATTGCTGCTCCTCGCTGATACCCACTTCGGTCAAGAATCTTCGGATTGAAGCGACGGTTCCCTTGTCTGTATCTCGTCTGGGGTGGGGGCGGTGAAAAATCGCCACCGTATCATTGAGTTCTACCGCTAATCTCGAACCCGACCGCTCTTCCAGGTAAGCGCCGCAAGCGAGGAGCAATGATTCAATATCATCCCAATGGATACCCGATTGCGTTGGGCTCCGAAAGATTGCCGCCAATGTCCTGCGGTGTTTTCTTCGCACCTCTACATCATATCATATATTGATATGATTGCTAGACCTGACCCGTCCAGGTGGCCGTCACCCCTTCGGCCTTATGCCTGCCCCCTCCGGCTGAAATACCTAATCATCCACACCAGGTTGCCCACGCCGATGACTCCCGAGGTTATCCAGAGAATGGTGCCTGCGGTCGGACCGCTCAACGTCACTCCGGCCACCGTAACCCCCGGCCATGCCAGGCCGATACCCAGCCCCAGGTAGAACACCACAATGGCCACCAGGAACAGGAGTATGTGAAGGGACACCCGGAGTGCTGCGCCCATGGGAAGCCGGCCTCGCCTTAACGAATTGGAGTTAGGAGAAGAATTCCCTCTCCGCCTAGGTCCTGCCGCAGCACCGCTTGTACTTCCGTCCGCTCCCGCAGGGACACTGGGCGTTCCGTCCCACCTTCTGGCCATTCGGCGCCGCGTTCCTGCTCTTGCCCGCCACCGACTGCATCGGACTGGCCTTGGGTTGCGCGTTGCTCCGCCGCTGCCCATTGGGCGGCTGCTGCGTCACCGTAACGTGGAACAGGCTGTGCACCACGTCGTTCTGCATCCGCGCCAGCAGTTCCTGGAAGGTCTTGTGCCCTTCGGACCGGTACATCACCAGCGGGTCCCGTTGGCCGACCGCCTGCAACCCGATTCCGGTGCGCAGGTTTTCCATTGCGGTCAGGTGGTTCACCCAGTGCAGATCAATCGAGCGCAGCAGGAGCAGGCGTTCCAGCACCCGCATTTGCTCCTCTCCCAGTTGCTTCTCCCGGGCATCGTAGACCGCCTCGGCGTGCTCTGCCAGGATCCGCTGGATGTCCTCCTTCCGCAGGCCGTACACCTTGTCCACGTCGTCCAGCTCTGACGGCAGCGGACAGACCAGGGCCAGGTCGTTCAGGAAACCCGTAACCTCCCAATCGTCGTTGTGACGGCTGGCCAGCCGCTTGGCTACAATGTCCTCGAACTCCCGCCCCAGCATCCCCAGGATGCGTTCCCTCAGGTTGTCCCCCTTGAGAATCTGCTCCCGGTCGCTGTAGATAATGCCTCGCTGCGTGTTCAGCACGTCGTCGTAGTTCAGCAGGTGCTTGCGGATGTCGAAGTGGTATCCCTCCACCTTCACCTGCGCCGTGCCGATGGACTTGGTGATCAGCTTGTTCTCGATGGGAACGTCGTCCTCCAGGCCGGTCCAGCCCATGAACGACTTGATCCGCTCCCCCCCGAACCGCTGCATCAGCTCGTCTTCCAGCGAGACGTAGAACTGGGAGCTGCCCGGGTCCCCCTGCCGGCCGGAGCGTCCCCGCAGCTGGTTGTCCACCCGCCGCGCGTCGTGATGCTCGGTGCCCACCACGTGCAGCCCGCCCAGCTCGACTATCCGGTCGTGTTCTTCCTGCCACCCTTCCCGGGATGTGTCGGCGCCGCCCAGCACGATGTCCGTGCCCCGCCCTGCCATGTTGGTGGATACGGTGACCGCGCCGGTGCGCCCCGCCTGGGCGATGATGCTGGCCTCATGCTCGTGGTTCCTGGCGTTCAGGACCTGGTTCTGTATGCCCCGCTTCTTCAGGCGGTCGCTCAGGGCTTCCGACGTTTCCACCGAGGTCGTGCCCACCAGGATTGGACGCCCCAGGTTGTTCGTCGCGACTATATCCTCGACAACCGCTTTCCACTTGGCATCGTCGTTCTGGAAGACCAGGTCGGGAGCGTCCTCCCGGATCATCGGCAGATTGGTGGGGATTGACGCCACCTCCAGGCTGTAAATCTTGAAGAACTCGTCCGACTCGGTGGCGGCGGTTCCGGTCATCCCCGCCAGCTTTTCGTACATCCTGAAGTAGTTCTGCAGGGTGATGGTAGCGTAGGTGACGCTCTCCCGCTGGACCTTGATCCCTTCCTTGGCCTCCACCGCCTGGTGCAGTCCGTCCGACCACCGGCGTCCGAACTGGAGCCGTCCCGTGAACTCGTCGACGATGACCACCTCACCGTCCCGGATCACGTAGTCCTTGTCCCGCTTCTTCTGAACGTGGGCCACCAGCGCGTTCTCCACGTAGTGGACAAGGTGGTAGTTTTCCGGGTCGTACAGGTTGCCCGTGTTGGTCCACCGCTCGATTTTCTCTACCGCCTCCGGGGTCATGGAGATGGCCTGGGTGCGCTCGTCGATGGTGTAGTCTTCCTCCTCCCTCAGCCGGGGCACCAGCTTGGCGAAGGTGTAGTAGTGCTGCACCGGCTCCTCGGCGGGCCCGCTGATGATCAGCGGCGTCCGCGCCTCGTCAATGAGGATGTTGTCCACCTCGTCCACGATGGCGTAGTGCATTTCCCGCTGGACCCGTTGGGACATGTCCACCGACATATTGTCCCGCAGGTAGTCGAACCCGAACTCGTTGTTGGTCCCGTAGAGCACGTTGGCCTCGTATGCCTCCGCCCGCGGCGCCGGGCGCAGGTTGGCGAACCCCGGGGCCTGCCGGCGTCCCCCAGATGAAGGCTCGGACCAGTCCGGGTCATACAGGAAAGCCCCGTCGTGTTGCAGCACCCCCACCGTCAGCCCCAGGGCGTGGTAGATGGGCCCCATCCACACCGGGTCCCGTCGAGCCAGGTAATCGTTGACCGTCACGACGTGGACGCCCTTCCCGGTCAGCGCGTTCAGATAGACGGGCAGCGTCGCCACCAGCGTCTTGCCCTCGCCCGTCTTCATCTCCGCAATCTGCCCCTTGTGCAGCACCACCCCGCCAATCAACTGAACGTCGTAGTGACGCTGCCCCAGGTTGCGCCACGCCGTTTCTCGCACCACGGCGAACGCCTCAACCAGCAGGTCGTCCAGCGTCTCGCCCCGCTCCATCCGGGACCGGAACTCGTCCGTTTTCGCCCGCAGCTCCCCATCGGACAGCCGCTTCACACCTTCTTCCAGCGCGTTGATCCGGTCTACTACGGGACGAATTTTGTTGGCTGCCTTCTCCGGGCTGTCGCCAACCATCTTGCGAAGTAATGAGACCATATCGGAACACCTCTGCGCCCCGGGGGACGCTTCTGCCCAGGAAAGAGGGGCAGAACATAATGCAAACTATCTGTGTGCCAATTGTACCGTAACGGCCAGACTCGCCAAAAGGCCAACCCGAGGGATTTCCTGGAGGGAAGTGCGCCCACCCTTCCGAATTTCCGCCTTTGCCCAGTCCCTACGCCCCGGCCCCGCCGCCGGATTCTCCCGATGCCCGGGGTGGCTGGAACGCGGCTGAACTGGCCGCTCCGCGAGTTCTCTAATCGTCATCCCCAAGCCTTTCCGTCATCCCCGCACAGAGCTTGCCCCAGCAGCCGTTGAGCCCCACCACCAAAACCGGAACGCTACCCGACGGCCAGGGTTATCGTATATAGAAGACACCGCCACGTTGGCAGAAAGCACCACCATGTTGGTGCCACACCTTGGTGCGTATAACTTCCATCGAAAACCTTTGAATTGAGACAGGACTATGCCTGTCCCCGCGTAGGCGCAGGCGGGGACCCAGACCCCAGTAACTCCTTCCCTGCCTGCCACGTCGCCGCCCTCAAATCCTACGCCCACATCCCCTCTCTCAGGGGGTTTGGGGGATGCATCCCCCAACGTAACCCCAATTGCACCATTACTGACAGTTGCCCCTTTCCATCCCGGCCTCTCGCCAGTTACCATATATGAATACAACACCGTAGGAAACGTCCCAGAACAGTCCGGCTTGCCTCCCCAAATGGGACACTTTGGGACAAAATAGGACAGATTTTTTGGCAATGGCGGACATGCGCCGTGCAATTGTAAGCAGGACCACCCCGGAGCCCACGCTCAAATGTAGCGGAATATAGCAAAATGCAGCAGCTTTATTTTCTGCCCTTGGCTGCAGCTTTGCCCTCTCCCTCTTTTTTAACTGGAATTGACCCGTCTTCGGACCGGCATTATCATCCTGCCCTGACAGCAGCATCACATTAGAATTGGGAGACGGTCATGCCCAGGTTTAATGCCGACGGCGTCCAGCTTTACTACGAGGAGCACGGCAGCGGCTTCCCCCTCATTTGGAGTCACGAGTTCGGCGGCAACTACGACAGTTGGGACCTGCAGGTCAACTTCTTATCTCGCCGCTACCGGGTCATCACCTACGCCGCCCGGGGCTACCCGCCCTCCGACGTCCCCGAAGACCCTGCCGCCTACTCCCAGGACCAGGCCATCGAGGACCTCCGCCTGCTCATGGTTCATCTCAACATCCCCCAGGCCCACATCGGCGGATTGTCCATGGGCGGCAACGTGGCGTTGAACTTCGGCCTGCGCCACCCCGAAATGGCCCGCTCCCTCATCGTTGCCGCCTGCGGCTCCGGCAGCGACGACCCGGAACAGTTCCGCTCCGACGGCGCCCGCATGACCGAAGTGTTGATGACCCAGGGCATGGAGCCCATGGCCCGGGACTACGGGCACGGCCCCACCCGCACCCAGCTTCTCCGCAAGGACCCCAAGGGCTTCCAGGTGTTCTACGACGGCCTCGCCTCCCACTCCGCCCTCGGCTCGGCCCTCACCTACCGGGGCATCCAGATGACCCGCCCGCCCGTCTACGACCTTGCTGAGGGGATGCGCCAGCTCCAGGTCCCCACCCTGGTAATGATCGGCGATGAGGACGACCCCTGCGTCAACCCCGCCGTCTTCATGAAGCGGAACATCCCCCGTTGCGGCCTGGTCGTCTTCCCCCGCAGCGGCCACGCCATAAACCTCGAGGAACCGGACCTGTACAACCGCACCGTCCTCGACTTCCTGTTGGAAGTGGAAGAAGGGGGCTGGCAGCCCCGCTAGCGGCCTGGACAGGAAGCGGGAGTTAAATCCCCAGCACTTCCTTGGCCTCCTCGATGGCGGCGATGTGTTGCTCGACCCCTCCCAAGACTCCTCGCCGGGCTTCGACGGATACGTGGGTGGCCTCCATCTCCCGCCACCCCTCTACCTCCTCCAGCCAGTCCTCCGGCTGCTTCCCCGGAAGCCGCAGGCGGCCAATCATCCCCACCTCCTTCGGGTCCCGCCCCGCGTCCACCGCGTACTGCCTCACTCGCGCCACCGCCTCCCGCCCCTCGTTCGACGGCGGGAAGCTGGGGAACCACCCGTCGGACATCCTTCCAATCCGGCGCAGCACCCGCTCCACCGGAATCGGGCTGGCGCTCCCCCCGGCTCCCAGCCAGATGGGGATGGGACGCTGCACCGGCAGGGGGTTGATCCCAGCGTCGGTGATCCGGTGCCATCGGCCCTCGTAGTTGACCACCTCCTCCGTCCACAGAGCCCGCAGCACCTCCATCTGCTCCTCGCACCGCCGCCCCCGGGTGTGGAAGTCCTCCCCCAGGGCTTCGTACTCGACGTGATTCCAGCCCACTCCGATTCCCAGCTTCAGCCGCCCGCCGCTGAGCAGGTCAATCTCCGCCGCCTGCTTGGCAACCAGCGCCGTCTGCCGCTGCGGAAGAATCAGGATGCCGGTAATCAGGTCAACGTTCTTCGTGATGGCCGATATGAACCCCAGCGTCGTGAACGTCTCATGGATCACGCTCTGGTGGGTGTAGTAGGAGCCTACGACATGCTCATGGTGCGCCGGATCCGCCCCCAGGACATGGTCGGCGATGAAAATGTACGAATACCCCATCCCCTCGGCGGCCTGCACGTACTCCCGGACCGCCCCGGGGTCGGCCCCGATCTCCGTCTGAGGAAAAACTACTCCAAACTGCATCGTCGGCTCCTGCTGTGTGATTTCGTATCTGTCGCCGGCAAGTATCCGGTGCCCGCACGGCGAAGGCAATCCCTACCGCCGGTACTCATCCCCGCAGTCGCCGATGATCCGGTACAGGTCGCGGGACTGCACCAGCACGGATTCAATGGACCCGAGGTCTTCGTCATCCAGGTTGAAGCTGAACACCCGTGCGTTGTCGGATATGTGCTCCGCCACCCCCAACCTCGCACCGACGATGACGCCTGCTACCGCTGGACGGTCCAGGACGTACCGCACCGCCACGTTAGCTATGCTCATGCCATGCTTGTCTGCCACAGATCGAAGCACGGTCAGGAGTTGCTGGAACAAATCCCACCCGCCCCAGGCATCAATCATCTCCTTGTACTTTCCCAGGCTGGCCGTGTTCAACAGAGCCCGCGGCGGCTCCGGCTGTCCCAGGTACCGGTCGGAAAGCAACCCTCCGCAGACCGTCCCGTAGGCCAAGAGCGAAGCCCCGCTTTCCTGGCAGAACTCCGCCATCACTACCTCCGGCCGCCGGTCAATCAGCGAATACTGCACTTGGTTGGACACGCACCGGATGCCGACCTGGGCGATCCCCCGCATCCGCTGGGTGTCGAAGTTGGTCAGGGCCACTTCACGAATCTTCCCTTCGTCTCTCAGAGCCGCCAGGTGGGACAGGGCTTCCAGGTAGCGGTCGTCCCGGTAGTCCCACCAGTGAAACTGAAGCAGGTCCAGCCGTTCCACGCCCATTCTCCGCAGGGAGATGTCAATGTTGTTCTCCACAACTTGACGCGGCATCAGCCCCGGGCGGGGCACCCACTTGGTGAACGCTTGAATGCCGGACAGGGCATCTTCACCCCGTAACTCCGCCAGTTGCCGCCGGAACTCGCCAATGAAGTCCTCCGCCGGCCCGTAGTGGTCTGCCAGGTCCCACGTCGTGAACCCGGCGTCCACGTAGTCGAACATGCTGCGGACGGCGGCCGCCGGATCAATCCGTCCATGCGCCCCGGAAACCTGCCACATTCCGTTAAGGACGCGGCAGATCGTCATACCGTCGGCCAAGTCGAAGCGGCTCGATTGGGGAAGAGTCATAATCGTCACCTCGTTTTGACAATACTGGCCCACCTGTCCCCGGCAGTCAAACCCATGTTAGGATGACCCAAACAGACCGCTGAAGGGGGAAACGACATGGCTGAGAGAATTCGCATCGGTGTTATCGGAGCCAACATTCACCGGGGATGGGCTCCCCGTTCCCATCTGCCTGCCCTGGTGGCCAGCCCGGAATTCGAGCTGACCGGAGTCTGCACCACCCGCATGGAAAGCGCCGAGGAGTCGGCCCAGGCCTTCGGTGCCAGGCTGGCCTTCGACAACTACGAGAAGATGCTGGCCCATCCCGACATAGACGCGGTGGCGGTGGTACTTCGCGTTCCCTCCCACTACGAGCCCACCATGGCCGCTCTCAACGCCGGAAAGCACGTCTACACCGAGTGGCCCCTGGGTCAGGATACGGCGCAAGCCCGCGAAATGGCCGAACTGGCCCAGGCCAAGGGACTGGTCAACATGGTCGGACTCCAGGCCCGCGCCAATCCCGCCATGCTGCACATGAAGGACATGATCGAGGACGGATTTGTGGGCGAGGTCATGGCCTGCCACTGCAGCATGATCCGCGGCGGAGTGCTGTCCCGGGTGCTGGACCGCACCTGGCAGCGGGATGTAGAACTGGGCGCCAACACCCTCACCATTGCCTTCGGGCACACGGTGGATGCCATGCAGTTCGTGGTCGGAGACTTGGCCCAGGTGTCGTCCGTGGTCAGCACCCAGGCCAAGCAGTGGACTGCCAGCGACACCGGAGATGTTCTGGACGTTACCTCGCCGGACAACGTCCTGGTGAGCGGGCAGTTGGACAATGGAGCGGTGGCTTCGGTGCACGTGGCGTCCACTCCCTACGCCGGCAGCGGGCTGCGGCTGGAGGTCTACGGCAGCAAGGGAACTCTGGTGGCTGCGTCCGACGACTCGCCCCAGCTAAAGGTGGTCAACCTGGAAGGCGCCCAGGAGAGCGACCGCCTGGAATCCATCGAGGTGCCCGCCCGCTATACCAACGTGCTGGAAGGGATGCCCGCCGGAGAGGCTTTCAACGTGGGGCAGATGTACTACCAGTTCGGCCAGGCCATCAACGGATCGGGGACCTGCGAACCCAGCTTCGCCACCGCCGTCAAGCTGCACGAGTTCCTGGACGACATCCGCCGGTCCACCACCGAGGGGCGGCAGGTGGCGGTGGGCGAATAGCCCCGGACCAGGCCTCAAAATCCCGAGAACGAAGCGACCCGAACACCCCCGGAAGGAGGACATCTTCGTGGACATTATGGGGCTGCGGTATGACATTCCTGTCCTGTCCAAAATGACCTACATGAACACCGGCTGGTCCGGCCCGCCGCCCCGGTCAGTGGCCGAGGCACTGAAAGCGCGGGTAGACCTGGAGATGGAGGAGGGCGCCGCCAGTCCGGTAGTCCAGGAAACCGGCCGCGAGATTCGGGGCAACGCCCGCGTGGCCGCTGCCGGACTGCTCAACGCCTCCGTCGACGAAGTCCTGGTAACCCGCAACACCACCGAGGGCCTGAACATTGTCCTCAGCGGGCTGGATTGGAAGCAGGGGGACGAGATTATCACCTGCAACCTGGAGCATGGCTCGGTGGCGGTTCCCATCGTCATGTTGGGTGAGCGCTACGGGGTAAAGCCGCGGGTGGTGATGCTGGACCCCCATGACTCCAGGGAGACCATCCTCCAGAAGTTCGAGGAAGCCTTCACTCCCAACACCCGCATGGTCTTCGTCAGTCACATCGAGTACTCCACCGGAATGCGGCTGCCCGCCGAGGACCTGTGCCGCATGGCCCACGACCACGGCGCACTGATTATGCTGGACGGGGCCCAGACCGGGGGGCACATTCATCTGGACATGTCCCGGGGTTACGACTTCTATTCCATCCCGGGTCAGAAGTGGGTCCTGGGCTACGAAGGGGTGGGCGCGCTGTACATTCGGCAGGATCTCATACCCCAGGTCCACCCGGCCCACACCGGAGGCCGCGCGCTGGTGCCGCCGGTGACACCTGACCATCTGGAACCCAACATTAACTCCATGGACAAGTTCGTGGGCGGGTCATCCAGCGTTCCCCTCCAGGCTGCCTTCGTCGAAGCCGCCAGGTTCATCGGGGATATTGGCGTGGAAAACATCGAGGTCCGCAACCTCCAACTGGCGGAAGGCTTGAAAGTCCAGCTACGGGAAATCCCCGGCGTTAGCGTGCTGTCTCCCGAAGACCCGGAGCTATCGGCAGGCCTGGTGTCCTTCGCCGTGGCCGGGTGGGAGCCCAGAGCGGTGGTGGAAAACCTGTGGAACAACCACCGCATCGTCGTCCGGCAAGTGCCTCATCCGGCTGGAGTGCGGGCATCGCTGCACTTCTTCAACACCGAGGACGAAGCGAGCCAACTGGCGGAGGCGGTCAAAGGGCTCGCATAATCCCCTTTCCGCCGGGCCTGACGGAGTCTCCCCTCTGAGAAACTATCTCAAAACGCACATTCTGAAATCCGAAACCCGCAAAATGGGGACGAGACGGGGGTCTGGATTCCCGCCTGCGCGGGAATGACGGGAGGGAGGAAATCGGTTTTGAGATAGTTTCTGAAAAGACAGCGCCCCCGGTAAACCGGGGGCGCTGTGACCTGTGTGTTGAGCCTGGGTGAATTACTGGGTAAACCGCATGGTGTTGCCCCTCAGGCGGGGGGCATAGTAGGCCTCCCATTCCAGGTCCTCGGCGAGGCCGTACACATACACTACCTCGAAGTAGGGTATGAAGAACACCTCGTCGTAGGCGAACTGGGCCAGGTCCTCCATCGCCTTGGTACGCTCGGGGCCTTCGGGGATAGCATTGGCCTTGAGCTTGCGGGCTTCAAACTCGGGAATGCAGACCCGGCTGCTGCGGCTGAAGCAGCTCAGGCGGGAGTTGTTGAACCGCTGCATGTCCAGAATCTCGTTGGAGGTCGCGATCTCGTAGGCGTGAGAGGACTGGAAGTAGGGTTCGGGCGGCTCCCGGTCGGCACAGTCCATGGCCTCCTTGTAGCCCGGTTCGTTGATGAACTTGCCGCAGCCCGAGGACTGGACCTCCCGGGCCTTACCCAGGTCGCTCCAGGAGTTGAGATTGGCGTTGACACCAATGTCACGCCAGAAGGTGATGGTCGACTCCATGATTTCCAGGCCGCGAATGTTGGAGCCGGGGCGGGTGTTGATGTTGATTTCGTTGGCCCGGTCGTAGCCGGCTTCGGCCAACAGTTGCATGGCACGGTCCGGGTTGTACTCCCGCACCCTGGAATTCTCGTCGTTGATGCCGACGGTCCCCTTCATGGAGATGGCAGCGTGACAGGGAATCCGGCCATCGAACAACTCATCAAGCAGGGTCTGACAATCAATGGCGATGGCCAGGGCTTCGCGGACCTTCTGCTTCTTCAACTCAGGATGGAACACCGTGTCCAGCACCAGGGTGTAAACCTCGGCGGTCTTGCCGCTGGTGTGCTTGGGCACCCGGGGAATCTCGTCGAATCCGATGTCCGCCGCCCAGTCAGCTTCTCCAGTCTGGATCATGGAAGAGCGAACGGTGGCCTCGGCCCGGTAGGTGTGGGTTATGTACTGGATGCTGGGGGCCTGGGAGAACCAGTTTTCGTTGGGCTTGTAGTCCTCGTAAGCCTCGAACTTGGTATCCACGCCGGGGGTGTACTCGACAATCTTGTAGGGGCCGAACCCCACGGTCAGGATGGAACGCTCCGTCTCGTCGGCGGCCTCGAACCAGGCCGGGTCCTGGAAGTCGGCGAAAAGGGCGGTGCGGGGGTAGATGGGACAGGCTACCGGGCAGATGATATCCACGGTCAGATCATCCATCACCTCGCCCTGCACATCAGGACCCGTCCAACTTATGGATGCGCTGGGATTGGCCACGTCGGCATTGTATTCAATGCCGTACTTGGCAGCGGCGGCGTTCCAGGGAGCGCCGTTGTGGAACTTGACGCCGTCGCGCAGGTGGAACCGCCAGCGGTCCACGTCTATCTGCTCCCAACTGTCAACGCCGGACAGGGGGACGATTTCGCTGGTCCGGTCGTCCAGCCAGGTCAGGAAGTCGGTGACGAAGTCCTGGCACCCCAGGCTGTGGATTTCCGCGCTGCAACCCTCGCTCCATGCTCCAACGCTGGCCGGCTCGGCCTCAGTCACAACGACGGCGGAGTCGCGTCCCGCAACGGGAGCGGGAGGGGGGACGGTGGGCTGTGGGGTCGCGGTAGGCGCGGGCGCCGGGGCTGACGATGAGCCCATGCTGGACCCAGAACTTGGGGCTGGAGCGGCGGCCTCCGGTTGCGGGGTCGCCGTGGCGGCGGGAATCGCCTGTGCAGAGAACTGGGGTACAGTGGGGGCTACGGTGGGGTCGGCAGAAGTGCCGCAGGCGACTGCCAGAGCAGTTAGCAGTATCGCCAGACACGCCAGCGAACCCGGTCGTTTCAACATTGCCAGTGGTCGATTGATCATTCGTATTCACTCCTGTGGAACGGTAATGCGGTTAAGATTATCGAAGTGGGGCGGTCACCTCCCTGGGAAAGGCTGCCTATGTATAAGGTAAGAGATATTGCTTGTCAATAGCGGTTTCGCGGATCCAGCATCTCCGCTGCCAGCGTCCCGAGAACCAGGCCGATTGCAAAGTTCCCCCGCCCCTGGTGGGAGAGGGTGGGGGGGATAGCTTCAAACGGCGAGAGCGTCACCCCCATCCTAACCCCCGCCTTCGCGGGGGCAGGCTCTTCCCCCATCAAGGGGGAAGGGACACTTGACTCGACTTTGCAATCGCCCTGTCCTGGGAACAGTCCGCATTGACGCGCATCGCGCGAGACAGGATACTGACTGGGGCTATGGCTAACCTTCATGGCACAAGAAACAAGGCACGAGAAATCAAGGCCCAGAACCGCGGAGATAATATCCAGCAGACGAGGAGGCAACCATGCAACTTGGCGCTATATTCCCCCAAACCGAGATCGGCGCCGACCCGGCAGCAGTAAAGGACTTTGCCCAGGCCGCCGAAGGGCTGGGATACGAGCATCTGCTGGTGTTCGACCACGTCCTGGGAGCCGACGCCAGCAAGCGGGAGAGCTGGGAGCGTCCTTACAGCCACGTGGATACTTTCCACGAGCCCTTTGTGCTCTTCGGCTACCTGGCAGCCATAACAGAAACAATACAAATGACCACCGGAATCCTGATCCTTCCCCAGCGGCAGACCGCACTGGTCGCCAAGCAGGCGGCGGCGGTGGACGTGCTGACCGGCGGACGGCTGCGGCTGGGCATCGGAATTGGCTGGAACCACGTGGAGTACGAGGCCCTGGGAGAGAATTTCGGCAACCGGGGACGCCGGTCGGCGGAACAGATCGAGCTGCTGCGGTTGCTCTGGACCCAGGACGTCGTCAACTACGAAGGCCGCTATCACAAGGTGACTCACGCCGGCATCAATCCCCTGCCCGTCCAGCGTCCCATCCCACTCTGGTTCGGCGGCGGCGCCCCGCAGGTGGTCCGGCGGCTGGCCCGCCTGGGCGACGGCTGGTTTCCCCAGTTCCAGCCGGACAGCGAGGGGCAGGAGAAAATCGGCGAGATGCGGGAACTGGCTCAGAAGGCGGGACGGGACCCGGCAGACATCGGCATCGAGGGCCGGGTTAGCTTGAACGACGGCGGCCCGGACGAGTGGAACAAGCTAGCAGCAGCCTGGGATGAAGCCGGAGCTACCCACCTGTCGATTAACACCATGCGGGCCGGTTTGAAGGGACCAGACCAGCACATCGAGGCCATCACCCGATTCAAGGAGGCAGTCTCGGGCTAACATTTCGGGCAACAACCACGAAAGCTTTGGCGGCGGAACCTCGCTGAGAAGCGCGGAAGTTCCGCCGCTGTTGGTTTAGGCGGGGCCGATTCTGCCCCCACTTTCTATGATATTGCCAAACGTTTTTTATCATGTAAACTAATGCAATGCCGCTGATCGTAATTTATTTGGTTCCTGTCCCTCCAGGTCCTGATACCGGTGTGCAGCACCCATGGGTCAGGTGCGGAACTCGATGAAACTGCTCCACGTGCCCAGCCTGCCCCGGATGCACACCCTGGACACCTGGCTGGGGTATCGCAACTACCGTTTTCTCTGGATTGGCAACTTCTGCGGCAACAATGCCCAGTGGCTCCAACTACTCACCGTTGGGTGGCTGGTTCAGGGACTTTCCTCCGACTCCGGCTCCTCGTCTCTGCTGGTAATCGGAGTTGGAGCCATCAACACCCTGCCCGGCTTGGTGGTGGGACCGTGGGCGGGGGTGCTGGGCGACCGGGTCGACCGGCGCAAGCTCTTGATGACCATCCAGTGCATCATGGCCGGCTGCGCCATGCTGTTTTCCTTCCTGGTGCTGTCCGACCGCATCGAAATCTGGCACGCGTACGCCTACGTCATCATCTCGGGAGTATGCCGTTCCTTTGCCATGCCGTTGCGGCAGGCACTCATAGCCAACACCGTCCCGCGGGAAGTCCTGGGCAACGCCCTGGCCACCAACGTGTTCACCATCACCAGCAGCCGCCTGGTCGGTCCGGCCATTGGGGGGGTGCTCATCGCCTCCTTGGGGTTCTTCTGGAACTTCGTCCTCGAGTCCACCTTCTACGTCCTCATGGTATTGGCCCTCATCCCCATGAAGACGCCCTACTACGAGGGCGGGGACAGGTCCCGCCGGCGTTCGGCGGTGGGAGACCTGAAAGAGGGCATCGCCTATGTCTGGAAGGGTGAGCGGGCTCTGTTCAACCTGATGTGTTTGGGTCTGATTACCAACGTTGTGCTACAGCCCTTCATGTTCCTGCTCCCGGTCTACACCGACGAGATTCTGCAGCAAGGGGCCGAAATCGGGGGCTCTCTGCTGGCCATTAACGGGCTGGGCGGCTTCTTCGCGGCTTTCATCATAGCTTCCTTCGGTTTTATCTTCCGCAAGGGACACGTGGTCCTGGGCCTGGCGGCTCTCAGTTCCGTCCTAGTGATCGTCATGGCCTACGTACAGTGGCTCATACCAGCCGTCATCCTTGTGTCGGCATTCGGATTCAGCCAGTCCGGTTTCCGGACCACCAACGGCACGCTGATCCAGGAACTGGCTCCGGACAACCTCCGTTCCCGCATCACCAGCCTGCGGTCCTACGGGCAGGGGTTCGTAGTGGCGGTGAGCCTGGGCATCGGCTGGGTCGCGGACACCACCTCGGTTAGCACGGCTATCACCGTCATGGGGGCAGCGGGGCTGGTGCTGACCTTCATCTGCATCGCGCTGATGTACCGGGTGCGGCGCTTGACCTGACCGTGCCGGGTGACGAACCGTCCCGCAGTGGCTATAATGTCTCCACCGTTACCGGGCCCCGAGGTTCCCGGTCTGTACCCCCGAAAGGGGTTGGCAACCACAGGAAAAAGAGGAAACTGGAATGGAACGTGGCTCTTTCTGTTACTTTTGCGGCACTGGCTTGTCCAGGTTGGGCGGGGATGACGATGGGGCCTGCTTCGAGTGTCTGGAGTGTTCGAACATACCCCACTGGCGGTGGAACGAGGACACCGAGATGTTGCAACTGTACGTGGCGGGGGAGAAGTGCCCCTACTGCGGCAAGGTGATCCCGGAAACTGAGGACGTCCAGCCTACGGCCGTGACGATAGAGATACCGCCTCCACCGCCCGTGCCGGAACGGGCCGAGGCAGCCCCAGCCCCAGCGCCCGCTGCGCGTCAACGCAGGCAGGGGGGCAAGCCGGTGACGGTAAACGACGTCTGGTGGGAATCGGTAGTCCAGTGGTGCCGCGCGGAAAACGGCCACGACACCCGCAACCACCACAACTGCAGCAAGGACCTGGCCCGTATGCAGCAGCGGGGCGAGGCCGAGGTCGTTTGGCACAACCGAGACCGCATCCCGGGCAGCGGAGAACTGATAGCCAGCTAGTAACCGCGTCCGTCAGCTCCGGCCAGCCAACCCATCCGCAAAACCGCCCGCCCTGGGAGACCGGGGCGGGCGTTGGCGTGTCTAAAGCCTTCGGGCCACCATATTCTATACATGATAGTAACAGCAGTTTGATTGAGCAACGGTCCTGCAGGGCGCCGTTCCGCGAGTGCGGGCCGTGTATAATGTCGGTGGTGCCAATGGACTTTTTCGTGGCTAACCTTGAAGCTGTCATCAACATAGTCGCTTTGATAATATCGGCGATTGGTGCAAGTGTCAGCTTCGCTGCATTCGTCCAAGCAGGCAAGGCTAGAACTGCTGCCGATGCCGCAAAGAAAGCCAGCCAGAAAACCCAAGATAATATAACCAGCATTTTGACAGTGGTTGATTTGCAGAAGGCAATATCCGCCCTCCAGCGACTTAAGCTATT
Organism: Dehalococcoidia bacterium; assembly: GCA_965203975.1. Classification (GTDB taxonomy): domain Bacteria; phylum Chloroflexota; class Dehalococcoidia; order Lucifugimonadales; family UBA3495; genus CATOSK01. The sequence continues at coordinate 2,048,569 of CBDBDT010000002.1, read as the reverse complement.
GCATCGGGAGGAAAGTTGGGAAGCTTGTCTTGAAAACTACCAGCCGTTGCGGTCTATGCTTGCTGACATTGAAGGTAGGCAAACATCGCTGACAGACTTCCAAACCTCGGCTTTGAAAGAGTTAATCCCACAATTGGCCGAGATCGAGGTCGCAGTCACTGAAGCGCTTCGGGGTGGAATAGATCCATCCCATGTAGGCAGTTTCGACGAAAAGCTAAACGAGATGCAAATCGTTTTGGAGTCGCTGGCGAGTTCAACGTACTTTTCCGGGACGCAGTTGAGTAATTGACATGGCAGATATGGCTCAAGTGGTTGACAAGCTACTGCAACGTACTTTGCAAAACAGGATATGGTGGAAGCCCACCGCCGTTGAAACATCCTTTGCCGCTGTAGTCGGCAGTTTTTCCGCTATAGTCTCCTTACACGATGACCCCTGGGAAATTGACATGGAACCTCGGCTAAGGATACTCGACAGGGAGGGCAAGGAAATCGACAGGTATGATGCCCGCACTGTCGGGGCGAGTCAGGCAACTAGTGACAACCTGGGAAGTTTATACAAGAGTGCCAGGCGTATCGCCCTGAACGTTGACCAGCAATTGGATGGCTTGCTCGGTGAACTGGGTCAAACATCACCGCATTGATCGTTGTCTGTGAGGCTGTAGCATTCCGCCTGATACTCGCAGACTTTTCATCCACAAATTTCCTGCAAACAGCCAGGAGGAAGAAAATGCCAAAAATTTCCGAAGTGGCCGTCAGGTTGCTTGAGCGGACTGACAAAGGCGAGATTTCCTGGGAATTGTCAAATCCGGATAAGGACGAGTTTGTGGTTGGGATCGGTCAATTATCTGTAATCATCTCCAAGTTCAACCCTCACTTATTGTCCGGTGAAAACGATGAGAGGGTAGTCCTACGCATCAAGGACGCCAATAATAAGCAAATAGACTACACATCTACGGGCGAAAACGAAGTCGAAGCCCACAAGCTGAGGGAGCTTTATACCAAGGCTAGGGGGTATGCGCTAAACATCAGCGGCCAACTCGATGAGTTTATTGCCGAACTTGACAAGGCATAATGCGGCTATTTTAGGGCCGGTGTCTGAACTGATTGGGACTGAAATCTCCTCCTTGAACTGTCTCCACCACTCCCTCCCCGTCCTTGACAACCATTCCTGCCTCTTTGACAATCACCGCATCCCTCAACTGCCCCTCCGGCCCGCGGCGTCGGAGGGCGCGCTCGTTTCGCTAAGGAGTTTCCATGACCACCGCATCCACCACCTTTACCGAAGAAATGGTCACTGTCGCCGGCGCCCAGATCAAGCTCATCAAGGGCGGCTCCGGCGACCCGCTACTCGTCCTCCACGACGAGATGGGACACCCCGGCTGGCTCCGCTGGCACCAGGCCCTGGCCGAGAACCATACCCTCTACATCCCCTGGCATCCCGGATTCGGCGACTCCGACGAGCTGGACTGGGTGATGAACCTCCACGACCTGGCTGGATGGTATCTCGGCGCCCTGGATGACCTGGGACTGGAGGGCGTGGACGTTCTCGGCTTCTCACTGGGCGGCTGGCTGGCCGCCGAGATGGCGGTGATGTGCCCCCAGCAGTTCAAGCGCCTGGCCCTGGTGGGGGCCGCCGGAGTGCGTCCGCCGGAGGGGGAGATATTCGACATCTTCCAGGTGGTGGCCAAGACCTACATCACCCGGTGCCTTCTCGATCCCGAATCCGTGGAAGAGTTCCAGCAGATCTGCCCCGACGAGCCCTCGCCGGAACAGATGGAAAACTGGGAGACGTCCCTGGAGGGCTCCTGCCGCCTGAGCTGGCGTCCCTACATGCACTATCCGGCCCTGCCCAACCTGCTGGGAAGGCTCAAGCGGTTGCCCACCATGATTGTCTGGGGCCGCGAAGACCCCATTGTCCCCCTCAGCGCCGGACAGCTGTACCACGACTCCATCCCCAACTCGCGCCTGGAAATCATCGACAACTGCGGCCATAGGCCGGAGGTGGAGCACCCGCAGCGGTTTATTGAGCTGGTTGGAGGGTTTTTTGCGGCGTAGGGGATGAGATGAAACTAACCATGGACAAGGAAGCAGACGCGTTGTATTTACGACTTGACGACTCTTCAATAGTTGAGACGAAAGAGGTGTCGCCCGGCGTTATCCTGGACTACAACGAAGCTGAGGAAGTGGCGGGTGTGGAGATGGTTTACCTTTCCCAGCGGTCACCTGCCCTGGACATGTCGGACGTGCAGGTAGAAACGGCTTGACGCGCCGGGACGGTAGCTACGCCCCCGAAGTCGAGCACCCCAGCCGTTCATCGAGCTGGTGGAGGGCTTTTTCGCGGGCTAGCGGATTTTTGGGAAAGGTCAGTTGACACCCGATAAATTCATGGGGTTTGGGAGATGAATCCCCCAACATACCCCGTCAACCCGGTGGTTTTCTCGGACAACCAAAAGACTCTGATAAGAACGCCCCGCCGCTATCCAACGGCGGGGCGCTGTGTTGCCGGCAGTCGCAAATCCCGCCTTGTCCGTACCTGCCCGCCCTAGTCGGTAAAGCGCATGAACTGGGGCCACAGCAGCCAGTCGGGACGGGCCTCCCACTCCAGCTCGGCCACCATCCCGTACACCGGCCGGATGTCGTGGATGGGTATATGCACCAGGTTTTCCCGCCACCAGCGGTGCCACTCCCCCAGCTTGGTCTCCCGCTCCGCCGGGTCCGGCGTACTCATCGCCGCCTGCATCCGGGCAAACTCGTCGGGGAAGCAGGACCAGGCGATGTACATCGTGCAGTTGGCGTACCTCCAGGTCGCCTCCGGCTCGATGATGTCGTTGGTGTGGCCCAGCAGCCGCATATGGGGCACCGACTCCGATGGCGGCTCGGTGGCCTCCTCGGGCTGACCGCCGATGTCCCGCAGGATCTGGCTGGCGATGGCCGGTTCCACGAACTTGACGTTGGCGTTCAGGCCCACCTCCCGCCAGTAGCCGATGACTGCCTCTACCATCTCGCTGGACTTGGTGTAGCTGCCCGACCCCGCCACCACGTTCACATCCGACCCGGCGAACCCCGTTTGCTCAATCAACTCCATCGCCCGGTCCGGGTCGTAGGCCCACAATTCCAGGTCATCCGGGTGCCCGGTGGTGGCGGGGTGGTATGAAACGGCCCGGCAGGTGCCCTGGCCCTCCAGGATTTCGGTGACGATTGTCTCGCAGTCGATGGCCAGCGCCAGGGCCTGCCGGAACTGAAGATTGCTGGTGTTCTCGTTCCAGCGGGTATCCACAATGAAAGCCGCAGTCTCCACCGATTCGGTGGAAATGAACTTGGGGACCTGGTCCACGTTGGCCTTCTCAATGTCCCAGGCCCAGTGGGCCTCACCCACGGCAATCATGGCGGCCCGCACCGAAGCCTCCCCCCGCCACAGCCAGGTCACCTCGGTAATCTGAGGCTTCGGCCCCCAGTAGTCCTCGAAATACTCGTAGGTCACCGACACCCCCGGGCTCCAGTCCACCAGTTGGTAGGGCCCGTTGCTGGCGTCTTCCCGCTCGAACTTGTCCGGGTCCTCCTGTCCCGCCGGGTCTCCGGCGTGCAGGTGGGTTATCAGCTTGGGGGCCACCGGACAGTTGTTCTCGCAGCTCACCTCAAAGGTCGTCTCGTCAATGGCCACGGCGGACATACCCACGCCATATCGGTTGAACCGCGCCCCATTGTCCGGGTTCACCTGCCAATTCAGGTTCCAGGCATAATCTTCCGCGGTCACGATGTTGCCGCTATGGTAGGGGATGCCCTGCTTGATGGTGAAGCGCCACTTGTCCCCGGCCAGTTGCTCCCACGACTCGGCGAAGTGGGGGTCAACCTCCAACGTCTTCCAGTTGAAGACCGTCAGCCGGTCCGCCAGGGAGTCGGTCATCGTGTTGGATATGCCGCCGCCCCGCCGCCGGTGGACCGCCAGGCTTTCCGGTTCATACAACGTGACCATGATAATGGAACGGCTGGCCGCTTCCGGAGCCGGCGTCGGCGCGGCAATGGGCTGCGGCGCTGCGGTGGGCGCAGCCGGCGCCGCTGGTGCCGCCGGCGCACTGGCCGGTCCGGCCTCACCGGAGGGAGTGGGCGTCGCCTGAACCAGGGGGACTATTGTGGGAGGGGGCGTGGGTTCGCTGGGGGAAACCGCTCCGCCGCACGCGACAGCCAACGCCAGGAGCAAGGTAGCAACCGCCATCGCCAAAAGGTTTCTGGGGAGTGCCCGATGGTTGGATCCCATAGCTTCTCACCTCCATTGTGACGACTTGATATTTTGTGTGTATGTTATATCGATATAATAACTTTTTCAATACCTATAATATATATGTAATTCGTATAGATTAGCCCGTTGCACGGACGATATGGACACTTCCGCCCTAGCCAGCCGGATCCGGTTTTCTCCCGGCTTGCCAACCCCCGGCTGCCGGTGCTAACCTCGCCGCAGCCCTCTTAGCCAAGTCCAACCCCATAAATCCAGGGGCTTTGGGGGATGAATCCCCCAACATGCTCTGTCAACAACGTCACCCCCGCGCAGGCGGGGGCCGGTGGTTTTCTTGGACAACCAAAATACCCCGACACCCCCCCAACCAACCCCGGGAGGTCCCCCATGACCAACATCCGACTGAGTCTGGCGCTGGCCGTGTCAGAGCAGCCCAGCAACCTGACCCGCCTGGTGCTGGACGGTTCGGTGCGGGCCGACGGCATCGACCTCATCCCCTCCGATGTCTACTCCGGAGAGCTGATCTGGCGGCAACTGCGCTTCGCCGAGTTCGATGTGGCCCAGATGTCCGTTACCGCACTGCTCATGCTGGCCGAGCGGGGCAACTCCCCCTGGGTGGCCATCCCCGTTTTCCCCTTCCGTTCTTTCCACCACACCCGCTTCCAGGTGCGGGCCGATTCGGGGATCGAGTCGGTGGATGATCTTCAGGGAAAACGCATCGGGGTGGCCGAGTACATGATGACCGCTGCCGTCTGGTCCCGGGGCGTCCTCCACGACGAGTTTGATGCCGACACGGACAGCTATATCTGGTACCAGGAGCGGCTGGACAGTATCGGGGCCGAGTTCGGATACGAACCCCCGGGTGATGTGGTGATCAACCAGATTCCCGCCGGCCAGAGCATCGCTTCCCTGCTGTCCGCCGGGGAACTGGACGGAGTTTGCATCCACATTGCGGGACACACCCTGCTGGACCGCACGGGGACCTCGGTGGACGCCATGCCCACGATGCGGCCGTTGTTCCCCGATCCGGCGGCGGAGAGCGCCCGCTACTACCAGAAGACCGGGGTACTGCCCATAAACCACTGCATCGCCGTCCGGCGGTCGGTGCTGGAGGAACACCCCTGGGTGGCGCTAAACCTGTACAAGGCCTTCCTGTCCGCCAAGGAGCAACTGCTGGCGCCATCCCGCCGGTTGATTGACACCTACTTCCAATTAGGACACCTGCCCATCGAAGCCCAGAAATCCCTCCCCTCCGACCCCATGCCCTACGGCATCGCCGCCAACCGCAAGACCCTAGAAACGATAGCGCGGTACGGGGAGGAACAGGGTTTGACGAAGCGGCGGGTGGGGATAGAGGAGATATTCTCCCCGAATACGATGGATGCGTGATTCGGAACCGTACATCGGCAACCACCCTCCACTGACACCCCGCCCCTTGCCAGCCCCGGTGCCCGCTCCCTACTATAGACCCATGCCCGTCCCACACATGTTTCCGGTCCGGTAGCTCCCGCCGCAAATGCATCAAAATGCACCAAAAAGCACCAGAAAATTTTTCCCGACCTGACAGACGCCCGGAGCAAGCGGGCCAAGAATAATTCTCTAAACCACGGATCTCACGCCTGATAGCCGTCTGTTAGGGCCTGGGCCCCAACCTTGCTAACCCCTGCGGCCGATGCTAAACTCGGCCCAACGTTCCCCGCAGTCCCCTCCAGACCAGTGTATCTGAACCACGAGGTGTCGATATGCTCATTGGCCACTTCACCGAACAGCCCTGGCAGGATGACCAGTCCGGGTTGATGGGCACCCAGTCCACCGACCTGAGCATCAGCAACGAGTACTACAACCCCCGGGTCGGCGCCAGCCTCTACAACCGCTACCTGGACGAGAAGGTCTTCGCCGAGGAGATGGGCTTCGACGCCCTCATGCTCAACGAGCACCACAGCACTCCCTTCTGCATGCAGGGAGTCACCAACGTCGGAGCATCGATCCTCGCCCGTATCACCAACAAGGCCAAGATCATCATCCTTGGGAACGTCCTGCCCATCTGGGACGACCCTCTCTGGCTGGCCGAGCAGCTGGCCATGATCGACATGATTTCCCATGGGCGTCTCGTCTCCGGTTTCGTCCGCGGCGGCGGACGGGAGAGCTATTCCCACAACGCTCCGCCTCACTTCAACCGGGAGCGCTTCGAGGAAGCCCACGACTTCCTCATCAAGGCGTGGACCACCCCCGGCCCCTGGCGCTGGGAGGGCAAGCATTACCACTACCGCTACGTCAATCCCTGGGCGCGGCCTCTCCAGCAGCCCCATCCGCCCATCTGGATTCCGTCGACCGTCAGCGTTGAGACCGTCAAGTGGACCGCCGAGAAGGCGTACCCGCTGGTCCTGCTGGCCACCCGCCTGGAACCCACCAAGGAGGCCTTCCAGCTATACCACGACACCGCCGCCGAGTTCGGCCACAAGTCCGGCACCCAGAACGTCGCCTACCTGTGGAAGGTTCACGTCGACGAGAGCGAGGAAAAGGCCGACGAAGTGGGCCGCAAGTACTTGTCCGGCGTCAGCAACCCCTTCCTTTCCGGCAACGAGGGCCAGGTCAACCCCGCCATCATGAATCTCCCCGGTCACACCTCGCGGACCTCCCGCCGCCTTTCCGCTACCGCCTTCGGGCCGGCGGGACGCTTCGGGACCAACCGCCGCCCCTACGAGGACCAGGCCGCTGACTACAGCATCATCTCCGGCACCCCCAAGACGGTGCTGCCCAAGATTCGCCACGTCCTCGAGTACCTGCGGCCCGGCAGCGTCTTCTTCTGGGACGGCGACGGCGCCATGAGCCACGAGGACCAGATGCGCAGCCTGCGTCTCATGGGCCAGGAAGTCATTCCCGCCGTCCGCGAGATGGCCAAGGAGTTGGAATTGTACAGCCCCTTTGAGCGCGACCCCAAGACCGGCGAGCCCATCGAGGACAAGGAACCGGAGGCCGTCGCCGGCGACGACTAACCAACCCCCATTTCAGGTCCATGACGAACAGGGGCACGGAAATCCGTGCCCCTGTTGCTTTTCTTAACCCGCAAGCAAAGTGTCAGTCCGTCGCTGGGGTTCACGCTTGACAATGGATTGCCCCTCAACTATAAATATGCGAAATCCGCGCTGGAGGTGGCATACATTAATACAATTAGTTGTAAATCGTAATCTACTGACGCTATTTCCAGCGTTAAAAGGGGAAACATTACTGATGTCCGAAACGAAAGAATCCAAACGGAAACCTACCGCTCCATGGCTATTGGGGTTGGGCATTCTTCTGCTGGGCTTGGTCGTCGCTTGCGGCGCGTCCGCCCCGGAGCAGGATGCCGGAGGAGGGGAAGCGGCGCAGACCCAAGCCGCCGCAGAGCCTGAGCTGGCCAAGCCCCAGGCCCTGGAAATCGCTCCGACCACGGCTCCGGCTGAGCCTGCCGCGCCCAGGGGGTCGGAGGCCGCGACCCAATCGGCGAGTCCGTCCACTTCCTCAACCACAACGACGTCGACCGCCCCGGCGACAGCATCGGGAACGGCGCCGGCTGCGCCCACCGCCGTTCCCGCTCCCGCAGTCGCGTGGCCGGATGTCACCAGCGCCCGGGACAGTGTCATTTTCGTGACCAACGAAGAACCGACGACCATCGGCGCGGCCTCGGCCAACTGCGGCGGCAACATCCAGAACACCATCTGCGACGACATGGCCAGCGACCCGCTGACCTGGATCGACGACCAGCAGGACTTCCAGGTAGTGGGATTGACGGGTATCGAGAGTTGGGAACAGATTGATTCTGACCGCTGGAGGTTCTACCTGAGGGAGGGAGTTACCTTCCACAATGGCGCTCCCTGGAACGCCGAGCAGGCCAAGTTCTGGGTCGACTACTTCGGTGACGAAGAGACCAGCGGGCACCACAACTCCAACGACTTCAGCTTCCACGGGGTAATCGGGGGAGAGGTGGTGGACGAACTGACCCTGGACGTGGTCTGCGGCAAGGCGTGCCCAATCCTGCCCCGCACCACCATCTTCACCAAGTTCCAGGACGTGGGCTGGTTCGAGCAGGCCACAGAAGAAGATATCGAGCGGTTCACCGTCGGTCTGGGCCCCTACCGCATCGTCGAATGGCGGTCCGGCCTGGAAATCGAGCTGGAAGCCTACGAGGACTACAACCCTAACCCCAACACGATTTTCTCCCGCCCGCCGTTGATAAACACGATTATCCAGCAGTGGCGCAATGAGCCGCTGGTCCGGGCTTCCATGCTGGAAACCGGCGAAGCCGACTGGGCGGAAATTTCCCTCGACGACCGGGACCGGGTTCCCAAGTGGGTGTCGGCAACCAACAACGAGGTGTTCCGCTTCTCCATGGACACAGTGCACGACCCCGAGTTGCGCAAGATCGAGGTGCGGGAAGCGCTGAACATCTCGGCTGACTGCCAGACCATACTGGAGCAGATTTTCGAAGGCCTGGTGGACTGCTACGCCAACATTGCCCAGCCGGGCACCGTTGGGATCACCGAGCGGAACTCGGCGCCCCATCCGTACAACCTGGACCGGGCCAAGCAGTTGCTCGCCGATGCCAACTACAACCGCGACCACAAGATTTCCCTGACCATGCGCAACAACCGTGTTCCCAAGGACACCGAGTTCGGTGAAGCGCTGGTGAGCGCCTGGAGGGAGGCGGGAATCAACGCTGAGTTGAATGTGGTCGAGTCCAGCGTGTACGGGGCCGCCGGCCGGTCCAACTGCGGACACCAAAGGACCAGGGAAGAGTTCGAAGCAGCCGCCGGCGACGACCTTCACGAGAAGTGCCGGAGCCTGGGCCCCGGACCCCCGAACTTCGCTTCGATGCAGATCAGCGGGGGTCCCACTTCTACCGAGTCGCTGGACTACTCCCGGCAGGCCGTCCTGCGCAACAGCTGCTTCAGCCGCAGCAGCGGCATCTGCTACCAGGACCTGCAGGACGCGATAGAGGAAGCCAACGCGACCCCGACAGGCGACCTGCGCCGCCAGCGCATGGAGGCCATCGCCGACCGGGTGCATGACAACTTCCACTTCGTGCAGGGGTTCCAGGTTGTTTCGGTGTATGCCCTGTCCGAGCACCTGGAATGGATACCCACCTACGCACCTCGCATCCGGGCCAATACGATGTATTTCACCGAGTAACCCCTCGACCCATCCGGTTACCGCAACACCCCGGGAGTTTCCCGGGGCGTTGCATTTTTGCCCATTGCGCTTCCGTTTCCTTCCGCACCTGTCGAGGGCATTACATATATTGTTGATGTTCACGACAATAAGAGTCCCGATTTCGTCGTATTCAAGGCGCATCAACATCCTATTGCGGACATTTGACAATCCCGTTCCGCTTCATCTATAAGTACCGAAATCTTCTCCGGGGGTGACAATATCGATCTTAATGGGAACCCCTCGCAACTTGCCCTGGCGTCTCCAACAAATGGAAGGGAAATTTCGTAATGTCCAACAACAGCAGAACCATAGGAAAGGCGAAGCATGCCTGGCTCCTGGGCCTGGGTATACTGCTGGTGGGATTGATTGCGGCCTGCGGGAGCCCGACAGCTCCCACCGACAGCAGCGGATCCACCAGCAGCGGCGAGGCCGCTCCGGCCCAAGAGCAGGAGGTCGCCCAACCCGAGGCGCTGGCCATTCCGGCTACCCAGGCGCCCGCCCCACAGAGTACCGCCGGATCGGCCGCTCCGGCGGCACCCTCCAGCACCGGGTCTCAACCCGCTCCCACGGCGATGGCCCAGTCGACGCCGGCCCCACAGGAACCGGCGGTCAGCGCCAAGGACACGGTGATTATCATTACCAATGAAGAGCCGACGACCATTGGGGCGGCCTCGGCCAACTGCGGCGGCAACATCCAGAACACCATCTGCGACGACATGGCCTCCGACCCCCTCACTTGGATCGACGACCTTAACGGCTACCAGGTGGTCGGTCTTACCGGCATCGAGGGCTGGGAACAACTGGAGCCCAACCGCTGGCGGTTCAACCTGCGGGAAGGCGTCACCTTCCACAACGGCGCTCCCTGGAACGCCACCCAGGCCAAGTTCTGGATTGACTACTTCGGCGACGAGGAGACCAGCGGCCACCACAACTCCAACGACTTCAGCTTCCACGGAGTCATCGGCGGCGAGGTGGTGGACGACTACACCCTGGACGTGGTCTGCGGCAAGGCTTGCCCCATCCTGCCCCGCACCACTATCTTCACCAAGTTCCAGGACGTGGGCTGGTTCGAGCAGGCCTCCGAGGATGACATCGAGCGCTTCACCGTCGGCCTCGGCCCCTACAAGATTGTCGAGTGGCGCAGCGGCGTCGAGGTTGAGTTGGAAGCCAACGAGGACTACAACCCGAACCCCAACACCGTCTACTCCCAGGCTCCCATCATCAAGACGGTCATCCAGCAGTGGCGCAACGAGCCCCTGGTGAGGGCGTCGGCGCTGGCGACGGGTGAAGCCGACTGGGCCGAGATTTCCTTCGATGACCGGGACCTGGCCCCCAAGTGGAAATCCGGGACCAACAACGAAGCGTACATCTACGCCATCGACACGGTGCACCACCCGGAACTGCGCAAGCAGGAGGTCCGGGAGGCCCTGAATCTGGCCATCGACTGCGAGACCCTGATGGAGCAGATTTTCTCCAACGTGCTGGAATGCTACGGCAACATCGCCCAGACCGGCACGGTAGGCATCACCCCCGACAACTCCAAGGGCTACCCCTACGACCCAGACCGGGCCAGGCAGCTCCTCCAGGAAGCCGGCTACGACGAAAACAACGAAATCAAGCTGCACATTCGGAACCAGCGGGTGCCCAAGGACGTCGAGTACGCCGAAGCCGTGGTCACCTATTGGCGGGAAGCGGGCTTCAACGCCAATCTTCTGGTGGTTGAGTCCTCCATCCACGCCGGAACCGGCCGCTCCAACTGCGGCCACGGCCGGACCCGCGAGGACTTTGCCAACGCTGCGGGAGCCGACCTGCATGAGAAGTGCCGCAACCTGGGACCGGGCGAACCCAACTTCGCCTCCATGCACATCACCGCTCCGGCCACCTCCACCGAGTCGCTGGATTTCTCCCGGCAGGCCATCCTGCGCAACAGCTGCTACAGCCGCAGCAGCGGCGTCTGCTTCGAAGACCTGGAGATGATGATCGAGGAGGCCAACGCCACCCCGACGGGCGACCTGCGGCGGCAGCGGATGGAAGCCATCGCCAACCGGGTGCATAACAACTTCCACTTCGTACCCAACTTCCTGGTGGTGCAGATCTACGGTCTGTCCGAAGGCCTGGAATGGGAGCCGCACTACGCTCCGCGTATACGGGCCAACACCATGTACTTCAGCCAGTAACCTGGCTGACCGATCAAGCGCAACGGCGGCGCCCCGGGATAATCCCGGGGCGCTTTGCCTTTGGCATCCGCCGCTCGACAGCAGCTATACCGAAAGTCGAATATCGCAATGGCCGTGCGACTACAATGACAATAATCCGAATATACAGCGCCTTCAATAACCATTAGCGCATGTGTCGAGCTTATGATATATTCTCTAGAGTTAAATATGATGCAATCCGTAACATGAACTGGGACGGTGCGAAATGAAACCAGTACCAATAACGCGCATTTCCGTCGGAAGCATCTTGACCGTGCTGGGCTTTGCGGTGGCAACCGTTATCATTGCTTGCGGCGCAGCGGAAGATACCGCCACGCAGCCAACGGCAGACTCCGCACCCCCGCCGGCGGCGGCTCCCGCGGCCCCTCCTGCGGCCGAAGCGCCTTCCGCCCCTTCCACATCACAGGGCAGCCAACCAGCCGCAAATCCGACACCTTCGCCGACGCCTTTCGCCACCGTCAGGCCGACATTCACTCCGGTTCCTGTTGAATCAATAATCGCCAAGGACACCATAATTCTGGTGACGCAGGAAGAGCCGAACCAACTGGGACCGTGGAGCGAAGGCTGCCAGGGCAATGTGCCCAGCATGGTCTGCGAAGATGTTGCCAGTGACCCCATCACTTGGATCGACAGCAACACCTTCCAGGTCGTTCCGCTCAGCGGGATAGAAGGATGGGAGCAAACCGCGCCTGATACCTGGCGGTTCACAGTGCGCCAAGGGGTAGAATTCCACAACGGAGAGCCGATGAATGCAGAAGCCCTGAAGCTGGGAATGGACATTGCCGGCGACCCAACCCACGACGGGGCCGCTAGCTTTCATGGTCCACTCCACGCCGTTGTCGTTGACGAATATACGACCGACGTCATTTGCGATGACCCGTGTCCCATCCTGCCCCGCCAAGCCATCTTCAACAACGTCCAGGCGCCTGAATGGTGGGCGTCCGCCTCCGAAGATGAAAAGACCCGTATCACTGTCGGTATTGGACCCTATCGAGTGATCGAATGGCGCTCCGGTGTTGAGGTCGAACTGGAGGCTTTCGAGAACTACAAACCCAACGAGGCATTCGACTCGCAAATGCCAACCATCCAGCATATGTTCCAGGTCTGGCGGGGCGAAGCCCTAGTGCGGGCAGCGATGGTTGGAACAGGCGAAGCGGATTGGGCGGCTGATATTGGGTTTGCAGAAAAAGACAACGTTCCGAAGTTCGCATCTGGAACCAACAACGAGGTTTACATTTATGTCCTGGACACAATCTGGCACCCGGAGTTGAGGAAGGTAAAGGTGAGGGAGGCACTGAACCTCGCAACCGATTGTGAGACCCTGATGGCTGCCCTGTACGACGGCCTGCAAAAATGTTTTGGCAATATTTCGGCAGTGGGGACGGTGGGGATCACTCCCGAGAACTCCAAGGGTTACCCCTACGACCCGGAGAGGGCCAAGCAGTTGTTGGCCGAAGCGGAGTACAACTCCGAGAACGAGATAATCATCTTCGCGCGGGCCAACAGGGTCTACCGGGACGTTGAACTGAACGAGGCCGTGGTGAACTACTGGCGGGCCGTGGGGGTCAACGCCCGCCTGCAGATCGTCGAGCCGGCGAAGCGCAGTCAGATCGCAAACTCCGGCTGCCACCGGCTGCCCGATCCCCGGCTATGCCACGATGCTCCGCCGCAGCCCGAGTATTTTGGCTCCTCCCACGCGATCGAGACCGCTACCTCCAACGAAACCCTGGATTACGCACGGCAGGCCTGGGCGAGGAATGGTTGCTACCGGCGTGGCAGCCGTATCTGCGACGGCTCCCCGGGCGGCTTACAGGACCAGATCGAAGAGGCCATGGCCACTCCCATAGGAGACCTGCGGCAGCAGCGTTTTGAAACCATCGCCGACATCGTCCACAACAACTACCATTTCCACCCGTTCTTTGAAGTGGTGACAGTTTATGGGATGGCCGAGAATCTACAGTGGACGCCACGTTATGATCCCCGCACCCGGGTCAACACGATGAAGTTCACCCAGTAACCTGGCTGACCGATCAAGCGCAACGGCGGCGCCCCGGGATAATCCCGGGGCGCCTTTCTGTTTCATCGACTGGTAGCCCGGCACCCCCGGAAATTGAAATGCAAGGTTCTCGGTTTTCCTCGGAAGAAAGCGCCGCACCACGGCTGTCGCTGAAGATTAAACGGCCTTGACAACGTGTGGCGGGATAGCTATAACGTTGACCTATTATCAATGCGAGATATATGTATCGTCTCCAACCATTAGTCGCATTGATATGATGGGAACCCGTATCCATACCGCAGGAGGGTTTATATGAAAGGAAACCGGTTATATCTTTCCGAAATCCCGATATGGCAATGGGGACTAGCAGTTTTCCTTGTTCTGATGTTGGTCGCCTGCGGCACCGCCGCGGAGCAACCCGGTGCTCCAGCGGCGGCCGAGCCAGCGTCGGCACCGGCCGAAGCGCCAGCCCAACCCACGCCGGTGGCCCAAGCGGAATCCGCACCCGCACCCGCCGATACGACGGGCGCCAAGGACAGCATAACCATCGTAATGCCAGCCGAGCCGGGCAGCGTGGACCCCTGGGACCCCAACTGCAACGCGACGCTGGACACGGCGGTATGCAACGAAATCATCAACGAACCCTTCACCTGGATTACCAGCGACAATTTCGAGGTGGTAACCCTGTCGGCCGTCGAAAGCTGGTCGCAGGTTGACGAGAATACCTGGCATTTCACCCTGCGCCAGGGCGTCAAGTTCCACAACGGCGAGCCGTGGAACGCGACGGCCGCCAAGGCCGCGGTGGACCAGAACGGCGATGTTAACAACTCATCCCAGAGCTACTCCTACCACGGCGCAATCTCCGGCACGGTGGTGGACGAGTACACCCTGGAAGTCAACTGCGAGAGCGACTGTCCCATCCTGCCTCGGGCCATGATTTTCAGCCGGATGCAGGCCCCCGAGTGGTACGCCTCGGCCAGTTCGACCGACCGGGGCCGCACGGTCATTGGCATCGGGCCGTACAAGCTGATTGAATGGCGTCCCGGCATCGACATCCAGATGGAAGCCTACGACGAGTACGTTCCCAACCCGGACACTTCCATCGTTGACGGCCAGCCCCCCAATATCAAGTACCTGACCAATGTGTGGCGGGGAGAAGAGGTGGTCCGCGCCTCGATGATCCAGGCGGGCGAAGCGGAATGGGCCGCCGACATCGGCTTTGACAAGAAGGACCAGGTGCCCCAGTTCCGGCAGTCGGGCACCAGCGAGGTCTACGCCCTGGTCCCCGACACCATGTGGCACCCGGAACTCAAGAAGCCCAAGGTGCGGGAAGCCATCAACCTGGCCATCGACTGCCAGACCATCACCGACGCCCTGCTGGACGGGATCCCCTGCTGGGGCAACATCTCTCCGTCGGGCACGGTGGGTCTGACCGAGCGGAACTCGGCCCCCTATCCCTATGACCCGGACCGGGCCAGGCAGTTGCTGGAGGAGGCTGGCTACAACCCAGCCAACGAGATAACCATATACACCCGCTCCGGCCGCTGCTGCCGGGACCCCGAGTTCCAGGAGGCGGTGCTGAACTACCTGAAGGAAGTGGGGATCACCGCCGATCTGCAGATCGTGGAACGGACCCGGAGCAAGGAAATCACCAGCTCCGGCTGCGGCCGCTTCAAGGACGAAGAGGGTTACATCGGGGTGTGGGACTGCGCCCAGCGGGACCCGCCGGGCCCCAACTTCAATACGTCCAACATGAGCACCACTGCCACCTCCAACGAAATGCTGGACACCGAAGTCCAAGCGAACCGTCGGGTGGGGTGCCTGCACACCAGTTCCTTCGCCTGCTACCCGGAGATCTGGGAGAAGTTCCTGGTAGCCAAGGGCACCCCGCCGGGCGACCTGCGGCAGGAGCGCATGGCGGAGATCGCCGACTTCATTCACGACCAGCACATCTTCATCCCCTTCGTGGAAGTGCAGTTGGTTTACGGGCTGTCGGCCAACCTGGACTGGGAGCCGCTGTACGCGCCGCGCCTGCGGGCCAACACGATGAAGTACACCCAGTAGTTTCCGGCGCAAACAGCTTTCGGGGCGCTGCGAGGCCCCGGGACAGTTGTCCCGGGGCCTTTTTGTCCGTGAGGGGCGTCCTGAAGGGCCAACTGCCAGCTCTTCGCTGGAAAGGAAACTTGATGGCACTTTTGCGATCGGTTAAGCAACCCATCGCTACGTATTATTCTTGACAACGAGGAAACCTTTATCTATAACGTACCAAACTAGCGAGAGGAGGTTAATGTCCGAGAAAGGATAAGATTAGCGGCATTGGAACAACTGATTTCGTAATATCCGTGCAGGAGAGGATTCATGAATGGCAAACGAGGACCCCTGTCCCGGAATTTATCCTGGCCACTGGCAGCGGCAGCATGTCTAGTATTGCTCCTGGTCGCCTGCGGGACTGCGGCGGAGCAGCCTTCGGCATCCGAGGCTCCCGCCAGCGAACCGGCGGCGGCACCAGAGGCAGCGGCGGCACCGGCCCAGGAAATTGCCCAACCCACTCCAGTACCCCAAGCCGAAGCTGCGCCCGCACCTGAGGAGACCACCGGAGCCAAGGACAGCATCACTCTCGTGATGGCCGCTGAACCGGGGAGCGTTGACCCGTGGAATCCTACCTGCAACGCCACCCTGGACACGGCGGTATGCAACGAAATCGTCAACGAGCCGATGACCTGGATCACCAGCGACACTTTTGAGGTCGTAACCCTGTCGGGTGTTGAAAGCTGGGCGCAGGTTGACGCAAGGAACTGGGACTTCACCCTGCGACAGGGGGTCAAGTTCCACAACGGCGAACCGTGGAACGCCACTACCGCCAAGGCGGGGATCGACCAGAACGGGGACGTGAACAACTCGTCCCAGAGCTATGGCAACCATGGTCCCATTACCGGTGAGGTCATCAGCGAGTACGTGGTGAGGGTGGTCTGCGGCGCCGATTGTCCGAACCTGCCACGGGGCATGATCTTCAACCGATTCCAAGCCCCGGAGTGGTACAAGACGGTGACGAAGGATGAGTCCTCCCGCCATGTTTACGGCATCGGTCCGTACCGGTTCATCGAATGGCGTCCCGGGATTGATATCCAGATGGAGATCTACGAGGACTACGTCCCCAACCCGGACGCTTCCATCGTCGATGGGCAGGCACCGCATATCAAGTACGTGACCAACACCTGGCGCAACGAGCCGCTGGTACGGTCCGCCATGGTGGAGACCGGTGAAGCGGAGTGGGCCGCCGACATCGGGTTCGAGAACAAGGCATCGGTCCCCCAGTGGAAGCAGTCCGGCACCACTGAAGTTTATGCCCTGATACCGGACATCATGTGGCACCCGGAACTGAAGAAAAAGGAGGTCCGGGAAGCCCTGAACCTGGCCATCGACTGCGAGGCCATCACGGAGGCCCTGCTAGAGGGGCTGCCCTGCTGGGGCAACATTTCCCCATCGGGTTCGGCCGGTCTGACACCCGAGAACACCGCACCTTACCCCTATGATCCGGCCCGGGCGATGGAACTGCTGGAAGAGGCGGGGTACGACAAGAACAACAAGATCATTATCTACAGCCGACCGGGCAACTGCTGCCGGGACCTGGAGTTCCAAGAGGCGGTGGTGCAGTACTGGCAGGACGTTGGCGTGAACGCCGAGTTCCAGCTGGTGGAGCGCACCCGGCTGAAGGAACTGACCAGCTCCGGATGCGGGCGGTTCAAGGATGACGAGAGCTATATCGGAGTCTGGGACTGCGCCCAGCGGGACCCGCCCGGCCCGGCGTTCACCACGTCCCACACCAACGTGGTAGCCACCTCCACCGAGCAGTTGGACGTGCTGGTGCGCCTGTACGGGCGGATGGGATGCCTGCACACCAGCTCCAAGGCCTGCTTCCCGGAGATGTGGGAGAAGCTGCAAGTGGCTTCGCAAACTCCCATCGGAGAACTGCGGGAGCAACGGTCGGTTGAGATTGCGAATTTCGTCCACGATGAGCATA
Organism: Dehalococcoidia bacterium; assembly: GCA_965203975.1. GTDB lineage: Bacteria > Chloroflexota > Dehalococcoidia > Lucifugimonadales > UBA3495 > CATOSK01. The sequence goes on along the minus strand of CBDBDT010000002.1, from coordinate 2,030,912 downwards.
TCTTCATACCGTTGCTGGAGGTGCAGCTGGTTTACGGGCTGGCGGCCAACCTGGACTGGGAGCCGCTGTACGCTCCGCGCCTGCGGGCCAACACGATGCGCTACACACAGTAGGTTTCCGGCGCAAACAGCTTTCGGCCGCTGCGAGGCCCCGGGACGATTGTCCCGGGGCCTTTTGGTATTTTCGGACAGTGGTTGAAGTGATACTGATACGGTTTACGCTAATATATCGGGCGATAATGAGACATTATGATTAACCTGTCCACTGTATTATTATTCAATCCTCTTGACATTCGATTGTTCCTTATCTATAACGTACTGAAATAAAGAAAGGAGGTTGATTACTTAATTCATACCCTAGTTACGGCAGATTATCTACTGATTTCGTAATATTTGCACGGGAGTTGCTTCATGAACGGTAGACGAGAATCCCTGTCTTGGAACTGGTCCTGGCCAGCGGTGGTGGCCGTATTTCTAGTCTTGCTGGTGGTTGCTTGCGGGACTGCGGCAGAGGATGCTGCTCCACCCCCGGCTGAGCCGGCGGCGGCCGCGCCAGCGGCGGCCCCTCAAGCGTCCACTGACTCCTCTCCTCCACCCACGCCAGTGGCCGAATCTGCCCCAGCTCCCGAGCCCTCTGAGCCGACGAGCGCCAAGGACAGCCTGACTTTCGTGATGCCAGAGCAACCCGGAAGCATGGACCCTTGGGGCACCAGTTGTACGGCGGTCATCTATACCGCGGTATGCGACACCATCGTAAACGAGCCGATGACGTGGATCACAAGCGACACGTACGAGGTCGTGACTCTTTCCGGGGTTGACAGCTGGCAGCAGGTCAACAGCAATTCCTGGGATTTCAAGCTGCGGGAAGGGGTCAAGTTCCACAACGGTGAGCCGTGGAACGCCGAGACCGCCAAAGCAGGGATAGACCAAAACGGCAACGTCGACAATGGCTCATCAGGTTACAGCTACCACGGATCTATCAGTGGTGAGGTCGTGGACGAATATACGGTACGGGTTGTGTGCGAAGAAGATTGCCCTGTGCTTCCCAGAGGCATGATTTTCGGACGCTTCCAGGCGCCGGGATGGTATGCTGCTGCACCCGAGGAAGAGCGGAATCAAAACCTCTACGGTATCGGGCCCTACAGGCTGGTGGAATGGCGTCCGGATATCGACATCCAGATGGAGATCTACGAGGACTACGTCCCTAACCCCGACAGCTCTGTCGTGGACGGGCAAGCCCCCCACATCAAGACGGTGACCAACGTATGGCGGGGAGAGGAACTGGTCCGGGCTTCCATGGTCCGCACTGGCGAGGCAGACTGGTCGGCGGACATCGGATTCGCCAACAAGAACAACGTACCGGTAGCCAAGCTGTCCACCACCAGCGAGGTGTTCGCGCTGATTCCGGACGCCATGTGGCACCCTGAACTGAAGAAGAAGAAGGTGCGGCAAGCCCTGAACCTGGCCATCGACTGCCAGGCCATCACGGACGCCCTGCTGGAAGGGGTACCCTGCTGGGGGAACATCAACCCCTCCGGGACGGTCGGGGTTACCGAGCGGAACTCCCAGCCATATCCCTACGACCCGGAAATGGCCAAGCAGCTTCTGGAGGAAGCGGACTATAACCCGGAGAACAAAATCATCATCTACAGCCGCCACGGCAATTGCTGCCGGAACGAGGAGTTCCAGGAGTCGGTCATCCAGTACTGGGCTGAGGTGGGCGTCAACGCCGAATTCCAACTCCTGGAGTACAACCGCTCCAGGACAATCCAGCGGGCCGGGTGCGGACAATTCGCCAAGGAACCGAACTACATTGGGGTGTGGGACTGCGCCCAGCGCGACCCTCCAGGTCCCTCTTTCGCTTCGTCCCACATGCTGGTTACAGCGACCTCCAACGAGATGCTGGACGGCCAGGTACAGGCCAACCGGCGGGTAGGCTGCCTGAGCACGAGCACCCGGGCATGTTTCCCGGAAGTTTTCGCGAAGGTACAAGAGGCGTCGTCGACCCCGGTGGGCGAGCTCAGGACCGAGCGCATGGTCGAGATCTTCGATTTCGCCTATGACGAATATATCTTCATACCTTTTATCGAGGTGCAGGTCATCTACGGTCTGGCGGCAGACCTGGACTGGGAACCCCTGTACGCTCCCAGAGTCAGGGCCAACACGATGCGCTTTATGCAGTAAGTCCGGCGCTAACAGCTTTCGGCAGATGCGAGGCCCCGGGACGGTTGTCCCGGGGCTTTTGTCTATCTGCTGTTTCTCCGGTCCCCGGGCCGCAGCGCAACGCTTGCTTGGGGCCGGCGGTTGGGAAGGGAGGGGTTAGATCCCGGGGGAGGTCCAGGGGGCCATCACCATGCGCAGCTTGTCGGGTTCGGGGTCCTCGTCCTTCTCGCGGCAGCTATCGAGATAGTGAATGAGGGGGAACAAGTTGGGAACCATGATGCCGGCGGCGTAGACCCGGCGAGTGAAGGTACGCCATTCAGGCAGGGGCTTATGTTCAGCCCGGGCGACGTGCCACTCGATGCAGAACTCCACGCCCAACCGGTCGAGGATGACGTGGGCGCGGGCTAGGACCATGCGGTGGCGGAGGGAGGATATGCCGGACTTCACAGCCTGGATGCCTCAGAACTTGGAGTAGTGGGTCTGCCAGATCTTCAGGGCATCCCGGAGGGTCTCGACCTCCTCTTGGAGCTTTTTCATGTCGTTGAGCTGCATGCCGAAGGAAAGGGCGGTGCGAGCGGCGCGGACGCGGACGTCGTGGCTGGCGGCGTTCTCCATGGCGTCGGCGAGGACTCCGACGCTGACGAGCATGAGTTCCTGAAGCTCGGAGCGGGCCAGCTCAGCGGCTTCTTGGCGGAGGCGGACCAGTTCGTCGCGGAACCGGTCGTCCTCCATCCAACGACGGAGGGTGTTGCGGTTGATATTGGCATCGCGGGCGGCCTGAGACAATGTGGGAGAGGAAACCAAGAAGGGGAGTATCTGTTGCTGCCTGGGAGAAAGGTCGGAAGGATTTTTTCCTGCTACATTTTGCTGCATTTTGCTCTATTTGCCTCAGTGGCGGGGTTGGATTCAGGCTTTTGGGTCCTGTTGATTGAGAAGCCTGTAATCATCGTAGGAAGGCGGCACCAGGCTTGGCAAGGGGCAAACTGTCAGTAATTTGGGGGGTTCCCAGGCCGCGGTGATGGGACGGGGTTTGGGAGCGGATTGCGGCATCTACATGGTGGTGTTTTCATCAACATGGTGGTGCTTTTTCCGAGTGCGGTAGTGATGGGGAGGGGGTGGAGGATGGCTGATGGGTTCCTGCGGAGGCAGGAACGACGAGGGCGCGGGGGTGACTGGGAGGGGTGATGGCGTTAGCAGATGCTGGGGTAGAGGTCGTGCCATTGGGGATTGAGTTGTTCGATGAGGTTGATCTTCCAGCTGCGTTTCCATCGCTTGATGGCTTTTTCACGGGTAATGGCGGCTTCCATGGTGTCGTGAACTTCGTACCAGACGAGTTGGTGCACCTTGTATTGGGTGGTGAATCCTGGGACGAAGCAATTCTTGTGTTCCCATACCCGGCGAACGGGATCGGAGGTTACGCCGGTGTAGAGGGTGCCATAGCGACGGCTAGCGAGGATATATACGGTTGGTGTTTTGTCCATTGGTGCTTCCGAAAGTGGTGCAGAATGCGGTGATGGTAGGGAGTTTGGAGGAGAGTAGCAAGGGGCAACTGTCAGTAATTTGGGGCGAGGGGTTCCTACGAAGGGTACGGGGGTTGTTGGAAGGGTGATGGGTTCCTGCCTCCGCAGGAACGACGAGGGGCGCGGGGGTGACGGGGGGAATGGGGCGGGGCGGTTATGGTTGAGGGCCTTGCATCATGCTAGATGATATTATATATTGGTTATAGTGATATTATTTAGTGCGCTTCGTGATGATGACGAGCCAGTCCTGAGATTCAATTCTGGGAAAGGATCAAGCCATGTTGAATGCAAGAACGGACGGAAGAGGTGGCAAGAGTGGGGGTGGCTGGCGTCGCCGCTGGCGGTGGCACCGCTGGCAGCCCTGGCAGGGTTCCTGGCGGTGCAGGCCCCCACAGCGAACGCGGAGGCGGATATCGCGCCAAGCGCGGTCATCGAACCTGCACCGGAAGACGCCGGAGTGGGCCTTTGCGAACTTGTAGCAGACGATGAAGCCGTTGCCCTTTACTGGCTGCCCTGCGGCTAGCAGGGGGCGTGTCCGGGGAGAACCGGACGGGGACGGAGGCCGTCGAGGATCTGGGCGTCGATGGGGTTGACGGCGACCCGCAATGAGGCAATCCAAGAGGCCCGGGTGTTGTGATAAAGGTCGCGGCACCCGGGCCTCGATGATGCGGAGACCCAAGCTGCGAACGCCTCGAAGTCGGCGATGGCGTCATCGTAGTTGCCGAGGAGGGCGTGGACGACGCCGCGGCTGTCGCGGGACAACCCATCCGGGTCGCCTTCCACCGCTGAATCGCAGAAGGGGAGGGCGGATTCCGGTCCGCCGGCGACGGCGAACTGGAGGCAGAGGGTGCGGTTGTAGCGGGAATCGAGGGGCTGAAGCTCCCGGGCGCGGCGGAGATCGGCGATGGATTTTTCCAAGCTGCCGAGGTGGGAGTAGACCAGGCCCCGGTTGAAGAAGGCGGCAGGGGAACCGGGGGATAGCTGGATGGCGCGGGACAACTCGGCGATGGCGAGTTCCAGGTCCTGCGGTCCAGCGCGTGCGATGTGGGCGTTGGCGCGGTTGATGTGGGCCTCGGCCAAGGTAGGGTCGATGGCCAGCGCCTGGTCGAGGTCGGCGAAGGCCAGGTCGAGGTCGCCGGGTTGTCCCCGGGAGATGTAGAGTCCGGCGCGGTTGACGAGGGCGCCAGCGTAGGCGGGGTCCTCCGCCAGGGCGCGGGAGAGGCTGTCCAGGGCGCGGTCTGTATCCTGGTCACCGGCGCGGCGGAGGTAGGCGACGGCGAGGTTGAGGTGGGTGGCGGCGCGACCGGGGCGGAGGGCGGCGGCGCGGAGCAAGTCGGCGACGGCCAAGTCCGCATCGCCGGGGCGGTCCCGGTCGAGGTAGGCCAGTCCCCGGCTGTTGAGGGACTCGACGGAGTTGGGCTGGACGGCGAGGACCTGGGTGAACAGCCAGATGGCCTCGTCGAAATCGGCCCACTGCCCGCCCATGTAGGCGCTGCCGAGGAGGAAGCGGAGGTTGGCCAGGGTCTCCGGTTCCGCCGGGGGAGGGTCCATGGCGCGGATGAGGACGGTCTTGGCGTCGTCGAACTTCCCCTGCTCGAGGTAGAGCTGGCCCAGGGTGAGGAGGGCGACGTGGCGGACCTCCTCGATGAGGCCGATGTTGATGGCGGCGGGTAGCTGGGCGGGGGAGGAGGCGATGTCCACGACCTGCTGGGCACGGGCGGCGGAACTGCCGGGGGGAACGGTGAAGCGGGCCATGACCCGCCCGCTGTCGTATTCGCCCCAGATGATAAGTGCCGCGCCGGAGGTTGCGACGGCGGACAGGGCCTCGGGTTCGTTCCGAATGTCGCGGGGCCACTGGACAGTGCGGACGGAGGTGAGGCCAGCCTCGCGAACCTCGCGGTCGATGCCAGCGCGGAGGCGTCCGGCGACGTTGAATCCCTGGGCGCCGGCGGTGTAGTTGGTGAAGGGGGCCATAACGATGAGGGACTCGCCGTTGGCGGCGACGGGGTAGACGGCGGTGTCGCGGGGGGCAGGGGTTGTCGGGGTGGGCCGGGTGGTTGCGGGAGGATCCACCGTGGAGGTAACCGCCACAGTGGGGTTGATGGTGGGGAGCGGCGGGTTTACCAGCGGCCCGCCGGGATCCTGACCGGGTCGGGAGAGAATCGCGGCGGTTCCTGCGATTGCGACAAGCAGAACGACGGACAGAGCAGCGGCGAGGGGCCAGCGCGGCAGGTGGCGCCGTGCAGACGGGGCTGGCACTTCCGGGGGCGGCGGTGAGGGAACGGCGGCAGGGATGGGGATGTTGTCGTCCGGGACAGCGGCTTCAGGGGGTTCCGTCGACTCGGGCGGGACGGGTTCGCCGGGGGGAAGGGGTGTTTCCGGTGGGACCGTTCCGTGCTCGGGGGAGTAGCCGGCGGCGAGGAGGAACTGGTCGGTTTCCTCGGGGGTGAGGCGGAGGAGCTCGGCGCAGCGGAGGACGTCGTCGCGGTAGCGGGGTCGGGCGGTGACGCCTTCCTTCCAGCGGACGAGGGTGAGGCGGCTGACCGGGATGCGGCGGGCCAACTCGGCGTCGCCGATGCCGGTGCGAGCCATGTAAGTTGTCAGTAACTCGCCGAAAGCCGCCAAGTGTTACATCTCTGATACGCTATTGAGAGCGAATGAAACACAAGTGATGTTCGGAGTGTACACCATGCCATGGGACGATGCCGGTGGCCGCCGGTGAGTAGTACGCGGAAAACAGTCCGGCGGACTCAGGCAAGCCCAGGGAGGCGACAGAGATGTTCAGGAAAGTTGCGACTATGATTGGAGGGGCGGCACTACTGGTGGCACTGGCGGCGTGCGGGTCGATGGCGCAGGAGGCACCACAGGCCCAGGAATCCACGGCGGGCCAAGCATCCGCTCCGGCGGCGGCGCAATCCGCTCCGGCGCGGCCGCCGCGGGTGATGTCGGGGACGGGTTCCTCGGGGGAGGCGCGGCCGGCGCCGACGGCGGTTCCCGAAGCGGCGAGTCCGGCGGTGGCGATGTCCGAACCGGCACAGCAGGACTCCGTTCCGGCTGCGGCGGCAGCGCAGTCGATGCCGTCCAGTCAGATGGGGCCAGCAGGCGCTCCGGCACACTCGGGAGTGGTGGTGAAGGGGCAGCCAGTGCCGCTGCAAGGCGGGGACGTTTACGGACAGGGCGAGGGGTTCAACTCCATCGGCGGGACGGATACGGTGAACGACGCTCCGTACGACCTGACCTTCTTCAAGCACTACGGGGTGAATCCATTCATTGATACGGAGGACGACAACCTTTCGACGTTTGCGATCGACGTGGACACGGCTTCGTACACGGTGGCGAGGCGGTTCATCCAGGACGGGTTCCTGCCGGAGCCGGACTCGGTGCGGGTGGAGGAGTTCATCAACTACTTCGAACAGGACTACGAGAGCCCCCAGGGGGACGACGCCTTCGCTATCCACGTGGAGGGGGCACCGTCGCCCTTCGGGAACGACCGGCACTGGCTGGTGCGGGTGGGCCTGCAGGGGAAGACGGTGGACGCGGACGCCCGGAAGGACGCGACGCTAATCTTCGCAATTGACGTTTCCGGCTCGATGGCCCGGGAGAACCGGCTGGGGCTGGTGAAGCGATCGCTGAGACTGCTGGTGGACGAGATGCGTCCGACGGACGAGATCGGGATCGTGGTGTACGGGGACCGGGGACGGGTGCTGCTCCGACCCACGGACGGGGAGGACAAGCACGAGATCATGGCAGCCATTGACCGGCTCCAGCCGGGGGGCTCGACCTACGTGGAGGACGGGCTGCGGCTGGCCTATGAAATGGCGGCCAAGCAGGTGGAGGACGGGCGGATAACGCGGGTGATGCTGCTTTCCGACGGCGTGGGGAACGTGGGGAGGACGGGAGCGGACTCCATCCTGAAGGAGATACAGGACGAGGTGGACGCCGGGGTGACGCTGACGACGGTGGGCTTCGGGATGGGGAACTTCAACGACGTGCTGATGGAGCGGCTGGCCAACGACGGGAACGGAGCCTACTACTATGTGGACAGCCTGACGGAGGCGCGGAGGGTGTTCGTGGACGACCTGGTGGGAACGATCCAGAACATTGCCAAGGACACGAAGGTGCAGGTGGACTTCAATCCGCAGGTGGTGCGGAGCTTCCGGCTGCTGGGGTACGAGAACCGGGACGTGGCGGACGAGGACTTCCGGGACGACACGGTGGATGCCGGCGAGGTGGGAGCGGGGCACAGCGTAACCGCCCTGTACGAGATAAAGCTGCAGGAGCAGGCGGAGGGGACGCTGGCGACGGTTTACCTGCGGTACGAGGACCCGGACACGGGCCTAGTCCATGAGATAAACGAGACGTTCGACGGCTCTGACCTGGAGGGTAATTTCCAGGGGGCGTCGGCGCGGTTCCAACTGGATGCGGTGGTGGCGGAGTACGCGGAGATCCTGCGGGAGAGCTTCTGGGCGCAGGAGGGGAGCCTGATGGTGGTTTCCAACGAGGCGAGGCGGGTGCTGCAACTGCTGCCCCAGGATACGGACGTGGTGGAGTTCGCCAGCCTGGCGAGCACGGCGGCGGAGATCTGGGAGGCGCGGGAGCAGTAGGCGATCCGACGGGTTGCGGTTGAGGTTTTTGAGGCCCTGCCCGGGGACGGGCGGGGCCTTTTTCCGTAGGGCGTTCGGCGCTTGATGGCGGGGAAGGATTGGCTGGTCGGATCCTGGTGGTTTTCGGAACAAGCCCTAGGGAAACTCTGAACAAGTCATCAGTGCAGCAGCGACGGGCTTAATTCAGGAATAAACGCCCGAGTTCAAGGTTATAAGTGGTATATCATCACCCCCATCCTAACCCCCTCCCCCGCCTACGCGGGGGTGACGTTCCTTCGCGGGGGCAGGCTCTTCCCCCATCAAGGGGGAAGGGACTGGTTCGGAGGTTTCTTAGGTCGGGACTGCCAATGTGGCTAGCTCGGTGAGGGTGGGCACGACCAGGGAGGGGACGGCATCGGTGGGGCGGGTTCCGCCGCCCCGGTCGGGGCGATTGACCCATACGCTGTCCAGGCCCAGCAGGTTCGCCGGGCCGATGTCGTGGTAGAGGCTCTCGCCGATGTGGAGCCAGTTTTCGCTTTCGACGCCCATGCGCTCCTGGGCCAGACGGAAGTTGCGCAGGTCAGGCTTGTAGCTGCGGGCCTGAAGGGAGGTTACGACGGCGTCGAAACTGATCCCCAAGGCGTCCTGCGTTTGCTGGAAAAGGTCGTCGTCCACGTTGGAGATGATGGCGAGCTGGTAGCGGGTCTGCAACGTCCGCAGGGCTGCGACGGCGTCGGGAAAGACCGGCCAACGGGGCAGGGAATCGTTCAGGGCGTCAGCTTCGCTCCCGGACAGGGCGATGCCAAGCTGCCGGGCCATGATCGCCAATACGTCGCGAAGGACCCGCCGGTAGTCGAGAAACTCTCCCGACGTTTGCACTTTTGGTTCCGAATCGGCGAAAAGGGCCAGGATTTCTTCCCGAGTTTTGCTGAGGCCGTGGCGGGTGCAGATCCCGGACACGGCCTCGGAAATGCCGGTTTCCCAGTCGACGAGGGTCCCGTAGCAGTCGAAGCTCATCCATTGGTAGCGGTTGAAGTCGAGCACTTTGTTTCTCCGGTTGGGGTTGCGCTGGCGGGTTTTATGTTACCAGCCAGCGGGGGTTAGGGGGATTACGTTGGGGGATGCATCCCCCAACCCCCCTGGAAGAGGGAGTGTCGGGGTGGGGGTCAGGGAAGGGACAGGGCTGTCTCAGTTTGGTCAAATTTTCAGTGAATGCTCAACAGGACCTGTGGGGAACAGATGACGGGGGCCTGGATTCCCGCCTGCGCGGGAATGACGGGAGGAGGTTGGGAAATGGTCTTCAAATCTCCAACAACCCAACCGGAACCGAATCCTCGAGATGTTGGCGATTCCCAGCGGCGGCGGGGTTACCAGTAGAGGAGGGCGGCGAGGGCGCCGGTCATCATGGTGGCGATGTTGCCGGCGAGGACGGACTTGAGGCCAAGCTGGGCGATTTCGAGGCGGCGACCGGGGACGAGGGCGCCGATGCCTCCGAGCATGATGCCGAGGCTGGCGAAGTTGGCGAAGCCGCAGAGGGCGTAGGCCATAATGAGGGAACTGCGGTCGCCCAGGGCTCCGTCGGGCAGGTTGGCCATGTTGAGGTAGGCCAGGAACTCGTTGAGGACGACCTTGGTTCCCATCAGCTGTCCGGCGGTGACAGCCTCGTTCCAGGGGACGCCGAGAGTCCAGACGAGGGGGGCGAGGCACCATCCGAGGGTGCGCTGGACGGTCAGAGGAGCGGCGTATACGTCGGGGAACAGCGCGAGGATGATGTTGGCCAGCTCGACAAGGGCGACGAGGACGATGAGCATTCCGATGATGTAGGCAAGGAGACGGAGTCCGTCAATGGTGCCGCGGGTGACGGCGTCGACGCCGTTCTCGTACATGGTCTCTAGCTGGACCTCCTGTTCGGCCTCGGCGCCCGACGGAGGGGACATGATGACGGCGATGACGACGGCGGCGGGGGCGCTAATGATGGAGGCGGTGAGAAGGTGTCCGGCGGCGTCGGGGATGATGTCCTTGAGGAGGGTGGCGTAGACGGCGAAGACGGTGCCGGCGATGGTGGCCATGCCGCCGGTCATGACGATGAAGAGCTCGGAGCGGGTCATTCGCTCGAGATAGGGCCGGACCAGCAGGGGAGCTTCGACCATTCCGATGAAGACGTTGGCGGAGAGGGCGAAACTGGATGCGCCGCTGATGCGGAGGGTCTTTCCCAGCACCCAGGCGAATCCCCGGACGACCCAGGGGAGGAGGCGGTAGTGGTAGAGGACGGCGGACAGGGCGCTGATGAGGATTACGAGGGGCAGGACGCGGAGGGCGAAGACGAAGGAGCCGCCGGGGACGGTCTCCTCGTAGGGGATGGGGCCACCGCCGAGGAATCCGAAGACCATGGTGGTGCCGGCCTGGGTGGCGCGGAGGAGGGCGTCGACGACGTAGGCTATCCAGGCGAAGGCCCACTGGGAGCCAGGGAGCTTGAGGAGGAGCAGGGCCAGGGCAAGCTGGAGGGCGAGTCCGGCGGCGACGGTCTGCCAGGGGAAGGAGAGGCGGCGCTCGCTGATGGCCCAGGCCAGTCCGACGAGAAGGGCGATTCCGAGAAGAGGCTGGAGGGCGGTGAGGACGGACACGTTAGGGGGTTTCCTGGCGGGTCAGCATGGGGTTTGACTGTATACCGGGAGCGGAGGGAGAGTCAATTTGGGTAACGGGGCACGTTGGGGGATTCATCCCCCAAACCCCCGGTTTGTTTGGGGAGCTAGTGCTGGATTTCATCTTCATGGAAGGTGGTCCAGTTTTGGAAGACGGGAAAGGGGGATGGGAGGACATTGCTGGGGTCGTTGATCCGGAAGGCGATGCGGTCGGGGTTGAAGACGTTGCGGATTGAGACAGAGACGCCGGAGGTCGGGATGCAGTCCTGGCATGGGGTGGGAAAGGTCTGGGACGTTCTTGGGGAGACGAAGCGGAGGGTTATCTGGGAGCCTTCGGGGTCGCCTTCGACCATGTAATCGCCGGATACGATTTCCCACTCGCTGACGGCGTGGCCGGCCTCGGCATACTGGGCCCATAGGGTGAGGGGGCGGAAGAAGTCGAGCACGACAGCCTTCCTCGGGTCACCGTCCTTGTGGAGAACGAACTGGCGGAAGGAGCGGTCCGACAACTCGGCCCTGATCCTCTCAGCCTCGGCATTGTCCAGCGGGACACCGGCCCCGGGTCCGGAGCAGGCGATCACGAGGGTAAGGACGACGGCCAGGGCGATGGCGGCGTAAGTCCTTGTATCGCGACAATGGCGGAAGATTCGGCTGGGCGGACGTTGGCACATCCTCGGCAATAAGTCAGGTGGTGAAGGCGCGGGGGCGGAGTGCCTGCGGGCGCTGCTTCCAGGCAACGGCGAGGATGAAGCAGGCGCTGGCGACGAGGGCCATGACCGGGCCGGAGGGGAGGTTGTAGTAGAAGGAGATGTACATTCCGGCGATGGCGGAGACGACTCCGACGGCGACGCTGAGAAGCATGGCGCGGGGGAAGTTGTTGACCAGGAGCAGGGCGGTGGCCGACGGGGTGATGAGCATGGATATGACGAGGATGATGCCCACCGCCTGAAGGGCCAGGACAACCACCACGGCCAGCATGGACAGCAGCAGGTATTCCAGCTTGTCGGTGGGGAGGCCGATAACCGAGGCTCCGGCGGGGTCGAAGCTGGAGAACACCAGCTCCTTGTGGAGGCCGATGACGAGGGCCAGCACGGCCAGGGCCAGCCCGCCGGTGACCAGCACGTCGGTGCGGGATACGCCCAGGACCTGTCCCAGCAGGAGGTCTTCGAGGCTGACGGAGATTCCTCCGGTGATCTTGAGCATCACCAAACCCAGGGCGAAGAGGCCGGCGAAGATGATTCCGACGGAGGTGTCCTCGCCGATGCCGGTGCGCCGGACGAGGAAGCCGATGCAGAGGGCTACGACGATGGCCATGGGGATGGCGCCGGCGAAGGGGCTGACGCCGATGAAGAAGGCGGCGACCATTCCGGGCATGACGGAGTGGGCGAGGGCATCGCCCATGAAGCCCAGGCCGCGGGTGACGACGTAGACGCCGACAAGGGGGCACATGATTCCGACCAGGACCGATACGATGAGGGCGCGGACCATGAAGCCGTACTGGAAGGGGCCAAAGACGGCCTCAGTGATGATGTCCATGTTCGTCTCCGGCCAGGCCGTGGCCGTGGCCAGGCACCCCGCCGAAGGGGCCGTAAAGCTCGGTGAGCAAGTCCGCGGTCAGGACGTCGTTGGGGGCCCCGCAGGCGCAGACACGGCAGTTGATGCAGAGGCACTCGTCGCAGTAGTGGGACAGGTGGTTGATGTCGTGGGAGGACAAGAGGATGGTGTGGCCCTCGTCGCGGAGGTCCGTGAGCACAGAGACCAGGGACTCCTGGGAGGGGATGTCCACACCGCTGAAGGCCTCGTCCAGCAGGAGGATGTCGGCGCCCTGGGCGAGAGCGCGGGCCACGAAGACCCGCTGGCGCTGTCCGCCGGAGAGCTCGGTTACCAGCGAGCCGCGGCGGTCCAACATGCCCACCTTGTTCAGGGCATCCTCAACAGCGGCGCGGTCAGCCTTACCGGGGAAGCGGAACCAGCCGATGCGGCGGGTGCGTCCCTGCATGACCACGTCCCAGGCGCTCATGGGGAGACGCCAGTTGACGCGCTCGTACTGGGGAACGTAGGCCACCAGGTCGCGGGCCTCGCCGATGGGCCTGCCGTGGACGAGGACGCGCCCGGAGGTGGCGGGGAGCAGGGAGACGATGACGTTGAAGAGGGTGCTCTTGCCCGCTCCGTTGGGGCCCACGACTCCCATGAGACAGCCGGGGCCGGCGGCGAAGGAAACGTTGTCCAGGACGAGGTTTCCTTCGCGCTCGACGGTGAGGGCTTCCGCCGTCAACGATGGAGTGGGGGGTTCGGCAACCATGAGCTAACCCAAAGCCTCCACGATGGTTATGACGTTGTAGCGCATGAAGTCGAGATAGGTGCCGGCATCTCCGCCGGGCTCACCCAAAGAGCCGGTGTAGAGGCCGCCGACCAGGGTGGCGCCGGTCTCCTCGGCAACACGGCGGGCGAGGCGGTCGCTGTGGGACTTTTCGGCGAAGACGGCAGGGGCGCCCTCGTGCTCGATGACCTCGATAAGCTCAGCCAACTCCTGGGCGGTGGGGTCATTCTCGGTGCTGAGGGGGAGGATGGCGCCGACAACCTCGAATCCGTAGCGGACGGCGAAGTACTGGAAGGCGTCATGGGATGTGACCAGGAGGCGATGGTCCTCGGGGAGCTTGGCGACCTCCTGCTGAATCCACGCGTCCAGTTCCTCGAGCTGACGGTTGTAGGCGGCGGCGTTTTCCCGGTAGAAGGTCTGGTTGGCCGGGTCAGCGCCAGAGAGGTGGGCGGCAATGCTGTTGACGGCCTGCTGGACCCGGGTCGGGTCGAACCAGAAGTGGGGGTCGAGCTCGCCGTGGCCGTGGCCGTCGTCGTGGCCTTCTTCCTCGTGGCCGTGTTCCTCATGGCCCTCGGTCTCGCCGAGGATGCCGACGAAGGCGACCTTGACGGGGGCGCCGGCAACCTCCCAAGCGTCGACGATTTCCAGGTCGTGGTCGTCAAGCTGGAGGACCTGCCCGCCCACGGAGTCGGTGACGAAGATCGCGCCGGGGGCGAAGGCGACGTGGGGGCGGGCCCAGAACCCGGTCTCCACGGGAGTGTTGAGGGCACCGGAGTTGGTGGCGACTATGTCGCCGTCATGGGTGTCGTACATGCGGATTTCGCCGTCGCTCATGACGACGATGAGGGCCTCCTCAGCGGCGTTATAGCCGACCTGGATGGGCCGGAGATCGCCGGTGACCGGGACGACCTGTTCCATAACGCCTTCCTCGGGCTCGACGATGTAGAGTCCCACCTCGGAGCCGAGGGCGTAGAAGTGGTCGGAGCCTTGGCTGCCCCAGACGGTGCCCAGACGGAAGTCCTCGGGGGAACCGGCGGGAGCGGCGATGAAGTCGTCGTGGAATTCGCCATCGTGGGCTTCCACGATGAGGACTCCCCCGGTGCAGCCGAAGACAGCCATGTGGCCGTTGCCGGCGTCGCCGTGGAGGTCGGGGCACCCATTTTCGGCGCGGTACAACACGTTGCCGGACAGGTCGCGGATGTGGGCGCCGATGGGCCGCCGGTATTCCACGGGGTCGGAGGCGTAGTTGGGATGGGGGGTCGAGAAGGCGAAGAGGTCTCCCTCGAAGGGCACGGCCGCCCCATGTTGGGGACCCACGTTTATTCTGGCAGGCAAGTAGGAGGAACCTTCTTCCTCCAGTTCGTGCTCGTTGATAAGCACGACATCGCCGGAGCCGTCGTAGAAGATGGTGGACCATTCCTCACCGATATAGAGGTGGACGGGCCGGTCGCCGGCGAGATTCATGTCGAGTACCCGGGTTGGGCCTTCGACCATGTCGAAGTGGTCGCCGTGGGCTTCAAGGAAGACGCCGCCGTCGATGACGTGGGCAGTGTTGGCGTCGCTGGAGACGGCGATGGCGAAGCGGCCGCTCTTGGTGGGGTAGATGCGCCCGGCGCGGCTGCCGAGGTCGAAGGCGTTCTGCTCGACGTCGCCGTGTTCGAGGTCGATGACGGAAAGGTCGCCGGTCTCGCCGTCGCCGACGAGGAGGCGTCCGAGAAGCTCGACCTCCTCTTCCTCGTGCTCTCCGTGCTCCTGGAAGATTTCCACGAAGTCGATGGGATCGACGGAATCGCCGAGGGCGATGACGCTCTCCTCATCACGGGCCGCGTTTTCCACCAACTCGTGGAGCCAGCCGCCTTCGAGTTCCAAGCCGACGGTCATGACAACGTCGGCATCGGCGACCTTGGCCACGTCCTGGGCTCCGGGCTGGTAGGTGTGGATATCCGTGTCGGGAGGGAGCAAGGAGAAGACGTCGACCCGGTCCTGCCCGACGGCCTTGACCCAGTCGGCGACGATGTTGCTGGTGGTGACCACGTTCAGCATTTCACCGGGCTGGGCGGCCGGGGGAGAAGCAGGGGCAGAGGAGGGAGCGGAGGATGCCGCCGGCGGGGAGGCGGGTTGCGAGGGGGAAGCCTGGTTGGAAGGAGCGGCGGGCGCGCCTCCATCGGCGGCGGCTGCGGGGGCCGAGGCCGGGGAAGCCTGGGCGGAGGCCCCGGAAGGCGATGAAGGCTGGTCAGCCGACTCGTCGCCGCAGGCCATGGTGAGAAGCAGGGTCAGGGTGCAGAGGCAGGTGAGAACGAGGAGGATTGGGCGGGACATGGGCTAACTCCTTTCGGGTATCGGGTACGGGAAGTGGAACCAGGTATCAACAATGGGAGCAATGAGATACGTAGTATCACTATTGGGCAGCAAACGATATGTTATCTCATTAAATACCATCAGTATGAGATAATGTATCATCAGATGTCAAAAAAGAGACTAGGAGAGCCTGGATGAGCGGCGTTGGTGGGAAGGGTGGATAGAGTTGGCTTTGGAAGCGGGGGCTGTCGACGACATGGACCCATACCGGGGGCCTGCGTGGGGGAGCCGATAGATGCCTGAGGCTGATTGTGGGTGGGTTGGCACTCCCGGTCCGCCTTCATGACGAAGAGTGGATTTTGATACAGTGTATCCAACTATCGATTGTAACCCAAGCCCAGCACCGCAGTCAACACGCAATTTAGGGGGTAGCGTTCCGAATTAGGTGGCGCAGCTTAACGGCTGCGGGGGTCCCCGCCCGTGCGGGGATGACGTTTCTGGATTCTCTTGATTGAAGGGCCGCCGCTTTCGCGTCCTTCATAGGCAACTTGTCCAAGAGCGCTGGGCGGCTCCGTCGCGGGAAAGGCGGGGGAGAAGGCAGCGGGGGAAGGCTTTGCGTGGAGGTGACGGGAGGACGGTTAGGGGAGTTGATGGGTTCCTGCCTCCGCAGGAACGACGGCAGAGGGCGCGGGAGTGACTGGAGGGGGTTCCAATCTGAAAAGTGTTATGGGGGTCTGGATTCCCGCCTGCGCGGGAATGACGGGAGAATAGGCAGCAGGAGTTGCGTTTAGACGGACAAGGACTTTGCAATCGCCCTGGATGGCGGTCCCGTTGCTTGACGGGTCGGGAGGTGGAACCTTAGAATTGGGGGCACTGGAGATTATTCCAAACGACAATACTCAGCCACCACGGAGGATTTATGGCGATTACCATGGATGGCGTGGAACTGGGCGTTTCCATCAGCGAGAAGGCGGCGGAGAAGATACGGTACTTCGCAGAGAAGGACGGCATCACCGAGAACGTGGGCCTGCGGGTGGCGGTGAAGGGCGGGGGCTGCTCGGGCCTGACCTACGACCTTGCCATCACCGACAAGGAGTTGGAGACGGACAAGATAGTGGAGCAGTACGGCGTGAAGGTGATGGTGGACAAGAAGAGCTACATCTACCTGGTGGGGACGGAGCTGGACTTTTCCGACGGGCTGAACGGGAAGGGATTTGTGTTCAGCAACCCCAACGCCAAGAAGAGCTGCGGCTGCGGGACGTCCTTCAGCGTATAGCTGCACTCACGCAGAACAGGCGAATCAGGCAGGCAGCGCCGTCTCGATTGAGACGGCGCTGTTGCTTTTGTGTGGGGGGTGACCGGGTACGTTGGGGGATGAATCCCCCAAACCCCCGTAATTTACGGGTTGGCCTGGGTGGGGGATGGGGAGGTTGTTGTTGGTTGTATAGTATCCTGTGGGGTGTAGGGAAATTCTTGCAGCGACGGAGGAGCAATGGAAGGGTTGAAGAAGCTGGCCGGGGCTTACCTGGTGATCGTGGCGGTGGTGGTGGCGGTGTTCTTCATCATCAACAACTTCCTGACCGACGCCATCGACGTGATGACCGTGTGGTATGTGCTGGACGTTTTGATGGTGATTGGTCTGGCACTGGGGTTGATCTTCAACTACCTGGCCAAGCGGGAGGCCGATGGGACAGGGGACGGGCCGGGGACTTTCCGGCGGTCCCTGGAGGCCAACGTTGCCTTTTACGTGACGGCGGGGGTGACGATCCTGTTCCTGCACAACTGGTTCGCGCTGCTGTCGGGGGTGGGCCTGGACGGGGTGGGCCCGGAGGGGAACCACCAGGCGTGGGTCATCTGGGCGGTGGTGGACACAGTGCTGCCGCTGGTGCTGGGGGCGACGGGGTGCCGGTTGTGGCGGGGGGGATAAGTGAAGGGTTAAGAACCTGACGCAAATGGAGAGCTGGATGCAGTTTGCAAGGGCATCCAGCTTTCCCTGGTTTACTTCATCAAAGCCTGTACGGGCACAAGTCTTTGGGACACCGGATCGACTCCCAAGCTAAACAACTCCAAGGTTGTAGCACCCACCAATGGGGATGAATCTTCGGGAGCGAACACAACCACCACGGTACGTTCACGTCCATCCAAGCGCACTCTTGCCTCCCCGATGCCGTATTCGACGATACGGTCGTCCGCCAACTCGAACGGGTGGGTTTCCATGACCTCGATCCCCAGTGCCCTCAAGATGCTGGAGGGTACAGCGGTATAGGTTGACCCCGTGTCGACCAAGGCGTTGAGTTCAGCGTAACTCTGCCTAGCCATGTCCCCCACTTCCAAGGGGACTTCAAACGTTCCCATAATATCTCTCTGAAAGCCGCCCCGGGTCGCTCCGCAGGGCTAGGCGCCGTTGGGTGGGGCGGTGTCGGGTTCCCAGCCCCAAGTGCGGGGGCCCCAACCGGCCTCGAAGACCTCGCCGCGCTTGACGGCGAGGACGGGGACGACGGCCCGCTCGACGCGGCGGGAGTTGAAAAGCACATCGTAGACCACCCAGTCGCCTTCCCTGATGTCCAGGACGGAGATGTCGGCCTGCTTGCCGACCTCCAGCGAACCCAGGCGTTCGTCTTCGCCCAGGGCCTCGGCGGGGTTGATGGTGCACATTTCGACGATCTGCTCCATGTTGAAGCCCATGGCGAGGAAGCGAGTCATCATCTCGGTCATGCTGTGGACGGTGTTCTGGCGGCCGGGGAGGGTGAGGTCGGTGCTGATGCAGTGGGGAATGAGGCCCTGGTCGAGGATGCGGTCGCCAATGTCGAAGCTGAAGTTGCCTCGCCCGTGGGCGGTGTCCAGCCAGACGCCGCGGTCGTTGGCCTCGCGGGCCTCGGGGACGAGCTTGCCGTCGGAGCCGATGACGCCGCCGGGGTTGGCGGTGAAGAGGTGGGTGACGATATCTCCTTCCTCGAGGATGGGGAGGAGCTCGCGGATGACTTCGGGGTCGTAACGGTGCTCGGTGTCGCCGATGTGGACCATGAGCTTGACGCCGGACTCGGTGGCGGCGCGCTTGGCCATCTTGGGCATTTCGATCCCCATGATTTCGAGGGCGGGGGAAACCATGCGGGCCTTGATGCCACGGATGACGCCCTGGTTGGCCTCGACGGTGGCGATGGTCTTGTCGAGGTCGATGCTGGCGGGGGAAAAGATGTCGGGGGTGGTGGCCAATCCGGTGCGGCAGATGTGGAGGAAGGGGAGGATCTCGGTGTGGTTGTTGGGGATGATGTGGTTGGGGAAGCCTCCGAAGGTGTCGCAGCCGGAGCTGCCCGCGTCGACCATGGTGGTGACGCCGGCGCGGACTCCGCCGAGGTCGGCCTTGACGCCGTTGCCGTTGACGCCGTCATAGACGTGGGTGTGGAGGTCGATGAGGCCAGGAGTGACGATCTTCCCCTTGACTTCCACGACGCGCTGGGCCTCGGCGGCGGGAATGTCGGGGGCGACCAGGGCTATTTTGCCGTCCTGAACGGCGACGTCGTTGAGGCCGTTGAGGCCCTGGGCCGGGTCGATTACGGTGCCGCCCTTAACTATCAAATCGTACATGAGACCCAACCTCCGGCGCTGTGATGGTAGGGCGGATTTTAGACCGGGGAGGTGGGGGCGTCAATTTGGGGGAAGGGGCCAGGTGCACCGGAGAACAGGCGACGGGTTACAGGGTCTGGAGACCAGTCGCCAACAGTACTGAGAGTTGAAGATGGGATTGCGGAATTTCGTTGTACCATGACACATTTATGACGGGCAATGATATAATCTTATCAACGAAGGCACCGGGGACAGGAGCAACACCCATGGCAGCAAGCCACGAACAACGCATCAGTCGTCTCGAAGGGGCTTTCGAGCAATTGTCCGCCCGCTTGGATGAGATGAACGGGCGGTTGAATGAGATGAACTCTCGCATCAACACTCTGACCCTTCTCATGGGTGGGGCCTGGGTGACGATCATGGGTGCCATCATCACCCTGTTTTTCGCTATGTAGCAGACAGCGGACGGCGTTTCCATTCCGGCACGCCACGACCTCTCACAACCGACTCTCACATCCGATACCTCACCGGCGAATTTCTCCCTCACAAGCCAATCCGAACGGAAGCGTTGACCGAAGACCATCCCCGGGAAGACGCCCCGCGGGAAGGATCAATATCCCTCCCGACACCAACTCGTTGGGTCAGGGGAGGTTGAGGGTACGGGTCAGTCCGCCCGCTCCACTTCAACCCACAACTCCTCGAGGCCGCGGAGAGTTACCTGGTTGCGGTACCGGGGTCCGGCGGCAAGGCGCAGGGACTTAAACCGGCGCAGCAGCGTGGTGAAGGCGACGCGCGCCTCCAGCCGGGCCAGGGGCGAACCGAGACAGTAATGAATTCCCCGGCCGAAGGCGACATGGTTGGCGGCGGGCCTGCCAATGTCCAGGACGGCGGGATTGGAAAAGACCTCCGGGTCCCGGTTGGCCGCCCCCAGCAGACAGATTACGCGCTGGCCGGCGGAAATGCGTTTCCCGCCGATTTCCAGCCTTTCCCTGGCGATGCGGCCGTCGAGCTGGACCGGGCTGTCGTACCGGAGGAGCTCATCAATCGCGGAGTCGAGCAGTCCGGGGTTGTCCCGGAGCCGCTGCAGTTCCGCGGGATTCTCGAGCAAGGCGAGGGAGCCGTTGCCGATAAGGTTGCGGGTGGTCTCGTTTCCGGCGGCCAGGACCAGGACCAGGTTGATCAGCAGGTCTTCCCGGCTCAGGCGTTCGCCGTCTTCCTCGGCGTTGGCGAGGACGCTTACGAGGTCGTCCCTGGGGTGTTCCCGCCGGTCCGCCGCCACGTTCTCGAAATAGGCGAACATTTCTTCCACCGTCTGCCGCACCTGGCGGACCTGTGCCGTGTTGAGCAGGGGATCGACCGTCAGGGCAACCACGTTGGACCATTCGTTGAACTGCTCCCGGTCCTCGGGCGGGACGCCCAGCATTTCGGCGATGACGATTACCGGCAACGGAAATGCGAAGTCCCGGATGAGGTCGAAGCGTTCCCGTGCGGCCAGGTCGCCCAGCAGACGGTCCACGGTCTGCTGAACGCGCGACTCCAGAGCCGCCACCGAGCGGGGCGTAAACCCGTGGGCCACCAGCCCCCGGATGCGGGTATGTTCCGGCGGGTCCAAGTCCAGCATACTGAAGTAGGGGAGGTAGCCGAAATCGCGGCCGACATTCCCGAACCGCCGGTGGTCCCGCAGAACCATGTCCACATCCCGGTAGTTGACCAGAACCCACGAGTCTGCCAAACGCATCCGGTGGACCGGGTCCTTGCGGCGCAGTTCTTCGTAGACGGTGTAGGGATCGGCTCTAAGCTCCTGAGAGAGGGGGTCGTAGACAACCCCGGACTCCAGCCGCTCCCAAGCCAGCAGCGCCTTCATCGCGGCCGGCTTGACTGCTGCGTCAAGGAACCGGGAAATCGGGTTCAAGCAACCTCCAAAGCCGGGACGGCGGGCAAAACCGGGACGGCGGGCGCGCCCATCGGGATCTTGACCGCGCCCCAAGGGTCAAAGTTGGGGATGGAAGCTACCGCTCTATCCTCCGCCGAAGAGCCGGTCCTGGGCCATTTCGCGGAGGATGTATTTCTGGACCTTGCCGCTGGAGGTCATTCCGATTGGTCAGCGGACTGGACATTAGGGCTGGTTGCTCTGGTTTCCTGAGCATCGGGCAACGGAGGGAGCCGGTTCTTTCTGATGTGCTCCCAAAGGGCCTGTATGATGCTTTCCTTGTAGTCGCGGCCGTCCGGGGCGTTTTTTCGGAACCAGTCGACCATGTATTCATCCATCTGAATTGTGACTTCCTGCCTTACCGGACGGTAGAACATTCCACGTATGCCCTTAGACCAGTCCAAGGTCTCGGGTATATCTGAGGTATCAATCTGGTCATCCGTCAGGTCTGTCAGCCGGTCAAGCTGTGCCTTTTGCTCTTCAGTTAATTCCGGTTTGGTCCTCTTCATAGCTTCTTCTCTCTCGGCTGGTAGCTCGGCGGGCGCTGATGATGCGGCCGACTTCACCATTGGATCCCATGCCAGGAGACGGCAAGGTGTGGATGACTACCAAGATGGCTTGCCGGACTGTTCCCATTGTCTTCAACCGTTGTTCATAAGGATAGGAGTCTTCCGCGGTTATGGACAACGGGTCGTAGAAAATCAACTGGGCGGTTTCAAAGTCGATGCCATGTTTTTCCAGGTTAGCCCGATTCTTATCCTGGTCCCAAGTCCATTCTAACGGCTCTAATGGCTGCACCCGTTACCCCAATTCCAGGCGCTGCTGGGCCATTTCGCGGAGGATGTATTTCTGGACCTTGCCGCTGGAGGTCATGGGGTAGTCGTCCATGAGCATGAGGTGGCGGGGGATTTTGAAGCTGGCCATCCTGCCGCGGCAGAAGGCGTCCATTTCTTCGAGGGTGACCTGCTGTCCGGGCTCAGGGACGACGCAGGCGCAGGGGACTTCGCTGAGACGCTGGTCAGGGACGCCGATGACCTGGACACGGTTGACGGCGGGGTGATCCATGAGGAAGGCTTCGACCTCCATGGGGTCAACGTTCTCGCCACCGACCTTGAGCATGTCCTTGTATCGGCCGAAGAAGCGAACACGGTCGTCGTCGCGCATAACGGCAACGTCACCGGTGTGCATCCAGCCGTCGGCGTCCACTGCCTGAGCTGTCTCATCGGGCTTCTTGTAGTAGCCCTGCATGAGGGCGTAGCCGCGGACGCAGAGCTCGCCAAGGGTATCGGGGGGCTGGGTCTCGCCGGTATCGGGGTCGATGACCTTGAACTCGTAGCCGGGGAGGGGGTGGCCGGAGGCGGCGCAGCGGTCATCCTCGGGGGAGTCGAGGAAGGAGCGGGTGCCGCCGACGCCGACCTCGGTCATGCCCCAGGCAGTGATGGTGGGGCAGAGTTCCTGCTGGGCGCGGCGGGCGATGGGCTCGCTGCTGGCCATTCCTGCGGCGAAGAGGATGGTGCGGAGGCTGCTCTTGTCGGTGGCGGCGCAGCGGGGATGGCTGATGAGGTCGAAGAAGTGGGTGTCGAAGCCATCGAGGACAGTGCAGCATTCCTCTTCTATCAGGCGGAGGGCCTCTCCGGCGTCGAAGAGGGGCATGAGGACCATGCGGGCGCCGGAGACGAGGGACATGATGGGGCCTTCGTAGAGGCCGAAGCAGTGGAAGAGGGGGAGGTACATGAGGATGACGTCGCGGGGGGTCATGCCCTGGCGGTTGCCGCCGTCGATGAGGGTGCGCTGGATGTTGTGGTTGTGCATGACGCCCTTGGGGAAGCCGGTGGTGCCGGAGGTGTACATGAGGAGGACGGTGTCGTCAGGATCGACGGCGGCGTGACGGCGTTCCATCTCGTCCGGGGAGATTTCATCCGCTGCGGCCATGACATCGTCCCAATTGTGGGTGCCCGGGCGCTGGTCATCGCCCAGGACGACGATGCGGCGGAGGTCAGGGAAGGCGGAGAGGTTGAGGGAGCCGGGAGTTTCCCGAGTGATTTCGGGGCAGACCTCTTCGACCATGGAGAGGTAGTCCACGGGGCCGGAGCGGCTCTGGATGATGAGGGTTGAGGTGTCGGACTGGCGGACGACGTATTCCAGGTCGCTGGTGCGGAAGCGGGTGTTGATGGGGACGAGGACAGCTCCGATCTTGGTGAGGGCGAAGCAGATGTGGAGCCACTCGGGTCGGTTGGGCATCCAGAGGGAGACCTTGTCGCCGGGTTGGACGCCGAGGTGGATGAGGGCGCGGGCGGTGCGGTCGACGTCTTCCCGGAACTGCTGGAAGGTCCAGCGGCGGCCCTCGAAGGTGAGGGCCTCGCGGGGGCCGTACCGGCGTGCGGCGTCATCGAGCAGTGCGCCCAGGGTACGCTTTTCAAACCATTCGGCCATGATGGCGTCCTCCCGGTTGGGTGTTGCTACGTTGGGGAAAATTTAATGAGACAGGGGAGAAACGTCAACCGGGGGGCACGTTGGGGGATGCAATCCCCCAAACCCCCTGAGATGTGGGGGTGTAATCCCCATGAATGGTTAGCCGAGGAGTTCGCGGCGGACGGCTTCGAGGCGGGCGCGTTCGTCGTCGTCGAGGTTGGGGTAGCCTTCGCCTTTCTGACGGATGCCGCCGGTGAAGTCGGGTTCGCGCTTTTCCAGGAAGGCCCGGCGTCCCTCGTCGCCGTCGGTGGTCATCTGGGTGAGGAGAGTGTTCATCAGGGTCTGGACCCGCCAGGCTTCATGTACGGGCACGTCCTGGAAGCGGACGACGAATTCCTTCATCATGCGCACGGCCAGCGGGGGCATCTTGACGACTTCGGCGGCGACTTCCTCGGCGCGTTCCATGAGGCGGGCGTGGGGGACGACCTCGTTGATGAGGTTGATGCGCAGGGCTTCCTGGGCGTCGAAGGGTCGGTCGGTGAGGAGAATGCGCATGGCGTCGGCGTAGGAGACCTGGCGGGTGAGGTAGGTGGCGCCGGGGCCGTGACCGACCCATCCCTGGCTGAGGAGGGCGAACTTGAAGCGGGCGTGCTCCTCGCTGGCGATGCGGATGTCGGTGGAGGTGAGCATGACGTAGAACCCGGCTCCAGCGGCCCAGCCGTTGATGGCGGCGATGACGGGTTTCCAGATCTGGGGGTAGTGGTCGCCGAGGCTGCCGTCGACGCCGAACTTGGAGCCGTTGACGGTGCCGGAGGGGGGCCAGAAGATGTTTTCGGTGCGAACCCGTTCCCGCTCCTCGGGGGTGATGCCGGGAGGGGTGTCGAGGTTGTGTCCGGCGCAGAAGTAGCGGTCGCCGACGCCGGTGAGGATGACGGCGCGTATGTCGGTATCATCCCAGGCTTCACTCCAAGCGTCGGCGAGGCCGTGGGAGGTCTCTTTGTCGAGGATGTTGGCCTTTTCCACGTTGTTGATGGTGACGTGGGCGACTTGTTTCCGCTTTTCGTACAGGACTTTCATTGATGTGCCTCCTGGGGACTGATGGTGCTGCAATGGGGATAGTACCACGCGCTCACCGGCGGCGGGCACGGCCCGGCCTAGTAAACGAAACGGGACAGCAGAAACAGAACACTCACGCCTATGCCGGCTAGCCCGGTGGTAAACCAGAGGGCGGCCGGGATTCCCTCTCCGAGCTTTTTAATCATTCCCGTAATCAAGCTGGAAAACGTCACAACCGCTAGGAGTCCGAAGAGGACCCAGAAAGCGACTGACCCGGCCCATTCATACATTGCTGCCCCGATCAATCAGAGGGTCAAATTCCGCGGAACCACTGGCTGAAATCCCCGGCAAGACCGGCGTCGCCCTCGACGTGGAGCAGGGCACGCTCAATAGCCTGGACAACAGTCAGACGGCCGAACATTAGCAGGACGAAAACGCCGGTCTCGCAACGAAAGACTACATCCGCGGATTCTGGTCCGGGGTCGGCGAGGCTGACTCCATCGCCGTGGACGACGATGTCGGTGGTTATTGGGGCGGGATGCTCCACGGAAAAGCGGAAGCGGACAGGGATTTCCAGGGGCGGGCCGGGCCAGAACCCCCAGCTGAGGGCCCCGGCGCCAAGGGACTGCCGGACCATTTGCAGGGCGGCGTCGAGGCCTTCAGGAACCGGGAGGAAGTCTCCGTCGAACCGGGAACGGATGTCCCAGTAGTGGACGGTGAGCTCGTTGACGCGGAGCTCGATGAAGTTTCCGGCGGGGACCAGTCCGGCCCCGTGGTAGCAGGGGAGGTCCCTCTGTTCTGGTTTGAGGGCTGAGAGGAGTCCGATGAGGCGGTCATTGGACTCGGTGAAGGCAGGGAGCAATGCGTCGTCACCCAGCTCCCGCCGTTTGGCGATGGAGGCTTCAGCAATGCCGTCGGCGGCAGAGGCCCCGGACTCAGAGCCGGCTGGGACGCGCCCAGGGGGAGCAGAAGTTTCTCCGGCGAGGCCCAGGGAGACGGTGGAGTGGTAGAAGTCGCTGCCGCGGATGAGGTGTCCTATCACATCGCCCACCTGCCAGCGGTCGCAGGCGCTGGGGTGTTCCCAGGCGTCAGCGGGGAGGGAGTGGAGGTATCCGCTGAACTGGTCGGATACCGACTGCAATGTGTCGAGGCGCTGCTGGTAGGAAGGCATCTTTTTCACCCAAAAGTGCGGGGGTTTGTGCCGAGGTATCTGCTTGAGTGGCCGGATTTCCTGTCGGGCGAGAAACGGGGGTCTGGATTCCCGCCTGCGCGGGAATGACGGGGGAGTAGTAGGCAGAGGTGACGTTCCTGAGCGGTAATGACGGGAGAGGTGGGTACGAGAGTGACGGAGTCCCAGGGGCAGACTGCGGACGGATCCGGGCAACCATGGGTTGGATTGGCGGGTCAGATGTTGAAGAGCTCGCCGACGGAGTTTCCCTTGTGGATGCGGTAGATGGCCTCTCCCAGAAGGGAGGCGACGGAAAGGACGGTTATCTTGCCGTTGCGCTTGCTGGAAGGGACGGGGACGGTGTCGGCGACGACCACTTCCTGGAAGTTGCTCTTGGCGAGGCGGGCGGGAGCCTCGGTGGAAAAGACGGGGTGGGTGGCGCAGCAGTAGACCTCGGTGACGCCAGCGTCGATGAGGGCGTCGGCGGCGTGGATGACGGTGCCGCCGGTGAGGATCTCGTCGTCGAAGGTGAGAGCGGCCTTACCCTCGACGTCGCCGATGACGTTGAGGGTCTCGGAGCGGTCGTCGTTGCCGATGCGGCGCTTTTCGATGATGGCCAGGGGAGCGTTGAGGCGCTCGGCCACGTCTCGGGCGCGCTTGCTGATGCCGATGTCCACCGCCACCACGACCAGGTCTGAAATCTCCTTGGTCTTGATGTAGTTGGTGAGGATGGGCATGGCGGTTAGCTCATCCACCGGGATGTTGAAGAAGCCCTGGATCTGGCCGGCGTGGAGATCGATGGTCAGCATCCGGTCGGCACCGGCGGCGGTAATCAGGTCGGCGACGAGGCGTCCGGTGATGGGGACACGGGGCTGGTCCTTCTTGTCGGTGCGGCCGTAGCCATAGTAGGGGACGACGGCGGTGATGCGCCCGGCAGACGCCCGCTTGCAGGCATCGATCATTATCAACAACTCCATGAGGTTGTCGTTGGTGGGGGCGCAGGTGGGCTGGATGAGGAAAACGTCGCGCTGGCGGATGTTTTCCAATATGCGGACGAAGGTGTTGTCGTTGGCGAACTTGAAGGCTTCGGACTGCCCGACGGGGATTTCCAGATAGTCGCAGACCGCCTGGGTGAGTTCCGGGTGGGCGGTCCCGGAGAATACCTTCAACTCATCGAGCACCAGGTCCATTACGCACCTTCGTAGTTGGGCTGGCGGGACTCGCGGAAGGCGGAGGTGCCCTCGGCATGGTCCCGGGAGGTGAGGGTGATGGTCTCGGCGGCGGCGGCCATCTTCATGGCCGTTTCCAGGTCGAACTCCAGGCCCTTGTAGAGCATGAGCTTGGAGAGACGGATGGCGATGGGCGGGCCAGCAGCAATCTTGCGGGCCATTTCCCAGGTGGCGGATTCGAGGTCTTCCTCGGAGACCAACTGGTTGAGGAAGCCGAGGCGGTGGGCGTCCTCGGCCTCGAGGAAGTCGCCGGTGAAGAGGAGCTCGGCGGCCTTGCCGATGCTGCCGAGCATACGGGGGTAGAGCCACGTTCCGCCGAAGCCGGGGAAGAGGCCGATGCGGACGTAGGCGACCATGAAGCGGGCGCGGGAGGTGCCGATGCGGATGTCGCATCCGGCGGCGAGGTCGAAGCCGGCCCCAACGGCGGCGCCGTTGATCATGGCGATGACGGGCTTTTCCATGCGCTGGAGGGCGAGCATAAAGCGCTGGGTGCGCTTGAAGGCGCGGCGGATGTCGTCGACGTTGTCGGTGACCCAGGTGCCGGGCTCGCTGCCGCCGCGGAGCTGTTCCAGGTCGCCCCCGGCGCAGAAGACCCGGCCCGCCCCGGTGACGATGAGGACGCGGATATCGTCGTCGTTTTCGACGTCCTCGATGGCATCGCCGATCTCGTCCTGCATGACGTCGTTGAGGGCGTTGCGGCGTTCGGGACGGTTGAGGGCGAGGGTGGCGATGTGTTCCGCCGGGTCTTTATCAAGGGTGACGAACTGGAAATCGGGCATGCAGTCCCTCCAAGAGTCAGCACCTTCGCCACCAGTCCAGCAACTTGTCCAAAGCGCCAGGGCGGCTCCGGAGCAACGGGGATTATAGCACAGGGCTAGGGTGGGTCAACTTGGGGGGAGGAAGGTGTTGGGACGGGAGTGACAGCACCCGGGGAGAGTGCCATCGCTAGGCAGGCGAGCGATGGAGGATGGTTCATGGGCCGCCGCGGAGCTGCCGCAGCTGCTCCTCCAGTTCATGGACCCGGGCTTCGGCCCGCAGGCGGGCTTCGTGTTCGCTGTCGGCGCGCAGGCTTTCCTGGATGCGGGCGGCCCGCTCGTCTTCCAAGGTGGTGATGTGCCGGCCGGTGTCCGGGTCGTACCATCCTAATTGGCCTTGCTCCCAGCGGAGGTTGAGGTTGAGGACATGGCTGTAACCCTGGAGGCTGCCGTCGGGGAGTTCTTCAATGGGCAGGGGTTCGTAGCGGCCGTCTACCAGGCGGTCGCCGGCCAGCCGGGCACCGTGGTATTCGCCGGTGTGGTCGAAGCGCCAGTATTCGGGGATGCCCAGCGCCAGGTAGTCATCCCGTTTCGGGCCCACATCGATAGCCCCGGTGCTCACCGAGGCTACCTCCAGCACGAAGTCCGGTGGCTTGCCCTGCTCGGAGATGATGTAGCCGTTGTTGGCCTGGTAGGCGGACGGGTTGACGCCAAAGGCGATGAGGAGGTCGGGACGGCGGGCCCGGGTCCTGTATTCGTCCGGGCTGGCTACAATCCAGTGGTCGGCTTCCACCATGGTGGTATCGGGATTGCCGAATTGCAGCGCCAGGTAGCGGGCGTTGCCGAGTTTGTACACGTAGTCGTAGGCGGTCACTTCGTCTGGCTCACGCTCGGGCGGGTCCGGCAGGCGGAAGGGCGTTGAAGATTTTGGCGTCTTGGGTGTGGCCATGCTGAACCTCTAGGATTAGCGTATCCGTACCGCTTGGACGAGTTTTGGGCAGGTTGGATTAAACCTGGCTGTGCGGCGGGGTTGCTAAAGCGCCGGACGGGATTATCACCCCGTCCGGCGTCGATTCTGAATCGGGGCGGGCATCTCAGTCGCCGGCGGGGGCGGGGACGGGTTCGGCGATGCGGTTGTCGACGAGGTCGGCGCTGCAGGCGGCTCCGTCCAAGAGACCCCACTTGACCATCCAGTGATAGGTGTCCTCGACGATTTCGTCGGTGTAGGGGGTGTTGTAGGAGTAGCGGATGCGGGGCAGGTGAAAGTCGTCAGGAGTGATGCCGCCGTACTTGGCAGCGGTCTCAGCGAAGCGGGGATCCTCGATGAGGTAGTGGAGGAAGCTGCGCTTGTCGGCGTTAATCAGGTCCACGGCGCGGACGACGGCCCGGTTGATGGCGGCGAAGGTGTCCTCGTCCACGTTGTCGCTGGCGTTCTCGGCGCCAAGGTAGTGTCCCTCGCAGACGGCCCGGCAGCCGACCTTCTCGGCCAGGGTGATCCAGGGTTCCATGAGGGCGGCGGCGGCCACCTCCCCGTTCATCAGGGCCTCGAAGCGGTGCTGGGGGGAGCCGTAGTGGACCAGCTTGAGCTTTTCCTCGGGGATGTAGCCGGAGAGGAGACGGATGGCGACGTAGTGGGAGCCGGCATGGAACTGGACGGCCACCGGCTGATTGCCCAGAGTGCCGGGGTAGTAGTGGTTGGAGTCGCCGCGAACCATGATTCCCTGGGTGGCTACCGCGGAGCGGAGGGCGATTATCCTGGCGCCCTGCTTGCTTTCATAGGCCCGACGGACCTGACCTTCCTCTCAAGCTCGGTAGATGGATACCTGGGACTCCTCGAAGGCGGTGTGGCCGAGGATGGGGTTGACCTCCTCGGGGTTCTCGGTGTGGGCCACCGGGCCGCTGGTACGGGCGCGGACGAACTCCATGTCGATGCCCTCGCCCTCGAAGAACCCTTTATCCTTGGCGACGACCCAGGGGAGGCTGAAGACTATGCCGCTGATTTCGCTGGTCACCTTTTTCATGGGGGCATCCTCCGGTGTTGGGCTGATGGCAAGGCTAGCCGACGCGGGCGTAGTGCTCGCGGACGGCGGCGAGGAAATCGGCGGGGTTGTCTCCGGCAACCAGGTGTCCGGCGTCGGGAACGGTGACGATGGAGCAGGTGGGGATGACCTCCTTCATCTTGACCATGGTCTCGTGGGCGAAGATGTCGCTGTTGCCGCCGCGGACGACGAGAGTGGGGCAGGTTATCCTGGCCACGGCGTCCCAGAGCTGCTCCGAAGTCCACTGGCGCTCGTTGCGCCCGGGGGTGCGGAGGGCCTTGTCGTACTTCCAGGTCCATTTTCCGTCGGCGCGCTGGCGGATGCTGTACTTGAGGGCGCCGAGGGTCTGCTCGCGGGTGCGGCCGGTGTATTCCTGGACGCGGGTGGCGAACTCTTCAAAGGTGTCCAGTTCGTCGGGGAGCTCGCGGAAGTTCTGGATGCGGTTGCGGCCGCGGGACTGGGCCTCGGGGCCGGTGTCGACGATGACCAAGGACCTGAGCTTGTGGGAGTTCTTCGACGCCCAGACGTAGCTGTTGCGCCCGCCCATGGAGTGTCCGATGAGGTGGAAGCCGTCCAGACCCAGGGCGGAGATGAATCCGTCGATGTCGCCCTGGTGGGCCTCGATGGTGTAGTCGCCGTCGGGAGCCCAGTCGGAATCGCCGTGGCCGCGCTGGTCCATGGCGATGATGTGGTAGTGCTCGGAGAGGGGAAGGCTGACGAAGTCCCAGCTGTGGGCCTGCTGGCTGCCTCCGTGGAGCATGACGACGAGGGGACTGCCGGGGCTGCCCCACTCCAGGTAGTGGAAGTTCATGCCGTTGACGGTCACGTTCCGGTCGGCAGGCTCGTTTTCCAGGGTGAAGGGGACGCCCTTCTGGCGGGCCGCCTCGTGCAGTGTCAACCCCAAAGAATGCGAAGCCATTAACGTCCTCCCGGCAAGCGTGGAATACCCGTCAATGATACTCCCGGTGTCAAGGAAAACCGGCTTGGCTGGGAGGGGGAGAGCGGAAGCGCGACCAGCACCGGCGGATTCCGTCGAAGGCAATCCCATACATTAAGGACGGACAGCATGTGCGGGAATAAATTCGGTGGTGCTATAATTCCCCGAACGCCGTAAGTTTTTCGTGAAACGTCCGGAGAATTGCACCGGATGATGGGGGAAGCGCTGGATGTCTCTTTATTTCTTGTTGGCTAGGCTGAACCCGGAAGGGCAGCGGATGCTGCTGCGGAACTCGGATATGATGATCGAGGTCATCCAAGAGATCCGGCCCGGCGGGGCACAGATCCTGGGGCAGTACGCCGTCCTGGGGCAGTGCGACTATGTGATGATGGTGGAGGCGGAGGACAACGAGGCGGTGGGGCGGCTGGCCCTGGAGCTGGGAGTCAAGGCAGGGCTTCACACGGAGACGATGCCGGCCATGCCTATCGCAGGTTTCGCCGGACCGGGGGGCGGAACGGAAGAGGTGCTGGCCACCGCCGCCGATCCTCCGGCGTCGGAGGAGACGACGCCGTCGGAGGAGTGGCGGATCCCGCCGGGGGACGACAACTGACCAATCCCGGGGGGAGAGCACCGACCCCTAGAGGACAGGATTTCAAGATTCCCACCGGCCCGTCCTGGCAGGACGGGCCGGTGACGTTGGCCCATTCCGCAGGGCCGCCCGAGTTGATCGACGGCATGGAGAGGTAACGTGACTACACCAAGAACCCGCACAGTACCGACCGCGCTGACCATCGCCGGATCGGACTCCGGCGGAGGGGCGGGGATACAGGCCGACCTGAAGACATTCTCGGCACTGGGGGTGTACGGGGCGTCGGCGCTGACCGCCATCACGGCCCAGAACACGGTGGGCGTGACGGCAGTCCACGAGATTCCCACCGCCGACATTGCGGCGCAGATCGACGCGGTCATAACGGATATCGGGGCCGACGCGGTGAAGACAGGGATGCTGTCCAGCAGCGCCATCGTGGCGGCGGTGGCGGAGTCACTGAGGCGGCACGGCGTGACGAGGCTGGTGGTGGACCCGGTGATGGTGGCCAAGAGCGGCGACGCCCTGCTGCAGGACGACGCAGTGGAGGCGGTGCGGACGCTTCTGCTGCCGTTGGCGGCGATGGTGACTCCCAACCTTCCCGAGGCGGAGGCGCTGGTGGGAGGGAGCATCGAATCCCTGGAAGACATGCGGGAAGCGGCGCGGCAGATCCTAGCCCTGGGGGCTGCCAGCGTGGTGGTGAAGGGAGGCCACCTGGAGGGGCCAGCCACCGACCTGTTCTACGACGGGTCGGAGTTCCGCGAGTTCACGTCGGAGCGGATCGACACGGTGAACACCCACGGGACGGGCTGCACCTTCGCCTCGGCGGTGGCGGCGGGAATGGCCCGCAACCTTCCGGTGGTGGAGGCGGTGGCGCAGGCCAAGGAGTACGTCACCGAGGCGATCCGGGCTTCCTTTGTTATTGGACAGGGGCACGGGCCGCTGCATCATTTTTACCGCTTCTGGGGGTAGGGGGGAACCGTTACGCCCGACCCAACTAAGGCGGCGCCCACCGGACGGGTCGTTGACGCAGGACTAAGGTGAAACGGTCTCCAGTCCTGGCAGTCTCCCACAAAGCCAGCAGGGGCATTTCCCCCAGGCGCTTGGGGTTCCGGTTTCCTTTCGGAATGGCGGGTGCTATCATATACGCCGGTTCGAAGGCCCGGCCTGGCGCGGGCCGGCGCTAACGAATTTTGGAGGAGCGGGTCCCAATGACCACCGAGGCGGTTAGGTTAGAAGTCCAGCCCAGGACGATTTTGGGCAAGAAGGTGAGCCAGTTGCGGCGGGCGGGAATTATTCCGGTGCATCTCTATGGGCCGGGGATAGACTCGCGGCCGTTGCAGTGCGAGCAGCGGGCGGTGCTGAGGGCGCTGGCCCAGTCCGGCGGCAACACTCCCATCGTTGTGAACGTGGAAGGGGAAGGCGGCGAACAGCTCACTGTCCCCAGAGAAGTCCAGTGGCACCCGGTGCGGGGGAACATTCTGCACGTGGACCTGCTGGCGGTCAGCTCGACCCAGAGAATGGAAGCCCAGGTCCCGATAACACTGGAGGGCGATGCTCCCACCGCCACCCTGGTCACCCAGTTGATCCGGGAACTGACGGTGGAAGCGCGCCCCTTGGATATTCCGGGCGAGGTCATCGTGGACCTGTCGGAGATGGATGCCGAAGGCGGAACGGTGCGGGTGGCGGACATTGCGCTGCCGGCGGGGGTCACGCTCATCACCGACGAGGAAGAGATCGTGGTGAGGGTGGAGCTGGACCGAGGGCCGGAACCGGAGGAGATGGAAGAGGAGCCGGAGGGAGCCGAGGCCGAGGAGTCCGAATAGGGACAGCACCATAGCCCGGCAGGGGCGGAGGCGGCACCGCCCAACCCATCGGAAGTTCCGCGATAGTCCGGTCCATCCCGCAGTAAATTGCAGGCCGATTCCCGGTTTGTTCACGGGGCAGTCCTGCCACCAGATTCGGGAGGGTTAACATGTACCTGATTTACATGGGGGAATCCGGCAACACCGGCGGCAGCCTGGCCGATCCGAACCAGCAGCATCAAGTACACCTGGGGCTGCTGGTCCACGAGAGCCAGTTCGTTTCCATTAACGGCGAGTTCAACGCCCTGTGCCGCCGCCATTTCGGAAGTCCCCTGGGCGAATCGGGCACCCCACGCGAATTGAAGGCGTCCCAGATTTACCAGGGCACGGGATTTTTCCGGTCATGGAGTCCTGAGAAGCGGGCGGGGCTGATCCAGGACTGCCTGAACATCCTGATGAGGCGGGAAACCCCCATCATCATCGCGTACATCGACAAGCGGGAATTCGCCCAGGCCAAGGGCAGGGAGGACAGCCCCTACGCTTTCCTGGGCAGTCCTTCAGAGATCACCATCAGCAAGTTTTTGTTCGCCTTGAACATGTACGTGGACGAGCTGAGCGTGGCCGACGTGGACCCGGAGCGGTTCATGGAGGCAGACCTGTCCATCCGGGACTACAGCCTGGTGGTGGCGGAGCAGGGCAAGTCCATCGCTCCCGAGTACATGAACCAGTTCCTGCACAACGAGGTGGAGATCCCTTCCCCAGCGGTGCTGGAGAACTTCTGCTACGTTTCCAGCGAGTTCTCGGTGGGGACCCAGCTAGCCAACATGTGCTCTTACTTTGCCCGCCGGTGGCTGCAGAACCCGGACGGAACCCACTCCTACTTCGACGCACTGCAGGAAAGCCGGGTGATCCAGGTTATCTACCCGGTGCAGTTCTACTAGCTGTCCCCGGCGGGGGCCTCGCGGGGAAGGCTTTCTTCAACTAACGCAACGTCCCGGCGGCGCAGCAGGACAAGGGTAACGGCGGATCCTGCGATGAGGGCGATCGCTCCAGCCGCGGCGGTGGCGGCGACGCGCATGGTGGCATCGAACCAGAACCCCAGCGGGAACATTATCAGCAAGTAATCAGTGCGCGGATCCAGCAGCCAGAGGTCGTTGGAAAAACTGACCAGGTGGAAAATCCAGAACAGCCACGGAAACGCGATAGCGGCGGCCGCTCCGAACACGACCAGGGCCGCCAGGGTGGCACCGCCGCTCCACAACAACAGGCGGGCCAGGTCACGAGTGAAAGAAGCGCCGGCACCGGCAAAGCCTCCGATTATCACTCCCAGGATGTAGACCAGCGCTCCGCCGCCCACCAGGTAGACGCCGCGAACCAGTCCCTTGACGTCGCGCATGTGGTGGACTTCTTTCTCACTGAATATTTCCCGCTCCTCCCCATAGACCACGGAGCGCACCACCAGGGGTTCATCCGGTGAGTTGAAGTAGCCGCGAATGGCGGCTCCGGCGTCATGGAGTCCGGCAGGGGTGATGCCGGTGGCGCGGGAGACGCCGTATTTTTCGAATCCGCGGGAGTAAAGGCCAAGGTCGTTCAACGCCCAGGCGACACCGGCGGCCACGAGGAAGACAACGACGGCGGGCACGAACAAGACACCCATTACCTCCCTATACCGCCGCCAGGGGTCGAAACGATCCATCGTCACACTCTTTCCCGTCCGGGGCCGTTTTCCCCAGTCCACGTTAGCACCCGCGTTGGTTGTTCAGCAAGGGACGCGCTCCTATAATGCGGCCATGACGAATGACGACATTCCCGAAAAGGACATGGGGCAGTTCCAGACACTGATGGACATCGTGGAGCGGCTGAGGGCACCGGGGGGATGTCCCTGGGACCGAGAGCAGACCCACGAGTCCCTGAAGCGCAACCTGGTGGAGGAAGCCTACGAGACGATGGAGGCCATTGACGAGGGCAGTCCGCAGCTTCTTGCCGAGGAACTGGGCGACCTGCTGGTGCAGGTGGCGTTTCACTCGGACATTGCCCGGGAGGCGGGGGAGTTCGAAGTCTCGGACGTGCTGACCCACATCAACCGCAAGCTGGTGCGGCGGCATCCCCATGTCTTCAGCGACACCAGCGTGCAGGACGCCCGGGAGGTGGAGCGGAACTGGGAACGCATCAAGGCCGAGGAACGGGAAGCGAAGGGGGAACGGCAGTCCGTGGTGGACGGGCTGCCCAGGGACTTGCCGGCCCTGGCCTACGCCCAATTAATCCAGGACCGGGCGGCAAGGTCGGGCTTCGAATGGGAGGACATTTCCGGGGTCCTGGACAAGGTGAGCGAGGAGGTGGAGGAACTGCGGGCGGCGGAGACCCAGGAGGAACGGATCCACGAGCTGGGGGACCTACTGTTTGTCATGGTAAACCTGGCCCGGTGGCTGGACGTGCAGGCTGAGGACGCGCTGCGGCAGGGCAACCGCCGTTTCCACTGGCGTTACAAGAAGATGGAGGAACTGGCCGACGAGCGGGGCCAAGACTTCGCCCAACTATCCCTGGACGAGAAAGAGGACCTCTGGCAGGAAGCCAAGCGGCTGGAGAAGGGGTAGGGGTTTCTGCCCCTACTGGATGGGATCGCCACGGCGGCGGAGTTCTTCCTCTAATTCCCTAACACGGGCTTCGGCGCGAAGGCGGGCTTCCCGCTCGCCGCTGAAGGTGGGGATGTGGCGTCCGATGGCCGGGTCGTACCAGCCCAGATTGCCGTTTTCCCAACGCAGGTTCAGGTTGAGGACCGGGCTGTATCCCTGGTGGGTCCGGCCGTCAAGCTGTTCTATTGGGATGGGCTGGTAGACGCCATTCACCAGCCGGTCGCCGGCCAGCGGCGCGCCGTGGAACCGCCCGCCGGAGTCGTCGAAGCGCCAGTATTCCGGGATGCCCAGGGCGGCGTAGCCATCCCGCTTGACGGTGATGTCGCGGCGGCCGGTGCTGGACGATCCGATTTCCATGACGAAGTCCGGGGGCTTGCCCTGCTCGGAGATAACGTAGCCGTTGCGTTCCCGGCAAGCCGCGGGATTCACGTTGAAGGCGATGAAAAGGTCCGGGTGGAACAGGCCGGCACGGCTGGAGGTCGGCTCAGGGGCGATGTAGACATCGCCCATCATAATGGTGGTCTCATGATTTCCCAAGTACATGGCCAGGTGGTGGGTGTTGCCGGGGAAGTGCAAAAAGAGGTAGTTGTTCATGTCCTCGGGATCGGGGGCATCAGGAAGCCGGACGTATCCGGGGGAGTTGGCCGCTTTGGCGGAGGGATTAGTGGTCATACGTGACCTCCCGGACTGGACACCCTGGAGCAACTTGCGGGAGCCGATAGCCGCATGGAGCCATTATACGGCATACGCTGAATATCCCCTCCAGCGGCGAACACTCCAAGCCCGTCGGCTAGGTCCCGTGGCAGCGCTTGTACTTGCGGCCGCTGCCGCAGGGACATTTTTCGTTGCGGCCAATCTTGCGGTTCTGGTCGCGCTTGATGAATTTCTTTTCCTCACAGGCGTTGCAGGTACACGCCGGAGGGTGCTCGGCGGTCCAGCCGGGTCTGACCATGATGCCTCCTCAGTAGTCTCCGGTGACTAGGGACGGTTCGATGTAGTAGAGCCCTCCAGCGAGGAGGCGGGGCAACTCGATGGGAAGGAAACCCAGGTCCATGCTACGGGAGTCGCCCCGTCCCATGAGCTTTTCCGAAAAAGAGCGGCGGGGGCGCACCCAGCGGGGGCGGGGCGGAATGCCGGCGCGTTGAGCCGCGATTTCCAGGGCGCGGTCGAAGTCGCCGAATTCGTCCACCAGCCCCATTTCCCGGGCCCGGCGGGCGGTGAAGACCTCTCCGGTGGCCAGCTC
Organism: Dehalococcoidia bacterium; assembly: GCA_965203975.1. Taxonomy (GTDB): domain Bacteria; phylum Chloroflexota; class Dehalococcoidia; order Lucifugimonadales; family UBA3495; genus CATOSK01. Next base: position 1,994,030 of record CBDBDT010000002.1, on the reverse strand, counting down.
CAGGACCCGGTCGCGCTCCAGGTTGCGGTTGGAGGCGACGATGTCGACGAAGGTGTCGTACATCTCTCCAACCAACTGCTGATGCTTGACCGTTTCTTCGTCGGTGGGGCTGCGCCAGAAGCCGGTCATGTCCTTGAAGCGTCCGCCCTTGTACACGGACATCTCGATCCCGACCCGCTGCAGAAGCTGCTCCAGGATGGGTCGCAGGTAGATGACACCGATGGACCCGACTAGGGCGGTGGGCAGGGAGACAACATGGGTGGCCCCGCAGCACAGGTAGTAGCCGCCGGAGGCGCTCATTCCCCGGACGTAGGCCACCACGGGCTTGTGGCGTCCCACCTTCTTCAGGTTGTGATAAAGGAGGTCGGAGGCGGTTGCGGACCCGCCCGGGGAGTTTATATCGACGACAAGGGCGCGGTGGCGGCGGCTCCGGGCAATGTTGTCGAAAATACGGGAGTACACAGGCTCGCGCACATGGGACCCGATGACGCCATGGACTTCTACGATTGCAATATCGGCCTTCCGCCGGAAAAACAAGGGCATCTGGAGCGCTCCTGGGCCTGCCCGGGGAACCCGCCGGTGTGGGCGCCGGGCCTGAAGGGGGTGCCGGCTATTGTACCGTATTCCCCGGTGCGGGGGCAGGGACATGTTCCCGGGGAGGAATGAGGATTGCCCAACGGCGGGTATAATTCGGGCATGGGAACGCTTTACGTGGTGGGGACACCGATCGGAAACCTGGAAGACCTGACGCTGCGGGCAAGCCGCATCCTGGGTGAAGTGGACCTGATCGCGGCCGAGGATACCCGGGTGACCCGCAAGCTGCTGAACCACCTAGGCCTGCGCCCTCCCATGATGAGCTGCCACCAGAACAACTGGCGGGAGAGGCTGCCGGCATTAGTCCGGGCGCTGGAGGCCGGAGATGTAGCGCTGGTCACCGATGCGGGCATGCCCGCAGTGAGCGATCCTGGGAGCAACGTGGTGTCCGAGGTTGCCGCAAAAGGGTTCCCGGTGGAGGTTGTTCCTGGGGTCTCGGCGGTAACGGCGGGGTTGTCGGTGTCTGGAATGACGGGGGACGCCTTTCTTTTCCTGGGGTTTCTGCCGAGGCGGGGAAAGGAGCGGAGGGAGTGCCTGCAACGGGCGGCGGCGGCGCCGGAGACAGTGGTGCTGTTCGAGTCTCCCCACCGGCTGGCAGCGACCCTGGCAGATCTCAAAGATGCGATGGGGAACCGGCGCGTGTCCGTAGGACGGGAGTTGACCAAGCTGCACGAGGAGGTTTTCCGGGGCACGCTGGAGGAAGCGGGGGAGCACTTCTCCTCACCCAGGGGTGAGTTTGTACTGGTGATTGAAGGAGGGAACAGGGCAGGAGAGGGCGCTCCCGGGAAGGACCTCGGAATTTCCGAAGCGGCCATTTCCCAGGAACTGGCGCGGCTGCGGGAGTCGGGGGAGAAGGCAAGGGACGCGGTGGCGGCAGTGGCTGAAGCGCACGGGATGTCCAAGCGCCGAGTTTACCAGCTATGGCTGGAGACCGGATCAAGATAACCGGAGGAGAAAGAATGTTGATGTGTGGAAGCTTTCGAAATGAAAGTGCATAATCCGGCCAGTAGCATTTTTGAGGCATAGAAGAAACGATCTTGGCTACCGACGAACAAAGAATCAGCCGGCTGGAAGGCGCCTACGAGCAGGTGGACGCCCGGCTTGCGGACATGAACAATCGTTTGGACTCCATGAGCAACCGCATGTATGCTATGGAAGCTCATTTCAGCGCCCGTATGGATGCCATGGACGCAAAGTTTGACGCCCGCTTCAACACCCAACTTATTCTTACCGTCGGGAGTTGGGTTACGCTGATGGCCGCCATCATCGCCGTATTCTTCACCACGTAGCTACTGCTTTCTTCCGAATTTCTACCGGCCCAATTTCTACTGGACGATAAATCCGGGGTGAGCGCGCCTTCAAGCCGCTCACCCCGGATTAGCGTCCAGGCGGTTGCCGGGCGTTAAGTCCATCCACCTAGCTGCTGCCGGCCGGGAGAGGCTGCTCGGTTATCTCGATGTTCAGAATCTCCAAGCGCTCGGTGGGGCGGGAGTTTTCGCCGCCGGAACCGGCACGGACCGGGGCATTGGCCAAGGCGTCGAGGGCTTCCTCCCCCGCGAGCATCTGTCCGAAGATGGTGTAGTTGGGGGGCAGGTTGACCCGGGCGCCGTGGACGATGAAGAACTGGCTGCCGTTGGTGTTGGGCCCGGCGTTGGCCATGGCCAGGGTCCCCTTGACGTAGCTGCGTTTGACCTCCTCGTCGGGGAAGCGGTAGCCGGGACCGCCGGTGCCGTCGCCCTTAGGACAACCTCCCTGGATCATGAAGTCCTTGATGACCCGGTGGAAGCAGCCGTCCTGGTAGTAATCGTCCTTGGCGAGAAAGACGAAGTTGTTGACGGCTCGGGGAGCTTCGGAGGGGAACAACTCGATGATCATATCGCCGTGGTTGGTCTTGATGGTGGCGGTGTAGCGCATTCCCGGGCTGATAATCAGGCTGGGGGGATGCTGGTACTGTTTAGGGGGCATAAATCACTTCCCTTTGTTCTAATTCCGCGCGCTTTCGGGGCCTGCCGGGCGGCAACTTGTCTAAACGGCCCCTGGGTGCGCTCTCTTGATGCCCGGGGGTTGTGTTGGCTCGAACCGGACGGGGCAAAATGATGGGCCTCGAAGCGCTCCGAGGCCCTCGCCTGCGCGTGGTCGCTGGGCTGAAGCCGGCAGCCCCAGCCCGGATCGGATGGGGCTAGCCGTAGCTCTCGCGGGTCTTGCTCTCGGCCCAAGCGGAGATCTTGGGGAGAACGGCGTTGACGTCCCGCTGGTCGAAGTTGCGGGCGGTCTCGGTAGCGCCGCAGCGGAGCAGCATGGCCGGGAGGCGGTTCCTGATCTTGTCCAGGGCCCACTCGACCGAGCCGCCCTCGGCGGTGTAGTCGAGCAGCAGGCGTTCGTTCTGCTTGAGGGTGGCGTTGCGGTAGTGGTAGTGGGGGTCGTACTTGAAGCAGTCCAGGCGGAGCAGCTCCTTGTCATCGCCGGGGACGTCGTTTCCGTAGACGTGGATGCAGATGCCTTCGTCGTTCTTCTCGCCCACGCCGGTGCGGTACATAAGGCCAAAGGTTACGGCCCCCGCGGGAATCAGTTCCTCGGTGCCAGCCACATCGCCGCCCATGCGGGCATGCATTGCTTCCTGAGTCATGGCTCCCTCCTCCTTGTGTCAGACTCGGCCTTTTCAGCCGTTGGAGGGATTATACTCCCTAGAAGCCGGGGGAGGTCAACGTCAGAATTTGGCAGCGCCTGGCGCTAATCCGGCCTAATTTCCGGTTGGCTCCCGAGCCGCCTCTTTAACTGCCAAGACGATATCCGGGGTTGCTCAGTGCGGTTACAATGGGACTGGATTGCGGCCTGAATCGGGGTGAGATTTGCAGGAATCCGGCCCTGTCCGGGTCAAAAACCGTTTCCCACGCGGGAAAAAGCGGGTATACTGGAATGGTGATAGTTATTATATCTCTGCGTAATACTTCGGCTGGGCTGGTGGACCAGCTTCCGGCAGCCGGGCCCAAGAGGGAACCTTAAAAAGGGGGAATCTCATGGAAATCCTGAAAGAAATGTGCAATTCCGGGCACGAGCAGGTCGCGCTGTACTGCGACCCGGAGTCCGGGCTGCGGTCGATAATAGCCATCCACGACACCACCCTGGGGCCGTCCTGCGGCGGGACACGGATCTGGCCCTATGCCACGGAGGAGGAGGCGCTGACCGACGCTATGCGGCTGTCCCGGGCCATGACCTACAAGTCCGCGGTGGCCGGCCTTCCCCTGGGCGGCGGCAAAGCGGTGATCATCGCCGACCCCCGCACCGAGAAAACGGAGGCGATGCTGCGGGCCTACGGCCGGTTCGTGGATACCCTGGGCGGGCGCTACCTGACCACCACCGACGTGGGCAGCACCAGCGCCGACCTGGAGTTCATCCGGCAGGAGACCAAGCACGTGGTAGGACTTCCCATCTCCTCCGGCGGCAGCGGAGACACATCCATAATGACCGGGCTGGGGGTGTACATGGGGATGAAGGCCTGCGCCAAGGCGGCTTGGGGGAATGATTCGCTGTCCGGCCGGAAGGTGGCGATGCAGGGGTTCGGCAAGGTGGCCTACAACACCGCCAAGCACCTGTTGAAGGAAAAAGCGTCGGTGGTGGCCTGCGACGTTTCTCCCGCCGCGGTGGAGAAAGCCGCCGGTATGGGCATACGGGTCATCTCGACGGATGAGATATATGATGCTGACTGCGACATCTTCTCCCCCAATGCCCTGGGCGGGGTGTTGAACGGCGAGACCATCCCCCGGCTGCGCTGCCAGGTGGTGGCCGGGGGAGCGAACAACCAGCTCCTGACCGACGCCGACGGGCACGAACTGCGGCGGCGCGGCATCCTCTACGCTCCCGACTACGTCATCAACGCCGGCGGCATCATCAACGTTGAGGCGGAACTGGGCATGAAATACAACCCGGAGCGGGCCAGGGAAAAGACCGAGCGCATCTACGACATAATGACCCAGGTCATCGAAGTGTCCAACCGGGAAGAGACCACCACCGACGAGGCTGCGGGCCGCATCGCCGAGGACCGCATCGCGTCGGTGCGTAGGGTGCGAGGAATTTACCGGGGCGGCTGATTCCGCTGGCAGGGATAGATGACCCGCCCCCCAGCGCCCTTAGACAAGTTACCCAGCTTGGGCGAGAAAGGGGCGGGCCTCAGAACATAGGGTTGGCCCCCGCCGCTGGAACCAGCGGCGGGGGTCTTGTCTGCGGGGGGCACCCGCCTTGCCCCTGCCCTTCTTGCCCTGTAAGCTTGATAGCCGCCGGGACGCTCAGGGAGAGAACCCCACAGTCCCAAACCATAAGCTATCCAAAGGAGCCATCATGCCCAACCTGAACGGGGGTCACCTTTTCATCCGATGCCTGAAGCAGGAGGGCATTCAGAAGGTGTTTACCATCGTGGGAGACACCATCCTTCCGCTGGTGGACGCGGCCGCCGACGAGGGCATCGAGTTCATCGACGTCCGGCACGAGGGGGCGGCGATGCACATGGCCGACGGCTACGCCCGCATCACCGGCCGGCCGGCGGTGGCGATGTTCACCGGAGGGCCGGGCTTCGCCAACGCCATCTCCGGCCTGCCAGCCATCTTCACATCGGAGAGCCCGGTCATATTCGTGGCAGGGTCGGCGGAGCTGCCGGAAAAAGGAATGACCACCTTCCAGGAGATCGATCAGGTGAGCATGGCCGCTCCCGTGACCAAGGGGTCGTGGCTAATCCACGACCGGCGGCGCATCCCCGAGTACGTGGCGACGGCCTTCCGCACCGCCATGTCGGGACGGCCGGGGCCAGTCCATCTGACCCTGCCCATCGACATCCAGGAGCAGTCCATATCGGAGGAGGAATTGCCTCCCTACCTGCCCCAGGAGTACCGGAACATGGGAAGGCCGCAGGGGGATGCGGGCCTTATAGAGGAAGCGGCGTCCATGCTGGCCAACGCCCAGCGTCCAGTCATCATCGTGGGCAACCCGGCCCGGTACTCGGTAGAGCCGGAGCAACTGGAGGCGCTGGTGGAGGCTACGGGCATCCCCATCTTCACCGTGGAGCAGGCGCGGGGACTGATTGACGACGAGCATCCGCTGTGTTTCGGGTACGCCGACGGGGCGCTGAACCGGGCGGCGCGGAAGTTCCGGGAGGCGGACGTGGTGCTGCTGCTGGGCAAGCGGCTGGATCACCGCTACCGCTACGGGCAGATCTTCGACGCCGATGCCCGACTGATCCAGGCGGACCCGTCGGAGGCGGAGATCGGGCGGAACCGGGGCGTGTCGGTGGGACTGCTGGGAGACCTGGGTGCGATTACGGAGCAGCTTACCGCCGCGGCGAAGCAGAAGGGCAAGTCCCGAATCGATCCGTGGGTCGCGGACATTACGAAGGAAAGGGACGGCTGGCTGGACGAACTGCGGGGACACGCCGGGGAGGGCGAGCCGCTGCATCCCTTGGACGTTTTCACCGAGCTGGAGCCGGTCATCGACGAAGACACCTTTATAGTAATGGACGGCGGCGACTACGTGCAGTGGGGCCGTTCCTATCTAAGGGCGCGCAAGCCGGGCCGCTTCATCCGCCTAGGGCCGTTGAGCCACCTGGGAGCAGGCATTCCCTACGGCATGGCGGCCAAGCTGGCGGACCCGGACAGCAAGGTCATCGTCCTCTGCGGCGACGGCTCCTTCGGGTTCTACACTATGGAGTACGACACCTGCCTGCGGCACAACCTTCCCATAACCACGGTGATGGGCAACGACTCCAACTGGGGCATAGACAAGACCTTCCAGCTTGCCTACTACAACCGGGCGGTAGGGACGGACCTGGAGTTCCGCCGCTACGACCGGGTGGTGGAAGCCCTGGGCTGTCACGCGGAGTTCGTCGAAAAGGCCGGGGAGGTGGCGCCAGCGGTGACCCGGGCCATTGACTCCGGTCTGCCTTCGCTGGTGAACGTGGTGGTGAAGCCCGGCGCCAGTCCGCTGGCCGACGCGATGATCGCCCGGAGGACGGGGCGGTAGGGACGGCGGCGACAGGAAACTCCGACAACAAGGATGATCCAAGGGTTTGCAGCCGTCCCTCTGCTCGTAATTTGTAGTTACGATTTAGGATATGAGAGCCAGCTTACATCGTCATTAAAAGTTCCTTATCCGACGTTTTCCAACCAATAATTTTCCGTCCGCCAATTTGCTTGACAATTTTTTTCATGGGGTCTATCTTACCCCACAAGTGTCCCTACCCAGGCATAGCCCTTAAGCAAGAAACTAAAAAGGAGGAGACAGAATGCTTAAGATTGGGCATGAGGTTGTCCGCCCCGGCAAGCGCTTCGGCGAGTCCGAAGTGACCATTCCCATCCCGGAAGAGTTGGCCACGGTGCCCGGTGTTCCCATCAACCAGCGCGAGGTTGACTGGTACTCCCGCGAGTATCCGCTGGAGAGCATGAACATCACCGAGCGGGCCTCCCGCGACTGGGCCAACACCCTCCGCGACCAGCACGTCGAGATGCGTGAGATCCGCAAGGAGCACGAGAAGCTGAACCGGCCGCTGATCATGGCCGCCCGCGCCAGCTCCGAGCTCGAGCCCACCGCCGAGCCCACGGGCGAGGACGTGACCGAGCTGATCAAGACCCGCGCCCGTGAGCTGGGCTTCGTCGAAGTCGGCATAACCGCCTTTGACCCCCGCTACAGTTACTCCAGCAAGAAGAACCAGTCCGTCTACTACGAGCACTTCATCGCGCTGGCCTTCGAGCAGGACTTCGAGCCCACGCAGACCATCCCCAGCGTCGACGCCGAGATCGTGCACTCCAGCACCTACCGGACGGAAGGTGCCGCGGCCCTGGAGCTGGGCAACTACATCCGCTCCCTCGGCTACCACGCACAGGTCAGCGGCTCCGGCGACGCCGTCGGTCCGTACATTCCTCTGCACGTCAACGCCGGTGTCGGCCAGCAGGGCGCCTGCGGCTACCTGTTGACCCCCCACGTCGGGTCGCGCTGCCGCCTGGTGTCCATCACCACCGACGCCAACGTCAGCTATGACAAGCCCGTCGACTACGGCATCCACGCTTTCTGCCAGGTCTGCCAGGTCTGCGTGAACCGCTGCCCCGGCCGTGCCCTCATGCGCGACAAGATCTGGTGGCGCGGTGTTGAGAAGAACAAGCTCTACTTCAAGCGCTGCCGCCCGGTCATGGCCAGGTATCTTGGCTGCGGCATCTGCATGAAGGTTTGCCCCATCCAGAAGTACGGTCTGAAGGCGACGATGGACCACTACGCCGCCACCGGCCAGGTGCTGGGCAAGGGCACCCACGACCTCGAGGGCTACGAGCTCGAGGGCAAGGGCTACTTCGGCCCCGGCGAACTGCCGGTGTTCGAGAGCGACTTCTTCAGCTCCATGCCTCACGGCAACGAGTACGAGTGGGCCTTCGAGCAGTTCAAGGACAAGGCCCGGGCCGCCGGCGGAGAGATCACCGACGACCTGATCGAGGAGTTCCGCGCTCAGATGGCCAACAACTTGGCCAACGAGACCACCGACCAGTTGGTCATGATGGACCAGGACGCCGACTACATCTAGCCGAACGTCTTACCATCCCGCCGATGCCGAGGCTCCGGCGCGGCGGAAAGGTTGACACCACGGGGGCCGGTGTTCAAACACCGGCCCCTTTCCGTTGTATTACCGCAAGCGCTTGGACCAGGTCCCACGATTCGGGGCGTCCGTTGACCAGTACGGCAGGACAAGAAAAGAAATGGGACAGGCGGTCCGGCCTGTCCCATTGGTCTTCCGGTCCGATTACCGGATCTCCTGGTCAGTCCCCAGGCTCCGGGCGGATGCGGACACCGGCGCGCCGTCATCCTGGCTGTGGGTATGGCCTCTGAGCAGGTCGAGCATCTCGCGGTGGTTGCGCTCCGTTTCCTGACGGTTACGCTCCATCTCCCGGCGAAGATTCCGCTCGGAGTCACGTACCAGCCAGTAGGTCCAGCCGCCGATGAGAGTGATAAGGGCGAGCATGAAACCTCCCGCTGCGGCGAGAGCTTCGATGCCGATGGTTTCTGCCATGGTCCTATTCCTTGCGAAGAAGCCAGGGCCGGATTGTCAAAAAGTGGAACTGTTGCCAGAGTACATTTTCGGCCAGTTGAATGTCAACGCCCGGATGACGTGAATACAGCCAGCGGCGGTTCTCGCTGGGGAATGGAAATTTCGGGCGGAAATTGCTAAATTTCAAGCAATGGAAGGCGTCCGAAGGGACGCGGCACAGGAGCGGTATTAATGGAACGAGTTACGATCCTGGAAGCCTCGCGGCGGCTGAACATCCCCCAGGCTGCGGTGCGCCAGCACATCCGGGATGGCAACCTGGTAGCCCACCGGGAGGAGGGGCCGCGGGGACGCATCTGGATGGTGGAACTGCCGGAGGACGACTGGCTGGACACCCAGAAGGAGCAGTTCCTGCAGCTGGCCGAGTCGTTCTCGCCGTGGTGGTTCGCGACCGCCGAGCGGGACGGGGATGTGCATTACGTGGAAGACATCGGCATCGAGGAAATCATCCCATTCTTCCTGTGCGGGCAAACCAGCCACAACATCTGGACGGCCAACGGCCATGATGAGTCGCGACGCTGTGCCGACTGCGTCCGCATTGCCGTGGAGCGGGACCTGCCCATGACCTCCAGTCAATAGGCTGCCGGTTGCGAAATCCGCAGGCTGAGGCGCAATGATGGGGGGTGTTCAGCCGGGAACGGCGGTTAGTGCCGGGAATCCCGGCATGTTCCGGGCCGGGGGAGAGGGATAACCGGGCGGTTACAGGCCGGGCCGGGTTTGGAAGTTCTCGGCCCGCGGGGCGGTGAAACGGATTACGCCAGGCAACACGGCCTTTCGCATCATAATGAGGGCATTAGCGACGAATAAAGGCACATTTGACGGACGAAGAAGGGTATTGCCGCAAGGAATACAAACTATCCGATAATGCAAGTGTTGACATCAATAGAGCAAAGGTATAGTGTTGCCCGTAAGGCTCTCACAGTGAGCCCGGCGACATTATTTTTGGGAGGAGCAGTATGCTTAAGATTGGCCACGAGGTCGTCCGACCCGGCAAGCGCTACGGCGAGCCCAATGTCACCATTCCCATTCCTGAGGAATTGGAGACGGTTCCCGGCGTTCCCACCAACCAGCGCGAAGTTGACTGGTATTCCCGCGAGTATCCGCTGGAGACCATGAACATCACCGAGCGGGCTTCCCGCGACTGGGCGAACACCCTGCGGGACCAGCACGTCGAGATGCGCGAGATCCGGAAAGAGCACGACAAGCTGAACACCAACCTGATCATGGCCACCCGCGAGAGCGCCGAGATCGAGCCGTCCGTCGAGCCGTCGGGCGAGGACATCAGCGGCAGCATCAAGGAAAAGGCCCGCCAGTTGGGCTTCCTTGAGGTGGGCATCACCCAGTATGACACTCACTACGAGTATCAGAGCAAGCGCGGCTTCAACCGCTATCCCCACGCCATCTGCCTGGCCTTCGAGCAGGACTTCGAGCCCACGCAGACCATCCCCAGCGTTGACGCCGAGATCGTGCACTCCAGCACCTACCGGACGCAGGCTGCTGCGGCCCTGGAGCTGGCCAACCACATCCGGGCGCAGGGCTACCACGCCCAGGTCATCCACTCCAGCGATGCCACCGGTCCCATCATTGCCATGATGGTCGCCGCCGGTGTCGGCCAGCAGGGCGCCTGCGGCTACCTGTTGACCCCCCACTCGGGCAACCGCCAGCGGCTGCTCATGATCACCACCGACGCCAACGTCACCTATGACGAGCCCGTCGACTACGGCATCCACGCCTTCTGCCAGGTCTGCCAGGTCTGCGTGAACCGCTGCCCCGGCCGCGCCCTGATGCGCGACAAGATCTGGTGGCGCGGTGTTGAGAAGAACAAGCTCTACTTCAAGCGCTGCCGCCCGGTCATGGCCAGGTATCTTGGCTGCGGCATCTGCATGAAGGTTTGCCCCGTTCAGAAGTATGGTCTGAAGAACGTCATGGACCACTACGCCGCCACCGGCCAGGTCCTGGGCAAGGGCACGCACGACCTGGAGGGCTACGAGCTCGAGGGCAAGGGCTACTTCGGCCCCGGCGAACTGCCGGTCTTCGAGAACGACTTCTTCAGCTCCATGCCTCACGGCAACGCTGATGAGTGGGCCTTCGACCAGTTCAAGGAGAAGGCTCGGGCCGCCGGCGGTGAGATCACCGACGATCTGCTCGAGGAGCTCCGCGAGCAGGTCTCCCGGGCGATGAACCTGAACTCCAGCGACGTCCTGGCCATGATGGCCGAGGAGCAGGACTACATCTAAGCAGTCCTGAGGCGTCAGACCCCGGCAACAGGGCCGGCGGGGCGAATGCCCCGCCGGCTTTTTTGGTTGGGGGAGTGGCCGCTGCCTGGGGGGTTCGAGGGAGCGTTTTCGGGGGGCTGGGTCCCCCGCCTACGCGGGTGTGGGTCCCTGCCTCCGCAGGGACGACGGGAGGTGCGGGAATGAGGGTTGCCGGGGAGCGTCTACCGGGGTCTGGATTCCCGCCCCTTTCCCTCCTTCGTCGTCCCTCCTCAGTCGCCAGGGACAGGCTCTGCGCGGGAATGACGGGAGAGAGGTGAGGCGGGGCTCTGTACAGGGACGGGGGAGGGATGCGTGGACCGGGTGGTTCGTGCTTCTCTATTACTGAATTTCCCAGGGCCTTATGCCCCCCGGTAGACGTCCAGGTTGTTGGTGCGGCTTCTTTCGTGGATAAGGTGGATCACGCTGTCCACGGCTCGGTCTACCTTCTCCCGCAGTTCTCTCTGTTCCGCTCTGCCCATGACGTGGTTGGGATTGCCGTACCGGTACATCGCTGCGTAGAGGATAAGCCAGTTGTTAGCGTTGTCGGGGTTGTCATCGGTTGGATCGGGGAAGCTGGTGTAGTCCAGCAACTCCTCGACTGCTTCCCTGGCTCTCTGTGCTGTGGGATCGGACCACCCCTTTTCCAGCACGTTAATCTGTTCCCAAGCATCTTCTATCTCGTGCCCATATCGTCCTGCATCGTTGTGGGTGGACAGCCATCCCTTCAATGCGTTCTCGACGGCCTGCTGGGCGGACAGCCCCATCAGTTTGCGGTTCCAGTGGTTCTCGTCGACCATCTGGTCCAATTGGCGTTGCCATTCCTCGGCATTCTGTATCCTCTGCCTGGTTTCCGGCCAGTGCTCCTGGTGTTCTTCTCCCCTGTAGCGCCGGTAGTCCATCCTTTCTCCGCTCATGTCCACCCCGTATATGGCAGCCTGGCCGGCGATGTGCTGTTTGGCGCGGCGGCACCTGTCGAATTCCCGGCGGGTCATGGTTATTATGGCGACTTCCAGCCTGGGCGGGTTTTCCCTCATGTAAGACTTCGCCGCACTCACCGCAGGACCACGGGAATCGAGGTGGTTTTCCCGGTCTGTGATCACCAGTATGTCCACATCCGAGTCTTCACGGTAGTCGCCAATTGCCCTGGACCCGAACAGTATGGCGATGTCAGGTCTGACGGCCTCCTGTACGCGGGCCGCGATACCGAGGGCATGTGGGTCGGGGTTGCCCTGTCTTCCGGGGGGTTTCTCTTTCATGCTTCTGCCGTTTCCCGGGGAAGCGATGGGGGCTTCGTTCCTTGATTATACTTGTTTCTTCGTACTTATCCTTCGACCCCTCCGGGCAGCGTTCCGTTTCAGGTGGTTCAGCTCAACGGCTGCGCGGGTCTGGGTCCCCGCCTGCGCGGGGGCAGGCTCTGCCTACGCGAGGGCGACGGGGGAGGTGCGGGGTTGTATAGTTGCAGCAATTAAACCAACCGAACAGCAGAAAGCCGAGCTTGATGCCCTAAGAAGGTGTGTGAGAACGTACTGTCCTAAGTTGGAACCGTGCGAAATGGGGACGAGACGGGGGTCTGGATTCCCGCCTGCGCGGGAATGACGGGATGGTAGACTGGTATTTGTCACACACCCTCTAAGAACTATGCAGGACGAGGACATCGACTATTCGGACATCCCAGAAACGCTGGACTGGGCCAACGCACGGCGTGGGATGTTCTACACACCGGAGAAACGGGAGACCACCTTGAAGCTGGACAAGTACGTAATCGATTGGTTCCAGAGCAATACGCAGGAGGGGCAGGACCTGGATGAGGCTGTGAACCAAGCCCTGCTGGAACACATCAAGAGGCTGCGGTCCTTCCTAGCCTGGGAGGAAGAGGACGACATGGCGGCGCTGGCGCTTTCCCAGTGGGCGGAAGAGCCGGAAGATGAGGAATGGCTGGAGGATCTGCGGGAAATATGGTTGGAGACATCTTCTGGGTCGGACTACCTCACACCGACCTGACGGGCGGTGTACCCCGACCGGGGCTGGTTGTTGCGGATGTGGGTCCCTGCCTCCGCAGGGACGACGGGGAGATAGAGGCGACTCCATTCCCGGTATCATTTAATCGTATATTAACCGGGCTTTGACATAGTGTTGACAAATACAGGGGGACGGTATATTGTCGGCGGCAGGTACCGGATACCACGGAACTGATACATTCTAGGGAGGAGCAGGTATGCTTAAGATTGGACATGAGGTTGTCCGTCCCGGCAAGGGCGTGAATGACGCCCCGGTAACCATCGGCGTTCCCGAGGAACTGGAAACCGTCCCCGGGATTCCCACCAACCAGCGGGAAGTTGACTGGTACGCCCGGGAATACCCCATCGAGACGATGAACATCACCGAGCGGGCCTCGCGGGACTGGGCCAACGCCCTGCGGGACCAGCACGTCGAGATGCGGGAGATCCGGAAGGAGCACGACAAGCTGAACCGCTCCCTGATCATGGCCGCCCGCCTGACCGGCGACCTGGAGCCCACCGCCGAGCCCACCGGCGAGGACGTGACCGAGCTGATCAAGACCCGCGCCCGCGACCTGGGTTTCGTCGAGGTCGGCATCACCAACTTCGACATCCGCTACATTTACCAGAGCAAGAAGGACTGGGTGAAGTTCCCCCACGTCATCTGCATGGCATACGAGCAGGACTTCGAGCCGACCCAGACCATCCCCAGCGTTGATGCCGAGATCGTGCACTCCAGCACCTATCGGACGGAAGGCGCCGCCTCCCTGGAGCTGGGCAACTACATCCGCTCCCTGGGATACCGGGCGCAGGTGCACAGCCCCAACGACAACACCGGTGCGTACATTCCAATGATGGTTGCGGCCGGCATCGGCCAGCTGGGCGCCTGCGGCTACCTGCTGACCCCCCACGTCGGGTCGCGCTGCCGCATCATGATGATCACCACCGACGCGAACGTCAGCTACGACGAGCCGGTGGACTACGGCATCCACGCTTTCTGCCAGGTCTGCCAGGTGTGCGTGAACCGCTGCCCCGGCCGCGCCCTGATGCGCGACAAGATCTGGTGGCGGGGAATTGAGAAGAACAAGCTCTACTTCAAGCGCTGCCGCCCGGTCATGGCCCGCTATCTTGGCTGCGGCATTTGCATGAAGGTCTGCCCCATCCAGAAGTACGGTCTGAAGGCGACGATGGACCACTACGCCGCCACCGGACAGGTGCTGGGCAAGGGCACCCACGACCTGGAGGGGTACGAGCTGGAGGGCAAGGGATACTTCGGCCCCGGCGAGCTTCCCATCTTCGAGGGCGGCTTCTTCGACATGCCCCACGGCGACGCCGGCGAATGGGCTTTCGACCAGTTCAAGGAGAAGGCCCGGTCCCAGGGCGGCGAGGTCACGGACGAGCTAATCGAGCAGTTCAAGGCCGAGATGACCCGGGCCTTCAGCCTGTCCGAGGACAACATCGCGATGATGGACCAGGACAGCGACTACATCTAAGTCCTGCCCAGTCAAAACAGGGAACCCAAGCGAGGCCGGGGGAGTTTCCCCCGGCCTCTTTTTCCGCCCATGAGTTTGGCGGACTACTCTCCCACGAAATCGTTGATAATGTGACAATTTGCCTTTGACAAACCGGCGGCGCGGTCGTAGACTCCAGATACCAACAAAAGGCAAGGCGTGAGTTGACGACACCACCCACCATTGAGGAACGAGTGAGCCGTTTGGAAGGCGGCTATGAGCATCTGGCGACCAAGGCGGACTTGGAACGGCTACGCGCTGATATGACTGCTGAGATTGGCAGCGTCAGGGGTGAGATCGAACGAGTCAGGGCGGAGATTAAAGAGGCCAAAATCAGCACTATTCTTTGGCTGACGGGGATTATGGGGGCTTTGACGGCGGCGCAGGTCGGGGCGGTGGTGGCGTTGTTCCGCACGTTCAGCGGATGACGAGGCTTTCCGGCGGCGCAGCGGGATGTGGGCGTGACCCCACGGCACAGGGTTGATCCGGGAACGAAAACGGGCGGCGATTTTGCCGCCCGTTGGTTTTTGTCCCGGGGGAGGGTTGGGCTAGAGCTGGTTGTCGAAGACGGGGAGGCCGGCGCGGGCGGGCTGGGTCTGCTTGAGGTTTCCGGCGAGGTCGGCAACCGACTCCTGATACTTGTCCGCGCCTTCCTCGTGGCCCCGCATGTCGAAGATGCGGTGCTCGTAGGTGAGGTTGCGGGCGGCGCGGGCCCGGGGGTTGTCCAGGGTGCCGTCCGGGTCGACAACGTAGCAGACCCATTCGTCCCGGCTGGACTGGAGGTCCTTGGCCTGGCTGAGGTCGTTGCGGACGGTCTCGCTGTCCAGGCCGGACTGGGAGCAGACGACGATAAGCTTGTCGTAGTGGCGCACCCAGCGCTCGATTTCCTCCTCCTCGGAGGTGCTGCGGCGGTCCACCAACGCATTCCCCCGGAAGTTCTCGGCAAACACCCAGGAGCGGACTCCCTGGGAGCGGAGGGCATCGCGCAGGCCCTCGGCGAAGGCCACGTCGGCCTCGGCACAGGAGATGTAGAACTCGCCCAGGTCGGTAGGCTCGTCGGCGATGGAGCCGAGCACGGACACCATCTCGGTGGGCACGCCCGATCCCAGGAGGAATTCGGGGGGAATCTTGCCGGCGGAGCGGATGAGGGTGTCGACGCCGACGGTGCTGGGGGCGTCGTGGCGGGCCAGGGTCAGCTCATCGGCCTGGGAGAGGTCGCAGTTCTGGAAGACGGTGTATCCAAGGAGGCAGCCGGAGAACTTGGTCCCCACGGTGGGGGCATTGTTGAAACGGGCCTCGTAGAAGTCAGCGCCGTCGAGGATTGCGCCGTCCATGATGGTGCGGTTGAGGTTGGCGCCGTGGAAGACGGCGTCGGTGAGGTCGGCGTTGGTGAGGTTGGCGCCGGTGAGGTTGACGCGGGAGAGGTTGGCCCGCCGCAGGTTGGCGCCGGTGAAGTTGGCGTCGGAGACGACGGCCTGGTCGAGGTCGACCTGCTCCAGGTTGGCGTTGCGCAGGTCGGCGCCACGCAGGTTGGCGCTGTTCATGAGGGTGCGGCTGAGGTCGGCCTCGCGGAGGTCGGAGCGGTAGAGGTGGCTGGAGTTGAGGTAGCAGCCGGAAAGGTTGGCCCGGCGCAGCATGGCGCCCATGAAGTCGGAGTCCCGCATGTCCGAGCCGTGGAGGTCGACCATGGGGATGCGGACGTGGCTCATGTAGCAGTTGTAAAGGTCGAAGGCCGCTCCACCGTTCTCCTCCCGCCACTTGGCCACCGAGTCGCGGCCCTGCCGCACGGTCTGGACGTGTCCCATATCTGCCATTGCGGAATCTCCAATGCGTTTCAGTGGTGTTGAGGCAGATTTTAGCACACAGAGGGGGGTTCGTGTTGGGGGAATGGGATGGGGATGGACAGGCGTGATGCCGTCAAAACTCAAAGGTTGTTTATGGAAGTTAGGTGCACCAAGGATCAGCACCAACATGGTGGTGTTTTGTATAGGCGGTAGACCTGGGACCCGCGTAGGCGGGGGTGACGAGTTTACGGGGGTGACGGGTCAGGGATTTTCCGGCGGAGGCCAGTCTTCGGCGTCTCACCCCGGGCAGGTGGGCATGGCCGCTCAGGGCCATCCGCTGAAAGGGGCTAGGAGATGTCACCGTTTTCGTCCAGCCACCCATTCCTCTCGGCTATGCGGAGCATCAAGCGGCGCATCTGGGCCGACTCCCGGCGGTACTCGGCAAGCTCCTCATCGCGCCTCCGGCGGTACTCGGCAGACTCCGCATCGTGCCTACGGCGGTACTCTGCGAACTCCTCATAGCTCTGGGCAATCGCCTCATTATGCCGGGCAAGAACATCTCCAATCTGGGTCATCGCTTCGTTGATCCTGACGAGCGCCTCGTCCTGCCGGTCATTTTGCCGGTGGTGCTCCTCGAGGTCCCGCCGGTGCACGACAAACGCCTCACCAAGCCTGACAAGCACCTCGCCCTGCTGGGCAATTTGTTGGTTCTGCTGAACCATTTGCTGACTGTGCTGGGCGATTTCCTGGTTCTGCCGGGCAATCTGCTGGTTCTGCTGGGCGATTTGCTGGTTCAACTGGGCCATTTGTTGGCGGTGCGCCTGGATTTCCCGGCCGTGCTCGACCGACGTGTCCGCCAACTGCCGGACGGTGGCCTCCAGCCGGACCAGTCCATCTTCAAATTCCGCCAATCGGTTCTCGGTGGTCATTGGGGGAAGCTCCTAGGGGCAGGGGTGGGGCTGTGGGTCCAGTATGGTGTGAAGCCGCTACCGGCGTCAACCTGACTGGGGACAAAGGCCAGGGCAGTGGCAGGAACGATGAGGTTGCGGGATGACGGGGAGGAAAGGCGGGTGCGGGGGACTAGGGGGAGAGGGCGATTAGGGCGAGGCCGGCGACGATGAAGACGGAGCCGAGTAGGCGGCCGCCGCCATGCTGATGAACACCGCCACTTACTTGCAGCCCTGAGCACGCACCTCCATAATTGTTTGCGCGAGCCCGAGGGATAGACTCGCACACACATCCGGGACATGGTGTCCCCGAGGCACCCCGCGACGGAGAGGAACGACCGGTACAGAGGTGGTGACATGACCAGCGGCCCACCGGAACCAAGACAGGTGGTCGCCGAGACCCAGAAGGCGAACGAGCGCCAGGAGGAGGCTGCGGAGGAGCTGAAGGCGGCGTTCGCGGACGAAAAGGACTGGGCCGCGGGCGGGCATTACTTCTCCCTCCACGACGGACCTGTCTATATGTCGATCAGCGTCAGCACCGACCCGGGAAGCGGCTTCACTTGCTTTATATCATCAGGACAGAGGACCATCGTCCACCAGCCGTTTAAGGACCCGAAGCAAGCGTTGGAGTACGCCAACAGCATCCGCAGAGAACTAAAGGCGGGGACGTGACGGACCCCGCGCGCCGTGACGAGTTCCAAAGAGAAATAGACACATTACGCAGTGAGATACGGGACCACTATACGACGAAGGAGTATATCTTCCGGGTCGCCCTCACCACCCGCTGGGCTGGTCATCGCTGCCGTTGGGGTAATCGCCACCATAGCGGTATCGGTGCTGAAGCTTCTGTAGGGTTACCGCGTGCTTCCCTTCCACGTTCCCTGCCCCGCGCTTTGGTCTAACGAAGGTCATAATTCCACAGATCCTATCACCCCCATCCTAACCCCCGCCCCCGCCTACGCGGGAGTGACGGTAGAGAGGGTTTGTTGCGGTTGCCGTTGCTGAGGGTAGGGTTTACCGGGGCCTGGGCCCACGCCTGCGCCTACGTGGGGCAGGCTCTGCGGGTCGCGACGGCAAAGCCGGTGCCCTGGGTCCCCCCGTCGGTGTCGATGCGAGCCAGGATGTGCCACTTGGAACTGACGGCGTTTCCAGCAGCGACGTATTCGAGGGTTACAGGGGTTTTCAGGACTTCGACGGAAACTCGGGTGATTTGTATCAAGGCACCTCAGCAGGAGACTTCACGCAACTCTCCGGGCGATATTTCTTCCAGAACCCGCCGGATTTCCTCGGTTTTGGTCTGTATTCTAGGCCACCTGTTGGACGTGAGAACCAAGATTCCCAGGCTCCTGCGGTCGATGTTCTGTTGGTAGCGCAGGTTCTGGTCACCAGTGATTATTACCTGGTATCCATCCCTTTCCGCGATCTGCAACAGGTCTCCGTTCCTGAGCTCTTCCCAGCCCCTCTCGATGGCGGTATCCACCGTGTGGTCCACCAGGTATCTGCGCAGGGGCCTGGGAACGTTGTGGTCAAGCAGGATTCTCATGCTTCGTCCGGGTGTCGAGGTCCTGGACCACGTGTTCCAAGACTGCCTTCACTTGCCATTCCTCAACTCCCTGGAACCAGTCCAGGAACTCCTTTACGTTCGCTCCCTCGGCCAGGTTCCCGAACAGTGCTGAGATGGGGACTCTTGTCTTGGTGAAGAGCCAGTCTCCGCTATGCTTGCCCGGTATGCGCTCGACCGCATCGCATTTATCCCAGTCAACCATGGGTTTCTCCTTGTCCTTCTCCCTGTTCAGGAATTATCTGTGGAAAACCAGCCGAATGGGGCGGGCATTATTGAGATTCTACTCTACACGTCCGCAGCCCACCACAGGGGTAGCTAGGGGGAGAGGGCGATTAGGGCGAGGCCGGCGACGATGAAGGCGGAGCCGAGGAGACGGCCGCCGCCGAAGGGTTCCTTGAGGATGAGGACTCCCATCAGGACGCCGATGACGATGCCCACCTCGCGGGCGGGGGAGATGTAGCTGACCCGGGAGATGGAGAAGGCGGTGAGGACCATTCCGTAGGCGGTGAATACCAGGATGCCAGCCAGCACGATGGGCCAGAAGTTTTCCTGCCACTCCCGCTTGACCGGGCTCCAGCGGTATTGGAGCAGGATGTAGGGCGCCAGGCCGATGCCGGCGCCGATGGTCTGGAGGTACATGTAGAGGAAGGGCTGGACGTGGGCCACGCCCTGCTTGTCCACCAGGGTGTAGGCGGTGATGATGAGGCCGGTGAGGACGGCGTAGACGACGCCTCCGTCCCGGAGCAACGCCAGGGGATCGGACAGCACCTGCCGGAAGCGTCCCCACCAGGAGACGATGTAGATTCCGGCGATGATGAAAGCGATTCCCAGGGCAGCGGGCAGGGCAACCCTTTCTCCGAGGAACAGCACCGCGAGCACCGGGACCAGCATGGGGCCGATGCCCCGGGCGATAGGATAGACCAGGGAGAGGTCGCCGCGGGAGTATCCGCGTCCGAGCATGGCGAAGTAGAAGACGTGGAGGATGACGGTGGCAAGGACGAACCAGTATCCGTCCGGGGGGACCGGGTAGAGCCAGAAGAGGACCGCGCCCAGGGGGGCGAGGACGACGCTGCCGGCGATGAGGAGGGACCAGGCGAAGACCTCGGGGTTGGCGGCGCGTTTCAGCAGGAGGTTCCACGTGGAGTGGCAGAGGGCGGAGAGCAGGACGAGGCCGAGGGCCAGGGCGGACATTAGGGGATTATAGCGCAGGGGTGATGGGGGACGGGGTTACGTTGGGGTATGAATCCCCCAAACCCCCGAAAGATGGGGTGGTGAGGCTAGGGTACGGTTATTGGGGGGTGGGGGTTCGACAGGGGTCTGGATTCCCGCCTGCGCGGGAATGACGGGAGGAACGATAAGCGGGGGTGACGGGAGAGAGGGCGGGTCTTATAATCGGCGGCAACCTTCCTGACCGGCGGCTGGATGCGGGATGCTGCTGATAATTGACATCGGAAACACCGTGGTGACCCTGGGGGTGTTCGACGGGGAGCGTCTGACGACAACGCTGCGGGTCGCCACCGACACGCGGCGGCTGGCCGACGAGTACGGCGCCACGCTCTGCGGGGTGCTGCAGGCCAAGGGGGTTGATCCGTCGTCCATTTCCGAGGCGTGCCTGTGCAGCGTGGTGCCGCCGCTGACGGTGGTGTTCAACCAACTGGTCAACAGCTACTTCGGGGTGGACCCGCTGAACGTATCCGCCGGGGTGCGGACGGGTCTGCCCATCCTGTACGACAACCCGCGGGACGTGGGGGCGGACCGCATAGCCGACGCGGTGGCGGCCATTGAGCTGTACGGCGCTCCGGCCATCGTGGTGGACCTGGGAACGGCGACGGTGTTCGACGCCGTATCCCGCTCCGGGGAGTACCTGGGCGGGGCCATCGCCCCCGGAATAAACCTGGCCGCCGATTCCCTGTTCTTCAACACCTCCCAGCTGCGCCGGGTAGAACTTGTTGCCCCCAAGTCAGCCATCGGACGCAGCACCATCACCGCTCTCCAATCGGGACTAGTGCTGGGCTACGCCGGGCTGGTCACCACGATGGTGCAGCGGTTCAAGGACGAAATCGGGCAGGACGCCTCCGTCATCGGCACCGGCGGGCTGGTCAACGTCATTGCCCAGGAAGCGCCGGTGTTCCACGAGATCAACCAGGACCTGACGCTGGAGGGGCTACGGCTGATTTACCGGATGAACCAGGGGCCCAAGGTGCGGGGTGATGGGTCCCTTTGATTGAAGGGGAGCCGCTTTCGCTCCCGATTGAGGTAACACCCGCCTACGCGGGCGCAAGCTTGTCCAAGAGGGTGTGTGAGAATTGAACTCTCACCCCCATCCTAACCTTCCCCCGGGCTTTGCACAAAAAGGGTTTTGAATCTCAAAACGCTTGACGGTAGCTGAAAACTCTGGCGGCAACACCAAAACTTCGGTGGGAGCATCAAAACTCCAATTCGAGATTCAAAACTCCTGATGGTATCTTAAAACTCTGGGGGGTTGCTTTTCATCCGAGCCATCTTTGTTTCAGTAGGTATTCAGTAGGGTATTCAGCGGGAAGGTATTCAGTGGGAAATCGGTCCGTGGGCCGCACGAATACGCCATTCCCGACATCATCGAGCGTGAAAATGAAGCCCCGACCTACTTGCTCGGCTATGGATGTGCTGATTACCAACACCGTTGACCCTCCCGGGTCATGCGTTGGAGCCTCATAGGGTCGCTTGCCTTTGTATTGGTCGTAAGGAACCCACTTGCCCCAAGCGTAGTGGGGTGTGCCATCGGGCAACAGAGTCGCTTGCACTCTCACCGACCCCACTTTGTCAAAAACGACTTCAAGCTCGCCGTTGCCCTGATTTACCGCTTCCCAGAAAGCATCATTGTGTTGATAGACAAAATCGCTAATCCGTACTGCGAGCGCGGAACTTGGACCCCATAGTTCCGGTGGTGGCGGCGGCGGCAGGTCCTTTTTCCTTCGACGGAACGGCCACATGGGAACCTCTTCTGTTTCTGCCAAATGGGGGTTGCGAAACGACGCCGCTTCCCGGTAAGCTCCGGGATGCGGCGCGAGAGGGAGAATGTGGCCCGGCTGTCCGCCAGTCAGAGATAGGCTCAGACCGTCTCCCTATGGACAGCCGGATTCACGCCTGGGAACGAGCATTTGGGTCCTTTGGTTCGATGTTCCTGTATTGCTCTTTCACGGTATCACCCCCCTCCGTTCTGCCGCACCGGGGACGGTGTCCTAGCACCGTCCCCCCTTTGCGACTCTAAGGTTGCGTCCATTGTATCGGCGGGGTGCGTCCCATGGAAGTCCCTCGCCGTTGACGGTATCTCAAATATCCCCGTCCTCGTCGAGTTGATAGGAGGCCAACGGGCCGCAGACGTGCCGAAAGTGTCGGGCCGGGAGAACATCATGGGATACACACACCGGTACATCCTTCTGGCAGAACCGACAGGTCAGCAGGTGGCGGCGGTTGCCGCCGACGTGCGGGGATTCATCGACCTGGCGGGCATCCCGCTGGGCGACGGCACCTTCCATGAGACCGCGCCGGGAAGCGGCTATCTGGTGGACGGCACCGAGCCGGTCGTCACCGACCAGTGCATCAAACTCAACGGCCTCGGGTACGACGGTTGCGAGAGCTTCTGGTTCCCGGTGGACGCCGAGTACCGGGAGTTGCGGGAGGCGTGGGGCATAGACCCCAACGCCTTCTTCTGCAAGACCGCCCGCCAACCCTATGACGTGGTGGTGTTCGCCACCATCATCGCGCTGAAGCACCATCTGGGGGAGGGCGTTGTGGTCGGCACCGACGGGTTCAGCGACCACGACCGGGACATTCCCGACGATTCCCAACTGGACGCCGGGTACGACCTCTACCGGCGGGCCACAGGGCGGGAACTGCCGGAATTCTTCCGGCAACAGGTGGAGAGTTCCGACGCGGCCCTCGCCCGCAGGCGGGTACGGGAGCGCACCCCCGCCTGACCGCAGGGACCGGAATCATCGACTAAGACGCCACGAACTCTGACCGTATCCGGGTTTGTCGTTAACCACAATTCCGTCTTCAGCCATGTGGTGCAGGACATTCCGAAGGATGTTGTACACAGGTTCATCGTCCACCGACATACCGCTCCGTAGCCTAATCTCTTTGGCGGTTAGCCCCGCTTCCCCCTCTTGGGAAGCCTCGGCCAGAATGTCAGCGACGACCTCTGATAGCTCTGCCAGTGCGTGTGTTACCTGTTTGCGGCGGGCATCGGTGTCCATCTACCACCCCATTATTTCCTGTACCAGCGTTCCAGACTCTCCCCCATCCAGTCAGTAATCTGACGGATGTATAACACATCGACAAAAATAGCTAACAGCAAAAAAATCCATATCCCTTCTGCCAAGACAACGCCTTCCTGACTGGCAGAAAGGCGTTAACAAAGGAACGAACCTCCTGGCATACTCCGGGACGGAAGGGGTGTTGCGTCGTCATAATCGCCATGGTTTCGTTTGCTTGTGGGGTATGGCCCGTGCTCTCCATTTCCTGCCGTTTCCCGCCGCCCCGTTTCTTAAAGGCCAACGCCAGGAGCAGCAAGCCGACTTGTGGCGGATGGCCTAAACTCCCACCATGCGGGTCTCAGTATTGCCCACCAATAAGCGTGGGTCTAGGGGGGACAGTTTGGGATGCAGGGCAATCGCGTCTTAATCCGTAACGGGCAATACCCGGCAATTTCCCGTAGGTTAGCAAGGCTCCGAACCTAGAAAGCACCTTTTGCGGTTAAAACGCAGCATATCTGAGTGGTTTGTGTATTCCCGAGAGACCGCGAGCTAGTCCAAGAATGGCGTGAAGCCTGCCTTTATTGCCGATTCCGATAGCTACTATTGACAACAATTTAAGACGCGATTGCCCTGGTTTGGGATGCTCTCCCTTTGCTTGTGAGGTATGAAGATGATAGCATACCTCCACGATGGCTGAATTCACAAAAACCTATACCGTCAATTGCCCCGACTGCGAATCCGAGCGCATCGTCAAGATAGGCACCCGGAACGGGTATCAACGCTACCTGTGCCTGGGCTGTGACAAGAAGTTCTCCAACAACGGCAAGGCCAAAGGGCGGCGCATCCCCGCCGAATGGGTAGGGGCGGCGATACGCAAGTATTACTCCGGCATGAGCTATAAGCAGATAGCGGAGTACATGGAAGACGCCCACGGAATACCCGAACCCAGCAAGGCCACGATATACGAATGGGTGAGGGACTACACGCAAGCCGCCATTCAGGAATCGGAGAAGTATCCGGCCCATACGTCGGCGCATTGGGTGGTTGATGATATGGTGCTGGATGTGGGCGGAGACAAATACTGGAACTGGAACGTCATGGACCACGACACACGGTTTCTGCTGGCGTCCTACCTGTCCAGCGAGCGTGACCAGCGTTCTGCCGAAACCGTGCTGCGGAAGGCAATGGCGGCATCGGCGGAACCGCCCAAGACCATCACCACCGACCGGCTCCCCTCATACGTTCCGGCCATCAAGGATGTCTTCCCCCACGCCCAGCATATCCGCTCCGAGGGCATGGACTCCGAGTTGAACAACAACCGGAGCGAGCGGGTGCAGGGAACGTTCCGGGACAGGACCAAGACGCTCCGGGGGCTGGAAGGGCGGGAGAGCGGGCAACGGTATCTTGACGGCTGGGTGTTGCACTACAACCACTTCAAGGAGCATCACGGGCTGAACGGGCGGACACCGGCGGAAGCGGCCCAGGTCAACGCGCCGTTCGCCGAATGGGCGGACATCACCAGAGGCCCGGCGTATCCGCCGCCTGAAACCGAACAACGGGAAGTTGGGAATGAGACCACCGTCCGGCGGTGGGTGCGGGAACGGTGGGACACGCTGGACGGGCACCGGCGGGGAGAAACCGATTTGGTCTGGCAGTCCATCCCCATCGCAGACGTGATGAACAACCGGGAGAAGGTCAAGACCCGGCAATCCCGACCGGCCCCGGGGTTCCACCAGGGAAGCCGCTACTACGTGGCGAGGTTGCCGGACGTGGGGTTGGCGTGGGTACGGGTATCCAGCCAATGGGGGGAGTCTGCTAGCAACCGACCGGGCCTGCCGGAACGGGAATGGACGTTGAGCGGCGGTAAGCGCAAGCGGGATGGCTCAATCCCGAAGGTCAGCCAGGCCGGATACATCCCCCTTGCTCCCGACGGGACACTTCAGCCAATGGAGCGGGCGGCACTCCCAAAAGAACCGGAGGGGAGTCCGGTGAGCGTTGATTCCCCCGGCATCACGGTCAAGCCGAAAAGCCGGTATGTTCCGTTGCAGGTGGACGCCAAGACGGGGGAAGTGTCCGGCCCTCCGGGGGTAGTGACCATATCCGACAAGAGCCGAAGGGGGATTCTCCAACCGCCGCCAAGACGGAAACGGCGCAACGGACACCGGGAAACATCGGGCGTCGTGGTGGTGAACATCAGCGTTGAATAAGAGCCACTAACGATTGCTGATTAGTCATACTCCAGCGTAACGAGCGTTACGGGCTGGGGATTCTCCGGATTGATGATTAGTCATCCGGTTCCCCCCCGGTGGAGGGGGTTAGGACATAGGCCAGAGGGTTGACGGGTATGGAACAGCAGAGGGATAGAGCTATGGCGTTACCAGCAGGCAACACCTATTGGGTTGTCAAAGACCAGATGGAGTCCGGTATGGCGGAGGACCAAACAGGGGGATAGACCATGCCACCCAAGGAGCCGACAACCGCCAAGACCGCCACCACCCGCCGGAAACCAGCCGCCGCCAAGACACCGAAGACCCAACCTGCCCGCAAGCCTTCCAGCACCAAACGGGCGGGGACGGCCACTCCCGATCATCGCTACCTGTCGGGCAACGCCCTTGTGTGTGTGGACAACATAGACGTTCTGAAGGGGGTGGTCCGGCAACAGTTAAAGGATGTTTGGCGATGGACGGTGGACACCCAGAACTCCTACCAGGTTAAATTCGGGCCTTCGCTTCTGAAACGGGAGCTTGTATGAAGGATGGGGACACCTTCCCAAGCATGAGTGCGTCAAACCCTAACTGGGATTTCCCTCCCACAGGCGGCGGAGTCGAGGTCATACAGGAATCGGCAACGACGAACTTCCGTGAGTTCCCACTGGATAAGTTCGTGCGAGAAATTCTGCAGAACTCTACTGACGCCCACGACCACAACCTGGGACCCGTTGAGGTCACATTCCAAGAAGCTCTGTACCCAGCGGACTTGTTCGGCGCAGTTGCCCTGCTTGGACACACCCAGGCTGCCCTGTTGGCTGCAACCGAAGAGGACCGCCCGAAACTCGCGGAACAGTACGAGAAAGCGAGCGGAACCTTAAGCAACGATACCATTAGGTGCCTCAACATCGCCGACCGAAATACTACCGGGTTGTCAGGGGAGAACTGGTCTGCCCTCCTGATCAAGTCGGGGGCCGTCAGGAAAAACCGCGCGACAACGGCGGGCGGCGATCGCGGCATGGGCAAGAACGCAGTTTTCAACGTGAGTGTGGCCAAGACGGCGTTCTACTACACTTGCTTTCAGGAGGGAAGTGGACGCAGGCGGCACCGGGTGGAAAAATGGATGGGAAAGAGCATATTGACCGCCCATGAGATTGAGGGCGAAACCCGGCAGCATATAGGATTCTTCCGCCACAGCGACGGTCGGGCGCTAGAGGGTTCAGCAATTCCAGAGCCTTTCCGCATGAAAGCGGAATTGGGCCAACCCAATATTCCGCCCACCGGAACGACCATCACGGTCGTTGGATTCGAGCCGCAGAGCGGAGACTGGCCCGAGGAAATCGCCAAATCGACGGCGGCCAACTTTTTCTGTGCCATCCACAGGGGCCAACTCATAGTATCCGTTGTAGACATCAACGGAAGCGAAAGGCGGGTTGACCGCAATACCTTAAAGAACATTTTTGCCAGCCACGAGCAGGACGCACGCCCGGGTGATCCGTTCTCCCGTTCCTACTCCTACTACAAAGCGATTTGTGGTAATGCGTTAATAGAAGATGTCGCTTTGCCCGCCCCGATCAACGGAACAGTGGAGGCCCGGATAGTTCTGGGGGATGGCCCATGCCGCTCTGCCTACATTAACTGGAACGGCATGTTCGTGACCGATTCACGCGAGGTCTCCAAGAACCCGTTTCACATCCGAACCCCACTATACTGCCCCGATTACGCAGTCATTATCACACCCAAGGATGACCAAACCAATGAGTTCATCCGGGATCTTGAAAACGTGGCACACGACGAAGTGCAGCCGAATTCCATCGAAGACGATGGGCCCAGGACAAGGGTCAAGCAAGTGTTCCAGGACGCCCGCCGACAGCTTATCGACCTGGTCAATGCCAGAATGGAGCGGAGCATTGCTGAAGGAAATCGGAACCTCCACCATCTTGCGGGCATTGTTGGGGACGAACGGGAGGTCGTTACTGGCGAACCCCGTAGGCTGACCAGCAGGACTCGAAAACAAAATTTCCAGACCGCCACCGCCATGACTGTCTCGGAAACACCAAATCCCAGCGGTCCGCCAGTGATTGCCACGGGAGGTGGGAGGGCAGAAAACCCGGAACCTCCAAGAGAGTCAACGGAGCATTCGGGAACGCCGAACCCGCCGCGACCCAAAGCGTCATCAATCGGCAGGGTCCGACTGGTGGCTGGTGGTGCTCACGAAGTAGCGGTCATGTTCACCACCTTCCGGCCGGGTCAGACAATCAAGTTGCGGTTATCTCCTTCTGGGGAAATGGTTTCCAACGAAGGAGCGTTGAAGGTGTCCGACGCAACTGAACAGCAGTCGGCGAAGGTCGTCCTAAATAACGACACCATCGCGATTGAAGCTCGACACGCCCGGCGCTACCGCGTGCATGTCAAGTTGGAGGAGGACATCAGCAAGACTGCCCTGAGCGTAAGGAACATCGCATGAGGGTTTCTTTCCGTAACCGGAACCTGGGCTACCCGTTGCTCACGCCGGAACCGAGGGACTACATGGCGGGCGGATTCGATATCGAATCTCCAGAAGCATTTCGCGGCCCTGCCGGAATCAACATCAAAATCACCTACCGGCTCCAATCTGCATACCTGACCCAACTGGTAGAGGAAGGCGACGCAGCCTTTCAGACTCTCGTTGTCGGTTCTGGCTCTTTCCTGCGTGAAGCCACCCCGAAGACGAGCGGGACCGTCCAGCACCATACCCTTGACCTCAACCTCTGGACGGGAACCATAGAGCTGATGCCTTACTTGACCTCGACCAGCCAGATAAACGGATTCGCCAGCAAGGAGCATGACCCTGAGTTTGCGATGGTGGAGCCTGTGGGATTCACTGTGGAACCCCATATGATTCTGGCCATCGGGAACATCCACGAAATCGATATTGAAGAAACTGCCAATGCAATTTCCGTGGTTGACATTCAACCTAATCCCCTCGTGCAGACAGGGGAAATCAAGCTCGACTTCGCCCATCCCCATATCATGGTCTACGTGGCTCACAGGGACTACCAACAGATTTGGGACGTTGTTGGGGACCAGAGGGAGTCCCGCCAACAAAGCCTTTGGCCCGCCCTGTTCCTTCACGTAATTACGGAAGGCATTAGGAAGATGCCCGATTATCAGGACTATGCTTGGACGAGTGCCTTTGAGCGTGCCTTGACCAGAAGCGGATATGACCCCGACGACGAGGACGCGTTGAGGAACCAAGCCCTTGAATATGCCCAGCGCATCATCTTCGATGAAAAGAAGCGATACCCGCTTGGCCTGATGCTGGATGCATTTGCCGCTGAGGACGCCGACCCGCAGGACGCCGGGGACTATGAGTGAGCAAATCAAGCGGCTCACCGATAGTGGTCGCAACGCTTTGTTGCAAATGGCCGATGCCAACCCAGAACTCTGGCAGGACCCGGAGACTGACTTCGACCTCCGTCTGCGAAACCTTGGCGTGCCCAACTACACAGAGGAAATCGGTGTCCTCTCCCACGGCCCGATTGAACTGCCTATCGGTAGCGGCTATAACCGTTTAGAACGCCCCAAAATGGATCGGAACGCCCCAGTCCTGCGCGACATCCTTCAGGGGTTGCGGCCCGAACAAGCGTCGGACGGACGTGTATGGGAGTGGCTCACCCACTTCCGGCTCCACCAATATACCTGCGAGCGGTGGCCACGCGTCAACAACGCCAATGTCAAGGAGCACATACTGCTCCACTGGTTCGTCCGAAACGAGAACCGCGACATTTACCAGAACAACACGGCCTCCCGGACGTTCTGGGTAGGCACAACCTCGGAGCGCATAGCCCAAGCATCAGGAGGTATGCTTACCCGTCAGCAGGTGGCGGAACACTTCAGCGAAAACCCCATAACCTACCACAACATCATGCAGTCCTCCATGACGAACAACCCGCGCATCTCGGCGCTGGTGGTCGAAGCCCTGACGACGCCAGGCCGTGGAAAAGGAATATCCTCCAATGGTTCCATCGCGCTTTGGAAACAACTGAATTTGTCGGCTGGCAAAATCCTGCCGGAGGCCATGAGTGACCAGGAGTGGAATTCTGTCATAGACCTGCACCTGGATGTACTGATGACGCAGAAGGAGTACGTGCGCGACCCAACCTTCATCAGAGGCGTCGAGCCTTACCGGGTGTTGTCCCTAGGGGCGGGAGTTCAATCAACCGTGCTCGCCCTGATGGCAGAACGCGGCGAGTTCGGCCTACCAAAGCCGGACATAGCCATATTTGCCGATACTCAGTGGGAACCCAAGGCCGTTTACGACCACCTTGAATGGCTCAAGACCCAGTTGTCATTTGAGGTCAGTACCGTGACGGCTGGCAACATCAAAGAGAACTTGCGCCATGGCGTAATGCCGGACAGCTCCAAGTTCATCGGAGTGCCAATATACCTGGCAAATGACGACGGGAGCCGTGGACTGATGCGACGCCAATGCACCACTCATTACAAGCTGAAACCCATCCACCAAGAGTTGAGGGCAATTCTGGGTCTGAGGCCAAGGCAACTGGTGCCCAGGCACTCCAAAATCGAAATGTGGGTCGGCATAAGCGTTGATGAGATCAGTCGAGTCAAGCCGTCCCAAGAATGGTGGATTAACAAGAAATTTCCGTTGGTGGACCTGGGGTTAAGCCGTTTCCAACTGTACAAATGGTTCCAGCGCAATTATCCGGGCCGAATACTGCCCAAGAGCGCCTGCATCGGTTGCCCCTACCATTCCGATGACATCTGGAAGGACATGAAGGAGAACGACCCGGAGGCCTTTATGGAAGCTATTGAAGTCGACATCGACCTGCGGACAAACCCCAACATTGTGCCGCTGACCCCGGCTGCACAGGGGTACTTGCACGCTTCGCGCAAGCCGCTGGCTCTTGTGGACTTCAGCGAAATCCAAGGTTATCAGGAGCAGATGGACGATGAGTGCGAGGGGCTCTGTGGAATCTGATATCCAGACGCAGGCCAACTAGGCGAAGGCTATGACAACCCCGGGGCAATTTTTCCAACACCGGAAACCAAACTCGTTCCGAAAGGCCCGGTGACTGTCTATGGCGACGCAACCCCAACCGTTGGACTGGACTCGGCTGAACCATATCGGCACCAGAATTACGTGGGAAGCCCAGACCTACCAACACTTCAAAGACCAGGTGAAGACCAGCCCAGCATATTCCGCTAGCGGCCTTGATTGGGTCTGTCTACCCTTCGAGTCAGCCCACATGGACAAACTTCCGGTAGCTGGCGGAATCTACGCTTTCTCGTATACATACGGGTGTCTGGGGTTTCCTGAGCAGAAAATCATCATGTATGTCGGAGAAACTGAAAACCTGCGAAGCCGTCTGAACGAATATATGGGTATATATATAGGGATATCCGAAGGGATCCCAGAGGACGACCCTGCAGCAAGACCCAACAGGCGCAACGACCGACTCAGGCACCTGTTCTCAACGTTTGAGAAACTTGAGATGCTTTACTGCACCTTGAATCTTACCGAAGATGAACGCTGTGACCTAGAACGCAACCTCATCAACTTGCTGGACCCGCCGTTCAATTGGGCGCATCGGCCCAAGCCGAAGAGGGCACCGACGATAGGACGACCTGGAACAATTCTGACCAACCCAACAGTCGCGACCTCAGCTTTCAAACAACAAACCGCTAGGAGGACGAGATGAGCCTAACGCTATCCCCGGCGATTCGAGGCCAGTTCGGTCGTTGGGAATACTACATGACCACCATGAAGGCGGTCGACGCGGCAAGGACAATCAAAACGCCTGACGAGCTATTCGAGGTGTCAGCTCGAGCGTTGGATGAGCGGATGCAAAGGACCCTGGGTGATCGAGTAGGGGACATGATTGATTACCTAAAGCACGGCTACCGCTTTTACGGGCCGCTGATTGTCGCCCTCAAGGGAGGCGACCCGCAATTCCTGGCCCTTGAGATGGCAAGTCCGAACGACATGGTGCCGGTAGACGCCTTCGAGCTGGGGGTCCTCCGTTTTGACGGAACAGAGGATTACTTCGTACTGGACGGACAACACCGACTGGCTTCCATCAAACAGGCACTGGACCAGGGCAACGACAGCGTCAAGCAGGACGACATTAGCTTGGTCATCATACGCCACGAAGACACCCAGCGGGGAATGGAAAACTCCCGCAGGGTATTCACCCACCTGAACCGTTATGCGAAGGCCACCAGCAAGTCGGAGAACATCACTATGGACGAGGACGATGGGTATGCCATCGTCACGCGGCGTCTGGTACGAGAGCACCCGGTCTTGCAGGACAAAATCTGGTACAAAACCCGAGCTCTGCCGCCCAGGGGGACGGATGACGGGGGGAGGATAGTAGCGGCTGATTGCTTCACCACCGTGGAGACCGTCTACAACTGCAACAAGACTATTCTGCAATCCAAGTACGAGTTCAAACCGGATTGGGAGCGCATCCGCCCAGAACCGAATCAGCTTGACCAACTTGCGGAGGACTGCTCGTACTTCTGGGACGGCCTCCTCCATATCCAACCCATTGAGCTTGTGGCGTCGGGGCAGCAAAAGTGTTCCGAGTTCAGGCCCCAAGAGCAACAGGAACGTGGCGATGGGCACCTTCTGTTCCGGCCCATCGGACAAGAGACTCTGGCAGAAGCGGTGGCCGCCATTATGAAGGAGAAGAAATCCGGGGTCGATGGGATTGGTCAGATATGCCAAGACTGTGCCGGCATCGACTGGAAATTGGCCTCCGCTCCTTGGGCAGGACTGTTCTTCGGTGAAGGCGGAAGGATGTTGAGTACCAACACTAGGAAGCGGCAGAACGTGGGTTCAAAGTTGTTACGATATATGCTCGGCACACTGTGGCCGGACCCTTCCCCGTTACTACAGGAATACCGGGAAGTTGTCTACCCCAGAGACCCGGACTCGCGGGAGGCCATGCAATTGGCCCTGCCCCCGAAGCTTAGTTGATCTGAACCCCAAGCTTTCTCAACGCCAATTAGCCGGGATTTAGGCCATACCCCATAAGCAAACCAAACCGATTTATCAGTAACCGAGGGCGCATTGCGCCCCCTTGCAGGTTGCCATCTAAGGGAAGTCGGTGTCTATGACGAGTGCCTTCATCCTGCTGATACTGCGAGGGGGTTCCCAATGTCTACACCGTCTACCGCACCGGAAGGATACCGCCGCCCGATGGTCAGAGCCATAGTCGCCACCGTGTTGCTGGGGTTGCTGGGGGCCGTGATGATGCTGAACCTGTTGTCCGCCCAAGGCGGAGATAGACCTGGCACAGCAGGCCGTCGACGGGAAGGTGGTCACTTATATCGAAGACGAGCGGAACGATTCAAGACGGCAGAACATCGGGTTGGCCTACGGCGCGGCCTTCATCCTGTCCATCGTCGGGTTCCTGCTGTGGATTCACCAAGCCGCCCGAAACGCCGATGCTCTCGGTCCGAGGGGGGAGTTCTCACCCGGATGGTCGGTCGGGTGGTGGTTCATCCCGGTCGCCAACCTGTGGAAGCCCCTCCAGGTGATGTCGGAGATTTGGAACCGGAGTCACCCGAGCGCCATGAGTCCGCATCTGCTGTGGCCCTGGTGGGGCGCGTGGGTGGTGGGCAACAGTGCGGGTTGGCTGGTGACGTGGAATACGTTCTCCGAAGGCGGGCCGATAACCCCCCGCGCCCTAATCATGCTGAACCGGACCGACATGGTGGGGGATATCTTGCTGTTGGTGGCGTTGATTCTGGCGGTGGTGCTGGTGTGGCAAATCAGCAACGCTCAGGAACGGCGGCGGCGCGAATTGGCCGATTGAAGTAAGGGGCCTGTGTGAACCGATTTTGTTCCCAGTGCGGCTACGCACTCCCACCCGACTCCGCTTTCTGCCCGGCTTGTGGGGCGGAGATTTCCCGCCGGACGCGGAACGGTCCAGCCGAATCGTCGGAGCAGAGGGGCATCGCCGGTAGGTTCTTTCTCGGCGGGTGCGGTTTCACGATAATCGGGATATTGCTACTGGGTGCCACCTGTGTGTTCCTCTTGGTCATTGGGGGAGAGGAAGCTCCGGCGGAGTCCCCGGCGAAGCCCCCGGCGGATTACTCCCGCTCCCCCCGTAGCTTCACCGCCCGCTTGGAAGCCGGTGCGGACTGCGGGGAGCTTTTCGCCATCAGAAACGCCATACCCCCGAGTTCTCCATACATTCCCGCCATCAACCGGGACCTGCGGGCAGTCGGCTGTCTCAGCACCGTCAGCACTCGCACCGATACCCCGACCCAGGGGGTGCGACCGACAACGCCGACGCCTAGCCTTCAACCAAAGACGCCGGTTCTGTCATCGGAAGATACCTTCACGGTGCGGGAGTACCGGATTTACCGGATGGTGGTGGACACTCCCCTTACGGTGTCGGACGGAGAGGCGTTCCGCCGGGCGGCGGAGAGGCATGGGGCGACCGTCGTTGAAGCCCGGAAGATATTCGACAAGGTGCAGGGCATCCTGAGCCAGAACGGGTGGTTCGGCCCGCCCCGTCGGGAAATCTCACGGGCGGTTGATTGGAGCGGAGAAACCGAGTAGGTCTATATCGGGCGGGAAGCGTTGCTACAGGTCTAGGCGACGGGGTGGGTGCCACCATCCGAAGAGCCGGTGCCCTGTGAATTGCTCCGGCGTTTGGTCGTCCACCAGCCAATAATTATCGCTATGACGTAAGGCATGAACGCGATGGCTGTAATCCCGCCCATCAGCAGAACGACGGCCAGATATGGCCATGGGTTGTTGCCGGTGGCCTCGGTAAGCCAGTACCATCCGGCCATGTATGCACAGAACGCCGCCAAGAGTTCCATTCCCAGTTTGACCGCCACGCCTGCATCCACCTCATCGTCCAGCCGGTGGGGTATCAGTGCGATAACCAACATGGTGGCGGTCAGAAGTGCATACAGCGGCCCCATCACGCTGTTGGTCAACGGCGGCAACGTAAGGCCGGTGAAATCCGGCACACCGGCAACCTGGGCGTACCGCGTCCCCATGAGCAGGAGCAACGCAACAACCGCCATGCCGACCTTCAGCCGTATCAGCCAAGTAGTACGTTTATTGTCTACGGAGTCAGACTCCACCAGTCCAATCTCACCGCACAGGGTTCCACGAATCGCGATTCACAGTATCACGGCTTCCTGCGTGTCGCAACAAGTCGCACCCCATGTCGCTCGCCCTCGGATTTCTCCTCCAAATCGTCCCGTCAAGCCGGCGCCGAGACCTCTGATTCTTCCGCCGTCACGCGCTCCCCGCAGTCCCGCTCCCCGATGGGGCAGAACCGGCACTCCTGGGGACTCGGTACCCGCCGAGCCGGGGTGGAGTCGGCGAGACGGCGCACCAGCCGCCCCACCGCGTCGACGAAGCTGGCGTCCACCGCCGACGCCGGAATCTCCAGCCGGTAGTCGGGGTACTGGACGACACCATCGAACTCAACGCCCGCGTGTTGCCGCAACGCCCTGGGGACGGCGTACATATACAGCATCACCTGAACGCTATCCGAAGCCCGGGGCTGGCCGGTCTTCACGTCGATAATCGTCCCCTGCCCGCCCTGGCGGGCGATGAGGTCCGGCTTGCCGCCGAGGGTTGCGGCCCGCCCCCGCAGGGCAAAGCTGTTCCGGCTCTCCGTCAGGACGGTGTAGCCGCCGCCTTCCCACTGCTGGCGGCACTCGTGGATGAGGGCGGTGTGGCGCATCTGCCACAGCACCGGCGAGAGGCCGTCGGCCACCCGCTCCCAGTTGCGGTGCTGAGATCGGAACCAACTGGCCCACTCGCAGGACTGATCCCCCACCAGCAGTTTGGTCAGCCAGGTCACCCAGATGTAGGGGCCGTTGGGCCTCAATTCAGTCATGTTCCCCTTCGCATCCCTCTCCGGCTCCGGAGCGGCAGGCGCACGGGGCCAGCGGGACAGCCCACGCCGGGACTGCCCCGCTGGACGGCGAGGAAGGGAAAGCCCCTATGGGGCCGGAGGGGATGGTAGAATTGCGATAAGCCACTCGGAATTCACGGTTCCTTGGTGGGGCGGGCATGGGCCACCCCCGCGGGGTGGAGGTTGGGGAACCCGACCCTACTCCGGTTTCCGGGCTAGGGATGGTGCGAGGGAACACTCCGGTCCAGTCCAAGATCGTCCAACTGGACCGGCGGCGTTGAGGGGTCAGCGCTGGGACAGGGGGTTGCCCAGGCGGTAGCCAATGCCGGGTTCGGTGAAAAGGTAGGAGGGATATCTGGCGTCGTCGCCGAGCTTCTGCCGGATCCCTTTGACGAAGGACCTAAGAAGGCCCCGGTCTTCTGGATGTCCCTCGCCCCAGACTCGTCTGGACAACTGCCCGTATCCCAGGGCGTGTCCAGCGTTGACGGAAAGTTCGAACAGCAGCTTGTACTCAGTCGGGGTCAGCTGGGCCATCTGGCCTGCCACGGTCACGTTGCTCTTCACGTAGTCGATGACCAGGTCTCCCAGCACGAAGGGCTCCAGCAGGTGGGTCTGCATGAACAGCAGCCTCTTCCGGAGTGCCGCCTTCACCCGGGCCAGCAACTCGGTGGGTGAGAAAGGTTTTACAACGTAGTCCGCGGCCCCCATCTCGAAGGCCGTGCCGATGTCCTGCCCCCGGCCCCGCCCCGACATAAAAATTACCGGAACCTCGGAGGTGTTGGGGATTCGCTCCATGAGCCTGAAGCCGTTGGTGCCGGGCAGGACCAGGTTGAGGAGTACCAGGGCCGGCTGCTCGTCTTCGATCAGGTGTTCCATTTCCTCCGGGTTGCCGGTCAGGACGGGGGTATAGCCAGCCTCCGACAGGATGTGCCGCACGTACCGGAGGATCTGGGGGTCGTCGTCCACCACGAGAATACGCTCCGTCCCCTGCTCTCCCTCCCTGTCCTCTTCGTCCGGGGCTCTCCGAGAGCTCTGTCCTGCCCCATCGGCGGTTGGAATCGTGAACGTGAACGTGGTGCCCCTGCCGAGCCCTTCGCTCTCGGCCCAGATTCGGCCTCCGTGGGCCTCCACTATTCCCCGGCAGATGGAGAGTCCCAGGCCGTATCCGGCCACCTGCTGCTCGGGTCCCCCGGTGTCGTTGCCGGAGAACTTGTTGAAGAGAGACGGAAGGCGCTCGGGAGTTATTCCCTGGCCGTCGTCGGCCACCGTGATGGCGACGTAGGGGTCCTGGAACGATGCGCTCACCCGAATGGACGACCATTCCCGGGAGTACCTGGAGGCATTCGCCAACAGGTTGTGGAGGACCTGGATGATCCGGTGCGGGTCCCCCCCGACCCGGGGCAGGTCCGGCACCAGTTCGACCTCGATGTTGTTCCGGTAGCCGCCGCTCAGGAAGGCATTCCTGGCCTGGTCTATCACAGGACCGATGTCCAGGGGTTCGGGATTCACCGAGAGGGTGCCTGCTTCGATCCGCGTCAGATCGAGGAGGTTGTTGATCAGGTCGCGCATATGGTCGGCCCGTTCCTCGATTATCCGGAAGAACTGCCTGGTCTCGGCGGGGTCGAGGGGCGATGAGGAACCCAGGACGGTGGCGGCCGAGCCCTTGATGGACGTCAGGGGAGCGCGGAGTTCGTGGCTGACCATGCCCAGGAACTCGGCCCTTAGGCGTTCGACCTCCTCCAACGGAGATATATCCTGGATGGTGGCGACGACGGATATGATCTCGCCCTCTTCCGAGTAGATGGGGGTGGTGTTGATGAGGGTGGTCACCGACTCGCCATTGGGCAGGTGGATGACGATTTCTTCGGCTCGGGCCGTTTCCCCGGCACTGATCGCCCTTTCCAATGGCTGCTCATCCCGGGGGATGGTCCCGCCGTCCAATCGCCGGAGGGTCACCGTACTCAACAGGTCCTGGAGGGGAACATCAGGCCAGGCTGTTCCGGCCAGAATCCGGCGGGCCTCCGGGTTGACCATCTGAACGTCCCCGGACCCGGCGTCCAGGACCAGGACTCCGATGGGGGATGTGTTGACCAGTGCTTCCAGGTCCGCCTTGGCCCGCTGTGCAGCGCCGTAGCGGCGGGCGTTGGTGACGGCCATGGCCGCCTGTGCAGCGAACATCTGGAGGGTCTCCTCGTCCTCCTGGGTGAAATCCAGTCCTCCTTCCTTCTCACCGATATAGATATTCCCCAGGTGCTTGTCCCGGTCCAGGATCCGCATCCCCAGCACGGTCCTCGTGGGAAGGTACGCTTCGGGAAAACCCATCTGCCGGAGCAGAGCCGACAGGTCGCCCGTCCTCACCGGTTCCCGGAACCCGGTCAGGCGCTGGAACAGGGCATATCCCTGCGGGGCGTTGAACAATCGCTCCTTCTCGTCGTCGGTGAGGCCGGAGAAAACCGTGTCCTGGAGGGCACCCGAGTCGTCAATGGTGGTGATCGCTCCATATCCGGTGTCGGTCAGGTACCGGGCGCACTCCACGATCTCCTGCAGGACCGTGTCCAAGTCAAGATCTCCGCTGATGCGCAGTATGGCTTCGGTGAGCCGGTGGAGCCTGGCCCGGAGAGTTGCGTTTTCCGCTTGCAGGTCGGCGCCGCCCATCAAGATTTCCCTTGCCCCGGTGTGTTGATGTTCCCGTTGGTTTTCCGCAGCGTGGAGAGTGTAACACAGGGTGAATGCCGGGTATGGATGGGTGTGTTCCCTTCGGGTCAACTCAGGCACGTGGCCAGGCAGCGTGTTTCGGAAAGGGCCCGAAATCGGGTCGGGAAAGCAGTTGACGGTCGATGATGGGGTTTTCTACATTGTTATCTGCCGACACTTATGGGTAGTTATACATGAGGAGTAACGGAGGTCCCAGCTCCCATACTGGAGGCCCAGGGCTTGGGGGCCAAGCGGCAGTGTGTGTAGGGAGGGAAGATGTGGTGCTATCCGCCGTCAATGAGGTTGATCGTGGCGGTCCTGGCGGCCCTGGGGTTGGCTCTCGGGTCCCTTGACGTCGTCGGGGCGGAGGCCTCGCAGAACGAGCCTCCGGCATTCGCCGACACCTCCACAACCCGCTCAATTGATGAGATCGGACTGGGGGGTCCACTCATTGGCGACCCCGTTGAGGCCACCTACTCAGGTGACCAAACCCTCGCCTACTCCATTGGTGGAACCGACGCCGACCCCTTCGACATTGACCCGGAAACCGGACAGCTCGAGCTCAGGGACGAGGCCGAGTTGGACTATGAGACAAAGCCGACTCACTCGGTAACCGTTTCCGTAACCGACGGAGTTGACTCCCAGGGGCACTCCGACTCGGCGGTCGACGACACCATAAGCGTAACAATCAATGTCACCGACATCGACGAGCACCCGGTGATTCACCAAGAGGACCCGTTCTACGTCACGATTATCGAAGAGACCACGAAACGGGTGGCTGAGTTCACCGCATCAGACCCGGAGAACGACCCCTTCGAGTGGCAGGTGGATAAGGGCCCGAGAGCCGGGGATGGCGACCACTTCACCATTGACCAGAACGGCGTGCTCAGCTTTCTGGAAGTGCCCGACTACGAAAATCCCAAGGACAAGGACTGGGACAGGTGCACTGACACCCTGTATAGCCATTGCGACGAGAGCAACAACCAATACTTCGTGTCCGTCATGGCGGTATCCCCGGACGACCCCAATGACGAGGAACACGTCAGGATGGGGGTCCTGTTGGTGGTCGTCAACGTGGCGGACGACAACGACGCCCCGGAGTTCTCCGACGAAGGGGAGCAGGAGGTGGCTGAAAACACCCATGAGGTGCATACCTTCTCGGCCAACGAACCCAATTTCGACAGCCTGATCTGGAGCATATCCGGGACGGACAGCGGGAAGTTTGCGATAAGCAACCTGGGGAAGCTGACGTTCAAATCAGCAGCGGGAGCCGACTATGAGAGCCCGCAGGATGCCGACCGGAACAACAAGTACCAGCTGGCCATCAGGGTCGAAGATTCCGATGGCCTGTACGACACCCTGGACGTGACGGTAACAGTCACCAATGAGGAGGAGCCTGGGGCCGTCACCCTGTCGCCCTCCCCACCCCGAGTGGGAACCCCACTGACTGCCACGCTGACCGACCCCGACGGCAGCGTTTCCGGTGAGAGTTGGACGTGGGAGCGGTCAAGTGACGGCAGTACGGGCTGGACCGCGGTCACCGGTGCAACATCGGCGTCCTACACCCCGGTAACCGATGATGAAGACGATTTCCTTCGAGTCACCGTCAACTACTCCGACGGGCATGGGTCGGGCAAGTCCGCCTCGGCGGAAGCGGGCAGTCCGGTCAAGCTGCCCAACCTTCCCCCCGAATTTGAGGACAAGCCGAACGGGAATCCCTTCACCCGGGAAGTCCCCGAGAACACTCCGGCGGGGCAGAACGTCGGCGACCCCATTACCGCCACCGATCCCAACGGCGACACCCTGACCTACTCCCTGGGCGGGACCCATGGTTCGTCCTTTGCTATCGTTGCCGGGTCGGGCCAGCTCCAGACCAAG
Source organism: Dehalococcoidia bacterium (assembly GCA_965203975.1). GTDB lineage: Bacteria > Chloroflexota > Dehalococcoidia > Lucifugimonadales > UBA3495 > CATOSK01. The sequence goes on along the minus strand of CBDBDT010000002.1, from coordinate 1,954,394 downwards.
GCCTTGCTGGACCACGAGTCCAGGAGCACCTATTCGGTCACGGTTACGGCTACCGATCCCTCCAACCAGAGAGCTTCCATAAACGTCACCATCACCGTGACAAACGTGGGGGAACCTGGGACCATCACCCTGCCCTCCACCCAGCCCAGGGCGCGCGTCCCATTCACCGCCACCGTGACCGACCCCGACGGCGGCATCCGGGGCGAGGCCTGGCAGTGGAAGCGTTCCAACAGCCAGGGCAGCGGCTACACCGACATCCCCGGGGCAAATGCGCCAACCTACACGCCCGCTGAAGGGGATGTGGGCCGTTACCTGCAAGCCACCGTTTCCTACGACGACAATGCCGGCTCGGACAAGGCGGAGAAGTCCACCACCCGCCCCGTGCTGCTGGGAGCAAACCGCCCGCCGGTCTTTTCTTCTTCCACGGCAAGCGCGACGGTGGACGAGAACACAGCCCCGGGCGAGAACATCGGCAGCCCCTTCACTGCTACTGATCCCGACAACGACCCCTTGACTTACTCCCTGGGCGGCGCCCATGGTTCGTCCTTCGACATCGTTGCCGAGTCGGGCCAGCTCCAGACCAAGTCCCCCCTGGACTACGAGGCCAGGAACAGCTACACGGTTACTGTTACCGCCAAGGATCCCTCCAACCAGGGAGCTTCCATAAACGTCACCATCACCGTGAAAAACGTGGAGGAAGCTGGGACCATCACCCTGTCGTCCTCCCAACCCCGGGTAGGCACGTCCTTGACCGCCGCGCTGACCGACCTTGACGGAAGCGTTTCCGGTGAAACCTGGACGTGGGAACGGTCAAGTGACGGGAGCACAGGCTGGACCGCAATCACCGGTGCAACATCGGCGTCCTACACCCCGGTAACCGATGATGAAGACGATTTCCTTCGAGTCACCGTCTCCTACACTGACGGGCATGGGCCGGGCAAGTCCGCCTCGGCGGAAGCGGGCAGTCCGGTGGCGGTGCCCAATCTGCCACCGGACTTCGGTGGTCCTGGGAACGGGGATCCCCTCACCCGGGAAGTCCCCGAGAACGCTCCGGCGGGGCAGAACATCGGTGACCCCATTACAGCCACCGATCCTAACGACGACACCTTGACCTACTCCCTGGGCGGGACCCATGGTTCGTCCTTTGCTATCGTCGCCGAGTCGGGCCAGCTCCAGACCAAGGCCTTGCTGAACCACGAGGCCAGGGACAGTTACACCGTGGTGGTCACCGCCAGGGACCCTTCCAACGCTGCGGCTTCCATCACCGTAACCATCAATGTCACCGACGTTGACGAAGAAGGTGTGCTGTCCCTGTCGTCCTCCCAGCCCAGGGTGGGCACGTTGTTGACTGCCACGCTGACCGACCCTGATGCCCCGTTGACGTCACAGGCTTGGGAGTGGGCGCGGGCCAATGCCCAGGACGGAACTTTCGAGGAAATCACCGGGCAAACCTCGGCGTCCTACACGCCGGCTTCTGGAGACCTGGGGAAGTTCCTTCGAGTCACCGTCTCCTACACTGACGGGCATGGGTCGGGCAAGTCCGCCTCAGCGAAAGCGGGCAGCCCGGTCAAGCTGTCCAATCTGCCGCCGGACTTCGGTGATCCTGCGAACGGGGATCCCCTCACCCGGGAAGTTCCCGAGAACACTCCGGCGGGGCAGAACATCGGCGATCCTATTGCAGCCACCGACCCCAACGACGACACCCTGACCTACTCCCTGGGCGGGACCCATGGTTCGTCCTTTGCTATCGTCGCCGGATCGGGCCAACTCCAGACAAAGTCCCCCCTGGACCACGAGACCAAGAGCAGCTACACGTTGGTGGTCACCGCCAGGGACCCTTCCGATGCTGCGGCTTCCATCACCGTGACCATCAATGTCAACGACGTTGACGAACCTGGGACAGTCTCCCTGTCCTCCTCCCAGCCCCGCGTCGGGACGAGTCTCACCGCCACGCTGAGCGACCCCGACAGCGGTGTCACCAACCAGGAATGGCAGTGGGCCAACTCCAATGCTGCCGCCGGGCCGTTCTCGGACATCGCTGGCGCAACCTCTGCCAGCTACACTCCTGTGGCTGGCGACCTCGGCAAGTTCCTTCGGGCCACCGTCACTTACGACGACAATGGGTCATCATCCACAGTCTCACGTATAGCTGACAATGCTGTCAGGCATTCCGTACCTTCCGTTCGCTACTCGTCCTCGTCCTACAGCGTCACCGAGGGAAGTGCTGTCACCATCACCGTCCAACTGTCCCCGGCGCCAACCCAGGGCTTCACCATTCCAGTGACGGCCGGCGGCGGAACAGCGGAATCTGGCGACTACACGGTTTCCTCCACCTCGCTATCCTTCAGCTCGAGCAGTTCCTCCCAGACCTTCACCGTCACCGCCAACCAGGATGATGACACCGACGCGGAGACCCTGACTCTGGGGTTCGGCGCCCTTCCCGCCGGCGTGGCGGCAGGTAGCCCGGCCAGCGCCACCCTCACCATCGTCGACGACGACACCCGCACGGTCCGCTACTCGTCCTCGTCCTACAGCGTCACCGAGGGAGGCGCCGTCACCATCACCGTCCAACTGTCCCCGGCGCCAACCCAGGGCTTCACCATTCCCGTGACAGCCCGCGGCGGAACGGCCGAGGCCGGAGACTACACGGTGTCATCCACCTCGCTGTCCTTCGGCTCGAGCAGCACCTCTCAGACCTTCACCGTCACCGCCAACCAGGATGACGACACCGACGCGGAGACCCTGACCATGGGGTTCGGCACGCTGCCCAACGGCGTGGCGACGGGCAGCCCATCCAGCGCCACCCTCACCATCAACGACGACGACACCCGTGCGGTGCGCTACTCATCTTCGTCCTACAGCGTCACCGAGGGAGGCACCGTCACCATCACCGTCCAACTGTCCCCGGCGCCAACCCAGGGCTTCACCATTCCCGTGACGGACCGCGGTGGAACGGCGGAGTCCGGCGACTACACAGTCTCATCCACCTCGCTGTCCTTCGGCTCGAGCAGCACATCTCAGACCTTCACCGTCACCGCCAACCAGGATGACGACACCGACGCGGAGACCCTGACCCTGGGCTTCGGCACCCTGCCCGACGGCGTGGCGGCGGGCAGCCCCTCCAGCGCCACCCTCAACATCAACGACGACGACACACCCGCCGCCCAGCAACAGCCGCCACAACAACGGCCGCCGCGGCGCAACCAGAGGCGCGGCGGCTACCCCTACACCCCCAGCACCGTGAACCGGGCCCCGGTCTTCATGGAAGGCGCCGCCGCCACCCGGTCGGTGCGGGAAAACTCACCCCGGGGGACGGTCATCTTCCCTCCGGTGCTGGCCGTGGATCCCAATCAGGACACGCTGACCTACACCGTCGCCGGCGCCGACCGGGCGCACTTCGGCATCAACAGCGGCACCGCCGAGCTGACCACCGGGGCTGTCTTCGACTACGAGTCGGTGGATTCCTACTCGGTCACCGTGTCCGTCACCGACGGCCGGGGCGGGCGGGACTCCATCGAAGTTACCGTCAACGTCTCCGACGCTGCGGAAGCGCCGCCCGCCGCCAACCCGGCCCCGACGGAGACGCCCACGCCAACTCCGGAACCCACCCTCGCACCGACGCCAACCCCGACGCCAACCCCGGAACCCACCCTCGCACCGGCGCCAGCCCCGACACCAACCCCGGAACCCCCTCCGCCGGTAATCCTGGAGGATACGGAGCCGCCTCCAGCGGAGCCGCCGCCCGGGCCCAGCACGACCATCTCTCCCGTGGTGGCCATCGCGGACGTCAACGAGATTCCACCGTGGCTGCAGTGGGCGCTGATGGCGGGGACAGGCCTTTGGGTTGCCTGGCTGCGGTTCTATGCATGGTGGAGGAAGAAACATCCGCCGCCGCCCAAGTACCGGGGCAACAACGTCGAGATCGGACGGGACGTTCTGGTGCCGACCGGATGAACGCGTGGGCCGGTTATTTGCCCGGCCGCGGCGTCACGTCCTTCCTGCTGGCCCTGACGGCCGGGATCCCGGCCGTCATCCTGGGCGGCGGTCGGATACTGGTGGCCGACCTCCTTTCAGCCATCGGGGCGCTCTACTGTTGCTGACGCGCCGTGCTGGACCGCCTCACCCGCCACGTCCACATCCTGGAGATGAACGGCGACAGCTACCGCCTCAGGCATAGCCGCGACAACGCCGCCCAGTCTTCGGAAGAACCGGAAGAACTGAACGACTCCTAGACAGCCCCGGACACCTTCCCGCTTACTCCACCGGTTGCCCCTGCAAGGGTCAGGGTGACATTCTCCCTGACCAGCTGGTCCGGACATTTTCCCTGAACTTCGACACCACCATGGCCCACTTTCCCGCCGCCATTGACAGGGAACCCGATCACTGGCAGGAGGGCCGGGATTCTCACTTAATTCGGCCTGGACTTTATCCTAACAACCGGGTCCACCTCAGACAGGGGACAGAGGCAAGAAAACTTGATGCGAAACCGCTCCCCGTAGGTGCTTCAATTCCTTTCAATCGCCTTGGATAGTTTTTCAATGTCGTACCGGTACACCGACATTGAAAAAGTCTCAACCCTTCCACTCGCCAGGATGCGTGCCTAACTGGGGCACAACTCCCAAAGGTACAAAGTCCAGCTTAGTACAGGGCGCGGGAGCAACGGGAGCGGTTGTCCAGGTTGTCTGGGCTCTTATGGTGGGGGATTATTACGTCGTACAGGCCGAGTGCCCCGTCGCATCATGATTAGGTGGCTTGCCCACGGTGCCTAGACAAGTTACCGTAGGGCGAAGGCTCCGGTACCACAATATGCGGGCACTGCCCCACTGAACACCCCCACCCCCACCTTTGTGTCCGAGCCTACCACTAACAGTCGGAGGTTGCTCGTGGTAGTCACCCAGGACCAAGTTGCAATGGTAATGGCTCGCGCTTTTCATTGGGCCGACAGACACCTCGACGGGTTGCTGGCTAATCAGTCTATCGCCAGTGACCCGCTTGCAGCCGCCGGATGCGGTGTAACGTCCATTGTGTTGCGCCCGTTTGCTATCGAACTAGCTCTCAAGGCATTGTACATACAAGAGACCGGTGGCGAACCAAGACACGAGCATGACCTTAAAGTTCTGTTCGAAAGCTTGCAGCCCGCTACACAGACTTCCATTGAACAGAGGTTTGAACGTATACGCCGGGAAAAGGCAAACCAAGGAGTTAGCTCTTGGGGAACCGACCCCTTGCTTCGGGTGCTGGCCGACCACAGAAATAACTTCCAGGAATGGCGTTATCTGCACGAGCAGATTGGAACCGGCCTTAACACGCAGCATATAGTTCTAATCCCGGTCATAGAGGCGGCCTTGGAAGAGTACTTATCACGTGCTAGGTTATAGGCCCGAGCATGCCTGGCTGGTCCGCCCCTGATGGAGCGGGCCGAGGTGTTGGCCCTCATGAGACGGGAGGCCGCAGCGGGCAGGCCCACGGACCCGGACACGATCCAGCGGCTGCTAGCGGAGCGGGGACGCCGCAAGTGGCCGGTGAGCGCGGGTCCCGCCGGTGAAGCCATAGACGTGGGTGAACATCGGGTGCGCCTACTTCTTCCTCGTCGGAGTCCTCCTCCTCATCGTCTTCGCCATGAGATGTTGGACGCACGGGACCCCGTAGCTGCTTTGGGTAAGGGGCGACCCTACTTATCTTTTCGTCATGCGGGGTGCCGCCTTCCCACTTGACAGGCCCTGGCCCCGGGCGTTCTTGCCTCCCCTCCATAGGTCCCGCAGGTTGTTAACCCAGCAAGTCCGAGAGGTAGTCCCTCCGGTCCAGTGTGATCAAGTGCGTAGGAAGTCGTGGTTAATGCTAATCTTCATCTCGGTCTTAGCCGTTGCAGTTGCCCTGTTCCTGGCTGCCTACTTGGGCGTGCTCCCCGACCCGGCGTGGTTCGGCGGAGGTTGCGAGGAGATCACCCCAACGCAGAAGCGCTGCTGAGGCGGTCCCGCTCATGAGTGCCCAGACCTACGCCATCGTCCTGATATTGGCCTTCGCCTTCGGGGTCCTCGTCGTCCTGGCCAATGCCGTCCCGCTCATCAACGACCTCATGGGCACTCGCCCCCTCAACCTGGACCGCGACAAGGCGGCTCTCGGCTGGACCGTCTTCGGCGCGGTCATTGCCATGGGATCCGCAGCTCTCTTCTACACCCGGAGAGGGTCCAACGTGAGGGGATGGTTCAAAGAGGAAGGTGGCGACGAGGAAGGCGAGAAGTAGCTTTCGTCCCTACCAACCCTCATAGTCTATGGCATTGGGTGCCATGTCATAGCTGCGGGCTTGTAGGTTGGCGCGATGGTGACCGTGGCCCGGACCAATTAGCCTTATAGAAGACGCCATGAACCGTGGCCCTGCCCCGGTTGGTTGTTGACTGCAACTTTTCCTTCGGCCATGAGATGCAAGACGTGGCGAAGAATGTTGTAAGTGGCTTCGCTCTCACTCGGCATGCCGCTGCGCCCCTTGACCTGGGCGGCGGTCAGCCCAGACTCGCCCGCTTGGACAGCTTCGTCCAGGACGTCAGCGACGACCTCGGAAAGGTCTGCCAAGGCGTGTGTCACCTGCCTGCGGCGGGCGTGGATGTTCATGTTGGTTCCCCCTTTATGGAACTACCGCATTGGTCAGAATCAGCCTGCCACCCTCTTCACCCGTTTCACCGTCTGTCTGGCTACACACAGGCTTTGGGGAACCGAAGCCGCCACCGATGCCACCGCAATTTGTGGGAGTGCGCGAGGACGGCAGCGTAGCCGAAGCCCTTACCCCTTATGCGTTTCCTCACCTTCCTCCGCTGTTACTGCGCTGGCTACCCAATCGACCCACGATGAGAAAAAAAGCACACCCAAAAGGCCCCCCGCAAGACCCATTAAACCGAGGTTGGCCCAGAAAGGCAGAGGCACCCACTGGCCAGCGACTAACCCCGCCAGAGTGAGCCAAAGCAACGAACTAATCCCTATCTGCTTTAATGCCCTAACCGGGCTCTCCTTCAGAGATCGTCGCAGTTGGCCGATAGTGGGGTTATTGGGATTACCCTTTGCGAAGAATCGCCCAATCATTTGAGCCGCAAAAACCGCACAAACCGCATACACAGCGGCCATAGGTAACACACGGGGCAATTCCGTGTACACGAACCACACACGGTCCCAGTGGTGGGGTTCTTCGGGTGGCTCGTATCTCTCGTATGCAACAATGGTCAGAAATACGACCTGTAGGACGAATATGAGCAACCAAGCTGCGATTGACAGAACTAGGGGTCGGCGTGGGAACAACTTAGCAAGTTCAATCATTTTTGGAGACCCCGCGCGTCAGGGAGCAAGGCGCGGAGGCGCCGATGCTCCTCCCCCCAGGTTCGGGTATGCTTGATGACAACTCTATCTCCAGCTTTGTCCGCGAACCGTCCCAGTAGGTGTAGATCCCGAACGCTAGGAGGCCAATGGCCGCCAGCGCGCCCACGGCCCCCCGGTACCCACCACGGTCTCGGAGACGCGACCTCTCTGGCTTTGCGCCTAGTTGCGCTCACAATGCCTCCTCCCGTCCCACCACATCCCCCTTCGCCATGCGGTAGCCGACCCTCTGCTCGGTGAAGATGTAGGAGGGGTTGTCGGCGTCGTCGCCCAGCTTACGGCGGAGGTTCTTCACAACGGTGCGCACTTGACCCGTATACACCGAGCGTCCCGGACCCCATACACGTTGCAGCAGATGGTCGTAGGTCAGCGTCAGACCGGCGTTGACCGCAAGCTCCATGAGCAGCCGGTACTCCGTGTCCGTCAGTTGGGTGGGACGGTCCGCCACCGTCACCCGCCTGCGCATGTAGTCGATGGTCAAGTCGCCCAGTGAGAAGGGCTCCGACGGCCCCGAAGGTCCCGGCGGAGTCCGGCGGCGCAGCACCGTCTCTATCCTGGCCATCAGCTCCGTGGGTGAGAAGGGCTTGACGAGATAGTCGTCGGCCCCGGCCTGAAGCGCCCTGGCAACGATCTGGTCCCGCCCGTAGCCCGACAGGAAGATCACCGGCACGTCGGCCAACTCCGGCACATTCTCCATCAGCGTGATCCCGTCCGTCTCCGGCAGCATCAGGTCCAGCAGCACCAGGTGGGGCCTCTCCGCCTCGATGAGGCGTCCCACCTCCTCCGGGTCGGCGGTCACCACCGGGGCGTAGCCGCCCTCGGTGAGGGCGTCCCGGACATGCCTGAGCGTCTGCGGGTCGTCATCCACCGCCAGGACTCGTGTCCGGGCCCGTCCCTCCCGCCGTGAGCGGGCCGAGGCCGGCGCCGGTCCGCCGGGGACGGCGCCCATGCCCTCATCCACGGCCGGCAGGGTGAAGGTGAACCGCGCCCCCATGCCAGGCCCGCCGCTCTCGGCCCGGATGCGGCCCCCGTGGGCCTCCACTATCCCCTTGCAGATGGCCAGGCCCAGGCCCGACCCCGCTATCCCGCTCCGGTCGTCGCCGTCGATGCGAGAGTGCTTCCTGAACAGGTAGGGCATGAGCTCCGAGGACACGCCGATGCCGGCGTCTGCAACGGAGAAGGCCACGTGCACCCCCTCCCGCGCGGCGGACAGCCGGATGGCGGAAATCTCCGGCGAGTGCTTGGCCGCGTTGGAAAGCAGGTTGCCCAGCACCTGCACGACGCGCCGCCGGTCCGCCATGACGGGCGGCAGGTCGGGCTCCAGATCGAGCTGTATGTTGTTGCGGCCGCCTCCGCTGAGGAAGGCGTTCCTCGCCTGGTCCACCAGCCCGGCCGCGTCCGCCGGCGCCGGGGACACCGAAAGGGTGCCGGTCTCGATGCGGGCCACGTCCAGCAGGTCCTTGATCATGTCCTGCATGTGGTCGGCCTGCTGCTCGATGATGCGGTGGAACTGGAGCAGTTCCGCCGGGTCCAGCGACTCCCCGGACGAGATCAGCGTGGCCGCCGAGCCCTTGATGGAGGTCAGCGGCGCCCTCAGCTCGTGGCTCACCATGCCCAGGAACTCGGCCCGCTGCCGCTCCAGGTCCTCCATGGGCGTCATGTCCTGGACGGTGACGATCACCGACTCCACCTCGCCCTCCCGGGAGCGCAGGGGAGTGGCGTTGATCAGGATGGTGACGGAGCGTCCGTCCGGGACCTGCAGCACCAGCTCCTCGGCCCGCAGGGTCTCGGCGGATCTGAGCGCCTGGGACAGGGGCAGCTTCTGCAGGGAGAACTCCCGCCCGTCGGCCCGGCGCACGGTCAACTCCTCCAGGAGCCGCTCCGGGGGGCTGTCCCCGGTGCGGAGTCCCTCGACGATCCTCCTGGTCTCCCGGTTGAAGGACACCGGCGCCCCCGTTCTGGCGTCGAAGACCACGACGCCCACCGGAGAGGTATCCACCAGCGTCTCCAGGTCCGCCCTGGCCCGCTGCTCCTCCCGGTGCCGCCGGGCATTGGCGATGACCAGGGCCGCTTGGGAGGCGAACATCACCAGGGTCTCCTCGTCCTCCCGGCTGAACTCGGGTGCGCCCTCCTGCTTGGCCAGGTAGATGTTGCCCATGCTCTCCCGATGGTGGCGCACTGGCGCCGATAGGAAGGCTCCCGCCCGCACGGGAAACTGAAAATCGGGAAGACCCTTCCCCCGGATGTAGCCCGGCAGGTCCGCTACCCGCATCGGCCCGGCAATGCTGCCCAGGTGCTCGTAGAGCCGGATCACCCCGGGCATCTGCGACAGGTGGAGGATCTCCTGTGGGCTGAAGCCGGAGGTGAGGAAGTCCTCCACCCCTCCCTGGGGCTCCAGGAGGGTAATCACCCCGTAGCGGGCCCCGGTCAGGGCCCGGGCCGAGTCCAGCACGTCCTGGAGCACGGTGTCCAGGTCGAGGCTCTCGTTGATCCGCTGGCTGGCCTCGCTGAGCCGGGACAGGCGCTCCCGGAGCGCGGCGTTCTCTCGCCGGAATTCCTCCGCAGGTGTCATCTTGCTCGCCTCGGGCCGGGGCAGTTTCGGTGTAATTCTAGCAAATTGGGCAAAACACATAAGAATACACGGTTATTGGAGGTCGAAAACCACAGGAACCACATACCGGCCGATTATGCTTGCCAACAACTGGACCCGTCGGTAGGCAGGATAACCAACTTAGGGGGTAAACCATCGCTGGAAGACCGGCATCGATACGGGCGGTCTGCGCACTGGCCATGGCCGCGGTTCTGGCAGCGGTGTTTGCCTACGCCTGGCCGGTGCTGGCGCAGGAACCTGATAACGGGGCGCGGCAGTGTGCGGTGTCGCTGGCAGAGCAATCCCCGGAACGGGGCGTCCAGTACTTCAACGGCTACTCCCTGGACCGGAAGGGCGGCGATGGCGTGGACTACTACACCTTCAGCACCGACGGGCGCTACCAGTTGGGCTTGGGAGTCAGGGGCCAGAGCATCGACCTGCTGGCGCACTTGGAGGACGCGGACGGCAATGAGGTAGCGGTGTCGGGTCCGCCCAAGGACCCCAGCAAGGACCAGAGCATCGAGTGGCTGCTTGCGACCATTGCTGCCGGGACCTATTACATCCGGGTTGAGGCGCAGGAGGACGGTGAGACGGACTACTACCTGCGCTTCGGGCTGGAGGCGACTCTCGCCCACTACAACCGCGAGGGGAGCTTCGACGGCCAGTGGTACGTCTTCATCATCGACGAGGACGATCTCATCATCGGGCATCCCGACGCCGACCGCATCGGCCTGGACGTCAAGGGCTGGGTAGGCACCGACGCCAACGGCTACAGCTTCGGCCCGGAGATGCTGTCGGCCGGCGAGGATGGCAAGTGGGTCTCCTACGTCTACAAGAACCCGGAGGACAGGAGACCCGGGACCGACGACTTCGAGCTCAAGAACGTCTGGGCGGTGCGGCACGACGGTCTCATTTTCGCCTCCGGCTGGTACATAGACGCCGACGAGTTCACGAGGCAACTGGTCTCCGTCGCCGTGGAGAGGTTCCGCACGGGAGGACTGGAAGCGACCGTGGTCTACTTCGCCAGCCCGGGCAGCGCCCTGGCGGGTCTCGAATCGGCAATCGATTACTACAACGAGGCCGAGACCATTGACGGCAGGTGGGCGGCGTGCATAGCCGACGCCAGCGGCAATATCGTGGCCCACTCGGACCCCGCGAGGATCGGGATGAGCCTGGACGACCTGTTCGGCGCGGGTACCATCGACGCCGCGGGGCTGGGCAGCTGGGTGACCACCGACACCGTGCGCATGTAGGTGGCCGAGTCGGGCGGGTACGTGTTCGGCTCCGGCTGGCACCGCGAGGCGTCGGGCGGCTGAGGGAAGGGTCCGAATTGCCCAGCCGATTCTCTTTCTGCCGTAACCACAGTCTAGAGCCCAGAACCCTGAATAGAGGAGTGATGAACCTTGATAGCCGCTAAGTCGAGGAAGCTGTGGTCAGCCGCTGTAGTACTGATCGGTCTGGCCATCCTGTCTCTTTCCACCCTTCCGGTGTTCGCTCAAGAAGAGGAAGCTGACACCACCGCCCCGACCTTCGCGAGCGCCACCACGGACAGCGGCGGCGAGAACGTCATAATCACCTTCAGCGAGGACATCTCCCTTCCCGCGTTGGTGACCGACATCGCCACGGAGTACCACATCCCGTTATCCGCGTTCTACAAGGCGGTCATGAGCGTCTCCGTGGACGGCCACGACAACCTCTTCACCACTGCCACTCTCTCGGGCGCGACGCTCACGCTCAGGATAACGACCCCCACGGTTAAGGCCGGCCAGGAAGTGAAGGTGGCCTACAACAACGTCTTCGCCCGCTACGAAGGCGCACAGTTCGTCGATGCCGCCGGCAACGCCATGGAGAACTTCGATTACCAAACGGTGACGAACGCTGCCGCTTTCCCCAACGACGGCAGCTTCGTCCCCGGTGCGGTCCTGAGCCACACGGAGACAACCCTGGTAGAGGGTGACAGCACGACCTACACCGTCGTACTCCCCTCACAACCGTCCGGAGACGTGACGGTAAACCTGATCAACCTGAACAGTGCCCTTCTCTCGGTGTCGCCGGGCGTTCTGGAGTTCACGCAGGAGAACTGGAGCACTCCGCAGACGGTCACACTGACCGCCCAGCAGGACCACGACGAATACGACGGGTGGACGGTGGTAGGGAACAACCGCGCAGACGCCTCGGCCGCGGTTACCTATGACGTCATCTTTCGGATAGTGGTCGAGGACGACGATGCGGAATGATGAGGACGGCGGCGAGTGAAGCGTTGGGCCTCGCTGCTCGTGATCGCGCTTGTCGCCTGCGCCAATCCGGAAACCGGCGTGACCGAGTACGCCGAGGATTGCGGGAAGGCCGTGGAGCGGGAGGTCTCCCCGGGTGCCCTCGCCGATTCGGGAGAGGACATGACCTAGGGGGAGACGGCTGAGTCCCTGGCCGAGGCTCACGGCGCGCTCGCCCAACTGGAGCCGCCATCGGAGCTGGCGGAGTATCACGGGGCCCGCCTGCGCTACCTGCAGGTGTACCGGGACCATGCCAGGGAGCGGCCGGAGTCCCACTCGATGATCCGGGACTACACGGTCTTCACCGTGCCTCTCGTGATGCCCCTCATACAGATCTCCGCAGACTCGACGTTGACCGATGCGGAGAAGGAAGAGAAGGCCCACGCCCTCATGCGCGAGAAGCTTGCCGAGTTCTACGGCCAGGAGATAGTCGATGCCATCGAGGCGCAGGAAGAGGCGCTGGGCGGACTATCGGAGGACGCCCGCAGCGCGCTGGAACGGTCCGGATGCCTGGGGTCGGTCTCGGAGGCGGGCGGGAACTAGCCAAGTGATGGGCCTCGACTCATGGCTTTTGTCTTGTCGAAGACTGCGCTTTGGGCGGCTAGTGAATGGCGTTGGACATAGCAATCAAGCGTCGTAATGGATGAGCGACGCGATGCCGAGACAGCGGATACACCACAGCAGAGATACCCACGAACTTCCCGACCACTTCCCTGAAAGGCTGATACGGTTCAGAGAGGAGTCCGGGCTGCCGTGGTCTGAGATCGCCCGACGCCTCGGGACCTATCGCAACATCGTATGGCGTTGGAAAGAGAGTCTTGCCCTGTCCAACTATCAGCACAGGAAGGCGCTGTTCGTGTTGGCCGACAGCCTCGGCCTCGGCCACCTGTTCACCGAGTAAAGGGCCGGGGGCCTGCTACTCAAGAAGGGACGCATCCATTGACGTGCACGGGGGAGGACACCGCCATGCGGCATCCTCCCCCGTGTGTTGCGTCGACCGTACCCGGCCCTAGGGAGTGTAGACATTCTGGAGAGTGACTTCATCATGCTGTCAGGGGATTCCTGATTTCGGCAATCTACGCCATGTTGTTCTTTGTGGCCCTCGCTGTCACCGCCTGCTCTCCGCCGTTGCCGCCGGCGACTCCCGATCCGACTTCAACTCCCCTCCCGACACCGCCTCCTATCACGTCGGCCAATGAGGTCAGTACAGAACTGTTCTGGGTTGGTGTTGACTGGACCGGAGCCGCCTTGGGAGACCCGTACATCAACCGGGGCTTGGATTTTGGGGATGCGAAGTGGTCAGCCCGGGAAGCACTGTTTTATCTTGTCAGCCTGAAAACCGAAGCACTGGAGGAGGAAGGTGTCACCACAGCCGACACCTTTCCGTACTGGGTAGACGTTCTTACAGCTAGTTTCTACCTTGACGCCATGACAAGGGCATATTCGCCGGGCCTAGCAGGCCCCCACATCCACAAGGCGATAGTATCCATCCAGGAGTTGGAGACGGCTATCCCAGAGGCGGTATATCTTCCCCAAAAGACGGGGTGGAAGGACAAGGATTTCTGCGACCAACTCCAGTGGCCGCGATAAGAGGTTTTGGTAGCGGGAGCCGGAGTGCTTGCCCAAGAATCCCGTTTGCGCGGATTTTTCTTCTACCAGTATAATCCCCGCGTCACAAGCCTTCGTTATCTTCTAGTCGAGGTCATCCACCGTACCAGTAGCGGGCGCATACGCGCCCCCTTGTAGGATGCGACAGGTAACGGCGGCTTGTGACGAGTGCCTGAACCTGGTACTGCGAGGGGGTTCCTCATGTCCAGCCACCTGTCGGGCCACGCTCCGAATTGCTCGTGCAGACAGTGTTACCACTGGCGTAGAAGTGGTAGTACCCGCCCTCCCCGGAGATTCCGCTTCCGCCGCTCTCGCCATTCCCGCCGCAATCGCCGCAGGGCAACCATCTGGAAGGTCTTAGCCATCATCGCTTTCATTGTGTTGCTGGCGGTCGTCGCAACTCAAACCGACTGGGTATCAAGAGTCACCCCCACCATGACCAGCGTTTCCGCCAGCGTGGGAAATTTCTTTCCCGATGAAGCTGAGATAGTCGCGAAACGGGCCGAGAGAGACGCCGAGAGGGAAACCAGGTTAGCCAAATGGACCGCCGAGAGAGAAGCTCACGCGAAAGAACGGGCGGCAGAACAGGAGCGCGAGCTACAACTGCGAGAGCGTAGGATTGGGACGTTGACCAATTTGGAACGGGAAACGTACGGGTTGCAACCCCTACAGTGGGATAAAGAGCTTCAGGTAATCGCACGGGCACACAGCCAGGATATGGCGGAGAAGAGCTACTTTTCCCACGACAACAAGGAAGGTCAAGACCCGACGGCCCGGGGAGAGGAAGCCGGATACCTTTGCCAAAAAGCCACTGCCGCGTTCTCGTACTCCTACGGACTGGGCGAGAACATCCACTATGGCGGTGGGCCTGACGAAGTTGTGGAGAGTTGGATGGACAGCCCCGGGCATAGAGCCAATATCCTGGATTCCAGTTACAGTAGGGTGGGGGTCGGCATCCACGGAGCCTATACGACCCAAGTCTTCTGTTAGCCGTTAACTCCCCAATGGCTAGAAATCAGTCGGACGCCCTTTGCCCCCACCATCTGAGGCACAGCCACGAAACGGGTCGGAGAAATCGCTCCGGCCCTCTGGTTGCATCGACTGGTTAGTCTCAATAACTTACGCTGTCAGACTACCCTTGACCCATCGAGCTGCAATGAGTTAGGGGTGTCGGTGAATTATGCACTTCTCTCCCACCTGGGACTCCTCTACAGGCCCTCAGTTCTGGCAGAATATGGTTAGGAAGGGATTGGAACCCGGCTATGGCGTTTCCCCCACGGTTCCTTCCCCCCTCGGCATCCGGTACCCCACTCGGGGCTCGGTGAAGATGTAGCGGGGGCTGCCGGCATCGTCGCCCAGCTTCTGGCGCAGCCTGGTCACAATGGTGCGCACAAGTCCCGAGTCGCCGGAGTGTCCCACGCCCCAGACCCGCAGCAGCAACTGGTCGTAGGTCAGCACCATGCCGCCGTGGTAGGAAAGCTCACGGAGCACTCCGTACTCCGTGGGAGTCAGCTCCACTGGGCTGCCGGCCAGGGTAACCCGGCGCTCGGCGTAGTCGATGCCCAGGTCTCCCCGAACGTAGGGCTGGGGCTGTGCCGCCCGCCCCAGACCGGCCCGCCGCCTTAGCGCGGCCCGTATCCGGGCCGCCAACTCCGAGGGCGAGAAGGGCTTGACCACGTAGTCCACCGCCCCCATGTCCAGGGCCCGGGTGACGTTCTCCTCCTGGCCGTAGGCCGAGACGAAGATCACCGGCACCTCGGTGGTGGCCAGGATGGCCTGCATCAGGTCCACCCCGTCGCTGCCCGGCAGCACGAGGTCCATCAGCACCAGGTGAGGCCGCTCATCCTCCATCAACCGGGGCACATCGTTTGGGTCGGTGGTGCCCACCGGATGATACCCCTCCCGGGTCAGCGCGTCCCGGATATACCGCAGCGCCATCGGGTCGTCGTCCACCACAAGCACCCGGGTCCGGTCCCTTCCCGACCGTCGGGAGAGCCTGGGGGTGGCGGCGATTGCCGTGCCGACCTCCTCCACCTCCGGGATGGTGAAGGTGAAGCGGGCTCCCAGGTCAGTCCCCTCGCTCTCGGCCCAGATCCTGCCCCCATGGGCCTCCACGATCCCTTTACAGATGGCCAGGCCCAGGCCCGAACCCGCCGGGCTGGCGCCTTCCACCCGGGTGAATTTGCGGAACAGGTGGGGCAGCAGCTCGGCGGGTACGCCCTCCCCCTGGTCGGCGACCGTCACGGCAACGTAGAGGCCCTGCCTCCGGGCGCGCACGCTGATCACTGAGGTCTCCCCGGAATGGCGGGCGGCGTTGGAGAGCAGGTTGCCCAGCACCTGCACGATGCGCCGCCGGTCGGCCATCACCTGGGGCAGGTCCGGATCGAGGTTGATCTCAAGGCCGTGCCGCCCGCCGCCGCTCAGGAAGTTGTTCCGGGCCATGTCCACCAGGGTCGGCACCTGGGATGGCTCCGGGGCCACCGGCAGGGTGCCCGTCTCGATGCGGACCACGTCCAGCAGGTCGCCGATCAGGGTCTGCATGTTGTCCGCCTGCTGGTCGATGATGCGGAAGAACTGGTTCATCTCTGCCGGGTCCAGATCGGAGGCGGGGTTGAGCAGGGTGGCGGTAGAGCCTTTTATGGAAGTAAGGGGCAGACGCAGCTCGTGGCTCACCATCCCCAGGAACTCGGCCCGTAGCCGCTCCATCTTCTCCAGGGGTGCCAGGTCCTGCATGGTCACCACGAAGGACTCCAACTCCCCATCCTCCGAGCGGATGGGCGTGGCGTTGATCAGGGCGGTGACGCTGCGTCCGTCAGGCATCTCGATGGTGATCTCCTCAGCCCGCACCGTCTCCCCGGTGCCCAGGGCCTCGTAGACGGTCAGGTCCTGCAACGAGACCTCCCGCCCATCGGCCCGCCGGAAGGTCAGCGTGCTGAGCACCTGCTCCACCGAGCTATCCGGCTCCAGCAGGTTCCCGCCGATGCGTCTCGCCTCCCGGTTCACCGACGCCACTCTGCGGTTCCCCACGTCGAAGACCACCACTCCGATGGGCGAGGTGTCCACCAAGGTCTCCAGGTCGCTCCTGGCCCGCCGTTCTTCTCGGTAGCGGCGGGCGTTAGCTATGACCAAGGCAGCCTGGGAGGCGAACATCACCAGGGTCTCCTGGTCTCCGCCGCTGAACTCCCGGCCCGGTTCCTCTCTGGCCACTGCGATGGTGCCCACACTCTCGCCCAGGTGCCTGATGGGAGCCACCAGGAAGGAGGTGACCGGATATGGGGAAAAGTCGGGAAGTCCCAGCGACGCCATGTGACTCTGGTAGTCGGCGACCCGCAGCGGCTCCTCAAGCGCGCTCAGGTATTGGTAGACCAGCAGACCGCCGGGCAGGAAGTTCTCCAACGCCCGCTTCCCCTCAGCAGTTATGCCAGAGGTGACGAAATCCTGGGGCTTGCCCGATCCATCCAGGGTGGTGATCACCCCGTAGCGGGAGTTGGTCAGGCCGCGCGCGCTGTCCACCACCTCCTGGAGCACTGTGTCTAAGTCCAGGCTCTCGCTGATGCGGAGGGTGGCCTCGGAGAGTTGCGAAAGCCGGTCCCGCTGTGCCGGGTTCTCTGGATTGGGTCCATAGGCATCCTGCATCTTCGTACCTCGTCAAAGGCCTGGGGAGGACAGGCGAAGACCATTCTACCCCAAGGCGAGTAATCTGAACAAGAATGCAATAGAAACTCATTCTTAATTGAACAGTAATTAAATATTCATGCTGTATCGTTTTTCTTGCCATTACTCCCACTCACAGGGAGGGTCCGGGGCAGTAAGGGCAAGCCCCTTGGCCATACGCACATTTTCATCAGGCCTAAGAGAATTGGCGATGCCAGTGCTTGGCACTATCGACAACCCCACGCCACCGGAGTCTTGGCGAATGCCGGAGGAGGGTTCTGCCTGGCGACCGCCAGGGAGGCCTGGGGCATCCTCACAACGAATGGACCCGTGTCAAAGTGCGCCGAGGTATCTCGGCGCACTTTTCCTTAGGTGCAGGAGGCAATCTCAGCGGGGTTGAGCGTTGTCAGAGGCTGTGCCGACGACACGAATGAGAACCCTGCCCCGATCATCGGCGAGTTTAGCTTGTGGGGCGATAAAGGCCATGCGTCTAAAGGTCAAAGGATGCGACGCCGAAGAAGGATTGGCCATGCCCTCTTGGAGATACTACGGCCAGTAGCCTCCGAGTTTCGATGATAACTATCGGGGTGGTCATCGTCCTCAGTTCGTTGATGGCCGTGCTGCTGGCTTGGCCCGCAGCTGCCCTGGCCCGGATGCCGTCCCAGGGCGAGGACACCCGGTTGCCTGTGTTCACGTGGGCGA
The DNA here is from genome assembly GCA_965203975.1 of Dehalococcoidia bacterium. Classification (GTDB taxonomy): domain Bacteria; phylum Chloroflexota; class Dehalococcoidia; order Lucifugimonadales; family UBA3495; genus CATOSK01. Next base: position 1,936,205 of record CBDBDT010000002.1, on the reverse strand, counting down.
GCGTTAATGCGAACGAAGTAGTGATGCGCTATGACGAGTATCTGGACCACGGATCGGTGCCAGCCAACGGCGACTTCACGGTAAGGATCACCGACTCGGAGACCAACACAACCGCCACGTCGGCGGTCACCAATGTCGTGATTAGGGACAACGACTTTGTCAGCGTCAGCGTGGTGGTCCTGACTCTGTCCGTTCCCGCACGCCATGACGACAGGGTGAGACTGGACTACACCCAGGGTGACAATCCCATCCAGGACCATGCGCACAACCCCGCCAGCAACTTGAACAACACGACGGTGGCCAACGTCACGGCCGCGGCTGAAGACGCCACCCTGAGCGCCCTGACCCTGAGCGGCGGCACCCTGAGCCCGGACTTCGCCCCTGACACCACGGAGTACACCGCGTCAGTGGAGAACGCGTACGCCCAGACCACGGTGGCGGCCCCGGGCAACGACCCTCGGGCTAACGTGTACATATGGCCCAGAGACGCCGACGGGGGCACTTCCGGCCACCAGGTGGCCCTGGCGGTGAACGTCGCGAAAACCATCACCATTAACGTGTATGCCGAGGATCAGAATACCAGAAAGACCTACACCGTGACGGCGACCCGGGTCCCGGACACCCGGGCGCCCACGGTGTCCACTGCGACGGTTGAGGGAATAACGCTGGTCCTGACCTTCGATGAGGATCTGGACGCCGACTCGGTACCGGCCCCCGATGATCCGCCGGACCGCGGAGACTTCGCGGTGTCCGTGACCGACGTTATGTCCGGGTACACCGGCCAGCCGTTGGTTACCGAGGTCTCGGTGAGCGGCCGGGAAGTCACATTGGCTCTTGCCTCGCTTCCCTATGCACCAAGATATAACGACACGGTGACGGTGAGCTACACCAAGGGCGACAGCCCCCTCCGGGACCAGGCGGAGAACGAAGTCGCCAACTTCACCGACCAGCCCGTGACCAACAACACACCCGCGGGCAGCAATGCTGGGCTGGCCTTACTGGGCCTGAGGAACGGCGTGCTGAGTCCGCCCTTCTCCAGCGGCAGAACGTCTTACACCGCTTGGGTGGATAACTACGTGGCCCATACTACGGTGAGCCGGGTGCCCTTCGACAGCCGGGCGTCAAACGACATACAGCCGACCGACGCCGACCCGGATACTCCCGGCCACCAGGTGGCCCTGGTGGTGGGCGTCCCCAAGACCATCACCATCACTGTGACCGCCGAGAATGGGGTCACCACCCGGGTCTACCGGGTGACAGCTACTAGGAAACCCAAGGTGACCTTGGTCCTGTCCTCTGCGACCATCAATGAGAGCGGGTCGGGGAACGTGAGCACGGTGACCGCGACGCTGGACGAGGCGTCCAACGTCGAAACGACGGTCACCGTCTCTGTCGATCCGACGGACACCACCACGCTGAGCGCGAATACTACGCTGACCATCCCGGCGGGCCAGACGGCCAGCACCGGCGTGGTGACCATCACGGCGGTGGACGACGACGTCTACACCGGGAACAAGACGGTCGCAGTAAAGGGCGGCGTGAACCATGCGGGCGTGGACACACCTGACGACGCTACGCTAACAATAAGAGATGACGAAGTGAAGCCGGTGACGGTGAGCTTCGAGCGGGCTGCCTACACCGTGGCCGAGGGGAGCACGGTCTCCGTGAAGGTGGCCCTGAGCGCCGCCCCGGAGCGCCAGGTGGTGGTGCCCATAGATAAGACCGACCAGGGCGGGGCCGGCGCTGCCGACTACAGTGGTGTGCCGGCCAGTCTGACCTTCGGGGCCTCGGACACCGAGAAGTCCTTCACCTTCAGTGCCACCGCCGACGACGTGGACGACGACGGGGAGAGCGTGGACCTGGCCTTCGGCGCACTACCGGACGGGGTGAGCGATGGCACGACCACGACGGCCACCGTCTCCATCACCGATGACGACGCAGCCGCTGGGACGGTGACCCTGGTCCTCACCCCCCCGACCATAGCCGAGAGCGGGGCTGGCAACGCCAGCAGGGTGACGGCGAGCCTGAGCATGACCTCCAGCGCCGAGACCACGGTCACCGTCTCTGTCGATCCCACCGGCACCACCACGCTGAGTTCCAACACTACGCTGACCATTGCAGCGGGCCAGACGGCCAGCACGGGCTTGGTGACCATCACGGCGGTGGACGATTCGACCCACACTGGGGACCGCACGGTGACGGTCAGCGGGTCCGCCTCCAACACGGTGGGCGTGACCGATCCCGAGGACGTGACGCTGACCATCACCGAGGATGACGACAAGCCGGTGACGGTGAGCTTCGAGCGGGCTGCCTACACCGTGGCCGAGGGCGGCACAGTAGAAGTGAAGGTGACCCTGAGCGCGGCCCCGGAGCGGAGCGTCGAGATTCCCTTGACCGCTGCGGGACAGGGCGGGGCCGGCGCTGCCGACTACAGCGGGGTGCCTTCCAGTTTGACCTTCGGGGCCTCGGACACCGAGAAGTCCTTCACCTTCAGTGCCACCGCCGACGACGTGGACGACGACGGGGAGAGCGTCGACCTGGCCTTCGGTACGCTGCCCAGCGGGGTGTCGGCCGGCACGACCACGACGGCCACCGTCTCCATCACCGATGACGACGCAGCCGCTGGGACGGTGACCCTGGTCCTGACGCCCCCGACCATAGCCGAGAGCGGGGCTGGCAACGCCAGCAGGGTGACGGCGAGCCTGAGCATGACCTCCAGCGCCGAGACCACGGTCACCGTCTCTGTCGATCCCACCGGCACCACCACGCTGAGTTCCAACACTACGCTGACCATTGCAGCGGGCCAGACGGCCAGCACGGGCTTGGTGACCATCACGGCGGTGGACGATTCGACCCACACTGGGGACCGCACGGTGACGGTCAGCGGGTCCGCCTCCAACACGGTGGGCGTGACCGATCCCGAGGACGTGACGCTGACCATCACCGAGGATGACGACAAGCCGGTGACGGTGAGCTTCGAGCGGGCTGCCTACACCGTGGCCGAGGGCGGCACAGTAGAAGTGAAGGTGACCCTGAGCGCGGCCCCGGAGCGGAGCGTCGAGATTCCCTTGACCGCTGCGGGACAGGGCGGGGCCGGCGCTGCCGACTACAGCGGGGTGCCTTCCAGTTTGACCTTCGGGGCCTCGGACACCGAGAAGTCCTTCACCTTCAGTGCCACCGCCGACGACGTGGACGACGACGGGGAGAGCGTCGACCTGGCCTTCGGTACGCTGCCCAGCGGGGTGTCGGCCGGCACGACCACGACGGCCACCGTCTCCATCACCGATGACGACGCAGCCGCTGGGACGGTGACCCTGGTCCTGACGCCCCCGACCATAGCCGAGAGCGGGGCTGGCAACGCCAGCAGGGTGACGGCGAGCCTGAGCATGACCTCCAGCGCCGAGACCACGGTCACCGTCTCTGTCGATCCCACCGGCACCACCACGCTGAGTTCCAACACTACGCTGACCATTGCAGCGGGCCAGACGGCCAGCACGGGCTTGGTGACCATCACGGCGGTGGACGATTCGACCCACACTGGGGACCGCACGGTGACGGTCAGCGGGTCCGCCTCCAACACGGTGGGCGTGACCGATCCCGAGGACGTGACGCTGACCATCACCGAGGATGACGACAAGCCGGTGACGGTGAGCTTCGAGCGGGCTGCCTACACCGTGGCCGAGGGCGGCACGGTCTCCGTGAAGGTGACCCTGAGCGCGGCCCCGGAGCGGAGCGTCGAGATTCCCTTGACCGCTGCGGGACAGGGCGGGGCCGGCGCTGCCGACTACAGCGGGGTGCCTTCCAGTTTGACCTTTGGGGCCAGCGACATGGAGAAGTCCTTCACCTTCAGTGCCACCGCCGACGACGTGGACGACGACGGGGAGAGCGTCGACCTGGCCTTCGGTACGCTGCCCAGCGGGGTGTCGGCCGGCACGACCACGACGGCCACCGTCTCCATCACCGATGACGACGCAGCCGCTGGGACGGTGACCCTGGTCCTGACGCCCCCGACCATAGCCGAGAGCGGGGCTGGCAACGCCAGCAGGGTGACGGCGAGCCTGAGCATGACCTCCAGCGCCGAGACCACGGTCACCGTCTCTGTCGATCCCACCGGCACCACCACGCTGAGTTCCAACACTACGCTGACCATTGCAGCGGGCCAGACGGCCAGCACGGGCTTGGTGACCATCACGGCGGTGGACGATTCGACCCACACTGGGGACCGCACGGTGACGGTCAGCGGGTCCGCCTCCAACACGGTGGGCGTGACCGATCCCGAGGACGTGACGCTGACCATCACCGAGGATGACGACAAGCCGGTGACGGTGAGCTTCGAGCGGGCTGCCTACACCGTGGCCGAGGGCGGCACGGTCTCCGTGAAGGTGACCCTGAGCGCGGCCCCGGAGCGGAGCGTCGAGATTCCCTTGACCGCTGCGGGACAGGGCGGGGCCGGCGCTGCCGACTACAGCGGGGTGCCTTCCAGTTTGACCTTTGGGGCCAGCGACATGGAGAAGTCCTTCACCTTCAGTGCCACCGCCGACGACGTGGACGACGACGGGGAGAGCGTCGACCTGGCCTTCGGTACGCTGCCCAGCGGGGTGTCGGCCGGCACGACCACGACGGCCACCGTCTCCATCACCGATGACGACGCAGCCGCTGGGACGGTGACCCTGGTCCTGACGCCCCCGACCATAGCCGAGAGCGGGGCTGGCAACGCCAGCAGGGTGACGGCGAGCCTGAGCATGACCTCCAGCGCCGAGACCACGGTCACCGTCTCTGTCGATCCCACCGGCACCACCACGCTGAGTTCCAACACTACGCTGACCATTGCAGCGGGCCAGACGGCCAGCACCGGGGTGGTGACCATCACGGCGGTGGACGATTCGACCCACACTGGGGACCGCACGGTGACGGTCAGCGGGTCCGCCTCCAACACGGTGGGCGTGACCGATCCCGAGGACGTGACGCTGACCATCACCGAGGATGACGACAAGCCGGTGACGGTGAGCTTCGAGCGGGCTGCCTACACCGTGGCCGAGGGCGGCACAGTAGAAGTGAAGGTGACCCTGAGCGCGGCCCCGGAGCGGAGCGTCGAGATTCCCTTGACCGCTGCGGGACAGGGCGGGGCCGGTGCTGCCGACTACAGCGGGGTGCCTTCCAGTTTGACCTTCGGGGCCAGCGACATGGAGAAGTCCTTCACCTTCAGTGCCACCGCCGACGACGTGGACGACGACGGGGAGAGCGTCGACCTGGCCTTCGGCGCACTACCGGACGGGGTGTCGGCCGGGACCACCAGCCAAACGACGGTGAGCATCACCGACGACGACGCGGCCGCCGGGGATGCGGATCCTCGGCCGGTCCCCACCCCGCATCGGCCAAATCCACCCGTGCCTGCACCTACACCCTCGCCAACGCCCACACCGACACTTGCACCTACACCCTCGCCAACGCCCGCACCGACACTTGTACCTACCCCGACAGCTGTACCTACACCCTCGCCAATGCCCACGCCGACAATTATATCTACCCCGACAGCTGTACCTACACCCTCGCCAATGCCCACGCCGACAATTGTATCTACCCCGACAGCTGTACCTACACCTTGGCCAACTTTGAGACCCCGTAGGAGTGGCGGCGGGTGGGGCGGTGGCCCTGTGCTTCGCCCCGGCCAGGGTGTTACCTTAATTCTTGATCCGGGACCCTTACCCACGCCCACTCTGATGCCGCCCCCAACACTTGTGCCCACACTGACTCCGACACCCTTGCCCACACCCATGCTGGTGCCGATGCCAACGTTTGTGCCCACACTGACTCCGACACCCCTGTCCACACCCATGCTGGTGCCGATGCCAACGTTTGTGCCCACACTGACTCCGACACCCCTGTCCACACCCATGCTGGTGCTGGCGCCGACACTCGTGCCCACGACCACTCCGCAGGATACGGTAACACCTAGAGGAGAAATAACACCACTCGCCCGAATGGAATTGTGTTGGCTGTTTCTGCTGCTTGTGTTGCTTCTGCTACTCATCCGGGCCCTGTGGCGACGACTCCGACGCACCCGTTAACTGATAAAGGTCTGAGGATGGGAGGATGGTTTCCAACCAGCTGGAGCTCACCGTCAATAGTCTAGTATTCAGATGGCACCTCCCCGCCCGGTCCCCTTGCTTCAAGTTTCTATTCCTCCCTCTCCGCCGACCTCTGCCTTATGGTGGCCTGTTTGACTATCGCAGTGTCTCTTTCTGTCGTACTTTTCGATGGCCCGACAGTCCCTCCGGGATCCATATTTTGGGGGAACAGGCGCGGGGCGCACCAACCCGTGTTCAGTGGGCTTCAGAGCGTTCCTCATCATTCCAGAAATCTGCAATATGACCGATTCCTCTTCAGCCCCCTCGTTCAGCACGGCGAACCGGTATCCCCTTTGTGAAGCATGACCCCTGCCCTTGGTGAAAATCGAAGCCGCAAGTCGGTGTTTATTGTCCGTGACCCCATCGAGAGCGTCGAGCACGCTGTCCGTATAAACCACCGGGCCGTGCATAACCCACTGCGTCTTATGGGCGGTATTCTCAGTTTCACTCCCTTCCGTCGTATCGCGCAGGGAGCCTTATTGCCCTCTCGGCCATACCTGCTCCGCCACCATGTGGGCCAACGCTTGCGCGAACCTGGCGGGTTGACCAATCTCGGACACGTGATCGTAGCCGTCGGGCAATGTGCCCCTCCAGCTATTCCATTCCTTTTCATCCGGTTTAATCAACGTACAGAGAATCCACCATTCCTTGACATAACTGAGGCTCTCGTTGTGCGTCTCGGTTTCCGTGTGGGTTTCTCTGAGGTGGACCCGGAATTTCGGACAAGTGGCTAAGTGAGAGTCCCGCTCCTAAACTGAGGGCAGCGGTTGCTGTCGGAAGGAGCAGGAAATGTCGCAAGGACGCAGGAAACACAGCCCAGCTTTCAAGGCCAAGGTGGCGTTGGAGGCGCTGAAGGGCCAGGAGACGGTGGCCCAACTGGCCGCCAGGTATGAGGTCCACCCCGGACAGATTCAGGCCTGGAAGAAGGCTCTTGCGGAGGGCGCCTCCGGGGTCTTCAGCAACGGCAATGACCAGCAGTCGAAGAAGGACGCCACCCTGGTCGCGCGCCTGTACCAGGAGATCGGCCGGCTGAAGGTGGAGCGGGATTTCTTGGCGGAGAGGTCCGGTCCATGAGTCCGGCCCGGCGGCGGCAGATGGTGGACCGGGAGCATCCCTCCCTGTCCCTGGTGCGCCAGTGCGCTTTGTTAGGCGTCAGCCGTTCCAGCATCTACTACCGTCCCCGGGCTGCATCGCCAGAGGACCTGTCCCTGATGGGAGAGATCGACCGGCAGTACCTGGAGACGCCCTTCTTTGGGTCCAGGCGGATGAAGGCCTGGCTGGAGCGGCAGGGGATGCCGGTGAGCCGGAAGCGGGTGCAGCGGCTGATGCGGGCCATGGGGCTGCGGGCCATCTACCGCCGTCCCAGCACCAGCCGGCCAGCGCCGGAGCAACGAGTCTATCCCTACCTGCTGAGAAATGTCAGGATCACCCGGCCCAACCAGGTGTGGGCCGCGGACATCACCTACCTGCCCATGGCCCGGGGCTTCCTGTACCTGGTGGCGGTGATGGACTGGCACAGCCGGTACGTCGTGTCCTGGCGGCTGTCCAACACCCTGGAGGCCGGCTTCTGCGCCGCGGCGCTGGAGGAGGCTCTGACCAAGGGCCAGCCCGAGGTGTTCAATACCGACCAGGGGAGCCAGTTCACCAGCCTGGAGTTCACCGAAGTGCTGCAGGACCGGGGCGTGAGGATCAGCATGGACGGCAAGGGGCGGTACCAAGACAACATCTTCGTGGAGCGGCTGTGGCGGACGGTGAAGTACGAAGAGGTGTACCTGAAAGCCTACGCCAGCGTCCTGGAGGCCCAGCGGGGGCTGGAAGACTATTTCAGGTTCTACAATGGGCTCAGGCCCCATCAGGCCCTGGGCTACCGGACTCCCGCCGAGGTGTTCCATGGGGAGCAGGAAGCCGTAGAAGGGGACTCTGGTGCAAGGAGGTATTCACCGGAAAAGGGTATCCAAGCATTGGCAGGAGCGTTGGGATTCTCACTTAATTCAGCCCTGATCCTGTCCAAATAATGGGTTCCACCTCACTCTGTATGAGAGCCGCATCTGTGTGTCCAACAACGCCAACGCCTGGTCCGGGTCCGAAACTGCACGCCGTCTGGTTGCTTGCACCGCAGTTTCTTCCTTTGCCATGCCCTCTTGAACATCCAGTATCAATTCCTCTCCAAATGACCGGAACCAGGCTGGATTGGCGATCATCAGGGTTGCGCATTCTTCAAGAGCGTACTTCCGCTCTCACCCTCTGACCAAGGATTCGATGGGCGTCCTGTCCTCGGGTTTCCGCGGGTCTATGAAACTCGTGATAATCAGCTGGCCGGCATCGTTCAGGACAAAACCTTCAGTTTGAGGTGGACCCCGTCTACCGCACTTTTGGTGATGATTCCGAAAACGCCCGACATTTAAGCGAAAATAGGGACCGAACCAATGGGTCACATGCCCGTCATCCCTTAAAGCCGTTGCCACCCGCGCCTAATTTCGGTCGCCTTCACCAAATTCGCGGGAGAGCCGAAATTCCGGGTCCATCTCAGTTCTTTGGACTATAATTGACACATGAACGAGAGATTCAACACACCAGAGGAAGTAAGCGAGTTTCTCAGCAACAGTGAATTCGTTGACGGACTCAAGAAGTATTTGGTTTCTTTGCTTCAAGACCATCAAACGGAAATCTCGCCTGTCCTGGAAAGCATTGCTGCCATGCTACATTCGATGGCCCGGGCCATCCCGCCAGATGTCGCCGAGTCAATGCTTAGGGGGCTTACCGATTCTGCGGAAGACCTTCAAGCACTTTGGAAGACCTTGGCTGAACACGGATGGTTTCCACATCCATCGGTACTCTTCGGTGCTGAACTACTCGTGGATAGAATTAGTAAGGATTCCGCTACCGTCGACCATCTGCTCATAGACCTGTTCCGAGACGACTTACCATCGATTGAGAGTGAACTCGTAGACCTTTATCCCAATCGGCGGCGCCTATTGAGCCAGGGCTTCGAGGCTCACCGACAAGGTCAATACTGTCTTTCCATCCTGATGTTCCTTGCACAGGCTGATGGAATAGCTTACGAAAAACATTCCAAGAGCGTGTTTAGCAAAAAAGAACGGAAGACTTTGGGTTCTGAAGAAAAACAGGAACAAACTGGTGATATATTGGCATCGTTCCTTCTGCTGTTTGGGGAGGACAACTTGCCCATTTGGGCCTCGAAAAATAGTAGGGACAGCACATTTCGTGGTTTCAATCGGCACCAGGTGATGCATGGAGAATCAGTCGATTATGACACTGAGGAAAACAGCCTAAAAGCGGTGTCATTACTTAGCTGGCTTGCAGTGGTTCTGAATTATGAATCCGAAGGTGAGCAGGGAAGTGGAGCAGACTCCTTGCTGTGAGGTCAACAAAGGCAAGACCGTGACACAATGGACTCCCGCGTCCATGTTCGGCTAAAAGCTCTTGACCAACTCTAACTGAATGTCCACAGGCTTTAATCCTACCCCAGTAATGGTAAGGAGGAAGGCAAGGATGGTTCGACGCGAAAAATCAAAAACTGCATCCTTTGCGGGGCAACCATAGAGGTTAAACCTGGCACTGTACATGGCGTCATTTCCCGCAATTTCCCGAACGCCTCAGTCATACCGGGCGTCATGGATGATTGGGAAGTCAAAGAACACATGGCGTTCCAGCATGGGTTCAATCCCTTGCGCCAGAACCACACGGTGAGAGCAGATGCCGCTTGGTACTGTGTCATAGACGAGACTGAACCCATCAATGGGAAAGTGTATCGTTTTGGGGACCGCGTGGAGTTGACCAAGGACGGAACGTTGCGGCACACGCCGAACAGCCTTTTGGGCAACAGAAACACGCTAAATATCTCCCATTATCTTGCAAGGAGTTTGTAAACTTCCGCATTGAGGTAGACCCCTGCGGGTGGCGCCACCGAATTCAATAATCGGTCAGACGTTTCCAATGCCTTGGAGTTTTGAGATTTCCTACCCTCACGCCGCCATGCCCTGCGGCCCTTCCGCCTCCACCCGCTCCCCGCAGTCCCGCGCCCCGATGGGGCAGAACCGGCACTCTTGTGGACTCGGCACCCGCCGCGCCGGTGTGGAGTCGGCCAGGCGGCGCACCAGTCGCCCCACCGCATCGACGAAGCTGGCGTCGACCGCCGACGCCGGAATCTCCAGCCGATGGTCGGGGTACTGGACGACCCCATCGAACTCCACGCCCGCGTGTTGCCGCAACGCCCTAGGGACGGCGTACATATACAGCATGACCTGGATGCCGTCCGAGGCCCGGGGCTGGCCGGTCTTCACGTCGATTATCGTCCCCTGTCCGCCCTGGCGGGCGATGAGGTCGGGCTTCCCGCCGAGAGTCGCGGCCCGTCCCCGCAGGGCGAAGCTGTTCTGGCTTTCCGTCAGAACATTGTAGCCCTCGGCTTCCCACTGCTGACGGCAGTCGTGGATGAGGGCGGTATGGCGCATCTGCCAGAGCACCGGTGAAAAACCGTCCGCCACTTTCTGCCAGTTCCGGTGCTGGGACCGGAACCAACTCGCCCACTCGCACGATTGCTCTCCCACCAGCAGTCGGGTCAGCCAGGTCACCCAGATGTAGGGGCCGTTGGGCCTCAATTCAGTCATGTTCCCCTCCGCATCCCTCTCCGGCTCCGGAGCGGCAGGCGCACGGGGCCAGAGGGACAGGCCGCGCTGGGACTGCCCCGCTGGACGGCGAGGAAGCAAAAGGCCCTATGGGGCCGGAGGGGATGGTAGAATGGTGATAAGCCACTCGGAATCTCCGGTTCCTTGTGGTGTCAGAACCCGCCGGGCGTTGGCGCGTCCGGCGGGTTTGCGTTGTGCGCACTGGGACGCTGGAATCATCTTACCAGGAGCCAGCGTCGGGCCGCTACCGGCAACTGTCAGTAGGGGATGGAGCGGCTCCGGGCTGTCGGCCACGTTCGACCATGGCGGTGGTCAACTGGGGCGAGCCAGAGCACCAAGCCCTGTACCCGGAGAATCCCGCCGAAGCGGGAGAGTCCAAAACCCAGGGAGTATCCCGCTGGTACGGGAACTGAAAGGAATTGCCCCACCTGCTGACCACCCCGGTGCCATTCTAAACCCAAAGAGCACCAAGCACTGTACCGTTTGGTTACGACTACTGTCATAATATACCGCATAGGTGTAGGTTTTCGCTGCCATCTGCCATAACCTTCGGCGGAAGTGGTCTGGTGTGGGGGGGTTGACACACGGATGTCGTTGTAGGATATCCTGTTGTCAGGAGGTGGAGAGAGCGACCCCTACGATTCGTTGTCCAGGCGAAAGGAGTCGCTCAGTCAATACGCAGGCGGGGCGCCTGCACCGTGGGGCGTTCGTCTAGTCTAATGACAAGATGGGGTGGTTCAGCACCACCCAGGCAGGGTTCGCCCCCTGCTCCGCTCCACCACGTCTACCCTATCAGAAGATGCTTCGGCACTCAAGGGCGCACGACGGGGGGAAAAAGGGAAATTTTTGCCCAAATCGGTTAAGGGATTTCCCGTGGCGTTTCCCGTGGCGTTTCCCGGGTGCTGGTGCCATTACGGATGGTGCTCAGATGAGTGATTCTCACTTACAGCATACCATTGGCATGGTGAAATCGGAGGTCGGTCGCCGACGGGCTGAGATAGCTCGATTGGAAGGGGAATGCGCTCAGTTGGAGCAAACGCTTGACGGTCTGACCTTATTAACGGATGTAGACCGGAACGGCGTCAATGGCAACGGCGGTGATGGGTATGGTGAAGCCATGTATTCCAAGATGGACGACATAGACAAAGGCCAGTTGAGGATGTGTCGCAACCTTCAGGGGCGGCTCATCCTCATCGCTGAAGCTACCGGCGGAGTTGTGGACACGGATGAAGCGACGACTGTGCTGTGGAATGCCGGGACCAGCCGAGGGAAGCAATCGAGTCTAAAGCGGGGCGTCCAAAGGGAACTTTCTGAGCACCCAGATTACTGGGAGCATACCGGGGACGTTGGGCGATACCGGTATCTGCATCCCGATTCCGACGGACTAAACGGAACAGAGAGTTAAAAAATTTGCCGTTATTTTTTACATCCCCTTCCCCGACAGGGAACGGGCAAGTGAGAGTGCTATGAACAATGACCAACTCAGGCTCAGTATATCAGGTAGGGAAGCGATGCTCCAGCAACAGTACGCCGAATGCCGGGAGAGCGAGCAGACCCTATTGGCCCTGAACCAGATGGCCGCTGGCGGCTCCCGGATGGGCGCATCCGATGATTCCCTAAGCTCTCTGACGAGAGGGTCGGTTGCGACACTGGCCCTCCACCCGTCGGGTCTGGACTTCAGCCGGTGCCAGAACATCAACGACCAATTGGTGGTGGTCGCTCAGGCCAACGACGGCTTGGTGGAGACCCGGAAGGCCACGAACATCCTGTGGGATGTCTACGTTGGCGCGGGGACATTCGAGTCGCTTTTCTCCACCGTTAAGCAAAGGTTGTCGTCCCGCCGGACAGAATGGAAGCGCGTTGGGAAGGGAACCTACCAATACCTTCACTATGTTCCCACTGACCAAATGTCAGTAAATCCGGCAATAGGAGAAGGAGCGCGAGGCCCACCGGATACGCCCACAGGGGCAACCGGAGCGATAAAAAATAATCGGCAAAATTATTTGTGCCCACTCCCCCACCAGGGAACGGGCACGAATGAGACGGAGGCAGTAATGACCAAGAACCACCTCGACCTCATTATACAGGAGCTTAAAGACAAACTCCAGCAGAAGGGAGCCGAATACCGGGAGTACGAGCAAACCCTCATGGCCCTTCACCAAATGGCCGATGGCGGGTCCCGGATGGGTGAACTCGATGGTTTCCTGAACTCCCTGACGGAAGGGCCGGTCGGAACCCCGGCCCTTCAGCCATCGGCTCTCGACTTCAGCCGGTGCCGGAACACTAACGATAGGCTCATCGTGGTGGCGCAGGCCAACGACGGCATCGTGCAGACCCGGCAGGCCACGAACGTTTTGTGGGCTGTGAGGCCAGGCGCGGGGACGTTCGATTCACTGTTATCCAACGTGAGGTGCAACCTGTCCTCTCGTCGGTCGGACTGGGAACGTATCTCCACGGGGAAGTACCGATACCGCCGATACGTTCCCGCTGACCCGCAGATTCCCGACAACGCGCCCCCGCAGGGGTCAGACGAACCAACACAGGCTCCATCCCTGTGGTTCCGCCCGACTAGTGGGCCGGTCAAGACCGCGAAGTCGGCTTTGGCTTATCCCAATTTACCGTCTTACAGCGCGGGCACAACCGGGGCCGCTCGGCGCGCCGCAGGTCGCGCGGCACCCACTCGTGTCCGCACCGGCACCGGTACGCAGTTACTAGAAATTCGCCCGGGGGTAGCGGATTTTGGCTTTCTTCGGCCATCGAAAACTTTACCTGCGAAGGATACTCACCAGTATATCCTAGGGGGGTTGACAGGTCAAAGTAAAACCAATATCCTGTTAGGTATACCTAATAGGGAGGTTTCGATGATCAATACCCTCATGCCGAGTGCGCTTCCAACAGCCCTCGGCCCCCTGGACCCCGACGACGGCGATGCGCGCCGTCAGCAACTCGGCATGGCGATCGCCGCGATGGTGCCGATTCGGAGAACCCCGATGGGCTTCCGGGTCCCGTCGCAGTCAGGCAACGGTAGCTATGTCGTTACGATAGATGGTGATTCCGCCTACTGCTCGTGCGACGACTTTGAAAAAGGTCGCTACAAGCGGCCCTGCAAGCATATTTACGGGGTGTGGTTCACGCTTCAAAGGGAAGGCGAGGCTTCCGGCGATTCCCACCCGGACGGCACCAACGGCACGACGCCGCCCGCCCCTGATTCGCTGGTGGTTCCGCCTTCGGGATTGGTCCTACCCGCCGCTCCTCCCGCTTCGCCGCCGGTCGACCCGCCGTCTGTCGCCGACCTGACGCCCCCGCGCCCCACCTATACGCAGGACTGGCCCCTGTACTATGCCGGTCAAGCCGCCGAAGGGGAGCAGTTCTTCCGCCTGCTCCGGGCGTTGTGCGATACAGTGATACCCGAGATTCCCCGGGGGGGAGGCAGGCCCCGGCTGAGGTTCCCCGATATCGTCTACGCCGCCGCCCTCAAGGTCTACTCGGGGTTCCCCACCATGCGCGGGACGTGGGTGCAGGAGTACGCCCACGAGAAGGGATACCTCGACCACGTACCTTCGTCAGCGAGCATCTGGCGGTACATGGAAGACCCCACGTTGTTCCCCTGGATTTACCTGGCGGTGGTGGAGAGCGCGAAGCCTCTCGGCAGTATGGAAACCGACTTTGCCCCCGATTCCAGCGGGTTCGCGTCGAGCGTGTATGAACGCTGGTTTGAACACAAGTGGGGGCGCACGGTCGCGGAAACGCGCTGGATAAAGCTCCACCTGATGGCGGGGCTTCGTACCCATATCGTCGTCGCCGCCGAAGCCACCGACAAGCCGACCGCCGACTCCCCCTATCTGCCGGGGTTCCTGCGGATTGCGGTGGAGAACTTCGACAACGTTGAGAACGTGGTGGCCGACAAGGGCTACCTGTCCCGTGCCAACTACCGGGCAATACACGACGCTGGCGCAAAAGGGTACATCCCGTTCAAGACCAACTCCACACCCGGACCGGGCCTCAACAGCCACCACAAGCCCGACCCCCTGTGGGCGAAGATGTTCTACCTGTACCACTCGAAGCATGAGGAGTTCGACAGGGTCTACCACAAACGGTCGAACGTGGAGACGGTCTTTTCGCAGATAAAGGCGCGGTTCGGCTCGTCGTTGCGCTCCCGTCTGCCCGACGCCCAGGTGAATGAGACAATGTTCAAGGTGCTGTGCCACAACATCTGTATGCTCAATAAAGCCGCACACGAACTGGGTTGCACTGAGATTTTTGGCCCGCAACCCTTCGGATAGGGACGGCCCGCCAGGGGTGGCGTAAGAGAGGGGCGGTCACGCGACCGCCCCCAAACAGTTCAATGCATGGGAGACCGGCCCGAATGATGCACGGGGGTTGCCGGGTGACTGGGCGGAGAGCTACCATAAATTCAGCGGGGAGAAGAGACAATGATTTTTGATTGCACCGACTCGGCAAGCGTTATTTTGGTGACGATTATCGTTGCTTTATCAGTCGGGGTTACATTGTTCCTCTGGAGAGCGCGGCAATTAGAACAGCAATTGCACCAGCTACGGTCAATGCAAACCCCACTACGTAGAAGCGACGTAGCATCAGATATAGTCCCAGAGCCATAGCTACGATGCCCGCAACTACTAATCCCCATGTCGCATCCGACCCTAATTCCATAATGACTAACCTCAAGCAAATGAAACCCTTGTATCACAGACCGGGAATGGTGGGCTAGACCAGAGGAGGCAGACGGGAAAAGCACCAGAGAGGGGCGGTCAATCGACCGCCCCTCTCTCTTTTTCTTGCCGGACTGAAGGCCCTATGGGTAGAGATTTTCTCGGCCTCTCAGCCAGATGATGATGGCCCACGATAGCATCACCATTCCCAAGAAGATATTGTGCTCCATCAACTCCGCGCGGTCGCCGATTATCACGTCGAGAGCCGAAAACCCGATGAAGGTCAGGGCGGCGAAGAACAACCCCAGTGGAGCCGCGTGGACCAGCCTGCCACGCCGCCCGCCCGGATGGAGACAGTAGGCGCAAGCGGCCAGGAAAAAGAGGGAGAGAGTGAGTTCCCACAGCCCGACGGAGTAGAGGATTTCCAGCATCCACCCGTCCCGAAGGTCAAGCCGGTCCACCCGTTGGAAGTAGCGGGCAAATTGTAGCGTCCGGTCTTTCCCGAACCAGGTGAAGGCCATCAGGTCGCGTCGAACCAGAAACTTGTCCAGCCCATTCAGCAACCAATAGACGCACCAATAGGCGACGATGACCGGCTCGACCAACCGGGACTGCGCGAGCAAACGGGGGTGCTCCATGCTCCAACTCCGGGGCTAGATGAAGGCACTAATTGAGATGAGTTGTCGGGAATGCCCCGGTGCAATGCACGATGCGTACCGGATTCCACCAGTTCTGACCGGCCCAAAGTCCGCCGCCCGTCAGGGGACGGGGTTGAAAGAGTCCAACGCCTTCCTGACGAGTGGCCGATAGGTGCTGGCGTTGACCGTACAATAGGAACCCTCGAACACATAGACGTTCTTGACCTTGGGCCAATGTGTTGCCAGAACCACCAGCCGGGTTCCCTTGCTGGCGCAATACTCCCCAAAGGGGAAGCTCGGTGGCGTCGTATCAATCTCTTGTTCCAAAGCCGGATGCCCGTTGAGCATCACTTCCTTAGTGGACTGGGTTTTAATCGTGAAAAACCCGGAGTTGGGGAAATCCTGTATCTTCTGTTCTTCGCTCAAATCCTCGCCCAATTCCTTCAACGCTTGTTGCCGGTTGTCGGAGTAGAGCGGCAGGCGTTCCACGAACATACTGAGGTATGCCTTTTCGTGCCGGGTATGGTATTGGGACTCATCGCATAGAATCGTGCCGCGAAGCCAGCCCGGGGGAACTTGGAAAACAAAGTCCGCCAGGTCGGGACAATTCCGATTGGCGGAAGCCGTAGCCGTTGAGTGCCGGTGCGAAGTCCAGGGTACGGGCGTGGGGGTTGGAGTGGCGGTCGGGCGGGGAGTCGGGGAAGGTCTGGGCGTCGGCGTGGGCGTCGGCAGAGGTGTGGCGGTTGGTTCGGGAGTTGGGGTCGGAACGGGCGTAGCGGTCGGAGGGGGAGGTGGCGTTGGGGATGGCGGCGGTGTGCTGGTGGAAGTCGGAAGAGGCGTATGGGTCGGGGTCGATTCGGTCGGTGGGAGTGCCGCTAATCTCGATTGGATTTCAGCGGAGACCGTGGCGGAGATATCCGGGGTTGGAGTGGGCTGGGGTTCCGGTTGGGGTTGGGCTGTACTGCAAGCCATGACAGCCAGCGACGACAGGGCCAGCAGGCAGACGCGGAGCGATAACATGGAAACTCCCTTTCTGGCGGTATTGGAATCATCGTTCATTTACGGGGTCGCAATCTCCCTGACGGTAGGCCGGTCGTCCTGCACCAATTTGCCGTCCACGAGACCCCAGTTGGAATGGAACCGGAAGGATGGGACAGATTGTTTATTCGCATCCGACGGGCATGAGTTATCAAAGAGATTCCGGGGGATACCGGCCCTGGTGCGGTCCCAGAAGAAGCACTCGTTTCGACTGTGCTCATACGCCAGCACCATTTCGTAGCACTTCCCCTTCTGCACTCCACCGGAAAGCGAAGGTTCCGGTATCCCGCCGATGTAGACGAGGTAGCTGTTGTTGGAGAATTGCCCGTTGCGTGAGAACAGGTACGAACCGCTCCGGCTGGTTGGAGCGTCAACGCTGAGACGGCAACCCCTCAGAACGATGGGTTCCCGGTCGCTCCATGTGCCGGATTTTCCCCGCAGGCCCGGCACCACGAAGACGCGGCTCTCGTCAATCTCCCACAGCACACCCAACGACTGGGGCGGCGAGGGGGAACTAGATGGGGGTGCGGCGGGCGCGCTGGCGGAACCGGCGGGCGGTGCGACCGAAGGGTCGAGGTCGGCCCACTGCCGCTGAATTTCGGCATCTACGGTGGCGGGGATGTCTGGAGTTGCGGTCGGAGGGGGAGTGGTGGCGGAGGTCGAGCAGGCGAGGGCTGGTGCGGCTAGGGCTATGAGGAGGAGGACGCCGGTGGCGGCAACCGTCAACGGACGGTAGAGACGTTGATACAACTTGGAACCCCCTTGCGTGGAATTAGGGTTGGGCTACTTGCGACAGTCGCCGGTTCCCGAAATGCAGACCAGCAAGGGGGCATGAGGGCCGAACCCTTTTCCCCTTGGTCTGCATTAACCCAATTCCCCGCTGGGGGATTTTTTACAGAGTTGACGGGATTTTTCCGAGACTGTCGCAACGTCACGATACGCTCGGGGAATCCACGTCGTCAAGCCGAAATTCCCGGCACAAAACGACCACGAAGGAACCCCCTTGCTGGCAGGACGTAGGCCGTCGCTACAACAACCGCATCCAGGCATATCCCGCAAGGGGGCACGGGGCCGTGCCCACAGTCGTAGCCGTTTAGGATGGGTACCCGGATAGACTACCCCTGTATCACAGGCCGACGGGCGGGGATTCCAGAGACCCGCGCCCGCTGGGGGTCAACAAAACGGAGGGCTGGACGGTTTCAACGTCCAGCCCTTTTGCCGGGGACACCCATGGGAAATCTTATGCGCCTATGCTAAAATTCGGCCATAGCGACAGATGAGGTCGGGTTGCCCCCCGACCTCATCGTAAGGGGTTGCCCCCTCGTGCAGTGCAGGTGCGCCCATGAACAAACACACCTTTCTTCATGCTACTCTACTAGACTGCTACCCGGCAACTCCTCGTCGTCATCAATTTGGACACGAGAGGTTGTTGTGTTGGAAGTGTTGACAGGTGGCTGGATGCTATGGGCTGTATCGGTGGTGGGCATCACCGCCTATACGATGGGCGTGAGGACAATAGTGAGGGAGTTATCTTGCCGGTAGCTGTATCACCCAGGCAGACGACGGAGAGGGGTCGGATGGTCAAGCCATCCGGCCTTCTCTTTTTGCCGTTTGACCCGCCAATATCTCAAAACCCCAGCGGTTGCATCAAAACTCCGGCGGTTACATCAAAAGCCCGGCGGTTGCATCAAAACAGTTTTGGAGCCATTATAAGACGGCCCAAAAGGGGGGTTCTGGTGCAAAGTCCCTTCCCCCGTCAAGGGGGAAGGGACTTTTGAGATAGTTTCTAAGGGAGGGGACGTGAGCGGACCGTTGCAAGATAAGCGGGTTGTCCTGGGGGTTACGGGCAGCATCGCCTGCTACAAGGCGGTGGACCTGGCCAGCAAGCTGGTGCAGGCGGGGGCGCTGGTGGATGTGATAATGAGCTACGGCGCGACCCAGTTCGTGACGCCGATGGCCTTCCGCAGCATCACTCACCGGGACGTGGTGACGGACACCTACGACACTTCATCCCACTACTCCATCGAGCACGTGGAGCTGGCGCGGCAGGCGGACATCGTGGTGGTGGCCCCGGCCACGGTCCACTGCATCGCCAAGCTGGCGCTGGGGCTGGCGGACGATCCGCTGACGACGACGGTGGTGGCGACGGAGGCGCCGCTGATGGTGGCCCCGGCGATGGACGCCAATATGTTCGCCAACGCGGCGACGCAGGAGAATTTGTCCAGGCTGCGGGAGCGGGGCGTGGTCATCGCGGGGCCGGCGCCGGGCAGGCTGGCCTCCGGCCTGATGGGGATGGGACGGCTGCTGGAGACGCCGGAACTGCTGGGATACATCTCCGCCACGCTGGGACGGAAGGGAGACCTGGCGGGACGGACGGTGGTGGTGAGCGCCGGCGGCACCCAGGAACCCATCGACCCGGTGCGGGTCATCACCAACAACTCGTCGGGGAAGATGGGGTACGCCGTGGCGGAGGCGGCCCGGGACCGGGGAGCGGAGGCCATCCTGGTGACGGCTCCGACGGGACTGGCGGACCCGCCGCTGGTGAAGGTGGTGCGGGTGCAGACGGCGCAGCAGATGTGCGACGCGGTGCTGTCCAGGATGGAGGGGGCCGACGCGCTGATCATGGCGGCGGCGGTGGCGGACTACCGTCCGGCGGGCGCGGCGGAGCAGAAAATCAAGAAATCCGACGACGCGCTGACCATTGAGCTGGCTCCGACGACGGACATTCTGAACGCGGCGCGGGGAGATTTTGTCCGGGTGGGGTTCTCGGCGGAGAGCGAGAACCTGGTGGCGAACGCATCCGACAAGGTGCGGCGGAAGTCGCTGGACCTGATCGTGGCCAACGACATCACCGAGGAGGGGAGCGGGTTCGGGTCGGACACGAACCGGGTGGTGCTGATTGACCGGGAGCTGAACGCGGAGCACCTTCCCCTCCTAACGAAGTACGAGGTGGGGAACCGGATTTTGGACCGGGTCAGAGGGATGTGGGGGTAGGGGGTGGCTATTATTGGCGTCACACCGGGGATTGCGGCAGCCGCTTTGGGTTGATAAAGTTCGGCCACCAACCGGACGGCGGGCGGGGAGTATCGTAGCGGATTGCCAACGCTGGACTTGAATGAACTCGGTTTCGGCCAACCAGGACTCACTCCAGCGATGGGGACCGCGATGGCGGAGGCCGCCGGAGTGTGCCTGGAAGAAATCCCCCACTCCCAGGGCGCCGAACTGGCCGTCCGGGGCAGTTTCAACAACAGCTATAGCCTGGACTGGCCCAAGGTTACCCCGCAAGTCAGAAGGACTTTTGCTGACTTGCGGGAAGCCACGGAATATGGGGCCGAGGGGGTTGCCATTTTGCTGATCCAGGAGGGAACGGATTACACGACCATCGAGCGGGCCGCCATTGGCACCCGCATCGACCGATGGCTGGGGCACGAGTCCGACACTCCCGACTTTCAGCGTCGCGCCAGACTGGAGACTTCGGGGATCCTCCGGGGAAACGATGCCGACATCGCGGGGAGACTGAGAGAGAAAATGGGCCGGCTTTCCCTGTCCGACAACCCGCTGCCCGCGTTTGTCGTGGTCGTGGAGTTCAGCCATCCGTTAGCAGAGGTTGGTGGGCAATGAACAACAAAGCCAACCATCACGAACAGGCCATGGACCTGGTGGAGGCCGCCATCCTGGAAAGAATGCGCGGCAATCCTGGCAGGACAGAGGAGCTTTACGCCGAGGCCCTGGAACTGGAGTTGGCCGCCATACGGGAGCTGGAGGAGCGGGATGACAGGAGCGAACCGACTTGGTCGGTCCTCCATCGAAGCGCCGGATGGATGGCCTTCAACAGCAACCAGCTCCGCCGGGCCGAGCAGCTAGCTGCCAAGGCCCTGGCCGGGGACCCACACCCGGAAATCGCCGAGGAGTTGCGGGACCTGCTGGAGCGGGTCTACGCCCACTGGGACAACGATCCCCCGAAGGTGGCTTGATGGATGATCTCCCAGATTTTACGCAACGCCGACGCCCAAAGCCAAAGAGAAGCGGAGGCTGAGAAACTGCGTCGACGGTACCGGTTCCTGTACTTCGTCGTTTCGCTGGTGGTTGCTATTCTTGCCCTTGTGTTGTAAACGGTTACAGAGCAACACACTATTTTGATCGCCGCAATGACGGCAATCTTTGGGTTCGCTGGCGGGTTGGGCGTGGGGAAGGTGACTGGCCGACGGCAGCATTCTGCTTCAGGTGGTGCACCTCAACGGCGACGGGGGTCTGGATTCCCGCCTGCGCGGGAATGACGGGAGGGATGTTGGGTGTGGGAAACAGGGTTGGGGGGATGGCTGATGGGTTCCTGCCTGCGCAGGAACGACGTGAGGGGGCGGGAATGACGGGAAGGAAGGAGGCAGGCCGACACGGGTAGGGAACGAAAACAGCTGATTGGCAACGCTTGCCAGATGCCCCTGGTGTAAACTGGGGGCGTTGTTTTTGGGTGCGAGATTTCCATTGCTCTGAGGGGAGGGAGAGGTTATGCCGGCACGGACGGGGGCCGATTATCTGGAGGGGTTGCGGAGGAATCCGGCGGAGGTGTACCTGGCCGGGGAGAGGGTGACGGACCCGACGGTCCATCCGGCGCTGCGGAACGGGGCGAAGACGATTGCGCGGCTGTACGATTTGCAGCATGACTCCGACGCCAGGGATGAAATGACCTATCCGTCGCCGTCGTCGGGGGAGCCGGTGGGGCTGTCGTTCATCATGCCGCGGACGCTGGAGGACCTGGAGCGGCGGCGGGGGATGATGACGCGGTGGGCGCGGGTGAGCTGCGGGATGATGGGCCGGTCGCCGGACTTCCTGAACGTGGCGCTGATGTCCATGGCGGCGGCCGCCGACTACTGCGGGCGGAACCGTCCCGACTTCCGGGAGAACGTGGTCAACTACTACGAGCACGTCCGCGAGAACGACCTGACCCTGACCCACACGCTGGTCAACCTGCAGCGGAACCGGGCTCCGCTGGCCAGTCCGCTGGAGAACCGGACGGACGTGGCGCTGGCCGTCGTAGACGAGACTCCCGACGGGATCGTGGTGAACGGGGCGCGGGTGCTGGCAACGCTGGGGCCGCTGTCCGACGAGATAATCGTGTATCCGGCGCGGACGCACCGGCTGCCGGGGGACGCGGCGGAGCGGTACGCCTTTGCCTTTGCCCTGCCGTGCAACACGCCGGGGATGAAGTTCCTGTGCCGGGAGAGCTTCGACCTGGGACGGGACCACTTCGACCATCCGCTGGGGTCGCGGTTCGAGGAGATGGACGCGGTGGTCTTCTTCGACAATGTGCTGGTGCCGTGGGAGCGGGTTTTCCTGTATGGGGACGTGGAGCTGGCGAACAACTGGGGCGCGGCCAGCAACCGCAACACCCACACCGGCCACCAGGTGGTGTCTAAGAACGTGGTGAAGTGCGAGTTCATGCTGGGGCTGGCCAACCTGATGGTGAACACCCTGGGGTCGGGGCAGATTCCGCAGGTGCAGGCGATGATGGCGGAATTCATCGAGAATTTGCAGGTGACGAGGGCGCTGCTGAAGACGGCGGAGGTGGAGGCGACGGTGGACCAGTGGGGGATTATGTGCCCGCCCTATATGCCCCTGCTGACGGCGCGGCGGATGATGATACGGATGTATCCGCGAATGGCGGAGATGCTGCACCTGCTGGGGTCGAGCAGCCTGATGGCCCTGCCGACCAAGGCGGACCTGTCCGGCCCGCTGTCGGAGGACATCGCCAAGTACCTGGACACGGACACGGCGACGGCGGAGGAGCGGGTGCGGCTGTTCCGGCTGGCGTGGGACGTGTGCTGCAGCTCCTTCGGGTCAAGGCAGGTGCTGTACGAGCGGTATTTCGGGGGCGACGCGCAGAGCAACGCATCCCTGATGTACAGCCTGTTCGACGCGCAGCCGATGTCGGAGCGGGTGGTGGAGTTTTTGGAGGAGGGGTCAGAATGAGTGAGGAACCGGATCAGGCCATTGGCCGGTAGCCCGGTCATGGGCCCACTTCCGGCACTCGCCGACAATCTGGCAGGACTGGAAGTGCTCGTCGGAATAGAGCATCTTCGAAACTATCTCAAGACACACATTCCGAGACCCGCAAAATGGGGACGAGACGGGGGTCTGGATTCCCGCCTGCGCGGGAATGACGGGAGGAGCGGTGGAAGTATCGAGGCAGACTTCACGCGATAGCCCTGCTTGAACGGTTTTCCCCATTGCCCCCACCCCTCCCCCGGCGTATGATTCGGCCAGTACCCTCCCGTATTTCCTGCGTGTCCCAACCTTCCTTATAAGGAGGCGATGTTATGCCGTATGGAGGAAATGACTGGCTGGCTTTGAACGTTGAGGAGACTTTGGAGCCGGACCTGCCCATCTGCGATCCGCACCACCACTTCTGGGACTTCCGGCCCATCCGCATTCCGTACCAGCGGTACCTGCTGCACGAGCTGGTGGCGGACATCAACAGCGGCCACAACGTCCGCTCTACGGTGTTCATCGAGACCCGGGCGATGTACAAGCAGGACGGGCCGGAGGATCTGCGGTGCGTCGGAGAGGTGGAGTTTGTCCAGGGGTTGGCGGCGGCCAGCGCCAGCGGGGTGTACGGGCCATCGCGGGCGGCGGCGGCCATCATCGGGAACGCCAACCTGCGGCTGGGCGATGCGGTGGAGCCGGTGCTGGACGCGCTGCAAGCGGCGAGCCCCAACCGCTTCCGGGGCATCCGGCAGTCGGCGGCGTGGGACCCCCATCCCGACGTGGAGGACCGCGTTCCCCAGGGAATCCTGGCGGACGAGAAGTTCCGGGAGGGAGCCAGGGTGCTGGCGAGCAGGGGGATGTCCATGGAGAACACGCTGTACTTTCCGCAGCTGCCCGAGCTGGTGGACTTCGCCAACGCCGTTCCCGACCTGACCATCGTGCTGAACCACGTCGGCGGATTGTACCGGGTGGGGCCCTACGGCAACCGGGACGACGAGGTTATCCCGCAGTGGAAGGAGGGGGTGGCCGCGGTGGCCCAGTGCCCCAACATCGTGATGAAGCTGGGGGGCATCGGGCAGCCCCGCTACGGGTTCGACTGGCACACCTACGACATTCCCATCGGGTCGGAGGAGCTGGCGGAGGGGCTGGCGCCGTTCATGAACTACTGCATTGAGCAGTTCGGGCCGGACCGGTGCATGTTCGAGAGCAATTTCCCGCCGGACAAGGTGTCCTACTCGTACAACACGCTGTTCAACGCCTTCAAGCGGCTGTCGAAGGACTACTCGGCCACGGAGCGGGCGGCGCTGTTCCACGACACGGCGACGCGGGTGTACCGGATAGACGTGTAGCGGCGGCGGATTTTAAGTCCGCTGCCCTGGTCCCGACGGACAGGTTATGGGGCCGTCCCGCCGGAGGGTGGGGCGGCCCTTTCGGCCCTGCGGTCATCCCCCTGGTATAATGTTGACTATCACAGGCTTTCATGACGACCGCTCGGACCCAGCAAGGAGGCAGCCCGTTCAATGACCACGACGGCAGACGCAGCCGACATCTTCGCCGACGCCAGGGAGATGCACGCCTCAGCCCTGGAGCGGTTGGACCAGGGGGACATTCGCGACGCAGCCGAGAAGGCGTGGTGCGCCACCAAGCGTGCCACCGATGCCCTGATCCTCGCTCGGACAGGCGAAGAACCCGGGACTACCGGCCTGACGTCAGACGGTCTGGATGCCCTGGCCAGGGAGGACCCCAGCATCAAAACGCTGGTGGGGCGGTACTACAGCCGCCTGAGCCAACTCCACGGACAATGCTTCTATAACCGGCGCTGCGGTTCTCCCGATGTCCCTCGCCGAATCCGCGAAACCGACCAGTACATTCGCGACGCCGAAGCCTTCGCCCAAAGTTGACCTTGTCCAACTGAACAGCATCCGCCGCGTTGACAGGCGGGCGGGGGCGGACTTATCATCGAATCCCCGGGCGGGCGTAACTCAGTGGTAGAGTGTTTGCTTCCCAAGCAAAAAGTCGTGGGTTCGAATCCCATCGCCCGCTCCAATGGCCTTTCTCCTTCACCCCGTGGCTCTTTCCCCGAACAACGTCTTCCACCGGATGCCGCTGAAGCCGGTGCTATACTGGTTTCAGAACGGTAGACCCTCAGGGTGAGCATGATGGCAGAAGAGCCGGAACCCCGTCCGGCGATAACCAAGGTCTGGGCTAAGAATTTCCGCAGCATCGAGTACGCCGAGCTGGAGCTGGACCCGCTGACGGTGCTGGTCGGGCCAAATGCCTCGGGCAAGAGCAACCTGCTGGACGTTGTCGGGTTTCTGTCCGACGCAGTAAGGGATGGGTTGGAGACGGCCATTAACAGACGAGGGGGTATTGACTCCATCGGGCGAAGGGCAGCCAACGGAAGGGTGTTGGGGCCGGAGATTGGGTTCAGGTCTGAATTCCTTAGGGATATGCTGGATTACGGTATTGCCTTAGGAAGGCAAGGCCGCGGTGATTACAAAATCCGTTCCGAGATTGCCAACCTGCGAGTTGCCAATCTATACACAGATCACGGCGAAGTTAAGCTGGTCAACGGTCACTTGGTTAATCCCAACCTCAAGAGGTTGTCGCCTGGAGAGGCGCATCTTGAACGGTTCAACACTGAGTTAGTCAGGCGCATGGAAGCAGGGTTTGATGACCGGGAACTCCAACTGTTGGCCGCAGAACCATCGAATCTTGTTTCTTCTTTGAGTTGGCTTCCACCCGCCCGGGGTGAAGAACCGACTTTGTTTTACATTAGTTTAGGTATCGCCCTGAAAAACGCAATGACTGTTCTACAACAGACCCGCCTGTACCACCTCTTCCCCAATGCCTTGCGTGAACCCCAGAAAGTTGCGGATAGCCACCCAATGACTCCGGGAGGGGACAACTTAGCGTCCACGCTCCAGAACATGATCCGGAAGAAGAACCGCTTCCTTCCCGACCTCAAGCACGCCCTCAACTATGCGGTTCCGGGGATAACCGACATTCGCGTCAGCCGGGCGGGTAGCTTTCAGGTGGTGGAACTCAAGCACGACAATGGGCGGAATGGCCGTGGTTCCTGGTTCGACCTGTCCTACGAGTCGGACGGGACGATTCGGCTGCTGGCGATGCTGACCGCTCTGTTCCAAGAACCTGCCTTGCCACTTATCGGGTTGGAGGAGCCGGAGCTGGCCATCCATCCCGGGGCGATGGCGGTGCTGGCCGAGAACATGGTTGAAGCAGCCCTGAGGGGGCAGGTGGTGGTGGCAACGCACAGCCCGGACCTGATTGACCGGATGCCGGTCGAGAGCATCCGTGCCGTGTCTGCGGAAGCCGGCTCCACCAAGGTGGGACGGGTGGCTCAGCACCAGTTGAAGTCGGTCCGGCAGGGTCTTTTTTCCGCCGGTGAAATCCATAGCATGGAAGGTTTGATCCCCGCAGAGCTTGGAGAATAACCTTCGTGCCCACCATCATTCCCATCGTAGAAGGCGAAGGGGAAGTAGCCGCTTTGCCAGAATTACTGTACAGAATCCTGTATCAGATGCATGGACGTCATGACGTGTTGGTGGGGTGGGGCAAAAGCGGAGTGGTCAATGCCAAAGGACGGCACACATTGGAAAACAATTTGGCTAAATTCCTGCACCATGCGCAGAACAAGCCAGATTGTGCAGCCATCCTGATATTGGTGGATGCCGACAACGACTGTCCAGTAACCAAAGCAAACGAACTGGCATATAAAGGTAAGCAAATTAATGCGGCTATACCCATAGAGGTCGTCTACGCTCACCGGGAGTATGAGTCTTGGTTTTTGGCCAGTTGGGACACCGTGAAGTGCTCTGTAGGTCTGGAAGACACTTTAAACCCAAGCAGTGCAGTAGAAAACGTAGCCGACCCCAAACAGTGGATTACCAACTTGATGCCTCAAGGACAATCTTACAAACCGACCAAGAACCAAAGCCTTTGCAGCACTGCCATAGACCTAGACCTCGCCCACCAGAACTCCCGCTCGTTCCGGCGGTTGTGCCACGCGCTGGAGCAACTGGTGGGCGCGATGGACCAAGCTTCGACTACTCCGTAGCATTACGGCCGTCGCCCCAGGGGAGGTCGGGGAGGTTGCGGT
The DNA here is from genome assembly GCA_965203975.1 of Dehalococcoidia bacterium. GTDB lineage: Bacteria > Chloroflexota > Dehalococcoidia > Lucifugimonadales > UBA3495 > CATOSK01. The sequence continues at coordinate 1,908,983 of CBDBDT010000002.1, read as the reverse complement.
GGCGGCGGAGTTCGTTGATGGTGATGACGCCGCGGTCGAGGAGCTGCATTTCGCGGGTGACGCGCTGGTTTTCGTCTTCCTGGAGGGCTTCGATGCTGGAGAGGTCGAACTCGAAGGCCAGGTCGGGGTAGCCCAGGCGGGGGAGGAGCATCCGGGTAAGCTGCTCCTCGAAGAACTTGAGCTCGGGGACGATGGTGTTGCGCCAGAAGATGCGCTCGGCGGCGTTGATGTTGGCGAAGGTGGCCCGCTCGAAGTCGCCCAGCAGGGGCTTGGGCACCCCGAAGGCGCGGCTAACCTCCTCCAGGCTCCAGCGCAGTCCCTGGATGAAGTCCATGTCGCGGTGAGAGAGGCCCAGGGGCTTGATGTCGCGGATGAAGTTGGCGATGGCGGGACGGTGGGCGTTGCCGGGGCCCCGGTAGCGGGCTTCCCAGCGGTCGTAGAAGTCGGCGATCTCAGTGTCGGTCATGCTCTCGTCGGTGAGCATCACGAAGTCGGGCTGGGCCGAGTTGCGGAGAAAGTTCCGGTTGAAACGCATTCCCTCGCAGCCCATGTCCACCGACAGGCGGCTGGGGGACAGGGGCGAGAATCCGGCGTAGTCGTCCAGCGGGTTGTAGTAGCGCAGCCACACGACCTCTTCGGGAGTGTAGGCCACCGGCCCGGTGCGTCCCTGGTAGACGAATCCCCGCAGCGGGACCCGCTCGCCGGGCAGGGGAGTGACGCGGTCGGGGCGGAGCGGCCAGATCTGCCACTGTCCATCGCCGTCCCGCTCCAAGGCCCAGAAGGCGGAGCCCCACAGGTTCAGGTGAATCTCGGCACTGCGCCACAGGTCTCCGCTGGTGGTCCACGGGTTGACCCGCTCCATCAGCCCCGCCACCGGATGGTCCGGCTCGACGGGAGTGCGCGCGCCATCCCTGCCGTCGCCCATCCGCAGGATGCGCAGCGACGGGCGGCTGACGGCGTCGGCCCGCAGCTTGATGGCGGCGTAGACCGGGACGGAGGAGGCGTAGTAGCGGCCGTACTCGGCCCGAGCACGGCCGCTCCCGAATAGCTCGGCCATGCCCCATCCGCCGGAGGCCGCTTCCGTAGGATGCCGCCGAGAAGAAATGCCCGCCGCTTTTTCCGACGGCTGGCGTTCCGGGGGTATCTGTTCCGACGGGTCCTGTTCCGGGGGCCGGCGGAAGGGATTGATGATTACGGAAGTCCATTTGTTCAACTGCATAAATTTGCTCCAAGAATGTTTGTTGCCAAAAGGTGTACAATTGGTTTCCCACCAACGGCGCCGGACAGGACGATTCCATGCAGCAGGCGATGACATACCAGCAAGGAATTCGCGAACTCCTGGCGAAGGTCGAAGCCCTGCTTTCTGAAAATCCCCAGGCAGGCTAGCCGATGCAGCGAGTACGGGGGTCTGGATTCCCGCCTGCGCGGGAATGACGGGAAGGACGGGGGAGCCGCCGGGCACGGACAGGATTTTTGCCTCCAGATCATCTCTGCCCCCTATGTCCACAGTGTTGGCTTGGGCTTGATGGCCGGGTCCAGGAAGGCCATCATGAGGGCGTCGGCCCGGTCGGGGGAGGGCAGCCCCCGTTTTTTCATGGAGTCCTTGCTTTCCATGACCAGCTTGTTGTCTCCCTTCCGGTATTCGTACTTCAGAGCGGCCAACTCTCCGATGAGACGCTGGTCCGGGGGCAGGGCCAACTGGCGGGCCTCGAGCATTTGGCGGAGGCGCCAGTAGCCCTCGGCCCGCAGGTTGGCGAACAAGCCATCGCGCTGGGGCGGCTTGGCGACGTTGATGGCGTGGACGGGGTGGCCGAGCTCGCGCAGCCGGTCCACCACGCCGGCGCCGACGCCGATTTCATCCACGACCACCTGCTGGGGATGGTGGAGGAGGATGGCAGACTCGACCCGCTTGGCCAACTGCATCAGATCGAGGCCGTTGAAGGACTGGACCTCTTCGACCCAGTTGCCCCGGCGGCGCAGGATGACGCTGTGGTCGCTGCCGAAACGGGCGGGGTCGACGGCGATGACCACCGGGGCATCGGCCCCCACCGGCTCGGAGGGGATGTCGCCGGACCAGAGCTGGGTAGCGGTCTCGATGAGGGTCAGCGGCAGCAGGGTGTCGTCATCCTGCGGGGGAAATTCGCCGAGGACGCGGGCCTGGAACATGGGGTTGTCTTGTCCCCAGACCTCGCGCCGTTCCTCCACCCAGGACGCCGTGGTCAGCCCCGGGACGACGATGCGTCCCGCCGTCACGTTGGGACTCTCCAGGGCGGAGATGGTGACGCATTCGTATAGCTGCCGCTCCTCGTGGAAGGCGCGGCGGAAGGCGCCGGAGGTGGTGGTGGGATTGCCGAGGAGGAGGAGCTGGCAGGTCTCCGACGAGGTCATCACCGACTCGATGCCCTCGAAGATGGCGTCGCTGACTCCGGCGGCTTCGTCCACCACGACCAGCATGTTGGGGCTGTGAAACCCCTGGAACTGGTCGGCGGTCTCGGCAGACAGGCCCATGGCGTAGCGGTCCTCGGCCAGCTCCCAGCGGGTGCCGAGGACATGGCCGCCCAGGGGAGTGCGGGAGCGGAAGTAGAGGGTCCGCACCTGCCGCCAGAAGACGTGGCGCACCTGCCGGAAGGTGGGGGCGGTGGTGAGGACCACCGCCGGGTCGCGGCTGTACAGGAACCACAACACCGAGACGCCGGCGCAGAACCCCTTGCCCAGCCCGTTGCCGGCCTTGACGGCAACCCGTCTTCCCGAGCCCAGGGCCTCCAGCACCTCCACCTGCTTCTCCCAGAGACTGACGCCGAGGACGTTGGCGGCGAACTCGACCGGGGATATGGAAACGGCGGGCGGGATGGGGGAAGGAACATCAACCGCCGGAAGGATTGGGTCCCTGGGGCGCATCAACGGCAGGAGAGAGGGCGCAGGGGTGCTGCCGGGCTGGCCAGCTTCCTGCCTTTTCGCCTGACGCACCCAGCGGATAACCGTGCTGGGATGTATCTTCTCCTCCCGAGCAATGGCGTCGTAGGACAATCCCGCTGCCCGCAGGCCCAGCACCTGCAGGCGTTTCCACTCGGGATACCTGGCCTGTTTCACCCCCACCATAAAATTGTGATGGCACACCGCACATTCCCACCGTTGCCGTCCCTGGGCAAAGCCGGCCCGAAACAATCTCGTGCTATCACAGTTCCGACAGCCGGCGGGCACTTTTTCCTGGAGCGGTTCGTCCGGGGGACTGGCTATCGGGACACCTCCTTTTCAGTGACCTGGTCCCTCGATGGTGGGGACACCCTCCGGTAGGCCCCGGGCGGGCTGAAGAGGAAGCCGCAATCGCGGCACCGGAAAACGTAGTTGTCGGCGGGGCGCACCCTGGTAAGCACCACGAGGCGCACCGACGAGCAGCGGCGGCATTCAAGCAACTGGCATCACCTCCGATAATAGGTCCGGCGAAAATGGTCCGCGGCGGGACGGCACAAGAGAGGGACGGCCCCCAGCGGAGGGTCGTCCCTGTGCAATTTACGTTAGACACGCGGCACCAGGCCTGTCAACGGGCGGGTGTCAGGAGATTTTTGGGAAGCGGCGGGACTGTCCGAATGATGTTGGGGTTATGGCTAGGGCGAGGAACTGCAGCGCCCTCCCTCAGTTGAAGAGTTCGCTGTGGGATGCCAGGCGTACCAGATTAAGGTCAGAAGAATTGGGTTTCGCGTAAATGAGCACCAAGTCTGGCCGGATATGGCAGTTCCTTTCACCTGCTCTGCTGCCGTGCATGGGGTGATCCCGGTACCTCGAGGGAATCGGCAGATCGTTGGCCAGCAATTGCAGCGCTGCCTCGAGTTCTTCGTCCAACCGTCGGCCGTACTGGCCTCGTTTTTCCCGTCTGTAGTCCCGCCGGAAGGCTCGGCCGTGGCTAATCCTCCTCATTGAGCTGCTTGAACAGACCGGTTATCGTACCGGCACTGACCATGTTTCCGGACTCAGCCTCAGCTATTGCCTCGAGCGTCTCGATGTTTGGTTCACCGCATTGAAAGCAGGGAGAGGCATCATGGGCGACGATGTAATTCAACATTTCACAAAGAGTTTCATCTAATGTAGTCTGCTCTCTTTGCAGGATTTCCCTCGCCTTGGTGAGGGTATCCGAGTCAACTTCCGCGGTGAAACGTGTCTTGCTCATTCCGCAATATCCCCCAAAAGTCGGGCACTGACTGGATGGTAATTGACCGGTCCTTCCGGCGCAAGCATCATTGTCCTATGACACGAAGAGCAGCGAAACGACCGAGTCAGCCTTTATGGCGTTAGTCCCGGGTCACCGGGCGTGGTTTCACATGTTGAGCCGCTTCTTGGTATAGTTGGAGGGGTCTTTCGAGGCGACAAAGTGCAGAAAATGTGATTATGGCCGTGCTGCCCGGGTGCGTATCCGGAGGCGGCTGTTGGCAGGGAGCAACCGTTGGCACAACCGAGGGTGAACGAGAGCGTCCGCTACGAACCGGATGAACATCCCCCGCCGCTGATTGCCGCGGGAGCCGGGGCCCAGGCGGCCGTTCTGATCGTTACGCCAATTGTCCTGACGGTGGTGATTGTGCTGCGGATCGCCGAGCAGTCCGACGACCTGATCCACTGGGCGGCCTTCGCGGCCCTGCTGGTGAGCGGCATTACGACCATCCTGCAAGCGGTGCGGGTGGGGCGCGTCGGGTCGGGGCATGTCCTGATAATGGGCACGTCCGGGGCGTTCATCGCCATCTGCGTGGCGGCCCTGACCCTGGCCGGCGCGGAGACGATGGCCAGCCTGATCGTCGTTTCGTCCCTGTTCCAGTTCCTGCTAGCCGGGCGGCTCTCCTACCTGCGGAGGATATTCACGCCGGTAGTGACGGGAACGGTGATCATGCTGATCGCCGCCACGGTGTTTCCGACGGTGTTCGGCTTTTTGACCGACGTCCCGGAGGGCACTCCCGATTTCGCCGCGCCCCTATCGGCGGGGGTCACGCTGCTGGTGGTAGCGGGCCTGGTGCTGCGCGGGCCGCCGAGGCTGCGGTTGTGGTCGCCGGTCATCGGGATCGTGGCCGGGACGGTGGTGGGCGCTCCCTTCGGCATCTACGACATCCAGCCGATACTCGACGCGCCCTGGGTCGGAATTTCATTCACCGCCTGGCCCGGGCTGGACGTTACGCCCGGGGCGGAGTTCTGGGCTCTGCTGCCGGCGTTCATAATCGTGACCATGGTGGGCGCCATCGAGACCATCGGGGACGGGGTGGCAATCCAGCGGGTATCCCGGCGACAGCCGCGGGCCACCGACTTCCGGGTAGTGCAGGGAGCCCTCAACGCCGACGGGGTGGGGAACCTGCTCTCCGGCCTGGTGGGCACGCTCCCCAACACCACCTACTCCAGCAGCATAGCCCTGGCCGAGGTTACCGGGATCGGCTCGCGGCGGGTGGGGGTCATCATCGGGGCGATCTTCATCCTGGTGGCGTTCTTCCCCAAGGTTCCGGCGCTGATCATCGCGATACCCTCGCCGGTGGCGGCCGCCTACATCACCGTTCTGCTGGGGCTGCTGTTCATCCAGGGCATGAAGATCGTCATCCAGGACGGGGTTGACCACCGCAAGGCCGCCATCTGCGGAGTAGCCTTCTGGGTGGGCACCGGGTTCCAGAACCAGTGGATTTTCGCGGACCTGCTGGGGGAGGGCTTCCTGTCCGTGCTGCTGGGCAACGGGATGACCTCGGGGGCGCTGGTGGCGGTGATAATGATGGTCTTCATGGAATTGACTTCCCCGAGACGGCGGCGCCTGCGGGTCCCGATGGATGACGAGACCCTGCCCAGGCTGGGCGAGTTCCTGCGGGGGTTTGCGTCGAGGTCGGGCTGGAGCGAGGCGTCGTCGGAGCGGCTGGTCCTGGTGGGGGAAGAAACGCTGGCCAGCCTGGCGACGGAAAACGGCGACGAAAACGGCAGCGGCCCGCGGCGCCTGATGGTGTCGGCCCGGTCCGACGGGCGCGGCGCGGAGCTGGAGTTCGTGTCGGGATTCGAGGGAGACAACCTGGAAGACCAGCTTTCCTACCTGGGAGAGCCGCCGGACGTGCAGGACGACCGGGAGATTTCCTTCCGGCTGCTGCGGCACTACGCCTCGTCGGTGCGGCACCAGCGGTACCACGGGGTGGACGTGGTGACGGTGAGCGTGGAAGGAGTGCGGTAGCCCGGTTCCGGGCGTTGCCGGCCAGTCTCCCGACAGTTTCGATTGAGGCCGGAGGCGGAAGCGGACCGCCCCCGGCCGGCTTTTCCGGGTGTAAACTGAGAGGGTGAGTTTTCACCCGTACCCTAACCCCGCCTAGGCGGGGCAGGCTCTTCCCCCGTAAAGGGATGAAAAGGGCAGGCAACGGCCGAAATTGGATATAAATCCTTTGAACGCATCTATCATACGGAACGAGCGCAATGAGAAGAAGACACCGACGAACGCTGGAGCGGATGCGTACGGTGCCGACCCCGGTGGACATCAGGTGGGAAGAGATCGAGTCTTTGCTTATGGCGCTGGGGGCTTTGTCTCTAAAAGCAACGTTACCAAAAATCAAGCCCTTGCCCCAAAAATGCGAGTTGCCCAAAAATCGCTGGGGAAGGTTTTGAAATTCAAGACTCCTGACCGAGTCTCAAAACATCCACGCAGGCGACGGCGCGAATTGTCGCCTTAGCTTAGCGGCGGAGTCAATGAAACGCGGAAGGGCCGGAGCGATTGCCCCGGCCCTTTTTATTTGTAGGGAGACCGGCAGGATTTTGCTGTACAATCCAAATCGTCTGCGCCCTAAATCGTCTGCGCCGGTGAGCCATCATCCTTGCGGCGAAGGAGCGAATCCTTGAGGGACATCGGTCAGGGATACGTAGTGCTGCTGGGAATCGGCATAGCGTTGACGTTGCTGATGGTGCTGATGTGGTCGGGGGGTGACCCCGAGCCTAAGAGCATCGTTCTGAACTGCGGGGAGGGAAATCCCGGCGTGATAGTCCACCCGTCTTCCCCGCACTACGACACGGTGTACAAGATGGCGGGTGGAGACGGCAGGAGGGAAGTCTCCAGTAGGGTATGTGCGCTGATTAGGGACTTGGAGCCGGATGAGCCGGAGGAAGGATTACCCACGTGGTGAGCCTTCCCGTGGCGGCGATGTCAGCGACACCGGCGGATGGGGTCAGATATTTCAGCTAGTGTTGTTTAAGACGCCACGAAGCAGAACCAGGTCCTGGCTGTGTATCAACTACGAGTCCGTCATAAGCCATGTAATGCAGGGTATGGAGAATAATTTCGTAACCTGGTTGAGTATTCGGCATACCGCTACGCCGCCTGACCTCGGCGGCAGTCAGCCCTGATTCGCCTGCTTGGGCCGCTTCGTCCAGAACGTCATTGACAACTTCGCAAATGTCGGACATGGCGTGTGCCAACTTTATGCGGCGGGTGTGGATGTTCATTTTAGCCTTTCCCTTTTCGTGGCCCTGAGCCGGCCCCGCCCAAAAATGCGTCACTTGCCCTAATAATCGCCCGCGATTCCCGTTATTGGGGCAAAGCCTAGCGTTGGGGATCAATCTGATTAAACGAACCGGTTCCAGAGTATAATTAGTCAAGGGAGCGGAGTCTATCGTGGTCCACAGACCGCACCCAAGTCCTGAAACAAGGCGCGATACCGTCCGCGACGTTGTGAAGTTTATCGAGCGCATAGGAGGGGGTTGATGCTGGAGTATAAGGGTTACGTCGGGGAAGTGGTCTATGACGATGAGGCCGAGGTTCTGCACGCCAGGGTTATTAACAGTGGCCCTTATCCAATAGCCAACGCCGAAGCGACTGACGTAGCAGGCATCAAGCGGGAGTTCCGCATCTCCATTGACGTGTATCTTGAAGGGTGCGCCGAACTCGGAATAGAACCGGTCCCGCCCACCGCCCTCCCCGCGACAGTGTAGGTGGGCAATTCCAGCCCCGGAACCCCGACGCCCAGGGCGCGGCAAAGCGCAGCGCGTACCCATGACCGAGATAGGGAGATACCCAGTGTCCAGGCCCGATTTCAGCCGTTGACTACCCCGGTCAGCCCGTCAAGGGGGAAGGGACTTTTCAGATAGTTTCCAAGTAAGGAGAGAAGCGATGGCGACTCGCACACCGACAATAGATTGCCAGGTCCACGCCTACGAGCGCGACCGTCCCGAGCGCCCCTGGATCGGATGGCTGCAAGGCCCAGCGGAAGTTACCGGGGACGACATGGTGGCGGCGATGGATGCCGTCGGCGTCGACGGGGCCCTGCTGATTTCTCCCTTCTCGATGTACCGCTACGACGCCAGCTATGCGCTGGAGGTCTACGAGAAGCATCCCACCCGCTTCGGGTTGATCCGTCCCTTTGATCCCGAGTCGGACAGGATCGAGGAGGAGATGGAGGAGTGGACGTCGCAGCCGGGCGTGGTGGGGGCGAGGATAATGCTGGCGAGGGATGACTTCGCGGCGGACCATCCCGGGCTGAACCGCATCCTGGCGGCGGGAGGACGGGCCGGAGTCCCGGTCAACGTGATGTGCTCCACCAAGCTGCCCCTGCTGGGCGAGCTGGCCCGCCGCAACCCGGATACCCGGATCGTGATTGACCACCTGGGCATAGCCCAGCCGCCCGAGCCACCGCCTCCGCCGGAGCCGTGGGCCGACCTGCCCAAGGTGCTCGAGCTGGCGGAGCTGGACAACGTGGTCATCAAGATTTCCGGGGCGGGCACCCTGGCCCACGAACCCTTCCCCTACCCGGATATCTGGGAGCCGCTGCGGAGGATATTCGACGCCTACGGGCTGGAGCGGTGCCTGTGGGGCACGGACTGGACCCGGGCGGTAAACCTGCTGACCTACGAGCAGGGGGTGGAGGCCTTCCGGGTGACGGACCAGCTTTCGGACTCGGAGCGGGCCACCCTGATGGGCGGCGCGCTGTCCCGGATTTACAACTGGTCGCCGGGGACGGCGGGTTAGAGGAGTGAGAGTAGGAGGTCGCTCTCGCATTGACCTTCCCTGCCGAGGTAGACGGGGGTCTGGATTCCCGCCTGCGCGGGAATGACGGGAGGGGGGAGCGGGCTATCCTGATGGGAGGGGCCCTGTCACGGGTCTACAACTGGTCGCCGGGGTAGTATCGCTGGTCAGTCCGGCAGGACGACGGCGGGGATTGGGGCCGGCTCAGGCGGCGCAGCAGGAGGGGCAGCAGACGATCCGGCAGGCCCGCAGTCCGAACAGGCAGGGGCGGCAGGAGCAAAGCTGAACTTCGTCTTCGCACTCCTCGCCGCGGATCCCCTCCAGCCCCTCGCGGACGAGCCAGGGCACGAAAAACAGGGCGGTCACGGCGTCCAGCCACCACCAGCCCAGCAGGGCGTTGGAGACCAGACCGGCCAGCAGGGTCAGGGACAGGCCCGAACAGGCCAGGGTCTCCTTGGCCTCGATGGCGATGGACTGGAGATTGCCCTGGGCGGCGATGCGGAGTTTCCAGAGGGCTATCAACGGCATGACCGTTACGGAGGCTATCGCCAGTCCGATGCCCACCAGCGATTCCTCGGCGCCGGTCCGCTGGAACAGGGCCCACCCGGATTGGAACATGATGGCCGCGCTCAGGACCAGGAAGGTCCAGCCGATGAACCGGACCACCCGGCCCTCCACCAACTCGGCGTACTCGTGGTCCTCGATGCCCAGTCTCCAGAGCACGAGGGAAGCGGCGGCGACCTCGATGTAGCTGTCCGCTCCGAAGGCGACCAGGGCGATGCTGCCGGCGGCGATGCCGGACCACAGCGCGATGACTCCCTCAACGACGTTGTAGAGGACGGTTATCACCAGCAGGAGTTTCGCGTATCTAAGCACGGAAATCATCTCCGGCGAAATTGACCCGGTTTTAGCACAAATCTCTGCGGGAGTCCAGCACCGGCTTTCCCGGACAGGGCAATCGCATGAGTGCAAGTTTGGTTAAACCGCCAGTGAACGGTCAACACGATGCTGAGGGGAACAGGCAACGGGGGTCTGGATTCCCTTTTTGCGACTCCGCCGCTACCGCAAGGTAACCTATCTCAACGCCAGCATCTGTCGCGCGGGGTCCGTCGCAGGAATGACGGGAGGAGAGGAAATATGCCCATACTCCAAGTGAACGGCGTCCCGTTCCACTACCACCTGGACGACTTCTCGGACCCCTGGCTGGACTCGGAGGCGGTGCTGCTGCACCACTCCGCCGGCGGCAACCTGCACCGCTGGCGGGCGTGGGTGCCGGTGCTGGCGCGGTTCGGGCCGGTGGCGCGTTTCGATATGCGCGGCCATGCCGGGACGCCTCCCCCGGCAAACCTGGAGTTCTGCCTGCCGGACCTGGCCGCCGACATCGCCCGGGTAATGGACGGACTGGGCATGGACAAGGTGCACCTCGTTGGCGCATCGGCGGGCGGGATCGTGAGCCTGCGGTTCGCCCATGACTTTCCCGACCGTCTCCACAGCCTCACCCTGGTGGCGGCCACTCCCCGGCTGGCGCGGATGGGAGAAGGCATGGATGCGGGGGTGTGGCGCCGGACCCTGGAGCAGGAAGGCACCCGGGCCTGGCTCCTCCTGGATGCCGAAAAGAGGTTCGGGCCCGATGCTGGGCGCGAGGTCATCGAGTGGTATGCGGACGAAGGGGCAAGGACTCCGGCCCCGAACGTATTGGGCCTGCAAAGCTGTCTCCTGGCGGAAGACCTCACGCCGCTGCTTCCGAATATCGGGGTGGAGACCCTGATCCTTGCCTCCGCGAACGACGAAATCACTCCGCTGGAAGTGCAGGAGTTGATGGCCGACCGGATCCCCCGCGCCACCCTTGAGGTGTTCCATGGGGTGGGCCACAACATGAAGGTAGAAATCCCTGACATCCTTGCCGAAAGAACCAGGGCATTCATCAGCAGCGTTGGGGGAGCCAGGGAACCTCTGAACCAGGTATGAGGGTATGCCGTCACCCCCCTCCTAACCCCCGCCCCCGCCTCCGCGGGGGTGACGTTCCTACGCGGGGGCAGGCTCTTCCCCCGTCAAGGGGGAAGGGACTTATTCAGAGGGCTATCGCATGAGTGCAATATTGGCTGGGAGACCCGCCAATCCCCGGGACTATACTGCGGGGAACGGTTAACGGGGGCCTGGATTCCCGCCTGCGCGGGAATGACGGGAAGGGAGGTGAAAAGACCAAGGCAGACTTCATGCGATAGCCCTGCCAAGCTGAAAGTCACGCACTTGTTAGCAGGCGAGGGCGTGGGGTATCCTAAAATGCCGTCAAGACCGGCACGACAGCAATTCGCGGGATGGCGGCGGTCCCGTTTCCAACGTTCCCACCATGAATGGCAAGGAGGCACAATGGCTACCAAGGCTTATCTTCTGGTCGAGACCGCGGTCGGCAAGACCCGGGACGTGGCCGGCACCCTCAGCAACCTGGACGGTGTCGGCGTAGTTGACATCGTCACGGGCCCCTACGACATCATCGCCGTCATCGAAGGCGACGATATGTCCGTTGTGGGCAACGTGGTGACGGAGAAGATTCACACCGTGGACGGTGTCGTGCGGACCGTTACCTGCGTCGCCGTTGGCGGGTTGTAATTCTGATTTAAGGGTCGCCGCTTTCGCCGCCAATTAAGGCAACTTGTCTAAGACGGCTGGGCGGCTCCTTCGCTTCCGGTCCCGTCCCATCCGGCGGCCCGGCCGCCATGAACAGGAGCTTTTGAGTGGAGTTCAAGTTTACTCCCGAGGACGACGCCTTCCGGCAGGAACTGCGCTCCTTCGTGCAGCAGGAGCTTCCCGACGATTGGGAGGGCGGCGGGCGCTGGCCCGAGGAATGGGACTGGGAGTTCACCCAGGATATGCGGCAGAAGCTGGCCCGGAAGGGCTGGCTGACGATGCACTGGCCGGAGGAATACGGGGGGCAGGACGCCTCTCCGGTCAGGTCGGCCATCTACAACGAGGAACTGGCCTACCTGCGCGCGCCGGGACGGGACATCTTCGGCGTCAGGATGCTGGGCCCGACCCTGATGATCCACGGGTCGGAGGAACAAAAGCAGGCCCACCTTCCACCCATCGCCCGGGCGGAGGTCCAGTGGTGCCAGGGATACAGCGAACCCGAGTCCGGTTCCGACCTGGCCTCCCTGAGCACCCGGGCCGTGGTGGACGGCGACGACTTCGTCATCAACGGCTCCAAGATCTGGACCACCCTGGCCCACCGGGCCGACTGGATAATGTGCCTGGCCCGCACCGACACCGAGGCTCCCAAGCACCGGGGGATCAGCTTTATCCTGGTGGACATGAAGACCCCGGGAATCCAGGTCCGGCCGGTCATCAACATGGCGGGCGGGCACGAGTTCAACGAGGTCATATTCGACAACGTGCGGGTGCCGCGGCGGAACGTGGTGGGAGAGGAGAACCGGGGCTGGTACGTGGCGGTGACCCTGCTGGACTTCGAGCGTTCCGGCATTGACTACTCCGCCATCGCCCGGAGGCTCCTGGACGAAACGAGGGACTATGCCTCGGAGGCCAGCCGGGACGGGCGCCCGATGGTCCGGACACCCTGGGTGCGGAACGAGCTGGCTGATCGGTACATTGAGTGCGAGGTTGCCCGCCTGATGGCCTACAACGTGGCCTATCTGCAGGGCGAGGGGCAGGTCCCCAACAAGGAAGCGTCCATCAGCAAGGTCTTCGGCAGCGAGACCCTCCAGCGCAGCGCCAACACGGCCCTGGGAATCCTCGGCATGTACGGGGCCCTGGGCCGGAACGAAGAATGGGCGCCGCTGAAGGGGCGTATCCAGGAGCACTGGATGATCGCCTTCTCCCACAAGATCGCCGCCGGCACCTCCGAAGTCCAGCGGAACATCATCGCCGGGCGGGGGTTGGGGATGCCCCGGGGCTAGAAGGCCTGCGTTCTCCTTTGCATACGGCGCTCTAATTTGTTCCACGCCAAAAATTCGGACATTTTAGGCAAAATGCTTTCACAGTAGTCGATTCTCCGCATCCAAGCTGTTTCTGTTACTTCACCCACTGGAGTATCGAACATCGTGTACACATATCCTATTTCCTCGGGATCTTCCAGCAGGTCCAGGGATTCGAGATCCTTGAAGTTGGGCCTTTGTGTGACAAAACGTTCGGAGTGGCGGTAATAAACAGGGTATGGTGTTCGTGATAGAGCGATCATTATATCTCTAGTTTTTTGCCAAAATTTGTCGTACTTCAAGTCAATGTCAATTTCCAAGTTTTCGACTTCGTCCAACGAGGCGAAATCTTTGCCCCTGACTTGGGATGCGAAATCTCTACTAGATAACGTGCATCCGATGATACCGTCCACTACCGTTAGGGTGTTCTCGTTGTCTAGGTACTTAAATTCCTGTGATGCTACAACATAGTAGGGGAACCCACTTTCTCTTGCAGACCGAAGCTTGAAATCGAATTTTGACTTGCGGCGTTTGTCATCCGTCTCTTCGCCTTTGACGTACTCTCCTAATTTGCTGAAGCCCTCCCCCAACCCATCGAAATCAATGGCAAGCAATGGCTCACCCTCTCTCGAACATAATACGTAATCTATGCTTGTCGTGTAGAAAAGATTAGTAAGGCCTCCTGGGATTCTTCTTTCGGCTTCGAACAATGCCGAAAATGGAAACTGAGGGTATAGGGCGTAGTCCTCACCCCAAGAGCTCTCGATGGATCGAAAGCCTCTTGCCTCACTTCTGCTGCCGAAAACAGACCTCTTAATTTTCATTTTCAGTATCTCTCCTGTTTCAGAACCGGTATCAACAAACCTAACGCGGATTATTTCTTGGGCTATTCTATTATGTCGGCACAAGAACGGATATGCACGATTCCCCGCGAGCGAAGAGATACTCTCCGTTCAAACCCTTACTTGCTTGGGAAGATTGGTACAAAAGGCCCTACAGTCAGCGGTGGTATGAAAACGCACGAGCGGAGGTGATGGGATCACCTCCGCTCGTGCGAGTTTTCTACTCGGGGCGGCTTTCAGATTGTTAACCGAAGGCTTCCTTGTTAAGCGGCAAACATCCCAAGTTCCCGCTGGGTTTCCAGGTTGGTCATGGCCTCCCGGCACCGCTCTATCTTTCGGAAGACGGTGCGGATGGTTATGGAGAACCGCTCTGCCGCTTCTTCCGGCGTCAACTGCTCCTGCTGAATGGTGCTGACCATCTTCCAGTCCTTGGCCAAGCGGCGGTTCTTCTGGTACCACACCGGGTCGTCATGCTTGCAGCGGGGGAGGGGGCAGTTGAGGCATGAATCCGAGATCTCGCAGCCGGTGTCCTCGTAGAGGCAGAACTCCGGGACCGAGTCAACTGTCTGGGTTTCGGCTGAAATGCTGACCATCGCTCAATACTCCGAATAAATGTTCTATCACGTGACAACCGGAGTATAGAACCGGCGTTCTGAGAATGTCAACGCAATTTGGCAACAATTTGGAACGTTTATTCGGATTTGACCCGGCAAATCGGGGGCGGTTATATTCCCAGCCCGGAGACGGAGCGGAGACCGGCTGCTGCGGGCGCGCGCTTCTTTGGCAACAAGATTCTGCACCGTGCCGCTGAAGCTGCACCTGCCAGGAGACTTCCAGTAGGCTGGCCGGCCCTTGGTGGAAAAGCTGCCGCCGGACTATAAGGCCCGGTAAGGATTGAAATGGGTACCGACCGAATATTCCCGGACCGGATCATGGTCTTCATTGATAGCAGCAACCTTTACCATTCCTTGCAAAACCATTGTGGAAGGACAGACCTGGATTACGAAAAGTTCAGTTTAAAACTGGCGGGAAATCGCCGCTTGGTTCGCACCTATTACTACGGGGCGCGCATTGACCGGACCAAGCAGCCGGACTTGTACCGGGAGCAGCAGAGGTTCTTGGGAGCCCTGGAAAATATTCCGCTGTTCGAGCTCCGTTTGGGGCAGTTGGTCTACCGGAACTGGCCGCTGGAAGGCCCCATCGAGAAGGGGGTGGACATAAAACTCGCAACGGACATGCTGATCCATGCCTCAAGAGACAATTATGACACCGCTATCCTTGTCAGTGGTGATACGGACTTCGTAGACATGGTTCAGGCTGTTAAAGACCTTGGGAGAAACGTTGAGGTCGTGTTGTTTGGGAGAGGGACGTCCCGTGCGCTTAGGAACGTCGCCGACAGAATCATCCCGGTCAACGAAGGGTTCCTGGCCGACTGCTGGAGATCGAGATAGAAGGGGAAAGGGCCGCAATGCGGCCCTTTTACAAACCCAGGGTTGCCAGGCAAACCTGGGGGGGTCATTAACCCAGGATTGACAGGCAATCCTGGGGAGGTCGAACTACTACATTATACACCGTTGCCACGGCTTCGGTTTTTGGAGATGCCCCCAGTTCAGTCACCTGGTAGCCCCTACCCGAACCGGGGCATTACCTCTTCCCCGAACAGCTCCACCGCCCGGAGGGAGTCTTGGTTGCTCATGCCGGGCCACTGGCAGCGCAGGACCAGCTCCTCGATGCCGAGGGCCTGGTATTTCTCTATCTCAGCGGCACATTCGTCGGGGCTGCCGATGATGAACCGTCCCTCCAGCACCTGCTCGAAGCCGACGTCGATGCGGTCCGCCTGGGGCAGCTCGTCGCTGTGGCCGGAGGCCGCCCGGTCCTGGTAGAGCCACTCCACGTGGGGGCGGGCAATGCGGATTGCCTCCTCCCGGGTCTCGGCGATGAACATTTCCCGCCATGCCGAGATGTATCCCGGGCGGCCGGCTTCCTGCGCCGTCTGCCGGTAGAGCTCCACCTGCCGGGCGATGGTGGGCAGGGTGGAGCGGGAGCTGACCAGCCAGCCGTCGCCCTGCCGCGCCGCCCTGGCCACGCCCCGGTCCTGGTTGGCGGCAATCAGGATGCGGGGGTAGGGCTGCTGGAGCGGCTTCCCTGCTCCGGGGACATCACCAATCTGGAAGTGCTTCCCTGCGTGGGTGACACGCTCCTCGGTCCAGAAGAGCTTCATCACCTGCAGGACCTCCCGGAACCGGGAGAGGCGCTCGGACTTGGGGATGCCAAAGCCGTCGAACTGGAAGTCCCGCCAGCCCAGGGCCGGAGCCAGCACGAACCGTCCGCCGCTTATTACGTCCAGCGTGGAAATCTGCTCGGCGGCTTCCAGCGGGTGGTACAGGGGCAGCAGGGCGACCATTCCCAGCTCCAGGCCCGGGGCTTCCGCCGCCGCCCGGGAAAGCAGGAGCATGGGATGAAAGTCGTTGTTGAGGTATCCGGCCCCGCTCCACAGCGAAGCGTAGCCGTACCGGTATGCCAGGCGGGACTTGGCCAGCCGGCCTTCCATCGCCTCTTCCCTGGACTCGTGGGGCAGGTTGCCCCCACCCAGGTTCAGCCCGAACTTCATGCCGGACTCCGGGCGGGGCTCCTGACGCCCGCGGCGATGAGGTGGTTGCGGGCCTCCACCATCAGGGGGTGGACCATGCGGCCCGCCGCCATGACTGCGGCAATCTGCCGGGTGACGAATTCCAGCACCGCCAGGTCCAGGTCGTCCTGGGCCACCTCGAGCAGGTAAGGCTGGAAGGGGTAGCGCTTAATCTTGGCGGGGTCGAGCTTATCGGCCAGGAAGACTATCTTCCCCAGGTCGTCCAGGTCCGGGTGGGCGAAGGTGTGCCAGCAGACGGCTTCGTAGATGGACTGGTCTTCAATCCCGTCCTCGTGCCGCAGCAGTTCGGCTCCGACGGGGCCGTGGAGCAGGCCCGGATTGTTGCGTTCCACCATGTTCACCGGAAGCTCGAAACGGGCGGCCTGCCGCAGCAGTTCCTTGTTGGACATGGCCTTCGCGACATCGTGGGCCAGGGAGCCGAGACGGGCCCGCTCGACGTCAACTCCGTGCCGCGGAGCCAGGTCTGCGGCCACCCCGGCGGTGCGGTGCAGGTGGGCTTGAAGTTTCGCGGACAGGGTGGCGGCCCTGCCCTCGATTGGAACGGCAAGCTCGTCCATAAAACGGACCAGTTCAGGAACCGACGAGGCCGCCCAGCTTCTGGCCGCCCAGCAGGTGCATGTGCAGGTGGGCGATCTCCTGCCCGGCGTCGTCTCCCTGGTTGATGATCAGCCGGAAGCCGCTGCCGGTCACGCCCTCCCGCCGCGCCATTTCCTCGGCGACGACGAACATGTGACCGATCATCTGCTCCTGGTTGGGGCCGATCTGGGCCAGGCTGGTCAGGGGCATGATTGGGATGATGAGCAGGTGGACCGGCGCCTGCGGGTTTATGTCCCGGACGACGATGACCTGGTCGTCCCGGTAGATGGCGGCCGGATTCAGGGGGTCGCGGGCGATGTCGGAAAAGACGGATGAGCTGGTGGTCACGGCGTTGTTACCTCCGGGTGCTGCGAAAGCAAGGGATATTCCGGGGTCAGGGCAGGGGACCGTCGGTCGGATTGGAAAAGAAGGCGGTGTCGCCTCTCTGGGCCGCGTTGGCATAGATTTCCGACTGCCTGTCGCGGCGGTGCCGATGTGCCCGCCGGCCCGACCTCATGAGAGTTCCGGCGATAATCAGCCCGCCGACTCCCAACAACACGATGCCCACCATTCCGTAAGACAGAAGACCGGCAACAACGAGAACGGCGCCCACCGCCAGCAATCCCAGGAAAACCAGCTTATCAGTGTTCACTTTGAGCACCTCCCTACTGACAAAGAGACAAGGAAGGGACCAGGCGTCCCTTCGGCCCCACTATACACCAATCACCAAATGGGCGTTTGGCGGCAATCGGTGGGGTGTCGCTTCTGCTTCAGGGTTATCGCATGAGTGCTAGTTTGCTTAAACTTCCAGTGAACGGTCAACACGACATTGCGGGGAACATACGACGAGGGTCTAGATTCCCGCCCCTTTCCCTCCTCAGTCGCCAGGGACAGGCTCTGCGCGGGAATGACGGGAGTGACGGGAAGGGCGGCGAAAGGACCGAGTCAGACTTCATGCGATAGCCCCGGGGCGGAAACGGGTCAGTCGTCGATGTGCTGGAGGGCCAGTTCCTTGTGGAAGTGGGCGTCGCCGTAGCTCAATTCCTGGACCTTGGCGCGGCGGGTGTAGAGCTGGAGGTTGTGCTCCCTGGTGAACCCGATGGCCCCGTGGCACTGGTGGGCCGTGGCACAGACCCGCTGGTAGGCTCCGCTGACCCAGGCCTTGGCCATGGCCACCTCCCGGTCGGCGTTCAGGTTCTGGGACAACCGCCACGCCGCCTGGTAGGCAATGTGACGGCTCCCCTCCACGTCGGTGGCCATGTTGGAGCAATGGTGCTGCACCGCCTGGAAGCTGCCCACGGGGCGGCCGAACTGGGTGCGCTGCTTGACGTACTCCACCGTCATGTCCAGCACGGCATCCGCCCCGCCGACCATCTGGAGACACTGGGCCGCGATCCCCCGCTGGATGGCCCGCTGCACAATGGGCCAGCCCCGGCCCAGTTCGCCCAGCACGGCGTTCGCGGACACCCAAGCGTTGTCCAGGGTGATTTCGCAGAGCCGGTCGGAGGCGATGCTGTTGAGCTGCCGGACCATCACTCCGGCGGCAGCGGGGTCGAGAAGGAAAACGGTGACTCCCTGCTCCGGGTCATTCCCACCTCCGCCGGTCCTGGCCGCCACCAGCAGCAGGCTGGCGGCGTGGGCGTCGGGGACGAAGAGCTTGGTCCCGTTGAGCCGGAACCCGCCGCCGTCGGGAGTGGCGGTGGTCTCAACACCGGAGGGTTCCAGCGTTGCCGACGGCTCGGTGAGCGCGAGGGTCATGCGGGTCTCCCCGGCGCAAACGCCCGTCAGGACTTCCTGCTTCTGGGCGTCGGAGCCGGCGTCCAGCACCGTCAGACCGCCCAGCACCACGGTGGATGCCAGCGGACCCGGCATGAGGGCGCGGCCGGTCTCCTCCAGCAGGACCGCCAAGTCCATGAAGTCCCCGCCGGTGCCGCCGTACTGTTCCGGGAAGGCCAGGCCGGTCCAGCCCAGCCCGACCACCTGCCGCCACAGATCGTCGGTGTAGCCGCGCTCGTCCTCTTCCATCTCCCGCACCAGGGTCAGCGGGCATTCCTGGGACAGGAACTCGCGGGCGCTGTTCTTCAACATCTGCTGGACTTCGGTGAGTCCCAGGTCCATTTCATCCCCCGTTCTGAATCGCTCCGGCGCATCTGGCTGTTGGCGCGGCGGCTTTCCGGCGCTCCGCTAGTATAGACCAACCGAAAAACCCCCTCAACAGAAGCGCTTTTCCCGGAGAACCGGAGGACGGGGGAATCCGCCAACCCCCGTCCCCAGGGCAATCGCACGCCTGCCGGTTTGGTCAAACCGCCAGTGAACGGTCAACACGCTAATGCGGGGAACAGACGACGGGGGTCTGGATTCCCGCCTGCGCGGGAATGACGGGAGAGAAGGAGGCGGACCGAGAACGAAAATACCTAAATTGCAACGCTACCCGTCCTGACTCAGTCTTGGTTAAAAGGGGGCAGTATGATAGTCTCCCGGTGTCTCGCCGCAAAGGGGAGGTTTTCGACGCCAGCGGTCTTGCAACGCCCCTGGCCGGCAACCTACCCCGCTTCAGGCCACCCCGGATCCGGGATTGAAGCAGCGAGCGAGGCGGGACTCCCCGGGAATGTTCCGGGGAATAGCCAAAACAAGTCCGAAGTCAGAGGAGAGTGAAATCGTGGCTGCAACGACCGATTCGGGAGACAACGGGATATTCGGAGGGATACTCGGGAAATTTACGGACGAGTTCTACCTGCTCTTCCGGTTGATATTCGCTTTCCTGGTGGCGCTGCACGGGGCACAGAAAGCGTTCCTGCTCTGGGGCTTCCCCGCCGGGGCAAACCCCAATGGCCTCGGGACGCTGGTTGACATCGCCGGATGGGTGGAACTCATCGCGGCCTTCCTCATCGCCTTCGGGGTTTTGACCCGGTTGGGCGCCGGCGCGCTGGTGGTCACCATGTTAGTGGCGTACTTCGGAATACATTCACGCAGCGGCACCTGGCCTCATCTTCCCGATAACGGTGGAGAAGTAGCCGTCCTCTGGTTCATTATCGCCGGCATCATCGGAGTCCTGGGCAGCCGCAAGTACGGCCTGGAGCGGATGATTTTCGGGAAGGAGATTCTGTAGGCTCCCGGCGCCGGCCTTCCGTTTTAGGGCCTTTCGATTATTGGGGAGGGCTTGATTCCGACTGTTCAGCGGGCCTTACCGCACACTTGAGCGCATTGCTTTCATCAGGGGTTTCACCCCCACCCTAACCCTCCCCCCGTCAAGGGGGAGGGAATAATCGAAGGCACTGGCTTCCGCCGGCGAAATTGACTGAGACGAAGGCCGTGTGTTAGCCTTAGCCCTAGTCTCAGGCTGGCGAAAGTCTGCCTTTCGGCGCCGAACCATAATTTAATAGCCTCTTAATGGCCTCACAGGGAGCGAGACGAGATGGAAGTTACCGCGCTGGCAATCGAAAAACTCAAGGAAGTCATCGAGCAGGAAGGCGAGAGCACCAACGCCCTGCGCGTGGTGGCCATGCCATCCGAGCACGGCGGCCTGCAGTACATGCTGACCATGGAAAACGAATTCCAACCCGACGACACGGTGCTGAAGATGGACGGGGTCGATTTCCTGATGGACTCCGACAGCGCCCCCTTCCTGGAAGAGGCGACCATTGACTACGTCGAAAACTTCGGCGGCCAGGTGGGCTTCGTGATCAACAACCCCATGTTCGCCAGCGCCGGCGGGTGCGGGTGCGGCAGCGGGGGATGTGGCTGCGGCGGCGGTGGCTGCGGATGCGGCGGCGGTCACGGGCACGGTCACTAGACCCGAACCGGGGCCAGGAGCCAAACCGGGGTTCCCCGGGTTATCCGAGAACTGCACGGCCTCCCGAAATGGGAGGCCGTTTTCGCTGGCGGCGGCGAGTCACTGGCACGACCACCCTCCCCGTCCCCCCCATCGGAGCATGGGCAGGCTATCGAACCGCACCGCCTAAAAGGGAACCCGGCGGCGGTCTGCTGCCCTTGTCAGGGATGGCAAATGGAGTTAGACTAAGCCTTGTTGTACTGGTCGTTGCCCGGGAGGGTGTGACGGCGGTAACTACTGGAGGAGGTTGGATAATTTCGATGTTTGACCGAGAGTCTCTGACTGCAATGTTTGAAGAACTCCGCGACGAGCTGGAGTTGGAGCCGGACTGGGAGGACATCCAGCGGGACGCCCACCTGGCCGTGGCCTTCGCCGACTCGGGAGTACTGGAAGACCGGCGCCCTGACCTGGACACCCGGGTGCTGGAGTTCATTGACAAGCACAACCCCGGCTAGTCCCGGCCAAAGCCCACCGGCTTCCCTTTTATAGACCCTGGCCCAGGACCCGGCACCGCCCGGATCCCCATCGAAGACGGTGCCAGGGTCTTTCTGCGTCTCTGAGCAAGCCCGGCCCGTTCAAACAGGATTAAGAAACCATCTCAAAACCAACCCTTGAATTTCGGAGTTGCGTGGCCCGGCGATAATGCACCAGCCTGTCACCCCCATCCTAACCTTCCCCCATCAAGGGGGAAGGGACTTTTGAGATGGCTTCTAAATCCCCTAGCCCCCGACAAACTTCTCCTGGAAGGATGATGCCAGGTAGGTGTCGCCGCCCGCCACCGACAGCCGCCTTGCGTAGACCGCGTCGTCCGGGGTGAGGCGTCCGTAGAGGATGAGGACGCAGGCTTCTCCATCACACTCAAAGGTCACGTGGGGCGGAGTCTCTTCGTTACCGGAAGGATTCTGGACAATCTCCGCCACGGCGTCGCTGAGGACCAGGTCGAAAACCCGCTCCGTGGGGCTGGTGATGAGGAACCGGTACCGCTGCGCGTACCTTCCCTCCAGGTGGGGGTCGGGGCGGAAGGCGCGACGGGCGGCCCGGTCCACCGTGTCCAGCAGGGCGGCGACGCTGCCATCGGAGAGGTGGTAATCGTCCTCCAACCGCGACCGGATGTCCCAGCCGTGCATGGTCAGCTCGGCTATGCGCTGGGACAGCAGAGTGCGGACGGACATGGGCCCGGGCGGCCAGTAGACCAGGTTGTCCCACTGGCCGGGGCCGACCTGGCGGAAAAGGGCGACGGCCTCTTCGACCCGCTGGGTGAAGTCGTCAAGGAGGCCATCCCCCAGCCGCTCCCGGGTGGCGATGGCCCGCTGGTAGATGCTGCGGGCGAAGGCGTCCTCGTCGTGCTGCTCCGGCGGGGGCGATCCTTCCGGCGGAGAGTAGTCGCCGTCCAGTCCCCGCAGCAGCCGGTTGGCGAAGTCCACGCTGGTCAGGTGCCCCACCACGTCGCCGACGGTCCAGCCCGCGCAGGCGCTGGGGGTCTGCCACTGCTCCGGGGACAGGGTTTGGAGGAAGTGTAGGAGTTGGCGGGCCTCGCGTTCGAGGAGGTCGATGCGGTCGGCAGGGGTGGTCATGGGAGGGACGCTCCTTTGGGGGCTAATCCGTGAGCAGTGCCTGGAGGCGCAGGAGGCGGGGGGATTGGGCGGAGAGGAGGTCGTCGAGGAGGCGGTCGAGCTTGCGGAGGTCTCGGGTTATTTCCTCATGCAGCCGGCTCGCGTTGGTGGGCAGCGCATACCTGCGATCATCCAGCCTCAAGCCGGCATCGCGGGCGGCCCTGATTAACCAATCTTCGAGTCTGGGACGGATGATTACAACGCGGTTGTGGCGTCCTTGGTGTTCCATCAACCGAAGCCCCAAATAGCCCAATTCTTCCGCCACCTGCATCCGGTCCAAATAGCTTCTGGGATTGAATAACGGGTCTTCGTCCAACATCGCCGTGCAATCGGAGCGTCGTTCCAGGTGCTTCAGGACTTCGCTCTTGTTGCGCGGGTGGATGATTTGCCGGCCGGGAACGCCTAATCTCCTCGCCAGGGTCTCATCCGGCTTGCATTCTACGTATAAAGCCAAGGCTTCAGGTACCGCTCCAGGTTGAAGAAGACGTCTACCTCATGCAGTTCCGTCATTTGCTCCGGCGACAGTTGTTTCACCCTGGTCTGGTAGTCCTCGTTGTAGACGATGTTAATGCCCAGTTTGTCCCAAGCTGTCTTGCACAACAGCGTTATCAGGAAATCCGGGCTGTGGGTGGTCATGAAAAACTGGTTGTTGCCTTCGTGACGCTCGATCCGTTCTGCCAGGAAGTTGACCTCAGCCGGGAACAAGTGGACTTCCGGTTCCTCGAAGACCAGGACCGAATCCGTGTTGGTATGAAGAGCAGCATCGTAGAAATTGAACCGCCGCAGCGTCTCGGAGGCTTGGGAGTAGGGGTAGGAGATGATGATGTCGTCGAAGCTCTTGAGCACCTCAATCCTGTTTTCCTGGGGGCGCAATCCCAGCCGGAGACCAAGGACCTGGTACGGGAGGTTTATCCAGTGCCGCAGGTCCCGGTTTTTGAGCAGCAGCGTAGGCAGGTTGGCGCCATGGGGAGGAAGCAGGAAATCACAAGGGGACTCCCAGAAGTCGTTCACAGCCGGAGAGCGATAGAACCTTACGGCAGGAACCCCTCCGTGTTCGGCAAAGCAGACACCCGAAATGGTTTGTTGGCCCCCGGTGATTTCGCCCACAACCTGCTCATCATGCGTGAACTCGCCACGATAGCATCCATCCCGGTACGCCAACTCCAGGGACGCATCATCGCACCGGACACGCAATGGCTCACCCACCTCTTCGTCATAGAAAAGGTTTGACGTCCTCTCGTGGCGCACGAACCCATCTAGCTTAATCCCGGGTTGGTATTGCCAAGCACCCACAAACGACAGCAGGCCCAGCGCCTCGAGGAGGTTGGACTTGCCGGTGTTGGGTTCGCCGATGAAGACGTTGAACCGCTTGCAGGGAAGCGTGAGGTGCTTCACCGACTTGAAGTTGGTGATTTCGAGGGTTTCGATCATGGCGGGGGTCCCGCCGGTCCTGCATCCTTGGATGAGCGGACCGGCGAGTTCCTTGGCTAGATGTCCTTCAACAAATTCGCGTCTTCGGCGGCGGAGGTGCCGGAGAGGCGGCCGAAGACCATTCCCGCCGACAGGCCGGAGCCGCCGGGGTAGTTGTAGTAGAAGAGTCCGCCGACCATCTCGCCCGCGGCGTAGAGGCCGGGGATGGGCTCCTGGGCGTTGGTCACCACCTGCCCCCGGTTGTTGATCTTGACCCCGCCGAAGGTGAAGGAGATTCCCGTGGTCACCGCCCAGCCGTAGTAGGGAGGCGTGTCCAGGGTCTCGGCCCAGTTGGTCTTGTCCACCGCCAGGCCCTCGGTGCGGCGGCCGTCCTTGACGGTGGGGTTGTAGGGAATGTCCGTCTGGACCGCGGCGTTGTACTCGTTGACCGTGTTGACCAGTCCCTGGGGGTCGATGTCCAGCCGGGCGGCCAGCTCCTCCAGGGTGTTGGCCTGGGCCATGGTGGCCTGGGAGATCCAGTACTCGTCGCGGAGCAGGTGCTTGACCTTCTCGTCGAAGACCTGGAAGGCCAGGCCCTGGGGCTGGGTCAGCAGCGCCCGCCCGTAGGTGACGTAGGTGTAGTTGCGGAAGTCCAGCCCCTCGTCCAGGAACCGCTCGCCGTTCAGGTTGACGATGAGGCCGAAGGGGTAGGAGTGCTTCTGGAACAGCTCGGTGATGACCCGGTCGCCGAAGGCGGGAGCGTTCATGTCCCAGGCTACGGCGTGGCAGCTGCTCCAGTGGCCGTGGGACTGGGCGCCCACATCCAGGGCCATGCGGATGCCGTCGCCGGTGTTGTAGGGGATGCCCCTCACCTTGACCGTCTCCCAGCCGGGGCCCAGGTAGCGGCAGCGCATCTCGGCGTTGGCCTCGAAGCCGCCGGCGGCCAGGACAACGGAACGGCCGTGGATGTCCTCGAAGCCGTCCGGCCCCAGCACCCGCAGCCCGCTGACCCGTCCCTTCTGGTCCTGGATCAGGTTGACGCCCTGGGTGGCGTAGCGGACATCCACTCCCATGCGCTGGCAGACGTCGAACTGCTGGTCGGACAGGCCCTTGCCTGCGCCCACGGCCTCCACCACCAGCCCGCCCCAGAAGCGGTACTTGTCCCCGTCCCGGAAGGCCTGTCGTCCGAAGGACAGCACGAAGCGGACCCCGTGTTCCTGGAGCCACTTCATCGTCGGATGGGACTGGCTGACCAGGATCTGGGCCAGCTCCGGGTCGGACAACCCGTGGGTGACACGCATCATGTCGTCGTAGTAATCGTCCTCGGTATAGCTCCCCACCTCGATGGAGCTTTCCTCGGCCTCGGACATGTCGGGGATGAGCGCCTTGATGTCCTCGATGCCGTTGAAAGCGAAGCGGATGATGCCGCCGGTGAAGTAGGTGTTACCGCCCCGGAAATACTCGGGGGCTTTTTCTACGACGAGGACGTCTTCGCTCCGTTCCCTGGCGGCGATGGCCGCGCTGAGGGCGGCGTTGCCGGCCCCCACAACTATTACGTCATAAACCTTGTCAGGCACAGCAGGACCTCCCAAACGGTGAGAAAATTTGCAGGGTATCTATAGGGCAGACAGCCCGGGGGAATCGTCCGCCTATGATACCCCCGTTATGCGGAGAGGGACAAGGAAGGGGAGAGTGGGTGGGGGGATAAGGGTTCGGCAAGACCGGACAGGTGCGACCCGTTATGTCACACCTCGTAGATTAGTTCAGAAAGCATCTGCCAGGTCCTGGCCAGATCTGGGCCGAGGCGGTGCTGGTTTTCTTTCAGAGACCAATAGAGCTCCGCAATCGAGCGGCGGGCGTCTTCAATAGCACGGGTCGGGTCACTCCCATAGCCGAACTCGTTCAGATCGGAACATGTAGCTACGTAAGAATCTCCTTCCCGTTCCATATCCAGTGTCAACACGCCACGCAACCTCAGTCTGGTGTCGAGAAGGCTGCCGATTTCGACGCGCGGTTGAAAACCTGAAGTAGGCCGCCCATCGGAACCGGCGGGAGCAGGGAGCCTGACGGCATCAACGCGTGTCAATGCCCTCTGGGACCGGCGGCTGGTCTCCCTCATGGCCGTGGGTGCAACATAGCTGGATTTGGCTCCAGCACCAGCGGCACAAGTGGAAACTCTGCTAAACCTCGAAGACGTCTTACGCATGCTTAGTCCTCCAGGTTGTTCTCAGCGACTTCATCCAGGTATGCGTTGAGCCTCAGACTTGTCACGAACCTGTTGTTCATCCAGATTCTCAGTTCGTATTCCCCTGCCTCCGGCACCATTAACTGGGGGAGGCTTATATTGAACTCGGCGTAGGATTGGCGGTCGTCGTGAGAGCAGGTTGCTTCCAGTTCGTTCAAGACTTCCTGGGTGGACACTTGGAGGTAATCGATTCTCGTGTCGTACTGCCCCTCACACTCAATCACTTTCAGGAACAGAAAGTTTGGGCCCATGGAACCGGGGAACCCCTGATACCAAAATTCGTCGTATTCTCCAACTATGGTCCTATCCCCAACATCTTCATCGAAGATGACGCGGTCACACAACAAACAGGCAACGGAGACGGGAGTCGGTGGAGCGGAACTGTCTTCTTGCAAGGATATAAGCCCCTATGGATCTCTGCAAACCTTCTTTAGAGACGCTGGAAACAGAAAGCCGCCGATCTTCATCGAGGACCCAGCGCCGATGACGAGTCTAGATTACTTGCGGTTATCAAACATCATATCCGCGCATTTGTCAACGTTCGTCAACAACGTTGGCTCTCGCGCTACCACCAACCCAACAGCCTCCCCAGGGCGGCTGTAACCGCCGCCCCGGCTCCGGCGGCGCTGCCTCCCAAGAGCTTGCGGTTGAAGCGAAGGTTGACCACGTCGGGGTTGGAGTCGTCTCCGTTGCTGCCGCCGTTGGAGCGGTTGTGGCGTTCCAGGTGGGACGCCAGCGCCCCTTCCAGGCGGACCATGTCCCGGCGGGCGTGGCGGATTTCGGTCTCCACCACGGCCAATCTCTCCCGGATGTTTTCCAGCGACACCCACACCTCGCGGGCGAAATCCTGTGTCGATACCAAGGTTGACCTCCTGTTATGGCGGGGGTGACGGGGGTTACGTTGGGGGATGCATCCCCCAAACCCCCTGAAAAGAGGGGTGGTACGGTTCTTGTCCGGTTGTAGCGGACATGGGAAGTCCCTACGCGCCGCTGACCTTCCAGCGGGCGGTGACCTCGCCGGTGGCGGCCACCGCGTCCAGCGTCATCCCCTCGATGAAGAACTCCCGGTAGATGCCCATATCCCCATAGACCACCCTGATGCGGTCGGACAGCACCCGGTGGACCACCTGGGACAGGTTGGCGCCGTTGCCGTTGGGGATGGTGAGGGACAACCACGGCCCCGGGTCTTTCCGGCGGGACAGGCGGGATTCGGCGGCTTCCCGGGCCGCGGCGTAGTTGTCGATGAAGAGACAGTCCACCTCCCGGGAGCGTTCCCCGTGCTGCCGGCGGCTGTCCGCGTCGGACGCTTCATAGATGGTTGCCTCAGATTCCCGATACGCCTTCCCGGCGGTCAGCTTCAGCAGCGTGAGGTAGACGGTGCTGGAGGCGCTGCCATTGGCCGCCCGCACCACCGTCCCCCTTCCCTGGAAGTCCGCCTGCGACGGCAGGGTGACGGTGAGGTCGCTGGTCATGTCCGCGCCGGAGCCGTCCGCCTCGGCGTTGGCCGCGTAGTCCGCCGTCGCCGCGGGGACCCGGATGGAGTCCACCGCAGCGTAGGACGCGCTCTCTGCCAGGAAGTCCCGGGACTCCCCCGGGGGGATGGCCGGAATGTCCCGCAGCCGCCAGACCTCCTGCGCGCCCTGGTCATCCAGCGAGCGGAACCGGAAGGTGGTGCGGTTCTCCACCGCGCTTCCGCCGCCGCTCCAGGCCAGGTCCGACACATAGGGCCCGTCTCCCGCCCGGGTCCCGAAGGCGGCGCGGGGGGACAGGTGGGAGCCCTCGCTCCGGTGACCGAAGGCCTCCAGCCGCAGGCGTCCCTGCCCGTCTATATAAATCAGGCCGTCTTCTTCGTCCTGCAGGCGGTCCAACACGCGCCGGGCCGACAGCCGCCACAAGGCGCGGGGGCCGGAAGCCACGAGCGTCCTTCCCTGGTCCAGTTCCCGGTCGCTGGGGCTGAATCCCGCCCGGGTCAGCACCTGGTTGGCGATGCCGCCGGATGCCAAGTTCCGGCCGGTCAGCAGGGTGAAGAGGAGCGTTTTATCCAGGGTGTGCAGGTCGTCAAGGGCGGTGAGACGGCAGGACTGCTGGTTCCGGTCCGGCTGGGGCGTGATGCCCTCCACAGCGCCATGGAAGAAGCTGCGCCAACCGCCGAAGTGGGCCCAGCGGTCGCCCACGGACCCTGCTGCCGGGCTTCCGTCGTGCCATAGCCCGTGGCGGGTGGCCGTGGCGTTGGGAGCGACGCCGCCTCCGTCGAGGATTTCCTGCCGGACGACGCTCCCCGTTTCCAGGCCGGTGGCGAACAGCCGGATGGACGGGCCATGCATCTCCACCTCGATGAAGTGCTCCACCCCGGCCGACAGCGGGTCCCCGGAACGGATGTTGACCGCCACGCCGTAGAGCACCCGCTCCAGCACCGTGGCGGTGGCGCCGAACCGGATGCGGAGGTAGTTGAAGGGGTTGTGGGCCCGCAGGACCAGCCCGGCGTGTCCGTCGGACTGGCGGGTGAAGTGCAGCCCGACGAAGGCGTCGCCGTCCCCGAAGTCGACGGTATGGACGGCGGGGGCGCCGGTCCCCGTTACCGCTTCCACGTGGCCGCCGACCAGCCGGAACCCGTTGTTCCCCAAGTCCTGCTTTTTCCAGGCAAGGCCGCCGCCGACCGGCAGGATGCGGCCGGCGAGACTCTCTCCGATGGAGCCAGCGAAGCCGTCCCAGGGCCACGCCATCTGAGCCCACACCCTTCGTCCCTGGGACAGGCTGCCCGACAGAGGGGAGCCGGCGTTGGGCGGCGAGAACCTGTGATCGCCGTTGCGCAGGGCCAGGTCCAGGCGGGCCGGTGGGCACCGCTCGCTGTCCGCGCTCCGGCCCCACTCCCAGCGCAGTCCCGTTGTCCCGGGGGCCACATCCTCACCGGCCTCGCCCCAAACGCCGTTGCCGTTCCAGTCCACCCAGATGCGCCATTTCGGACCGAACATCAATCCTCCCTTCTCAACCAGAGTATCGTTCCGTTTCGGGTCGCGCAGCCCAACGGAAACCGGGGTCTGGATTCCCGCCTGCGCGGGAATGACGGGAGAGGGTTGGCCCCGTCACGGCCAGACCCCCAGGGTCGCCTCGCCGTCCTGCAGGAACCGGGCCTCGAACCGCACCTTGTCCCCGGTCCGGCTGGTTATCCGGTAGAAAAGGCACAGGAACTCCGCCGATACCTGCCGCTGGCCCGTTGCGCTTCCCGCCGGGCCGTAGCTGACCGTCACCACCTGCCCGACGATTCCGGCCAGCACCGCATCGGGACCGTCAACGGCCTTGTCGTCGAACAACCCACGCAGGACCAACTCCTGGGCCGCCCGGGTTCCCGCGATGACCCGCTGGGCAGGATCGCTCAACCCGGTCACGTCCAGCCAGCCCACCGCAGTGCCCAGAGGCCCGACCTCCTCCACGTAGGGAGACAGGTCTCTTGGAATACCGTCCGCGTCGTCCACCCAAACCCGGCTGCTGCCGGAAGACTGATACTTGGCCAACCCACACCTCGCTTTTCCTGGAGAACTGATTGAAGGGTCGCCGCTTTCGCGCCCGTCATGGGTGACTTGTCTAAGAGCGCTGAGCGGCTTCGACCTGGACCCGGCTAGCCGCTGCAATAGACCTCGACCTGGAAGGCCGCGCCCCGGTAGGTCCGGCGGCCGTGAGTCACCCGTCCCATCCGCTTCGCCGACAGCACCCGCGCCCAGTCGCACCGCCCGCCCAGGTCGCCGTCCACCGCCTCCTTGATGGACAGGCCGCCGGAGGGAGCGGCGAATGCGGCCACGCCGTCCCAGGCCTCGCCGCCATCCCCACCGTCCACCAGCAGGAGCAGCTCCAGCCGGTACCGCACATCCGTCCCGCCCAGGGTCCGGTCGTACTTGGCCGAGACGCCGCCGCTGCCCGCCACCACCGCCGGCGTCTCGGGAGCTTCCCCGGGGTCGTCCCAGTAGACCCGCAATCCGCCGATAGTCTGCAAACGCTCCACCAGTCCCGCCCTAACCGCTGCCAATGACATACGCAACCTCCTGTTTCAATTTCACCGGAACCAGCCAGCCTTCCTACCCCACCGCCAGCCTCCGGTAACCGGCCAGCAGGCCCGCCACCACCGCATCCGGCGGGCGGCACAGTTCGGCGACATCGCCTCCCTCCGCGCCCCTTCCCTGCCACGCCCGCATGGTCAACTGAAGGCAGGCCTCGGTCACCGGAGCCGGGTAGACGAAGCGGGCCAGGGCCGATCCTCCCAGGTGGGACCCCACCGCTGTGCCGTTGACGGCCCGCCGGACCACCACTCCCGTCCCGGTAACCGCCGCCACGTAGACCTGCTCCTTGTTCAGCCGGAGGGTCTGCCCGGCGGACAGTCCTTCCACGTCGTCGCCGACGACGGCCATGAGCGTGGCGCCGGCGGTCACCATCTGCCCTGCATCCAGCCGGGCCCCGGTGTCTTCCCAGACCTCCCGGTAGCCCCACGCGCCGGTTATCTCCACCGCCGCCGCTCCAGTGGGAAACCCGCCCCGCTCCGCCAAGCTTCCGGCGGCGATTACCCGCTGGTAGGGGAAGCCCCAGGGATGGGACGGGTCGGCGTTGGCCGGTTCCAGCCGGTAGTCACCGGCGGAGAGCGCCGTCTCGAACACTCCGTCGCCGTTCCCGCCGGTCCTGATGCTGTCCAGCCGGACCAGGTCGGGAGCGGCAATCACCATCCGGCGTCCGCAAAACCGGCGGGCGGCCTGGAGCAGGTAGAAGTGCCGGTTGCAGTAGCCGTCAATCCAGCGGGACGCCGCTTCGAGCAGGGCCAGCAAGCGGGCGTCGTAGCTGGTTCCGGTTATGTTCAGGGCACCCGGCGCCTTCAGCATCGCCAGGTCCGCGTAGGTGTTGGCCATGTATCCTCCCCGTTGAGGCGGAGGGACGGCATCGGGCCGTCCCTCCGCCGGAATTCAGTTGGCGGCGCCCGCTAGGCCGCGACGCCGGTGATGTTGTACTGCAGGGCCGTGTGCCGGGCCTTGGTGCGGTCGCCGGTGCGCTCCATGAAGGCGATCCTCATGCTGACCACCATGATGTTCTGCCGTTTCTGGATGTCCCGGGTGGTCTCGATGAGCAGCTCCCGCCGGAAACCCACCCGCCACTGGGTGCGGTTGACCATCAGCAGGCGGCCTGTCTTGGCGGTGTTGCCGTCGTCGGTCACCTTCCCGTCGGCGTCGGCCAGGGACATCTGCTCAGACACGATGACCGGCACGCCCTCCACCGCGCCGAGCTGTCCGCGCAGCAGGGTGGCGTTGCGGCCCAGCTTATCCAGGGTGCGGAAGGCGTCGACGCTCAGAGAACGAATATAGGTGTTCACGTCAATCAACACGAGATTGGAGTTACACGGTGGTCCTCAAGGTCGGGCCGGATGAATGGCCCGTGCGCCGGCCGCGGGGCAAGCCGCGCCCCCGGCAGTGAGCGGCTCTCCAAGGGAGGTCTTGGCGATTGAACCGGAGTTCGCCTTTGAACCGACCTGAAAGCCCTGAGGCAAGGGGTTGGGTTCACCGTATATGAACTGTCACCACCGGTGAAGGAGAATCCTCCGCCTTTGTAGGCGGGGGCCTTTTGTGTACGATGGGCCTATTCCGGGTGCCCCTAGGTTGGGACGTGGTCTGCTTGCTTGACTGGGGCACGGAGACCGTGGTCTGTTGGTAGCTGTGAAGGGGGAATATGCTGACCGCTTCCGGTCCCGTTAGTCGCATAGTGTGTGTCGGCCTTGGCTGTTGGCTTATGCTAGGAGTATGGTTCGGCTGCTCTGGCCCGGTCCGCCAGGACTCTGAATTGCACAGGGCCATTGCCTTGCTGCCCCTATCCTTCGAGTCCGAGGGGATATGGTTTTCCAATTTCCGCCAGGCTCTCGATGTCGCGGGTGTCCCCAACCCGGGGTCCTTCGAGGAACTGAAGTCCTGGCCTGAAGCCGAAGTCGAGAAGTATCGCAAAGCCCTTGGAGGCATATGGGGTCCCAACCTGATTATGGCCATGCGTCAGACGCCGGAGTGGGCCGACGGTTTGGGATTCTCCCAGTTCGATGTGGATGCGTCACTTGCCACCGGAGAGGATTACACCTGGCCCTTCGCCACCAGCATTCATCTGGGTGGATTAGACGCGGACCTAGTCCGCAGCCGCCTCGATGCGCTGGGGTACCAGATTGACTCGGTGGGCAGCGATGAGTTCCACTCTATCGACCTCCGTACGGCATGGGACCGGCGCAGCAATCCCGCTCACCGGGCTATCTACTATAGCCGCGCCGTGCGCATATCCGTGACTGATGATGTCCTTGTGGTGTCTCCCGATACGGATGCCATTGCCCAGGTCCTCGCAGCCAGGGCGGGGAAGTCGCCGTCCCTGGACGAGTCCGAGCCTTTCTACCGGGTGGTTTCGGCGCTCTCCGACCCCCTGAGAGCGGCGATCCTCCCCAGGAAGATGGTACTGGAACCCGAGACTCCTCCCCCGGTGGATTTCGACCCGCCTGCTGAGTGGGTTAGCCTTCGGGAATGGAACCTGTTCGGCGCCGGCTACGGGAGGACGGCCGAGGTCGTTACCAACTATCTGGTCCTCCACTACCCCCAACCAGAATGGGCGGGGCTTGATGCGGCGGAGTTGCCCCGGCGGGTGGAGCATTTTCTGGAGGAACTGGAGAGGGGCAGGCCGTTCAGGGAGTTCTGCCGGTCATGGGAGTCCGCCGTGACGGTCTACGATACCGGTTCGGTGTTGACCGCCACCTGCCAGACCCCGGTCGCGGAAGCCGTGGGAGCCGGTGTGGTCGAGCTGGCCTCACCCCGTGTGTTGGGGTTCCTGGCTCCCTAGTCGCCTCCGTGATGATGATCCAGTCTTGGGATAGCTCTCGTTGTTGGACGGTTGGGCCGCCAAGCGTTTATCCGGCCTGAATGTCTATGACGATCCGACAGTGGTCGCTGCTGCCCCATTCGTCTACTTTATTCAAGGCCCGCGTGGCGATCTGTTCGTGGAACCCCAGGGATGCAAATACGTGGTCCAACTGGACGGATGCTTCGGCGGGACTGCTTCGGTTGGAGTGGTGAGTGGGGACGTCTAGGGACTCGGATGTGAGATGCGAGGGGACAGGTTGGGCCCGTCTGCCGTTGGGGTACTGCGGTCCTGCATATTTGAACCCGAGGACTTTCATCCGGTCCAGGACGGTCTGGGCACGATCCCGGAAAGGGTCCGTACCCCCGAAGCTCATGTTGAGATCACCGGCCGCCAGGATCCGGTGGGGAAGTGGATCATAGGTTCCGACGAAGGCGGATATGTCGGAAATGATGCGGTGTGCCGACCCGTCCGGCTGGTCTGCCCGGGACCTGCTGCCGTTCAACGGATGGGGACGCACCCAGCGAGCGTACATCGAAACCGCGATGAATGGTTCGCCACCGTCGAGCGGGGTGACGAGGGCTGCGTCACTGGTGCCAATACCGCTGGTCAGAATCTCGTCCTCGTTGGCCCAGACGGCCGGGCCTTCCTGGCGGAACCACTTGACCTCGACCCGATCCGACAGGCAGACGATCTTGGTCCAGCGGTCGAAGTAAGGCTCGCCTGAATGGGGGCTGTCCTTTTGCCAGGGTTCGTGGGGGCTGGTTTTGACTCGGGAAGCTACATCCGGAGGGGGATCTCCAGCTTCCTGGAGCAACGCTAGGTCTGCCTGCATCTCCACCAGTTCCCGCCACGGCTGGCTCCGATGGGCGATGTTCCAGCTGACTGCCCTGATCATGATGTCCTCTCTCCTGCTGACCATCACCTCCAGCGTCAGGGATGAGGTGATGGTGGCCGGTTTCAATGGGGCAAGCCTCTGGGTGGCCGCTGTCGAAGCCGGGAACTGGCTGTCGACCCTGACGGTTGGAGGACTCGGGCGGGTATCGGCAGTCACGTGGGTCCTTTCAAGAACGGCACTCAGGACCGGTCGGGGTCGGTTCTCTATGGGTCGAGGTCGGTCTCGCGGAAATCTCGCCCATCTACGGCTCGCGGTTTTCAGAAACCGTCGGATCTTAGGACTCCCGTTCTTCCTCGGGAACGTTCAGTTCTACACTGCTGCCAACGGTTCGGACTCCCTGATCCTGTCCTTCTTCATTGCAAGTTTGGCGTTACACGGTGGTCCTCAATTCCAGTCCGTAATTTTTGGCTCAGTGTAAGCGGCTTGTTGAAAAAGTCCGTTTTCATGCTACAGGAGAAGAGAAGAGATGGGTAGCCAGCTCCCCGTTATGCCGGGGCGATGACAACTGAAGTCCGACTTCCCGAATTTTCCGGTCGCGGGGAATGGGCATAGTCACCTGAACCACTCGGTCCAGGTGGTCCTACACCTTGGGCCAGACGGCGTATCGCCTTCAACAAATTGTGCGCGATGGATGCCATGAATCCCTCGCAGTCCACTTTCCACAATCCTCTCAACCGCGACCTCAACCATCCCAGCCGGTCCAGGGAAGCAAAGACCCCCTCCACAGTGGTCCGGCGCCGCTCCATCTCTCGCTGGTAAGCGAAAGTTCTATTCCGTTCCTGGGCCTCCAGATGGAGCGGGTAATAGATGGTCAAGCCCAGGTACCGTCGTTTCTGGCGTGGCGGAAGACACTGCTCCTTGATGGGACAGGCCTGGCAGTCTTTCTGGCTAGCCACATACTGGTAGCTGGCACTACGGCGGTGAAAGGCAGTCCGCTTGAGGATCTTGCCTTGAGGACAGATCACATGGTCCCCCCGGTACTCAAAGTCTCCCCTGGACACCATGTTGGCTTCTTGCCTGGGGTGGATGGGAATGTAGGCGGTAATGCCCCTCTGGTCCAACAGTTGTCTCAGTCGCCCAGCATTGCAGCCGGTGTCGGCAGCCAGGGATGTGGGCTGGAAGGGGAGCTTCTCCAGGAGTTGGGGTATGGCCTTCCACTCTCCCTCGGAGGCATGGGTGACCCCACGGGAGAGGATGAATCCACCCCGATCCACGATGGCGTTGTCCTGGTAATTCAGTTCCGGCGACTTGCTGGGCCGGTTGGTGCGCCAGCGAGCGTCGGTGTCCACCGGGCTCAAGGGTAGATGCCCCTTAGAGTCCTGAAAATATCTGGTTTCCTCCCACTCCACCCCATTCTCGTCCACTCAGGTTTCATTGAGTACAAACAGGCCGTTTTCCTCGATGGCCTGCTCTCTGAACTCCGCCACGGTCAGTCCGCTGCGGGACAATTGGTGGCTGTTGACGTTGGCCTTGACCAGGCTGGAGTCAGCGTACATCTCGGGAGACAGCAACCCCAGCCGGAGCAGTTCTTCATTCAAGCCCTGGAAGATGGCGCTAAAGCCTTCTCGGCCAATGCGTTCGTTCAATGAAGCAGCTGATGGTGGAATGGTCGAACACGGGATCGTCGATAGTGAGGAAACAAAACCAGCGGTAGGCGATGTTCTCGGCGATAGCGGAGCTCAGCCTACGGAATGACCAGATGTTGTAAAGGGAACAGATGAGCAACGCCCTAATCATGACTTCTGGATGCACCGCGGGTCGCCCATTGTCGGGACAGTAGCGCTCCTCCAGAGGGGCAACCAGCTTGGCGAAATCGAACTGCTGGTCGATTCAGATTAGCAGGTGGTCGGGGGCGATGCAATCCCTCAAACGCCGAGTGGTGGACTGGAACAGGGTGAAGTCTCTGCGGCAGCAGTCCAATGGCTTCAGCATCCCCGTGCCCCTTCATAGCTGGTTTACCCACCATTGTAGTCCGGCACCCCACCCTGTTTTCGCCGCGCCCGAATAGCCTTTTCAACAAGCC
Source organism: Dehalococcoidia bacterium (assembly GCA_965203975.1). Classification (GTDB taxonomy): domain Bacteria; phylum Chloroflexota; class Dehalococcoidia; order Lucifugimonadales; family UBA3495; genus CATOSK01. The sequence continues at coordinate 1,873,160 of CBDBDT010000002.1, read as the reverse complement.
GATAACTCCGCCATTGACAACTGTCGTGTTGACTTCTGTCAATTCCAGCACCAGCCAAGCTCCGGGGCTTACGAAATCAGCCGTCCCCGCCCCATCAACCCGTGACCCCCGTGTGCAGCCATTGCCGGGTTCTCGATGCAACAATCCCGACGTGGGGCCGCACTGGCCCGGGGGTCGTGCAGAGTGGCTTGGGCCAGTGGCCGGCCTTACGCAGGCCAATAACAGACTTATGGAGGTGCATCGTTATGTTGGACACGACCAGGAACATCCTCGGCGTCGCTGAGAAATACAAGGTGCTGTTGATCTTGATCGCGCTGGCGATCACCGCGCCCACCCTGTTGCTGGCGGCGCCCCATCTCTACGAACAGGTCGCGGCGCTGCCGGCCCAGGCCCGCTTTGCGGTGGGTGGGGTGACCATCGTGCTGGCCGGTGCCGCCTTGGCGGCATTGGGACGCCGTTCCGGCCAGCTGCTGGCCCGGGCGTGCCGGCGGATCGAGGAACTGGGTCGGCGGAGGCAGGATGCCGCGGCGGCCAGGGAGCGGGCCCGTCTCTGGAAGGCCTGCTTCAAACTTGGTCGGGCCCCGGGGTCGGAAAAGGTGTCCCTGCTCGAAAGGGCGGGCGGCAACATCACCAACCTGGCCCGCCAGCCCAGTGGCCTGCCCATGCCCCTGCTGCAGGAATTGGGGGTGGCCAGGCGCACGGTCCTCACCTCCCCGGACGCTTCCCCCGGGGTGGAAGTGGACGCGCCGCCCGAATTACTGCCCAGCGAGAGCGGCGAGCTGGTGGCAGCCTTTCGCAAGCCGCCGGTCCGCGACGACATCGAGGACGCCGTGCGGCGCACCCAGATGTGGCTGCCCCACCAGGAACCGGCTCTGGCCAGCTTCCTCAACGGCTGCGAACCCCAGGTGGCAATGCACATTGGGTCCCTGGGCGCCTCCTCGCTGACCGATGGATTGCATGGCTTTGGCCCCCGGGTGCGCGGGAGCGAGCGCAACCTCCACATATACATCGCCGACTACCCCCGGGTGGAGCGGCCGGCCGAGTCGCAGCGCCGGGAGGACCCCGGGATCCCGTTCCCCGACGACCCGGATCTGGTGCCCGTCCTGGCCTGCAACACCGGCCGTCCCATGCCTCACCGCAACGCCGGAGCGGCCGATGTTCGTGATCTCGAAGAGCAGATGCTGGACATGGAGAGAGAGTTCGGCGACCTGGCCGGGATGCATGGTGACCTGGTCCTCCTGGTCTCCAACGTTGAGGGCGTCAAGGAGGACCGGCAGACCCGAACGGGCATCGACATCGTGGAATCGTCATCACTCCGGAACTACCAGCCGCTGGGGGACGGGGCGGGGGGCACCGGTCCCGCCTACGCCGATGTCACCCATCCCCCGGCTGGGCCGTGGATTCCCTCCGTGCCCATCGCCATCACCGACACCCATGCTGCCATGGTAACCAGCAAGGAAGTCGCCAAGGGGCAGTGGCAGACCCTGTTCGCCGCCTATGACCCGGAGCGGACTCCCCTCGAGTACCGCCGGGTGACGACGACTTTCGTAACTGGCAATCCGCGCGTGGCCCGGACCTTCATCGACGCGTTGGACCGGGCCTTGCCGGTGCACAACTTTACCATCGCCCATTTCAACCCGTCGGTTACCGGCGCATGGGCGGTGTTCTGCGTGCCGGCGACGCCGTCCGAGCTCCGGTCGGCGGGTCTGCGGATCAACCCCGAGGCCTTCGCCTAGCCGGCTGGGGGGCTCTCCAGTACTGGACGGTTCAAGTGTCCTGGGATCCACGGGGGGGCCGTCCATAGCGGGCGAACCCCCGCCGTGGCGGGTGGCTGTCCCAATGGTTGGACGGCTGCCCGGGGGATTGATTTCCGTCAATTCCCGCACCGGTCAGGACTCCATGCTTACGAATACATCCGCAGCGCCCAGGAAAGAGGTGATTCCCGCCCATGCCCTTCGCCAGTCCGTTCGATGACAATTGCGGCATGGGGTCAGGGTTGCCTCCAGACCCGGGAAACCCTCTGAAAGGAGATGTGAACCATGTGGAAGCTGATACCAATCTCCGCGGCAGTGGGCCTGACAATTGCCCTCAGCGGCCTGGCCATCGCCGAGGAGGCCGCCCCTTCCAAAGTGCTCCAGGTCCGTCTGGGGAGCCTGGCCTGGGACTCGCGGCGGGAGGCGGCCGGGGCGGTGGGAGTCCCGCCGTGGCGGGCAGCTGTCCAACCATTGGGACATCTGCCCCGAGAGATTGATTTCCGTCAATTCCCGGGCCGGTCAGGACTCCATGCTTACGAATACATCCGCAGCGCCGGGGAAAGAGGTGATTCCCGCCCATACCCTTCGCTACCCCTTTCGATGACAATTGCGGCATGAGGTAAGGGTTGCCTCCAGACCCGGGAGACCCTCTGAAAGGAGATGTGAACCATGTGGAAGCTGATACTAATCGCCGCGGCAGTGGTCCTGACGATTGCTCTCAGCGGCGTGGCCGTCGCCGATGAGCCCACGCCTTCCAAGGTGCTCCAGGTCCGTCTGGGCAACCTGGCCGCCGTTGGTGAGGTGGCGGGACAAGTCACCTTCGAGCTAACGGACCAGAGCGGAGAGACCCAGACGGCCACCCGGGAGTTCCGCGCCGGGGCCGGTGAACCCCTGGATGAACTGGCCGCCTCCTTCACCTACCAGGGGCCCTTCCGCTGGCGGGTCCACATCGCCGATGACGACGGCCGCCAGCTCAGCCTCCTCGAGGGCAACTACCCCGGCTACCCCTTCTCACTGGCCGTCCCCCTGTCCAGCCGGCTGCGGGTGGAGGACCACGGGGAGAGTGTGGTGTTCCTGGACTTCGTTGCCTTCCAGCTCCAGTTCGAAGCCATCGCCGTCATCAGGGACCAGGAAGGAATGGACCGGGTCCACGCCACCGCCGGGCTGGACTCCGACGGTTCCGGCGTCTTCGACCCGGACGAGGTGGTCAACGCCGTTGCCAGGCCGGAGAACCGGTTGATCAGGGTCTCCGTCCCCAGGCTTTCCAGCACCGTGGAGGCCGCCAGGTTCTTCATCAGGCTGGAGTCCCAGGACGGCCGGGAACTGGCCAATCTGGAGGGCACCTGGACCTTCGAGGGAGGCGAGAGCCTCGCCTTTGACCTGGACGCGCCCCAGATCCGGGACATAACCGGCTTCTACGGAAGGCCCAGGCCCTCCCAGACGGTGTCGACGGTTGCACTGCCCAACCCCTGGGACCTGAAGTTGGTGTCCCTCGCCAGTTCCACCGACGGCGCGGACTTCTCTTTCCTGCTGGGGCGGGAGTTAGAGTTGATCTGGGACGCGGTCGGCCGGTCCGGACCGCCCCAGACCGCGCAGGTCATGGTCACACTGACCGATGAAGAGGGCAATGTGGTGGAAGGGGCCCGGGTGACGGTGGACGGGGAAGAAAACCTGACCGACGAGTTCGGCCGGGCGGTCATCACCGCGGCGCCTGGGTCCCACCAGGCGGTGGTTGAATCGGGGGGCTTCCAGTCGGAGACCCTCAACCTGGACCTGGCCGTCGGCGAGGCCCAGTCAGTCCAGGTTATCCTCCACCGGCCCGGGCCCGACCCCCTCGACCGGACCATCGGCTTCCTGTCAGACCACTGGCCGACCCTGGCTTTCGGCCTAGCGGCCATGGTGGTCCTGGCCCTGGTGGTGCTGGCCCTGGTCACGCCGTCCCGAGACCCCCAGCCTGCCGGCTGACCCGGCAGGCTGGGTAGAACACGACAACGGGTGCATTCGTTGACTTCCGTCAACCGGACCGGGGCGGCGGGGTTGGTCCGGGCGTCGAATGCCCCGTTGAGGGGGCGTTTGGCAGCGGAAATCAATTGCCGCCGCCGGCATCCGGTACGAAAATGGTGCTGGAACAAGGGCATGACGCAGGATGGGAGGGAGCCATGTCCAAGCCGGCCTTTCGTCTTGAGGCAGTCTCCGGAGAGGTGCGAGGCCCTTCCGGAGCTTCACCAGCGGTTTGTGCACCGGGAGCACAGGACCACGGCTTCCCGTCCGTATCGCCCCGGCGCCCTGACGTCCAACAAGACCTGATAGCTAGGGAGGATTGAGCAATGACCGACTACGGGTTCAGGGAGAAGTTAGAAAAAATGTCTCCACTCCGACGGGACGTTGTCCGGCTGGTGGCCGAGGGTCACACCAATGAGCAGATCGCAGGGCTGCTGCATGCCGAGATACGCACCGTCCGGTCCACCATCAGCGCCATCGGGGACATCGTGTTCGAGAAACTGGTCACGGGACCTGCCCGCCGACCCCTGCTGGGACAGCTGTACAACGAGTACCTGGAAGAGCAGATCCGGGGGGACTTCGTCATCAAGGACAGCTTTAGCGGGCCGGTCTGGAACCTCCTGTTCGCCTACGGCAGTCTGATGGACCAGGCCAGCCTGCGCCGGTCCCTGGCCGACCCCCAGCGGCGCATCGAATGCATACCGGCCTTTCTGGACAACCACAGCATCCGCTGGGGAGTTCCCAGCTGGCGCCCCCTGGTCGATGCCGGGGGAGCTTCGGTGAATAAGCTCTACCTGGAGTGGCTGGTGGTGGACCACGCTCCGGGGAAGTCCGAGACGGTGCCCGGGGCCATTATCAACGTCACCGACGCCGACCTGCAGCGCCTCGGCTGGCGGGAGCGGTCCTACGCCGAGGTGGACGTCACCGGGGACATCCGCCTCCCCGAGGGATTGTCTCTGCCCGAGAACTGCCGGGTGTTGACCTTCCGCAGCCCGGGGCATGATCATCCCGCGGTCCCGGAGGGGTACCGGACCGCGGTGCGCAAGGGCTACCATGACATGGCCTCCAACGCCCTGGCCCGGGTCCACGGCCCGGGGGTCACCCTGCCCCGGCCCTCCGCCATAGAGGACGTCTTCGCCGCCGATGCCCGCAGCGCGGCCGACTGGAAGGGCCTGGGCGTGCAGGACATCGTCATGTGGGACCTGAAGCTGCAGGAAGTCCTCCGTGACGCCGATTGCACGCGCCTGGTCGGTGGCGCCGTCGGACTCATTCCATATGTCATCCGCCCCCTGGTGGTCACCCGGGGGGTCTGGCAGCAGGCCTACCTGGTCTCCGAGACCACCGTCCGGCTCTGCGGCAAGGCCCTGGCGGTGCTGCTGGACGACCGGCAGCTCCAGCGGGCCGCCGGCTACGACGACAACGACGTCCGCATGGCCCAGGCCGGCCTGGCCAACAACTTCAGCGGCCGGGACCGCAGGCACCCCCACCTGCCCGAGATCTGCCGCGTGGACCTGGTGCTCACCGACCGGGGCGACATTTACGCCCTGGAAGTCAATTCCGATTCCCCCGCAGGCGCGTTCAATCTCGACGTCCTGGTCCCCATCCAGCTGGAACAGTGCCGCGCCATGGGCATGGGCTATCTCCCCCCGGAATGGCCCAGCCGGGTCTGCGAGTCGGCCCTCCGCACCCTGGAACGCCATTGGGACGGCTACCTGGCAGCAACGGGTGCAGAGCCCCGCCCCCTGGGCACCGCCGCCATCCTCGACGTGGACGTGCGGGACCGCCCCACCTCCAGCGAGTTCCGGGAGTTCCAGCGGCGCTTCCAGGAGGCCGGGATCGAGGCCGGAATCCTGGAGCCCGATGAGATCGCCTACCGGGACGGAAAGCTGGTGCGGCGCGAGGACGGGGTCCAGATCGACCTGGTCTACAAGCGCCTCCTCTTCGACCAGATCGTCGAGGAGAGGAACTCCCCGGTGCCCACCGAGCGCCGGGCCGGCATCGGAGCCCTGGAGCAGGCCTACTCCGACAACGCCGTCTGCATGGCCCCCACCATGCTGTCCCGCATGGTCGGCAACAAGATCCTCTTCGCCATCATCAAGCACCCCTCCTTCGAGGAGCGGCTGAGGGACCTGGGCCTGGAACTGACCGATGACGAGCGGCGAGTCCGCGACAACAATATCCCCGAGACCCACATCTGGGCCTCCGGCCCTCTCACCAGCGAGCCCGGCTTCCACCAGGCAGTCCTGGAAGACACCGCGCCCTGGGTGATCAAGGCGGTGAACTCCTACAGCGCCCAGAAGGTCCACTTCGGCAGCAACAGCAACAGCAGCAACATCCGGCTGCCCCGGTCGGTCTTCCTGGAAAACTTCAACCAGGACTACATCGTGCAACGGGTGGTGCCCCACGGCACCATGGAGGTGCCGGTGGTCGTGGGGAGCGACGTGGCCTGGCAGGTCAAGCCCTTCACCCTCGGCTGCTACGTCTTCCGGGGCGATCATGGCGCCCGGGCGGTTGGCATGGAGGCCAAGGTCACCTCGGAGCCACCCGTGGCCCTCAACCTCCCCGGGGGCGGCCGCGCCGCCGTCTTCCCCACCGCCCGCTAGACGAGTCCTTCCCCGCGGCCAATGGGGCTGGGCATGAGGCGAAGGATAGAGGAGAGGATGATGATTGATAGGGCAAATGCAACCTGGCGAAGATACGCCATTGGCAGCGGGCAGCGCACCCTCCTGGCAGAGTCGGCGCGCTTGGTCGCCTTGGCGCCGTTGGCAGCCGGGTTGACATTCGCCCTGGGTGGCCTGCTTTCCCTGATCGAATTCTCCCTGGCCCAGCTGGTTGTCTTGAATGGGGCAATCGCCGTGGCAATGGTGGCGCTGGTCCTGGTAATCGCGTCATCACAGCGGCCCGGGGGCAGGCTGCGGGTTTGGGGTCCCCTGGCGGCGGCGGCGTTGTTGGCGCCGGCAGCCGTGGGGACGGCACTGGCGGGTTTCGCCGTCGTCGTCCTGGTCCCTCTGTCGCTGGTGGTGCTGGTCGGCGCATTGAGTCTGGCTGGACATGCCCCAAAGTTCTCCAAGCTAATGGCGGCGCCAATAGCGCTGGCCGCATCCACCGGAGTTCTGGCGCTGGCCAGCCTGCCGGCCGCGGTCCTGTCCGTGCTCGCCGTCGCGTCGGTGACGGCGATAATCGTCCATGTCAACTGGTTCCGGGCCGGGTCGGTCCTCAACTTTTTATATTACGTCCTGGTGTATCCGGCGGTCTTGCTGGTGGTGTTGGCCTGGTTTTTGGCGCCGAACCATCCCATGGCCTCGATGCTCGTGATTCCAGCGGCTACCGTGATGCTGTCAATAGTGTGTACCGCGGCGGCGGCTCCGCTAAATCTGTTACTTCCGAGGGGTATGCTTTACCACGCCTCATGGATGCTGGCGGTGCTGGCTGTGGGTCTGGCGGTATTCGACGCTGCGCTGGCGCCCTTGGCCGCCTCGGCCGGGCTGGCCTTGGCAGCGGCCAACTCTTTGAGCATGCATTTGCGTTTCCTCCTGTTGGTGACCGGGGAATCGTCCAGCCCAGTTCTGCCGTGTTCCGGCTCTTCTGACTTCACAATATACCGGGAAGCCCCGGGGGCGGAGCGCACCATGGATCTCCTCCTTCACTCAGCCAGTGCGTTGGACGAGTTCATGGGAGACGAATCAACATCGTTGGCCACGATCGTGTATTTTCAGGACGGCCCGATTATTGACGGTAAGGACTGCGCCGGGGCGACCGTCCCTATTATTGACCTCAGATTCATCAGCAGCAGCTATGATGTGGACGACGGCGGAGACGATGCGGGACGAGCCGCCTACGTAATAGCCCATGAGATGGCCCACCAGTATTGGTGTTTCAACCAGGAGTGGCTCAACGAGGGCGCTGCGAATGTTCTGGCTGCCATCAGCGAATCCAAGCGCACCGGCGCCCGCCCAACTGTAGATAACCCCAGCCCCAACCTGGCTCAGGCCGGCAGCATATCGGAACTGGAGGGACTCTCCCCGCCGCCAGGCCACCCTGCTTACGTTCTGAACTACTCGCTGGGCGAACGGCTCTTCCTCAACCTCTACTACACCCTGGGTGAAGGCGCCTTTCGGCGCGGAATGCGGGAACTGTACGCTCGGTCCCGGAACAAATTCGCCGGAATCGACGATGTCAGGGCCGCCTTCAAAGCAGGCGTCACCGACCATTGCCAACAGGGCGGCCGGTTGACGGTACAGAGAGCCATGGAGTGCGTGGATTCCATAACCGCCCGCTGGTATGACGGGGTGAACATCCAAGCCGGCCCCCGTCCGCTGGATACTCAGCCCGTTGACCCCCACTTTCCCGGTGGAAACGGGTCGATTGCCCGAGCCTATTTGGGGTACGAGGGCAACCAACCGCAAACCAGGTTCCCGGCGGAAGATCGTCCCAGTCCAGTCCGGCTTTATGTGGAAGTGGCCTTGTTGGAGCCGGATGTTCAGACGGAGATCGAGATGGAAATCGTGGCTTTTGTGGAGGAATTCGGTTACGAATCAGAACTATTCCGTTTCGTGACCAAAACCAACCGGGAATCCACCACCAGTTGGAGTATCCCTGTGTGGCCTAACCCCAAGGATAGAATCAGACCAGGCCGCTATTGGATCTCATTGTTCCAGGGCAACGCCAAGGTCGCAGATGTGGATTTCCTGGTGGGTGACGTTTAGCCAACATGTCCACCGGTTCATTCCAAGCTATTGTCCAATGTAATGGTGAGGGTTCTGGTTTGGTCCAGTTCGGTGGGCGCGGCCAGCCTAATCATTGTCTACCTTGAGCCGGATATGGTGATGGCCACCGAAAGCTTCCGCATCATTCCATTTCCGGAAGTGAGTCATACTGAACTGGCTTACACTGCGCAGGAGGGCGTGGAACGGCTGCGGTTGGGAATGATGTTCATGTCGCTAGCTACGCTGCTGTATTTGGCCATAGTGGTGGGCCGATACCTGATCATGACAGTGCGGCGGGCCACAGCTTGAGACCCGGTCCGGCAGAGCTTGGTGCAGTGGACTTATTCCCAGACAAGCCACTCCAAGAGCCTCCTGGCGGCTTCTGAATGGCCGGGGTTGGGGGAGCCGGACATCCAGCGTGGTCCGTTGTCAATCATGTAATCAGCGAGAAGGCTTCCTGCATAGGCGTAGTGCGCGTTATCGGGGACGCCTATTTGAGCCCACTGACTTACCATGAATATGATGTTGCCATCTCCAACTGTCCCATGTAGCGAGGTGCAAAAGTCTCCCGTTTCAGGATGTGTCAGTGGAGTACACGTAAAATCCGATCGCCCCGGCAAGAGTTGAACGCCGTATCCTCCGCCGCTGATGTAGATCTCCTCCCAGAAGGGGGCGAATAATTCACCTGGGCCCTCCTTTGTAAACCTGGGTCCGCGATCGGGCATCGAGATACACGTGATTCCAAACAGGGCCTCCAGGTCTTCAGGCAAGCAGGTGTTTATGAGCACCGCGGCGTTACCTCCGGAATGTACGAAGGCATGAATTTTGTTCAAGAGAATAGGGCCGGGCGTATGTGTGACGATTACACCTTCAAATCTGGAAGAGTCAATCTCAATTCGGTCCGCCGCAAATATGTCGCTACTTTCATCTGCGCCTACGATGTCGACTACTTCTATATCCAATTCCCCATTTGATCTGTAACCTAATGCTGCCTGTACTCTGTCCCATCCATGGAACCGTGTATACTCGATTTCCGAAGGGCGTATGAGAAGCACGACATGGTCCGGAGGTTCTGGTGGGTGGGGCGTAGGTGTAGGTGCCGGATCCGTTAAGTAGGCGTGGGCCCATGCCCGGGCGTACGCTTCCTCCCTTTCATCAACAGCTTGCGGCTCTTCAGAGCAGCCGCCGGTCGCCGCCAGCAGCAAAGCAAGGAGTGCGGGAACCACAATTTTGGAAGTTGTGGTTTTCTTCAAATCCATCACCGTCATTGGTTCCGGCCTTCCCTGACGGAGTCCGGGGAGGGGGATTGCAGTCACGATATTCGAAATGAGCCAGGGTAGTTCTTCTAGACCACCGCCAGGTCTATTGCTCAAATTGGGCGGGTCAATTCATCAGCTCGCTCAATCGAGTGTACAAGAATGATGGTGCAGCCACCGCTGCTAGTGGATTTGCCAGCCAAGCGTAAGCACGGGAGAACCGGGCCGAACGGCCGGAGTCGATCTGCTCGGCGTATCTGCGGGCGTACACCCACGGTTTGCGCTCCTCCATCTCCTCGGCGTAGGCACGAGCGTACCGTCCCGAATATCCAGCGAGGGTATATTCCGTGTAAGCGTGGGCGTATCTTGAAGACTTTCCGTCTTCAATCTGGTTGGCGTAGATGACAGCGTATTCTGGTGAATAGCCGGCCACAATATGGTCGGTGTGGGCTTGGGCGTATCTGGACGGCTTGCCATCTCTGGTCTGTTTCGCGAAGGCCTTGGCGTACGCATGTCGGTAATCTGGGGTGAACTGATACTGACTGGAGTCAAATCGGGTGCTTCCCTGGGCGTAAGTGTAGGCGTACTCATGAGATTCACCGGCGACAATCCGCCCGGCGTACTCTGAGGCCGAGTTGAGGTCTCCAGGTGACCGTGGGTCCGAGCCGGTGAACAACCTCCCCACGGCGTGGGCCCATACCCGGGCGTACCTGGATGATCTGCCTGCGTCAATCTGCCTGGCGTACTCCGTGGCCATATAGGTGCTGGTGGGCGTGATCTTGTCCCAATGAAACGCAAAGGCATGGGCATACTCTGACCTGGATATGCTGGATACGGAATGCCTCTCGTCGCGGTAGACCTCGGCGTAGGCAATAGCGTACTTGGTGGATTTTCCTGCCGCGCGCTGTGCGGCGTAGATGGGATCCCATTTGTCTTGGAAGGCAAGTGTGTAGTCATGGGCGTATTTGCTTGATTCACCGGCGTCAATCAGGTCAGCGTACGTTCTGGCGTACGCCGAGGCCCCCGACCCGTTGCGCCATGTGAACGGTAGAGTGTAGGCGTTTGGGTCGCAGGGTGGTCTAATCCTGCCAGGGCAGTTGCCCCCGTACCAAAAAAAGGCCTTGGTGTAAGCATGGGAGTATGTGTATGATTTGCCACGCATGCGCTGGTTGGCATAGATTTCAGCGTACTTGGAGGTATAACCCTCGCCCCTGGCATCGTTATAGTAACGGCGGCGTCTTTCCTCGGGACTCTCTTCTTCGACGGCCGACTCGGCTCTTTCTGATTCACCATCGTCTAGGTCAAGTATCTTAGCGACCCGGTCCTTGCTCAATTCGCCGCGAAGGGCTGATCGAAGGTACAAGGTTGCCCTGTCTACATTTTCGTCTTCATATTGATCGCCGCCATACCGCTTCAGGACTTCGCCGGCCAACTCGACTCCGACTTCCGCGCGCTTCTCGATCTGAATCTCGCCGCCAGTGAGCAGGGTATAGCCTTCCTCTGCTGTTCGCTGGGTGCTCTCAGCGTCCCATTCACCATGCTCGAATTGCCATGCTAGGTTGCCCAACGCCTCTTCGCGTTCCGCAATGGACCATTCGGGCGCGACAGTGTCCATCAGTACAGCCGCGTTTTCAGCGTTCAGTTCGCCCGATTGTGACAGCCTCACGAGTTCGAGCGCCGCCTCGCTGCGTGGTTCGGCGTTTATCCCATGCCCTGTGATGAGCCGGGCAATCTCATTGGCTGCCTGCATGCTCTGCTCCGGCGTAAGTTCACCGCTGCTATTGTCGGAGATACTTGCCAGTTTGATGGCGGCATCCCTGCGCTGACCTATGGAAGCCTCCGGGGCGATATCGTTCAGCAGGCCTAGCAGGGTGATATCGTCCACGTTAGCCTGCTCAATGTACGTGGTCAGCTCATTGACAGAGACAGCACGTTTATTCGCTTCTATATCCGCCCTTGTTGAATACATTGCAAGGAGCATGACGGCGTTTATCGCTGTTTCCGACTCTGCGATAGGGGCTTCGATACGGTATAGTTCCGATCCTGAAGCCGTCTCTTCGGCCGCAGGATACCCAGGGACCGGCGTAACTCCAACTAGAGGCAGGTGCCCAAAGTCTTCTGGGTGGGCTTCGCCGTCATACGAGAATTCTGCGTCCAGATTTTCTGCGTAGGCGTGGGCCACATTCTCCGATTGGCCGGCGTCGATCTGGTCCGCATAGGCCCGGGCATACCTTGGCGAATAGCCGGCAATTATCTGTTCTGCGTAACTGCGAGCAAGTGCCCCAGATCCACCGGCGTTAATCTGTTCATCGTAGGCTTCTCCATAGGCTCTCGAGTTATCCATGTACAACAGGACCATACTGATTGCCAGAATCCCCATCGCGGCAATTGCGGCGATGCCTCCGGCAAGCATCAAGACTTTTCGACGCAGTAGTGTACGAGTACGCAGCAGACATGAGGTTATGAAGGCTGCCACTACAGCCTTAGGTGAGGTCCCACCACTGGGAAGGAGATTCATGCCTGTGCATCCTCAACCATCTTTGGACAAGCCGGTCCTCATACACCTATATGGCCTGACAGCGAGGTCTTAGAAACTATCCCACAACTCAAATTTGCCGTTGGCGGCGGCAACAGAGCAGTGCGCAGGCCAACTGAATCAGTCCAATGAAGTTGGATACCTCTCTGTCGTATCGTGCCAAAATAGCTCCGAAATTGGATTGCCAGACCAAGCTACGCTCCACCGCCCAGCGCCGAGCAGGCTAGCGTTTCTCGCCCTTGGCGTACAGTTCCTCTTCGCCTATGCGCCGGATGTGACCCCGGTACCCATAGCCGCCACGGCTCCGTGGCCGGTTGGATTGTAGTGTGCCTTGTCCAAGCACAGATCCTCAATCCCCGCATCTGGCCGCTCTAACACAATGCTATCCAAGGTCATAGCCAGCAGCTTGGTGCCGTGAAAATTGGATCCGGCCACTATCGGGCTGAAAGGCCCTCCGCCGCCGTCAATTAAGAGGTGCGCTTGCTGCCAGCAATGCCACGGTCCGTGGGGTCGCGGCCTACTGAGTCTCCCCCAAACGTGCTTTGCCCATGGCACAATCGGCAGCCTGCCACTCCCATACCACAGCCCCAGTACCTCGCATACCCCGATCAATACCGCCCAGACTTGCTGGAGAACGCCCATTTCAACCCAGTGCTGGAAGGTCCGGTGGATGGTGTTGTCGTCTCTGAGTTCCTTTGGCCACCGATTCCAGTGGCACCCAGCGCGCATCCGAAAGATGATGCTGTCCAGGATGCGCCTGGGATCAACCCGCTTGCGACCTGTATACTTGGGCGGGACCATTTCCAGAATGATCGGATGAATCTGATCCCAGAGATCGTCCGGGACCTGCCATATGCGTGGCAGGGCCTAGCTCTTTCCCATCATCACCCACCACCAGACATTTTCTCAATCTTAATCCAGCCGGATGTGTCTCCTTCCCTTTTTGAGATAGTTTCTTACTGGTCATTCGAACTGGAATTATGCGGAGGGTCATCGTCCCGGCAAATTGCACCCCGCCAATTGGTTCTCGATAGGCAGAATCAACTCTCAGTTCGACCTCGTAGCCCACGTCATCCTTCCGCTAGGTGTACGACGTGGACCTATGTCGCAGCCCATCTTCGCCAAGGATGAGACCCTGGGCCGCTTCCCCCGTCAAGTATTTCACACTGCGACAACGGGGCTGTCAAGCAATGGCTTCAAGGTCAGTGGGGTCAGTAGGAATAGGTGAAAGGCCAAGGCCTGCTCAAAGCCCCAATCACGCTGATGTGATGACCTGGCAACCGATGGTGGCAGGGAGAAAGATCAACCACAAGCATTGGGTCGTTCCGAGATACTTGATGGTGGTCTTTCAGTTCCCGCAGGGCGACGTTGAAAATGACACGCGGAAGGGGCGTCAGATTCTAAAGTCGCCAGTCTCCCGCTCCGCCCGTTTTGACGAAGCCGCGCCCGCCGGCTGGTGTTCAACCGGTACGGGAATCCGTGGGCTGCCGCCAGATAGCGGCCAGCGACAGCCCTTCGTATCATCTGTGCAAACCGGAACCGGTGGCCGGTTCCAGTCCCGCTCGGTTGGGCAGTTGGTATTGTGGTAGGCGGAAAATACAACGAGCCCAATATGTGCCCGGTTTCACACGTTGCGACGGCGGACGACGATTAGGTTCATGAGGGGTTGCGTCTGCGGCCGGGTCGGCGCGCTCAGTTTGGAGGTCATCTGTTCACATCCGGCCAGGTCCCGTGCGGGTCACATCTTGCGCCTCGACACGAACCGTGCCCTTCGTGCTGCTTTCACGGTATGATGTTCAAGGAGCATTGTCCTGTAACGGAGTATTTCTAGTGATACAACTGTGCCCGTGTCCACTCTGAACTGCAAGGAAGCATGAATAGCGGCATGAATGGAAGTCTGCGGTTGATGGCCAGAGTTCATGTCCTGGGAATGGTGGTTGTCTTCCTGTCGCTGGCCTGCAGCTCGGGCTCGCCGGATTCCGGCCAAGAGGCAACGTCCGATTTGGAGTTTGCGTCGATCAGCTTTGGGGAGGGGTACGGTTGCGAGGTGTGGCAGGACGGTTCAGTCTGGTGCTGGGGCGATGATGAGTATGGCCGTGCCACGCCGCCGGAGGGGAAGTTCGCCTCAGTCAGCGCCGGGAACTGGCACACCTGTGGAGTGCAGCGGGACGGGTCAGTCCTGTGCTGGGGGCATGATGAGTTTGGCCAAGCCACGCCGCCGGAGAGGAAGTTTGCCTCGGTCAGCGCCGGTCTCTACCATACCTGCGGACTGCAGCGGGACGGGTCAGTCCTCTGCTGGGGACATGATGGCTTTGGCCAAGCCACGCCGCCGGAGGGGAAGTTCGCCTCGGTCAGCGCCGGTCTCTACCATACCTGCGGACTGCAGCGGGACGGGTCAGTCTTATGCTGGGGCAACGATGAGCGGGGCCAGGCCACGCCGCCGGAGGGGGATTTCACCTCGGTCAGCGCCGGGAGCTTCCACTCCTGCGGACTGAGGCGGGACGGGTCGGTCCTGTGCTGGGGCGATGGGTACAGTGGCCCGGCCCGGCCGCCGGAAGGGGAGTTTACCTCGGTCAGCGCCGGCCAGGACCACAGCTGCGGGGTGCTGTTGGACGGCTCCGCCCTTTGCTGGGGAAGCGATTACGAAGGCCGAGCCACTCCGCCGAAAGAGGGGTTTGTCTCGGTCAGCGTTGGGAGTTGGCAGATCTGCGGGGCGCTCCTGGACGGCTCCTTCTGGTGCTGGAGGGCAGGTGACTATGTCCAAGCGCCGCCGGAAGGGGAGTTCGCTTCCGTCAGCGCCGGGAGCCATCACAACTGCGGGGTGCTGCAGCAAGGGTCCGTCCTGTGCTGGGGCAACGATGAGCGGGGCCAG
The DNA here is from genome assembly GCA_965203975.1 of Dehalococcoidia bacterium. Lineage (GTDB taxonomy): Bacteria > Chloroflexota > Dehalococcoidia > Lucifugimonadales > UBA3495 > CATOSK01. The sequence continues at coordinate 1,858,035 of CBDBDT010000002.1, read as the reverse complement.
GCCACGCCGCCGGAAGGGGAGTTCGCTTCGGTCAGCGCCGGGTACAGCCACACCTGCGGAGTGCTGCTGGAAGGGCCTGTCCTGTGCTGGGGCAACGATGAGCGGGGCCAGGCCACGCCGCCGGAAGGGGAGTTCGCCTCGGTCAGCGCCGGGGACGACCACACCTGCGGAGTGCTGCTGGAAGGGCCTGTCCTGTGCTGGGGCAACGATGAGCGGGGCCAGGCCACGCCGCCGGAAGGGGAGTTCGCCTCGGTCAGCGCCGGGAACTCCCACACTTGCGCGGTGCGGCGGGACGGTTCGGTCGCATGTTGGGGATATGATTCCTTTGGCCGGGCCACGCCGCCGGAAGGGGAGTTCACCTCGGTCAGCGCCGGGAATCGCCACACCTGCGGGCTGAGGCGGGACGGCTCCGTCCTGTGCTGGGGATACAATGGCCAGGGCCAAGCCACCCCGCAGGAGGTAGAGTTCGCCTCGGTCAGCGCCGGGAACTGGCACACCTGCGGGGTTCTGCTGAATGGCTTCGTTTCGTGCTGGGGCAACTATGAGCGGAACCAGGGCAAGCCGCTTGAAAGGGATTTCACCTCGGTCAGCACCGGAGACCGCCACACCTGCGGACTGAGGCGGGACGGCCTGGCGGTGTGCTGGGGCCAAAATGATCGTGGCCAGGCCACGGCTCCCCAGGGGGAATTTGTGTCGGTCAGCGCCGGGGGCGAACACACCTGCGGGGTGGTTCGGGACGGCTCCGCCCGGTGCTGGGGCCAAGGTGTCTTTGGCCAGGCCATACCACCGGTGGGGAACTTCATCTCGGTCAGCGCCGGGAACTCTCACACTTGCGGGGTGCTGCGGGACGGCTCCGCCTGGTGCTGGGGCAGTGATATCGGTGGTTCGGCCACCCCGCCGGAGGGGAAGTTCGTCTCGGTCAGCGCCGGGAACCGGCACACCTGCGGAGTGCTTCAGGACGGCTCCGTCCGGTGCTGGGGCAGTGAATCCGGTGGCCAGGCCACGCCGACCCAAGGGGATTTTGTATCGGTCAGCGCCGGGTACGGCCACACCTGCGGGCTGCTGCGGGATGGCTCCGTCCGGTGCTGGGGCAACGATGACCAGGGCCAGGCCACGCCGACCCAGGGGGAATTTGTGTCGATCAGCGCCGGGGGCGGCCACACCTGCGGGGTGCTGCGGGACGGCTCCCTCCGGTGCTGGGGCAACGATGACCAGGGCCAAGCCACGCCGCCGGAGGGGAAGTTCGCCTCAGTCAGCGCAGGGAACTGGCACACCTGTGGGGTGCTGCGGGACGGCTCCCTCCGGTGCTGGGGCAACGATGACCAGGGCCAGGCCACGCCGACCCAAGGGGATTTTGTATCGGTCAGTGCCGGGGGCCGCCACACCTGCGGGCTGCTGCGGGAAGGGTCGGTTGCATGTTGGGGTGCCATTCCAATGGTAATTCCTGCGGGGTAACGCCGGCAGCCTTTCTCGCGGCGCCGTCTCGGGGACGCCCTCGCCCCAGTCTTTGTAGGGGCAGGCTCTGACCTTCTCTCCCATAGTGAGAATAACCGGGTGTGCCCTCTGGCAGTTGAACAGCATTGAATTGACGACCTAAAGGCCAAACCCGCCATTCCGGCTTGATAGTTGGACTATCAGGGGCGTCGGCTACCGGATGCCCGAGGGCAAGAGAAAGGTGTGGGAGGGAGCGACGGATTATCGTATATGATTCGTCAGCCTTGCTTCCCGACCGGCTTGACGAAGCCGGGGCGACCGAGCGGGTCTAACGCAGACACCGCGCCGCTCTCAGGTCGAAGATTACGAGTCCATATGCGCCGCTATCTCATTGCCGATCGCATCGATCGCCCTGACCTAACCCCTGCTACGACCAGAGGCAAGTAAGCGAATGCGCCAGCCGGCACAGTCCGGACCACAGTTGAATGGTTCGTTTCGCCAACTGCTCCGTATACGTAATTTCCGGTTGCTCTGGGGAGCCGGCGCACTGTCTGCGATCGCCGACCAGTTCGACCTGATAGCGTTCCCCTGGCTCGTCCTGCTGATCACCGGTGATCCGCTGGCGGTGGGTGCTGTCATAGCCGTGGGCGGCATCCCAACCGTTGCCTTCATCCTGCTGGGAGGTTCCCTTGTAGACAGATTCTCTCCGCGAACAATCATGCAGGTGAGCAACGTCGTGCGCATCGCGCTGAGCGTGTCTTTGGCTGCAATGGTCCTGACGGGGTTGTCGGCATTATGGCTGATATATGTCTTCGCCCTGCTCAAGGGGATCGCGGACTCTTTCTTCTATCCCGCCCAAACCGCGATAGTCCCACGCGTTGTGCCAACCGGACAGCTCCGCCAGGCCAACGCATTGGTCCAGACCACCGCTGAACTGGGTGGACTCGCCGGTCCGATGGTCGCAGGCGGGTTGATCGCGTTCTTCGGGACTGGCGACGGCGCATCCGCACTATCATTGGCAAATATCCCGAGTCAGCAAGAGGCGGCTGGCGCCAACCTGACCGGGGTCGGCCTGGCGTTTGCAGTCGTCGGAGTGGTCATCTTCGTCTCGTCATTGCTTCTCGCCCTGGTCCGTCCAGAACAACAGGGCCCCGAATCAACAGATGAGCAAGCGCAAGACATGGGCATCCTCAAGTCAATCGGCGAAGGCATCAGGTTCGTTCGCACAGACGCAGCGATGTTCACCATGTTCCTGCTGATCGTCGCAATGGCGCTGCTGGAGCAGGGTCCCGTGATCGTGGGACTGCCGCTCCTGGCGAATACGAAGTTCGCGGAGGGCGCGCTCGCCTTGGGAGTCATCATGTCCGCATACGCTGGCGGGTCTCTGCTCGGCTCCATCCTGGCGGCAGCCCTCCCGGTGCCCAAACGCCGGTTCGGGCCAACCCTGGTCCTTCTATGCGTGGCGGCAGGCCTCCTGTTGATGCCCTTGGGCTTCCTGGGATCAATGTGGATCGCCGCCGCCGTACTTGTCGTCATCGGCATAGCGGACGGCTATATAGGCATCATGTTCATGTCATGGCTTCAAGGGCGCACGCCGCAAAGAATGATGGGGCGAGTGATGAGCCTTCTGATGATCTCCGCCGTCGGCGTGGCCCCGCTCTCGCACACGGTCTCGGGCGCACTCCTGAAACTGAGCCTTGAGTGGGTCTTCGCGGGTGCGGGTGGCCTGCTGGCCCTCATCTGCCTGACAGCCGTCTTCAAGCGTGAGGTCCGAAGCATGAGCATGCCCCATGACTCGAGTCCTTTCAACGCCAATGCCACATGATTCAGAACTGTTCCGTGCGGTGCCCTTGTCATCCTCCGGTCACTCCAGGTTCAGGCGCCCACGCGGCGGGCTTCAGGCGCGTGCTAGTGTCCTGTCGCCGCACTTGGTTCCCCAGTGGGAGCGCGAGGTTGAGGAGACGGGCGACCCCGCCCGCGTCCCCTGCCGCCCTGTCTGCGCCGCTCAGGTGCTCGACGTGGAGGGCGTGCCCCTCTCCCGGGCGGACCTCTCCCCGAAGCGGCACGTCTGCGAAGTATGCACCTTCCCCCTCTGGCAGGCGGATGAGACCGGCCCTCGCCGCTGTCCGCTGGCCACCTACGCCCTGCGCCGGGTGATGCTGGACGGGGAGCCGGTAGAGCTGACGGCCACGCAGTACATGGTGCTCTGCGAGCTTGCGGTCCACGCCCCTCGTACGCTGACCCACGCCGTGCTGCTCTAGGTGGTCTGGGGTCCGAAACGGGTGGGCGAGGGCTGGCTGGTGCGGGACGTGGCGAAGAGACTCCGCCGCAGGCTGGGGGACGATGCCGCCAACCCCAGGTGCATCATCACCGAGCCCCGCGTCGGTTACCGGATGGCGGCGGGGGAGCGGGCTAGGTCTAACCTTTCCCTCACCCTACCTGCCGGGCTCTCGTCCGACGGAATGGGAAGCAGGCTCGCTCTACAGGGCCGGCGTGAAGGTCATCCTGAAGTTTCTTGATTTTATTAATTCTGGCGGGCCGCGATGGCCAGCACGGTCTGCCAATCGGCCCGGCCCTGGATGCTCCGGCAATAGCAATCCAGGAGCAGCATACCCGCCGGAGCCGCCGCGACGGGCATTGCTCGGTTCGGCGGTTGCACCTGCTCGAAAGAGTCCCTCCGAAGCCGGAGAGCCTGACCGATTCCAGGACAACCGGGCGAACCCGGGATAGGCCCGACGGCGGAGTCGGGGGCCACCGAAGACTGGCCGTGGGATCGCTCTTCACGCTGGCGCTCACCACGGGCTGGACTCCCTGTCCTTTACGGCATCGGGCATGTGGTTGTCCAGGATTGCGAGAAAGAGGGCGTCGTCGCCACAAAGAACATCCGATGAATGAAAAAGGCCACGCTAGGCTTGGCTGTCAATTTTCAGGAGCATTAGGCCACTCTGGGAGCCATATCGGCGACCATTGCCGCACTTCCGAAGGGAGGGCAGCGATGGCGTATCGGGAGGTTCCCCGAATGGAAACACAGGAAATCATCCGCCGCTGGCAAGCGGGCAACACGCTGCGCCAGATCGCGGCGGGCACCGGTCTCTCTCGGGATACGGTGCGCAAGTACGTGGCGGCGGCCCAGGGTGAGGGTCTATCCCAGGACGGGCCGGCGCCCGACCAGGAGCAGCTGAGACGTCTGGCCAGGCTCAGCCAGGGAGGCCCGCGGCAATCGGGCACGCCTGTGCAGGATCTGCTGGAGCCCTAGGCGGAACAGACCTACAGGTGGCTCACCGAGGATCGGCTTCAGATGACCCGCATCCACGAGCTGCTACTGGGGCGGGGATGTCCGGCGTCGTATTCCTCGCTGCGGCGTTTCATCCTGAAGATTCCTGGAGGTCCGCGCATCTTCCAGGCCCCGACCAACAGCTCCGAACCCCTGCGCCTGCCCGACCCGGTGGAGCACGTCCAAGGCCTGGGCTTCAGCGACTTCACCATTCCCATGGCGGCGGGTCCGGTCTACCGCTTCTTGGCAGCTCCCACGTTCCACCGCGGGGTTCGGGCGGGCCACGTCTTCGTGGGGAACCGGGAGGGCGGGGAGGAGTTCACCCTGGGCGACCAACAGACGCTGGCGATGTTCGCCTCCCAGGCGGCGCGGGTCATCGCCAACGCCCACACCCACCGTGAGGGACCGAGGGCCAGGGCTGACCCGGGGACCCTGGTGAACACGTCGTCGATGGGCGTGGAGTTCAAAGTGTTGGATACGGTGGTGGGCCGCCGACAGGGAAGGCCACGGTGCGGCGGATCGACGGCGCCCAGATCGCCCTGCGCTGCCGTGAATAGCGGCCTCGCGACCGGTGGATGCCGTTTCGGGGCCTGCAGAACAAGGCCATTTAAGGTAGATCCCCACCGGCAGGTGGATCGTGAACACGCTCTGGCCCGGGGCTTCAAGAAGCCGCAGCCCCGCCATCTCCCGGTCTGTCCGGTCTGACTCCACCATTTCCCCTCCCAGCCCGGAACCGCCTACCGGTGCAAAGCCGGTACGAAGGTTCTGGCCCCGATTACATAACTGTCAGACGCGTTTCCTCGAAACCAATGGCCCCAGCGTCTATAATGGCCTCTCGTGGGGGGAGCAGCCGACCACGTTACCGAGATGGTCGCCGGAACCCGAAATACGACAAGGTGCAAGGAGGGCGAAGCAAGCTCATGCCCTGGCCTGCGATGACCGATTTCACCGAAGCGGTCCAGACTCCCGAACGGTGCTTTGAGGGGCAGGATATTGCCTTGGGGACGGCAGCGCTGACGCCCCGGGGCCTGCCGCTGGTGTACTCGGGCAATTTCGCCTCCGTCTACAAGATGATCACTCCCAGCGGGGATGTCGCCGTGCGCTGCTTTACCCGCGAGGTCAGGGACCAGCAGGAACGCTATGGCCATCTGAGCGATTACCTGAGGGGCGTCAGGCCCGAGGTCTTCGTGGGCTTCCAGTACGTGGAGCAGGGAATCAGAGTCAGGGGCCAGTGGTATCCCATAGTCAAAATGGAATGGGCGCAGGGCGACCGGCTGGACAAGTTCGTTGAGGACCATCTCGATGCGCCGGAAATGCTCCTGGACCTGGCCGCCAAATGGAGGGGCACCAACGGCACCCTGCGGGGCTTGCGGATAGCCCACAATGACCTGCAGCACGGAAACGTGATGGCGCAGGAGCAGGGCGCTCTCCGCCTGGTCGATTATGACGGGATATTCCTGCCGAGGTTCGAGGGGGAATACAGCCCGGAGTTGGGCCACAAGCACTACCAGCACCCAGCGAGGTCAACCCGGGACTACCATGACGGGATAGACAACTTCCCTGCCCTGGTGGTCTACCTGAGCCTGCTGGCCCTGGGGGTCGACCCCCAGCTGTGGGACCGGTTCTACAACCAGGACAACCTGCTCTTCACCCAGGGCGATTTTGCGGTCCCCGGCAATTCGGACTGCTTCAAGGCATTGAAGAACAGTCCGGACGCCAATGTTGCCGGACTCGCCGCGGTGCTCGAGGAGTTATGCTCCCAGCCCGTTGACCAAGTGCCCGACCTCGAGAGCGTACTGCAGGGCACACTGACCGCCCCGCTGCCAGCTCCGGCTGGCAGATCTTCCTACCGGAATCTGATCCCAACCAGCCAGGGAACTGCGCCCCCGGCGGCTATCCCGCCGGCAACCAGAGGGAACCCAGGGAACCGCAGTCCGTCCCTGGCCAGCGCAACCGGGCAACAGCCGATGGACAAGCGCTGCCCCAACTGCAACGCCCGGAACGCCCGCGTGCGGCGCGACTGGTATACCCGTGCCAACGCCCTTCGGTGTCTGAGCTGCAATGGCGTCTTCGGCAAAACCCGGGTCAAGCGCTGTCCGGGCTGCGGCAGCCGGAAAGCCCGCCTCCGCCACGACTGGTACGACCGGGCCCGCCCGCTGCGCTGCCTAGACTGCAATGTAGTCTACGGAGGCGTCGACGAAAGAGCTCCCAGCAGACCGGTGGTGGGTCAAACACCCCACCTGAACCGCCTGCTGCAAGATGCGGCCCAACTGCCCGTGGACCAGGATATGCTGATTGACCGGGCCCGGGGTGCCATGATGGGCATCGCCGCGGGCAACCTGCTCGGCCTGCCCGTGGAAAGCTGGAGCCATCACCGCATTGCGGCCAGATACCCCAACGGCGTCCAGGACATAGACCCACGGGAGGTCTCCCGGCGCGTGGACGACGATCCGGCCCAGGCTGTTGAACTGGCCGAGGCCCTGTTGGACCCAGGGGACACCGTCGTACAGTTTGCCAACCGCGTCATCGCTTGGCGGTCGAGCAATGGGCGCGGCATAGGCCACACCACAAGGCAGTCCATCGCCCAACTGGACGATGGGATGGAGCCGCCCCATGCGGCCTACGCGGTGTACCGGGCCAAAGGGGGCATTGCGCCCAACGGCGGGGTAATGCGCTGCGCGCCGGTGGCCACCTGCCACCGGACCCAACCCGAAATGCTGACGCGAATATCCGCCGACACCTGCGCGGTAACCCACTACTCACCCCTCAGCCAGTGGTCGTGCGTGGTCGTGAACGCAGCCATAGCCATGCTGCTGGGCGGGTGCCGGCCGGACTTGCGGAAGCTGCTGGAGGCCGCTGCAGCGGATGGGTGTCCGGACCTGCCGGCTGCAGGGCGCAGAGCTGGGATAGCCACGACCGTGCTGGAATGTGCAACAGCAGGACGGGATGTCCCTGATAGCGCAGGTTGGCTCAGCGACAACCAGTCGGACAAAGGGCACACTCTCCTGACGTTGCAGGCCGGCCTGTGGGCTGCGGTGACACAACCGGGCCTGGAGGAATCGTTGATCGCCATAGTGAGCGCCGGCGGCGACACTGACACCAACGGCGCCCTGGCCGGAGCGGTGCTGGGAGCGCGCCATGGGGCATCGGCGATACCGCTGCGCTGGACGGCATACATGGCGCAGAGGGAGCGGCTGGCCGAACTCGGTGAGCGCATGCTGGCTCTCTAGCACGCGTCGACAAACGCGGTCAAAAACAATGTTTCCCGGCGTATTTCCCAGGCCTACCCCCGTCCGAGTGAGGTGAATCATGCCAGCTTTCGCCCTGGTGGTGAATGAAAGCAACGAGGTCCTGCTGATTCAGCGCGGGTATGGCCAGGAAAAGGGTAAATGGAGCCTACCCGGAGGGATGAGGGATAAGGGAGAGAGCCTCCGGTCCACCGCCATCAGGGAAACCCTCGAAGAGACGGGCATCAGGATGACCGCCGGTGACCTGTATTTCAAAGGCAGGCGGAACGAGGTCTGGCGGGGCAGGCGCACCGGAGGGTATCTCAAGGTGCAGAGGAAAGAATGCCTAGACGCCAAGTGGTTCCAGACTGACATGCTGCCACATGACGGTAACCTGGCGTTTGGCCCGGACAAGATCGTCATTGGGAAGTGGGCAGGCGAGAATGTGGGAAGCCGCCGGGTATATTACCCCCGTTCCAAAATGGACCGGGCCGGCTTTGCCCTGGTGATAAACGACAGGGATGAAGTGCTCCTCATCAAACGCAGGAGGGGCTTGAGGGCGGGCAGTTGGAGTCTGCCCGGCGGTAACGCGGAACCCGGTGAAAGACGACGGGATGCCGCCATTCGGGAGACACGGAAGGCGGCGGGCGTGGTATTCCGGCCCGACCGGCTGCATCTCGAAAACAGGCATCAGGCCTCGGTGTGGCTGGGAAGACCCGTTTCACCGGGAGAGAAACCCTTCGATGGCCGCTGGTTTCCGCTGGACGGACTGCCTGATGACGACAGTCTGGGTTTCGCCATCGACGTGAGGGCCATTGAAAAATGGGCATCCGAGAACCGGGAATCCCGCCGAGTTCTCTGCTCATAGCGACCTCCCGGGCGTATGACACGGCAAAAACCGATGGGCCGGCCAGCGCGGACACGGTCAATGGAATGAGGCCGGGGAGAGCATGCCGTACAGTCACTTGCACGACTTTTCGTTTCATACCCATCACCAGCGGCCCAGGGGCGGTCGCCAGCTCGTCCCAGCCCAGCTTGGCCACGGCCTCGGCGAGACCGTCCATCCGGCCTTCCTCGTAGCTCCGCTGCCTGACCTGGGCGGCATCGATTCTCCGGTGACGTTGGGCACGTAGGCGATGAGGAGTTCCTCCTCTTCGTTGGTCATGGCGCCGCTTCCTATAGCGGTTCCTTCAACTCCGCTTACGTCAAGTGCCTAATGTCTCTTCACTCTGGCGGAATACGCATGCGCCCACCCTCACACCGCTGGACAAACCCATTGATCTGCCTCATCGCATCGGCCCTTCTTTGCTGCATTCCCGAACGCACTCCCCACTCCCGCATTAGATCTGCGGTAAGTCCGCGCAAGGCACCGAAAAAGGCTTCAGATGATCCTTGGGCAAGGGATACTCCGTCCTCGCCGAACACTACCCAAGAAAAAAGGTCGCCCCGTCTCTAGAGATACCTCCTGTAACGTCGTCGTACGTCACTGCCAGCGAACCGTTGTCGCCCACGATTTCCACTGTGAAAGTCTGGCCTGTCTGGTCCTGAAACTCTGCCATCATTATCTCCCTTGCTAGGCGTCGGACACCCCCGCCTACATCAACCCGACAGTCTACCCTACCCGAAAAGGTAGAGGTTGATCAGCCGGATCACGTCAGCCCTGGTAATGACTCCCTCCCCGAAAAGGTAGTCGTTGATCGCTGCGATGACCTCGGCCCTGTCGATCTGGCCGTTCTTGGGGTTGACGTCGTAGCGGGCCAGCAGCAGGTCCCAAGAGACAACCTCGACATCTGAAGGTGGACCCGTCCCCACGGAGTTGACCGCAGACACCCGGTAGTGCCTCGAGTCCCCGATCTCGAACATTGGCCCGTCATCGTCGGTCCCGTCGTCCCGGTAGGCGGTGCCGGCATCAACGGTGGTGTGAACCTGCTCCCACGGGTCTTCGCCGCCGGCGGACATCTCCACCGTGTATCCGGTGATTGGAGCGCCGCCATCGCTGTCCGGAGCTTTCCAAGAGAGGTCGGCCTTGGCCTCGTTCTGGACTCCGGTTGCCGTCAATCCCGTGGGGGAACTTGGAACCACCGGGGGCAGGGTGGTAACCACGGCAGAAGCCGACCATTCCCCAGACCCCCACAGGTTGACTCCGCGGACCTGGATCTCGTAGCGCGTGGACCCCAACAGGTCCAGCACAACTTGCTGGTGAGGGGTGGCCGCATCCAGGCCATCGATAACCGTCCAGTTGGAGTCGACGGATGCTGGCAAGCCCGGGCCAAGATAGCGCAGGTCGTAGGACGTTGTGGGCTCACGGCCGTCGTCCGGAGCCGGAGTCCACGAGACCGTCATCCGGTCCGGCCCCGCGGTGATGGGGTTGACCACGGGACTGATGGGCGGTAGCGGCACAGGTAATTGTGCAAATCCGTACCCCCACGTGTCGTTGGGATTGGGCTGTGCCCGCTGGGCCGCATGCCGCTTCAGGTAGTCCGCCACCTGGACCGGAGTCAAATTCGGAAACTTCTGGCTCACCAACGCCGCCAAGCCAGCGACATGGGGGGAGGATGCGCTGGTGCCGCAGAAACCGCCGGCGTTCAACGGCCTGCGAGACGTCTCCCCGCAGGCGGCGCCAACTATGTCTGGCTTGACGCGCTCATCTGGCGTAGGGCCTCGACTGCTGTATGGCTCAATTGCATGGGTGTTGTCCCAGTGCGCCGCTCCAACCGCCAGCATGCCCGGGTTGAGACCTTCTGCTGGATTAGTGATGCTGCCCACCAGGGTGTAATGCTGCATTTCCAGGACGTCGTGGCTGCCGACTATCAGCTGGACCCACCCCGGTTTGTTGGGCACATCGGCGACCGGGATGCTGACTACAACGCCATAACGGCCGTCGCGGGGAGCCGTGAATCTCACGAATTCAATCGGGAAGTCTCCCGGCACACCGTTCTGTTCGTCGTAAGAGCCAGCAACGAACGTCAAAGTGGAAAAGTCCACGATCGACAGGTTCAAGTCACGCTGTGCCCCAGCCCAGTCATCCTGCCAACGCATCTGAACAAAGACGGAGTCTCCCGCCGCCATGTCCATATCGTTGTCGATATCGTCCCCTCGGAACTTGAGGAACTGGAAATTCCTCCCGCCGGTGGTCAAGGTGGGGGGGCCAAACCAGGTTCGGCGAGCATCATTGCCCGCCGAGTTGACCCAGACAATCCCCGCGTCCACCGCCCGCTTCACCGTGTTTTTCAAGCTGATGCTGTAATCCCAGCTCTCATCCGGTGGTCCATCAAAACCCCAAGTTGCGGAATGATTGATGACCGACACGCCCTCTGAGATCATCCAGTCCACCGTCTTCCTGAGGTCTGCACCCGTGCGCGGGTTAGCGATGTAGAACGCAGCGTTAGGGGCGACATCGGCCACGGTCTCCGCCACAATCGTGCCGTGGTCACCTTCCCGGTCACAGGCGGCGACTTCTGCGGTGGGCCTTCCGGCACCGGTGTAGCACCGTGCCTGCACCGTCGACGGCAACTCGGTGCCCATCAGGTCACGGTATCCCGAAAAACCACCCTCGGTATTCTCGATTATCCCGATCTTGACGCCCTGCCCGTTGATCCCCGCCTGGTGCCAAGGTTCCACTCGATGCGCCTGCGTTCCCTGGCTGGTAAAGGCCCCCAGCCCGTGGGCCGGGTATGTTTCCACCGAGACCGCGACAGCCACCGCGACCATCGCCGCAGCCGCCAGCAACCTGGGCAGCGGAGACCTCAACTTGGGTCGAAAGAATGACATGGGGCTGAAAGGCGACGGCTAGGGGGACAAAGGTAGGATTATCTCGCGGACCCGCAGCACGCCGGGCTGATCGGCAAGCTCGCCCAGAAGAAGCACCGGAACATAGGCCTCGATGTAGTCCTCTCCGGAGTTGCGGACGTCCCCGCCATTGTCCTCCAGGAACGCCACCACGTCCGCGGCGTTGCCGGACAGGAGGACGGTGACCAGCACCGGCTCCAGGGGCGGGGCGGGTGCGGCATCGCCCTCCTCCGGTTCTACGCCCTGGGGCGCAGCGCGGTCCTGCTTGGCCTCGGCCACCATCTGGTCAAGCTGCGATCCCAGCTCGCGATGCTCCAGCTCCCTTATTTGGGGCTCAGGCAGGGAGGGCTGATCCCCGTCAGACTTAGCCTGGGAGGGCAACGATTCGGACTCCATTACGGGGCTGCTGACCGGGCTCTTGGGCTCGGCTGCTGCCGTCAGGTTCGGCTGCTGTTGTGCCGGGGCCCCCTGGTCGCTAGCCGTGGTCAATCCAACGGTCACGCCCGCACCGACTAGTATCACCAGGGCAGAGATAACAACTACTGCAGACAGTTTCATATTGAAAACCTCCATGCAACTTCAAGACGGTAACATTATATTCGCTATATTCGCTCAGGAGCGCGGACCACCATGGCATTACTAGCGAATATGGCCCGCGGCATCCCTTCCCCAACAGCCCTTCCAGCTTATCCTTGGCTTTGTCGGCGGGAATGCCTTCCAATTCCACCGAGATGCCCTCAACGGTTACCCGCAGGTCCATGTCTCCAATGAGCGGCTGTGCTTCTACCGTGCCGTCGTCGGCTTGAATGACCAAGCCCCAGGGGAAGTCGACCTCAACCGACCCGCTGGCTCGGGAATCAGGGGAATCTTGGGGCTGCGGTCACCCTCGGGTCTGTTCGGACGGCTCGCCATCACGTCCTCTCCTGAACCCCTAGGGCCGCGGCTGCGGAGACTCCCAACTCGGCCATGTACCCTCCCCGAACTTCTCCGTTACGTCAGCCCAGTTTCCGTTCCTCTTCCTCTGCCTCTGGCGCCGGGCTGGCCTTGGACTGTGTTCACCTCGCGGGCGGCAGCGGTATGGCCCCACCCCCGGGGAGCAGGTCGAGCATCCGGCCGGTGTTCAGGGCCTCGTCCAGCCTGGGTATGAGCGTCTCGCTAACCGTGACGTCCCCGGGCAGCACCATGTCGGCCAGGAACTCCTGTTCAATGGTGGTGATCCCCGCCTCCACGGCCTCCAGCTTGGCCTTCAGGACCAGCACCAGGGCCCGCCAGGCCTGCCGCTCGGCCTGCTCGTGTGCGCTCCGTGCGGCCTGGGGCGTGCGCCGCGTCTTCGTCCCGTTCTTTCTCGCGTAGTGCTCGAAGTCCTCCAGGATGGGCAGGGGCAGGGTCATCCGGACCGGGTATCCCTTCAGGCGAAACCCGATGATCGCCCGTCCCGTCTCCCAGCCGTGCAGGAACTGGTCCGCGCCGTAACGGCGCAGGATGTGCTCGACCTCGGCCTTGCTCCGCTCCACGGTGACGGTGGTTCGGCTGGCGTAGCGTTGTGTCATATCTTCTCTCTCGTTTCCCGCTCTGAAGGTTGATCGCCTGCTTCCGGACCGAACCCACCCTACTACGGCATATACCCTGTCCACGGTTCGCCTCCGCCCAGAGCCTCCCTCAAATGACGCAACCTCTGCCGCCACTCGGCGTCGTGGGTGATCTGAGCGTCGGTCCAGCTCCGGGCATGCTCAATGGCCTCATCCTGGGTTGAGAAGGTTGTGGAATCCCTCAGGTGTGGGTATCGATCGGAATCGACCCACATGGGGAAAACGTCGGTCTGGAAGAGCCCGGATTCCATCCGTTCAATCGTGATGGAATAACACTGACGGCTTTCCCAGTGTTCGACCCTCGAATATTGCCTGGTCTTTCCCACATGGCTTTCGGCGGCAGAGGTGGCCCAGGCGACGGCTTCTGCCGCGTCGTCGAATGTTTGGACCTGCATATTGGCGTCTTGCAGGAAGGCCTTTACTGTAGTGTGAAATGAGGAACCTGAGCACCGCAACGTGACGAAATTCCCACTGACCACGACAACATAGCCCGCTCCGCTGGTCAGCTGATAAATCTGACGTTCCTCCACGATTGAAACTCCCTGTGACCGGCTATCCTGGATCCGATGCCCTGCTAACTGTCCAGCAACGTGGCCGCTTCCCCGCCGGACATCCCGGGGCGGTCCGTTCCAGCAATACGGGGGCGTGGGCTCGCCTATCCAAACCCGTCCTTCGCCAAGGCGAGGTTGCCGGCGAACTTCTCCTGGACCATGGCGACCAGCTCTTCCCGCACCTGGTCCTTGGCCCGGGTGATTGTCCCGGTGACACGCTCCGCCGCCAGGTCCTGTCCTGCAACGATGGCGATGATGCGCCGGAGCTCCTTGAGCATTTCCATCTCCGTCATCACGTCCTCCGGTTTACCTGATGATTGTTGATCGGACCATCACCCGCCGCCCAGGAACAGGACCACCTTGCAGCGGCCGCACCGCGCCAGGCGCTGCCCGGGCCTGGGCTGGCCCTCGCCGTTGACCTTGAACCCGCAGCCGGGGCACTCCAGGCTCCAGCGGAATTTCAGCAGGTCCCTCCGGACCGTCCGCTGCTGGCCGGCGCCCTTCTTCCCTGTCGTTTTCGGCTTGGCCGGCGGTGCAGGAGGTGCGGCCGCCTGGTCGAGGGCGGCGATCTCCGCCCTGCTGAGCTTCTCGCTGGGCTTGGACCGTCCCAGCAGCAGGTTCCTGTTGGTCATGTTCCCCCAGTGTCAGTCCCCTGGTTTGGCTGGCATTACCGTTTGATGTGAACCCGGCCTCAGATGACCCCATCCCGCAGCCGCCGGAGCAGATCCACGGATACGCTGACGCTGTCGTCGTCCTCCAGCTGGGACAGGGCGCAGTCCAGGCAGAGGACGTAGGTGACGCCGGCGACCACCATGACCACCGCCTGGGCGATGGACATAACCTTGTGGCAGGTGTCGCACTCGGGCCGGGTTGTCGTCGTCATGAAGTCCTCCCGTTCAGCTGCGGGAAAGCGGGATGGTGTTGTCCGATCGCAGGCTGAGGTCTTCCTCCCGGCTGCGTAGCAGCTCGGCACGGCATTGAACCCTCAGCCGCTACCTGTCCACCTGCTGGATGGTCCAGCGGCTGACCCCCAGTTGCCTGGCCAGCTCCCGCTGGCTCACCCCCTTGGACCGCGCCGCCCGGATGTACTCCCGTTGCCGCTCTGTCAGGCTCGGCCGCCGGCCGGGGAAACGGCCCTCGGCCCGCGCCTTCGCTTGGCCCGCGACCGAGCGCTCCCGGATCGAGTTCCGCCACCACTCGCTAAAGGCCAGCACCATGCTGAGCTGGAGCTTGCCGTTGGCCGTGGCCGTGTCGAAGTCCTCGGAAAGGGACCGGAACTCCACTCCCGCCCGGTGCAGGCCCTCGATCACCTGCAGCCCGTGGGTCAGCCCCCGGGAGAGCCGGTCGATGTGGGTGACCACCAGGGTGTCCCCCTCGACCACCAGGTCCAGCAGCTCCAGGAGGCCGCCCCGGTCGTTCCTGGCCCCGCTGGCCTCCTCGGCTCTGACATTTCCCAGGGAGCAGCCGGCGCGGACCAGCCGCTCCACCTGCAGGTCTAGGTTCTTGTCCTCCGGCTCTCTCACCGAGACCCGGGCGTAACCGTAGAGGGTCATCCCGCTGCACCCCTGGCTGGAATGTCAAAAGTATACCGTCCTGCCGGGCGGAAATAAACCGGGGTTTCCAGCCACCCATCTGAGCGGCGACAAGGGGGGATTTCCAGCCGGGGCCGGAAACAGGGCTGTTTCCAGCCAGGCCCACTTCCAGCCAGGTCTGCCGGAGTCCTCGACCCCGCGGCCAGGAGCGTCATGGCGCTGGCTGGCTGACCGCGCTGGGGCGTCCGCCGGTGTAAGAGGCAACGGTAAAGTGTGCCGCCGTGGGCAGGGGACGAGGGGCGGCTTATCAACCCCCGGCGGGAAGGGACGGTTTGAGGCGTTTCCGCTACCAACGGGACCCGGCTTAATGTGTTCACACCTCCGTAGGCCGGAGGTCAGTCAAGGAGAACGGCGTACTGCCTGGTGATCCGGTGACATCCTTCCGTGATGAGCGCCGTGTTGCCGGACAGCAATGCATTTGGTTCCTTGTCGCGGGACAACCGGCGCAGTTCCTCCGTCCTAATCTCGTAGGCGTAAACGCCGGTGGAGACCTTGCTCCGGAAGAGCTCCCGGAACCCGGGGAACCCTCCCACATCGCAGGTCTCCGCCACTCTCCAGATGACATAGTCCTTGGAAATCAACGGCCTCGACTCGGTGCGGCCCCCAGCCCCGATGACCTTCTGCTCCCCGGTGCCCAGGTCCAGCAGGACGATGTCGGACTCGTTCTCCCCGCGGAAACGCTGCCACACCAACAGTCCGCCGTGGATCGATGGGTTCACGTTGTGCTCGCCGGTTTCCACCAGAGGTTGTTTCTCTTCGGTGGCCAGGTTGTACGAGAAGATGTTGAAGCGGTTGTCGGGTTTGGCGGTGCTGCCCGGCTTGGCCAGTCCCCGGGGCGGTTTGTTCGGGTTGTGGGTCCACACCACCGTGTCGCCGTGTATGGCCGGGGCATCTTCCCGCCCGGGCGTCACCGCCACCGGAATCTCCAGGTCCCGTTCCAGGTCGTACGCATAGACGTCGAAGTCCCAGCGGCGGTCCTCCAGCAGCCCCTCCCGGTTGTCCTGCCAAACCAGGCGTGCACCGGAGATGCGAAGGCCGCGTCTGGCCGCCGGAGCGTCGGTGACCCGTCGTTCCTCGCCGGTGTGCCGGCTCTGGACGAACACGTCGCTGGAGGATATGGGTCTGGAATGGCCGGGCAGCTGGACCTCCCCGCGTTGACCTATCCAGGCGACGTGGTCGGCGGACAGGACGGCGCCCCGCTTCCGGTCCCCATCTGAGGTGAGCCGACGCAGGTCGCCGGTGCGGATGTTCATCAACCACAACTCGCCCTCCTGGTCCCACCCCACGGCGTCATCTCCGAAAACGTCCGCCACAATGA
Source organism: Dehalococcoidia bacterium (assembly GCA_965203975.1). Classification (GTDB taxonomy): domain Bacteria; phylum Chloroflexota; class Dehalococcoidia; order Lucifugimonadales; family UBA3495; genus CATOSK01. The sequence goes on along the minus strand of CBDBDT010000002.1, from coordinate 1,841,261 downwards.
TGTCGGTGCTCAGTTCCACCACCTCGCCTTCGCCGAGGGGCGCGAGCGATGCCTGGCCCTGGCCGCTGCACGCCAGGACCGCGACCATGGTGGCCAGGGCAATGAGCCAACGGGCGGTCCTGGCGTGCACGTTCAGCTCCAGTTGTGGTTCCTACGCCACAGGTGGTTCGAGGTTGGTCACTCAGGCGGGACGGGTCCAGGGAGCCAGGAATCCCAGGAGCCGCAGGGGTACGAGGCTGGTGACCCCGAACGCCAAACGGCCGGACTCGTCGCCGTTGGGAATTTGGCACTTAACGGTTAGCGTTGAACCGTTGCCGTGGCCCCGGACGGACGGCGACCACGACTGGCAGAACTCGTGAACCTGGTCCCACCGGCCCAGTCCAGGCAGATAGGACTCGACGCGTTCCACCAGTGCCTCGGCGTCGAGTCCCGCCCAGTCCGGGTGGGGATAGTAGAGGACAAAACGCAGCGTGGCGGTCTCAGCAGTCGTGCCAAAACCGGCTCCGAAGGCCTCCCACTCGCGCAAAGCCTGCCACTCATTCGGGCGATCACTGCTGCCCGGTACCTGGTCGCCAGGAATTCCAACGTCGGAGTGCAGTGCGGCTTGCCTGGTCAACAGGACGGCGGTCTGGGGGTCGGACAGCTCGGCGGCGATGGCGGAGAAGGCAGGGGAGTCCGCCACGGACGGGACCTTCCCGTTGCGGGCCCGGATGACCTGGAGCACGGGAGTCGTGTCCGGCGACACGACCAGGAGGTTGTCGGCGACGAAGATGCGGTTGGCGTACCCAAACGCCGAACGCGTGGCAGGATTTCTCAGGGACGGGTCCTGCTCCCGGTCGTTCCGGATGGCGTAGTAGACGTCGCCTCCGGCGGACTCGGAGCGGTAACCCAGCTCGGTGAGGCTCCGGACGATGCCTTCCTCGTCGAACTGCCCGGTGAGGTAATTGGTCTCGAAGGGCAAGAAGGTTTCGAGGCCCGTGACAGTCACGGCGTCGATCTCGAAGAAGGAGAATCCGTATGCCTCTTCCCAATGGGGCATTGTCTGCCTCATGATAATCACCAGGTTGGAGACGGAACTGCCGGAATTCCTGGCGTACCGCTGCTGCTGCTCCGCAGGCCAGGACTCCAGCTCTTCAAGGCCGGCGGGCTTGGAGGCTCCGGCGACCTCCAGGGACTGTTTGGGATTGGAAAACCAGATGCCCCCCTCCTGGAACTCAACGGGCAGGGATGCCAGGACCGCCAGCAACTCGGACTTACCGTCGCCGGTGGTGGCCGGTCCCGCCACCTTGAGGGGTTCCCGAAGTTCGGTGGATGCAGGAGCGGCGGTGGGAGTGGAGGCGGGCGCAATCGCGGTCGGGGTGGGCCGCTCGGGGGCAGCCGTTGCGGTGGTGGCCCCTGTTTCCGTGGCTGCGACTGTCGGATCAGGGGCGCGGGTCGGCGTCGGAGTGCCGGTCGTGCAACCGGCGGCCAACAGCAATGCCAGCAGCGCTGTTGCGATGTTCCGGCAGGAAAACCACCTGGACATCAGGTTATCCATGGGATCACCTCTCGCGGAGCTGAGGAAACAGGTCGAGCTGGAACGGCCAATGCTGGTCGGCCTGGGACGGAACCGCTGGTCCAGCAAGCGTAGTGTCCGGTGGATCGCCCGGCTGGGTTGATTGCATTTTGGTACACGATGGAATCAGGATAGGGGTGTCCGGCTTGAGCGCCGGCGGTTGAGTTTCATCCTGACCATGAAGGACGCCACTACCATGAACATCAACATGAGCAGTTCGGTTGCGAAAGCCAGGTATAGAACCAGCCTGGACCACTCCCCGGGGACCATGCCGTCAGGGACCGGCAGAATGCGAAGGAGCGCACGCACGCCCCGCGAGGTGAGGAATGTCGCGGTGAACCCCACGGTCAGAAACAACGAAACGGCCAGCAGCCTGGAGCGGAAACACCGGCCCGGAAGGAGTCCGATATTGCACACCATGACCGCTGAAACCACGACGTAGATGTATAGCGCGATCATCGGTCAAGTAATTAGGCCAGAAACCTAATCATCCCGCTTGGCCCTCCTGGTCTCCCTGAGCATCAGGAACCCGGAGGCACCGCAGACGGCCGTGGGCACGATGGCCATTCTCCAGAGGAATGACGGAAGGTCAAAAGGAACGTCGAACACCGACAGGTTGAGCAGGACGAAACCCGCCACCGCGGCCAGCAGCAGAGTCAGGCCCAAGGCCTTCCAGGATCGCGATTGAGGGTGGTGCAGCATGGGTGATGGTCTTGGTCTTGGCTGCAGTTTCGGGAAAGTCCCCGCCCTGAGGCTCGGGAGGTGTATCCTCGGATCGGGGGCTAACGGCCAGCCATGTAGGCATCAACCTCAGCCAGCAACTCCGCCTTTCTCCCTTCGTCCAGGAAGGACGCCCGGAAGGAATTCCGCGCCAGTTCTCCCAGGGTCCGGTCGTCCAAACCCAGCCGGTCCTGCACCGCCTGGAAGTTCTCCCCCACGTACCCTCCGAAGAACGACGGGTCGTCGGAGTTGATGGTCACCATCAACCCGGCATCCAGCATCCGCCCCAGTGGGTGTTCCTCCATTGCCCGGACCACCTGGAGCCTCACGTTGGACAGGGGACACACCGTGAAGGGCACCGCCCGCTGGGCCAGTTCCGCCGTGAGCTCCAGATCTTCCAGCACCCGGCAACCGTGGTCTATCCGTTGGACCTGAAGGACCTCCACCGCCTCCCTGACGTATGCCGCCGGTCCCTCCTCTCCGGCGTGGGCGACCAGGGCGAACCCGGCCTCCCTGGCCCTGGCGAACACCCTCTTGAATTTAAAGGGCGGGTTCCCCAGTTCGCTCGAATCCAGCCCGACTCCGTATATCCGGTCCCTGAAGGGGATGGCCTGGTCGAGGGTGGCCATGGCGTCCTCCTCGTCGAGGTGGCGGAGAAAGCACATGATCAGCCGGGAGGTGATTCCCAGGTGTTTCTCCCCGTCCCGGAGCGCCTGGCTGATCCCGGCGCAGACTGGGGCGAAATCAACGCCACGGGACGTGTGGGCCTGGGGGTCGAAGAAAACCTCCGCGTGCCGCACTGCCTGGGAAGCGGCCCGTTGCAGGTAGGCGGTGGTCAACCGGTAGAAGTCTCCCTGGGTGCGGAGCACAGCCATGCTCCGGTAGTAGACTTCCAGGAACTCATCCAGGTTGGAGAACCTGTACGAGTCCCTGGCTGCGGCGGGGGAACGGGAGGGAATGGGGATGCTGTTCTCAGCTGCCAGCCGGAACATCAACTCCGGTTCCAGCGCACCTTCGATGTGAAGGTGGAGTTCGGCCTTGGGCAGGTCCTGGATGAACGGGGACAGACTCATGACGATGATTCCATGTCCGTGCTCTGAGGAAACATAGATCTCAACTCCCGGTTCCTTGTGCACGATTTCTATGGGTTCGGGTTTTACTGCCCCGGCTCTTCGGAGCGTATGCCTCGATTTGCCTTGCTGTAAGGGCCGTCTCCGGCCATTCCACCGCTTTCCCAGGGCCCTCGCGTTACGGTTCTCCGGCCTATCTCAGGACTCACCTCTGGCCCCTCGGCCAGCAGCTCGGCGTCCTCGATGCAGTCGTGGGCTCCCCGATCCTGCACTCCATCTCGTCCAGGGGGTCGCAGAGGCCGCCTCAGAAGCACGATGCATAGGATTGTCCCCTGCGTAGGTAATGGTAAGCCAGCATGTGGGCATGGCCTACTAATCCACCCAGGTGCACCTACATCCTCAGCCCCCTCCCGTCTCTGGAGTCCGCTCTGGCCTCGCCAGTCCGTGCCAGTATGAGGGCGTCGGTGGCGCGCTTCGTCGCTCCCCACGCCTTCTCGGCGGCGTTCCATGTCCCGCCGGCCCGAGCATCTCCAGGCGTCGGCCCGAAGCTCGTGGGCATCATGGAAGGTCCGCTCTACCCGGTCAGTGCTGGCGGTCATTGAGTCCCCTTATCCTAATGGCCCTGAAAGGCCCCGGAATGTGATGTCGCTCCACCAACGTGTCCGATATGCGAACTCCATCATTCAAGGCGACTTCGACGCCGTCCGCACCTCCATCGGACTATCCTCCAGCGTGGTGATCATATGGATAGCGGACAGGTCCACGTCCTGGCGGTCGCTGGAGACCCGGGCGTACAGAGCCGCCGGGGTGAGGAGTTGCAGTTGCTTTTCAGGTCATTCTCCTTTGCCGTTTGTACGCGAAGCAAGGCTGGGGGCAGGGCTACTGTCACTGGCACACAAGTACGTCGATGGTGGTGCCTAGCGCAGTGGCGATACGGGACAAAGCCGCAGCCGACCCTGCCTTCCGTCCGCGTTCGATCTCGGAGAGGTAACTGACGGCCAGCTCGGTCTTCTCCGATAAGTCCTGCAATGTGACTCCCTGGTGTTTCCTGTAGGCGGCCATAGGCCTTTCCCCGTTGATGATAGCCAGCGCTACCTGGTGGGGAACCCGGACGCCGTCGTCAGCCTGCATGGCGGCCAAGGCGTCTTCCAACTCGCTGTTGCGCTCCAGCAGAGCATCGTATTCCTGTCGGGTGATGGTGACGGTTTCCCAGCTAGTCATAAGCTTCCCTCCTGTGGCGAACTCTCAGGACCGTCATCGCAGGGGTTGCACCGCGCTCAATGTCGAAGATCACGCGATGGTCGCCAACCCGCAGACGGCGATACCTGCTGGTGGCGAGCATGATCACCTGGTTGGCCAAGGACTCCGGGTCTGCGGCATACTGCTCAATCCTAGAGATTATGCGCTGCCGGTCCGCAGGCGCGATACGTCGCATATCCCTGATGGCCCTTGGCGACCACTGGATTGTCAGCCCCGGTTCCACGGGCATATTTTCACAAATAGCGAAACAAGCGTCAAGGACGTGAGGCCAGAACTCGCTACAGTTTTTGTCGAGGATGAGAATGGATAAAGGGTGGTTGGCTTTCGAGCTCTCCGATTGTAGAACTCGTGCTTGTGTTTAGCTGGTAATGGAGGTCAGGGCTTTTCAATCCAAATGGTGGAGGTTAATTTAGAGGGGTAATCTGGAACCCTTCTTCATTTTGAGGCCAGTCCGCTCGGGAAACTCTGGAAATTCTATATCTTGTTCCGTCGGGTGCTTGGTAGGCTCCGTCGTTTCGGAGAGGCATGCTGTGGAGGTAATTCATAATGGTGAGTTCAGGGGCGTGGTCTGGGTTTACTCCGGTTAGGAGTAGAAGCTCTTGGAATAGGCCGGGCCGTATCAGGCTTCGAACGTTGAAAGTGAGGTGGACCCCATTATCCGGAATTAGGATCCCAAGGGTACAACTTCCCCCGTTGTTTTCGGTGGGTTACCCAAAACATTGGTCACCACCGTGCGCACAAGCAGAAGGGAACCAGGGAATCAGCTTCCATGATGGGCAGAACAACTGGCAAATTAGATCAGCGATGGCCCTCAGACAGCATTAAAACACCCTAACGCCCGAAGGAGACCGTCATATGATTTCACCTGACCCGCTGGGGGTCGACCCTCTCGACAACTCCTCCATGCATCCTGATGCCTATCATGGAGCGGTCCTGCTATCCGACCAAGTTCAATACTACATAAGGAATTTTGAACCTCCACTTCTGGAAAACCCTGGCAACAAAGTACTAAGCGATAGCGAACTTGCCCAATGCCTTGACGCAGCCTCATATAAGCTTAGGTTGGGGGACCAAGCGCACGTTGGAGGGGAAAGGGTACAGATTTCCGACGAGAAACCCCTTGTGATTCCCCGCCATCAAGTCGCGGTTGTCAAAACGCACGAGGTCGTCAATATCCCGAGGTTTCTAATAGCAAGGTGGAACTTGAGGGTGAAATGGGTTTATGAAGGCCTTCTATGGACCGGGGGGCCACAGGTTGATCCGGGATGGCAAGGACATCTCTACTGCCCGATTTATAACTTAGCGGAAAGGGAAATAGTTATCCCATACAAGGAACCCGTATTCACAATGGATTTCACAAGGACTACTCCTGTTCACGACCAGGGATCTACGTACGAATTTCAAACTAAACGACACATGTTTGCCCGTGACAAAACGCTGCAGGGCCACGATGTCAATCGACTTCGGAGTGCACCTTTTGAATCCCTAAGATTATTGGAAACTTTGGATACCAGAATCGAGGCTTTGAATTCCCGAATAACGAACTTCTCCTCCCTTACGTTCCTAGTGCTTGCCGTGGTCATAGCAGCCATAGGAGCTCTAGCTTCCTTAGCCGGCGGTGGTTCGGAGGCTGTTAGACAGGACATTAAAACGGAGTCGAGTATGTTCGTGATGGCCGTTGTCTCCTTAGTTTTCGGACTTTCCGGGCTAATAGTCGGATCAATTGCGATGGGTTCAAAGTTCGCCGTGCCTTCCCGGAAAAGATTTGCTTTGTCGGCTTATGCATTTTTCGGCGCAGCATTGTTGGGGTCAGGTACAGGATACCTTGGCATGCTTGTCACTGCGGGACCCATCCCTGGGCCAACCATCACGGAGATTCTACAATGGGCCATAGCCACGGTGTTTGTAGTTACAGGCCTGGCACTATTGGCGGTCGTCTGGAACCACGCGACCAGTCCAGATTCATGAGATCCCTAGTACTCAGCATTGTTATGCCCGAAATTGGGCCGTGCAGAGGTGAGTAACTGGGCAGGCGCCCGTCGGGTAGGATGGTGGCAAGGTGTGCCGCCCAGGTGAATACCGACTTGACACTGGTGCGAGTTGCCCGTTAGTCAGCATGGTCTGGGCGTCCTACGGCTGCATCATTGGTGACACCCCCTTCTGGGGACTCCCGTTCGATAGATTGTTACTTGCTGGCGGCGCCCCCTGGCGACACGCCTACACGCCAACAGGGGGGAGGGAATGATGAGGGCTCAAAAAAGGAAGGACAAGACTTCGGTCAAGGCGACAGGCCATCGGCGTAATCTTCCGGTGGAACTATCCCGGGTGAATCTGAATGCGGCCGGGGTGGACGTGGGGGCCAGCAGCCACTTCGTGGCGGTGCCGGAAGGCCGCTGGGAGCCGCCGGTTGGCGAATTTGGCTCCTTCACGGCGGACCTGTTCCGGATGGCCGACTGGCTGGAGGAGTGCGGGGTTAAGACGGTGGCCATGGAGTCCACGGGAGTGTATTGGATACCCCTGTTCGGGGTGCTGGAGGAGCGGGGGTTCCAAGTGCTGTTGGTGGACCCCAGGAGGATCAAGAACGTGCCTGGGCGCAAGACCGACGTGCTGGACTGCCAGTGGCTGCAGCAGCTTCACACCTACGGGCTGCTGTCGGCGGCCTTCCGGCCGGAGGCCGACATCCGGCGGCTGAGAAGCTATCTGAGGCAGCGGGCCATGCTGGTGGACTATGCCAGCCAGCACGTGCAGCATATGCAGAAGGCGCTTACCCAGATGAACGTGAAGCTCCAGCACGTCATCAGCGACATCACCGGCAAGACGGGCACGGACATCATCGAAGCCATTGTGGGTGGACAGCGGGACCCCCATAAGCTAGCGGAACTCCGGGACCCCAGGACCAGGGCCGACGAAGGGACCATAGCCATGTCCCTGGAAGGACACTGGCGAGAGGAGCACCTCTTCGAGCTGACCCAGGCCCTGGAGCTTTATCGGGTGTATCAGTCCAAGATTGCCCAGTGCGACCGGGAGATTGAGGCTCAGATGGAGCGATTCGCCGACCGCAGCGGCGGAACTTCACTAGGGGAGCAGCCCAGGAGGAATCGCGTCCAGGGTAATGCACCGCGCTTTGACGTACGGGGCCACCTGTACCGGATGACTGGCGTAGACCTGACTCGCATCAACGGTGTGGACGCCCACACAGCCCTGAAGGTGGTCAGTGAGGTGGGCACCGATATGACCAAGTGGCCGACGGCCAAGCACTTCGCCTCCTGGCTGGGGTTGAGTCCTAACAACCGGGTAACCGGTGGCAGGATCATCAGTTCCCGGACCAAGCCCAACGCCAGTCGTGCCGCCAAGGCGCTGCGGCTGGCGGCCAACGCCCTCTACCGGTCCGACAGTGCCCTGGGAGCCTTCCTGCGCCGGAAGAAGGCCCAGTTGGGAGCACCCAAGGCCATCACGGCCACCGCCCACAAGCTGGCCAGGATCATCTACGCCATGCTGCGCTTTGGCCAGGACTACGTTGATGCCGGCGCAGAGTACTATGAAAACCAATACCGCGAAAGGGCCTTACGGGCGGCAAAGAGAAGAGCGGCGCAGTTGGGCTACGAACTTGTCCCTACATTAGATACCCAAGCTCAGCCCCAGGATCTGCCCCCAGCAGCGGCCGCCGCCACCGTAGGGTGACAAGTTTAGTTACTCGATAGTCAAGTTTGGTTTGGAAGGGATACAGTCGTCGGAGTTTGGTTCGGGCATCAAGGATGCCGAATCTCCAGTTGATGCGGGCTTGAGCCTGGTTCCTCTCCAGTTCCAGGGCCTGGACCTTGCGGCGGAGAGAATCCTCGTCGGGGATGCGCTGCTTGAGGCAACTTCGGGCGAAGACACTGAACTCGATCTCCGCCATATTTAGCCAACTGCCATGCTTGGGGGTGTAGTGGAACTCCAGCCTCTTGGCAATGCGTCGGGCCTCCACTGGCGGGAAGGTCTCGTACAGCGAGGCCACCCTATGGGTGTTCAAGTTGTCCAGAACCAGCCTGACTACCGGAACGTGGGGGTAGGCTTCATCCACCAACCACCGCATCTGCTGGGCGAAGTCCTGCATGGTACGCTGCTGGGTGATGTCCACATGGCGCCACCCCGCCAGGGGCTCGCAGGCCAGGAACAGGTTGCGCGTGCCCTCTCGCCGGTACTCGTAGTCCTGGCGTTTGGGCCGTCCCGGCTCCACCGGAAGGGGAGGCCGAGCGTCAGAAAGCATCTGGGTGGAACTCTCGTCAAAGCAGACCACCGGCCTGGCTGGGTCGTAGGGTTCGGCGTACAGGTCCAGCACGTCTTCCATGTGGGCCACAAAGTCGGCGCTCACCTTGGGGATGCACCACTGCTTCTTCCGCCACGGCTTGAGGAGGTTTTTTTCAAGTGCTGCCGCACCGCCTCGTGGGACAAGGACTCCACCACTCCCAACTCCACCATCCGGTCCGCCAGCAGCCGCAGGTTCCAGTGGTCGTGGCCTTCGGGCGCCGGACTGCAGGCCAGGGCGATCAGGTGGGCTTCCTCCAAGTGGTCCAGCTTCCGGTACCGGTGGGCCTGGACCCGGTCCTTCAGCGCTCCCTCCAACCCGTCATCGGCAAAGCGCCGCTTCAGGCGAAATACCGTGCCCTCGGATACATCCAACGCCTGGGCCACCTTGGGCGCCGTCCACCCCTCGTCGGTCTTCAGCAAAATGCGGGCCCGAGTGGTAACCCGGGCGGAACTCTTCCCTGCCCGGACCATATGCTCCAGTTGGTCGCGCTGCTCCGGCGTCAGCTGGACCGCAAATTTCTCCCTGACCACACCATCACCTCACAGCAACACGTACTGCCCATAGGTGTTAGCGCTGCCGGTTGATAGCCAATGCAACCTTCAAAATCCAGCTTGACTGAGGATTAGCTAGCGGGCCTTGCGTACAGGCGAGGTCACATGGCGACAACTATTGTTGCCGGGTGCAGCCATTGACAGACCAATGACTCTGTACGTTTCACTGTGCTGACCACCCTGCCCGGCAGCCACTCCCACAATACACGCCGACAACAGCAACTGCTGGCCTGGGGCATGGTCGGTAGCCTTTGCTCATAGGCGAGTCTCCAAAGGCTGTTCTCCCCACATCATACCCGCAACACCTCGCCGATGGTGTCACTCGGACAGACTGCTAGGATGGCGGGATGCGCCGCACCTGCACTTGCTCCAACGAATCTGGAAGCGGCTTCCCATTGAGATGGTCATCGAACAAATCTATGAGCACGCTTGTCAACATATGGGCGCGCGGCAGAGCGTCCAATAAGTCGTACTGCTCAAAGAGCAACACCCTAAAGTCCGATACCTTCACGAAGAACGTGGATCCGTCCTGCGCCGGGAAGCGCCGCCATTCTTTGCCGAACTTATGCTCATCTTTCTGATCGCTCAGAATTATCTGAAAACCGCCTGTTGTCCGAATGGAAAGCAAATTACGATGCTTTGAAACACTCGCAGCATCACGGATCAACCCCGTCACCGATAAGGTGCCAGGTTTAACGCTGTAAGGCTGGAGTAGCTCTATGAAGTTCCGCTCATCGTCCGTAAGGTATCTCAGACCTTTCTTGGCAGCCCGACCGAAGTCGACCTTGTTGTCGACAACTACGAACGTCGGGTCGCGCTCATTCAGCGTAGGACAGTTCTTCTTTGAGAGCGCGAACACGGCATAATCCAAGGCAACCCGCATGTTCTCGATAATCTGAGAGACCAGGACCTTTGGTCGCCCGGTGATGACGGCTTCCTCAGGAATGGGCAGGTGGATGTGCGGGGTCTTGGGATCCTGTGGATTGAGCTTCTCAAACATGCGACCCAGATATCTCTGGAGCCATGCGTCAGTTTCATTATCCAGTTCGCTCAGTTGTGCCCTGGCTTCCTCAATCCGGTCGCGGGCATCGTCCATGCTCATGGCTCATCTCGCTCCTGACGAAACAGTCAACCGCCCGTTACAGCCCACCAACGGTCTCGCTCCCGGCCCTCCAACCGGCAGACCTTGACTGAGCACTAGTGGGTGGCCGTACCGTCCGCTCTTGGTTGCCAGGGCGTCCACTCCAGGGCAATTTCCGTCTCGCCGTCCAGAATCTGAACCGCTTTGTCGCGGGACACCCGCGATCTACCTGACCCGCGGCGGTGTTCACCACACCATAATTCCATGCTACTCCATCCGTCGCCTCCGGGCTCCAGGTACAGGGATTCCCGAAATCGGCCGGCCACCACATCGGTCAATAATTCCGTAAACCCCTCGAATGCGTCCTCCGGCATTTCGTCGCAGGCGTCGCAACCGCAGGATGGGAACCAGTCGGTGACCCAGCGGCCCACCCGGACGCCCAGGCCGGGGAAGTCAGTGAAAGCAATGGTGATGGGCGCAGAAGAATCCTGTGTCGGGGTGAGCTTCATCAATGGCCTGGAAAGCGGGGAGCGTTCCAGCTCCGCGTCCATTACTCCGCCCTCATCCAGCGTGACTTCATACTCGGATTGCAGCCGTGCGACGGCTTCAAGGGCCCAGCCGTGCAACGGCGCGAACCGTTCCGGTTCCGTCACCCGTGAATAGGCGTCGTCGGGTGGTCCCTCCCTTCCCCAGTTGAACCTGCCCACTTCCGTTCCTCCTGATGAATCCCTCCTCTGTCCCATTCTACAGCCACAACCAACCGATGTTGGTCCTCCCAGAGCCGCCCGGGTCGGAGTCGGTAAGGAGCAACTGCCAGCAGTTGCAGCACTGAGGTTTGCCCTCTCCCTACTGGACCTGGCCCAGCGCCGACAGGAAGCGAGGGGCGTTGACGATGCTGGCGCCCCGATGTTCGCCGATGGGCAACAGATACCTGCGGTCGCCGGTCACCAGGTAGTCCGCGTTGGCGGCCACCACGCACTCCATTTTCGCGTCAGCACCCCGGAGACCCCACCGAGGATGAACCAGGACAGGAACAGCTCGAACCTTCCCGCAGGGCCAGTTCCAGCACCATCCGCTCGTTGCCTGGGAAGTTCAGGCCGGAGACGATCACCGTTGGTGTCCAGCACCACTCTCACGGCTGGGGCTGACCAACCTCGCTCCGGTACTCCTCCACCAGTCTGGCCACGTCCTCGGGGCCGACGTCCTGCTCCCAGGCCCGCTCCTCGCCGTGCCGGAGCAGTTGCCGCCACTCGCGCTCCTCGATGTAGCGCACTACGACGTCCCGCAGGAACTCGCTCCTGGACCGGTCCTGTCCCTGCATGGCCTGGTCCAGCCGCTCCGCCATTTCCGGCGGCAGGGGGAAGGTGATGGTTTTCGTGGTTCACGGCATTGTCATCCAGTTTTACTTTGATGGTGAGCGTCCAGCGTGACCCTGTCAACCATCTCCGCTTTTCACGCTTGCCCAGTTGGTCATTGCTGTAGCTGTCAGGTACCGCTTGCGGTCACCTCCATGGCCCAGTACGGGCGTTGAACCGAAGTTGCTTGGTACCGGGTGCGATTGGCTCCTTCGCCGCCGAGCACCCGCGATAATGGGCCGAGCAATACGAGAGCGTGGGACAATTCAGCAGACTCCAGTGTCGGAGGTATCGTCCATGACCGACTATTTCACCAATGTCTGGCAGGCTCTTTCCCAATGGGTCAGCGGCGGGAACAACACCTGGGTCGACCTGGTGATCAGCGTGGGAATCGTGGCGGCGGCCATCGCCATCGCGTTGTTGTTCAGCATGCTGGTGTTTCGACTGCTCCTTAAAGCCACCATATTGGGCGGCGCCGACTTCGACGTAAAAACGATTGCCGCGATCCGGCTGCCGTTTGCGGCCTTCATCGTCCTGTCGGGCATTTACATCGCCGTCACCGTCCTGTCGCCACCGCCCGCCATCCAGTTCGTCGTTGACAAGGCCAGCGGAGTTGTCGCGGTCCTGATCGGCGCCGCCCTCGTCAACGGCATCATGTCCGCAACCCTGCTGTGGCTGCAGGTGTACCTGTACCGCTCCAACCGCCCCAATGAACACCGCTGGATGTTCCCGGTGATCCGCCGCGCCACGCTGGCGTTCGTCATCTCCATCACGGCCATGGTCTGCCTGGACATCCTGGGGATCAACATCACCCCCCTGGTGGCGGGCCTGGGCATCGCCGGACTGGCCGTCGCTCTTGCGCTGCAGCCCACCCTGAGCAACCTGTTTGCCGGCACCTACGTGATTACCGAGGGTCTCATCAGCGTGGGCGACTACGTTGAGATGTCCGACGGCGTCAACGGTTACGTGGAGGACGTCAGTTGGCGCAGCACCCGGCTGCGCACCTGGACCAACAACCTGGTGGTGGTGCCAAATTCCCTGTTCTCGGAAACCATCATCACCAACTTCAGCAAACCCGCGGAGCCGTTGGATATGGTGGTATCTTGCGGCGTTGCCTACGAGAGCGACCTGAAGCGGGTTGAAGCGGTTGGCCGGGAGGTAATGGAGTCGTTGCAGCGTGAATGCCCGGGCGCGGACCCGGAAACGGAACCCATCTTTCGCTACGAAGCCTTCGGCGACAGCAATATCGAGTTCTACATGATCCTTCGGGCGCGGAACCGGGTGGCGGGATTCGAAGTGCGCAGCGAACTGATCAAGGAACTGCACTCGCGCCTGGCCTCCGAAGGCATCACCATCAACTACCCGGTCCGCAAGTTGCAGTTGCCCGACGGCATGGCGCCCTTGCAAACCGGGCGGGTGGTTCCCCCGTCCGGAGACGACAACAGCACGGACCATGAAGGTAATAGCTGAAGGCCTTCAAAGACTTGTGAGCCCACTTGGTCGCCCCCGACATTGGGGCCCCAGGACTTGATCAGGTACGCGATGACAGACAGGATTCGTCTGGATCTCCCGACCTCCGACTGGGTCCTTCGATCATCCGGTTGTCAATGGCCGGGAGATAGTGGGCCAGGACGGCCGCTTCCAAGGCATCGGTCTTGGCCAGCGTCCCAGTGGGCTTGGCGAAGTCTCGAACTTGTCGCGGATTTACCACGACAACCGGCAGTGCCGCAGCGGCCAAGGCGGACACCAGCGGGAGTTCCAGTCCGCCCGAGGTCTCCGGCAGCACCAAGGCGGGGCTCAGATTCCCCAACCGGACGACGAGTTCCCCGACCCCGGTCTCATCGTAGCAGACGACCCATCTCTGCCCCGTAGACCGGAGGGCAACATCGACCTGAGCCTATGAGACATCAATGCCTGTGTATCTCGGTTCCCCTTTCATCCATACCTCCTGCGTGAGCGTCGGCCCGTCCTTTTCAGATGCGGGCTTGGTGGGCCCAGGCAACCGTTCGGGCTCTCTCGGAGGTGGGTGCGGCGACCCTCGCTATAGAACGGCCTTCCATGACCAAGGAGCATTCGGCCTTCCGCACCCTTTTCCAGGTGAGTGAAGTGATTGTCACCCAGCAATGCCAAGATGCAAGGAGCATCTGCGGTGGATTACAGCAGGAATGTCGAGCTCCTTACCCAGCTGAGAGCCGACATCAACCGAGCCAGCACCCAACTTGAACAGCTTGGACAAACCCTGCCAGCAGAACCCGCCCAACCAACCGTGACCTTCGAGGACAACCAATTCAGGCTTCCTTTCAGATTTTCGTTGCCAAGTCTGAGCTTTCTGCAACGGTTTTTCAGAGTCGGGAGTTTTACAATTTTCCCGTCCCAGAATTTCCTCTATCTGTCGATCAGCCCTGGTCTTCCTCATCGTCCCTGTCGTCCAACTGCCACCGGGCGAGAGGGGCCAGCGGCCCCAGCGCCGCGGCAGTGATCCGAAGTGCCAGAGCGCACACACTGCAGGGGCACTCGCCGTCCTTGATGTGGGGGGCTTGGATCCAGGCCTCAAGCTGTTCCTCGAGGTTGCACATGATCTCCTCCTTCTCGGACCCCACAACGGCGGCGGGGCCCCAGGTTTTTCCCGGAGCCCCCGCCGTTGTTATTGAGACTGCCGTGTGCCAAAAAGGGGACGCCCCACCCCGGCCGGCCCCGTCTCTGGCGGTCTGGACACAGTTGCTGTTTCTACGCTTAGCCGGCCCCGTCCAAGCCATGCCATCTCTGTCCGCACTTCGCCAGGACGGCTACAATGCCCGACGTGTCCTTCTCCACCCTTCACCCATACCTCAGGCTCGGCCTCCTGGTGGTGGTCGCTGCCGTGTTGCTGGATGCGGGGTATCTCGGAACCCGCTGGACCATGATTGTGGACCGTGGGCTCAGCCTCAGACCACCGCAACCCGGGCTGCTCTACATCGCCGGCAGCCTGGCAGTTCTGTTCGAGACCATCAAGAGGTTGGAGTTGCACGGTGGTGCTCAAGCTGGGGCCTGATGAATGGCCGGTGCCCCGACTGGGAGGCAAGCCGCGCCCCCAAGTGAACGGATCATGAGAAGGGGCGCTTTCCTGGATCCGGACTTCGGCGCGTAGAGCGGTTCAGACCATGCTCAGCTACTGTCAGAAGCCTGTTGCGCCCGGCCGGGGCGCCCATCTAGGATGCTCCTCCTGACGGGTCGTGGATGAGCATCATGGCAGTGCGGCGGAGGGAGTCACTGAGGACTTCTGAGGGTCCCGTGGGGTCTTGGGACAATTGTCCGACCGCATCCTTATCTGCCCGCACGGGCATGACGTCGATTAGTCGTCGTGCCCTGTTTCCACACCTGTTGCCTATGCCATAGCGCGTGTCCGGTTCGTCAGTCGGCGAGGATGTTGCCGGTGACCGTCAGTCCTGGGGCGGCGACGGTTCACCGGGCCTTCCTAACCGCTCTCCGCAGCGTCTGGACATAGCCGACACTCCTGGGAACTAAGATGGCCTACCGGCCGTCAGGGTAGTGGCCACCATCAGCCCGAGGCCCGCGGATAGGCCGGCTAGGTCTCCGCCGGTCAGGCGCGGAGGGTTGACCCATTTTCTACCTGGGGAGTTTCTGGGTGAGGAGAATGGCTGAGCAGTAGCCATTTGCTACCCCGGTGGAGCAAGTGTAAAATCTGCAAAACCATTTGCTATAAGTGTTGACAAGTGCGGTCATTTATGTTGAATAGCCCCGCTTGTTACTTCCCTGATGGATAGGAGGAACTCCATGCCCGTTACCGTTGTAGTAGGGGGACAGTTCGGGTCCGAGGGGAAGGGAAAGATATGCGCGCATTTAGCTGTGACCAGCAAAGTGGACTATATGGTCCGGTGCGGGGGACCCAACTCGGGACATACCGTGGATTTCGGCGGCCAACGCTATCAACTCAGGCAAGTCCCGGCGGGATTCATCAATGCCGGGACGCGCTTGCTGATCGCCCCGGGTGCCTTAGTCAGCCCGCAGATCTTCCTGCGGGAGATCGAGATGTGCGGTCTGGATTCCTCCCGCATTGGAATTGATAGGAACGCTGCTGTAATTGAGGATGCGGACATTGCTACGGAGCAGGTCTTAGACCTCCAGGACCGCCTCGGTTCCACGGGTTCGGGCGTTGGGGCTGCTGTCAGCCGCCGGGTGCTCCGCGATTCAGGTTTCCGGCAAGCCAAGGATCACCCTGATCTCGCTCCATTCGTAACGTCTGTCCGTCGTGAACTCGCCTCGGGACTGGAGCACAATGGCAGCATCGTCGTTGAGGGAACTCAGGGGTTCGGCTTATCCCTTTACCATGCTCGGAAGTGGCCTTACCGGACCAGCAGAGACACAACCGCCCACAGCTTTCTGGGGGAGGTCGGGATCGGGGTACGGGACTTCGACGTGGTTATGGCAATCCGCACATTTCCAATAAGGGTTTCCGGGGATTCCGGTCCGTTAGAGGACGAGATCACATGGGATCATGTTCAGCAGGAAAGTGGTTATCCATACCCCATTTCGGAATACACCACTGCGACCCGCCGACTCCGCCGGGTAGGTCGTTTCCACTGGAGCGTTGTGGAGGAGGCCATCAGGGCCAACTATCCAACCCAGATTGCAGTGCATGGGGCTGACTATCTAGATTTCAAGAACAAGTCAGTCAGCCGATATGGTGACCTAACTCCGAACGCTCGTGAGTTTGTCAAAGTAGTTGAGGAACGTGCGGGCATCCCGGTAACCTTCGTAGGCACTGGCCCAACCAACGAGGAGATCGTCGATAGACGTAGTGCATCGTTTCGTACCACCGCTTCGGCCGTGACTTATTCCACGGTTTAGCGGATCTTGGTCGAAACCTGAGGCTCGTTCTTGACGAGTTCGCTGGATGGGCAGGCGCTCGAGAAAGATCCCAGGGGTACGGTGCGGGGTTCTTGGCCGGGCGCTGTTCTACTAGCGGACGAAATCGAGTATTACGCTTCGTCACCGGATATACCGGCCGACTCGCGTTTAGTCGAACCGTTTGATTTGAATCGCCTTCGCCCCGCCAGTTACCAGTTGACCTTAGGTCGAGAAATCCACATCGGCGGAGAACATCGGATCTTGGGCGATTCTGAGCCCTTGATTCTCCAGCCCCACCAAGTAGCTGTGGTTTCCACGCATGAGACGATCAGGATCCCTAGGTTTCTCATAGCCCGGTGGAGTTTAAGGGTGGAGAAGATTTATGAAGGTCTGCTGTGGACTGGCGGACCTCAAGTCGACCCCGGTTGGGTAGGTCCACTGCCTTGCCCGATTTACAATCTGGCAGAACGTGAGGTGGAGTTAAGGTACCGGGATCCGCTGTTCACTATCGATTTTGTTCGGACTACTGCCGTAACACCTGAATATAAGGCGTTGAGTAAGGACCGCGGTTACGACAAGACATGGTTTACGCCAGTCCGGCGAACGCTCTCCGAGCATGATTCCCACAGAATACACAGTGCTCCGTTCGAGGCATTGCGTGATCTCCGGGAGTTGACCCGATTCCGAGAGTTCGCGACCGGTTTAATTGGGGTGATACTCGTTGTCCTGACTGTCTTGATCGCTGCCATGGGTGTCTTGGTCGCCACTCCGTTGTTTGATGACTATATTAGCTCGGAGAATATCTTGGCTTACTTGGTACTTGCCTCCTTGACATTATCCATCGTGTCGTTCTTGTTGGTTATTTGTTCCAATCGGCCAAGATTCCGACGTTGACCATGCAGAATCGGTATGTCGGGGACTTGGGCGACTTCGGCAAGTTCGGCCTTTTGCGGGGTCTGTGTTCTCCAAGGGGAGTCGCCGGTGTTTCTTCTCTGTCCCTTGGGGTTGTCTGGTACTTGGTGCCCAACGAGGCGCATAACGACGATGGCCGGTTCGTGGACTACCTGAACCTCTCCGCGAAGAATCAAGAACGTTTTCGGGCCTGCGACCCATTTTTGTACGATGCCCTGAGGCGGATTGTCCGGTCCGGTACTAGAAACGTGGCCAGCATTCGTGACGGGCACATCTTGCCACTGGGTACTTGCTTCTACGAGGACTTCCTATCCTTTGCGGACCTGAGTGCCGGCAGTGCCAATTCGAGGATGCATCGAGTTCAGCGGAGAACCCTCTGGCTGGAGGGGGCCCTCCGCAGGACCGCGGGCTGCGACCTCGTTTTCCTGGATCCTGATAATGGCCTGGAGGTCCGCCTAGGCCCCCATCAGTTGCGGGGCCCCAAGTATGCGTTCTTCGACGAGCTGCTCCCATTCGTGCATCGAGATCAGAGCTTGTTGATCTATCACCACGTATCCCGGCGCGGCACGGCCTTGGAGCAGGTCAAGGGCCGGATGGCCCAGATCGAGGGTCGCCTTGGACGTAGTGTGTTCGCCATGCTTTACCACCGGGGCAGTGCCCGAGCTTTCTTCGTGGTTCCGGCCCAACGGCATCACGAAGTCCTTTCTTTCCGGGCTAGGGCATTTCTGGATGGTGGATGGGCGCAGCACTTCGACATGGTTGCATCGGCGTAGACATGGCCCGGCCTGTCGGCCTTCTACTCGGAGCGGTGGAATACTTAGAGTTCGCACACCGCGGAGTTAGGTGAAATGCAGGGGATCCCGGATCAGCATGTTGTATTGCTCTCCGGCACGATAGCCTCGGGGAAGACGACGCTGGCCCAGTTGCTGGTGGACCGTCTCGGCTTTTGCATCGTAAGCACCCGTGCGCTTCTCCTCAGCTATCAAGGGGAAGACCGCCGATCCCTTCAGGCGGCGGGAGCTTCTCTGGATGACTCCACCTGTGGAAGGTGGGTTAGGGATGGGCTCCTTCGGTGGCAAGGGCAGTGCCCAGCTGGGGTCTCCTTCGTCGTTGATTCGGTAAGGACCGTGGACCAAATCCGGTGGGTTAGGGAGGCTTTCGGAGAAGCGGTTATGCACGTGCATCTCATTACCGACGTGGAGGTCTTGGCCTATCGTTATGGCACCCGGTTCGAGGGTTATGAATACCAGGATGTCAGTGACGACCCGGTGGAGCGAGGTGTGAACGTCTTGGCCGGGTCGGCTGAGTTGGTTGTTGACACCAGCCACTTGGCACCGGAGCTGGTCTTGGAGGAAGTTGCCGGATACCTGGGTCTCGGGCCATAACGTCCGATGTAGCTGCTAAGTGTCAATGGAGGCGGGACAGTGGGCCAATTGTGCGTCGTGCCCGACGTTCCGGTCGAATGGTTTGCCGATGGGATCTTAGCTTGGCTCCAGTCCCAAGTGTCCGGGGTAACCCAGGGCGTCCCGGAGTTTCCCATCGATGTCTTCCCAGTCGGCTCCCTCGTCGGCATGGGCGTAACCGCAGTACTTCGCGGGTATGACCGGTACGCCCGACGCAACCCGGAGCGACTCCCGATGGAACCGGCGCACCGTCGACCGCGGCTATCCCGGCCGCTCCTCGGATGGTGCGGCGTTCGCCCCGGACCCTTGACCCGAACAGAAAGGTCTGGGTGGAGTCGGCGATCTGGTGGGCCAGACGGGCGATCCACAGCCCTGTCTCGTCCGCGTTCATGCTGGAACCGCGAACCTCACCAGCGTACCCTGCCGGTGCTCCGTCTCCCGAAACCCCGGCTCGCCCGTGCCGTACATCACGAGGAGCCCCGAGCCCGAGTGGATCCAGAGCTTCCGGCCCGGCCTCTTCATCTCCGTGACCGTCATCCAGAGACCGATACCCCTGGTAGGGTCTCCCGTGCCGGAGACGAGCTCCCGTGTGGCCATCTCGATGGCCTGGGAATCGCTCTCGGGCACGTCCAGGTGGGGATTGTTGGTCAGGGTCGCCCGGACGCCCACGCCGGAGTCGATAATGACGGCGTCGAAGGCGTGTCCGCGCCGGTGGGGCATGAACCGCACGTGGGCGCTGGCCCCATTCTCGGTCATCCCGTGCTCGGCGGCGTTGTTCACGATCTCGCTGAAGACCTCCACCAGTTCGGGACGGACGTTGGGGGCTCCCAGGTTCCGTTCATCGAGGTTCTCCTCAAGGCTGACGGCCAGCTCTTGGGCCTCCTGCATCGAACGGAAGGTGGTGGGCTCGAGGGCGTATGCCGCGTTCATCTTTGCTGCCGTCCTGGGCGTGGCGGTGCTGCCGGCTACCACTCATCCTCATCGGAATCCGCCAGAGGCCAGCTCCCCCACGAGTAGACGTTGTCGTAGCAGTCCACGCCCACCCGGGGCGAGTTTGGCAGCAGGACCAGGTCGGCCGCCGGCGGCGCGCACTCCTCGCAGAAGGTGATGGGGTCCAGGTCATCGAGGGAAAGGACTCCCTCGTCGTCGTGGAGCTCCTCGTCGTACTCCTCAAACTCGTCGTACTCCGGGGCCGCTCTCCAGGTAGCAGGGCTCCCGCAGCGCAGGCAGGCCCGCATTGGGTTGTTCCTGGCCAGGATGACGATCTTCCCGCCGTGCCACGGCTGGGACGGGCTGACGGCCTGGACCAGCTCCCCGTAGACGGCGCGGTGCTCGAGGGTGAGCTCGGTGGGACTGCCGTAGTCGTGCTCGTGCTCGAACCTGGCGAGCGGGGGAATGGCCGCGTTGACGCTCTTCCCCATGTGCCGCCACCGGGCCTCCCGCTCGTCCATGGGCGCGAAGCGCCAGCGCTCCCCGGGCATCGGCACCAGCACGGAGTAGACCTGGTCCCCGATCTCGAAGTGGCTGACGTGGCCGCAGCACTCCAGCCAGATGCCCCGCAGGAACCGGTCCAGCTCATGGAGGGTGGCGTCGCACCGGACGCCCAGCTCCATCCAGTGGGGCTGTTCCTTGGCCCGGACCGACAGGTGGGCCGTCTTCCGGGCGGTGCGGCGGCGGTCCCGCCGGCGGGGATCCGGAGCGGGTTTGAGGCCGGTCCTGGACTCGATGCATCGGCGGAGATGCGGGCGGACCTGGTTCCCGGCAAAGGTCTGGTTGCAGAGATAGCAGGTCCCCGGGATGGAGGTATTCACGGCCATCGTCCTTCTCGGCCAGTCGCCGGTGGACAGGATCATAACACCCGACCTTCCGTTCCATCTCGGCCACGATTTCCTGACAGTTGCCTGTTGTGGACCCCGGGGCCGGTATGCTCCAATGGACGTGAAGGGGAAACTGACATCACCGAGGAGGGTAGCGCCATGCCCGGCACGGAACAGGTTCCAGACCACGACCGACTCGCCAAGTTGCTGCGGGAGAGCATCGACCGCTTCATGGCCCGCCTGGACATCGCGGAGCGAACCTCCGATGCCCACGAGGACCGCATCCACTACGAGGAGTGGGTACGCTGGTGCCTGGTCACCTCGCTGGTACCCGATGTTCTCGCCGCTTCTTGCGCCATCTACGACTTCGATGGCGAGGTCATCAACCGCCGGATCCCCGCCCTACTGGAGCGGTCCCTTACCCCCATCCCAATGGATGCGGCTTTCATCGCCGACGGCATGTCCCGGCTGCCCGACCACCGGCGGATGAAGGTCGTTGCCGAGAACCTGCGCCGGGGCCGCTGGGACTGGACCTGGGAGCATGAGGTGCGGGAGTCGTTCAGCTCGGCCTTGCATGAGACTCTGGACATCAATGACCCGCCCATCGAGGGAGAATGCTGGTTGCCTCCCCAGCTTCAACCCTCCCAGTGAGCCGGGGGCCTTCCAGGGCAGCGAAGGGAGAGCCGCGCCGTGACCGGCACCAGGAGTGAACCCGCGGATGGACAGCCGGGGGCACAAGCCCCGGTCGCCGGCCGAGGTACAAAGACCGACGGGGGAGATTGCGGAAAGGGGAAGCGACTGAGATGACGGGAAGTCCAGCCCTCCGGGGCAGCCAGCGATGGCTTCAGGTGGCCGTCAACCGATGCCCCGAGGTGCTGGATCGGGCCATCTCCGGAGCCGGCGGGTGTGCGCCCGGCGAGGTCCTCGAGTGGGTCTCTCCTCGGGAGCACGACGGTTTCAGGGAATACCGTGACCAGGAGTTCCTGAACCGTCTTGGGGCAACCCCGGGCTCCCGGCCCCTCGCGGAGTTCTGGCCCTCGAGGGGACCGCGGTGGGACGGGCTGGCCAGGACCAGCGGCGGGCGCTGCATCCTCGTCGAAGCGAAGGCCAACATCCCGGAGTTCAACAGCGATCCGTCTCACGCCGGATGTGCGTCTCTCCGGAAGATCCGGGCAGCCTTGGACGAGACGAAGGAGTTCCTCCACATCAGGTCGGAGACCGACTGGTCTCGGTGCTTCTACCAGTACGCCAACCGGATCGCCCATCTCTACTTTCTCCGCGAGGTGAACAGGGTCGATACGGTCTTGGTGTTCCTCTACTTCGTGGGCGACGACACGCGCCCAGGAGTTCAGCCGGTGTCCCGGGAAGGCTGGGAGGCGGCGATAGCTCTGGCCAACGAGCACCTGGGGCTGCGGGCCTCTTCCCCCTGGCTCCGGCAGCACGTGCTTGACGTGTTCCTCGATGTTGCTGACCTCCGCCATGCCACCTGGCCCTGACCTTCGGGTTGGCGGAGCCGGCTCGCTCCTCTCGGGTGCCTGAAGGGGGCAATCTTGGAATCACTCTACCCCATTGGTCCACCTTAGGGCAGGTGATGCTCCGGGCATTCCGGCGGGGACTGGCGGGCGTCCCCGTCGCGGTGCCGGAGACTGGCCCTCCAGACGCGCTGGACGCAGGTGGGGGAGAGGAAGGGCCATGGGGCCGGTGATCTCCATGGGGAGAGTCTAGCGGGATGGTGGATAGGGTGTCCTCCACCGGATGTCGTTGGAGATGCTCGAGGTCACGGCTTCAGACTGCTCTGCTGAATGGATCAGCACCAGCTATCCGTTCGGCATCGTCGATATAGCCCGACGTCTCCCGGACCCGGCGCTCGGTGTCCTCGATGGGGTCGCAACTGCCATTGTAGAAGCAGTCGTTATGCAGAAAGCGGGCCGTCGCCCCGAACCGGTCTGTCAGAGCCTGCAGCTTTTCGTCCTCTCTCCCCAGGGCTCGCAGTTCGGCCGAGACCCATGTGCTGTTCGGCGGAACTTCTCCCGTCAGGGACAGGATCAATGCCTCGGTCGCCCGCTTCGTGGCTCCCCAAGCCTTCTCGGCGGCGTTGCGAATTCGGCCCTGGTCGAGCATCTCCAGCGCGTCGGCCTGGAGCTCGCGGGCGTCCTGGAAGATCTCCTCAACCCGGTTGGTGCTGGTCGTCATGGTGTCATTCTACGCGTGGCCGCGCTCTCCTGCCAGAATCGCCCCAAACCGCGATGTTCCCCCCGAAACGGGCCCACATCTTCCGGACATAAAATCGCCTGATCTGCCCCGGCCAGGGGCCGCCCCGTTGATTTTTCCGCCGGGTCCCGGATGTCAGTCATCCGTCCCGCGGACGTGGTCCATGAACCGGTGGAGTCCGGGAGCCGCTGCCAGCTCGTCCCAGCCCAGCTTGGCCACGGCCTCGGCGAGGCCGTCCATCCGGCCCTCCTCATAGCTCCGCTGCCTGACCCTGGCAGCATCTAGGATGGCCTTGTAGTGGATCTCGCCGGAGACTGACCCCTCGCGGATCTGGTACCAGTCTTGGAACTGCTCCTCCACGTCTCCCTCGGGGTCGATGTCCCCGGCGTCGACTAGGTAGGCCATGAGCAATTCCTGTTCTTCGCGAGTCATGGTGCCGCTCCCTCCGGTGCTTCCTTCAACCGCCGTTCTGTGAAGTAGAGTCGGCCGGTCCTTTTGTTTGAACCATCACTCCAATGCAATCGTGCAGATCACCGACACCTGCCCAATTTCCTCGCTAGTCCATCCTTTGTCTAGCAAGGCTTGGAACAATTCGTCGCTGCTGTAACCCTGAGCTCGCAACAGGCCAACCTCCCGCGAAAACCTGTCGCAAAACTGCTTCAGTTCTGGCGGGTACTCCTCCTGGGCCGGTGCTGCCTGAGGAGGCGGAGGAGGGCGGCGGGTCGGATCTTCTCCCCCACACGCAACAGTGACCAACATCAGGATGCCTACCAAGGCAAGGGCGACCACTTTCATCTTGTGACTACATCGGTTTTGGGATCCAATCGTCTGGAGGTTACCCACGGGTCCGGTCATGCGTGGAGATAACAGGGATGGTCGCACTCTGCGACCCTGCCTGGAGGCACCAGGTCGAGGTCGAAGTGGTCACCAAAGGCGCCTTGTACACCCTGCCAGCAAACTAGACAGAGATCCCAATTCCGTGGGTGGATTCCGACTACTTCGTAACCGTTGTGGACAAGAGCATCGCGGAGAGCGCGTTCGAGAGCTTCCATAGCGGTCACTCGTAAAGCGTGATCATCCTCGTTGCCCTCCGCATCTGGGAACACTGGTCCGTAGATGACGATGCGCAATTCTTCGCAGTCGCCGACTGTCACGCCCAGGTGCAGCAAGTTCCTAGTACTGGGTCAAATCAAGAATGGCATGGGTAGAGGCGGTGGAGTTTGCGCCTGGCATCCCTGGCGGTAAAGCGCCAGTTGATGGGGGCCGCCGTAGCATTGCGCTCTGACACGTTGGTGTTCACGGCCCTCTCCAGACTGTCCGCGTCTCCGTTGCGTCCGCGCAAACAGGCTCGGGCCAGCACGCTGAATTCCATCTCCGCCATATTCAGCCAACTGCCATGCTTGGGCGTGTGGTGGAACTCCAGCCGTTTCGCGATGCGTCTTGCCTCTGGGGCAGCGAAGGTCTCGTACAGTGAGGCCGTCCGGTGGGTATTCAGGTTGTCCAGAACCAGCCTGATTACCGGAACGCCGGGGTAGGCCTCATCCACCAACCACTGCATCTGGTGGGCGAAGTCCTGCATGGTACGCTGCTGGGTGATGGCCACGTGTCGCCAACCCCGTTTCGGCTCACAGGTGAGGAACAGGTTGCGGGTGCCGCCCCTCACGTACTCGTAGTCCTGGCGCTTCGGCCTGCCAGGCTTGGCCGGCAGGGACGGGCGGGAATCGGCCAGCAACTGAGTGGAACTCTCATCGAAACAGACCACCGGCCGCTGGGGGTCGTAGGGTTCGGCATACAGGTCCAGGACATCCTCCATGTGGGCCACGAAGTCGGCGCTCACCTTCGGGATGCACCACTGCTGCTTCCGCCACGGCTTGAGCGCGTTTTTTTCAGGTGCAGCCGCACCGCCTCGTACGACAACGATTCCACCAGTCCCAACTCCACCGTCTTGTCCGCCAGCAGCCGCAGGGTCCAGTGGTCGTGGCCCTCCGGGGCTGGGCTGCAGGCCAGGGCGATCAGGTGGGCTTCCACCTTCTCGTCCACCTTGCAGTGGGGAGTGGGCGAATTGTGGTGCCGCAGCACCTCCTCCAGGCCCTCTTCCACGTAGCGCCGCTTGGCCCGACGCACCGTGCGCTCCGACACGTCAAAT
Source organism: Dehalococcoidia bacterium (assembly GCA_965203975.1). Taxonomy (GTDB): domain Bacteria; phylum Chloroflexota; class Dehalococcoidia; order Lucifugimonadales; family UBA3495; genus CATOSK01. Next base: position 1,816,041 of record CBDBDT010000002.1, on the reverse strand, counting down.
GCAGCCGCCACCCGGGAAGCGGTCCACCCCTCATCGGTCTTCAGAAGAATGCGGGCTCGGGTGATAGCTTGGGCCGAACTCCTGCCGGCCCGGATCATCTTCCTGAGCCGTCCCTTCTCCTGGGCACTCAGATGGACTCCGTAAACTTCCTGCACCATGGATGCCCCTCCCACACCACAACTTCAATCCAAAGGGTAGCATCCAGCGTCAGGCCTTTAAATGCGTGACATTACGACTTTGATCCAGTACTAGTGAGAGTTGCGCCGCGGCCTCGGCCAAGGTGCTGCCCGACCCGAACGACGGGAGGATTGGCCGCGATGTAGACGGAGTCGCCGGTTCGACCTACGTAGAGGATGGTGTCATGTTCTGCTGTAGTGACTTTCCATACGTATAGAAAGTACCCGTAACGGGTTATCGGCACCGGGATGTCGACCACATAGGGTTCCGCTACCATGAAGCCTCCTTATAGGTGGGTCTGCCCGTCTCGTCGTCCTAATGGGAACACCCTTCCTCCTGTGCCCGGTCGTCCCATACAAAGGGCGGAGATCCCAAACAGGCGACCGTGGGACAGCCGCAGTCCCCGCACGTTGGGTCGTGAAGGTAAGGCAAGACCTCCACACCAGAATCTCTCGAAAGCTCAGCAGTTCCATATTGGTTCAAGCAACATTCTTTATGTAAACTCATAATTGTCCTGGCCACGGCAACTAAAATAGACCGTGGACCGTGGCCATGCTGGTTTCCAAACCGGCGCAATCGTCCGCTCGGCCATCCCTCCTGATCGTGAATGTGGGGTTTGTCAGCCCCAGGGTTGGGTGTCTGCCCACATTCATCAGGGAAAGCTCAGCTGGTCCGCTTCTTCGCCTCGTATTGGGCGCACCGCTGGGGGTCCTCCTGTCCCGCCTCAGGGGTTGTCTCCCCCGCGGTGATGCCAGCCTCGGCCAGCTCGTCCACCCTCAGGACCAGGAGATGGAAGAGGGACTCCCGGGCCGTCCACTTGGCGTCCTCGAAGTCCAGGGTCCGATTGACCTCCGGCCCCCCGGCCGAGTCTCCGATCCAGTCGACGGACATCCAGAACAGATCGGCGTTGGCGCCCCCCAACGCCGGCGGCAGGGAGCATGCGGTGAGGACGAGGGATGCGGTTGCCACGGCTCCGGAGATTGCCATGGTCCTAACCCACCCTTGGGGAGTCGGATTCCATTTCCAGCGCCAGGTTGATCATGGCGTGACCGAGCACCAGGGCCTCCTCTCGGCTTAGTGGCGCAACCGCCTCCGGGGCGTTGTACTTCCACGTGTTTCCCATGGACACATTGATCCGGTTCCCCGCGCCGTCCAACCTGATGTACCAGTCGGGCTTGTTCCGAAGGGCCTGGTTGAATGTCGGCATGTCAGTCTCCTCCTATTCCATAAGTTCGGGCGCCGCCACCCGCTCAAACGCGTCCCCCGCCACTACGTCGGAGGGAGCCAGGACGTGGCCGTTGATTTTCACCGTCGTGTGCCCCAGCCGCCGGAAGGTCTTGTCCAGCGTCGTCGGCTTCATCAGCCGCCCGTCCCAGAAGGCGCAGACCTGCCCGGGTATCTCCGCCGCCGGTCCGGCCCGCTCCGCCATCTCCCCCTGTAGCAGCTCCCGCCGTCCCCGCAGCAGCAGGCAGGCCAGCTGGGGGATGGCCACCGTCCGGCCGCTGCCCCGGCTCTTGGGCTCCCCGTAGAAGCAGCCCGTCTTCGAATTGTAGAGCAGGGCCTGGCGGACCTGGATGGTGCGTGCGTCAGTGTCCACCTCCCGCCAGTCCAGCCCCAGCACCTCCCCCTTGCGCAGGCCGGAGAACAGGGCCCGGTGGACAGGCAAGTGGTACTCGGTGGCCTGGGCCGCGCTGAGCAGGCGCCGCACCTCCTCCGGGTCCAGGGAGCGGCGGCGGGCAGGGTCACCCGGTCTGACGGGTTGTGCTCCAGCAGATCCCAGGTCACCGCCAGCTCCAGGGCCCGGTGCATCAGGGTGTGGTGGCGCCGGATGGTCCGGGCGAGTAGCCGTCCCGCAGCTTCTGGGCGTAGTAGCGCTGCACGTCCTGGGGGGACAGGCGGGCCTCGGCTTGGCGCTTGGTGCCCTAGACGGTCTCGTAGCGCTGCTGGCGCTGGCCGTCGGCGCCCGGGGGACGTCGTAGACCATCTGCCAGCGGCGGTCGCCGCGATTGCGGACGGAGCCTCGGGCCATGGGTCAGGACTTCCCGATGATCTGCTGAGAGATGATCCGGTGGAGGAGGTAAACGTCCACCTTGTCCCTGACCTCCTTCTTGATGACCCCGGCCCCATCGTTGCCGTGGCCGGGAAACCCACTGACGAACAGCCGCAGCTCCCCGTCGGTGTCCATGAACCCGGCCGTCTCGACACTGTAGGCCGAGATTTTGTCGTAGGGGACGGACATGATGGACCGCTTCCGCCCGGTCAGGCCCTGGACATCCTCGAACAGCACCCGGGAGTTGGTGAACACGTAGCTGTCCCGCTTCGTCTTGAAGGCCGCGACAATCTCCTCACCGGGCAGGAGCATCTTGTCCGCAAAGGTATTCTTCTCCTGCTCGGACATCTGTCCGGCGGCGCCCAGGATTGCGTTCATCAAGGTCATGGTCTACCTCCTTCTTGGGTTAAGTGGATACAAGGACCAGCCTGAGCCAAGTAGTCCATTACGGCGCTGCCCTCCTCGTCGTGGGTAAGGCCCTGGAGAAGGACCAGCAGGTCCTGGTGCTGCTGGCGCGCGTCATTCCTGAGGGGCTGCATCTGCAGGAACATCCAGCTGCCCACCGCCACCATCACGGTGGTGTTGACGCCCATGACCACGCCAGCGATTGCCAAGTCCATCAGTCCTCCTCGGGCGGTTGCGGGCCATGGGTTCCTCCTCAGCCGCCGGCGGGCGTCAGGGCCCACCAGAGGAAGAGGTGCAGGACGTATCCGATGCCCCCGCCCGCCAGGGAAAAGGCCAGCTTGATTATCCACTCGGACCGGTCCTCGTCCAGGCGGGAGGCCAGGAAGAAGCCCAGCGCGGCGAAGGCCAGCGGCAAAATGTACCCGGACCACGACATGACCTGGTCTCCGAGGTCCAATTTCATCACTCCAGGGGACCCGCCCGGTCCCGGTCCTCACCTACGGAAACTCTCTTATCACCGCCACGTACTCGGCCAGGGCGATGCCCTTGCAGACCTCGGAGCGGTAGACATCCGGCAGGCCGGCGTGGGCGACGATCTGCCCCGACGAGAGGTGGGCGATCTGGGCGGCGTGGGTGATGCCGAAGAGGTGGATGGCCGCCAGCGCCCTCCCGCAGGCCTTGCCCCGGTCGTACATCTCCCGGAGCCGGATGCCGGCCTGCTCCTCGGTCATCCCAACACGGAGTCCCCGCTGGTTCTTCATGGCTTCCTCCCTCACCTGAGAAGTAGCGCCACCGCGACTCCCACCGCTCCCAGCGCCAACCCGGCGGCGGCGTAAAGGCCTACATAGGCATGGACCTCACTGTTCCTGCATCCCCCGGCCCTCCCGCTCCCGGCGGCCGCTCCTGCGCCGGAGGGCGGCCCGGTTGAACCGGATCTGCCGCCGCAGGATGATGCCGCGCAGGGACGACTGGTCCTCCAGCGCGTACAGCTGCCGCAGCAGCTCCAGCGTCCACACCTCGAGGGAGTCTGGGGATGGGGTCATTCGGACTCGCACTTCCGGTAGTCCAAGTCGGTGAGCATCTGGATGACGGTGTTGTTGAATGCAACTTGTTGACGCAAGCCCTTGGTCAGAACCCCAAATAGGTTGCGGGTATCCGCGGGTATATTGGCCAGGCTAGCAACTCTGCCTTGCTGGTAAGCAATTAGCCATTCCTCGACTATCTTAGCCGTGTCCTCCATGTCCTCTTGATATCCAGCGAGAGTTTCCATGCGCCTATCCCAATTGTCCATTGATGCCGCTCCTCACCTAGCTGTAGTCCAATTCCAATATGTTGTCGGGCAGTGCGTTCTCCAAGTCTACTTCGAAAAGCATCAGGTTCTCCAGGTGGTCCGTCCCGCCCCGGCACTGGGGGATGATGTGGTCGACGGTGAAGTTGCGGAAGGGGAACATGACCCTGGACCCGGCGCACAGGCCCTCCTGCTCGTCGAAGAGGACGTGCTTGTTCTGGCGGTAGTTGACCGGGGCCTCGATGTCCGTCCGGCGGGGGAAGCAGGTCGGGCATCCGGCCGGTGTTCAGGGCCTCGTCCAGCCTGGGCATGAGCGCCTCGCTGACCGTCACGTCCCCGGGCAGCACCATGTCGGCCAGGAACTCCTGCTCAATGGTGGTGATCCCCGCCTCCACGGCCTCCAGCTTGGCCTTCAGGACCATCACCCGCCGCCCAGGACCAGGACCACCTTGCAGCGGCCGCACCTGGCCAGGCGCTGCCCGGGCTTGGGCTGGCCTTCGCCGGCGACCTTGAAGCCGCAGCCGGGACACTCCAGGCTCCAGCGGAACTTCAGCAGGTCCCGGCGGACCGTCCGCTGCTGGCCGCCACCCTTCTTCACTGCCGGTTGCGGCTTTGCCGGCGGCGCGGGAGGAGCCGCAGCCTGGTCAAGGGCGGCGATCTCCGCCCTGGTCAGCCTCTCCCCGGGCTTGGACCGGCCCAGCAGTTGCCTGTTGTTCATGTCGCCCCTCCTGGATTGCCGGAGTGAAGGTTACTGCCCCAGCCAGTCCGGACTGCCTGAACCGCCAACCACATCGCGCTCTGGGCTTCCTACAGCGATGGATTCCAGCGCCGGGCCCCTAGATCCAGCTTCGACCGGGCCCTGGACTTCCTGCAGCCGCCGTTGCACCGTGGTGTGCGATACCCCGAAGATCCTGCCGATGGAACGGAGGCTCTGCCCCTCCCGCCTCAGCCGGGCCATCGCCTCCACCTGATCGCCGTCCACCCGGGTCGGCGGCCCCAGGACCTTCCCCTGGGCCCTCGCCCGCTCCAGGCCCGCCCTGGTCCGGCGGCTCACCGCCTGCAGCTCCTGCTCCGCCGCCCAAGCCATGAAGGTCGTCAGGATATCCCCGATTACCGCCTCGGCGGTGTCCTGCTCCGCCGATAGGTAGGTGACCCAGGCAGCTTCGGAGTGGGCCAGAGACCTGATCCTGACCTCCCTGGCCCGCAGGTCCCGCACCGCGTTCACCGTGTCCATCCAGCGGCGGCCAATACGGTCGATGGCCGCCACCACCAGAACGTCTCCCGCGACCAGCCTGGCGTTGAGGGCCCGCCAGCCGGCCCGGCTGTTGGTGCCCGTCCCTCCCGAGACACCCACGTCGCGGTAGATCTGGTCCTCGGGGACGCCCTCCTGGCGGAGCTGGTGGGCCTGGGCCTCGGGGTCGCTGCCGGCGGTTCCCTGGATGCGCTGCCGGCTGGTCCTGATGTAGCCGTAGGTCGTCATGCCGGGACTATACCTTTATGTGACAGGGCGGCGCAACGGGGGGATGACAGTGATGTGACAGTCACATAAAGGGGCGTTTAAATGACGCCCCCGGGGTGAAGAAGAGGTCCCGCAAGGGTGCTTCTGGTTGCCAAGACCGACAGCCCCGCATCCCCGGAACGACGCTCCGCGGCAACATCGAGAGCGATGGGATATTGGTTCACAGAACTGATATGATCGGATTGGAAATCTCTTTCGCTACTCCAAGATTCGCCTGGGAGCTGCAAGCCGTGGTCTCTGAGTCTGAAAATCCAGCAGTTCGCCCGGTTTGGCTCGTGGGAGCGTCATACGGAGGCAGTAACGACCAGACCCCCCGCTTCCTCAGGGAGAGAAGATGGGAGAATGGCTACTTTGACCGCTATATTGAGGATGTAAAGTCCGTATTGCCCGGCGACCGCATCGCCATCAAGTCAACCTACGTCAGACGGCTAAACCTGCCCTTCGACAATCGGGGACATCCGGTCTCCGTAATGGGAATCAAGGCCACGGGGACGGTCACCGAAAACGTCGGCGATGGCCGGAACCTCAAGGTGGCCTGGACTCGCGTAAACCCGCCCAGGGAATGGTTCTTCTACACATATCGGGGCACCGTCTGGCGGGTTCTTCCGGGGAGATGGGCTGCCGATGAACTCATCCGCTTCGTCTTTGAGGACGAGGAACAGGACATCGATGCCTTTCGCAACGATGACCACTGGAAGGACAGGTTCGGCGACCAGCAGGAATCCGATTCCCGTTTTGCCTGGACGGACTTCTACTCGGAATTCGCCGACAGGCTCCTCGCCTTCCGGAACGACCGACGGCCGCTGATAGCAGCCATCCATGAGATCTCCGGCACCCTCCCTAGGCCCATCCCCCTGCAGGACCACTTCCCTGACGGCACCTCCGGCCCCCTGGAGGACATCTGCCCCTTCACCACCTTCGGCCTCTTCAACCGGGGAATCACCGACGAAAACAGAAGGAGGATAGCCGGCCAGCTGGCGGAGTTCCTGGGCGTCAAGGAGCCTGTTCCTGACTCCTTCGAGGGGATCCCCACGCTGAACAACCTGAATTCCTGGTTCTTCCCGTATGCCAGCTTGCGCACTGGCGACCACATAGACTCGCTCTGGCGTGTCTTCGCCGATGCACTGCAATATGCCGACAGCGGCAGCGATGCCGACCGGGCCAGGTTCGCTGAATCCTTTGACGACGCCATTTTTCGACGTGAGGTGGGACCCAGATTGGCCACCGGCCTCTACTGGATCAGGCCCTGGATATTCCTGACCCTGGACAGACGCACAGTCGGATATCTCAAGAACCGGCTGGGGATCGATGCCCAGCGAGGGAGGCCGGACGCGGAGACTTATCTGGCACTGCATGACCAGGTTGAGTCCAGCTTCATCGAGGGGAGCCTGCCCTTGCGCTCATTTCCCGAGCTCTCGGCGGCTGCCTACGCCCAGTCGGACGACACTACGGAACTGGCCGAGAGCCCCATCGATGAAGACACAACGAGCCAGGACTGGCCACCTGAGCAGGAACCGGAACCGGAAATCCCGTATTCCCTCGACGACATCATAAGCGAAGGTTGCTTCCTCGAACGCTCCCGGCTGGACACCATCCTGGACCGCCTGCGGAGCAAGAAGAACCTGATCCTGCAGGGCCCTCCCGGCACGGGCAAGACCTGGCTGGCGAAGAAGCTGGCCTTCGCTCTCATCGGAGTCAGGTCGGAACGCAGGGTGCGTCCGTTCCAGTTCCACCCCAACCTCTCCTACGAGGACTTCGTCCGGGGCTGGCGCCCCGGCGGGGACGGCCGACTCGCCCTGGTCGACGGACCCTTCCTGAAGACGATTGAAGACGCCGGCAGGGAACCCGAGCTAGACTTTGTGGTGGTCATCGAGGAGATCAACCGCGGCAACCCGGCCCAGATATTCGGGGAGATGCTCACCCTGCTGGAGGCCGACAAGCGCAACCGGCAGGAGGCCCTGGCCCTGAGCTACCCGAGGCAGCCAGACGAACGGGTGCACATACCCCCCAACCTGTTTGTCATCGGCACCATGAACGTCGCGGACCGTTCCCTGGCCCTGGTGGACCTCGCGCTGCGGCGTCGATTCGCATTCATCGACCTGGAGCCTGTCTTCGGCGATGTCTGGCGCAACTGGGTCAGCGGACAGTGCGGGCTGGACACCGCGTTCCTGAGAGACGTCGAGGGACGCCTGACTTCCCTGAACCAGACCATCGCCGAAGACAATCTGCTTGGCCCCCAGTTCCGGGTTGGCCACAGCGTCGTAACTCCAGCCGGTGGAGCGGCAATTGACGACCCGGTGGAGTGGTTCAGGCAGGTCGTGGCAACCGAGATCGCTCCTCTCCTGGACGAATACTGGTTCGATCAACCGGGCCGGGCCGGAGAGGAGAAGGACAGGCTGCTGCGGGGCCTAGCCGGTTGAACGGGGCGCCGCAGCCCGCGACCGTGGGGAGGATTCCGGTCAGGAACCTCTGGCTCCTGATGCTCTATGCCTCGAGGCTGTACCGGGAACTGCCCACCAGCCGCAGGTTCGCAGCGGAGGAGAACCCCGACGAGATCCCGGACCTGGCCGCCGAGATTCTGACCCGGGCCGTGGAACGCCGACTGCGCCGCAACCTGAGTTCGGAATTCCACCGGCGGGAGGCCGACCTGACCCGGGTGCGGGGGCACATCGACGCCCTGCGCACCGAGCGCCGCCACCTCCTCCAGCAGGGCAAAATCGCCTGCTCCTTCGACGAACTGACCACCGACACCCCGAGAAACCGGTACGTCAGGGCCGCCCTGATTCATCTGAACCGTCTGGTCAACCGAAACGAACTGGTGCGGAGGTGCCGCATCGCCGCCGCCGCCCTCGAGAGGGCCGGTGTTGGCCTGGGCGGTTTACCCTCCGTCGGGTTCAAAGGCCGGGGAGCGCCCGTCTCCGCCGGAAGGACTCACGGCGAGGACCAGCAGATGCTGGCCGCGGCGGAGTTGGCCTTCAGCCTCCGTCTGCCCGCGGAGGACCCCGGACAATCCCGGATGCCGGCGCCGGAACGGGAGGAGCACTGGGCACGAAGGCTGTTCGAGGCGGCCGTGGGAGGATTCTACGACACGGTGCTGGCGCCCCAGGGTTGGTCGGTCCGGCCCGGAGGCAGGATCAACTGGCAGGTCGAGTCCCCCACCACCGGGATGGGGCGGATCTTGCCTAACATGAAAACCGACATCGTCCTGGAAAGCCCCGACGGGCGAGATGACCAGGAACGGCACCGCCTTGTCATCGACACCAAATTCACCGGCATCCTGGAAACTGGCCAGTTCGGCAACCCAACCCTGAAGAGTGAATACATCTACCAGATCTATGCCTACCTCAGGTCCCAGGAACGGCACTCCGATCCTCTTTCCCTGACCGCCTCAGGATTGCTGCTGCATCCCTCGGTGGGGCAGGAGGTTGACGAGGCGGCCACGATACAGGGCCACAGGATCAGGTTTGCCACCGTCGACCTGGCCGCGGACAGCGTGACGATCAGAAACAGGTTGCTCGAACTGGCGTGAGGCCTGGCCCCGGCGCCGTGGTCACCGCCTGACTGTGGGGATATCCGCAACCGAGTCTACCCGCCCAGGGTGCCGGAGGACAATGGCCTGAGCGTCAGCGGGAGGCCGGAGGGGGCGTTTGGTTGCGGAAAACCCGGATTTCCGCAACTGGGGATGCGGACTGGGAATCGCGTCGTCCCGGCGAGTAAAGCCTGCTACTTGCCAGAGAACGATCTCTGTGTAGAGCAGGGCGATGCCGGGGCCCGTCGTCAGGAGGAGGGCCGGCAGGGCCCATTCCAGCCCGTCCCGGACCCACCCGTTCTTCTTGAGCGGCGTCTTCGCCGTCCTAACCTCCTCAGTCCGTCCAGTAGCGCAGCGCCACCGCCATGATGGCGAATGGCGATATTCCGGCGACCACGAAGTACCCGATGCCGACATCCGTGACGCCGGCCTTCAGGGCCGCCGCTCCCATCAGGGCGAAGGTGCCCGACGCGATGACGCTGACGATGATGCCGGCTGCCGCCGCGATCCGGTGCCGGGCCAGCCATGACCTTTCCGCCGGTTGATGCCCGGTTTCCTGTTCCATCTCTGCCCCGCAGTAGTTTCACCGAGTGTTCAAGCCCCGCCTTCAGGCGATCGCGGAGGAGACCGGGGTCTGGAACGAATGGGGTCCCGCTGACGCGTCATCGACCAGACACTGTGCCTCCGGTGAAGCTGTACGTTGACCGACCATCCCTTCGGAGGGGGCATCTACGCTTGCCGTGAAATGGAGCGAATAAGTCACCCCAGCGTTGGCCGTCGCCGGCAAGTTAGAGCCGGGACAAAAGGTCGTCGCCGGGGCTTACCGTCTACTCACCGCACCGGCCTCATCGCCCAGGGTATGATCGTAATAGACCTACATCATTCAATCCAGCTACCACAAGCCCATTGTCCGAATGACCATGGTCGCGGCCTGGGTCCGCAACTCCAATGCTCCTTTGCACCATCTCACCTAAGCACCATCGCATCTCCGCCGCCTTCCTAACAGCCCCTACGCCCGGCTGCTCTCACCGTGTTGGAGTTGCGGGACGGTGACTTCATGCGTCCCTGTTTCTCGGACGTTCAATGCTTACCCGCAGGCTGGCTATCCCGTTTTCCTCCCAGATTCCGGAGCGAAATTCCGGCCTGCTTCTCAGGTTGCCGAGCACATTCGATGACGGACTCATCAGTGAGGCATCCCACCGGCGAACCTCTTTCCTGCCATCGCTGTACGACACTTCAATCCACGCTTCCCTGGTCCGCAGGAGAGCCTCCAGGAAGTCTGCGGAGTTCTGGGGAACCAGAGTGATCGGAAGGGTGGGGCCCGGCCTGCCCCGGCGGGTTCGCCTCCCCGAAGGAGCGTCGGTTTCCCGGGATGGCGCCGGCGGAGGACTCTCATCAAGGGCGTGGTTTGGGGCCTGGACTCGCTGCAACAGAAATTGCTCCACCAACTCCGGTTCCGGCTTGAACCCGCAGATGCGCTCGGTGGTTTCCGAGATCAATTCAACCAGGAGTTCATCGGGAGTTTCGACGATCTGGGTCCAGGCGGCGGCGATGGTTCGGTCAATGATCTCGGCCCTCTGCTGGGATTCCACCAAGGCCTCGGCATCAGCAACCGCCCGGCCGCTGCCCACCCTTTCCGGAGAAAGGTACTCCAGGAACCGGCGTTCCACGCCGCTGGGTTCCTGGACCTCCAGGTCAATGGTCAGGAACCGTCTCTGTTCCCAACTCCCCGCCTGCAGGGGCAGATAGAGCCACCAGGTCCGCCCGTTGGTCAACACCGCCAGCTTCACCCCCTCCTGAAAGCAGTACTCCAGCAGCTGCTGTTGATGCCTTTCCAGATTTTCGCCGGGGCGCTTGACCTCGATGAACACCGCGTTGGGTGTGCCCGGCCGGAGGGCGTAGTCGACGCGTCGGGTCCCAACCGTGTATTCGGGCACGACCTGGGAAATGTCGAAAGTGTCCCATCCGGCAAGACTGAGCAGCCTAAGCACCACTCCTTGCTTGGTGGCGGATTCGTCCAGGGCGTTCAGGGTTGCGGTGTTTCTGATTTGCTCAACGGCTTGGGCAATCATATCGGCCATATCGGCGGTTCCTTTTGTTTCTGCAGAGTGATGGGGAGACCGGTCCCGGCCGGCTGCCTGGTGCGCCCAGTGTACTCCAACTTCCCGTGAAGCTCGTCCGGCGGGAGCCAGGCCAGTGGCGGAGGGTCAACCCCAGCCCTGCCGTGTAAACTGGAACCGGACCTGCAGGGCAACCCAGAAACATGGTGGTGACGGCAGATGCAAATCGTCGGCGGCAACCTGGTCTATTCGGCCACGGACCTGGTGGGATTCCTGGAATGCGGGCACCTGACCAGCCTGGAGCGGGCCGCGGTCTCGGGACACCTGGAGAGGCCGGTGCGCGAAGACCCGGTGCTGGACCGGATCACCCAGCGCGGTCAGCTCCACGAGGGGCGCTTCCTGGAGTCCCTGGAATCAGGCGGCGTCGAGGTAGTCTGCCTCGAACCGGATCCCGAGTTGCCCTTTGTCCAGCGCCTGGCCGAGGGGAGGGATCTCACCCTCCAGGCGATGCGCGCCGGCGCCGACGTCATCTACCAGGCGGTGCTCTTCGACGGGCGGCGGCTGGGGTACGCAGACTTCCTCAAGCGGGTTCCCCGGCCCAGTGCGCTGGGAGACTGGAGCTACGAGGTCTGGGACACCAAGCTGGCCCGCCACGCGAAGGCCTCGGCCGTCCTCCAGCTCTGCATGTACTCGGAGCTCCTGGGTGAAATCCAGGGTCGGCCGCCCGATGAGATGCACCTCGCCCTGGGGGGAGTCCAGAGGGAGACGGTCTCCTTCCGCCTCGCCGACTACGCGGCCTACCACCGGCTGGTGGCCCGGGAGTTCGAGGCCACGTTGAAAGGTACACCGGATTATCCGCCGGCCACCGCCCCGGAGCCGGTCGAGCACTGCGCCGTGTGCCGCTGGAGCGGTGAATGCAGCGCCTGGTGGCGGGCCCGGGATGACCTGTCCCTGGTGGCCAACCTCAGTTCCAGGCAGCGGCATGCCCTTCACGGCGTCGGCGTCACGACCAGGTCAACCCTGGCCGAACCTCTCGAGACGATGGATGAGTGTCCGGAGGGGGTTGGAAGGGAGGCCCTGGAGAGGCTTCACGCCCAGGCCAGGATCCAGGTGGAGGGCGAGCAGGCCGGCGAGGTGATCTCGGAACGCCTCGATCCTCCCCGGGACCGGGAGGGCGAGCTCGTCCCCAACCACGGTCTGCTGATGCTGCCCGAACCCTCGGAGGGGGACCTGTTCTTCGACATCGAGGGCGACCCCTTCTTCAGCTCGGACGAGGTGGACGGGATCGAGTACCTCTTCGGCGTCATCGAGCCCGGCCGCCCCGATGAATCGGGAGAGCCCGCCTTCCACGCCTTCTGGTCCATCGACGGCGGGACCGTCACCACCGGCGGGGAGCGGCGGGCCTTCGAGGGGTTCATGGACCTGGTCATGGAACGCCTCGCCGCCGACCCCAACCTCCACATCTACCACTACGCGTCCTACGAGCCCACCGCCGTCAAGCGGCTGGCGGGACGCCACGGCACCCGGGAGGAGGAGGTTGACCGCCTGCTGCGGGGAGAGGTCTTCGTGGACCTGCACCGGGCGGTGCGCCAGGGGATTCGGGCATCGGTGGAGAGCTATTCCATCAAGCGGCTGGAGCCTCTCTACGGCTACGCCCGGGAGGTGGACCTACGGGATGCCGGCAGCAGCATCGTCGAGTTCGAGACCTGGCTGGAGCTGGGACAGGAAGAGGATCGGGGTGAGCTGCTGAAGGAGATCGAGGAGTACAACCGGGACGACTGTGTTTCCACGATGCGCCTGCGGGACTGGCTGGAAGGGCAGCGGGCAATGCTGGAGGATGCCCTTGGCTCGGAGATCTCCCGGCCCTCCGTCCCCCAGCCCGAGGAGACCGAGGACTCGGAAGCCCAGCAGGCGGTGAACGCCTTGGCCGACGCCCTGATCTCAGGCCTGCCCGATTCCATAGAGGAGATGGACGACGTCGAGCGAGGTCAGTGGCTCCTGGCGCAGTTGCTGAACTGGCACCGGCGGGAGGCGAAGTCCTTCTGGTGGCGTTACTTCTACCTTGCCAACGAGCTGACCGACGAGGAGCGCTTCGAGGAGTCCGATTCCCTGGCCATGCTGACCTACCAGGAGTCCTGGCCTGACCCGGCGCCCCGGGCCCGCTCCACCATCCACCGGTTTCGTTTCCCGCCCCAGGATCACGCGATCAGGATCGACAGCCAGCCCCACGATCCCGAGACGCGGCGCTCGGTTGGGACCGTCTTCTCCTTGGATGATGACCAGGGCGTCATCGACATCAGGCTGGGCAGTGGCCGTCCCACTCCCACCGCAACGTCCCTGGTCCCCTATGATTTCGTCAACCCCCGGCCCAAGCCGGAGAGCCTGCAGCGCCTGGCCCGGTGGGTGCTGGACCACGGCATGGAAGGCCCCCGCGAGTACCGGGCTGCCCGCGACTTGCTGGCGCGGGAGGCCCCCAGGTTCGCCGGTTCTGAAGATCAGGTCCTCCGGGGGCCGGGGGAGACGACGGAGGCCGCTGCCCGCCAGATTGCCTCGTCCCTCGACGAGAGCTACTTGGCCATCCAGGGTCCGCCGGGCTCGGGCAAGAGCACCGTGGGCGCCGAGATGATCGTCGACCTGGTGGAACAGGGAAAGAGGGTCGGCGTGACGGCGAACAGCCACAAGGTCATCGGGGAGCTGCTGGCCAAGGCCGCGGAGGCGGCGGAGAAACGCGGGGTCCAGGCGAGGATTGGGCAGCGGTCCAACGCCGCCCCCACCTTCCCGGGCGCAATCCCCCTGGACACGAACGACGCGGCGCTGGGCGCGCTGGAAGGGGGTTCGGTCGACGTGGTCGGGGGCACCACCTGGCTCTGGGCCCGGGAGGAGATGTCCGGCACGGTGGACGTCCTGTTCATCGATGAGGCGGGCCAGATGTCCCTGGCCGACGCGGTGGCGGCTTCGCCGTGCGCTGCCAGCCTGGTCCTGCTGGGAGACCCGCAGCAGCTGGACCAGCCCCTCCAGGGGACCCATCCCCCCGGTGCGGAGCGCTCGGTCCTAGCCCACCTCCTGGATGGCGAGCGGGTGATGCCCGACGGGTTGGGCCTCTTTCTCGACGGGAGCTGGAGACTACACCCGCAGATCACCGCCTACACCTCCGAGGTCTTCTACGAGGGAAGGCTCCATTCCCACGAGGGACGGGAGCTGCTCGACCTCGCCGGCGTGTCCCCGCTGTCCGGGACCGGGATCAGGTTCCTTCCGGTGGACCACACCGGGCAGTCCAGCGAGTCTGTTGAGGAGGCGGGCGAGGTGGCCCGGATCGTTCATGGTCTCCTCGGTTCGGCCCCTACCTACACCGATGCCGAGGGCGCTGTGCATGAGCTCACCGAATCCGACGTGCTGGTCATAACCCCCTACAACGCCCAGGTGAGGGCAATCACGGAAGCGCTCCCCGGGTTTCGCATAGGGACCGTCGACAAGTTCCAGGGCCAGGAGGCCCCCATCTCCATCTACTCGATGGCGACCAGCTCCTCCGAGGAGGCTCCCCATGGGATGGAGTTTCTCTACAGCCTGAACCGGCTGAACGTCGCCACCAGCCGGGCCCGCTGCCTGGCCGTTGTGGTGGCCAGCCCCGGGGTGCTTCGGGTGCGCTGCCGCACCCCCCGCCAGATGCGTCTCGCTAACGCCGTGGCGCGGTTGGTGGAGATGGCCGCTGAGACCGGATAAGTTGGCTCGTTGCGGGCCCTTCTCAAACGCCGGATAATTGCACTTATCGACCATCGTGTCCCATCAGCCACCCAGAGCCCAGCGTGCGGGCAGGCCGGTGCCAGAAGTCATCAGATGCATCAGGATAACCAGCCAGACGACGGGACCGCCCTGCCCGATTTTGAAATAAACATGGCGGCTCTCCAACGGCAACTGGACTACGAGTTGGTGGAAACCCTGGACTACGTCGCCTGCTCCAGAGACACAACCCATCTGGGCATAGGCGGATCCAGAGAAGAGGCTCTGGAAGAGTTGCGGAAACTGGCGCCCGACGCACAAAACGTCCGGTGCTCGAGAATGAGAATCCGCATTCCACGCTGGCCACGGGGACGAGAGTCGGAAGAAAATCATTAGCACGGGAAAGTACAAGGGAAAGGGTATCGCCTAAAGCAGGCCCGCGCCGTTTCCCTTGGCCATGATGGAGTCAGTGGCGGGGGTAATCGCCAGCTCTGGGAGTCCCACCGACGGAAGCTGCCATGCCCTAGACTTCGACGGAGCGTTCCCCGGGAAACTCAGCCTGGTCTTGGGCATCCCCCTGTCCCGCGGGCATCGCCGCCAGTGCCGGGAGCAGCAGGGCGATGACGGCTCCCATGGCAATGATTTTCTTCGCGGAATCTCTCCTTTGGCCAGCCGCTGGGCGTCTTCGATTTACGCATATGGAGGTGAATGATGACCGCCAGAGTTACGTGGCCCGGGGTGGAGAGCGCGTACGCGGCGGCCAGCGCCTGGGTAGACCGCGCATTGAGGGCGGACGGCTCCCTCTTCACGCCGGGAAAGCCCATCTGGACGCGGGAATTCCTGGGTGAGCTGCACCGCAGGTTCCTGGACCGGCCCGACGACACCCAGAGGCCCTTCCTGGAGAAGCTGGAAGACCAGTTGAGGGGAAGCCCACCGGAGGTGTTCCAGCTCATGGGGGAGGTCCTGTACATCCACTATCTGCTGGTCCCCGCCAACCTGGGGACAATCCGAAGTGTGCTGGGTTGGTCGGAGATCCCCGTGGAGATTCCCCCTGAGCTGGAGGATGGGCTGAAGATACTGTTCATCAATCCCGGAGTTGGCATGGCACTCATCCCGTTCCAGCTGGGGACCCTCATCGAGACCGTCGAGCAGTGGAAGGAGCTGGATCAGGAACGGCTTGAGCACTATCTGCAGGACCCCTGGGCCTTCAAGGAATTCCTATTCTCGAGGCGCTTCACAAGCGCCTTGCTGGTCAATAACCAAAATACCGGAGGGCTGGAGAGGCATCTGCTGCTCCACATCGCCTTCCCCGACACCTTCGAGAGGGCCCTGCAGAATGCCAAGAACCGCATCGCGGGAGCCGGTAGCTTCGCCCGGTTCATTGATGAGGAAACTGGCGATGTCGATCAGAATATCCTGCAGATCCGCCGGGGACTCGAAGCTAAGTGGGGCAGGGACTTCGATTTCTACGACGACGATGTCATCAGGCTATGGGGAAACGGTGAGTCCCCACCCCCTAGCCCATGGGATCGGTTCGTCGGCCGGGCCCGCGCCTACGTGGCCACGGGCAGGCTGGAAGAGGAGGAGATCAACTACAAACTCAGGATCGGACAGAGGCTCGCGGAGGCACGGGAGGCGGTGCTGGACGGTGCCGAAGGCTGGGAAGATCTGGTGAAGCGCGGCATTGGCGGCAACCTGATTTTCAGCATATCCCAGGCCAGGTTACGGGCCTGGGTGGACGAATCCCCCGGGGACGCCCTGACGGCCCTGCGGGATTTGTGGACTCGGGACGATTCCGGAGTAGCCGAACGGGTCGCCCGCTTCTGCAGCCTCTTTCCCCGCTCGGCAGTCAGCGGCCCGGGAACCCGCATGACCATCGTCTCCGTCCTCCTGATGGGGCTGAACGTCGAGCGGTTTCCGCCATTCCGGGTGGGTGTGTTCGACCCGGCCTATGAGCTAACGGGGTACGATGGTCCGGAAGCAAACTGGGATGAAGCGGCCATTTACGAGCATGCCCTGGGTTTCCTGGACCGGTTCATCGAGGAGGCGGTCGCTCGGGACCTGGAACTGCATCACCGCCTGGATGCCCAGTCCGTGGTCTGGGCCATCAGCAGGGAACGGGGCGAGGAGTTAGACGGCAAGGGCACTGTATGTTTGCTCCCACCACAATCTCGCCCAGACCTGGGGTCCCTCGCCAAGGACCTCCATGTGCCGGTCTCCTTCCTTCAGGACGTCGCGCTGTTGCTGCGGGATAAGGGGCAGGTCATCTTCCAGGGCCCGCCGGGCACCGGCAAGACCTTTGTGGCCCAGAGATTGGCCGAAACCCTGGCCGGGTCCCAGGATCGGGTCACGCTGGTGCAGTTCCACCCTTCCTATTCCTACGAGGACTTCGTGGAAGGGTACCGCCCCACGATGTCAGCGGAGAGAGGGGCCGGGTTCGACCTGAGAAAGGGGCCGCTCCTGCGGGCCGCCGACCGGGCGCGGAGTGAATCACAGTACGACCACTACCTGGTCATCGACGAGATCAACCGGGGCAACCTGGCCAAGGTATTCGGGGAGCTGTACTACCTTCTGGAGTACCGGGACCGGGAGATGAGCCTCCAGTATTCGGAGGAGCCCTTCGCCCTGCCCCGGAACCTCTACATCATCGGCACCATGAACACCGCCGACCGCTCCATCGCCCTGGTGGACCTGGCCCTCCGCCGACGCTTCTACTTCGTGGAGTTCCACCCCGACCGACGGCCCGTCAGGGGCCTGCTGCGCCGGTACCTGAGGGACAAGTCTCCGGATATGGAGTGGGTGGCCGACCTGGTCGACCGGGCCAATGGGCTGTTGCGTGAGGACCGGCACGCCGCCATCGGCCCCAGCTACTTCATGAGGGAGAACCTCGACGAGGGGGACGTGGAGCGGGCCTGGGAGCACAGTGTCCTTCCGTACATCGAGGAGCGCCTCTTCGGGTATGATCCGAGCCGGTTGGCGGATTTCACCTTGGAACATCTCCTGGGAAGTCTGGCTGCGAGCGACCAGGGGCAGGACGACGAAGAACCGTCGGGACCTTCCACCCCAACGGTGTTCTGAACAGGCCCTCACCATGCTGGAGTTGACCCTCAGGGAGTACGAGAGAAGCCCCGGCATAACCCTTGCCGTCACAGAGCGGGACGCGCTGCGGGGATTGCTGCCGTCGGTCACCATAGACCCCACCCCTGGCCTGGAGGGGATATATCGTCTCACCCCGGGGTCCGTGGTGGGTGCGCTGGAAACCGGGGGGCTGTCGGTGGTCATCGAGCCGAAGATTAAGACATCCCAGCTGCTGTCCTTGGCCTGCTACGCCGCCAGCAGGATCACGTTCCGGCCCGAGGACTTCGGTTTTCCCGAGAATTGCGCCCTGCCCGATGTGCTGACGCTGGCCCTGACCGGTGAGGCCCGCCGGGCGTTCTCGGGAGGACTCCTCCACGGGTACCGGTTCCAGGAAGAGGCGCTCCTCACGGTGCGGGGGAGGATCCGCCTGGAGGAGCAGCTAAGGCGGAGGTTCGACGCCCTCCTGCCGGTGGAGCTGCAGTACGATGAGTTCACCGACGACGTTCTTCCCAACCGGCTGGTGAAAGCGGCGGCCCATGGGCTGGGCCGGCTGCGGCTGCGGTCTCCGGAGGCCCGCCGGAGCCTGGGATGGTTGGCTGGCATCATGGAAGGAGTTTCCCTCGTCGAGTTCCCGCCGGACCGGGTGCCCGCCGTAACTTTCGACCGGCTGAACGAGCATTACCGCGGGGTGGTGGAACTCTCCAGGCTGGTCCTGCGCCAAGGTGCCTTCGAGGCCGGACGGGGAGCGGTACGGGCCGGCGGGTTCCTGATGGACATGAACGCCGTCTTCCAAGAGTTCCTGACCATGGCCCTCCGGGAAGCTCTGGAGGTCTCCCCGGAAACCCTTCGGTCGGATGCGCAGCTTCGGGGCTTGACCCTGGACTGTGAGGAGCGGGTCAACCTCAGGCCGGATCTCACGTGGTGGGACGGTCCGGCCTGCCGGTTTGTAGGCGACGCCAAGTACAAGAACCTCACCGGAGACCGGGTTCCCAACGCCGACCTCTATCAGATGCTCTCCTACGTCACGGCCCTGGGTCTGCCCGGCGGTCTTCTCATCTATGCCCACGGCGAGGCGGACACAGCGACGTACACCGTCCGGTGCTCCGGCGCCCGGTTGGAAGTTGCCGCACTGGACCTCTCAGGCAGCTTGGATCAGATTCTGGGAGCCGTACGGCGTGTGGCGGAGAAAATCGTGCAGCTGCGGGATGAAGCCCGCGCCATCGGGAGGGGACGCTCTTCCTGAGACTCGTGTCCGGAACCCGGTCGGTGCCGGTCATCATCCCGTCTCATGCTCCTGGCGGGCCCTGGAAGGCCCCAGAGCGCGATCCCCCGTTCTGCAGGCCCTTACTTGCCCATGGGCTTTCCGGCCCGGATCTGCCCTGCCTAGGGCCACGGCGCGGATTTTTCGAGGGGGGTTCGGCTGTTAACCCTCCTCCCATTGGGCACAGTCCATGAAGCGGTGTAGTCTCAGGACCTTCTCCAGATCATCCCAGCCCAACCTGGCGATATCCTCAGCTAGGCCGGCTAGGCGTCCATCCTCGCAGCTCCCCTGCCTGACCCCGGCGGCGTCGAGGACTGCCTCGTATTGGGTCTCTCCTGAAACCGTCTGATCCCGTACCGGGCGTCACTCCTGGAACTGATCCTCCATGTCGCCCCGGGATCGATCTCGGCGACGTCGACCAGGTAGGGGGAGGAGCCGGGCCTTCTCTCCGCTGGCGTGGTGCAGCTCCCTACAGTCGTTCTTTCAACCGCCGTTACGTCAACCCAACGGAACGGCGGTTATGCGAAGCTGATTCAAACAACATCCATTACGTCAACTAGCCGTCGCCGATTCGGAGGTCGATGCACCAGAATAGCCTTCACCGACAGTTCCACACCAATTCTGTCCAACTCCAACTGCCCGGGTCCACCTTAGTTGAGTCTCGACAGAATGCCCTTGATCTCCCCCGGGCTAGTGGACATCGCCGCTGACCATTTCCCAAAGCCTCCGTTCTGGTTGACCGCTGCCACCCACTTCTCCAAGGCCCGATGCTTGGCGGCGGTTTGCTCGTCCTGCTGACCCTTGGTCTCCAATACCAGCATGTCTCCTGACTTGAGGCGGACGATGAAGTCCGGCCGGTACTTCCGGACCACGCCCCGGTGGACATAAAGGATCTCAAATCCCAGGTGGTCGTTCTTCACCCAGGATTCCACGAAGGGGTTGCGGTCGAGCTCGTATGCGTCCGAAGCTTCCCAGGTACTGTCGTAGACGCACAAGTTGATGTGGCTGGTGGTAGTCGGCCCGCACGGCTTGGACGTGAACCAGGGCCGCATGTCGCCGGTGGACTTTATGGGACGCTCCGGGTCGAAGACCGGCTCCAGACGTTCGGTGTTCTCAAACTGGATGGACTCCCAGATATGCTGGACTACCTTGGTCATATTGAGCGTGATGGTAAGCCGGCGTCTCAGGTCGTCCTGGTAGAACAGTGGGGGAGTGATATGGATAAGGTCGGACGTGATGAACTGTTCTACCAGACGCACCAACTGGCCGATGAGGAGTTCGTTGCTTCCCGTCCAAGACCCCTTCATCTGGTCGAACACGTCCCGGGCCGTTTCGAAGATGATCCGCTGGGTTCGGTATTCCCGAGCTAGGTTTTCTAGATCGATGCTACTTATCTGGGATACGTCCGGTTGCCCGTCCACTATCCGGGCCAGTTCCGCAATCTGGGCGGTTTCGCTGGCGTTGAGGACCAGCGGCTTTGTTTTGTCTGGATCCAGGGATAGCTTGGGCTTGAGGACATGCTCGACCCTGATGATATTGGGGAACTGGATTTCGTGGGCGACCTTTTCGGGGACTGGTTTTATTTCGGTCTTTTCGCGCTCCGGACGGGGTACCACATCCTCGTCCGACTCATGGGGCAGGAAGGTGAACGGTACCCCGAAGATATTCACGTACTCGGGGGTGAACATCCCATCGTCCCCAATGTCGTAGGAGGTCCTGCGAAGCCCTCTCCCAACCACCTGTTCGCAGAGGAGTTGGCTACTGAAAGCCCTCAGCCCCATGATGTGAGTCACCGTCTTGGCATCCCATCCTTCAGAAAGCATGCCGACGGAGATCACATTCTGAACTCTCTCTCCTGGCTGCCCTACCTTACCCACCGTGTCGACCATCCGACGCAGGTGTTCCGCCCTCTGACTGGCGTTCATCCTCCTGGGGCGAGCGTCGTCGGCATCTGATTCGTCATTGGGTTCAGAGGGAGCCTCACCGACAGGTTCCTCAGCCTCTTCGGCCTTCTTCAGGACGTTAGAGTCGATGTGCAGGATGCCGTTACCGTCGCATAGTTCATCTATCAGGATGCTTCGCCGCTCGAAGGAATGCCTGATGCGAGCCGCCGTTTCTGTCCGGTTGGCGACAGTTATCATCACTGGAGGAGTCCTTTGCTTCTTTCCGTTCTGCTCCGCTCCCGCGGTGTCTTGGTCGTTGCCCTCCCATATCTTAGCTGTCTCTCTCCAGTCATATCCCAGCAAGTAATAGGCGTTCGTTACCAGGTCTGGCAGAGGCTCGTGGGGCTGAGCCTTGCGGTTCAGATCGTCTCTTACCTCGTCGTCGTTGTAGAGGTGGTAGAAACGGGACTTGTATGTCTTGGCGTCGGGGATTGCGTCGTCTCTGACTACCACCCTGGGGGTCTTTACCAGGCCGGACTCGATGGCGTCGTTCAGCCCGAAGTCGCTCATTATCCATCCGAAGAGGGATTCCTCGGCAGCGGCATTCCCAGAAGGGACGAATGGCGTGGCGGAAAAGTCGTAGCAGGTCAGGATTCCCCGGGCTCGGTGGATCCGGTCCAACCCTCCCACCCACTTGGTTGCCTGTTCCATGACGGACTTCTCTATTCCCTTCGACTTTGACCCCTCCGGAGACCGCCAGGCATGATGGGCCTCGTCGTTGATGACTAGCAGGTTTCGGGCAGTAGCAATGCCTTCCAGCACTTCCCGAACGTATGCTTGGTCGCTTTTGGCTCCCCTCTTGTCCACGCTCTTTTTCTTGGCAATCTGTTCGTCGCTTTCCCAGTTGAGCACGTGCCAGTTGCGAATCAGGACACTGCCTTGTCGGAGTTTCTCCATGAGTCCGGACGGCACGATGCTGAATGCCTCGTAGAAGTTCCCGTCGGCAGTTGGTTCGAGGACTGCGAGCCGGTTCTTAACGGTCAGCCCGGGAGCGATCACGAGCACGTTCTTGGAGAACCGGGGGTCTTGGGGATAGGTTGCCTTGTTTAGGATGTGCCAGGCGATGACCATCGCCATGACAACGGTCTTCCCGGTACCGGTGGCCATCTTGGAGCAGAGTCTCCGGAACGCTCCTCCGTCCCCCAGGATGCTCAACCCGACCTTTTCATTCTCTCCGGCCTCGGCCAGCCATATGAGGGTTTCGGCAGCTTCGAGTTGGCAGAAGAAGAATCTTCGGGAATCGAATTCCTCAGGGTCAGTCCAGTGTTCCAGGAGTTTCCTCGTGATGGAGGTAACACCGGGATACCCGGCCTTTGCCCAGGCCCTGACTCTCGGACGGATTTCGTTTACCAACGGGATTTCAACGTGGATACCAGGGTCATCGTCAGTCTTGGACCTCCGCGACGCCTTGAGGTATCCCGCAGGTCTCCGTCCCTTCTCGCGGGAAAAGTCCCGGGTCTGCGGGTTGTATCGCCAGTATTCCTTCGGCTCCTCGTAGGGACCGTTGATGATCAGACGGTCTATGGTTCCCTGTTCCATTTTTACCTTCTGTTAATTGCAATCTAACGGTAATGTGTGGGCGAGGAGTTTCAGCGTACGTTTGAGGACC
Organism: Dehalococcoidia bacterium; assembly: GCA_965203975.1. Lineage (GTDB taxonomy): Bacteria > Chloroflexota > Dehalococcoidia > Lucifugimonadales > UBA3495 > CATOSK01. The sequence continues at coordinate 1,793,405 of CBDBDT010000002.1, read as the reverse complement.
GTTGTTCCTGCGCCTCCTCCGGTCTGTCCACCGCCATAGTCGGCCGAAATATAGGTGTCGGCGATTTCTTGGGCTGTTTCTGGGGAGTTGGGGCGTAGTCCAACGGCAACCAAGTCGTTGCCGTATTGTTGCAAGGAAGCCCTTAGAACTGCTTTAACTTCATCCCAGAAGGCTCCTCTAGCTTCCTGCGATGTGTTGGACATATTGGTACCAAGGTTCGTCATATCACGGATGTTGCACAGGATTTCTGGATGTAGTCTGGCGAGCCAAACAGCCAGCGGAACTACCGACCTTGCGTGACCTTGAAGGTTGTGCCAACCCACTGATCGTTGAGCCAACATCCTGGCATCCCTGACATTGCTCGCAGCTAATACTCCGGTGATTGTTTCCGTTGCCGAAAGCAGTGCTCCGAACCCTGGATCCCGCGTGTGGTCAATTGGCCCTCTAACTTGCAACTCTCCCCCTTCTCGGTAGATTTATTTCGACAACCTACTGCTCACGGAGGTCGGCTATCATCTATGGCCTGCTGCCTCGATCTCAAGGACTCTGAGGCTCTCTATTCCTCTGTCTGAGGTGGACCCGGAATTTCGGACAAGTGGCTAAGTGAGAGTCCCGCTCCTAAACTGACGGCAGCGGTTGCTGTCGGAAGGAGCAGGAAATGTCGCAAGGACGCAGGAAACACAGCCCAGCTTTCAAGGCCAAGGTGGCGTTGGAGGCGCTTAAGGGCCAGGAGACGGTGGCCCAGCTGGCCGCCAGGTATGAGGTCCACCCGGGCCAGATTCAGGCTTGGAAGAAGGCTCTTGCGGAGGGCGCCTCCGGGGTCTTCAGCAACGGCAATGACCAGCAGTCGAAGAAGGACGCCACCCTGGTCGCGCGCCTGTACCAGGAGATCGGCCGGCTGAAGGTGGAACGGGATTTCTTGGCGGAGAGGTCCGGTCCATGAGTCCGGCCAGGCGGCGGCAGATGGTGGACCGGGAGCATCCCTCCCTGTCCCTGGTGCGCCAGTGCGCTTTGTTAGGCGTCAGCCGTTCCAGCATCTACTACCGTCCCCGGGCTGCATCGCCAGAGGACCTGTCCCTGATGGGGGAGATCGACCGGCAATACCTGGAGACGCCCTTCTTTGGGTCCAGGCGGATGAAGGCCTGGCTGGAGCGGCAGGGGATGCCGGTGAGCCGGAAGCGGGTGCAGCGGCTGATGCGGGCCATGGGGCTGCGGGCCATCTACCGCCGTCCCAGCACCAGCCGGCCGGCGCCGGAGCAACGAGTCTATCCCTACCTGCTGCGGAATGTCAGGATCACCCGGCCCAACCAGGTGTGGGCGGCGGACATCACCTACCTGCCCATGGCCCGGGGCTTCCTGTACCTGGTGGCGGTGATGGACTGGCACAGCCGGTACGTCGTGGCCTGGCGGCTGTCCAACACCCTGGAGGCCGGCTTCTGCGCCGCGGCGCTGGAGGAGGCTCTGGCCAAGGGCCAGCCCGAGGTGTTCAATACCGACCAGGGGAGCCAGTTCACCAGCCTGGAGTTCACCCAGGTGCTGCAGGACCGGGGCGTGAGGATCAGCATGGACGGCAAGGGGAGGTACCAAGACAACATCTTCGTGGAGCGGCTGTGGCGCACGGTGAAGTACGAAGAGGTGTACCTGAAAGCCTACGCCAGCGTCCTGGAGGCCCAGCGGGGGCTGGAAGACTATTTCAGGTTCTACAATGGGCTCAGGCCCCATCAGGCCCTGGGCTACCGGACTCCCGCCGAGGTGTTCCATGGGGAGCAGGAAGCCGTAGAAGGGGACTCTGGTGCAAGGAGGTATTCACCGGAAAAGGGTATCCAAGCATTGGCAGGAGCGTTGGGATTCTCACTTAATTCAGCCCTGATCCTGTCCAAATAATGGGTTCCACCTCAGTCGTCCACTATCTTGACCGCTATGCGCTTGTGATCCCCTGGATCGAAAGGTAGGGACACCGTTCCTCGGTAAACCTCCATCAGGTCTTCGTCGATCTCGCCTTTGAGGTTGCGGGCGAGACGTCCCCACCCCTCATCTTGGCCTGCCATCGGGAAGAATAGCTGCCGTGGATAGAGGCTTCGACCGTCATAATCGGTGTCTAGTGACCATACAGCGATCCTTTCTTGGCCACCAGATTCGACATTGCCAGTTCTCGTGTTGTAGTAGTCGAAACCTCTAACTTCGACCTGCCATCTGCCCGATTCTGGTCCATTCTCTATTCGTTGCAAAGAGATGTCGGGCTGGCCGATGAGCCAGAAGCTCTCATTACTTGTCCGTTTTTTCTTCAAGTCGTCGGTCAGCAGGTCGGCGTTCATCTGGGCCTTGAGTAGGGTCATGCCTGGCCAGTTGGTCGCGTCGATGTCCTTGGATGCCTCTGGGTCGAACTGGAAGGCTGCGAAGACAATGATTTGGGGTCTAGGAACGAACGTTTGGGCTTCTTGGATAGCCCATTCGACCTGCTTTTGTTCCAGGGGCGCGTGTTCTGGACCGAACGACACGACAATCTGTTGCGGTTCTTGGACTACGTGGTCTTGAGGTGCCTCATCAGTTCTTCCGTTATTGGGCAGTGACTCCCCAATGGCGTGTAGGTACCGGTGATCTGGAAGCGGTTCCAATCGTGCGAACTTGATGAATTGCCCTCCCCTAGCACGGATGCCTGTCTTCAGCAGTTCGTCTTTCCACTCAGACTGACGAAGGGTTTCACCGGACCGGGCGACGGTTCCGTCTGCAGGCAACTGTGAAGATGCCACGGCATCATTTACAGGTATTACTGCCGGGGCTGGGACCGCCTCGACACTAAATGGGCCAGACACTCTCTTCCTTCCAGATTCGATAATCGGCTGGTCGTACAGCTTCTCTTGAGGGACATTTCGAGATATGACTGTGTCGATTTCCGTCTGACTCATTCCCTCCCTAATGTCTGGGTTGTTGGCAATGGCCCCAAGGGTGATGTGCGGCACTGTCTTGTAGTTGAAACCGCTGCCGACTCCCTCCTCTGGGTGGGCTAGCTCATAGTAATCGAAGAGAGCGGTCGTAAGCCGTTGCTTGGCGAGCGTCACAGCCACTCTGGAAGTGTCGCAGGTTATCCAGCGCCTTCCCCATTGTTCGGCAACGAAAGCAGTCGTTCCAGAGCCGCAGGTGGGGTCAAGCACTAGGTCGCCGGGATCTGTGGCTATCAACATGCACCTGGTGATTACTCTGGTGTTGGTCTGGACTGCGAATACCTTCCCGTCCGCCCCCGAGGTATCCTCCCAGGGTATAGTCAGATCGGCCCAACTTTTGTCGTCTGCAAATAGAGCATACCTCAGGAGCCTCCCGGCAGGGAGCAAGCGACCGGCCATTGCCAGCCTATCCATACCTTCACGGGTGGTCCCGTATCCGTTTCTGGGGTGAGTGTACTCCACACCTTCGTACGAGTAGCTGAACATGCCCGCCTGCATCGGGCCTGATGGTTCTAGCGATTTCGATGTGAATAATCTTGCACCGTCGGGTGTGGTTCCTGTCCCTCTGACGACTTCCGATACCCGTCTATTTGAGCCGTCCGGTAGTCTGCACCAGTTGTAGCCCGATGAAGGACCATAGTTCATTTCTCGGAAAAGCTTCCTATACTTCGTTAGTGGACGGCCCTGTTTGTCATACTTACTCTTACCGTACCAGACTATAAAGTCCGACATTTGTTCCACGAAGTTGGTTCCAAATGGCATGGTCTTGGTGCGGTATGGAATCAGTGCTATGAAGTTCTTCGGTCCGAATACCTCGTCCATAAGGTTTCGGACCAGATGAACGTTTTGGTCACTGATTTGCACGAAGCATGATCCGCTTTCAGTCAAGAGATCTCGGGCTAGAAGCAAGCGGTCCCTGAGGTATGACAGGTAAGAGTGGATGCCGAGTTCCCAAGCATCACGGAAAGCCTTGATCGTTTCTGGTTCCTGGGTAAGGTCTCTGTCTCTTCCATCTGTTACGTCCCGCTGATTGACGAACGGTTGAAAATTGGAACCGTACCTGATTCCGTAGGGAGGATCTATGTAGACCATCTGCACTTTCCCGCCCATGCCCTCCTTTTCCAGGAGGCTGTTCATCACCAGAAGGCTGTCTCCGGCTATGAGCCGGTTGCTCCAGTTGTGCCGGTGCTGGTAGAACTCCACGGCAGTCCTGAGAGGGGGGTTCTCGTCAGGCAGTTCGAACAGGCTTCCCTGGATAGGCGTGGCCGTCCCGTTACGTTTCTTGGTCACCTCGATGATGGTACGGGGATCAATTCGTTCGTGGACGTGCAGGGAGACAGTGGGTACCTCGAATGAAGTACCTTCTGCCTTCCCCGCCCATTGAAGCTGGGGGTCTAGGTGAGGGTCATATTGGTAAGTCTTTTTGCCTACGTCTTGGTCGTTGTTTGAATCCACCAGCCCCACGGGAGGGTTATTGAGCCGGTCGTGGTCTAGGTGGTCGTAGGCTTCGATGGACACCTGGGTCTGTTTCTTGCGTGGAGGCATTTTCCAGCTCCTAGAGTTCGGTCGGTGCTGAGTAATCCTATCCTCTCTAATTCTTCTCGGACGGGCCATTGAAAGGGCGGATCCCTACCTTTCGCATACTACACCATCGCCGTCTCCGTATCGGACGGATGGACCATCTCCTAAGGTGGCGTTCCAGCATCACTGCCCGAATCCGATTACCCTACAGCCTCTTCACCCAGTCGTGGTGTCCGCCGGCCAGATGCACGTACCGCTCCGTCTTCGCCAGGGAACGGTCATCGCGCTACTCCCTCCCGTCGAAGGGCTCTCAGGACGGTACTGGGCGAGCATTCGAAGTCGCCAGCGATCCTCCGGAGGCTGGCCCCTCCTTCCCGCATCCGCCGGATCGCCTCCACCTGCCCCTGGGTGAACTTCCTGGGCGGTCCCAGGACCTTGCCCTCCTGGCGAGCCCGCTCCAGCCCGTCCCTGGTTCGGCGCTTGACGGACTGCAGCTCCTGGTCGGCCACCCAGGCCGCGAACATCACCAGCACCTGCCCGAAGAAGGCTTCAGGGCTCCCTTCGTCGGCCTCCAGGTACTGGGTCCACTGGGCTTCCGCCTCTGCCAGGGAGCGGATCTTCACTCCCCGGTCCCGCAGCTCGCAGATGGAACGGACGGTGTCCTGCCAGGTCCGCCCGACGCGGTCGATGGCCACCACCACCAGGGTGTCGCCGCCGGCGAGGCGGCCGTTGAGCTGGTGCCAGGCCTTTCGCTCCAGGGTGCCGGTGGAGCCGGAGACGCCGACGTCGCGGTGGATGTTGTTCGGGGGCACGCCGGCCCTCTGGAGCTGCAGCTCCTGGGAGGCGGGGTCCATCCCGGGAACCCCCTCCTGAAGCCGCCGGCTGGTGCGGATGTAGCCGTAGATTGACGCCATGCCGGAAGTATACGTTTATGGAACAGCGGCCGCAACGGGGAAATCGGGGGTGTTGCGTACCGTTCCATACTCCCCGTTTGCGGAACATCCTCGAGACAACTTTAGGCAGCGGGATTCTCCCAAGACCTCCCCATCGCCCGCCTCACCAGCGGGGAGTAGAATGTCCCTCGAACTACCCACTGAGGCATTGCAATCTTGACTTCTCGACAGCCGTCTTACGACCGGCCTCCTTCCGCGGAGCTGCGAAATCTTCTTCTCCCCGGAGGGTTCCTCGAGTACCTGCCTGGCTTGAACCGGCGGCTGGTCGCCGGTGTGGAGTTGGACGTCCACCTGCGCATCCACGACGAGGTCCAGGTGTACTGCGGTCTCACCCGCCTGGCGGACATTCGCAGGGCCAGCGACGGAACGGTGGTCGTCTCCGCCCATCCCGCCTACCGGCGGCAGGACTGCGGCACGAAACTCTTTGGGCGCTGGAATCCGGACCGGCCGGGGGAATTCAATCTGGCCCTCGATGTCTACCTGGATAATGTGGCCGTGGGCCGGAGGAACATTGCCGCGGAGGGCGCCGTCCAATGTCTGTGGTCCAGCGTGACGGAACCCTGGATCTGCTTCGACCGGGAAGCCGTGCTGGCCTACCCATCGTCAGGCCCTCTGCTCGGTCCCGATGCCTCGTGCCAATTGGCCTCGGCCAAGACGGAACTCCGGTCCCTGGCCGCCCGGGAAGGATGGGGCGACGTTCCCCAGGTCGGCAACAAGCTCGACCGGCTGGGCGTGGATCCCGATGGGCGCCTGGTGCTGCTGGAGCTGAAGAACTCCGGGGCGGGTCCCGCGTCCGTCTTCTACTCTCCCTACCAGCTCCTGCACTACGTGTGGGAATGGCACTCCGCCCTGGAGACGGTGCGTCCCCAACTGCAGGCCCTCATCGATGCCCGGGTGGAGTTGGGGTTGACCCCGCCGCCGTTCCCCTGGCTCACCGGCGGCATCCGGCCAGCCATGGGGTTCGGCGCCGACCGCAGGAGCCCCGAGGTGAAGCGCCGCTACGGCGAGGTGCTTCGCATCGTCAACCGGCACCTGCCTCCGGAGGTGTCCCCCATCGAGACCTGGATTATCGAGGGCGACGCCGCGCCGGTGCAGTTGGGAGGTAGCTGACCTCATGCCCTCAGCGGGGAGGGATTCCCAGTCCTTCGCTGACGTTCTTCAGGATCATCTGGAAGAGTGGAGGTTCCGGGCTGCCGGATCAAGGCGCCGGTACTGGGACCACTGGGCTGACGGAGTCTACCCAGAATACCGGGAACTGGCCCTGGCGGTGGTCAGGGAGGATGGGGTGAGACTTCACCCGCAGGCCGCCCACCTGAGGAGTTCGCAGGTCTTCGCCTTCAACCTGTTCCTCCCCTTCCGGAAAGGCAACCGGGAACACCTGTCGCTACAGGTGAGCGAGGCCGTCGGCGCCAGCCTGACCATCGAGGACATCCGGTTCGAGTGGGTGCCCCCGGGGCACATCCTGGGCGAACTGGACGGGGACCATCCCGTTGGTGACGAGCCGGCGACCGGGGTGGATGTGGTCCTGTGGGGAAGGCTCGAGGATGGCGCCAGGTGCGTGGTCCTCGTCGAGGTCAAGCTGAGCGAAACGGACTTCACCCACTGCAATGGGCGGACCAGCCGGGCGAACCGGCGGAGGGATGTCTGCGACTCCGCCGATCTTTTTTCGCGGACCCGTCGGCCTGTTACCTCACGAGGCCTCTTCACCAACGGCGGGACCGGAGGTACTGGGAGATATTCGCCGACGCCCATGGCAGTCTTGGGGAAGCATTCCCTGGGGTTGACCGTGCCGGATCCTGTCCCTTCGCCTTCAGCATGCAGCAGCCGATGCGGAACCTGGCTGCAGCCCGGGGCCTCGAACAGGACCGAGCGCTGGGTGTCGCCAGGACATGGTTCGCGGTGTGTGCTCATGACGCCAACCCGGACATCTCCCGGCTCTGGGAGGAATGGCGGCGCATCTTGCCGGACGTCTCCATGGCCCCGTCGCTCCCGGCGTCCGAGGTGGTGGCTGCCGGGGAGGCCGAGGGCCTTGCCGGATGGGCGGAGTGGATGCGCAGCCGCTACCTGCTTTGAGGGGACCAGCTCGAGTCCCGGGCTTCCTTGGTGTACCGCAACCCCTTGATCCTATCCCCCGACTTGAAAGCGCAGTGGGCAGCATGGTCGTACGCCGGCGCAAAGTCCGGCCGCTCGCCGATGACCACCTCCAAGCACTCCAGCACTTCGGTAAAACGCTCGAGCGTCTTGAGAGAGAAGGTGCTTCTCGAAGCCAGCACCAGGATTACCACCGGGGAGATCGTCGCCCGGGTCGCCTAGCAGTTGACCCCGAGTATCCAGCCGGTCAAGCGCCGCGAGGACAACCCTGAGCGGAAGCTCTCTTCGTCCCCGAGAGCAAGGTCTTGCTGGATGGCGGGCCAAGTAACGGTCACTGTTGATCGCGTTGGTCCAGGCGGGTACAGAACGCACACGGTTGGTGACCTGCGGGGGCCTGAGGTCCACCGAGCAAGTTTGGCTCTCTGATCCGCTGTCCCACCGAACAGTCTGGACGCCAATGGTAGGATCTTGCGTTCGCCCATGCTGACCAGTAGTAGGACATACCGGAGGCAGCGTCGGCCTCGTCTTTGTCCGAGCAACAGTGGGTACCTGCAGGGGTCCCGCGCGAGCCCCCCAGCACCAACAACTTCATCCGCAAGAAAAAGCCGGAAAGCCCCGAAGGCATGCGAAGCATGGGGCCATGTTACGTTTCATCCGCACTCGCCGCAACGGGTGAGGCGCGCCGGTCCGGGGTGCGGAAGAAACGGGGGTTTCCTCCGCTAAGTCTGCCAAGGAGTCTTTCGGGACGGATGGCCCGCCGGGCAGAAGGTGCCACCAGTCAACTTCCCCTCCCTCCGGAACGGGCCAAAGAGGGGGAATTCCGACCAGCGAACCCCTGAACCCGAACAGGGGGGCTGTCCGCATAACCGATCTTCAGGACAAGGTAGCCCTGCGGAACCGTTTTCTCGTGTGCTACGATGTCTCCGATCTCAACCGGATGGCCCGCACCTTCCGGAAGATGAAGTGGACATGGGCCCCTCGGAGGGAAGGGGTAGCCGGAGCTTAGCTGTCCTGGGTAACGCCCGGGAGTTTCCCAGCTGGGCTGCGGTGATAGTGTGAGGAACTGAAACGGTGACGTTCTCCGAGAGGTCCGGTGGTGCCGGCTCCGCCTTGCACCTCTCGCAGACCTTCACCCACAAAGATGACTGGGAACGTTGGCCCCGCATGAACCGGTTGCGGATTTCAGCGACGAATGTAGCGAAACCCGCACTGCACAGCTGGGATAAAATCCAGGTTCAGACACAAATAGCAGTTTCCATCGCCGGAAGGCGGTGGCTCCATTGAAGTCTGAGGCCCCGGGAGAGAATGCCCCGGGCCATGGGGGTTTCCATCGCCGGAAGGCGGTGGCTCCATTGAAGTATGACATGGCAGTTGGTGGCACCCTTCTCCATTCCAGTTTCCATCGCCGGAAGGCGGTGGCTCCATTGAAGTGACTTTACGGAAGGCGCGTTGACCGTGTTCCTCAACGTTTCCATCGCCGAAGGGTGGTGGCTCCATTGAAGTATGGCCGCCCAAACCCCGGCGATAATCGTGGGGGCCGGTTTCCATCGCCGAAGGGCGGTGGCTCCATTGAAGTCGCCGGATCGGGAAGGGACACGACCACCGGGGAAGCCGGTTTCCATCGCCGAAGGGCGGTGGCTCCATTGAAGTATGGGGTCCCATGGGGTAATGTCCACCACTGTCTGCCCGTTTCCATCGCCGAAGGGCGGTGGCTCCATTGAAGTGGCGGCAAGACCACCTACGCGGCAACGGACGCCAGGCAGTTTCCATCGCCGAAGGGCGGTGGCTCCATTGAAGTCTGGGTTACGATGTGGGTGGGGCCGACCCCTTCAACGTTTCCATCGCCGAAGGGCGGTGGCTCCATTGAAGTTAGCCGGGCAATTTCCCAGCCCAACTCGGCCCGGAAGTTTCCATCGCCGAAGGGCGGTGGCTCCATTGAAGTGTCCTTACCGTGGCCCGCTCCCTACGCCCCGCCATAGTTTCCATCGCCAAAGGGGCGGTGGCTCCATTGAAGTACGCGGCCGTGGACCACGCCCACCTTCGCGTCCAGGTTTCCATCGCCGAAGGGCGGTGGCTCCATTGAAGTATGGCGATCAGGTCGGCCAGGTGGATGTTGAAGTCGTTTCCATCGCCGAAGGGCGGTGGCTCCATTGAAGTGTCTAGCGTCCACGTTGGCTGGAACAACATGGAAGTGTTTCCATCGCCGAAGGGCGGTGGCTCCATGCTAGGGAGATGTGGCATAGTGGGGGAAGGGGACGGGCAGATACCAAGAACCCCTTGTGGAGAACCGACGTCATGGAAACCCTCAGCCTGGAACACATCCGTAACGCCCTGGCGGGCAACGCCGCTGCCTTCCGCAGCGTCACCGAGCACCAGCCCGCCGGCGGCCCCGGGGACAAGATATTCCCGCCCACCTATGAGGGCGGCAGCTACGCCATCGAGATGAGGCGCCTGGATGGCGAGGAGGTCCCCTGCGTCCTCCTGGACTCGGTCCAGTCCCAGGCCAACCGGATGGAGCTGGCGCTGCTGGAGGAGTGGGAGTCGGGAAGAGCCCCGCTGCCGGTGATCTCGGTGGACTTCACCGGCCCCGACCTGCCCAAGCCCTTCCGGGTGACCAGCCTGGACGCTCCGCACCGCGTTGCCGACGCCCTGCTGCGGGACAGCGAGCTGGACGGGGTGATGTTCCGCCAGTCGGACACCGGGAAGCGCCTGGACACCCTGGATGTCCGCAACGCCACCGCCCTGTTCGAGCTGTGCCCCACTGCCCTGGTGTTCGGCATGTGGGACTCCACCGGTCCCCGGGGCGGCGCGGGGGTGAAGTTCCAGCGTTGCATGGTCTCGGAAATCATCGGTCTTCACGCCGTGCCTGGAAAGAAGACCAGCAGCCGGATAGACCCCGCCCAGATCCTCAGAAACGCCGGCCCGGTGTACCGCACTGACGATGGCGGTTGGACCCTGGATCAGACGGCGGCAGCGGAGAGGAACAGCCGGGGGGTGCGGCCCTCCGAGGTCAACCACGGCAACATCGCGCCCTCCATCACCGATGGCGGCTTCACCATCAGCCGGGCGCTGCAGACCACCGTGCTCTCCCTGCCCGCGCTGCGCCGGCTGCGCTTCCCCATCGACGGGGGCGCGGCCGAACCCCAGGTGGACCTGGCGGCCCGCACGGCTCTGGCCGCCCTGGCTATCCTGGCCGCCACCCTGACCCGGGAGCAGGGGGCGGACCTCCGGTCCCGGTGCCTGCTGTTTCCCACGGAACCAGCGGTCTGGGAGTTGCTGGGCGCTCCCGGCAGGGAACCTGACCAGTTCGCCTTCCCCTTGGAGCAGGCCCGGGAGGTCTACCGGCAAGCTGTGGAAGAGGCCCGGGCCGCCGGCCTGCCCTGGCTAGATCGGGAACTGGCGCTGAAGCCCTCGTCGCAGTTGCTGGCCCTGGTCCGTCAGAGCCAGACGCTGGCCGCGGAGGTGACGGCCGATGGCGGGGAGGGCCGGTAATGGCCGCCATCGCCATCCGCTACCTCAACGGCTGGGCGATGGCCACCGACTCGGCGGACCGGGAGCGGGCCGAGTGGCCGCCCCACCCGGACCGGGTGTTCATGGCCCTGGCCGCCGCCCATTTCGAGACCGACGGCGATGATGGTGAGCGGGAGGCCCTGCGGTGGCTGGAGGAACAGGACGCCCCCGGCATGTGGGCCAGCGAGGCGAACGACCGGACGGTCGTAACTACCTATGTCCCGGTGAATGACACCCCTTCGCTGAACCGCCGGCAGCGCCGGGCCCCATCCGGTCAGCAGATGAGGGCCGGACTGCAGCTTCTGCCGGAGACCCGCTCCCGCCAACCCCGCCAGTTTCCGGTGGCCATACCGCTGGACCCCACGGTGTACCTGGTCTGGCCGGAAGAACCACCGCCCGGAGTGCGGGCCGGCCTGGAGTCCCTGTGCGGCAAGATGGTCCGGGTCGGTCACTCCGCCTCCCTGGTGCAGGCGTGGGTCGAGGACGCCCCGCCGGCTCCCAACCTGGTCCGCACCGACGGTGTCGCCCACCATTACATGAGGGTTCCGGGGCCCGGGCGCCTGGAGCATCTGGCGTACCAGCACTCCCTGGGCCGCCGCCCCGAGCGGTCCCCCTGGGCCGGCTATGCCAGACCGCAACCGGAGGAGCCGTCCCCAGCACCCGGCAGCGTGTTCCAGTCCGGCCTGCTGGTGCTGCGGAGGGTGGACGGCCGGCTGATGGGGCTGGAGAGCGCCCTGCTGCTCACCACGGCCCTGCGCAACGCGGTGATCCGGAACTGCCCCCAGCCGGTGCCGGAGTGGGTCGGAGGCCACGACCCCCAGGGCCGGCCCTCCCAGTCGCCCCACCTGGCCTTTCTGCCGCTTCCCTTCGCCGGCAGCGAACACGCCGACGGTCATCTTCTGGGGCTGGCCCTCGCCATTCCGGAACACGTGGAACCCGCGGAGGCGGGCCGGTGCCTCAACCCGGCGCTGGGACCAGGTGAGGATGGCGTCCTGCGCCGGGTGCGGCTCTACGGCGGCAACGGCTTCGAGTGGGCCCTGGAACTGGAGTCCCGGGACTCCCCGCCCGTATCCCTCCGGTCCGACGTCTGGACCGGTCCGGCCCGCCGATGGGCCACGGTCACCCCCGTCGTCTTCGACCGACACCCCAAGGGCCAGGACCGGGAGGCCCAGGCCGAGAGGATGGTGGCCGATGCCTGCGAACACGCCGGCCTGCCCCGTCCCCGGGACGTGGTGCTCAGCCAGGTGAGCCTGCACCTGGGCGTGCCCCACAGCCGGAGATTCCCTCCCCTGGCCCGCAGGTCCGGCGGACGCCCCCAGCACCTGCACGCGGTGGTCACCTTCGCCGAGCCGGTGCGGGGCCCGGTCATCCTGGGGGCGGGCCGATACCTGGGTTACGGCATGTGCCGGCCGGTCCGCTGGGAAGGGAACGGCGGGGAATGAGCGTTCTGGGTCCGGACCGGTTCGACGACTTCTTCCAGGCCCTATACGGCTATGAGCCCTTTCCCTGGCAGTCCCGCCTGGCCCGGAGGGTCGCCTCGGCCAAGCCGGGGGAGACCTGCTGGCCGGAGGCCTTGGCGCTGCCCACGGCCGCGGGCAAGACGGCCTGCATCGACATGGCGGTCTTCGCCCTGGCCTGCCAGGCCTGCCGTCCCCCCGCGGAGCGCACCGCTCCCCGCCGAATTTTCTTCGTCGTCGACCGGCGGGTGATCGTGGACGAGACCTTCGCCCGGGCGGAGCGGCTGGCATCCGCCCTGGCCGGGGCGGGGGACGACGACGGCATGGTCGGGCAGGTGGCCCACCGGCTCCGTCTCGTATCCGGGGAGGACGACCCATCCAGGGCTCCCCTGGACGCCTTCCAGCTGCGGGGCGGGATGTACCGCGACGATGCCTGGGCCCGGTCTCCCCTCCAGCCCACCGTGGTGGTCACCACCGTGGACCAGTTCGCCTCCCGCCTCCTGTTCCGGGGCTACGGGTCCAGCGCCGGGATGCGGCCCATCCACGCCGGCCTGGCCGCCAACGACTGCCTGGTGCTCCTGGACGAGGCCCACAGCGCCAACCCCTTCCGCCAGACGGTTACTTCAGTACGGCGCTACCGGCAGTGGGCCGAGGACCCCTCAGCCGGGGCATCCACCCCCTTCCACCTGACCCTGATCTCGGCCACACCTCCCCCGGATATAGAAGAGCATGACCGCTTCACCGCGGGGGATCGGGACCGGGAACACCCGGTGCTGGGGCGGCGCATCGGGGTTTCCAAGCCCACCCGGCTGGTCACCGCCAGGAACGCCCGCGGCGACCGGGCCCAGGAACGGCTGGCGGAGCAGATCGCCGCCGAGGCGGAGAAGCTGGCCGACGGCGAGGTCAAGGCCGTCGGGGTGATGGTCAACCGGGTGGCCACCGCCCGCCTGGTCCACCAGAACCTCGCTGCCGGCGGCGGGGATGCCATCCTGCTCACCGGGCGCATGCGGGCCATCGACCGGGACGACGTGGTCCGCGGTCTCGCTCCCCTGAAGACCGGCGCTGCCCGGGAGGGCCGCACCCGCTTCGTCGTGGCCACCCAGACCCTGGAGGTCGGCGCCGACCTGGACTTCGACGGGCTGGTGACCGAGTGCGCCAGCCTGGACGCCCTCAGGCAACGCTTCGGCCGCCTCAACCGGGGCGGGCGGGACCTGGTTGCCCGGGGAGCCATCGTGATCAGGGCCGACCAGACCAACCCCAGCGGCAGGAATGCCGCCGATCCCATCTACGGCACGTCCCTGGCCGAGACCTGGCGGTGGCTCGGGGAGAGAGCCAATGGGGGCGAGGTCGACTTCGGGTACGACGCCATGGATTCCCTGCTGCGGCACCATCCGGAGGGGCTGGACCGGCTGCGTCAGCAGTCTCCGGACGCGCCCGTGATGCTCCCGTCCCACGTGGATGCCTGGGTTCAGACATCGCCGGTCCCCGCTCCCGATCCGGACGTCCCCATCTTCCTGCATGGGCCGGAACGGGGCGCCCCGGAGGTGCAGGTCTGCTGGCGGGCCGATCTCTCCGAGAGCGACCTGCTGGAGGGGCGGGCGGTTGACATCGTGAGCCTCTGCCCGCCGGTCTCGTCGGAATGCATCCCGGCGCCCATTCACGTCCTGCGGCGCTGGCTGGAGAAGGCCGGCGGACATGGCGACGACAGCGACCTGGAGGGGACCCCTCTTCCCCAGGATGAGCGCCGGGCCGGAGACCGCCAGGTCCGCCGCCGCATCCTGTTATGGCGCGGCCCGATGGACAGCGGCGTGATCACCGGCCCGGGAGGCCTGCAGGAACTGCGCCCCGGCGACACAGTGGTGGTCCCCGGCCATCTGGAGGGATGGGACGTCTTCGGCCACATACCCCCAGACGCCGTCGGGAACCGGGTCATCGACCTGGGCGACCGGGGCCATCTCCAGTCCCGGGCCCGGGCCGTTCTGCGCATCCACCCCCGGCTGGTGTCCGCGTGGCCCCATTGTCCGGCACGAAACCGGTTCGTGGAGCTGGCCCAGTGGTCCGAGGACTCGGAGGAGGACACCGACGGGGACGAGGTCCGGCAGGCCCTGGCGGACCTGGCCCGGGAATTGGCCGAGACCGACCCGCCCCACGAGTGGGCCTGGCTGAGGGCGGCGGCGGCCGCGCTGGCCAGGGACGGCCGCCGCAGGATGTTGCCCCATCCTGGGGGCGGGTTCGTGCTGCAGGGCTCCCGCCGCCTGCCGGGCTTCATCGCCTCCACCCTCACCAGCGAGGACGACTCCTACTCGGCCACCGTGCGGGTCTCTATGGATGACCACCTGGCCGGCGTGGAGCGGTGGGCCCGCCATTTCGCCCAGGGGATGGGGCTGACGGAGTCCCTGGTCAACGACCTGGCGGTGGCCGCCAGGCTGCACGATGCGGGCAAGGCCGACCCCCGGTTCCAGGCCATGCTGCTGGGCGGTCACCCGTGGGCGGCCCGGGTCGGCGGGCCCCTCCTGGCCAAGTCGGACAGCATGCCCACCAGCGGGACGGAGCTGCGCCGCGCCCGCCGCCAGAGCGGGTATCCCCGGGGCGGCCGCCACGAGCTCCTCTCGGTCCGCCTCATCGAGAGCGCCGCCTGCCTTCTGGATTCCGCCTCCGACCGGGACCTGGTGCTCCACCTGGTCGCCAGCCACCACGGCTACTGCCGTCCCTTCGCCCCGGTGGTGATGGACCCGGACCCCGTGGCGGTGGAGGCCTCCATCCTCGGTCTCCCCATGTCCGCTTCCAGCAGCACCGGCCTGGAGCGCCTGGACAGCGGCGTTCCCGAGCGGTTCTGGAGACTGGTCCGCCGCTACGGATGGTGGGGACTGGCCTGGCTGGAAGCCCTGCTGCGCCTGGCCGATCACCGCAGCAGCGAGGCCGAGCAGCAGGCCGGTGATGAGGAGGCAGGGCGATGAACCCACCGGACCCGGCTGCAGGCGGGCTCCTGCTGAACGGCCTGGACGGGGCCAACCCCCTGGCCTTCCTGGCGGCCCTGGGCACGCTGCGGGGCCTGACCATCGCCTGGCCGGAACGGGACGTCCGGCTCTCGTGGACCCTGCGGGACGCCTGGCGGCCCGGTCTCCAGGTGGACGGCGGCGCTCCCTCAAAGGACGAGGCGCTGGAGGGCCTGGAGGTCTTCATGGAGCTCCGCCCCGGACACGGGTCCCTGGGCATCGGGGACGACCTGACCATTCAGGCCGACCGGTTCCGGGTCCATGCCCTGGACGCCGCGGATGCAGCGTCCCCTACCCCACCGGAAAGGGCCGGAGCGGACTTCATCGCCGCCTTCGGGTGCGATGGGGTTGCCCGCCGAAATACCCAGGGCCAGGTCCACGACACGGCCCTGCGGACCATGAGCGGAACCGGCCACCAGCATTTCCTCCGCACCATGCGCGAACTGGCCTCCAGGGTCGGGCGGGACCGGCTGCAGCAGTCCCTGTTCAGTCCCTGGGAGAGGCTGGACCCCCAGCTGTCCCTGCGCTGGGACCCGGAGGAGGACCGCAGGTACGCCCTGCGGTGGCGGAATCCCAGCAACGACAGCGTCAGAACCAGGGGACAGGGGAGCGGCGCTCCCACCGAGTGGGGGGCCAACCGCCTGGCCTACGAGGCGCTGCCCCTCTTTCCCGTCATGCCGGCAGGCAGGTCGGCCCAGACCACCGGTTTCTCCGGCGCCGGCCGCAGTGACACTCGCTGGACCTGGCCCATCTGGGACGCCCCCGGCGGCCTGGATGTGGTGCGGTCGCTCCTGGCCATCAGGGAGCTGCAGGAGGACACCCCGGACCGACAGAAGCTGGCAGCCATGGGCATCCGCCAGGTCTTCAGGTCCCGGCGGATCACCACCGGCCAGTTCCGGAACTTCACGCCATCCGTGCCGGTGTAGACCGGGGCAAAATGCGTTGTTCGAGGATCGAGTCTCACTTAGACCCCCACTGCCGGAAGGCGGTGGCTCCATTGAAGCGGCCCGACCATCACGCAGTTGACCTGCGACGTCAGGTTTCCATCGCCGAAGGGCGGTGGCTCCATTGAAGGGCATGGTGGCGGTTGATAGCCAGTCTCAGGGGGTTCCCTCATCGGCCCCGCTGAAGGGTCGCCAAGCACGTCGAGGGCGTCAGCCAGGTGTGGAGGGCGAAGCCCATCCCAGTCAGAAGCCTCATCCCCGAAGGGAACTACCCCATTCTCCGACAAGCATGGGGTCCAGCCTGGTCACCCCAGGCAGCCGGTCGAAGTCGGTGTCCGCCGAGACGACCTGCTCCACTTCCAGCCGGAGCATCACGGCGGCGTGGACCAGGTCCCGGGCACTGCTCCCCGGGTGCCGGTCCGCCAGGTCCGCCGCAGCCAGAATGTCCTTGGCGTAAACCGGCTCGATCCGGTCCTGCATCACCAGGGCGAAGGCGCGGAGAACCTCCCTGCCCAGCTCCCAGCGGTCCTGGGCCAGGTAGCGGTGGACCAGTTCCTGAAGGACCTCGGCATCGGTCACGAAGGAGATAGGAGTCTCCGCCACCAGGCCGAGGCTCTTCGCGCAGGGGACCTTGTAGGGATGCGCCCAGTCGGCGGCGTAGATGGGGACGTTGGCATCAATGAAGGCCGCCGGGCTCATGGGCCTCCTCCAGCTGGCGGCTCAGGGCCTGGGGGTCGGGCGGGTCCTCCACTTCCAGGTTGACCAGGCGGTCGACCGCCTTCTTCCGCCGCTCCCGAAGGATGCCCTCGTAGGCATCGTCAATCAGGCCGCGGACAACGTCGGAGACGGGGACTCCCTGGTCCCGGGCCATTTCATCCAGCCGCTGCCGCCGCTCGGGGTCCAGCCGCACGTCCAACCGGCTTGCCATTCGACCCTCCGTATGGCAAAAAGTGTACGTACACAATTATGCGGAGACTAGCGAGCAAGGTCAATCGGCCGGATCGCTGTGGCGCGGGGACTTCGTGAGGATGCTTCTGGACATGACGCACTTCCCCACTGGCCAACCAGCCCTTCGAGTTGCCCTGACGTTGGATAACCTCCTCAACTTGGTCCGGTTCCACTCCTGGGAACCGCTCGGTGAACTCCCGGACGTCGGCCCCTTGTCCCAGCAGGTTCTCGAAAGAGGGTCTCGACTGAGGGTGAACTTGAGCGTGATATATTCCCCTCTACTTGATTGGTAAGGAAAGGAAGATATGACATCCAACATGAGCCGAATCCCAGAAGTAATCGCAGCTAAATCCTTCCAGCTTGTGGATGATGACGGCCAAGTCCGCGGCACTCTGGGACTCCCCACTTCCGGTCCCGCACTGAACTTGTACGGCAAGGACGGGTTTCCCCGATTGACGGTGGGGGTTGACGACGAGGGTACAACATCCATGCACATAGCCGGATTAGGTGGTCGGCAGGGAATGGGAATGATGGTGACCAATACCGGTACGGTAACGCTCGGCATGTTTGACCGGGAGGATAGGGGGAGGATGGAAATGGGCGTGACACCGGACGGATCTCCCCGTCTCTTAATGCTTGACCAAACCGGGGAAATACGGCTCGAAGCGTCTGTGTCGGAGGACGGCATCCCACAGGTTTTGGTCCAGGACGAAACCGGTGACCCGAGATTGGGCATGTGGGTCACGGAGGATAGCAGACCGGTCATTTCCATGTTGGGCCCCGACGGCCGTCCCAGGTTCTCGGTATCACTGGGAGAGGACGAGAACGCTGCCTTGTATATGTGGGACAGAGAGGACCAGGCCAGGTTTGCGGTGTCAATGACGGAAAACGAGGGGACAATCGTGTCCATGCGGGACCGCGAGGGCAAACCAAGGCTGAAGGCAGCCGTGGACAGGGTCGGAAAACCGGGGATATCGTTGCTGGATCAGAATGGTCGCGGACGGTTCGCGATGGATATAGATGAAGAGGGGAGGCAATACCTTTCCATGAACAACACCTCCAAAGAGAGTTTTTCGGGGTTCATGGTAACGGTGGACGAGGACGGTACCCCTTACTTGGAAATGAACGATGAAGAAGGACGCGAAGTTGTCTGTCCGTGGAAAGCGACGCGCCAAAATTGTTCTTCAGGGACCAAAATCACCGGTGCAGGATCATGATTTCTGTCGACCGGGACGGGAGGCCGGAACTGTTCATGTCGGATCAAGATGGCCAAGAGCGGTTCTCCGTCCGGCTCTGGGATGACGGCACTCCAGACCTATACTTGAGGAATCGTCACGAAGAAGGCCGGTTGACGTTGAGCGTTTCCTCGGTTGATACCCCCCTCCTCTCGATGTCCGACGAGAACGGCGATATCAAGCTCATGATAGCCGTGCAAGAGAACGGCACACCGCTCGTTTCCATGGTGGACGAGCACGGCAATGTCGGTTCAATAACTGGAATAGCTGAATGACCCCGCAGTTCAATCCCGGGCTTCCCTCAAGTTCCAGCAGCCCGTCGTGCTGCGTCGCGAGGCAGGACACCACCTGACCCGCTATCCTCCGGACCCTTTTCAGGATCTGGTCAAGGGTCCCGGCAAGGTCCGGCGAGGTCAGCGCCAACCGCATGACGCTTAGGTAATATCCAAAAACAAACCCTCTTCCCTCTGCACGGCCGCTGGCATACAGTCCGTCGCGCGCAACCGGGTCTCCAGCTCTCCCGCCTGGTCCAGCTCCCTAAGCCGGACGGCTACAGCCCGGACCTGCTGCTCATCCAGCACATCACCCACGGGACAGGGCTGGATGAGGGAGGGGTATATCTCGGCCAACACGTGACGGCGGTCTTTACCCAGCGGCTCGAAGGGCCAGACCCGTACGTCGTCACGGTGCTGCCGCAACCGCTCCAGCCTGGCGATTCCGGTCAGTGCTTGGCTGCCTACCGAACCGCGGCCGCTGAGCTTCCATACCTCCTGCCCCGGAAACAACCGCTCGACGTGGCGGCGATAAGGTGGCATGTCCTCCCCCCAACGGTTGTGCGGGATGGTCTTTCCGAGCCCCAGAATTTCACGGTCGAGCCCGTTGCCCCAGAAAGGTCCCTCACCCGGGAAACGCTCGTTCAGCCTGGCGGCCGCATCGAAGCGGCAGTTCCGGTTGTTGTCACCATCTCGAATCTCTTCAGCAAGCAATCTCCAGACAGCCTCCCAGCTGTCGCGGTCGGTCAGCGCCCGGGCAGTGCCCTCGGGGAATCCGAACGGGAAGTCGAACCCGCACAGAAACCTTTGGCACTTTCCGTTAGCTTCATTCAGAATTCCACCGATGCAATTCATCGCGTCGTTGCGGGTCTCGGGGTTATGGACCTGCACCTGGCCACCATAGCCCAGAACAGCGATCCAGACGCTGTTTGGGCCCCGACAGCGTCTGGCCTTCGACGACCAATCGACTGCGATGTATCCATCAAAAAGGGCTGGGTTACGCGCCATAAATCCTCCGGCCGCGCCTTCCTGAAGCGCATGGGAAGTCCTAATGTAGCCGGGGGTCATACACAGGTTACGGTTTTATCCCCACTAGGCACAACAGGAAAGATCGGTCACACGCCGTTCGTTGGTTGTTAGCGGCCTGCGTGAATCCTCGAGATGAGTTCCCTGGCTGACTCGCTGACCTCGGCCAGGTGCTGGATGTGGGCGTTCTGGCCCTGGCGAGCCTGGATCAACTCGCCGGAGTATGCACGCATCTGCTCCATGGGTTCCGTGAGGGCTTCCCGGATGTATCCTTCCACCACGCCCTGGGCTTCGTCCTGGATCCCCGAGGCTACTCCCGCAAAGTGGGCTCTCATTTCCTGCCGGGCTTGAGCGGCCTCATCCGCTCTCCTCGCCTCTTCTCTGTCTTCCCTGATCCGGATTAGCAGGCTGAGAGCGATGTCGGCGATGTCGAGTACTGTTCCCGCTCTTCCTATTCCCCTGGCTATCTTCACCGCCTGCCATGGCTGGAAGGAGTGGCCCATAAACCTTCCGATGTTGAGGACTGCTCCGTGGGCGAAGCTCCCCGAGAACCGGGATAGTCCGGTGGCTCCCGAAGCTACAGCCGAGGAGTTCAGTGAAGCGATCCGGCTCACCTCGGAAAGCAGTCTGGCTATGTCCCTGGCCATTCCCACAACCTTGCTGACGCCTGGTCCGGATCCCCGGGCGTCGAGGTTCCACAGGGTGCTCTGGAAGCGGTGGCTGTTGTGGAGTTCCTCCAGCCGGCTCGTCATAGCGGGAAGCACATCGGAACACTCCTGGTGGATCCGGTTGACCAACTCCTCCCAAATGGACTGGAGTCTTGCATCCACTTCTTCCGAGTCCCGGTCCAGCTCCTCCTGGGCCATACCCGGGCGCAGATTGACCGCGAATTCCGCCCCGGCCTGGTTGATCAGCAGCATCGACTCCTGGATCGCGTTGTTCGTGGACTGCCGCAGTCGGGAGCGGGTTTCGTCCATGACCCTGAGGTTCTGGTTGTAGACCAGCATGAGGGTGTCCACATCGGCGTCCCCCGTCGGTTCCAGGGCCATCGCCTCCTGCATCATCTGGTCCACCGCGTAGAGGAGGGTGGTGTGGCGCGCGGTCAGCCCCTTCTCTCCGATCAGATGGTTCAGGTTGAGCACCAACTCCTCCATGTTCGCGTCCTGCCGCAACATGGCCGCGATTTCCTCGTCTTCCTCCTGCTCCGCGTCCAGGGCGTCCTGGGCCGCCGTGAAGGTCACGAGAAGGTCCTTCGGGGTGAAGGGAGCCAGTGGTTCTCGGAGCGAATCGGTGATGATCGCCCGGGCTTCCGGCGTGTTGCCGTCGGCCGCCCGGTCCATCTTATTGACCACTAGGATGGTCTCGTGCCCCTTCTCCCGGTCGATGGCCAGCTTCCGGAAGTGGTCTCCCAGGTGGCTGTCGAATAGCTCGTTGGTGATCACGAAAACCAGCAGGTCGGCCTGGCTGATGGCTTCGTAGGAGATGGTGTCATGGTCCGGCCTGAGAGAGGTGTGGATTCCCGGAGTGTCCACCACCTGCACGCCGCTCCAGTCCAGGGTACGTGTTGCCTGGGTGGTTATGCCGGCGCCGGTGGCGATGTCCTCCAGTCCGGTCAGGGCCCTGAGGAGGGTAGACTTGCCCGCGCTGTACTGACCCGCAAACGCCAGGGTGATAGGCCTCTCCTGTTCCCCGTAGGAGTCCGGTAGGTGTTGTACCAAGTCCCGGACCTCTTCGCGTCCTGATTCCAGGAGGGCATGCCTGGCTCTTTCCACTATCTCGAGGGTCTCCCCAGCCCACCGGTGGGTGTTCAACCGTTGCATTCCGCTTCGCCCCCCTCAGGTCTTCTTGATATACAGTCCGGTCAGCTGCATGGCCACAGTCATGCTGTCCCCGGCCTCCTCGAAGTCGTTGTAGTGGGGGACGCGTGCCGCTCCGGCCTCGGTATCCGTCGTTATGGTATATGGATAGACTCTCTCCCCTGTTGCCCAGCTGATGATCTGTTTGTCTGATGCTGCTGCGGGAAGGGTCTCGACCCTTTCCTGCATGAGGGAATCCAGCTCTGCTGGCAACGTAGACGAATTTCTGACGGCAACGAGCTTCCCTGGTACCCTGGCTGCCGCCGTGTCTTCCGGGAGCTGGGGCGCTCCGGGGATATTCTCCAGAGCCTTCTGGAGCATCCTTCGGTTCAGGTTAATTTGCCGCTGGTTCAGTGAACCTGCCTGTTCCCGGTAGTACCGTGCTGCCCGGAGCGTGTCTGATCCCGCCCGTTCCAGCTGTCCGATCACCTGGTCCACTGTGCCTCCCAGCAGGTTGTCAGCGAGCCATCCCCGCAGGTGGTTGCTCGTGCTTTCCTCCAGTTCGTTCAGGGTTCGGTGAAGCTCGGGGGTGATCTGATCAAGGGCCTCCTGCCGCTGTTTGCCCCGGTCGCCGAATCGCCCGCGGAATCTCCGTCCAACCAAGCCCACCAATGCAGCGGTTATTCCCAGGCCGATCGCCAGCGGTGGAATTGAGGCGCTGGCTACGGCAGCCAGCGTCAGCGCGCTGGATATGCCCCATCGTCCCCAGTCCCAGATCTTCCTGTGGTTGTGTATCCGCCTGCCGGAGATGTTTGGGAGGGCCATCCTCACGTTGAAGGCCTCCATCTCCTGATCCATTTCCTCAACGAGGGTCTTGATCTTCCCTTCGGCCTCCCGGACCAGATCTCTCTGCAGCTCGTTGGCCTTCCGGTTTATGCCGGCCCGCTCCACCCTGCTCTGCCAGAGTTGTGCTATTTCCTCCTTCTCCAAGTTCTCCTCAGCGAAGGCTGGAATCGCGATCCTCAATGGTCCGATGGTCTCGTTGATCAGGGTCTGGATGCGGGTTGTGGCGCGCTTCCGGAACTGCTCCCGCCAGGTCCGGGTCTCCCGGGCGTGGTCCAGGTAGCGTTCATGCAGACTCCGGGCCGTGTCCGCGGCTTCCAGCATCTGTTGCCAGGCATCGAATGATGCCCGGGACGCGCTCTCCAGGAAGCTGCGCTGCCGGTGGAACCGGCCGTTCCGGGATATCTCGTCGCAGATGAGGTCCTCGATGTCTCCGAACCTGCTGGCTTCCTCCAGTTCCTCGCGGACTTCCTCGTATCCCGGGCGGTGGGCCAGGAACCTGGACCTGAGATGGGCATGCTGGAACCGGATGGGTTGGCCGGCCCCATGCGATTCGGCCAGGCTGTGGAACTGATTGGTAAGGTCCTCCAGTTTCCCGAGGTCGAAGATGCGTTCCTGGTCCCGCAGGAATCTCCTGATATGGGTTCTGGTATTCAGGGTTGCCTTGACGTTGCAGATGCCCAGCACCGGTACCCCCAGGGCCCTCAGGCCGGCCAGGTGCTCGGCCTCGACCTCCTGGGGCGCGTCGTCGGAGATCAGGAACAGGATCAGGTCCGCCTTGCGGGCGGCCTGGTAAGCCGTGTCCTCCTCGTCCCTCCCACCGAAGGCCGCCACTCCCGGCACGTCGGTTATCTTCATCCCGTGCCATTCGTACTCCCGGACGTCCCTGGTGGTGCGCTGCTGGCCCTTCCCGATGGAGCTCCCGTCCCCATCCGTGAGGATCTCCTTCAGCGTGGACTTTCCGGTCATGGTCCGGCCGAAGAGGGTGATGTTGAAGGTCCCCAGCCGTTCCCGGTTGGCGTCGATTTCTGCAAGGGATTCCCGGTGGGCCAAGGCCATGTCTTGGAGGTCTTGGGCAAGCTGTTGTTGGATGGACGCGTCTCCGTTGTGGTGATCCGCTGCGGTGTCCAGCAGGGCGGCCTGTGATTGGGCCTCCTCAATGACATTGCCGATATCCCGGAGGTGTCCGGACGCCTCCAGGTATCCATCTTCGGCCGCGCCCCTGCAGCTCTCCAGTGCCTGCTGCAGGTTGCGGTGCCTGTTCCGAAGGCGCTTCCGGTTCTCGGCCCTGGTTGCTTCGTTGAGGAGCTCCTGGCTCTCGGCTAGGATTTCCAGGAGGCTCGTGCTGGTCATAGGACCGCCACCGCGAGGGCGGCGGCCGCGATGGCCACGGCGGCGACGGTTCCCGACAGGGTGATGACGCTGGTCATCCTCCATTTGCCGTGGGCCACGGCCAGGGCGGCCTCGGTCAGTTCCGTCTGCTCCTGCTCGACGGTTCTGGCGTGTTCCTCCAGTCTGGCTGTGGTGGCCTGGGCGTTCTCCTCCAGCGTCGTGTTCATGAGCCCAGTCAGGGTGTTGACGGTTTCGGAACGGAGCTGCTGGTATTCCGACCGCTGTTCCTCTCTCTCGCTCCTCATGGTCTGGGTAGCGTTGGAGAGGGCGGTCTCGGTTCGCTCCGTCTGCTCCCGCTCGACGGTTCTGGCGTGTTCCTCCAGCCTGACCGCGGTGGCCCGGGCGCTCTCTTCCAGCGTTGTGTTCATGAGCTCAGTCAGGGTGTTGACGGTTTCGGAACGGAGCTGCTGGTATTCCGACCGCTGTTCCTCTCTCTCGCTCCTGATGGTCTGGGTAGCACTGGATAGCGCGGCCTCCCCGGCTTTTTCGACCTCCCGCAGCTGGGCCGTAAGGGCTGTGGTGTGTTCCCGGGTCAGTTCTTCCAGGGCGGCCCGGAACTCCTCCAGTGACTGGGTCGTTCTTTGCCGGAACTCTCGGTCCAGTTCAGATTGAATGTTTCCGGCCGCGCTCTCCACCGCGGCCTGGTGGGCGGCTTCGAGGCTGCTCCGCAGCTGGTCGATGACGGCGTCGGCCTTCTCCTGGGCCGCCTCTTCCATATCACCGTGTTGCCGGACGTGCAGGGCCAGGGTGCGGGACTGCTGCGCTACCTGGCTGGCCACCTTGGCCAGGACCTCCTCCGAGTCCCCGGGATCCGCTGGGTGGGTGGTCATCTCCGGCCTCGCTTCTGTGGTTTCTGGCCGGGGGAGTATACCGAAGGAGACATCTTGAAGCTACGGGGGAAGGGTGTGGTGAATGCGTTCGACCCATTGCGGTTTCCACCCTGATGCAACCGGGGCCTGGTGGTCCGGGCGCCCCCATAAATCCGAACGCGATCTCGGAAGGGCTATGCGGTTGTGGAACAGCGGCGGCAACAGGGAAGGGTTAGCGTTCTGGGCCAGTTCTATACTCCTCGTTTGCGGAACATCCTCGAGGCAACTTTGGGCAACAAAATCCTCCCAAGACCTGCCGATGGTTCGCCTCACCGGCACGGAGTGGAATGTCCCTCGAACCATTCCCGGATGCATCACAACCTTGACATCTCGACAGCCGTTTTACGACCGGCCTCCTTCCGACGAGCTGCGAAATCTTCTTCTCCCCGGAGGGTTCCTCGAATACCTGCCTGGCTTGAACCGGCGGCTGGTCGCCGGCGTGGAGTTGGACGTCCACCTGCGCATCCACGACGAGGTCCAGGTGTACTGCGGGCTCACCCGCCTGGCGGACATTCGCAGGGCCAGCGACGGAACGGTGGTCGTCTCCGCCCATCCCGCCTACCGGCGGCAGGACTGCGGCACGAAACTCTTTGGGCGCTGGAATCCGGACCGGCCGGGGGAATTCAATCTGGCCCTCGATGTCTACCTGGATAATGTGGCCGTGGGCCGGAGGAACATTGCCGCGGAGGGCGCCGTCCAATGTCTGTGGTCCAGCGTGACGGAACCCTGGATCTGCTTCGACCGGGAAGCCGTGCTGGCCTACCCATCGTCAGGCCCTCTGCTCGGTCCCGATGCCTCGTGCCAATTGGCCTCGGCCAAGACGGAACTCCGGTCCCTGGCTGGCTGGGAAGGCTGGCGATATTCTCCGGGAAGGAAGTGGTGGTCGGCTTCCACATCGTACCCTTGGCCTTCTTCCATAGCCTGAAGTTCTTTGACCTCAGCAAGAGGGTGATTCCTCATTCTTCTTATCTGGGCTAGGTTGCAGACGAACCAGTGGTCGCCACCATGGGCCGAGGCGGCGGTGCCGGAGATGGAGCAAGTTCGTTACAGCTCGATGACCGTGTCTGGGTCCTCGAACGCCCTCCTGAACTCGGCGTAGTCTAGGAGCGGGTTTTCCCGGATGATGCCCAGGATACCCGCGATAGATGTGTCCAACTGATGGTCGTTCCCGGTTTCCACTGCATGGTGGAGCACAGAGTAGAATTCCTGCAGCGTCTCCCTCCGCTCGGCGAACCTCTTCTCGAAATAGGCCAGCAGGGTCTCCTGCTCGGCCTTCATGGCTGCCAGGAAGTCTTGGTGATTGGTCCGGATCCACTCCCTCTTGGTTCTCTCTTCCTCCAGGGTCGCTAGGTATTGGGCTCCCGCGCGGAGGACTTCGGCTGAACCCAGGTTGGCGGCGAGCTGTGCGATTCTCCAGTATGCGCTCATTCCCGAAGGATCTCCTGTTGGTCCGGAGTTAGGACCGGTTCCTCCAGCAGTTGGGCCAGGGTGTGGGCCAGCTTGTAGACCTGGTGCAGGTCTTCCAGATTATCCTCGTTGCTCCGGGCCATTTGGCCGCCCAGCGCTCCTGCGGTGCTCCGGATTGAGTCCCTCAGTTCCTCTGTTCGCTTGATCCCGGCGTTCATGATTGCGCCCTGTTCATGCATCCTGGCTTCTGCCCTGGCGAACTCTCGCAGGGCTTCCTCAACTTTCCCCTTCAGCTGGTGGGCCTTCCACTGTCCCCAGCCTGCTGCACCCAGTCCGATGGGTATGGCCACCACGCTGGCTGCGGTCGTGATGGCGGCCACTCCCCCGGCCATTCCGGCCCCGCCGGCTGACAGTGCTCCCCCACCCAGCCAGGCCAGCCGGGCGCTGTGCGCTGCGGCTCCGGTCAGGCTGGCAATTGGGGTGCCAGTGGACGCGACTCCGACGATACCCGCAGCGTAGTACATCCCCGCTGCGGTGATGGTGGCGGCCCCGCTGGCGCCGGTGATGCCGGCGGCCCCTATCCCCATGGACTTGAGGGCAGCATGGTGCAATTCTTTCCAATGGAGGAGGGTCACGTCTGGTATGGAGGCGTTCAAATCCTGGAATTCCCGGTGCTTTACCTTGGCCTTCTGGAGGAATTCTGCTGCTTTTTCCAGGTCCTCCATACTGTCCACCCGTAGTTTCCCCAACGCCTCAACCTGCCCGTTGAAGTTGGTGGCTTCCGCCTTCGTCCTGGCCTCGGTGGCCTGGCAGTTCTCCAATGCCTCGTCATGGATCTTCTTCCACTTCCGGGACTTCAACGTGCTGTGTATGGTGGAACCGATGGAGACGGTGGCTGCGGCCGCTCCGATGACGATCAATGGTACCGGCATGGTTCCTTCTTTCTTTTGAAGTGGCACAGGCTACACCGGCGCGGCCTGGGGAGGTGTTTGCCTTCTTGGCCCCGTTACACGGCGGGAGCAGCCCTAGCCCGCTGCCCCGACGGGCCGATGGTATGGTCCGGCGGATGGGCTGTCAAGGAGGAACAATGTGGCATGGAAAGAGGGCTGGACGGCGGGGTGGTTGCCCGGGTTTCAGACCGGAGGGAACCCGGAGTTTCCCGTTGTTGTGCCGAGGGTAGGGCCAGGGATTCCTACCGCTGGGCCAGGTTGGCGGCCAGGTTGTAGACGGACCAGCCGTCGCCAGTCACGAAGGTCTGGGGCTTGGCCGTCTGGGCGTCTCGCATGATCCCGAGCCCGTCTTCATAGGGCTCGAAGCTCACGATCCGGTCATACCGGATCCGGAACTTCGGATTTGCCCGTCAATTTTTCTTGGAGCCGGTGAAGTAGAGTTCCTTTGCGGTGAGCCCGGTGGGCCGGTGTCGACGATGATGTTCTCCTCCCGCTCGATATGCTGTGTCCGGGAGTTTGAGAGCGTGTCGCCGCTGGGAGCCGTTCGGGGCAAGCTCTCGCTCGCTAATGCGAGTGTCCCTCCCCTTCTTCATGGGCATGCCCCTCCTCCTCTGCCGTCTCCTCGGGAAAAGCCTCTGGGTAGGAGAAAACCGCCAGCTCCTCTACGGCTTCCATGAAATGAGGGTTGTTCAGGCTGAAGGAGAAGCCTTCGCTCAGGACGAAGATGTGGTGCGGGATGTGGTCGGTCTCCTTGACCATGTGCAGGCCTGACAGTTCGGGGTCCTCCACCACGCTTTCGATCGAGTCCGCCACGATGATGTCGGGTTCGAGGCCGACGATCATATCCGGGCTGACTTCCTGGTAACCCTCGTGGGTGGCGATGTTCTCCAGCTTGACCAGTTCGAACACGTCGTTCACCAGCGTGTTCCTCCCCGGAGTCCGCCAGTCATCGCTATGGAAATAGACCGTCCAGACCGGCTCGACCGGTTCCATCCTTTCCCTGATGGCTGTCAGGCGAGGGTCGACTATATCTGCGATCCTCCCAGCCTGGTCCGCCGTTGGCGCCGGCGTGTGGGTGGGAATCACCGCCGCCGTTGGCGCCGGAGTGGGAGCAGGTCGGGGAGTCGCGGTCGGCTCCGGCGTGGGGGTTGGGACCGCCGTTGCTGTGGGCTCCGGAGTGGCGGGCGCCGCGCCACTGCAGGCAACCGCCAGCAGCAGCATTGCTCCAAGGACCAGGTGCTTCCTCATGTTCCAACTCCCAGGACCGGTTGAGGGTTTCTCCAGGGTTGACCGCGGACACCACGACCCTCGGGAGAATGCTGTCCAACTCCCGGATGGCGCCCCCGCTGTTCCCGCCTGCTAGGGCGGCCTGTCTTGCTTGAGCTGAGATCCGTTCGGCGGACGCCCGGTTCAGGACCGCGGATCCGGTGACGACCCCCCGGAGGCCCCCGTCCACAAGCCGCTCCCGGAAGGTGCGGAGGCTGTCCTCCTCCTCGTGGGTCAGGATGCCGTCATGGGCGGCATGCTGGACTCCCTGGACCCAGCCTCGGCGATGGCCTGAAGGGTCTTTCGGAGAGCGGTTTCGTTGGAGGATGCTGTGTCGGCGGCCTGGGCGGCCAGGCCCGTCATCTCCCGCATGCCCTGGGCGTGGAGGTCACGGCCCTGGGAGTGCTGTATCCGGAGGAAGCCCGCTGATTGGTTGCAGTACCGGCAGGTGCCCATGATCCCCTCGTCCCTTATGTGGTGCCTCTTACGGATGATTCTCCGGGTTCATGCCGACGAGCGCCCTGAGCCCATCCAACAAGCCATCTAGGTGTTGCTCAACCGTGGACAACTCGATAGGGCAGCGGTTGCGGCCAACACGGTTTCTGATGTCCCCGCCGAGCTCTTCTTCTATGAAATCGGCCCATCTGTCGAGCCTCTCCGTTGACAAGTCCTTCTTGAGCTCATCGTATCCCAAGAAACAAACCGCGCGCCCGGACTGCACGTAGAAGGGGGTTACCGGTTTGCCCGGGGATACTTCTGACGCGACGCACACTGAGATCCCGTGCTGGCTTTGGGCTCTCGCGAAGAATTTCCCCGGTCTGGGGCGTTCCTCGCCCCAGTTGACCATCCCGCCTGCCCGCAAGGCTCGGCCCAGGGGCGTTTGCAGCGCCTCTGGGCTGATCGGGCCCGGGTGGCCACGGCCACCGCGGCTTTCGTCCACCTGTTTCTGCAGGTGCATCACCATCACATCAAGCTGGGCGGAGACGTTGGCCTGTGCTGCATCTTGGGCAAGTTTCACCAATCCGTCGAGGGTGATCTGGTGGCCTTGGTGGGCGGCACGCCCGAAGCTGAAGACGGGGACTCCATCTTCAGCTTCTTCTCGGTACCGCCGAACCTGTTCAGAGTCCTGGTCTAGTTCCACCTCGATGTACGCGGCGGTCGTCCGGTCTGGGGCCTCGACGGCAAAGTCGGGCCTTAATCCCGAAGGCCGCCAGGTCGTCGGCTTGTAGATGACGGAGTCACGGGGTAGGCCGAGACATTCGAGGACTGATCCTCGAAAGCCGTCGTCAAGGAACAGGCCAAATAGCACATGGTTCAGCCTG
This sequence comes from Dehalococcoidia bacterium, assembly GCA_965203975.1. Classification (GTDB taxonomy): domain Bacteria; phylum Chloroflexota; class Dehalococcoidia; order Lucifugimonadales; family UBA3495; genus CATOSK01. Next base: position 1,763,665 of record CBDBDT010000002.1, on the reverse strand, counting down.
TTTTCCTCCGAGTTGGTGACATCGTCTTTGACGAAGAGATCTTCGTAGGAGGGCACGGCCTCGTCTCCTTTGGGGGCCACATTCCCGGTGCCCCCGGGTCAGACTCGGGGATCCCGAACATTTGGTTATCCGTCTGCCGGAGTGTGGTACGTCAACTGGAACAGCATCTCGTTGAGGGACTTCCGAAATCCGGGTTCCCCGAGTAGGCCTTGTATAGTTCCGTCTGGCACCGCACCATGGCGGTGACCAGCCGGCGCACCGCCGGGTCATGCTCGATTGGGACTCCACCCATCTCAGGGATGAGAGACTTTCTGTGAAAGCCTCAAGCACCGGGGTTGGTGCGAATTACTGGTGGGATCGTGTTCTTATCCAAAAAGGAAAAAGCCGACTCGACGCGGTCGCACTGATTTACTGGGAGTTCCTGTGGAGAGAAGACCTTAGCATCCGCGGGATTGCACACGGCTTTCTTGAGGTTCCGCACGTCATTTTTGTGCGTTGCGATCCGAGCTTTCTTCGACCTGGGCCTTTGGTTCGAAGTCTTGAAGGATACCAAGCCCTCGAACAACCTCACCTGGCGTGTTCTTGGACAGTTGTTGAGTTTCCACAACAGATAACTGGCGGCGATAAGGGTTGTGGCCCCGGCATTCACGTACCAGTCCCGATGCTTTTTGCCAAGACTGTCACATTGCCGACGAGTAGGGTTGCCGTTTTGTTGAAACGCTACTGAGAGTGGAGCTTCAATTAGCAAGTTCAACGGTGTACAGTCCGGCTCCTGGGCCTTCTTGATTACCAAACTTACAAGTTGACCGAACGTGACCACTCTAGGCTCTCCTGTGCCATCCCAGACGCCACATGAGCATGCTGTACTGGAGAAGCCTATATCGACAATGAGCCACTGGCCCGATTCCTCGTTGATGTCGGTTGTGCATCCCGCGATTATTTTGGGTGCCATCTCCTCTTCCGCTCATGTCGTCGGAGGATTTGTTGGGGACTGGTACGTCGGTTTCTGTCTCGAGAACCTCACCTTCTGAATGTGTTCCATGAGGGCCTGGTTGATTGCCTCATGGGTTTTCTCGAGTGTTCCGGCCTGTTCCTCGAACCAGTCGACGATGTTCTGGTCCAGCCGGAGGGTGATGTCCCGCCAGTCGGGCTTGTAGAACAGTCCCCTCTTGGCCTTGGACCATTCTTCATCGGTCATTTCCGGAATGTCGGAGTAGTCGATCTGGTCGTCGGGCATGGCCTCTAGGGCCTCAAGCTCCGCCCTCTGTGCGTCAGTCAGTTTGACCATTTCCTTCCTCGTAGCGTCTTCTCTCCGTCCTGTCGGCCTTACGGGCGCTGATTATTCTCCCTGGACCCTCGTCGGGCCAGGTGTAGGCCACCATTATGACAGAGGGCCCGATGAGGCCGGTAGTCCGCCAACGTTGCTCATAGGGGTAGGGGTCGGCCCTGCTCGTGAAGAAGGGGTCCTGGAACACCAGTTGGGCAGTGCTGAAGCTGATGTCATGCTTCGCCCGGTTTTCCCGGTCCTTCTCCGGGTCCCATGTCCATTGCAACTTGGTTGTTCCTCATCCTGGTGTAGCGAGACTGCCTGTCAGGTGTTGCGTTAGGTTGTGGGGTAGGCCCAACATCGTCAATGTCGACTTACTTGTCTTCGGTCTCGTAGGCCATGTACATCGCCTCGACCATCTCGTCCATCTCCCGTGCCCACTGTGCGTAGTTTCCGTTGTCGCACTCCATCATGTGGGGGCAGTGCGGGAGTCCTGCGCTGTTGCGACCGGCTCCATCTTTTGCCGGACCTCTCGGTGGATTGTGCGTGGTTCCAAGCTCAGTCTTCGGCGATGCAGATGGCTACTCCTTGGTAATCCCTTTCATCGAGCGCGCCGCGACCATGCTCCGGAGACCCAGAGGGTGCTGCCGGCCGCGGTCCCGATGCAGAAGGCGGCGACCAGCCCCGCGATGCCGGCGTGGGACAGCACTGGGTATCCGAGCGCCATCCCCCACAGGGCGCTGAATCCCGAGGCGACTCCCAGGCCTCCCGTCCCGAACACCCCCACCCTCAGGATGAGCCATTCCTGCTTCGTGTATGGGCGCACCGTTCCCTCCCAGTACTTGCTTGTCGCTTAGCCCGGGCTATGCCTGGATCCTCGTGGTTCGCCCCCGCCCCGGGCCTCGGACGCCCCGCTGGGCCCGGGGCGGCGCTGCGGAGGCTGCAGGATGGGAGTGTGGGAGGGAGTGATCATCGTCCCTCCCAGGGTTCCTAGAGATGGGCCCGGGCCTCTCGGGAACGGGTCCATGCCATCGTCGAACAGCAGAGTCTCCGTTCCGGAGTCCCCGGGTGAACTGACTTCAGCGGGGTCACAGTAGTGGTCGCCCTCTCCAGCACGCTCGCCGCCTTCCTGCGGCCTCTCACTTCCTCAGGTACACCGGGTTCTTCTCGGCGCAGGTCTCGCAGAGCGGCTGACCTGGGATCGGGGGCTTGAGCAGTCCCGGCAGAGTCCGGCTTCCTTGGACATCTGGAGGCGATCCTGAGCATGGAGGCGGTGGTACTCCCGGTGCTCCGTGGTCTTGGTCCTCTGCCGGTCCTACTCCCTCCGGTGCTGGATGGGCTCAACCGGGGTGAGGGCCGGCTTCTCCCGGCGCTTCAGGCTGGCTTTAGGTGTGGTCTTGGCCTTGGTACGCTTCTGACGCCTCGTCCGGACCGGCTTCTTCTTGGGACTGTCGCCCGTGTTCCTGAGCAGGGAAGGTCGAAGGAAGGCTCCCAAGTTCGTCGCTCTACCGGCCCCTGCGGGGGTCAGGCTCTGCCGTTCTTCAATGGAGGGCCGGAAGTGGACCATCTGGTGCTGAGGTAGTCCTCTTTGGGGTTCCCTACCTAGAACGCCCAAAGGTGCTCCAACACCTGCAGATAGTTCACTTGCTTGCTGATTCGAGGTGTCAGCCGGAAACTAAACCGTGTTCAATTTTGGCTTGGCGATGGGGGAGGCAGGAGTTTTCTCTAGAGTGTTCTAGGGTTAGAAGCCTGCGGGACCGGAGAGTTTTCCATATCGGCCCCTGAACATTGACATGGGGGGCCCCGGTGTATATATAATAAAAAAGTGCCGACCACCATTGCTTGAGCGAGCTTGGATCGGCACTGATAGACAACATGAGCTTCTCTTTCTTCGGATGCCCCGTTTTGGGAGGGGCTCATGCTGTCATTGATCTTACAACGACGGGCGTTACCCGTCAACAACAAACTGTCATTGAAGGAGCGTGGGATGCGATCCACCTTTTTCGACCAAATGGAGAAGAATCGGGCGCTGGCAGACGATCTGCTAGAGCATAGCAAGGCATGGATAGAGGACGTAGACGTCTTTAGAAGCTCGGTTCAGAAGTTGCTCGATCATCCTTTTCTGGCCTCGCTGGGCTCCCTTGATGGGTCCCTCGGAGAGCCTGGCTCTGAGAGAAGCGGAGCGGAGGAGCCGGTTGGCGTCCTTCTGTACGAGCTCGCCACTTGTGCGGAGCAGGGACAGATCTGCGAAGTCATGGCCCGTGCAAATGGCGGTGTCGTCGACTTGAAACGGGCGGCCCCACTCATTCGTTGGGCAGGGTTATCCGAGGCGAAAGACGATCCCGGGTTAATAAAGAACTTGGGCGCCAGACTCTTGAGGACAGGGCGGTGGGTCCGGTGCGGTGAGTCTGTTCTGCGGTGGCTCGACTGGCGTTCTCATAACCGTCCCTCCCTGGCCGCCGGGGAAGGCGTTGATGACCTTCCCACCGATGAGGAGCTTGTCCCTGTGGGGGATGACCTGAACGGTAAACATGATCCTTGGCCTGAATCCAGGTTGGAGCTGAGGAACGGCAACCCATCTTTTGATGACAGTTCCGCGTTGAACGAATGATCTAACACGGATAAAATACAACTGGAGGATCGTGCTCAAAATTGGGGCTTTTGTGGGCTCTTTGAGGGTCGTACCCGGCGTGGCGTTTCGCCGTCATCCGGGGCGGCCGAGTCAGCCTGACAGAGGCGTCGCCTCAAGGGCGGCTTCGGCCACGGACACCTGATACTTTACCCAAGGAGGTTGGTCATGGAAACCGGACATGGCTGGGATGGTCCCGGCACAATAAGGAGGGGTCGAGGACAGCCTGAACACTTTCCCCCGACCCCAGACCGAGCACCGACAGGGGCGACATCGGCCTTTTCTAATGTTAGCGGAAGGGTCGTCTTCGAGCAAGATGCCCTGCCGCACGTGGAAGGTGGGGATCCGGCCGGTGCTCTCATGCTGGCCCCGAACAGCGATTGTGAGGTCGAGAGGGGCTTCCGGGTCCAGGTGAACATTGAGCAGGGCCCCGATGGCGGGCTTCGCCAGAAGTTCGTCCAAGGAATCGCCTTCGGTCGTGATGAGGACCTGCTTGATGAAGATGGCCTCTCCGGGGTCCGTGAACCCCGACGGGGACCTGGATGCTCTGGGGCGGGCTTAGCCGCAGTTCAACCTAGTTTCGCCCGGGAGCCGGAGTCTCTTGCGTTAACCGCCGTGTGACGGGGTGGGGGGTGGCGCTAGGTCTCTGGGCACAGCGCCACCCCCGGTCGTCTCAGCAGTCGATGCCAAGCATAGGAGGGAAACATGAAAGCGGCATTCTATGGTCGTCAGAGCACCCAGCAACAGGCGGATGGCACCTCCATGGACACCCAGGAAGCAGCCTGTTTGACCCTCGCAGCGACCCTCGGGTACGAGGTTCCCTCGGACCTGATCTGCCGGGAGATCTGGTCCGGCGCCGACCTCGAGAGGCCGGTGTTGTCCGGGCTGCGTATGCTTGCCCAGGCCAGCGGGTTCGATGCTCTGCTGGTTTACTCGCCGGACCGCCTGTCCAGGGACCCCCTGCACCTCCTGACCCTGTTGAAGGAATTCGCCGAGTGCGGTGTGCAGTTGCACTTCGTTCAGGGGATCTCCGACAACACTCCCGAGGGACAGTTGCTGATGTACGTGCAGGGCTACGCCGCCCAGAGGGAACGGAACGAGATCACCGAGCGCACCAGGCGGGGAAAGGAGGCTGTTGCCCGGCTGGGCAGGCTCCCCCAGGGAGTCGGTGTGGGCATCTACGGCTACGATTACGACCCGGTGAGGAAGGTGAGGACCATCAACGAGAAGGAGGCGGCCGTCGTTCGCGAGATCTTCTCCCTGGCTGCTCGGGGGATGAGCATTTACCGGATAGGTCTGACCCTGAACGAACGCGGCGTGCAGACGAAGCAGGGCTGCAAGTGGCGTTTCTGTGGCCTGAACAGGATTCTGCGAAACCACGCCTACATCGGGGTCAACTACTTCGGGGAGAGGCGAGCTCGCAAGGTGAGCGGTGGGAAGAAGATCGTTACTTCCCGTCCCAAGAGCGAAGCCATTAGGATTGAGGGTTTTACCCCTCCCCTGATTAGCCAAGAGTTATTCGACCGGGTGCAGGAGCAGCTGAAAGTCCGCCAGGCCAAGGTCACCAGGGGTAAGCGCAGGTACCTGCTGACCGGGTTCGCCAAGTGCCTGAAGTGCGGTTCTCCCGTGGTCGGCTCCTCCTCCACCCCGTCCTACCGGTACTACCGGTGCAACGCCACCAGCAAGACCTCGTTGGGCCGGGGCTCTTGCCGGGCACTTTCAATTCCCGCTGACGACTTCGAGGAGGTGGTCTGGCGCCGGGTCAGCAATGCCATTCGCAATCCGGCCGTCCTGGTGGCGGAGCTCAAGAGCCACTTCGAGACCGGGGGAGGCGACATCGGCCAAGCCATGTCCAAGCTCAGGCAGGAGGTTCAGGAGCTGAAGGGCCAGCAGCGGCGGCTCATTGAGCTGCGTCAGAAGGACATGGTGGACCAGGAGATCCTGGAGGGTCAACTGGCTCCTCTCAAGCTTCTGTCTGACGAGAAGGAGAGCGAGTTGCGGGTCCTGGAATCACAGCTGCGGCAGAAGGGCGACATCGGTGAGATGGAGCGCCAGATTGTTAAAATGTGCCGCCTCGTCTCCAACAAGCTGGACTCGATGGACTTCGAGGGCAAGAGGGCCGCGCTGGGAGCGTTCGGGGTGAAGGTGGTCGCGGCGCAGGACAGCCTCGAGATCAACCTGGTCGTGAGCCCGGAGGTTGCTAGTATTTCTCCTTCATCTCCATGATGTAGGCCAGCTCGGAGGGGCGGACGCCGTACCGGCCCAGCATTCCCCGCACCTCGTTGAACATATCCGCGTCCACGGCGGCGTTGTGGTTGTTGGCCTGGGCCGCGTTGTCCACCAGGGGCAGGTGGAGCAGGCCGTCGAACCCCACCAGCTACTGGGCCTTTCCGGCGTCGGTGGCCGAGATGGTCGCGCCGTCGGCGTTGATGTTGTTGGTCGCCGTGGTGTCGGCGTTCAGCAGCACGTTGTCGATGACCTCGACGGCGTTGCGCACCAGCGAGCTCCGCACCTCGCCGGCCATGGCGATGACCGCGTCCTCGTCCAGGGACAGGGACCAGGGCACCTCGGCCACCAGCTCGTGGGCGGTCAACGTCTGGCGGGCCGTGGCCAGGGCGGTGTTGGCAACCGCGGTGTTCTCCGTTCCCGGGTACCAGTTGACGTCGCCCAGCTGGAGCGGAATCTCGAAGGGGTTGGTCGGCATGTCTACCCGGGAGAAGAGGGGCGCGATCATCGTCTCCAGGTTCACGTCCTGCCACAGGGCCGCGGCCTCGGCGGTGGGCACCAGCTCATCCCCGGAGCCGGCGGTGGTGCTGTCCATCGCCGCCTTGAGGTTGGCCTGCCAGTCCTCCAGCATCCGGGGATTCAGCCCGGACGGCTCCCGCAGCTGCGCCCCGAGGACGCTGCGGGCGCAGGCCAGGTCCAGCGCGTCCATACCCCGGTACTTCCCGAAGGGCACCCGGGACAGGCCATCCTCAGCGGCACGCTCCAAGATGCCCCGGCGCTGCGACTCCCGCTCCCGATCCTGCATCTGCCCCACCTGGGCGGACAGTCGGTCCATCTCCTCCCGCAGCGGGGGGATTTCCGCGTCCATGCGGGACGTGTAGAAGTCCTTGATCCCCGCCACTTCCTGCTTGATGAGTTCCAGGTCCTGTGTTCCCAATGCCATGTTCAACTCCTATTTACCTTTGGTTGGAAAGATTTGTGGTCCTACCCGGTGGGCCGGGTCATGGACTCTTACGCTCCGCAGCAGGGACAGCAGCGCCTCCACCTCAAGGGCAGATGCCGCTCCCGGAGGCGGCTCCGGGAGAGCTTCCCGCAGCAGGCCAGCCAGCTCGCCTCCCAACCCACCCTCGCCGTCGGGCGCTGTCGGGAGAACCTCCGCCGCGCCACCGCTCCGGCTCAACGCCTCCCGGTTGGAAGGCACCGGCACCAGGCTGACCTCCAGCAGCTCCTGTTCCAGGTACTTGACTCCCAGGAAAGCCCCGGTCTTCCCGTCCCGCCTCTCCTCGTACCGCAGCGGCCGGAACCCGACCGACACTCCCCGCTGGTAGCCGCCCCGGTACAACCCGGCCACCTGCTGGGCGAAGGGAGTGGCGGCGAACCGGACGCGCGCCAGCAGCCGCCCGACCCTTCCCGCCGGCCCATCCGGTACGGCCTGGGTGTCCGACCAAAGCTCCACCACCCTTCCCACGACGGGAAACCGGTAGTCGTGGGCCCACAGCACCACCGGGTTCCGGCGGAAGGCATCCAGCCGCCACCCATCAGCCGACACGATGTCGCCGTGGCGGTCCACCTCGTCGGTGGAAATCACGAAGACCATCTCATCCTCCGGATGCGGCTCCCCGCCCTTGCCTTGCCAGTCCATGCTCATCCAAACCTCCCCTGGTCGCTCCATGCTATTGCGCTGGCTAAAACTCCGGTGCAGTGGCCCGTTCCGGCAACAAAAAGAGGACAGACCCCGGTGGGTCTGTCCCCCGCTTTGCCGGCCCTGCGCCGGAATGCGCCTGCTTGTCCGTGCCTGCACGGTAACTATCAGGCTAGAAACTCGGCACCAGGCCTGTCAACTCCCTCCTGTCATCAAATCTGTTCCGGCGCGCTGCCGGATGGAGCTATACAGGAGGCGAGTCGATGATTAAACTATTCCATGCGGAATGGAGTACAGTTGGAAATAGTCATCAGAAACCCGGTCACGTGGATGGTCTACGCCGCCATTTACGTGGTCTCCTTCGCCGGTTTGACCGCGTTCCTGTGGCCGGGCCTGGAACCACGGCAACCAGCGAATCTGGTAGACTTGTTGGCAAAGGTATCCGGCGGCTCGCTGGGCATCGCCCTCTTTGCCGCACTCTCTTGGGAGCTGGTAAAACCTATGGTGCTGTTCGCCCCGATGCTCAAGAATAAGTTTATCGACCAAGGCCGCAAAGAAGGCAGGGAAGAGGGCCGGGAAGAAGGCCAGAAAGCGGAGCGCCAACGCTGGGAAGCCTGGCTTAAACGCCGCGATGAGGCCGAGGCCAACAACCAGCCCTTCAACGAACCCCCGCCGTCGGAAGCGCGGTAGCCCCTCAACGCCAACGAATCATACGGTCCGACCCGTCATCGCTCGCGAGTTCCAGCGGTTCAACTTGGGTCGCCCTCTTTGCCGCACTCTCCTGGGAGCTGGTAAAACCTATGGTGTTGTTCGCTCCAATGCTTAAGAAAAAGTTTATCGACCAAGGCCGCAAAGAGGGCTTGGCGGAAGGCGAGGAACGGGCAAACCAGCGCTGGCAAGCCTGGCTCCGCCGCCGCGACGAGGCCGAGGCCAACGGCCTTCCTTTCAACGAGCCGCCGCCATCGGGAGCGCGGTAGCGCAAGGCTGGGCCGGTTCGCCCTTCCCTTGGCCGGTTTTATCCTGCGCCACCGTGGGAATACGCGTATTCTTGGGCCAGGGCGATGAGGGCCAGGTCGGACCCCGGGTTGCCCAAGAGAGAAAGGCCGACGGGCAGGCCGTCCACCTCGGCGGCCGGGATGCTCAACTGGGGCCTTCCGGTGTTGCCCGCCACCGAGGTCAGGGCGCTGTTGCGCAGGCGGAGGGTGTGGCGTTCCGACACCCTCTGGCCCAGCGGCGGAGCCGGGGATACCGTGGAGGGGAGACATACCACCGTTGCGCTGCCCTCGAACACCTGGTCCATGCGCCGAAGGATGGCATCCCGTCCGGCCTGGGCGGTGTCCACCTGGGCATCGGTGATTTCCCGGGCCGTAACGTAGCGGTCGGAAACCTCGAAGCTGAACCTGGGATTGACCGTGTCGATCCAGTCCTTCACCGAGTCCCAAGCCTCCCGGCTCTGCAGGACCTGCTGGTGGCCCGACCATTCCGCCAGGCTTTGGGGAGACAACACCTCCGTCACCGACTCGCCGCAGAAACCGCCAATCTCGCGGGCCAGGGGCAGGAGCGCCTCGGCGATTGCCGGTTCCGCCAGCTCGAAGGCGTCCTGGGCGATTACGACCCTGGAGGGCAGGGTCCGGTCCAGGTTTTTCCCTGCGAAAAGCGCCTCGGCCACCCGGGCGAAGGTCTCGATGTCCCGGGCGAACCATCCGATTGTGTCGTAGCTGGGGGCCTGGAGCAGGATCCCGTCCAGCGGGATGAGGCCGTGGGTGGGACGGAGGCCGTAAAGCCCGCAGAAGCTGGCGGGAACCCGCACCGAACCCCCGGTGTCCGATCCCAGGGCGAAGTCCGCCAGTCCCCCCGCCACCGCCGAGGCGGACCCGCTGGAGGAACCGCCCGGCACCCGTCCCGGGGCGCGGGGATTGACCGGAGTCCCGTAGTGGACGTTCTCCCCGAAAATGCCCCTGGTCAACTCATCGGTGATGGTCTTGCCAACCATGGCCGCCCCGGCGTCCACCAGAGTCTGCACCACCCAGGCGTTCCGGGAGGCGGGCTCGTGGGTGGCCTTCCAGTCCGGGTTGCCCCCGCCGGTGACGTGGCCGGCCACATCGAAGATGTCCTTGGCGGCAAAGGTGAGGCCCTCCAGCGGACCGCCGGGCGCCCCCGGCAGGAAGGCGTCGCTGTCCTGGCAAAAGGCGTTGTAAGGATCGTTGATGACTGGACGGGAAGTTGTCATAAAGAACTCCTGCACCAGCTCCCGCAGCCGGGTCCAGTGGTCGTCCAGCGACTCCTTCTCCCCGGCCGTCAGGTCGTGGTAAATCTTCCCGAAGCGGGGGAAGCGCCACAGGGAGAACACCCAGAACCCTGACGTATCAACATCCGGCGGCATCTCCTCGACGATGTACCCCGTCGCTCCGGTGAGGTCCCAGGATGCCAGAACCTTCCCCCGGTCGGCCACGGCCACCGCCTCCACCCAGGACGCGGACCGCTCCTCTCCCCGCAGCGGCTCCATGACCTCCAGTAGCCGGCGGGCCCGCTCCTGGTCGTCCGCCGCTGGACCGGCGAAGCGGTGGGTGTAGCGGCTCTCCCAGTTGTCCCCCAGCGCCGGAATCACCAGCCCCCCGTCCGATGCAATCACCAGCATCTGCCCCGCCTCTGACCATTCCCTCGCCTTTTCTTCCGCAATCGCCAGGTGCGTCTCCGCCGACTCGTCGGGATCGGCCAACACCCCCGCCTCCGCCGGCGTCACCGGAACAACCGGCGCGCCCTCCACCAGCCACCGCAGCGTCTCCTGCTTGGCTCCGTTACCAGTGGCCAGGAGGATGGAAGGGAGGGTAGTTACAGGTAACGGTGCCTTGAAATCTCTCAATGGCTAATCCTGATAGTCCGTTCCTTCAGGGCTATTGGGAAACAAGATGCTCTGGATTTGGTCCAGAACGACATGGGACTCTTCATAGTAAGTTTCCATGTCTCTGAAGGTGACGGTTGCACCCAGACCGTGGGCGCTGATGTGTCGGTTGTTGATTATACTATCGAAGTTATTGCCCACTGGGTCGTTAACAACCCTTTCGTCGAACTCAGCCTTGTAGTCCGACCCGAATCGGCCCAATACCCCTGCGATTTCGCTGATTTTAATGCTACGTATTAGGCGGTCTACTGCAAAGCGGGAAAATGATTCAGTGTGTGGGTCATTGGCCAAAGAAAGCCGTCTGCTCAATATTTCCTTGACCACCCGCTCAAATTCCGAGTAGATGAGCACCAATAGGTATCTGGTTAAGTAGGATTCTATCGGAGTACCTAACGAATTGGTGCGGTTGAGATAATCCTTACATTGCTCAATAGCAAAATCCACGTCGGGCAATCTCATGTCTAGCCACTACAGGACGAAGAGTTCATGCTCGGCAACGTCAAGCCTTTTGCTTACCGTGTTCTCATCAGTCGTCCCGAAATTTGTGACCGCCCGGTAGTCTTCGCTCTTTGTCAGGTCAACGTACCTTTCTTTCAGGTTGCTTGGATAATCTTCCAAATGCTTGGCGGTAGCGACCAAAACTGAATCGCAAACTGCTGCGTTGAGGCCTGCTCTTACATGAAAGGGTTTCTCGCCTAGTTCGCGAACAATTAATTTGGTGGCATTCATGAAAGTTCCCCTTAGGCGAAAGAGGTCGTCATCATCAGGATTGCGCCTCAAGTCCATGTAATAGTTCAAGAACTCTTTCATCGGCTTTCTGTATTCGTTGCGACGTTCCAACAACGCCAAAACCCGAAGGATAAGCTCGACATCTCTTTTCCGGGAATCAGGTTGTTGTTTGCCTAGGATTAGTCTCCAGTTGTGATCCGACTGGTTCATTTCGTTGAGCAGGTCGTTCAATTTTCCCCAAGAAACGCAGTTCCTTATTTCTTGATTACTGAGGGGAGTTGTTGTGGTATTGAGCCGTCGAAAAATGTCATGGATGCTGCTCTTATCCTCGGTATAAATTTGATTGACGATAGTGGCGCGAAGGACCGAGTCAGTAAGCTCCAACTGGTCGGGTTCAGGCATCTCATTGAAGCTGACTCCATTCCATTGGGTCCGTAGGCCGGTTAGCTTGAAGGGACCTTCTTCGTCTTTGAACTTGCCTCGCAAAAAGTAAAAAACGCTCAGGAGACGTTGTTGCCCATCAATTACGAGGAGATGCTGTGTTTGGCGTTCCTTGTACAAGAAAATCCCGGGGACCGGCAAGCCCAAAAGGAACGACTCAATTAACTGGCTGGCTCTAGACCTTGTCCACACATACTGCCTTTGAAAAGGAGGTAAAACGAGGCTTTTCGCTTCCCATTTGTCTAGCAGTCCCTGAAGCGTAAAATCGGCAGGGTACACGAAAGGTTTGAACTGTGTCGGTTCAAAAGCAGAATTTTCGTCCTCAGTTTCACTTTCAAGAGGTTCGAGTTCGAGTTCCTCTTCCGGCTCCATAGTAATCGTCATACTGTTCTCCAGCCGCAAGTACTGGCTCTCGATGATAGTTTGGGGCTTCCTGTATTCTATATCAAGACGAGGGTCCTAACTCCGAAGAGACATGCTCATCAAGAGCATTGGGCGACCACCCTAGACCGCCTAACCTGCGTCAACCTAGGGAAGGCTTCTCCCGCCCCTACCCCTCATCCGGGTGCGTCGTTATAAACCTCCCCGCCCAGGCGGGGTCGATGTGGGGGGCGCGGACTTCCACGTTGGCCTGCTCCTCTTGCAGGAGGACCGTTACGCTGCTGTCCTTGTCGCCCCAGCCCCGGTTCATGGCCTGGAGGGCGATCTGCTCCGACAGGGTCGTCACCGGCATGGGGACGTCGTACTCCTTGGCCAACTCCGTCGCCAGGCTGATGTCCTTGTAGGCCAGGTTCAGCGCAAAGCTGGCCGGCTCGAACTCCCCCCGGAACATGGTCCGCACCAGCCCTTCATGGAGCACCCGCATCCGGCCCAGGGAACCGCGCCTCATGCACTCCCACACCGCCTCCGGCTCCACCCCCGCCTTGACGCCCAGGGTCAGGCCCTCGGCGATGGCCTGCCGGACGCTGTGGCCGATCATGTTGTGCACCAGCTTGCAGATGGAGCCGGCCCCGATGCCGCCCGCGTAGAACACCTTATCCCCGAAGGCGTCCAGGATGGGCTTGATCTGCTCGAAAATCTGCCGGTCGCCGCCGACCATCACCGCCAGGTTGCCCGATTCCGCCCCCGACTTGCCGCCGCTGACCGGAGCGTCCAGCACGTGAGCGCCCTTCTCCCGGAACTTGGGCTCGATCTCCCGGATCAGCGTCGGGCGGCTGGATGACAGGTCCACGTAGATGCTGCCGGAGCGGATGCCCTCCAGCACTCCCTCCCGCCCCATCGCCACCGCCTCGACCTCCCTGGGTCCGGGCAGGGACGTGAAGGTTATGTCGCTGGCCTGCGCCACCTCGGCGGGAGAGCTTCCCAACCGCGCCCCCTCCTCCAGCAGCGGGCGGGTCATCTCCTCCCGGATATCGAACACCACCATCGGATACCCCGCCCGCTGGATGTTCCGCGACATCCCGCCGCCCATGTTCCCCAAACCGATAAAACCCACCGTTTCCATAACAGCTCCTTTGAAGCAAGGTTTGAGTTGTTATAACACAATCGGTGGGTGGGGGTGGGGTGGGAACAGAGGGGATCGCCATGTCCGGATGGAACCGTTACAGAGTCGGAGACCGAAATCATCCGAACTCCTCAAAGTGGGCGCAGTCGCGCATCTCCCGACTCAAGATCAACTGTGCCGTGGAGCTTTAAATTGAGCCAATGCCTTTTGTCTCCGCACAACGGCCCAACCGGCACATATCGAGAACACTACCCAAAGGACGCTGAAGGTGGTGGCTCCAATGATCAGCGAAGCTTTTACTACCGGAGCATCTGTGTCTACGGTCAACAGAACCGTCCACAAGGTTACGGCTACGCCAAAAAATGCCGTAGCTACTGATAAACTCAGGGCAAGAAATGTCCCCGCAGAGACCAGAGTATCAAGTTCAGGTTCGGTTATCCGGTAAAGGTGTACTTCCCGGGGGTGCTCAACGAGAGTGCTTGGGCCTGTACCGGCAGGCTGGACTCGTCGCTGGGGCCGAGATTCAAAGTCGTTCATTCGTCGACTTCAATTCCAAGATCATCTGCGATCCCCAATCGAATCACGTTCACAAAAAAACTGAACCCACAGGTTAAGCAAGTAAGTACGGCGAACGGAAACCTCCGTGACACTTGCTCATGCTCCTGTGGTAAGGAAAGAGACTCTACTGCGGGAATTTTCCCGAAATACCGCTCAACCACCCAATTGTTGTCTCCGGACAACGGGCAAACTAACTGGTTTCCGCCCATTTTGGAGTTGATGGCATTGATTATCAATTCAACGTGGTGTTCAGTCACCGGCTGTAGGCTTGCCATAACACCCTCGTGTCCATCACTAATTATCAGTCGCTCATTCGACTCAGAAATTCGGCTTCTGGAATTGGCGAGTACTCTCAGGTGTTACACTCGCCACGAAGAACCCAAATGCCGGCAACTGGCCTGAGTGTGCAAAGTGTGGACATCTCCAGAGCATCTTATTACACACCGATATGTTCTGGATATGCCGATGTCTCGGTCCCACACTGTTTTCGGCCCCCTAAACCCCCACCACCCTGACCAAGTGGTTGTTGCTGTCAGTCCCATCCCACGTCCTACGAACGAAAGACACCCCTCGGCAAACCCGACTGCCGGATTATGGAACCCAGAGTCCCCGGCTTTATGTCCTCCCCCGACCTGCCGTAGGAGAGATGACCACGCACCGCCTGTCGCCGGAAATCCTCTGGTAAACCCGGTGCGACCCGCGGCCCTGACGCTCGAACTGAAACCCGTGCTGCTCCAGTATCTCGATGACTTCCCGGTATTTCACGCAACCGGGGTCTTGACGAATTCGGCGTTGGGACGCCAGAAGGTTTGCAACCGCAACCACCGCAGCAGTTGGAAGCTGCGGTACGCCGCTTCCAGCCGCAACCGCAGACCCAACGGGGCCTTCCTGTTCAGAAGCTGTTCCCGCTCGCTTTCAGAAAGGCCGTCAGCGTAGTCCAGGAAGGTATCCACGGCATCCCTCAGCTCCCGCTGCACCTCTTCCAGGGTGTGGCCTTGCACGGCGATGTCGAAGTCAACGCAGATTGCCTCCCAATCTGTCCCGTTACCCCACGCGTAGTACACGGCTCTGCCCATATCGGTACGCCCCTGCGGATTCAGGACTGGACCCTGGGAAATTATCCGCCAGCGCCGCAAGCCAAGTCCAGCCCCGTAAATCCAGGGGGTTGGGGGATGAATCCTCCAACGTACTCCCCTAAACCCCCACCGCCCTGACCCGGTGGTTGTTGCTGTCCGCGATGTAGAGGGTGCCGTCCGGGCCGATTCCGCAGCCGTGGGGACGCTCCAGGCCTGCCGCGGTCGCCGGACCGCCGTCCCCATCCGGCCCCAGGTGGCCGCCGGCGATGGTGGTCACTATGCCATCGTGGTCAATCTTGCGGATGGCGTGGTTCTCGGTGTCTACCACGATGACGTTCCCCGCCGCGTCGCACCGGATGGCCTTGGGAGCGCCCCATGTCGCCGCGATGGCCGGCCCGCCGTCCCCGTCGTAGCCCCGCTCTCCAGTGCCCGCCAGGGTGGACATGATGCCGTTGGCGTCCACCTTGCGCACGCCGTTCCCCTCCCGCTCGGCGATGTAGGTGTTGCCCGCGCCGTCCATGCAGACCGCCCGCGCCCCCAGGATGGACGCCTGGGCTGCCGGAAGGCCGTCGCCGCCCCGCTCCTTCTCGCCGTTCCCCGCGAAGGTGGTGATGATTCCCGTGGCCAGGTCCACCCGCCGGATGCGCTGGTCCTGGATGTCGGCGATGAGCAGACCGCCCCGGCCGTCCAGGAAGCAGTCGTTGGGCTCCCGCATCATCGCCTCCGTCCCCGGACCGCCGTCGCCGGAGTAGCCAATCTCGCCGGTGCCCGCCACCGTCGAAATGATCCCGGTGGCGCCATCCACCTTCCGCACCACGGCGCTGAGGCGGTCCACGATGTAGATGTCGCCGTTGGCGTCACACTCGATGCTGTACGGCTCGTTGAACACCGCCTCCGTCGCCGGGCCGCCGTCCCCCGAGTTGCCCGCTCCGTTGCCGCCCGCCACCGTGGTCACCACACCCGTTTCCGCGTCAACGCGCCGGACGCAGTAGTTCCGCGACTCGCAGAACAGCAGATTCCCGTGCGGATCAAACGCGCACATGAACGGCTCCCGCAGCAGCGCCGCCGTCGCCAACCCCCCATCGCCCGAATACCCAGCCTCGCCGGTACCCACCACTGTTTCAATGATGCCTGCCGGAATGTTCCACGCCATCGTGCTGTGCTCCTTCAGGGACGTTGACACGGATTATATACCCCGAACGGCAAATCCCGATGGCTGATCCTAGCTTCACTACCGAAAAGTTGATCACCCCTCACCCCCCAACCAGCACCCCATCCTCCATCGTCAACACCCGGGAGCACGCCTCGCTGACGCGGGGGTCGTGGGTGACCAGGACCATCGTCTGTCCCCGCTCCGCGTTGAAACAGCGGAGCAGGTCCAGTAACTCAGCCGTGTTCTCCGAGTCCAGGTTTCCGGTGGGCTCGTCGGCCAATAGCAGGGCGGGATTCGTCACCAGAGCCCGGGCTATCGCCGCCCGCTGCTGCTGGCCGCCGGAAAGCTCCATGGGCCGGTGCCCCATCCGATCAGCGAGACCTACCATCGCCAGGGCCTCGCGGGCCGCCTTCCTCGCCTCCGCCCGTTTCCACCCCGCGTACTCCGCCGGAAGGGCCACGTTCTCCAGCGCCGTCAGCGTCGGGACCAGGTTGAACGTTTGGAACACGAACCCCATCCGCTCGGCCCTCATTCGGGTCCGTTCCCGGTCCGGCAGGCCCGTGACGTCTGCCCCGTCAAAGATAAGGGCGGCCGGAGGGTCCCGGTCGCCGTCCGGGGAGTGCAGCAGCCCCAGGACGTGCATCAGCGTGCTCTTCCCCGACCCGGAAGGTCCCGCGATCCCCACCATCTCCCCTTCCTCCACCGTCACGTCCACCCCCCGCAGGGCATGGACCAGGTTGTGGCGGCTGGGACGGTAGGTCTTGTGCAGGTTCCGCGCTTCCAGGAAGGCCATTCCCTACTCGTAACGCAGCGCGTCCACTGGGTCCAGCCGCGACGCTCTCCACGCAGGCGCCGCTCCGGCGATAGCTCCCAGCACGGTTGAGAAGACCACCGCGAACACCCCGATTTCCGGGGTCAAATGGAACAGGAAAGTCCCGCTGGCCCGGCCCGCCTCGTTGCCGACTTCCACCACGATAACGCCCAGGCCCAGGCCCAACACACCCCCGACGAAGCCCATGACCGCCGCCTCGGTCACCAGTTCCCGCATGATCCGCCCTTGCGACGCTCCGATTGACCGCTTGATGCCGATTTCCCGCGTCCGCTCCGCCACACTCATGGTCATGGTGTTGATTACCGACAGCCCGCCCACCACCAGGCTGATCAGGGCCACGCTCAGGATGATTGCGTTGAAGATTGCCAGCGCCGACCCGAACTGCTGGTCGTATTCCTCCCCGGTTACCACGCGGACCTTCGGAATAGCCTCCTTGATCCTCCCACCGAGTATTTCCGGGTCAACCCCCGCTTCCGGATACACCACCACCATGGACGCCAGGTTGCCGGTGTCCGGACCTGTCCGCGCCAGGATGGGTGCTTCTTCCTCCAGGATTTCCTGTCCCGCCGCCAGGGGAATGACAACCGACGTGTCGAAGAACATCAGCGTCGGCTCCCTCACTCCGACGATTTCGAACGCCTCGCCCCGTATCTCCAGCACATCCCCGGGGCGCTTGCCCGACTCTCGGGCCAGGTCCGACCCCAGCAGGACCACCCTTTCCCCCTCGTCTTCGGGGGAAAGGAGCCTGCCTTCGGCGATCTCCAACCCAAAAGTCTCATGCCCCCCGTCGGCCCCCATCGTAAACCCCACCAGGAAGGCCGGCGGACGGAAGGCATTGCCCGGGTCGTTTGGGTCCAGGAGAAGAAGCACCCGCGGAACTGCCGCCGCCACGCCGGGGATGCCTTCGATCTCCGTCGCGACTCCCGTCGGCAGCGGCGCAAACCCGTAGGCGAAAGCGGGAGTAGCCGCGTCGCTGACGATAATCTTGTCCCGGAAATAGGTGGACCCGCCCTCGACGATGGTGCTGAACTTGTTGGCCATCGCCACCATCACTACCAGGGCCCAGATCCCCACCGTGATGCCAATGACGGTCAGCGCAGTCCGCAGCTTCCGCCGCGCCAGGTTGCGCAGGATGCTCAAGTCGGGTCACATGGAGACGCAGCGGAACGCCCCGCCGCTGCCCGGTCCCTTAACCGCCTCCCGTCTCCCCCAGGTACCAATCGAGGATCTCGCTGCCGGTCCAGAACACCACGTCCGGGAAGCTCTTGATGTACTCCCAGATCTGGTTGTAGTACTTGATGCGGAAGGGGACGCCGGTTATGTAGGGATGGGTGGAGACGGCCATCACGCGGGCACTCTCCGCCCCCTCCTCGTAGAGCTGGTCGAACTGGTCCTTGGCCCGGTCGAAGAGCTCCGGCGAGCGGTGGTGCTGCACCAGGTAAATCGGGATGTCGTTGAGCTCGACGGTGTAGGGAATGGACGTCAGGCTGCCGCTCTTGACGATCATCGGATAGGGCTGGTCGTCGTTGCACCAGTCGCAGACGTACTCGATCCCCTCCTCCGCCAGGATGTCCGGCGTGTCGAAGGTCTCCGCCAGCCCCGGCCCCATCCAGCCCCGGGGCGCCTGCCCGGTGAACTCCCGGATGGTCTCGATGGTCTTGCGGATGACTACCCGCTCGTCCGGTTCCCGGTTCAGCACCCGCTGCATGAACCCGTGGCCCATCAACTCCCATCCCGAGTCCACGCTCTCCTGCACCAGTTGCGGATAGGACAGGCACACCGACGCGTTCAGGCTCACCGTCGCCCGGATGCCGTGGCTGTCCAGCACCCGCTTCATCCGCCAGTACCCCGCCCGCATCCCGTAGTCAAACCAGGCGAAGTTGGGAATGTCGGGGATCACCGTCACCCCCTGCGGCGTGGGCAGCACCGTGCGGGCCATGGGCTGGTTGATGTCCCACTCCTCGACGTTGATGACGGGCCACACCACGATGCGGGCGTTGTTGGGCAGCTTCAGCGGCTCCCGATGAAACAGCGGCGAATACTCAGCGCGCGGATTGGCCATGGCGACCCTCCAGGGCAGAAATTACTGCGCCGCCGGCATGAGCGCCGGCGGCATTGGGATATCTGGGGGAAAAGGTACTCCCCGGAAGGGTGGGTGTAAAGGAACCTGGGGACGGATTTCCTACAATCCCAGGTTCTCCACCCCCAGCCGCGACAGGTCCTCGTCCTCCTGGGCCGTCAGACCGCTCACCCCGATGGCCCCCAGCACGGCTCCCGACGCCGGATCGGTGATCACCACCGCCCCCTGGGCCGACACCAGGTTGGGATTCCCAAAGTCGCTGACGGTCCTGCCCTGGCTCTTCAGCCGCTCCGCGTAGGCCGCCGAGTCCACGCCGGACAGCGCCGACGTATACGCCTTGCGGATGGCGAAGGTCTGGGGATTGGGGCGGCAGTTGTCCATGCGGGCGTAGCTCAGCAGGTTTCCCTCATCGTCCACAATCGCCATCGCCACCGGACGGTCCGGCTCCTGGGTAGCCTTGGCGATCATCGCGCTCATCGCCCGTTGCGTCTGGTCCAAGCTCAACATCGGCTTGCTGTACATAACAAATCTCCTCTTCGTGAAATCAGCCCAATTCTACGCCGGTGGGGAAAGAGGGGGCAAGCGAGGTCCTCCGGGGTTATCGTCCCCACTGCTGGAAATACTGGGAGAGTTCCCTCACAAACCTCCGGAACGAGTCGTCTGCGCGTTCTGCCCGCGGAATGTCTATCCGGCTCACAATGTCCTCCGCGAACTCAATTCCTCCGAGGTTTGGTTCGATTCCGGCGTCGAGAATGGCCCGAATCAGCCGTTGCTTGTATACATCGCGGTCACATTTCTGGTCAGGAGCGTTGCAACCGTGACCAAGCACTTGCCGGAACGCCTCGCCGTCCAACAACAACCAACGTTCAACGTGCGGGTCTGGAATCGCCATGACAATTGGTACCGGGGTTTCTGGTCTTTCAAGCTGTCTCACGCGTTCGTTGAGGCCGCTGCAATTCGCATCCGTAGCTACAACTATGAGGTCCGGGTATCCACCTTGTCTTTCCAAGTCGCGCAGATAATCACCGAACTTGCCGACAACCTGACTGTAACCCCCTACGGCATTGCGCCAATTGAGTCGGACGGAAACTCCGTGGCTATCAGCTATGCGTTGAACCAAGGTTCCGATGACCTTCTCATGGGCAGTGTCCTCGACGAACAACGAAATCTCACGTATCAAAATCGCCCCTCAAAATTCGCTCGGAAACTGGGAGCGAAGACGCGGGTTCATCAAGGGCTGTGTCAATGTCCTGTCTTTTGGCCAGGGGCCCCCAAGTCGAAAAAGCATCTATGTGGGTTTGACGATTTATTCGTCGGACTGGAAATAACGACGTGTTCGGCAACAGGTCCGGCAGAATGGGTGAGTGGGTCGTTACAATGTATTGCGTCTGCCCCAGGCTCGAGCGTGTCCTCAGCAATTCTGCGATAAGCTGAATCCGGCGCGGATGTACCCCATTCTCCGGTTCCTCAAACCCCACCAGCGACGGCGGGTTATCGGCGCCGGTAAGCGCGAGCAGTCCCAATAGTCTAAGTGTACCCTCGGACAATACTCTCGTCGGGATGGCTACCCCATTCTCCCTTAGACGGAGCTCGACTTCACCGAGTTCGCTCACATCCGTTTCTATGCCGTCCATTTCGGGCATCATCGTCTTCAAAGCTCGTTCAACTGCTTTGAACTGATTCGGGTTGAGTGCTCGTAGCGTATTGAGAAACGCGGCGAGATCTTCTCCCATCAGGCCGATGTGGCGCACCTCTTTCACGGGATTTGCGCTGCGCATTCGCTCCCGAGGTTCGAAATAAAAGAATAGCCAGTTCTCCATCTCCCGACGTGCCGCCACGAGGTGCGGGTAGTGGGGCGGATAATGCGGCATCGACAGGATCGTGTGGTCCAGGAATCGGTCATAATAGGTTGGATGAGCTTGGCCCTCCAGCCTCAGGTGGATTTTTTCGCCGTTGCGTTCTATGAAAGCTCGCCGGCTTCGCGAAACTTCGCCCCGATTGTTCAACGCTGCCAGATATTCGTCGCTTACACGCAGAATCCCTGAACTCGGAAGCATTTCAATCTCGACACGGTAGCGGAGACTCCGTTCGCGTATGTAGGAGGGGATACTGCCCGTTTCATCAGGACGGGGTGTAGTGCTCGGCCGACGCATTTCATGTATCTGCCTGTTGATTGAATCAACAACTGAGTTGGACAACTCGAGATCGGCCTCAATCGAGAAAACCAATCGCTCCCGTTCCATCAAACCCCGTAGTCCGCCCTCGCCCACAGTGAAGGACTCTAGGGCCTTGCCCCGATACGGCGGGTCGAAAGCCTCGTTTACGGTTCGGCTCTTGGCCAAGTTGGATAGAAGTTGAAGAGAATCAAGGAAGTTGCTCTTGCCCGCCGCGTTGGGTCCAAATAGCAAGGTCAGGTTCTGGAGCTTTACCTCGACATCGGACAGAGATTTGTAGCCTTTAATGCGAATCCGCTTCAGCATATTAGGTCTCCGGCTCTTGGAAGACACCAAGGGAGTTCGTGATGAATTCTATGGCTCGATACACCTTCAAACTCCCGAAAAAGCCTTTAAGCGTATTGGGATGATATGGAAGTTAGCTGCCGATGGTCAATTCAAGAAATCGCCTTTCGACAACGATGAAGTTTTGGATCCTTGACAGCCCCCCACCTACAACCCCCGCACCGCCTCCTCTATCGCCGCCGTCGCCTTCATGTAGTCCGTGCCTGCTGGAAACACTAACGGCTCCCCCAGCCGCACCTCCACCCGGCCCCGCCGCAGGATGGGAAACCTGGGTGGCGACCCCATCCGGTCGATCCGCAGCCGCAGCGGCACCACCGGGATGCGTCCCTCCACCGCCACCAGGCCCGTCCCCGGCATGAACGGCTTGATCGGCCCGCCGACGGTCAACTCTCCCTCAGGATAGATGAGCACCGACCACCCCGTATCCATGATCCGGCCCATGTTCTCCAGCGATGGCCGCACCGCTCCCTCCCGCGCCAGGGGAAAGGCATTGCCCAGCAGCGGGTTCAGCGTCCACCACACCGGATTCCGCCACAGTTCCGCCGCCCCTGCAATCGCCATCCGCCGCCGCCACCCCGGCGGAATGGACTTGATGATTAGCGGATTGTCCAGCCCCAAGTGGTGGTTCGACGCAAACAGCACCGGCCCCTCGATGCCCCGCAGGTTCTCCCGCCCCTCGATTCTCAGACCATAGACCAGCCACGTCGCAGGGAAAATCACCGACCGCTGCAGGAAGCCCCGCGCCATCCGGCACCACCACCGCATCCCCCAGGATGGGAAGCTCAGCACCGGAGGGTTGGCCGCTCCCTCCTCCACCAGCGCCCGAAGCTCCGCCACCGTCGTCTCCGGCGATAGCTGGCTTTCGTCCATGTAGACCCCTAGCTCCGTTTCCACCGCCGACAGCAGCTCCACCCGACCCAGCGAGTCCAGGTCCAGGTCGTCCCCTAGGGACGCGCCCTCCTCGATTTCATCCACGCCCCGCCAGCTTACCTCCGCAATGATGTGAGTCAGCCCCCGTGGCCCGCCGCCCGTGCCTCCACCGGAAGAGGCCGCACCCAGAGGAGCCTCGGCCTCCACCTTCCCCAGGATGGTGTCGATGACGATCTGCTTCTTCACCTTCAGCGTGTGCGTCCGCGGAAAGTCCTCATCCGGCCATGCCGTAAATCCCCGGATGCGCTGCTGCTCCGCCAGCTGCCCGTTGGCCCAGGCTACCGCCTCCTGTGCCGCCCCGTTGGGATCCTCCGATTCCTCCAGGAGCAGCGCCGCGTGGACCTCCACCGATGCCCCCTGCTCCAGCCCCACCACCGCCGCGTCCTTGACCTCGGGGTGCTTGGTCAGGATGGCCTGGATGTCGTCAGGAAAGACGTTCTGGCCGCTGGGCAGGACGATCATATCCTTCTTACGCCCCTTGACGTGCAGGAACCCCTCCTCGTCGAAGAACCCCAGGTCGCCCGTCAGGTACCAGTCCCCGTCAAACACCGCCGCCGTCTCCTCGGGCGCCCGCCAGTAGCCGGGAGTGATGTTGTCCCCCCGGGCCATGATCTCCCCGTCCTCGCTGATCTTCACCTCCACGTTGGGCAGCGGCCGCCCCGTCGAGTCGAACCGCCGCTCGTTGATAGTGTGGTTGCTGATGACCGGCGCCGCCTCGGTGGTGCCGTACCCCTGGATTATCTTCACCCCCAATAGCTCCCACTTCCGCCCCAAGTCGTAGTCCAGCGCCGCCCCGCCGGACACGATGAAGTCCAGCTTGCCGCCGAACTGCTTGTGCACCCGCCGGAACAGCTTGCGCCGCAGCCCGAAGGGAGTCTTCTCCGCCACCTTCAGCAGCTTCTCCCACAACGCCTCCTTCCCCTGCCGCCGCACCTCCCGCTCGATGCCGTTCATCAGCAGCTCCAGCCCCTGGGGCACCAGCAACAGGATGGTTATCTTCCGCTCCCGCATCGTCCGGGACAGCACCGTCGGCTGGCGGCTCGTCGGATAGGTCACGCTGGCCCCGGTACGCAGGGCGATGAACAGCCCGCCCATCTGCTCGTACATGTGGCTCAGGGGCAGTATGGACAGCAGCCGGCTGTCCGGTGGACACACGATGTACTGGCACACCCCTTCGATGTTCGCCAGCAGGTTCCGGTGGGTCAGCATCACCCCCTTGGGGTCTCCCGTCGTCCCCGACGTGAACATGATCTCCGCCAGGTCGTCCGCGGCGATTTCCACCTCCTCCGGCTGGGGCAGCCCCTCGATTAAAGCCTCCACCTCCTCGAAGGCGATTTCGGGGATGCCCAGGTCCACGTCCCCCTTGGGAGTGAACCGCGATGTGAAGGCCACCGCCGCCTCCGTCCGCGACAGCACCCGCTCCACGTAGTCCGGCGCGCTGCGCACGTCCAGCGGCACCAGCACCACTCCGGCCCGGATGCATCCGAAGAAGGCCAGCACCCACTGGGGACAGTTGGGCCCCCACAGGACCGCCTGGTCGCCCTTCCTCAACCCCCGCTGCTGGAGCATTGCCGCCACCCGCCCCGACTCCTCCCACAGCCGCGAATAGCTCCACCGCTGGTACCGGAAAGCCGGCTTGAACAGCAGGGCGTCCCGGCCGCCCCACCGCTCCGCCACACCCCGCAGGAACTCCACCAGGTTGCTCCCCACCGGGGCCTGCGTCCCGTTACTGGTTATCGCCATAATTCGCCTTCCTCGTCGCCGTCCATGTTTCCGGCCATTCCCGCGCAGACTGGAACCCGTCAACCCCTGATGTCACAGGCCCACTTACCCCGAACACTTCCCCGGAGTATAATTGCCACCACGGCGTCACCCCCACCGGAAGCCCATCCCGAGGAGCAGCTCAATGGTCACCCCTGAACAACGCATCTCCCGACTCGAAGGCGCATACGAGCAGGTCGACGCGCGGCTTGATTCCATCGACAACCGCATTACTTCCGTCGAAAACCGCATAAACTCCCTGGAATCAGCCATGAACTCCCGGTTCAACGAAATGAACTCCCGCTTCAACACCCTCTATGTCCTCATCGGCGGCGCATGGGTAACTCTCATGGCCACCATCATCACCCTCTTCCTAGCCACTTAAGGAGCACTCAATGGTCACCCCCGAACAACGCATCTCCCGCCTCGAAGGCGCATACGAGCAGGTCGACGCCCGGCTCGGTTCCATCGACAACCGCATCACTTCCGTCGAAAACCGCATAAACTCCCTGGAATCGGCCATGAACTCCCGGTTCAACACCCTCTATATCCTCATCGGCGGCGCATGGGTAACTCTCATGGCCACCATCATCACCCTCTTCCTCGCCACTTAACAACCGCTATCTCCCTCCTCTCCCGTCTTTCCCACCCTTCCTTCCCATCGTTTGTATGTTGCGCAAGCTCCGCAGATGGGCCAGTCTGTGGGGTGGGCCGCCCGGCAATAATACCGTCCACCCAGGCGAGGAACAATGCCGTTAAGACAAACCTGCCCCCGCACAGACGGGGGTTACCTTGCGGCGGCGGAGTCGCAAAAATTCCAGGCCCCGTCGTCTCTTCCCCACAGCATCGTGTTGACCGTTCACTGGAAATCTGACCAAAATTGGCAGTCGTGCGATTTTCCTCCCGCCGTCCCCGGCTCATATCGCCAGATCGAGGTAAGAAAATGGAATTTGAACAGGCCAAGCCCTTTCTTCGGAACAACCACCGCGCCGTCGTCAACACCATCAAGCCCAGCGGGGCCATCCAGAGCAGCATCGTCGTCGCCGGCCATCACGAGGACGACCTCGTCTTCGTCGCCGTCCGCGGAAGGTCCGCCAAGGTCAGCAACCTCCGCCGCAACCCGCGCTGCACGGTCACCGCCACCGCCGCCGACTGGCGTCAGTACGTCGTGGTCGAAGGACAGGCAACCCTCTTCGACTACCACAACACCGACCCCGAGGAGATGCGGGTCAAGCTGCGGGAAATGTTCATGTGCTGCGGCGACAACGAGCACCCGGACTGGGAGGAATACGACGTCGCCATGAAGGAGCAGGACGCCGTCATCGTCATCGTCTCCCCCGACCGGGTCTACGGCCTCCTCCGCTAACCCCAAAGGGTTCCCAGAAAAATGCGGAGATTAACCCACTTAATCTCCGCACATGATGCGGCGAATACTAATGGCCGCTTTCAGGAGTGGGGGAACGTGGCCGCCGGTGGGCCCTCGTCCCTACCCAGGCATCGCCAGCGTAGCGTCGGCCAGGCAGACCAGCTCCCCCCGCTGGTTGGTCCCCTTGACCCGGCAATCCACCAGCTTGCGGCCGTTGTCCTCCCGCTTGTCCGTCACCTCCCCCTCGAACACCACCGTGTCCCCCGACCGGAAGGGCGTGATTGCCCGCATCAGCAGCGAACCCCCATCGTAGAACGCCCGCAGCGGAAAATTCCTCTCCAGCATCTGGTCCACGTAGGACATCGTGGCCGGCCCGGCGTTCACCGTCCCGCCAAAGATGTTCTGCCTGGCGAACTCCTCGTCGGTATGAATGTTGCTCTCGCTGGGCTTCCCCGCCAGCCGGAACTCGTTCTTCCGGTTGATTACCTCCTGGCTCTCGGTAATCGCCAGAGACGCCAGGCTGTCCCCCACCGAGACCCCCTCAAACGTCAGGAGCGTTGGTGGTGACGAGAGGTTATCCGGCTCCGGCGCCGGAGCGGTTTCCGGTTCCGACCGCTCCTGGGACACATCCCTCTGCCCTCCCGCGTAGTGGAAAATGCAGGTGTAGTCGTACTCCGCCACCCGCACCCCCTCCTGGTTGTCGCACTCCACCCGGAAGGTAACGAACCTGCTCCCCCGGCGCTCGTACTTCTCCAGCACCCTCCGGTTCCCCGTGATGGTATCCCCCGTCCGCACCGGTGCGAACCAGCGGGCCTCGCACTTGGCGAAGGGCGTCTGCCGCCGCGCCGTCTTCGACTGTTCCAGCGCCACGAACCCGTTGTTGTCCGCGATGTCGTCCCGCAGCAGCGGAGCGTAGCTCAGCGCCATGGTCGGCATTGCCGCCGCGGCTCCCGGGAACTCCGGGTCGGCCCCATCTGATAGGAAGCGGGGGTCCGGGTTTTGCGAGAGGGCGGCGTACTCCGCGATATTCTCCGCGGTTATCTCGACGACAGTGGGGCGTCCGGTCTGTCCCGGCTCCACCGCATCGTACTCCCAGAGTCTCTCTTGCTGTTCCAGCATGGTTGCTCCTTATCCTGGCCCCCGGCGGCCGCCGGATTGGTAATTGCGGGTGTGCGCCGCCGCCGGACTCCCTCAAAAGTCCGGCATCTGGCCAATGGCGCTGCGGATGGTCGCGACGAAGCTGCCCGACCGCTCGTACTCCACCTGCCACAGCTTCTCCGCCTCCTTGGGCATATCCCGCGCCGCAATCTGGAAGTACCCCGGCTTGCCCCGGGCCCCGACGAACAGGATGCCTCCCGCAATGGGAATGGTCAGCAGCGCGCTCACCGGCAGCACCGGCATAATGAATATCCCCAGCAATGCCATCGCCGTCCCCAGCGCCAGCATCGGGTGGTTGGCCCGGCGCACCAGGTCAACGGAAACCACCCGGTGGTACGGAATCTCCAGGAGGTATCCCCGGCTGGGTCCCTGGGGCGGGTCCAGTCTCAGCAGCCGGTAGTTGGTGGCGTAAAACGACCCGAAGGTGCTGAGCAGACGCTCCGAAGACGACAGGTGACGGTGAATGTTGGGGCGGTTCTGCCCCGTGAAGATGGGTTCTTGCTGGCTGTCGGGTTGTTCCATCGAACCCCATGACACCCCGGATATCGGCTGACCCGGCGTGCCCGGCTAGTATGCCCAAACCTTCCCCGTCTGACAAGGCGGCCTCCCTATCGGCGGCCAGCTCCCCACTTGTCACCCGCCGCACCCTGACCCATAATGGGGCAACTTCGCCGCGCCCGCGGTGTACCCGGAGGAATCAATGGTCAAAGTAGGATTCGTCGGACTGGGAACCATGGGCTCCAGCATGGCATACAACTGCCTGCAGGGCGGCAATGAGATGGTGGTCCACGACCTGCGTCGGGAATCGGCCACCCGCCACCTGGAGTCCGGCGCAGCCTGGGCCGACACCCCCCGCGAGGTGGCCGAAGCCAGCGACGTCGTATTCACTTCCCTGCCCGGCCCGGTGGAAATCGAGGCCGTGGCCCTGGGCGAGTCCGGCTTGATGGAGGGTCTCCAGGCCGGCAAGACCTACTTCGACCTCAGCACCAACTCCCCCACCACCATCCGCCGCATCCACCAGATCATGGGCGCCCGCGGCATCAACGTGCTGGACGCCCCGGTCAGCGGCGGGCCCCGCGGCGCGGCTTCCCGCAACCTGGCCATCTGGGTGGGAGGCGACCGGGAACTCTTCGACCGCTACAAGCCCGTCCTGGACGCCATCGGAGACAAGGCCTACTACGTCGGGCCCATCGGCTGCGGCGCAATCGCCAAGCTCGTCCACAACTGCGCGGGATACATCATCCAGACCGCCCTGGCCGAGGTCTTCACCATGGGCGTCAAGGCCGGTGTGGAACCGTTGGCCCTCTGGCAGGCCGTCCGCCGCGGCGCCCAGGGACGCCGCGGGACCTTCGAGGGCCTGGCCGAGCATCTCCTCCCCGGCAACTTCGATCCCCCCGACTTCGCCCTCCGGCTGGCCCGCAAGGACGTGGACCTCGCCGTGGGCGTGGGCCGCGAGTTCGACGTTCCCATGAAGCTGGCCAACGTCACCCTCGCCGAGATGACCGAGGCCATGAACCGGGGCTGGGATGGACGCGACTCCCGGGTCGCCATGCTCCTGCAGGAGGAACGCGCCGGAGTCGAGGTCCGCGTCGACCCCGAAACCCTCCGCCAGACCCTCGAAGAGGAGCGCAACGCCCAGTAATCACTACCCGCGGAATATCCGGGAAAACAGTGCCGCCGGGCGGCCGTGGGATGCCCGGCGGTTTTTTCGCTCCCGGTTTTTCGGCCCGTGGATCAGGATTTTCTACCGGCGCTCCGTCACTCGGGTTGGTGGACTACACCGGCAGCGCCGGCTCGGAATGGTCCCCGGGAATCTCGACCCCAAAGGCGTTGATGTTGAATGCCAGCAGGGCATAGTACCCCATCAGGCTGGTCAGCTCGGACAGGCCCCGCACCCCGAACTGTCCCAGCGCGGCGTCGAAGGTTTCCTGGCTGACTGTACGGGTACGGAAGAACTCTCTGCCGTAGTCCACCACGGCCTGCTCCACCGCCGACAACTCCGGCAGATCGGCCCGGTCGCGCAGCGTGTCCACCAGCGCGTCGCTCAGGCCGGCGGCCCGGCCGAGCGCGGCGTGGGCGTTCCAGATGTACTGGCAGTTGTTCTCCCGGGCGGTCACCAGCATCCCCAGTTCGATGATGTGACGGGGCAGGCTGGATCCGTCCCCCCTCAGGTACGCCCGCAGGTGCTCACCCCGCTTCAGCACCTCAGGAACGTTCAGCATCGCGGACAGCGGGCCGCCCGCTGGCACTCCGCCCCTTGCCTCCACGAACTCGTCAAAGGCATCCAGCTGGTCCTGGGGGACGCTTTCCCTCGTTGGCAGCGGAATCCTGGCCATGTCAACCTCCTCGCTTCCCGTCGGCCCTAGCCGATTACTTCGGACGCCAGCTTCTCCATCGCTTCCAGGGACTCATCCGCCGCGTCGGTGGGCAGCGCCACCGTCACCCGGTCCGCGCCCGCCGACTCCAGCCGTCCAATCAGGTCGGCGTCCGCCGGAACGTTGCACACCATCAGACGGATGGACCGGGGGTCCCTGCCGGCGGTCTCGGCCAGTTCGTCCAGGGTGGCGCGGCCCTGCCTCACCTGCTCCTCGTCGACCCGCACCGGCATCCAGCCGTCGCCCCACTCCACCACCCGTTTGAAGACGTTGGCCGCAAACCCTCCCAGGTACACCGGCGGGTGGGGGTTCTGCACCGGCTTGGGGGAGCACCTGACGGCGGGAAAGTCCACGAAGCGGCCGTGAAACTCCGCCTCTTCCTCCGTCCAGAGCCGTTTCATTGCCAGGATATGCTCCCGGGTCTGGCCCCAACGGTGCGGGAAGTCTCCGCCCATGATCTCCGTCTCTTCCCGCAGCCAGCCCGCTCCGATCCCGAACAGGAACCTTCCGTTGGAAACCCGGTCCAGCGTGGCGATCTGCTTGGCGTGCAGCAGGGGATCGTGCTCGGGGACCAGGCTGATGGCGGTGCCCAGCTTGATGGTGCTGGTAGCCGCCGACGCCCTGGCCAGGGCAATCAACGGATCGCCGATATCGCCCATCGAAGGCGGGATAGAGCCATCCGGGGTGCCGCCGTAGCGCGAGGTGGTGTTGACCGGCAGGATGGGGTGTTCCGGCAGCCAGAAAGACTCAAACCCCAGTTCCTCCGCCCGCTTCGCCAGCTCGGCCGGGTCCCGCGAGTTCGACGATATCCTCGCCGTGATTCCAATATCCATGGTCGCACCTCCTCGGGTCTTATTGCTGTGCCGATACTACCATTCATGAGACGCCGGGTCGATTGACCACCCCCATCCCGGGGGTTTGGGGGATGCATCCCCCAACGTAACCCCATCCCCCCGCAGGACCTTCCCACACCCTATCCCGTCCCACATCCACCGCAAGCTCGGCCAAACCGGCCGTCCTCCCATCGCCCTGTCAAGCACTGGCATCGCTATTCCCAAACCGCCTTTTAGACAGTAGACTTGGAAACCATGTTCAGCCTTCCCCTCATCCCCATTACCCCCGTTCCCTTCCAATGGGTAGCCGGAGCCGATGGGTAGAACGACGCTCCTCCTCTGGCTGCTGCCCTTCCACCTGAAGGCATCCTGGGCCTCCCTGGTCGTCACCTTCATCGGTGTCCTGGCCGCGGCCACCCTGATGGCCGTCGGCGCAGTCTACTCCCGGGGGCTGGCGGAGGGCGGTCTCCAGCACGCCCTGGCCTCCGCTTCCCAGGGCGTTCTCAACATCCGGCTCACCGTCCAGAACCGCCCCGTTGGCGGGGCCGACTACGACACCCTGCGCTCCCTCGTCGAAGACACCATCACCGGCCATGTTTCCTATCTCGTCCGCGACCTCCAGAGGCTCGGCCGGGGCCAGCCCGACCTGCCCCTAGTCCTCAACCCGGACTCGGACAACCCGACCGTCCCCGGACCGGTGGGCCGTCCCTTCTTCCTCACCGAATTCCAGGAAAACACCCGTTTGATTGACGGCCAGTGGCCCTCATCCGATCCCGTGTTCCGCGACAACGGCGTAGAGATGGAGGCTGTAATCGGCCCAGCCGTCTCCTCCGTCATGAACCTGCCCGTGGGGTCCAAGGTTCAGTTGGCCCCCTTCTACAGTGACCTATCCGAGGGTATCTACCTCAATATCGTCGGCATAGCCGAACCCGTCGACACCCTGGCGGAATACTGGATGGGCTCGGCCCTGTACTTCAACATCCAGGACTACGGCGACAATCCTTTGATTCCCTTCTACGTCACCGAAAGAGCCTTCTTCGACGGCATGGGCGCCCGTTATCCCTGGCTGGTTGGCGACTACGAGTGGTTCATCTTCGTCGACAGCGGCGTCATAACGGTGGACAACGTCCAGGCGAGCCGGGATGCCCTGAACGGGCTGGAAGGGGACATCAACAAGCAGATTCCCCGCTCCACCGTCCTCACCCTCCTGGAAAACAGCCGCGGGACCGGGTTGCTCGCCACCTACCAGCGCGACCTGACCCTGGCCCGCGTTCCTGTGTTCCTGTTCTTGTCCCTGGTCTCCCTGGTCGTGTTGTATTTCCTCACCGTGGTGGTGGGCCTCCTGGCGCAAACCCGCAGCGATGAGGCCAGCCGTCTTCGCAGCCGGGGCGCAGCTCCCTTCCAGGTGGCCGGACTGCTTATGCTGGGACAGGGCGTCGCCGTGCTGGCCGCCCTGGTCCTCGCTCCCTTCCTGGCTATGGTGGTGGCCCGCCAGTGGCTCCTTGGCACCATCAATCCCCTCGGGGGAGACGCCGGCGGGATTCCCGTCGGATTGTCCTGGGATATGTTCGCCATGGCCGCCGGCGCCGGTTTGCTCAGTGCTGCGGTCCTCCTCGTTTCCAACGTGGGCTTGGCCCGCATGGAGATACTGGAGTTCCTCCGCGCCCGGGCCCGTCCTCCGGCCGTCCCCCTTCTGCACCGCTACTACGTCGATGTCCTTGCCGTCGGCGTCCTCGGCTTTCTCCTCTGGCAAGCCCAGGGACAGGACGGCCTGGTGGGAAGAGCATTGTCCGGGACCGGGGTCGAGCTGGAGCCTGTCCTGCTCCTCGGTCCGGCAGTTGCCCTGCTCGCGGCCGCCTTCCTGTTGCTCCGGGTGTTGCCCCCGCTGGTCCGGTTCCTGGCGTGGCTCTCCGGGCTGGCCGCCCCTTCCTGGGTCACCTTCTCCCTGGTCCGCATGGCCCGGGCTCCCCTGACCTACGGCTCTCTGGCCGTCCTGGTAATGCTGGCCGCCGCCCTGGGAGTGTTCGGCGCGGCCTTCCAGTCCACCCTATCCCGCAGCCAGCAGGAACAGGCCCTGTTCCGCAGCGGCGGAGACCTCGTCCTCACCGGGTTCACCTTGGCCGAGTCCCAGCGGGAGGCCCGCACCCGCGAGCTGGCTTCCATCCCCGGTGTGACTGCCGTCAGCCCCTTGTTCCGCGACTCCGTGCGTGCCGTCGAGGGGTCCGTTGGCCCGTCGCTGACCCTGCTCGGCGTGGAGTCGTTGACCATGCCCCACGCGGGATGGTTCCGCGGCGATTTCTCCAGCGAAAGCGAGACCCTGTCCGAGCTGTTGGTCCCCCTGCGGGGAGGCTCCGCCGCCCTCACCGGGACTGGTTGGGAGGTGGCCTCCGGAATACCCGTGCCGGAAAACACCCGCCGCATCGGCGTTTGGGTCAACGCCGACAACATGGAGGCCCAGGGACTGGCCCAGGCCTACAAGCTCTGGGGGCGTGTCGAAGGCGCGGACGGGCACCACCGCAACCTGGACATGGGCGAACTGCCCATTGGCCGCAGCCGGGTCTCGGGATGGTTTTTCATGGAAGCCGAGGTCCCCGAGGACTCGGTCCTCACCCATCCGGTCACCCTGCAGGCGTTGATGATAACCGGGCCCACGGTTTCCCGGATGCCCCCTGGAAGCGTCGACGTCGATGACGTCACCGCCCTGCCCAGTCTGACGGCGCTGCCTGGGCCGGACCGGGTCATCGAAAGTTTCGAGGGCCCCCAGCGGTGGGTGGCCTTCCCCCACGCCGGCGATGAGCCGGACCAGGTGCTGGTTTCCGACGGCGCGGCCCGCTCCGGTTCCGCCGGGCTCCGGTTCGCCTGGATCGAAGCCCTGGGCGGCGAGGCCCGCGGCATCCTGGCGCCCCCCGGCCCCTATCCCCTTCCTGCCGTCGGCGGGCCCGGTTTTCAGCGGGGCCAGTTGGTGCGGGTCCACATCGGCCGCACCCTCGTGCCATTGACCATCAGCGGCACGACCGACTTCTTTCCCACCATAACCACCACCTCCCGCCGCTTCCTCATCGTCTCCCTGGAAGAGTTCAACACCTACCTCCACCGCGCCACCGGAAACCGGCAGAAGCCGGGCGAGTTCTGGGTCGGCGTCGACGACAGCGCCGACCGGGACGCGGCCATTGCGTCCCTCCGCGAAGCCCTTCCCCGCACCGCCCGGATCCAGGACCGCGACGTCCGGGTGGACGCTGCCCGGCGGGACCCGTTGGCCGGCGGCGGTTGGAACGGCCTTACTTTCTTGAGCATCGCCGCGCTGGCCCTGGTGGTGGCCGTTGCCCTGGGCGCCCACGCCGTGGTCGCGGTCCACAATTCCCGGGTTGACCTCACCGTCACCAGGGCTTTGGGGTTTTCCCAGGCACAGATGTGGCTGTCCTTGATGCTGGAAAGGATCGTGGTTACCGTGATAGGGCTGGTGTCTGGAGGTGCAGTCGGATATCTGTTGGCCCGCTGGACCCTGGGCTTCCTGGACACAACCCCCACTGGACGCGACATAATTCCCCCGGTGGTGTTCACCCAGCAACCGGATATAATCCTGGTGACGGTCGCTGCCCTGTCCGTGGCCGCTGTGCTGGCCGTAGTTGTGGCGGCCGGTTCGGCCGCGCGGCTGCGGCCCTCTGATATACTGCGGAACTCCGAATAATGCCGGGCGCCATGGTGAATAGATCGGAGGAAACCAACAAGAGCATAAGTATTTTGTGCCCGCCGACAACTCCTTCTTCCGTGCCGAAACCCCAATGGCTCCCCGTTCGGTCTCCCGGTACAGCATTCCAGAAAACCCTGGCGGGGGTCGAGCTTCCAACGACCCGGCCAACGGGCTTTCTTTAAGATACAGAAGGTACAGGTCCCGCAGCAGCACTGGTGTTTTAAGTGTCCCTCCTTCACCTTGCATACATAATCGCGCGCAAGCGGTTGGCCGCTCACTGGCAGTTGGAAATGGTGCTGCTGTTGGGCATTCTCCTGGCTGTTGCCCTGCTGGCCAGCAGCGTGGTCTTCTCCGACCTTCTGGCCGAAGCGGCCCTGCGGCGTTCCCTGCAGCAGGCCACTCCCGAGGAAGCCAATATCTGGGTGCGGGTCTTCAACGATCTAGACGATCCCCGGGCCCAGGGGAGAACTCCCCGTTATGAGTCCAGCATTGGATTTGTCGATACGCGGGTCGTTCCCCGGTTGGAAGGCGTGACCGCCAGCAGCATCCGCCTGTTTGAGACTGCTACCTTTTATTTTTCGGGGCATCCCCAGCTCGAACTTGCGGACGACTTGAGACCCAGGGGGAAGATACAGCACACCACGGCCCTCGGCGACCCGGAACGGACGGAGCTTCTGGAAGGACGCTGGCCCGGGGCAAGTCCATCCCCGGAAGGGCGGTTGGAAGTGGCCGTTGAGGAGTTGGGCTCGAGCCTGCTGGAACTGGGGGTGGGAGACGTCCTGACGGTGCTGCCTGCCACCGGAAGAGATGCCACATCCTCCCTTGATGTCGAGATAACCGGCATCTTCCGGCGGTTGGATCCCGGCGGGGAATTCTGGGAGGGTCTGGACAAGGACTTCAGCTACAGCAACGAGCGGTGGACTATCGTCCCGCTCTTTGCCGACGAGCACGCCCTGCAGCAGCAGGTCGGCGCCGTCTTCGCCGGGACCCACACCAACACCACATGGGTGTTCCATCTGGACCGGTCAGGACTGGAAGCGTCCCGGGTGGACGAGGTCCAGCGGCAGCTTCGGCTGATTCGGGCCGATGTGGCCGCCAACCTGCAGAACGGGGGAGCGACCATCAAGCTGGACCGGGTGCTTGACGCGTACTCGGAGCAGTTGCTGCTGGCCCGGATTCCGCTGTTCCTGATGGTTTTCCTGGTGACCGGCATCCTGGCCTACTACCTGGCCCTGGTGGCGAGCCTGACCATCCGGTCCAGGGGGGCGGAGATCGCCATGCTCCGCAGCAGGGGTTCCACCACCTGGCAGATCGGGGTGCTGGTGCTGGTGGAGGGGGTTCTGCTGGCAGTGCCGGCGGTGATAGTGGGGACACTGATTTCCCCGGCAGTGGCCAAGGTGCTGGGGGGGCTGTTCTTTCACGTGGAGGCCGACCTGGGTTTCGGGGTCACGTTGGGAGCCTTCCTGCTCGGGCTGGCGGGAGCCGCCCTGGCGGTGACCGTCCTGACCCTGTCGACGCTGGTTGCCGCCCGGCGGGGAATAGTGGAGTTCAGGCAGGGGGGAGCCCGTCCGGGCACCGCTCCCTTCTTCCAGCGGTACTACCTGGATATTCTGCTCCTGCTGATTATCGGACTGGTCTGGTGGCAGACCCAGGCGCGGGGGTCGTTCCTGGTGCGGGCCACTGGCGAGCAGGACCTTTCAGTCGACTATTCGCTCCTCCTGGGACCGGTGCTGGGGCTGCTGGCGCTGGGCCTGGTGGTGCTCCGCTTTTTCCCCATCGTCGTGGGTCTCCTGGCCCGGAGCATGGAGGTGGTCGGGCCGGTCTGGCTGGTGCAGGGACTGCGCCGGGTGTCCCGGGACCCGGTTACCCCGGGAAGCCTGGTGATCCTGCTGATGCTGGCCACGGCCTTGGG
Source organism: Dehalococcoidia bacterium (assembly GCA_965203975.1). Classification (GTDB taxonomy): domain Bacteria; phylum Chloroflexota; class Dehalococcoidia; order Lucifugimonadales; family UBA3495; genus CATOSK01. The sequence continues at coordinate 1,728,081 of CBDBDT010000002.1, read as the reverse complement.
AGTAATTGGAAGCGCCTTCAGCGCGACCCTGGACCGGAGCCAGAGGGACCGGGCGCACTACGAAGCCGGAGCCGACCTGTGGGTCCAGCACAACGGCAGCGTGGCCTCCAGCGCCAGCCTGGGACTGCCGGACCTGCTGGTTTCCAGGGGTCTGGTCCAGTCCGCCGCCGAGGGACGCCGGGTCAACGCGCGGCCCCTCACCGAAGGGTTCAGCACCACCCGCGCCACGGCGTTGGCCGTTGAGGCCGACAGGTTCCCGGACGTCGCGTGGTACCGGAACGACTTCGCCGCCCAACTGGAACTCCCGGAACTGATGAAGGCCATAACGCCCGCCGACCCGGCATTCGGAGATGACGGGATACGCCTCCCCCAGGATGCCACCGGGCTGTCGGTGTGGGCGCACCCGGACCGTCCCCGGGCCAGGTTGTTCCTGTCGGCGCGCATACGCGACGGCGTGGGCCAATACATTGACGTGGAACTGGGTGTTCTCGATGCACTGGGATGGCAGAAGCTGGAAGCAGCAATCGAACCGCCCCGCCTGACGGCGTCCCAGAGGCGTCTGTCCGCCTCTCCTTCTATTACCCTGGAACCGCCCTTTACGTTGTTGTCCCTGCACATTTCCGGGCGCCGGGGGACGGCGGGGGCCGGGTCCGTTTTCCTCGACAATCTCTCCGCCCTGACGCCCTCCGGGGAAGTGGCCCTGGACTCCTTCCAAACGGGGGAGGGGTGGCAGCCCGTCGCCGACCTGGTGCGGCCGGGACTGCAGAGCGTTGACCCGAGCCGGTCGGTAACCAGGGACGGGTCGGAGGCTTCAACCCGGTTCAGTTGGTCTCCCGGCGGCACCGGCCTGCTGGGGATCAGGTACGGCGCTCCCGCCGAGCCCCTGCCAGCCATCGTAAGCCCCGGGATGCTGGAGGCAGCACAGGCCCGGGTGGGCGACGAGATTTCCCTGGGCGCGTCCACCTTTGCCATCCCCATCAGGGCCGAGGCCGTGGCGGACTTTTTCCCGACGCTGGACCCCCAGGAGCATCCCTTCGTGGTCGCTGACCTGGGAGGGTTCCTGCACTACGCCAACCGGCACAACCGCAGGGTCGTTGCCGGCCCCAACGAGCTATGGGCCGATTTCGGGCCTCCGTCCGTAGGAGAGGCCGCAGGAGAGGATGGCGTCCGGCTGCCCCCCGGGGGAGGCCCGGTGGAAGCTATCTACACCGCCCTGGCTGACCAGGGCTACCGGGTGCAGGATGCCCGGGAGTCGCTGGTCCTGGTTCAGGAGCGGGCCGGACAGCCGCTGACCAACGCCAGTTGGGGCGGCCTCCTGGTGTTGATGTTCCTTGCCCTGGTCCTGGCCAGCGCTTCCGGGGTCGTCCTTTTCTCCTACACCGACACCAGGGAACGGCAGACGGAGTTTGCCCTGCTGAGAACCATCGGTTCATCGCGTCCCCAGGTCAACGGCGTTGTGTGGTTCAGTCTTTTCTTGGTGGTCGCCTGCGGAATCGGGCTGGGAACCTGGGCCGGCCAGCAGATCGGGGCCAGCATTCTTCCCATTCTTGAGATCGGAGAAGGGGGCGCCCGGGTGACGCCTCCCATGGTCCTGGAAACCAACTGGGCCACCCTCACCGGGGCGTACCTGCTGCTGGCGATGGTGACTGCCGGAACAGTGGGGTGGCTGGCGTGGTTGACGGCCCGCATGGAGGTCCACCAAGTCCTCCGGGCCGGAGAGGCCGTGAAATAGAGGGGATTGGAGGGGGCGCCGCTCGCCCCAACTGCAAATGGTATTATGGGCCTGCGGCCCTCGCTGCGTTCCCGGGCTATTGACCCGGGTTATCAAACAGGAAACGCCCAGCAAAAAGTGAACGGAAGGAAGACGGGTTGGTAAATTCTCAATCTTCAAGTTTTCGATCTTCGCCAGAGACTGTTAACGGAGATGCAGCGTTCGACGGTACGTCGGAAGGCGAGGCCTATATCCAGTGCCGGGACTTGTTCAAGATCTTCAAGCCTGCCGACCTGGAGGTGGTGGCACTCCGGGGTGTTGACCTGGACGTAGCCGCCGGGGAACTGATGGCCATCGTCGGCGCCAGCGGCAGCGGCAAGTCCACCCTGCTCAACATCCTCGCCGGACTGGAAAGCCCCTCGGCCGGACAGGTCTACGTCGGCGGCCGCGACCTCCTCGACATCACCGACCGGGACCTGGTCCAATACCGCCGCTCCGAGGTGGGGTTCGTCTGGCAGGCCACGGCCCGCAACCTCGTCCCCTATCTCACTGTCCAGGAAAACATCGAGCTCCCCCAGGCCATTGCCGGTGTGAGCCGGCGGGAGCGTCGCGTTCGCGCCCAGGAACTGCTCCAGGCAATGCACATGGAGGACAAGGCCCGCCGGCTGCCCAGCCAGCTGTCCGGCGGCGAGCAGCAGCGCGCCGCCATCGGAGTGGGACTGGCCAACCGCCCTCCGCTCCTGCTGGCCGACGAACCAACCGGCGAGCTGGACACCCAGATGGCCATCGAGGTCTTCCAGATGCTGGGCGAGATGAACCGGGTCTTCGGCGTCACCGTGGTCATCGTCACCCACTACCCGGGCGTAGCCCAATACGTGGACCGCGTCGTCCACATTCGCGACGGACGCATCAGCTCGGAAAGCTATCTCCAGTCCACCTTCCAGCGGTCCGGGGCCAGCTCGGAGCACGAGTTCCTGGTGGTGGACCGGGCGGGACGGCTGCAGCTTCCCCAGGAGTGCATCGCCGAGCTTCAACTCAGCGGGTTGGCCCTGGCCGAGATTGAAGAGGACCGGGTTATAATCACCAAGGCTCCGCTCCTCCCCCGTGATTCCGTGGACCATCCCCGGCCCGAGACGGCAAGTCCTGCCCGCAGACCGGAATTTTCCCGCCCTGCCGACTAAGAGGGTGTGTGAAAATTGAACTCTCACCCCCATCCTAACCTTCCCCCGTCAAGGGGGAAGGACTTTTGAGATAGTTACTAAACCGCGGTTGTAACCCATCAGCCCGCACCGGAGACGTCATGACCCAACACCAGCCGGCAACGGCATCTTTCTCCAGGCCCGCCGGGGACTTGGACGGAGCTGTATCCCGCTCCCCGCAAACGCCGGAAGTGATAACAACAGAGGCGGTCACCCGGGTGTTCGGGACCGGTTCCAATGCGGTCACGGCCGTCGACGGCGTCACCATCACCGTGGCCGCCGGGGAGTTCCTCGCCCTGGTGGGACGTTCCGGTTCCGGCAAGACCACCCTCATGAACCTAATGGCAGGACTGGACCAGCCAACCGCCGGGACCGTGACCTTCCAGGGACGGGACCTGGGCAGCCTTTCCGAGAAGCAGCTGGTGGAACTGCGCCGCCATGGCATCGGGTTCATCTTCCAGTCCTTCGGATTGATACCCCTGCTGTCGGCCTACGAGAACGTCGAGCTCCCCCTGCACATCAGCGGCGTGTCGTGGCGGGAGCGGCGCCGAAGGGCCCTGGAAACGCTGGAACTGGTTGGCCTGGGGCCGCGTTCCAAGCACCGCCCTTACGAGCTGTCCGGCGGAGAGCAGCAGCGGGTGGCCATCGCCCGGGCGCTGGTCACCGGCCCGGACGTGCTGTTTGCGGATGAGCCGACGGGAGAGCTGGATACGGTGACGGCCATCTCCATTTCCACCATCCTGCGCGACATCACCCGGCAGCGCGGCGTGACGGTGATTGTCGCCACCCACGACCTGACCCTCTCGGCCATGTGCGACCGCGTCCTGGAGATGGCCGACGGGAGGGTTGAAGCAGCCTAGCCGGGCGCTCCCCCCTGATCCCGGCTGGGACTGCCCCTGGCCTGTCCGGTGGTTGGAGACCGGCGGCTGTGCCTGGGATGAAAAAACCCCCGTCTTGCGCGGGGGTTGATTGTTGCCGGATTATTGGCAGGAGCGGGAGGATTCGAACCCCCGACCACTGGTTTTGGAGACCAGCGCTCTGGCCAGACTGAGCTACGCTCCTGCGTGGTGAAATAATGTTACCCCAATCCCTGGGATTTGGTAAAGGGGGGCACTCTTTAGGCCAACTGGTTCTATGCGCCGTGGGGGGTACTGCTGTCCCGACCGGGTTGGCGCCGTGAATCCTTCTCTCCCAGCGTGTTCGTATATTTCCCATCGAAATAATAACAAATCGGACCTGACACTCCCTCCGGCAAAAAGGAACGTCTGATGGCAACGCCTCCAAATTACCAGACCGGACCCTCGATGACCTTCATCGAGGCTGTTCGGGAATGTTTCAAGAAGTACGGCGATTTTTCCGGCCGCGCGCCCCGGCCCGAGTACTGGTGGTGGTTGGTGGGATACGTCATCGCCGGTTCGATCCTGGCTACCATCGACACTTTTATCGTGTCGCTGGTCGACCAGGAAGATGCGTTCAGCCCCCTGTACCTGGTCTTTGTCCTGGCGGTGCTTCTGCCCAGCCTGGCCGTCACCTCCCGCCGTTTGCACGATACCGGCAAGTCGGGTTGGTGGCTGCTGGTGTGGATCGGGATCACGTCCATCGGATGGATTCCATTTGCCTTGGGAGTGGCCGCCTTCGCCCTAGGCCTGCTGGATGAATGGTCCGGGACCAACGTCGAGTTGGTTCCCCTGATCCTCGGCGGATTCCTTACCCTGGTCGTCCAGGTTTCCGTGTTTATCTGGATGGTCCTCTGGCTGGCCCGCCAGGGGGACTCGGGACCCAACAGCTACGGGCCTTCCCCCCGGCCAGCAGCCGCTGCCGTTCCATCCGCGCCGGTCGAACCCGGCGCCCCCCCTCCTCCGGCGGAAGGTTCCGGCGGGCCGGCGCCTGTTGAGGAGGAATCCGCCCCTCCGGTTGCCGCCGGATCGGAAGCTGCCAATCACGGGAACGAAGGAACCAGGTCAACGAACCCGGAGCCGGAAACCCTCGAATCGCCCGATGTTGAGGAGCGGGGTTCCGGCGAACCCGCCGCGCCGCCAGGGGAAGCGGAACGGCAAAACCGAGAGTTATAAGCAACTATCTCAATAGTCTCTTCCCCCTCGATGGGGGAAGGTTAGGATGGGGGTGACGGGCTGGTGCAGTATCGCCGCGCCACCCCGAAATTCAAGAGCCTGCCCCTGGCGACTGAGGGAGGGACGACGAAGGAGGGAAAGGGACGGGGGTTGGTTTTGAGATAGCTTCTAAGACCTTCAGCGGCGCTGGTCAGCGGTACATGGGCTTGAAAAAGCTGTGGAGGAAGTTGCGGTTGTGGGCCCACGAGTGGGCGCGCTTGACCACGCCGTCCGGGATTTTCTCGCCCCGCTTGTGCGTTATCCGCATGGACTCGTAGTTGCTCAGCTCCGGCGGTGCGTCAGCCGTGAAGATAATCTCGCACTCCTGGGACTCGATGTACAGCTTCAGGGCCTCGTACCCGGTAACCCGGCGGTTGGGGGTCTGGTAGATGTAGAGTTCGGTGCTTCCGATCAGTTCGTCAACATGATCGTTGCCGTTGCCCCGTCCGCCGCCCTGCCTCAGCTGGCGGCGGTTGTAACCGTAGTCCCGCAGGTTTCGGTTGATCATCCTCCGGTCTCCTTTCGAAACCGCAGCCCCTCGCACCCAGACGCCGCTCTACCCCTCCGCTTCAGGCCTCGGGGGGCACGTGGGGTGGTCGGGCTGGTCAGGGATAAAGGGCCCACCCAACCCGGTCCGTCTCGGCTCGGTAGAAATGGCCGTCGGTGGAGGTGACGAAAATGGTGGACAGGCCGGGTCCGCCGAAGCAGCAATTGGTGGGCCGATTGCAGGAGATGGGGTGCGTCTCCAGGACGCGGCCCACGGGAGAGAACACGTACAGCATGGGCCCGGGCCCGCCCAGTTCCCATCCTGCGGTGGCGATAATGTTCCCGTCGGCGTCCAGGCACATTCCGTCGATACCCCGGTGGACGGCGCTGGCGTCACGACCGAAAGCGTGGAGCATGTCGTATGGCCCCAGGCTCCCGTCGTCGTTGATCGGATAGGCCCGCAGTTCCCGGTCCAGGTCGATGCGTTCGCTGTTGCTTTCCGCGACGTAGAGGGTCTTGCCGTCGGGAGAGACCAGGATCCCGTTCGGCATGGTGGTGTCGAAGGTAACCCGGGTGGTGGTGTAGGAGCCGTCGGGCTGGGGGTCGGCCCGAACGACCGAGCGGTTGTCCAGCTCCTCCACCTCGCTGGGGTCGATGTTGCCGGCGTTCCAGGGGTTGGTAAACCAGATGCGCCCATGCCGGTCCACGGCCAGGTCGTTGGGAGTGTTCAGTCTCTGGCCGTCCACCCGGTCGGCAACGGTCGTGGTGGAGCCGTCGGGGTCGAACCGGACGATGGCCCTGCCGCCCGAGCAGCAGCCGTGAAGGTTGCCCCTAGTGTCGTGGGCCAGGCCGTTGGTGTGGTTGGTTCCCTCCCGGTTCGTCGTGATCCCGCCGGTATCGGGGTCGTATTTCATGATCCGGCTGGTGGGAATGTGGGTGAAGTAGATGGCTTCACCGTCCCAGACGGGGCCCTCGCTGACGCCGCCGTAGGGCCTTGTGACCAACTGGAACTTCCAACTCATCGCAAGCTCCTTTTCGGGTTAAACGAAGGGACAACGCTGGATGTGGGGCGGGGCCGATTATAGCAGGGGGCATTGGGGCGGACAACATGCCGGGACGAACGGGAACCCGGAGTGTGGCCTCCCAAACCTTGGGCGGTGCAGGCGGGCCGATGGATTAACTTCGGCCGGCGAGGGGCATCGGAAAGGACGTTGACGCAGGCGGATGGCTGGGCGAAAATGCTACAATTTCGTTGCATCTCGGGAGTGGAGACTCTTAAGTGTCCAGTATGTTCCGGGAATTCGTTGAAGCCATCGTGCTGGCCCTCGTGGTGTTCGTGGCCATCCAGACCAGCATCCAGAACTTCAAGGTGGAGGGCTCCAGCATGCACCCCACCCTCCAGGGTGGGCACTACCTGCTGGTCAACAAGCTGGTCTACTTCCGGGTGGACCCGGAGCGGTGGTCCCGCATCGTCCCCTTCTGGGTGGTGGATGATTCGGAGCGGGCATTTTCGGCCAACCAGCCGGAGCGGGGAGAGGTCGTGGTGTTCCACTTTCCCCGGGACCGGAGCCGCGATTTCGTCAAGCGGGTCATCGGGGTTCCCGGGGATGTGGTGGAAATCAATGAAGGTGCCGTTTCCGTCAATGGCCGGGCCCTCCACGAACCCTACATTACCTCCCGCGACCGGGCCAGCATGGACCCGGTGATGCTGAGACACGGCGAATATTTCGTCCTGGGGGACAACCGGGCCGGCAGCAACGACTCGCGGAACTGGGGGCCGGTCCCGGAGGAGAACATCCTGGGGCAGGTCTGGATGGTCTACTGGCCGCCTTCCAACTGGGGATTGCTCCAGCAATAAGCGGGAACCGGGGCAATGGGGAAAGAAACAGGGACGCTCATGGCGTCCCTGTTTGCTGTTTCGGGCAGGACCGGCCCTAGCGGGCTACTCTTCTTCTGCTTCAGCGGCCTCGGCGGGAGGCTTTTCCGGCCCCACCAGGATGTCGTCGCCCTCCACCCGCACCTCGAAGGTGCGGAGGGGTTCATCCGCCGGCGGCGTTATAACTGCGCCGGTGACCACGCTGAAGAGAGCGCCGTGCAGGGGGCAGATGACTTCGTCGCCGTCCAGGTCTCCCTCCGACAAGGAGGCGTACGAATGAGTGCAGATGTCGTCGATGGCGTAGACCGCCCCATCGACGTTGCACAGCAATATCTGGTCTTCCCCGACCTCCACCGGCTTCATGTCGCCGGGGGAGACCTCCCCAACCGTTGCTACCTTGACGAATTGCCCCTCTGCCATGTGCGCTCCTCCGAGAAGAGTTGAGATTGTTTGGATGAGATTGCCTGGTAACGGACCGGCTCCCGCCGGCCCGCAACATTATAGAGCACACCGGTTGGGGCGGAAAGGCGGCGGGGCAGGTGACGGAGTTGGATCAGGGGCCGCCGCGGCGTTCCAACTCGGCCTCCAACTCCCGGACCCGGGCCTCGGCAGCCGCCCTTGCCTCCCGCTCCGCGATGCGGGCATTTTCGGCGGCGGCTCTTGCCTCCCGCTCGGCGATGCGGGCGTTGGCGGTCTGCTCGTGGGTTTCGAGGTAGTCTTCGGACTCGGGGTCCCACCAGCGGAGCCGGCCACGGTCCCAGCATACGTCCAGCCCCAGCGCCTCGCTTCGGCCATGGAGAATCCCCTGGCCCAATTGCTCGATGGGGATGGGCCGGTACGAACCTTCGATTAGCCGGTCTCCCGCGAGGCTCTGCCGGTGGTATTGACCGCCCGATGGGTCGAACCGCCAGTATTCCTGGACCCCGTATTCCATGTACCCGGCACGTTTCCGGCCGTCATCCTGATGGCCGGTGCTGGGCGATGCGACCTCAAGCACGAACTGGGGGGCCTTTCCCTGCCGCTCGATGGAGTATCCCCGGCGGTCGATAACATCGGCCACGTCCACGTCGAAGGCGATCATCAGGTCGGGGATTAGTATGCCCTCGCGCTGGTGGTGCCGCCAGCCGAGGGGAGTCTCGGCCATAACCAGGGTGGTTTCGAGGGAGCCGAGATGCCGCTTCAGAGAGTACAGGTAGCCGGGCTCGTAGAGATAGATGGGGTTGTTCATGTCCTCTCGCGGCGGGAAGTCGGGGAAGCGGCCGTCAGGACCGGCGCCCGGGGTCTTCTCGATATTCCTGGCAGTCATGGCGTTCCTTCTGCGTTCCTTCTGACTGATGCTCGCCGCTTTCCGGCGCGAATTTCGGTAACTTATCGGAGCGGGCTGGACCCCGCCGGGCGGAGTGTGTGGCCCGATCATTATACGGGAATCGCGCCAGAGTATTCTCCGGGGAAAGGGAACGATGGGCAGGGCAATCGCGTCTAAATTAAGCCTGCTGCAACGCCGGACGAATCCCAGTGTCGTAGATGGATTGCCCGTATAATGGAAACCCGAGGATTGCATGTAACCCATCCTGAGCGACTGTGGAGCGACGCCCCAATGACCCCCGAAGCACGCCAGCAGAAAATCCAATCCTACGCCAACGCCTACACCGAACTCGTAGAGGCGCTGGGCAGGTTCCCCAGGGAGATGTGGCAGTTCCGCGACGAGCACGGCTGCTGGAGCATCCACGAGCACATCATCCACCTCACCGACAGCGAGGCCAACAGCTACATCCGCGCCCGGCGCCTCATCGCCGAGCCGGGCCGGACCCTCATGGACTACGACGAAAACCAATGGGCCACCGCCCTCGACTACCACGACCAGGACATCGACGACACGCTCAACCTGTTCAAGTGGCTCCGCGGTAAGACCTATACCCTCATCAAAGCCCTGCCCGAATCCACCTGGTCAAACACCGCCTACCACCCGGAAAACGGCGACATGACCCTCGACGACTGGCTAGATACCTACGAGGCCCACGTCCGCGAACACGTCGAATACATGCAGCAGAACCTCGAAGCCTGGCAGGTCCAGCAACCGTGAACCCGCCGCGCGTCTGAAACCGATGCCAACGTAGGGGCGACGCATGCGTCGCCTCGATGCGCCCTGCGGTTGATATCTGCGCCCCTGGGGATGCCGAGCGCCTGTCTACGAACTAATCCTACCAGTCCCATCGTAACCCCCGACCACTGGATAAAGCGAGTATGGATAGTCAAGAAGTTACTATAACCCCAATCTCCGCCAGTCGCGCCATCAGGTATTCTAGGGGGCGGTTGCGGGTTCCGGCCCATCGCTGGTGGTCATAGCATGTCGTGTTGATTTCGCAATCGAAATGTAATTGTCAAGGGTTAATTTATGCTTGGCGGTTTCTCCCATGAACATTGCCGCGCCCAAGCACAGGTTGCGCTCGTACATCTCAGACGGCAATTCCTCCGGCATTTCCTCTCCTACCTCCACCCATTTGACTACCCACCCTCTATTAGGAGGCAAAGCCGCAATTATCTCTCCCGTGGGAAAACGGAAATACAAGTATTTGGTCTTTGCCCATCCCAGACACGCCTCCCAAAATTCCGGGTAACGGCTTGGCAATTCCATGCCGAATACCTTGCAGAAACCGTTTCGGTGTCCGTAAGCCACCCATCGGTACATATCCCTCTCAAGGACCGGGTAACGGACTGCGGTTCGCGCGCCCACTTCACATTGGAGAGCAAATCGAAGGTGCTGGTCAACTTCCTCCGGCCAATATGGCCTGGCGTACCGGTTCAGCCAAGAGTGCTCTTGGAGATATCTGCCGACTCTTAGCCCCTTGGCAAACTCGTGGGTAGGTTTTCCAACTGCCTGTTGAACTTCACAATCGGTTAGCGATGGCAGAAATTCACCAGGTAGGTAGAGATTGGTCACTGAAGCGGGTTCCCCATTCATCGTAATCTGGGTGACCCTTGGAAACCCCCGAACATCACCGGGTGTCAACACTCCATTCCGAAGCCTATTCTCTCTCATTCGCTTCTTTACCCCCCTATCTCCGCCAACCTTGCCATCAAATATTCTTGGGGCCGGTCCCCTTTAATCCGGTTGCAACTGGAGCAGAGCAGTTGCACAGCCGCAGAAAGGATCAAGCACAATGTCGCCTTCGTTGCTGCTGGCCCGGATGATGCACTCCAACAGGGCTAGGGGTTTGTGCGTGGGATACCCGACCCTCTCCTTGGTTTGGGAGTTTACCGCCTGAATTTCCGTCCAAACATCGTGCACAACACGCCCGCCGCCGCACTCCCCACCGGGGCGGCGTAGTCCTGGTTGGAGTTGAAGGGCGGGTCCAGGTAGATAAGGTCAACGCACTCCGAGTTCATCCCCCGGAGAATGTCCAGATTGTCGCCCGTCCAGATGGTCTTGTCCGCAAAGTTTGGGTCAGGCATCGGTCAAACATCACCCTGCTTGAAATGGCCGTAGAGCCGCCATGCTGGCACCAAGGATGCAGGCGTGTCAACCTGATAGTTGTCATTACTCAGATGGGTTAGCCCCTGAGGGGAACGACGTCCCGCTTGGTGGCGGCCCCAAGGTCGGAATGATAGGATTATTCCGGTAGCTGTCCACCATTGAACGGCGGTTTCCCGCAGGGGTCATGCTCAGGACGGCAGGGGAAAGACTATGGAACTGAAGACGGTGCTGCACCCGATCCACGTGGCGATGGGGGCCCGCATGGTCCCCTTCGGCGGGTGGGACATGCCGGTCCAATACGCGGGAATCCTCTCGGAAGTGCGGGCCGTCCGGACTGCCGTGGGGATGTTCGACGTTTCCCACATGGGACGGGTGTACATCAGCGGCCTGTTCGCCGCGCCCTTCCTCGACTGGGTGCTCACCGGGTCGGCCACCGACCTCCGGCGGGGGCGGGCCAGGTATTGCTTCATCTGCAACGATGCGGGCGGCGTCATCGACGACACCATCTTTTACCGCCTGGACGAGAACCGGTTCCTGCTGATACCCAACGCCGGCAACCGGGAAGAGGTGCTGGCCTGGTTCAACAGCAAGGTTGAGGAGAGGTTTCCCGGCCGGGTGACCCTGGATGACCAGACCACGGCGACCGGCCTGATCGCGGTCCAGGGGCCCGGGGCCGCCGCCATGCTGGACGGGCTCACCGGCCAGGACGGGAACCTGTTTTCCACCCTGCGCCCCTTTTCCCACCGCAGCAGAATGGTCAACGGGATAAGGGTGACGGCGGGCCGCACGGGCTACACCGGCGAGGACGGGTTCGAGATGGTCGTGGCGTCCGAAGATACTGAACGGCTCTGGAATACCCTGGCCGAGGCCGGCGCCGTTCCCTGCGGCCTTGGGGCCAGGGATGTCCTCCGGCTGGAGGCGGCGCTCCCCCTGCACGGCCACGAAATCGACCAGTCCATCACCCCCGTCGAAGCGGGACTCCAGAGGTTTGTTCGCGCCGAGGGCGAGTATGTCGGCGCCGGGGTGCTGCAGGGCCAGATTAAGGAAGGCACCCAGCGCAGGCTGGTCGGACTCCAGCTCCCCGGCAGGAGCGCTCCCCGGGCGGATTATGAGGTCAGCGTCGCGGGGGAAACGGTGGGGTCCATCACCAGCGGCAGCTACTCTCCCACGCTTGACACCAGCATTGCTATGGGCTACGTTTTGGAGCGTTATTCGGCGGCGGGACAGACGGTGGACATCGACATACGGGGACGCTCCACTGCCGCCGAGATAGTGGCCCTTCCCTTCTATTCCAGGCCCTCCAGCCAGTAATCCGGCTTCTTCAAACCACCGGACCAACCACAGGAGATTTGGACAAATTGAACCCCGACGACCGCAGGTACACCAGGGAACACGAATGGATTCAGGTGGAGGATGAAGCCTCGGGCCGCGCGCTGGTGGGCATCACCGAATACGCCCAGGACCAGCTGGGAGACGTGGTCTATTTCGACCTGCCCCAGGCCGGCGACACCCTGGGCGCCATGGCGAAGATGGGCGAGGTGGAGTCGGTAAAAGCGGTGTCCGACCTTTACAGTCCGGTGAGCGGCGAGGTCATCGAGGTCAACGGCAGCCTGGTTGACCAGCCCGAACTGGTCAACGAAGACCCGTTCAACCAGGGCTGGATCCTGCGGGTCGCCATGAGCCAACCGTCGGAGTTCGACGCATTGATGACTGCCGCGGAGTACGACGAATACATCGGCGGCCTGTGACCCGGGACAGCCCATCCAGGACAACTTAGAGGCGAAAGTGTCCTCGAAGCTGTCCCGCCGTTCCCCCTCCACATCCCGGGTTTTCCAGGCCCGGAAGGACCCTGCCAGGAACCCAGTCACCTGCCGGGAACCCAGTCAAAGGAGACCAGTCCCCATGACCTCCAACGGTCATTTCCAGTCCCACTACATTCCGAATACCGAACAGGAACAGGCCGAGATGCTCAAAAAGCTCGGCCTGAACTCTGTCGACGACCTTTTCCAGGACATCCCGGAAGCTTTCCGCAACCCCCCGCTGGACCTCCCCGCCCCCCTGGGCGAGCTGGAAGTCCAGCGCGACCTGGCCGCCCTGGCCGCCAAAAACCGCCCCCTCAGCAGCGGCCCGTCATTCCTCGGCGCCGGCTCCTACCACCACTTCATGCCGTCCATCGTGAAGGCGCTGATGACCCGGGGGGAGTTCCTGACGGCGTACACCCCGTACCAGCCCGAGGTGAGCCAGGGAACGCTCCAGGTCATCTACGAGTTCCAGACCCTCATCGCCAACCTGTACGGCATGGAGGTGGCCAACGCGGGAATGTATGACGGGGCAACCAGCCTGGCGGAGGGGGTGTTGATGGCCTGCCGGGTGACGCGCCGGCCCAAGGTAGCCGTCCTCGATACCGTCTCGCCGCCCTACCTGCAGGTGATCCGCACCTATTGCCAGGCCCAGGGAATCGAAATCAGGACGGTGCGGCACTGGGAACCCGATGTGGATGAAGGAACGGCCTGCCTCGTAGTGCAGTATCCCAACTTCTACGGCACGATTGAGGATATGCCCTTGCTGGCCGGCAGTGCCCACGATGGGGGAGCGCTCCTGGTGGTTTCGGCGGACCCCCTGGCGATGGGGATGTTGAATCCGCCGGGAAACTATGGGGCGGATATCGTGACGGGAGAGGGTCAAGCCCTGGGCATTCCCAGCAGCTTCGGCGGGCCGTACGTGGGCCTGTTCACCTGCAAGCAGGAGTATATCCGGCAGATGCCCAGCCGGCTGGTGGGTAAGACGGTGGACAGCGAGGGCAGGACCGGCTACGTGCTGACGCTGCAGACGCGGGAGCAGCACATCCGTCGGGAGCGGGCGACCAGCAACATCTGCACCAACGAGGCCCTGTATGCCCTGGCGGCGACCATCTATCTGGCGGCGACCGGGAAGCAGGGGCTGAGACAGGTGGCGGAGCTGTGCTACCAGAAGGCCCACTACGCGGCATCGCAGATCGAGGAACTGCCGGGGTACGAGCTGCCCTTCAAGCGGGGGGCGTTCTTCCAGGAGTTCGTGGTGCAGTGTCCGGCGGACCCGGGGGAGATTAACCGGCGGTTGCTGGAGCAGAACATCCTGGGCGGGCTGGACATCAGCGTTCCGCCGTACAGCGATCCACTGCCGGAGCGGGTGGACAAGGGGATGCTCCTCTGCGTGACGGAGATGAACACCAGGGCGGACATTGACGCGCTGGTGAAGGCATTGGGGGAGTTTAGCGCATGAACAAGGGCGGGAATCGCAACACCGAGCAGCTTCTGATGGAGCGGAGCGTCCCGGGGCGGGTGGGAACCGTTATCCCAGCCTCGGATGTTCCTGAGCAGCCGCTGCCGGACGCCGCTATGCTGCGGACGGACCTGGACCTGCCGGAGGTGTCTGAGCCGGAGGTGGTGCAGTATTTCACCAACCTGAGCCAGCTCAACTTCTCCATCGACACCCAGTTCTACCCGCTGGGCAGCTGCACGATGAAGTACAACCCCAAGGTGAACGACGAGGTGGCATTCCTGCCCGGGTTTGCCAACATCCATCCGATGCAGCCGGAGGAGGCGTCACAGGGAGCTTTGGAACTGCTGTACCGGCTGCAGGGATTCCTCGCGGAAGTGACGGGGATGGCGGGTACGAGCCTGGCTACGCTGGCCGGGGCCCACGGGGAACTGGCTGGCGTCCTGATGATGCGGGCGTACCATCGCGCTCGGGGAGAGGCGCACCGGACCAAGATGGCGATACCGGACAGCGCCCACGGTACGAATCCAGCTTCGGGGGCGATGGCGGGGTTCGACGTGGTCACGCTCCCCTCGGATGCGAACGGGAATACCGATCTGGATGCCCTCCACGAGCTGGCCGGCCCAGACTTGGCAGGAGCAATGATCACCCTTCCCAGCACCCTGGGGTTGTTCGACCAGGATATAGTCGAGGTGTGCCGGGTCGTGCATGAATCCGGGGGGCTGGTCTACGGCGACGGGGCGAACATGAACGCCCTGCTGGGACGGGCCAAGCTGGGAGAACTGGGCTTCGACGTGGCTCACCTGAACTTGCACAAGACCTTCAGCACCCCCCACGGCGGCGGCGGGCCCGGAGCCGGTCCCGTGTGCTGCGGTGAGTCCCTGTCCCCGTTTCTGGCGGCGCCGGTGGTGGACAGGTCGGACGACGGGATATTCCACCTGGTGCACCCGGAAAACACCATCGGGAAGATTAGCGCCTTCCACGGGAACTTCGGCGTCCTGGCCCGAGCCTACACCTACATCGTGACGCTGGGAGCGGCGGGATTGAAGTCCATCAGCGGCAACGCCGTGCTGAACGCCAACTACATCCTGGATGCCCTGAAGGACATTTACTACCTGCCATACGATAGGGGGTGCATGCACGAGGTGGTATTCTCGGCGGACTGGCAGAGGGAGAGGGGCGTGAGCGGGCTGGAGGTAGCCAAGCGCTTGCTGGACTATGGATTCCACGCTCCCACGATGTACTTCCCGTTGATCGTCCATGAGGCGCTGATGATTGAGCCCACGGAGTCGGAGACGATGACGACGCTGGACGCCTTCATCGACACAATGCGGGTAATCAATCGGGAGGCATCGGAAGATCCCGACCTGGTAAGGAATGCTCCGCACACGACGCCGGTGTCGCGGCTGGATGAAGCGGGAGCGGCGCGGCGGCCCAACCTGCGGTGGCGGCGGCCGGAGTAGGGCACGGTAATCAGTCTAAAGGTGGCCGCTTTCGCTCGCACAAGTGAGGTAACTTGTCCAAGGCTCGCTGAGCGGCTTCTTGACAGGCGGGGGTGAATCGTGGAGATAACGTTAACGGCGGTTTTCAAGAAGGTTCCCAGCGGTTACATCGGATTTGTGGAGGAGCTTCCCGGGGCCAACACACAGGGAGCGACCTTGGAAGAGGCCCGCTCCAACCTGGAAGAGGCCATCGTCCTGGTGCTGGAGGCCAACCGGACAATAGAGGAAGAGCGGATACAGGACACCGATGTCATCCGAGAGCCGATGGTCATGTCCACTTAATGAGGCGGCGAGACCTGATCCGTCATCTCGAATCTCACTGATGTGAGTTCTTGAGAAAAGGCAGCAGGCACACCATCTACGTCAATCGTAACCGGAGAACCACGTCAGCCATACCACGACACAGGGAAATCGAGGAAATTCTCGTCCGGAGAATTTGTCGGGCCTTGGAAGTGCCGGGGCCGGGAAACCGCAATGGTGAGACTTGGATGTAATGCCGCAACCCCTAGCCGCATAACACTTTCTTGCCGGTGAATCATGGTCAGGGTTGAAAGCCGGCGATGGTTTCTCGGTTTACTGCTCGTCCTCGTCGCGGCGGCATGGGCGAGTTTGTGGCTGTGGGGCCGATCTCCCTACGGGCGGTTTCTGGACCATTCTCAACCGGCGGCAACAGGCGGGGCCGACATTGGTCTGCTGGCTTTCTTCGTGGCGGGTTGGACGCTGATGGTGTTCGCCATGATGCTGCCGACCAGCCTTCCGCTGATTTCCCTGTTCCATACGATGGTGCGGGACCGCACTGATTGGATGTTGCTCACTGCCCTCCTGATCGCCGGATACGTGGGGGTGTGGGCGTGGTTCGGGGTTGCGGCACACGTGGGAGACCTGCTGCTCCACTGGGCCACGGGCCGGAGCAACTGGCTGTCCGGGAACTCGTGGGTGCTGGGAACTGGTATCCTTGGTGTGGCCGGGGCATACCAGTTTTCTTCCCTGAAGTACAAGTGCCTGGACCGGTGCCGTTCTCCGTGGAGTTTCATCCTGCGGCGGTGGACTGGGTCTGCCTACCGGATGCAGGCTCTGAGGCTGGGCATCCACCACGGGGTGTACTGCGCGGGGTGCTGCTGGCCCCTGATGGCGCTGATGTTCGTGATAGGCGCGGGCAGCATCGGTTGGATGCTGTTGCTGGGAGCGGTGATGGCGTCGGAAAAGAACTTGCCCTGGGGACGGCGGCTGTCCCGACCGGTTGGCGTGGGGTTGCTGGTGTGGGGGTTGGCAGTGGCAATAGTGGGCTTCGTGGGAACGTAGGGATGCCGGGGTACGCTGGGGGATTCATCCCCCAGACCACCTATTCAAGAAGCGGCCGGCGAGGGGAAAAGGGGTTATGGGTTACTGGCTGGAAGGTCGAATACTGGAAGTTTGCAACTGCGACGTGCTGTGTCCCTGCTGGATCGGAGAAGACCCGGACAATGGTACGTGCGATTCGGTCCTGGCGTACCATTTCGACCGTGGTCAAATCGAGGGTGTGGATGTTTCCGGTCTGACGCTGGCGTTGATCGCACATATCCCGGGGAACGTGTTGAAAGGCGGGTTCCGGGTGGTGGCGGTGGTGGATGACCGGGCGACGCTGGAACAGGAAACCGCGGTCCTGAAGGCGTGGCGGGGGGAGCTTGGCGGCCCGATGGGGGACCTTTCCAGGCTGATCGGAGAAGTGCTTTCCGTGGAACGGGCGCGGATCGACTTTTCTGTAGAGCGGGGGGAGGGGAGGCTGAGAATCGGGGAGGACGTGGCGGCGGAGGTGGAGCCTTACCGGGGGCGGAACGGGGAGGTCACGACGCTGAACGACAGCATCTTCTCCACCATCCCGGGCAGTCCGGCCTACGTTGCCAGGGCAACGCGGTGGCGGGCCAGCAATCAGCTGCTGGGGTGGGACATTGACCTGAAGGACCACAATGCGATACAGGGGACGTTCCGGTTTGAGGGGTAGAGGGTTGGTTGACTGGCCTCAAATGTTCAACTAGTCTGGTAACTAGTCAGACAACGGTTGAGGAGGGATCCTTGAGCAACACATGGCAGGTACAAGACGCCAAGGCCCGGTTCAGCGCTATGTTGGAGAAAACGCTGTCCGAGGGGCCGCAAATTGTCACCAAGCGGGGTGTTGAGACGGCGGTACTGGTACCGATTGAGCAGTGGCGGCGGGTGGAACGGATGACAAGGCCGGACTTAAAGGAACTGTTGCTGGCTCCAGAAGCCCGCGTAGAGGCGCTGACGCCGCCTAGGCGGGAGATGCGTAGGCGGGATCCGATCAAGTTCGAGTAGTCGAGTGTATCTCCTCGATACCAACGTCGTCTCCGAACTACGCAGACCGAATCCGCACCGGAGCGTTGTGGACTGGGTGCATGGAGTGTCGGGTGATGAGTTGTTCCTCTCTGCCGTTACAATCGGCGAGATCCAGGCGGGGATTGAGATTACCCGCGAGCAGGACGCTGCCAAAGCAGAAGAGATTGAAGGGTGGCTAAACCAGGTGCTGTCCACGTTTAATATCTTGCCGGTTGACGCGCACGCTTTCAGGGAGTGGGCCAGACTCATGCACCATCAATCCGGCACGTTGATGCAGGACGCTATGATTGGCGCGGTTGCAATCGCAAATCGGTTGGTGGTGGTTACCAGGAATGTCCGGGACTTTGAGCAACTGGGTGTACCAGTGCTGAACCCGTTTGTGGGCCGATAAAGTGGTAAAATCGGCGTGTCCAAATCCGGAACGGAGGTGAAGTCATGCCCTTCGGCGGAAATGACTGGTTGGCCCTGAATGAAGAACCCACCCTGGAACCGGATCTCCCCATCTGCGATCCGCACCACCACTTCTGGGACCGGCGTCCTGCCAGCATCCCCTACCAGCGCTATCTCATCCACGAACTGATGGGCGACATCGGCAGCGGTCACAACGTCCGCAGCACGGTGTTCGTCGAGGCCAGGTCCATGTACCGGGCGGCGGGTCCGGCCGAAATGCGCCCGGTGGGCGAGGTGGAGTTCGTCAACGGGCTGGCGGCGGCGGGAGCTAGCGGAATTTACGGACCGAGCCGCCCGGCGTCAGCCATCGTGGGCCATGCCGACTTGAAGCTGGGCGATGACGTGGCCCGAGTGCTGGAGGCCCTGCAGGCAGCGGCGGGGCGGTTCAGGGGAATCCGGCACAACGTGACCTGGAGCCCCGACCCGGCGCTGGAAAACCGGGAGTCGGAGGGGATCATGGCCAACGAGACGTTCCGGGCCGGCGCGCGGGTGCTGGCGCGGATGGGTCTGTCGCTGGATACGATGCTCGCCTTCCCGCAACTCCCGGAACTGGCGGACTTTGCCAAGGCTGTTCCCGACCTTCCGATAATCCTGAACCACCTGGGCGGCGTAAGCCGGACGGGGATATACGCTGGCCGCGACGACGAGGTTATCCCTCAGTGGCGGGAAGGGATAGCGGCGGTGGCCGCCTGTCCCAACGTAGTTTGCAAGGTAGGAGGCATGGGGATGCCCCGGTGGGGATTCGGCTGGTGGCAACGTGAAACGCCAATAGGGTCGGAGGAGTTGGCGGAGGCAATGGCTCCGTGGATGAACTACGCCATCGAGCAATTCGGTCCCGACCGGTGCATGTTCGAGAGCAACTTCCCTCCTGACAAGGTGTCGTTCTCGTATAACGTGATGTACAACGCCTTCAAGCGGTTGTCCCAAAACTACTCGGCTTCGGAGCGGGCCGACATGCTCCACGACACGGCGGCCAGGGTGTACCGGATCGAGGCCTGAACCACCGCCTTCCCACCCGCGCTTGCTTCACCAACAACTGCCCGGGAGCGGAGGCCACTGCGGCTGGACTCCCGGGCGGTTTACGTTCCTGGGACCTGGTTGGCGAGGGGTACGGCAACAGTTATCCGGGGTTCATCACTGGTGGCGCGGGTGGTGTGGCCCTGGCCGGTGAGGTCCTCTACCAGCATGACCGCGCCTGCCCCGAACCGGCGGTGCGTGCCGTCTCCGATACCAATTTCCCCTTCCCCCGACAGCGTGATGATGTAGTTGCGCTGGGACTCGGTGTGCCAGTCGCTGAAGGTGCCTGGCTCGCTGACCCGGAAGCGCAGGCTGGTGATGGCGGTGAGGGATGGCAGGAGCGGGTGGTTTTCCGTCTCCAGTTCCTCAAAGTGGGACTGGCCGTCTTCGCCGGTATAGATTCTGGTTATCAGCATTACCTGTCCTCCCTTCCCTTTTTGTCCCAGCCCGCCCCCGCGTTGCGGGCATTGGGCAGACCGGGGGATCGTACTCCCGGGTAGACCGGGTAATCAACCCGCGGTCGAACGCTCCCGGCTGACGGTGATTGGATTCAAAGAGGCAATGAAACGACTCTTGACGCCATACTTGATCCGAGTTACGTCGTTACTTTTTTATTAGATGATTTGTTGCGTATTGCGAAATGTAATTGCCCAATCTATACTCCGAACCGGCATTTCAGCGAGAGACTTTCACGGATTCATCGGGAGGTTTTATGAGACCGAAGATTACATCCGTTGTGTGGGTGCTGGGATTGGCTATCCTGGCGGCGGGCTTGGTGACGGCTTGCGGTGGAGCGGATGCGCCCCCGGCCACTGCTCCGCCCCCGGCCGCGCCGGTGATGCCCGCGGCGACCGTGATGCCTGCGGCCCCTGCGGCGCCGGCCGCGGCTCCCGCCGCTACGGGTTCCTCTGCTCCGGCAGCACCCGCCGCTCCCCAGGCGACCACCGCGCCGGTCGCCCCCACAGCAGTGGCTACTCCGACACCGCTGCCGGAGGGGACCACTTCAGCCCGGGACATGATTACGCTGGCAATTCCCGAAGAGCCGCAGAACATGAACTCGTTGTGGGCCATCGGGGGTGGGCTGTACCAGTCCATCACCCGCGCTAGCCTGGTGGATCCTCTGACCTGGCAGTCGGGGGATGACCTGCGGATTGTTCCCACCACCGCGACCACTGGATGGGAGCAGGTGGCCCAGGACCGGTGGAGGTTCAAGCTGCGGGAGGGGGTCAAGTTCCACAACGGGGAGCCGTTCAACGCAGCAGCGACCATCCACAGCCTGAACTACACCGGCAACGAGGCCAACGCGACGTCCAGCTTCGTGTACACGGGCAGCTTCAGCGCGGAGGAGGTGGATGAGTTCACGGTGGACATCGTCTGCGCCATCGCGTGCCCCATCTTCCCCAACACGGCGTTCTTCGTGAGTTTCGAGGCGCCGGAGTGGCTGGCCAACACTCCCGAGGAGGAAGTGTCCCGCCAGAGCGTAAGCATAGGGCCGTACCGGCTGGTGAGCTGGGAGCCCGGGATATCGGTGGTGCACGAAGCCTATGACGACTACGTACCGGTGGACGACCATTTCGAGTTCCAGAAGCCGCTGATCCGTAACGCCGAGTGGGTCTGGCGCGGCGAGTCGGCGGTCCTGACAGCCATGGTCAAGACCGGAGAGGCCGATATCGCGTGGGACGTGGGCGTGGAGGCGCTGGACACACTTCCGCCAGAGCAGATACGCACCGGGACCTCGGCGGAAATCGAAGGGTTCAAGCTGGACACGGTCTGGCACCCCGAGCTGAAAAAGAAGGAGGTGCGGCAAGCCATCGTCCATGCCATCAACTGCCAGGAAATGGTGGACTCGCTTTTCGGGGGGTATCCCAAGTGCCGCGGCAACATGATCTGGCCGGGGATTATCGGGGCCACCGAGCGGAACACGGCTCCCTACGAGTACGATCCGGACCTGGCGCGGCGGCTACTGGAGGAAGCGAACTACAATCCCGAGAACAAGATGACCATCATGGGGCGGGCCACGCGCATTCCCAAGAACGTGGAAGTCTACGAAGCGATGCAGGCGTATCTGCAGAGCGTGGGGATGAACGTGGACATCCTGGTGGCCGAGCCGTCGGTGCGGCGGGCGATGAACCGCTGCTTCATCGGAAAGGCGGTGCAGGAGGTGATGATATCCGACGGGAGGGACCCGCAGGTTCAGGTGCCGACCACGGCCGACTTCGAGGCGGCGCTGGCCAAGGGCGGTGCGGACTGCCCCCGGGCCGAGATCAACGCGGGACAGCCGTCCAACGAGACGCTGGACTTCGGGCGGCAGGTGCGGAACTCGATGAGCTGCACCTACATCTCGTCTGGGATTTGCGACCCCAGTCCCGGGGGAATCCAAAGCAAGATTGCTCCGGCCCTGGCGGCATCGGGGGAGGAACGGGTGCGCCTGATGGAGGAACTGGCCGACATCCTGCACGACGAAGTGTTGTATCTGCCCCTGTTCGATCTGGTGATTTTCTTCGGGCTGGACCCGAAACTGAACTGGGAGGCACGGCTGGACCCGGTGGTTCGGGTGAGCACTATGTGGTTCAGTCCGTAGGTAGAACCCAGTCGGCAGAAATCCGGTCTCACACCCACTCCGCAGAAGGGCGGCGTTCTAGCGCCGCCCTTCGTTCTGCGCCGTAGACCCTGATCCGAAACCACAACGGAACAGACAGATAAAGGGGAGCCTCCGCGTCCTTATAGGAGCGGGGGCTTCTCTCTGCCAGGATATTGCCGGGTTGACGGCGTCCAGGGGTTTGCCAAACAATGGCCCGCAGTAACCGGTGCGTTGCAGACCCATTTTCTTGAGCCAGCCCGCCGGACTCTCATAGGGGGAGGAGTTGTATGTCCCGGAACAAGAGAATTTACGTTGGCGCCCACGACGGAGTCTGCTCTGTAACCAGCGGCGATGGAGGTGAAACCTGGGAACTGGGGCCGATAACGCCACTTCCCCACGCGGCGGCGCGGTTGTCGGCCAGTCCGGTTAACCCATTGCGGGCCTACCTGGCGGCCTATGAGGCGGGGGTATACCGGACTGACGACGGAGGCTTGTCCTGGCAGAAGCTGGACTCGTACCCAACTCCCTACGCCCACAGCGTGCTGGCCCATCCCATCGAGGGGGATGCGGTCCTGGTGGGGAGCGAACCGGCAGCGGTGTTCCGTTCGAGAGACGGCGGGGATACATGGGAGGAGTTGGAGGGGTTCCGGTCCGTGCCGGAATCGTCAGAATGGGGATTCCACTCGCCAACCCGGGACTCCCATGTCAGGGACCTGCAGGCGGCGCCCGGGGACCCCGACAGCCTGTTCGCCGGGATCGAAGTTGGAGGGATGGTGTGTACCGGCAATGGCGGCGTCAACTGGCGGCAGCTGCCAGGGCTGGACCCGGATATTCACTGCGTAGATCTGGGGAACGGACTGCCGGGGCGGGTGTACGTAGCGACGGCCAGCGCTCCGTACCGGTCCGATGACGGCGGGTCGCAGTGGGAGATTATCAACGGCGGCATCGACCGGCGGTACACCCTCCATATCGCGTCGGCGCCGGATAGTCCCAACGTGGTGCTGGTGACGGTTTCGGAGAATGCCCGGCGGG
This sequence comes from Dehalococcoidia bacterium, assembly GCA_965203975.1. Lineage (GTDB taxonomy): Bacteria > Chloroflexota > Dehalococcoidia > Lucifugimonadales > UBA3495 > CATOSK01. The sequence continues at coordinate 1,705,049 of CBDBDT010000002.1, read as the reverse complement.
GCAACCCCAAGTTCTACCGCTCCACCAACGGCGGGGAGAGCTGGACGATGGTGGAAGGACTGGGCTACGGGGAGCATCCGGAGGAGATGGTGGTGGCATTCGACTGGGACCCGGAGGAGGCGGGGAGAGTTTACGCGGGCACCGACGGCGGGGGACTGTTCCAGAGCCGCGACGACGGCAAGACCTGGGAGGAACTTCCAGTGCGGCTAGGCACGGTGGCAGTGGGGGCACTGGCAGCGGGAGGCCGGTAACGCGCATAAATCGCGATGCCTGCACCAACAGACCGGCCCGCTCCGGAATGAAGCGGGATTGTCGGGAGGGGAGAGATGAAAATGTTCGTGAAAACAGTCCTGTGGAGCGCCGGGCTGATGATGATGGGCACTATTGGGCTGACCGCCTGCGGCAGCGAAGAATCGGCGTCTGATCCGGAGCCTGTCAGGACGGTCGCCGTCGAAGTGCCGGCCGTGCCAACACTGGAACCAACAGTTGTACCGACGGACACACCCGAGCCGACGGCGACTCCAATGCCGACGAGCACACCGGTCCCGTCGCCAACGTCGACTCCAGTACCAGCGCCTGCGACGGCCCCGGAACCCGCAGCCCCGGCGGATTCGTCAACAGCGACTGGTGATGAAGTGGAGGAACGGGTGCAGGGCTACGCCGAGCAGTGCGGGGCACTGGTCGCGCCGTTAGCCGCTGACCCGTTCTCGATGGGGGAGAGTTCCCCGTTGGACATTACATGGGGACAGATAGCGGACATCGCCGACATGAACCTGGAGTCCTACCGCCAACTGGAACCGCCGCCGGAACTGGAGGAGTTCCACCGGATCCGGCTGGAAACCCTGGAGGCTTTCCGAGACAATGCCAGGAGCAGGGACAGCAGCGGATTCGTGATGGTGGACCTGCAGGAAATGCTGATGGCCGTCTTCCCACAATTGATGGAAATGGGGCTGGACCCCAACAAGACGGACGAGGAGAAGGAGGCCGTGGCGCAGGAGCTGATTCTGCAGGAACTGGGGAAGGTGTACGGCGAGGAGTTCGCCGCCGGGTTGGCTGCAGAGGACCAGGTCACCAGCCATTTGCCGTCGGACCTTCAGAAGATTCTTGACGAGTCGGGATGCGCCTTCTCATCCGAGGCGTCGTCAGAACTGCCGCCCGGCCCGGGAGCCTAGCCGCCCCTGGGGCTTCCTGGCCGGAAGCCGGGACAAGCCGGAAGCCGGGACAAGCCGGAAGCCGGGACAAGCCGGAAGCCGGTTCAAATGGAAGGAGCGCGGGACTGAGCCCCGCGCTCCTTCTTGTTTTTGCCCCAGCCTCAAATGCCGGGCGGTTGCGGCGAACCCGGGGGCTAGGCGTCGTCACCGCCGCCGTTGTCGCCGAAGTGGACCTGGAGCTGTCGCGCCCGCTTGGCCTCAGCCTTGGGGACGGTAATGGTCAGGACGCCGTGGCTGTACTTGGGTTCCACCTTGTCCGGGTCCACGGAGTCGGGGAGCCGGAGGGCGCGGTGGAAGGAACCGGACCGGCGCTCCCGCATGAGGAAGGTCCCCTCCTTCTCCACATGCTCCTCGGAAGTGCTGCCCTTGATGGTGAGGACGTTATCTTCAATAGAAACCTGGATGTCCTCGGGCTTCACGCCGGGCATGGAGGCGCGGATAACGGTGTCGTCGCCCTGGCGCACGACGTCGAGGGGGACGGCCCACGCTTCGATCTCCGGCCCGCTTTCCGCGGGAACATTGGGCGCGTCGCCGAACCGGCGCCACATGCGGTCCATGGTATCCTGCATCTGTCTGAGGTCCTGAAAGGGGTTCCATCGCTGCATCATGTGATTCCTCCATTAAGTTCGAGTTGGGAACGAGTCGATAGGCGCGGCCATGCCTAGAAGGAGTAGTACCGGACGCCCGGGAAGGGGACCCGGTATTCCATGTACCCGGGTCGAGGCTGGGCCGCCGGCTGGTCCCGGCGGGCCTCTTCCAGGAATTGCTCGACTTCCTGGGCAAGGGTGTTTCCGAGGGCTATTTCGGGTGTTTCGCCGGTAACGTCGGGGGACTGGCTGCGGTCAAGAAGTTCAACAGTCGCCACGGTATAACCTCCTGGTAGTCAACATGATGCAAGTATATAGCTTGATATAAGTCATGTCAAGTACCTTTAATATCCATATCACTAACAGGATGTTGCATTGGCAGGTCTTTATCCCGCATGTATAATCACCTATGCGTTTGACAAGAGATGCAGGCAGGTGGAGCAGTGACGCAGTCCAGGGGAATTTACTTGATAAGCGTCGTGGCAAAGACGCTGAACATGCATCCGCAGACTTTGCGGAAGTACGAACGGGCGGGATTCATCGAGCCCCTGCGTATGGGCAGCCTGAGAACCTATTCGGACGAGGATGTGGCCCGGCTGCGGCTAATCAAGCACTTCGTCGAGGATATGGGTCTGAACCTGGCCGGCGTAGAGTTGGCGCTTCACCTGACCAGCGAATTGCTGGAGGTGAGGAAGGGACTTTCCAACGGGCGGGTGTCGGCGCAGGTCGCGGAGTCGATTGAGCGGATTGACGGGATGCTGGCTGCGTTGGGAGTGCGGGTAGTATCCCGTCCAAAGCGGGAGGAACAGCAGGCGATTCCCGAACCGGGCGAAGGGTGGTTCAAGGTGAATCCGGGGGAGGCGCTGGAGTTCGACTCGGGGCAGCGCCGGGTCTCGTTCACGGCGGGGTAGACCGCTGGCGTACAGCGTTGGATAAGGCCCGCCTTAAAGAGCAAAGGGGAGCAACGCAGCGTTGCTCCCCTTTCGTATGGTACTTGTCTGCCCTATGCCCTACCTTCCCACCGCCCGCAGGATGCTGTCCACCAGCTCGGGCCCGGGGGTGATGGAGCCGTCATCCACGCCGTGCATGGCCTCAACGATGGCGTCGTTGAAAGGAGTTTCGAGGCCGGTCTCCCGACCCTTGGAGCAGATCAGCCCGTTCATGAAGTCTATCTCGGAACGGCGGCCCTTGTGCACATCCTGGGCCATGGAAGCCAGCCAGTTGACCCGTCCTCCCGACTGGGACATGAAGTCGTCCAGCTCCTCGAAGACGTCGCCCTTGTCGGCGTCGGCCCACATGGCGGCCGGCTTGCCGTTGATGGCGACTACATCCAGTCCCTGGGCGAGGCCCACCTGGGCGGCTTCCTTGCAGAGGTGGATGCGGATGGAGCGGCAGCGGGGGTCGGCGGCCATGTTCTGGGAGCCGAGGGTGGACATGGCGGATATGGCATTGCCCATTCCGTTCTGGCACAGCTTGGCCCAGCGTTCCCCCCACAGGTTGTCGGTGGCGTAGGCGGCGTCGATGCAGTCCATCTTGCCGGCGATGTTCTCGGCCCGCTCGGTGATTGCGCCGTTCTGCTCACCCACCCGGAAGACGGTGTGGCCGTGGTCCCGTCCCGGAGCTCCGCCGCGGTTGACGTGGCCCGGCTCCCACAGGGCAACCTCAATGTGGGAGGCGATACAGCCCAGCTCCCGGTCGTCGCCGACGATGGCGCCGATGACCGGGTCGTTCCAGCAGTTCTGCAGGGAGATGAAGAATCCGTCGGGCTTGACGTAGCGCTTGATGAAGTGGGTGGCCCACTCAGTATCGTAGGACTTCATGGAGATGAAGGCGTAGTCGAAGGGTTCGGTGATTCCCTGGGCGTCGGTCAGGTGAATGGCGTTGACCGGGACGGTGAAGTCGCCCTGGCTGCCGCTGGCCCGCAGCCCGTCCCGGCGCATGGTCTCGACGTGCTCCGGCCACATATCTATGACGGTCACGTCCTCGCCCTCCCTGGCGAAGTAGGCGGCGGTGTAGCTGCCCAAAGCTCCGGCGCCCATGATTGCGATGCGGTCACCCATGATGGTTCCTCCTGACTTGCTGACAGTTGCTCACCGGGAAATTGGCCTAGTATGGGGAATGTTGGGAATATGGCATTGTGCCGCGGCGTTTGTCAAACGAGTTTTATGACAAGTTCACGTACCCCGGGATGGTCCTCCACCATTCTTTGGGGGCGGCCACCACATGGAAATCTACAGCCGGGAGTGAATCTCCTACTTTGACAACCCTGACCTCGACCCCGTAGAACCACACTTTGCCAGGATTCAACTGGTTAAGCCAGTTTAGGGCGGCACGATGTTCAGCGGTGAAATGGCGAGCGATCCATACAGCATATTGCACACCTTCTTCCGTCTCACACCCCGCGGCATATGTCAGCAGCTGACCCAAGTGTGAATGGTTTGTCCACTCTAGCTGGTTCTCGATTACTACGTTTCCACCTTCGGCTTCTTCCGCAAGAATATCCAGGCCATATTGGCCGACTGTATGTTCCCTCTGTACCAGTTTCAACCTCATCCCCAACGCATCCCCCAACAAGCCTAAATGCTCGGCCAGCCAGGGCGTAAAGTCATTGGCTTCGTGGGGCCATATCTCCCGCAAGTCTACTTCCTCAAGAGTTCCGAGCTTCTGAGCGGTCATTTGGAATTAAACCTCCGGCATTTCCACCAGGCGGGCGCTGTTGACGTGGGGAAGGCCGCGGATTTCTGCCATGACCGCCGGGGGGACGGGATCGTCCAGGCCCAGCACCATCATGGCCATCCCCCGGGGGCTGAGGCGGGCCACCTTCATGTAGCTGATGTTGATGTTGTGCTGGCCGGTGACGGTCCCGACGGAGCCGATGGAGCCGGGTTGGTCCCGGTTGTCCACGAACATAAGGTAGGGCACCGACGGGTCCAAGTCCACCGGATAGTCGTTGACCCTGACGATGTGGGGCCCGTCCCGCAGTGAGGTGCCGGTAAGGGTGACGCCCTCCCGGTTGGTGTGCAGGGTGACGGAGATGAGGCTCGGATACTCGGAGCTTTCCGAGCTTTTCTGCTCGGTGATGCTCAGTCCCCGCCGCTGGGCCAGCACCGGCGCGTTGATGACGTTGACCTGCTCGGCAATGACGGGGGACAGCAGCCCTTCCAGCACCGAGGCAGTGAGGAAGGCGGTGTCGTGGTCGGCGACCTCCCCCTGGTAGCGGATGGTCACGCCGGCGAACTGGCCATCGGCCAGGTTGGTGAGCAGGTTGCCCAGAATATAGGCCACCGGCTTGAAGGGCGCCAGGACGGCCTGCGCTTCGGGCCGCAGGTTGGGAGCGTTGACGGTGTTGGCAGCCGGGCGTCCGGCCAGGACGGCCAGCACCTGCTCCGCCGCCTCGATGGCGACCTCCCGCTGGGCCTCCTCGGTGGACGCTCCCAGGTGGGGAGTGGATATGACCCGGGGGTGCTGGGCCAGAGTCATGTCCGGGGGAGGTTCCTCGACGAACACGTCCAGGGCGGCGGAGCCCAGGGTTCCGGCTTCGAGAGCTTCCAGGAGGGCTTCCTCGTCCACCAGCTCGCCGCGGGCCACGTTGATGAGGCGGGTGTCGGGACCCATCAGTCCCAGCTCCCGCTTCCCGATGAGCTTGTTGGTGTTGGGGGTCAAAGGGGTGTGCAGGGTTATGAAGTCGGCGGTGGTCAGCAACTCATCCAGGGGGACGAGACGGGCGCCGAACCGGGCGGCGAAGTCGGTGGACACGAAAGGATCGTGGACCAGCAGACGCATTCCGAAGGCCCGAGCCCGGGTCGCCACTTCGGCGCCTACCCGTCCAAGACCAACGATCCCCAGTGTCTTTTCCCGCACCTCGATCCCCATGAAGGCGCTGCGCCGCCACTCGCCCTGGCGCATGGAAGCATGGGCCTGGGGGACGTTGCGGGCCAGGGCCAGCATCAGGGCTATGGTATGCTCCGCCGCCGCTACGGTGTTTCCCAGGGGAGCGTTGACCACGGGTATGCCGGCGCTGGTGGCTGCTTCCAGGTTGATGTTGTCCACGCCGATGCCGGCCCGGGCGATAACCCGCAAGTCGCGCCCGGCGCGAATGACCGCCGGGGTTACCTTGGTCTCGCTGCGGACTACCAGGGCCTGGTAATCCTTGATGGTTTCGACCAGCTCTGATTCCTGCAATCCCCGCTTCACATCCACCTCAGCGGCGGTTCCAAGGAGTTCCAGGCCCTCGGGGGCGATTGCATCCGTAACCAATACTTTAGACATAAGACTCGGTTAGACCTCGTTTGTGAAATGTAATATAGGTGGGATAGGGTGGGATGGGCACCGGCACCACGGCGTTAGCCGGGCGGCAACCGTAGGTTTCTAAGATATAAAAGCCGGGGTTTATCCGCAACTTTTCGTGCTTGGCTTGACCCTGTCCTACCCCGTCGGTAGGATGGGTTGCGGCCTACGGCCAACACCGTTATCGTGTCCAGCTTTCCCGATTTTCAGCCAGGGGGTCCGGTTATGGCGGTCGACTTCATCGAAGAAACGGTCAGCGTCGGGGGATGTGATTTGCAGTTGTTCAAGGGAGGGTCGGGAGACCCGCTGCTGGTTTTGCACGGCGCCGGCGGGAATCGGGGTCCCCTGGGCTATGCCCAAGCCCTGGCGGAGCATTACACCGTCTACCTGCCCTCCCATCCCGGTTTCGGGAAATCCGGACGTCCGGACTGGATTGAGTCGGTAAGGGACCTGGCACTCTTCTATACGTGGTTCCAGGAAGAACAGGGCTTGGAAGGGGCGCGCTGCGTCGGATTTTCCATGGGAGGTTGGATGGCCGCCGAGATGGCCGCGACCTGCCGCCAAGCCTTTTCTAAAATGATGCTGGTGGGCGCAGCAGGGATCAAGCCCCGCCAGGGAGAGATAGCCGACATCTTCATCATTACCCCGGCCCAGGTGGCCGAGCTGTCGTTCCATGACCCGGCCCAGGCTCCGGAGTACGACGAAATCTACGGCGGAACTCCCACACCGGAGCAGGCAGCCATCGCTGAACGCGACCGGGAGATGGCAGTAAGGGTGTGCTGGAAGCCTTACATGCACGATCCGCGTCTGCCGTCGCTGCTGGAACGGGTCGCTATCCCCACCAGGGTATTGTGGGGGCGTCAGGACAAGCTGGTCCCCCTGGAATGCGGAGAACAGTACCAGCAGGCCATCAGGGGTGCGGACCTGGTGGTGCTGGACAACTGCGGGCACTCGCCGCAAATCGAAAAGCCGCAGGAGTTCGTGGCGGCGGCGTTGGAGTTCCTCGCGTAGGTTGCCTGAGACTCAGTTGTGGGTGCGTCCCATGACGGCGCGTTGCGCCGCACGGCGTAACCTTCCAGGCAGTTTCCCCCGGCGCCGTCATGCCCATTGAGAAGTGCGGGAACTTGCCTTACAGCGTGTCAAACCCGGCCCAGCCGGGCAGGGCAGCGGCCTGTCGTACCCAGGCCGCGAGTTGCTCTTCGTCGAGCTTCCCCTCGTAGACGTCGACCCATCGCGAGTCTTTGTCCTTGCCGGCGCCGGTTGGCTCGGGATTCAGGGAAGCTCCATTGAGGAAGGTCACCTTAACGTAACGGGTAAAAACATGGTAGCTCACGAACCAACCCTGCCCTTCGACGCCGTACCACGGCGAGTTCCACCTCACAGCTTTGCGCACGTTGGGGACGTTTCGCACGATGAGGTCGTCGATGCGGCGTCCGACTTCGCTCTTCCAGCCTGGCATGGCCGCAATGTAAGCCTGCACCGGCGCGTCGCCGTCGGCCTTCGCGATCTGAGGGTTGCCCCCCGAGAGGAGCACTACCTCCCCGCCGGCCTTCCCGGGGGTCTTTGTGGACGCCTTCGCTGGTTTTACGGATGACTTGCGGGCCATTGGATTCGCTCAAAAACGCGCTTGGATCATGTCCTGGGAGTATAGCATTTCGTTGCATCTCTTCATCGCTTTGCCTCATCCCCAACTCGAAAACGGGGCAATATCAGGTCCCTCAATGCCAGTCGTGGGCAGCGGGCATGGGGACCCGGGGGTGGATGCCCCGCACTTCGGAAGCGATCACGTTGGCGGTCCCGTCCCACCGGGAAACAGTTCCGCGCACCAGCAACACCTGGTTGCCCAACTGCCGGCGGCTTTGGCGGAACACCTGGGGCCACAGGATGACCTGGGTGTCCCCGGTCTCGTCCTCGATGGTGACGAACACCGTATCCTCTCCCCTAGGATGCTGCCGGGCTATGGGCCAGCCCGCCACCAGGACCTCCTCCCCCTCCTCGGCGCAATCCACGGCGGCAGCGGGCAGGACCTGGGGACTGAGGCTGGGCCGCACGAACTCCATCAGGTGTCCCCGGGGGTAGATGCCTATCACCCGGTACTCGCCGGCCATCTTCTCGTATTCTGTGAAGTCGGGAAGGTCGGGAACGGCGCCGTTCCCGACAGCGGGAAAAGCACGCTGACCGTTCCTGCTGGGCCGGATGCCCAGACCCGAGTCCCACAATGCTTTCCGGCGGTTGGGAGTAAGGGAGTCGAAGGCCCCGGCCAGGACCAGGGACTCCACCGTCTGTGGTTTCAGCCCAGTGCGCCGCACCAGGTCGGCGGGCCCGGAGTAGGGGCCATGCCGTCCCCGCTCCTCCACGATAGCCTGGGCCGACGCCGTTCCCACGTCCTTGACGAACCGCAGGCCCAGCAGCACCGAGTCCTCCTCAGGGATGCAGTCCAGACCGCTGCGGTTGACGCAGGGGTTGAGGAAAGGGACGCCAAAACGCCGGGCATCCTGCTTCAGGGTCTCCACCGGGTAGAACCCCATGGGCTGGTTGTTGACCAGGGACACGAAGAACTCCACCGGGTAGTACCGCTTCAGCCAGGCGGCCTGGTAGGCGGTGACGGCGAAGGCGTGGGAGTGGCTTTCCGGGAACATGAACTGGCCGTTGATTTTGGCGAAAATCCTGCCGGCGGTCTCCTCCGGCACTCCCTTCTCCCGTGCGCCCTCGAGGAACCGCTGCCGGTGCCGGGCGATGAGGTGTTCGTTGTTGGGCCGGGCGAAGGCCCGCCGTATCTCGTCGGCCTGGGCGGCGGTCATGCCGGCCACGTCGCTGATGAGCTGCACCACCTGTTCCTGCCATACGATGACGCCGTAGCCCCGCTCCAGGGCCCGCTCCTCCAGGGGATGGTCGTACTCCCAGGACGCCCCATGGCGGTAACGCTCCACGAACTGGCTCACGGCGCTGCCCTGGACACCCACGCCGGGCCGTATCAGGGCCACCTGGTAGGCCAGGTCCAGCAGGTTGCGGGACTTCAGCCGTTGGGCCATTTTCAACTGCGCCGGCGACTGGAGCAGGAACACCCCCTTGGACCGCCCGGCGTTGATCATGTCGTACACGGCAGGGTCGTCGGGAGAAACGCGCCCCAGGTCGGGACGGCGGCCTTCTCTGGCCTCTATCAGGTCCAGGGCCTCCTCCAACTGGTCCAGCACCGGCAGGGACAGCAGGTCGATCTTGGCGAAGTTGGCGTCAGCCACGCTGTCCTTGTTCCAGTCCATGATGTAGCGGCCAGGGATAGCCCCGGCCCTGGTGGGCACCATCCCGGATACCGGGGAACTGCTCAGCACCATGCCGCCCACGTGCTGGCCCAGGCTGCGGGGAGCATGCATCAGTTGGGGGGCCAGTTCCACCAGATCCCGCCAGCCAGGGGAGTCCACGCGGTCGCTGAAGCCAGGCAGGGCCAGCATCTCATCCCGCAACATGGCCCCGTCATGGGAGTGAAGCTGCCGGGAGAGCAGCTTCAGGTCTTCCCTGGGCAGTCCCAGGGCCTTGCCCAGGTCCTGGACGATGCCCTTGACCGAGTAGGTGCCGATGGCTCCGGTCAGGACGGCGTGGTCCGGCCCGAAGCGCTGATGCACCCGCTGGATGAGTTCGTCCCGCAGGGCGCGGGGAAAGTCCAGGTCGATGTCGGGCAGCAGGCTGGTGTCCTCCGAGATGAACCGCTCCAAGGTCAGGCCCCAGCGCAGGGGGTCCACGTGGCTGATGCCAATGAGGTAGCCCACCAGCAGGGCCACCGAGGAACCCCGGCCCCGGCCCGGAGGACGTTCTTCCAGGGGAATCTCCGGCTGGACCAGGCCCTTCTCCTCCATGATTTCCTGGGCCAGCAGCACAATCTCCCGGTAGAGCAACAGGAAACCGGCCAGGCCGTGGCGTTCAATCAGCAGGAATTCCTCGTCGAGACGTTCCTGTACCTGGCGGGAGACAGAACCATAGCGCCGCTGGGCAGCCTCATAGCACAGTTGCCGCAGGTAGCCGGCGGGAGTATAGCCTGCTGGCACCGCCGCATCGGGCAGGGTATAGCCCAGGTCATCGGCCAGGTTGAAATCGCATTGCTCCGCGATTCTGACGGTGTTGGCGACGGCCTCCGGGTACTGCCGGAAGATTTCCTTCATCTGCTTAGGCGGCTTCAGGCAGAGATGATGGTTGGGCCGAATGTGGGGCAGGGCCTGCTCGATGGTGGTGTTGCGCCGGGCAGCGGCCAGCGTGTGCTGCAGGCGGTAGCGCTCCGGGCAATGGTAGTGAACGTCGTTGGTCGCAACCAGGGGGGCGCCGGTCTCTCGGGCCAGCGCTGCCAACTCCCGGTTGCGCGCCGCATCCTCTTTGAGGAGATTCTGCTGGAGTTCCACGTACACCCCGTCCGAACCGTACCAGCCCTGGTATTCCCGTAGCAGCCGTTGGGCGTCGATGCGTCTGTCCTCCGACATCGGCCTGGACAGCGGCCCTTCGCGGCCCCCGGTCAGCAGCATCACCCCTTCAGTGTGTTCCCGCAGGTACGCCTGGTCCAGCCGGGGTTCGCGGCGGTCGGCGGCGTTGGCCAGGGTGAACAGGCGGGAGATGTTGGAGTAACCTTCTCGGGTCTTCGCCAGCAGGACCAGGCGGGACCCATCCTTCAGGGTCAACTCGCCTCCGGCAATGGGCTTGATGCCCATGCTGTTGGCCAGCCGGGCGAACTCCAGGGCGCCGCACAGGTTGGCGTCGGTCAGGGCCAGGGCATCGTACCCGTACTCCCCGGACTGGGCCAGCAACTCGTGAACGTGGGAGGCGCCTATCCCGAAGGAATAGAAGCTCTTGGCGTGGAGTTCCACGTAACCGGCGGGCACGGAAGCCATCCGCCTGCTTACGGGTCCTGCCGGAACCAGCGGTTCTCCCGCTGGTCCCGGAACAGGGTCACCTCCCCGCCGTCCTCCCGCGCCACCCGGTAATAGGTTCTGCCCAGGGGTTGGGGCATCCACCACAGGTCGAAGCACCAACGGTCTTCAATCCTGGCTATCCTCTGCCATCGCTCTCCCAGACGCACCGCCGCCGGTTCCCCCTCCGGTCCCTCCCGGACCGCCACCGGGGACGGCAGGGAAAGGGCTTTCATGCCGCCTGCGCCGGAAGTGTCAAGAGGGACCTGCATGGCCCGCATCTCCGGGGCGGGGTGCCAGGGCGCCACCGGCACCACCCGGTACAGGGCCGGTCTGCCGCCCATCCGGGCCTGAAGCTGCCGTTCCGCCTCGGCCAGCCGCCGCTCCCGGTCTCCCCGCAAGTCGGACGGCAGGCTCAACTGCGTTCCCGATTCCCCGGTGAGGTTGGACAGGGACAGGGTCGCCTCTTCCACCGGGGATTGGGGGTGGTCCGCCTCCAGTTGGCGCCGGATGATGCGGGAAACCCCTGGCCAGTCGCCCATGGGATGCCTGAACCGGAAGTCCTTATGCCAGGGCTGGGCCCGGTATAGAACGCACTCCAACGCTGCCCCGCCCGCGTACCGGCCCCACATCCGGGGCTGGGTGTAGGCCCGGCGCAGCAGGGTATCCACCGCCGTCAGCAGCAGGTCCAGCGACGCCGATAAGAAGGGCAGGGGAGCGTGTTCTACCACGGACTCCTCGTGCTTCAGGAGGACCAGGGGACTATCGTCAATGCCCTGGGCCATTTCCCAGGCCCTCCGTCCCTCCGGGCCGAAGCGGTCGGTGAGCGCTTCTACCTCCATGACGGCCACATCGCCCAGGGTGTGCAGACCAAAGCGGTGCATCTCCGCCCTGAGTCTTGCGGGGATGGGCAGCAGGTCCACCGGCCGGGGCGCCAGGAAACCGGCCACATCCTGGGGAACTCTGGCCGTTCCCGGGGGGTCACAGGTCCGGGCCGCGACATAGGCGGGAAACTTGGCTTCCCCCACGCCGGCCCGGGGCGCCAGGTTTTGGGGCACCGCGTTCAGCAGGGTGGTCACCAGGCGGGCCTCGCCGCCGTACAGGGCTTCCAACCCGTCCAGGCCCACGTAGGCCGTGCCCAGCTCCGCGCCTTCCACCCGGTCGCTGACTCCCTGCAAGGAAACGAGTATCCGGTGAAACGCCCGGCGGTAGGCAGCCTCGTTTGCTTCCAGCACTACCCCGCCGATCTGGCGGGACAGGGCCTGCTCCAGGGTCATTCCGGCAGCTACCCCCGACGCTGCCGGAAAATGGTCGACGACCAAGGGCCTGCTCCTGGAGCGGTCAACGATGAGGACGGGCCGGTCCCGCAGGTGGGGGTGCTTCCGCATCTCCAACTTGGCCCGCAGGTGGGTGATTAGGACGCAGGCGATTGTCATGGCGCATCGTCCAGGACAGGGGAGGTGGGCACGGGCGGCGGCCATGTCCGGCCCTGTTCCGCCAACCTAATGCCACGGTCGGGGCCCGGTTTCTGGACCAGGTACTCCTTTCCCCCTAGGATCCGCAGATCGTGGAGAGCGGTGCAGTCCTGGATGAACGCCAGAATTCGGGCCTGCTTGTCTCGCAATGACATCTTCCCTACCGCGGCTGGCCTTGGGTTGCGCTTCAGCCTGTTGCACTTATTCCGGCTCAGGTTCGGAACTATCTGCAACGGATGATGACGGTTCATACTCATTTGACGGGCTTAGGCGCTTTCGGTTTTGTGCCGTCCGGGCCCCGGAATGTAAGGGACGCAGGCGGCAGGAAACCGGCCATCGGCGCGGAATCGCGCCGAGGTTGCGCTGGAGAATCGTAAAGAACTTATGTTCGTAAGTCAATAGTCCATTGGCTTGAGCCAGGACGATTGCAAAGTCCCTGTCCGGCTAATTGCACTCCCGCCGACAATTCCCCCGTCATCTCCGCGTAGAGCCTTACGGACCGTCCCCTAAGCACAACTTTTCAATCGTCCTGGTACCCGCGGCGGCTTGCCTTGACAGATTGGGGTGGCGGTATCAGGATAACGGGAACATTCCGAGGGACCCGAGGGGAAAGGAACTGCATGGCGTTCATTGACTTGCGGCCCAACCGCTTGGCGTTAGGAGGAAAATCCGTCCACTACGCCTGGGTAATTGTGGGGGTCGCGACGCTGATGCGCCTGTCCACTTCCGCGTTCCGGTCATCCCAGAGCGTTCTGATCCCCCGCATCGTGGAGACCTTCGAGTGGAGCTATGGAGCGGTGGGCGGGGCTTTTGCGCTCCAATGGGTTGTCTCGGGAATGTTCGGGCCGGCGGCGGGTTGGATGGGCGACCGGTACGGCGTCCGGGTGACCATGCTGGTGGGGGCGCTGCTGTTCATGGCGGGGATGGTGCTCACCGGGATGGTCAGCAACCTGTGGCAATTCTACCTCTTCTTTGGAATCATCCTCAGCATGTCCATGGGAATTTTCCAGGTGCCGTTGACCGCCGCGGTTACGCTGTGGTTCCGGCGTCACCTGGGAGTGGGAATGGGCGCCCTGCAGGCATCGCAAGGGGTCGGTCCGCTGGTAACGGTCCCGCTGATCCTGCTGATTGTGGCCCTGTTCGGCAGCGGGGATACCGGGAGGCACCTGGTCTCCTGGCTGCCCGGTATCGGAGGGGCGGAAAACGGGTTGCGGGCGGCGTTCTGGCTCCCTGGAATAGGCGGGGGGCTGATGCTGATCGCGTTGATCCGGCTGTTCTACAACGAGCCGGGGGAGATCGGGATGAGGCCCCTGGGGGCGTCAGACGACGAACCGGTGCGCCGGACGCAGACGGGAGAGGTCGCGAAGGTACGTACCAAGGTATTCCTGCAAAGGGCGCAGCGGACGACAACCTTCTGGAACCTGATCGGGATTCACTACTGGGGCTGCGCCGGACACGCCATCATCCTGATTTACCTGGTAGCTATGGCGGAAGCCCGGGGAGTGCCCCCGGCGGCTGCGGCGGGCACCTTCGTCGCGCTGTCGGTGACCAGCACGCTGACGAGGTTCGGAGTGCCCATCGCCGCCGACTTGCTGGGCAGCAAGTGGGTAATGGCGGTGTGCTTCTTCCTGCAGGTCGTGCCGGTAGGGATCCTGTTCTTCGCCCACGATGCCTGGATGTTCTACCTGTTTGCCATCCTGTTCGGCATCGGGTTTGGCGGCGAGATGACCGCCTTCCCCATCATCAACCGGCAATACTACGCCCACGCTCCCATGGGCACCACCTACGGTTGGCAGATGATGGGGGCGGGCCTGGGTATGGCCTCGGGAGCGGCCTTCGGGGGACTGCTGGTGGACCTGACCGGCGGGTTCACGGCCACGATGGCCCTGTCCCTGGGACTAAGCGCGGCGGGGGTGGTCTCTATCCTGTTCCTGCCGTCCACCTCCCGGCAGCAGGTGGAGGACTGGGAAGAAGGGCTGCCGGAGGACGTGCGGACTCCCGCGCCCGCTACCGGAGCGGCATCGGGGGATGATTAGGTCGGTGTTGGTGTTGCCGCGGGCCTTGACCCTGCCGCAAGCGAGTTCCAGCCAACCGCATAGTTGCATCGGCATAGCTGACAGTAACGTTACGCAGGAGGTTCTCATGCTCGACATCATTATTAGGAATGGGACCGTGGTCACACCCTGGGGAGTGGGTGACTGGGACGTGGCAATCCAGGGGGAGCGGATCGTCGCAGTAGCGGCGGCCAACACCCTGACCGATGAAGTCGGAAGGGTCATAGACGCCTCGGGCAAGGTGGTCATACCGGGAGGAATTGAACCCCATGCGCACATCGCCGCTCCCATCATGGGACCGGGGAACCTGCGCACCGCGCCGCCGGAGGAAGTGAGCCGCGCCGCCCTCTTCGGCGGGACGACCACGCTCATGGACTTCGCAATCCAGTATCCCGGGATCGACATTGCCGAGTCGATACAGGAGCGGACGGACGTCTGGCAGGGCAACTCCTACGCCGACTATTCTCACCACCTGATGCTGCTGGGCGCGATTCCCGAAAACATCCTGGGATCGTTGCACGAGCACGTCGAGGACGGGTTCGCCTCGGTGAAGATTTTCACCACCAACATCCGGCCGCCGGAAATGAGCGGCGAGCCTCGGATGGTGCGGATGGGGCATCTCCACGACCTGATGGAGCAGATCCAGCGGAACGACGCCATGCTGATGGTCCACTCGGAAGACGACGACATGGTGCAGCACATGTACGAGAAGCTGGCCCGGGAGGAACGGAACGAGTGGTGGAACATGCACCTGGTCCACAGCAACGAGTCGGAGGACGTGTCCTTCCGGCGGGTGATACGGGTGTCGGAGTGGACCGGCGCTCCGGTGTATTTCGTCCACGTCAGCGCGATTCAAGGCATCAACGCCATCGGGGAGGCCCGTTCCAAGGGACTGCCCATCTACGGGGAGACGCTGCACAACTACTGCTGCTTCAACGCCGACAACTACAAGGAAGAGTACGGCATGAAGTACCACACCTATCCCTCGCTGAAGTCTGAGGAGGACCGGCAGGCGCTGTGGCGGGGCATCGCCCAGGGCGGCCTGAACACCATGGCGACGGATGAATACTGCACGAACTGGGCCCTGAAGGTCCAGGGGCGGACCGTTCGGGATGTGACCGGCGGGCACAACGGAGCGGAGACCCGGGTGGGCGTCACCTACAGCGAGGGCGTAGTCCGCCAGGGGATGTCGCTGGAGCGGTTCGTTGATGTCACGTCGACCAATGCCGCCAAGATCATGGGACTCTATCCCCGCAAGGGAGCCATCGCCCCGGGCAGCGACGCGGACATCGTCTTAATTGATCCCAGCATCCAGAGGCCGCTGACCATGGACGACTTCCATATCTCGGACTACAGCATCTGGGAAGGCTTTGCTGCCTCAGGATGGCCGGTGATGACCATCATGCGGGGCAAGGTGGTGGTGGAGAACGGGCAGCTGAACGCTTCCCTGAGCGACGGCCAGTTCCTGCGGCGGAAGGTCAACCCGGATGTGACCAACCGGCCGGCTTGCTAACGAACTATCCCAGAACTAATCCTATCGCCCCCATCCTGACCCCGTCGCGGGGGATGGACTTGTCCAGAGGTTCCCTAACAAAAATGGCAAAAATGGATTTGTGGGGCATTTGGGCGGTTTCGTGCTCAAAATCCCCCAGATCCAGGGAATTTTAGCGCCAAATCGGGGACATTCGAGGGCCGTTCCGGGACACGCCCGGGACACGCCCGGGACACGATTGAGACGGGATGAGACATTTTGGGACATTTGAGCGTGGGAAAAGAGACATTTTCCTGGTTGAAGGCTCCAGTGTCGCCTGCCTGCTGTGAACCGGGAGGACCAGCGGGATTCGAAGCTCAGGGCCTGGCAGCACGAGATGACCGAATGTCCTCCGAATATCCTTCCGTACCAATTTCCCGCAACAATCTTCTTCTCTACAAACGTTAGTGTTCCGGCACCGGGGGTGTCAATGGCCAACTGTCAGTGGGTGGGGTTTTACGGAAGAGAGCAGGGCCTTTCCCAAGCTAAAAGTCCTGCGGTGAAGGCACATGGGAAGGTTTTGGGTAGTTTCTAAAGCGCGTCGTTCATCCCGTACCCGACGTTTTTGACAGTGCGGAAGTACTGCCGTCCGCTGGTTTCAACCTTATTTCGCAGCCGGCGAATGTGCACGTCCACGGTGCGGGTGCCCCCAAAGCCCTCCACCCCCCAGACGTCAGCCAGCAACTGGCCCCGGGAGAAGACTCTGCCCACGTTCTCCATGAGAAACTTCAACAACTGAAATTCCATCCAGGCCAGCCCGACCCGTTCCCCGGCGACGGTCACCTGGTACGTGTCCGGGTTGAGAGCGATTTCTCCCACCACCAGGGATGCTCGTCCCCGTTGGAACGCGGCCCGCTCGACCAGCCGACGGATTCTGATGCTCAACTCCGCGGAAGTGCAGGGGACAACCAGAAAGTCATCGGCTTCTTCCAGGATATTGCAGTTTTCCAGGTCATCGTGGGTTATGCAGTCCAGCAAGCCCGGTTTGGACGCCTTCCTGGCAGCCTGCCAGACCCTCAGGTCAATGCCTTTGGTGGAGGCCCCCGGTCCCACGACTACGACGGTTGGTGCAGAACCGGTATTACGCGTCTGCATTTCGGCGAATGACGCTGGGGCAATCGGATTGCTGAATCGGAATGTCCCCTGGCTGGCCAGGGCCCGTACTGCGGCGGCGGCCGATTCCCAATGCTCTCCGACCAGCAGGACGCTGATCGGTTCCTCACGAGCCGAGGCAGGACGCCCCCCTTGTTGCTGCATACCGGGCTCCCCACGCGCCACGTCAAAGTAGCATACCCCGGTTCTCGGCCGGGAATAATGTTATCCTGTCATAGTGGTGTTTCGCGGGGGTTACGCTAGCGTAAACTTCGTGTTACGCCCCCTACTTCCGCAACTGATGGATGGCAGGAAGAGGGGAACGGCCCAGGGTTAGATGCCAGCGGGAGGGCGGCAATCGTGATTGGAAGGCCGTGGTCAGGTATCGTACAGGTCCTCGTCCGAGAAGAAGGGTTTGTCTAGGTCCGGGTCCTGCTCTCCGGTGAGGGTGGCGGTATGAAGGCGGCAGGCCCGGTTCCAAAGGACGATGATGGCGTTGTTGACGATGAACTGGGGGAGCCGGCGACCGTATTCCTGGTAGGCCCAGCCGCTAAAGCCGTTTCCGAAGAACTCTTCCAGGAAGGGAGTGGGCTCGGCATCGGCGGAACAGGCCTCCAGGATTTCGATGGGGGCTTCCGAACACAACAGGCCGGGGCGGTCCAGGGCAAGTTGCAAGAAATGTTCCTCTTGCTCTCGGTCCATCAGTAGTACACCAGGGCTGATTCAAAAACAGGCCCCCGGGAACAGCGGCACGCCCGGCATTCCAGAGGCGGCAGCCACAACCCGGGGGGCGATGAAAGGTTCCGGTTGGCGGGTCTACAGGTTCATCTGGGGGACCATGTATCTGCCCAGCTTGTTGTAAATCTGCAAGCGGCTGCGTTGGTTATCGACAACGATGAGCCGGTTGTTCTCGGCATCGTAGGCGATTCCGGTGGGAACGGCGAACCGCCACTCGGACTCCATGTTCCGCAGGTTGACCTCGCGGCGCCGCTTGATGTAGTCGGCGTTAGCGTCGACGGTCATCTTGGCCCACTTGGAAAGCTCCTGGGCGTCGCCGGTCAGGGTGATGATGTAGGTGCCGTCCTTGGCGAAGGCGTGGACGCAGCCGGGATGGTGCCCGTTGTCGCCCCAGTCGCAGACGTAAACGTCGCCCTGGGGGTCGACTGCAACGTCGGTGGGCTTCTGGAGGCAGCCACGGCCCTCGCCTGGCTGTCCGATCTGCGCCAGCCACTCACCGCCGGGGGTGAACTTCTGGACGCGGTCGTTGAGGTGGTCGGCCACGTAGACGCAGCCTTCGGAGTCGGTGGTGACGCCCCAAGGGGAGTTGAACTGGCCGTTGCCGTCGCCCTGTCCGCCCCAACCGAGGAGGAATTGCCCATCGGTGGTGAACTTGCGGACCTCGTGGCTGCGGCCGTCGGTGACATAGACGTTGTCATCGGCATCAATGGCGATGTTGGCCACGCCGTGGGGCTGCCCGTCTTCGTTCTCCAGTGCGCTCCACTTCTTCTGGAAGGCGCCTTCGGAGTCGAAGACGGATACCTGGTTGAGCCATTCGTCGGAGATGTAGACGCTGCCCTGGCTGTCGACGGCCACGCCGGAGCCCCAGATGAATTCGCCGTTGTTGGAGCCGTACTTGGAAAACTCGCCAAGGAACTCCTCGTCGCCGGCAGTGGGGCCGACGCTAAGCCGGCTGACCCGGGCGCCAATGCCGGTGCGGTTCCAGGCGACGTTGCTGATGCTCTCGCTGCCCCGGTTGACGATGTACATGAGGTTGTCTTTGCCCAGCGCCACCGAGACAGGCTGACTGAAGCCCATTCCGGACTGTGAGCCGCGTCCCACGGAATGGCTGTAATCGTAAGTCCTGCCTGCTGCTACTTGTGTCAGCATTTTGCACCTTTCAAGTTGGTTTGTTTCCGAATCCACGGTGGATGTTGCCGGATGTTGACTCCGGCGGCTACTCTGAGGTAAAGCGCATCTGGGCGAACAGTTTCTTGGGGACCAGGCGTTCCTCCACTGGGTCCACCTTCAACATGAAGGTTTCCAATGTGGTGGCCCCGAGCAGGTACTGGTCATCAGGCCCGAAGATGCAAGGGCAAGGATATTCCCTCTCGTCAATGGCGACGTTGACCATGCCGAACCCGTACTCGACAACGCTGCCATCGGCCAAACTGTAACGCGCTTGTTCCGAGGGCGTCACGTTCATCTTCGCCAGCAACGACACAGGAAACACGGAGTGAATTGACCCGGTGTCCACCATGGCTTCCACCGGGGTCAATTCTCCGCTGCCCAACCGGCCTATTCCCACGTTGACCGTGAAGGTTCCCACGGCTAGACGAACCGGGGCTTCTCGAAGACGCCGCCGACCAGCGGCTGGGCGTCGAGACCCATCCAGTCTTCCAGGATGGTGGAGTAGACGCTGCGGAAGTCGAGGTTGGGGACGAGGTCGCCCTGCTCCAGGTCTTCGGGAGCGGTGGACGGGTACTCGCTGTACTCACCGCCCTTGACGTTCTCGCCCAGGACGAAGGCGACGCCACCCGCGCCGTGGTCAGTGCCGGAGCCGTTGTCGTGGACGCGGCGTCCGAACTCGGTGAACATCAACAGGATGACGTTGTCGCCGACGTTGTTCTCCTTGAGGTCGTCGAAGAAGGAGGCCACGCCCTCGGAAACGTCCTTCCACAGCTTGTCGTGCATCCCGGTCTGGTTCGAGTGGCTGTCGAAGCTGCCGTGGTCGCAGTAGAAGATGCGCGTGCCCAGGTCGGCCATGTGGACCTGCGCAATGCCCTTCAGCTTGTTGGCCAGCGGCGTATCGGGATACTCGACTTCGGAGGAGTACCGCTGCGGTGCCACCTTGAGGATGTCGGCGGCGGCCAGGGAGTCGAGACCGGTCTGGCCCAGGTAGTCCATGACGAAGCCTGAGCCGATGGTGGGAGAGTAGAGGCGGCTGAAGCGGTCGATGATCTTGGTCCGCTGCTCCTGCTCGGCAATGCCGGTGAGCATACCGAAGTTGTTGAGGTCGTCAACGCAGGAAACGGGGACTCCCGGGAGGGCCAGCGCCCGGAAAAGGCTGGGGCCGAAGCTGACGGTGGTTACCACGTTTTCCTTGTTGGGGTCGATCTCACGGGTGGCGCGGCCCAGCCAGCCCTCGGTGCCCAGCTTGTCCGGCTCGCAGGTGTGCCAGATGTCCATGGAGCGGAAGTGGGAGCGGGGGGAGTTGGGGTAGCCAACGCCGTGGAGGATGGCCATGTTGCCCTGGTCGTAAATGTGCTTGATGGGCGCCATTTCGGGGTGGAAGCCCACCTTGTCGTTAATCTTGAGGACACGGTCCTCGGCGATGCCGACGGCGGGCCGGTTGTCGTAGTAGCGGGGGTCGGTGTAGGGGATGACCGTGTTGAAGTAGTCGTTGCCGCCACTGAGCTGCAGGACTACCAGAACCGGGTCTTTCTTGGTCGAGGTCATTGCTGGTTATCCTCCTAAGTTTAGCCGTGGGATTTGTTCCTGAATGGGCGTTCGGGCTTAACCCTGTAACAAGCGGGACTTTTGGACGTTAGACTCCTCGCCGGAAATAACACCTTATGCAAGCGGTTGACCGTTGACCTCAGCCTCCCTGGAGAGCCAGGGCCACCAGAGCAGCGATGACACCACCCAAGCCGGCGAGCATTACGCCGCCCAGTCCCAAGATTGCCAGCAGAATTTGCCGCTGCCCGGCCCGTAAATCCTGGACAGCCAGGGATAACTCGGCCACGCGCCCCTCCAACATGCCCAACTGTCCTTCCAACACAGGCCGGATTTCACTGTCTGTTGCCATTTGGGTTAAGGGCCTTTCCAGTAATGAGCGGGGAGGTCAAGTCCCCGCTCATCTCATTTGATGGATCTTATGCGTACTGGTAGTCGCGCAGGGAGACGATGAGCTGCAGCAGCTCGGACACGCGGTCGGCCGAGGCGGAAGCGTTGTCCCAGATCAGAGCGCCGCCGGTGGCGGCGTGGTCGATCAGCTCCTGGCGGGTCTCGGCGTTGACTTCCAGCGGCCCCATCAGGTCGAGGCAGTTGTCCACAAAAGCCTCGGGGGAGAGGTCGCCATTGGCCCGGAGCCGATTGATGATGGACTGGACGCCGGGGCGCTCAACATCGCCTACCAGGTCGGCGGTGAAGTTAATGCGGCGCATCAGGGAGCCGCTGTTGATCCACTCGACGCCGGTGTGCCAGCCCTCGACGCTGGGGGGATTGAGCAGGTCCTGGCCCATGTACTGGGCCTGGCGGGACAACTCGCCGATTCCGGGAGCGGGGAAGCCGTATCCGCCGACCAGCTTCATGGTCCCGACGACGACTTCGGCGGGGTTCTTCAGCCGGGCGTAGCGGGCCTCCTTGAAGAAGTCCGAGTTGAACAGGACCCGTAGGACGGACTTGATGTCGTAGTTGGACTCGACGAAGGTGTCGGCCAGCAGGTCGATGGCGTCCTGGTCCCGCGGCGGGGTCACGGCCCACGCCGGAACCTGGGCCTCGTCGGCCACAAAGTAGTTATAGAGGTGGCGGGCGATGAAAGTAGCGGTGGCGGGGTGCTGGCAGACGATGTCGATGATGTCGTCACCATCGAAGTTGCCGGTCTCGCCAAGGAAGGTCTTGTCGGTGTTGTCGTGGTCTTCCGACAGATAGGTGAAGTGCCAGTCGTGGCGTCCCAATGGGCCGCGGGGGAGCTTGGGCTCGATGGTCCAGCCGGTGAAGGCCCGGGAGGCTTCCCTGACGTCCACCTCGGTGTAGTTGCCCACGCCCATGCTGAACAGCTCCAGAAGCTCACGCCCCCAGTTCTCGTTCACCGCGTCGGCGTGGTTTTCGCAGTTGTCCAGCCAGTAGATCATAGCCGGGTTCTTGGCCAGTTCAAGGATGAGCTCCTTATAACTGCCCATCCCCTTTTCGCGGAACATGGCGACCATGCGGACTATCTCGTCGTAGTGGTCCACCTTGGAGACGCCCGTGGCGAACACCTGGTGCCAGAAGAGGGCCATCTTCTCTTCCAAGGGACGCTGGGTGTTGACCATGAACCACAGCCACTCGGCGGCGCCCATACCGGGGAGAGTGCCGGGCTTCCAGGTCCAGGGGTGGTAGCGGACCAGCTCGTAGCGGTCGAGGGCTGGCTGGCTCTCGGGATTGAGAAGCTCTTCAACAGTGGCTTCGTATCCCCGGGCAGCGCGCTCCTCCAGCTCCTCCCGAGTAGCGCCGAAACCGGCCCGGCGCATCAGGTGGGCCATCAAGGCTATATCTTGGTTTCCCATAGACCGTCCTCCTTAGTATTGGCGGATTCAATACCTGTTTAACATCCTTGCAAAGGTGGAAACGATTATCGGGTAGCCGCGTTTGGAATGTCAAATTTCGACCGTATTTTCCACGCTCAATGTTGTTGACAACCCCATGCAATCATGCTAGTTTGCCTCAACCTGTTCGGGGATGCTGGTTGCGCCTCCCCTGCGCGTGTTCTCGACCTGAAATTCTATTGAAGGGATAAGGTTTCAACTCGCTTCAGGTCCAGAATCAACGCCGTCGGAAGCCCTGCCGACAGACCTCGCAACTACGGGTAATTAAAGAGAGGGGGAAGAAAGCGATCCATGAAACGGTATTACCCCGGAACCAGACTCTTTTTGGGCATAGCAGTATTATTGTTGGCCCTTGCGGCCGTCGCCTGCGGGTCGGCGGCTGAAACCCAGGAGCAAGCCCCGGCGGCAGCTCAGGAACAACCCGCCGCTCAGGCCGCTCCCTCAGCGCCGCAGACGGACACGGGGAGTTCAGCCCCCGCAGCCTCTTCCGGCAGCGGCTCCATGACCATGGAAACGGCGTCGGCAGCCCCCACCAAGGCCCCCGCCGCTGACGCCATGGCCGCCAAACCGATGGGAGTGGATAACTTCACCATCATGGTGACCAGCCAGGGGAACGAGATTTTCACCCACAAATACTCCTCTGGTGAGAACAACTTGTGGAAGCGCCTGAGCCATACGTGGCTGCTGGGTGCGAACTTGACCGACGGAAGTCTGGTGATCGACCCAGCAACCAGCATCGCCAGCGATTGGGAAATTGCTGCCGACGGGTTGACCTGGGAGTTCACGATCAGGGATGACATCCCCTTCCACGACGGCTCCTTTGTTAACGTCGATGACGTCCTGTTCAGCAACAGTTTCAACATCTCGGAAGAATCTCTTGGCGTCTCCACTGTACGGGTGGCCCGGGAGATCACCAACCGGGAGATCACTGGCCCCAACACCTTCGCGGTGTCCACCAAGACTCCTCTGGGCAACCTGGGAGCGGCGTGGTCGGAAATTGACAACACCACTCAGGGAGCCATC
This sequence comes from Dehalococcoidia bacterium, assembly GCA_965203975.1. Taxonomy (GTDB): domain Bacteria; phylum Chloroflexota; class Dehalococcoidia; order Lucifugimonadales; family UBA3495; genus CATOSK01. The sequence continues at coordinate 1,681,594 of CBDBDT010000002.1, read as the reverse complement.
TACAGCGTAGATTACTACAAGAGCCTTCCGGAAGGGGAACCGGTGGAGAACTGCACACCGGTGGATATCTGCGTCCGGGTCAGCGAGTTCGAGAAGGCCCCCACCCCCGGCATGGCCGGAGCATATAAGGTAATCGAGCACCGGAAAACCGAAGCGCTCATTTACGAGAGGTTCGAGGACTACTTCCTGGCCGACCAGCGCCCCTATCCCTTCCAGCAGATTTCCCTGCAGCTGGTGCCCGAGCTTTCGACCAGGGTCGCGGCCCTGACGGCAGGCAACGCGGACCTCATCGAGGCCGATCTGACCGTCATCGACCAGATCCAAGAAGGTGATGGCCAGGTGATGTACGTCGAGGAGGCGGTGCATATCTGGATCAACGCCAACGGGTGCGAGCGGGAGACGGACAACGACGGCCTGCCCGTCATGTGCAACAACCCGGACATCCGCTACGCGCTGGACTATGCCATCGACAAGACGGTGGTGCAGCAGTTGTACGGCGGCGAAGGGGTGTTCACCATCGCCGGATACCAGGGCATCGGCAGCCCCTCGGGTCTCGGCTACGAGGAGAACATCGCTCCCCTGCCCTTCGACCCGGACAAGGCCCAGGAGCTTATGGCCAACGCCGGGTACCCCGGCGGCGAAGGATTCAACGGCGGCCGCGTTTTCCCCATCCACACCTGGACCGGCGCCGGAGCCCCACTGACGGTGGAGGTCTCGGAACTGATCTGCAACATGTGGAACCAGAACCTGGGCATCGACTGCGAAGTTAACGTAGGCGAAGAAGTCTCGATGAAGAAGATCCAGTACGCCGGCGAGATCGCCGGTCAGTACCTGGTCCGCACCAACGAGAACACCTTCGACGGCGGACGGCGGATGCTGGGCCGCTACAGCGCCGACGGCTACATCGCTAAGGACCCGGAACTGGCCGACAACATCATCAAGCCGGCCCTGGCCACCATCGGGACCCAGCAGGAACGGCACGATGCCTACAACAAGGCTCTGAAGGCCGTGTTCGACAAGCACTACGACTTCAGCCCGGGTTACCTGAACCAGCCCTACGGCGTTTCCGCCAGGGTTGCAAGCTGGGATCCGTGGCCGTTGTCGCCCTATCCCAGCGCCCTTTGGACTATGACGTTCAAATAGGCAAAACACGGGCCACGCTCAACCCTGAATAAGGGTTTCACCATCGGTCAAGGAGGGCCATATCCGGCCTTCCTTGACTTTACGTAGAGGAAGCGTTGTAATTTGGCTATCTGCCCAGGAGCCTCAAAAAGGGCGGCGGGGCCAACCAACCAGAGGAGTCAATGCAAAGGTTCATAGCCATACGAATTGTTCAATCCATTTTTACGCTGCTGGTGCTCAGCGCAGTGGTCTTCTTCGGCGCAGAGCAAACCGGCGACTTGGCTCTGGTCCTGTCCACTGCTGATACAACCCAGGCGGAATTGGATGAGCTCCGGGTCAAGCTCGGCCTGGACAAGCCAGCTTACATCAGGTACGCCAACTACCTGGGCAATCTCTTCCAGGGCGACCTGGGCAACTCGGGAGTCAAGCGCCGCCCGGTCATTGAAATGCTGGCCGAAAGGCTCCCCGCCACCCTCCAGCTGGCGGCGGCGGGACTGATTGTAGCGATGGTCGTGGGCATCCCCTTGGGCATCGTCGCCGCCATCAACCGGAACACCTTCATCGACAAGTTCGCCAAGGTCTTCGCCATCGTCGGAATGTCGGCCCCCCAGTTCTGGATCGCCATCATGACGATCATGCTGTTCGCCGCCTACTGGAAAATTCTCCCGACCCACGGCAAGGGGGGGCTGGATCATTACATCCTGCCGTCCATCACCATCTCCCTGTTCATCATGGCCGGTTTCATGCGCCTCACCCGCTCCAGCATGTTGGAGGTCATGGACAGCGAGTTCGTTAAGTTTGCCCGCATCAAGGGTCTGAGCGAGCGGATGGTCGTCTACAAGCACGCGCTGAAAAACGCCATCATCCCGATCCTGACCTTCGGCGGAGTCAGCTTCGCCGGTCTGCTCAACGGCGCCATTGTCATCGAAGTTGTCTTCGCCTGGCCCGGCCTGGGAAGGTTGATGCTGGACAGCATCCGGGAAAGGGACACCCAGGTAATCATGGCGACCATTCTGACGTCCGGCTTCCTTTATATCCTCATGGCAACCATCGTTGATATACTCTACGCCTACGTGGATCCCAGGATCCGGTTCGCGTAGCAGGGTATCAGGCGCCCATCTTGCAATAAGCCGGAAACCACCCTAACTTCGGAGGAAACCCGTGGCTACAGCCACCAACGACTCAACCATTGAAGTAAAGCAAAGTGCGGGCCTGCAGCGCCGGTGGCGGCAGATGCAGGAACTTCGCCTTCCCTGGGTTCCGATATTCGTCCTGCTGGTGCTCCTGGTCTGCGCCGTCCTGGCCCCGTTCCTGGCGCCCTATGACCCCAAGGAAATCGACGTCCTGAAAGGTGTCCAGCGAGTCGGACCGTTTGAGAGTTCGGAAAACCTGCTTGGTGTCGACATGCTGGGCCGGGACATGCTCAGCCGGTTGATCTACGGCGCACGCATCTCGGCTTTCATCAGCCTCGTATCCCTGGGTTTCGGCGCCGCCGTCGGCACTGCTATCGGCATCGCCTCCGGGTACTTCGGAGGAAAGACCGACGCCTTCATCATGCGGTTATGCGACGCGGTCATGGGGTTCCCCACCATCCTTCTGGCCCTGATCATCGTGGCCATCCTGGGAGCCGGCATCCTCAACGTCATCATAGCCATCATGGCCACGGTCTGGGCCAGGTTCGCCCGCCAGATCCGTGGCGAAGTGCTGACATTGAAGGAACGGGACTTCGTAACCATGGCCGTGGTAGCTGGCGTTCCGTCTCACACCATCATGGCGCGCCACATCTTCCCCAACGTGGTCAACACGGTGCTAATCGTGGTCAGCTTGTTGGTGGGACAGACCATCCTTCTGGAGGCTTCCCTCAGCTTCCTGGGTGTCGGCGTTCCTCCCGGCGAGCCGGCGTGGGGCATCATGGTCTCCGAGGGAAGGAACAACCTCATCAACGTCTGGTGGCTGTCCCTGCTCCCCGGCCTCGCCATAACCTCCGTGGTTATCGCCATGAACCTCTTCGGAGACTGGCTTAGGGACACTTTGGATCCCAAGCTCCGGCGGACCTGATTCCCGGCTAAATCTGCAAGGGCGGAGTTGATAAAGTGGCAGAAGCTCCCATACTTGACGTTCAAGGGCTCAAGACCTATTTCTTCACCCGCACCGGCGTGGTAAAGGCAGTGGACGGCGTGAGCTTCACGCTCAATCCTGGCGAAACCCTGGGAATCGTCGGCGAGTCGGGCTCGGGCAAGAGCATGACCGCCCTTTCCCTGATGCGCCTGGTGCCCCAGCCCGCAGGCCAGATCGTGGAGGGCAGGATCCTCTTTGAGGGCGAAGACCTCGTGCAGAAGACCCAGTCCGAGATGCAGCACATCCGCGGCCGCGACATCTGCATGATTCTCCAGGACCCGATGACCTCCTTGAACCCGGTGTTCACCGTCGGCAACCAGGTTGTCGAGACCGTCCGCCAGGGCGCCCCGGACCGGTCAACCGGGTTGCGGGACCGGGCCATCGACCTGTTGTCCAAGGTTAAGATCGCATCGCCGGAAATCCGGTTCAGCAACTTCCCCCACCAGATGAGCGGGGGCATGCGCCAGAGGGTCGTCGGAGCCATCGCCATCGCCGGGGCTCCCAAGGTCCTGATAGCCGACGAGGCAACAACCTCTCTCGACGCGACCATTCAGTACCAGTACCTTGCCCTGCTCAAGGAACTGCAGGAAGAGACCGGGATGGCCATAATCTTCATCACCCACGACTTCGGCATCGTGGCGAAGATGTGCGACCGGGTCGCGGTGATGTACGCCGGCAAGGTGGCCGAGATCGCCGACGTGCGCGACCTGTTCAACAGCCCGGCTCACCCTTACACCGAGGCGCTGATGCGGTCGGTTCCGAATGTGGACGAGGACGTGGACTTCCTGTATTCCATCGAGGGCCAGCCTCCCGCGCTGGACAACCTGCCGCCGGGATGCACCTTCGCCCCGCGTTGTCCCTACGTTTTCGAACGCTGCCACGAGGAATTCCCTGACCTGGTCAACGTCGGGTCAGGACATAGCGCGACCTGCTGGAAACTGGAAGAAGGGGGCTAGTATGGCTACGGCAACACAAGAAGCTACGGACGCCATAATCCGTCTCGAGGAATGCAAGAAGTATTTCCCCGTCACCAAGGGACTGGTCATCCGCAAGGCCATAGGCCAGGTCAAGGCGGTTGACGGCATTTCCTTCGAAATTCGCCAGGGTGAGACCTACAGCCTGGTGGGAGAGTCCGGCTGCGGCAAGACCACCACCGCCAAGATGGTGCTCCAGGTGGAAACCCCCACCGACGGCATCATCAAGTTCAACGGCAAGAACATGGCCGAGTTCAACACGGCCGACCGCAAGACCTATCGTTCTTCGGTCCAGGCCGTGTTCCAGGATCCCTGGAGTTCGCTCAACCCCCGCATGAAGGTGGGGTCCATCATCCTGGAGCCGCTGCTGACCAACCAGACCATGGGCAAGCACGAGGCCAGGGAGAACCTGGAGCGCCTGCTGCGGGACGTTGGATTGCACAACTTCCAGGCCGACTACTATCCCCACGAGTTCAGCGGCGGACAGCGCCAGCGCATCGCCATCGCCCGCGCGCTCTCGTTGCAGCCCCAGGTAATCGTGCTCGACGAGCCGGTGTCGGCTCTGGACGTGTCCATCCGCGCCCAGATCATGAACCTGCTGAAGCAACTGCAGGACCAGTACGGGGTCAGCTACCTCCTCATCGCCCACAACCTGGCGACGGTCCGGTACATGAGCCACCACGTCGGCGTGATGTACCTTGGAAAAATGGTGGAGGAGGCTCCCACCAAGACCCTGTTCGCCAACCCCATGCACCCCTACACCAAGGCCCTCATCGCGGCGTCCCTGCCGGCCCATCCAGACATCCAGCGCGAGGACCTGGTGCTGTCGGGCGAGGTACCCTCTCCATTGAACCCTCCCTCGGGCTGCACCTTCCACCCCCGCTGCCCCTTCGTAATGGACCAATGCTCGGCAGAAGAGCCCCTGCTTCGGGAGCTGGAGCCGGAACACTGGGTGTCCTGCCACCTGTACTGACAATTGGGTTTCAGGCCAGACCGGTTGGGGCGGGTTTCGAACCCGCCCCTTTCTGTTATGCCAACTCGACTGGGCTCCAATTGATAAGGAATGTCCTGCATCGTATAATTAGGTCACTCACATACCCCCATTCCTCGGGAGGAAACCCAAATGGTTGATGTCCTGACCGGTACTTTCACAGTCAAATCGGGTCACGCCCAGATGCTCAAGGGCGGCGTGATCATGGACGTTGTCAACGCCGAACAGGCCCGCATCGCCGCCGAGTCCGGCGCCGTCGCAGTGATGGCCCTAGAGCGGGTCCCGGCAGATATTCGGGCCGAGGGCGGTGTCGCGCGAATGACCGACCCGGTCAAGATCGCCGAGATCATCGACGCGGTGAGCATACCCGTAATGGCCAAGTGCCGCATCGGGCATTTCGTGGAGGCACAGGTCCTCCAGGCCATGGGCGTCGACTACATTGACGAGTCTGAAGTGCTGACCCCCGCTGATGAAGTCCACCACGTCTGGAAGCACGACTTCACCGTTCCATTCGTCTGTGGTTGCCGCGACCTGGGCGAAGCCCTGCGCCGCATCTCGGAAGGGGCGGCCATGATCCGCACCAAGGGCGAGGCCGGCACCGGCGATATAGTCGAAGCGGTCCGCCACATGCGGGCAGTTCAAGACGCCATCCGCAAGCTCCAGACCATGCCCGAAGACGAACTGGTGGTCGAGGCCCGCAACCTAGGCGTCAGCCTCGAACTCCTCCAGAAGACCAAGGAGGAAGGCCGCCTGCCCGTGGTCAACTTCGCCGCCGGAGGCGTGGCCACTCCCGCCGACGCCGCCTTGATGATGCAGCTGGGAGCCGACGGTGTCTTCGTGGGCTCGGGCATCTTCAAGTCCGGCAACCCCGAGCAGCGCGCCCACGCCATCGTCCAGTCGGTGACCCACTACAACAACCCCGGTATCATCGCCGAGGTTTCCAAGGACCTGGGCGAGGCGATGGTCGGGATCAGCGCCCGCAGCATCCCGCAGGATGAGTTGCTCGCGCCCCGCAGCGTTTAGGAAGCCCCCCGTAGATCGGGGACAACACAACGGAGAGAACGCATGACGGCCGAAGACATCATCGCCGCCAACCTGGCCGTGGTCGAGGCCCACTTCCACAGCGAAGCCGTTAACGAGGTCGAGGCCGCCCTGGACCTGTACACTGATGACGTGGTCTGGGAAGCTCCGGCCCGCGACCTCGTGTTCTATGGCAAGGGGCCCGTTGCGGAAAACTACCGGAACATCTTCGCCGCCATGGCCGACGTGGAGTTCCAGAATCTGGACCGTTACGCCACCACCGACCGGGTCACCGACGACAGCATCGTGACCTTCACCCTCGTTCAGGACGGCCTTTGGCCTTTCCCGGTGGGGCAGAAGGTGGAAATGCGACTCGTCCACATCTTCGAGATGCGCGACGGCAAGATCAGCAAGGAAATCGCCTTTGAAATGCCACGGGCCATAGACTAGGAAGACGATCCGGCAAGGAACGGGCTTTAGGCAGGGGCCCCTTAATCCCCTCAAACCCCGTGGACAAGCAATACAATTCAACAGTCTGCAGATTTGAAACCAGACAACGTCGCGGACCGCTATCCTCATCTCACCGTAGGAGTCCTGGCGGTCCAGGGAGATTTCATCGAGCATATAGCTATTCTGGGCCGCCTGGGTGTGGCCGGACGGGAAGTCCGTCTCCCCGAACAGCTTGATGGGCTCGACGGCCTGATAATTCCGGGCGGAGAAAGCACCACCCTCAGCCGGTTGATGAGTCTTTATGGCCTCCGTGAACCCGTGGCTCAAATGGCCCGGGAAAACAAGGCGGTGTGGGGAACGTGCGCGGGCATGATCATGATGGCCCATGAAATCACCGAGGAGGACCCCGTCCCGTTGCAATTGATGGATATCGGGGTCCAGCGCAACGCCTTCGGCCGCCAGGTGGACAGCTTCGAGCAGGACCTGGACATCGCAGACTTCGACTCTGCCCCCTTCCACGCCATCTTCATCCGCGCTCCCGTTATCATCCGTGTTGGTGACGGCCTCAAAGTGCTGGCCCGGCTCCCCGATGGACGCCCGGTGGCCGTGCGCCAGGGCAGCATGATGGCAACCTCCTTCCACCCCGAGTTGACCGACGATCTCCGCTTCCACCGCTACTTCCTCGACCTGGCTTCCACACCTCCCGGGACCCGCCAATGAACCAGCAGTTTCGCGTCAGCGATATTCTGCGTGGCTTGGCCATGAACACTCCCATCGGGCCGAACTTCGCCAGTCCCGATGGAGGCCACAAGGCCCAGACGGGCCTGGCGCTTTGGAAGCGCATGCTCTGGGAACAAAAGCACCGCCTTACCATCGTCGACTGGAACGGGCTGCATCTGGACGGCCTCGTTTCTGCCCGCACCGCCACCGGACGGGTCTTCCAGGTCGATCATCTGCATCTCCCCCACCTTCAATCCAGCAACGGGGCCGGGCCGGGCATCTTGAACAGCAAAGAGGAACTCGGGTCGGCAGAGCCGTTGCGCCTGTTGGAATCCTTGGTCAAACTCGCCGGCTCCCGGGGTGCGGAGCGCTTGTTCCTCCGCCTGCCCAGCGGCTCTCCCGCTCTCCGCCTGGCCCAGCAGACCGGTTTCTTTCCACACTTCCAGGAAATCCAGTGGGAAGGAGAGGCCCCGGAACCCTCCCTGGATTCCCAGCGTACATCCTCCCTGTTTTCCGTCAGGCAGTCCGAGGACGAACACAGGCTGTTCCAGCTATTCTCCGACTGCACCCCGGCTCCCGTCCGCACAGCCGTCGGGGTAACCCTGGAGCAGTGGCAGGACTGGCAGTCCCTCTGGCCCCGCCAACGGCAGGAATGGACAGCCAGCGCGGAAGGCCGAATTCGGGGCTGGGTTGCGTTGTCCCGCAACAATAACGCCGTGGAAGCCAGGCTGATGGCCCAGCTCGATTGGCCGGAAATGACCAACCGTTTGATCATGCTGGCCACGGAAAGCCCCGGGCCCCATCGTTGGCTGGTGCCCGATTACCAGGCCCAGGTCAGCGAACGGCTGCAAACCATGGGATGGCGGGAGACCACCCGGTATAACATGCTCATAAACCGGGTTGCCGTGCCGGTGGAATCTCCCGGCATGGCGCCCGTGGAGGCCTGAATTGGCGACGGTGGAACGGTCGGTGCAAGGGGAGTTGGATGTGCTACTGGAGGTGCTGCCCTACAGGATTGCCGCCGAGCTTCGGGAACGGGACGACATCGACGAACTCCTCGAAGTGGTGCTCGATTTGGGCCGTGCCCCCGAGGCCCGCTTCCTGTCCGGCGACCTGCACCTTGACCAGGAAGAAGTCAGCCGCGGAGACCTCGATTACGTCACCAACAAGATCGGCGATTTCGGCGACGACAACCGGGCTGGCATCGAGCGCACCCTCCACCGCATCTCCGCCATACGCAACCGTAAGGGACAGGTAGTCGGGATCACCTGCCGCGTGGGCCGTGCCGTCTACGGCACCATCAAGATCGTCGAAGACCTCGCCTTCTCCGGCAAGAACATCCTCCTCCTCGGCCGTCCCGGCGTTGGCAAGACCACCATGCTGCGGGAGATGGCCCGAGTCCTGGCCGACGACGCCCTCAAGCGCGTCATCATCGTTGACACCTCCAACGAAATCGCCGGGGACGGCGACGTTCCCCATCCCGCCATCGGCTACGCCCGCCGCATGCAGGTCAGCACCCCTACCGCCCAGCACAGCGTCATGATCGAGGCGGTCGAAAACCACATGCCCCAGGTCATCATCATCGACGAAATGGGCACCGAGCAGGAAGCTTCCGCCGCCCGCACTATCGCCGAGCGGGGAGTGCAGCTCATCGGCACCGCCCACGGCAATACCCTGGACAACCTGATCCTGAACCCCACCCTCTCCGACCTCATCGGCGGGGTGCAGACCGTGACCCTCGGCGACCAGGAAGCCAAGTTCCGGGGCACCCAGAAGACCGTGCTGGAGCGCAAGGCGCCCCCCACCTTCGACGTGGTCGTCGAGATCCAGAACTGGGAGCAGGTCGCCGTCCACGAAGACGTCGCCCAGGTCGTGGACCAGGCGCTGCGCGGGTACCAGGTCATCCCGGAAATCCGCGCCCTGGGACCTGAAGGCGAGGTCCAGCGCACCCAGGACTCGCCCCGCCGCAGCGAAGGAACGCCTGCCCCGTGGTCGGCGGGAAACTCCACCCGGGCCCAGCGCTATCCCCAGGAACCCCGGCCCGCCCCCTTTTCCGCCGACAGCGAGCCGCAGAAACGTCTCGACGAGCGGGTATTCCTCTTCGGGGTGGGACGGGACAAGCTGGAAGCTGCCCAAGCCGAAAGCAAGATCTACCTGGATATCGCCAACGAACTCCGGCGCTCCACCATGGTCGTCACCACCAAGACTCACTACCGCCGCGGCGCCCAGCTGGTGAGGGTGGCCGAATCCAGCGGGACGCCGGTGTATGTCCTCCGCAAGAACACCGTCCCTCAGCTCATCGACTTCCTCCGCACCCTCGCCCGCGAGAGGGGACTGGATGCCGGACCCGCCCGCCGAGACCCCGAGGGACATGCCGAAGTATCCAAGGCATCGCTGGAGGAGGCCCTGCAGGAAGCGGAATCCGCCGCCGAGCGGGTGCTGGGTGGTGAATTCAGCGTCCAGTTAGCTCCCCAGCGCCCCTACGTCCGCCGGCTCCAGCACCTGCTGGCCGAACGGTTCAGCCTGGCGTCCACCAGCAAGGGGCGGGAACCCGAACGGTCCGTGCTAATCTACCAGCCCTGACCCCAACGGCGCCGGGATAGTGCCTTCCCCGGGCTGACTCCGTCCCTTCCAGCTTTCCACCGGCACGCAAGAATATCCCCCTGCCGGGGCTCCGGTTTTGCCTCCCAGCCCGCTACGGGGCCGCGGCAGGCTCCGCTGATTCAACATCCAACCCGGGGAGCACCCAGAGACTCAGGGCGGAATCGAGTCCATCGCATTCGGATAGGAGCAGGTCCCGCCGGAAGTCGCCCGGCTCGCCTGCATCCTCCCCTTCTCCGGCTTTTACCGCGAAACACCGTCCATCAGTAGCGCCTCGGATCAGGCCATTGTCCTGGATTTCAAACTTCTGTTGCGGGGCATCGGAGCAGGTCAACAGGAGCAAAGACTCCCCCGAAGCCTGTACGCAAAGTTCGAACGCTTCCATGTAGAATTGGCCCTCTGCCGGGTAATTCCAACGGAACATCTGGTCTTCCGCTCCGGGCTTGCAGGTGTGGGCCTGGAGCGGGTTGTCGAGGATGACACCAGTCCCGTGCCCCGGCACATCCACGCAGTACAGGTCCGGTTCGTCCAGCGGATCGATCAGCTGCAAAGCCGACTGTTGGCCAGCATCCAGCATCGGTTCCGGGGTGGCCGGTTCCGGAGTGGGAGTAGGAGTGGGTACCGGCGTAGCGGTGGGCGTTGGCGTCGCATTTGCCTGTAGTTCGGCCAGGAAATTTGCGGCCTGCTGATTGGTAATCCTGCCAGCGTCCAGCCAGGCAAACACCTCCCGGACCGATTGGGGCCTGGGAACGGGAGTAGGCGTCGGTGTTGGTGTAGGCGTCGGTGTTGGTGTCGCCGTGGGCGTCGGTGTCGGAGGCAAAGGGGTGGGGGCCGGAGTCGCCGTCTGCGGCCTGAAACGCACCACATCCGGAAGACCCCCCGCCGCCAGCGTCGGCAACACCAACGGCAGGTCCTCGGCCCCCGCCGCCAGCGGAATGTTCACCACCAGCGCCTCGGTCTCTTCCTGCGACAGCCAGAGCGTTATGCTCACCACGGCCATCACGAAAATTGCCGCCCCCGCCACGGTGAACAGGCTCATCGTGAAGACCGAAAACGCAGTCAGCCCGATGCGCCGCCAGCTCCAGCCGGGCAGCACCTCCTGGTCCCAAAAAGTCGGCTCGCGCTGGGGTGAGGTTTCCCTCCCTGCGTTTTCTTCCGGTTCCTCAGCCATGCCCGCCTTCTGTCACAACCCCGCCCTCAGCCGATCTTCCTGAAACACTGGGGCGGCCCTTAGGAAAGGTCCTCGCCCCTCGCTACTCTTCGTCCCCATACTGGGCTTTCAGCGACTCCACAACCGCCGGGTCAGCCAGGGTTGTGGTATCTCCCAGGGCTCGCCCTTCCGCCACGTCCCGCAGCAAGCGGCGCATTATCTTCCCGCTGCGTGTCTTGGGAAGCTCCGCCGCGAAATGGATGTCGTCGGGGCGGCAGATGGGGCCGATCTTGGTAGCGACGTGCTGCTTCAGCTCGGTGATCAATTCGTCGGAAGCCGCCACGTTCTCCTTGATCGTCACGAAGGCCACGATGGCCTGCCCCTTGATTTCGTCGGAGCGGCCGATGCAGGCGGCCTCGGCTACCTTGGAGTTGTCCACCAGGGCGCTTTCCACTTCCATCGTGCTGACCCGGTGCGCCGCTACGTTGATGACATCGTCCACCCGGCCCAGGATCCAGTGGTAGCCGTCCTCGTCAATCTTGGCGCCGTCGCCGGTGAAGTAGATGTTTTCGTACTTGGACCAGTACTGCTCCTTGAAACGCTCGTCGTCGCCGTAGATGGTGCGGAGCATGGACGGCCAGGGACGCTTGATGACCAGGTAGCCTCCGCCTCCGGGTCCCACGGAGTTGCCAGCCTCGTCGAGAACGTCCACCTCGATGCCCGGGAAGGGATGGGTTGCCGAACCCGGTTTGAGCGTGGTCACCCCCGGCAGCGGCGTTATCAAGATCGATCCCGTCTCGGTTTGCCACCAGGTGTCCACCACCGGGCAGCGTCCGCCGCCGATATTCTGCCAGTACCACACCCACGCCTCGGGATTGATCGGCTCCCCCACGCTGCCCAGCAGCCGCAGGCTGGACATGTCGTGCCGGTTGGGGTACTCCTCTCCCCACCGCATGAAGGTTCGGATCGCCGTGGGAGCGGTGTACAGGATGGTGCAGGCATACTTCTCGACGATGGCCCAGAACCGGTCCCGGTCGGGATAGTCGGGCGAGCCTTCGTACATTACCGACGTGGCCCCGTTGGCCAGCGGACCGTACACGATGTAGCTGTGCCCCGTCACCCATCCAATGTCCGCCGTGCACCAGTAGACATCGTCTTCCTTCAGGTCGAAGATCCACTTCGTGGTCGCGTGGGTGCCGGTCAGGTAGCCGCCGGTGGTGTGGACGATGCCCTTGGGCTTGCCGGTGGTGCCGCTGGTATAAAGCATGAACAGCATGTCTTCGCTGTCCATCTGTTCCGGCTCGAAGGTCATCGGCTGATTCGCCATCAGGTCGTGCCACCACACGTCCCGGCCCTCGACCATCCGGTCATCAGAGGTGCCCGTGCGCCGGACCACCAGCATCTTCTCGATGGGCGTGTCGCCCGTCACCGAGTCGTCGGCGTTCTGCTTCAGGGGCACGACACCACCCCGCCGGTAGCCTCCGTCTGCGGTGATCATCACCTTGGACTGGGAATCGTTGATCCGGTCCCGCAGCGAGTCGGCACTGAAGCCGCCGAAGACCACGCTGTGGGCCGCCCCGACGCGGGCGCAGGCCAGCATGGCGATGAGAAGCTCCGGCACCATGGGCAGGTAGATGGTCACCCGGTCGCCTTTGGACACCCCCAGGCTCTTCAGCCCGTTGGCCGCCTTGCACACCTCCCGGTACAGGTCCTGGTAGGTGTAGACCGCCCAGTCCCCCGGCTCGCCCTCCCAGATGATGGCGGCCTTGTTCCTGCGGGCGGTCTTCAGGTGCCGGTCAATGCAATTGTACGAGACGTTAAGCTTGCCGCCCACGAACCACTTGGCGAAGGGAGGATTCCAGTCCAACACCTGGTCCCACTTCTGAAACCAGTCCAGCTCTCCAGCCAGGCCGGCCCAGAAACCCTCCGGGTCCTGGCGGGCCCGCTCATAGATTTCGGAGTCCGGCATATTTGCCTGTTCTGCGAACTGGGTGGGGGGAGGGAAGACCCGGTCCTCCTGGAGCAGGGCTTCGATGCTGCCGGTGTTTTCTACCATGACGCTGCCTCCATCCTTCTTGCAATGCGATGCGAGGGTTGGCGGAAGGGTCCGCCGGTTGGAAAAGGGGTTGTCTCCCTGGCCGCTCGGTCGCGGCGGTACGCTGCGGCTGAACGCAGCCGACCGCCTTTTTGTAACATGGAGCGCGGGTTGTTGTAAATGCGGAACCGCCCCGCCCGCTGTGCTCCGCGGTAAGGGCAGCTGCATGATGCGCCTGCCCGTTCCGGAGTTGACAGTGTTTTTGCCCCCGGTTTAGACTTGCCGGCGTGTTACCCATGAAAGTTTTTTCGATGACACTCCGGCGCGTTTTCCACCTCATCGCAGCCGGCTTCACTTGAGCCCGGGACCACGGGGCCTGTACTGACGGGCGGTCCCCAGGGCAAACACGCCGCTAGCGCCTTCACCGCAGCGGCCCCCTTCCCAGACCCTCGGCAGTCACGCTCCAGGTAATCCGTCGGACTACCATGCAGCCCCGCGCCTTCGCGCGTTCGACTGCTTGCCACATTTATCGGAGGGTCTATTGTGTCAATCCTGCGTTTTAGTTCTTTCCTTGTAATCCTGACAACCACTATCCTCGCCCTGTCCCTCGCCGCCTGTTCGGGTGCATCCGGGGGAGACGAAGCACCGACGCTCAAGGTGGGTGGAATTCCCGACCAGGACACGGCCCGCCTTGCCCGCCGATACGAGGCTTTTTCCAAGTACCTCTCCGCTGAACTGGATGTTCCCGTGGAGTTCGTCCCCAGCGTGGACTATGCCGCGGTGGTTACTGCCTTCTCCCAGGACCAGCTGCAACTGGCCTTTTTCGGAGCGTTGACCGGAGTGCAGGCCCGCCTGCAGAACCCCGGCGCCGTCGCCATTGTCCAGCGGGAAGGCGACGCCGCCTTCCACTCCAAGCTGGTTGCCCGGGCCGACCTTCCGCTCAACTCCCTGGAGGACCTGAAAGGGGAGGCGGGTGCCTTGACCATCACCTTCGGCAGCTCCAGCTCCACCTCCGGCCACCTGATGCCTCGATACTTCATAGGGGAGGCGGGGATCAATGTCGCCACCGGCTTCCGGCAGGAACCGAACTTCTCCGGCTCCCACGACACCACCTGGCAACTGGTGGAAAGCGGGGCCTTCGACGTGGGCGCCCTGTCCGACGTCATCTGGGACCGGGCGGTACGCGAGGGCACGGCGGACACGAGCAAGGTGCGGGAGTTCTACACCACCCCCGCCTACTTCAACTACAACTGGACGGCCCAGGGCAACCTGGACGAGGTCTACCGGGATGGTTTCACCGAGGAAATCCGGCAGGCGCTGCTGGACCTCAACCCGGAGGAGCACCCCGAGATCCTCGACCTGTTCAGCACCGAGAAGTTCATCCCCACCAACAACGACAACTACCAGGCCATCGAGAGCGTGGCCAGGGAGCTGGAAATCATCAAATGAACGCCGCCGACCGGCAACAGCCGCTGGTGACGGCTTCGGGGATAAGCAAGAGCTATTCCCATGTCCCCGCCCTGTCGCCGCTGGACCTTTCCGTCATGCCGGGAGAGCGGGTGGCGGTGGCCGGTCCCAGCGGCAGCGGCAAGACCACGCTGCTGTACCTGCTGGCGGGCATCCTTCAGCCGGACTCCGGCAGCCTGGCGATTGATGGAAAGCCACTGGCGCGGGTGAGGCCGGGTGGGGAGCTGGCGCGGCTGGTGGGAATCGTCCACCAGCAGTACGACCTGGTGCCCCACCTTCCGGTGCTGCACAACGTCCTGGCGGGACGCCTGGGACAGTGGGGACTGCTGCGCTCCGCCGCGTCGCTGGTGTGGCCCCAGGACCGGGGACTGGCCGAGGCGGCACTGGAACGCATGGGCATTGGAGACAAGATCTGGGAGCGGACCTCCCACCTGTCCGGCGGGGAACAGCAGCGGGCGGCCATCGCGCGGTTGATGGTCCAGTCCCCGCTGCTAGTGCTGGCCGACGAGCCCGTCGCATCCCTGGACCCGGCGCGGGCCGAGGAGATCTTGCGCCTGCTGACCAGCCTGACGGAAGACAGCCGCAGGACTCTGATCGTAAGCCTGCACTCGCCAGACCTGATCCGGCGGTTCTGCACCCGGGTCATCGGGCTGCGAGACGGCCGCCTGGCCTTCGATCTGCCGTCGGAAGCGGTCACCGGGTCCACGCTGGATGACCTGTACCACCTGGAAGCCCCCTTCGGCTACCAGCCCGAGGCAGAACCGGAAACGCAGACGGTGTCAGCATCCAATGAGACGCGGGCGTCGAAGCTGCCGCCCCCGGGGGCCTTCCGCTGAAATCCATCCCGTCGCTGTTGGAAAACCGGCGGCTGCTGACCCTGGCGCTGTTGGCGGCCATGGTCTGGAGCCTGACCAACATCGACTGGGGCTCGCCCATCATTCACACTGGCGGCGGGGCATCCGCGCTGCGGTTCTTGCTGGCCCTGTTTCCGCCGGACCTTAGCCCCGAATTTTTGGGCATCGCCCTACGGGCCACCTTGTACACCGTGGCTTACGCGGTGGCGGGAATCACGGCGGCAGTGGCCATCGGGCTGCCGATGGGCGTCATCGCCTCGGGGACGGTGCTCCGGGAGTCCTCGGGGTGGCAGCACCCGGTGATGATAGGGGCGCGGGCGGGTCTGGCGGGACTGCGGTCGGTCCACGAGCTGGTGTGGGCCGTCCTGCTGGTGGCCGGGATGGGACTGTCGCCGATGGCGGGCATCCTGGCCCTGGCCCTTCCCTACGGCGGCATCCTGGGCCGGATCTACGCCGAGCTGCTGCAGGACGTTCCCCAGCCGCCGCTGCGAGCGCTGCGGGCTTCAGGAGCGTCGCCCCTTAGGACATTGCTTTACGGCAACTTCCAGATGGCCCTGCCCGACATGATCAGCTACACCTTCTACCGCTTCGAGTGCGGCATCCGCTCCGCCGCCATCCTGAGCTTCGTGGGAATCCAGGGGTTGGGATACCAGATCCAGCTCTCCATGCACGACCTGCTGTTCAGCCAGGTATGGACGTTGCTCGCATTCCTGGTGGGATTGATCGTGGCGGTGGATGCGTGGAGCACCCACGTCCGGCGGAGCATGGTGTCGTGACGGAGGGGCCGGCAGTGCAGGCGGGGAACCAGCAACGGCCTCGAATGACCCTTCCCCGCGCGTCGCTTTACGGGTTTATCCTGTTGGCCGTTGCATCCTGGGGATTCATCGTATTCGGGGATGGCGACGGTTTCCGGGGATTGTTCGCGTCCGGGGCGTGGAGCAACGGGGTGCGTTTCCTGGAGTCTCTGCTGGGGTTGAACTCTGACGGCGTCCCAGCCTACTTGCAGGCGGGGCGGTGGCTGGAGACAGGCAGGCTGGCGGCAGAGACACTGGCGATGAGCCTGTTGGCCATCGGCATCGCGGGCGTGGGAGCCTTCGCAACGCTGCTGATGGCGGCCAGGAATGTCAGCGACGGCACCCTGGGAGGCAGGCCGTCCAACGTCGGACGGGCGGCCTATCACCTGACCCGCGGGTCCTACACCTTCTCCCGGGGCGTGCCGGAACTGGTGCTGGCGATGATAATCGTGTTCTTCCTGTCGCCGGGCATCCTGCCGGGAGCGGTGGCGCTGGGACTGCACAACTACGGCATTGTCGGGCGGCTGGCGGCGGAGGTGGTGGAGAATCTGGACCCCGCTCCGGCCAGGGCGTTGCGGGCCAGCGGCGCGGGTAACATGCAGGTGCTACTGTACGCCATCCTGCCCCAAGCCATACCCCAGTTCATCACCTACCTGCTCTACCGCTGGGAGGTAATCATCCGGACGACGGTGGTGGTGGGATTCGTCAGCGCCGGCGGGCTGGGGCGGGAGTTCACGCTCCGCCTGAGCTGGTTCCACTACACCGATGTGACTCTCCTCATCATCTGGTACCTGCTGCTAGTGGCAGGAGTGGACCTGCTGAGCGCCTTCTTGAGGCGCACGGCGAGGGCGGAGTAGCACCAGCCTCCGCCGAACATCCGGAGGGCGGGAAGTGGCTACGACGAGGAATCTACCCGGCGGCAGGTAACCGCCGGGTGCGGCACGAAGTTGGCCGAAGTGGAGGGGATTAACCCTCCGGTGACGGGCTAATGGAAGTGCCCGCAGCCTCCTCCGCAGCATCCGCCGCCGCCCATGGGAGGCATGGGAGCGAACTCAGAGGGGCCGGAGTCGCCCTTGGAAACGGCAGCGAAGACGGAGAGGGCCCGCTTCGCAGGCTGCTCGCACCGGGGGCAGTCGGCGCCGGTGGCGCTCATGGGCTGCAGCTTGTCGAAGTGGTGGTCGCAGGTGGGGCAGTGGTATTCGTACAGAGGCATGGACACCTTCCTGGCTCAGGCAGATTTTCTATCCTTGAATTTAATGGAAGGGAGTCGGGCCGTCAAGGCGCATTCGCAGCCTGATGCTTGATGACGACGCCAGCTTGACACGTAAACGGGGGAGTGCCAGACTACCGGCATCGTTTGCGGCGATAATTCATCGACCATCTGGAGGAGTAAACATGGCCGACGTCAAGATTGAAATCCGAGCCAACGGGCCGTACCGGGTGACTGGGCCCATCGACCTTACCGACCAGAGCGGCAACGCCTACACCATCCCCGAGGGCCAGTGGGTCTCCCTCTGCCGCTGCGGCTCGTCGGACAACAAGCCCTTCTGCGATGGCACTCACCGGGACTGCGGCTTCGAGGGGCCCAGCGAAGCCCATTAGTTCTACGGAGAGGCACCATCTGCCTCTCCTGCGACCTTTCGGAACACTTACCGGGAACCAACGGGCCGTTGGTTCCCGGTTTTCTGTTGGCCGCAGGGATATTCCCTGACGCAGACCATCAAGTCCGATTCCCAAGGAGAGTCCCATGTCAATTCAGACCAGGTTTACCGAGGCTGCCCGCCTGCTTTTCGCCGATTATTCCGCCCAGCGTGTCTACTCCCCCCTGCCGGAAGGCCTGGCGCCCGAGACCATCGACGACGCCTACCTGCTCCAGGACGCTTTGCTGGAATTGATGTCACAGCAGGGCGGTCCGCTGTCAGGATACAAGCTGGCCTACACCACCGCGACGATGCAGGAGCGAGCCAACCTGTCCGAACCCTGCGCCGGCGGATTGCTGTCTGTTGGGATGCGTCAGTCACCCGCCACCCTTGAATCATCCGAGTTTGTCCGGTTGGGAGTGGAGTGCGAGATTGCGGTGGAACTGGCGAAGGAGCTTTCTCCTGAGGGCGCTCCCTACACCCGGGAGAAGGTGTCCGAGGCCGTGGGCGCGGTGATGCCCGCCTTCGAAGTGGTGGACTTCCGCACTCCCGACCTGCAGGGACTGGCTCGGGCGCTGACGGCCATCTCGACCAACATCTCCAACGCAGGAGTGGTCCTCGGGGAGCGGGTCTCGGACTGGCGGTCGCTGGACCTGGCCGCGGCCCGGGGCACCCTGGAAATCAACGATGAGGTGGTGGGAGACGGACACGGCTCCGACATCATGGGCCATCCCTTCGAGCCGCTGGTGTGGCTGGCCAACCGCTGGGCCCAGCGGGGCCGGAGCATTCCGGCGGGATTCGTCGTCATAACCGGCAGCATCGTCACCCCCAAGCCGCTGAACGCGGGAGACACCTCCCGGGTGTGGGTCGAGGGGCTGGGGGAAGCGCGGCTGCAGGTGGGGTGAGGGGGTTCACTGATCGGGATTGGACGACCTCGCTGATATAATACGCAAACATGGAGCAATTGGAATTCCAGCTAAAGGTCGCGGAACCTCCAACACTTGACTCGGCCACAAAACGATCACTCATGGAGAGAGACGAATTCACGCAGGTGTCTCTCGATGCTCAGGAACGGTGTTTGAGACGGCCGCCGGGTTCGGATTGGTTCGCTGCCGAAGTAGAGAATGCCGTAGTTTTCATCACTCCAGACTGGACCGTTTTGATCTGTGCGAAGAAATTAATCAACTGTGTATCCGCATTTTCCGTAGTATTAAGCTCGATTGTCCAGGAGCTAAACGCCCCAATCGCAATAACCCTTCCCCGCCATCAGAATGAAGACAATGAGCCTTTACACCGCGTGTTGCAACGGGAAGCCCAAATGGACTTTGCCAGACGCGTTGTTGTATGGGTGTTGGGGATCACAATTGCTGGGGTAGTCGGCACGATGTTCCAATGTCTGACCTTGTGAGGTTTGATGCGATGGTTCCGATGTTTGAATCAGAAGTAGTCTCTCGGGTTGAAGAGGTACTAGCCGATTGGCGCCATAGGGTAACCCTTGAGCCAACCAAAATTCCCGACCGGAAACTGTGGCAAAGCGACCCAGCCTCGTTGATCAGGGGACTCAAATACAAACCGGATATCTTGATCGAACATGACGACAAAATGGTTATCGTAGAGGCCAAAACACATCCCATTTTGCTGGGTGGCGTTATCCAAGCCCGTCAGTATTCGGAATACTTCGATATGCCAGTTATCCTTTGCGTTCCTGATGATGTTGTCGACCAAGTTCCAAGAAGCGTCCGAGAATTCGCCGGGGGACAAAGTGTTCATATCTGCTCTTTATCTGACTTGGGCAAAGTCGTGGTGGATATATTAGGTGACCCTCCGGCCACTCCAGGTCAGGTTGTGTACGACTCGATTGACTGAGACCAGTTCCCTAAGTGGTGTTCTTGGCGTCCTTCGCACCTTCCTTGACACCCCTATCCCTCCAAACGTAGTATCAGCCCAAATCGCCCCGCGAAAGCACACCGCGACAGGAGGAGATTGTCATGGAATTCGGACTGTTCATGATGCCCCTGCATCCGCCCCACCGGGGCTACGCCGACTCGTATGACCGGGACATAGACCTGCTGGTCCTGGCCGATCAACTGGGATACCACGAAGCCTGGGTCGGCGAGCACATCACCGAGATGTGGGAGAACGCACCCGTCCCCGAACTGCTCATCGCCAAGGCCCTGGCCCTCACCGAGCGCATCGTCTTCGCCACCGGCGTCACCATGCTTCCCCTGCACCATCCGGTGGACACCGCCCACCGCATCGCCATGCTGGACCACATGGCCCGGGGCCGGTTCTACTGGGGCATCGGTGTCCGCTCCCTGCCCACAGACCTGCACCTCTACGGGGTCGAGTACAACTCGATGAACGACGTGCGGGAGCAGGGGAAGGAAGCGCTGGACGTCATCCTGGGCCTCTGGGCCGCTGAGGACGGGCACTTCGGCTACGAGGGAAAGTATTACCAGGTCCACGCGCCGGAAAACGATCCCGAACTGCAAAGGCGCCTGCACTACAAGCCCTACCAACTGCCCCATCCGCCCATCGGCGTCGCCGCCTCCACCCCCGGCTCCGACTCCATCCGCATGGCCGGCGAGCGGGGCTGGATTCCCATGACCAACCTGATGTCCCACCACGCCGCCGAGATGTGGAACACAGTGGAGGAGGGGGCCGCCAGCACCGGCTTGACGGCCAACCGCAGCGACTACCGTATCGGCCGCGAGGTCTTCGTCGGGGAGACTCCCGAGAAGGCGCGGGAGGAAGCCCGCATCGTCCTGGGGAGGCCCTTCGACCAACACCAGTGGAAGAACCGCAAGGCCGGCGGCAACCTGGCCTACGTGAAGGTGGACCCCAACATGGCCGACGAAGCCGTGGACGTGGACTACATGATCGAAAACGTCTGGATCGTCGGCGACCCCCAGGAGTGCGCCGACAAGATCCGGCAGCAGTACGAGGAAATCGGCGGCTTCGGCCACCTGCTCATGATCACCCACGACCCCGACGACCACTCCCTGGTCCAGAACTCCATGCGCCGCCTCATGGAAGACGTGGCGCCCCTGGTGGAAGACCTGAAGTAGCGTGAGCCACATCCCAACCGGACTTCGGGGAGGGCTTCATGCCCTCCCCTTCGCATCTAACCCCGGATGCGGACTCGCTCAATTGACGGGTGGCCATTGACAGCTAGAATCACCTTTGAGTAACGTTGGCAACACCCACCAGGAGGCCGAGTTTTCTATGCCGGACGGTTACATCAAGTGCAAAATATATCCCGAAGGGTTCGGACTGTTCCCCGGCCTAGAATACGGAGTCGAGTTGGACGTGGGTGAAGAATACCCCTTGATCGCATGGGTGCAGAGGAAGAACAACTTCATCGATGTGGACGAAGATAAGTTGGAAGGCAAGGTCAGGGTTTGCATCGACAGGGAAATTGAAGATGGGGTCCGCGTCTTCTTTCCGCACGGGTCCTTGAACGGCCCGTCCTCTTTCGTGGTTGACTCCAGCCGGATCGAATATCCCGCGGCGTGATTCTCAGCCGCGATGAAATAAGGCTCGCGATTGATAGGGGCGAAATCCATATAGACCCAATCCCCGGCGAACGTCAGTATTCGTCGTCGGCGTTGGATCTTTACCTGGGAACCCGTTTCCAGTGTTGGGACAGAAGCAGAATAGGCCAAATCCCAAGCATGGGCCTCAGCAATGTGCTTGACCCTTCCAAGATCACCCGGTTCCACGCATTAAGCTCGCAATACCTGGTTGAAGCTCCGACAGACTCCGAAGGTTGCTTTCAGCTCAACCCCTGGGAGTTTGTACTTGGTATCACCCGGGAGATGGTGGAGTTGCCGCGGGAATCGCAAATCGCAGCCCGCGTAGAGGGCCGCAGCACCCTGGCGAGGGTGGGACTGATGATTCACCTGACCGCCCCGACTATTCACCTTGGATGGAGCGGACACATCGCCCTGGAAATCTTGAACGTGGGACCTTGGCCATTGACGTTGCGCCCTGAGGAACTGAGCATTTGCCAGTTGGTATTTGAGCGTGTGGGTCTACCGGGAAACGAAAGCCGCACATCCCAATTCCAGGGACAAACATCGCCGGGCAGGGCCTGATCTTCCGTTCCTGGAAAGCCCGATCCCCAAGGGGAGCTCCAAAACCTCCCCCATCAATGGACTGCCCGGAGCCGGTCATGTACAATTCCGACGATCGTCGGTGGACCGCAGGATGAACCGCCCGGCGAGGCTTCATTTCCCACCTAGAGGACTTTCTTATGCCGCAAATGACGGGAGGACAAGCGTTAGCCAGGTCGCTGTACCTGGAAGGGGTGCGGGTGATCTTCGGATTGCCCGGCGTGCAGCTGTACCACGCCATAGACGGGCTGTACGACCAGCCGGAGATCCGCTTCATCACCACCCGCCACGAGCAGGCGACCACTTACATGGCTGACGGATTTTCCCGCGCCGGCGGTGGCATCGGCGTGGCGATGGTGGTGCCCGGCCCCGGGCTGCTCAACGCCACCTCGGGAATGTCCACCGCCTACGCCGCCTCCTCCCCCATCCTGGTGGTTTCCGGCCAGATCGAGCGGGACCTCATCGGCGCGGACCGGGGAATGCTGCACGAGGTCAACGATCAGCTGGACCTGGTCAAGCCGGTCACCAAGCACGCCCGCCGTATCTTGGACCCCGCTGAGATACCTGAGGCAGTCCACGAGAGCTTCTACCACCTGAAGACGGGCCGTCCCCGTCCGGTGGAGATTGAGATTCCGCCGGAAACGCTGGCCCAGGAAGCCGATATAGACCTCCTGGAGCCGGAGCAGTATCCCCGTCCCAGAGCGGACGCCTCAGCAGTCAAGGAAGGAGCGCGCATCCTGTCCGAATCGGCCCGTCCCCTTATCTGGGCCGGTGGCGGAGTCATATCCTCGGGAGCATCGGAACAGCTTCAGAAGGTGGCCGAGCATCTGCAGGCGCCGGTCGTCACCACCGCCGAGGGCAAGGGGGCCATCTCCGACCGTCACCCACTCGCCCTGGGAGCCCTGCGGCTGCGGAATGACCCGGTTGCCAAGGAACCGCCCAACTTCGACGTCATCCTGGCCGTCGGCACCCGTCTGGCCTTCCCAGCTTGGCTCAACGGACAGCGGGTGGTGCAGATTGACATCGACGAGATCGAGGCGGGACGCAACTACGAGAACACCCACAGGATTGTCGGCGACGCCAGGCTGACCCTGGATGAGATGCACCGGGAGCTGACCGCCCTGGCCCCGGCCCGCCCCGACTACTCGGCGGAGACGGCTGAACTGCGGAAACGGCGGGCCGAAACTGCCCTCCGTCCCGAGCCCCAGGAATCCTTCCTGGAAGCGGTGCGGGCGGCCATGCCCGAGGACGGCATCCTCATTTCCGGCATGACCCAGATGGGATACTACGCCCGGGGCTTCTATCCGACCTACCAGCCCCAGACCTTCCTGACCTCGTCCTACTCTGGGAACCTGGGCTACGCCTTCCCGGTGGCGCTGGGAGCCAAGGTCGCACAGCCGGACAAGGCGGTTGTAGCCCTTTCCGGCGACGGCGGCTTCATGTTCAACTCGCAGGAGTTGTCTACCGCCGTGAATTACGGGATAAACGCGGTGGTCGTCGTGTTCAACGACGGCGCTTACGGCAACGTGCTGCGGGACCAGGTGAACCGCTTCAACTCCCGTACCTACGGGGTTGAGCTCCGCAATCCCGACTTCATGAAGCTGGCCGAGGCCTACGGCGCCCGGGGGATGCAGGCCGAGGGGCCGGAAGGGCTGGAGGCGGCAATCAAGGACGCCATTGACGGCAACCGGCCCACCCTCATCGAGGTTCCGGTGGGGATGATGCCCACTCCCTTCGAATGATAGGAATTTGGTTCCACTCAGGCCGTCCGTCCCTATTAACTAGCGGACAATAATCTGATAAATTAGAGTTGTTCTTGACAAGGATGAGCGACTTTTCAGGGCGCTCAACACCAGCTTGAAAGGAGGAGGAAAATGCAGCAGCAGCAACAGCTCAAGATCGGCGACAAGGTGAGGCTGAATGACCGGAGCAAGTACCGCGTCGGAGCCACCGGCACGATCAAGTTCGTGACCGGCAGCGAGGTCTGGATTACCTGCGACGAGGACGGCGAGGTAAGCCCCCCGTTGCACAAGTGGTTCTGCGACCCCATCTAAGCCCTGTCTTTCCGGCTTGACCGGCGCACCGCCGCCCGAACGGCCGGGGCTTATCCGAATCCATCGGGACGCCGGGTAAATTCCGGCGTCCCTTTTCGCTTGCATCCGCACCGCTGACCCCGGTTTACACTGCCGGGGCCAGGCCGGATAATGAGCCCTGTCACTTGAATCGGGAGCCGTACCTATGATCAGGGAAGCCATCACCGCCGTCTTTTCCGGCCAGTCGTTGAACATGGACGACGCCACCTCCGTGATGCAGGAGATCATGGAGGGAGAGGCCACTCCCGCCCAGTTGGGATCGTTCCTCACCGCCCTGAGCCTGAAGGGAGAGACGCCGGAGGAAATCGCGGGGATGGCCACGGTCATGCGCGACAAGGCCCTTCCGGTGGAAGTCTCCGGGATGCTCCTCGACACCTGCGGCACCGGCGGCGACGGCAAGAACACCTTCAACATCTCCACCGCGTCCGCTTTCGTGGCGGCCGGGGCCGGAGTAAAGGTCGCCAAGCATGGCAACCGGGCCGCATCCAGCGCTTGCGGCAGCGCCGACGTCCTGGAAGCGCTGGGCGTGAAGATCGACCTTCCTCCCGAGGGAGTGGCCCGCTGCATCGAGGAAATGGGAATGGGGTTCATGTTCGCTCCGGTGTTCCACCCGGCCATGCGCCATGCTGCGCCGGTGCGGCGGGAAATCGGCATCCGCACCGTCTTCAACGTCCTCGGCCCCCTGACCAATCCGGCCCGTGCCCAGACCCAACTCCTGGGAGTGGCCCAGGCCGCCCTCGGCGAGAGGATGGCCCAGGTGCTGCGCCTGCTGGGCATCCACCACGCCATAATCATCCACGGCGAGGACGGACTGGACGAACTGACCCTGTCCTCCGACAGCTTCGGCTGGGAACTGGTGAACGGCGAAATCCAAGACTGGACCCTGACAGTCGAGGAAACCGGCCTTCCATCGGCCACCTTGGAAGACATCACCGGCGGGGACAAGGACGCCAACGCCGCCACCATGCGGGCGGTGTTCTCGGGACAGGTTGGTCCCATCCGCGACGTGGTGCTGCTGAACAGCGGCGCCGCGCTCGTCGCCGCCGACCGGGCCGCCACCATAACCGAGGGCATCGCCCAGGCCGCCGAGGTCATCGACAGCGGCGCGGCCCTGGCCAAGGTGGACGCCCTAGTCCACCTCAGCCAGCAACTCGCCCCACCAGCGGGAGGGAATTAACGATGACAACGCAAAACAAGGAATCCGTTAAGGTTGACGCCAAGAAAGTCAACGCTTGGCTTGGCGAGCATTGGAAGGGCAACCGGGCCTGCCCAATCTGCGGCAATTCCCACTGGGAAATGGGCGAGGAACTGGTCGAGGTCAGGGACTGTCGTTACGGCCAGCGTTTCAACCTGGACGGTGAAGTTTCCTATCCCCTAGTTGTGGTAATTTGCGAAACGTGCAGCTATACCATGTTCTTCAATGCCATCAGGATCGGTTTGGTGGAAAAGGTGGATTAAGGCTTGGAAAATTTGCCAAACTGGCCTGCCGAAATGCTAGTAACTACCACCGACAAATTACTGCTCCCCCGCGAACGGATAGCAATACCGATTTACCTGGACGAATGGGAAGAGTTGGTTGGCCGCGTCGAATCCTGCAGGGTGTCCCTGCAACCCTGGCCCATGGTCTATTCCATAGCTTTCGCGGTAGGCGCTACGGCAGGCTTGTCAATCTTGCCCATTGCCTTCGCTGACCTGCCTTCCTGGGTTATGACGGTGTACATTGTCATCTGCTCCCTCGGCATCGGCGTCGGAGCCGTCTGCACCATCGCGGAGCGGAAATTTGCCAAACTCCAACACGCCCAGATTGACGGGCTTGGCCCACATGGAACGGATAAAACAGCCATTCTCGGACCCGGTAACCCAACAGCAGGGGTGAACAATGACCACTCCCAGCATCCTGGATAAAATCGTTGCCGAGAAGCGGCAGGAACTGGCCGCCCAGAAGGAGGCGGTGTCCGTTCCCGAGCTGGAACACCTCATCGCGGAGCGGCCGGAAACGCTGGACTTCGGCGGCGCGCTTTCGCGGGGCGGAGTCCGGCTGATTGCCGAGGTCAAGAAGGCGTCTCCATCGCGGGGATTGCTGTGTCCCGACTTCGACCCAGTGGTCATCGCGGGAACCTACGCCGAGAACGGAGCATCGGCGCTCTCGGTGCTGACCGACCCGCGCTTCCAGGGAGAACTGGAGCACATCGTCCAGATAAGGGAATCTGGTGCTGCCGCTGATATCCCCATACTCCGCAAGGACTTCATCTTCGATCCCTACCAGGTGCTTGAGGCCCGGGCCTCCGGCGCCGACGCCATGCTGCTGATAGTGGCCATCCTGGAACCTTCCCAGCTATCCGGCCTGCTGGGACTGGCGGGACAACTGGGGCTGCAATGCCTGGTCGAGGTCCACGACGAGGCCGAGGTCGAGACAGCCCTGGCGTCAGGCGCAAGGATCATCGGCATCAACAACCGGGACCTGCGGACCTTCACCACCGACCTGGCCGTCACCGAGCGGCTGGCCCGTCTAATACCGGGCGACCGGGTAATCGTCAGCGAGAGCGGCATCAGCAGACCAGAGCAACTGGAATGGCTGGAAACCCTGGGCGTGTCGGCAGTGCTGGTGGGCGAGGCCCTGGTAACCGCCCCGGACATCGGATCGAAAGTGCGGGAACTGACCGGACAGTCTGCTCCGGCCCCGGCAGCGGACAACTAGCCGCCATGGTCAAGGTCAAGATATGCAGCGTCCAGGAACCACAACATGCCGTCGCCGCCGCGGAGGCTGGAGCCGACTACATAGGACTTATCTTTGTACACGGGCGGCGCAGGAAAGTAACGGTGGAGACGGCCCAAACCATCGGCTCCGCGATTTCCGGGGACAACGCTCCACGGACGGTCGGGATTTTCGCGGACCAGACGCTGGATGAGGTATCCGGCACCGTAAACGCGGCGGGTCTGCATCTGGCCCAACTGTGCAGCGGTGAGTCGCTGGACTACTGCGACACCTTGAGGAACAGGACCGGCGTCGAGGTCATCCGGGTCTTCCACGTTCCCGACGGGCTGGATGATGATCCAGCGGCCCTAGAGGAATGGGCCGCAACAATGGACGAGTTTCGCGCCGCCGGACACAGGATCACGCTGGACCGGATGGTCGATGGCCTGCAGGGAGGCACCGGTCAGTCCTTCGACTGGCGGGTGGCCGCCAGCCTGTCCCTGCAGGGACGGGAGTTCCTGCTTGCCGGCGGACTGACTCCCAGCAAAGTTGCCGAGGCCATCGCATCAGTCCGCCCCTGGGGAGTGGACGTTTCCAGCGGCGTCGAGACCGGCGGCGTCAAGGACCCGGACAAGATTCGAGCCTTTATCCAGAACGCCCGCCAAGCATGACAAACCCGGCCGTCCTCGCAGGACAGTCCAAGTTCCCTTTCCAGAATCCGAGGAGGTTACCCCCATGGCAGTCAACCATACCGGCACCTTCCCAGACGACCGGGGCCGATACGGAGACTACGGGGGCAAGTTCGTCCCGGAGACGCTGATGGCTGCCCTGGAGGAACTGGAGGAGGCCTACGAGTCCCTGCGCGGCGATTCCGCATTCCAGGAGGAATTGGGCGAGCTGCTGCACCACTACGCCGGACGTCCCACTCCCATCTATCACGCCGCCAACCTGTCCCGTCAGTGCGGCGGGGCGCAGATTTTCCTGAAACGCGAAGACCTGGCCCACACCGGCGCCCACAAGATAAACAATGCCCTGGGACAGGCGCTCCTTTCCCGCCACATGGGCAAGGAGCGGATCATCGCCGAGACCGGCGCGGGCCAGCACGGCGTCGCCACCGCCACCGTCTGCGCCATGCTGGGAATGCAGGGCATCGTCTACATGGGCGCCGAGGACATCCAGCGCCAGTCCCTCAACGTCTACCGGATGCGCCTGCTCGGCACCGAGGTCATATCCGTGGGGTCGGGGACTCAGACCCTGAAGGACGCCATCAACGAGGCGCTGCGGGACTGGGTCACCAACGTCGAGACCACCCACTACCTCATCGGCAGCGTCGTGGGGCCCCACCCCTATCCCATGCTGGTGCGCGACTTCCAGTCGGTCATCGGGCGGGAGGCCCGTCAGCAGTTCCTCGATTCCCGCGGCGTCCTGCCGGACTGTGTGGTCGCCTGTGTCGGCGGCGGCAGCAACGCCATCGGCATCTTCCACCAGTTCATCCCCGACGAGGATGTCCGGCTGATTGGAGTGGAGGCCGGCGGGCATGGGGTGGACACTGGCGAGCACTCGGCCACGCTGTCCGCCGGACGCCCCGGGGTGCTCCACGGCTCCATGTCCTACCTCCTTCAGGACCGGCACGGGCAGGTAGTGCCGACCCACAGCATCTCCGCCGGACTGGACTATCCAGGGGTGGGGCCGGAGCACAGCTTCCTCAAGGACAGCGAGCGCGCCGAGTACCTGGCCGTGACTGACGAGCAGGCCCTGGAGGGGTTCCACCTGCTCTCCCGTACCGAGGGAATCATCCCCGCGCTGGAGTCGGCCCACGCCGTCTACCACGCCACCGAGCTTGCCAAGAGCCTTTCCCCGAATGAAACCATCCTGGTCTGCCTCAGCGGCCGCGGCGACAAGGACGTTCCGACGGTAGCGGGCGCGGCAGGGATAGAGCTTTAGGAGTAAGAAACTATCTCAAAAGTCCCTTCCCCCTTGACGGGGGAAGGTTAGGATGGGGGTGAAGTGCCGCCGCATTGTACAGATGTAACGCACATGCCATGTTCACTGATAGTTTTGAGATAGTTTCTAAGGGGCCCGCCGGCTAACTGGAGCGGGCGGGAATGACCCTCAGCCCCTCGCCGGCGAAGTCTGAGTCGAAGGTAAACACGGCCGCCCGGGTCTGTTCCGCCATCACTATCACCGACCAGTCCACGAAACTTAACCGGCTTCCAGCCCCGGCTTGCATACGCTCCCAAGTCAGCCAATGACTACGCCGGTCCATCCACAAAACGTTGACGGTGTTCTGCACTGTCGCCACAAAATCCGTCAAGTAATTGAAACCCAGCCGACGGTGAATTAAAGCGCCGGTTTCTACCAGCACGTATGAGGTGGTGAAAAGCTCCACCCGCAGGTCAACCAAGTCTCTGAGGGCGTCCATTGCCGGCTGATGAAATCTATCGGCCTCGGATGTAATTGCGTAGAAAGCCGAGGTATCTATCACAACTCTAGCCGTTTTCATTCACCGTATATTTCCTCGAGATAGGCGTCATGGTTCTCGGCAACGTCGGTCGCGTTGTCCTTATCTCTGCCTATGCCGATAATGGACAGGGCTTGGTGACGATACTTTAACTCCTTCGCATCGAGATCAATTTTGATAAGCTTGCCGTCCCGGGTTAAGGACAAGGTAATTCCCCTGATCAGGGAGTAGGTGTGATGCACCTGTTCGCCTTTGAGAATCTGGATAGACTGGGATTCTTCCGGAACCAACGTAAAATCAAAAGCGGCTCCGGCGACATCTAGGACCTCGTGCCGCAAGTGCCAGCCGTCATCGCCGAGGACGGCGGCCGCTTCCAGAGTCTCTACTGCTTCTTCCTTGGTCAAAGCCTCACCACCGGCAGCTCTGTCCAAGGCAGCTTGAAGGGAAGCTGGGAGAAAACTCTGCTCACGATATGTCAGGCCGAAAGGACTGGATGCTAGGTCCCGTGCGGCGGCGGAGGCTAAGTCATCGAGTAATTCGGCAACTTCGGGCAATGCCTCTCTCAAGCGCTCCGGGGCGGTCTGGTACACTCCCACGACCTTTTGGGTCAAAGTTTCTTTGTCCTCTTGGGTCAATTCTCTCGGAAAAGCCATCCGGCATCCTGCCTTGTGCGAAGTCCCGGGTACACAGCCATTATTGCCCTATCCAACCCCACATTCAACCTTCCCCAATTGGCCCGCCGCCCCAACCCATTGCTATAATGACGCAAGTTTCAACTCGAAATCAGACGTAACTTCCCGAAGGAGTTGTGCAACATGGACCTGGGATTGAGCGATAAGGTAGCCATCGTTACCGGCGGCAGCGAGGGCATCGGCAAGTTCGCCGCCATGCGCATGGCCGAGGAGGGCGCCAGGGTCATCATCGTGGCCCGCCGCCAGGAGGTGCTGGACCAGGCGGCCCACGACATCCGCACCGCCACCGAGGGAGTGGTCGTACCCCTTTCCGCCGACGTCATGGACCGGGACACGCCCGACCGCGTCGTGGGCACGGCGCTGGACCAGTTCGGACGGGTGGACATCCTGGTCAACAACGCCGGTGTATCCATGGCCAAGCCCTTCGAGGATGTCAGCGACGAGGACTGGGAGTCTGACTTCGAGCTAAAGGTCTGGGGCGCCGTCCGGCTCATGCGCAAGTGCATCCCCGAAATGCGGAAGGTGGGCGGCGGCCGCATCATCAACGTCACCAACCTGGGCGGACGGACCCCCGGAGCGTCCTCCATGCCCACCTCCATTTCCCGCGCCGCCGGCATCGCCATCACCAAGGGAATGTCCAAGGACCTGGCCAGGGACAACATCCTGGTCAACACCGTCTGCATCGGCACCATCAAGAGCGGCCAGCACGAGCGCCGCTACGAGCGCCTCAAGGAGTCCAACCCCGACCTGAGCATGGACGAGTTCTACGCCCAGACCGCCCAGGCCCGGGGCATCCCCCTCGGACGGGTTGCCGAGACCCACGAAGCGGGAGACGTGATAACCTTCCTGGCCTCCAACATGGCCAGCTACCTCACCGGCGTGGCCATCAACATCGACGGGGGAACCTCCGCGGTGGTCTAGCCGCCATCCAACCCCGCTACCGGATACCGTGAACTATCTGAAGGGCGCTCCCTCCGCCGCCACCGGCGGCAGCCAGTCCAAGATGGCTTGGGAGCGCCGCACCCAGGAGAACCTTTCGTGACTCAGCCGTACCTCCAGGAATTCCAGCCCCCTCCGCGCATCCTGCTGGGACCCGGTCCCAGCACCGTCCATCCCCGGGTGCTCCAGGCCATGACCCAACCCGTGCTGGGGCACCTGGACCCGCTGTTCTTCCAGGTCATGGACGAGGTGTGCGAGATGCTGCGCCAGGTGTTCGGCACGGAAAACTTCATGACCGCACCGCTTTCTTCCACCGGGACCGGGGCGATGGAAGCCTCCTGCGCCAACATCCTGGAGGCCGGAGACACGGCCATTGTCTGCCGCAACGGCTACTTCGGCGACCGCCTGGCTGACATAGCCTCCCGTTGCCGCGCCAATACCGTCGTCCTGGACAGCCCCTGGGGGCAGCCCGTGGACATCGACGCGCTGCGGGATGAATTGCGGAAGCATTCCAGCGTGAAGATGATCGGAGTGGTCCACGCCGAGACGTCCACCGGGGTGCTGACCGACTTGACCGAGGTGGTCAGCCTGGCCCGTGAGCACGACGCGCTGGTCGTGGCCGACGCCGTAACCTCCCTGGGCAGCCACGAAGTCAGGGTGGACGATTGGGACATCGACATCTGTTACAGCGCCAGCCAGAAGTGCCTTGGATCGCCGCCGGGCCTGGCTCCCATCAGCATGGGTCCCCGCGCCATGCAGGTAGTTACCGAGCGCAAGTCGCCGGTGCAGAGCTTCTACTTCAACCTGAAGGACCTGGAGAGCTACTGGAACCAGACCCGCGCCTACCACCACACCTCCCCCATCTCCATGACCTACGCCCTGCGTGAGTCGCTGCGGATGATGATGGAGGAGGGCATCGACAACCGCATCGCCCGCCACGCCCGGGTCGCGGCCGGGCTGCGGGCCGGACTGGAGGCCCTGGGACTGGAACTTGCTGCGGCTGCCGCCCACCGATTGAATCCCCTCACCACCGTCAAGATTCCCGAAGGAATTGAAGACCTGGCGGTGCGCCGCAAGCTCATGTCCGACTACCACATCGAAATCGGCGGCGGGCTGGGGCAGTTTGCCGGCAAGGTCTGGCGCATCGGCCTGATGGGCGAGGGAGCCCGGGAGGCCAACGTCTTCGCCCTCCTCTCCGCCCTGGAGAACATCCTGTCCCGCATGGACTACGAGGTGGCCTTCGGCGCCAGCCTCTCCGCCGCCCAGCGGGCCTTGGTAGAGGCCCGAATGGACGAAGAGCCCGCCAGCGCGTAGCCGCCTCCGGCAAAACCGGCCCGCACGGACCTGTCGACGTGGCCTATCACATCGAAGACAAGCTGGTCATCGCCGTCGCCTCCAGCGCCCTGTTCGACCTGTCCGAGTCGGACCGGGTCTACCGGGAGCAGGGGGTGGCCGCCTACCGGGAATACCAGCAGACCCACGAAAACGACCTCCTGGGACCGGGCGCCGCCTTCCCCCTGGTCAAGCGGCTATTGTCCCTGAATGAACCGGACGGCGACCCCCAGAACACCGACCATCCCGTCGAGGTCGTCCTCCTCTCCCGCAACGACCCCGAGACCGGCCTGCGGGTGTTCAACTCCATCGAGGTCTACGGACTGCCGGTAATCCGGGCCGCCTTCCTCAGCGGCGGCGACACCTTCCGGTACCTGGAGACGTTCAACGCCGCCCTGTTCCTGTCAGCCAACCGGGACGATGTCCGCGCCGCGGTGGCCGCCGGCGCTCCGGCGGGACAGGTCTTCCCCACCCGATTCGTCGACGACGAGTCCCAACCGGAACTCCGCATCGCCTTCGACTTCGACGGCGTTATCGCCGACGACTCTGCCGAGTCGGTGCACCGGCGCCAGGGGCTGGAAAGCTTCGAGGAGACCGAGGTGGAGATGTCCCTGGACCCGCTCCGGGCAGGCCCCCTCCACCGCTTCTTCGCCGGAGTGGCCCGCCTCCAGTCCCGGGAACTGGAGCGAAACCGCTTGGACCCGTCGCGCCAGCCCCGGATACGGATCGCCCTCATCACCACCCGGGCTGCTCCCGCCCACAAGCGGGTGGTCAACAGCCTGCGGGAATGGGGACTGGCCGTGGACGAGGCCTTCTTCCTGGGCGGCATCGACAAGACCCGGGTGCTCCAGGTATTCCGGCCCCATATCTTCTTCGACGACCGCCTGGACACCATCGAAGACGCCTCGGGGATAGTCCCCTCGGCCCACGTCCCCTTCGGCATCGGCAACCGCGATTAAGGAGCGCGGCGGCCCCGGGCCGAAAAGCGAACTACTCCGCCCGGTAAGCTTCGTCCAGCAGGTCGACAACGTGGGCGACCGGAGTGCCCTCGCCCCGCGCCCTCAGCCCTGCCTCCAGCTGCATCATGCACCCCGGATTGGCGGTGACCACCATCTCCGCCCCCGTGGCTGCCACGTTCCCCATCTTGGTCTCCAGGATACGTCCCGACAGGGACGGCTGCACCATCGAGTAGAACCCCGCCGACCCGCAGCACATGGCCGGCTGCTCCATCTCCGCCAGTTCCACCCCGGGGATGACCTGCAGGATGGCGCGGGGGGCCTGGGTTATCCGCTGGGCGTGTGCCAGGTGGCACGGGTCCTGGTAGGTCACCCGCCGCTCCAACCGGGAGCGGGGCGGGTCCAGCGGCAGCCCCGCCAGGAACTCGGTTATGTCCTGGGTCATTTCGCTGAACCGCCTCGCCTTCTCCGCGTATGCCGGATCGTCCTTCAGCAGCTCCTCGTACTCCTTCATGGATGACCCGCACCCGGCCGAGGCGGTGATTACGAATTCCACCCCGGCCTCTAGGAAGGCGTCGATGTTCCTCCGGGCCAGCCGTCGTCCCAGCTCCAGGTCTCCGGCATGAAGGTTCAGCGCCCCGCAGCATCCCTGACCCCGGGGCACGGCCACGTCGCAGCCGTTGCGGGTGAGCACCCGCACCGCCGCCTCCATGGTGCTCCCCTGCATCAGCGGCATCACGCAGCCGGACAGCAGTCCCACCGTCATCCGCCGCTCCCCGGCAGCCGGATACACCTGCCCTCGCGCGATGAAAAACCGGTCGCCCATGACTGGAAGCTGCCGCTCCATCTCCCGAAGGGTGGATGGGAGCAGACGCAGCACACCGATGCTCCTCAGCGCGGACCGGATCCCCCACCGCTGGTAGACCCGCAGCAGCTTTCCTCCCCAGCGCAGCCGCCGGGGATGGGGCAGCGCCGCCCGCAGGAACCACCGGCTGACCCGCTTCAGCCCCGCGCCCTGCTTGTCCTGGGCCAGCACCTGCGCACGCGAGTATTCCATGATGCGGCCGTAGGGCACGCCGGACGGACACACCGCTTCGCAGGCCCGGCACTGGAGGCACATCTCCCAGTGGGACACCACCCGCTCGCTGATCCCCAGCCGTCCCTCGTGGACAGCTTTCATCAGGGCGATGCGGCCCCGGGGAGACTCGGTTTCAACGCCCAGGTGGGTGTAGGTGGGACAGGCGCTTAGGCACAGCCCGCAGTGGACGCAGCGGTACAGGTCGGCCTCCGCCGGAACGTCCCGCCCCTGGAAACCGGGCTCGTCGTTCAGGCGTATGGGGGGAGCAATGTGGTGGGTCGGGGCGTCCGCCATCAGATCTTCCCCATGCAGCGGCCCGGGTTCAGTGTGCCCCCGGGGTCCAGGTTACGCTTGATGCGCCGCATTATCTCAACTTCGTTGGGGAAGTCTCCCCAAACGTCAATCCGCGTTTTCAGTTCGACTGGACAGTGCTCAACCACCGCCGAACCGCCCAGCGACACCGCCATTTCCCGAAGGCTGCGGACGGTTGCCGCGCCCCTTTCCCCATCATCATCCCCCTCCCACCAGAGCATCCGCAGCGCGCCGAACCCGGGGTCGGCCAGGACTGCCGGTTGCTCCGGCACGGCCAGCATCGGAAGCAGGGACAGTGCAGCGGCCACGCTTGCCGGGGGCAGGTTCAGCTTCACCGACAGGCGGGGCATATCGTCGGGCCTCCAGCCCAGGTCGGTGTGCTCCCGCAGCAGATCCGAAGCCTCGGAGCGGGGAAGGACCGAGACATCCGAGCCGTCGTGCTCCCGGAGGAGTTGGGCCGACTGGGACAGGACACGCTGAACGGCCCGGGCCCGCCCGTAGGTGTGGGCAATTACCAGGCCGCCCTCGGGCCTCGCGCCATCCAATCCCTCTGAAACAATCCCCAGGCGCCGGGACCCGGCAGCGTTGACTACATGGACCCCCTGGGGGCCGTACACCTGGTGCAGCAGGTCTCCCGCCGCAGCTGCCGCCGCATCAATGGATACGAAGCTCCCAATCACTGCGCCAGAATCGCTGGGAAGAGTCGCCAGCTTGAAACTGGCTTCGACGATGACCCCCAGTGAACCCAGCGACCCGGCGTACAGCTTGTTCAGGTCGTATCCGGTGACGTTCTTCACCACCCGCCCGCCAGCCCTGGTCTCGGCCCCGTCGGGGCCCACCACGGCGATGCCGATGAGGGAGTCCCGGGGCAGGCCGTAGCTGCGCCGCAGCGGCCCCGAGGCGTTGACGGAAATGACGCCCCCGACGGTCGCCCGGTCCCGCAGCGGCGCTTCCAGCCCTGCCATCTTCCCTCCCTGCGCCAGTTCCCGCTGGAACGCCTGCAAAGTTATGCCCGCCTCGATGGTGGCGGTCAGGTCGGCGGGCTCGTAGTCCAGCACCCGGTTCAGCCGGGTCAAGTCCAGGACGATATCCAGCCCGGCGGCGGCGTTGCCCAGACCGGCTTGGGTGCCGCCTCCTCGGGGAGACACCTTGAGGCCTTCAGAGTCGGCCCACGCCAGGATCTCGGCGACCGCCTCCCGGTTTTCGGGACGAATCACCGCCCGGGGGGCCAATCCGTCCACGGCGTAGTCGGACAGCTCTTCCTCCGTCACCAGCCCATCGGGGCTGACAACGCCGGACAGGCCGGGGGGCAGGGTCAGGGTCAAGGGACGGCCAGTCCTAGATGTACATTCCGGGACCGGCGTGGTGCGGAGCGGCGGGCATGGGCACTCCGTCAGGGAAGATCTTCCCCGGGTTGAGCCGGTTGCCGGGAGCGAAGGCATCGCGGACGGCCTTCATGCGCTCCATGTCCCCATCGGTGAACACCAGCGGCATGAACTCCTTCTTCTCCAGGCCGATGCCGTGCTCGCCGCTGAGAGTCCCGCCCTCGGCAACGCAGTATTCCATCAATTCCTGCGCGGCTTGGGCAGACCGTTCCACCACACCAGGTTCCCGCGCGTCGAACAACATGCACGGGTGGAGGTTGCCGTCGCCGGCGTGGAACACGTTGGCGATGGCTATCCGGTATTTCTCGCTGATATGGTCCACCTGCCGCAGCACCTGCGCCAGGCGGGTGCGGGGAACGACTCCATCAACCAGGTAGTAGTTGGGAGCGATGGCTCCGAAGGCCCCGAAGGCGGTCTTGCGGCCCACCCAAAGCCTTTCCCGGTCCTGTGGGTCCTGCGCGGTGCGCACGTCGGTGGCCCCAGTGTCCCACAGCGCCGACTCAACCTCGTGGGTCACGTCCTCGACTTCTTCGGTCAAACCCTCCAGCTCCACCAGCAACACCGCTCCCGCGTCGTCGGGATAGCCGGCGTCGGTGACGCTCTGCACTGCCTTGATGCTCAGGGCGTCAATCATCTCCAGCGCCGCCGGAACGATGCCATGGCCGATGACCGCCGATACGGCGGTGCAGGCCGAGTCAATGTCCGGGAAGATCCCCAGGAAGGTCTTGACCGTCTCCGGAACGGGCAGCAGCCGCACCAGGATTTTCGTGGCAATGCCGAAGGTCCCCTCGGACCCGACGAACACCCCCCGCAGGTCGTATCCCGGCGTCTCCCGGGCCGCGCCGCCCAGGTTGATGATGGTCCCGTCCTCCAGGACCGCCTCCATGGCCAGCACGTGGTTGGTGGTCGTGCCATAGGCCAGGCAGTGGGGACCGCCGGCGTTTTCGGCAATATTGCCGCCCAGGCTGCACGCCCGCTGGCTGGACGGATCGGGAGCGTAGCGCAGGCCGAACTTGCGGGCGTAAGTGTCCAGGTCCAGGTTGATGACCCCCGGCTCCACGGTGGCCGTGCGGTTGGCAACGTCCACGTCGAGGATGTGGTTCATCTTGGTGAAGGCGATCTGGATGCCGCCTTCGGGAGCGATGGCGCCGCCGCTCAGACCGGTGCCGGAGCCGCGCCCCACCACGGGGACGCCCTCCCGGTGGGCCAGCGCCAGCACCCGGCTCACCTCCTCGGCGCTGGTGGGAAAGACCACCGCCCGGGGAATGGCCGTGTCAATGGAGCCATCGTATTCGTAGACCAGCAGGTCTTCCGGGTGAGAAATTACGTCTTCCTCACCGACGATGTCTTGCAGCAGGCTCAGGAAATCGTGGCTGGGCACGGCGGAGGCTCTTCCCAGGGAGTGTAGGGCTTCAACCTGTCCCGATTAGAATTGGGGCGATGATAGACCAAAGGCGGAAGGCAGGCAAGCCGCAACCGAAAGGCGTTTCCCGTGATAAATTCTGGAAACCCCTGCACCATACCGGGGATTTTTCCGAATCCAGCGGATTGACTACTCCGGCGACCGCCTCTCCATCGCGGCGTAATTGGCAATGATTTTCGCCGCTACGTCGGCGAATTCCGCCAGTTGCTCCTCACTGATGCCCTCGACCAACCGGGAGTCATACTCCTGGACTCTCCGGTGCAATTTCAGCGTCAACGCACTGCCCTCTTCGGTCAGGCTCAACATCACCACCCGCCGGTCATCCCGCAGGCGCCGGCGCGAAATCAGGCCCATGTCCACCAGCTTGGTCACGACCCGGCTGATGCGGGAAGCGGTGACCGGAAGGATATTGGCCAGCGCCGTGGTGGTCCATTCCTCTTGCCGCAGGAATGATCGCAGGACAGCAAAGTCCAGGGGATTGAGATTGTGAGGGTTGACCTGTTCGGCTATCCCCCGGTACACGGCGGTAACCAGTGCGGAGACGCTTTCTCCGATCGTGGATTCTGCCGCTTCATCTCCCGTAGGCTGAATTTCCTGGGCATCGCCCCGAGGGGGTTGTTCTGGGTTTACCATTTCATCTTCCAGAAACCGTGGGTCCACAAAGTCTGCCGCAAACCGGTGGCCCATCCCTACTCAATCACCGGTTCCCAATGGCACAGTCCGAGGGCGCGTTTCCCAACCGCGGGGCTCCATGAACTTTGCGTGAATTACAATCCCGGGCAGAAACAGCCGTAGCAAAGTATACACGGTTTGCCAGTTTATGTGAAATTACCAAAATGAACGAATAGTTCAATCGTGAACATCCTATGAACGAATGGCATATAGCTATCTGCCCTACACCCTATGAAAACGGTCAAACAGGTTCGAGACTCAGAAAAGCCGGAGTCAAGCCGCCGTGAAAATTATGTGACTATTCCGTGTCATACCTCTCGATTCCCCTGCCCGAAAGCCATCCTCGGATCTGAAACGGAGTCCGGCCGGGCTGTCATAAACCTCATGCTGTCAGGTTGTCACGCCTCGGGAATTTGGAAGACCGGGGGACAGAAATCGCGGATGACGGACTGGACGCAAAACGTGAAGACTGTCGGCAGCCGTCCCCAGCATCAGACCAAGGCAACTGGCCGGCGCAGCGGTGCAGCATGGACCGAAAAGAGGACGCCTTGCCGCGGGCGAGGTTAACCCCTTTCATTGACCAGGTTGGCCAGGTTGCGGGCGAAGTCCTCCAGGGTCGTATTAGCCTTCCGGCGGATGATGGGCTGCCCCAGCTCTCCCAGGCGTCCCATGAAGGTGGTATCGCTGAGGATGACCAGCTCCGTTGCCCCGCCTTCGGACTCCACGGCCCGCATTTCCACATCTGACTTGACCGCGCCGCCCACCCGGCGGTCGGCTGCCTCCACCACGAACCGGGCTTCCCGGCCTTCATCGTCCTGCTCCACCAACTGGATGGTACCGGACAGGTTGAGGGAAATGGGCCCGACCCGCACACGCATCACCGCGCCGAACTTGCCGTCATCATCTACGGTTACGTCCCCGATCCCCGGAACACAGGTGGCGGTGCGGGGTATGTCCATCACCGCCGCCCAGGTGGTATCGGCGTCGGCGGGAACGGTGCAGCGGTTTTCCATCTTCATCGGACATGTCCATCCCAACAAAAATTGACGCTCCGGCCATTGGGATTGCCCGGAGCGTACTCGAGAACGGGAGTCTTCCCCACTAAGCTGAAGAAGCGTTGGTCAGGGCCTGTTGGATCACCCGGCGGGTGAACACCTCGGCCATCTCCCGCTTGTAGCCTGCGGAACCTCGGTAGTCTTCCAGCGGGTCAACCACATCCTTCACGGTGGCAGCAGCGGCCCGGATAACCTCGTCGGTCAATGGCTGGCCCCGCAGCGCATCCTCCGCCCCGGTGGCGTGGATGGCCGTGGTCCCCACCGCTCCCAGTGCGATACGGGCTTCCTGGCAAACATTCCCCGGGCCGGGGGTTATGACCGCCGCCGCGGCAACAGTGGCATAGTCATCGGCGGTGCGGGGCAGGAACTTCAGGTAGGCAGCGCCGGCTCCGGCTGGCAGCGCCGGAATATTTACCTCGGTCAGCACTTCTCCGGGCCGCACGTCGGTCTCGTAGTAGTCCACCAGGAAGTCCTCCAGCGCCGCCGTCCGCTCTCCCCGGGACGAGACCAGGGTGACGGTCGCGCCCAGGGCAATGAGAGTGGGCGGAGGGTCCTGGCTGGGGTCGCCATGGACCAGCCCTCCGCCGACGGATGCCATGTGGCGGATGCGCGGCGTGGCAACGTGGCCGTAGGTCTCGGCGACGATGGGAATCAGCTCCTGGACGACGGGGCTGGTGGCCAGCCGCTGCTGGGTGCACAGCGCCCCGACACTCACCCCGGCAGAACCATTGGAATGGGCAGCAATGACATCCAGGCCGGAGACCCGATGCAGGCTGATAACATGCTCCGGCTGGACCAGCCGCTGCTTCATCTGGATGACCAGGGCCGTGCCGCCGGCCATTACCCGGGCATCCTCGCCGTGGGATTCCAGGAGTTGGAAGACCTCTTCCAGGCTGGTGGGACTGTGGAACTCGAAGTCGATCATCGGTTGGCCTCTTGCGTCGGACCAATGGCATTGACGATGGATTCCAGGATCTTGTAGTAGCCGGTGCAGCGGCACAGGTTCCCCATCATCCAGGCCTTTATTTCTTCCTCGGTGGGAGATGGGTTCACATCCAGCAGGGCCTTGGCCGCCATAATCTGGCCCGGCGTGCAGATGCCGCACTGGAAGCCGCCGTGGTCTATGAAGGACTGTTGCAGCGGGTGCAGCCGCCCATCCCGGGCCAGACCCTCGATGGTGGTGATTTCGGCCCCGTCGGCGGACACCGCCAGCTTGATGCAGGACGCGGTCATCTCTCCATCTATGAGCACGGTGCAGGCCCCGCAGACCCCCACGCTGCAACCCTCCTTGGTGCCGGTCAGACCCAGGTCGTAGCGCAGACAGTCCACCAGGAGCCGGCGGGCCGGGACCTCCAGTTGGTGTTCGGTGCCATTGACCGTCAAAGTAATGGACTGGTTCATAAGCCGTCCTCTGTGTTGGCTATGCCGTCTTTCCGTTTATGCCTCGGGACTCTCTACCAATGCCAGGATGCGGCGGACAAACTCCGCAACAACGGGACGTCCCCGCTCACCCGTCCGCGTTCTCCAGGAACGACCGGGCAATCTCAACACGCTCCCGGACAGTTTCGGTGCGTCTGGTGGTCAAATCTGGACAAATCCCGAGCAGTGCCGTCAAGCAACCCCATCCTATACCGGAGTCCAATTGCTGGCAAGGGATAAGGGCAGGTGCCGAGCCGAAACGGTTATGTTGCCCACCTACGCTCAGCCGTGGGAGAATTGCGAAAAGACTTCACCACGCTCCCGGAGGCCCCGCCATGCCCGCCACCCCCTTTCGGATAAACGTCCCCGACGAAGTCCTCGCCGACCTGCAGCACCGCCTGTCCCATACCCGCTGGCCGGATGAAATCCCCGGTTCCGAGTGGGACTACGGTTCCAACCTCGACTACATCAAGGAGCTCACCGAGTACTGGCGCACCCGGTATGACTGGCGGGCCCAGGAAGCTTCCCTCAACGCTTTCCCTCACTTCAAGACGACGGTCGACGGGCAGGAAATCCACTTCATCCACCAGCGGGGAAGGGGAGAAAACCCCATGCCCCTCATCGTCACCCACGGCTGGCCCAGCACCTTCTTCGAGATGACCAAAATCATCCCCCGCCTCACCGACCCGGCGGCCTTCGGCGGCGACCCCGCCGATTCCTTCGACGTCGTCGTCCCCTCCATGCCCGGCTACGGGTTCTCCGCCCAGACCCGCCGGCGCGGCGTCAACACCCGCCACATCGCCGGACTGTGGGCCAGGCTGATGACCGAAGAACTGGGATATGACCGCTTCGCCGCCCAGGGAGGAGACTGGGGCGCCGGCGTCACCGCTCGCCTCGGATACCACCACGCCGGGAACATCATCGGAATCCACGTAACCTCCGTCACCCAGGCCATCGCCTACCAGGGAGAGGGCTCCCGCCCCCTGGACGACGAGGAAAGAACTCTCCTGGAACAACGTGCCCAATGGCAACAGGCGGAAGGCGGTTACTCCCACATCCAGGGCACCAAGCCCCAGACCCTTTCCTACGGCCTCAACGACTCCCCCGTGGGCCTCTGCGCCTGGATTGTGGAAAAATTCCGCACCTGGAGTGACTGCAACGGCGACGTGGAAAGCCGCTACACCAGGGACGAGCTGCTCAACACCGTGATGATCTACTGGGTCACCCAGACCATCAACTCGTCCACCCGCCTCTACTACGAAAACCAGCGCACCCCGTGGAACTTCGGTCCCGACGACCGGATCAACGTCCCCTGCGCCGTAGCCCTTTTCCCCGGCGACCTCAGCCGCCCGCCCCGCCAGTGGGCCGAACGCTCCTACAACGTCCAGCGCTGGACCGAAATGCCCCGCGGCGGCCACTTCGCCGCCCTCGAGGAACCCGACCTCCTGGTCGACGACATCCGCGCCTTCCTCCGCAACTACCGGTAGGGGGATGTGGAGTTATCGGAATAATCCATCAACGCCTGTTGCAATAAGTGACGCAGAATGTGGCCCTGCTGTTCAGCAGCCTTCTATGCGAATCTTCTAGGGCTAATCGACAATTAGTGGCTCCAGATAATGGCAGCGACCAGATGCAGGGCTGAGAGGAAGTAAAGACTTTTGCGGTCGTACCTGGTAGCCAATCGTCTCCATTGCTTCAGTTTGTTGAATGCTCTTTCAATCAGGTTCCGAGTCCGGTACAGTTGCCGATCATATTCCCAAGGGTCCTTGCGGTTGGACTTGGGCGGAATGACCGCTTCCGCGCCCTGGCCTCGAATAAAGGCCAGAATCCCATTGCTCTCATATCCCTTATCTGCGATGACCCCCTCAGTCTCTATTCCAGTCAGCAGAGGTATGGCCTGAGGCCCATCAGCTTCCTGCCCTCCGGTGAGGGCAAAGCGCACCGGCTGGCCCTGGGCATCGGTGACCATGTGTATCTTGGTGCTCAGTCCTCCTCGGGACCGTCCCACAGCCTCACCCTGGCCCCCCCTTTACCACACACCGCCTGCTGGTGAGTCCTGACTATGGTGGAATCGATCATCACGTACCGGTTGTCCGGATCATCCAGCAACACCTGAAAGACCTTCTTCCAGATACCAGACCGGGCCCAGCGGGTGTAGCGCTTATGGCTGGTTTTCCATTTGCCGTACTCCTCTGGCAGGTCCTTCCATTCCGCCCCACTGCGCAACACCCAGAGAACGCCGTCTACAAACAACCGGTTGTCCTTGGCGGTGACCCCCACCGAATCAGGCCTACCCGGCAAGAGTCCTTCAATCTGTTGCCATTGGTCATCGCTAATCTGCCGTCCCTCCATCCCCTTTTTCCCTCCACCACACTGGCTTTGATGACACCATATTCTGCCGGCCCTTAACCGCTCCCTGCCTATATGACCATCCCACCACTTCCCTCTATTTGTCGATTAGCCCTAGGAGATTCTCAGGTTCTACCGTGCGGTAAACTCTCCCGCGAACACCATCTCCGATAATGTCGCGGTTCCTGAAATCTTCGTGGAGCCTTCCATCATTGCTGAAAAGAAGACGCGCTCCACTCACCCTGGCAAGGGCGAGGATATGAGGGTCAGTAGAACGATAATTACCTCGTTGTCGGAGCTCCTCCGACTCCGCGTCAACCTCCGCATCCCGTATCCTTCGGGCGTGGCCGACGGTTAACGCAGTCCCGATCCATGCTCGAAAGCTTCTGTTCACGATGAGTTCCCGATAGAGGTGGCCACCTACGGCCAACCGGCCCCTACGGTTCAACCATGCCCGGAAGAACTTTCCAGCCTCAGACGGATTATCCCCAAACACTTGCCCCCACACATCCGTGTCAACGATAGCGCACATTCAGAAACCGATAGACCGGCTCACCTCGTCCATGAAGAACTGCCCGTAGCCCGGCGGCGCATCCAGCACATTCCCCATCTCGTCCAGCCGCAGGGAGTGAATATTCACCTCCAACCCGTCCCGCTCAAAGTAGAGGATTGAAACATCCTCCGGCTTCAGGTCCGTCTTCTTGTCCCGCACATCCATCCGCACCCGGTCCAGCAGATAGTCGCTGTGCGTCTCCACTATCAACTGCCTCTCCGGCCCCGCAACAGAACAGAACAGGCTCCCCAAAGCCGCCTGCGCACTCGGATGCAGATGCACCTCCGGCTGTTGCAGCAGGAACAAGGGGGCCGATTCCGAATCTAACAACTCCGCCAGGACCGGCAGCGTTTGGCTCACCCCGTACCCAACATCAATAAGGTTCCTCCACGGCCCCTTCACCCTTCCCCCAAACTT
Organism: Dehalococcoidia bacterium; assembly: GCA_965203975.1. Classification (GTDB taxonomy): domain Bacteria; phylum Chloroflexota; class Dehalococcoidia; order Lucifugimonadales; family UBA3495; genus CATOSK01. The sequence continues at coordinate 1,637,712 of CBDBDT010000002.1, read as the reverse complement.
GCGCACCTGAATCTGGAATGGCGTCCCTTCGGTCAGCCCCAGCAACTTGATGGAGATTTCGTCAAACAGTCCCGCCGCCTGACCAAAATTCTCCAACGCGCTCTTTAGGAAATCCCATTTCTCCTTGTCCCTTTGGGAGAGGCTTGCTAAGTACGTAGGAATATATTCCCCTTCCGGGTCGGGACGTGGACGCGTGGGATCATAAGTCCGGAGCGGCCGGGATCGCACCGGAGCTCCGGCGAAAGGCAGACGGTGATCGGGACCTGCAAAGCTATACCCAAAAGGAGAATTCGTACCGAAGAAAACATCCTTCAATCTTGTCAAGGTTCCCTCATAAGGGGTGCCGGAACTGGCCATGCCTATATATAGGGTGGCTTGCCCATTTTCGTTATCTACGACGTGCCCAACAATGCTGAGCATGCTAAGGACGGGTTCTAGGCGGACCGGGACAGGATCATATACGGGTCTACTTGACGCCGACTTTAACTCCCAAGTTTCTTGTCGCGAACCAAATTTGACATCGGGCATATCCCCTTCGGGCCCATCGACTTCAAGCCAATCGTTCCCCGTCGCCAACCGTCGCAAGACTGGGAAAGGGAAGCCGTGCCTGTTCTCGAAGCTCACTTCAAAGGACATCCCCGTGACGTCGTGGGCCAATACTTGGCTGGAATCTGTGTATTCAATTCCTGCTCGGAAAGACTCCGGTTGCTTACTCCGCCCACCCCTGTCATGCACTGTTTCTGAAAACGTTCCCAAGTCGTAAGGCTCTTCTCTGAAGTCGGGAACTTCGTCTAGGAAAGCAACTTTCCACAACGCCCTAACCAACGCCAGGAACGACGTCTTCCCCGTGCTGTTCTCCCCCACCAGCAGCGTCAGCGGCGCCAGACGGGCCGACTGCGGCTTGCGGAAGCACCGGAAATTTTCCATGAAGATGCGGTCCATAGCCCGATTCTATCCTTGCCTCCTATTGCCCGCAACAACTCCCCTGGAGCGTCAAATCCAACCGGCATCCCCAAAAACGTTGACACGGCCCCCGCCCATGTGAAAGTCTAAACCTACCATCTCTGCCGGATAATCCGGGGAGCCGCCAAGCGAGCCTTAGAGAACCCACCCGAACCAACAGCGAGCGGAGGCGGCGACCCTTAGAGGAAGGACGGCCCGCCATGACCACACCATCCAGAGGCCGCTTGGCGATTCTCGTGGGGGGCGGCCCCGCTCCCGGTATCAACAGCGTCATCAGCTCCGTCACCATCGAGGCCATCAACGAGGGCCTGGAAGTCCTGGGCATCTTCGACGGCTTCCAACATCTCATCGCCGGGACCATGGACGAGCCCGGTCAGGCCTCCGACCTGCTGGACGGGATGCGGGTCTGTACCCTGTCCATACCCGACGTGTCCAGCATCCACTTCCAGGGCGGGTCCGTCCTGCGTACCTCCCGGGCCAACCCGACCCAGCGCCCCGGCGACCTGGCAACGGTGGTGGCGTCCCTGGACAAGCTGGGAGTCAACTACCTGGTAACCATCGGGGGCGACGGCACCTCCTACACCGCATCCGAGGTTGCCCGCGCCGCCGAGGGACGGATCCGGGTCGCCCACGTCCCCAAGACCATCGACAACGACCTGCCCCTGCCCGTCGGAATGCCCACCTTCGGCTTCGAGACCGCCCGCCACGTCGGGACCCAATCCGTCCTGAACATCATGGAGGACTCACGCACCACCAACCGCTGGTACTTCGTGGTGGTCATGGGCCGCACCGCCGGACACCTGGCCCTCGGTATCGGGAAAGCATCCGGCGCCACCCTGACCCTGGTCCCCGAGGAATTCGGCCCCGACACGCCCCTCGCCGAGGTCGCCCGCCACCTGGAAGGTGCTATCCTCAAGCGCCGGATCATGGGCCGCAACCGGGGCGTTGCCATCATCGCCGAGGGAATCAGCGGCGTCATCGACCCTCAGGAGTTGGCATCGGCCTCCGGCGTCCCGGTGGAATACGATCCCTACGGCGCAGTCCGCCTGGCCGAGGTGCCCCTGGCTATGATCCTGCGGCGCCAGGTGCAGCAGCACTTCGCCGCCCGGGGCGAGTCCATCTCCATCGTCGACACCACCCTGGGCTACGAGTTGCGCTCCGCCCAGCCCATCCCCTTCGACATCGACTACACCCGCTCCCTCGGCCACGGCGCAGTGGGATTCCTCTTGGCCCGGGCCAACGACGAGTCGCTGCGCAACGGAGGGATGGTCTGCCTGGACCGGGGCAACCTGCGGGCCCTCCCCTTCGACTCCCTGCGCGACGGAGACAAGGGCCGCAACCGGGTCCGCCTCGTAGACCTGGCTTCGGAACACTACATCTCGGCCCGCCAGTACATGATCCGCCTGGACATGGACGACTTCGTCGAACCGGGTCGCCTGGACAGCCTGGCGGAGGCTGCCCACCTGGCCCCGGACGAGTTCCTCCGCCACTTCGGCCCCACCGTCATTTCATCCGGAGAAGTGTCCTCCGAAGAAATCGCCGTGTAGGGCTTGCCAGACTCCCGCCTTGAGACCGGCGCTGGACGCACCGGCCGCGGCCGGCTTTCGCCATTCAACTTCGCCGCCAACATTGAGGAAAAGCCCATGTCACTGGAAGGCAAGGTAGCCATCGTCACCGGCTCCAGCCGGGGCATCGGCAAGGCCATGGCCCTCGGTCTGGCCGACGCCGGCGCGGCTGTGGTCGTGGCCGCCCGGTCGGAAACAGAACGCGCCGGACTTACCGGCACCATCCACGCCACCGCCGCCGAGATCCAGGCCCGGGGAGGCAAGGCCCTGCCCGTCCGCTGCAACGTCCGGCTGGAGGAGGACATCCGCGGCTTGGTCCAGCAAGCAGTGGATGCCCTGGGACGCGTCGACATCCTCATCAACAACGCCGGCGTGGGCACCTACACCCCCTTCCTGCAGACCACCCTGCGGGAATGGGAGCTGGTCATGGACATCGACCTGCGGGCCCCCTTCATCTGCTGCCAGGCCGTCGCGCCGGTGATGATCGAGCAGAGCGGCGGCAGCATCATCAACGTCTCCTCCCACGCCGCCAACAACATCTTCTCCTCCACCTTGGGCGAGGACCGCGACGCCGGAATCGCGCTCATGGGGCAGGCCTACGGCACGGCCAAGGCCGGGCTGGAGCGGTTCAGCTGGGGACTGGCCGCCGAGCTGGGCCAGTACAACATCGCCGTCAACGTCCTCAAACCCCTCCGCCCGGTGGTGACGGAAGGCTTCCAGGCCCAGCGCCCCGACGCCGACTTCTCCACCTGGGCCACTCCCGGTGACATGGTCAAAGCCGCCGTCCACCTCGCCGCCCAGGACGCCGCCGGCCTAACCGGCGCCACCGTCCACGCCGAAGAAATAGTCCGCCGCCTGGGATTGTAAAAACGTCGATGGACCCGACGCCCCCTTCTATGCTTTATAATCCCCCCCAGGCATCTGTCGTAGCCTGACCCTAAACCCGAAGGACCCGGTCCAACCATGACCCAAAGAGAAACCCCGGTCGAGAAGCACACCCGCCTCGCCCTGAAACTCTTGGACGACGCGGGGAGGGAAATCTCCTCTGGTGACCTTGTCCAGGGTTCGGAGAAGCTTTGGGGAGCCACCAGCCAGGCAATCCGTGCCTACTGCGCCAGTCGGGACCTGCCCCACAGCAAGTATTCCCACCGGCAGCACGCCATATTGCAACTGGCCGACCAATCCGGAGACGATTTCTTCAAGGCAGGATTCGGCGTCTCTGAGTCCTGCCACGGCAACTTCTACAACGACTGGCTGGAGCAGGAACATCTGGACCGGTACTTTCCGGTAATCCAGACTCTGGTTGAGAAGATTCTGGAGGCCAAAGCCAGTTAACCGCCTCCCGCGGGAGCACCCATGGACTTCACCCTAACCCCCGCCCAACAAGCCCTCCGCCACCAGGTCCGCACCCTCGCTCAGGACAAAATCGCCCCCATCGCCGCCGCAGTCGATGAGTCCAGCCGCGTCTCCCCGGAGCTGATGACCATCCTCTCCGATGCGGGACTGCTGCGCTACACCGTCCCCGCCGAGTACGGCGGACACGGCGTCCAGGTCACCAACCTCTGCATCATCCGCGAGGAGCTGGCCCAGGTCTGCGGCCAGGCCGACACCAACTTCATCATGCAGGGCCTCGGCAGCTTCCCCATCACCCTCGGCGGCACTCACGAGCAGAAGGAACGCTACCTTCCCCCCATCGCCGGCGGAAGCTCCATCGCCGCCTTCGCCCTCACCGAACCCCACGCCGGCTCCGACGTCATGTCCATGCGCACCACCGCCGTCGCCGAGGACGACGAGTGGCGGCTCAACGGCTCCAAGAAGTTCATCAGCCAGGCCGGCGACGCCCACACCTACACCGTCTTCGCCCGGACCGACCCCGACGCCGGCAGCCGCGGCATCTCCGCCTTCATCGTTGAGGCTGGTACCCCCGGATTCGACGACTCTCCGCACCTCGACCTCATGGCCCCCCATCCCATCGGAGCCCCCGTCTTCACCGACTGCCGCATCCCCTACACCAACATCATCGGCGAGCCCGGTCAGGGAATCCGCCTCGCCCTCGGCACCCTCAACACCTTCCGCACCACCGTCGCCGCCGCCGCCATCGGAATGGCCCAGGCCGCCTACGACGCCGCGCTGGCCTATTCCAAGGAACGCATGATTTCAGGACAGCCCCTCAGCGATCTCCAGGCCACCCAGTTTAAGCTGGCCGACATGGCCGTATCCCTCGAAGCCTCCCGCCTGCTCTGCTACAAGGCAGCCTGGCTCAAGGATTCAGGACAGGAAAACGTCATCAAGGAAGCATCCTACGCCAAGCTCTTCGCCACCGAGGCCGCCTCCCGCATCATCAACGAGGCCGTCCAGATTCACGGCGGCGCCGGTCTGGAAAAGGGCAGCCGCGTCGAGCAGCTCTACCGCGAAATCCGCGCCCTCACCATCTACGAAGGCACCTCCGAGGTCCAGCGCCAGACCATCGCCCGCCAGCTCCTCCGCGAGTAACCCTTACTCAGACCCGGGGGAGGGAGGGGATTCGCCGGCAGCCCAACGCCCCTGGAACCCCGTCCGGCCCGGCCGCCGGTTCCAGGCGAAGTGGATAATCCCAGCCACCACCACCCCAGCCCCCATCCCCAGGGGAATGAACAGGATGCTCAGGCCCGCGCTGTGGAACAGCAGGCCCATATCTATCAGCAACCCGGGAATCCGGCGGTCAAAGTTGACGGCGTACAGGACCCCCATGGGCGTCAACGTCCCAACAATGCCCAGACCAAGGTAGACCCACTTCATATCGCCACGCCGGGGAACACCGCCCGCCCAACGACAGGCGCAAACTCGCTCCTTTGATGCCGTGAAGACTAGGCCCGCCGCAGCTTCGGGTCAAGGGTGTCCCGCAGCCAGTCGCCGAAGAAGTTGAACGCCAGCACCACCAGGGTGATCGCCACCCCCGGGAACAGCGCCAGCCACCACGCGCTGATGACGAAGTTCCGCCCCTCGGAAACCATTATCCCCCAGGCCGGCTCATCCGGCGGCAACCCCAGCCCCAGATAGCTCAACGACGCCTCCGTCAGGATCACCTGCCCCACCTGCAGGCTCACCACCACCAGCAGGGTGTTGACCACGTTGGGGAAAATGTGCCGCCAGATGATAACCGCCTCAGGCACTCCGGCGATGATCGCCAGCGTCACGAAGCCCTGCTCCTTGGCAACCAGCACGTCCCCTCGCACCTGACGCGCAAATCGCGCCCAGGTGGTCGCCGCGATGGCGATGATGATGCTGTGGATCCCCGGTTCCAGCACCACGATGATCAGCAACGCCACCAGGATTAACGGGAAGGCCAGCACCGTGTCCACCAGCCGCATTATCACCGCACCCAGCCATCCACCCCGGTAGCCCGCGATCAACCCCAGCACGGCTCCCACCAGCACGCCGCTCCCCAACGCGATCACGCTTATCACCGCTGACGTACGCGCCCCGTGTATCATGCGGCTCATTACGTCCCGCCCCGTCCGGTCCGTCCCCAGCGGGTTATCCCAACTCTGGAATGGGGGCAGCAGCGTCTTCTGGGTCCTGATCCGGATGGACTCGTCCTGCCCCCGGGGGTCGTGGGGAGAAAGAAGGTCGGCGAAAACGGCGCACACCGCCAGCAGGACCACCACCGCAATCGGAATCAATGGCAGCCTGCGCACACCGGAGCGGCGCCTCCACAGGAGTGCGGCCCGGCTCATGGATGTGTTGGTTGCAGTAGCTAGAGCCATGTTCCTCCACCTTGATCAGCCCCATCGGGGACGGTCGGCCCCGTCGCTCCGGCCCGTTGCCCTGGAATGAGACGCTAGAGCCGTATCCGCGGGTCGACGTAGGCGTACAGGATGTCCACTATCAGGGACATCACGATATAGAACACCCCGGACGCCAGGATGGCCGCCTGCACCACCGGAAAGTCCCTCTGCGCCACCCCCTCCAGCAGCATTCGCCCAATCCCCGGCCACGCGAACACTACCTCGACCACCACCGTCCCGTTGAGCAGACCCGCCAGCGCCAGTCCCCAGAAGGTCAGCACCGGAATGACCGCGTTCTTGCAGGCATGCTTCCAGATGACCAGCTGCTCCCTCAGCCCCTTGACCCGGGCGAACTTGACGTACTCGCTGTCCAGCACTTCCAGCATCGACGACCGTGTCAGGCGCACCACCCCCGCCATCACCGACCAGGCCAGGACAATCGTCGGCAGGACAAAGTGCGCCAGGCTGCCCGACCCGAAGGCCGGCAGGCTGGGCAGCCCGTTTTCCGCCGGCAGCGCCGCCAGCAGGATGATCAGCAGGATCGCCAACCAGAATGACGGGGCAGCCTGTCCGAAAAGGGCAATTACCTTGACGAACCCGTCCCATGCCGAGTTGCGTTTCAGCGCCGCGGTAACGCCTAACGGGATGCCAAGGATGAAGCTCACCAGGATGGACGAGATGGCCAGCTTCAGGGTGTTGGGGAACCGTTCCAGCAGCAGGTCCATGGCCGGCGTCTTCCGGGTCGTGGACCGTCCAAAGTCGCCGGTCAGGGCATTCCCCAGGAACTTTGCATACTGCACGTATAACGGCCGGTTCAACCCAAGCTGCTCTTTCAGCAATTCCTCTTCGAAGGCCGTCGCGTCCGGAGGCAGCAGGAAGGACACCGGGTCGCCGGTGACGTTCAGTATGAAAAAGACCGCCGTGCCCAGCAGCCACAGGGCCAGAATGGCCTGAAGGACCCGGTTGAAGATGTAACGGTACATGGAAAGCCTCTGCCACCTGTCCCTGCTTCGCCGCTAACGGCGTTTCCAGGGTCGCCCCATCCGGGGTCCCCCATTAGGGAGGCCGCCCGCCCCCCGGGAACCAGGGAACAGGCGGCTTTGAATGCCAGGGTCCGGAATTGTCCGTGGGAATTAGTCTTCCACGCGCACCGTCCAGTGAGCGTTGAAGAACGCCGCAGCCGACCACGGCTGCCATTCTTTGATTCGCTTGCTTACACCCCATGGCAAGTTGGCGTATCCCATGGGAAGCTGGTAGTGCTCCGCCTGGAGCACCGGATACATCTTGGCCATGGCAGCGTCCCGCTCGTTTTCATCAACCACCAGGAACGCCTCCCCAATGGCCGCCCATAGCTTGGGGTCTTCGGCATAGCGGTTCACGTTCTTGGGATCGTTGAAGCTCGAATGGGTTATGGTGCTGCCGTCCCACCGGGCTTCATTGATGAACAGGCGGGCCTTGTCCACCAGTTCCCCGCCCCGACGCTGCTGGCTGATCAGCGTCCGGTCGGTCACCGTCACCTTCGCGTCTATTCCCAACTCGGTCCGCCAGTTGTCCGCGATGAGCTGGGCCATGTCCGGGATGAACGGGACATCGCCTGGGTTCCAGGTGACCAGCTCCAGCTCCCCGTATTCCTTGCCGCCGTCGGCCCCGGGAACCTTGTACCCAGCCTCGGTCATGAGGCGACGGGCTTCGTCAGGATCAAAAGCCGGTGGGGTCAATTCTTCCGTATACCCCAGCGAGGTCGGCGTCACATAGTTCCAGCCGGCCACGTTGTACTCGTCGGGACTGTACAGGGTGTCCACAATGGACTGCCGGTCAATGGACCTGCTCAGCGCCTCCCGGACCCGGATGTCTCCGCACCGGGTCCCCTCCAGATAGCACCGGTTCAATTCGATCGTTACGTACGTGGACTCCCGCGCATAAATTATGCGGCCACCCCCGCCCTCGATCTGGTCCTTCACCGCTTCGGCAGCTTCGATCAAGTCGCCGTCACCAGCCCGCAGCGCGGCCACCCGCGTCGAGAGTTCCGGCACGTTGTGCAGGTCCAGGAACTGGAACCTGGGTCGGCGGTCCTCAGGCGCGCCGAAGGCCGGGGTGTAGAAGTAGTCGTCGAAGCGTTCGAAGCTCATCGTCTGGCCTGGGCTCCGGTCAATCATCACCATGGGCCCCGCCCCCATGGGAAGCTTCTCGTACTCCTCCTCGTTCGGACCGTAGGGCTCGCCCAACAGCTTCGCCGGGTACAGATTCATCCGCAGGTTGCCGGCATGGCCGTTGGAGTTCCACACCATGAAACCGGCATACGGATCGGTTGTGTTGACCGTGATCTCGTAGGGGCCGGTGACCTCCTGGGACACGAGGCGGCGCCGGTGTGACGCCTGGGTTGTGGTGGTTTGTTCCGGGTCCTCGTTCTCGTAGTCGGTCATCCGGTCCAGACTGAACAGCAGGTCGTCGATGGTGGCGTCGGACCCATCGTGGAACTTGACGCCTTCACGCATGTGCAGCTTCCAGACCGTGCCATCTTCGTTGATTTCCCAGCGGTCCAGCACCTCGGGTATCACGCCGCCCTTGTGGGTGGTCGTCGCCAGGTAGGCATGAAGCAGCCTGCCGTAAACGTGGCACAACCCGGAACAGTACCGGGCGATGAACCGTTCGTTGCCGAAGCCGCCTATCAGGACGTTGATCTTGCCCTGGTAGATGATCTCCGCCGGCAGCGGAGTGGGCGTCGGCTGCGCCTGGGCCGTCGCCGCCGGGCGGAGGACCGCAGTGGGCGGAGCCGCCGGTGCTGCCGACGATCCGGCGGCAGGCTGCGAAGAGCTTGTGGCAGGAGCGCTTGCGGGTGCCGCTGGCGCCGCGCTTGGCGCGCTGCTGGCGGGTTGGGCAGGTGCTTCTGCCGCCTCATCGGCGGCCGGCGCCGACGCCCCGCAGGCTACAATGAACAGGAGCAGGAAGACTAGGGAACCGTGGACAATGTATTTGCGACCCTGGTTGGGAAAGACCATCTGTGAACCTCCGGAATTTGCTTTTTGTCATCCAGGCTGCCAGAACGCCTGGGAAACGGGTCCGGGACTATTGCCTGCGAGGTTTGGTCAAACCGCAAATGGACGGGTATTGCCGGGTTCTTGGACGATTACTTGCCCCTAATCGCCAATACTGTACGGTATATGAAACGGAATTTGCAGAGTTATAAGCTAAAGAATCGTAATTGTCAATAGGAGTTATTATTCCTGTTCATAATAGAAAGCGTACAAATATATCCCATCTACTGACGAATTCGACCAGAACACTGCCAGCATTTCGCTTCGATTCATGGCAACAATCAGCCACAAAAAGGCCCCTTGCATAAAGGGCCCCTTGCACACTGGATACGGCGGAACAATAGTGTGATTACATCTGGCGGGAACGTTTCTCGGTTGTCCCCGGGCGGGCCGCCGTAAAGCCCGTAAAGCCCCTAAAGCCGCATCGGCGCCACCGCCACTCCCGTCCCAATCACTTCCAGCGGCCAGACCATCGCCCGCCATCTCCTCCGCGAGTAACCCTTACTCCGGCCCAAACTGTCCCGTCCGTCTTCCTCGTCTTGCCGTGATAGGGCGTCCCTCGGATTAGCCGCGGATGTAGGCCCTTACGAAGTGTACGTAATCATCTCTGCTGATGTTATCAGTACCACGTATGAAGGCTCGGACGAAAGCGACGTACTCGCTCCTGTCAATCCTCTCATTGCGATTCGTGTCGTACCGGCTGATCAGATCGGCCAGTGGGTCGCAGGAGGACAACCCAAGCTCGGAAAAATCGTTGTCCGCTACATCTCCCAAGCCGACCGGCACGCACCCGGTCAGTTGGTTTCCAGCCAAATGCAGCACCGTCAGATTCATCAAACTGCCCAATTCCGCCGGTATCTCCCCGATCAACTGGTTGTCGCTGAGGTACAGTTCTTCCAGGCTGGCCAGGCTGCCTAGCCAGGTCGGAATACTTCCGGTCAACTGGTTCCCGCCCAGGGACAGTATCTCCAAGCTGGTCAGGCCAACCAACTCCGGCGGTATCGCGCCGGTCAACTGGTTGCCTCCGAGGATCAACCATCTCAGGCTGGCGAGGCTGCCTAGCCACGTCGGAATAGTTCCGGTCAACTGGTTCCCGCCCAGGGTTAGTATCTCTAAGCTGGTCAGGCTGGCTAACTCCGCCGGTATCCCCCCGCTCAAATGGTTGCCTTCAAGGAGCAGTCCCTTCAGGTTGGTGAGGCTGCCTAGCCAGGTCGGAATAGTTCCGGTCAACTGGTTCCCCTCCAAATCCAGTATCTCCAGGCTGGTCAGGCCGGCTAGCTCCGCCGGTATCGTGCCATTAAGCTCATTCCCCCATAGGGACAATTCCTTCAGGTTGGTGAGGTCTCCTAGTTGCGTTGGTATTGTCCCGCTCAACTGGTTGTCTCCGAGGTGCAGTTCTTCCAAGTTGGTGAGGCTGCCCAACTCCGAAGGTATCGTGCCATTAAGCTCATTCCCCCATAGGTATAGTCTTTCCAGCTTAGCGAGACTGCCTAGCCAGGTCGGAATAGTTCCGGTTAACTGGTTCCCGCCCAAGGCCAATATCTCCAGGCTGGTCAGGCCGGCTAACTCCGCCGGTATCTCCCCCCTCAACTGGTTCCGCGTCAAGGACAGTCCCTTCAGGTTGGTGAGGCTGCCCAGTTGCGTTGGTATTGTCCCACTCAACTGGTTGTTGCCCAGAACCAGTATCTCCAGGCTAGTCAGGCCGGCTAACTCCGCCGGTATCTCCCCCCTCAACTCGTTGCCCCAAAGAACCAGTTCAACCAAGTTGGTTAGGCTGCCCAACCCCTCCGGTATCTCCCCGGTCAACCCCTTCTCGGGGAGCAGTAATTCCGTGATCCGCAACGGCGAGCCTCCCAGCGTGACTCCATCCCAGTCTTCGATTGGAACGCCGGCCGACCAGTTCAGCGTCCCCGTCCCTGCCAGGGTGTCCCGCGCCGCCAGCAGCGCATCGCAGTCGGCCGACAGGCCCGGGTTGTTCGAGCAGAGAACTACCGGCGGCAGCACCGCGAACCCGTGCCCCCAGGTGTTGTTTGGATCAGGCTGTTCTCGTTGGATCGCGTGGTCCTTCAGGTACTCCGCCACCTCCACTGGCCCCAATTCGGGAAACCGCTGTCGCACCAGCGCCGCCATCCCCGCCACATGGGGCGATGCTTGGCTGGTCCCGCAAAAGTTCTGCCCGAACGTCGTAGCAGCGCAATCCGCCCCCACGACTTCCGGTTTTGTCCGGCCATCGGTGGTCGGCCCCCGCCCACTGTACGGCGCGATTGCTGCAGGGTTGAACCAGGGCGCGGTGCCAACCGCCAACATCCCCCGATTTGCGCTCTCTTCCGGGTTGAAGGTGCTTCCAGTCAACGTATGATGTTCTATGGGGCCGATGCCCTTTACTAGCAATTGAGTCCAACCGGGAACTGCCCCATCCCAATGGCGTATCGACAAGGAGTATCTCCCACCGACTCGGAATGTGCCCTCAAGCACTTCCAAAGGATAATCACGGACCTCTCCGTCTTGACGGTCAGAGCTTTCACCAACGATCTGATTGGATCGGTTGCGGAGGAGCAAATCCAGGTCCCTTGACGCTCCTTCGCGCCACGTATCATCCCAACGCATTTCCACTAACAAGTAGTCCCCAGGATCGACGTCGAAGGATATTCCTTCGTCGGTGCCGGAGAAGTTCACAAGCCGGTTGCCGTCCGGGTCGGAGAAAGGACGGTCGATGAACCAAGTACTCTCAGCATCGTTGCTGGCGGCGTTGACCCACAACACATCGTTGTCAACCGCGTGGTCAATCGTATTCAATGGGCTGTTCCCTAATGGCGAAGTACCGTCGCCGGGTCCATCCAACGGCCACCCTCGTGAATGGTTTATAACCCTCACTCCCTCGGAAATCATCCAGTCCACCGATGCCCGCAGGTCTGCGCCCGATAGTGGCGAAGGCCTGGCGATATACAGCACGACGCCCGGTGCCATGTCCATCAGGCTCTCGGCTACCAGGGTGCCGTGAATATTTTCGTTCTCGCAGTCCGACAGGTTCTCAGTAAAAAGGCCGATCTCGGTGTAGCATCGCGCCTGAACGGTGGCGGGCAATTCCGTGCCCAGCAAGGCTTGTATGCCCTCAAAACCGCTATCAATTACCCCCACCTTCACGCCTTGCCCGGTGATTCCAGCATTGTGCCATTGGGACGCCTGCTGCACTTGTACGCCCTCGCTGGTGACGGTTCCGAAACCGCTCACTGGGGCGGTTTCGACCGCCAATGCCGTTATTGCCATCACCAGACCCACAATGGAGACTATTCGGAGCCACGTAGAATTTTGGCGCATTTAACTACCCCTTACCCCTTGGTTATAAGTGACAGGATGGGTCTGGGTTTCCTTGGACCGCAGGGACAGGGGTTCAACGGGTATGGGCGGGGATTAACTCCCTTACACGGAATACTCCAGGTTGTTCCGACAATTCGCCCAACAATGACACCGGGACGTAGGCCTCTATGTAATCGTCGCCGGTGTTGCGGGGGTCGCCACCGTTTTCTTCCAGAAAGGCCACCACCCCGTCAACGTTCTCGGACAAATGGATGACGACCGGAATAGGCGACGTTGTGTCGGACACAAAATCGGATTCACCTGCGCTCCGTGCCCCAGAACTATCGTCTTGTTGTTGTTGAGCTACCTTCTGGTCAAGGGCGTAACCCAGGTTGGGATATTCGATGTCCGGTTGCGGCGGCAACTCGGGAAGGGGGTCTTCGTTGACTTCGTTCACCACATTCCCGGCGGGTGGAGCTTCCCGGTCTTCCAGGTATGCCACTGGACGGTCAGGAATGGTTGCGGCTAATGCCGGGGGCGCTTGGGTCGGCTGGCTGCTTCGGTTTCCCATCAAAAGGGCAGCGGAACCGGCTACGGCGACCACCACCAGAACAGCAACGGAAATCAAGGCCATTCTTCTCATCATTCACCTCCAAGACAGCTGATTTGGTTCTCCATTTCAGTGAATCTGCGCCTGCGGTGTTGAGGCTACGTCAGCAGCGCAATGACAACCAGCGCGGTCACGAACGCGAACGGATCACTCCCACTACTGGTGTAATCACCAGTTATTATACCACCCTCTGTATAACTCTCCTGTAATCTTTAGGCCTAATCTCCATGACTTTATGTAACTCCTCGGAAATCCCGGCACAATTGCCCAAGCGACGCCCAATCCTGCTACGGCAAATCTTGTCATTCTCATCGCGTCACCTCTTATCCATTATATGACAGAGGCTTGTCCCAACAGGTCCATATCCGGGGGATTCTGTCCGAAAATGAGCCATGCCGCCCTCACCGACTATCTCAAAAGTCCCTTCCCCCTTGACGGGGGAAGAGCCTGCCCCCGCGTCGGCGGGGGTTAGGATGGGGGTGACAGCGCCCATTTCAAGAAGTTCCCTGAAGCCGCATCGGCACCACCGCCACCCCCGTCCCAATCACCTCCAGCGTCAGGTCCGCCCCCTGCTTCTCCACCACCAGCTCGCACTCCACCATCCCGCGCCCATCCTCCTCCCGCTTCCCCACCACCAGGCCCGACAGGCTCACCGTGTCCGAGGAGGCGACATTTCCCGTCACTTCCAGCTCCAGCCGCCGCCCCGGGTCCTCCACGCTCTCCGGCGGAAACGCCCGCAGCAGCAGCTCCTCCGCATACCCCCGGATCACCGCCGGATTCAGGAACTCCTCCCCCTCCTCCGGCCCATCATCGGCCTCCTCCGCTCCGTCATCCGCCGCGTTGGAGCGTCGGATCGCCTCCTCCGTCTCCCACTTGATGACGATGGGCAGCCGGTCCCCCGCAGAAACCGACTCAAAGGTCACCGTCCTGGCCCACAGCATTGGCATACTCCCAATATACCCCAGATAGCTCCGTCCCGCCCCGCCTCCTCCTCTCCCAGGGCTACCGCACAAAGGCTGACTTGTATCTTGAATTGGGAGAAAGGAGATTCACCCGGGACGCGGCAGACCGGTGTTGACTGGGTCACCATAGACCGTACTAAAGCGAGGGTCGCCGCATCCACTCCGACAGAACCCGAACGGTTGCCTGGGCCTGCTGAGCCCGCATCTTGCAAGTGAGGGTCCAAGTTGGTTGGAGGTGAGCATGGATGAGGAACTGACATACGTCGGCATCGACGTGGCCAAGGCCCGAGTGGATGTGGCGGTCCGCCCCAGCGGCGACATCTGGAGCATCGATTACGACGAGCCAGGCGTTGCAGGATTGATTGGCCGGTTGCAAGTCTTGGGACCGACTGCGGTGGTCCTGGAGGCTACCGGCGGCTTGGAAGTGCCACTGGCATCAGCTCTGGCCGCGGCGGCCCTGCCCGTGGTGGTGGTCAATCCCCGGCAGGTCAGAGACTTCGCCAAAGCTACCGGCCGGCTGGCCAAGACCGACGCCTTGGACGCCCAGGTGTTGGCCCATTTCGCCGAGGCGGTGCGTCCGCCGGTGCGACAACTACGGGATGACGATGCCCAGGAACTTAACGCCATGACCACGCGCCGCAACCAGGTGATGACCATGCTGGTGGCGGAGAAGAACCGCCTGAGCCGGGCCATCCCTTCGGTACGTCCCGGCATTCAGGCCCACATCGCCTGGCTGGAACAGGAACTGAAGGACCTGGACGACGGTCTACGACAGTCGCTGCGCCGCAGTCCGGTGTGGCGGGAAAAGGACGACCTGCTGCGTTCGGTTCCTGGGGTGGGGGAACAACTTTCCGTGACCCTCCTGGCGTACCTGCCCGAACTGGGCGCGCTGAACCGAAAGCAGATCGCGGCACTGGTGGGCGTGGCTCCCATGAACCGGGACAGCGGAACCATGCGGGGCCGTCGTGCAGTATCGGGGGGCCGAGCCCGAGTGCGAACGGTCCTTTACATGGGTGCGCTGGTGGCCAGCAGGCGCAATCCCGTGATCCGCGAGTTTTATCAGCGGTTGCTGGCTGCTGGGAAGTCGAAGAAACTCGCCCTTACCGCGTGCATGCGGAAGCTCCTGGTCATACTCAACGGGATGGTCAAGAGCGGGCAGCGCTGGAATCCCGATATCATCGCCTCTTGACTTCCGAGACGGTTGCTTTAGTCTTTCACCTCTCCTCCCGTCATTCCCGCGCAGGCGGGAATCCAGGCCCCCGTCGTATGTTCCCCGCAGTATCGTACTGGCCTCCCACCGGCAGTTTGAACAAACTGGCACTCATGCGATTGCCCTGATTACTGACGCTCTCTCCCTTGCGCCTCCCCCATTTAGCCCCTTACCATGGAAGTGTGTCTTACGGTATAGCGCTCGCTTGCCAACCCCTGTCCCCGGCCCCTCTTGAAATGCACCAAAATGCGCCAGTTTTAAAATCCTCACCCCGCAGCCGCGGCCAGCGCTAATGGGACACTTTGGGACAAAATAGGACAGATATTTTCCCGCCCGGCGATTCATTCCCCCTGTGCTAAACTGTATCCCGTGCTCCCGGCGGCTCCGCCTCAAGCGTCGGACCCCGCCGGTTAGCGCACCGGATACCCTTTGCCAGGAGGAACGGGTCCATGGCCGGCCAGGAACCAGCATATTGCCGCGGCATGGTCATCGTCGCCCATGCCGACGATGCCGAGTGGGGTTGCTCCGGCACCGTCGCCAAGTGGTGCGCCGAGGGATGGGAGGTCGTCTACGTCCTCTGCACCGACGGCAGCAAGGGCAGCGACAACCGCGAGCTGACCGGCCCGGAACTGGTGAAGCTCCGCCGCCAGGAGCAGCTCAACGCCGGCAAGGTCCTCGGGTTGACCGACGTGGTTTTCCTCGACTACGAGGACGCCATGCTGGAGCCGTCCCTGGCCCTGCGCCGCGACCTGACCCGGGAGATACGCCGCTTCCGCCCCGACGTGCTCATCTGCATGGGCCCCACCCGCCAGCTCACCGAAACCGGCTACCTCGGCCACCCCGACCATCTCGCCTCCGGGGAAGCCGCCCTCTCCGCCGTCTTCCCCTCCGCCCGCGACCACCTCACCTTCCCCGAGCTTCTAGAGGAAGGGCTGGAGCCCCACAAGGTGAAGGAAGTCTGGATCATGGAGCCCGACGCCGCCGACCAGTACGTCGACGTCACCAACTACATCGACCAGTCCATCGCCGCCCTCAAGGAACACCGCAGCCAGGTGACCGAAGAAGAGGCGGATTACCACATGCGCCGCTGGCGCTCCAGCACCGGCGAGAAGGTCGGCATGAAATACGCCGAAGCCTTCAAGCGCTTCAAGCTGGACTGACCGTCCACGCAACCCCCGTCCCACCAATAACAGGAGAATGAACATGGCCACCAGCCAGGAACAGATTAAAGAAGTCGTCCGCGACCGCTACGGCGCCCGGGCCCGCGGCGTCATCCAGCTAACCGAAGTCCAGCCCGTTCCGGGAACCGATTCCAGTGACGCCGGCTGCTGCGGCCCCGCCGACCTGGACCGGGCCCTGCGTCTCTACAACCAGGGACAGATTGACGGACTGCCGGCCGCCGCGGTGGCCGCCTCCGCCGGCTGCGGCAACCCCACCGCCCTGGCCGGACTTACCCCCGGCGAGCGCGTTCTTGACCTCGGTTCCGGCGGCGGCATCGACTGCTTCCTCGCCGCCCAGCAGGTGGGCGAGACCGGCCACGTCATCGGCCTCGACATGACCCCCGACATGCTGGAGCTGGCCCGCCGCAACCAGGCCAGCGTCGGCCTCACCAACGTCGAGTTCATCCAGGGCGAGATGGAGAACATCCCCCTGCCCGACGCTCATGTGGACGTGGTCATCTCCAACTGCGTCGTCTGCCTGTCCCCGGACAAGGACGCCGTCTTCAGCGAGTCCTTCCGGGTCCTGACCCCCGGCGGACGCATCCACATCTCCGACATGATGGCCCTCACCGAGGAAGGCCCGGCCCGCACCGACGCCGAGGCCTGGACCTCCTGTGTCGGCGGCGCCGAGTTTCGGGATGTCTACCTCGCCCGCCTGCAGCGCGTCGGCTTCGTCAACATCGAGACCACCGAAGAAGGCATCCGCTTCGACGAAGACGGCATCCCCCTCAACGTAGCCTCGGTAAAGGTAGTCGCCCGCAAACCCGCCTAACCGCGTGTGGGACAAATGCCAATGCCCTCCATCCCGTCATTCCCGCGCAGGCGGGAATCCAGACCCCCGTCCGCCCCAGAGTCACAGCCAACATGAGAGCGTACGCTTGTTCTCACACACCCTCTTACACCCTACGAGGGCCAACTGTGGTGATTCTCCTCTGCGGCGGTGCCAAAGACGCCCAGAGGCGGGACATAAGAACAGCCCAACGCCTGGCGGCTGAACTGTAAGAGGGATGAGGTGGAACTAAAGAAGTTTGATGCTGTTGATTTTCTCGACAACGATGAGGTCATCATCGAGTACCTCAACGTCGCCTTGCAGGAGAACGACCCAGGGTATTTCGCCAAGGCATTGGGGAACGTTGCCCGGGCCAAGGGAATGTCTTCCATTTCCGAGGCCACCGGGCTGGGACGGCAATCCCTCTACCGCTCCCTTTCCGCCGATGGGAACCCCCGTATCGACACCCTCTTCCGCGTCATGGCATCCCTCAACGTCCGCCTCGCCGTTACCCGTTAGGAAGGGGTTGGGGCAAAACATCCCTCCCACCGGAATAGGCAACCGCTACACCTCCAGCGGGGTGTCCTCCCGGTTCGCCCACTCCCCCATCGAAGCATCGTAGTTCTTGGCCCGGTCGTAGCCCAGCATCTTCAGCAGGAACGTTCCGTGCGCCGCACGGATGCCGCCCTGTCAATAGGCGTAGGCCGTCTTGTCCGGCGTGATGCCATGCTCCGCCAGCAGCTTCCTTACCTCGTCAGCGGGGCGGAACCTGTGAGTGTCCCGGTCCATCACGTTGAACCACTCCAGGTGGACGGCCCCGGGGATATGCCCCACCCGCTGATTGCCCCGGCTAACGCTGCCGTCATACTCGCCGTCGCTGCGCACATCCCAGATAACCGAATCTCCCATGTCGCAGGCCGTCTTCAGCTCGTCCACCTTCACCAGCAGCGAATCGTCGGCCCGGGGCGTGAAGGTCGCTCCCGAAGCCGCCCGTTCCCGATCGAAGCTGGTAGGCAGCCCCGCCTGGACCCAGGCCCGCCAGCAGCCGTCCAGCACCTTGACGTTGGTGTGTCCGTAGTAGTTCAGGGCCCACCATAGCCGGGCGGCGTACAGGCTCTGGTTGTTGTCGTAGGCGACAACCAGCGTGTCGTCCCCGATGCCTAGTCCCTGGCACATGGCGGCGAACTTCTGCGGGGGCAGGATATGTACTCGCCCCGTGTCCGGGTCCTTCTCGTAGTTGTCCGGCACCAGCACCGCCCCGGGAATATGCCCCCGCAGGTAACCTGCCTCCACGTCGGTGTCCACCACCACCACGTCGGCGTCGCACCGGCGGGCATCCACCCAAGCCGCGTCCACCAGGAATTCTGGATGCGCGTATCCCGCACCAGTAGTCATCGTTCCTCCTCCAAATCCAGGGGGTTCGGGGGACACCTACCCCGACGTAACCCCGTCCCAGCTAACCCACCTGGTACTGCTGGAAAGTCTCCTGGTTGAACGTAAGCCCCAGGCCCGGCTTGTCCGGCACCACTATCTGTCCATCCTCGATGGCCGGCGTCTCCTCGAACAGCCGCAGCGTCCACGGCATATACTCCACCGTCAGGCCGTTGGGAATGGCGGCGATGTTGTGGACCTGCACCTCCGGGATGAGATGGCTCACCACCGGCAGGTTGAAGGCCTCGGCCATCCCCGCCACCTTGCGGAACTGGGTAATGCCGCCCACCCGCAGCAGGTCGATCATTACGATATCAACCGAACGTTGCTCCACCATGTGCCGGAAGGGACGGATCCCGTAGACATACTCGCCGGCGCAAATGGGAGTGGTCAGAGCGTCGGCCACCCTGGCCAGCCCCTGGTAGTCGTCCCGCACCACCACGTCCTCCAGCCAGAACAGGTGGTACTCCTCCACTCGCTGGCCAATGTCGATGGCCTGGTTAACATCCCAAAGCTGGTTAATGTCGCACATCAGGTCGATGTCCGGGCCGATGGCGTCCCGCAGGGTGCGGATTCGCGCCACCTCCCTCTGGGCGGTGGGCTCGGCCCCCATCTGGGTCTTCATCTGCCGGAATCCCATCTCCACCAGGCGCGGGCCCGCCTCGGCCAGGTATTCCAGGTTGTAGGGACGCATCAGGGCGCCGCTGGCGTAGGTATCCACCCGATCCCGGCACCCTCCCAGCAGGGAGCACACTGTCTGGTCCAAAGCCTTCCCCTTGATGTCCCACAGCGCCATATCCACCGCCGACAGGGCCAGGGTGAAAACCCCCTCCGGCCCGGCGCTGCCCGCTGCCGTCTTCAGGGACTCGGCAATGGCCTCCACCTGCATCGGGTCCTGTCCCACCGTCAGCTCGCACAGGCTGTCCACCGCCGACCGGAGCGCCGGAGTCAGGGGCCCTCCGAAGAAGGTGACTCCCACTCCTTGGATTCCCTCGTCGGTATCCAGCTCCAGGGTCACGAACTCTCGCATGCCAGGCTGGGGCACCCCCACAACCAGCGGATTGTCCGCCGGAGTCTGTAGCACCCGGGTCGTCCAATTAGAGACTTTCATACCTTACAGTGCTCCTTGGCCATCCTCGTCGGCCGGCTCAGGCCGCAGCGTTTCCCGCTACTGCCCGGCTTTGTCATATTCGTCCAACAATAGCGGCTGAATCACGCAGGCGCACTTCAACGACCCGTGGTACTCACTGCTGGCTGCGTATCCTTCGTGTCGGCGGGCCTGCTCATCGGCCTTCTCCCGGCTGGTGAACACGCCCAGCAAATTCCATTGGTTCTCGATGAAGTAGGGCTTGTCCCAATGGCAGAAAACTGCCCACACCTGTCCTCCGTAAGCCGTGCGGTCGGCAGGGTCCTGCATAGCAGACTCCCGGAAAATCGAAAGTGCCTCAGTCCGCCGCGGCAAATTCCTCCCGCAGGTCCAGCACCGCCTCGGGAGTGCGTCTCTGGCCTCCTGCGGCCCGTTCCTCCGGAAGGCGAATGTCGGGGATAACCTTGGCCGCCACGAACACCGGACCTTCCTGGGAGAAAACTTCCTCGGCCCAGGTCACGAAGTCTTCCAGATCCTCGAAGCGGTAGGAGTGGGCGTATCCTGCCGACGTGGCCAGGTCCGTATAGTCGGCGACACCGACACCGGGTACTTCCTGCCCGCCGGTGGTGGCGTAGACACCGTTATCCATAACGAAGTGGACCAGGTTCTTCGGCCCCTTGTTGGCAATGGTGACAAGCGACCCCAGATTCATCAAAAGGCTGCCATCTCCATCGAAGAGGATGACCTTGGTGTCGGGTTGAGAAAGGGCGAGTCCGAGAGCGACGGACGATGCCTTTCCCATCGCACCTCCCACCGGGATGTCCCGCTTCACATTGTTGGTCACCTTGGCCCAGGCGCCGTTCGCCCGGAACACCGGCACCACCACTGCGTCGCCCCGGAAGCGCTCGATGGCCCGCATCATTTCGACCTGGTCAATCATTTCTGTTCTCCTGCAGGTGACGGTTCTGGTTCAGTTTCGGGTCTGGTCCTGTGGAAGCGCCGCTCGCGCAGTGGCGCCAGAACCGTCAGATTTCGTTTACCGGCCCCAGTTCCGACACGCGGAATATGGTTGGCAAGTCGGGCCGGAACACCAGTCGCCACGCCTCCATGCCGTTCTGCACCGCCGTTCCGCCGGCCCAGCTCCCCGCCATCTTGATAACCGAGTAGATTTCTTCGGGGGTGGCCCCCGCCTGGTTGGCCGCGTGAACGTGGATTTGGATGTGGTAGACCGGGTTCCTCATGCACACATAACCGGCGATGCGGATAAGTTCCTCAGTCTTGCGGTCCAGCAGCGACTGTCCGCCGTGGTCCCGCTCCCAGCCGTTGTTCCGCGCCTTCAAAGCGTCCAGGTCTACCTCGGACAGGAAATCGTGCATCCCGACTCTGAAACCGCTGTTCTGGATAACCCGGTCGCGTTCCGCTTGCTTCTCGCTCTCTGTGGGCATGACTTCCCTCCTCATCTGAAATGGTGCGGGTGGGATTACGCCAGTGTGATGGGACAATAATCGCCCCTTCCGGCCGAGTCTACCAATATGACCGGGGCGGCGCAAGAATGCGCTCCATCAGGTGAACAGCGCCTCTTTGATGGTCAGGACGTCCTGCCGCAGCTGCCGGTCCTCGTTGATTTCGCCGTTAATCTTGCCAGCTCCATGGATGACGGTGGCATGGTCCCGGCCCCCTAACAGCCGACCCACCTGTGTTGGCGACATCTCCAGTTCGTACATCAGCAGATACATCGCTACCTGGCGGGCTTGGGCCACCTTTCTGGTCCGTCTCTTGCCCAGAAGTTCCTCCCTGGTCACCTTGAAGCGTCCTCCCACTTCTTCGATGATCCGGTTGGGTTCAATGGAATGGCGGGCAGTATCAGCCGTCAGGTCGTTGAGCAGGAGAGATGTGGACTGGGCGGTTATGGGTTCGGACGTCATCTGGGAGTGAAGCACCAACCGGTTCAGGCAGCCCTCCAGTTCCCGCACGTTCCGTTGCACCCGCTTCGCTACCATTTCCACGATGCTGTCCGGCAGGTCCACACCCATCTCATCCGCCTTGGCCGACAGGATGGCCATGCGGGTCTCCAGGTCCGGGGGCTGAATATCTGCGATCAACCCCCACTCAAACCGGGAACGCAGCCGGTCCTCGAGGAGTGCTAGGGCCTTCGGTGGTCGGTCCGAGCTTATTACGATCTGATGACCCGAGTTATGCAAGTCGTTGAAAGTGTGGAAGAAGCTCTCCTGGGTCTGCTCTTTTCCGCTCATGAACTGGACATCGTCAATCAACAGCACCTGCACCTCCCTGTAACGGTGCCGGAAATCCTCGGTAGTCCGGTTGCGGATCGCAGTTATGAACTCGTTGGTAAACTGCTCCGATGTCACGTAGAGGACCGACTTTTGCCGGCGGGCACAGGCATGGCCCACCGCATAGAGCAGGTGAGTTTTTCCCAGGCCGACGCCTGAATACAGGAACAAGGGGTTATAGCTATTGCCGGGCGCGTCAGCCACCGCCATGGCCGCACTGTATGCGAGACGGTTCGAAGGCCCAACTACGTAGGAATCGAAAGTGTACTTGGGATTGTGCGCGAAACCCGGGCTAGTTCCCTTCGGCACAGCATATCTTTCGCCACTCACCACTGTAGTCGGCTCAGCATCGAGAACACCGGATCCTGCCCAGATGTCCGGGGCCTCCTCCAACTCTCGATCATCTTCGGGACTGTATTCGTGGGTGAGCCCCAGCGGCGGAAGCTCGGTCTCCTGTTCCAGTGGGAGAACGTCAAAGCGGATTTCCAGTGCCTGTCCGGTGACTTTTGCCAACGTCTCCTGTATCGCCGGGTACATGCGGCGTTCCAGCCAGGTGACCACAAACGCCGACGGTGCCCGTACTGTAAAGGATGACTCGTCGCAGCCGATCCCTTCCGTCTGCTTGAGATAGGAATCAAACAGCTGCTTCGGGATTTGCAGTTCCAGGTCGCCGAGCATGGCACGCCAAGCCTCTCGGGCCGACAGGTTTGTCATCGTCCCGCAACCCCCATCCGATTAGTGGCAGACATATTAGCAGGTTGTTCCCTGGCCGGGCATAGACCATCGGTTCCAATCGAAGACCCGGCCTTCATAACCCCCTTGGGACAAGGACTGGTATAATCCAATTTGCCGGGAAAGCACCCCCCTTCCAAGAATCTCCCCGGCTCACACCCGGCCCAGGGAATGCCAGCCAACCCGTCTCCACAAGCAGCTATGGACCAGGAACGCCCATCCCCTCCGGAACACCTCAAACCCTGGTATTACCAGTATTGGTTCCTCTATCCGGTTATCGTATTCTGGCCCCTCTGGCCCATCCTCATTATCCGCTCCCCTTGGCACAACGGACTGGTGTCCGGCGCCTTGGCTTGGGCTATGCTTATCACCGGCGGTTACCTAATAGGATACCGTCAGGTCTATCTCACCAGGGACCTGAACGATTTCACAGTCACAATCCTCGTCCCGGGCGTCGTCCTCACTTTTGTGACTCAGTTCCTATGGATTCGCGACCGCTCCCGGGTCAGGACTGCAATGCGCACCCAGCAGGATCCCGTGGTTGGAGTTGAAGGCTCAGAGTCGGCTGGCAATGCGCAGGCGCGGCGCGGTTTGTCCCGTTCCCGACGCCGAAGGACAAACCGGTCCCGCCGCCGGCGTTGACAATAAGGCCGTGGTTCCCACCGGCCATTCCTGGTTGATAACCCCGGAATTTTCGTTGATAACTTTCCATAATGGTGGGCAATAACCGCACGAAGGTTAAATCCATCCCCGGCAATGTTGAGAATCTGCTACCCCTTCCAGCTATAAATTTCGGTTCCTCAACCGTACTAATGGTGACAACACCTGGCTTCAACTTATCGACCCGGTACTTGTGGTTATCCATGTTAAAATGCCAGTAATCTACCGATTGCCACGCACTCTGCGAAGCAGATTTCCACTCCACCAACTGTCTTATTACAACTACCCTTATTTATAGCTTATGATCGATACAGTTAGACTGAATATAAAGGCTGGTAACGGTGGTAATGGATGCATGAGCTTCCTGCGGGAAAAATTCCGACCCAAGGGTGGCCCCAACGGAGGGGATGGTGGGGATGGTGGCAGCGCATTTATCGTCGGCGACCCCAGCATCAACACGCTCCTGCACCTGAAATTCAACAGCACTTTCTACGTTCAGCGTGGAGAACATGGCCGCGGCAAGGATCAGCGCGGGGCCAACGGCGCCCACACCTACATCAGAGTCCCCCTGGGCACTGTCGTCTGGAGGATGATTCCAGGCTCTCCCGGTGCCAATGAGATGCTTGCTGATATCGTCGACGAGCAACCGAAGTTGGTTGCTCAGGGTGGAAAAGGGGGTTGGGGCAACACCCATTACGCTTCTCCTACCAATCAGGAACCCCGTTTGGCGCAGAGTGGGGAAGAAGGCGAATCTGTGATCCTCCTCCTTGAATTGAAGCTGCTGGCCGATGTTGGCCTCCTGGCCAAGCCCAATGCTGGCAAGTCCACCCTTTTGTCCCGGTGCTCGGCTGCCAAGCCGAAGATCGCGGACTACCCGTTCACCACGGTGGAGCCGGCCCTGGGAGTGGTTACCGCGAAGGGGCAGGACTTCGTGATGATGGAAGTTCCGGGTCTGATCGAGGGCGCTCATGACGGCGTGGGGTTGGGTGATGAGTTCCTTCGCCATGCCGAGAGGGCCCGTTTGTATATCCACCTGATCGACGGCATGGCGCCGGACCCGGTGGGGGACTACCGGATGATCAACCAGGAGTTGCGGATGTTCAATCCCGACCTGGAACGGAAGCGTCAGGTAATCGCCGTCACGAAGATGGACGTGACCGAGGTGAGGGAGAAGCGGGAGGAACTCCGGTTTGTCTTGGAGGAGGAATTGGTCGACTCCTCAGGCAATAAACCAGATATATTCTTCATTTCATCGGTGAGCGGGGAGGGTATCAGCAGTCTCCTGGGTTATGTGGTCGATGCGCTGGCAACTGTCCCTGAGATGACGACCGAAACCACGGAACCAGTCGCTGCCTCCGTCCGCCGGGGCACCCGCGGTAACAGCTTCTACCTTGACAACGGTGTGTACGTCGTAGAGTCGGAGCAATTGGAACGTCTGACCGCCCTGGCGGACATGCGCGATTACCGGGTTCTGCTCCAGATCTGGCGGGAAATGACCAGATTGGGAATCGCCCGCGGCCTGTCGAATGCCGGTATCGAGGCCGGAGACACGATACGCATCGGCAACGCGGAAATGGAGTGGTTCTGATCGCGGTGGCCGTCTACAAGGTTCATCAGTTATGACCCGCGTCGGTGTCCTTGGTGGCACATTCGACCCCATCCACCTCGGCCATCTTGTCGTTGGGGAGGAAGCCCGGGACCGGCTGGGGCTCGACCGCCTGGTCTTCATGCCGGCGGGAAGTCCCCGACTCAAGGAACACGCCCCGCTGGCCTCGGCCGTCCAGCGCCTCGAGATGGTGCGGCTGGCGGTGGGGGACGGGGATGACTCCGAGATTAGCAGCCAAGAAGTGGTGCGGGAGGGTTCCACCTACACCGTAGATACCATTGCCGAGCTCCGCCAACAATATGCCGAATCCGACCAGATATATTTCATGGTGGGAATGGACGCGCTGGAGCAATTCGACCGCTGGAAGGAGCCCGAGCGGCTGCTTGGGATGTGCAACCTGGTGGTGGTGAACCGGGTGGGACACCAGCGTGTCGACGTCAACGATTTCGTCGGGCGCTTCCCCCAGGCTGGCCCTGGTCTCACCCTCCTGACCGTGCCCAGGTTGGAGATCAGCTCGACCGATATCCGTAGCCGGGTCCGTGACGGCAGGTCAATCAAATATCTGACTCCTGAACCGGTGGTTGAATACATTGGCCTGGAAGGGCTTTACCGTTGAGTTGTCCGGATCGTAACTTGGGGACGTTGAGTGATGGAAGATAACGTAGAACGCCTGCTGGAGTTGGCTCTGGAGTTGGGAGCCCTGAAGTATGGTGACTTCACCCTTTCCTCGGGGAAGAAGAGCAGCTACTATTTCGACGGCCGCTTGCTCAGCCTCAACCCAGAGGGGGCCGTCCTGATCGGCCGTGCCCTGCTGCCATTGGTTGCCGCCGCCGGGGCGGAAGCGGTGGGTGGCCCG
Source organism: Dehalococcoidia bacterium (assembly GCA_965203975.1). Lineage (GTDB taxonomy): Bacteria > Chloroflexota > Dehalococcoidia > Lucifugimonadales > UBA3495 > CATOSK01. The sequence continues at coordinate 1,611,651 of CBDBDT010000002.1, read as the reverse complement.
ACCCTAGCCGCAGACCCAATGGTCACCTCCATTGCTATGATCAGCCAGCTAGAAGGCAAGGGGATCCCTGCTTTTATCGTGCGCAAGGAGACTAAGGAACACGGGATGGGCAACCTTATTGAAGGTCCCCTCCGCCCCGGCAGCCGGGTTGCCGTCGTGGACGACGCCTGCACCAGCGGCGGGTCCCTGCTCCACGCGATCGCCGCAGCGGAAAACGCTGGCTGCAGCGTGGTGAAGGTTCTCGCCCTTCTGGACCGGCGTGAGGGTGGAACGGAAGAGTTGGCGCGCCGGGGCTACGACTTTACGGCCCTGATGGCGGCAGATCCCGATGGCAGGATTGAAGTCGTCGTCCAGTGAAGCAACGGTGCCTCCATGAAAGACGTCCTCCTCACCGTCCTGCGCGACCGTAATTCCAGTACAGCCCAGTTCCGCCACGCGTCCGATCAACTGGCGGCATTGGTCTGTGCCGAAGCTCTGGCCAAGCTGCCCCACTCCCCCATCACCGTGACCACCCCTCTCGCCCCCGCTGAGGGCTTGAAGCCGGCCGGATCCGTGATGTTCGTTCCCATCATTCGCGCCGGCTTGGCCCTCCTTCCTGCCTTCCTGTCCGCCGTACCCGAAGCGTCGGTGGCGTTGGTGGGGATGCAAAGGGACGAAGTGACGGCGCAGCCGGGTCTGTACTACCAGAAATTCCCTGCCCATTTGCCGGACAGCGCCATCATCCTGGACCCGATGTTGGCTACAGGCGGCAGTTCCTTGCTAGTGGTGGATTTGTTGCAGGGAATCGGCTATACGCCCGGCAATATCTACCATGCCGGAGTGCTGGCAGCCGAGGAAGGGCTGCAACGCCTGTCCGCAGGCATACCGGAGGCCAACATCACCGTCGCCGCGGTGGACCCGGGCCTCGACGGGCGCAAGTTCATCTTCCCGGGCCTGGGGGATTACGGGGACCGATACTTTGGAACCTAGCAGTTAAGCGTCTTCGAATTGCCCCGGTCCGAAGAACTGGGGCAGGCCAGTTACCTCGGCCATGCCGCCGCTCTCCCCGATCTCGAGAAGTGCCCCAACACTGGCGTGAGCGGAGCGGGCGTATCCCAACCCGGTCACCTCCCCGGTGGAAGGGTTCCTGGCAGCCGACGTGACCACCCCCACGTCCCTTCCCTCGTGGTGCAGCGTTGCCCCGGAGACATCCCAGGAGCCTTCCCCTGCGCCTTCTGGCAGCCGCAGGGTTACCAGCCGTTTCTGGACCTTGTTGTAGGTGTCGAGGCGAGCAATTACTTCCTGGCCTATGTAGCACCCTTTTTCGAAGTCCACTCCGCCGATGAGTCCTGCTTCCAGCGGGTTATAGGCATCTCCCATCTCCCGACCGTACTCCGGGATGGCCGCGCAAATTCGGGCGGTCTGGTAGCTGTCTTCGTTGATCGCGATGATTCCAGCCCTGGCCAGGGCGTCAGCTACGGCGTCCAGGTCTTCCGGGGAAAGCACGATGTCGAAGCCGGACAGCGTGCCCTGGGGCCGGTTGATAACCGTTACCACCTTGCCGCTGGCCTCTGTGACAACGGAATGGTGCGAGGGGACATCCGCAACGTTCACGTCCATCGCTTTTGCGATAGCATCAGCGGCGCCTGGACCCAGCACCGTCAGCATCGCCGTCTCCTCGGTGATGTCGAAGATTTCCAAGTCTTCCATAATGGTGTACTTGTCCAGCCACTCTATCACTGCCTCCTGCCTTCCGGAGCTAGTCAGCAGGAGCACGTAATCTCCCAGGTTCACGACCCCAAGGACGTCCAGGATGCGTCCCCGGTCGGTGGTCAGGATGGTGGGTGCTCCTTCGCCGGGTTGAAGGTCGACGACGGCGTTTGTCGACATGCGGTTTAGCAAGTCCAGCCCGTCCGCGCCGACGGCCTTGAGGCGGCCCGTGTGGGAGTTGTTGTACAGGGCGGCACCTTCGGTGGCGGCCAGGAATTGGGCGGCGTCGTCCGCAGAGGCTTTTGTCGTCATAACTGGCTTTGGTCCTTTCTGTTTGCCAAGTCCGTTGAGTCGCGTGGCTGAGGTGCATGAATCACGAGATCGTCGGGGAAAATTATACCAAAGGCGGAATTTCCATCTGAGACCCGGCGCATTCCCCTACCCCCTTGACGGTACTTGAATATGCGGATTACGAAACCATCGTGGGATATGCAGCGTATTTAGCTAAGAACGGCAACTGCCCGGTTCCGGCAACAGCCATTCTTGACACCCGAATTGGCGTATCCTACATTGTTTCCCTGTAGAGTGCGCCTATGGCTGCCCCACGGGTTTCTTGCGCCGCACCAGGCAATGTCCCCAGGAGGTATTCCATGTCCAGCCGGTTGTTGGACCGTATTGACGCCCCGACCGACTTGAAGCCTCTGAGCTATCCTGAACTGGAACAGGTGGCCCAGGAAGCTCGGGACACCATCATTTCGGTCATCACCGAACGGGGCGGACATTTGGCGTCGAACCTGGGAGTGGTTGAACTGACCCTCGCGCTCCACCGCGTGTTCGACAGCCCCAGGGACCGCATCGTATGGGACACCACCAACCAGCTCTACACCCACAAGCTGGTGACCGGAAGGCGGGACGAGTTCAAGGACATTCGCCTGGAAGGTGGACTGTCCGGCTTCGGGGAACCCCGTGAAAGTCCCCACGACACGCTCTGCGCCGGCCACGCGGGCACCGGGTTGTCCATCGCCCTGGGTGTTGCCCAGGCCGAAGCTAACCGCAAGTCCGGCTCCTGGACCATTGCTGTTGTTGGCGACGGCGCCATGACATCCGGTTCCAGCTTCGAAGCCCTCAACAACATCGTCCACCTTAACCCGGAGAAAATGATTGTTGTCCTCAACGACAACGGGATGTCCATCTCCGAGAACATCGGATTCCTCACCAACTGGCGCAAGCGGGTCATTACCCACCCCGAGTACCAGGCGATGATCGGGCGTATGAGGGCTCTCTCCAAGCGCGTTCCGACCGGCGACGCCATTTACCGTCTGGTCAAGCGGTTCAACGACGGGCTGGACAGCATTATCCTTCCGACCGTCTTTTGGAACGAGATGGGCTTCCAGTACCTGGGCCCAGTGGACGGGCATGACTTCAAGCAGATAGAGGAAACCCTTTACCAGGCCAAAAACTCCGGCGGGGCCGTTCCTCTCATCCACGTGGTGACCCACAAGGGTCATGGCTACGAACCCGCCGAGGACGACCCGGTGAGGTTCCACCAGCCCAGCTCTCCCCTGGGCGCCGGCTCAGGAGCGCCCACCTACTCCCAGGTGTTCGCCCAGACCATGAAGCGGTTGATGCGTGAAGATGAGCAAGTGGTCGGTATTTCGGCGGCGATGCTGGAGGGGACCGGTCTGGAGGAGGTCCGGCGCGAGTTTCCCGAAAGGGTCTTCGATGTCGGCATCGCCGAACAGCACGCCGTCAGCATGGGCGCCGGAATGGCCTCTGCCGGGCTCAACCCCTTCGTGTCCATCTACTCTACCTTCCTACAGCGCGCTTTCGACCAGGTGGTCCATGATGTCTGCCTTCAGAACCTCCCTGTGACCATCATCGCCGATCGTGCCGGCATCGTTGGAGAAGACGGCAAGACTCACCACGGCGCCTTTGACGTCTCCTATCTCCGTTGCCTCCCCAACGCCGTGGTCGCGGCTCCCATGGATGAAAACGACCTCCAGCATCTCATCTACACCGCCTACAAGCACCCCGGTCCCTTCGCCATCCGCATAGCCCGGGGCGCCGCCCTCGGAGTGTCCTTGGACGATGACCTCAAGGAGCTTCCCATCGGACGGGGCTCAGTTGTCCAGGAAGGGCGCGACGTGGTCATCTTTGGCTTGGGGAGAGCCGCCAACGCCGCGGAGGAAGCGGCGGATAAGCTCGCCGACTTCGGAATCTCCTGCGGAGTGGTCAACCCCATTTTCGTCAAGCCACTGGACGTAGACCTGCTGTTTGATGCTGCCCGGTCGACCCGCCGGATTGTAACTGTGGAAGAGAACGTGCTGGCTGGCGGGTTCGGCTCCACCGTCCTCGAAGCGCTGGCTGAAGCGGGATTCGAGGACGTGGCGGTCCATCGCATTGGAATGCCCGACTCCTTCATCGAGCACGGCACCGCCGCCGACCAGCGGCGCCGTCTGCATCTGGACGCCGAAGGGATTGTGGACCAGATCCTTGGCGTTTTCTTCCCGGAGACGGCCGCCAAGGCCAGTTGAAGCCCCGCTGGCTCGGGAGGGGTTACGGTGTCTTTACAAAACATTCACGCCTAAATTGACTTTCCCTGATTCAACGGGTAATACTGGTGAAACAGTCAAGGGTGCGAGGTTGGACGATGTTGAAGAAGCGGATTGTAGCCTTTTTGCTGGTGGCCTTGATCACGGGTCTGTTCCTGGTGGCCTGTGAAAGCGAGCCGGATACATACAAAATCGGGGTCATGGAATCCCTGACCGGTCCTGGTGAGACCTACGGAAACGTGGCGTTGCAGGCCAAGCAGATGGCCGTCGAGGAAATCAACGAAGCTGGCGGCATCGATGGCAAGACGCTCGAGCTCGTGGTCGAAGACTCCAAGTGTGCCGCCCAGGACTCTATCACCGCCTACAACAAGCTGACCGACGTGGACGGTGTGAAGATTATTCTCGGCACGTCATGCAGCGGAGCTATGCTTGGGGCCGCACCCCTGGCTGAAGAGGACGGGGTGGTCCTGTTCTCGGGCCTGGCGACCAACCCCGACATCGCCGAAGCCGGCGATTACATCTTCCGCACAGCTATGAACGACCTGCAGCTCGGCATCGACACCGGAAACGTGATGTGGGCCGATGGCGTCAAGAACCTCGCTACCATCAACGAGTCCACCGACTATGCCGAGGGTGTCCGCCGGACCACCGTGGACCAGTTCCAACGGCTGGGAGGAACGGTGGTGGCATCGGAGAATTACAGTTCCGACGTTACCGACTTCCGCACCCAGCTTTCCAAGCTAACTGGTGCGGAACCCGACGCAATTCACATCGCCGCCCAGGGAGAGTTCTCCGGCGGCACCATCGTCAAGCAGCTGCGGGAGCTGGGATACGATGGCCCCATCTATTCCGAAATCGTGGTGGTGGGCGCCACGGCTCTCGAGATTGCGGGCGATGCGGCCACTGGCCTGAAGGCCATAACAGCCGAGCTTGACCCGGCCAACCCCAAGAGCGCCGAGGTCCTGTCCAACTTCAAGTCCAGGTACGATTATATCTCCCTGCCCTGGTACATGGGATCGGCCTACGACGATGTTTACATCACCGCTGAATGCCTGGAGGAGACTGGGGACGACCAGGACGCCGACGGCTTCCGGGACTGCCTGTACGGCATCACTTGGAGCGGCGCCATCGGCAGTAACTATGGGTTTGACGACAAGGGAGAGGTTGAAGGACTGGCCAACAGCGTCGTTGAGGTCCTCCCTCTTTCCGAGCGCAATGACGAAAACCAGGGCTACAAGGTACTGGGCCCGGCCCCGATAAACTAGGGCGTTGCCGCTCGGCGTTGACGGAGCGTAGGCTGGTGGTAACCCGCAAGAGCTTGCCGACTCTTCGGTTAGACGCCGTTATAAAGGATGGGCCTTGCTCTGGTCCTGGCCTGATGGTGGTGGAGGTGTTCTGGGGAATCTGACGGGTACGCGCTTGCTGGCTGTCGTTCTGGTCCTGCTGGCGGCGGCATACGTAATCTGGAAGGTCACCGAGTCGGGCGAGCAGGCGCTCCAGTTCGCCTTCAATGGCCTCTCGGTTGGTGCCGTCTACGCAGTCATGGCCCTCGGCTTTACCCTCGTCTACAGCACCGTCTGGTTCTTTGACCTTTACTACGGAGCGGCGGCCGCCCTTGGGGCCTACGGTGTCTTCTATCTCCGGACCCAGCAGGCCGGATTCAGCCAATACGGCATTGACGCCCTTTACCTGAACATCCTCCTTGCGGTGGTGGCCGCCGGGGTCGCCATCTGGGCGGTGCGGGTGGCTCTGCTGCCCCGGATGAATGTTCCCCCGGATTCAACCTTTCGCCGGGCGGTTCCCGTGGCTGCGGGAATCGGCGCCGGCGCCTACACCTGGGTCGTCCTCTCATTCCCCAAGCTTCTCTACCTGACGGTTGGCCCCGCTTTGGGGTTGGCGGCTGCGGCCCTCGCCTTTTGGTTGGCTTACCTCGCAGTGCGCCGCATCCCGTCCGGACCGCGACGAGTAGCCTGGATCGCCCTCGCGTTGGCAGCCGCCATCCTGGGTGCGGGTGTTGGTTTCTGGTTCGCTGGTTCTCCCCACTTGAATCTTTACATTAGCTGGCTGGTCTCCTGCCTGCTGGCCGGGGCGGTGGGGCTGGCCATGTACCGGGGCCTTTACTCGTTCATGCGGGAGCGGTCCCGTTCCCCGCTGGTCATGCTCGTCGCCTCCCTGGGGATCCTGCTCGCTATATCCGCCGCGATAACCATCGTCTTCCAGGCGGCTCCCCGGCCCCTGCCCGCCGCTTTCGGAAGCGATCCCTGGACCATCAGCGGGGCTAATATCAAGGGTTTCAACCTTTTCACCATCGGTATGTCGCTGGTTGCGTTCGGAGGGCTGCTCTTCCTTCTCAAGCGCACTGCCTTTGGCAAATCGGTGCGGGCCATCGGCGACGATGAAGAGGTCTCCCGGGTGGTCGGCATCGACACGAAGACCGTCATCGCCGTGGTGTTCTTCGTCGGAGCGGCCCTCGCCGCCCTGGCTGGATTGTTGAGCGGTCACGACACCGCAATCCAGCCCAAGATGGGGCTGCTGCTCCTCCTGAAGGGGTGGATTGCCTCCGTGGTAGGTGGGCTGGGGAACCTTTATGGCGCCATGCTGGGGGGATTCGCCCTCGGCATGGTGGAGCAGTTCGGCATCTGGGACCTGTCCGGCGAATGGAAGGATGCCATCTCCTTTGTCCTCCTCATTCTGTTCCTGTCCTTCTGGCCCCGGGGCATTCTCCCGAGAAAGTAGGTCGCTGGAAACTGGGACGGACAATTTGCCCAAGATGACGCACGAATGCAGAAGATAACGGAAACATACCGCCGGCTCTGGGGGATCGGAGAAGACTCCGAAGGCGGCCGTCGGGTGTTCCGAGGCAACCTGGAGCTGTGGATCAACCTGGTGGTCATTGCCTGGGCTGCCGGGTTCATGCTCTGGCAGGGTGTGGGTTTCGCCGTTACCCTCGCCACCCTCTTTTCAATATGGGCCATACTGGCGGTGAGCCTCAACCTGGTTGTGGGGTTCACCGGGCTGCTCTCTGTCGGCCACGTCGGTTTCTTCGGCATCGGCGCCTACACGGTTGCCATCCTCACCTCCACCACCGATTATTCCCAATTGCGCACCGCGCCGATTCCGACCTTTGACTGGCCGTTCTTCGCCGCGTTGCCGGTGGGAATGGTCCTGGCTGGAGTCGTCGCCGCCCTGGTCGGGATGGTCTTTAACCGGTTCCGGGATGACATCTTCGTCCTCGTCTCCTTCGGATTCGCCATCATCGGCTTCAACGTCTTCCTAAATTGGCGGGGACTCACCCGCGGCGCCTTCGGCATCCACGATGTGGCCCGTCCCGAGATCGGCGGCCGGGTTCTCGACGGCGCTGTGGACTTCTTGGTTCTCTGTCTGGTTTTCCTCGCCCTTGTTATGCTGGTCGCCTGGTTCATCGTCTCCTCCTCCTTCGGGCGTGTCCTTACCGCCATCCGGGAGGACGAAGAGGCCATTGAGGTGTTCGGATACCGGGCCACCCACTACAAGCAGGCGGTCTGGGTGATTTCGTCCATGATGGCTGGGCTGGCTGGAGGGTTGTTCGCCAGTTGGTCCACTTTCATCGACCCCAATTCCTTCATACTGCTGGAATCAATCCTGCTCGTCGCCATCGTCATCCTGGGAGGCCCCGCCACGATATGGGGGTCCCTGTTGGGGGCCATGGTCTTCGTGCTGCTGGAGGAAGGGATGCGGTTCCTGCCGTATCTGCCGCCCGAGCACAGCGGGCAGGCCCGGCAGATCGTCCTCGGCATCCTGCTGGTGTGGCTCATGTTGTTCCGTCCGCAGGGGTTAGTGGGGAGGTACAAGCTGTGAGTCAGCACGACCCCGCGAACCAGCCCGATACGGCCCTAGAAACAGTCGAAGTCTCCAAGCTGTTTGGCGGAGTCAGGGCGGTTGACCGGCTTTCCGTGGCTATCAGCCGCCGGGGGATGACCAGCATCGTCGGTCCCAATGGCTCGGGGAAGTCAACCCTCATCAACCTTCTCAGCGGGATGCTTCCCCTGGACGGAGGGATGGTCGTCATCGACGGTGTCGGGTTGCGCGTGGTGAAAGCCCACGAGACACCGGACCACGGCATTACCCGCACTTTCCAGCAGGTGCGGCTCTTCGACCAGGTCAGCGTCTGGGACAACATCATGGTCGTCCTGACCCGGCGGAACGTCTGGTCCGCCCTGTTGGAACGTGCCCGTCCTCGCTACCGCGAACGGGCTCAGGCCATCCTGGAAGACGTGGGAATGTGGGACAAGCGGGATTCCCTGGCCGAGGACCTGTCCTACGGTCAGCGCAAGCTCCTGGAGATAGGGCGGGCCATCGCCCTGGACGTCCAGATATACCTGCTGGACGAACCCTTCGCTGGCCTCTTTCCCCAGATGCTGGAGCACGTCAAGGACATCATGAAGCAGATGCGGGACGAGGGACGCACCATTGTGTTTGTTTCCCACAACATGGACATTGTGCGCGAGATGTCGGATCACATTTTCGTGCTGGACGCCGGCGCCCTCCTGGCCGACGGAGAGGTGGAGGATGTGTTGGCCAGGCCGGAGGTCATCGACGCCTACCTGGGAGCCTGACAATCCCTCCCCGCTGGCACCGGGTTATACTCAACTCCGTGGAGACGCGCAGTGAGCCCTGAGCAGCCCGACGAGGAAGCCAACATCCTGGAACTGGTGAACGTTTCGGTGCATTTCGGAGCGGTGGTCGCCCTCGAGGACGTTTCCCTGGGGGTGAAGCGGGGAGAGGTGGCCGCGGTCATGGGTCCCAACGGAGCGGGCAAGTCCACCGTCCTCAAGGCGATCATGGGTCTGGCTCCGGTGGTCTCCGGTACGGTGTTGTGGCGCAGGAAACCGCTGCTCGCCGCTACCCACCAAATCGTCAAGGAAGGCATCGCCTTTGTTCCCCAGGGACGCCGCGTCTTCACCCACCTGAACATCGAGGAAAACCTGGAAATGGGATGCCTTTACCTCAATGACCGGGATGAGCGGGAGCGCCGCAAGGAGTCGGTGATGGAAGTCTTCCCGGTGCTGCGGGAAAAGCGCCGCGACCTGGCCAGCCAGATGTCCGGCGGACAGCAGCAGATGCTCGCCCTGGGCCGTGGCCTCATGGCCGCTCCCGAGGTTCTCTTGCTTGATGAGCCTACCCTGGGACTGGCTCCCGCCATCGTCAAGGAGACCTTTCAGAAAATCTCCGAGATCAGCCGCGTCTTCGACACCACCATCTTTGTTGTCGAGCATAACATCAAGGGTGTCCTCGATATTGTCGACCGGGCCTACGTGCTGGACAAGGGGAAGGTCGTCCACGACGGCACCCCGGACACCGTCCGGGAAACCGACATCCTCACCCAGGTATTCCTGGGCGCAACCTGATCCGCTTCCCTCTCTTCGGCCACTGTGCGGGAGCGGGTTAGGGTGGGACGGGCTGGCGTCTCCCCCGTCATGCTACAATGGCCGCCACTCGCCAGTGCAGGAGCCGCCCCATGTCCACCGACGAAACCGCCCCGACCGTTCGGACCATCAAGGCGTCCGAATTCAAGGCCAGGTGCCTCAAGCTCATGGATGAGGTGGCCGAGAGCGGCGAGGAAATAATCATCACCAAGAACGGCAAGCCTGTCGCCAGGCTCGCCCCCTTCCATAAGAAACCCACGTCCTGGTTCGGAAGTTACCGGGATATAATCCAGATCCATGGCGACATCATTGACCCCATTGATGTGGAGTGGGAAGCCGAAGTCTACCCGGACAGGGTGATCAACCCGTGATCCTGCTCGATACACAGGTCTTGGTGTGGTTGTCGGTCGATGAAAGCAGACCGGGCAGACAGGCAATGCAAGTCATAGACTTGGCCCGAGAGGTCGATGATTTGGCGGTTTCCGCGATCTCCTTCTGGGAAGTTGCCATGCTGCATGACAAGGGACGCCTGACGTTTCTTACTGATATCGGGGCATGGCGGGCGGACCTGTTGCGACAGGGACTGGTCGAGTTGCCCGTGGATGGTGCTACCGCCATCAGGGCCGGACTGCTGGAAGCCATGCACGGCGACCCGGCCGACCGGCTCATCGTCGCCACCGCCTTGGCGGGGCATCAGTTGGTTACGGCTGACCAGCGTATCCTGGACTGGCCTGGAAATCTGTCCAGGCTGGACGCCAGGGGGTAGGCCGACAGCTTGTCGGTGTGTCGAGGGCGAAGGGCGGCGCCAAAGCCGCCCTTCGCCATAAGACCGGCCGGGGACTTCGCTGCCTGAAACGGCTAGCTCTGGCGCACGAACTTGTCCACGGAGGCGTCCCCGGTGAGGGCCAGGTAGCAGTCTCCCTTGGAGTTCACCCAGCAGCCGTGGGCGGAGCGGGACGGCCAGCGGGCCAGTACCTCCCCGTGCTTGCCGACGATGCTGCACCGCGAGGGTAGTTCCTGGCCGTCGTCGGTGGCCCGGGTGCCTTCGCTGATCAGGAAAGTCCCCTCGGTGAACTCGGCGATGTCCATCGGCCGCTGGATGTCCTCCCACATCTCCAGGAACACCCCGTTGGGAGTGAACACCTGCACCCGGTGGTTTTCCCGGTCGCAAACGTACACGGTGTGGGTCTCGTCCACCAGGATGCTGTGGGGCAGGTGGAACTGCCCGGGCTCGGTCTTGCCCCAGGTGCCCCAGGACTGGAGCAGGTTGCCGCCGCCGTCGAAGCGGTGCACCCGGGCGTTGCGGTATCCGTCGGAAACGTAGAGGTCGCCCCAGGGGCTGGGCACCAGTTCGCTGGGGTAGTTGAATGGCCCGGCGGGCCGCGGCACCGGGTCCATGGGCCGCTCGCAGCCGGTGTCCGAGTGGACGCCGTGCTGTCCCAGCATCTTCACCGGCTTGCCGTCCAGGGTGTAGATCATACAGATGGACGTGTCCCGGTCGGTGAGGTAGACCAGGTCGTGGGCGATGTAGAAGCCGTGGGCATATACGAAGGCCCCGTTGCCCCATCCGTTGATGTAGTTGCCGTCGGGATCGCACACGACAACGGGCGGGTCCTTTCGGTTGAAGATGTAGACGTTGTCCTGGGAGTCAGTGGCGATGGCACTGACCGAGCCTAGCGTCATTCCGTCAGGTAGCTTGGGCCAGTCCCGGACTTCGGTGTAAGTGTAGGTTCCCGAACCAACGGTGGTCATGTTCTATCCTCCTCAGTGCGAATCGGACCGAAGTCCGCGGTCAAAGTTCAAAAGCGCCGGTGTGGTTGCCCAGCGCTAGCCGTTGATGATCTTGTCCACAGTGGCCGTTACCCGGGCGGCGTTGGGCAGGTAGGTGTTTTCCAGGGGACGGCTGTAAGGGACGGGTGTGTGGGGAGCGGTGACCCGGGATGGAGGGGCGTCCAGGTACTCGAAGGCTTCCTCGGCGACCCGGGCGCAGATGTCCGAAGCGATGCTGCACACCGGGGTGTCTTCGTCCACCACCACCATCCGGTGGGTGCGCTTGACGGACTCGATGATATGGTCGTAGTCGATGGGAGACACACTCAGCAGGTCCACCACCTCGGCGTTGACTCCCTGCTGTGCCAGGGTGTCCGCTGCCTCGGTGCATACCCAAGTCATGCGGGATATGCCAACCAGGGTTACGTCTGACCCGGCCCGGACGGTGCGGGCCTTGCCCAGCGGCAGGGTGTAGGGTTCCTCGGGAGCCGGGCCCCGGTTTCCGTACAAACCTTTGTGCTCGAAGTACACCACCGGATCGTCGTCGCGGATGGCCGCTGCCAGCAGGCCCTTGGCGGTGTAGGGGTCGGATGGCACCACTCCCTTCAGCCCGGGGATGTGGCTGAATATGGAGTAGAAGGACTCGGAGTGCTGGGCGGCGCTGCCGAACCCCGCCCCGATGCGGGTCAGCAGCACGAAGGGCACCTTGACCTGTCCGCCGAACATATAGCGCATCTTGGCGGCATTGTTCAGGAGCTGGTCCATGCAGACTCCGACAAAGTCAACGAACATCAGCTCGGCAACGGCCCGCATTCCTGTCGAGGCGGCGCCGATGGCGGTGCCGACAAAAGCGGCTTCCGATAGCGGAGTGTCCAGCACCCGCTGGTTGCCGAACTGCTGGATGAGGCCGACGGTGGTGCGGAATGGCCCGCCCCAGGCGTCGACGATGCCCAGATGCTCCCGGCCGGCGCCGCCGGCGATCTCCTCGCCCATGATGATAACGGTCTCGTCCCGCTCCATCTCCTGGCGCAGGGCTTCGTTGATGGCCTCCCGGTACTGGATCTCCCGGGTGGCGGTGGTGGTCATGGTCATAGCAAGCTCCTTGGCGCAGTATGGAAATCTGGGAATGACCTTGGCCTAACGCTCCGGGCCCGGGCCGGTTAGGCCGAGCAGCTTGGCTTGGACAGTCCCCAACAGGGAATCACGCAAGAATTCCCGCGCGTTCAGGATCTCGATGCCGATGAGTTCCCCCTGGCTGTTGAGCTCGGCAGTGACGTTAGGGTGGAGCTCAACGCTGTTGGACTCTTCTCCCTCGGCAACCACAAGATGGAGAATGTCTTCCTTTTCGAAATAGAACAACTGGGTTCCCTTCAAGGAACGAACCTCCCCGTTAGTACATTCAAGTTAACCTGTTGGCGGGTAGTCTCATGAATTGTGATCGGAGTGACTGTGCCGTCAGCTTCTTCGTAAGGGATTAAGACCAAACGGTTGCCGTGCCTTCCTATCACGATATTTCGACGCGTCAAGATGTCGAAGTATCTCTCCACGGAGAATCTGACGATGTGTTCAATGACCGCTAGGGTAAATCCTCTGGATTGAGCTCGATACCTGAGGTAGTCCGTCCACAAGTAAGTTGGGCTTCTGCCGTTGGGGACAGGCATGCCCGGGGCCTCAGGGATAGTCCTACACCTCCATATTCGCCCCGCGGCGCATCATGTCGACGGGGTAGTCGACGTAGACGTCCTCGTACAGTTCGGAAGGCTCGGGCATGGGACTTTCGTCGGCGAAGCGGATGGCTTCCTCCATCAGTTCTTCCGCCTCCTGGTCGAGACGGTCAAGCTCCTCTGCGGTGATGCTGCCTTCGGGTATGACCCGCTCGCGGAACTGCTTCAGGGGATCCCGGGCGCGCCACTCGTCTTCCTCTTCCTTGGTGCGGTAGGTGAGGGGGTTGTCGAAGACGGTGTGGCCGTAGAAGCGGTAGGTCCGGCACTCCAGCATGGTGGGGCCTTCGCCGGCTCTGGCCCGGGCCACCGCCTGCCCCGCCGCTTCGTAGACGGCGAAGACGTCCATGCCATCAACGGTGAAGCCGGGCATGTCGTATCCGGCGGCGCGGTCGGCCACGTTGGCAGTGGACAAGCCGTACTCGACCGGAGTGGACTCGGCGTAGCCGTTGTTCTCGCAGCAGAAGATGACCGGCAGCTTCCAGACCGAGGCCAGGTTCATGCACTCGTGGAGCACGCCCTGGTTGGCGCCGCCGTCGCCGAAGAAAGCAACGGCGACCCGCCCCAGGTTACGCAGCTTGGATGTCAGGGCCGCGCCAACGGCTAGGGGCACGCTGGCGGCAACGACCCCGTTGGTGCCCAGCATCCCCTTGCTCATGTCGGCAATGTGCATGGAGCCGCCCTTGCCTTTGTTGGGGCCGGTGGCCCGCCCAAAGAGCTCGGCCATCATTCCCTTGGGGTCAACGCCCTTGGCGATGCAGTGGCCGTGGCCCCGGTGGGTGCTGCCGATGTAATCGTCGACGGTGAGGTGGGCGCAGATGCCGGTGGGGACAGCCTCCTGTCCGGCGGAGGAGTGGACCGATGCGGACATCTGGCGCTGGCCGGTCTCCGGGATGCCTCGCTCCTCAAAGTGCCGGATGGTGGTCATGGTCTTGTACAGTTGCAGCAGGGTTGCTCGATCCAGCTCCATAGCTCGTCCCTCGGAGTGTCGAAGTTGGGGCCGATTAGTGCGGGCTTGGCCGCCAGTCCAGACTGGGCGATTTTCCAGAGCCAAGCGCCTTCATAGTAGCATCCGGCGATTGCATGTCAATAGCGCCTGTTACGCCTGCAACCAGGCGGGCGCCGGTGGGGTCGGCGGGCAGCGCCGGGGGAGGAGGCGGCATTCTTTCGCCGCTTGTGGCGGGCAGACCGGTCTAGTCGCCTATTCGAGGACGAGATCCTTCAGTTCCATTACCGGTCCGCCGTGTTCCGTGCCCGCAACTGCGTTGACAAAGCGTTGGTCGGCGGTGACCATCGTAGCACCGATACGGTGGGCCAACGCCAGGTAGGTGCAGTCGTATACCGAACGGTCCAAAGCCAGGGCCATCCGCATGGCGTCAACGCAGACATCCTCATCGTCCGCCCAGTTGACGTTTATCAGGGGGATCTCTTCAGCCAACTCTCTGGCACGGTCTCGCGGCAATTGGCCCGTGCGGACCTTTTTCCACAGGCTGTTGCCGACCTCTGACGCCATCAAGCGGGGAGCATGTAGCTCGTGCTGCCCGTAGAGAATTTGCTCTGCTATGTCCGAAAATTCCTCTCGTACCAGCCACTTTACCGCCACGCTGGCGTCTACGACAAACCGCATCAGAAATCATCTCGGTGTCCGTGGTCCCTGTCTTCCCTTATCAGGATTTCCGATGGGGTTTGGACGGTGCCCTCGGTCAGTTCCCGCAACTTCCGCGCCCTTTCGCGGAATGCCCGCATCTTTGCCGCCGGGTCGTCCTCTACCGCCTGTTCCAGGATATGCCGGACCTCATTTTCCAGTGAGCGGCAGTTCCGGGCGGCGCGGCTTTTCAATTTCCGGACGACTTCATCATCCAACTGCCGTATGGTTATCGTCGCCATAACGTGCTCCGGGAACAGGTGATAGCGGTATGGTAGCACAGCGGGCGCGGTGTCAGCCTGTATCCACCGCCATCACATCCCCCGCCCCACCCGCCAACAGGGATGCTGCGTTGCCGTTGGGGACGGCTATTTCCAGGTAGCCATTGCTTCCGACTAGGGCCAGGGGTTCCCCCGCGGGATGTTCCGGGTTCTGGTGGAAGGTGCGGTGCAGCCCTGCCAGGCGGTGGGACCGGTACTCGACAACAGCCCGGTCCTTGCCTTGCACCATTGTCCCTGGGATGTTGGTTACCAGGTTGCCGAAATGGTCAGCGTAGATGACCTGTCCGGTGATGCGGTCCGCTTCCTGGATGGGCTGGGGGAATGGCAGCCAGACTAATTCCTGGAGTGGCGGACCAAAGGCTTCCAGAGCGGCGCCCATGGACAGGTGAGCGGCAGCGGGTGAGAAGATGTCCCGCCCGTGGAAGGTGCTGCTGACCGGGTGGAGCTGGAAGTCGGGGTTGGCCAGCTCATAGGCCGCGCAGCCAGGGGGCACAGGAACGGTATCGCTGGCGGTGGGAGGATTGTCGAGGAACGGCCCCAGGATGCCGCTGAGGATGCCGTTGTCGGGCGCCACGAAGATTCCAACCGGGGAGACCAGGAGGATGGCTTTGCGGGAGGTGCCGACACCCGGGTCCACCACGGCGACATGGATGGAGTCCTGCGGGAAGAAGGCGTGGCTGGTTTCCAGGATGAACGAGGCATGGATCAGGTTCTGGGGCTGGACCTGGTGGGTCAGGTCAACGATTTTTGCCCCGGGATTGATCCCAAGAATGACGCCCTTCATCACCCCGACGTATGGGTCTGACAGGCCGAAGTCGGTGGTCAGAACGATGGGGCGTCCTGATGCCATTTCCGGCGCCGTCTAAGGACTGGCGAAGCGGACGCTGGCGATGGACACCAGGAGAAAAACGCCGGTCAGGACGATGGTGAACTGGAACAGGGTCTTTTCCAGGCCGCGGCGGGTGCGGCCGGAGGTCTGGGCGGAACCGAACAGGCCGCTTCCGCCCTCCCTGACCTGGGAGAGGATGATGAGCACCAGCACCACGGAAACGATTATTTGGGCCACGTTGAGGAAGGGCATCTTAACCTCGGATCGGGTCAGAGGGGTGGGTCAGTCGTTCCTGGCCGTCTCCAGCTTTTCTTTCACCAGCTGTTGAACAAGATCGGGTTTGGCTTGTCCCCGGGTCAGCCGCATGACCTGGCCGACCAGGAAGCCGGCGGCCGACTCTTTGCCGCCCAGGTAGTCCTCCACCGCCTTGGGGTTGTCCTCGATGGCCTGGGATACGGCGGTGTCCACCACAGAGGCGTCGCTGATCTGGGCGTAGCCCCGGGCCTCGACTATTTTACCCGGAGGGCCGCCGCTGTCGAAAGTCTCCTCCAGCACCGTTTTCGCCATGGTGACGCTCAACGTCCCGGAGTCGATGAGGCCAATCAGCTCGGAAAGGTGGGAGGGCGTGACAAGGATTTCGCCTATTTCCCGTCCCGACAGGTTCATCAGGCGGCTCAGGTCACCGAGCATCCAGTTGGCGACATTCTTGGCCAGGGAGGAAGCCTTATCGGGTTTGACGGCGAGGGTCTCCTCGAAGTAATCGGCCAGGGCCTTGTCCTCGGTGAGCTGGAGGGCATCCGCTTCCGGGAGCCCCAGGGTTTCAATGAAGCGGTTCCGGCGCTGGGCGGCGAATTCGGGGAGGCGGGAGCGCAGGTCCTCCACCCATTCCGGAGCAACCACCAGGGGAGGCAGGTCCGGTTCCGGGAAGTAGCGGTAGTCGTGGGCGTATTCCTTGCTGCGCTGGGAAACGGTGACTGCCCGGTCGTCCACCCAGCCCCGGGTCTCCTGCACCACCGTTCCGCCGTCGTCCAGGATGCGGGCCTGCCGCTCCACCTCGTACTCCAGGGCCAGGAACACCGAGCGGAAGCTGTTCATGTTCTTGACCTCGGTGCGGGTGCCGAACTCGGAACTGTCCCGGGGACGGATGCTGACGTTGGCGTCGCAGCGGAAGTTGCCTTCCTGCATGTTGGCGGCGGAGACGCCCAGGTACTGGACTATAGAGTGGAGGGTGGTCAGGTAGGCCCGGGCCTCTTCGGGGGAACGGATGTCGGGGGCGCTGACGACTTCCATGAGGGGCGTGCCGGAGCGGTTGACGTCCACCAGGCTGTACCCGGGTCCGCTGGCGGGTTGGACGTGCTGGAGCTTGGCGACGTCCTCTTCCAGGTGCACGCGGTCGACGCCGATGCGCTTCTTCCGGCCCTCGACCTCGATTTCCAGCCAGCCGTTGACGGCCAGGGGGAGATCGTACTGGGAGATCTGGTATCCCTTCATCAGGTCGGGATAGGGGTAGTTCTTGCGGTCGAACTTGGAGAACTCAGGGATCCGGCAGTTGAGGGCCAGTCCCGTCGTGATGGTGTGCTCGACGGCGCGGCGGTTGATTACGGGCAGGGTGCCGGGGAGCCCCAGGCAGACCGGGCAGACGTTGGTGTTGGGCGCGGCGGCTTGGTACTGGGCTGGGCAGCCGCAGAACATCTTGCTGTTGGTGAGGAGCTGGACGTGGACTTCCAGTCCGATAACCGTTTCGTAATCCATGACCGGCGGCGAAAAGGAAGGTTGGAGCGGGGAAGGGGATTAAGCGCCGCCGGAAAGTATATCAGCGGGGCCGGGACGGGGGCAACGCGGATGCTAGTCCTCCGTTTCCGTCCTAGCTTGTTCAGGATTGTTTAGCGGAGACGACGAAGAGGTTTGGTAGAATACGGACCGATGGGATGGCTTCAACTGGCCCCATCTCGTCGTAGAGGAAAGGGACCTAGACCGATTGAGGTGAGTTTTGCCCAGCGGGTTCTTCATATCCCTGGAAGGCGGCGAGGGAGCGGGGAAGTCGACGCAGGCGGCGCTCCTGGTGCGTCGCCTGGGAGAGGCGGGCGTTCCCGTCACCCTGGTCCACGAACCCGGCACCACGGTCTTGGGGACCTACCTGCGGGACTACCTCAAGAGCAGCCGGCCAATGTCCAAGGAGGCCGAGTTGCTGCTGTTCGAGGCGGCCCGGGCGCAGCTTGTCTCGGAAATCATCCGGCCGAGCCTGAACCGGGGAATGACGGTGGTGTCGGACCGCTTCGAGGCGTCCTCGGTGGCCTACCAGGGTTACGGCCGGCGCATAGCGGTCGATGCGGTGCATCGTCTCAACGAGTTCGCCGTCCAGGGTACGCTACCGGACCTCACTTTGCTTTTAGATATTGACCCGGAGGAACGAGTCCGGCGCGCCGGGGGCCAGTTGGCATTGGACATGGCGCCTTCGGAAGCTTCCAGTCCAACCCGCCAGGATGCGGGCGACACCCGGCGTTTTGAAGACCAGCCTTTGAATTTCCATGCCCGGGTGCGGGAAGGATTCTTGCGCTTGGCCCGGGAAAACCCCCGGCGTTGGCTGGTAATCGACGGCAGGCCGGGCGTGGAAGATGTGCAGGAAGAGATTTGGGGTCACGTCGCGGCCAGGTTCCCATGGCCCTCCGGTAAGGACGGGCCCCTGGGGGCAGAGGCCCCTTCATCGGCGAAGGATGGGGTGGAGGCTGCGGCCGATAGGGCAGAAAGAAATCAGCCCCTCTTGTAGCAAGAGGGGCTGAACACTTTCCTTTGCCTTATCCGCAACTGGTGTCGCAGTTGGCGGGTGGAGCTAATTGTCGGCAGGTACGGCGACCCCGTCCACCTCGGCAATCTTGGCGGCGATGACCTGTTTCATCTGCCGGACCCGACCCAGGTCGGGGTAAATGTTCCCTTCGGCCTTCCGGTCGAAGATCCTCTCCCCGTCGACAAAGACTTCCATGATGCTCTGTCCGCGGGGGGAGATGGTTATCGCGACATCGGGGCCGTAAGCGCGGAAAAATTCATTCGCCATCCACGTGGCGGTAGCGTGATGCTGTCAAGGAACGCAGTAAGTGATCTCTACCTGGACCTTTCCTTCCATGTTTCTCTCCTATGGTGTGGGGTTTCGAAGCCGTGTGAATTCTAGCACAATCCCCAGAATGGTGTCCACCAAAATTTTGCGCTGGAGGCCATCCGTGGCCGCTGTTTCATGACAGGCCGGCCGGTTGAATGGGGGTGGCTGGGAGTTTATCATCGAGGGCAATACGGTACGGAGCGCCCAAGGAGCCTTAGGCAAGTTACCCAACTTGGCGACGGAGGGCGCGACCCTTAGAACAAGGTCAGGTACTGACATGACCACCACGATGGCAAAAGCCCCGACAATCGGCCGGGAAACCCGCAAGTTCACGGTGGAGGAGTACTTCCGCATGGTGGATGCCGGCATCCTGAAGCCCAAGGAGCGGGTGGAGTTGATTGAAGGAGAGATATTGGTTATGCCGCCCATGGGAACCCCCCACTTTGGGGGCATAATGCGTTATACCCGGATTTTCGCTTCTCTCGTCGTGGCCGCCCGTGCTGCTCTCCTGATCCAGGCGCCCCTCCCACTTGACGAAAACTCTGCTCCGGAACCGGATTTGGCCTTGCTGAAGTACCGGGAGGATGACTATACCGGCGGATTCCCCAGCCCGGAGGACGTGCTGCTAATCATAGAAGTGGCGGACTCGTCGCTCAATTACGACCGGGAGGTGAAGGCCCACATTTACGGGCGGGCCGGTATCCCGGAAACCTGGGTGCTCAACCTGCCGGGAGACTGCATCGAGCGGTTCACCGAACCCAGGCCCGAGGGCTATGCCCAGCACACCGTCCTGCGGCGGGGCGACAAGGTTGCTCCGGTATCGCTGCCCGACGTGGAGTTGGCGGTGGAGGACTTGCTGCTGCCGGCGGCGGCGCAGGCGGAGGAGCAGGGCTAATCCACGAATCAGCCCTGGGCGGACGAATTGTTACTAATCATCGGTCAGGAGACCGTTGGCTTCGCGGTAGGCTTCGGTTAGAGCACTTAGGATTTCTTGCGTTATTTGGGAGAGATGACGTCCTGTTGAACTTCTAATTTCCTGGAGGTCTCCGCCTATCAACTCATTCATTAAGGGGATTGAATTGGGTGCTATCCTTCTGAATACGTTGGCTTGAAAGTATATGCGGGCAGCATCGGTCTGATTGTAAATCGAAACAAGTGCACTATCCTTTGGCACATTGACTGGCAACGTGGTGGTCGTTCCCAGCCACGTGGAAAGCCTGGCCAACCCTTCTAGTTCGAGTCCTGCGGCCCAGTCATAAAGGCGTTCTAAGTCGTTTCTAAACCGTTCAGGGGCTCTCCCGATGCTTTCCTTGAAAGCAACTCCACCGCGAACATACTGACCTTGGCTGGAACGCTGTCTCTGGACCTCGTTTTCCCGTTCCCTAAATTGGGTCTGATAATCGGACGCTTCTGGCAAGGGAATCAATTGGCTGGTTTCCACAAGCAATTCGTTGGAGTGCCGATAAGGCTGAAGGCGCACGCACCGGATGTCCAGCCCATAATTGTCGTTCAGCCACAATACGCTGGTGGTTAGTTCATTGGAGAACCCTTCAGAAACGAGAACAATGCGGGGCCTTTCAGTGTAAATCTCCGCATCATCTGGTTTTTCGATGCCCAAATGCTCACAAATTCGGTCTTGTGCGTCTTGCGTAATACTGCGCTTGTGCAAATAGTCCCTGTGGGATTCTACAATCTGTTCAAAGGTGAGGTTGGCCACCATCGCAGCATACCGGATAGCTTGCAATTCGGCGTAGTCTCCCGTCCGAGTCCGTTTCAGTTCGATCACCGTCAACCGGCCCGTTGAGTCCAAGCCCAGCAGGTCAATGCTCCTGCCTGAGTCCTGCCACCTGGAGAACTCCTCCGACAATATGAACAGGTCGTCCTCCAGAACATCCGGTTGGTCGCGGAGCAACCGCTGCAAGTCACCCCGCTCCATGATGTTTTCGTTGGCGAAAGAGGTTGCGGGGATCTCTTCCAGCTTATCGCTGGTCATTCTGTAAATTCCCATCGCGGTTTCCTTCTGTTTTCCCCCTACTGGTAAACCTTCCGCGGCCCCACCGTCTTCAAGTACCCTTCGTAGTTGCGGCGCGTCTCGGGGATGGAGTCGCCGCCGAATTTCTCCATGAAGGCGCCGGCCAGGACCAGGGCGACCATGGCCTCCCCGATGACACCGGCCGGAGGGACCTGGCAGACGTCGGAGCGCTCGAAGTGGGCCTGCACCGGCTCTCCGGTGTCCAGGTCCACCGACGGCAGGGGGTTGTGCAGGGTGGCGATGGGCTTGATGGCGAAGCGGGCCACCAGGGGCATCCCGGCGGTCATGCCGCCCTCGACGCCGCCGGCCCGGTTGGTCTTGCGCTGCCAGGGGTTGTCCGGGTCGGTGACTGGTTCGATGACATCCTGGAACTGGGAGCCGCGGCGGTCCATTATCTCCCACCCTGGCCCGATGGATACGGCCTTGACGGCGTTGATGGACATGAGGGCCTGGGCAATCTGGCCGTCGATTTTCCGGTCCCAGTGGACGTGGGAGCCGAGGCCGATGGGAACGTTCTCGGCGATGACCTCGACGATGCCGCCGATGGTGTCGCCTGCCTCCCGGGTCGCGTCAATCTCCGTCATCATCCGCTCGGATGCTTCGGGGTCGGAGCAGCGGACCGGGGACTCCTCAACGGCGTCCCAGTCGATGGCGTCGGGTATCTGGGCGGAGATGGGGCCGATGGCGACGACGTGGCTGCGCATCACGATTCCGAACTCTTCCAGGAGGCGCATGGCGATGGCGCCGGCGGCGACACGGGCGGCTGTTTCGCGGGCGCTGGCCCGCTCCAGGGAGTTGCGGACGTCGTCGAAGCCGTACTTCATGGTGCCGGGCAGGTCGGCATGGCCGGCGCGGATGCGGGTGACGCGGCGGTTGCGGCCTTCCTGGGATGGGTTTTCCACGTACTCGATGGCCATGGCTTCGGTCCAGTTGGCCCAGTCCTTGTTTTCGATGGTCATGCCGATGGGACTGCCCAGGGTGCTCCCGTGCCGGACGCCGGAGCCGATCCGAGCGTGGTCCTGCTCGATAAGCATCCGCCCGCCCCGGCCGTAGCCCTTCTGTCGGCGTCCCAGGTGAACGTCAATGTACTCTTCGCTCAACGGCAATCCGGCTGGGATTCCCTCGACAATGATGAGCAGTCCGGGGCCGTGAGACTCACCGGCGGTGAACCAGCGGATCATGGTGTTACTCCTGTGGGAAAGTCGTCCGCCCGGGTTGGTCCGGGCGGCGTGATGAGGGAGGGCGGGAAGCCTAGTGGCTTTGAGGTTGAGACCTGGCCCGCATGGCCTGGGATGCCGCTTCGAGCATTACCGGCACCGGAGCGGGTTGGCCGAACCACATCTCGAAGGATGCCGCTCCCTGGTAGACGAGCATCTGGATGCCGCCCAATACGTTGGCACCGGCTTGCTCCGCTTCCCGGAGCAGGGGCGTCCGGAGCGGATTATACACCAGGTCGTTGACCAGGGCGGTGGGCGGTATGTGTTCCCGGGACAGGGGGGAAGCGCCCTCGTCCGGGCCGTGGGTCATCCCCAGGGTGGTGGAGTTGACGATGAGGTCGGCCTCCGCTGCTGCCTGGAACAGCTCGGCGGAATCCAGGGAGGTCGCCCGGGCGGGAATGTCACGTGACGCTGCCAAACCCACCAGCGCCTCGGCCCGTTGGAGGGTGCGGTTGGCGACGACGAGCTGGGCGACGCCGTCCCGCAACAGGGCCAGGATCACGCCCCGGGCGGCTCCGCCGGCTCCCAGCACCAGGACTTTCCGGCCGGCCGGGTCAAACCCGGCGCCCTCCCGCAGGGCGCGGAGGAACCCGGTGCCGTCGGTGTTGTGCCCGGTTAGGCGGCCGTCCCGGTTGACGATGGTGTTGACCGCCCCCGCCTCGGTGGCCCAGTCATCCACCTCGTCCAGGAAGGGGATCACTGCCTCCTTGTGAGGGACGGTGACGTTGATTCCCAGCATCCCGGGACGGCGGAGGGCGTTGACGAAGCTTCCCACGCCGTCGTGCTGGACTTCCCAGGCCTGGTAGGTGGCGTCGATGCCGCAGTGGTTCAGCGCGGCCTGCTGGAACACCGGCGAAATTGAATGGCCGATGGGGTGGCCGATGATGCCCAATTCAACGCTCATGCCGGTTACCCCCACGGCACTTGTCCCACCGGGAAGGGCCGCGCGGCTGCCTGCCGGCCCCTTCCGCGGGCGGGAACGGTCTTACTGGGATACCACCCGAAGGTTGAGTACAGTTGACCCGCCGATCTCGGTGTTCACCACTACGTTGAGCGCGGTGATGCTACCGACCTTGAAGGTCACCTCGGCGTCCGGGTACGGTATCGCGAAACTGAAATTCCCGTTGTCACCGGCTACGGTGGCCGACGCGACCTTCAGGTCTCCCGCGTAAGCGCTTACAATCGTTCCCACCGGAGCGGGAGAACCATCGATGCTTGCGACGCCAACGATGATATGCGGCGGCACGGCATCATTACGTTCGGGGGCTCCTGCAGAAGCGGATGGGACCGGGGTCGGCACGGCGGTAGCGGTGGGTACCGGCGTGGGCACGGGGGTCGGCGGGATCGGAGTCGCCGTTGGCTCGGGTACGGGGGTGGCCGTCGGTTCGGGAACCGGCGTCGCGGTCGGCTCAGGGACCGGAGTCGCCGTTGGCTCGGGTACGGGGGTGGCCGTCGGTTCCGGTGTCGAGGTAGGCCGTGGGCTCTCCGGCAACTGTGGCGTGTCCGCGCGGGACGCGGGTTGAGTCGGCTCCGGGGTAGCGGTTGGGTCTTCTCCGCCACACCCCACGATGACTCCCAGAGTCAAAACCCCCAAAATTCCAAGAATAACCAATCGCAATCCCATCTTCACCACTCCAAATCTGTTAGTCCGTCCGGCCAGGATTTCCCGGCCGTCTCCTGGTTGCGGTCCGAGGCTATGCCGCCAGGTCCGCCAGTATTTGCTCCAACCTCCTGGCCTGTTCAGTGAGCGACTGGAAACGCTCCTCTTCGGTTTCCACGACATCGGGCCGGGCCTTGGCCCTGAAATTCGGGTTGGATACCAGTTGTTCCACCCGCTGCAGGTTCTTGCGGGTGTTGTCCAGCTCTTCCTGGAGTCGCTGCTGTTCCGCCGAGAGGTCCACCACGCCTTCCAGCGCCAGCCGGACCACCAGGGGATTTACCACCAGCGTCACGCCCCGGGAAGCCGCTGGCTCGCCGGAGCCGGCGGAAACGATGCGCAGCGGTTCCACCCGGGACAGGGCGCGTATGACGCCGGCCTCTTCCTCCACCGTGTTCCGCCAGCCGTCGGCCTCAACCACCGCTTCCAGGCGCTGGTTGGCGGGGATGCGGAGCTGGGCACGGGTGTTCCGCACCGCGCGGATGGCCTGCATTACCAGGGAGACCTCGTCCTCCGCCTGCTGGTCCTGCCGTGACGGCTCGGGCTGCGGGTAAGGCGCCACCATAATTGAGGCGGGAAGGTCGCCCTCCGCAGGAAGCCGCCGCACCAGGTTCTGCCAGATTTCCTCGGTGATGAAGGGCATGAACGGATGCAGCAGCCGCAGTGTTCGCTCCAGGACGTGGGCCAGGGTGGGCAGCGGAGACGGCCCAACCCCCGACCGGAGGCGGATCTTGGCCATCTCGATGTACCAGTCGCAGAAGTCGTCCCAGACGAACTCGTAAAGCTTCTGCTGGGCCTCCCCCAACTCAAAAGCCTGCAGGGCGGTCTGTACCTCGGCAGTTACCCGGTGCAGCCGTCCGACAATCCAACGGTCTTCCCGGTGTTCTACGGAGGCGAGGTCGTGCCAACCTGCCAGCTCTTCCGGCTCCGGGAGGGCGGTCATGACATAACGGGCCGCGTTCCACACCTTGTTGGCGAAGTTGCGGGCGTTCTCCAGCTTGCCTGTGGTAATGCGCATGTCGTTGCCGGGGGCGGTGCCGGTGGTCAGGGCGAAGCGCAGGGCGTCGGTGCCGTACTGCTCGATGAGGTCCAGTGGGTCCAGGGTGTTGCCCCGGGTCTTGCTCATCTTCGCGCCCTGGGCATCCCGCACCAGCCCGTGCAGGTAGACGGTGCGGAAGGGGATATCGCCCGTGTTCTCGATGCCCATCATGATCATGCGGGCGACCCAGAAGAAGAGGATGTCGTACCCCGTCTCCATCACTGCGGTGGGGTAGAAATGCCTTAGGTCGGGGTCGTCGTCGGGCCATCCCAGGGTCGAATGGGGCCACAGTCCGGAGCTGAACCAGGTGTCCAGCACGTCGGGGTCCTGTTCCAGGTCCGTGGAGCCGCAGTTGGGGCACCTGTTCAGTTCATCGACGGATGCAATGGGGTCGGGACAGTTGGGGCAGTACCAGACGGGGATCCGGTGGCCCCACCAGAGCTGGCGGCTGATGCACCAGTCGCGGATGTTTTCCAGCCAATTCAGGTACACCCGGCTGAAGCGGTCGGGGACAACGGTAATTTCTCCCGATGCCACGGCGGCATGGGCCCGCCCCGCGATGCTGTCCGGCTCGTCGTGATGGCCCACCTTGAGGAACCACTGCAGGCTGATCAGCGGCTCCACCACCGCATCGCACCGCTGGCAGTGCCCAACGGAATGCTGGTATTCCTCGGTTTTCTCCAGCAGTCCCAGGGATTCCAGTTCCTCGACAACGGCCCGCCGTGCCTCGAAACGCTCCACCCCCTCGTATTTTCCGGCGGCGGCGGTCATGTTGCCGTCAAGGCCGATGACATTGATGATTTCCAGCCCGTGGCGTTCCCCGATTTCGAAGTCCACCGGGTCGTGCCCCGGCGTAACCTTGAGCGCCCCGGTGCCGAACTCCATGTCCAGCGCATCGTCGCCGACGATGGGAATGGGGCGGTCCATGATGGGCAGGACGGCCATTTTCCCGACGTGCGCCTGGTAGCGGGGATCATCCGGGTGTACCGCCACGCCGGTATCGCCGAGCATGGACTCCGGCCGGGTGGTGGCAACCGTGACGAAAACGGGCGAGCCGCCATCCCCGGTGGATTCCAACGGATAGCGGATGTAGTACAGGCGGCCGTCGGTTTCCGCGTACTCCACCTCCAGGTCGGACAGGGCGGTGGAGCAGCGGGGGCACCAGTTGATGATGCGTTCGTGCCGGTAGATGAGGCCCTTGTTGTACAGGTTGACGAAGGTGGTGCGGACGGCTTTGGCGGGTCCGGGGTCCAGGGTGAACCGGAGGCGGGACCAGTCGCAGGAAGCTCCCAGCCGTTTGTGCTGCTCGTCAATGGTATTGCCGTAGCGGGCGACCCACTCCCACACCCGCTCCAGGAACTTCTCACGGCCCAGGTCGTGGCGGTTGGTGCCCTCCTCGGCCAGCAGACGCTCCACCACCCACTGGGTTGCGATGCCGGCGTGGTCCTTGCCGGGCAGCCACAGGGTTGCATCGCCCAGCATCCGGTGCCACCGGGTCAGGGCGTCCTCGATAGATGCGGTCAAAGCATGGCCCAGGTGCAGCTCGCCGGTCACGTTGGGCGGGGGCATGATGACGCAGAAGGGAATCCTGGACTCGTCGACCTCCGGCGTAAACAGGCCCTGGTCCATCCAGCTTTGGTAGATGCGTGGTTCGACGTCGGAGGCGTTGTACGCCCGTGGAATGTCGGCGGCGGGGGAAGTCATTTCAGGAAGCCTCGGCAGCGACCAGGTGATGACGGCGGAACCCGCCAGGGGGAAACCCGCAGGTTATGTCGCTACGACTATCGTAAGGCAAATCCCTGTTTCAGTAAAGCAGAATCAGGAGCGGGTTAGGGGAGCATTGGAGTGCGTCAACTCCAGCCGCAGCCCGGACCAAGCTAACGATCCCGCAGGGACAATTCGAGCACCGGAAAGGTTGCAGGGGTCTGGCCCCCGCCTCCGCAGGGATGACCCGCCAGGGCAGGGGGCTACAATCCGTAGGCTTTCTTGTAGCTGAGGCTGATGCGGCGCTTGGCGGGGTCGATGCTGAGGATCTGCGCCCGCACCGTCTGTCCCTGGTAGACGATTTCGCTGGGATTGTTCAACCGTCTGGGCGAAAGCTCGGAAATGTGGATCAGTCCTTCAACCCAGTCTTCCAGGCGGACAAAGGCCCCGAAATCAGCCAGGCGGGTGATGGTGCCTTCGATGATGTCCCCTTCGTTGTAGCGCTCCGGGACCGTGTCCCAGGGTTCAGGCTGGGTGCGCTTCAGGCTCAGGCTGATCCGTTCGGCCTCCCGGTCTACCTTGAGTATCTGGACGGTCAACTCGTCCCCGACGCTGACCACTTCGTCCGGGGATTTGAGCATGCGCCAGGAAAGCTCCGAAATGGGTATCAGGCCGTCGGCCTCGCCGATGTTGAGAAACGCGCCAAACCCGCGGAGAGATGTTACCTTCCCGGTAATCAGCGTCCCTTCTTCCAGCCCTTCCATGAAGCGCCGCCGGGCCTCGGCCCTCCGTTGCTGGTAAAGGGCCCGCTCGGACAGGACCAGCCGTTCCCGGCGGGGGTCCAGTTCAAGAACGTTGAACATGGCTTCCTCACCGACCCGGGCGGCTAGGTCCTTCTCGCGGCCGTCGGCGGAGTTGGGAGCTAGGTGAGACATGGGGACAAAACCGCGCACCCCCTTGAGGTCGACTTCGAGACCGCCGCGATTGTATCCGGTAACTTTCACGGTAACTGGGTCGCCCTCGTTGAGGTTGTTCTGGAGGTCCACCCAAACCTGCATCCGCCGGGCCTGGTCCAGGGACAACAGGGCCATGTCGGAGCCACGCTCCCGGCGTATCACGGTAAAAGCCATGCGCTTGCCGGCCTCCAGCTCTTCCCGCTCCTCGGTGGTGAGGGTGCGCATTTCCGAGGCCGGCACCATGCCTTCGGTCTTGAGGCCGACGCTGACGACCATTCCTTCGTCGTCAATCCGCACGACCTCTCCTTCCACGGTATCGCCGCGCTGGAACCGCTGGGGGGTAAAAGCTTCCTCGGGCAACTGGGACATGTCGGTGATACCGTCGTAGTTGGGTCCAACCATGTTGGGGAAATCCTCCGGGTGCATCTTTCCAGTCATCTAATTACGGGCTCGCTACATTACAACATAACATTCCCGAATATCAAAGTACCCGGAAGGCCGGGGATGGGGTCAAAAACCGTGATCCGGGTGTTTGTGGGAGGCCTTACGTTTGTAAGGTTCGCAGGACGGAAGCCGCCAGCGGGGCCTCTCCCCGCTCCAGGGCGTTGAGGCGGAGCATGGCCTTGCGGGTGTCGCTGGCGACCCGGGCCGGGTCCCAGTAGTGAAGGCGGTGCTTGAACAGCCAGTAGGTGAACTCCTTCAGGGTGGTCAAGGACCAGCCCAGGGCGCCTTCCGGGGCGCTGTCGCCGTCGGCCGGCTCCGGTCTGCATTCTGCCAGGAACGACTCCCAGGCCTGCTGGTGGTTCCTGCCGTAGAGTATCGAGAAGGCGTTTTCGACCAGGTCCTCGTTGTCGGGGTAGCAGCGTGCCCGGTGCTGTTTGCGCACCTCTTCTTCCACGGCAAGCTGCAGCGCCTCTTCCAGCACTATCCCGTACCAATAGTTGCGGTGCGCCCGGTGCTTGGTCGAGCCTATAAGGTCCCGGAAGGCATCGTCCGAGACCTCGGCGGGAAGTCGGCCGGTGAACAGGAGTGCTTCCTTGTCATCCTGGGGTATGGCTCCGTCGATTTCGTCGCATAAGCGCTCGGCCAGCAGGAGCCAGTCGAAGGCCTCTCCCAGGATCAGGTACTGGTAGGTGCGGCCCCGGTGTACCTCCCGGGGCAGGGTCCACAGCCCCACCGCTTCGAGCAGGGCTTCGTACCACGGGACGCCGGTTTCCACCGACTGGCGCAGGTGCAGCACCGCGGCGGAAACCGGCTGCGCCAGGTCGCCGGCTTCGGGAAAGGCGGCGGATATCGGCTCTTGCTCGACGGTCACGATGGAGTCCCCTGTATCCGCTCGGCCTTCCAGGCGTCAAACTTCATGATTCGCTGCGGTTTCGGGGTGGCGATGTAGTCCAGGAACCGGACGCGGGGCATGGTGTTCAGGATGTGGCCCGGTTCGCACCAGGCGCGGCGGGCCACGGCCACTCCGAACCGCCTCTGCCCCAGCCAGGAATGGTGGTGGGAGTCGGTGTTGATTACCAGGGGAACGCCGATTTCCCGGGCGCGGTAAGCGTGGGTGTCCTTCAGGTCCAGCCGTTGGGGAGAGGCGTTGATCTCCATGGCCGTGCCCGTATCCCGGGCGGCCTGGAGGATTGCTTCCAGGTCAAACTGCGTGGGGTCGCGGTGGCCGATCAGTCGGGTGGAAAGGTGGCCGATCATCGTAACCGCTGGGTGCTCCATAGCCCGGATGACCCGCTTCGTCATGGTGTCCCGTTCCTGGCTCATGGCGTTGTGGACCGAGGCGACCACCACGTCCAACTGTTCCAGCAGTTCGTCGGGATAGTCGAGGCGGCCGTCCGAGCGGATGTCCACCTCCGAGCCGCACAGGATGGTTATGGGATAACGCTTCCGCAGCGAGTGGAGGAGCTTGATCTGGGACTCGAGACGCTCCACGGACAGCCCGTTGGCGACGCCCAGGCCCTGGGAGTGGTCGGTGAGGGCCATGTACTCGTAGCCCTGGGCCATGACCGCCTCGATCATCACCTCGATGGGGTCGTCGCCGTCGCTCCATTCGCTGTGCAGGTGGAGGTCGCCCCGCAGGTCGCCGGCCTCGACCAGCCCGGGCAGGGAGCCGCTCTGGGCCGCCTCCAGTTCGTGCATCCCGGAGCGTAGTTCGGGCGGTATGTATGGCAGCCCGAGGCGGGCGTAGAAGGATGCCTCGTCCGGGAAGGTCTCGACCTGGCCGGTTTCCATGGTGGTGATCCCGTACTCGTTGAGGGACAGCCCCATGCGGTTGGCGTGGTCGCGGAGCAGGATGTTGTGCTGGCGGCTGCCGGTGAAGTATTGGAGCAGGGCGCCGAAGGAATCGGGCTCGCCGATGCGCAGGTCGATCTGGATGCCCGGCTTGACTACGACGCTGGTTTTCTGGTCGCCGTGGACCAGGACTTCCTCCACCTGGGGGAGGGAGGCGAGGGCTTGGTGGACATCGGTGGGCTGGTCGGACAGGCCGATGAGGTCTATGTCGCCGATGGTCTCCTCCCAGCGGCGGAGGCTGCCCACCGGGTAGAGGCTGGCTAGGTGGGGGCACTGCTCCCGCAGGGCTGCGACCACCCCCTCGGCGGCGGCCAGGGCGTCCCCGATGGGGGTGCGCTGGTCCTTGGTGCGCAGGGACTGGATGCTGCGGAGAATGTTGTCCACGGTCTTGGCGCCCAGGCCGGGGAGACCGCCGAGGCGTCCCTGCTGGATGGCCTGCTCCAGGTCTTCGATGGAGGCCACCGGGATGTTATCGGCGATGAGGCGGGCGGTCTTGGGGCCGATGCCAGGGATGGTCATTATCTGGAGGACGCCGGGAGAAAGCTCCTCCAGGGTGCGGTTGTAGGTGGCAACCTGCCCGGTGGTCACGTACTCGTGAATCTTGTCGGAGATGGCCTTACCGATACCGGGGACCTTCTTCAGGTCGGTGCCGTCGCCGACGGCCTGTTCCAGGGAGAAGGAGAGGTTGTTGATGGTGTTGGCGGCGCGCTGGTAGGCGCGGATCTTGAAGACTGAATCGCCCTTGACCTCCAGGAGGGTGGCGAGGTTCTCGAACAGGGCGGCGATTTCCTCGTTGGTGGCGGGCATGGCAGCCTCGGGTACAGGCAGGATCGAAGAGTTCGGGAAATTGACTGGGTTTTGCGGGAACATTATACTCCGGGGCGGCCGCGGTTCCCAAATGAACGCGGCCCGACCTTGCCGCGAGGATCCCCTCTGCCCATGTCACCAGGAACCTCCCCAGGACCCTTTCAAGGAGCCTCCCCGCAGCTTTCCGCCGCCAGCACCGCCTTTGCCGACGCTTTATGGCCAGTCCAGGGAAGGAACGCGCGGCTGCTGCGGGATGCGGCGCTGGTCGTCGGATTCGCCCTGTTCACGGCGCTGCTGGCCCAGGTCAAGATCCCGCTGGGGTTCACGCCGGTGCCCATCACGGGACAGACCCTGGCGGTCCTGCTCACCGGAGCGGCCTTGGGGAGCCGCAAGGGCGCGGCGGCAATGGTTGTCTACCTGGTTGCCGGGACGTGGCTGCCCTTCTACGCGGGGGGAGCGTCGGGCTTCGTGTGGACGCTGGCCTCGGGGGGATACATCATCGGGTTCATCCCGGCGGCCTTTGCGGTGGGGTGGATGTGCGAGCGGGGCTGGGACCGGAAGCCGTGGGTCCTCGTCGCCATGCTGGCGGGGAACGTCATCCTGTACATACCGGGGCTGATCCAGCTCTCCCTGTTCGTGCCGCCGGACCAGCCGACGCTGGCGACGACGCTGGAGTGGGGGCTGTACCCGTTCATCCTGGGAGACCTGATCAAGTTGTACCTGGCGTCGCTGGCCTTGCCGTCGGCGTGGTGGATCTACTGGCGGATGCAGGGGAGGTGGGGCTGAAATGGAGATAAGCTGGCTGGGACACGCGTGCTTTCAGTTGCGGTCGGACCTGGTGACGGTGGTGACCGACCCCTTCCCGCCGTCCCTGGGATTGCGCCTGGCCCCCCGTCCGGCGGCGGTGGTGACGGTGAGCAACACTCATCCCAACCACTGCTGCTGGCAGGACGTGCCCGGGGAGCCCCGGGTGTTCAACGCCCCCGGGGAGTACGAGTTCTCCAGTGTGTCGGTTCGCGGAGTGATGACCGGCCTGCCCGAGGGGACGCCCCACGAACAGCGGAACGTGGCCTACTCCATCGAGATCGACGGGGTGAGCATCTGCCACCTGGGGGACATTGCCATGCCCCTGACCCCGAAGCAGGCGGACGACCTTGCCCCGGTGGACGTGCTGCTGGTGCCCACCGGAGGCGGATGCACCCTGCCGCTGGCCCAGGCCGCCCAGGCGGTGCAGGACCTGTCCCCCAACGTGGTGATTCCGATGCACTTCCGCCATGAGGGGATTGACCCGGAACTGGCGCCGGTGGATGAGTTTCTGCGGCTGCTGGGAGGCAGTGAGACCCAGTCCCAGCCTCGCCTGTCGGTGACCACCAACAACCTCCCGGCGGACCGGCGGCTGGTGCTGCTGAACCTCCAGTCCCGGCCGGCGTAGGGGGAGTCACCCCCGCCACTCTCGCCACCGCCCTCGCAACGCCTTCCCCCTCAGAAACGTCACTCCCGTTGCCTATTTTTCCTCCTTTCCCGAGCAGAGCCTTCCCCCAGCCTCCTTCTTTCCCGTCATTCCCGCGCAGGCGGGAATCCAGACCCCCGTCGTCTTTTCCCGGAAGTATCGTGTTGACCATTCGCTGGCAGTTTGGTCAAACCATCACTCATGCGATAGCCCTGACCCACACCCCTGCATCAGCCGGGGACGGGCGTCGGGTCTGGTAAAATGGTAGGTGGACTCCTGCAGTCCCTTCCCCTTGATGGGGGAAGAGCCTGCCCCCGCGTAGGCGGAGGTTAGGATGGGGGGTGACAGGCTGGCCCAGCATCACGACAAGATACTTATCGTCGACGACGAGTGGGACTCTCCCATAGTGGCGGCGGTCCGGCGGCGGCTGGACGCCGAGGGGTGGGACACCCGGGTGGTGCTTCCAGAGGGGATCCTTCCGGAGGGAGAGGAGTTCGAGGCGGCGGCGCTGTACGCCATCGAGGAGGAGCAGCCCGGCGGGGTGCTCCTGGACGTGCGGCTGGGGGATTTCCGGGAGGACCAGTTCAAGGGGCTGGAGATCCTGCGGGAGATTGTCCGGCGGCACCCGCGCTTGCCGGTGCTGATGTTCACCCAGTATACCCAGGGGCCCGAGCGGGAGACCGCGGTGCGGGGGTCCCTCCAGTGGGATTCGCCGGTGGACTTCGTGGACAAGCTGGCTAGTCCCGACGAGGTGGTGCTGCGGCTGCGGCGGCTCATCGGGCGCACCCCGGAGGCCATATCCATCGGCGGGGTGATTTTCCTGGACCTGGGGGCGCAGTTGGTGTCGGTGCTGCGGGATGGTGAGCGTGCGCCGGTGAACGACATCACCGGGATCAAGTTCGAGATTTTCCGGGAGCTGGCGACGACCTGGTACCGCAGCCCAGGGGAGCTGGTCCCCTTCGGGCGGCTGGAGCGCCACTTCGACGGCGAGGACGCCCGGGGGTCGCTGCGAGTGCGCATCCGTGAGATAAAAGTCTCCCTGGGCAACGCCCTGGACCGCCGCTTCGGGGCCGGGGACCTTATTATAAATGTGCGGGACCAGGGGTACCGGCTGTCGCCGCCCCGGACGGGTCCGGCGGCCTAGCCGGGGGTGCGGAGTAGCTGTTCTTTGCGTCTGATCTTTGTATCCCAAAAATGGGTCCGGGGAGCGGGAGTCCTGGCGGCGCTGGCCGGTCTGGCGGCGGCTGGGGCATCGCCCTTCTTTGGAGAGGCGGTTTTCCCCAGGCTTTGGGCGGTGGAGCCCCTGGCCTACCTGGGCGCTACTGCGGTGGTGGCCGGCCTGCTGGTGGTGGTCCTGTCCTACGCCGGTCCCCGGCTGCTGGAGCGCAACGGGGGGAAGGGGGAGGAGGAGCGGCCCACGCCGGAGGTGTGGGGAGAACTGACCCGCCAGTATTTCGAGCTGTTCAACCACGACCTGGGACGGCCGCTGCGGCGCATCCTGGGCAAGGAGCGGGAGCTGCGGGCGATGCTCCAAGGGGCCGACCCGGAGAAATATCCTGGCCTGTACCTCGAGGTGAAGGAGCTGCTGGACGAGATCGAGAGCCAGGCTCCCAGCTTCCGCTTGATGATCGCCAACGTGGAGGTGCTGGTCCAGATGGAGGCTCCCGACGGGCAGGTGCCGGTGCAGCCGGTGGAGTTGGCCGAGGTTATCCGCCGCATCGTTTCCCGCTACTCGATAGTGGCCGGCGACGAGGGCAAGGAGATAACCTGGTGGGCGGAGCCGTCCGAGTTCGGGCTGGTCTACGCCGACAGTTCGTCCATCGAGCACATCGTGACCAACCTGGTGGACAACTCGGTGCGCTTCGCCGGCGAGCGAGTGGAGATCAGCATCACCAAGAACGCATCCAGCTTTTTTGTCCGCGTGTGGGATGATGGCCCGGGGATAGCATCCTACTACCAGCGGCACATATTCGACCGTGGGTGGACGCCGGAGGTGGCCAAGCGCGAGGAAAAGGCCAGCTCGGGGCTGGGGCTGTACATAGCGCGGACGCTGGCCCGCCGCAACGGCGGCGACGTGACGGTGGAGAGCACTCCCGAGCCGGACAACGGCCACCACACATCCTTCCTGCTGGCCCTCCCGCTGCATGACCCGCCGGTGGAGCAGCCCGCGGCCCGATGACGTTCCCGCCCAGGCTTGTCTCAATAGGTATAATTGCGTTCCTCCTGGCCGGGTGCTTTACTCCGGTGGACCGGCATGCGATGGTGCCGACCCCGACGGTCCCGCTGCCGACGCCGACGGCCACGTTGATACTGCCGACCCCGACCCCTACTCCGACGGCCACGCCTCCGACGGCCACGCCTCCCACGCCTACTCCGACGCCGACCCCACCGCCTCCGACGCCGACCCCACCGCCTACGCCCACGCCAACACCGACCCCGACGCCGACGCCGGTCCCGCCCGACGTCAAGCCCTTCGTGGATATACAGGAGCCGATCTACGGAGCGGAGGTTTCCGATCCGTCGGTGACGGTGTCAGGAATGACGATTCCTGGGGGGCTGCTGACGGCCAACGGACGACGGGCGCAGGTGGACCGAGACGGTGCATTCCGTGCGGTGGTGCCGCTTAACCTGGGCATCAACGTGATTGAGGTCATCGTTTCCGACCCCAACGGAGTGGAGGCCAGGGCCTTCGTGGCGGTGACCTACCCAGGCCCGGTTATCCGGCCCTTCGCCCTGGAGATAGGCCGTCCCGTGGACGGGCTGGATTCTCCCGACGAGTTTGTGCAGGTGTCGGGACGGACGCTGCCCCGGGTGACGGTGGCGGTCAACGGAGTGGTGGTGCCGGTCAACGAGGACGGCGAGTTCTCGACGCTGATCCGCCTGAGCCCGGGCCTGAACCTCATCAAGGTAACGGCCCGTCACCCCGACGGCCGCCACCTGGAGCAGGCCCGCACGGTCACCTACACGCCGAACTGAGGGGGGTGGGGTCTTCCGCTCCGGTCCATTCCTGCCGATGGAGACCTTAGCCAGAGGGGGAAGGAGCTTTGCGACGGCTTATTGTCCATCTGTCCGGAAAGGGTTTATGACCCGAATTCCGTCGTAGTCCTGTTCCTGGCTCAGGTCCTCGGAGAACAGCACATCGCATCCACCCAGCCGGGCAGCGGCCAGAATCAGGCAGTCCCAGTAGGAAAGTTGGAACTTCTCGCGGTACTCCAAAGCGACCCGCACGGTATTCCGGTTCAGGTCCTGGACGCGATGACGCTCGAGGCTCGCGATTACCCTGACGGCCTGTTCATGGCTGAGGGTGCCGCCGGGACGGGAAGGTCTGGTCACCTGGTGATAGAACTCGCCGAGAACCTGGGGAGATATGACAAGGTCGTTTCGGGCGAGCAGGTTTTCCGCGATTCGTTGCTTAGGCTCGTCTTCTTCAACCAGGCTGACCGCGTAAACGACTATATTGGTATCAACGAAGGGCATGGCGGTCGTGCAGTTCCGCTCTGCTCACGTTGTCCCTGGAGTCGATGCCCCCGCCCTGGGCACGAATGGATTTGATGATTTCGGAAAGGGTTTCACCGGGCGGCGCCGACACCGCCATACTTTCAAGGAAGTCTTCTATCAACGCGGGAATCGAGGTTCCCTGTTCCGCCGCTCTCCTGCTGGCGAGACGATATGTCTCATCATCCACGGATATTGTGAAGGTCTTCATTTCCCACCTGTCCAACGCCCGCTCTGAGCCGACGCCCCCGCCGCTACGCGTCTTTGTTCAGGTTGGCGAGGAATTCGTGGTTGTTGTTGTACTTGGACAGGCGCTCGAGGACGCGCTCGGTGGCGCTGGAGGAGCCGTCGTTGGAGATGAGGGAGATCATGCGGCGCAGCAGCCAGACTTGCTTCATCTCTTCCTCGGTGTAGAGCAGTTCCTCGCGGCGGGTGCCGCTGCGGACGATGTCGATGGCCGGGAAGAAGCGGCGGTCGGCCAGCTTGCGGTCCAGGTGCAGCTCCATGTTGCCGGTGCCCTTGAACTCCTCGTAGATGACCTCGTCCATGCGGCTGCCGGTGTCTACTAGGCAGGTGGCGATGATGGTCAGGCTGCCGCCTTCCTCAATGTTGCGGGCGGCGCCGAAGAAGCGCTTGGGGGGATAGAGGGCTACCGGGTCGATGCCGCCGGAGAGGGTGCGCCCGCTGGTGGGAACGGCCAGGTTGTAGGCCCGGGTCAGGCGGGTGATGCTGTCCAGCAGGATGATGACGTCGCGCCCGGTCTCGACCATGCGCTTGGCGCGTTCCAGGGCCAGCTCGGCGACGCGGCATTGGTCGTCGACGGAGTCGTCGAAGGTGGAGGCGAATACGTCGCCGTGGACGGCGCGGCGCATCTCGGTGACTTCCTCGGGGCGCTCTCCGATGAGGGCGACCATCAGGACGGCTTCGGGGATGCTGACGGCGACGGCGTGGGCGATGTTCTTCAGGATGGTGGTCTTGCCGGCCTTGGGGGGCGATACAATGAGCCCACGCTGGCCGAGGCCGATGGGCGAGAAGAGGTCGATCATGCGGGTGGAAAGGTTGTAGCTCTCGTTTTCCAGGACCAGCATCTGCTCGGGGAAGATGGGGGTGAGGTACTCGAACTGGGTTCGGGAGCGGGAATGGCCCGGCTCGGGGGGCAGGTCGTTGACGCTCTCCACGCGGACCAGGCCGAAGTAGCGTTCGCCCTCCTTGGGCGGACGGACCTGGCCGGTGACCGTGTCGCCGGTCTTGAGGCCGAAGCGCCGGATCTGGGACTGGCTGATGTAGACGTCGCTGCCGGTCATGTGGTGGGACATCTGGCGCAGAAAGCCGTAGCCCTCGTCCATGACTTCCAGGACGCCGGTGGCGATCAGGTGCTGCTGGTTGGATACGTTCTGGAAGATGCGTCCGATAAGCTCGTCGCGGCGCAGCCCGTTGATGGCCGGGCCGTCTTCCAGGCCGATGCCGTGGGCCACGTCCAGGAGTTCGTCCTTGGACTTGGCTCCGAGGGAGGCCACGTCGATGACAAGTTGGGTGGTGGTAGTCATATTCACCTCTGAGTGTCCGTGGGCCGGTTCAGGATTTGACTGGAGAATTGACCGGCTGACCGCCGGTCGAGAAACCGGCCAGTCTGGGGTGTGATTTCGTTATTGATTCGTTTCGTTCCGACCGTTGGGTGGAGCCGCCTTGGCGGACTGTCCCGAAGGGCGGCGATGCCAGGCAGTAGCCAATCAGGATTGCCTGCGTTCTGCCGCGCTGGAAGGTCGTAGGGAAGTGGGGCGTTTTGGGTGATGGGCTGGTTTGAGGGTCTAGGCTGATTCCTCCAATGGCAGCGGTCTCTGGCCGCCTTCTCGAACGGTGCGTTTGGCTGCCCCGAAAAACTCGCGGAAAAGGGGATGGGGCCGGTCGGGGCGGGACTGGAACTCGGGGTGGAACTGCACGCCGACCATGAAGGGGTGGTCCTGCACCTCGGCGATTTCGACGAGGCTTCCATCGGGGGACAGGCCGCTGATGGTCAGGCCGGAGGCTTCCAGGCTTTCCCGGTAATGGTTGTTAAGCTCGAACCGGTGCCGGTGCCGTTCCGTGACCCGGGTCTGGCCGTAGGCGTGGGCGGTAAGGGTGTTGGGCACCGGGTTGCAGGGATACCCTCCGACGCGCATGGTGCCGCCCTTGTCGGTAATATCCCGCTGGTCGGGCATGATGTCGATTACCGGGTGGGGGGTTTCCGGGTCCAGTTCGGAGGAGTTGGCCTTCAATCCCAGGACGTTGCGCGCCCACTCGATAACCATAACCTGCAGGCCCAGGCAGAGGCCAAGGTAGGGGACACGCCGTTTTCGGGCATATTCGACTGCCATGATCATGCCCTCGACCCCCCGGGGGCCGAATCCCCCGGGGACGACGATGCCCCGGGCGGAGGAGAGGAGTTCGTCCGGCCCGGCCCGTTCCATTTCCTCCGAGTTGACCCACTGGATCTCGATGGCGGTGTTGTGGGAGGCGCCCGCGTGGCGGAGCGCTTCTCGAACGGAGATGTATGAATCGGCCAGCTCGGTGTACTTTCCGACTATGGCGATGGTGATGGAATTTTCCAGGGAGCTCATGTGGTCTACCATGGCCCGCCAGTCGGCCATGTCCCGGGGATGGTTGGCGTATCCCAGGGACCGCATGAGCAGGTCGCCCAGCCCGGCTTCTTCAAGCATGATGGGGACCTGGTAGACGTTGTCCACGGTGGGCAGGGGAATAATGGCATCCCGGGGAACGTCGCAGAAGAGGGAGAGCTTTTCGACGATGGAGTCGTTGACCGGGTAGTCGCTGCGGCAGATGAGGGTGTCGGGCTGGATTCCGATGCTGCGGAGCTCCTTGACGCTGTGCTGGGTGGGCTTGGTCTTGAGCTCGGCGGTGGCGGCGATGTAGGGGAGGAGGGTGAGGTGGATGTAGAAGACGTTGTCCCTGCCGACCTCGTTGCGCATCTGGCGGATGGCTTCGAGGAAGGGGAGGCCTTCTATGTCTCCGACGGTGCCGCCGACCTCCACAACGACCACGTCGACCCCCGCTCTCTCGGCAAGGCCGGTCAGCCGCTGCTTGATTTCATTGGTCAGGTGGGGGACGGTCTGGATGGTGCCTCCGAGGAACTCGCCGCGCCGCTCCTTGGCGATGAGCTCCATGTAGACCTGTCCGGCGGTGACGTTGGAGTCCCGGGTCAGCTCGACGTCGATGAAGCGCTCGTAGTGGCCCAGGTCCATGTCCGTCTCGCCGCCGTCCTTGGTGACGAAGACCTCGCCGTGCTGGTAGGGAGACATGGTGCCGGGGTCAACGTTGAGGTAGGGGTCGAGCTTGACCACGGTGACGGACAGTCCTCGGCTCTTGAGGATGCGTCCGATTGAGGCAACGCTGATCCCCTTGCCGATGGAGCTGACGACTCCGCCGGTGACGAAGATATACTTGGTGGTCATGCCTTATTGCTGAGCAAGTTCGCCCGGGCGAGCATAAAATACCGGCCGAATGCCTGAAGCGGGAAACGAAGCAGGTTCTAAAAGGAAGGACGCCTTGAGGAGAGGGAACCGAATCACTGGCGCCTTCCCCGATTATATTGGCGCAAATCAAAAGGTGTCAAGCGGCAGGATGACAGCCCAACAGGACAATCCCACGAAGCCCGACTCCGTCCTTTCGCCGCTCTTCCCGTCATTCCCGCGCAGGCGGGAATCCAGACCCCCGTAAACCATCCCCCTCAGGAACGGCAACCAGAGCAAACCCACCCTCCCGTCACCCCCGCGCAAAGCCTGCCCCGCGTAGGAACGTCACCCCCCGTCTCGGGGCGGCGGCGGTGTAGTATGATGGGCGGGAAGTTTTGATGGTGTTCCCGCGGCGGGTAAGACCGACGTTCCTTCCGCCGCAGGAGCGGTTCTCTGAGGCAGGTGTTCTTATGGTGGAAGCTGCGACGACCGGACACCGGGAGCGGATGGTCCCGGTGCAGGGAGGGAAGTTCAACGTGCAGGTGGTGGAGGGAGGTTCCGGCCCCGACCTGGTCTATCTGCATGGGGCCGGCGGGTTCACGGGCTGGGCACCCTTCCTGGAACGGCTGTCGCAGAAGTACCACGTCGTCGCTCCAGCCCAGCCCGGCGTGGCGGGCAGCGAGGGCCTGGAACATTTGGACAATCTCTGGGACCTGGTGCTCTTCTACGAGGAATTGCTGCAGGAACTGGGCTTGGAACGGCCGGTCCTGCTGGGCCATTCCTACGGCGGGATGCTGGCTGCGGAGGTGGCGGCCCACCGGCCGGACCAGGTATCCAGGCTGGTCCTGGCGGCGCCGCTGGGACTGTGGCTCGAGGACACTCCGGTGGCGGACTTCTTTGTGCTGACGCCTTCGGAGCGGGACCCTCTGCTGTGGTACGACCCCCAGTCGGAGGTGGCCCAGGCCTACGGGCGGCGTCCCGAGGACCCGGTGGAGCGCATGGAGGCGGACCTGGACCGCACCAGGACGCTGTCGGCGGTGGGCAAGTTCGTGTGGCCCATCCCGGACAAGGGGCTGCCGAAGCGGGCCCACCGGATAACCATGCCGGCGCTGCTGCTTTGGGGGGACTCGGACGGAATTGTCCCGCCCGCCTACGGGCCGGCGTTCAGGGACCTGCTGCCCAATGCTATACTCGAAGTGATCGAACAGTGCGGGCATATTCCGCAGATGGAGCGTCCCGACGCTTTCCAGCAAGCGGTGGAGGCTTTCCTGGAGAGTTGACGGTGCGTTTACCGCGATTCCCCGCACCCGGTTCTGATCTAAGTAACTATCTTAAAAAGTCCCTTCCCCCTTGACGGGGGAAGGTTAGGATGGGGGTGACGGGCTGGTGCAGTATAGCCGCGCCACGCAACTCCGAAATCCAAAGGTTGGTTTTGAGATAGTTTCTAAGCCCAACACTTCAACACAAGGACTGGAACATGGCCATCAACCAGACAATGCAGGACGCTTTCAACGAGCACATCAATCACGAGTTCTTCGCTTCCTACCTATATCTGTCGATGTCGGCCTACTGCGAATCGATCAACCTGCCGGGGTTCGCCCACTGGATGCGGATCCAGAGCCAGGAAGAGTATTCCCACGCCATGAAGCTGTACGATTTCCTACTGGACCGGGATGGGAAGGTGGCCCTGCTGCCCATCGCGCAGCCGGCGGTGGAGTTCGGGTCGGTCCATGATGTGATGCAGCAGACCCTGGACCACGAGCGCAGCGTGACGGGCCTGATCAACGAGTTGTACGGGAAGGCCGTGTCCGAGGGAGACTACGCGTCGCAGGTGCACCTGCAGTGGTTCATCACGGAGCAGATTGAGGAGGAGAAGATCGCCAGCGATCTGGTGGAGCAGCTGAATCTCATCGGCGACCGCGGGGACGCCCTGCTGTTCATGGACCGGGAGCTTGCGACGCGCACCCTCGCTCCCGACCCGGCGGGAACGGGAGCGACCTAGGACACGGGCGTAGGCAGCGGAGCAATTTAGGTGTTTTCGTTCCCGTCATTCCCGCGCAGGCGGGAATCCAGACCCCCGTAGTCGGTTAGTTGAACCACCTAAAACGGAACGCTGCTAATTTCGTGGTAAGGATTGAGCTAGTCCATGAATCTGAACGAGTTTATTGAAGGTTCCCTCAACCAGGAAAGCCGCCTGCTGCGGGA
The DNA here is from genome assembly GCA_965203975.1 of Dehalococcoidia bacterium. Classification (GTDB taxonomy): domain Bacteria; phylum Chloroflexota; class Dehalococcoidia; order Lucifugimonadales; family UBA3495; genus CATOSK01. The sequence goes on along the minus strand of CBDBDT010000002.1, from coordinate 1,570,359 downwards.
GATGGTCGAGGACCTGACACCGGAGGACCTGTCCTGGCAGCCGGGGCCGGAGTCCAATCCCATCGGCTGGACCCTGTGGCACATGATCCGGGTGGAGGATATGTGGGTGCAGTTCTTCGCCCAGCGGCAGATTGAGTTGTGGGAGCGGGACGGCTGGCACGAGAAGTTCGGCTTGCCCACCCGGGACAACGGCTTCAACCACACCCCCCAGCAGGTGGCTGACTTTCCGCCGTTGGACTTGGGGCTCTTGCTGGAGTACGGGGACGCGGTGCGCGCGGGGACGCTGGAGTTCCTGCGGAGCCGGGACGAAGCTGGCATGGAGGAAATGCCCCGGGCGGACCGTCCCGATGTGTGGTGGCACAGCTTTTCCGTCGGAGAGATGTTCCGCCAGCTGGTGGGCGAGTTCTACCAGCACTTGGGGCAGATCTCCTACCTGCGGGGGCTGAAGCGGGGATTTGATGCGGTATCCGGGGAGTACGCCACCCCCCGCGCCTAGCCGCCCGAGTTCTCCAGAAGTTGTTGAGGCTGCCACTTGATCCGGGTGGCGGCTTTTCCTTTGTCCGCTGTACGCTGGGATTGGGAGCACGTTGGGGGATTCATCCCCCAAACCCCCTGGATTATAGAGGTCAACCCGACGGGATTTCGGGTTCTACCAGGAGGCGGAGAAGTTCCAGGCATTCCTGCCAGCCCAGAGCACAGAAGTCGGGCGGAATCTGGGGAGGGATCCCGGTCTGCTCGACGGTGATGCGGGTGCCGGCGATAGTGGTCTCCAGCCGCACGTCCGTTTCCAGAACCCCCGGCAGGGCGGGGTCATCGAAGACGCAGGTGGAGCGGATACGCCGGTGGGGGTCCAGCTCCAGGAATGTCCCTCCGAAGGAATGGGAGTCGTCGGCGCCGAAGTTGGTGAAGGTGGCGCGGTAGGTGCCGCCTTCCCTGGAGTCCAGGTGATGAATCGTCGCGGTGAAGCCGTTGGGAGGCCACCACTTGGCCAGCGCCGCCGGGTCCAGGAAGGCGTGGTACACCCGCTCGGCCGGGGCGCGCACGATGGTGGACACGCGAACGGAGCCGCCTTGGGATTGGTCAGGTTCGGATATGGGAGACTCTCCTGCCCCCGCTCAGGCCCCCGGTCCGTCGGGGCCGAATCCTTCGGGAGCGCCCGCCGGGGAATTGGGGAAGATGTGGGTGTCGGGACGGGCGGTGGTGCGGCGGATGCGCCGCCGGGTGCGCGGGCGGTTCCCGTCGGATGGCTGCTCGGCTGCCGAAGCGGCGGGTGATAACGGGCCGTTGGGCGTCCATTCCGGCGGGAACTGGAGCGTGCGTACCGGATAGTTGATCACTATCCCCTCCTGCAGCAGCCTCTGATGAAGGTCCTGCATCAGGCGGGTCCGCAGGGGAAAGCTGGCGAGCCGGTCGCGGGCCTGGACGAACAGCCAGAAGTCCACGTTGGAGTCGCCGAAGCTCTCGAAGCCGAACCAGCCGCCGTACTCCTTCACCGCGTTGGGATCGGTTTCCAGGACCTGGTCCATGACCTCCTGGCACACCTGCTCCACGACCCGCAGGTCACTGTCGTAGCTGACTCCGCAGGGCAGGTACACGTTCATCTCGGGCCGGGGCTCCTGGTAGTTGGTGATGATGGTCTCCGCAAAGCGGGAGTTGGGGATGACCACCAGGTTGTTGCCCCAGGTGCGGAGGCGGGTGCTGCGCCAACTGACGTCGATGACGTATCCGGCGACGCCGTTTTCCAGTTCGATGTAGTCCCCGGGGGAGACGACGCCCTCGGTGAGGACGTAGGTGCCGGCGAAGATGTTGGAGAGAGTGGGCTGGAGGGCAAGGGCCACCGCCAGCCCGCCCAGGCCCAGCCCCGCGATGAGGGGGCTGATGTTCACGTTGAGCTGGTCCAGGGCCACCAGGATTCCCAGCGCAATGACTATCCCGGTGGCGACGCGGCGCGCCAGGGGGACCAGGCGGTCGTCCAGCTCGGACTTGGTGTGGGGGGCGATCTCCTCGCCATACCATTCGGAAACCGCGCCGATGCCCTGGGTGATTATCCAGCCGAGGACGAAGATGGCCGTCAGCCGTGCGCCGATATTGATGATGTCCAGGGCGGTCTGGGGAAGACTCCAGGGCAGGATGATGGCCAGGTAGATGGCCACCAGCAGGACGGCCAGGTTCACCGGCGCCCGCGTGGCGATGATGATCCGCGCGTCCAGGCTGGTGGGGGTCCGGCTGGTGATCCGTATCACCAGGGGATACACGGCCTTGTGAATGATGAAGGCCACCAGCGCTCCGCCCAGCACGATCATGGCGGACACAACGGCCAGCCATCCGGTATGGTTCAGCCCAAGTCCTTCGAGGTATGCTTCCATGAGTAGGCAGACGGTCCGGTGAGGGATGTATCGGGGTTAGGCTGCGATTAAGCGTGGATGGTTAGGGAAATTATAGCATTGGGGATTTTTTGGATCGGTGTCGGGAACATCCGGGTTGCCGTTTCTGGTTGACGCTCCCCAAGCCCAATGCTAGATTCGGCCCAAACAGGCAGGCCGATAATAGAGGCGAACAGCGAAGGGAGCGTTGCTATGAAATGGGAGCACTTCACCCAACAGGCCAACGGCATAAACATCCACTACGTGGCGGCGGGAGAGGGCGAGCCGGTCATCCTCCTGCACGGGTGGCCCGAGTTCTGGTACAGCTGGCGGAACCAGCTTCCCGTCTTGGGGGAGAGCTACCGGGCCATTGCGCCGGATATGCGGGGCTTCGGTTACTCGGACAAGCCCCTGTCCGGCTACGACACCCGCACCGCGGCGACGGATATGTACGAGCTGGCCCGGGCCCTGGGATACGACAGCGTCCGGCTGGTGGCCCACGACATCGGGGCCCGGGTGGCCTTCCGGTTCACCCTGGACCACCCCGATGCAGTGCGGAAGCTGGCCTTGATTGACTCGACGCCGCCCATCGAGCAGCTGGGGAACCAGCCTCCGGCCGCCATCCGGGAGCGGTGGCACTCCTACTTCCACCAGCAGTTCGACTTGCCTGAGAAGCTGATTGAGGGCAGGGAGGAGATTTACCTGCGGCACATCTTCCGCGACTGGTGCATCAACAAGTACCCCATCAGCGACGAGGAGGTGGCCCACTACGTGAAGGCTTACTCCCAGCCGGGGGCGCTGCGGGGCGGGTTCAGCTACTACCGCGCCGCGGCCTACCAGGACCCTCCCGACTGGCGCGCCGACGTGGACCGGCAGCTGGACACTCCCATGCTCTTCCTGTTCGGTGTGCGGCGGGCGCGGACGGCGGAGGTGATGGGGACCGGGCCGCTGGAGGATGCGTGGCGGCGGTTTTTCCCCAACTCGGTGGGAAAGGACATGGGCAACTACGGCCACTTCCTCCAGTGGGAGACGCCCGAAGCGGTGAACCGGGAACTGTTGGAGTTCCTCAAGGACTGAAGCAGGGTTTTCTTCGGGACAAAAACCAGGGGAGGCTCGTTCGAGCCTCCCCTTCCTGTCGCCTTGGGTTACCCCTCGAGTCAGCCCTTTACGGGGCGAACTCGATGGTCCAGAGGGCGGTGGGATGCACCTTGATGGGCCAGGGCTCCCAGTTGGTGATGTGGCTGGCGACTCCGTAGGGAGCGTTCAGGTATCCGGGAGCGAAGTCGTAGTGCTTGGTATGCACGGCGTTGTGCATGCTGTTGTAGGCGTCGGCCTTCAGGGCCGGGTCGACGACGGCGAGACCATCGTCGATGACCGTGTGAAGGTGCGAGTCGTAGGAGATGTATCCGCCGCCATCGCTGGCGAAGCGGCCCTTGTACTTGGACCCAACGTCGTAGTCGTGCTCGTTGGAGCGGACCAGGTACTGGCCGGGGATGGTCCCGGAGTACTGCTTGTCCTTGATCGAGACTTCCTCTCCGACGTTGACCTTGCACTCGAAGCCCAGCTCCTTTCTCCACATGGAGCAGACCAGCTCGGCCATCTCCACGATGCGGGGAGCGGTCGCGCCGGCGGGCCAGGTCCAGATATTGAACTCCTCGCCGTAATTGAAGGGCTCGCCGCCGGGGTTGTCCGGGTTGGCCCAGCCGGCCTCGGTCAGCAGGGCGCGGGCCTTGGCTCCGTCATAGGGGAAGGGGTCCAAACCGTTGGGCAGGCCATCGACGGGAGCGTCGCTGTAGCCCAGGCCGGAGGGCGAAACGGCCGCGGTGCCCTTGATCTCGAATACATCGGGCCCGCCGAAGAAGGCCTGGATGGCGGTCTTGTCGATGGCGTAGTCCAAAGCGTAGCGAACGCGCTGGTCGGCGCACATCAGGTCCCGGCCCTCCAGGTCCTTGCCGAAGCCCGCGCCGCCGGGCTGCTCGGGCTGTTCGGGGCTGCAGCTGTTGGCGTTGATCCAGATGAGGGTGGACTCGGGGCTGTACACGATGCTGGCGCCGGTGCCGGTGATCTGGTCGAGAACGGTCAGGTCGGCCGGGATGATGTCGGCGTTGCCGGCCCGGAGAGCGGCCATCTGGGTGGCCTGCTCGGCGATCAGCTCGACTACCAGGGTGTCGAAGGCGTAGCTGCGGTCCGTCCGGAAGTGGTCGTCCCAAACTTCGTAGGTGATCTTCTCGCCGCGCAGGTGCTCGACCTGGTTGAAGGGACCGGCGGCCGAAGGATTGGGGTTGGACTCGTAGTCCGCAGCGCCCTGCTGGTCCACGTCGGCCGGATCTATCGAGCCAGCCTTGTGGAGGATCCCGCCGGAACCGCCGCTGGCCACCGTCTCGGACATGGAGACGGGCAGGGCGCCATAGGGCTGGGTGAAGGTGATCTTCACGGTGTTTTCGCTGGTCACATGCGCGGGCTGGTCGACTATCTTGACGATTCGCTGGCGCACGCGGGAAACGGCGTTCTCGTGGATGGCCCAGTCGAAGCTGAACTTGATATCCTCGGCCGTCACCGGGGAGCCGTCGTGGAACGTGGCGTCGTCGCGGATGGTGTATTCCCAACCCATGTTGTCGTCGGTGAGTTCCCACTTGATGACGACGCCCTTGTCCGTCAACTGCAGGTTCTTGTCGGAGTTAATCATCCGCTCCTGCATGGGGTACCACCAGATACCCTTGTCGCCGGAGATGTACCTGGAGTTGTAGATCTCGTTGCCGAAAGAGGCGGTGAGAATGGTCAGGGTGTCGCGCCGGGCCTCCATGGCCCCGGAATCCATGGCCGTCTGCGGCACGGCAGTCGGTGCGGCGCTGGCGCTGCCGGACTGCATGCTGCCGGAGTCGGTCATCGCGGACTCAGCCTGGGCGGCCGGTGCGGGTGCGGAACTGGCGCCCGTGTCGGCGGGTTCCGATTCGGTGGGGGCAGCAGAGCTGCAAGCCACTGCCAACACTGCCGCCATGGTCAGCAGGGCCACAAAGAAGGGTAGCTTGAGAATCTTGGATCGCCAGGGTACCTGCATTGTCTCCTCCAGAAAGAAAATATGGTAATGCCAAAAAGGGTACTCTGCGCCAGCGTCGGGGATGCTAACACCGCCCGATTCGGGTTGTCAACAAGCCTGTTATCGTTGAAATTAACAGGAAAACAGGACGTAATCAGTCGTTCTATGCAACGAATGACAAAGGTTGTGCCAGATGGGCCGCTATGTGGATTCTGGAATCGTAGGCGCCCTGCTATCGGAAGGCACAATCAAGGCAAAACCGCGTTCCGGGCAGACGCAGAAATCTGGTTTTCTGCCTGGGACTCCGCCCGCCCAGGGTAATCGCATGAAGTCTGACTCGATCCTCCCGCTCTCTCTTCCGTCATTCCCGCGCAGGCGGGAATCCAGACCCCCGTCGTCTGTTCCCATCAGTATCATGTTGACCGTTCACGGGCAGTTTGACCAAATTGCCGCTCGTGCGATTGCACTGCCGTCTGGTTGACGCACTAGGAGGCCGATGCTAGAGTCGGGCGAAAATTCAGGGCCAACCCGGGACTTCCGCCCCGGGTTGCGCCGCACAAAGGAGAAAGTCATGAAGGCGATGGTGCTGCGGGAAGTCAACATCCCCCTGGAAGTGGAAGACATCGAAGTGGACAATCCCGGGCCCCGCGAGGTCCTGGTACGCACCCGGGCCAGCGGTGTCTGCCACAGCGACCTGCACTACGTCGAGGGCAGCTACAACATCCCCAAGCCTGCCGTGCTGGGACACGAGGCCGCGGGGATCATCGAGGCCGTCGGCGACCAGGTGACCTACGTGCAACCGGGGGACCCGGTCATCATGTGCCTGTCCGTCTTCTGCGGGATGTGCGAGTTCTGCCTGCGCGGCGACCCTCACCTATGCACCCGCATCGCCGTCATGCGCGGCCGGGACGAGCCGCCCCGCCTCAGCCAGAAGGGAGTCGCCGTGACCCAGATGGCCCAGCTCGGCTCCTACGCCGAAATGATGCTGGTCCACGAGAACGCCGTGGTCAAGGTGGACGATGATGTCCCCTTCGACCGCCTGGCCCTCATCGGCTGCGGCGCGACCACCGGCCTGGGCGCGGCCCTCAACACGGCCAAGGTGGAGCCGGGCAGCAGCGTCGCCGTCGTCGGCTGCGGCGGCGTGGGGCTGAACGCCGTCCAGGGAGCGGCCCTCGCCGGCGCCCTCCGCATCATCGCCATCGACACCGTGGAGACCAAGCTGACCCTGGCCACCCAGTTCGGCGCGACCGACGTCATCGACGCTTCCGGCGGCGATGTGGTGGAGAAGGTGCGCGAGCTTACCGGCGGCGGCGTGGACTACTCCTTCGAGGCCATCGGATTGAAGCGCACGGCCGAGCAGTGCTACGAGATGCTGCGCGACGGCGGCACCGCCACCATCATCGGCATGATCCCCGAGCGAACCAAGATCGAGATCGACGCCGGCTCCTTCCTCCGCCGCGAGCGGAAGATCCAGGGCAGCAGCATGGGCTCCAACCGCTTCCGCACCGACATGCCCCGCTACATCGAGTTCTACCGCCAGGGCCGCCTCAAGCTCGACGAGCTCGTCTCCCAGCACATGAAGCTGGAGCAGCTAAACGAAGCCTTCGCCGACATGAAAGCCGGCAACGTAGCCCGCACCGTAATAATGTTCGACTAGGGGATACCGAGTCCGTTGGGGGATGCATCCCCCAACCCCCCCTTATTTGCTGGAGAGGAGAGGGTTATGACTCTGGCGGCCAGTGTGCGGGAGATATTTGACGACGCGCAGGAGCTTTACGACCAGGCCATCGAGAGATTCGATGCGGGGGATGTGAGGGATGCGGCGGAAAAGGCGTGGGGAGCCACCAAGCGGGCTACGGATGCGCTGATTCTCGCCCGGACCGGACGGGAGCCGGAGACGAGCCGGGAAACTTCCCAGGAGTTGCGGAACCTGATTCACGCGGACCGTTCCGCCGAGTCGTTGCGGGGCCGGTACTACTCCCGGCAGATGCACCTGCACGGCGACTGCTTCTACTCGCACCGCTGCGACCCTGTGGAGGATACGCTGCGGGTTATCCGGGGCACGCAGGACTACATCCGGGATGCGGAGCGGTTGGCGGAGATGTAATGGGTTAACTCCCCAAACCACACCACCTTTCCCCGAAAACCACCTCCATGCAGGTGCCGCACCGCGCCACCCTTCTCCAGCGCTCCGCAACAAATGCGGATGCCTGTCATTGCTTCGGGCAGGAATCAGTCCGACGCCGGAGTTTGGGGAGGAAAAACCCTACAAACACGCCTCCCGCACCGCCTTGGATACGGCGGCCAGGCGGGGGACGTTATATCTTGCGAGGGATTGACAGGTGGAGAAGGCAGGCAGGTGTCAGTTCAGTTGCCGTTGCCGACGGAATCGGGACCATGACTCCTGGAGAAGCCCACGCCCGACCGGTCGCCTTGTCGTAGCCTTCTATCACCCGTGACTTCCCTCAGCCGGCGGGCTTGTGATTCAGAAGCGATTACGAATGGACGCGGGTTCTGGGCCGCTTCAGTTGCCAACCGTTCCAGAAAAGGCAACATCCTTTCCACGTCTTCCACCACATCTTCTATCTCTTCCAGGGTTTGTTGGTTTTCGTAGAAGTTTCTGTGACCCACGTGGTACGCGTCCGACATGGCATCGGCTAGCTCCTCCGAGGCCAACTCCGGGTACTCGGACCTGATATGCCTCCCGATGCTTTCAATCTGGCGGTGGCTGGATTGGTTCCATCCCCGCGCTTGCCCAACGATTTTCAATTGCTGGGCGACTGCGCCCCATGCCTTCTCACCCGCTTGCAGGCGGTTGTCGTCCATTATTTCGTTTCGGGCTTGGACCATAACCGCCGGCTCATGGCCCGGCGGTTTTCCGGGTTGTGTTGTTCGCCCTCCCTAATCGGGTCAGGCAGTGGCGGCACGGGCAACTTTTCAGTCATTCCACGCTTCCTGTTCGCTGCCACCGAATTATAACGTATCCATCACCTTTGGTCTCGGCGGCTTCTGCCTCGAGCCACTCTACAAACACGCCTCCCGCACCGCCTTGGAAATGGCGGCCAGGCGGGGGACGTTGGTGTCCTCGGAGCGGGCCCCGTTGGTGATGTAGGCCACCGCCAGCCCCAGGCACGGGTCGGCCCACCCGACGGAGGTGGCCTGCCCCCCGTGCCCGAAGGTGGGACAGTCGCCGGAGGGGGAGTATCCCTCCGAGTCGTCGGCGTCGGAGCCTACGCCCATGCGCGGGTCGTCAATGACCAGCCCCAGCGAGCGGGCCTTGCGCTGTCCCAGGGACAGGTCCATTCCTTCTATCTGTAACGCGGTGACCTCGGCGACGGTGTCCTCTTCAAGGATGCGGACCCCGTCCAGCTCCCCGCCGTTGCCCAGCATGGCGTAGAAGCGGGCCAGGTCGCGGGCGGTGGTGATGCCGCCGCCGGCGGGATGCACCGCCTGGTGGACGGCGGGCTCGTTGTAGGCTGGGATGGACACCGGCCGGTCGCAGTCCTCCATGGCGTGTACCCTCGAGACGCGGGGCTCCAGATCGGGAGGAAGCCCCACGTAGGCGTCCTTCATGCCCAGCGGAGCGGTGATTTCCTCCCGCAGGAAGTGGTTGAAGGGACGCCCATCTATCCGCCGCACCAGCTCCCCGATGATCCAGCCGAAGTTGCGGGGATGGTAGGCCATGACCTCGCCGGGGGCGTACTCCGGCACGATGTTTTCCATGGTCTGCACCACGAAGTCCCAGTCCTGCCACTTGTTCCAGGTCAGCGACCACGGCGTCTCCGGGAACCCCGCCTGGTGGGTTAGGATGTGGCGGATGGTGACGCCCTCCTTGCCGTTCTTGGCGAACTCCGGCCAGTAGTCGGCCACCGGGTCGTCCCACCGGAAGCTCCCCCGCTCCCACAGGATGTGAAGGCAGGCGGCGGCCAGCGGCTTGGTGGAGGAGTAGAGGATGAACATGGTGGCCGCGTCCACCGGCTTCCCCGTCTCCCTATCCGCCAGGCCGCCGTAAACGTCCAGGACCAGCTTCCCGTGACGGTACACCGCCAGCGCCGCCCCGGGGTGGAGCTTCCGATCCAACTGCGCGTGGAAAAGGGCTTCCACCTCTCCCAGGGCGCGGGGGTCCATGTTGACGGTTTGGGGGGAGGTCAGGGTCATAGGCTCAGGGTTCCCGCTCCAGCAGCGGCTCCAGAACCAATTCCCCGACTGTGATACCTTGGCCTTTAATCATCAGAATCGCTGTCTTCGTCCACCACGATATTCATCATGTGGCTATGTTCCTGTTAGCACGGCACTGGTCGGGCTGGACCGCGCCCCGCCCCTAGTCGTCCGCCGGAGCCCCCACCTGCTGCTGCCCGGCGAACTTCGGCAGCACCGCCTCGCCGAACCATTCCAGTTGCTCCAGGGTGGCCTGGGTGGGCATCCCCATGTTCGTCACGCCGATGTTTATCTCCTCCAGCCCCGGATAGCGCTCCTGCACCTCCTGGATCTGCTCGATGATCCGCTCCGGCGGCCCTACGAACCAGGACCCGCTGGCGACCCCTTCCTCGATGGTCGGCAGTCCGGCGGAGCGCGCCCGCCGCGGATCGGCCAGCATTTCCAGCTGCTGCTCCGTCAGCCCCGGGACAAACCCCAGCGGCCCGAACATCTTGATCCGCTCCTCCACCCAGTCCCGGGCCTCGTCAATGGCCTTCTGCTCATTGTCGGCGATCTGGACCGAGTAGCTGATGATGAGGTCGCCGCCCAGCTCCGTCTCCTTGCCGTGCTTCGCCAGGGTCTCCTGCCACCGCTTCACCACCTCGTCGCTGGCCCCGCCGGTGGCCGCGCCGCCGCCGATCATCCCCTTGATGCCGTGCTTGCACATGAAGTCCAGGGCCCGCTGGCTGGCGCTCACGATGGGCTGGTAGCACTCCACCGGCAGGTACTTGGGCCGCGGCACCAGGGTTATCTCCGTCAGGTCGTAGCCCCGGTAGGGCACGTTGGGCGGAATGTCGTAGTGCTTGCCGTGGTGCGAGAAGGAGCGCTCGTTGAAGGACTTGAAGATGAGCTCCACCTGCTCCTCGAACAGCTCCCGGTTGGCGTCCTGGTCAATGATGGGATTGCCGAAGGTCTCCACCTCCCGGGAGTGGTACCCCCGCCCGATCCCGAATATGACCCGCCCGTCGGTCAGGATGTCGGCGGTGGCGTAGTCCTCGGCCAGCCGCAGCGGATGCCACATCGGATTGATGTTGAACCCGCACCCGAACTTGAGCTGCTTGGTCAGGTGGGCCAGGTGGACGAAGAGCATGATCAGGTTCGGGATGCACTCGTATCCCTCGCGCTGGAAGTGGTGCTCCGCTGCCCAGAAGGTCGAGTATCCCCGCCGGTCCATCACCTCGCAGATGGCCTCGCACTTGGGGAACACCGAGGCCAGTTCGTCGTCGGGAAGCCAGCGGTCGTTGGCGGCGGTGCCCTCCAGACCGATGTTGTCCAGGTCCACGTTGCCCGCGAACAGGCTGCCAAACTTCGTGATCATAGAGGTCCCTCCTTACTGATAGTCGCCAAATGTCCCGTGCTCCCTCCCGTCATTCCCGCCTCCGCGGGAATCCAGGCCCCCGTCGTCCCGAGACGTTCACGACCCCGAGGCCCGGCGGTTGGTGCGCGTATGATACAGGATTTCCCCAGGTTGGGATGCGGACGGATTGTGGCGGAGTCACTTCCCCAACCACTCCTCATCTTCATCCCGGCTGGCCATGTCAGCGATATTCATCATGGACCATTCATGCTTGTCCCGGTCTCCGTACACCACCAGCTCCCCATCCTCCCAGTACGCCATCCCGTCCACCACCTCCACCGTCTCCACGCTCACCCGGCACACCCGCCCCAGCAGGTCTATCACCCGCTCCTTGTGGTCGGAGAAGCGATAGGTGTTGAACCGCTCCCGGATGGTCGGGTCCCGTGGCTTCCGCTCCTTGTACTGGTCCAGCACCCACTCCAGCGCCGACCGGCTCCCCAGCCGGTACTCCCACATAGTGGGCAAGAACTGTTCGGGCGACTCCATACAAAAGGGATGACCGGAGAATCGCCCCGGTCATCCCCCTTGATTGTTACTTCCGACGGGAAGGACGCTGACTCAGCGCAGACCCTGCAAGGGTCTTTGCGGTCTTCGAAGACCGCTTGCTGGCCAAGACCTTAGACGCGGTTCTCGCGACGCGTCGGGAGGTCACAGCTTTCTTAGCCATGTCTCCATCTCCCTTCAAAGTCTCCACCAAACCGTGTGACACTCGACCTGTGCCGTGCTTGACCCGTCCACTCCCGCAGACTATTCTGTGGGTGTCACGCGCACGGAGTCCACGGTTTAGTGGGATTCCACGCAAAAGGCCCCGGCGTAATAAAGCCGGGGCCTATCTCATGGGCTGCAGTTGTGGCGCCGAGGGGGGCTGAATTCTAGGGTGAACGAAAACTTGGGCTCTGTCTCCAAGAAGCGGATGGTCATTTCAGTCCCGTCGGGCTTAAGGAGATTGTAGTCCTTCCCGATGGCTATGTTATGCCAAGTGGCTACGCAACCGTTAACCGAAACATCTCCGTTATGGGTCAGGTGGAAGTTGCTTCTGGAAATTTGCAGTTGCCCCACGACTGGGTGACTGACGCTCCCTCCTTGGTCGGATGCCCGCAACGGCACGATGATCTGTTCCCAATCGGACTCCAATGGGAGCAACTTCATTTCAAGCTTGAAGTTTTCTTGGTCTGGTCGGTACTCGTTGACGGCTTCGGCATGGTAGCCGGGAGCTACCGCCTCAACCTGCATCGGTTCCTTATCACAGTAAAGAAGTTGGACCGTTGCGCTGCCATCTTCGCAGGTCGTGGCACCACTGCTGAGCCCACTATAAGCATAGGTGGCCCGAACACGCGCACCGGCGATGCCCTCACCTCCAGGGTCTTCAACTACTACTTCAATGGGTCTAAGTTCTTGGCCTGGGTTGGTTGTGGCAACCATTATTTCTCCTGCCCGGATTTTTAGATTTGCGAAGGTTCAACAACCCACGCGAACCGGGTCCAGGAGAAGAATAGTCCCAGATAGGTACTTTGTCAATAGACTGTTTTGGGAACATATATATCGGTCCCGTTCAAAGATCGAATAAATTGCGCACAGCGCCGTTACCGACAAACTGAGACAGCCGTCGATAGTCTTGGTTTTCGTACCGGTACCTCCCAGCAACTATGCCCGGGTGAATGCCCAACTCGTGGGCAAGACCGAAAACCGCCGTAGGTGTAGGATTGTCGCTTACTTCACTAGACTCCCAGATGTCGGCGGGGATCAGGGCTTCTCTGGCCCTATTGTCTGCATCAACCTCTTTATCGTCTGCAATTTCGAGTCCGAGATCGTCCATGAAAGACCTACGGTTATCGCCCAAATGGAACAAAACGTGGGCGAGTTCGTGTTCCAGGGTATGCCAGAAATGGTCAATCCGGTCATAACGCAAGGTCAACCCGATCACAGGGAAGCCATCCGCGGATTTCATGGCGGCACCGTCAAGGTGCGTCCCGGGCAAGTGCCTTTCTGTCTCGACCGCTATACCTTTGTCAGCCAAAAAAGCTACGGCTCTCAACGGGCCGTCAACGGCGGGACTGAGCCTTGCGACTTCGGTCATGAGTTCACTAGGGGCCGGGATGGGTTGGTATGATTGGCTCCGATCCCTTTCGTTTGCTCTCGCCAAAATCCGCCAACACCAGGCGCTCAGCGCATACGGATTAGTCTTGGCGTTCGCTCTCTTGTGATCGTTTTTCCGGTATAAAGCCTCAGCCACATGTCCATAGCCGGCTTTCTTGATCAGTTCCGTAACGAGTTCCTCGGCGTCTTCCCGAAGATTGCCAGTATCTCGGATCCAACCTCTTTTGGCCATTTGACTCAGTGGAAATCGTCGCCAATCAATGTCAGGGGCGGACTCGCTATTGCCGATACTAGGTTCCTTCAGCAAGACCTCTGCAGCGATTCCCAAGTGTCGATGGAGGGCACGAGCCATTGGCATAGTCAAGCTTCTGGTTCCTGAAAGGACCTCGGACACCTTCGATCGGCTCCCGATCAATGGAATCAGGTCCCGTTGGGTCAGACCTTTCTGTTCCATATGGAACTTTATAGCTTCCACCGGATCTTGGAATTCCCGGTCATGGTTTTGGCTGGGATGTTCGTTACTTACGCCCGTCATGGTTCTTCCTTGCCCGTCGGCGGAGTCTAGTTTGAAAGCCATTCGGGTTTTATCTGCCCAATTGCTCCGCCACCCTGGTTTCCTTACAACCAACCCTCCACCGACAAATCAAAATGTTCCCGTTTAGGACCCAATTGTAACATTTTCTCTTCGGGAACGCCCGGACCGTACCTGATTGGTGTCGTCAGCCCCCCGTCCCCCATTCCCCCACGCAGGCATCTCCCCTCCCAATCAACGCCCCTATCTATTAAAGGGGGTTTGGGGGATGAATCCCCCAACGTACCCCACGTTATCCCACCCCCGCCCCTACCCAAACCCGCCCCCGTCTGATAACCTTCCCGCAGTTAAATTTGCCCGCCGGAACGGGTTTTCCCGGCGGGGCACGGAGCCGCCGAGGAGCCTTTAGAGGAGCCTTGGACAAGTTGCCTGAATCGGCGACGGGGGCGGCGATCCTTGGAACAGCGAGGAGGACAGCAATGGAACGCAGAGTGCCGACCCGGGATGAAGTCCTCGCCTACCTCAAGGAAGACCGCAACTGGGGCCGCTGGGGCGACGACGACCAGGTCGGCGCCGTCAACATGGTCACCGACCAGAAGCGGCTGGCGGCGGCGCGGCTGGTCCAGACCGGGCGGGCCGTGTCCCTCAGCCGCGAGTTTCCCAAGACCCCCGCCCCCAACAATCCCACGCCGGCCCAGCACTTCATGAGCCGCGGCGTGCGCGAGCCCGGGGGTGGCCTCTCCACCGACTACTACGGCGTGGCCTACCACGGCCAGGCCAACACCCACCTCGACGCCCTCTGCCACGTCTGGAACCAGGACGGGATGTGGAACGGCCGCAATCCCGACGACGTCATCACCTTCCAGGGAGCCACCTGGGGGTCAGTGGAGCACTGGAAGGAGGGCATCATCACCCGTGGCGTCCTGCTGGACGTGCCCAGGTTCCGCGGTCAGCCCTTCGTGACCCAGGAAGAGCCCATCCACGGCTGGGAGTTGGAGGACGTGGCCCAGTCCCAGGGAGTAGCCCTGGAGCCGGGGGACGCCATCTGCGTCTACGGCGGCAGGGAGAAGTGGAACGAGGTCAATCCCGTCTGGGGCAGCGATCCGACCCAGCGGCCCGGGCTGCACGCCTCCTGCCTGCGCTTCCTGCGTGAGTCCGACTGCGCCCTGCTGGTCTGGGACATGATGGACTTCACCCCCAACGGGTACAATGTTCCCTGGTCGGTCCACGGCGCCATCTTCGCCTACGGCATCGGCCTCCTGGACAACGCCCTGCTGGAGCCGCTGGCCGACGTTTGCGCCGAGGAGGGGCGGTACGAGTTCATGCTCACCGTCAATCCGCTGCGCGTGGTGGGCGGCACCGGCTCCCCCGTGAACCCCATCGCCCTGTTCTGAGATTGCTATTTTCTAAGAGGGTGTGTGACAAATACCTGTTTGCCATCCCGTCATTCCCCCAAAACCTTCAGAGGCGGCGGGAATCCAGACCCCCGTCTATACTTGGGAAGGGAAGGTCAATGCGAGAGCGGACGCCTATTCTCATACATCTTTATAAGCACTGCCCGGGCGATCCGGCCCCATGTTCCTGGTTTAACCCGGCTCTGGAGTGACGGCAGGTGACAACCCCCGCATTAGTACAGAAATACGACGGGCTCTGGGAAGGTCTCCCCGAGAACCTGCGGCTGCGGCTGCGCCGGGCCATCAGCTGGGTGGAGCGGGCCGAGCAGGACAGCAGCGACTTCGACGCCGCCTTCGTCTTCTACTGGATCGCCTTCAACGCCGCCTACGCCGAGGACCGGGCCGACGGCTACGAGCGCACCGAGGCCGAGGTCCGCAACCGTTTCCTCGGCCAGGTCCTGCAGCTCGACGCCGGCCGGCGGGTCCAGCCGGTCATGTGGCGCCGCCTGTCGGCTCCCATCCGCTCCCTCATCGGCAACCGCTTCGTCTTCCAGCCCTACTGGAAGCACCACAACCTCGTCCCCGGCCACGAGGACTGGGAGGGCCTGTTCCAGCGCAGCCAGGAAATCGCCAACAACGCCCTGGAGCGCGGCGACACCCTCGCCATCCTCCGCATAGTCTTCGACCGCCTCTACGTTTTAAGGAACCAGCTCCTGCACGGGGGCTCGACGTGGAACGGTTCGTTGAATCGGGCGCAGGTGCAGGCGGGGGCGCTGATAATGGCGTTCCTGGTGCCGCTGTTCATTGACCTGATGCTGGAACACCCCCATTCCGACTGGGGTTCTCCCTACTACCCGCCGGTGGTGACCGATGTGGAGGAGGAACCCGAAAACGGGGACGATGGAGAGGAAGGGGCCGGCCCCGGGTAGCCTGGCCGCCTTTCCCTTCGGCACGGCCGGGACCTGCAGCTTGTCCTCATCGTAGCCTCATCGTGTCCTCGAAGATGTCTCGATTTCCCCGGGTCTCCGGCGCGGGTTGGGGACCATCGAGACACCCGTCAGCCCTCCTTTAAGAACACCCTCTGGGCGTTGCCGCAGCGGATGAGGGAGACCTCGTCTGCGCTCAATCCCGCGCCTTCCAGGTTTCCCGCAATGGGATGTTGTTGAAATAAGAGTTGGTGGCCCAGCCCAAATATAGCGGCGCGTCCCGAAGGTAACAACAGGTCAACTGGAACTTCCCAGGCAACATTCAGAGACATAAAGACAACGGTGGTGGGATTGTGGCGGCCCGTCGGATGTTTTGAAACCCGTAAATCGGTATTCGCAATAATAATACTGTTTTGGTATTCGTTGACGTGATTCGGCAGGGCAATTATCATCTAACGCGTCGCGGGGTGGATGCCCCGCATAGTCTTGTCCGGGAACGGGCGTTCCTTCGCAAAGGGCTTTCTTGAGTTTTCCTTTCCAGGCCAGCCGCAGGGTGCCAGGACCCAGAGGAGTTTTCTACGGGTGGTGGCTGGTGCCGTTGACCGGGTGCGTGATGACGCTGGCGACGGTGCCGTTGTACCACGCGATGACGGTGTGGTCGGTGGCGCTGGAAAGCCAGTTTGGGTGGAGCCGGGGGCAGCTGGGCATGGCCCTGACCCTGACCAGGGTGGAGGGCGGGTTGATGGGGCCCATCGAGGGCTGGCTGACGGACAAGCTGGGCACCCGCCGGATGGTGCTCATCGGGTTTCTGATCCTGGGGGGCGGCTTCCTCATCTTCTGGCAGGTGAACAGCCTGTGGATGTTCTACCTCGCGTTCATTGTGATGGCGCTGGGGCAGGGGTTGGGAAGCTGGCTGCCGATGATGACCTGCATGAACAACTGGTTCGCGCGGCGGCGGTCGACGGCAATGGGCTGGGCGAACGTGGGCGGACGCCTGGGTGCGCTGTTGCTGGTGCCGGCCATCGCCTGGGCGGTGGACCCGACGCAAGACCGGATCGGGTGGCAGATGACGGC
This sequence comes from Dehalococcoidia bacterium, assembly GCA_965203975.1. Taxonomy (GTDB): domain Bacteria; phylum Chloroflexota; class Dehalococcoidia; order Lucifugimonadales; family UBA3495; genus CATOSK01. The sequence goes on along the minus strand of CBDBDT010000002.1, from coordinate 1,553,382 downwards.
GCTGATCCTGGGAGTGGTCATCCTGGTGGCGGCGGTCCCCCTGTCCCTGGCGATACGCAACCGCCCCGAGGACTACGGGATGCTGCCGGACGGCGACCAGAGGGAAAGGCCGGCACGGCAGGAGACCCGCTCAGCGGATCCGGCCCGAGCCGCATCGGGAGGTTTGACGGCGGCCCAGGCCATCCGCACGCCGGCCTTCTGGCTGATTGCCTTCGGGCACGGGTTCACTTCGATGGTCATCCTGGCGATCATGACCCACCTGGGGCTGCTGGTGAAGGACGCAGGGTTCGACGTTCAGACCACCGGGTGGATCGTGGCCGTGTACACTGGAGTATCCATGGCGTTCCAGTTGCTGGGCGGATACCTGGGAGACCGGGCTCCGAAGAACATTGTCCTGTTCGGCTTCACGTCGCTGCAGGCGGGGGCGGTGGTCCTGCTGACCTTTGCCTCGACCCTGCCCATGTTCTACACCTTCGCGGTGCTGTTCGGCGCGGGATTCGGGGGGAGGAACCCGCTGACCACGGCCATTCGGGGGGAGTACTTCGGGAGGGCCTCCTTCGGGAAGATCCTGGGTCTGTCCACGGTGCCGATGAATATACTGCTGCTGGCGTCCTCACCCTTTGCGGGGTACATGTGGGACATTTACGGCAACTACACGGCGGCGTTCCTCATCCTGGCGGGTTTCAACTTCCTGGGAGGAGTGCTGTTCCTCTTCGCCAAACGGCCGCGCGTCTCCCGACCGGCAGCGGCTCCGGAAGCGGCGGCTGCGGGCGGAAGGGCCTAGCGGCCATCGGCAGGGCGATTGCATGAAGTCTAACTCAATCCCTTGACCGCTCTTCCCGTCATTCCCGCGCAGGCGGGAATCCAGACCCCCGTCGTCTCTTGTCCGCAGTACCGTGTTGCTTATTCACTGGCAGTTTGACCAGACCGCCACTCATGCGATTGCCCTGGGCTATCGGCGGATTTCCTTGACAGGGCAAGGCCGGAGACTATAATCGGACGGAGCCTGCAAGGAGCCTTGGACAAGTTACCCACCCCGGCGACGGAGCAGGCGACCCTTAGAGTAGCGTTCCCATCCCCCGACCTGACTTTGATTCAAACCAACTGTCCATCTGCCCCGGACGAGCGCTTATCCCGGCAGTGCAGGTGTGACAATTCTTCCGGTGCGCTATCGCTATGGACAGCGGAACCCAATCCCGTTCCGACCCCCTGACCGAACTCGTAAGACTGTGCCGGTACTGTGGTCACGTCAACGCCGTGGACGAGACCGAGAGGTGCGCGGGGTGCGGCTCCTTTTCTGGCCTGACGACCGTCCCACGTCCGCAGGGAGAGGCGCGAGGGCGGCGGCTCCGGCTCAACCTGCGAATACACCGTTCAATTCCTATCGGAGTAACGGTGGCGGTGGTGCTGGCGCTGGGACTGTGGGTTTTCTGGGATGCGCTGGGACTGGCGCCGGACCCTCCTCTCCCTTCAACGTCTTTGTCAGCGACGGCCACGGCGGAATCGTGGCCGCTGGAGCGGCGGGATGTGGTCAACTCGGGGTCCTCTCCGGCCGTCGTGTCGGGGGAACCGTCCCTGAAATGGACCTTCCAAACGAATAAGGCGCTGGTTTCGCCCCCGGCGGTGTACCAGGGAAGGGTATTCCTGGCCACGGAGGACGGGCGTGCGGTGGCGCTGGACGCAGGTTCGGGGGGGCTGGTCTGGGAGTATTCCACGGGAGCGCCGTCCAGCTCGACGCCGGCCATCGCCGGCGACCTGATGTTCTTCACCTTGAAGCCGGGAGTGTTGATCGCGTTGGAACACGCGACGGGAAGACTTCGCTGGGAAAAGGAGTTTGACGATCCGGTGCTGGCGTCTCCCATCGTGGCAGAAGGAACTTTGTTCATCGGGGCGGCGGACAACGTGCTGTACGCTCTGGATGCAGTCACCGGCGAGGAGCTGTGGACGTTCAAGACCGGAGGATGGATTACGGAGCCGGTCTCCTATTTGGAGGGGATGGTGGTGGTGGCATCCCAGAGCAGCCGGGTCCACGTCCTGGAGGCGAACACCGGGCGGGAGCAACTGGTCTACAACGCCGCACGGGGACGGGGGTCTCCGGGGGCGCCGGTGGCTGAGGGGAACCGGGTTTACTTCGGCTCCTACGGGGGGAGGGTGTGGGCCATTGATCGGCGGGAAACCTCTCGCTTCTGGGACCGGGCGTCCCTCTTCTGGAAGACCAACTTCTACGTTTGGGGTTTGACGAACACGCCTCCGGTGCAGCGGGGTAGTGTGTGGGCGCAGGACCTGGGCGGAGAGGTCTCCTACTCTCCGGCAGTGGCTGGGGAAACAGTTTACGCGTCCAGCCAGTCAGGCCGGGTGTCGGCGTTCGACCTGGAGACGGGGGATGAAGTCTGGACGACGGTCCTGGAACAGAAGGTCACGTCGGCTCCGTCGGTGGCCGGGGATACAGTGCTGGTGGGGACGGAAACGGGCGTCCTGGCCGCGCTGGATGCCGGGTCTGGGGAAACGCGGTGGCAGTTCCCCACCGGCGGGGTGATTACCGGCAGTCCGACGGCCATCGGCAGCACCGTCTACGCCGCGTCCCACGATGGCAAGTTGTACGCGCTGGAGACGGCGCGATAACAGCCTATCCGGCAATCGGCGCAGACCCCCAAAGGCTGCGCGCAAATCCGCCTCTGTATCCCTGGCCTCCCGTCATTCCCGCGCAGAGCCTGCCCCTGGCGACTGAGGAGGGACGACGAAGGAGGGAAAGGGGCGGGAATCCAGACCCCCGTGCCGTTGAATTGCATCACCTAAAGCGGAACCCTACCTTGTTCTCAGGGCAATCGCATGAAGTCTGACTCGATCCCTTCACCTTTCCTCCCGTCATTCCCGCGCAGGCGGGAATCCAGACCCCCGTCGTCTCTTCCCGGCAGTATCGTGTTGACCATTCACTGGCCATTTGACCAAACCGTCACTCATGGGATAGCCCTGCCACGTTCCAGGGCCTTTCGATTTTCCGGGAAGTCCAAGGCTATCGCATTTGAAAGATACCACCATGCAGGTGCCGCAGGTTGACACCTATATACCACATTATCAACTATTTCCTGGAGTAAGTTCTTGACTATCCATTCCTCACTTTAGCCAATGGGCGGCTGTGTCGTGAACGTCAATGGGCCTTCAAGAACCCAAATGCGATTGCCCTGTCCGCAAAGGTTGACACGCTGGCAATGATAGTATAAATTGCCGCAAGCCATATTCGGTATGCGTCCACAGTGAAGGCAGTCAATACCCGCAAACGCTACCAATTCCGAGTACAGAATTGCTGATTTCAGCGAAATATGATGATATTTGTTGCGTAATCGGCAATGTCGATTACGCTTTGGATCCCTGAGCCAGACCCGAATTGCTTAAAACCCCTTACCGCTACACAGGAGGAGGCGCCATGAAGTTTCACCGGCCCTGGTTACCCAAAGTACCGATTTCCATTGCGATGGCATTATTGTTAGTGTTTGCCGTGGCCTGTGGGACGGCGGCGGAAACCCCCGGGGACAGCCAGCCGGCCGAACCCGCTCCCGCGGCGCAGCAGCAACCGGCGGCAGCGCCGGCCGACACGGCGATGAAGAAAGAGGAACCGGCCCAGGCCCCCGCGGGCTCGTCGGCTCCGGCAGCCCCCGCGGCTGCGGCGGAACCGACGGCGACCCCGGTGGTGGCGGCGACCCCGGTACCAGGGGTTTACGAGGCAGAGGTCCCGGAGTGGGTGAGCATTGGCGCTGGAAAGCACTACAACGGCGTCATCCGGTTTGTGCACCGGGCCAACCCCGGCTTCCTGGACCTGCACTACGGGGCCAGCTCGACGACGGTGCTGCTCCCCTCCGGCCCCAGGTTCAACCAGTTGCTCCAGTACGACCCGACCAATCCGTCGGAGATCATTGGAGACCTGGCGGAGAGTTGGGAGGTGTCGGAGGACGGCATGACCCTCACCTTCAACATCCACGAGGCCAACTGGCAGGATGGCGAGCCGGTCACCGCCGACGACATCGTGTTCAGCCTGGACCGGATGTCCCAGGAAGGCGTGACCCGGGGCCGCGTGACCGCCATCCGCGACTTCTACGAGCACGGCACCGCGACTGCAGTGGACGACCGCACGGTAAATATGCCGCTGAAGTTCGCCTCCTCGACGGCCTTGGGCTGGCTGGCGGTGGACTACTACAAGATCTACGCCCGCCACGTGGTCGAGACCAAGACCCAGGATGAGCTGAACTGCTGCTTCGAGAACAACGTGGGATCGGGGCCGTGGGTCTTCAAGGAATGGAAGAAGGGCGACTCCTGGGAGTACGAGCGGAACGACGACTACTTCATGGATCCCATTCCCTTCTACGACGGGTTCGAGGTGTTTGTCATCGAGGACGCCGCCCGGCGGCTGCTGGCCATGGAGACGGGGCAGGTTGACGCCTGGCTGGTGATGGGTGGCACTACCCTTCAGGACATGCTGTCGGTGCAGAAGGCGACGGACGGCAAGATGCGGGCGGTTGCCAGCGGCGCGGGCAGCGTCCGGGGCTTCTGGATGCACCTGAACAAGCCGCCCCTGGATGACCCCCGGGTGCGCAAGGCCATTTACCTGGCCATGGACCGGAACGAGATCGCGGAAATCGCCGCTGCCGGCGAGGGTATCCTCGGCAACTACTTCCCGCCTGGGTACGCGGAGACCGACGAAGAAATCATGGCCCTCCCCGGCTTTCGGTACAACGCCGACGGCAGCAAGCTGGGGGATGACGTGACGGAAGCCCAGCGGTTGATGGCCGAAGCAGGGTTCGCCAATGGGTTCCAACTGACTTTCAACGTGGACCAGTCGAAGCAGAGTCGCACCGAGGCGGAACTCATCGCGGCCCAGTTGAAGGACAAGCTGAACATAGACGTGGAGCTCCAGTCCCAGGACCGGGCCACCTTCTACGCCAACCTGCGGGACGCCAGCCATAACCTGAGCATCATCGGCACCGGGCTGTACTTCCTGGAGCCCCAGACGGTGCTGGTGCAGTGGTACGCCAAGGACACTCTGCGCAACCCGCACAACTGGGAACACCCCAGGATGAACGAGTTGATGCAGATGGAAGCCAGGGAATTGGACGCTGAAAAGCGGCGGGGCTACTACCGTGAGATGGCCGAGATTCTCAACGAAGGCGACGGGCACTACGTAGTCCTGTACTGGCAGGGACGCGCCGGGGCCATTGACTACCGGATCCAGAACTTCCGGCCGCCCTATCATCCCCACACCATCTGGCGCTGGGACCAGATCTGGTGGGACGAGGACGCCACGCCCGCCGGCGGAGACGCTCCGCCCCTGCGGTAACATCCACAGTCTGACCTGAGGCAGGGAGACCAGGCGCGTCCGAGTCTCCCTGTTGCCCAACACAAGACGTGCCTACCCGTGGCCGGCGGTTTCCGGCCAGCCACACCACGGCGAGAGGCCACTGAGGCCCCTCGCCGGAGGCCCCCACCGGTGGGTTCCCGGCGAGGGGAATGAAGGCCCAACTGACCCTGAACCAGGGGAGGGAGCGTGAAAGAGTACATAGTCCGGCGATTCGCCCTGTTCATTCCGACCCTGATTCTGGCCACCCTCATAGTGTTCGTCCTGTTCTTCCTGGTGCCGGGGGACACGGCCCTGTTCATATTGACGGGAGAAGAGGGCGCGGGCGCGGTGACGGACGAGGACATCGCCAAGCTGCGCAGTGAGCTGGGGCTGGACCGGCCGATCCATATCCAGTACTTCTCCTGGATATGGGGAATCCTCCAGGGGGACCTGGGTACTTCCATCTGGTACAAGACGCCGGTGATCGACGATTTGAAGGAAAAGTTCGCGGTCACGGTGCAGTTATCGGTAATGGGGATAGTCCTGGCGTTCATAATGGCGGTGCCGCTGGGGATGCTGTCGGCGGTGAAGCAGGACACGTTGCCGGACTACATTTGCCGGATCATCTCGCTGATCGGGATTGCGTTGCCGACCTTCTGGCTGGCCCTCCTGATTCTGTATGCGATGTTCTACATCTTTAACACCCAGCCGCCGCTGGGGTACGCAAACTTGTGGGATGACCCGCTGAAGAACCTGAATCAGCTAATCTGGCCGGCGCTGGCCATAGCCTTCCACGACCTGGCGTTCACAGCGCGGGTGACCCGTTCCTCGATGCTGGAGGTGCTGCGGGAGGACTACGTGCGGACGGCCCGGTCGAAGGGACTGCCGGAACTGGCGGTGATTGGGCGGCACGCCCTGAAGAACGCCATCCTGCCGGTGGTGACGGTGTCGGGATACCAGTTTGCCCGGCTGCTGGGCGGGGTGATAATCGTCGAGGTAATATTCACGGTGCCGGGGCTGGGGCGGTACCTGATCGAGAGCATCATCCACCGGGACTTCGTGGTGCTGCAGGCGGTAATCCTGCTGACCGCGGCGGTGGTGCTGACGTTGAACCTGTTCATTGACCTGATCTACGGAGTTCTGGATCCGCGGATCCGGTACCAGTAGCAGGTTCGCCCAGTAGCAGAGCGGGATTGACACCGGTTGAATTGACCGGCCGGCTTCGAGGGATCGGGCCGGAGGAGACGAGGTAATGCTGGAACAACAGACCACCAGCGCCCCAACGCCGTCGGGGGCGGCGGCTTGGATCAAAACACCGGCGGTAAAGGGTTGGAACTGGACAGCGAGGTTTTCGCGCACCAAGCCGCTGGGAGCGGTGGGAGGAGTGATAACCATCGTCCTCATCCTCCTGGCCATCCTGGCCCCGGTGGTTGCGCCTTACGGAGCGAAGGAGACGCTGGGGCGGGAGAACGTTCACCTGCCGCCGAGCACCACCTTCGTCATGGGTACGGACCACGTCGGGCGGGACGTGCTGAGCCGGGTGATACACGGCGCGCGAATTTCGCTCTACGTAGGCTTCGGCAGCGTAATCATCGGGATCATCATCGGGACTGTGCTGGCCCTGGTGACGACCTACGCCGGCAAGTACGTGGACCTGTCGTTCCAAAGGTTCGTGGACGCGATGATGGCGTTGCCGGGACTGCTGATAGCCCTGGCCATCGTGGCGGTGCTGGGATCATCGTTGCAGAACGTGATCATCGCCATCGTGATTGGTATGCTGGCCCCGGTGGTACGGACGGTCCGGTCCCAGGTGTTGAGCCTTAAGGAACTGGACTACGTGCTGGCGGCCACGGCCGTCGGGGCATCGTCGAAGCGGATAATATTCCGGCACATTGCGCCCAACTGCATGGCGATAGTTCTGGTGGTGGCGACCTACTACCTGGGGCTGGCGATAACCATCGAGGCGTCGCTGAGCTTCTTGGGAGTGGGGGTGCCGCCGGACGTTCCCAGCTGGGGCGGAATGCTGAAGCGGGCATCGGAGGAGCACGTGCGGACGGCTCCCTGGGTGGCAATATTCCCCGGGCTGGCCATCTTTGTGGTGGTATTCGGGTTCAACCTGCTGGGAGACGCCTTGCGGGACGTGTTCGATCCGAAGCTGCGGCAGCGGTAGGCTGCCGCAGCCCATCCGGCTGAGATGCTGGAGGAGGAGGGACCGGGGTCTCCCATCGCGGAGGCCCCGGTTTTTGCTTGTCCGGGGGCAGTCCGGCGGGCTAGGCGTTGGACTCACGGAGTTCCCTTTCTGCGACGATGGCGACATGGGCCAGGGTTTCGGCGTAGCGGTTGGAGAAGAGGCGGCCCACGGATGCGTAGACGCGGATGCCCAGTTCGGGTTCCCGGTAGCAGAGGTCCAGCAGCTCGGAGCGGGGTATGGCCAACACTTGCATGTCGGTCAATGCCCTTCCCGAGGTGACGAGGGTGCCGGAGCCGAGGAGAGTCGCGAGGGGGAACGCCTCGCCTGGAAGGGCGATGCGGACGGAGATTTCTCCGACCTCGGAATGGGTTGTGAGGTGGGCTTCTCCCTCCAGGATGACGTAGAGCTGGTCGCCGGACTCGCCGCCCAGCCCGAGGGTGTCGCCCGCGGAAACGGTGGTGGTGTTGCCGATGGCTGCCACCTTGGCCAACTGGTCGTCGGAAAGGTCCCGGAAGACGTCCACCTGCTTGAGGATGCGGAAGTCAAAGGCGGCATCGGCGGCGGCAATCCGGTCCCCGTGTGCGTACCCCTCAAGCTCATGGGACCAGAAGACGCGGACGTCCATGTCAGCCTTGCGCTGGACCTCCTTGGCGATGCTGGTCTTGACGTGGCGGGCCAGCAGCTTCCGGTCGTGAGTGTACATGGCGATGAGGTCGGCGCTTCCGGAGCGGGCGGCGTTGACGATGCCGTCGGACACGGAGTTGGAAACAGAGACCTCGCAGCGCCAATTGCCGGGGCTTCCGTCTCCAACAGCGCCGCTGAGGCGGCGGGAGACGGCCCTCAGGTATCCGAGGGCCTCGATGCGGTCGGCTTCTTCTTGTTGGATCCCCATGATGATGTGGCCGCCGACGCGCTGGGTCCTGGCGGGGGGGATTACCTGGAGGAGGATGACTTCGGCACCGGGTTCCAGCTCTTCCCGGATCATGCCGAAGGTCTCTTCGGACTCGCGGGAACCGTCCAATGGGAGCAACACTCGGCGGTACATTTCGTGCCTCCTCGGGAGAAATTGTCCGAAAGTTTCGTGCCGGAACCGAGCCTGCAAGGAGCCTTAGACAAGTTACCCACCCCGGCGACGGAGCAGGCGACCCTCCGAAGGAGGTCCCCAGGGAACCGGCTGCCGGATACGGCGGGAACGGACGCCCCCCGTATTATCAGTCTATCACGCCGGGACGGACAGGGAGCGCCGAGGTGCTGATCCTGCTGGTCGGGGTGTGAGCGCGCCGGGGGGTCAGAGCAGGTTCTGCAGGCGGGAACGCAGCAGCCTGTGGATGATGGACAGGGTGATGGCTCCCAGCAGAACGAACAGGACCGCGGAGGGGTCCCACCCGATGACGCCCAGACCAAGGGCGGTGCCGGCCGCGGGCGGGTGCTCGGTGTTGGTCAGGACCATGAACAGGATGCTGAGGCCCACGGACACCACGGCCATCAGGTCGCGGGCCAAGTTGGATGTCGTCGCCATTTCTCCCCAGCCGGGCACCAGGTACAGGAGGGACACTACCGAACCGACCAGCACGGCGACAACGTGCCCCCCGATGACCCGCCGGGGGCTGGATGCCTGGCTGTGGGGAGCTACGAATATGATGAAGGCGGTGGATGCGATGGCGACGACGATGGCGGCCCGAAGCACGACATCGACCACCAACAGGATTACCAGCAGTGTCAGGGTGGCGAGCACGCATTGGAACAGGTAGTTCCTCCAGTGACGCCGGAACCTCCTGTCAATCAGCCGGCCCTGAAGCGCTATGCTCCGGATGGACCTCCGCCTACTGAAACCGCGCATCATGAGATAATCTGTATCATCTCACCTTGACCTGAAATACGCCATGAGCACGGGGGAACCTGTTTCCGGGTTTTTTGAGAGGTACCGTCACCGGCGGGACAACACCGGCTCCGATGGCAGTTGGCGGAGGCAGTTATAATGGTCTTGCGCTATCTCCAACCCCGAATATTCAAGCGACCTACCCAACATACCGAGGTGTATCCATGAAAATGCTGTCCTGGAACGTCAACGGGATTCGAGCGGCCCAGCGCAAGGGATTCGTCGAATGGTTTGCCGAGGAGGCCCCGGACGTGCTTTCCATCCAGGAGACCAAGGCTTCCCCGGAGCAGCTGGCTGCCGAACTGACCCAGGTCCCCGGCTACCACACCTACTTCTCCTCCGCCGAGCGCAAGGGATACAGCGGCGTCGCCACCTACACCAGGGTGGAGCCGGTGGATGTGACCCACGGCTTCGGCATCGAGAAGTTCGACTCCGAGGGACGGATCCTGCGCATGGACTACGGGGATTTCGTCCTGTTCAACATCTACTTCCCCAATGGGAAGAGTTCCGACGAGCGCCTGGACTACAAGATGGAATTCTACGACGCTTTCCTGGAGCACGTGGACGCCCTAAGAAGCGAAGGGCGCGAGATTGTCGTCTGCGGAGACGTGAACACCGCCCACAAGGAGATAGACATCGCCCGTCCCAAGCCCAATGAGAAAGTGTCCGGGTTCCTCCCATCGGAGCGTGCCTGGATGGACCAGTGGATCAGCCACGGGTACGTGGACACTCTCCGCCTATACCACGAGGAACCCAACCTGTACACTTGGTGGGACGCCCGCGGCGGAGCGAGGGCCAGGAACGTGGGTTGGAGAATCGACTATTTCTTTGTGAGCAATGCCCTGTCGGACCGGGTCAAGGACGCCTGGATCATGCCCGATGTAATGGGTTCCGACCACTGCCCCATCGGAATAGATCTGGACGTCTGACGCAGGGTAAACAGGGCTTTTCGCGAATCCGGGCATCAATTTCTCCCAGCGGCGGGGCGGTTTGTGATATAGTCGCCCTGAGAGTATCAAGCGTGAACTACGAAGGTGCAGGCTTGCACCGGGGAATCGGAAGGATGCGAGGGCCTCGCCTGATGCGCTGGCCCGGGAGAACTCTCCTGCCCGAGTACTGGGCCCGGGCAGGAGCAGGCAAGCCCCGAAACCCTTGAAGAGGTGGCACCGATGGCTGACGACCTGTTCGTATTGAATGAAAAACCGGAGGCCAAGTACCTGATCGCCGGTTGGCGGCGCCAGTGGTCGAACGGCGGACGGATTTCCAGCCGCCTTCCCCGGTACCTGATTGACACGCTGGGGGCACGCAAGATCGGCGAAATGGGGCCCGAGGTCAGCCGGATGTGCTACCCCTTCCAGGTGGCCGGCACCCACGACGTCTACCGCCCCAGCGCGGCCTTCAAGGACGGCCTGCCGTCGGCCCCCATGAGCCGGGAAAACGAGTGGTTCGACGCGGGCAACGGCCTCATCATATTCTTGGGAGAGGAGCCGTGGTACCGGCTGGAATTGTATGCCGAGAGCTTCTTCCAGGTGGTCAAGGAACTTGGCATTGAGCAGACCGTTGCCGTCGAAGGCGTCAACGGCCCCGCTCCGCCGGACCTGGAACGGCGGATAACCTGCACCTACAGCCGTCCTGAAATGCGGGAATGGCTGGAACGCTACGGCGTCCAGTTCTCCAGCTACGGCAGCGACGGGCGCCGGGGGCCGACCATCGGGATGGCTCTCGTATCCATGGCCCACTTCCAGTACCCGGACGTCCAGATGTTCCGGTTTGGGGCGATGGCTCCCATGTATCCCTTTGTCGGCGGCTCCAACCAGCAGCTGAACATTACCACCGACCGCACCTCCTTCTACGACATCATGCGCCGGCTGAACGCCATCTTCGGCCTGTCCATTGACCTGGCGGAGCTGAAGTCCCAGGGCGATGCCGAGTCCCAGGAATTGCTGTCAACCCTGGAACGCATAAGCTCGTCCAACCCCGACGCCAAGAAGATTATCGACCAGGTACGCGCCGACTACACCTACACGCCCTTCGTCCAGCCTGTCGAGCTTGACCCGGCTCTTGACCAGACGCTGGAGGACATTCTCCGCAACGTCGGGGACGAACCTTCCGGCTGAAACGCGACCCTTCTGAAACCCAGCCCTTAAGGCCAGGATTCAGGCGCTTTGTGGAAGCTGAGGGCGGACCCTCCGAGCAGCAAAAGTTTCGGGGCTTGCCGGGGGTCTGGGTTCTCTTTTGCGACTCCGCTGCTGCCGCAAGGTAACTTGTCTCAACGGCAGCAGCTGCCGCGTGGAGTCCGTCGCGGTGATGACGGGAAGGGTGCATTGGCTTTGTCACACGCCTTCTAGGGCGTGAACGCCCTGAGGCCGGTTTCCCCCGGATGGGGCGGTTGGCATCACAGGTTGACTCAAAACCGTAACCGTTACGTAACCGTAGCTATCGACAAGACGATTGAACAGCAAACGCCCGTGGGCCCGCCGGGATTTAGGAATGCCGGGATGGGCAACTTACACAGCCTGACATTGTTGCATGATGATATAATCAACGTGGGGCGTTCAATCAGGCGCAGCAGTTCTTTCAAGTGCGACGAAGATGCGAATTGTGAGAGCAGGGCGTCGGCGCAAGAATGGACTCTTCATGCGCCTGGTTGGGATTGTCAGATGAACGAAGCAGAAAACACGGCACAGGATAACTTGATGCCCGCAGAGCGGTTGTCATCCCTGTGGCAGTCCTGCCTCCGTATCACATCCAAGCTCGACTTGGACGAAATTCTGCAGACCGTCGTGGATGAGTCCCGGCGGCTGACCGGGGCCCGGTACGCAGCCCTGCGCGTTCATAGCATTCCCGGGGTTTCCCGGGAGTTGGTCACCTCGGGAGTCGCCCCCGATCCGCCAGCCGGCGCGGATCTGTCCGTCCAATCCCGGGAAGTTCTCGAAATTTCGGTGGAGCACCAGGGCGAGTTCCTGGGAACCATTCACCTGGCAGACAAAGCCGGCGGAGCAGCTTTTAGCGCGGAGGACCAGCAGACCCTGGGGATGGTGGCGGGCCACGCCGCCGTGGTGATCGCCAACGCCCGTATCTACCGGGAAGAGCAGCGGGCCAAGGCCAACCTTGACGCCCTGGTAAACATCTCGCCGGTGGGCGTGGTGGTTTTCGACGGCCGCACGGCGGATGTGCTATCCGTCAATGAGGAAACCACGCGGATTCTGGGCGGCGTCCAGATTAAGGGTCTGCCCCCCGAGCGGCTTCTGGAACTGATGACTTTCCGACGGCCGGACGGCCGGAACTTCCAGTTCGAAGACCTGCCCCTGGTTCGCGTTTTGAAGGACGGAGAGACGGTCCGGGCCGAGGAAGTGGTAGTGCAGATGGAGAACGGGTACTCGGTGACCACCCTGGTCAACGCCAGGCCCATCTACTCCGACGGCGGTGAGATGGTCTCCGTCATTGCCACCATCCAGGACATCACCCCGTTGGAGGACCTGGAACGGCTTCGCACCGAGTTTCTGGGCATGGTCAGCCACGAACTCCGCACCCCCCTGACCATAATCAAGGGATCTACCGCAACGGTGCTCAACTCCTCCGCCCATGTGGACCCGGCCGAAGCCCACCAGTTCTTCCGGATCATCGACGAGCAGGCCGACTACATGCGGGGGCTCATCAATGACCTGCTGGACGTCGCCCGCATCGAAGCCGGCACGCTGTCGGTCGTCTCCGAACCAACCGACCCAGTGGACCTGATAGAACAATCCAGGACCGGCTTCCTCAGCAGCGGTGCCGGCAATGTCATAGAAGTAAGCGCGCCGCCGGACTTGCCCCGCATCCGGGGGGACAGGTCCCGGTTGACCCAGGTGCTCAACAACCTGTTTTCCAACGCGTCCAAGTACTCCCCCGAGGGCTCGACCATTCGAGTCACCGCCGAACACCAGGGTTCTTGGATTTCCATAACCGTCGTGGACCAGGGCCGGGGAATCCCCGCGGAACAACTTCCCCACCTCTTCAAGAAGTTCTCCCGCATTGACGGAGGGGATGGCCCTCACCGGATCGGAGGCGCCGGGCTGGGGCTGGCTATCTGCAAGGGCATAGTCGAAGCCCACGGCGGAAGGATGTGGGCCGAAAGCGCCGGCCCGGGCCGGGGGACCAGCTTCACCTTCACAATCCCCGTGGCGGATCCGGAGGAAGCAATCCCTCATGCCCCGACGGCTTTCGATTCGCCCATGGCGCCCCTGGAGCGCGTGCTGGCTGTCGACGACGATCCCCAGGTCCTCGCGTATATCAGGAACGCTCTGGCCGATGCTGGCTACACGCCGGTGGTGACGGTCAATCCCGAAGAGGTCGAATCTCTCATCCAGAGAGAGGAACCCGATCTCATCCTGCTGGACCTGCTGTTCCCGGGCACCAGCGGGTTCGAGTTGATGCAGCGGATTCCCGAAATTACCGGGGCGCCGGTTGTCTTCCTCTCCGGCCAGAGCACGGCGCAGAACATTGCCCGGGCCCTGGAGATGGGAGCCGTCGACTACATTGTGAAGCCCTTTTCTCCCACGGAGCTGGTGGCCCGGATTCAGTCCGCGCTAGCCAAGCACGCCTCGGCGGGCGATTCCCGGCCCTCCGGCCAGTTCGTCCTGGAAGACTTGATCATCGACTACGGCGACCGCCGGGTCACGCTGGCGGGCGCGCCGGTGCGGTTGACCGACACCGAGTACCGGCTCCTGTTCGAGCTTTCGGTGAACGCGGGGAGGGTGTTGACCCACGACCACCTGCTGCGGCGGGTCTGGGGCGCCAACCATCCCGCCGACCCGCGTCCCCTGCGCGCCTTCGTCAAGACCCTGCGGCGGAAGTTGGGCGATTCCCCCGGAAACTCCAAGTACATCTTCACCGAGCCCCGGGTCGGGTACCGCATGGACCGGCCATCCGTAAGCCGCTCCCCCTTGACGGGGGAGGGTTAGGGTGGGGGTGAAATCCCCGATGGACACACCGTGTTAAACTCGGTTTATCCGGCGGTTCCCGGGAATCATCGGCCCGACCCCCAGCGCCCTTGGACAAGTTACGACAGTTGGGCGCGAAAGGGGCGGGTATTAGAACGGACTCACCCCGCGGCAGGAGGCGGCAGCATGTCCCAGGACCCGGTCCTCTACGAGCTCGACGAGGGCATCGCCCGGATGACCCTCAACAACCCCCGGCAGCGCAACGTCCTGTCGACCCGGACCCTGGAGCTGCTGAACCGCTACCTAACCCAGGCCGGCGAGGACCCGGAAGCACGGGTGATAGTGATACGCTCTACCGGCCCCGTCTTCAGTTCGGGCCATGACTTGAACGAGCTGGTGGGACATGACCGGGAAAGCTACTCCGGCGTTTTCGCCGACTGCACCCGTGTCATGGAATTGATCCGTCTCCTTCCCAAGCCGGTCATTGCCCAGGTGCAGGGACTGGCCACCGCCGCCGGCTGCCAGCTGGTCGCCACCTGCGACTTGGCCGTCGCCGCCGAGACCGCCGCCTTCGCCACTCCAGGCGTCCAGATCGGCCTTTTCTGCACCACCCCGGGCGTCGCCGTCGGCCGCGCCGTCACGCCCAAGAAGGCCATGGAAATGCTGCTGACCGGCACGCCCATCCCGGCCGCCGAGGCCCTGGAGTTCGGCCTCGTCAACCGGGTTGTCCCGGCGGAAAGGCTGGAAGAGGAAGTCATGGAGCTGGCCCGCCAGATCGCCAGTGCCAGCTCCGTCACCCTGGCCATCGGCAAGCCCGCCTTCTACCGGCAGATGGACCTGGACCGGCCCGCCGCCTACGAGATGGCCCAGAAGGTGATGGTGGACAATCTCATGGAGGAGGATGCCCACGAAGGCATTACCGCCTTCCTCGAAAAGCGCGAGCCCCGCTGGAAGAACTGATCCGCACCGGCCTTCCCCGAGGGGAAGGCCTTTTCGCGAGAAGGTGACAGCTCACGCCGTGCGGGCCGTCCCCTTTATCGGATAAGCTCTTCTAACCCGGGGCTACGGGCCAACCCGTGGACACGGGCGCTATCCGGCGTCATTTAACCCGGGGCTACGGGCGCCCCGTTGGAGCAGCTTATGACCACTCCCGACGACCTGAAGATAACCATGGGCGACCTCCTCGACCGGCAGGCGGAGCGGTTCGGCGACCGCGACGCCCTGGTGCATGTCGACTGGGGCGTCCGCTACTCCTGGCGCCGGTTCCGGGAAGAGTGCGACCGGGTGGCCCGCGGCCTCATGGCCCTGGGCATCGCTAAGGGCGACCACGTCGCCATCTGGTCCACCAACTATCCCGAATGGGTCATTGCCCAGTTCGCCACTGCCAAGATCGGCGCCGTCCTCGTCACCGTCAATCCGGCCTACCGGACCCACGAGCTCGAATTCCTCCTGCACCAGTCCGACGCCGTCGCCCTCCTGACCATCGGCAGCTTCCGCACCTCCGACTACACCGCTATGCTCGCAGAAGTTGTGCCCGAGCTGGCCCACTCCGTTCCGGGACAGCTCCATAGCGAAAAGCTGCCCCGCCTCCGCAACGTCGTCTTCATCCCGCCCCACGACGGGTCAGGTGGGGCGTGCCCGCCCGGCATGTTCGCCTGGGCCGACCTGGCGGGCCTCGGAGAGGAAGTCACCCCCTCGGCCCTGGAACAGCGCCAGTCCGACACCCACCCGGACGACGTCATCTGCATCATGTACACCTCCGGCACCACCGGAAACCCCAAGGGGGTGATGCTCACCCACCACAACCTGGTCGCCAATGCCGCCTACACCATGCAGGGCCTTCGCTTCACCGAGCAGGACCGCCTCTGCATCCCCGTCCCCTTCTACCACTGCTTCGGCTCCGTCCTGGGCACCCTGGCCTGCGCCACCGCCGCCGCCGCCATGATCATCCCCTCGGAATACTTCGACCCGGGCAAGGCCCTCGCCGCGGTGGAGAAGGAGCGATGCACCGCCATCCACGGCGTACCCACCATGTTCATCGCCGAGCTGGAGCACCCCGACTTCGACCAGTTCGACCTCACGTCCCTGCGCACCGGCATCATGGCCGGCTCCCCCTGCCCCATCGAGGTCATGCGCCAGGTCATCGACCGGATGGGATGCCGCGAGATGACCGTCGGCTATGGCCTGACCGAGGCCGCGCCCATCATCACCCTGACCAGGGCCGACGACTCCATCGAGCGGCGCGTGTCCACCGTGGGCACGGTCATACCCCACGTCGAGGTCAAAATCGTCGACCCGGAAACCGGGGAAGAAGTGCCCACCGGAGAGCAGGGCGAGCTGTGCTCCCGCAGCTTCATGAACATGAAGGGCTACTACAAGCTGCCCGAGGCCACCGAGGCCGCCATCGACTCCGAAAACTGGCTCCACACCGGCGACCTCGCCACCGTGGACGCCGAAGGCTACTACAAGATTACCGGCCGCTCCAAGGACATGATCATCCGCGGCGGCGAGAACGTCTACCCCCGGGAAATCGAGGAGTTCCTCTACACCAACCCCAAGGTGGCCGACGTCCAGGTCATCGGCGTCCCAGATGAACGGTTCGGCGAGGAGATAATGGCCTGGGTCATGCTCCGGGCCGGCGAGCAAGCCACCGATGAGGAAATCCGGGGCTTCTGCCGTGGCCGCATCGCCCACTACAAGGTCCCCCGCTACGTCAAGTTCGTCTCCGAGTTCCCCATGACCATCACCGGCAAAATCCAGAAATACGTCATGCGGGAACAGTCCATCAAGGAACTGGAGTTGGAAGGCGCCGCTAATATCGAGACCGCGTAGAAACTATCTCGGAACCAATCCTGTCACCCCCATCCGAACTTTCCTCCGGGCCGGTTAGCGTTTCACCCCTCGGTATCCAGCTTCTCCTATCCGCCGGATGTGTCCCCGGTAGCTAGGGAGTTGCCGCCGGTTCCCCGCCTGGCCCCTCGCCCCTGGGCATCCGGAAGCCGACGCGGGGCTCGGTGAAGATGTAGGTGGGGTTGTCGGCGTCGTCACCCAGCTTGCGCCGGAGCTTGCTGACCATGGTGCGCATGGGACGCACGTTGCCGTCGCCCCGGTCCCTCCAGACCCGTTCCAGCAGGTGCTCGTGGGTCAACACCTGTCCGGCGTGGGCCGACAGCTCGGCCAGCATCCCGTACTCCGTCGGGGTCAGCTGCACCCGGTTGCCGGCCAGGGTCACCCGGCGCTGGGCGTAGTCGATGGTCAGGTCGCCCAGCACGTAGGGCGCCGACGGCTCGGCGGCCACCCGTCTCCGCAGGGCCGCCCTGATCCTGGCGGCGAGCTCGGTGGGAGAGAAGGGCTTGACCACGTAGTCAACGGCCCCCAGCTCCAAGGCCCTGGCGACAACCTCATCCCGGCCGTAGGCGGACAGGAAGATGACCGGCACGTCCGCCACCCCCAGGACCGCCTGCATCAGCTCCAATCCGTCCATCCCGGGAAGCATCAGGTCCAGCAGCGCCAGATCGGGCCGCTCCTCCGCCATGAGGCGGACCGCTTCCTCCGGGTCTCCGGTGACCACCGGCGCGTAGCCTGACTCGGTGAGGGTGTCGCGGAGGTAGCGGAGATCGTTGGGGTCGTCGTCCACTGCCAGGACCCGCACCCGTTCTCCCGGGTCCCTCCGCCCACGCCTCCGGGACCGGGCCGAGGCGGGCCGGGGTGTGCCCGCCGTGCCGCTCCCCGCTGCCTCCACCGCCGGCAGGGTGAAGGTGAAGCGGGCACCCAGGCCCGGGCCGTCGCTCTCGGCCCAGATGCGGCCTCCGTGGGCCTCCACGATACCCTTGCAGATGGCCAGTCCCAGGCCGGTGTCTCCCCCCTGCTCCTCGGACTCCACCCGGGAGAACTTGCGGAACAGGCGGGGCAGGCGCTCAACCGGGATGCCCCGCCCCTCGTCGGCCACCGAGACCGCCACGTGCACGTCTCCCTTCACGGCGCTCACCCGGATGACCGACGACTCCGGCGAGTGGCGGGCCGCGTTGGCGAGCAGGTTGCCCAGCACCTGCGCTATGCGCCGCCGGTCGGCCATCACCAGGGGCAGGTCCGGCTCGATGTCGATGGCCAGGTTGCTCCTGCCTCCGGGGCTCTTGAAGGCGTTCCTGGCCCGGTCCACCAGCACGGCCACCTCCGCCGGTTCGGGGCTGACCGGCAGCGTGCCCGTCTCGATGCGGGCCACGTCCAGCAGGTCGCCGACTAGGGCGTGCATGTGGTCGGCCTGGTCCCCGATGATGCGGAAGAACTGGCGCACCACTGCCGGGTCCAGGTCTGTCGGCGAGTCCAGCACCGTGACGGCGGAGCCCTTGATGGAGGTCAGGGGCGCCCGAAGCTCGTGGCTGACCGTCGCCAGGAACTCGGCCCGCAGCCGCTCCAGCTCCTCCACGTCGGCCATGTCCTGGAGGGTGACGACCATGGACTCGACCTCTCCCTGCTCCGAGCGGATGGGCGTGGCGTCGATCAGGGTGGTGACGCTGCGTCCGTCGGGAACGCTGATGACCACCTCCTCGGCCCGCAACGTCTCCCCGGCGCTGAGGGCCTGCGCCAGGGGGAACTCCCCCAGCGAGACCTCCCGCCCGTCGGCCCGCCGGAAGGTCACCACGCTGAGCAGGTCCTCCGGCGACTGATCGGGGTTGCGCAGGCTGTCCACGATCCTGCGGGCCTCCCGGTTGAAGGACTTGGGGGCTCCCGTCCCGGCGTCGAAGACGACCACGCCCACCGGGGAGGTGTCGATCAGGGTCTCCAGGTCGGCCCTGGCCCGCTGCTCCTCCCGGTGCCGGCGGGCGTTGGCGATGGCCATTGCGGCCTGGGCGGCGAACAGCACCAGCGTCTCCTCGTCCTCCTGGGTGAACTCCCGCCCCCCTTCCTTCTCTCCCAGCAGGATGTATCCCGCCCGCTCCCCCCGGTTGGTGATGGGAGCCAGCAGGAAGGACATCCCGGCTGCCGCATCCGTGGGCGAGCCCAGCTCCGGCAGGCCCAGGGTCCGGAGGTGGCCGTTCAGGTCGGCGACCCGCAGGGCGCCGGGGAGTTGGCTGAAGTATTGCAGCAGCAGCTCCCCGCCCGGCAGGTCCCGGAACTGCCGGGCCTCCTGTTCGGTGACGCCGGAGAAGAAGACGTCCTGGAGACCCAGGGAAGCATCCACTAGGGTGAGGGCGCCGTAGCGGGCGCTGGCGAGGGAACGGGCGGAGTCGAGCACACCCTGGAGCACGGTGTTGAAATCTAGGTCTTCGGTAATGCGGAGGCTGGCCCGGCTCAGGCGGGAGAGGCGCTCCTCCAGCTCCCGTATCCGCCGGTCCCGCTGGTCGGGTCGGTCCATCTGGTCACCTCGATAGAAATGGGTGTCAGCGGGGTCAATTATGCCGCAATTGGCGGCTAGTGACAATAAGTTACAGATTATTGCAGCTAAAGTGACTTAATAGAAATATCGGTGGTGATACGATGAATTAGAAGTCCGCCCAAGTGCGGGAGGGGTGAATTTGTCTCTCGAAGGGACCCAACCAGGACCGGCCGTATTGATGACGTCGCCGGCGGCGGACGCCCCAGACCGGAGGTAGATGACCATGAACAGTAGCGGCCACCGCATATCGCAATCTCGCCCCTTCAAGCTCGGGGGGCGAACTCCCATGAAAATGCCCCTGATCGCCCTGGCTGCTTTTCTCTTCCTGCTGACCGCCGGGTTGTTCCTGTCGTCTGTGGTGCGTGCGGCGCCCGGTTTGCCCCAGAACGTCATGGCGCAGGAGGTCTCCCCGACCGATACCACCATCGAGTTGAGGTGGGATCCGCCTTCCGGCGGCGACACCGGCGTCGACCGGTATTGGACCAGCATAAGAGAGTATCCGTCGGGAGGATTTGGGCCTCTAAAGGGCCAGGTGGCAACCCAGACGACCGCCAGATTCGATGGTCTCAGCCGCGCGACGACTTACGAACTCGAGGTTCGCGCCTGTACCGGTACAGACGAGCCGACTAAGCCGGGCGCAGACTGCTCCGATCCCGTAATGGCGACTGCTGCGACATCTGCCTCGCCGCCGAGCAAGCCAGCGAACCTCATGGCGCAAGCCGGCGAGGAGGTGGGCATCGACGATTCCATTATCCGCCTGACCTGGGACGCCTCGGACGACGACGGCGGCAAGCCCATCACCCACTACGAAATTCATCGCCGGACGACACCGGACGGAACCTGGGCCTCCGCCGATACCGCACGAGTCGATCCGCCTTTCCCTGATCCTCTGCAATTCGACTACCCCGGCACTGCCAGCCAGGCATACGAATTCCGGGTGGCTGCTCACAACGCTGACACCACCTCGGAGTATTCCAACGAGGTCAGCATCCTCGGCCGGCCCGGCGAACCCACCAATGTGATCTACACCAGGACCGGCTCCACCTCGGTCAGCATCTCGTGGGACCCGCCCAACAACACCGGCGGCGCTTCGCTCACCGGGTACCAATACGAGCATTCGTCGGACAACGGCAACAGTTGGACCGTCGCTGGCACGACCAGCGATACCTCCACCGAGGTCAGCGAACTGATGCCCGACACCGCTTACCTCTTCCGGGTGCGCGCCGAAAATGCGGACCGCAACAGCGACTACTCCGCATACGCGCGGCTGGAGCAGGACTATGACGCCGACGGCGACGGCCTCGGCGACGGCCTCGGCGACGGCCTCATAGATATTATGAACCTGGCCCAGCTAAACGCCATCCGCTGGGACCCGAACGGCGACGGCGTGGCCGACAACTCGGAGGATGCGTCTGCCTACGCCGCCGCCTTCCCGAGCCCCGCCGCCGGCATGGGCTGCGCCGATACCGACGCCGATAACGAACCGGGCCCCTGCGTCGGCTACGAACTGGCGGCGGACCTGGACTTCGACACCGGCGTCTCCGGCGACCGGACCGACGACGACTTCCACAACGGCGGGGCCGGTTGGCTTCCCATCGAAACGTATTCCAGCGTCCTCGACGGCAACGGGCGCGCCATTGCCAACCTCCACGTCAACCGTCCTTCCACTGACTCCGGTGTGGGCCTGTTCTCATTCCTCGGTGGAGGCGGCGTGGTGCGGGACTTGGGTCTGACGGGGGTGGATGTCAGCGGCAGAGCGCGCGTCGGCGGCCTGGCGGGCATTTCCTTCGGGGACATCAACGGGAGCTACGCGTCGGGAACGGTCCGCGGCAACCTGGGCAATACCGGCGGCCTGGTGGGCGATCACCGCGGCGAGATCATCAACAGCCACGCCCTGGGAACGGTTCATGGCAACAGCCAGGTCGGCGGTCTGGTGGGTTCCAACAACGTCGTAGCCCGCGGGGTGACCGGGAGCTACGCGGCGGGAACGGTCAGTGGTCGCACCCAGGTTGGCGGCCTGATTGGCAGAAACAACGACACGGTCAGCCGAAGTTTTGCGGCGGGAACGGTCACCGGCAGCAGCATTCACATTGGCGGCCTGGTGGGCGAAAACGGCGGCATCAGTATCGGCGACACGGGAAACATTATCGCCAGCTACGCGATGGCAACGGTGCGCGGCCACTCCCGGGTTGGCGGCCTGGTGGGCGCGAACCTCAACACCGGGAGGATAATTGCCAGCTACGCGGCGGGAACGGTCCACGGTGACCCCACAGACGGGGCCGAAATCGGTGGCCTGTATGGTGTGCTCAACTTGGCATCGAGGGATTTCAGCGGAGAGCTAACCGCCAGCTACCACGACCGGGACCTCTCCGGGATCGCGGACGACCATGGCCGGACCACCGATGAGCTGACGGGGCCGACGGGTTACGACGGCATCTACGCCGGCTGGAACCGGGACCTGGACGGGGATGGCGATAACGATAATCCGTGGGACTTCGGAGACAACGAACAGTATCCGAGCCTGCGCGCCGACTGGAACGCCGACGACACCGCCACCTGGCAGGAGTTCGGCTACCAGACGCGAAGTCCGCTGCCGTTGACGGTTACGCGACTCGTCGACCCGGAGGCGTCGGTGTCCTGGCAGCCGGCCATCACCGAAATGGGCTGGACCGGCCCGCCCCAGGCGTCCTATGTCCTCTACCGCGACGGCGCGGCGCTGGACGATTACGACGGACAGTCGCTGACCCATACGGACACGGGACTGGCCGCCGGGCAACACTATGTCTATCAGGTGGCTTTGCTGCTGGACGGAGTGGAATTCAGACGCAGCCGGGAAGTGTCCACCGAGGCCGCCTCCCTCACCACCAGACCGTCGCCCCTGACCGAGCGGACGCTGCACGGCGCGAGGCTTACGGTGGACCTGGCCAGGACGGAGTACGTCTCTGCACTGCTGCCCGAACATTTCGAACTGTCGCCGGCCACCGCGGGCCTCTCCATCGCATCCGTGAATCGTGTGAGCGACACCCGGGCGATACTCACCCTCGCCTTCGGCGGCAACATCGGGGCGGACCTTGAGCTGTCGGTGGTAGTCGCAAGCGCGGCGACCATTGAGGGGACGATGCTGACGACGGATTCGGTGACGGTGACGCCAGCGCCGGTTCCGGACCAGGTGACGGGTGTGAACGCCACCGGCGGGTCGGCCAGCCTGGACGTGACCTGGCAGGCGGCCGACAACGCCGACGGCTACGTGGTCCGGTGGCGGCTGGCGGGTGAGGTCCTGTACCAGCGCAGCGTCAGCGTCCCAAGCGGTTTTACCACGAGGACGACCCTCAGCGACCTGCTGCACGATACCGCCTACGAGGTGCAGGTGTACGCGACCAGCCACTTCGCCAGCGACGGGACGCCCTCGGCAACGGTCACGGCTACGACCCTGATTTTCGTGGAGCCGCCCCCGCCGCCTCCGCCGGCTGACGCCATCGTCTGGCACACCGTCCCGTGTCCGCTGAGCGAAGCCAACCTGGACGGGACAACGATGACGCTGGCATTGCTGGACCGGTCTCCCCTGGTCTGGCATCCCAGGCCGCGCGCGAACCACTTCACGCCATCGGGCGTGCCCGGCGTGTCGGTAACCGGCGTTGCCCGACTGTCTGACCAGCAGGTGGCGCTCGTCCTGGCCTACGACGACACCGACTTCGACGAGGACGCGACGCTGCTGGTCCGCATCGACGGGCAGGCCCTCTACTCCGGAGGTCCCATCAGCGCCGCAACCACCGTTCAGGCGGTGGTGGAGGAGCCGCCGCAGAGGCAGGTTACCGGGGTGCGGGTCACCCCCGGGCCCCGGCGGATAACCGTGAACTGGGACGCCGTAGCCGACGCCCACGGTTACAGGGTGCAGTGGCAAAGGCAAGCCCAGGACTGGCAGACGGACCGGTACGAGGTGCGCGGCCGGCAGCGCACGCTCGAAGGGCTGCGTCCCGGCACGGAGTACACCGTTCGGGTCGTCGCCATCAGGGATAAGGCCCCGTATGGAGACCCCTCCGAACCGGTTTCGGTGACCACTCCGGCCTTCAGCGTCCGCATCTCCGCCACCGAGCCGTCGCCGCTGACCGAGTACAACCTGAATGAGGCTACGGTGACCATCGACCTGGAGGGCGCGGAGTGGGCGCTGCAATTACACGGCCCCAGGCTGGCGCTTGGCAGTCACCTCATCCGGCCCCAAGGCCTGCCGGTCTGGGTCGAATACGTGGAACGGGTGTCGGCCTCGCGGCTAAAGGTCACCCTGGCCTACCGGGGCGGCGACATCGACACGGACGCCACGCTGACCCTGGAGCTGCACGAGGACACCAACGGCTGGGCCGAGACAGAGGTGGAGATCACCGTAAAGGCCACAGACGAGGCGGCGCCGAGCGATGTGACCACGGTAACGGCCACGGGCGGGGACAAAGAGGTCAGCGTGCGTTGGGACCCGGTCGTTGGCGCCACCGGCTACAACCTGGAATGGATAGGGCCGGGCGATACATTCGGCGACTACCGCCAGGACCGCCGCCGGGTCATTACGCGGCATACTAGCCACGTCATCCGCAAGAGCCTGGAGTCCGGCACGGAGTACACCGTGCGGGTCGCCGCGTTCATACCACGCATCGGGTACGGCAACTGGTCGGATACGGTAACGGCAACCACAACCACGAAGAAGCCGGACACAGCCCAGCAGGAACCGGATCCGGCAGAGACCGCCCCCAACATGAGAGCTGGCGTGACGGTAAACCCTACCCGAGTCACCCTGCCGGAGGGCTGGACGGGTTCCTACGGGTTGTCGCTGGACGCCAAGCCAGACGGCGACGTGAGCATCACGATGAGCAGCAACAATCCCGACGTTGCGCCGTATCCCAACCCGATCATCTTCACGCCGGACAACTGGCAGACGGAACAGCTGGTTCGGGGTCCCGGCGGCCCGCGACGGCGATGCGGCGGACGACACCGCCGTCATCAGCCACACGGTCAGCGGCGGCGGCTACGACGGCGTGACGGTGGCCTCGGTAACCGTGACCGTAACCGACGAAGACACCGCCGGGATCACGGTGAGCGAGAGCAGCCTCCACCTGACGGAGGGCGGTGCGGCGACCTACCAGGTGTCGCTGGGCGCGCAGCCCACCGCCGACGTGAGCATCTTCGTGGCAAGCCACAACGTAAGCGGCAACGCCGACGTTTCGGCGCATCCGGCCAGCCTCACCTTCACCCCCGGCAACTGGCGGAACGCGCAGACCGTAACCGTCCGGGCGGCCCAGGACGACGATACGGCGGACGGCGAGGTTGTCATCACCCATGCCCTCTCGACCACCCCTGGGTCCGGGTACGACGGCGTGACGGTTCCCAACGTTTTCATCACCGTAGCCGACGACGACGAAAACACGCCCCAACCGGCCCAACAGGAGGAGGAGCCCGCCGCCGAACCCGGCAGCGTGACGGTGAGCGCAGCCAGCCTTCCCATCCGGGAGGGCGACCCCGCCGAAACCTACACGGTGGTCCTCGACGCCGAGCCCACCGGCAACGTGGTCATCACGGTGAGCAGCGACAACGGCGGCGTTACAGCGGAGCCAACCAGCCTAACCTTCACGCCCGACAACTGGCAGACGGCGCAGGCCGTATCCGTCAGCGCCGGTGAGGACGACGATAAGGCGGACGACACAGCCACCATCAGCCACGCGGCCAGCGGCGGCAACTACGACGGGGTTGCGGTGGCCTCCGTAACCGTCAGCGTAACTGACGACGACACCGACCGGGAGGTCCTCCGGGACTTCTACAACGCCACGGGCGGCCCCAACTGGACCAACAACGCCAACTGGCTGAGCAACCTGCCCCTGCATGAGTGGCATGGCGTAACCACCAACGATCAGGGGGAGGTTACCGGCCTGTCGCTGCGCAACAACAACCTGACCGGCCCTCTGTCTCCTGAGTTGGGCAAGCTGGGGCACCTGGAGATTCTGTCCCTAGACCGGAACAGTATCAGCGGGTCGCTGCCCGCCGAGTTAGGCAATCTGTCCAACCTGACCCGGCTGGCGTTGAACCGCAACAGCCTCAGCGGGGCCATACCGACGGAGTTGGGCAGCCTGCCCAACCTGAGCATCATCGGCCTGGCCCGCAACAGCCTGAGTGGGGCGCTGCCCACCAGCCTGGGCAACCTGTCCGGCCTGACGCGGCTCTCCCTGCACGACAACACCGGGTTGAGCGGGCGGCTGCCAGACGGCTTTGGCAATATGTCCGGCCTGACCCGGCTGGCCGTCTCCCGCACCGGGCTGAGCGGTGAGCTGCCGCAGGGCCTGGTCAACAGCGCGATGCAGTACCTGCACTTCGACGATACGAGCCTCTGCGCCCCGTCGAACACGGAGTTCCAAACGTGGCTGGACGGCGTGCCGGACAAGAACGGGCCGACCTGCGCATGAGGAGAGTAGTCCCTCAGACTTCACGAAATCAAGAACTTCCATCTTGAAGTTTCAGTTGGCGGTCTCTTGGAAATTCATGAAGCAGGGACGACCACTAAGCTGGAAGTGCTGGATGACATTCTAGGTTTCTTGATGACTAGGGCGTGTTTGCCAACCATAACCGGAGTAGCAACGCCCCGATTTGGAGCATTGCCAGATAGTTCTCGGCCTTCTTCTCATACCGGGGGCGATTCGACGGAATTGCTTCAGCCGGTTGATGGTCCCCTCCACCAGATTGCGTTGCCGGTACAGGACCCGGTTGAAAGGACCGTTGCGTCGTTCGTCGGTTTTCCGCGGGATGGTGTGGCGAATTCCCCTCCGCCTGAGATAGGCCTTGACCTGCGGCTGCCGTACCCTTTGTCGCCGCAGACTCGCTGGGGCCTGATGCGGGGACGGCCACGCCCGGAGCATCTCACCTACCCTTGGGTCATCAACTCCTCGAACACGCTGGCCTCGTGCCGTTGACCCGGGGTCAGCGCCAAGGCCACCGGCTTGCCCTGTACCTAGACCCTCAGATGGATTTTGCTCCCGAACCCTCCCCGGGAACGGCCCAGCGCCTGATCGCCCTCCCCCTTTTTGCTCCAGCTGCGTGCTGATGCGCCCGCACGCTGGTGCCGTCCACGTAATGCACTTCCCACTCAACCTGCCCACTGGCATCGGCTTCCCGCTGGACCTCAGCCAGGAGCCGGTCCCACAATCCCTGCTTCCGCCACCGGTAGAAACGGCTGGCCACCATGGCCCAGGGGCCAAAGCCCTCGGGCAGATCCCGCCAGAGGGCGCGGGTACGCAAAATCCACAAGATCCCGTTGATGACCGTGCGATGAGCCCTCCCCGGTCGTCCGGTCCTCGACTTCTGGGCTGGCAACAGCGGTCTCAGTCGTCGCCATTGATCATCTGTCAAACCCCCGCGTCCCAACCGCCTCACCTCTCACTTCAACCTGTCTCATTCAGTTTGGACCCACTATTGGGTTTGCAAACACGCCCTAGTTTCCCTTCGTAGGTATGCGCGGATTCCCCCTTACTCCGGGTGCTCCGAATCCGCGTTCTCCTTTCGAGCGGGCGGGCCCAGCCGGAGCCACGCGAGCCTGGGATTGTTCTCTCATCGTTGGTTTGTTCCCTGCGGCCGCCCAAAGTTGGTGGCCGACCGCTTTCATCCCCCCGGCACGGATTCGACCTGGACTACCAGAGTGTCGAACAATTCTCCCAGGTCGGGCTGATCTTCCAGATGCCACAACAAGTTCAGGGCCCGGTCACACTGCTGGGCGGTTAATAAATCGGCGGATAGACTTCGGAACTTGGCGTCTATTTCAGCGTCAGTCATGGGGTTGTTTGGATGCCCCTTGGGGTAGGCGGTGTGGGCGGATAACTGTTTCCCAGAGGTGGTAGTGACCTCTATCCTGCAGTTAATCTCGTCGGGATAACGACGGGTAAACTCCGGGTCCTCCTCGGCATTCATTCGGGATATCAGGGAGCGCAGATTCGGGTCCCCAATCCGCTGGTCACTGAAACTGGCGGGTGTGACAGCGCCATCCTGGAGAGCCACTGCAACCAGGTAAGGGATACTATGATCTGCCGTCTCCCGAGTTTTGGGTTGCCATTTTTCCGGCTCACTGACAGCTCTAAGCAGCAATTGGCCCGGAAGATAAATACGGATTGCCTCTATTTCCGCCGTGGTGGACAGTTGAGAGTGCAGCTCAACGGCAAGACCAGTCGGCCCTTGGGTGCCTCCCTGGGACGGGAAGAACTTGAGCCTGGTGTCGTTGATACTGTAGGGCTCACCCCAGCCACCCTCCAACCGTACTGGATTGCCCAACATCTTGGCCCACAGTCCTTCGGATCCATCGAAGGGCTCAAAGGGGCCAGTCATGCCCTGCTGGGCCAGTTGGGCGGCGAAAATACCCGCCCGGGTTCCACTGGGACCGGCACATCCCTTCCACATGGATAGCTCACCCACCCGAGTCTGGCCCAGAGCCAGATTGGGCACCACCGCCAGGGAGATGGCATGGCCCATTTGCTCTTGATCCAGGCCCATGATATTCCCGGCGCCACAGGCAGCCCCCAAGGACCTAAGGATGCCATGATCCCAACCCAGCGCTTGTTGCACGTGGTCCCCCACCCGGTGACCCACCTCGTAATTCACCACGACGGAGGCAAGGACTGTTCGACCGTTACTTCCCAGATAGTCGGCCATAGCAAGGGCGCCGGGAATCGAATCACTGGGGTGACCGCCCACACTCATATCGTTATAGTCCAGATAACGCACCATCACTGAATTGGCAAAGCCAGCCATATCCGGGCTACTGTGGTCATTGGTGCCCAGGATGCGTGATGGCAAGGTACTCGTGACGGTTCTCGCCAGCTGGGTGGCGATTTGTGCTGGTTCGGAGAGGTAGCCTCCCATAGCACACGCCAGGGTATCCACCAGGACGCGTTTCACCTGATGAACTGTCTGAGGGGTCAGGTTGTCGTAGTTCAGGCCGCAGGCAAATGAACTTAGCATCTCAGTTGTCCGATCCATTTTCACTCCTCACCGTGGATGCAGTCAGGGTATCCGAGGCCGAAGATGCTGCGCCGGAACAGGCCAGAGCTTCTTGGGCAGGCCCGGCATGTTCACCATTCGGAAGGTCCAGTAGGTCTACCAATCCGCCCCTGCCGGGGCGGCCGCCTCGGGGGGTTTAGACTGGTCGCGCAATTCTACAACGCAGCCAGCGCCTCCACCATTTGCTTGGAACTGACTACCGTGCCCTGCCGGGGAAATACCTTTTCCATGAGGAGTTTGTGCACCTCAGGGTCTCTGTCGGCGCACCCATCCTCCACCACCACCAGCTGGTAATCCAGATCGGCGGCCAAACGAACTGTTGACAGGATCACCCCGCTGGTGGAATGGCCCATCAATATCAGCGTATCGATGTTCTTGGCCCGCAAAATCATCTCGAAAGCACTTCCAGAGAAGGCGCTGGTGCGGTGCTTCCCGATGACAGGCTCCCCCTGCATGGGTTTCACCGAAGTGTGTATCAGTTCCGTGGGGTCCGTCGGAAGCACTTCGCCCGAGTCTCTTCTCGCAGCCCGCGTCCGATCGCGGTCGGACACCTCTGGGTAGCCCGGACGGAAATGGGAGACACAGTAGGCTACAAAGACTCCGGCCGTCCTGGCGGCGTCAAGCACATCCTTAGCCCGTTCCAGAGTATGTCTTTCTTCGGCAACAGGGTTCTGCCCGATGCCACTTGTGGCGAAATCCGCCATCAGCAGCGCCGTTTTGGATTTGTCCAGGACTATCTCGGCCATCACCAACCTCCAGCAGCCAAGTCTGGTAGCCCAGCAACAGAATGCCTTGTCCTCTTAGACGAGCTTGGCTAGAGTTGTTGTCAGGTTCCCTACTCATGGCGGGCATCGCTGTGCCCCGGGGGAAGTTTGCCAGTTCCAAGGCACCACCGGGGAGCAGTACCAATGGCTCTCCCTGGCCGTTTAGCCAGTACCAGATTCGCTTCTCTCCCAGTTTAGCTAATGGCATCTCCACCCCCTTGGAGGATGCTCCGCATCAATCGCGTCCTTTCTGATGAACCGAGTCTACGTGCCCCTCCCGGCCTCGTCAAACGAAGCTGATTCTGGACTGCCCTGAGGTGGACCCCGTTGTTAGGACAAAGCCGAGGCCGAATCAAGCGGAGTGCCTCCGTACCTCCGGTGATGCTAGATTGCCGGAGTGACGACCGGGCCGATAGCGACCCTGGTCAACCGCAACTGCCCTTGCCCTTCCTTCTCCCCACCCCGGGGCGTCATGTAAACGCCCCGTCATGTGACTGTCATGCAACTGGCATCCTCCCATTGCGCCAGCCCGCCACATAAAGGTATAGTCCGGGCATAACCACTATTTGTTAGCTCTTGGCGAACCAACTCGGCTTAAATCTGGAGGGGTAGCCTCGAAAGATGCTCTCGAAAAGCGAGTGAAGCTGAGAGCAAACCACTGATGCCGACCAAATTTATCTTCTGACAAAGTAGTACCAAGCAGTAGTTGTGATTTTGGCGAATCTCAAAGCTGGGAATATCTGTGCGGAAGGCCGAGCTCCACACGAGCTTCCTGCACCCTTGTGGGGGGAGGAGGATTAGGGTGGGGGTCTCACCTCTATCCGCGCCTTCCCCCGTCATCGGGGAATGGGCTGATGCGACCCCCGGCTCAACAGGGCAACTATTCGGAGTAGGGAAGGAGTGACATGAATTCGATACAACGGCGGGAACAGTTTCGAGCAATCCTGGCGGGGGACCGGTGTGTGCACCCCGCATCGGTGTTTGACCCCATATCCGCTCGCATCGCCGAGGACCTGGGATTCGAGGTGGCCTTCATGGCTGGGTCCATCGCCTCAGCAACGGTGCTGGGCGCCCCCGACCTGGTGGTGCTGACCCTCACCGAGTTCGCCGAGCAGATCCGCCGCATCTGCCGGGCCGCCGACATCAGCCTCGTGGTGGACGCCGATCACGGCTATGGTAACGCTCTCAACGTGAGACGCACCGTGGAGGAACTGGAAACCGCTGGGCTGGCAGGCCTGACCATCGAGGACACTGTCCTGCCCCAGAGCTTCGGCAGAGCCAAGGGAGAGGAGCTGATCTCCCTGGAAGAGGGCGTAGGGAAGATGAAAGCCGGCCTGTCGGGACGGCAGGACCCCAGCCTGGTGATTATCGCTCGCACAAGTGCCTTGGCCACTGAGGGAGTGGACGGGACGGTCCGGCGCGCCAAGGCCTACGAGCGGGCTGGCGTAGATGCGCTGTGGCTGGCCGGAGGCGTCACCCGGGAGGGGGTGTCCGCCGTGCATGCCGAAGTAGGGCTCCCTTTACTGATGGGCGGAGGCGGCGGAGACCTGAACCACGACTTCATGACGGCCAACGGTGTCCGCGTGGCGCATCAGGGGCATTTGCCCTTCGCCGGCGCGGTAAAAGGGGTTTATGACACTCTGAAAGCGCTCCGCGATGGCGTGGCCCCAGCGGAGTTGCGGGACAATGTGGCATCGGCGGAGTTGATGGGTCAGCTTACCCGCCGGTCGGACTACGACCGGTGGACCGGCGAGTTTCTGAATTAGAACGTAAAGCGCGTTTGCCGCCTACTAACCCAAAACGAGCAGTGACTCAACCGCCTGGCGCGAGTCTACCTGGACGGGCTGATGGAGCCGGAGGCCCACCGACGCCGGAAAGGGGAGTTGGAGGAGACGCTGGGCTCCTACGTCAGCACACCAGGCCCAGCAAAAAATCAGGAACGCTGTTTCTAAACTAAAGCCAGGTTGGGAAACGCATCTGGCGGAGGTCAAGTGGAGGCAACAGGCCGCCCTGTAGGTACGAGAACAATATCTTCACCGGACGAGATGGGCTAGTCTCCGTCGCTCCGCTAATGTAGATTCCACCTTGGCTTCAGTTCAGGTTTCATGTAAACGGTAAAGGAGGGAAAGATGCGAGTTGTAAGGATAAGCCAAGTCCAGGAGGAGCCCATGCCAACGCACATAAGTCCGGTTCCGGGGTGGACTGGCGGTGCAGTGACCCGGACAGGCCAGCAGATTCTGCCGCCGGGCCTGTCCGAGGACTTCAATTGCGGCTGGCGGAACTTTAGTCGTGGGGCAAGGGAGAATTTCCACACTCATAGCACTGACCAGATCCTGATCATCACCGCAGGCATAGGTATCGTGGCCACGGAGCAGGAAGAGCGAGAGGTGACTGTGGGCGACATTGTCTACCTTCCGGCCGGTGAGAAGCATTGCCACGGGGCCACGAAAGATTCGTACCTCTCCTACATCAGCGTCACCCGCCCGGGCAGCCAGGCGGTCTTTGATTAGGGGAAAAGACCGGTTGATACACACTGACAAGCCGATATTTCTTGGTTGGCAAATTGCCCAGACGAGCGGCAAAACTTCAGCACCATAGCGGAGGCAGGTATGGCATCACTCAGTCGGCAACTTGCGCAGTGGGTCGTGGGGCTGCGCTATGACGATCTCCCGCCCGCAGTGGTCGATCGAGCCAAGGGCGTCACGCTTCACAGTCTCGCCTCCGTGCTCCTCGGCTCCCAGACGCCGGGAGGCCAGCAGGCCGTGCAGCTCATCACCGCCGAAGAATCCGGTGTGGGCCAAGGCGCCACCATCATGGTGGACGGGACCAGGGTGACCAGGGGTGGAGCCGCCTTCAGCAACGCCGAGATGTCCATGGCGGGCGGCAAGCTGGACTCCTTCCGCATGCTCACTCATCCGGGCACCAGCATCCTCCCGGGCGCCTTTGTGGCTGCGGAAACCGCCGGCGCCTCGGGCCGGGACTTCCTCACCGGTCTTGCCGCTGGTTACGAGGTTATGGAGCGGATGGCGGCCGACTTCATTCCGACGGTGATGGCGCGGGGCTTTCACGCTGGGCCGGTCTTCGGCATCTTCGGCCCGGCCGTCGCCGCCGCCAAGATCCTGAACTTCACTGAGGACCAGGTGAATAGCACCATCGCGCTCTGCGTGCACCTGGCGGCAGGTAATCTGGAAGGGCCTCGGAGCGGCGGCCGCGCCCTCCGCGAAGGGGCCGCGGTACGCAACGCCATGCTGGCAGTGGCGCTGGCGCAGCAGGGACACGTGGGCGGCGAGACCGTCCTCGAAGGCGACGCCGGGTTCTATCACGCCTACGCGGGCAACAACCAGGGCCGGCTCACCTACAGCTTTGTCGGGGCCACCCAGACCAGCCTGGACAAAATCACCGCCGGGCTGGGGCAGGATTGGATGTTCCTCGAGACGCTCTACCGCATCTACTCGACGGCCGGCTACAACATTGCCCATGTCGACGTCACCGCGCAGCTCTGTGCCGAGCACAACATCCGGTATGAGGATGTCGAGCGCGTCGAGGCCGTGGTGAACTGGCTCGAGACCCGGTATCCCAGCCCGGCCTTCCCCAGCCGGCGGGAAGACGGGGTTCCGCAGCCGGGAAGCACGCCGTACTACACTGCCTACGGCGTTGTCCAGCGCGGCTTCCCGGTGCTGCCGAGCCAGGGGGGTGACGCCAGCGACCCACCCGAGGTCTTGGAACTGATGCATCGGGTAACGCTCATCCCGTCGCATGAGATGACCCTTTTCGGACCGCGCATCACGATCCACACCAGGGACGGCCAGAGCTACACGAAGCAGGCCACCGGGCGCGAATTCATGTGGGACTTCGACGAGGAGGCGCACAGGATTCGCGACGTTGTCCCGGGTCTGCCGATTCCAGCGGCGCAGTTCGAGGATATCATCGCGACCTGCCGCGACCTCGACCGCCAGGACCGGGCCGACAGGCTCATTCAGTTAACCTTGAAGCAAGGGTAGCCGGCGGAGCAATGGGCGCAGCACCCGCGCCTGGTGTTCCGCCACCTTCGGACCGCCCAGATGGACGCGGGCGCCCGCGCGGAGTTCCATCACCACCTGGACCAGTTGGTTCGGACAAGCCGGTTACGTCACCGTATCGGGGCCGCCACGTCTGGAGATCCGGAATATGGGGACATCAGTATCCTAGCGAAGCTGGGTCCGAGGAGGAACTCAATCTCGGAGTTGACTTGTCTGGTCAGGTCGACTCAATAATCCTCTAGGTCATGGAGGCAGACATCCGCCGCGACTAGGGCACACCGGCGTCCCTGCGAAGATACATCGAAGGACACACGTGGGATACTGCTGCGGTCATGAACGGAAACTCTCTGAAACTGACTCTCCCCGATAGGTGTATCACCTGGATCAGGATCGCTAAAATCGGATGCACCACTGCAGTTGCAGCATGAGGTGAGGTGTGGTTACATGAGTCAGCAGGACTGAGGCATCGAGGCGCCTTGGTGTCAGCATCAGCACCATCGACCGCCAAATTCAGCGAGGCCAGCTTTCCATCGAAAGAGAGCCTTATGGGATCCGGGAACGTGTTTGGGTGCTTCTAGATGAGAACTCAGTTGCAGATTCGGCTGAAAATTCATCAGTGGTAGCAGGTGCAGTAGCAGGGGGTAGTCCTAGTGATATTACTGCTGACTATGTGAGGTCTCTGGAGCACCAGATGAAATCACTCCAAGAGCTTGCTGATTACCGCCAGAAGGAGCTGCAGGAGTCGGAGTTGCGCTTTCAGCAGTTCTGGGCAATCTGACCACCGCTCAGCAGACTATCGAGAGGATGTCTAGGGCTCTGCCGTCCCCTGAGGAGTCAGGGGCCGAGTCCCGCCGCTCAGGGAACTGGTGGCCATGGCGAAGGACGAGCCGAGGCAACTAACGACCTCGGCTTGGGGCGGTTCGTCTAGGATGGGCAAGTGGTTTGAATCTGGAGGCGACGGCCGCCCTCTTGAATCTGACCGACAAGGAGCTCCGCTAAGTCCTGGAGCGGGAGGCAGTGTCATGATGGAAGGTGAAGAACACTGCGGCGTCTCACCTTAGATGGCCACTTGGACCCCACCTGCAGCTGCTATGACGAGGGGTACGCCCAGGAGAAGGCGAAGGCTTGGTTCGGGCTGCAGAACTATGAACCCGGAGTTTACCTTCCCGAGTGCGGGTATGAGCCCTGCAAGGGCAAATATCCAGCCCGTTAGATTCCCGACCGAAGCGGGAATTGTAGACGCCCCAAACCTGCCAGCCCCCCGAAAACAAAGAACAGCCCAACCACCGGCGATGATGGGCGCCTTGGAACGGAGGCTCCGGCTCCCCGATTACCGCGCCGCGATTCCGGCAATGTCATGCTCCACCTTCTCGAACAACTTGGGGTGCCCCCACCCAGAGTCAAGGAAGCGGTCAACG
Organism: Dehalococcoidia bacterium; assembly: GCA_965203975.1. Lineage (GTDB taxonomy): Bacteria > Chloroflexota > Dehalococcoidia > Lucifugimonadales > UBA3495 > CATOSK01. The sequence goes on along the minus strand of CBDBDT010000002.1, from coordinate 1,518,465 downwards.
CGGTCCCTGATGACATCACCAGCGCTCCCCGGCTGAGGCACAACAAAGAAGGCTCGCGCGGTCCCGCCGTGGAACCAGAGAGAGATGGGTGCCGTGCCCAGGCCGTCGCGGAGTTTGGCGGCAACCCTATCCATCTGCACCGGCACTCTCCCATCCCAGTTGCTATGGTGATAGATGACAAGACTTTTCCCGTAACCCCAGATGGACTGGAGGTCGGGCATATAGACGTGCTTGGCTCCCCTCGGTGGGTCGAGCATAATCCGGTCGTCGGCTAGACCGTTATCTGGGTCCACGCAGACGAGGTCCACATCGGGTCCGCAGGTCTCCGCGAGCGCGTTCCTGAACCAGCACTCCCTGACCGCCTGCTTCTGCTCTCGCGGCATCCTCGGCACATATGTCAGGAGCGGGGTGTAGTACCGGGTCCCTTCCGGCAGGAGCTTGGCCTCCTGCGCGCAATGCACACACCGCCTGTCCTGTCCCACCAGATGACCAAGCTTCGCCCACAGTTCCGGGTCGCAATCACCGTATAGGCTGACGTTCTTCCGGTGCAGGTCGAGGTAGCCAACATGCCGCCCGTCGTTGTTGATCTTGCTCCGGTCGGCCCCATGCCTCTCGTCGTAGTGCATATACCAGATTAGGCCGACCCCGAGACGTTCCTTGCACTCCGGGTCGGTTGTGCCTGACAGGAACCGCAGTAGCCCGAACTTTGCGAAATCTCCCACATCGCCAACGTATCGGTTCTGCATCACTCCATCCTCTGGTTGGTTACGGCGAATCCAACCACGGAGAGCCCCGTCGGTCTATGTTTTACGCAAAATATTAGGGGTGCCACTGATCTCGGTGGGGAGGAAACACATCATGGAGATATTCCAGCAGATCGCTGTCCTTGCTATGTTCCTGCTTATATGCGGGCTCACCCTATATTCACGCAAGCAGGCAGAAAGAATACAAGAACTGGAACGAACCCTAGAACAGGAAAGATGGCAAGCCACAGCCTGCCCGTGCGAAACGCATGGACCACAAGGGCACATCCAATACAAATGTGAAGGCTATCACCGCGATGGCAAGTCCACGGGAAATGATGGGCACCTTAGACCCCCCGCGTAGCAGAGCCCCGACCCTTTCGACGAATCGCTTCACGCGCCTAAGATTCCGTGTCACGATCCTCATCTGCATGTGGTGCTCGTAGAATCCGGTACTTCTGCGCCTGTGTTGTCCCAGCCCCCGTGTCCGCGAATACTCACCATCGGGCATACCCGGGGGATGCCTAGCTGTCAGTCTGCACAACGCCCGGGGTTTCTGGTACGGTGGTGTGGAGCCCCGGGAGCATGTTGGCAATGCGCACGGCTGAAGACCGTGTTAAGCGGGATCGATACCCGCCCAGGGCTCCCGGCAGGACGAGCCTACCGCCACAAAAATAGACCACTCGGGCGCGGCTGGCAAGCATGGGGGCGCGCTGACCATGCTGGAAATCCTCTACCTATCGGGCGGGGTTGCTTACGTGAAAGGTGCTGGTTACCTCCAGACGCCTCTGGCCTGCTTCATGCGCCGAACTGGAAAGTAAGCAAGGATGACGGAAAGCACGATAAGTCCCTTCCCGACGCTCCAAACCACCTGGGAATCCGTCCCCACCCCCAGGTACAGCACAACCTACCCTGAGACGAATGCAACCGCCACAAGGCATCGTAGAATGATTTCTACTGGGCGGGCGGAATGTTCTTGCTTCATAGGGTGACCCCCTTGCGGCGAGGATAAGGCACTTGCTACAGCTACCCAATCCAGCATCGAACCAACAAGGGGGCACGGACAGCGTTTATCCGCGCCCGGGTTCGATGCCCTGTCCCGCTGGGGACAGGTCTCTCCGGGGGTAGCTGTAGCAGGGCTATTCAAGCATGAGGGCCGGGGGAAGTCAACGGGAGGCGGTGGGTTGACGCCACCGCCCAGACCTTCGTATTCTAGATGCTGACGAAAAGGAAGGCGGCGACGGGGGCGGAATCCCCGTCGCCGCTCAGGCGGACAGCTGTTGGTAGCCATCGAGATCCAGTCCCGATTCGTCTCCTACCCGCCCACGGAAGCCGCTCCGGGGCCAACAGGAGGCGTCTGCCATGTTGAGGCTGTTCCACCCCAAGGCCACGGTGTCGATATTCGTCGTCACCGGAAGCCCGTACTACGATTACATACCCAATAATCCCCAGCAGTCAAGTATATCGGAACGTTCCAAGATCGAAGGCACGGCCATCGCCGTGTTCCCTCACGCCCGGCTGTACTCGAAAGTTGACCGCCCCAAATGGTTCCTAAAGCGGCGCTCTTCATGGTTAAATTTTGATAGAAAAGTACGAAACCGCCGGAGCATCCCAATGGAACCATCACTATCCAGTACAACGAAATGGGCCACATCGTAGACGATGGCAGCGGAATCATTGGTACCATCGTCGAGCGGGTGTCCCGAACACGGAAGAGTGGGGCCACTAAGAAACGACAGCAAGACATCATAAGCAAGCGGGAGTTCGATAGTCACTTCCTCAACGAGAGCGATGCCGTGGCCTTCGTCGAGGAAGCCATCTGGAACGGCATCTCCCAATGCGGGCACTGCGGCTCGGAGAATATCTACCAGACCAAGAGCGGTCGCCCCATGCGGTGGCGCTGCCGGACGTGCAAGAGATACTTCAGCGTCCGTACCGGAACGGTTCTAGGGGGCACTAACCTGAAGCTCAGCGACTGGATTTTTGCCATTCGCTATATGCTGACCGACCGGAAGGGAATAGCGGCCCTCCATCTTCAGAAGGAGCTTGGTATCGCCTACAGCACCGCGTGGTTCCTGCAACATCGCATTCGTGAGGCGATGGATATGACCGAGCAGGTGCTGGAGGGCGTGGTCCAGGTCGACGAGGCATGGATCGGTGGCAAGGCCAAGAACATCCACGCCAGCAAGAAGAAGAAGCCCGGCTGGACCGGAATGAACAACAAAATCCCCGTCATAACCGCCGTCGACCAGCAGGGCCGGACCATCATCGTCCCCCTCACCAACACGGAGGCCAAGGCAATCCAGCAATTCATCAAGGACCACATCAAGCCGGGCAGCACCGTCTGGACCGATGGGGCAGCCGCGTACCAAGCCCTGACCGCTATGGGTTACCAGCACGATTGGGTGGATCATACCGCCGGGGAGTACGTGAACCGCTTCGGGGCCACCAGCAACAAGGCCGAGAACAGATGGTCCTTGCTCAAGAGGGCCTACGTTGGCACGTTCCACTACATGAGCTGGCAGCACCTGCACCGCTACATGAACGAACTCGCGTACCGGAACACCGCCGGTCATGGCAACGGACTCAAGTCGGTGGCTCGCGTCCTTCGGCGGATGGTCGGGCGACGGCTTACCTACGAGCAGCTAATCGAGAACAGCCCTCCAAGAAAGAAGAAGTCCACGGGGTAGCCGTGACCGGCGGCGAATTTCGCCACGATAACATCACCAGTTGGCTTAATTCGTCACACAGGTTTTTAATTGTGGTGCGGAGGGCGCGTAGTGATTAGTCTTCAGGGTTCAGGAGTTCGGGATCGGGTAGTGGCTTCCAGTGTCGAGCTAGGGGGCTGTCTGCGACAGTGTTGCCGATTGAGCCGGTGAGTTGTCGCATTTCCCTACTGGGCTTCTTCTCTGGCACATTGCTGAGGTCTGGAGGATTCTGGGACTGGTCGTCGCCTTGTTGCATAGGCACCTCCGGCGTGCCCTCCGCAACCCCATGATAAATGACGACGATTGCAGGAAACAAGAATGATAAATGAGTCCGAAGCCCTCGAACCCGCAGATAACGACACGGCACCCTACCGTGTCGCTTACTTGCACTCCGACGGGGGCGACCTCATTGAGAGAGTTTCCAATGCAGGTTTCGAGGTCTCCTACTTCTACGACGCCGCTTACGGCACCGAGGATGTGGATTTCGACCGCATCCCACCTTTCAGCTTTGTCATCGCGGACCTACAGGGAGAGCAACGGCAGACCCTAGAACTCGCCCTTATGTTCGTTCGCGCGCGACAGCCCCGGGCGTTCCTACTGGTAGTTCCGAGCGATGAAGGCGGTCTCCCGTTGCCCGTGATCCGGCGCGTTCAGCAGGTCAACTACGAGACCAAAGCCGAAGTGGTGGGCGACCGCGCCTACGTCGAGGGTGTAGCGCCAGGCTCCGGGTTCGTGTGGCCCGCAAGCATAGTCCCGGACGCAGGCTAGCAACGAGATGGTTCTGCGCCCCTACTCACCAGCCCGCGCAGGAAGCCAGAGGGTCAGGTCGGGGAATCAAGTGGGCTGGATAGGTGCCGCAGCAACTCGACCACGACTTTTGGTACAGGACGAGGAAGATGCAAAGCAACCGGGAACAGTTTTGCTCCGCACTATGGCCCACTTTCCCGCCGCCATTGACAGCTCACGCAGAGGCCCGGCTGTAGATCCAGGTGGCCACGGCGAGCAGGACCACCGTGAGCGCGGACAGGACCCAGAACCCGGGAAGAATCGAGTCCCAGTTCCATCCCTCGATGATGATCGTCCGCACGGACACCATCACGTAATCCACCGGGTTCAGGGTCACCGCCCACCGGAACCACCCCGTGAGGAACTCCCTGGGCATGAACGCCGTGGTCAGGAAGGCCACCGGCATGAACATCAGCCAGCTGTTCTGGGTCACCTGAAAGCTCCTGGTCTTCAGGGCGATTATCAGGCCTATGCAGCCCATGGCTATCCCGAACACCGTGGCGGCGGCAATGATCGCCACCACGCCCAGAATGCCTCCCACGAAGCTGACCCCAAAGGCCAGGGCCATCCCGACGATGATGACCACGTGCAGCAACGCCCGGGTGCCCGACATGAGCAGCATCCCCATCAGCATCGAAAAGCGGTTGATGGGGGCCAGCAGCAGCTTGTCGAAGTAGCCGGACATCATGTCTTCCAGCAGGGTGATGGCGACATCGGAGCCGTTCATGACCACCGCCAGCACGATGACCATGGCGGTGAAGTAGGCGTAATAGTCGTCCGCCGGGAAGCCCGGGACGAGAGAGATGCCGCTCAGCGGAGCCCCGAAGAAGAGGAACATGAACACCGACGGGAGCACCGTGATCAGGACCAGGGACGGCTGCCCGACCCAGGTCTTCAGGTTGCGCATGTAGATGAAGTAGATCTCCCGGGCCATGCTCATGATCCCGCTTCCTCCTCAGTCCTTATCCTGCGGCCGGTGTGCATCAGGAATACGTCATCCAGGGTCGGCCTGGCAACCGAGAGGCTGACGACCGGGACCTGACCGTCGTGAAGCAGGCCGACCAGGGCGGGGACGGCAGCACTGCCGCTCCCGACGGTGACGGCGATGCCCCCGTCGACCCGGCTTACCCCGTCGGCGTAATCCTGCCGGCGGACCAGCCCCTCCGCCCTTTCGTACAAGGCCTCGCTTGGACCATCGGCAGAACCATCCAGGATGATCTGCACCACATCCCCGCGCACCCCGCTCTTGAGGGACTCGGGAGATCCGCTGGCCACGATCTGTCCGTGGTCGAAGATCGAGATGCTGCGGCAGAGGCGGTCGGCCTCCTCCATCACCTGGGTTGTGAGCAGGATCGTGACCCCTCTAGCATTCAGGTCCTCCAGGTGCTCCCACATGGCGAGCCGGGTCTGGGGGTCCAGGCCGACCGTCGGCTCGTCCAGGAAGACGATATCCGGGTCGTGCATGAGAGCGCCGGCCAGGTCGATGCGGCGGCGCATCCCGCCCGAGTAGGTCCCGACCCGCTGTCCCGCAACATGGGTGAGCTCCACCACCTCCAGCAGCTCATCGGCCTTCCGATGGGCCTCCCGCCGGGATAGCCCGTAGAGCACGCCCTGGAGACGCAAGAAGTCCCTGCCGGTGGCCAGGTCATCGAGGCCGACCTCCTGCAACGCGAACCCAATGCTCCGGCGGATGGCCTTCGGGTCCGAGTCGACATCGAACCCGCCCACGGTGACGGTCCCCGACGTCTTCCGGAGGAGGGTGCCCAGTATCCTCATCGTCGTGGTCTTTCCGGCGCCGTTGGGCCCCAGGAAACCGAAGAACTCCCCCCTGGGGACATCGAAGTCGATACCCGCAACGGCGCGGGTACCTCCCGGGTAGACCTTCACCAGGTCCCGGACCTGGACAATGGGTTCATCGGGCATAGGGCGTCTCCCTTCAGCCAACATGATGCCGGCACCGGCCGGATGTGCAAGATGCACGTGGTAAATGCACTACCATATTATGACATAAGTCATCTTGTCCCGGGATTACGTGGGCCATACCATAGCCCAGGCAGGTTTGGATTGCATGCCGGACTGCACACCCCAGAAGGGGTGGAGATGGTGAATGGGCATACCTAAAATGGACGTGCGGAACGTCACCCGGCGCTTCTGGAACTTCGACAGCCAGGAAACCGATGGACTCCGGTACCCGGCCGCCGTCTACATCTGGGTCCGGTGGGCTTTCATGGCAGCCGCCATCGTGGAGACCAACTACCGGGTCGAGTACGGGGCCCTGAGCCACATCCTCAACAACGCGTACCTGCTGGGCCTGATAGTGCCCAGCGCCTGGGTGCAGTGGAGGATCCGGACCTCCGGCCGGGTGGACCCTAGGTGGCTGCTCGCCCTGAGTACCCTGGACGCCGCCGCAATCTCCTTCACCCTGTCGATGTCCGGCGGGTTCGACAGCCGCTACTTCCCGGTGGTCTACTTCATCGTGTCCCTCTTCGCCTGGGTGTTCACCTCACCCTACCTGACATTCTCGTGGACAACCATGATAGTGGCCGTGTACCTGTCCATCTGCACGGCGGTGGGGGACGGCATCGACCTGGGCAGCCAGGACGAGAAGGTGCTGTTCTACAGGATCCTGGCCCTCTACGGAGTGGCGGTATCCGTCAACCTGATCACCAGGTTCGAGCGGGTCAGGAGAATGGCGGCAGTGGACCGGGAACGGGAACTGAACCGGCAGCGCATCGAGATGTCCCAGACCATCCACGACACCACCGCCCAGTCGGCCTACACCCTGGGGCTCGGCCTGGAGGACGCCGTGGAGCGGGCGGAGAGGTCCCGCGACCCCGAACTGCTGGCCAAGCTAGAGGCCATGTGGGAACTGGCCAAGTCAACGATGTGGACCCTCCGGCACCCCATAGATGGCGGGGAGATATTCAGCGGCAGCACGCTGGGGGAGGTCCTGGCCGCTCACGCCGATACCTTCACGGTGATCTCCTCCATCCCCGCGGAACTGGTGCAGCGGGGAACCGAGCCGGAACTGTCCACCATCCAGCGCAGCCTGCTCTTCTCCATATCCCACAACGCACTGACCAATGCCCTCCGCCATTCCGGCGCGGACAGCGTCACGATCTCCCTGGACTTCGGGCAGACAGGCCTCCGCATGGCGGTGTCCGACGACGGGACCGGCCTTCCCCAGGGCTATGACCGGCGGGGCCACGGGTTCAGGAACATGCGGGCGGACGCCGAACGCATGGGCGGCAGGCTGGAGGTGGAGTCCAACGGCAGCGGTACCACGGTCCGCTGCATAGTGCCATACTGAACAGACCCGGGAGGAAACGGGAATGATGCGGGAGACCAGGATCAGGGTGATGATAGTCGACGACCACGCCATCGTGAGGGAGGGAATCGCCCAGGTGCTGGAGCAGTCGGGCGAGTTCGAGGTCGTGGGACAGGCCGCCGACGGCCAGGAGGCCGTCGACCGGGTCATGGACCTGAAGCCGGACGTGGTGATCATGGACATCCTGATGTCCGTGAAGGACGGGATCGAAGCCTGCCGGGAGATAGCGGCGGCGCTGCCCGAGACCAGGGTCCTGATGCTGACCGCCTCCAACAAGCACAGCGCCATCGTGCAGGCGGTGAATGCCGGCGCCACCGGGTATCTGCAGAAATACTCTGGCAAGGACATGCTCCTGTCAACGGTCAGGGAGGTCGCGGGCGGGGAGTTCCGGGTGCAGGGAGAGGCCGCCAGGCGGCTGGTTTCGGGAATGGGCAGCGGGGCCGCGCCGGCCCCTCCCAACGACCTGGAACGGCTGACGGACCGGGAACGCCAGATACTCAGGATGTTCGCCATGGGAATGTCCTACGCCGATATAGCCCAGGCCAGGGGCAACAGCAACCCCATGACCGTCCGAAACGCAGTCTACGGCATCCAGCGCAAATTGGGCCTGGGCTCCAGGCAGGAACTGGGCGTCTGGGCAGCCCGAAGCGGGCTCCTGGACGACGAGGACTCACCCTGAGGGCCGGGGTGTCTCATCCCTCCTGGGATGATCCCTCAGGCAACGGCACAGGCCCGGTGACCGGCACCCAGAACAGTCCCCGGTCGTGGGAGAAGCCGAAGAATCCCGACGGGCGTTCTGGCCCGGAGCCGCCGGGGCCCGAAGTCCCCGGGGCCGACACCGCCGTAACTCCACCATCCTGGCCGCCCATCCGGCCAACCGACACCACCACGTTGCCCCCCACCACGAAGACCATGTAGGCGAAGATGCTCATGGCGTGCCACATGTACCCCAGGTCCAGCCGGTCCAGGGCCTCTTGCCTGGAGTAGCCCAACGCCTCGAAATCCAGCTCCCAGGAGCCCAGCAGGTTGTGGTCCGGCAGCACCATGGGCATGTCCGGCGAAAGGTAGATCGCCATCACCGTGAAGACCCCCAGGGGGACCGAGACCATCGCGGCCCCCAAGAGCCCCTGGAGCAGCAACCGCCGGTCCTGGTCCGAGACCCGCACCAGCGGGTCCCGGGAGACCAGCATCAGGGCCACCAGCACAGCCAGGACCGGGAACAACACCGCAAGCTGGATGGACACCGAGACGTTGGTGATCACCGCCACCGCCGTGTAGACCAGAATGACCGGGGGAAGCACGGTCCAGCAGGCCCGGCCCAGGGCGGAGTCCGCTCCGCCCGAACTGCGGTACTGCCAATTCCCCAGGAGATCGAACACCAGCCCGGCAGCACCGGCAATGCCCAGGTTCAGCAGCAGGGAGAGCATGTAGGGCATCTGGGTGCCACCCAGGTCCCCGCGCACATGGAAGCCGTAGTGGTCCATGCCCAGCGGCGAGAACTGGACCAAGGGAGTGGTCAGGAGCAGGAACACGGAGACCCAGAAGAACTCCCTGAGGCCGGCGTCCCGGCCGGGCAGCAGAAGCCCCTGGGCCAGCACCGGGGCAATCACGAGCCCCACGTAAGCCACCGGTCCCCAGGCGCCGTCCCAGCCCACGAAGGCCAGCAGGTATCCCAGGCCGGCGGTCCAGAGGGCCAGGGGCAGGCACCTCAGCACGCCGAGGCGGAACACGCTTCTCAGAAAGACCAAGTCCACACCTCCAGGGGAAGGTTCGACAGGGACAGCCGGAGCCGTCTCCCCCACGTCATCCACGGGCTCACCTCCGGCAGGGAGAGGGGCCTCAAGACTCCCGCCCAAACCGGCCATCCGGACCAATCCCTGCACCTCGACCTCGGATAGACCCAAAGCCAGGCCGAAGACCCGGAGGCGGGCAGCAGTGGGCCGGGTCGCCCCTGACTCCCAGCGAGATACGGTGGCATGGCTGTACCGGCGGGCGTAGCTGGGGTCCACCTCTCCCATGCGCTCCAGGAGCTCCCCCTGGGTCAAACCACGGTGTCCGTCCTCCTGCTCGAAGGACTCCCGGTAGACCCGCATGACGAACCCCACTTGGGCAGCGATCAGCCTATGTGCATTCCGTTCAGATGCCATATTTCAGTGCACATCCAGTAAGTGAATTGTCAATCTTTACTCCGGGGCACTTAGACACCGTACATAATGCACTATATGTGCATATAATTCTCGAATAAACGCGGATATTCAACAGCATTACAGCAGCCAAGACAAGATGTCAAACCTTACATCAACACCCATGATTGCCGAGCTTACCACACGGTTTTCCAGGGACAGCCGCCCCCAGGACAGGCAGGAACAGCGGGCTGGGGAGACGAGAATCCCCAACCCGCCAGACAGGCGGGGGGAGGAGATCCCGCCCGAAGGCCACGGAACCCAAGCTAGGAGGGACACCGAGACAGGCTGACAACCCAGGGAACGAGACCGGCTGTCCCGAGACTTCAAGACCCGCCGCTTGGGAGGGAGGGGGAGGAAGCATGAGGCCGCCCAACCCGGACCCGAAGGCCACGGAAACAACCCCTGAAGCGCCAAACCCCGGTATCCCCGGGATTGGTACGGTGGACCCATGCCAGGCGGCCACCCAGGCATGGGCAAATCCTTCGCTGAAGGCCAGGCCTGTCCCCACTGGAAATGCACGCTCCCCAATCCCGGCAGAACAGCGGGGGACCACCACCTGACGCCCCCGCAGAGGACCCGCAGCCGCCATGACCCTGCGCCGAGTCACCGCGGCTCTCCTGATCACAGCCGCAGCCATCACGGCGGGGCTGCTGACCCAACTCGCCCCCCTCCGGCCTGAACCAGCTCTGGCCCAACAGGTGACGCTGAACCGGGTCACCGTCCACGCCCTCCAGCAGACCGCCCGGGAGGGAGGGCTGGCCCAGTTCTCCGTCAGGAGGGTGGAGGGCAATACCCAGCCCCAGACCGTCCGGGTCAAGACCTGGGAGACCGAGCACGACGACCCGGTGCACGGCAACCTGACCGAGCAGACCCACACCCTGACCTTCCCCCACGGTTCCAGGGACGTCACCCTGGACGTGGCGGTCTACAACGACGAGTGGCCGGACCGCGATGGCGACATCAGGGCCGAGGTCCAGGCCTCGCCGGACAACGGGTACCAGGTGGGCAGCCCCAGCCTGGCCTCCATCCAGGTCCTCTCGTCCTACTACGACACCACCAGCCCGACGGTGAGGATCGAGCGGGAGAATCCCCAGATCACCGAGGGTGGCGGGCAGAACGTCCAGTTCCGGATCCACCGGACCAAGGACACCAGCCAGGACACCACCGTGCTCCTCAGGGTGGATGACCCCGGCAACCGGCTGCGGGGGAACCACTGGGACCCGCCGCCCGAACTACCGACCCAGTTTGTGGTGCCGGCGGGCCAGACCTGGGCCATGCTCACCATCCCGCTGCCCGACGACCACCGGGACGCGGCCACCCAGGACGAGGACGTCACGGTCACCATCCTCCCATCCCACGACTACCTGCTCTTCTCCCACAGCGCACTGACCGAAGCAGATGTCCCCGTGGCGGACGACGTAACAGTCCGGGACGACGACGACGCCCAGGAGCTGGAGCTGAACTTCGGGAAGGACGGGACCAACGACGCCGACGCCGACGAGGGCGACACCCTGAAGCTCATCGTCAAGCGGCGGTCAACCGACACCGGCAACCCGGCCCGGTTCACCGTCCGGGTCACCACGGACCGGAGCGGCCCGGACCCGGTCCTGGTCCTGGACGACTGGGAGCAGGACGGCAGCGATCACTACCGGGAGTACTCCCTCGAGCTCACCGGCACCGACACCCAGGTGGAGCAGGAGATCCCCGTCACCCAGAACGGCGAGTCGGAGGACGACTGGACCTACACGGTGGAGATCCTGCCCCTCCAGGACCACCAGGGCCAGGACCTGGACAGCGCCACCGAGGCCATGTACTGGACGGTGAAGAGCGGTTTCCGGGAGACGGAGGTTGCCTCCTCCGACTCCGGGGACAGCAGCGGGACGGTCACGATCAGCACCGACGTCACCGAGGTCCAGGAGGGAGGAGAGGTCCCCTACACCCTCACCCGGGTGGCCGGAAAGCGGGCGGAAGAGGTCACGGTAGAAGTGCGGACCAGGGAACCCGACCGGGAGGCCGGGAACGGCACCAACCCCAGCGACCAAGACCACACAGTGGTCATCGAGCCCTGGGCCGAGACCGCCACCTTCAGCGTCTACGCATACGTGGACGGGGTGACGGAGCCAGGCACCGACGTGCTGAACGCCTGGATCCTGGAGGTCACCGGAGGGGACTACGAGACCGGCAGCCCCAGACGGGCCAGGGTGGAGATCAACGACCCGCCGGGCACCAGCGCCGCCGTCGCCCTGACCGTGGACAACACCGGCATCAACGAGGGACAGACCGCCACCTTCACCTTCACCCGCACCGGCGGGGACACGGCCCAGGCGCTCACCGTGGACATCCGGGTGGACGACGACCACGGATTCCTCCGGGGCAACCACTGGGACCCGGGGCCCGAGATCCCCACCCAGATCGTCTTCGCCGCCAACGAGACCAGCAAGACCCTGGCCCTCACCGCACCAGACGACCTGCGGGACCTGCCCGCAGGCACCTTCACAGTGACCGTCCTGCCCGGCACCGGCTACCACCCGGGGAACACCGGCGTATCCACCAAGGCCGGGGTCATCGTGGTCGACAACGACATCCCCCAGGAACTGACCTTCGAGTGGGGCTACATCGACGGAGGGAGCAGCTTCTGGGACTCGGGCCAGTCCTACTGGAACAACGGCCCAGCCGAGGGGACCTGGCACTACACCGACGGGCGGAGCTTCAGCTTCGACAACGAAATAGAGACCTACTGGCCGGCCCACTTCCAGGTGAGCCGGAGAAACCAGGACAAGGACCGAACCGCCAGCTTCACCGTCCGGGTGGAGCACGACCGGGGCTGGCTGTCGCCCCGCCACTCGGACTGGACCCTGGACCCGGCGACCGGCAAGCACTACAAGGACTTCCCCCTGACCCTGACCGGGGGCCAGCGGAGCGTGGTGGTACGGATCGAGGTCCTGGACAACAGCCAGGACATCGACTGGAGCTTCTCCGCCCGGGTCCTCCCGCTGGCCGACGCGAGCACCGGCTCAGAACTGGACGCTGCCGTGGAGGCCCAGTACTGGACCTTCGACGGACAGCGGGAAAAGGAAATCGACGCCAACAACGCCGGGGTATCCCTGCAGATCAACCTCCAGAAGCCCACGCCTATGCCGGTCCCCGAGGGAGACCAGGTGCAGTTCCCGGTCCGGAGAGAGGCCGGCTACGCCCTGGAGCCGGTGACCGTCCAGATCCGGACCTGGGAACCCAACCGGAGGGAGCCGGGCGGGACCAACCCAACCGACCAGGTCCACACCCTGACCTTCCCGGCCCTGACGATGGGCAGCACCTTCATCGCCAGCCGGAGCATCGACCAGACCCAGACGATCACGGTCACCACCGAGCAGGACTCGGAATACGAGGCCAGGGACAGGATCCAGGCCGAGGTCGTGTCGATCAGCCACAGCATCAAGGGAGACGACTCCAAGCTGGAGCAAAGGGCCCTGATCAGAGACGACGACCGGGCCACCATCGCGCTGTCCAGCGACACGACCTCGATCACCGAGGGCGAGACGGTCACGTTCACCCTGACCCGGACCAACAACACCGCGGAGGAGCTCCAGGTGGGGGTCACCCTGGAGGACCCCGGCGGGTTCCTGGAGGGCAACTCCCGGGGCGACGAGGTCACGGTCCCCTCCACCATCGACTTCGGGGCCGGGGATACCACCGCCACCCTGGAAATCACGCCGCCCGACGACCGGCGGGACATAGCGGACAGCGCCCTGACCCTGACCCTGGAGAGCCGGCGGGAGTACGAGATCCCCGGCGCCGACTCCATCACGGTCAGCGTGGCGGACAACGACACCGCGCCCCAGGTGAGCATCAGCTTCGAGCCCGCCGAGGTGGAAGAAGGCCAGAACCTGGTCCTCTGGATCACCCGCACCGGGCAGGACACCAACCCCATCGAGGTGCCGGTCACTACCGGCCCGGTGGGAGACCAGAGATACACGGTCTTCAGGCTGGGTGCCGGGATCACCCGGTACGGGCTGAGCTACTCCTCGGTTGACGACGACTACAAGGGGCCGGACATCCACTACCAGGCCACCCTGCACCCCCAGGACCCGAAGTTCTGGGTCCCCACCGGGGACAGGAAAGTAAGCGGGACCATCCTGGACAACGACCTGTACACGGTGGGGATCGAGCGGATCCGGATCACTTGGGACGAGGGCAAGGCCCTCCGGTTCCGGGTCTTCCACGACGGCCACACCGGGGCAGCCGTGCCCGTGAACCTGCTGATCGAAGAGGCCGGCAACGCCGTGAGCGACGACCTCCTGGGCCCGAGGCCCGCATCAATACCCTACGGCACCAGCACCCTGACCCCGGTGATCTACACCGAGGCCAACGACGGCAGCGACGGCGACGCCATCTTCACCGTCCGGCTCCAGCCCGGGGACGGGTACGAGATCGACCCGGACAACGACATCGCCGCCATGATCGTCCGGGACCTGGACCCCCTGCCGGTGATCCGCTTCGAGAACAACCGGACCGACATCCCCGAGGCCGCCGGCACCGGAGAGGTCTGGGTCGAGCTGGTCAGCGCCGTCCCAACGGTACGGGACGTCTGGGTGAACTACCAGGTCCGGGACACCGCGGCGGCGGACCACGGGGAGGACTTCACCGAGACCAGCGGCCGGCTGCAGTTCGAGCCCGGGGAGACCAGGAAGGCCATCGAGATCGAGATCCTGCAGGACCGGCTGGCCGAGGCCGACGAGCAGTTCGCCATCTACCTGAAGACTCCCCAGTTCGCCGTCCTGGAGGACGGGCAGGAGACCCTGCTGGGGGTGGGGGCCATCGTGGACGACGAGCCCCACGTCAGCATGACCCTGCCGAACGACACGGTCACCGAGGGGACCGACGCAACCTTCAACCTGGCGAGAACGGAAAGCACCGCCGAGGAACTGACGGTGTGGGTGCGGGTGATCAAGAGCGCCCCCTTCTCCACCACCACCCAGGAGGTGGTGGTCTTCGCGGCAGGCTCCGCCACCGCCCAGCTGGCCGTGCCCACCGAAGACGACGATGAACGGCTGGGCACCTACACGGTGCGGGCCGGGCTCCTGTACCCGCCGCTCATCGGCAAGCCCTGGACCTACTGGCGGGAGGGAACCCTCTCCCACACCGTCACGGTGCGGGACAACGACCTGGAGAGCGTGCGGCTCGTCGTGGATGAGGGACGGGTCCAGGAGGGCGACCCGGTGACCTTCACCCTCAGGAGGGGAAACACCGAGAGCACACCCCTGGAGATCACGCTCGACATCGAGGGCGGCGCCGGGTACACCACCGGGACCATTCCGTCCACCGCGACCATCCCGGCCGGGGCCAGCTCGGTCCAGACCTCCATCCAGACGGTGGACGACAGCACCGCGGAGAGCAACGGCGCGCTCACCGTGACCATCCTGGACGGGACCGGGTACCGCCCGGCCTACCCCAACACCTTCACCTTCAGCATCTTCGACGACGACGGAGCCCTGCCGGCGGTGCGGGTCAACAGGACCACCGCCTGGGTGGACGAGGGCGAGGACGTGGTGTTCAGGGTGATCCGCTCCGGCTCCACCACCGACGCCCTGGACGTCCGGCTCAGGCTGTACCGGCTGAGGAGCCGGGTCACCCAGGCCGAGCTGGACGACCCCACCCTGGGCGTCACCACGCCGGTGCACCTGGTGCCCCTGAACCACGAGGTGATCACCGTCAACTTCCCGGCGGGGACCAGCCAGGTCACCGTCACCCGCTCCACCACCGACGACAGCTTCAACTACGGGAACAGCAGCTACCACGCCTTCGTGCTGGCGGATGCGGACGACGGCTACACCGCCTACTACGAGCACGCCGCCGAGGTGTGGGTGCAGGACGACGACCGCCCGGTGGTGACCATCGGCAATGCCGCCACGACGACCTTCTACGGGTACCCGGGCGCGTACTATCCCGGGGTGTCCCAGAGGAACGACTCCATCATCGTGTCCTTCAACCTGACCCGCACCGGCGACACCTCCGGCCTGCTCCCGGTGGCGGTGCGGAACCAGCCGACCACCCGCTGGCCGGCCCCCAGGCAGGACGAGACGGGCGTTCTTTCCACCCCGGTCGGCAAGAACATCCAGCCCGGGGAGGCAACCTCCACCGTCACCCAGACCGGGTTCGCCAACGTGAACGCCCTGGGGCGGACCCGGACCCTGTTCCTGGGAGAACCCCACAGCTGCCCGGACGACCCGGAGGAGTGCGGCTACGGCCCCCAGTACACCCTGGGGACATCCCAGGAGGCCACCGTCCAGGTCCGGAGCAACCTGATGGGGGTCAGAATCGAGGCCGGCCAGGCCTCGGTCACCGAGGGCACGGCGGCAACCTTCACCATGGAGCGCCACGGGGGCAAGCCCGACGCCATGACCCGGCCCCTGACCGTGCGGGTGGAGGTGACCCAGAGGGGGGACTTCATCACCGGGACCACCCCCAGCACCATGACGTTCCCGGCCAACCAGTCCTCCCTGACCCTGACCGTGCCCACCGAGAACGACACCCTGGACGAGGCCAGCGGCCGGGTCACGGCCACCATCCTGATCCCCACCAGCCTCACCGACGACGAGCAGGCCTACGAGACCGGCATCTACCCCGGCACACCCTGGGACATCCACTCGGCATTCACCCGGGTCAACGACGACGACACGACCAGCTCCAGCATCTCGGTCTCGGACCAGGAGGTGGACGAGGACGCCGGGACGGTCACGTTCACGGTGTCCCTGGACCAGGCCAACAACGACAACCCGGTGAGCTTCGACTGGAGCACCCGGGACGGGACCGCCACCGCCGGACAGGACTACCAGGCCAACTCCGGCTCCCACACCTTCGCCGTGGGGGAGACCAGCCAGGACTTCACGGTGACCATCACCGACGACACCCAGGCGGAGGGGGACGAGACCTTTGACGTGGCGCTGTCCAACCTGTCCCAGGCCCAGGCAGCGGACACCACCGGGACCATCACGATTCTCGACGACGAGCTGGACCACGGGGTGACCATCGAGAGCGCACCCCTGGGAGTCCAGGAGGGCGAGGAGATCGCCATCCTCCTCCGGCGGCTGATGCCCACGGCCCCCACCGGGACGGAGCAGGCTAGCGATCCCTGCTTCCGCTCCGGAGGGCAGGCGGTGATGTGCTTCGACCCGGATGCAGGAGCGGGGAGCGCGGCCCTGACCCTGGACCTGCAGGTGAGCCAGACCGGGAGCATGATCTCCCAGGCCCTGCCGGCCAGCGTCACCTTCCAGTCCGGATCCCGGTTCGCGGTGGTCCGGGTCCAGACCGACGACGACAGCCTGGCCGAATCCGCCGGCAGCCTGACGGTCACGATCCTGAACGGGCAGGGCTACACGCCGGAGTACACCGGGGCGGTCACGACCAGGACCGTCGCGATCCACGACAACGACCTGACCCTCTCCATAGCCGACGCCGACGCCACCGAGGGCACGGACACCACGGTGGACTTCACCGTGAGCCTGAACACCGCCGCGCCGGAGACCCTGACCGTGGTGGCCTCCACCACCGACGGAGACGCCACCAGCCACGCCAACGTGACCCCGGCCAGCCTGGGCCGGGACTTCGAGGCCAAGACCGAGACCGTCACGTTCCAGGCCGGGGAGCAGACCCAGACCTTCAGCGTGAGCATCGAGGACGACACCTTCCACGAGAGGCACGAGACCTTCACGGTGACCCTCAGCGGCCAGCCGGAGCACGCCGTCCTACAGGACGCCACCGCCACCGGCACCATCCGGAACGACGACGGGCCGATGACCGCCAGCGTGACCCGGGCCTACGCCACCGTCAACGAGGACCACGCCGGGGCCGTCCGGTTCACCGTGAACCTGGACCACGCCACCACCACGGCCAGCGAGCGGAACCCCGCCGTGGCCTGGCAGATCACCGCCGGCACCGCCACGGAGGGGGACGACTACCTGACCACCGACGGGAAGGTGTTCATCCCGGTGGGCAGCACCGCCGGGTTTATCGAGGTGGACCTGGTGGACGACGGGATCCTGGAGCCGGAGCTGGAGACCTTCAGCGTGGACATCCTGGAGCCAGGCTCCCGGCAGGTCGTGATCTCCGCGACGGACAACTCCTTCGAGGCCAGCGTCCGGGACGACGAGACCCTCTCGGCCCGGATCACGGCGGACGCGGAGAACGCCGCCGAGGGCGAGGATGCCGGGTTCACCGTGACCCTCATGGGGGGCACCACCACCCGGGCGGTGCAGGTCAACTTCGAGACCGGGGGCGAGGCCAGCGCCGGGACCGACTACAACACCCCCATCGGGAACCTGACCTTCCCGGCGGGAGACCGGAGCGGCCAGAGCGGCACCCTGACCATCCCCGCCGGGGCATCCAGCGGCACCATCACGTTCCCCATCATACGGGACGAGGAGGAGGACGACGGCGAGACACTTATAGTGGAGATCCTCAACGCCTCCCACGGCGCCAGGCGGGCGGACATGGACGCCGGGGACGAGAAGGCCACCACCACCATCCTGGACCAGGACATGATCACCGTGTCCCTGAACGGGGCCCCCATGGTGACCGAGGGCACGGACGCCACCTTCACGGTCACCCTCTCCAGCCCCAGCGCGGAGAACATCTCGGCGGGATGGTCGAGCCGGGACGGCACCGCCCAGGCCGGGCAGGACTACGACGGCACCTCGGGGACGGTGGCGATCTCCGCGGGGAGCACCAGCGCCACCATCACGGTCCCGACCACCCAGGACACTCTGGCGGAGGGGGATGAGACCTTCACGGTGACCCTTGATGAAGCCACCAGCGGCACGGGCACGCCGCCGGAGATGGTCCCGCTGGGGGTGACCGAACGGACCGCGACCATCCTGGACGACGACACCGCCCCGGACAGCCTCACCATCCAGGTCACCCCTGACCGGACCGGGGAGGGAGACGGAGCAACGGACCTGAGCGTCACCGTCACCCTGGGCGGCAGCACCCAGCTGCCGACCGACACCGGGGTGGAAATAGCATTCCAGAACCGGCCGGGAAGGGCGAACAACGCCACCCTGGACGAGGACTACACCGGCACCACCGTGAGCACGGTCATCCCGGCAGGACAGTCCAGCGTCACCACCACCATCACGATCACCCCGGTGGAGGACTTGTTCCACGAGGGCGACGCCAACGGCTTCGAGTTCGCCCGCCTGAACGCCGAGATCCCGTCCCTGTCCCTGTCCAAGGCCTTCGACGTGAGGATACTGGACAACGATGCGGAGCCCAGCAGCATCACGTTGGCAGTGACCCCGGACACCGTGGACGAGTCCGCCAGCGTCGTGGCCCTGTCGGTGACCGGCACCCTGGCAGGAGACTCCCGCCTGGAGGAGGACGCCGTGGTGACCGTCTCCCTGGCAGACGGCACCGCCACCGCCGAAGCCGACTACGAGAGCGCCACCGCGACCCTGACCATACCCGCCGGTCAGCAGAGCGCCACCATCACGATGAACCTCTCGGTCCTGGAGGACAACGGCAACGAGGACGACGAGACCGTCCAGGTGACGGGCGCCATCACCGGGACCATCACGGTGACCCCGGCCGAAGTGACCATCCAGGACAACGACACCGCCCCCACCGGCATCAGCCTCCAGGCCGGCTCCACACCCATCAACGAGGACGGGGGCGCCGTGACCATCCCGGTGACCGCCACCTTCCTGGGAAGCGGGACCCAGGGGAACGACACCGTGGTCGACCTCGAGGTCGTGGCCCTGACCGCCACGGACCCCGATGACTACACGGCGTCCTTCGACAACGCCGCCCTGACCATACCGGCGGGGCAGCACAGCGCGACGGCCAACCTCACCGTGACCCCGGTGGACGACACCCTCCACGAGGGCGACGAGTCCATCGCGGTGCGGGGCGCCAACACCACCCCGGGCCTGACGGTGAACGGGGTCCGGCTGGAAATCCTGGACGACGACCCGGCCCCGGCCACCATCAAGCTGGAGCCCAGCCGCGCCACCATTCCGGAGTCCGAGGGCACCCTCTTCATCGAAATCACCGCGACCATCGAGGGAGACAGCACCCTGACCGAGGACACCCGGATCAACACCAGGGTGGTCAGGTCGGACCCATCGGCCCGCTCCAACGCCAGGTTCCAGCTGAGCCCCATGGTCATACTCGCCGGGGAGACCAGCGCCACCTCGAAGCTCCTGCTGGGCCAGCTGGACGACCAGGTGGACGATGACGACGAGACCATCGAGATCACTGGAAGGGCCAGCAACCCGGACCTGACGGTCCTGCCTGCCGAGATCGTGATCCAGGACGACGACACCGCCGGGGTCACGGTGTCCACCAACAGCCTGACCATCGACGAGGGGCTGGCCAAGAGGTACCAGGTCTACCTGGACACCGAGCCCACCGCCGACGTGACGGTGAACATCGACGTGCCGGCCGGAGCACCCTTCACGGTGAGCCCGGGGAGCCTCACCCTCACTGCCCGGAACTGGCACTACTTCCACAACGTGAGGGTCCGGACCATCCGGGACCTGGACGGGGACGATGAGCCCGCGGCGGTCATCACCCACTCGGTCAGCAGCGACGACACCCTCTACCGGGACATCACCCCAGGCAGCGTCACCGTCACAGTCCGGGACACCTCCCAGGCCACCGTCACCCTGGACCCCACGGCGCTCACCATCAACGAGGGCGATACGGGCACCTACACGGTGGAGCTGGACACCGAGCCCACCGGGAACGTCACCGTGACCATCGGGGGTCATGCCGGGACCGAAGTGTCCCTCGACAAAACCACACTCACCTTCACCACCAGCAACTGGGAGACCTCACAGACCGTCACGGTCACCGCCGGCCAGGATGACGACGCGGTGCAGGACTCCGTGACCCTCACCCACACGGTCACCGGCGGAGGCTACGACGGCATCACCGCCGGTGACGTGACCGTGACGGTCACCGACGACGACACGGCAGGGGTGAACGTGTCCGAGAGCTCCCTGGAAATCCACGAGGGGAACCAGGGCACCTACACGGTGGTGCTGGACACCCAGCCCGCCGGGGATGTGACCGTGACGGTGACCGGGCATTCCGGGACCGACCTCTCGGTGGACGTCACGGAGCTGACCTTCACCAATGCCAACTGGAGCACGGCCCAGACTGTCACGGTGACGGCGGAGCATGACGGCGACAGCGCCAACGAGGCCCAGGTCACCCTTGCCCACACCGTGGCCAGCACGGATGACAGCACCTACAACGGGATCAGTGCCGGCAGCGTCACGGTGGACGTAACCGACGACGACACCGACGGCGTGACCGTCAACCCCACGGAGCTGACGGTCACCGAGGGCTTGACCGCCGAGTACACCGTGGTGCTCAACACCCTGCCCTCAGGAACGGTCACGGTCACGATAAACGACCCCACCGACAACACCGACGTCACCGCCGACCCCGCCAGCCTGACCTTCACCACGTCCAACTGGGACCAGGCCCAGACCGTGACGGTCAGGGCCGCCCAGGACAATGACGCCGATGATGAGACCGCCACCGTGACCCACGAGGTCACGGGCTACGGCTCCGTCACGGCCGCCAACGTGGACGTGACCCTGGAGGACGATGCCCCGGACACCGTGACCGTCAGCTACGAGGAGAGCACCTACACCGTCGCCGAAGGCAACACAGTGAACGTGAAGGTCCTCCTGTCTGCGGACCCGGAACGGACCGTGACCGTCCCGGTCTCCAAGTCCAACCAGGGCGGGGCATCCAGCGCGGACTACTCCGGGGTCCCCGCCAATGTCGTCTTCAACTCCGGGGACACCCAGAAGAGCATCACCTTCTCGGCCACCCAGGACACGGTGGACGACGACGGGGAGAGCGTCCAGCTTGGGTTCGGCACCCTGCCCGACGGCGTGACCGCCGGGACCAACGCCACTACCACCGTCAACATCACCGACGATGATGCCCCCGCCATTACCGTGAGCTTCGGAGCCGCCACCTACACGGTCGCCGAGAGCGACGACACCGACACGGCAGACACCGCCGAGAACGAGGTGGCCATCCGGGTCAAGCTCAGTGCGGACCCCGAGCGGACCGTGACCATACCCCTGACCCACCAGGGGCAGGACGGCGCCAGCTCAGCCGACTACTCCGGCGTACCCGTCAGCGTGGTCTTCAACTCAGGTGACACCGAGAAGGACTTCACCCTCACCGCCACCCATGACACCGTCGACGATGATGGGGAGAAGGTGAAGATAGGCTTCGGCGCCACCCTGCCAGACGGGGTGAGCGCGGGAACACCCAACGAAACCCTGGTGTCGATCCAAGACGACGATGTTCCCAGCGTGACCGCGAACTTCGAGCAGGAAACCTACACGGTCCAAGAGGGCAGCAGCGTGTCCGTCACGGTCACGCTGAGTGCGGACCCGGAACGGTCCCTCACCATCCCGATCACGACCGCCAACCAGGGCGGCGCGTCCAGCGCGGACTACAGTGTGCCCAGCAGCATCACGATCGCCACGGGAGAGACCTCGAAGAGCATCACCTTCTCGGCCACCGAGGACACCGTGGACGACGACGGGGAGAGCGTCAAGCTCGGCTTCGGAGAGACCCTGCCCACCGGCGTGAGCGCCGGGACCACCAACGAGACGACGGTGAACATCACCGACGATGACGATCCCGCCGTGACAGTCCGTTTCGGATCCGCCACCCACACGGTGGCCGAGGGAAGCAGCGCCTCAATAACGGTCAACCTGAGCGCCGATCCCGAAAGGACCGTGACCATTCCCCTGACAAAGGACAACCAGGACGGGGCCACCGACTCCGACTACTCGGGAGTGCCGACGACCGTGGTGTTCAACACCGGGGAGACGGAGAAGAACTTCACCTTCAGCGCCACCCAGGACACAGACGACGACGACGGGGAGAGCGTCAAGCTCGGCTTCGGAGAGACCCTGCCCACCGGCGTGAGCGCCGGGACCACCAACGAGACGACGGTGAACATCACGGACGACGACCACCCGCTGCTCAAGCTCATATTCGCCGAGTCCTCCTACACCGTCACCGAGGGAAGCTCGGCGACCATCACCATCCAGCTCAACGCCGTCCCCGAGCGGGAGGTGGAGATCGGCGTGACCGCCACTCCCCTGGGAGACACCAGTGCCGCCGACTACTCGGGAGCGCCGACCACCGTGACCATCGGGGCTCAGGAGACCAGCGGGACCCTGACGCTCATGGCCACCGACGATGCGGTGGACGATGACGGGGAGAGCGTGAGGCTGGGGTTCTCCGCAACCCTCCCGGCGGGCATCACACCCGATGCCACCATCCACGAAGGGCAGACCGCCCCCAGGAACGTCACGACGGTCTCGATCACCGACAACGACAACCCCGCCGTCACCGTCCGGTTCGAGCAAGACACATACACGGCACAGGAGGGCGGCACCGCCAGGGTCAAGCTGCTCCTCTCCACCGCGCCAGAACGGGAGGTGGAGATCACCATCCTGAAGGCCAACCAGGAAGGGGCCACCGCAGACGACTACTCCGGGGTGCCCTCCAGCGTAACCTTCTCGGCCACGGACACGGAGAAGGAGTTCACCTTCAACGCCACCGAGGACACCGTGGACGACGACGGCGAGTCGGTCAAGCTGACCATCAGCAGCACCCTGCCCGCCGGGGTGACCCGGGCCACCCCCCACGAGACCACCATCTCCATCACCGACGACGATGACCCAGCCGTCAATGTGAGCTACAGCGCCGCGTCCTACACGGCCTCCGAGGGCGGCACCGTCACCATCGCGGTCCAGCTGGACCAGGCGCCCGAGAGGGCCCTGACCATTCCCCTGACCCACACCCCCCAGGACGGGGCCTCGGCCGCCGACTACAGCGGCGTCCCGGCCAGCCTCAGCTTCGCCGCCGCCGATACCGAGAAGGACTTCACCTTCACCGCCACCGACGACACCGTGGACGACGACGGAGAGAAGGTAAAGCTCGGCTTTGGGACCCTGCCCACGGGAGTGTCGGCCGGAACCAACTCAGAGGCCACGGTCTCGATCACCGACGGGGACGTGCCCACCGTCACCGTTTCCTACGAGAACGCCAGCTACAGCGTCGACGAGGGCAGCGCGGTCACGATCAAGGTCGTGCTTTCGGCGGACCCCGAGCGCACGGTCACGATCCCCATCTCGCCAACCAACCAGGAGGGGGCCAGCAACGACGATTACTCAGGAGTCCCCGCCAACGTCGTCTTCAACTCCGAGGATACCCAGAAGACCTTCGATATCACCGCCACCGACGACAGCACGGACGACGACGGCGAGAAGGTCAGGCTCGGCTTCGGGACCCTGCCCGCCAGCGTCAACCCGGGAACCAACTCCACCGCCACCGTGAGCCTGAACGACAACGACGACCCGGCAGTGACCGCCAGTTTCGGCGCCGCCACCTACACGGTACAAGAGGGCAACACAGTCACCGTCACCCTGAACCTGAGCGCCGACCCGGAGCGGACCGTAACCATCCCCATCACCCATGAGGGACAGGACGGGGCAACCGCCCAGGACTACTCCGGAGTGCCCGGCACAGTCACCTTCGACTCCGGGGAGACCAGCCAGACCTTCAACCTGAGCGCAACCGAAGACACCACCGACGACGACGGGGAGTCGGTGAAGATCTCCCTGGGCACTACCCTGCCCACGGGAGTCACGGCGGGCACCGTGGACGAGACCGTGGTGTCCATCACCGACGACGATCACCCCAGCATCACGGTGAGCTTCGGACAGGCCAGCCACACGGTCACCGAGGGCCAGACTACCGAGATCACCGTCAAGTTGAGCGCGGACCCGGAGCGAACCGTCACCATCCCGCTGACCCATACTCCCCAGGACGGGGCAATCGCCCAGGACTACTCCGGCGTGCCCCCCACCGGGATCATCTTCCTCACCGGCGAGACCGAGAAGAACTTCGACCTCCGGGCCACCAACGACAGCCTGGACGACGACGGGGAGTCCGTGAAGCTGGGCTTCGGGACCCTGCCCAC
This sequence comes from Dehalococcoidia bacterium, assembly GCA_965203975.1. Lineage (GTDB taxonomy): Bacteria > Chloroflexota > Dehalococcoidia > Lucifugimonadales > UBA3495 > CATOSK01. The sequence goes on along the minus strand of CBDBDT010000002.1, from coordinate 1,493,689 downwards.
CGGCATCTCGACCGGGACCCACGCTGAGACCGTGGTGTCCATCACGGACAACGACGACCCGGCCGTAACCGTGAGCTACCAGCAGACCAGCTATACCGTGGCCGAGGGCAGCAACGTGACCGTCAAGGTGACCCTCAGCGCCGACCCGGAGCGCACCGTCGCCATCCCGGTCACCAAGTCCAACCAGGGCGGGGCCACGGATTCCGACTACTCAGGGGTGCCCGCCAGCATCACCTTCAACTCGGGGGACACCGAGAGAGAGTTCTCCTTCAGCGCCACCGACGACTCGGACAACGACGACGGCGAGTCGGTCAAGCTGGGCTTCGGGGCAACCCTTCCTGCCGGTGTATCCGCGGGCAGCACCAACGAGACCACGGTGAACATCACGGATGACGACGTCACCTCTGTCACGGTCAACTTCGAGGAGAGCACCTACACCGTCGCCGAGGGCAACGGCGTGACCGTGAAGGTCACCCTGAGCGCGGACCCGCAGCGGACCGTGACCATCCCGATTACCAAGTCCAACCAGGAAGGGGCCTCGGCGGGCGATTACTCAGGAGTCCCAGCCGACCTGACCTTCAACTCCGGAGACACGGAGAAGGAGTTCACCTTCACGGCGACCGATGACAGCGTGGACGATGACGGCGAGAAGGTTCAGCTAGGGTTCCAGAACCTGCCCACGGGGGTGACCGCCGGGAACAACCCCACCACCACCGTCTCGATCACCGATAACGACGACCCGGCCGTCACCGTCAGCTTCGCCTCAGCCACCTACACGGTACAGGAGGGAGGGAGCGTCGAGGTCACGGTGAACCTGAGCGCCGACCCGGAACGCACCGTGAGCGTGTCGGTGAACACCACCCACCAGGACGGGGCCACCAACGCGGACTACTCCGGTCCGCCCACCACCCTGACGTTCAACTCCGGGGACGCCAGCAAGAGCTTCGATTTCGGCGCCACCGACGACAACGTGGACGACGATGGAGAGAAGGTCAAGCTGACCTTCGGCAACCTCTCGGAGGGAGTCACCGCCGGCAGCCCCAACGAGTCCGTCGTCTCCATCACCGACGACGACGATCCACCGGTCACAGTGAGCTTCGGATCGGCCACCTACACCGTGGCCGAGGGCAACTCCGTCACGCTCTCCGTCACCCTGAGCGCGGACCCCGAGCGTACCGTCACCATTCCGATCACCGCCTCCAACCAAGGCGGGGCCAGCAACTCCGACTACTCGGCGCCAACCAGCGTCACGTTCAACTCTGGCGATACCGAGAAGGAGGCCACTTTCACCGCCAACGCCGACGACAGCGACGACGACGGGGAGAGCGTCAAGCTCGGCTTCGGGACCCTGCCCACCGGGGTGAGCGCCGGATCAACGACCGAGACGGTGGTGAGCATCACCGACCAGGATACCGCAGGCCTCGTGCCCAGCAGCACATCGTTCAACGTCCAGGAGGGCGGCACCACCGACTTCACCATCAAGCTGGCGACCCAGCCCACCCACAACGTCACCGTCACCGTGGAGTCCAACGACACCGGCGCCGCCACCGTGTCCACCAGTTCCCTGACCTTCACGTCCGCCAACTGGAACACAGCCCAGACCGTCACAGTCTCGGGGGTGCAGGACAGCGACGGCGACGACAAGATCGTCACCATCTCCCTGGAAGCCGAATCCGATGATACGGACTACGACGAGAAGAGCGCCTCGCTGACCGCCACCGTCATCGACGACGACACCCCCGGCCTGGTGCCGGACCCCACCAGCCTGACCGTCACCGAGGACGGGAGCGGCCAGTTCACGGTGAAGCTGGCCACCCAGCCGCAGGATGGGGTCACGGTCACCGTCGAGTCCGGCGACACCGGGGCGGCCACCGTATCCGTGGCCAGCCTGAGCTTCACCACCTCCAACTGGAACGCCACCCAGAGCGTCACGGTGTCCGGCGTGGACGACAGCGACACCGGCAACGAGAGCGTGACCGTGACCCTGACCGGGAGCTCCACAGACGAGGACTACAGCGGCAAGACCGGCTCCGTGACCGTCACGGTCACCGATGACGACACCCCCAACGTGGTGGTGGACCCAACGTCCCTCACCGTCGGCGAGGCCGGAACCAACACGTTCACCGTCAAGCTGGGGACCCAGCCCTCCGATGATGTCTCCGTCTCCATCACCTCGGGCGACACCGGGGCCGCCACCGTCTCGCCCACTCCCCTGACCTTCACCCCGACCCTCACCTTCGCCGGCAAGCTGTGGAGCTCCACCCAGACCGTGACCGTCCACGGCGTGAACGACTCCGACACCTCCAACGAGGATGTGACCATCACCGTCTCCGGGTCCGGCGGGGGATACACCGACAAGACCGCCACCGTATCCGTCACCGTCACGGACGATGACGACGTCCCGGTGAGCGTCAAGTGGGAGCACGCCACCCACTCCGTGACGGAGGGCGGCACCGCGGTCGTGAAAGTCCAGCTGGACAAGGACCCGGAAAGGACCGTCACGATCCCGGTCACTAAAGCCAACCAGGACGGCGCGACCGACGCCGACTACTCCGGCGTTCCCGCCAGCATCACCTTCAACTCTGGGGACACGGAGAAGGAGTTCACCTTCAGCGCCACGGCCGATACCGTGGACGACGACGGGGAGAAGGTCAAGCTGGGCTTCGGGACCCTGCCAGCCGACGTAACCGCCGGAACCCCCAGCGAGTCGGTGGTCTCCATCGTGGACAACGACGACCCGGACGTGACGGTGAGCTTCGAGGAGAGCACCTACACCGTCGCCGAGGGGAACTCGGTCACGGTCAAGGTGGTCCTGGACCAGGAACCGGAGCGGAGCGTAACCATCGGCCTCACCAAGGACGAGCAGGACGGAGCCTCTACGTCAGACTACTCCGGTGTGCCCAGCAGCGTGACCTTCGCTGCAACCGAGACCGAGAAGACCTTCACCTTCAGCGCCACACAGGACACCAGCGACGATGGCGGGGAGAGCGTCAAGCTGGGCTTCGATACCTCCCTCCCTACCGGGGTGACCACCGGGTCCCAAGATGAAACGACGGTCTCCATCACCGACGACGACGTGCCGGCCGTGACCGCCAGCTTCGGGGCGACGACCTACACGGTGGCCGAAGGGAACGATGTCACGGTCACCGTCAACCTTAGCGCCGACCCGGAGCGGACCGTCACCATCCCCCTGACCACCGACAACCAGGACGGCGCCTCGGCCGCCGACTACTCGGGCGTACCAGCCAGCGTGACATTCGCAGCGACAGAGACCGAGAAGACCTTCACCTTCACTGCCACCCAGGACACCGGCGATGACGATGGGGAGTCCGTCAAGCTGGGCTTCGGGACCCTGCCCACGGGAGTCTCGGAAGGCACCCCGGCCGAAACCACCGTTTCCATCGACGACGACGATGCGCCGGAGTCCCTCAGGGTCAGCTTCGGGGCAGCGTCGTACAGCGCCTCCGAGGGAGGCACGACCCAGGTGAGCGTGACCCTGAACGAGGACCCGGAGCGGACGGTCACAATACCCCTGGACAAGACCAACCTAGACGGAGCGTCGGACTCCGACTACTCCGGAGTGCCGACCAGCGTGGTGTTCAACTCAGGGGACACCGGGAAGGAATTCACATTCACCGCCCAGACGGACCTGCTGGTTGACCCCGGAGAGAAGGTGAAACTCACCTTCGGCACCCTGCCCACCGGGGTCAGCGCGGGAACGACCAGCGAGACCACCGTATCCATCCTGGAGGTGTCGCCCCAGAACTCCCTGTCGGTCAGCTTCGGGGCGCCGGACCACACGGTGAACGAAGGAAACAGCGTCACCATCACGGTCAGCCTAGACCAGGCCCCCGGCAGCGCGGTCCAGATTCCCATCTCGACCGAGAACCAGGGAGGGGCCAGCGCCGCCGATTACTCTGGAGTTCCCACCAACGTGACCTTCGGGGCTACCGATACCTCCAGGACGTTCACCTTCACCGCCACACAGGACACGGACGACGATGACGGGGAGTCGGTCAAGCTGACCTTCGGGACCCTGCCGTCCGGCGTGAATGCCGGAACCCACAGCCAGAGCGTGATCTCGATCACGGACGACGACGACCCGTCGGTGACCGTCAGCTTCGGGCAGGCCAGCCACACGGTGGGCGAGGGGAACGGCACCACCATCAGGATCAACCTGAGCGCCGACCCGGAACGCACCGTCACGATACCGATCACAAAGGACAACCAGGACGGAGCCAGCAACGCCGACTACTCCGGTGTGCCAGCCAGCGTAACCTTCAACTCAGGGGACACCGCCAAGACCTTCATATTCAGCGTGGTCCAGGACACCGTGGACGACGACGGCGAGAGCGTCAAACTGGGCTTTGGCACCCTGCCCACCGGGGTCTCCGCCGGGTCCCCATCGGAGACGGCCATCTCCTTCACCGATGACGACGACCCCTCGGTCAACGTCAGCTTCGAGCAGGCCACCTACACCGTGGCCGAGGGAGGCTCCGTCTCCGTCAAGGTCAAGCTCAACAAGGACCCCGAGCGCCAGGTCGTGATCCCCCTGACCAAGACCAACCAGGGCGGGGCGAGCAGCGCCGACTACTCGGGAGTGCCGGCCAGCATCACGTTCAACTCCGGGGACACGGAGCAGACCTTCAGCTTCAGCGCGACCTCGGACTCCGTGGACGACGACGGCGAGTCCGTCAAGCTGGGCTTCGGAACGAGCCTGCCGACAGGGGTATCCACGGGGACGACCGACGAAACGGTGGTGTCCATCACCGACGACGACCTCCCCTCCGTCACCGCGAGCTTCGAGCAGAGCACCTATACCGTGGCCGAAGGGGGAAGCATCACGGTCAAGGTCAAGCTCAGCGCCGACCCGGAAAGGACCGTGACCATCCCGATCAGCAAGACCAACCAGGGCGGAGCGGCCAACGCCGACTACTCGGGAGTGCCGGCGAGCGTGGTACTCAACTCCGGGGACACGGAGAAGACCTTCGACTTCCAGGCAACCCAGGACACCACCGACGACGATGGCGAGAGTGTGAAGCTCGCCTTCGGCACCATGCCCACTGGTGTAACGGCGGGCAGCCCCAATGAGGCCACGGTCTCTATCACGGACGACGATCACCCGTCCATCACCGTGACCTTCGGAGCGGCCAGCTACACCGTCACCGAGGGCCAGACCGCGAGCATCACCATCACCATGAGCGCCGCGCCCGAGCGTGTCGTCACCATCCCGCTGACCCACACCCATCAGGACGGGGCCAGCAACCCGGACTACGCCGGCAATCTCCCCACCGGGATCATCTTCCTGGGCGGCGACACCCAGAAGAGCTTCAACCTGACGGCCATCGACGACAGCGATGACGACGACGGGGAGTCCGTCAAGCTGGGCTTCGGAGCCACCCTGCCTGCCGGAATCTCAACCGGGACCCATGCGGAGACCGTGGTGGACATCACGGACAACGATGACCCCAGCGTGACCGTCAGCTTCGGGGCAACCACCTACACCGTCACGGAAGGAAGCACCGTCGCCATCACCGTGAACCTGAGCGCGGACCCCGAAAGGACGGTCAGCGTGTCCGTCAACTCCACGCCCCAGGACGGGGCCAGCGCCGCCGACTTCTCCGGCGCCCCCACGACCCTCACGTTCAACCCCGGGGACACCAGCAAGAGCTTCGATTTCGGCGCCACCGACGACAGCACGGACGACGACGGGGAGAGCGTAAAGCTCACCTTCGGCAACCTGTCGACGGGCGTCACGGCAGGCAGTCCCGACGAAACCGTGGTCTCCATCACCGACAACGACGAAACCGTCGATCCCCAGGTATCGGTGCAGGTGTCCTTCCAGACCTCCGCCCACAGCCTGCTGGAGGGTGCGGCGAGGGAGATCTCCGTAATCCTGAGCCAGGACCCCGAGCGGACTGTGACCATCCCGATCACCACCAGTAACGGGACGGGAGCCACCAACGCCGACTACTCCGGGGTACCGGCCAGCATCACGTTCAACAGCGGGGACACCGGGAAGTCCTTCACCTTCACCGCCACCCAGGACAACCTGGATGAGAGCCCGGAGGAGATCACCCTGGGCTTCGGCACCCTGCCCGAGGATGTGTCGGCTACAAACCCCTCCCAGACGGTCGTGACCATATTCGACTCGGTCCAGGTCTCCTTCGAGGAAGACACCTACGAGGCCTACGAGGGCGGGGAGGCAGCCGTCGTGGCAGTCGTGCTGGACGGACCGGCCGCCACGGGGACGGTCATTCCCATCACGGCCCAGGGCATGAACGGGGCCGACAGCAGCGACTGGACCGGGGCGCCCATCAGCCTGACCTTCGGTGCCGGAGACACCCGGAAGACCTTCACAATCACGGCCTACGACGACACCGTGGAGGACGACGGGGAGACCGTGGAGCTGGGCTTCGGGTCTCTCCCGTCTGGCGTGGCACTGGGCAGCCCCAGCGCCGCCACCGTCGAGCTGATGAACATGGAGGACAACCCCTCCCTGACCCAGTGCCCCGCGGACAGCGGGCAGCGCATCGTCCTGAACGCCCGGGGAGAAATCCAGCAGGCCGGGGACAGCGTCTACCACCGGTTGCAGCTCGACCCCCACCGGACCTACATCATCGAGCTCCTGGGAGCAGAGCGCACCGTGGACATCATGGGAGAGGACTCGTCCTCCGACAACCTCACCCTGGACAACCCCCTCCTCATGGGAGTCTGGAACGACGACCGGAGCCGGCGGCTGCAGCGTAACCCCAACGGTCTCCGCCTGGACGTCGTGCCCGGGGCAACCCCCTCGGGATGGCACCAGCTGGAGGTGGCGGGCGACGGCGGCGCCGGGACCTACCGGATCAAGGTCCGGGTCAACAACGTCTGCACGATGAGCGGTGGAAGGGCCATGTACCCCTGGTCAGGAGGGCCGGACGGGTACGCGTTCGACACCGCCGCCAGCATCTCGACGGACCGGGTCCTTGAGGCGCCACAAGGGGAAACATGGGGCTTCCTTGGCGACAACTGGGACTGGTACTGGGAGGACGTGCCGGACGAGGACTGGTTCCGGGTGACGTCGCTGACCGCAGGACAGGAGTACGAGATCACGGTCCGGGCGGACGACGCCTACCCCGCCAGACATCAGGCCACCGACCTGAAGATTGTCGGGATCTACGACGGAAACGGCGACCTGTTGGAGGGTACCCAAGGGACCCAGAGTGGCAGCAGCGTGACCATGAACTTCACGCCCGACGCCAGCGGCACCTACCACATCGCCGTCGGCTCCGGCTCCAGCGACCGGACCGGGATGTACCGGATAGCCGTTGCTGAGGCCGAGTAGAGGCTGCCGCCTGGGCTGAGCCTTGGGGCGGTGGACGGAGCCAGCCCAAGCGTGAAAGATCCACCGGAAACTCGTCTTAGAGGAACAATGAGAGAAGCAAAAGCAGGAAGGAAAACCCTAAACCTGGGAACGCTGCTAATCGCAGCAGTCCTGGTCGCAGTCATGGCCAGCATCACCCCGCTCCACGCGGCCACCGGGGACGACACCCCGGCCAACGCCACCGACCTGGGCAGCTGGGACAGCAACGCCAGCGGCCAAAAGACCGGCGAGACCCTGGGAAACCCCAACCCCGACCGTCTGAACTACTACAAGTTCACCCTCACCTCCGAGCGGCTGGCCAAAATCGTCGCCGACGAGTAGGAGGCCGGGAGCGCCCGGCTCGCCATCGGCGGCGGCGACGTCCTCTTCCCCGCCAACAGACGCGGCTCCCAGGGCACCGGCTCCGCTGCCAAGTACCACGACACTCTCACCAGGACGGTGCTGGGACCCGGCACCTGGTACATCCGGATATACTAGCTCTCCAGCACCGACAACACCTTCGACCTGAAGTGGGAAAGGCAGGACGTCCCGAACATCCCCGGCGACGACTACGCCTCAGTGATATGGACCGATGGCAACCTGCCCGTGGGCAACGCCATCACCCTCGGCTACACCGCCAGCGGGAGCATCACGAGCCCCTCCAGCTCCATCAGGGACAATGACTGGCTCAAGGTCGTGATCCCCAGTGCCAGCAAATACGAGATCAGCGCCGCCCCCGTGTAAACAACGGGACCCGGCCCATGACGCTCCTCCGGGACCAGTACGGCCAGAGCCTGTTCTTCGACTCCGAGGGACACCCGCGGCGCAAGCTGGACGCCGGGACCTACTTCGTGGAACTCCGGGGATCCAACGGGGACTACAGCCTGGGAGTTCCTGGCTTATCTCATCAAGACGCAGCTCGCGAAGTGCGCCGGGTGCGGGGCCAACGAACACCGGCCCACCCTTCTGGAAGCCGACCCCATCATCCCCTGGCTGGAAAACGGACCAACGGAGCTGGGCAACCTCCATGCCCTGTGCACAGCATGTCACCGGGGGAAGGGCACCCGGTCCCAGGCCGAGTTATGGCAGTGGATGACCGACCATGGTGGGATGTGGGACGAGGAAGCCGCCCGGTTCCCCACCACGCAGCCGTCAACCTCAGGCCCTGAGAGGAAACGCGCTTCGTCCCCGCGTTCAACGTCCTACTGGAGACCATCAATGTTAATGGTCATCTTGAATCGCTCTCGTCCAGGCGGGTACAGGACGCACACGATTGGTGCCCTGCCGGGGCTTGGGCTCCACGGAGCAAGTTTTACTCTCTGATCCGTTGTCCAGCCCAACAATCTGGACGCCAATAGTAGGATCTTGCGTTCGCCCATGCTGACCAGTTCGGTGAAGTGAGTGTGATTAGCGCCTGCGTAGCCGTTGCTGGCCAACTTCACCACGGCAGATGCAACAGCCTCCGGTATGGCGTTGTGGGGCCGGCGTCCCCGGTTCCCGTGGGCCAGAGCGGCGGCACCGTGCTTGCGGTAAGCCGCCAGGAGACGTTTGGTATGACGTTCACTCACTCCCATGATCTCCGCTGCCTGGGCAATGGGAAGCTGGTATTCCAGAACACTGTTGAGCACTTGAATCCTGGCCTGTTCCTGCTGGTTCAACGTTACATCCCTCATGGGGATGACATTTTCGCTGAACAGTTAGCAGGTGACCGAATCGTAGAACATCAACACCCGCACATCGGGCACTTTGATCCCAATAGAGTTGATGTTTGTAGGCCAAGTTGTGCCGGACGTCATCTCCTGATTGGAGCTGTTCGATTTCATCGACACGCCAAGGTGATCCGATAAACCGTATTTCGGAATCGTCTCTCCCACTGGTGGCGCGGAGTGTTAATTCAACGCCACCCCGAGATCCCGGCGAACGGGGTAGGAAATTCTCCATCCTTCTGTTAGTGCGCCTTTCCTCGAAACACGGGTCTGGTGGTCCAAAGTCCACTTCAATCAGGAAAGGAATCGGGAAGTCGGACCCCTCATCTCCCATCACCTGAGTGGTTGTCAATGGACAACTCAAGCAGAAGACCCTGCGGACATCGTCAGCCCTTCTTACAACAGCCATGCACACCCTTCGGATGACGGTAGCGTACACAAAAGGCTCCGTCGCCGAACAATTCCTGCGAAGCCCTCCTCCTGATATCCTCGTCCATAACTCCTTTCCTCTCGCCCTGTGATCGCTGCATTCTTTTCTCCTCCATCCGGCGCTAGCCCCCGGTTTCCTCTGGGCTATGCATCAAGGTTATCTGTTGCCGCCCAGAGTTCAAGTCCCTTACGTCAACCAATCCAGCGATTTTGCAGGCATGCCTGAGGTTTCGATGTAACACAGATAAAGCGGCTGGCCCCCGTGCCTGGGCGGCGCGGTCACTATCCTGTGCCACGTTCAAAGGAGTACGGTTTATAGAACACGTTCCGCAACGGGACACTGGTAGTGGTTCGGATCGGTTCCATACTCCCCGTTGATGGCCCGGCAGGGTATCCGGCTTGGGCTACGACGACCCACGATTCGCCACCGTGCTGATGTTCGCGAGGGGGCTCCACCTGAAATCAAATTTGGATTGTCGGATAATAGCTCCACGTTCCACTTAGACCATGAATGGTTGCGGCGAAAGTAAGGGGAGTAGCTTTGGGTCAACATCGCATACAGAGACAGATATTATCGAACTTTTCGTTCGATGGCAGGCAGCTAAACGCGAGGGAAGTCTGGTGGCTTCACGCGAAAGGGCACAAGCCCGCGCAGCGGTCGATCAGAAGAGTTGGTTTCTTCCAGATCCAATGCTCTGTAGATGTCGATTCTTACATCACAGGGCTTGAGGACAAATTCAAGGACTCTCTTCCCAAGTTGGCCACCGGGGACTTTGATAGGAGAGACGTGGGGCGGGGTTTGTATGACTTCTTGGCAATGCACTACGTGCGCTCTTTGGCGTGTCGAGGCCAAATCGAACACATTATTGGAGATCTCTATCGGGGGTCAAAACTTTCCCAACCACAAGCGGAATCGGAATATATCCGACTCTCATCGCGCCAGGACGTCACCGTCTTTCACCAACTCGTGGATTGAGGTGGACCCGGAATTTCGGACAAGTGGCTAAGTGAGAGTCCCGCTCCTAAACTGAGGGCAGCGGTTGCTGTCGGAAGGAGCAGGAAATGTCGCAAGGACGCAGGAAACACAGCCCAGCTTTCAAGGCCAAGGTGGCGTTGGAGGCGCTGAAGGGCCAGGAGACGGTGGCCCAACTGGCCGCCAGGTATGAGGTCCACCCCGGACAGATTCAGGCCTGGAAGAAGGCTCTTGCGGAGGGCGCCTCCGGGGTCTTCAGCAACGGCAATGACCAGCAGTCGAAGAAGGACGCCACCCTGGTCGCGCGCCTGTACCAGGAGATCGGCCGGCTGAAGGTGGAGCGGGATTTCTTGGCGGAGAGGTCCGGTCCATGAGTCCGGCCCGGCGGCGGCAGATGGTGGACCGGGAGCATCCCTCCCTGTCCCTGGTGCGCCAGTGCGCTTTGTTAGGCGTCAGCCGTTCCAGCATCTACTACCGTCCCCGGGCTGCATCGCCAGAGGACCTGTCCCTGATGGGAGAGATCGACCGGCAGTACCTGGAGACGCCCTTCTTTGGGTCCAGGCGGATGAAGGCCTGGCTGGAGCGGCGGGGGATGCCGGTGAGCCGGAAGCGGGTGCAGCGGCTGATGCGGGCCATGGGGCTGCGGGCCATCTACCGCCGTCCCAGCACCAGCCGGCCAGCGCCGGAGCAACGAGTCTATCCCTACCTGCTGAGAAATGTCAGGATCACCCGGCCCAACCAGAGCCTGCCCCCGCGTAGGCGGGGGTGTGGGCCGCGGACATCACCTACCTGCCCATGGCCCGGGGCTTCCTGTACCTGGTGGCGGTGATGGACTGGCACAGCCGGTACGTCGTGTCCTGGCGGCTGTCCAACACCCTGGAGGCCGGCTTCTGCGCCGCGGCGCTGGAGGAGGCTCTGGGCCAGGGCCAGCCCGAGGTGTTCAATACCGACCAGGGGAGCCAGTTCACCAGCCTGGAGTTCACCGAAGTGCTGCAGGACCGGGGCGTGAGGATCAGCATGGACGGCAAGGGGCGGTACCAGGACAACATCTTCGTGGAGCGGCTGTGGCGGACGGTGAAGTACGAAGAGGTGTACCTGAAAGCCTACGCCAGCGTCCTGGAGGCCCAGCGGGGGCTGGAAGACTATTTCAGGTTCTACAATGGGCTCAGGCCCCATCAGGCCCTGGGCTACCGGACTCCCGCCGAGGTGTTCCATGGGGAGCAGGAAGCCGTAGAAGGGGACTCTGGTGCAAGGAGGTATTCACCGGAAAAGGGTATCCAAGCATTGGCAGGAGCGTTGGGATTCTCACTTAATTCAGCCCTGATCCTGTCCAAATAATGGGTTCCACCTCAGATAACGTTGCCAGTGTATTGACCCATTACTTGGTTATTCCTGTAGTGATAATCGGTTCTCGGCCATTCATTACATCAGACAAAGTTATGAATGCTGCCGTGGTGGAATCCGAGACCCGACAAACCTTGGTTTGGTTCCCGCTGTCCCCGTCTTCTGGACTCCTCCTAGAGTCCCCCGCTAATGGAGGCCAGTTGCTAGGTCCATTCGTGGTGGACAGCCAATTCGGCCGCGTAGTTCCCCACAAGATACCCGAAGCACCGTTGTTGCGATGCCGAGAACCAATACCAGAGGGAGAGAATGAAGCTCAGGTCGGAGTCCTGAACGGCATGATGGTACGAGGTTCAACCGAGCTGTACGCAGTTAATCGAACTCAAATCGACTCCGCGTTGCTTTCGGCTGGTCCAACTACTGGTTATCGGTACTTGGCCTGATCGGCAAAGGTTCACAAGTCGAAGTTACCGTTTTGACGGTCTCTCTGCCCCTAGCTGGAACAAGCGCGAGGGTATGCATCCACTTTAGGGTGGGTTTAACCATTAGATCTTTTCTGGCCCTCCCCCGCAAGCACAAAAGACACCCCGGCAAGAGGTGTCCGAAAACGGGGTTTTCGCTGTCCGACCCAACTCGAAAGTTCTAGGGCGTGTTTGCAAACCCAATAGTGGGGCCTAAACTGCATGAGACAGGTTGAAGTGAGAGGTGAGGCGGTTGGGACGTGGAGATTTGAAGGATGGTCAATGGCGACGACTGAGGCCGCTATTGCCAGCCCAGAAGCCGAGGACCGGACTACCGGGGAGGGACCATCGCACGGTCATCAACGGGATCTTGTGGACTTTGCGTACCGGTGCCCCCTGGCGGGATCTGCCCGAACGCTTTGGCCCCCGGGCCACGGTGGCCAGCCGTTTCTACCGGTGGCGGAAGCAGGGGTTGTGGGACCGACTCCTGGCTGAGGTGCAGCGGGAAGCCGATGCCATGGGGCAGGTTGAGTGGGAAGTGCATTACGTGGACGGCACCAGCGTGCGGGCGCATCAGCACGCAGCTGGAGCAAAAAGGGGGAGGGCGATCAGGCGCTGGGCCGTTCCCGGAGAGGGTTCGGGAGCAAAATCCATCTGAGGGTCGAGGGTCAGGGCAAGCCGGTGGCCTTGGCGCTGACCCCGGGTCAACGGCACGAGGCCAGCGTGTTCGAGGAGTTGATGATCCAAGGGGAGGTGAGATGCTCCGGGCGTGGCCGTCCCCGCATCAGGCCCCAGCGAGTCTGCGGCGACAAAGGGTACGGCAGTCGCAGGTCAAGGCCTATCTCAGGCGGAGGGGAATTCGCCACACCATCCCGCGGAAAACCGACGAACGGCGCACTGGTCCCTTCAACCGGGGCCTGTACCGGCAACGCAATCTGGTGGAGGGGACCATCAACCGGCTGAAGCAATTCCGCCGAATCGCCCCCGGTATGAGAAGAGGGCCGAGAACTATCTGGCAATGCTCCAAATCGGGGCGTTGCTACTCTGGTTATGGTTGGCAAACACGCCCTAGTGTTGACAATATATCGGCGGTCTCCATGTATTCGCTTGAGGACAGAATCCACCTCGAAAGGGGGCTTGGTATGCCGGAACCACGCGAAGAAAAGCGGCTGGCCTTAGAAGCCAAGTTGGCATTACGTCAAGGTCCAAAGGGGATAGGAGAATTTTCGGAGGAAGAACGGCAATGATCTTGCCGTTCAGTATTTGGGAGTTGAGGAAGCCGACCTGATTGGACGGGATACGCTTCTGCGGAAGATTGACGACCAATGGACCAGGCTGAAGCCGCGATCCTGGGGGAAGAATAAATACAAGGGCGAACGGGAAATGCTCTATGAAAAGTTCGACAGCGACGAAGAGATTAAGGCGCTGATAGGTGGCCGATTCAGGGCCGACACAAGCCGGTTGAGTGGACATTTCGGAATTGCTGTTGCCAGCAATAAGCGGGTCATGTTCCTCGACAAAGGAATCTTGGGCAGCACAGAAGTCATGGAGATTTCTTACCGGAACATCGAAGCAATCACTTATAGCACGGGCATGTTGATGGGCGGCATACAAGTGACTGGGAGAGGGGTCGCCAGCTTCCGCCTGGAGGACATTCCCGATAAGGATGCTTTGCAGCCGTTCGCTGATTGTGTTCGCGGGTACATAACCGGAGCCACAAACGGTCCGACACCGGTTACATCGCCAACTGCGATGACCACCCCGGCAGTAGACCAAACGGCCATATCTCCCCTGGACGAAATCGAGCGATTGGCTGAGTTGACTGCCAAGGGGATACTAACCGAGGAAGAGTTTGCCGCGAAAAAGAAGCAATTACTCGGCATTTGAGAACCGCGAAGTCAAAGATCTTCTTCCCGAAGAGAGCCGAGGCTTCGTCTTGTTGTGCCACCATTTCGATGGGCCGGATCGCCATAAATGAGTGCACTAGCGGTAGCGTTCTTACCTACAGTGTACCGAAATCGCCGCATCGGTTGAATCGTGTGCGAGTTGAGGGAATCCTTCTACCCATCCATCTGCGAGTTGTCCAATCGCCATAAACACGCCGAGTCGGAACGACGCCGTATTTGGCGGTTTCCGCCAGGACGTGTTCAATAGGGGAAGCTGGGCCCTGTCTCCATCAATCAGGATGGCGATGGGCCGGGACTCACTCAACATTGCGGCTACTGCTTTCGGAGATATGCCGCGCGGTTCAGGGCCAAACAACCGGAAAATTATTGGTACACAATATCCAGAGTCAGTCTCAATTACGCTATTACGCTTACCCTAAGGATAATCTGGCGGAGAGGGCGGGACTAGTATTATAAGAGTTATAAGCGTGATTATGGCCGAATATGCGTACATGCTCGATGTTTTCCCACAAATCTTACCACATGCGCCCCGTGCTTCGGGATGAGCTCTCGACCCTACTGTTTTGAGAATGGTTTCCCTCGACCTGCTTCGACGGAACTCCCCTCCCCATAAATACCAGATCGGGTCAAACCAACTGTGCGTCCTCGTGGATGCAGGCCAGCGGCTTCCCTCCTGGAACCGGTTCGTGGGCAACGATGCCGCTCAAAGTACCGCGAAGTGGTCCGTTTTGAGTCCGATCGAGGAATTTGCAGGGTTCCCAATGATTCCCCTCCTCCTTGTCCTCATCGCAAAGTGCCTTCGTTAATCTCAGCACCAGGAACACCGAGGGTTGGTCGCCCACGGCCAGGGTTTCCGGCGTTCCGGTCAACAACTCGTACCGAATCGAGCCCAACTCCGTTGAGGCGTTGTTGACATCACCTGAGCGGAACCGCCCAACCGGATCTTCCATACTCTCGAGAGGACGGGCAATTCCCATCCTCCCTGCCGACGCATCGCATCCCGGTATCGGACGGGACGAATGTCCCCGAGGATTTCGGGGACATTCGTCCCGTTTTCCAGGTCCACCTCTCCGGAAAGTACGGTGGGCACAACGTTCCGAATTTACCTTCCTCCTCGTTGAGGATGCAGCAGGTTCCGCTGACGAAGGCGATTCGGGTGCGGGGACACCGTCCGGGTTAGATAGGCAAGAGGGGTTCGGTCCTATCGGACAGCAGGTCCGTGTCAAAAGCGTTGCAGTTGAACGCCAAGAGCGCGTAGTAGCCCATCAGCATGGTCAACTCGACCAATCCCTGGACGCCCAGCTGTTCCTGCGCCGCCTGGAAAGCTCCCCGGCTGACGTGATGGGTTCGATAGAACTCCTGGCCGTATTTCACAACGGCAGCCTCATCGTCGGCCAGTTCCGGCAAGCTCTGCTTGTCGCGAAGGGCGTCAACCAAGGCATCGCTGAGACCGGCCCGCCGTCCCGATCCGGCATGGGCGTTCCAAATGTGCTGGCAGTCCAGCTCCCGTGCTACCACCAGCATGGCCAACTCCTGGATTTTCGAGGGCAGGGTGGATTCGTTTCGCAGGTAGTTGGAGAGTTGGTTGGCCAGCCTGCCGGCCTCGGGAACGTGGACCATCACTGAACCCGGGCCATTGCGGGGGACGTCTCCACTTCGCTCAACCATTGCGTCGAACGCGTCCTGCTGGGTCTCCGAAACACTTTCCCTGGTGGCGATTGGTATCCTGGCCATCGCGTCCTCCTTGGGCCGGATTTCTCCCATCAGTCCCAACCCCGCCTCTCCAGCGCGTCTTCGTTAACGGCTTCAAATTACTCCCGCTTTCCGGGGGGTGTCAAACGTCATCGTTGGATTCCAGCACCAAGCCCTTGATGCTGAACATATCGGCCGTCAATAGCGTCGGGAACGTTTCGCTGGGTCGGGAGGGTCATAATCGCGACGTGTCCTTCTCCACCCTCAACCCGGAGGACCTCAACCCGGAGGACCTCAAGCTCGGCCTCCTGCTGGGCTGCGGCTCCTTCCGATCGACTGGCTTTACCTCGGCACAGCATGGGCTACTCCACGTGGCCGGTGCCCTGGGAGCGCGGTTCGTTGTGGCTGCGGCCGTCTGGGTGGACCGGAGGTCGGCCATCCGGATTATGGCGGCGGGGATGGGTTCTTGGCCCTGGGGATCAACGACAATTAGATCTGCCGCCTTGTTACGTCACCGGAACATTGTACCGCAACTTCAGCACCTGCGATCCACTCCGATCAGAGCCGGTTCCGGCAGTCCATCAGGTTCCGTTGATCCCGTAGCAGCCCCGGCGTAAACCAGTTCTCTGACCATGGTGCCGCGCCACTCCTTCACCCGACGGTGCATGGTTCGCAGTTGCGCCCCGCGGAAGCGGTCCGGGTTTTCCGCTCGCAGCCTGGCCGTCAACGCCTTGCCGGTGCATCCGGTTCGGCCTGCAACCAGACCGGCACGTTGCCCCATATCCCTGCGGAGGGGTCTGGGGGGTTCGCCGGTGCCGGGGACCTCGGACCCGAAGCGCGTGAGCAGGCCGGACCTCGCCCCGGCGCCATAACCAGGGCATCCTGGCCAGGAATTTGCTAAGGCTTTCCCCTGGCGGGGTTTCCCTCATTTCCGGTGAGGTCGCGGCCACCAGGGCCGACTGGGCTTTCCGAATGGTATGCGGCAACAGCACCGGGTCCAGCTGGTTCGGTGCTGAACCAACGCGGCCCTCATCTCATCGTTGGTTGCATCATGCTGGACCAGTTTTCGGGGGTCGGGTCACGAAGATCACCCTGGAAACTCCTCCCGACCGGCGCGCCGCCTCCAGGACTTCCAGGGTGCCGGAGATGTTCTGCATGGCGGTGTAACGGGGCGATTCGAAGGCCAGGGGGTTGTCCGGCTGGGCGGCCATGTGGGCCACCACCGAATGACCAATGATGTCCCCGGGTTGGATGTCCTGGACGCTTTTCCACAGGTAGGTGAAGACAGGGTTGCTGAGTTCTCGCCGCAGCGTTGCGGCGTGGTTGGGAGCGACGACGTCCAGACCGGTGACGGAGTAACCCTGTCCGAGAAGGGTCCGTGCCAGGTGAGAGCCGGCGAATCCGGCGACGCCGGTGATCAGTACTGAGCGGTTTCCAGCCTCACCACCAGTCATAGAGATTCTCTTCCCTTTCGTTCTTGTGCCACTGCGGCGCCGAGACCCGAGTAGCCGTGTCCCAACGATTCTACTTGGCCCAACCCGAAAGCGTCGTCTGCATTTTCCAAACAATGGCCCTGCCCTTCCGGTCTACGCTGGAGGGGACCGGCCGGAGCCGGACAACCGGGGGGAATGACGCCAATAGCGTTTCCAAACAATGGCCCTGCCCTTCCGGTCTAGGCTGGAGGGGACCGGCCGGGGCCGGACAACCGGAGGGAATGACGCCGGCAGCGTTTCCAAACAATGGCCCGGCCTCTCCGGTCTACGCTGGAGGGGACCGGCCGGGGCCGGACAACCGGAGGGAATGACGCCGGCAGCGTTTCCAAACAATGGCCCTGCCCTTCCGGTCTACGCTGGAGGGGACCGGCCGGGGCTGGACAACCGGAGGGAATGACGCCGGCAGCGTTTCCAAACAATGGCCCTGCCCTTCCGGTCTACGCTGGAGGGGACCGGCCGGGGCCGGACAACAACAGAGGGATAACGGGTAGCGCCGCGTTCAGCCTGAGAGCTACCCGACAGGCAGGTTGAGATGCACCAGGACGACATTTACCAATATCGGCTCCTGAGATTGCCGGAGGTCGAAGCCATTACCGGCTTGTCCCGGAATACCATCATCCGGCTGGTGAAAGCCGGTCTCTTCCCGCCTCCCATCAGGATCGGGCCGAGGGCGGTAGCTTGGCGCTGGCTGGACATCAAGAAGTGGCTCGATACCCGCCCACTGGCCACCGGGGAGAACTGGCAGTGACGGGGAGTTTCAGCATTCCGCCGGTCCGACCCAATGGCGATGGGTCGGGATTTCCCCGGGAAGGTTCAAGGGGCCTTCGGAATCCGCCGTCAGGCTGGAAATCCTGGGCCGAACCCCTCCGGACGGTAGTCCCGGAGAGGGATCGCCGATGACGGGCGGACCTCACCGGCGTTCTGGCCGATTGACAAGAAAGAAAACACCAAGGAGGCGACGGTCATGACAACAACCGGCAAGCCCGAAGAATATCCCCTGGATGAATTCCAGCGGGCCGCCGCTGAGGAAGGGGAAGACGCCGCCGTCCTGGTAGTCGGGGAGCACGGCACGGGCAGGACTCAAACGGTGACTGCCCGGGTTGCGGCGCTGCTGCAGCGGGGCGTCTCCCCCGCCCACATCACCGTCCTGGCCGCGACGGACGGAAACGCCGCAAACCTCCGCCGCCGCATGGCCGCCCATCCCGCCGTCGCGGAACATATCAACGGGATATTCATCGGCAGCGTCTACGATTTATTCAATGTCATCCTCAGGGGCGGCGGCGCCCGGGCCCTGGACCTGTCCCCGAACTACAGCCTCTGGGACGAAGGGACAACGCTGGGAATGGTGCAACTGGCCTGGCGGGCCACGGGCCGGGAGGAGCTGCGCATCGGCGAACTCCGCCAGGTCCGCCGGTGGCGCCGCCGGAACATGGCCGGCTGGCCCGACTCCCAACCGGTTCCGCCGGAGAAGGGGTTCTGGCGGGAGGTGGACGAGGTCTACCAGGCGGAGCTGCGGCGGCAGAACGCCGTCGAGGACTATCAGATTCCGGCCCTGGCCTACTCCGCCATTGACCAGGACCAGGCCCTGCGGGAGAGGTGGTCCTCCGGGCGCGCCCTTCACCTCCTGGTGGAGGACGGAGAGGGGCTGACGGCGCGGCAGACGGCGGCACTGGACCGGCTGCGCGGGAAGCGCCGGTCCCTGATGATCACCGTCCGTCCCAGGAGTCGTCACGACCCGGGAACCGGCTGGGGCCACATGGACCTGCTGCTCCTCCCCTCCTCCAAGGTCCAGGTCCACCGGCTGATGGTGGACCACGGGCATGCTGACCCCATCTTCCAGGTCTTCAACCGGCTCCGCCGCAGCCCTTCCGACGGTCCTGCTGCCGTCGAGGAGACCTGTGAAGGATCCGAGGGCAGGCGTCCCTGGCTGGTGGAGGTGGAGGGCCATCACGACGACATCGCCCTCCGGTGCGCCCGGGAGATATCGCGGATGGCATATGGGGGAGTGTCCTGGGAGCGGATTGCGGTCCTGGACCGGGATGGACGGGCCCTGGGCCGGATGCGGACCCACCTCACCTACCGGGGAATCCCCTACCGGGAGCTGGGCCGGAAACCGGCCGGCCTCCCCACCGACGCCCGCTGCGCCGTCGCGCTGATGACTCTCCTCCTGAACCCGAACGACCTGCCGTCTCTCTGCACCGCCGCGGCCGCGTCCCATCCCAACAGGGACCGGGTCCTCTCCGGCCCCACCACCATGAAGTTGTACAAGGCCGGCAGGGAATCGGGGCAGAACTTGGTCATCACGGCGGCGGACCTGCTCGACGCCGGGGAACTCGACCCCGAGGAGCACAGCCTGCTGGGGGAGTTGGCCCTCTCCCTGAAGGTCCTGGCCCGGATTCTCGTTGACCCGGAAGAGGACCTCAACGTCCTGTTTGGGGCTGCGCTGGCAGCCGTGAGGCGCTCTCAACCCGGGGGCGTGCCCCCGCCCGAGCAACCCCAGGAGTTCGATTTCGCCGATCTGTGCTCCAGGACTCCACGGCTGCCCGGGGAGAGACAACCGGCCCACCTGAGGCGGGTCCTCGACCTGTGGTCCGGGGTTCTGCACCCGGCCCGTTCCCACGAGACCGGGACCGGGGTCACCTTCGGCAGCTACGAGGACGCCCGGGGCGGGTCCTGGAACATCGTTCTCCTGCCGGACGTGAGCGACCAGGCCAGCCCCGGGAAAGCCGGCCCCTACGGCCGCGTCCTGGACGACGAACTTCGCCTGTTCCGGGACGCCCTCGCCCGGGGGACTCAGGTCCTGGGCATGTACTACCTGGCGGACACGGGAATGGCCGGCCAGCGGTACTCCTTGACCCGGTTTCTCGAGCCCGTTCGGGACCTGCTGGATATCCGCCGTGCGCCCTATGAGCCGCCGCCCTCGTATGAACCCTTCTCGGGCCCCGACCCCTCCTCGGCCCCGGCCTAGCACGATGGGGATGGACCCGGAGTGCCGTCCCGGGAGGTACGAAAGTAAGACAATTTGGAACGCCTGTGCGCTTTTGAACTCCTCGCCGGTGTCATCCATGAGCCAGTTGTGCACTGCCCCTGTTCAGAACATATATGCGATTGCGAACCCAGTTCAGGGGTTGCCCGAGCGGTACATATGCACCAATCCCGCCGGCGGTCCCGGCGGCCCGTGGCATGGAGGGGGTTCTCTAAGCGTACAGGCACGGTTCAGCCTCGCTGCTGTGCACCGCCCCGGCGGCGGGCATCGGCCCCTCGCCGGATATCCATACCAATGATGGGAGGAGAAATGATGCTGTACGGCCTGGACGACGGGGACCTCAGGGTCCTGCTGGTGCTGGCGGATATGCCCCTGGCCAATGCGGCCGATGTCACGTGGGGGCTGCATGAGACGGCCGAGAGGAGGGTCAGGGACCGGCTCGACCGGCTGCGGGAGCAGGGGATGGTGGACTCGGCCCGCCTATCTTTCCTGGGCCCCCGGGCGGAGCGGTACTGGCTGACCGAACAGGCGCAGGTCCAGCTGGAAATCCAGGGCGCCTCCTGGAACCAGCCCGGCTGCCTGATGCGCCAACTGGAGAGGCTGTCCGCCGTCGAATGGCTCTACCCGGCCGCGGGCCGGATCACCGGCATGGGCCGGTTCCAGTCCTTCCAGTGGGTGGACAGCCGGAGCTTCGACGCTGCGGTCCAGTACGAGGAGGGCTGGGCGGTCCTCTTCTGGATGGGATTGCTCCGGTCCGAGAAGGGCATCGCCAGCCGGTTGAAGGCCCTGGGACGGGACCTGGAGGAGCTGGCCTCCGGCCATCCCCAGCCCCGCCCGGGGCTGCTGTGCTTCGTGGTGATCGACCTGTGGGAAGGCGAGCTGGTCCGCCGGGTGGTCGGCCGGCTGGGGATGGAGGAATGGGTGGCCATCATGTGCGTCCAGGACGGGTCCCGGCATGGGGCCGTGCGCCCGACTCACAGCTGGGGCTGGGTGCGGCAGCCCGTCTACCGGAGGACGGAAAGCTGGGACGCCTGGCGGAAACGGCTTCGGGAGTCCTGGTTCTCCGAGGAGGGAAACTCCGACCCCCGGGAGCTCCTGCGGCGGGTGCGGCCGGCCCTCCGCGAGGCCATGGGGGACCGGCACGCCGCCGACCGGTGGGTGAACCGGGCCCGGCGGGAACTGCGGGGGCTGGAGGGCCCCGGCGACTGCATCCCCTGGCTGCGCCGGGCCCAGGCCGGCCTGAAGGCGGAGGGATTGGCCCGGGCCGCCGCCATCGTGGGGCGGGTGGCCGGATTCCTGGAGGACCCGGGCCCTCCGGCGGACACCGCCCGGCTGCTGCTGGGCATCACCGAGTGGTCGGGAATGTCCACCGCCTTCGCCCAGGTGGTGTTGGGCGAGGGTCCCACGGGCCGCCGCGCCCAGCGGACCCTGCTGCGGATGCTGGACTGGGGGATGGTGCGGCGCTGGCGGGACGACAAGGCGATGCGATATCAGGTCACCAGGAAAGCCCTCGAGGTCCTGGCCGTCATGGACCGCACCAATGCCGATGCAGCGTGGAGCACCCTCCGGATGGACGACTGGACATCCGGCCTGGTGAGCGAGCCCCACCAGTATGGCGTGATGGATGTCGCCGGCCAGTTCCTGGCGGCGGGCTGCCCGGTGGCCGCCGGCTGGCGGGAAAACCTCCCCATGGGATTCTCCGGGGGGATCGTCCCCGACTGGATGGTGCTGCTGTCGACCACGCCCCTCCTGCCCGGGTGGTACTACGGGGAGTACGAGCGGAGCGCCCAAGATACCGATCCCGTCACCAAGAAGCTAACGGGTTTCAACTCCCCCTTCCGGGTCAACAGTTGGTCCGTGCTCGTCATCACCGCCGACGACGACGCGGAAAAGGTGTTCCACCGTGTGGGCGGCGGGATGGGGCTGCGGATGCTGACCACCACCATCGATCGTGCCAGGAAACACGGCGTCGCCGGGGCCGCCGGATGCTGGCGGCTGCCGGGGTATCTGGGATGTTCTCTTTTCCTGGGTCCCGGCGAGGAGCCCGTCCTGGGATGAATCCAGGGCAGCGATGGAGGCGCTCGGTCCTCGGCCAAGCTGGGCGGCGGCGGGGTCGGCGCAGGTTCCGCTCTCCATACCTGAAAGCCAGGGATCCGGGCAGAGGCGTCCCGCCCCGGAACGCTGGACGTGGCATGGAACCACTACCGGCTCTCGTCCGGCATTTGCCGGATCGAAGCACGCGATGTCGGGCTTGGTGGCGCCGATGTTGTCCTCGAGAGGGGGATCGTCGTGGTCCCCCATGCTGTCGGCGTTCTCCTACCCGCACCTTCAGGGCCATCTCTGGAGCGAAACCGAACGTCGACGGACGGGGCCCTCATCCCGGCTGCTGCGGGCGGCTCAAGTCACCCGCGGACCGGATTGACGGTCGACGTTCCAGGGCAGCCATGCTGCGGCCGGGGTCCTCCCTAAGGGTCAACGGCGCCCCCTGGGTTCAGCGCGTCGCTTTCCAGAACAGGGCCGTCATGGCGGGCATCCCCAGGGTAACGGCCCCCGCCATGACGGCGGTCATGGTCCTCATGGCTGGGTCTCCGGCCATGAAGTACTGGAAGGCCCATACACTGATTACGCTGCCGCCCGCCACTCCGAACGCCAGACCGATTCCGGCAAACCCCCATAACCGGTTCAATTCCAGGAGCAGCACGGCGCCCGGAAACATCAGGGCGAAGACCCCGGCATTGATGATGAGCGCCCAGGCATGGAGTGGCAGCCCCGCCCGGAAAGCGCCCAGGGCGGCCATGGCGCAACCGCAGGCCATGACCGGGCCGAAGGCGGCGGTGAGGGCGGCCAACCCCCAGGCATCGCCCAGCTTGTTCCGCCAGCGGTGGTCCTGGTTTTCCCGTCCTTCCGTTCCCGGTTGCATCGGATTCCCCCCGTCCGGCCCCGGGGGCGGAGCCATCCCCGTCCCCGTTGAACGGATCTCCCGGCTGTAGGTGTGGTCCGGTGCGGCGGAATCGTCGGGTTGCTCAATACTTGTTCCGGAAGCAAGGTCCGTTCCTCTTCCGCCGCGCCATGCCGGTCCCTCCCCCAGGATCGCTGGGGGAGAGACCCCTGAGCTAGGTCCGGTCATCCCACTCCGGCTGGACCGAGTCGGAGGTCCAGTCGAGGGGCTCGCTCAGGGCCATGATGCAGGCCCATTTGTGGAGGAACAGGCCGGCGATCCGCTCATCCCGGATGATCAACGTCGACTCCAGGGATCTATTTGCCAATCGGGTCGGATTGTAGGACCCGGTCCATACCACACGCGGTTTCCATTCGTGTTCCCCATTGACGTACAGGGCGTCCGGGGGGCCCGGCTCGGGTAGAAAATTCAACTCCGAGAATACCAGGAATTTATCGTGGAGGAGTGGGGCTTGATCCCTGCCCGGGCCGCCGTGGTTGATCTGTCCAAAGCACCTGATTCCGGCAATATCCTGCCCTCCCAACAGGCCCCGGCTGCCCAACGGTTCGACACAATTCTGCCTCTGAAAATTGCCGTTGTGCTCCCCCGACGCCGCCACCGCGTCGTAATCCGAACGGAGCAGGTCCTTCCAGCCCGGCCTCGGCCCCGAGTCATTGCCAGTCCACCAATTCCTCTCCTTCTGCACCACGACGCTGGTCGCCACGGTGGTCATGGCCTCCAGGAGTTCCGAGTCGGTGAGCCGGTAGAGGGCTCCGACGCAGACGAGGTTGCTCGCCCGGGCTTCGGCAAACAGCTCGAGCAGCTTGGCCTTGTGGTCGCGGAGGACTATCTCCACGGCCCCGCTGACGCCGCCGTCGGGGTGGGGCCCGGGCAGCTCATCCCGAAGCAGCCTGTTGAGGTCCAGTGGTACTCTCTCCATGGGGTTCTACCTCCAGGTGAAGATTGGGGTCGCCGGAGCGCCTGCCTGGAGGGAACCCGCCCCCGCCTTTGACGGGAGCGCCCCCGCCCCGTCGGGAGCGGGTCTTCCGTTAGACCGGAACGACCCGCCCCTGTCAGGAGCGGGTCGGCGTGTGTATACTGACACCCGCGTTACCTGCGTCCTCAGGTGGCGCCACGACCCGGGGTGTTGGCGCACCGCCGGGTCAACCGATCTTACCGCCGTTCCGGGAAGGGTGTCAACTCCAGCCAAACTGGGGCCGTGCCGTCCCCGGTTTGGTGGGGCGGGGGCCTCCGGTCCGTAACCGCCGTGGACCGGTGGGGACGCCGGCGTTCCCCCGGTGCGTGTCCCCGCTTGCGCGGGCCACCCTCGAAAATGCGCAACTTTGCGCATTTTTCCGTCCTGGCCCGGGAGAGGGACGGGCCTCACGGGACCGGGGATTTACGGCATGGCTGCCACGCGCTTCTCCCACTCAGCGGCCAATGTGGCCCTGTGCTCCCCCTGGGCAATACCAAATTGACGGGGCCGTAAGCGGGGATCCTGTCCACCCTGGGTCAACCCTTCTCGCCCGTCCGCCGCTCCGGTCAACTCCGGCGGAGCACCGACCCGGTGCCGCCTTCCGTCCCGGGAGGGCTCCTTCGCATCTCCGGAATCGGTCACACCTCGTCTCCTGGAATGGCGCCTTCGTCCGGTTGGTCAGGGTTTGGCAATGGGGGAGCGCCGCCGTCGCCGGGGCCGACCCCGGGTGGGCTCAGCTGCCGCTCCCCGGCTTCCTCCTGGACCTCCGGACCGGACCCGTCGTGGTCCGCTTCATTCCCCTCCGCTTCCTCCAGCCGCTTCCAGATGCGGGCCAGGCAGGACGAAATCCTCTCGGCCCCAATGAAGGGGCATCCCAGCCCGCGGGCGGCCAGCGCGGTACCCGCCCGGTCCCGCATGACGGGATCGCAGACCGCCTGGCCCGGCCTGGCGAACCGCTCCAGCAGCAGGGCCATGACGGCTTCGTGCTCCGTCCTTCCCTGGGACAGCTCTTCCGGCGGCGCCATCAGCAAGTTGTCCATGCCGTCCAGCTTCGCCTGGGCTTTGCCGTAGATCAGGGCCGTCAACTGTTGGAGGCGCATGAAATGGGGCCGCCCGGAGTTGATCGGCCTCCCGTGGAAGACCAGGGACAGGGCGCCGAACCACCGCAGCTCGTCATGCTCCAGGAGCCGCAGGATGTCCGGCAGGAACATGGGGCTGACGACCGCCACCAGCATCCCCGAGTCCCGGAGGGCGTGGACCGCGAAGTCCGCCAGGTCCGGGAAACCGGGCAGGAACTCCTCCGTGTGCGGCGGGTGGGTGATGACCAGGTCGATGCTGGCCGGCTCCACCAGGTTCTTCATGTCGCCGGCGGAAGCGGCATGCAGGGTGACGGCGTCTCCGAGGGGCTGGGCCCGGTTGACCATCAGGGCCTCGGCGTCCTCCCTGAGGGCGATTTCGTTGTTGACCTGGCGGAGTGCGGCCGACAGGCTCCTGGCCTTCCCGCCGGTCACCATCTCCAGCGCCGCCCGTTGCACCTCCGGCGGGTTTTTCGCCGCTGCTGCGGCGGCGTTGATGGTGACCAGACCGTTGATCACCGCCCGGCGCAGCTCATCGACGGCCGGGCTCTCCTCGGAGAACACCCGGCGGGCCTGGGTGACCTGGCTGCGGCTGATGCCCAGCATCCTGGCGGCCTCCTCCTGGGTGATGACGCGAAGGTCCGGGTCATCTTCTTCCCCAGCCCGGGGGCGGCCGCGGGTGGACCACCGGGCGATCTCCACCGCCAGGGCCGCCAGCTGGCTGACGGTCATCTTCCTCTGGCGGCCGACCAGGGACAGGAAGAGCTCGCCCGGGTGGGCGCCATCATCCACGTCCTCGAACCTGGGCTCCACCCCGATCTCCAGGCAGGCAGCCAGTCTGTGCCTGCCGTCGATGACCTGTCCCCGCCAGCGGAGGATCGACACCAGCTGGCCGTGGAGCCCGATGTCCTCCACCAACTGGGCCTGCTCCTCGGTAGTCTTGTCCGGCGACAGGAAGGCCACGGAATGGATGGGGTATTCCTGGGGGATTAACATGGTTTCACACCTCCGGTTTCTGTTGCCGGAGAGTGTGAGCGAAGCCGGCCGGCCCATGCTTTGTCATTTCGGACCCGGGGGTCATCCAGGGGTTCGGCGAGCTAGGGCGCAGGGTAGAGACGTTGTTGGCGGGCCGGGTCTGGTCTCGCCGGAAGTCATTCGGTCCTTTTCTGAAGGAGTCTTCCGGGTGGAGGGACACCAGCCGCCGGAACCCGGGGCTTGGCGAGGTCGGCCGGACCCGCTGCCCAATGGGTGGTGTTCGTTCAACCGGATGTCATTCCGGGGTCTTTCGATCCCTGGGCCTTACGGCTCTTCCGGGTCTCCAATCGTCTGCGGCATCCCGCCTGCCGGGGCGGCCCCGGAGTTGGCCCTTCCCGTTGTCGTCCTTGCCAGGTGTCCTTCGGTTTGGTTGACGGCCTGGGGGATTCGGGTGACACCCGGGCCGTAGAGCTTGTCTCAGAAGTCCAACTTCACAACGATATCCGGACTGCGGATGGACTCAGGAGCTTCACTGGTTCTCAAGGTAGTTAATATCCGCATCTATGAGCGTTTATACGTACGATATTCGTATAACAAAATACTTCTGAGACAGGCTCCGTAACACGGGTGAAGACGACTGTGGCCGACGTCAGCATGGCGCATCTGCCGGAGATCATGAAGGCCGGGGCACCCCGTCGGGCCGGTTCCTGGAGAGGCTGCACGGAGTCCTGTTCCAGCCCACCCAGGCAGAGCTGGTGGTTACCGACGAGGTGAATGTGATGGGCTGGAAGAAGGACGACCGCAAAGGCGTGGCGGTCAAGGGCGCCGGCGGCCCAGGCAGCGGCACGATTCGGACCGGCGGCCGGGTCCCCTGGGCCGCCGAGGTCGTGTACGCCTACACCGCTGGTTACGACAGCCGGGGGCGGGTCTCCGTCAACCACATCGTTGACGAGCGGGGCTACGGCGTGAGGCTCAACAAGCCGGAACAATGCAACCCGTAGCCGGAGCGCCAAGCGGTGTCGAAACGGGGGTGGTTTCGCGTAAGCCGAAGGACGCGGCATCCACCCCTTCCCCAAGCTGGCGGCCCTGGTGCGGCACTGGCAGGACACGGCTAAGGGGTGGAAGCACCGTCCGCTCTTATCCGCCAGGGCTGCCACTCCACGGCAATCTCCGTCTCGCCGCCCAGGGTGCGGGACGCCTCGCTGCGGGACACCAGGGACCCTCCGGATCTGCGGCTCTCCCCGGACCAGAACTCATGGCTGCTCCATCCATCCCCTCCCGGTTGACGGCGCATGGCCTCCCGGAACCGGCCCGCCACTACGTCATCCAGCAGTTCCTCGAACCTCTCGAACTCGTTCTCCGGCTGCTCGTCGCACGCGTCACAGTGGCAGGAGGGAAAGCCGTCGGTGAACCAGCGGCCCGCCCGGACCTCTAGGCCGGGGGAGGTGGTGAATGCGATGGTGATGGGAGCGCCGTCGTCCCGGAGCGGCGTCAGCCTGACCGTCGGCCTGGCCGGCGGGACTCGTTCCAGCAGTGCGTCCATTCCTTCGCCTTCCTCCTGGACGACCCCGTACTCCCTTTGCAGCCGGGCCACGGTCTCCAGGGCCCAGTCGAGCAGCGGGAGGAAGCGTTCCTGGTTCGTGAAGCGCGTATAGGCATCGTCCAGCGGTTCCCCGCCGCCTGAGTCGCCGGAAAGGGCCGCGTAGCTGAACCAGTCCCCTACCGGTTCTCCTGAATGGTCGTCCTGTTTCGTCCAACGTGATTCCACGCTAGTGCATCTCCTTAGCAGCCTACCGGCGTTGCTGGATGGTTTTCAGCCCAGATCAAGGAGGGGCAGCCGTTCGGATGTCGTCGTAACCATTCACAGATCTTTGAGTGTCGCGAGACTTTCCGCCACACTTCCGCCTGGTTTATGTTCGTCCCAAGTCTCGATGGCTTGGAGCCGAGCCACTACTCAAACACCTCGTCAGCACCAACTGCGCGCAACAGTTCGTCCACAGCGCGCCCAAGCGGGGAGTCCCTTCCTCTTTCAGCCGCTAACTGCTCCGCATTATATTGTCTTATGAGCCCTGCGCTTCCGTCGGAATATACAAAGTGCCCACCTGACGTCGGCGCAATTGGGGGAAGCCTCACAACTTTGATCCCTTTATCCGCAGACTCCCAGAAAGCTACGATATCAGACACGGAGTCCTCTTGGTCGCCGATAGGAAGACACAACTCTGCCAGCTGTATGCCGAACGGGGTGAGATGAACACTTCCAGTATTGACCCTCACTCTTGTTGAGCTGCTGTCATTTCTGACTTCCAGGAGGCCGCCGTCGTATCCCAGAAGGTTTTTGCTGGTATACAACTGGAGGTCGTGCCCCTCCACGAAGTCGACGAGCCCCAAGCCCTTCAACATAGACAAGCCGTGGTCGCCGACCTTCCTGCCTATATTCCCCTTGGGTACCACCAATTCGATACCCGTTTCGGTCGTTAAGGCATACTTGCACAGGCCAGCAAATATATGGGCGGTCCGCACATCCATGTCCGCCAGTATGTTTACTGTTTTCTGGGAGTACGAACCGGGCCTGTTGACTTCTCCAGCAAGCAACGATGCCCACAGCTTCGCGAACTCTTCGTCCGAGCATGTCTTCGCTTTTTCTCTGAAGTTCGCGAACCAATCATCACCTATTAGTTCGGGCTTGGCGTCATCGGTCAGTTGTGATTGGGCCAACTGGAGAATGCGCGACAAGTTGGTTACTCCGGCTTGACCGCCGCATGTGGCAAGCATGTCTATTACTTCGGGGTGACTGGGAAATTCGTCTATGTACCCCGAAACCCGGCGTGCCAACGCCTCTTGTATCGCGGCCTCCGCATCTGCGTTGGCCTGGCGCCGGGTTATCCCCGGACCCAGGATCTTGTCCACAAGAGTGGTTACCTTGCTGAAAGCCTCAATGCCCTTTCCTATCCCTTCCACGTGCGCTACCTCGTTGCACCCAGATCAGTCTCCGTCCTTCTGGCTCCACTTCACACTCTATTTCTACCCTAGTTTACAGGACACAGGTGCAAATAACTGGAAGAAAGAAAAAGCCGGTCCGCAGTTGCACCGTCCGCATCGGCGACGGTTCCCTGGGCCGCCGCGGTGGAGTGCGCCTATACCACCGGCTACGAAAGCCGGGGCCAGGTGTCGGTGAACCACATCGTTGACGAGCGGGACTACGGCGGGATGCTCAACAATCCTGATTCCGCTGGCGCTTAGCGGGATGATGCCCTGTCATGGAGGAGGGGAACCCATGGCCGCTGCGCCAACGGGCTCCCCTGCCTGCCCTATAAATGGTACGCCGCGGCCGGTCTCAGCCGCTCCGGCGGGCTGGCGTCTCAACCTGCGTCCCGCGCCTGACCGTCCAGCCCGTAAACAGGTGGGCCAGGCCCAGGTCTTCGGCCAGCTCCAGCAGCGCCATCAAGTGCCGGGCGCCGGGACGCACCCCTTTGTCCCGCCAGCGCCGGACAATCTCGGGGTTGGTATCGAGGCGGTGGGCGATCTCGGCCCAGAGCAGCCCCGACTCCTCCTTGAACCGCACCAGCCGCTGCGGGAAGTCCCCGGGGAACTGGCAGGTGATCCGGCCGTGGTGGATGCGCTGTCTCGGCATCGCTGGCTTCCTCTACCGGAACACGGGGGAGCAGGCTCCAGCGGCCTGGATGCCTGTCCCCCGCTGGTTGTATGCCCGGGACTGCCCAACCTCCCGCTCCCGCCAGCCCGCTCCGGCCCGGGCGACGGGGCGGGCCGGGGCAGGCTACTCCGCCACGGTGCAGGTCAGAGCCACCGCTTCGCTGTACACCTCGCTGCCGTCGGCCAGCTCGTACACCGCCTTGATGCTGATGCTGGCCTCCTTGCCCACCTGGTAGTCGCCCCTTTCGCGCACCAACGGGTAGCCACTGAGCCTGGTCTGCCCCCTCTTCCCGTCAGGCAGGGCCAGGTCGTAGTCGTAGGCGTACAACTCGGCGCCCGACCACTCCGGCACGTCCCACTGGAACAGCACCTGGCCGGTGCTGGCGATGCAGCTCAGGTTGGTCACCGGCGAGGGCGGCCCTACCACCGTCACGTCGAAACTGTCGCTGACCGTGTTGCCGTCCGCGTCCTGGGCCGTCACGGTGACGGTCGCCGTCCCGTCGGCCACCGCAATCACCGTCAACGTGCCCTGGAACAGGATGGCATCAGCTACGGCGCTGTCCGAAGTCCCGGCGGTGAAGGTGAGGGCGTCGCCGTCGGCGTCGCTGAACACCCCGGACAGGGACATGTCCCGGGTGTCCTCGACCTCCATTCCAGATATGTCGCCGATGGCCGAGGCCACCGCCGGCGCGGCCTTGATGGTTACCGTGAATCTGTCCTCAACCGTGCCGCCGTTCCCGTCGTTGGCCGTCACCATGATGGTGGTCGTCCCCAGGGCCTGGGCGTTCACCGTCAGGCTGGACCCGTCCGCCGCCACGGATACGGTGGCTTTGGCCTCGTCCGACGATGCTGCGGTTATGCTCAGCGCGTCGTTGTCGGCGTCGCTGAACACCCCGGACAGGGAGACCTGCATGGTCCCGCTCTCCTTGACGATGGTTACGTCGCTGATGGCCGCGGACACCGTGGGGGCCTGGTTGGGCGTTACCTGTTGCTGTTGGGCAACCACCGACACGTCGAAGTCGTCCATCACCAGGTTGCCGTCGCTGTCCTGGGCGATGACGGTGATGGTCGCCGTCCCTTCGGCCACCCCGGCGACGGTGAGGGCGGAGTGGTCCGCCGCCACCGCCACCGTGGCAATGGCCTCGTCGTCCGACGACGCGCTTACGGTCAGGGCGTCGCCGTCGGCGTCGCTGAACACGCCGGACAGGGACACGTCCCGGGTTGACCCGGCTTCCAGGCCGGACACGTCGGCGATGTCCGAGGCCACGTCGGGCGCGGCCTTCACCGTCACGGTGAAGGTCTCGGAGACCGCGCCGCCCTTGCCGTCGTTGGCCGTCACCGTGATGGTGGCCGTGCCCCGGCCCTGGGCGCTCACCGTCAGGCTGGAGTAGTCCGTCGCCACGGACACCGTGGCTTTGGCCTCTTCCGAGGATGCGGCGGTGACGGTCAGCGCGTCATTGTCTGCGTCGCTGAACACCCCGCTAAGGGAGACCTGATGGCTCCTGCTCTCGTTGACGATGGTCGCGTCGCTGATGGCCGCGGACACCGTGGGGGCCTGGTTGGTCGGCTCCGGCTGCCCGCCGGACTCGATCTCCCGCAGGGCCGTCGCCACCTCCACCCAGCGTTCCCAGCCCCTATCGGCGAACCCCTGGGCCTCGGCCGCCGTCATCGCCGTCAGGGTGGTGTCGGCCACCGTCTCGCCCAGGGCCAGCAGCGCCCGGTCCCAGCGGTCGGTGTGAGGCTTTTCGCCCACCCACTGGGGGTCGTTGCGCCACTGGTACATCCGGGCGATGAGATCGGCGTACTGGCCGCCCGCCGACACCTCCACCTGGAAGGAGTCGCTGACCCGGTTACCATCGGAGTCCTGGGCCGTCACCGTGACGGTGGCCGTGCCCTCGGCCACGCCGGTCAGCGTCAGACTGGCGCCGCCGGAGGCCACGGTTACGGTGGCCTTGGTCTCGTCGGAAGAGGCGGCGCTGGTGGTCAGCGCGTCGCCGTCGGCGTCGCTGAAGACGCCGGACAGGGACACGTCCTGAGTCGCTCCCGTTTCAAGGCCGCTCAGGTCGGCGATGGCCGATGCTACCAGCGGCGCGGCCTTGACCGTCACGGTGAAGGTCTCCGAGGCACTGCCGCCGTAGCTGTCGGCGGCGGTGACCGTGATGGTGGCCGCGCCCTTGAGCCTGGCCGTTACCGTCAGGCTGGAGTTGTCGGACGACACCGAAGCCGTGGCGGTGGCCTCGTCCGAGGATGCGGCGCTTACGGTCAGGCTGTCGCCGTCGGGGTCGTCGAACACCCCGGCCAGGGACACCGCGTGGCTCCCGCTGTCGCTGACGATGGTCACGTCGGCGATGGCGCTGGACACCGTGGGGGCCCGGTTCTGAAGTACCCGCAGGGCCGCCGCAACCTCCACCCAGCGCTCCCAGCCTTTATCGGCGAACCCCTGGGCCTCCGCCGCCGTCATGGGCGTGAGGGTTGCGTCCTCCACCGTCTCGCCGAAGGCCAGCAGGGCCCGGTCCCAGCGGTCGGTGTGGGCCTTTTCGCTGACCCACTCCGGGTCGTTGCGCCATTCCTTCATCCGGGCGATGAGCCCGGCGTACTGCGCCTGCGCCTGGGACACCGCGCCCGTGTCGCCCCCGGTCCCGCAGTTGTCGCAGGGGTCGTTCTGCTGCGTGCTGGAGGAAACTGCCGCGTCCTGGATGGTCACCGGCACAATGTACCCCACGTCCCTGTCGCGGAAGCTAACGAAGAGCTGCACCGTGAGGGTCTCGTCGCCCTCGGCGATACCGTCCGCCGCGATGCTCAGCGTCGCCGTCGCCGTCCGCTGTCCCGCCGGGATCCTGATTTCGGGGGTCCAGTCCTGGAAGACGGACCCGCCCTGCCCGGCGGAGGGCGACAGCGTGTAGTCGTCGGCGCTGGCCGAGTTGGTGTCACCATCAGCGGTGTAGAACTGCACCGCGATGCCTCCCGACGGCGCCGGCTCCTCCAGGGTCGCCGTCAGCGTTACCGTCTTGCCCTCCTGGGCCGGGCTGGGCGACACCGACAGGAGACCATGGGTATCCGACGGTACGACGGGCTCGGGCTCCGTCAGGTCGGCGATGGTCACCTCCACCGACGTGGGGCTGACCGCCGCCGCCGGCAGCGGCACGCTCCCCAGCGCCACCGTGAACCGCTCGTCGTCGGTGTCCTCGTCCTCGTGGGTGGCAATCGTCCCCGTCCCCGTGGTCCGCCCCCGGGGTACGGTGATGCTGCTCAGCCCGTCGTGGTCCCCGCCCTCCGAGTCGATCCGGGTCACCGTCACCGACAGGGTCAGGTCCGTGGACATGGCCTGGGACAGCCGGGCCGTCACCGTCACCGTGTTGCCCTCGTGCACCGGGTTGGGCGACGCCTCCAGGCTCACCCGGGGCGGCTCCCGCTCGGCGATGCGCACCTGCACCAACTCGACCCGGTCGTCCACACGCACTGGCGGCGTGGGGCGAGGACCGACCGTCACGGTGAAGAACTCGTCGTCGCCGTCCCCGTCCCGGTAGGTGGGAATGACCACCGAGGCCGACCGCTGGAGCTTCTTGATGGTGATCCCGTGCACCGCGCCGTGGTCCCCAGCCTCCGAGGTCCGCCGGGTCACCCGCAACGGGATGAACACGTCGTGCTGGAGGAAGGTGGGCAACTCGCCGATCTTCAGCGTGGCCGTCAGGGTCACGCTGCCGCCCTCCACCAGGGGGTTGGGCGAGGCCGACAAGGACACGGTGACCGGTGAGGGCATGGGCGTGCCGCTGCCCGTGACCCAGGGGCCGGGGCCGTGGTCGTTCACCGCCCGCACCCGAACCCGGTGGAGCTTGGGCGGCCGTTCGTAGATGGTCTCCGTGGGCTCCGTGCCGGGGTGCCTGGGCTCCCTCGCCCAGTGATCGTTGGGATACAGCCCATAAAGGCTGTCGTCTATCGGCTCGTCGGCGGCCACGGTCGGGGAGAGGGTGTAGTGCACCTCGTAGCCGGTCACCTCCCCCGTCGGCGCCGTCCAGGACAGGAGCAGCCGGGAGTAGCCCGGCTCGACGCGCAGGCCCGTGACCGCGCTGGGAACCGTCGCGTCGTCGTCCCTGATGGTGACCTGCACCGAGGACGGGCTGCCCGCCGTGATCCCAGTGGGCAGCGTCCCGAAGGCGAGCTTCACCGACTCGCCGTCGTCGTCGATGGTGTCCGCCGTCGCGGTGAAGGTGAAGGTCTTGGAGGTGTCCCCGCTGTTGAAGACGACGCTGGCGGGGACGCCGGAGTAGTCTGAGCTGGTGGCCCCGCCCTGATTCGTCTTGGTGATCGGGATGGTCACCGTCCGTTCAGGGTCGGCGCTCAGGGTCACCTTCACCGTCCCGTTGCTCCCCTCGGCCACCGTAAAGGCGCTCTGCTCGAAGGCGGCCGTCACGGCGGGAACATCGTCATCATTGATGGTCACTGTCGCCTCGTCCGTGCTACCGGCACTCACCCCAGTGGGCAACGTGCCGAAGGTCAGCTTGACCGATTCACCGTCGTCGTCGATGGTGTCCGCCGTCGCGCTGAAGGTGAAGGTCTTGGAGGTGTCCCCGCTGTTGAAGACGACGCTGGCGGGGACGCCGGAGTAGTCTGAGCTGGTGGCCCCGCCCTGATTCGTCTTGGTGATCGGGATGGTCACCGTCCGTTCCGGGTCGGCGCTCAGGGTCACCGTTACGGTGGCCTGGCTCTCGTCCACGTCCATCGTGGTCGTGTCGTCGCTCTCGTCCACGCTATAGGTGGACTCCCCGAAGCTCACCGTCACGCTGGGCAGGTCGTCGTCGGTGATGGATACGGCGGTGGTGCTGGTGGTCCCGACAGTGACTCCAGTGGGCAGGGTTCCGAAGCCCAGGTCAACCGACTCGCCGTCGTCGTCCAGGTTGTCGGAGGTGGCGGCGAAGGTGATGGACTTCTCCGTATCGGTGGCCCCGAAGGTCAGGCTGGCGGGGACCCCGGAATAGTCGGCGCTGGTGGCCCCGCCCTGGTTGGACTTGGTGATGGGTATGGTGATGCTCCGCTCCGGGGCCACGCTCAGCTTCACCTTGACGCTGACGCTGCTGCCCTCGGCCACGGTGTAGGAGCTCTGCTCGAAGGACACGTCCACGTCGGCGGGCAGGTCGTCGTCGGTGATGGAGATTGTGGTCTCGTCCACGCTCCCTGCGCTCACCCCGGCGGGCAGGGTCCCGAAGGTGAGCTTGACCGACTCGCCGTCGTCGTCCACCGTGTCCGCCGTGGCGGCGAAGGTGAAGCTCTTGGAGGTCTCTCCCGAGTTGAAGGCCACGCTGGCCGGGACCCCGGAATAGTCGGCGCTGGTGGCCCCGCCCTGGTTGGCCTTGGTGATGGGTATGGTCACCGTCCGTTCCGGGTCGGCGCTCAGGGTGACGGTCACCGTGGCCTCGTTCTCCTTGACCATCGTGGTCGTGGTCTCGTCGGTCTCGTCCACGCTGTAGGTGGCCGCCCCGAAGCTCACGGTGACGCTGGGCACGTCGTCGTCCGTGATGGAGACGGTGGTCTCGTCGGTGCTCCCCGCGCTCACCCCGGCGGGCAGGGTGCCGAAGGTCAGCTTCACCGACTCCCCGTCGTCGTCGACGGTGTCGGAGGTTGCCGAGAAGGTGAAGGTCTTGGAGGTGTCGCCCGAGGTGAAGACGACGTTGGCGGGCACCCCGGAGTAGTCGGACGAGGTGGCCCCGCCCTGGTTGGCCTTGGTGATGGGGATGGTGACGGTGCGTTCCGGGTCGGCGCTGAGGGAGACGGTGACCGTGGCCTCATTCTCCTTGACCATCGTGGTCGTGGTGTCGTCGGTCTCGTCGACGCTGTAGGTGGACGCCCCGAAGGCCACCGTCACCGGACGCACGTCGTTATCGCCCACGTTGACGGTGACTGAGTCCGGGGTGAGGCCGGAGTACTTGGTGTCGCCGCTGGTGGCGCTGTGGCTGATGGTCACCGTCTCGTCATCATAGTCGCTGTTCTCCTCCACCCCGCTCACGGTGAAGGTCTTGGCCGTGTTCCAGTTGGTCGTGGTGAAGGTCCACGAGGTTGGGGAGACGGTGACAGCGCCGCTGTCCGGGTTGCTCAGGGACACGGCCACGCTGGCCGTGGGCTTCGTGTCCAGGACGATGGTGTAGGTCTTCGAGGCCCCCTCGTTGATGTTCAGCGTCGTCGGCGTCACCGTGAACCCCGCCGTGTCGTCGTCGTTGATGGTGATGGTGGCGGTGTCCTTCCCGTCCCCCGCCTTCACCCACGGCGAGACGCTGGTGGCGATCACCACCTTGAAGGTCTCCGCGTCCTCGTCCAGCTTGTCCTCCGCCGTGGGGATCGAGATGCTCTTGGTGCTGGTGTCCTCCGCCACCGTCACCGGCGTGGTGACCGTTCCCACGTCGGCGGCCACCGCGTTTCCCGTCCCCGTCGTCGAGTACTGCGGCGTCACGCTGAACGCCACACCGCCCGTAGGCGCATTCTCGCTCAGGGTGATGGTCAGCGACGCAGCCGACCCCTCCGTCGCACTGGCCGTCGCCGTGATGGAGAAGGTGGGCGGAGCTCGGGTCACTGCTATCGTGTAGGTCCGAGTGGTGACTCCGTCCTGGGCGGTCACCACCACGTTGACGTCGGTGGACTGGCCGGCGGTCAGGGATATTGCCTGGCTTGGCGAACCGGAGGTGACGGCGGAGCCGTTCACGGCGACCGCGGCGTTGCTCTCGTTGACGGTGGGAGTCACGGTGACGCTGGCGACGCTGTTGGCAACAGTGGCCGTGTACGCCGTCTTGGACGAGTCGAAGGCCGGGGTGAGCGTTCCGTCGGAGATGGTGAGGCCGCTCAGCGTCGCGTCCGAGGACCCGGCCCGGGTCACGCTCACCGTGTAGGTCTTGGTGACGGACGTGTCCTCCGCGGACACCACCACCTCGATGTCATTGGCCTCGCCCGCGGTCAGGGAGACGGCCGAGCTCTCCGTCCCTGAGTCGACGGCCGTGCCGTCCACCGTCACCGTGGCGTGGCTCTCGTTGACCGTGGGCGTCACCGTCACGCTGCTGACGCCGTGCTCCACGCTGGCCGTGTAGCTGACCGTGTCGGAGTCGAAGGCCGGGGTGAGAGGCACGTTGTTCGCGCCGTCCGACACGGTCAACGCCTTCAAGGTGGCGTCGGTGAAGCCCTGCCTCGTCGCCGTGACCGTGTAGGTCTTGGTGGTGACCCCGTCGTGGGCGGTGACCACGATGTCGATGTCCTTGGGCACGGCAGGCGCGGCGAGGATGACCGCCCGGCGGTGGAGGCCAGAGGGATGGTTGTAGCCGACGGCCGCCGGCACTTCGTAGGTTGCGTTGACCTCGTTTACGTAGGCGATGGGGATGACGTGCTCGACATCCCTGGGGACTGTCACCGCGTACTGCGTGGTCGCCGAGTCGAAATCCGGGGAGTATCTGTACACCCTGCCGACCCCCCAGATTAAGATGTCGTCCAGGGTGGCGTCATTGGACTTCTCTGGCGGCTCCATGGGCGAGACGCCCGTCACCCGCTCCTCCCGGCTCTCATAGTCTTCACCCCAATCGGTGAGGACGGCCTTGACGGACACGTTGGCGGTCGCGCCGTTGGGGATGCCGGTAATCGTGTACCTGTGCCGGACGTTGGTCCCGAGCTCTCTCCCCTCGATTTCCGCCTCCGAAGTCGGCGGGTTGTAGCTTGTCCCCTCGTGCGTCCAATCCCAGTCGATGACGTACTTGGTGGGCGTGGGGCCCCGGGAGGGGAGCCACGAGACCTGCAACCGCTGGTCGCCCGGCGCGACCTTCACCGAATGCGGCGGGTCTGTGCGGTCATTCGGGAGAGGAACGTAGGCGCGGTATGCCATCCACTGGCCGCCGTCCCTCCTGATCTGGACCTGGTACATATTGCCGGCAACGCCGGAGATCCTGTAGGTCCTCACGCCGGCGCCCCGCTCCACGCCATCCGATCCGCCAGGGGCCTCCCAGGCATCCGTCAGGATGTTCCGGGTGGCGTCCCGGTACTCGCTTCGCCATCGTATGTAGTGCTTGACGTTCTGATCGGTATTTTCCCAGCTGACGTCGATGGAAGTCCGGTTGTAGATCGACATCTGGACGTTGGTGACTTCGCCCGACTGGGCATCCGCGGGTGGTGAGGTGTGCAGAAGGGCCAGGAGCAGCGTAACGGCGAAGGCAAGGAACTTACCGGCATTAACAGCTATGCCAAATGAACCAAAGCTAAGCCCCCGTCCTCTGAACAATGTTCGCTACCTCATAGGCGCTGCAGATTCCTCCGCAAATACAGCCTGCCAGGCAGCCATGGAGGAATCGCCATCCCCTGACCGGCCACGCCTCCCTCGCACGCCGTGTGGCCACCAGTCAGGGGCCTCGCCCCAAGTGAGCGTTGCCACCCTCTCAAATCGGAGGGCAAAACGATCTCAACCAACATCGCCGATCTGCTGTCGAACATGGCTTCTCCCGGCTGGCGTTCGGCTTCATCGGTCGGGAAGGACCCGCCGGCCCCGGCGGCGGAACGGTTTCTCCGGCTAATGGACCCGGCTGCCCCGGCAAGATGACCGCCTTCCGGGCGGCCAACCGGACATGGGACGCCAATTGGAATATACACCATCAACCGTGTGACGCGGGTAGCAACCAGGGTTAATTTACGTATGTTTTATTGTATGTCAGTCCTGTTGGCCATGGAATCGGGACCGGACCCTCTCCGCCGCAGCAATGGTTGGCTGGGTCCGGGCCGGGGTGAGAGATGCCGCAGCGAGACCGGGATATGGGCCTGAGTCTGGGGAAACTTGCGGACCGGGTGGGCGCGTCGCTGAGCTAGGCCACGTGGGGCAAGGGGAACGCGGAACTTCAGCCTCGGCTCCAGGCGAGGGTCGAGACCGCCCAGTGTCCCACTTTTGACCCAAGACCCTGTGGGCCCGGCTGGCC
Organism: Dehalococcoidia bacterium; assembly: GCA_965203975.1. Taxonomy (GTDB): domain Bacteria; phylum Chloroflexota; class Dehalococcoidia; order Lucifugimonadales; family UBA3495; genus CATOSK01. The sequence continues at coordinate 1,454,810 of CBDBDT010000002.1, read as the reverse complement.
GGCATCAGCACCGGACATCTCTCCCTGATCATGAACGGCCAGCGCACCCCGTCGGGGGACGTGCTGCGCAGGCTGCACGAGGTCCTGTTCCGGCCGTCTGCGGCGGAACTGGTGGCCCCGGTGGAGCTCAAGGTGATGGGTTGGAAGAAGGACGGCCGCAAGGGGGTGGTGGTCAAGGGCGCCGGCGGGCCGCACAGCGGCGGCAACCCCGGCGGCGGCACGGTGCGCTTCGGCGGCCGGGTCCCCTGGGGCGCCGAGGTCGAATATGCCTATACAACCGGCTACGACAGCCGGGGCCAGCTGTCGGTGAACCACATCGTTGACGAGCGGGGGTACGGCGCGATGCTCAACAAGCCGGATTCCTCCGGCGCCTAGCGGGAATGCCGCACTCTCACGCAGGCGGGGAGACCGTGGCCGCCGCGCCATCGGCCTCCCCTGGCTTCCCCATCCATGGGGCGGCGCCCCTGCTCTTGCCGGTTCAGTCTCTCCCCTCCTCCTCCGCCTGCTCCAGGGCGGCCTGTCTCTGCTGGCGTACCGAGGGGTCGTCCGGTTCCAGGCGAATGATCTCGTCGTAGTCCCGCACCACCCGCTCCGGCTGCCCCAGTTGACGGCACAGCGTCGCCCGTTGGCGCAGGTACGCCACGTTGTCCGGGTCAGACCCGATGATGGCGCTGAAGTCCTACAGGGCCTCTTCGTACCGGCCCAGGTTCATCAGGACCGTTCCCCGGTTGTACCGCACGTCCGCGTTGCCGGGGTCCAGCTCGATGGCCCCGGCGTAGTCCGCCACGGCCAGCTCGTGATGTCCCAGGGTGGCGCGGGCCAGACCCCGTCCGGCCAGGGCCTCGGCGTTGCCGGGTTCCAGTTCCAGGGAACGGTCGAAGCTCTCCACCGCCTCCTCGCAGCGGTCCAGGCTGCCCAGGGCCACGCCCCGTCCCCGCAGCGCCGGAGCATTGTCCGGGTCCAGCCCCAGCACGGCGTCGAAGTCCCGCAGCGCCTCATCGAAGGCCCCCAGGTTGACGTAGGTGGTTCCCCGGGAGTAGAGGGCCAGGCCGAAGCCCGGTTCCAGCCGGACGGCGGCGTCGAAGTCCCTGACGGCTAGGACCAGCTCATTCAGGTCGCGCTGCACCATCCCACGTTCGTAGCGGGCGGTGGGCTCCGTGGGGTCCAGTTCTATGGCCCGGTCCAGGTCCTCCAACGCCCGGAGGAGATTGCCCATCTCGGCATAGGTCAACCCCCGGTTGTACCAGGCGCCGGCGTTGTCCGGGTCCAGCAGGATCGCCACGTCGAAGTCGCCGACCGCCCCGGCCAGGTTGCCCAGCTCCGCGTTGCATCCTCCCCGGGCCGAGTGGGCCGCGGCGTTGCCGGGGGCCAGCCCAATGGCGGCGTCGTAGTCCGCCACCGCTAGGCGCAGCTCGTCCAGCTGGCTGTAGACCCGGGCCCGGCTGAGGTGGGCCTCCGCGTTGCCGGGGTCCAGGGCGATGACCCGCCCGTAGTCCTCCGCCGCCCGGCGGTGCTCCCCCACCTGTTCGTAGGCCAGCCCCCGGATGGACAGGGAATCGGCTTTCTCCGGGTCCGCCTCTATCAGGCCCGTCAGGTGCTCGATGATCCGGCCCAGGCCCTCGGGGCCCAGGGCCTCCATCGCCCGCAGGAACTCCTGGTAGTCAATGCCAGGCTCATCCTGCTCCATCCCGTCATGTTCCCCTGCCATTGCGCTCCTCCCATATGTCTCACTGTCCCGCGCCAGCGATGCGTCCATGATGGTGCGGAGCTGACTCGTGGGTTTCGTTTGCTGTTAGGGTATAGGGCCTTCCTAGTCGTTGGTTCCATCATGTTTGCGGCGGAGTAGGCGAAGTAGCTTGCAATATGCCATTAACTCGGCAATTTCCCTAATCATTGTTTCCGCGTAGGCAACATTCCGCATCGTGACAACCTCGGACACTTCTCCAACTGGAGTATCCGGCAGTGTCACGACACAGCCCCACACTTCAACATTTTTGAATGCTTCAAGCCGACGTTCAAGGGCATCAAGGGTTCCGTTGCCCACATTATCACCCCTGATGAACCCGATATAATCAAAGTCCGGCAACTCCGGCTTTGCGAAATGCCGGTAAGTCATCTTCCCGCCCCAGCCGAAACACTCTTGACCGCTGATGAGTGTCCCAATCTGTTTCCGAACCTCCCACGTCTTAGTGACGAATGGGTTGAACTCCACGTCGCATTCCACCTCCAAGGCAGTCACAATGTCCTGAACGTTCTTTTGCCGCCTGCTGACCTCTATTTTCCGCCTCACTGGTTTCAAATGCTCTGGCGTCGACGGGTCAGACTCCATAGCAATATACAAAGACTCGACCCGCCTTTCCTCCCTTTCATCCCACTCTTCCACACACGACTCTACCCTTTCATCGAAGGCTTGTTTGGCGAGGGTTTGCCCGATGATTCCGTCCACTACGGTCAACTGGACATCATTCCCTAATCGGACAAATTCCTCGGATGAAACGATGTAGTACGGGAAACCGTTGTTCCTAGCCCAACGGAGCTTGTAGTCGAACTTGACCTTGCGGTGTCGGTCACTCGTAGCCTCTGTTTGGATATACTCCCCGTTCCGGTCAAACCCGCTTCCCATACCGTCAAAGTCGATGGCAAGCAATGGCCTTCCGCCTTTCTCGCAAAAGACGTAATCCACGCTTGTCTTGAAGAAAAGGTTGCTTGTGTCCTTCCAGTTGGGGTCTGGAGTAAAAAGGGCAGACCACGGAAACTGGGGGTAAATGGTGTAGTCCTCTCCCCATGTGTGTTCAATAGAACGGAATCCCCGTTCCTCGCTTTTGCTCCCGAACACAGAACTCTTGACACTCATTGCAAACCGTCCCTGTCACCGTGAATTTTGTCATACCCTATAACCGAACGAAACCGACTCGTGGGATGCCTCTATGATGGTGCAGCCGTTCCCGCAATGCAATGGCGGCTTGTCAGTCGGCGCCCTGCTGGCGGGCGGTTTCCATGGGAGTGCGTGATAATTGTGTCGATGTGTTGATCAACCTGAAGAGCGGCCACGGTCTATCCCCGCGTGGGCGGGGGACCCGGTACTGCCATTTGATCCTGGTACTCATCCGTGAACCCGTCAACCATGCCGATAACGATTGGGATTGCCGCTGCGATTAACAACATCGTCCCGCCCACGATGAGGCCCAAGAGCAGGATGATTGCCGGGATTTCTGTGTAGGCCGCCAACGGGTTCAATTGCTCCTGTTATAATCGTGTCGCGGTCGCTCTTCTGGTTCGTCGGGCGACTGCCCTCCAATCGCCCCGGCCGGTTTGTGTAGCCTTGCCGGCCGGGCACATCATCCCTGCATGAACTAAAGCAGCACGAGCGCCACGCTCAGGGCAAATTCGCCCAGCGCCGCATAGAACGTGGCATCTGGCACATCGTCCTTGTCCGACACGAACTTCTCCCCCACCCAATGACGCCAAAGGCCAGCGCCGGCGCGAACACGCCGCAGAAGGCCAGCCAGTAGAACACCTGAGTGAGGTTGAGCGTTGTCTCCATCTAGCGCCTCAACTCGTACCGGCGGCATCCCGACGCCTCCGACACGCAGCCCTCGGTTGCAACGCCGGTATGGTCGGCGAATCCCAATTGGGCGTTGATGGCGCAAATGTCGAAGGCTTCCCAATAGCCGGGATCGCGGGGCGTCCACGCGCCGCCCATGACGCCCCCGCAGATCGTAACCACGGTTTCGAAGTACGAGTTGACCAGCCGCTCCGCCATTCCGGGGTCGGCATAAGCCGGAATCCAGATGTGGTGGGCGGCTGGCGTCGTCGGCGTTGGCGTGGCGTAGGGCTCCAACGGTTGGCACGCCAAAAGCAAGATCAGCACCGCAACTTTCATCGGTCTACCGTTCCGGCGTAAATCGGCGCGGCCCCAACAGGACCGCGCCAACCAAAGGGAGAGCGCGCCATGTCCGAAACGCGCCCTCGGAGTCTAAGGCCGGGAGAGCGAGGGGTCAACCGGCATTAGGGCCAGTTGCCGAATGAGTCGTGGGTGTGATGGGGCGAATGCGTGTGGTATGCCGCACCGGAATCAAAACGAAATTCGTGCCGGTGGTCGTTGGGGTGCGTGTGGTCCGGATAACCGAAATCCTGGTGGGAATGGTGTGGCACCGTCGCCGGGTCGTGAAGCAATAGATGTTCCATTAGCATGTTCTCAATCGCCGCCAACCGCTCTTCGATTCCGGCCGTTCTCATTTGGGGTTCCGGTATCCAGTCCAACCTTTCCGTGTGGTCTAGTACTGGGTCAAATCAAGAATGGCACGGGTAGAGGCGGTGGAGTTTGCGCCCGTCGGCGTGATCCTCCCGAAGACGTCCCGGTTGGTCGTGCTCATGCTGACCCGGAATGGAGCGTCGACCCCGAGTTCCACGGGTTGGCTTATCTAGAAGGCCAGGTTGCACCGGCGTCCGCGGCAGCTCTGGTGTCGGATGTCGTCTGACAGTTGTATGGGATGATCCGCATGGAGCGTAGTGTAACGGGCCGGGGGTACCGGCGCTCCATGCCGACTGTCCGTGGGGAATGTTTCCCTCCGCTTGGTCTAGTCCTATATCGGCCTGGGTAGGGTTCCGCTTTAGGTGGAGCAGCCCGACGGCGACGGGGGGTCTGGATTCCCGCCTCAGTAGGAAAGATGGGGTAGAAGGAGGCGGGGAGGGAATGAAACCACCCAAATTGCAACGCTGCCATCGGCCTGGGATCCCTTGCGGGCCCTATGGGCCCCTGCTACAGTTTGGGCATGGGTAGGCTGTACATCGGGCAGAATCATCAAGGAAAATCTGAGCTGGTAGGAAGCATCTTTCGGCTCGTCGGAAGAGACGAAGACGCGCTTACCTACGGACTCGGGTATATGCTTGCTCATTCCCCGCTCCTATGCGAGAGGGTGCTAAAGCTGGTGGGCGCCGGCACAGATTACTTCACAGCAGGCGATTACTCCGTACATCTCCAAGAAGTCACTGTGCCGGGATTCGGGCGAAGGGATGTCGTTGTCGAAAGTGGAGCCTCTCGGGTGGTCCTGGAAGCCAAGATCGGCAATGCCGAACCTTCTCCCGAACAGCTCATCAAGTACGGGTCCGAGAGTGAGGTGTGGAATTCATTCCGGCGGCGGTTGATCGTCTCCCTGACCCAGGTCAAATTGTCGGCGGCTACGGTAGAAGAAGTCCGTTCGGTACTTGCCCAATCGGGTATCCAGTTTCGGGCTGTTCAGTGGCACCAGATCCTGGACGCTGTGCTCAGGTACACAACAGATGAGGATCCGCCCTCCACCAGGTTTCTATTTAACGAGTTCAGCCGGTATATCTGGAGTGTTTTCCGAATGGGTTACCAAGATGCGGAAGTCCTGATCCAGGACGTTAACCCCCTTAACCAAGAGATTTTCAAAAACGGCTGGATGTACGTCACGGCCCTGAATGACAAAAGGGCTCCGCTGTACTTCGCTCCTTATTTCACCCAGCAGGGCGACAAGAGTGGAATCACCATGATCGCCCGTGTTATGGACTCCGAGGAGGTCGTGCTTCGCAGCAAGTATGAGGTCGTAGCTAGTGCTGCCGGGGAACACCTGGAGAAATGGCGGTATGGCCTCAAGAAGCTCCGAAAGAGGGCTAAGAAGGAGGATTTCGCCGATGGCCCGGTCCGGTTGTTCTATCTCGACCGGCCGATCACCTTCCGGGCCACTCCCTTGAGCAAGAAGTATTCCCAAGGTCCCGAATCCAAACTGTCCAAGCAGATTCCACGGATGATACCGAAAGGTTTCAGCCTGGGTTTCGATGACCTTCTCAGGTCGGGGCAGGAGTTTCCCATTCAGAGCTGATCCGGGGCCAGCGGTCCCTCGAGGCTGGTTCAGCCGGTTCTGGGGATGAGTGCCGGTTGGTTTTTGACCTGATGTTCATTTCCCTCCATATCACCTGGAACCCGGTTTTGCCGAGCCTTTCCTGTCGTTTGAGGCCCCGCAGGTTCGGTTCCATCGTTTGGTGAATAGTGGACTTGGTTCTGCCGGATAGGCTACGTCTACATCTGGGCCAGGTTGGTGGCGAGGTTGAAGACGAACCAGCCGTCCCCGGTAGCGAAGTTCTGGGGCCCGGCGGGCTGGGTGTCTTGGGTGATGCCCAACCCGCCCTCGTAGGGCTCGAAGCTCACTGTCAGGCTGTACCAGACCTGGAACTTCTTCCGGCTGCCCGAGAAGTAGACGTGCTTGGTGATGGGACCGAGTGGGCTGATGGTAGTGCAGGTCTTCCATCAGTTCTCATTTCCGGTGCTCGGGGGTGCCGGCATGAATGTTGCGCTCACGCTGACTCCTTCCAACCAGCCGGTACGGATGGAGACGTCGTTGCTTATCCAGCCCTTCGTGTTCCTCGCTGCGCCGGGTTCCTGGTATCTGAGCCACCAGTTGTTCAGGATCGGGAAAGCTTGGTCGGAGGGTATGAATGGTGGTTGCGGTATGACCTCACCGATTATTTGCCTTAGTGTCGCTTCGATGAACACGTCGTTCTGTACGAATGCCGGAGTCAGCCCAGTTGACATTAGGACGAACTTAACCCCTTGGTGGTCCACCCACATAACCAGGACATCCTCCGTTTCGGCCAAGGCCGAGTAGATTGTTTCTCCGATAGGTCCCTGTTTGGCGGTCAGTGTCCATCGCCTACTTCCGAATAGAGTTTTCAACTCTTGCGTTGAGGTTTGAAGGTAGCATTCAGGATCCACATAGCAGGTTTGTTCCCAAGTGGGAGTGGGTGATGGCTCGACCGTGCCAGACGGGCTTCCTTGGGAAGGAGACTGTGTGCAGCCTAGGATGGTCGCAACTACGACGATGATAATGAACCGAATGGTGAGAAGGTTGGTCAGGGGGTGTCGCGTTCTCACAGAAGCGTCCTGACGACCTGTTTAGCATAGGTTGAGGACTCGATGCCGTCCTCGATGGCTCCCTCCTCCCAGGCGCGGATGAGGAACTGTCGGCGGTGGGTGGTGGACATCATGGCCCGCCGGAGGGTGTTGTCCACCTTCTGGAGGGCAGCTCGCCCATCTCCGCCGGCTAGGGCGGCGCGTCCGGCTTGAGCCGAGATCCGTTCCGCGGACGCCCGGTTCAGGACCGCGGATCCGGTGACGACCCCCCGGAGGTCTCCGATGACGAGGCGCTCCCGGAAGGTCCGGATCCTGTCCTCCTCCTGGGTGAAGATGCCGTCCTGGGTGACGTGCTGGACCCCCAGGGCCCAGCCGTCGGCGATGGCCTGGGAGATGTCTTCCTCGGTTGCCCTGGCCCGGAGCGCGATAGCCTGGAGGGTGTTTCGGAGAGCGGTCTCGTTGAATACGGCAGTGCCGGCGCCCTGGGTGGCGAGGTCTGTCATCTCCCTGATTCCCTGGGTGTGGAGTTCACGGCAATCTGAGTGCTGTTTCCGGAGGAAGCCCGCTGACTGGTTGCAGTACCGGCATATACCCATGGACGTGCCCCTCAGTTAAGCTCAACGGTTTGTTCTCCGACTTTAGGCCAGTGTCCACAGAGCATCGACAAGGCTGTCAAGATTCTGTATCACCGTGGGGAGATCCACGTTGCAGCGTTCTTTATCCCTGAGGCCTCTTATGTTCCCGCCCAGTTCATCCTGGATGAAATCGGCCCAGGCCTCAAGTTTCTCCCTCCGGTCTTCCGGCAGGAACCGTCCCAGGCGGTCATAGCCTGCGAAGCGAATCCCGGGTTGACCCTTGGTCTGATAAAACACGTTGACTGTCCGTTCTCTCGCCTCCGGGGAGAACACATTGGCGGACAGGCCATCCGGCCCGTAAGCCCTTCCCTGGCACTTTATGTGGTTCGTCTACCCAATTGACCATACCGTTGCCTACCAGAGCCCTTCCAAGGGGAGTCTCGAGGGCGTTCGGTCCGATTCGGGTGGGCTGAGATCGAGTTTCACTACTCTCTTTCACCTGTTTTTCCAGGTGCCTCACCATCAGTTCGAGTTGGGACGAAGGCTCTTCACTGAAGGCTTCCCAGGCGAGTTCCACCAGTTCGTTAAGCGTGATCTGGTGTCCCTGATGCCGGTGGCGTCCGAAGCTGAATACGCAGACGCCCGCTCCGTCCTTGTATTTTTGAAGCTGTCCCTCGTTCTGGTCCAGTTCCACCTCGACGTACCCCACAATCGTCCCATCTGTATCTTCCACAGCGAAATCGGGTCTTCCCCAACTCCTGTCAGCTGGCTTATAGATCACGGAGTCTTTGGGCAACTTGATGTGCTCGAGTACCGCCTCACGAAAGTCGGCGTTCAGGAACAGGCCGAACAGGATGTGATTGAGCCTGTTTTCCAGATGGTTGTCGAGTTGGTCGTTGATGAAGATATCATCGTCGGATGGCATGGTTTCACCCCTTCCAGCGGTTGGTTTCTTCAAGAGTGGCGTGAGTAAGTGCCTCCGCTCTGTTCCTGAACGTGGGGGCGCCATGGGTGCCTGTCTGGGAATCCTGCCCAGTCCTGCTCGTCCATGGTGTATCGGGGCCGTCGTCCCTGAGTTGGGCGGCGTACCGGGCGAGCCAGTGGATGGTTCCGTCCGTGTCCTCGGGGTCCGCGCCTGTGGGGTCTTCCATGTTTCTCACGGCATGTTGAGCAGGATTTTCCTTCCCACCCGGGTTCTCACCAGCTGTCCCATCTGGTCCATGTATGCGATCTGGGTGGCTACCTTTCGCCCGTCCACCTCGGAGATTAAGTACTTGACGTCCGTCTGGGCGCAGTCGGGGTTTTCCCTCACTGCCTCCCGAATGTTGCGGTATCGGACCATGTCCCGCTCCAGTTCGTCCAGAGCTGGTCCAGCTCGTTTTTCCCAGATGGGGATGGTCCCGAATATATCCCTCATCTTCCCCAGTCCTTCTTGGTCTTCTACCAATGCCATGACCCGCCCGCCCTCGGTCAGTACCCTGGGTACGGTGTGGAGCCTGCTCTCCCGGAACCAATGGTTTGGGTGGTCCTCCATGTATTGGGCGAAGTCCTTCAGGTTGCCCAGTGCAGTGTGGGCGTGTTCCTGAGCATCCCTGGGGTTGCGGTCGTGGACGGCCTGGAGCATTTCCCGTTCGGCGTCCAGGTACGGGTGGTCTGGGTTGAAGGAATCCTCAAGGTCGTCGGTGTCCTCGAAGTCTTCTCCCCAGAAGACTTCTCCCAATATCTGGAATGCTCCTTCTCTTTCCGGGTCTTCCATGACCCCGGTGGCGGACAGTTCTATGTGTCCCTGGCAGTGGGGGCACTGAATGGAGCCAAGTATCACCTGGCCGATTCGGGCTTCTTCTGCGGGCATTTGGTCCTCTCCTTCAGTTGCAGGGATCCTGGGCTCCGAGGCCAGGGCACCAGCTGTGCTGTTTCCCGAGGATGCCGACGGACTGGTCGAGGGAACGGCAGGTGCCCATGGTAGTGCTCTGTCGTTTGATTCGCCGTATGGGGGTAGGGACTTTGCTTGGTCTCTCCGTTCCCTTATGCGGGTGTTATTCCGTTAAGGGGAACGGCCTATGTATGGTGCATCTTCCCAGTTCTTTCCTTCCGTCTAGGGAAGGTGATTTCTGGTTGCTTCTCCAAACGTGTACGACTTCAAAGCCCCTCTCCCTGATGTCAAAGTCCCCTGCAATGGTTCCTTGGAGGATGGCTGTTACGTGGTGTTGACTTTCCTCTATTCTCCCCATGTACCCGTCGATTACAAAAGCCCTTGTTGGATCACATAGACATGTGGCGGGGTGTCCCAAGTGCTCCCCATACACCATATCGAAAAGGGTCATGACGGGTTGGGTGAAAGAGTAGGGCAACTCCAAGGTGTTGCCATAGACTATGCCAGGTGTGCCCCAGAGGGGGTCGTGATCGTTGGATTGTCTCTGATGGAGGTATCCAGCTATTCTCCCCGCTATGGACACCCCTCTTGGTGCATGAATCCTTTCCTTTGGGTGGTGTCGCCTCCACCTTTCTTTCAGCAAGTCCCTCGCGAAGCAGTAGGTCTCCTCGCGGGCCAGTGCTATGGCAATTACCGCGCAATCCCCTGGGACTCTGGTCTGGGTCGCCTCAAATTCTATTCCGTGGTCCTTTAGGAATTCCTCTCGCCCTGCGGTATTTCTCTCGAACGCAAGATGTGTGAGGCATTCTTCGGGGGTTCGGTGTCTGGGTAGCATCTTCTCCTGTACTCCGTTTCTCAATCCCCCCATCCGTGGTCGTGACCAACGCGGTCCTCGAAGTGCCGCCGGTAAGGGATGCCATTCTGGTCGAAGATCTGGCCGACTGCTTCTAGGATGCACTCCCTGCATCCTGGTCCGCCCTCTGCTGGAAAGGAGTAAATGGCGGGTTCGCAGTTCGCTTACCATATCCCCATTACATCTGTGCTGTCCAGATCGGCGTATATCCCCCTTTGTCCGACCAGGAATAGGAACAGGGTAGGCCGGCTACTCTGCTGCGGAAAACCCAGTCTGAGGAGTCTTTGTACCGGCGGCCCCGCCGGTGGAGGAGTGGCGGATGATCAGGGCAGGGATGGGAGATGGGTCGGCGGGCAGCCGGGTTGACCGGGCCTTGGCGGCAGTGCGCCGGTGGGAGCTGGAGGAGGAGATGCTGCGGGACTGGCAGTTGACCCTGCCGCCGGAGACGCATCCCCTGGATGACAGGCGAAGGGCAGACGATGTGCGTTGGCGGCAGGAGGCTTTTGAAGACGCGCGGAGGCAACTAGCAAAGCCGGAAAAAGCGCGGCGGTTGGGGCGCTTGCTAACCTTCGGCTTGTGGAGGAGATAGCCGTCATGAGCGTTGCGTTATGGCGCCAATGATGATTTGGAAGCCACTCCCGCCGCACGTACTCGCCAGTCAGTTACTTCTCTGGTACTTCTCTCGCAGCCCCACTCTCTTCCAGCGCGGGGACCGAGATTTCTGAGCAATCTACCTAGTCTCAAGGGGTATAGCGTGATGGTAGCCTAAGTCATAGTAGCCGTGTATTCGGCAGTCGGTCATGAAGTGTATGCGTGGCTGGGTGTTGAAGTCGTAGTTGATGTGGCCTGACACCAGCACTTCTTTGTCCAGGTTCAGTGCGGCGATTGCTTCCAAGTTGGTAGCGTCGGTTTCGGCAGGGCAGGTGGCTCCGTTGCTCCATGTCACGATGGGTGGAGCGGTTCCTGCGACACTGTCTGTCCATCCTGAAACCAGAATGCGTCGGTCCCCGAAGCGATTGAGTAGTTGGACGGTATTCTTTCGATGCAGGTGTACGATGTCTCTGAATTCGTCGGGTGTCATGACTTCGGGACCTGACCATTTTGGGTGACGGGGACCAGTGGGGAAGTCCGCTGGTAGTCTGCCGGTTGGCATGGCACCTTGGTCCGGTAGCAGGTCTTTGATCTCGGCTCCGGCCTCGCTAATGGTATCCCTGGCGTCCTCGACCTTAGCCCCTGCCTCGCTGATCGATTCCTTCACATCCCCGACCGCTGCCTGGGCTTCCTTGAACTTTTCCAGGTTGAGACCGTTGACCGTCATCTCACTGATGATGGGGTTCGAGTCCTGCACCATCGGGACTGCCCTGCCGAAGATGTCTTTGTCCGTGGTGCTCATGCTCACCCGCAAGGGCGCATCAATCCGCAGTTCCATGGGACGGTCCATCGAGAAGGAGAGGTTGCAACGGGTATCTACGGTGACTCCAGCACTGACAGTTTCCCGGCAGTTGTACGGAACGACCTGCTCCGCGATGGACTCGGCCACCTCGGCGATGATCTTGGCTTTGAAGGGACTATCCGGAAAAGCCGTATGCACGACGGCCTCGGCGACCGCGTCGTAGTGGTCCTCAATGTGCTGCTCGGCGGCTTCAGCCGGGGTGGGCGGCGTGGTCAGCACGTAAACCAAGGCCACGACGGCCGCTATTCCGACGCAGCCGCCGATGATCCATGCCAGCATGCCCCTTTTGGTCGAGTTGTAGGCCCCCGTTTGTGGGTTCCCGCCGTCATTCATGGGGATTCAACTCCTTCGTGAGGGTTCATTCCCATTATAGATTCCTGCCGCGTGGCCGTTCTGTTGCGCCGGCGTGCAGATCTTGGGGAGTACCATGCGTCTCTTTAATCCCGTTAGGTTCTCGGAGAGGGGCCGCAGATGCGCTTCCGGGTCCCTCTGGGGTTCCCCGGGCTTGTTTCGTCCGGGAATCGCCCGGTTCCGGGCCAGAATCAGGGTCTAAGGGGCGGGATCCAAGGGGTTGTTCCCCAGAACAAGCAGGTAAACCCGGTGAGGAGGCGTTGAAGAGAACCAAGGAGCAAGACATCGAGAGTGAGGAGCGGCCTCTGCAATTCTCACCCTTGCGGGTCGTCATCCAGTGATGGGAGTCCTTGACGCCTTTCTGTGTTTACCCTAACGTTGTTTTGTTAAGATTATCCTTGGGGAGTAGACGGCTATGGAATCCAAGAGGAAACGGCTCACTCTCGACTTGGACCCCATGATGCAGCGGCGCCTTAAGGCCATTGCCGCCATGAAGGGGATTAGTATGCGCCAGTATTGTCTGACTGCCATAAACAAAGAGTTGGCCAAGGACGGTGGGACAAGCGTGCCCGACCTCCCCTTCGGACACGAAGCTTTGGACCGGATGGATGCTCTGCGCAGCGAGATATTTGGAGATCGAACTCTGCCCGGCGATTCAGTAGAGTTCATTCGAGAGGCTCGGGAGTCCAGGAGCGCTCCGTGAATGGCTTCGTCGTCGTGGATGCAAGCTTGGCGTTCAAATGGCTGGTCAGCGAGGAAGATTCCAACCGGGCTCAGGCACTCTCTAGGTCGTGGGCCAATGACGGAATCCAAGCCGCTGCGCCCTACCTCATGCCAGTCGAGGTGGCAAACGCCCTTCATCGCCGGGTCGCCCTTGGCGAATTGGCAGTTCCGGATGCGGTGCGACTCCTGGAGCACCTGTTGGCCTCGGGAATCGAGTTGCGCGATGAGCCGGACATTCACGTAAGAGCGCTCCAATTCGCAAATCGCCTCCAACAGGGGGCAGTCTACGATGCGCACTACCTGGCCTTGGCGGACATACTGGGCTGCGAATACTGGACCGCCGATGAGAGGTTCTACCGCGCAGCGTTGTCCTCGTCCCAAAATGTGCACTGGGTTGGAGAGTTCGCCGTACTGGAATAGCGAGCAGATGTAATGCCGAGAATCTTCGACAATCTCAATCAGGACTCCAAGCTCCTGCCAGCCCTACAGGACACTTTTGCCCTGTCTTCCCGGGCAGACTTCTGCGTCGGCTATTTCAACCTGCGCGGATGGGGAGGGTTGGCATCGTGCGTGGATAATTGGGGGCCGGACGATGGTCCAGGCCGCGTCCTCATCGGAATGCAGCGACTCCCCCACGAGGAACTCAGGGACGCCCTTAGTCTGGCGGACCGGTCTCCGGGCATGGACAATCGCACCGCCCATCGCCTGCGCCTCCAGTTGGCGGAGCAGTTACGCCAACAGTTGACCATCGGAGCGCCGAACAATGCAGATGAACAGAGCCTGCGTCGGTTGGCAGCACAACTGCGGGCGGGAAAAGTCGTAGTCAAGCTGTTCTTACGGCACCCTCTTCACGCCAAGCTCTATCTCCTCTACCGCGACGATCCCATCAACCCCATCGTGGGCTACCTGGGCAGCAGCAACCTGACCTTCTCAGGTCTGGCGGGGCAGGGTGAGTTGAATGTCGACGTGCTGGACTACGACGCGGCCCTTAAGCTCGAACAGTGGTTCGAGGACCGGTGGGAGGATCGTTTCTGCGTTGACATCACCGAGGAACTGCTTCAGATAATCGAGGAGAGCTGGGCGCGGGAGGCCTTGGTTCCGCCCTATTACGTGTACCTAAAGATGGCCTACCACCTCTCCCACGAAGCCAGGGCTGGCCTGGCCGAGTACAAAATTCCGAGGGTCTTCGGCGACCGCTTGTTCGACTTCCAGGCGGCAGCGGTCAAGATTGCGGCCCACCATCTGAATAAGCGAAACGGGGTGCTCATCGGTGACGTGGTGGGTCTGGGCAAGACCCTGATGGCGACCGCGGTAGCCCGCATCTTCGAGGATGACCTCGGACTTGAGACGCTGATTATCTGTCCCAAGAACCTGGTTTCCATGTGGGAGGACTACGCCCACGATTACGGATTGCGGGCTAAGGTGATCTCCATTAGCCAGGTAATCGGGCAGTTGCCTACTCTTCGGCGGTATCGCTTGGTCGTCATCGACGAGAGCCACAACCTGCGTAACCGGGATGGCAAGCGTTATCGCGCCATCCAGGAGTATGTCCGCGAAAACGAGAGCAAGTGCATCCTTCTGTCGGCCACCCCTTACAACAAGACCTACTTGGACCTGTCCAGCCAACTGCGCGTATTCGTGGAGGATGACCAGGACCTGGGCATACGCCCGGAAAGATTGCTGCGTGAACTCGGCGAGGTGGAATTCAGCAGGCGGCACCAAGCCTCGCCTCGCACAATGGCTGCTTTCGACCTGAGCGAGTACCCCGACGACTGGCGCGATTTGATGCGCCTATTCCTGGTGCGCCGTACCCGCAGCTTCATCCAGGACAACTACGCGGAAACGGACCCGGATACAGGCCGTAAATTTCTCACCTACGAAGACGGCGACAGGTCTTACTTCCCCACCCGCGTCCCGAGGACGGTCAAGTTCACCATTGATGAGGCCGACCCCAACGACCAGTACGCCCGTCTCTACTCCCCCGGAGTAGTGGAAACCATCAACAAGCTGGGGTTGCCCAGGTATGGCCTCGGTAACTACATTCTTGACACACCACCAGTTCCCCCTTCGCAGGCTGAAGACAGGCAGATTCAGAACCTGTCTCGCGCAGGCAAGCGGTTAATGGGCTTCTGCCGGACCAACCTGTTCAAACGCCTGGAGAGCAGCGGCGAGTCTTTCCTGCTTTCGGTCGAGCGACACCTGCTGCGAAACTATGTGTTCCTTCACGCCATCCGCAACGGCCTTCCCCTTCCTATAGGTACGCAGGACGCCGAGATGCTCGATTCCCGGTTCACAGATGAAGACGAGCAGCAGGCCGCGATGGATTTCCTGGATTCTGAGGAAGAGGACGAACTGGAAGAAGAGGAAGCCGAAATAGCTGGAGGCAACGTTTGGACCATTGACCATTGCGAAAGCCGCGCCGCGGCAATATATGGAGACTACCAGCGCCTATACCATAAGCGATTCCGGTGGCTGCGCTCCGACCTTTTCGGAAAGTCCCTGGAATCCGACCTTCAGGTGGACGCCAATGCCCTGCTGGGCCTGCTTCAAACCCATGGCGCTTGGCGTCCGGAACACGACGCCAAGCTGGAGGCGCTCCACTCGCTGCTCACAGAGACCCATTCCGATGGCAAGGTACTGGTCTTTTCCCAGTTCGCGGACACCGTGCGCTACCTTGAGGGGCAACTCAAGGGAAAGGACGTGAAAAGCATGGCCGGTGTTACCGGCAACTCGGAGGAACCGACCGCCTTTGCCCGGCGGTTCAGCCCGGTCAGCAACCAGGTGCGGGACACCGTTTCACCGGAGCGCGAGTTGCGTGTCCTGGTTGCCACCGACGTGCTGAGCGAAGGACAAAACCTTCAGGACTGCGCCATCGTGGTGAACTACGACCTTCCCTGGGCCATCATCCGGCTAATCCAGCGGGCTGGACGCGTCGACCGGATCGGCCAGACCGCGGAGGAGATACTCTGCCATTCCTTCCTGCCCGCCGAGGGGGTCGAACGGATTATCGACCTGCGCGGCAGGGTGCGCCGCCGCCTGGAAGAGAACGCCGAGGTGGTTGGCGCCGACGAAACTTTCTTCGAAGATGAGGCCGACGAACAGACCATTCTCAACCTCTACCACGAGCGGGCGGGAATACTGGACGGCGACCCGGATGGAGAGGTGGACCTGGCGTCCCACGCCTACCAGATCTGGAAGAACGCCATCAGCGCCGACCCCAGCCTGGAACGAGCCGTGACCAACCTGCCGGACGTGGTCTTCTCGTCTCGCCATCACACCCCAATTGCACAGAGACCGGAGGGCGTGCTGGTTTTCATCCGCACGCCCGACGGAAACGACGCTCTGGCTTACGTGGACAAGGAAGGTAAGAGCATCACTGAATCCCAATTGGAAATCCTGGCCTCGGCAGAGTGCAAGCCGGATACCTCGGCTCAACCTCACCATGAAATCCATCACAGCCTCGTTGAGCAGGGTGTAAAACATATCGCCAGAGAAGAGCAGCGGGTTGGGGGCCAACTTGGACGTCCTTCCGGGGCCCGCTTCCGTACTTATACCCGCTTGAAGGCATACGCCGATTCCATAGCAGGACAAATCTTCGACGTTCCAGCGCTGCACCAGGTCCTTGATGACATTTACCGTCATCCCCTGCGGCAGACGGCGGTGGACACCCTGAATCGGCAATTGCGCAGCGGCGTGGACGACACTGTGCTGGCAGGGCTGGTAATCGCCCTGCGGGACGAGGATCGGTTGTGCCTGACCGGGGACCATGAAAGTGAGTCCCAAGAACCGCGAATCATCTGCTCTTTGGGGCTGTTCGAGAATGGTACTAGCCCGCCAGATCCGATGCAGCGGGATCGAGACTCTCTCGAGATAGTAACGGTCTCGACAGGGTACGAAACATCATGGAGCAGGGACGAAATCTACAATGACGATGGCCGATGAATCTCTTTTTGTCGATACGAATGTGCTGCTGACCGCGACAGACGAATCGCGCCCGCTGCACTCGGAGGCACTGAACCTTCTGTCTGGTATTACCAATCGGAACAAGCGCCTAGCCGCCAGTGGGCAAGTGGTTCGAGAATACCTGGTGGTTGCCACCCGTCCCATCGAAAACAACGGACTCGGCTTGAGCGTTACAGACGCGGAAGCTAACGTGACCGAGTTTCTGCGCTACCTTAATTTGTATGACGAAACCGAAGAGGTATCCAGGCGGTTGCGCCAGTTGGCTACGACCCACAATCTGCGCGGCAAGCGCCTCCACGACGCCAACATAGTCGCTACTATGGCGGTACACGGTATCCACACCCTGCTTACGCAGAACGGAGCCGACTTTGCGCCGTTCAACGAAATTGCAATCGTGGCAATCCCAGACGTTGCCGTTGATGCGTGAGAGGAAGAGTAACTGATGCAAGTAGAGATTGATGAACTCCGCACCTACCTACAGGCCTTCGACTTTCCTCACCTGTTTGTTGAAGGCTTGGGCTGGGATTACTATTGGGGGGAGCCGCTGATACTGGCCGTTGAGGGCCATGAATACCCGCTCAAGCCTATGGCGGAGAAGGCGGGGTTCGCCGTCTTTGAATGTGCCCCAGGCCCCGACGGCATGATTCCCGAGTACCCGGTGCGGCGCAAGATTGAGACCCAAGTCGCCAAGCTGGCCTTCGAACACCTGATTATCTTTGTCAATGCCGACCGGACTCTCCAGGTCTGGCAGTGGGTCAAGAGGGACGCCGGTAAACCCGCCGCTTACCGGGAGCAGGAGTATCGAGCGGGACGAACCGGTTTACCGATTCTCCAGCGCCTCCAGACTATCGCCTTTGCATTGGAGGAAGAAGAGGGGCTAAACATCGCCTTGGTTGCCTCCCGGGTCCGCGCGGCTCTGGACGTCGAAAAAGTAACCAAGCGCTTCTACGACCGGTTCAGGACGGAGTTGACCGCCTTTGGAAACTTCATCGAGGGCATCACCGCCCAAGGCGACCGTGACTGGTACGCTTCTCTGATGCTCAACCGCATGATGTTCGTCTACTTCGTGCAGAAGCAGGGCTTCCTAGGCGGCGACTCAGACTATCTCCGTAACAAGCTGGACCAGGTGAGAAGGGAACGCGGTGAAGGGAAGTTTCAGATGTTCTATTACGAATTTCTGCGGCGGCTATTCCACAATGGTCTCGGCCAGCCGGAATCTCAGCGCGCGCCCGACCTGGTGGCTCTGCTGGGTCGGGTGCCTTTCCTCAACGGCGGTTTGTTCGACGTTCACGACCTGGAGCGGGACAACCCGGGCATCGCTATCCCCGACGAAGCCTTCGAGCGAGTCTTCGACTTCTTCGATGGCTACCGCTGGCATCTGGACGAGCGGCCCTACCGGGAGGACAACGAGATTAACCCGGACGTGCTGGGGTACATCTTCGAGAAGTACGTTAACCAGAAGCAGATGGGCGCTTACTACACCAAGGAGGACATCACTGGCTATATCTCCCGTAACACCGTCATTCCCATCCTGTTCGATGCGGCGAAGAAGGCGTACCCAGTGGCGTTTGGGCCGGACGGCGGCATATCGCGCCTGTTGCAGGACGACCCTGACCGATACATCTACCCAGCCGTAGGGCACGGCATCACCTCGAATGCGCGACAGCCTGAATACCCCGAGCTCTTGGATGCACCCCATGAGTTGCCCAACGAGATTGCCGCCGGCGTAAAAGATGTATCCAAGCGCGAGGGCTGGCACCGGCCCGCACCGGAAGAATTTGCTCTCCCCACCGAGACCTGGCGGGAGGTCGTCGCTCGCCGCACCCGCTACCACGAAGTCCGCGATAAGCTGGCGGCTGGCGAGGTCACCGAAGTCAACGACCTCATAACCCTGAACCTGGACATCGAGCGGTTTGCCCGGGACGTTATCGCCCAGAGCGAGGGGCCGGAGTTGCTGCGCGCATTCTGGCACGCTATGCGTGATGTGTCGGTCCTAGACCCAACCTGCGGCTCCGGCGCCTTCCTGTTCGCTGCCCTGAATATCCTAGAACCCCTCTACACCGCCTGCCTGGAAGGTATGCAAGGGTTCCTTGACGACGAGGAACGCCTTAGGCGCCGTGGGCCCGATGATTTGAGAGACTTCAAAGACATACTTGCGCAGGTGGAAAAGCATCCCAGCGAACGTTACTTCATCCTCAAGTCCATCGTCCTCAACAACCTCTACGGGGTGGATATCATGGAAGAGGCGGTGGAAATCTGCAAGCTGCGCCTGTTCCTGAAGCTGGCGGCCCAACTGGAGAGCTACGACCAGATTGAGCCGCTGCCGGACATCGACTTCAACATTCGCGCCGGCAACACCCTGGTGGGCTTCACGTCCTTGGACGCCGTGCGCCGTGCCATCACCATCACTGATACCCAGGACCGGCCCATGCCGGAAGTCCGACGCGCCGTCCGAGGCCAGCAGGCCCGAGCGATGTTTGCGGAAGACCAGGCTACCCTGGACCGTATCCAGGAGGAAGCGGAAAGCGCCGGCCGTGCATTCGACCAGTTCCGGCGCCAGCAGACCGCGCTGAGGGGAGAAGTAACTGTAGATGATAAAGCAACTCTGCGCTCCCGGCTGGACAGTCTCCGTGATGAACTGGACCGCTACCTCGCCAGAGAGTACGGCATCAATCTCAAAAGGGCCGCTGCATTCGACGCCTGGCGCAACAGCCATCAGCCTTTCCACTGGTTCGTTGAATTCTACGGAATCATGAGCAAAGGCGGATTCGACGTGGTGATCGGGAACCCGCCTTATGTGGAGTACGGCAAGGTAAAAGACGCCTATACGATCAGGGGATACCAGACAGAATCCTGTGGCAACCTGTACGCTTACGTGCTGGAACGGTGCAAGACTCTGGCAAATCAACGAGCGTCCCTAAGCATGATAGTACCGCTGAGCGGGCACAGCACCCAACGGATGCAACCGTTGGTAAAGAACTTTTATGAACACTACGATTCCTGTCATCTCTTCAACATCAGCGCGGATGCCCACCCCAGCGTGTTATTCAACGGAGTCAAATTCAGGCTGGCTACATTCATCGTGTCCAATCATGGTAAGGGAATGTTCACAACTGGATACTCCCGCTGGTATGCGGAGGAAAGGGAAAGCCTTTTCAATCTGGTGGCGTACACAGACATTGAAGGACTGCGGTATGAAACCGCGATCCCAAAAGTATCAGGCCGACTTCACTTGCAAGTGCTCAAGAAGATGCTCGCTGCCGACCGCCGAATCCAACATTCTCTTAGGCTGAAGGATAGTTCAACGCGACCTGTCTTTTACCATTCAACACCGGTGAATTGGGTCAGGGCACATAGCGTCGCGCCATACTTTCGCAGTGACCGTGATGGAGTCAAAGTACCCAACGGCTTGAACACCCTCGAACCGATACCTTCGGCGTATCGAGCCACTCATGCCATCCTTTCTAGCACATCTTTCTTCATTTGGTGGCTTGCCCTTTCAGACTGTTATCACCTCAACAAGCCGGAAGTTCTCACGTTCCCGACGTGCCAGGACCTGGCATTGGATAAGCTGTCTCAGCAGCTTGAGAAGGACATGAGGGCCAAATCCAAGCGCAGGGTTTACCAGTACAAGTCCACTGGCAAGGTAGAATACGATGAATTTTACCTCAAGCTGTCCAAGTCTATCGTGGACGGGATTGACGGAGTGCTAGCCAAGCACTACGGCTTCACCGAGGAAGAACTGGACTTCATCATCAACTACGACATCAAGTACCGCATGGGGCGGGAGGGGTGATGCAACCGCACAAGACGGCATTTTGGGTACCGCCAGACCAAAAGAAAAAAGCCTCCGACAAGCTGGCGCCTACCAAGGAGAAATTTAATACCTATGACGGGGGATGTCTTTTCGTAGTTGACGCTTGCGGTGTCCCCTGCGGCAATCCGGTAAAGAATCTCTGTCATACCATTCCCCGTAGTCAAGTCTTGCGTCCGTTAAGTATCCGCGGCCAAGTAAGAGAAGTCTTTTGGGGATTTGGTAACTTCATCAACTTGTTTATTCAAGGAAGTGAAGAGAACCCGGTTGATATGTCCGATCTCGAGAGGTATAGACCTAGGCTGATAGGAATAGACGAAGCGAGTTGTGGCCGGTTTGCCTGCAAGAATCCCCCAATTGTTAACCACGATGGTGAGTTTAGCCTAATTGACGTAGCGCACCCGAACTTTACTGATCCTATGGTCGCATTTCTTGCGCAATACCGGGCAGACCTCTGGGCGTTGTACCAGCTCAAGAGGATCGATTCAGTGATGAGCGACTGGAACCAGAACATAATGCGTCAGGGTAGTCCAGCGCAACGCGTTGAATGGAAAAGAGATAAAGACCTGCTATACAGGCTTTTGCCGTTCATGCGAGAAAAAGTATCTCGTCTGGGGATAGCTTGGCATACTGATGGGCATTCCGCAAACACTGACAACAAGGTAGTAGCTGGTCGACATCTTTACTTTCGTTCAAAGCTCACTTTTGCTGCTTGTGTGTTATACGGGCGGAGTTCGGTTGCGAGCGTCTTCCCCGCCGGAGGTGACCTTCACCAGATGGGAATAACCAATTTCGTAGATGATACTCAGTGTGATGCTGAGTCCACAAACGGGTTGGTCGAAATTGCGGAAGCCTCAAAGCAAAAGGGAGATTGCGGGGTGGACGTGATAGCCCTCTTAAGCAGCTTATCGTCGGGGGTCGTAATTTTGTCCCCCGAATCCTACGATCAGTTGGCCAGCGCTGAACGCAACGTTATCAACCAATGGGTCCAACAGTTTACTCAAGCAGGGGCTATGGCCACAAACGTTAACACAGTGCCTAGTGCCAGACAGGGCAAAAGAAACCGGGGCAAGAGGAGGCGCTAACCATGCAAAAGACGCTGCACATCAAGACGACGGTACTGCCGGGTGGAAAGATTGAGATCGTCGACCGGGAGTTGACCGAGGGTGATAGCGTGGATGTGGTAGTGAGTTCCGCCTCTCCCACTGAGCGGCGCTCTGCCGTTGACATCTTGAACGAGGCACCCGGCGGCTTAGTCTTCAAGACGGCAGCGGACGTAGCGGCCTACTTGAAGGAAGAGAAGGAATCATGGGGCCGTTGATGCTGCCCACCGGCGGGCCGGTCTACGTGGACGCCAATGCGATCATTTACAGCGTAGAGCGCGTCGAACCGTACCGCACTCTGCTGGCCCCTATGTGGGAAGCGGCCAGGGTGGGCCGTTTCACCCTGGCCAGCAGCGAGCTCGTCGCACTGGAAACCTTGGTCAAACCCCTTAGGTATGGTAATGCCCGCCTCGAGATGCTGTTTCGGTCCATCCTGGCCACTGCGGAGATGGGTCTCATCCCTGCGACCCTGGAAACGTGGGAAGACGCCGCCCGTATCCGCGCCGAGACGGGCTTGGCGACACCCGACGCCCTCCACGTTGCAACAGCTCTTCAGGTCGGCTGTGCCCTCTTCATCACCAACGACACCGACTTTCGTCGCGCCCAGGGCTTGCCCGTGGTCGTCTTGGACGATCTCCTCTAGCTGCAATGGGGGCCACGAATCATGCCAGATGACGACTTCAACCGCTACTGCGAGGAATTACTCGCCAAATACGCCCGAAGGAATCAGCAGGCTGTGACCCGACACTTGGAGAACCTCTGCAACATTATCCGAAATGAAGGACACGTAGTGCAGACCATATACGGCGGTTCTGTCCAGCGAGGCACCTACGTGACCGGCCTTAGCGACGTCGATGTCCTTCTGATTGTGAACCAGTCTTCACTTTTGAATCAATCCCCGGCAAGGGTGATACAACAGGTACGAAAATCCATTAAAGGACGATTGCCGAACAATCCCGTGAGAGCAGGCAACCTGGCAGTGACAGTCGGTTATGCTAGTGGGATCGAAATCCAAGTGCTGCCCGCCATTCGGACCAACAGCGGCGGTGTACGGATTGCCGAGCCGGGAAGTACCGGTTGGAGCAACGTGGTTCACCCCGAAAACTTTGCCCGCAGGCTCGCCCAAGTCAACGAGGCCAATAGCGGCAGAGTCGTGCAAGCAATTAAGCTCACCAAGGCCATGGCGGACTGCTTCATTACCCGCCCCAGCAGGAAGATTAGTGGATACCACATTGAGTCTCTGGCGATAGACGCCTTCAGGGACTATCAAGGTACACTTGACCCGAAGGCTATGATCGTTTACTTGCTAGGTCACTCGTTAAGAGTGGTGATGAGTCCTATCGCCGACTCTACAGGGCAGTCAAGGTACGTGGACGAATACTTGGGACCAGCGGAGTCCAGGCGCCGCCAGCGGGCTTCCACTTACTTTGGACAAATGCGGTGTAAGGTCATCTCCTGCCGGTCCAGAGCGCAGTTCGATAACCTGTTCTGTGTAGGGAACTGAGGAAGACAGCCAGATGCGCGACAGGTTCATACTGCTATCCGGCAGCGCAAGCCCTTCGTGCCCTGCTGACAAGTTACTCATCGCCTCCCGGTTCGTCAAGAACTTTACCGGGGAAGTGTTGAGACAGGGTGGAGGCGTCGTGGTACTCGCAGGGGATGAGGAGTCCACCAAGGACGAACATGGCGCGCCCCATGTATTTGACTGGCTGGCGCTGCGCGAGGTCGAGACCTATGCCGAGACCACTACCGAAGTCCCCCGGCCGTGCGCCAGGATCGTCATGTCCGATGCGGCGCCGGAGTCCAAATTTGGTCCCGTTAACCTTCGCTTGCTGAGGAATCTTCAGCAGAGAAACGTCGTGGAACTTTGTCCTATACGGAGAGAGGTGTTCACCGGTGGGGAGTACCGGAAGGTAATGATCGAAAGGGCCGACGCAATGATCGCCATGGGTGGTGGCAAGGGCACTTATTCCGCTGGAATAGAGATGGTTGCTCAGGGCAAGCCCGTGTTGCCCCTGGACCTGCAACTTGGCTCCACAGTCGAAGATGGCGATGGCGCTGTGGTTTTGCACAGGGAATTCATGTCGGATCCCGGCCGGTTCCTCCCGAACATGCATCAGGCCGTGGGGAATAGATTTGGGCTGCTGTCTCTGAACCGGGAAATCAACGATCCGGAGTCCGTAGCGCGAGTGTCCGCCGAAATACTCGCCAGAGAACTCGACGTCATTCTGCCTTCGGACCAGCCGATGAACGTCAAGCACCGATTGACCACTGCGTTGCAGGCTATGAAGACGCTCCCCGTTATCGCGTCCGCAATCAAGATTTTGGAATGGGCGAGGGGTTTGCTACCCTTCTCGTAGCAGTCGATTGTGGGCAGTAACACAGCGCATGGAAGCCCTACCGGGGTACAAGTCAAAGGGCAACCTTCATCTGCTTGAAGAGCAACTGACGGCCCTCTTCTGCTCAGCCCAGTGCCCCGGCGACCTTATTGACCTGCCCACTGTAGCTGTACCACCCTCTATGTTTGAGGTGAATTCCACTATTTCTGGCTTTACGGTGCTGTATTCAGAACTCTGACCTTCTCGCGATCACTTCCTGTTGGTGCTTCCGCATATTTGGTGAAACTTCGATAGATGGCCTAAGACTCTAGAAGTAGTCGGTAATGCTCGTATGTTACACATATCCGTCAGTCCTTGACACTTTAACTCCCCGAGGCGGAATTCGATTCCTTTCACCAAGATTGCGGAAAAACCAAATAACCAGGCCCACCTCGACTGAAGAAGAGAATAAAACTATGTCGGAAATCAGAGAACCCATCCTTACGCCCGACCAACCCATTTCAACTCATAATCAGGATCACTTGGGTCGTGGGGAGTTCGCCGCACGACTAGCAACTCAGCTAATGCACTATCGAGATGACCGTTGCCTTGTGGTAGCGTTCTACGCCCCTTGGGGAGCCGGCAAGTCTTCATTGCTCAACCTGCTCGCCATCGAACTCGCAAAAGCGACTGGGAGACCGGAGTTGTCCCCAATTGTAATCAGGTTCAATCCCTGGAACTTTTCCAGCCTAAATTCTCTCCTCTCGATGTTCTTCCGCGAGCTTCGGGCTGGTGCTGGACGTTCGGATTCTAAACTTGCTAAGAACGTCCAGAAATCGCTTCATGCGTTATCCATAGTCCTCGCCGCCGGAGAGATGTCCCCAATGGGAGGTTCGTCCCTCGGCGCACTCTCCCGATTACTCAAGCGAGGTTCCGAGGCTCTGGAAAACAAATCGGAATCGCTCATAGAGGTCAAGGAGCGAATAAATGAGGAACTTCGTCAACTCAACCGCCGAATATTCGTCCTTATTGACGACATCGACAGGCTTGATCAAGAATCTATGCGGTTTATGTTTCGACTCATTCGCCTCAACGCTGACTTTGACAGAATGACATATGTCCTGGCTTTTGACCGGGACGTTGTAGCCTCTGTCCTTGCTCAAGAACAAGGAGTATCGGACAACGCATACTTGGAAAAAATCGTGCAAGTTGGTTTCGACATCCCGCCGGCTGAGCCGGGCAAACTGAAGGGACTTTTCTCGCAGGCGTTAAGCAACATTGACTTCCTGGCTGATATGGATGAAGAAAACATTATCCGTTGGATCGACCTGGAAACTGGTGGACTTAACAAGCTGCTAAGGACACCACGAGACGTGGTCCGCTACATCAACGGACTTGCGGTCAACGGAGGCATTGTTTCCGAAGAGGTGAACCCAGTCGATCTAGCTGCGATCGAGGCTATCAGGACATTTGCGCCAGAGTTCTATGCCTTCATTAGAAATAACCGTGACATTGTTGTCGGGCCAACTGGCGGTTCCTTCGGCCTAGGTAACCAACCTACACGGGAGTTTCATCGGCTGCAACTCGATGAGGCGTCTTCCCTCGATGACCCTGAATTGAAGATACCCATACGAGAGATATGTCGGCAACTGTTCCCTGAAACCGAGAGCCTGTACGATAACTCAATCTTCGGAAGTGGGTCCTATGACGCGTGGCGCCAGGCGAAGCGAATTTGCACCGTAGACTATTTTCCCCGCTACTTCTACCTTCGCCCATCCGAGCAGGAAGTAACCCAGGCCGAGTTTGATGCAATTGTGGGAGATGCTGGTAATCACACACAGTTAATGAGCATAATCAAAGAACTTGTGGATACCGGTAAGATCGACAACTTTCTCGGCCGCCTCGAGGATGCAGCAGCCAAGCTGGCAGAGGAGCGTTCAGAGGAATTCGTCTTGGCTTTGTTTGATTTAGGCGACGAGATAGAGGCGGGGTTGAGGCCTGAAAATGGATTCCTACGGATGGCGGGTGTCGTTCACAAACTGTTGGTTCGCCTTACGGAACCGGCGAGAGGGAATATTGTCCTCAAAGCGGCGGCCACAGCATCCTCCTTAGGAGCGCTGGTCTATTTTACTAGGTTCTATAGTAGACACTCTCGCTTGGAAAGGCAATTTCTTGATGAGGCAAAGTGGAACGAAGTCATCGGCAGGCTTGTCACCAGAATAAGCTCTGCTGCTGAGGACATGACGCTGTCACAATCACCTCACTTGGGCATCCTGCTTTACAGGTGGAAGGAATGGGATACCCCTGAGGATAGCCGAACGTTCGTAGCGCGCCTTACTCGGTCCGACGACGGGATTCTGGATTTCTTGCAGGGGGTGCTAGCCCAGCAATCTACCCCTGTCGGGAATTATGCATCGAGAAGGGGATGGTACTTGCCCATCGACACCGTCAGCGAATTCATTGACCCAGAAATCTTGGTAGAGCCGCTTCAGAGAATCAAGAGGGAACGTTGGGACGATATCACTGACATGCAACGGGCGGCAATAGATGCCTTTTTCGAGGCGCGAGGGTCGAGTTGTCCTTCACCCTAAGGACGAAGTTCTCGGCGCCGATGACATTTGGGTGGTCCAACGGAAGGGGCCCGAACACCTCGTAACTATGTGGTACCAAGGATCACATAGTCCCAAGCCTCACTTCCAATACAGTGGCACTCATCTTATACTGAGGCGCACCTAAAGGAACACTGCCCACTCAAAGGTTTGTATTACAGTCACGCTTGGCCCACCATTTTTGACGATAGGCAGAACTGCCCCGTCCAGGGCCACCTTCTCGGTGGCCCCTCCGGGTATCAGGCTATCTTCCGGCATAGGCATGGTGTAGCGCAGCAGGGCGTCGTCGGGGGTTACGACAATCTCCTTGACGAAGGACTCGATGAAGGCCCGGCGCTCGGTAAGCTCGCTCTCCGCCAGGAAATCCCGCATGTCCCGGGCGTAGGCCGCGATGGTCTCCACGTCGTCCAGGACCTCCCTGCGCTCGGCCAGGATGGCCCTGGCCTCCGCCGCAGATTCCTCCAGGCGCTCCTGCCGCTCCCGGTGTTCCTTGATGCGGTCAGAGGCGTCGGCCATCTCGATGTCGCTGTTCTCGATGAAGTGCCAGACCCGGGCCAGCTTCCGCTTGACCTCCTCCAGTTCCGCCTCCACGGTCTCCAGCCGCTTGCGCTGCTCGGCGGCAATCCCGTCCATCTCCTCGTCCACCACCTTGACCAAGTTGGTGATGCTGCTCTCGGTGAGGATGTTGTCCCGGATGCGCTCCACCACCAGCTCTTCAAAGCGTCGCGCGTTCAGCCTGGGGGAATCGCAGGCGCCGCTGCCCTGCTTGATCAGGGATTGGCAGACGTAGTAGGCGAACTGGCCGCTCTTGGCGTCCTGGCCGCTGAGGGCCCGCCTGCACTTGTGGCATTTGACCAAGCCGCTGAGCAGGTAGGTGCTGCCCACCCTGCGGGGGTGAGTCCTCTTGGGGGCGCGGGAGTGCATCAGCTTGTTGACGCGGCGGAACTGGGCCTTGGAAACGACGGCGGGGAACGCCTTCTCGATGCGCACCGGCTCGGCCTTGTCCTTCCCCTTGGTGCCCCAGACCAGAGTTCCCGTGTAGACCTCGTTTCTCAGGATGAAGTGGACGCCGTTCTTGGACCAGAGCTTGCCGGTGGGGCTGGCGATGCCCTCGTCGTTGAGGGTCTGGGTGATCTTCAGCATCCCGGTGCCAGCCTCAGCCAGGTCGAAGATGCGCTTGACCACCTGGGCGGCATCGATGTCCAGTTCCAGGGTGGGGCGTTTCTTGGCGCCGTCGGGCACCATGACACGGTTGTAGCCGTAGGGAGTGCGGCTGCCCATCCAGTAGCCCCGGGAGGCGGCCTCCCGCATTCCCCGCTTTACTTCTTCCGCAAGATTTTCTGAGTAGAACTCGTCCACGGACTCTATGATGGCCTCCATGAGCTTGCCGGTGGGGGTGTCGTCGGCGTGCTCGGTGATGGAGACCACCCGGACGCCCTTGCGTCTCAGCATGGACTTGAAAGCCACGGCGTGCTCCCGCTTGCGGGTGAATCTCGAAAATTTCCAGACCAAAATCTCCTGGAAAGGGGCATTGGCTTTGCCTGCCTCGTCGATCATCTTCCTGAACTGGGGCCGGTCGGCGATTCTGCCGCTCTCGGCCTCGTCCACGAACTCGCGGACCACCAGGTAGCCGTTCCTAGCGGCGTATTCGCGCAAGGCCCGCATTTGGGCGGCCACGGACAGGTCCACGTCCTGGCGGTCGCTGGACACCCGGGCATAGAGGGCTGCCGGGGTGGCGTCGTGTTTGTTACTCATCGTAATTTCCTCCTTGTGCTTCATCCTGACCCGCACGCCGTGACCGCAGGCGCTCCAAACGCGCCTGGCGGCGAAGCTCCCTGTCTTCCATGTACAATCGGAGGGCTTCGCGCACCAGTTCGCTCATGTCGCGGCCCTCTTCTTCCTTGACCCTTTGCACCTCCTCGAACATGTCGGGGGGCAGGGAAAAGGTGATGGTCCTGGAAATGCGTCGTGGGGGCATGGCGTCTCTTTTTTGCCTAGTGATGTATGGGGTTGTCTTACTATCTATCATCTGACAATCAGCCTTCCCTTGTCAAGAGCGCCTGCGTCCCTGCTTGCCCGAGGGCAAGGAACGCGGCCCATTTTTCGGTGGGCCGCTGGTACTCCGTGGTGTTCCTTGAGCTTGTTGCCAGGTTCGGGTAGGGCATCAGCTTCCTTCCTCCTCTACCGGACCGGTTTCGCCTTGGGATTCTCCCGCACGATTGCGCAGGTAGGAGCGGATGGCGACCCTGGCCCAGATGCCCAGCCCGTTGCGGATCATCCGCCGCTGCTCCGGCGTGTAGGATACCGCCGCGTCGTCGGCAGCGGCGCCCGTGTTCCGCTTGCCGGGTCTCTCCGGCTTCTTCTTTCCTTTGTTATCTTGCATTGGCATAATCACGGCGGCCTTTCCTGGAGCCGCCGGCCTCTCGTTGGGGGTTGGTGGAAGGGCCGCCGGCGCGGGCGGACAGGGCGAGCGCCGGCAGCCTTGGTGATGGTCAGTTCCTGAAGAAGGTCGTCTGGACTCCCTCCCCCAGGAGGATTTCCAGGCCGCCCCGCACTTGGCTGGCGAACTCGTAGAGGGACTGCATAGCTCCCCCGCTGGGTTCGACACCCTTGCGCCAGCGGTAGATCTGCTTGTGGCTCACGCCCAGGGCCCGGGCCATGCCGCTCCAGGTGAGGCCGCTGGCTTCCCGGAGGCGTTCGAGACGCTCCGGGAAGTCGTCGGGCAACAGGCTGAAGAAGGGCACGTACCTCTTGTGGCCGCCCGGGCCTTCCGGACTCCCGCCTTGGCGGGGTCCGGCGTCAGGTTGGTTCATCGGTCACCTCCAATCGGAATAGCTGGTGGAAGTCGTCCATGCCGAGGGCTTTCAGCATCCGACGGCGGATGCGGCCGGAGGGCGCGCGCCCCTCGCTGACCAGCAACGACATGTACCCCTTGCTGATGCCGACCTCCCCGGCCAGCCAGCCCTGGGAGCGGTTCAGCAGGGCCAGCCGGTCCCAGAGGGCATTTGCGTCGAGCCGGACAACGTTCCGTCCCCCGCCCCTCCGGCGCCCTCTCCGACTATCCTTTTCTCCGTGTCGCGGACGCATCGTGTTCTTCCCTCCTTATTCCGGTAATTGCTCACTGCGGGGGCAGGGCCTGGGGAGACTCCCACTGGTCGGGAGACCGCCAGGCCTGTCCCAGCGGCCCCAGTTGTTCGATCGCGTCTCTATGGGAGACCCACAGGGGCACGTTGACCCTGTGGGCCTGCATTTCCTCCCGGGACAGGCGCAGGAAGTGGGTCTGGGCGATATCGTCCTCTAAGACCACCAGTACATCGGGTTGGAGGCCGTGGTCGTCAGTGGGACGGTGAGATGAGAAGTAGCGCAGGTAGGGGGCGAGGCGAGCCGACATGGTGGAGGGCCGCACGGCGCGGCGTTCCCATTCCAGGAAGAAGGGCCAGGTCTTTTCGCCCCGGCGCAATAAGCCGAAGGCGTCGGGGTTGACCGAGCGCATCCGGTCCTGGTGTCGGAAGTAGCGGGAAGCCCGCCTTGGCGGGTCCAGTTGGACGACCTCCCAGCCCAGCAGGCGGGCCTGGCCGGTCAGGGCGGCCAGGAAGGCGTGGACGGCGGCGGTGTGCTCGATGTTGCGGAGCAACTGGCGGCCGTTCCTGCCGGAAACGTTGCGCCAGTGGTAGTCGGCCTGGGCGTCTTCGGCGTCGATGCTCCACCGCTTTTTCGCCACGCCCACGGAGGTACGGTCGCGGCGGGCCAGCAGGGCGAGACCCCGGTCGGTGAGGGCCAGGCGTCCTCCCGCCTCGCGGGGTCGGGCCGCCAGGCCGAAGCCCTCCAGGGGGTTGACCAGTTGGCTGGCGCGGGCTTGAGAGACGCCCAGCATTCCAGCAAGCTCCTTCACGGCCAGCCAGGGCCAGTCGGAAACCAGGTCCAGGGCGCGCTTCTCGGCAGCCTTGAGCAGCACGGGCAGCAGGTGGTCGGGGACGCTCCAGCCCGGGCCTTCCACCGCGAAATCCTCGGGCAGGGTGGCCCGCTGCGGCTCGTCCTCCACCGGAAGCTCCCCGCCAGGGTCGGCCCTTTCCAGGACGTAGCGCAGGTCCAGGGCGGCGTTGACGGCGGAGGGACTCCAGATGCGGTCAGCGGGACCGGCCAGGACCGCCCGGCTTTCCACGGCCAGCAGTGCCGAGATGGGGCTGCCGGAAAGCAGCCTGCGGGCGTGCCTCAGCCGAACCTCGTCGGCGATGAGGATGAGCACCGTGCCAGGCATTGGTCCCTGGCGCAGCCGCCAGAGGCGCTTGGCGAACCCGGTGCGGTCGGCGGTGAGTCCCTGCCGGAGGATGCCCACGGTCCTGCCGCAGGGCAGGGTCAGACCGGCGTCCAGGGGCAGGGAGCGGTACCAGCGGAAGCGGACGGGGAAGGCGACGCCGGAGACGGCGCAGGCCAGCCGGTAGATTGCTGCCAGGGCGTCCAGGCGTTCCATCAGGCTGCGCTTCCACTGGGCGGAGACGGGATACCGGCGCACCAGAGCGTCCTTGGACAATCCCTCCTGCTCCGCGAGACGGCCCAGCCCTGCGGCGGTGAGGTGAAACCTCCTGGTAGGCGGCAGGGGGTCTACGGCGTGGGGCGCCGGGGCGCAGAACCCGCCGGACTCCAGCTTCTCCACCGCGCCGTAGACGGCGCCCCGGGACCAGCCCGACAGCTCCACCATCTCCAGCCGGTCCAGGAAGGGCGTCTCCGCCAATAGGCGCACCATTTCTGACTCGCAGACTCCGGGCCTCATTCCTCAGCCTCCTCGTCTGCCGTGTAATGGTCGCTGGCTTTCCCGTTGCCGTTCTCCGCTTCCTGGTCCTGACCGTCCGCGTCCCGGCCGGCTCCGGCGCCGGTGTCATCAGCCGCAGGGTTGGCGGCTCCGCCCTTCCGCCGACTCCGCTGGTCCTTCCGGCCGGGGCTTTGCTCCGCTTTCGGCTTTGCCTCCTGCTGGCCGCCCTCGTTCTGGTTTTCCAGGTCCTCAACGCCCTGCCTGTAGTCCTCAACCTTCCGGTGTCCCTCGGCGTCGGCGTAGTCCGCCTGCTGGGACGAAACGGTGTAGCCCTCGGTCGCGGCGCGGATGCGGTCGGCAACGTCGGTGTCGCCGTCCTCCGGCTTGCGCACCATCATGGAGAAAGCTGGCATCCGCTCCGTGCCCACGGTGGCGCGGACGTAGCAGTGGTGCACGTCCAGCGACGTGATGTCGTCCTCGACGACGCGCTCCTTGCCCAGTTCCCACACCAGTTGTCTTGCGTCGTTTCCGGCAACCTGGAACACGGCCAGGCAGCCCACGTTGGCCAGGATGGTGTCGCGCATGGTCGGGGACAGGTCGTCCAGCTTGGCCAGGCTCTGGGTGGCCAGGATGAAGCTGGCGCCGAACTTGCCCAGTTCGCTGAGCATGGACTCGTAATCCACGCCGGGCATGGACTGCATCTCGTCCACCACCACCAGAGCCCCCCTTCGTTGCGAGAACGCCAGCCCGCCCTGCTCCCGGATCACCGCGTCCACCAAGTTGAGCAGGGACGCCCCCACCAGGGCGGCCACGTCCCGGCCCACGGTGCCCTGGGCGGTTGACACCAGCAGCACGCCGCCGTCGTGGACGGTGCGGCGCAGGTCGATGGTGGAGCGGCGCTGCCCCAGGATGGCCCGCGCCCGCTTCGACGATGCGTAGTAGGACAGCCTGGTCTGCACCGGAGCCAGGGCCTCGGCCCGGTACTGGTGGTGCCAGCGGCCGAAGTCCCTCGCCCACCACTCCAGCAGGTAGGGGTCGGAGACCCTCTTCAGCGCGTCCTTGCGGAAGGTCTCGTCGGAGAGGAGCTTCAGCCCGTCCAGGATGGTGTACTGCTCCCCGGCCTCCACCTGCTCGTTGGCCTCGTGCAGCGTCTTGACCGTCTGTTCCAGGATGGACTGCATCCTCGGCCCCCACTGGTCCCACAGTCCCCGCGCCACGCGCACCACCGAATCGGCGGTGCGGTCCCTGTCGGCAAAGACGCGGGTGTCCAGCAGGTTGATGCCGGGGGAGCGGCTCTCGTCGGCTAGGTCGATGAGCCTAACTCTGTCCAACAGAGACTCGGGAACCTGCTCCAGGATTCCCGCCACCAGGTCGGCGTGGGGGTCCACCACCACGATGGCGTCGTTGTCCCTCCCCTCGGCCTTTTCCCTGAGCTTGTGGCTGACGACCTGGTGCATCAGGGTGGACTTGCCCATGCGGGTGCGGGCCACGTAGAGGTGGTGCCTTCGCAGCAGGTCCTCGGGGAAGCGGATTTCCCGCTTGGCCCCGGCGGTGGTGTCTCCCACCAGGGCGCCGCCCCGAACGCCCCTGGCCGAGGGAAGGAGCGCCCTGGAGCCGGAGCGTTCCACCAGGGGCGTCTCGTCCCCGGCGCCCGGCGGGTGCCACAGGCAGGCCGCCTCCCTGACTCCCAGCACGCTGCGCCTGCCGAACAGGCCGGGTCCGGCGGGGTGCAGGTTGTTCGTGGGTAGTACGGGTCTGACACCGCTCACCTTGAACCTGGCCCCGGCGGGGTGGTCGTAGTGGCGGTAGGCGGCGGCCACCGGCTCCAGCAGTTCCCTGGCCCGCTGCGGTCCGGTGTCGGCGGGCAGGATTGCCACGACCTGAAGCTCGGCGTCGAAGGCGATGCGGGACACCTTCTCCCGTATCAGCACCGGGTCGTAAACGCGGCTGCGGGCCTGCTTCCAGCGCCACCAGCCCCAGCCCGCCACGGTCAGGCCCAGCGCCGTGCCGGTTCCCAGCAACGTGGCCTTCCAGATCTCGCCATCCTGTATCCACAGGTAGCCCCTGAGGGCGGCCAGGGCTCCCGCGCCCAGCACCGCCATGGTCACGCCGTCCAGTTGCAACGGCTTGGTCTGGTAGGTGTAGGACGGTTCCCGGTTCTCGGGCACGGCCGCCTTGTGGGCGCGCACCTGGTGGGCCTGGGACCAGTCGGGGCCCAGGGAGCGTAGCAACAGCCGGGCCATCACCCGCTCCCCCTGGTACAGGGCCGACAGGGCGCCCATCAGGGCGATGAGGGGGTCGGAGCCGGGGTCCAGCAGGTCGTCGTCCCGGAAGGTGCGCAAAGGGACGTACTCCGGTCCGTCGGCCCTGAGCGTCATCCCCCACGCCTGTTCGCCGTCCTGCAGGCGCAGGGGGTCGTCTTCCGGCGGCACCTCGTGGATGCGGGCCTGGGGATAGTGGGCGGCGATCTGGCCGCGCACCACCCGGTCGTCCTGGCAGCGGGCCAGCAGGGTAACGCCGTCCATGTCCCCGGCGATCTCCAGGGAGAAGGGTTCGGGGACGGCGATGGACTGGAGCAGGTTCTCCACGCCCAGCAGCGTGCGCTCCCCGGCCCGCGGCGGCGTCACCGCCAGCAGGACGGGAGGACGCCGGTTGCGTCCGTCGCCGAACAGGGCTTTCCTGATGTTGATGTTCATAAGCGTTGCCTCTCTATCGGTTGTCATTGACGCTGATGCCGGATGGTTGCGGTTGACCGCAGACCCGGCGGAAAATCAGTGCCTCGGCCCTGGCCGCCATTCGATGACCTCGGTCTCCTCGGGGGTGGCCTCGATGCGGATGGGGAAGCGGTTGCCCCGCGCCAGCAGCAGCCCGTCGCCGCGAGGGCAGGACAGCAGCCAGCGTTGCAGCTCCGCCGGCAGGTCGAAGGCTTCGCCCACGGTGCTGACGGCGGCGGCGTCCTGCTGGAGCAGCAGCTTGAAGGCGGCGTTCTGCAACAGCGCCCTTCCGCTGTGGCCGGTGATGGTGCGGGAGGAGTCCTCGGAGAGCAGGTCCTGCACGTCCTGGGTGATGAACTGCAACCCCAGCCGGTGCTTGCGGGCGCGCTTGGCCATGCTGACCATGAAGGCGGCGCCCTCGGGGTGCTGCATGATGCTCCACACCTCGTCCACCACCAGCAGCCGGGGCCTGGGGTCCTGGGCGGCGGCGGCCCACACCGTCTCGGTGCAGACCATCGCGGCGGCAGGGCGAAGCTCCGGCTCCAAAAGGTGCAGGTCGAAGACCGTCACCAACGCCTCGTGGGCCAGCAGGTCGCCGCCCTCGTCCGAGAGCAGGTCCCGCAGGCTGCCGGTGGCGAAGGGGCGCAGCAGGTGGGCGATGTCCGGGGTTTCCCCTTCCAGGTAGGCGTAGAAATCGCGGAAGCCGGTTCGCTCCCTCCTCTGGGCGTAGTAGGAGGCCAGGGCATGGTCCAGGGAGGACCGGCGCTCGGCGGACAGCCTTTCCCCCACCATCACCTCGATGAGACGGCGCAGGCTGCCGATGCGCTGGAGTAACTCCTCGCTGTCGCCCCGGTCGATGACGAAGGGGTTCATGCCCTGGCCGGGAACGCCGGGCGACAGGACACGGCCGCCCGCCGCCCGCGCCATGTCGGCGTACTCGCCCTCGGGGTCGATGACGTAGGCCCGCACGCCACGGCACAACCCCCGCAGCACGCCCAGCTTGGTGGCGAAGGACTTGCCTGAACCGGAGCGCGCCAATACCGCCGTGTTCGCGTTCAGGTGGGTGCCGTCGAAGGGGTCGTAGACCACCGGGGCGCAGGCCCGCAGGTCGATGCCGTAGAGGGTGCCGCTCCTGGTGTCCAGGTCCGGCGGCGAGAAGGGGAACAGCCTTGCCAATGACGACGTATCCAGCGTGCGCCACACGGCCACGGCGTTCAGCGCCAGCGGCAGCGTGGACAGCAGACCCTCTCGCTGGCGGAAGGCCAGGTTGTCCAGCTTACCCAGGCTGGCGGCGAAGTGGGCCCGGGCTTTTTGCGTAAGGTCCTTCAGTGTGTCGGCATTGTCGGCGTGCAGTGTCACCGACAGGGAGGCATGGAACAGCCGCTCTCTACCCCTCTGGACTTCATCGCGCAGGCGGCTCACGTCTTCCAGGGCGATCTCCGCCTCCGGCGAGAGGCTGCGGCCCCGCTTGAAGGACAGGCTTTGGGCCGACTCGAACCTGACCTTCTGCCACTCCAGGGTGCGGGCGGCCTGCTCCGCCGGTATCGCGCCCAGGTGAACGGCCAGGTCCATGGGCGCTCCCGTGGCCATCAGCCCCTGGAGGAATCCCGGCGCCAGGCTACGGGGCCATTTGCCCAGGTGCACGGAGCGGGTCAAGGTTTCGCCGATGCGGATGTCGCGGCGGTTGACCTCGACTTCCAGTTCGGCCTCTTCGTCGCGCTCGACGGGGGAGCCGCCCAGGGTTGTGGACAGCCAAAACAGGCGCAATGGCTCTCCCACCAGCGGAAATACTCCCAGACCACCCCGGGCCAGCAACCCGTGCAACTCGTCCATCCGGCTGTGCTCACAGACGGCGTAGAAGCGCCGGTCCAGGATGCCCTCGCGGGTTTCCAAGTTGCCCAGCAGCCGACCCAGGCTGTCGGCGGCCTCGCGGGTCTGCTGGGGCAAATCCTCCGGCTGGGCCGATTCCAGCGTGTTCCGCAGCCCTTGCAGCACCGGCGGGTGCTGGCGCACCAGCAGTTGCACCGGAAAGTCGAGGGCGTTCAGGGATCCGGCGAAGGCGCCCAGCTTGGGCTCGTCCAGTTCCAGGCCCATCACCTCGCTGACCGCCAGCTTCACCCCGTCCAGCCTTACCGGGCCGTCGGGCTCCAGGTGGGACAGCATGAAGAACAGGTTCAGGTCCGGCGGCGGCTTGGGTTCTGAGTTGGCCTCCGTATTCGAAATGTCGCCGGTGTCGTCTGCGGATTCGTCGTGCCGGCCTCCCCTGGCGCGGAGGGCCAGATTCTTGATGTTTGGCAATGTAGCTTTCATTTCCCTTTCCTCCTTTTCCTATCGGACGGCATTCGCCTACGCGCCGGGCATGATGGGGACGATGCCGCTCCCGATGACCGCAGAGATGGCCTTGGCCAGCAGCACCACCACCAGGCCCACCACGGCCATGACCACGGCGTTCCTGGCCTTGCCCCGTCGTACATCCCCCTCCGCTCCCTCGGCCATCAGCACGAAACCGGCCCAGACGATGGCGAAGAGGCAGAGCCCCGCCCCGGCGTAGGCCATGCCGGTCAGCACCTCGTCGATGGCTTTCAGCAGCAGTTCCTTCTTTTCCTCCGGCGCATCGGCGGCGACGGACAGGAGGACCGCCACCGACGCGAGGAGGATGCTGGTAACGCGCGCTACCACGGCCACCAACTCCACCAGGAGGAATCGCCCGCCTCCGTCTGCTCCGCCTGCGGCGGCGGGGGCTTGGGCGGCGGCACCGTGAGGTACCGGAAGGGGTTGTCGGCCCCAATGCCCAGGCCATCAGCCAGGGGCAGGGTCTCCGGGCGGGTGCGGGTGACCGGCGCGCGCGCCACCTCCACGGCCCGCACGTGCTCCTCGTGGTAGACCCGAATGGTGACCGTCCGGGACACGGAGCACTCCCCGCAGGAGAGGCTCACCGTGCGCCGGTATACGTCGGTGCGGGCCGGGTGGTGGACGGTCTGCAACATGGGCGGCAGGGGCACGTTCAGCGTCGCCGTCAAGTCCGCCGTGATCTCCAGGTCGTGATTCAGCTTCCGGTCGGGAACGGGCAGAGTGAACCTGGTCTCGCCGTTGGGAATGAAGGCCGCGCTGGTGGTGTGGCTACCGGCGGCGACGTTCACCGTTCCCACGATGCCGGTCACCGTGGCGTCCAGCAGGGCGGGAACGGACTGGCTGAAGTGGCCGCCGTAGACCGGCAGGTCAATTTCCTGCCGGGTCTCGGCGATGCACTCCGAGGCAATGACGCCCTTGATGCTCCCCGGCGTCCACTCCAGGAATGTCAGTTCCAGGCCGCACAACTCCCCGTCGTGCCTTGGCAGGGGGTAGGGAATCTGGTTACTCTTCAGGGACACCGCCCCGGAAAAGCCCAGGGAGTCGGTCCAGGAGAAGGTGAACGACGGCGATGGGCCGCTGAGCGTCAGGTTGTAGGTCCTGGTTTCCCCGGAGTGGACCACGGCGTTGGCGCCCATCTTCAGGGTCCGGCCCGTCCTGCCGCCGAAGACCCGCACCTTCAGGTCCAGGTCGTGGGCCGCCCGCAGGCTCACCCTTGCGGTGTCGCCGGTCACCACCAGACGCTCGATGTAGATGCGGCGTCCGGGCACCGGGTCCGGCGGCTCGAAGTAGATTTCGTCCAGCCGCCAGGCGTCGCCGTAGGGAGGCTCGTCGGGGTCGTCGGCCAGGGCCGAGCCGGGAAGGGCGATGACGGTCAGCATCAGCAGACCGGCCACCGCCAGCAGCCGGTACCAGGGCTTACGTTCCTGGGTCTCCCGGATGTTGGGCTTGGCGGCGTTGCCGTTCCGGGGACCGCGCCGCTTGCCGAACCAGCTATGGGGCCGGAAGGGCGGACGCCCCTTGCGCTTGGCCGCTCTCACCGACTTGCCAATTCCGCCTGCGGCCTTCTTGGCAAGCAGTCGGAGCGGGTCGGGTTTCACTTCCGGCACCGGAGGAGCCTCGCTCCGCGCCAACTGGTCGGGGGAACCGGCGTAGCGCCTGGCTCCCAGGTTGAACTTCAGCAGGTCGGCGGCCACCAATGGCAACCCCCGGCCGCCCACCTTGCCCACGGTCAGGGCGATGCCCAGGACGCCCAGCAGGATGGCGATGCCCAGCCGGAACTCGGACGGGCCCAGGGGGAAGTAGCGGTAGGCGCCGTAGGCCACGGCGCACACCGCCACCACCGCCACGATCTGGGGGAAGGTGAACCACAGCAGCACCTTGTCCTCGGCCTGCACATGAGTTGGAACCTCGTGCTCTCTCATTCCTTCCCTCCTAACCGTCTTCGCTGGTTTCGCCATCGCCGCCGTCGGTGGGGTCGGGAATGTCCGGGGTGACGGCGGGGTCCACCACGGCGTTCACCACCAGCTCCACCACGCCGTAGGCGACGAGGGCCAGCACGATGCCCGCCAGGGCGGTCATCATGGCGCTCTTGCCCCGTTCCATCTGGTTGGGTGCGCCGGAGGCGGTGAGGTACATGTAGGCGCCGTATATGAAGTAACCCACTCCAACCACGCCCACCAGGCCCAGCAGGATGGCGACGAGGTTGGAAATTGTCTGCGTCAGGTTTTCCATAGGGTCTTCTCCTTGTCGGATGGGATTTCTTGTGTATGCGCCGGTTGAGGACATCTCCTCGACGCTCTAATGGCACATCTCTCCACCTCCTGGGCGGCTGACGGCGCGAATCGACACCACGCCGGTAGTTGTCGTTGTTGTCGGCTAC
The DNA here is from genome assembly GCA_965203975.1 of Dehalococcoidia bacterium. Classification (GTDB taxonomy): domain Bacteria; phylum Chloroflexota; class Dehalococcoidia; order Lucifugimonadales; family UBA3495; genus CATOSK01. The sequence goes on along the minus strand of CBDBDT010000002.1, from coordinate 1,416,105 downwards.
GGTCCCTGGCTCCTGGGCGTGGGGCCGCTCTGTCCGGCCGGCGTGGAGTTTTGGGCCGCCGAGTTCACCGCGTTGCCAGCGGCGCTGGTCGCGGCATTAGTGGTGGCGGCGGCAGCAGCCGCTCCCGCCGGACCTCCGGCGGCTCCACCGGCCAGCAGCCCCAGGGCGCGCCCCGAGCGGACCATCGAGCCGGGCAGGGACATTCCGAAGTACAGGGTGTGCAGCCAGGCGTCGAAGGTGCCGTGGTGTCCCAGCATCGAAGGCACCCGGCCCGCCAGGTACATGAAGGCGATGGACATCAAGAGCATCCACACCAGGTCTTGGGCCGCCTCCCCGCCGGTGATGTCGGCGAACTGGTCCAGAAAGCCAAAGGCCAGGGCGATGGCGATGAGCTGGATGGCCTGCTGGAACACGGCGGTCATGAACAACCGCAGCCAGTGCTTTCCCCAGCCCGCCGTGTGGGGCAGAATCCACAGCCCCAACGCAATCGGCGCCAGGCAAAGCAGGATGTCGATGAGGGCCAGGCGCAGGACCATCTGCACCAGCAGGTAGAGGATGAAGAAACCGAAGACCAGGTAGAGCAGGGCGATGAACACCGCAAGGCCGGTGTTGGCGGCCATGACCGCGTTCAACAGCGGGTCCAGGGGCGCCCGCAGCAGGTCGCCCGGCGTCACGTTCAGCTCGGCGGCGATGAACTGGGATACGGCGTGGGCCACGTCGATGACCAGGGCGCACCACCAGAGGGACGAGGCGGCGGCGGTCAATCCCAGCACCAGCCGGGGCACCATCTCCCGCCAGCCCGACTGGTGGTGTCCCAAATGCTCCTGGACGATGAAGCTCAAGCCCATCCAGCCGAGGATGATCACCAGCATTCCCGACGTGACGGCCCATACGGCCGTCCAGGCCGCCTGGACTATTTCGTGGTCGTAGGTCAGTCCGGGGGGCGTTCCGGTGAGAATGTCTCCCATACCGCTACCCCCCACACTCGTCGATGTCCGTCTCGGTGGCTCGCTCCACCACGCCGCAGAGGGTCCCGTGGACGCCCTGGATCACCCACCGGGCTCCCGCCCTCGCCCAGCGGTCCGGGTCCAGGGCGCCCAGCACCTTGTCCCACAGCCCCTTGGGCTGGTGGACGGGCACAAGGGCGTGGAACAGGTGGTCGTCGCCCCCGCCGGTTCTCGGCACGGACATCACCATCAGGAACGCCTGCTCGGGGTTAAGCTCCGGCTGGCCGTCCAGCACCGGGTACTCGAAGGTGTACTCCCAGCCCTCGGTGAGTTCCTTCTCCCCGCCCCGCACCCGGTAGGTGTTGGTGACCCACTCGCCGGTGTCCGGGTGGCGCAGGGCGTAGTGGAGGACGCTTACCTGGCGGCTGAAGACCGGGCGGGCGATGAACTCGCCCTCCTTCTTTCGCTCCACCATCTGCCGGTCGCGGTTGACCAGGGATAGGCTGTCGCCGTCCGGGGGCGGGGACTGGGCCAGGACCGCCCCGCTGGCGGGGATGGCGATGAGCGCCGCCAGCAACAGGGCGGCGGCCAGCGTCGCCAGCCGTCTGCTGGGCCTGAGTCTTGGTCTGAAGGTCAATTCCGTCACCTCCCTTGCGTTTTGCGGCGAGTCAGTCGCTTGCCGCTGCCGCAAGAGAGTGTGAACAGGGGAACGGCGGTCGAAAACTACCTGTAGGGGTTATCAAGGTTGATAACCCCCACAGGTCTCTTGGCAGACGGCCCCTCCCCTGCTGTACTGGGGGTGTACAGGAGTTTGAGTTTTGTAGAGAAGGTCTCAGGGGCGTCCTGTCAAAGCTGAAATCGGGTGAAATCGGCCCCCTACAGGACGTATTCAGTGAACACTTTGAGTTAAGGGCTGGTTCCGGTCTGAAAGCCGAAAACGCAATGGATGTGGGGGTGCGTGACGGGGCGAAAACCGGCCCCCGGATGGGAAAACTGCCCCAAAACGGCCTCCGATGTGCCAGTGCGTGACGCGGCGGTTGGGGCCAGTCCGGGGCCGAATATGGGCCGGTCGGGCTGCCGGGCGGGCCGGCGGCGGAGAGCGGTGCCTCGGGGTCCCAGAGCCGGGACGTAGCGCCCAAGCAAGGGAGGAGAGTCTATGAAAACCACGGAACACGGAATCCAGGACGGCAAAGACGTGGCCAACGTCTACCACCTGCGGCTGATGACCCTGTTGCAGGAGCTGGTGCGGGACAAGGGCCACCACGGGGCGGCGCGGGTGCTGGAGATCGACCAGCAGACGGTGGCCGAGAGCGCCCGGACCGGACAGTTGACCCGGCGGGTGCGCCAGGCGTTGGAGCGGGCGTTGCAGGAGGGCGTGGGCTCGGCGGCGGCCCGGCAGCGGGAGCGCAACGACAGATTGGAGGAACGGTTGCGGGTGCTGGAGCAGGACCACGAGGCTCTGGGCAAGGAGGCGCGCAGGCGGCTCTCGGTTATCGAGGGACAGGTCGGCGGCTTGCTTGGCAGCAACACCCAGGGCGCCGGAATAGCGGGGACCTGGCCTGGCGATGCGGAATCAGGGCAGTCGGCGGTCGGCACGGCCAGGAATCCTTTGGCACGGTCCTCGCAACGGCGGGAGTACCCCGACCTGGCGACATTGGAGCCTGCCGCTGACGACGAGGAGGTCTTCGGCGGCGCCTGGCCCCTGATAGTGCAGTGGCGGGGGTTGAAGGACACTCACCCCAGCAAGGGCAGAGGGCTAGAGTGGCTGAAAGAGGAACAACGCTTGTTGGAACTGGAGCTGGCCTTGCTGGAGGAGCATGGGATGACCCTGCCTCCCGAGCAGCGGCCATTGCGGGGTTTCGCCAGGAGCGGCCAGGTCAGCTGGCGGCGGACCGCGCTCGACGACACCCGGAAGGCGATAAGAAGGCGGGAGTTCCGGCTCAGGATCAGGCGCTGGCTCACCCCGCGGACCTGGCGGAAGTAGCGGCGCACCGGGTCGCAGGCGCGGGATGAAAACTTTTGTGGAACTTTATATGAACTGGATTGAACACTTTGGGCGCTGGGGGGCCCGAACCCTTTATTTTCGGCGCCGTGCAGGTTGATAATAATTGCGTTATCTGGCTTTTCCGAGGTTTCCCGCCATAGAAATCTTGGGGGCACGCTCCCTGTTGCCCGGGTTGACCCGAGGGATGATTCGCTCTCCCGAAGGTCTCCCACGAGGGAATGCTGCCGCTGCGGATTTGAGATTGCTCTCCGCTGGCAGCGCGGGCCGAACCGGCGGAGTGTTCAAGTCCTCCGTCCTCGGTCCAGTCCTCCGGTCGGGGTTTGACGTTGGTCCCTCGACCGTGGGGCACCCGTCCGGTTAGTTGGAGTTGATCGCTCCGGTTGCCGGACCCCGGGAATGAGCGCTTGGCGGCGCTTCGTTCCTGGAATAGCTGGGGCATGGGTGTGGAAGACACTCCCGTCCCGGCCGGAATCCCAACCCACGGCACGGAATCCCATTCCAAGGCGCATCATCGGTAGTCAAGGAGGTGGCGCGCAGAAACAAGCCGGCATCCCAGCCCACGGCGCATCTTGGCAGCATTAGGAGGTGGTACACAGAAACAGCACGGCGTCCCGGATTCCTTCAGCCACCAGGTCTATCTCGCGGAGCGGGTTGGCTGCTTCGCGTCCCTCGACATTACGGTTGGAACTGCTATCAGGTCCGGCCGCCTCATCACAACTGCGGCGTAGCTGCTGAAACCGGCAGCAATGCCGTCGCGCTTCCCACACGCTCCGGTCGTTGAACACGCAACTGGCCGGACGCTCACCGTTGCAACGCAGTTCCCCTTGAGTCAGCGGCCCAACACGTAGCCGCTGGCCCGACTGCGTTCCCCTCTACTATCACCCTCTCATTGCGGCCCCCAGGGTTCGGGTTCTCCTGAACGACCCCCTGGGCAAGCTGCGCCTCTTCTCCACTCACCATCCACCTTTTGCCGCTGCACTGACTGGCCCTGGGCGCAGTGCGTCTTGCGCCGGGGACTTGGTTTGCGCCGCTCAACCTGACCCTGGGCGACGTGCGCCCCGCGTCAGCCCACAACCGGCGTTTTCCGTGGCATTGCCCGACCAAGGGGGTAGTGCGTCCGATACGGGGCGGCAGCGGGGTTTCAGGAGTCAGCGGCACCAACCAATGCAACGTCAGCAACGGGCGGTAATTCGGCGACGACGGCAACGATAACCAGCAGGCTGTGAACGTCACGAACATTGACCCGGTTTCTCCCTCTGCCACCGGAATGCTGGAGCAGGGGGTGAACCAGCGGTAAGCCCAGGCCCGTCTCTCTCGTGAGCGGGGCGGCACAAATCACAAGGCGGCCACGGTAAGCCGCCTCTGACAACCGAAAAAACAAACAGCTTACAGCAAAGCGGGGGCCGGTCCCTTTCGATAGGGGACCGGCCCCCGCTTTCTGCGTTTCGGAGGAAGCGACATGAAGGCGAATACCAGCATCGACACCAAGGCCACGACTACCGACGACCACATCTTCGCGAACGCTCTGGAGCAAGCCTCTGAGTTGCGGCGCGGCGCGGCAGACGGCGGACAAGGCAGGGGCAAGCCGGAGAGCGAACTGCGGGCCGCCGCCCGGCGCAAGGGCCTCACCCTGAAGGAACTGGCCGACAAGATGGGCGTCAGCTATGGGTACTTGTCGCAGGTGTCCGCCGGCAGCAGGCCCTGGTCTCCCATGCTGCGGGAACGGGCCATGGCGGTCCTGGGCGAGGTCCCCGGCCAGGGCGTGGTCTACCGCCAGGGCGGCCTGGTTCAGGGAGAAAGCACGTGCATCAGGGAGCGGGCCAGGGAGGTGGGCCTGAGCATGGGAGCGCTGGCGGCCCTGGTGGGCGTGTCCCGCAGCTACCTGTCGATGGCGTCGCGGGGAAAACGCCATTTCAGCCCCGGGGTCCAGGCAAAGGTGGAGGCGGTGCTGGAGGCCCCAGCCAGGGTGGAAGCGGCGCAGTGTCCCACGGTGGACCCCAGGAGCCTGTGGGACCGGATGGATGCGCACGGGTTTTCGCAGAACCAGGTTGCCCGGCTGGCGGGCATCAGCACCGGCCATCTCTCCCTGATCATGAACGGCCAGCGCACACCCTCGGGGGACGTGCTGCGCCGGCTGCACGAGGTGCTGTTCGCGCCGACCCAGGCGGAACTGGTGGCCCCGGTAGAGCTGAAGGTCATGGGCTGGAAGAAGGATGACCGCAAGGGCGTGGTGGTCAAGGGCGCCGGAGGGCCTGGCGCTGGCGGCAACAAGCCCGCCGGCGGTACCGTGCGCATCGGCGGGCGGGTACCCTGGGGCGCCGAGGTCGAGTATGCCTACACGTCGGGCTACGACAGCCGGGGCCAGTTGTCGGTGAACCACATCGTGGATGAGCGGGGCTACGGCGTGATGCTCAACAGGCCGGAATCGAGCGACGTTTAACCTGGGCAGCGGAACGCCCGGTGCCATCGAACCGGGACGCCGGATTCGGATGTGTCGCAGGGTGCGCCATCCCGCCCCTTCCCCAGGCTGGCAGCCTTGGCGCAGAGCGTGCACGGCACGGCTAAGGGCCGGACGCTGCGTCCGCTCTCGCCCGCCAGGGCTGCCACTCCACGGTGATCTCCGTCTCGCCGCCCAGGGTGCGGGCCGCCTCGCTGCGGGACACCAGGGAGCCTCCGGACCTGCGGCGTTCCCCGGACCCCAATTCATGGCTGCTCCACCCATCCCCTCCCCGTTGGCGGCGCATGGCCTCCCGGAACCGACCCGCCACCACGTCATCCAGCAGTTCCGTGAACCTCTCGAACTCCTCCTCCGGCTGCTCGTCGCAGGCGTCGCAGTGGCAGGTGGGGAAGCCGTCGGTGAACCAGCGGCCCGCCCGTACCTCAAGACCGGGAGAGGCGGTGAATGCAATGGTGATGGGCGCGCCGTCGTCCCGGAGCGGCGTCAGCCTTACCGTCGGTCTGGCCAGCGGGACGCGTTCCAGCCGGGAGTCCATTCCCTCGCCTTCCTCCCGGACGACCTCGTACTCCCTCTGCAGCCGGGCCACGGCCTCCAAGGCCCAGTCGTACAGCGGGAGGAAGCGTTCCGGGTTCGTGAAGCGTGAATAGGCTTCGTCCAGCGGTTCCCCGGCGCCTGCGTCGCCGGTAAGGGCCGCGTAGCTGAACCAACCCCCTCCCGGTTCTCCTGCTTCGTCCTGTTCCGTCCATCGTGATTCCACGGCATCACATCCCCTGAGCAGCCTGTCGGCAATGCTGGATGGCTTTCGGGCAAGGTATGGAGGGACAGCCTTTCGGATGTCGTCGGAACCATTCACCGGTCTTTGAGCGCCGCGAGACTTTCCCCACACTGTCTCCATGTTTCAGTTGTTCCCGAATCTCCATGCCCGGAGGCCGACTCACTGCTGGAACGCCCCGCCGGCGCCCGCTGCACGCCACAGTTCCTCCACAGCGCGCCCAAGCGGGGAGTCCGTTCCTCTTTCAGCCTCTAGCTGCTCCGCATTGTATTGTGTTATGAACCCGGTGCTACCATCGGAATATAAAAAGCTCCCGCTTGACGTCCGCGCAATCGAGGGGTGTCTCACAACTGTGGTCCCTTTGTCCGCAGACTCCCAGAACACTACGATATCAGACACGGAGTCCTCCTGGTCGCCGACAGGAAGGCACAGCCCTGCCAGTTGCCTGCCGAACGGGGTGAAATGAACGCTGCCCGTATTGACCATGACCCTGGTTGAGCTGCTGTCATTCCTGACTTCCAGGAGGCCGCCGTCGTATCCCAGAAGATTTATGCCGATACTCAACTGGAGGTCGTGTCCCTCCACGAAATCGACTAGGCCCAGGCCCCTCAACATAGACAGACCGTGGTCGCCGACCTTGCGGCCTATGTTCTCCTTGGGTACCACCAATACGATACCCGTTTCGGTCGTTAGGGCGTACTTGCAAAGACTGGCAAATATATACGCGGACTGCGTATCCATGTCCGCCAGTATGTTTACTGTTTTCCGGGAATACGACCCGGGCCTGTTGACTTCCCCGGCAAGCAACGATGCCCACAGCTTCGCAAACTCTTCGTCGGAGCATGTCTTCGCTTTTTCCCTGAAGTTCGCGAACCAATCATCACCTATCAGTTCGGGCATGGCGTCATCGGTCAGCTGTGACTGGGCCGACTGTAGGATGCGCGACAGGTTGGTCACTCCGGCGCGACCGCCACATGTAGCAAGCAGGTCTATTACTTCGGGGTGGCTGGGAAATTCGTCGATGTACCCCGAAACCCGGCGTGCCAAGGCCTCTTGTATCGTCGCCTCCGCATCGGCGTTGGCCTGGCGGCGGGTTATCCCCGGACTCAGTACCTTGTCCACAAGAGTGGTTACCTTGTTGAAAGCCTCTATGCCCTTTCCTATTGCTTCCATGCGCGCTGCCTAGTTGCTAACAGATCAGTCTCTGCCCTTCCTGCTCCACCTCACACTCTATTTCTATTTTACTTCATAGGACACAGGTGCAAATCCCTTGAAGAAAGGAAAAGCCAGTCCGCAGTTGCACCTGCGGAACGACGGCGCGTGTCCTGGGGCGCCGAGGTCGAGAATGCCTACAACAGCGGTTACGACAGCCGGGGCCAGATATCCGTCAACCACATCGTTGACGAGCGGGGCTACGGCGTTATGCTCAACAGGCTGGAGACTGAATAGCCTGCTGTGGCACTGGTGGGCCTGACCTTGTTAAACAGAAGAGGAGCCGCAATAGCAGCCCCTCTCCTCGTCTATCGGTGTATACCGCTCTTTTCGCGTTTCCGGCCTTTGACCGGCAATTCCGGTCCCTAATCGGTAAACAGGCGGCCCAGACCGTGTTCGTCGGCCAGCTTCAGCAGCGCCTTCATGTGCTGCGCGTTGGGCCGGCCCAGACCCTCCTTCCAGCGCCATACGGTGTGGGCGTAGGTGCCCAGGCATCGGGCGATCTCCGCCCACGGCAGGTCCGACTCTTCCTTGAACCGCACCAGACGCTGGGGGAAGTCCTTGGGAAAGACGTAGGTGTCCCTGAAATAGTTGATTTTCTGTCTCGGCATCCGTGCCACCCTTTGAAACCAGGCGGGGCGTCCAACCGCAGCCGGACGCCCCTCACGAATTGGGCAGTGATTCGGGGGGACCTCCTCGGTCTATCCCCCTCCTCCTACGAGGCCGGTGTCACCGTCACCTCCAACTCGTCGCTGACCCGGTTGCCATCGGGGTCTTCCGCCGTAACCGTGATGGTGGCCGTTCCCATTCCCGTTGCCACCACCGTCAGGGAGGATCCGGACACCCACGTCGACGCCACGCCGTAGTTAGACGATACGCTGGTGAAGGTCAACTCGTCTCCGTCAGAGTCGTGGAATACGTCGGGCAGGGAGAACTGCCGCCACTGTAACCCCTCCAGGCTGATGTCGGGCAGGGGCTGGGCCACCGTGGGGGGCCGGTTGGGCGCTTCTTCGTCTGGCGGCGGGTACTGCTCCGGCTCCGGCTCCACCGCCACGTCGAAGGTGTCGCTGACCCGATTGCCGTCGCTGTCCTGGGCCGTAACGGTGATGGTTACAGTGCCCACTGCCACTCCCGCCACCGTCAGACTGGAATGGTCCGCCGCCACGGTTACGGTGGCTTTGGCTTCGTCCGAGGATACGGCGGTGATGCTCAAGGCGTCGCCGTCGGCGTCGCTGAACACCCCCGACAGGGAGACATCCTGCGTATCCTGGGCTATAAGCCCGGATATGTCGCTGATGGCCGAGGCCACCACCGGCGCGGCCTTGACCGTCACGGTGAAGGTGTCTGAGACCGTGCCGCCGTTGCCGTCGGCGGCCGTTACCGTGACCGTCGCCGTACCTCGGGCCCATGCGCTCACCGTCAGGCTGGAGTAGTCGGCGGCTACCGAAGCCGTGGCCACGGCTTCGTCGTCGGAGGCGGCGCTTACGCTCAGGCTGTCGCCGTCGCCGTCGTCAAACACGCCGGTCAGGGAGACCGTCTGGGTCCCGCTCTCTTTGACGATGGTTGTGTCGGCTATGGATGCCGTCACCGTGGGGGCTTGGTTGGGCGCTGTCTGCTGCTGTTGCTGCTGCGGGGCGGCCACGGACACATCGAAGGTGTCGCTGACCGTGTTGCCGTCGGAGTCCTGTGCCGTGACCGTGATGGTCGCCGTGCCCTCCGCCAGCGCGAGTACCGTCAACGTGCCCTGGAACAGGAACGCGTCCGCCACCTCATAGGCCGAGGTGTCGGCGCTGAATGTCAGCGCGTCGCCGTCGGCGTCGCTGAACACCCCGGCCAGGGTCACGTCCTGGGCTCCTCCCTCCTCCTGCGTCGCTCCCGCCTTCAGGTCCATGTCGGCGATGGCCGAGGCCACCACCGGCGCGGCCTTGACCGTCACGGTGAAGGCGTCCGAGACCGTGCCTCCGTTGCCGTCGGCGGCGGTTACCGTGATGGTGGCCTTACCCCTGCTCTTGGCCGTAACCGTGAGGCTGGAGTAGTCGGTAGCCACGGATGCCGTGGCAGTGTCCTCGTCGCCGGAGGCAGCGTTTACGGTCAGGCTGTCGAAGTCGGCGTCGCTGAACACCCCGGACAGGGAGAGCTCCTTTGTTCCGCTCTCGTGAACGATGGTGGCGTCGCCGATGGCGCTGGACACCGTGGGCGCTTGGTTGAGCGTTGCCTGCTGCTGCGTCGCCTGTACGCCGCCTTCGACCTCCCGCAGGGCTGCGGCCACCTCCACCCAGCGGACCCAGGCGCTGCCCCTATCGGCAAACCCCTGGGCCTCCTCCGCCGTCATCGGCGTCAGCGTGGTGTCCGCCACGTCCTCGCCCAAGGCCAGCAGCGCCCGGTCTCAGCGGTCGGTGTGATCCTTGTAGCTGACCCACTGGGGGTCGTTGCGCCACTGGTACATCTGGGGGATGAGGGAGGCGAACCGCTTCACCACCTCCACCTGGAAGGCGTCACTGACCCGGTTGCCGTCGCTGTCCCGGGCCGTCACCGAGACGGTCGTCGTGCCCTCCGCCACCCCGCTGAGGGTCAGCTCGGACCCGTCGGAGGCCACGGTCACGGTAGCCCTGGTCTCGTCGGACGAGGCGGCGGCGATGGTCAACTGATCGCCGTCGGCATCGCTGAACACTCCAATCAGGGAGACATCCTGCGTCGACCACATCTCCAGGCCGCTCACGTCGGCCAGGGCTGACGCCAGCACCGGCGCGGCCTTGACCGTTACGGTGAAGGTGTCATCCGCCGTGCCGCTATTGCCGTCGTCGGCCGTTACCGTGATGGTCGCCGTGCCCCTGAGCCTGGCCGTCACCGTCAGGCTGGACCCGTCGGAGGATACCGACGCCGTGGCAGTGGCCTCGTCCGACGATCTGGCGCTTATGGTCAAACCGTCGCCGTCGGCGTCGTCGAACACGCCGGACAAGGAGACCGTCCGGGTCCCGCTCTCGTTGACGATGGTTACGTCGCTAATCGACGTGGATACCGTGGGCGCTTGATTGGTCTGCTCCAACTGCCCGGCGGCCTCCAAATCCCTCAGGGCCTCCGCCACCTCCACCCAGCGGCTCCAGGCGCTGCCCCGGTCGGCGAAGCCCTGGGCCTCAGCCGCCGTCATCCGTGTCAGTGTCGCGTCCGCCACGTTCTCGCCAAAGGCCAGGAGCGCCCGGTCCCAGCGGTCGGTGTGCTCCTTGTGGCTTACCCACTCAGGGTCGTTGCGCCACTCGTACATCTTGTCGATGAGCTCGGCGTACTGCGACTGCCCTTGGGCCACGGCGCCCTCGCCGCCCTCGGAGCCGGGGGAGCCGCTCTGCCCGCCAGACTCCCCGGTGCCCGACGCCGCGGCGGGCGTGGAAGCAGCCGGGTCCCACAGCCACACCCGCATCCGCTCATCCGCGCGGAACAGCCGCTCCGGCGTCAACGTATACTCCGAACCTGTCGATAAGCCTCCCCAAGTCTGGACCGTCACCTCAACGTCCTCTCCGAGGCTACTGTCATACCCAGATGTATCTCTGTTTGTTGCGTCTGCGAATGCGTAATTGCGGTGGCTCTCATAGACCCGGCTCATAGCGTGATGGTCGTGGCGGTGGTCGCGCACCTCCACATGCAGCCGCATCCCGTCCATGCCGGCCAGGCGCGGACTCACACCTAACGTGAACTCATTCAAGCCGTCGCCACTTTGACGGTCGTGGGTGTGCATTGAATAAATCTGGTAGTCGGTGCCGCCGTGAGTGAAGCCGTCGTCGGTGAGCGCACCGGCGACCGGCGACCACTGGTTGGTCCACCAGGCGCAGTCGCAGTCACGGATATTGGTCTTGTACACCCATCCATCGGGCCACGACTTCCATACCTGGGAGCTGCAGAGGTTGCCTACCTGGGAGTAGGGAATCGGCTCGGAGTTGCGGCAGCCCACTAGTAGACCGTCCCCCAAGTCACGTGGTCCGAAGTCGGAGTGCCAGATGCCCGGGTAGGACCACAGCGACCAGCCGCCGGGGTTGAGCGCCCGCACCCGCACCTCATAGACGGTGCCGTTGGCCAGCCCGCCGATCGCGGTTGTGGTGGCGGCGCCGGCGTGGCGGGCGTCCACCCAGCCGGTGGCGGGGTCAGAGCCCGGCGACATCTCATAGGGCGCGTCGGCCTGCTTGTAGTGCACCTCATAGCGTGTCGCGCCGTCTGAGGCGTCCCACGACACGCTCAGCGACCGGTTGCCGGGCACGGTGACCACGTTCGCAGGCTCCGCCGGCGCGATGGCCAGCCGCATCTCCACCGAACCGCTCGGATCGACTCGCAGCGACGGCGCGCTCCAGTACAGCCGGTAGCTGTACTCGACGTCGGGCTTGCCTGAATCGTCGGGTAGATCGAAGGGAATCTGGATGGTATGGCGCGCGTCGCGCACCGGCAAAGCAGTGTCGCCGTACCAGAAGAACAGCCGCGAGTACACGTTGTAGGGGATGCCCGGCCCGAGACGGGTGCGCCGCTCGCGATGCACGTCGGCCGGGAATCCCGCGTTGCTCAGCTGGCCCGAAATCAGGTCGTTGTCGAGCCACACCTGCGCGTTCGCCTCGATCCCGCCCGCAGACGCATTGGCCGCCTCAATGAGAAGCACCTCCCAGTCCTCTCCGCCATCGGAGAAACCCGTGTCAGACAGGTGATCGGTACACCGATGCGTCGCCTCGTGCGAGGTTATCGGGCCGATATCCTGGCCAGGTTTGAAATCATTGCCGGTGCCACCGACCGCCTCGGCGTAGTCGTAGTCGCAGTAGTGGCCCGTCAGCGTCGCCGACCACACCACCGACGGATCATTAGCCCCGGGCGCAGCTTTCAACGGAGCGGGCACCGCCAACAGCGTACCCGCCAACGCGAGCAGGGCGACGGCCAGCAGGAAGAGCGGGGAGCGGCGGAGGATGGTGTCACGCATCATGCCGGACCTCCGTCGGTCTTCAGATGGTGAAAGCCGGGGGGCTGACGGAGGTATGACCGCCCGCAACCGGCGGCCTACCTTACTTCGGCTGTTGCTTCTGGGGTCGAACATGGTTTTGCTGCCTCCTTTTTGATTTTGCTGCCTCCGGCTGCCCGCAGGCTGTCGCGGCGTATTGGAAATCCTGGTGTCGCAATGGAGGAGGCCGGCGCGGCCAGGGCGGCCCTCGCCAGGTTTCCTTGTTATTGGTTTTTGCGGCCCTTCTCCGGCGGTCCCATCTCCCTAATCGGTGAACAGGTGGCCCAGGCCGTGTTCGTCGGCCAGCTTGAGGAGCGCCATCATGTGCTGCGCGTTGGGCCGGCCCAGGCCCTCCTTCCAGCGCCATACGGTGTGGGGGTAGGTGCCGAGGCAGCGGGCGATCTCTGCCCAGGGCAAGTCCGACTCCTCTTTGAACCGCACCAGGCGCTGGGGGAAGTCCTTGGGAAAGACGTAGGTGTCCCTGACGTAGTTGATTCGCTGTCGCGGCATCCGTGCCACCCCTTGAAACCAGGCGGGGCGTCCAACCACAGCCGGACGCCCCTCACGAATTGGGCAGTGATTCGGGGAATCTCCTCGGCTACTCCCCTTCCTCCTACGAGCCCGGTGTCACCGTGACCTCGAAGGCGTCGCTGACCTGGTTGCCGTCGGGGTCCTCCGCCGTAACCGTGATGGTGGCCGTTCCATTACCCGTTGCCACCACCGTCAGGGTCGAGCCGTTCACGTGCAGGGTGGTCGCCACGCCGTAGTTGGACGATTTGGCGCTGAAGGTCAGCTCGTCGCCGTCCGGGTCCTGGAACACGGCGGACAGGTCGAACTCCCGGTGTTCTGCCCCCTCCAGGCTGATGTCGGGCAGGGGCGAGACCACCGTGGGCGACTCGTCGGAGGATTCCGGCGGCGGGTCCTGTTCCGGCTCCGGTTCCACCGATACGTCAAAGGTGTCGCTGACCGTGTTGCCGTCGCTGTCCCGGGCCGTGACCGTGATGGTCGCCGCTCCCTCGGCCACTCCGGTAAGCGTCAGCTTGGACTGGTCCGCAGCCACGGTTACGGTGGCCTTGGCGTCGTCCGACGAGCTGGCGGTGATGGTCAGGACGTCGCCGTCGGCGTCGCTGAACACTCCCGAAAGGGACACGTCCCGCGACGAACCCGCCTCCAGGCCGAATACGTTGCTAATGGCCGAGGCCACCACTGGCGCGGATTTCACCCTGATGGCGAAGCTGTCTGAGACCGTTCCGCCGTTGCCGTCATCGGCGGTTACCGTGATGGTCGCCGTTCCACTGGTCTGGGCAGATACCGTCAGGCTGGCGTAATCGGCAGCGACGGACACCGTGGCCACGGCGTCATTGGACGAAACCGCCGTGATGGTCAGCGAGTCGCCGTCGGCGTCGTCGAACACGCCGCTAAGGGAAACCTGCCGCGTGCCGCTCTCGTTGACGATGGCAGCGTCAGCAAGGGCGCTCGACACTGTGGGAACTTGGTTGGGCGGGGGTTGCTGCTGCTGTGGAGCAGTGACCGTTACGCTGAATTCGTCGCTGACAGTGTTGCCGTCGGAGTCCTGGGCCGTAACCGTGATGGTCGCCGAACCGGCTGAAAACGCCGCTACGGTCAACGTGCCCTGGAATGCGAAGGCGCCAACCAGGCTGTCGTCCGAGGATGCAGCGCTGATGGTCAGTGTATCCCCGTCGGCGTCGCTGAACACGTCGGACAGGGACAGGTCCTCGGTGTCGCCCTCCTCCATGCTCGCGTCGCCCAAGGCCGAGGCCACCACCGGCACGGCCTTCACCTTCACGGTGAAAGCGTCCGATACCGTGCCGCCCCTGCCGTCGCTGGCCGCAACCGTGACGGTCGCCGTGCCCCGGCTCTTGGCCGTCACCGTGAGGGTGGAGTAGTCCGCCGCCACCGACACCGTGGCCACGGCCTGGTTGGAGGGCTCGGCGGTGATGGTCAGGGCGTCGTTGTCGGCGTCGCTGAACGTGCCGGACAGGGATACTTCCTTCGTACCGCTCTGGTTGACGAAGGTGGCGTCGGCTATGGCGCTCGCCACCGTGGGAGCCTGATTGGGCGGGTCCTGCCCCTGCTGTCCCGGCGCCGTGGTGTCCGACACCTGGACCCGCACGGCGGCCACCGCCAGGTTGTCGTACCTGGAGTCCTGGGTGGTGACCTGATGGGTGACGGCCACCGTCTCGTCGTTGCTATCAGCGTCGGCCACGCCGCTCACCGTGAAGGTGGCCGCCGTGCTCCAGTTCAACGACGTGAAGGTGTGGGACGCCGGGGACACCGTGGCTGCGCCAGCGTCGCCGCTGCTGGCGGTGATGGTCACGTCCGCCGTGGGCTGGGAGTCCAGTACCACGGTGTAGCCGGCCGTTCCACCCTCGTTGACTGCCAGCGGGTTGGCGGCGCTCACCGTCACCCCGGAGGTGTCGTCGTCGGTGATGGTGAGAGTGGTCTTGTCTTCCAGTAGGGCCGTGCCAACGTCGAACAGCACCGATATCACCACCGTTTCGTCGGCTTCGTCCAGGTTGTCGTCGGTGATGGATACGGTGGCCGTCGCGGACCGCTGTCCGCCCGGGATGAAGATTTCGAACGGCATGGTGAAGTCGATGTCCTGGGATGCCGTGCCGTCCTCACCCGCCAACAGGAAGCCGCCGATGCCGCCCTCCGGGGCCGGGGCGTCTAGCGTCGCCGTCAGCGTCACCTCGCCGGCGTTCTCGTTCACCCGGGCCGCGCCACCGGCCACGGCCAGGCTCACCGCCGTGGGCCGGGCCTCGATCTCTTGCAGCGCCTTGGCCACCGGCACCCAGCGGGTTCCCCAGCTCGTGTCGGCCAACTCCTGGGCCTCCGCCGCCGTCATCGGCGTCAGCGTCTGGTCCGCCACCTCCTCCCCGAAGGCCAGCAGCGCCCGGTCCCAGCGGTCGGTGTGCGACTTGTAGCTGACCCATTGGGGATCGTTGCGCCATTCCCGCATCTGCGCGATCAGCGGGCCGTGTTCCGAGTTGCCCACCAGCAGCGGCGAGTTGGGAGACTCCGTTTGGGGGCTATCGGCGTCCGTGACCGTGATCGTGATCGAAGTGGTGCTACCCGGAGCCATTACGCCCATCGCGCCAAAATCGCTTGCAAACGAGATCGTGAATTCGTCGTTGTCTGCATCGTCGTCGCGCGTTGTGCGGATCGTTTCCGTCACCGTCAGCGCTGTCGTCGGGAACAGGACCGTCGGCCCCTTGGGAAAGTAATAGTCGCCGGACGTGCCGGTCAGATTCACCAACAAGCTCCGTTGCCTGTCCGGCGGGGTGATGAATTGATTAGTCGAAAACGCCCGCGACCGCCGGAAGGTGATCGTGACGTCCTCGCCTTCGGTAACCGGATTCGGCGTCGCGCTGACGATCTCCACTGTCGGCACGGACGGCGTCGCAGCGCTGCTGACTGCCCAGGGGGTGGTCTGATTGCCGCACCAGTCGGTGGCAGTCCCATCTGTGAATTGTGTCCGTACCTCGGCCGGCCGCACCCGGACTCGGTAAGCCGTGCCATTGGTCAGGCCTCTGATGAAGATTGACCCCTGGACGCTGGCGGAGTAGCTAGGCTGGACCCACTCCGTCGCGGGATCGGTGCCCCGGGCGGCGTTGGCGGCCACCGACGCGGACGCCGTGTACTCCACCGCGTAGACACCATTGAAGACCTGGAAATCGGGGTTATGAGCGATCCGCCGGAGCGCATTTCTGGGCAGGGGTACGGCCGAGTAGTCTGGAGAATCCCAATGCACGGCCAGTAGGCCCCGGCCCTCATAAACCTGAAGATTGCGGACCGGTGTAGCCAGTTCGCCCGTCGGCTCGGGGAACCCTAGGTCAGCGCAGCGGGACGACTGCGCCTGGGCGGGCGTTGCGCCTTCGCCAACGAGGAAGACCGCCAGGGCCAGCAGGGCGACGGCCAGGAGGAGGAGACGGGAGGGGGAAAGCCGGTGGAGGAGGGAGGAGGCCCGCATCATGGCTGGCCTCCCGCGTGGTTCAGAGGCTAAAACTCGGGGGGGGGGGGGGCTGAAAGGGGTAGAGCCGCCCTCAGCAGGCGGCGCGCTTTGCTTATTCTGGTGCCGGCATCGAACATGACGATAAACTCTCCTTTTAGCGGCGCTCCGCCCTGACCGCAATCCCCAGTGGAAACCGCGGCCGCCAGCGGCAGCGTTGCTGCTTTTTCCGGCTGTTCGCGCCACACACCTACTGACGGTCCTGACGCAGACAGCCAGAGAAAACCTAAATCATAGTCCGTATCTGCGTCCATATTTTTAAGAATCTCTTTTGTATTCATTAGTGTATACTTTGTACTTGACCAGCTTTGCAGCCAGGACCCGGACCCGAAATGGGGTTGACGCGGGACAGCGTGGGTCCGGGAGGGGAGGGAGAGATGACGCAGCCGGAACAGCTCTACCGGGACTTCGAGGCGCTTCAGGAACGCCTGTCCCTGCTCAGCCAGGCCAGCCTGCGCATCAACGAGAGCCTGGACTTCGACGCCGTGCTCCAGGGGGCGCTGGACTCGGCCCGCTCCCTGACCGGCGCCCGCTATGGCGTGATGACCCTGCTGGACGACGCAGGGGAGGTGCAGGACTTCCTGGCGTCGGGGTTGACGGCCCAGGAATCGGAACTCCTATGGCTGATGCCGGAGGGGCTGCGCATCTTCCAGTCCCTGACCAACGTTTCCGAGCCGGTGCGAATCCCCGACCTGGCGGAGCACGTCCGTGCCCTGGGATTCAGCAACTTCATCATTCCCCTGCCGGTGGGGGTCTTCTCCTTCCTGGCGGCCCCCATGTTCCACCTGGGCAACCGGGTGGGCCACGTCTTCGTGGGGTACAAGGATGAGGGCCGGGCCGAGTTCACCCAGGCCGACGAAGAGACCCTGGTGATGTTCGCCGCCCAGGCGGCCCTGGTCATCGCCAACGCCGGCGCCTACCGGGAGGAGCGGCGGGCCCGGGCCGACCTGGAGACCCTGGTCAACACCTCGCCGGTGGGCGTGGTGGTCTTCGACGCCCGGACCGGAGGGATGGCCTCGGTCAACCGGGAGGCCCTGCGGCTGGTGGACGGCCTGCGCGACGGTGACCAGCCGATCGAGGAACTGCTGGAACTGGTCACCTGCGTGCGGGGCGACGGCCGGGAGGTCTCCCTGAAGGACTTCCCCCTGGCGGAGCTGTTCCGTTCCGGTGAGACGGTGCGGGCCGAGGAGATCATGCTTCGGGTCCCCGACGGGCGCAGCGTCAGCGTCCTGCTCAACGCCACGCCGATACACTCCGAGGACGGGGAACTGGCCTCCTTCGTGGTCACGCTACAGGACCTGACGCCTTGGGAGGAGCAGGAGCGGCGGCGGGCCGAGTTCCTGGCCATGGTCAGCCACGAGCTCAGAACCCCGTTGGCGGCGGTGAAGGGGTCGGTGGACACGCTGTTGGAGGCAGCTGGGGAACTGCACCCCTCGGAGACGGCCCAGTTCCACCGCATCATCCGGGACCAGTCGGACCGGATGCGCCACCTGATCGGCGACCTGCTGGACGTGGCCCGCATCGAGACCGGCGTCCTGCCGGTGAACCCGGAGCCGTCGGAGTTGCCGGCCCTGGTGGAGGAGGCGGTGGGCCGGTTCACGGCCGGGGGAGAGAAGAACCCGGTGCGCGTGGACCTGGCCGAGGACCTGCCGATGGTAATGGCCGACAAGCTGCGCGTCCTCCAGGTGCTGGGCAACCTGCTGTCCAACGCCGCCGCGTACTCGCCGGAGGGTTCGCCCATCGTGGTCAGCGCGGTTAGGGACGGAATCAACGTGGCGGTGTCGGTGGCGGACAAGGGGCGGGGCATACCTGCGGAGCTTTTGCCCGAATTGTTCCGCAAGTTCTCCCGGGGTTCCGGCCCTGAATATGGGGCGGACACGGCATCGGGTGTTCACGGTTCAGGGCTGGGGCTGGCCATCTGCAAGGGGATCGTGGAGGCCCACGGGGGACGCATCCGGGCCGAGAGCGACGGCCCGGGCCTGGGGGCCAGGTTCACCTTCACGCTGCCCATGGCGGAAGGGATGGACGCAACCGTTCCGGCTCTCGCCTCCGGCGGCTCCCGGCGCCGGGGCCGGAGCCGTGTGCGGGTGCTGGCCGTGGACGACGACCCCCAGGCCCTGCGCTACATCCGGGACGTGCTCACCCGGGCGGGCTACGCGCCCATCGTCACCGGCGATCCGGCCGACGTGCCCAAGCTCATGGCCGAACACAAGCCCCACCTGGCGCTCCTGGACCTGGTGCTGCCCGACACCGACGGCATCGAGCTGATGCACCAGGTCCACCGCATCGCCCAGGTGCCGGTGGTCTTCCTGTCCGAGTATGGCCAGGGCGACACGGTAGCCCGGGCCTTCGACCTGGGGGCCACGGACTACGTGGTCAAGCCCTTCTCGCACACGGAGTTGGCGGCCCGGATCCGGGCGGCGCTGCGCCGGGGGCTGGAACCGGTCCAGGTTGAGCCGCCGGGGGGTTCCTACGTCGTGGGGGAGTTGAGCATCGATTACGCGCAGCGAAGGGTGGCGCTGGCCGGGGAGCCGGTGGAACTGACGGGGACGGAGTACGCGGTGCTGTACCAGTTGGCGGCGCAGGCCCCCAACGTGCTGACCCACGGCCTGCTGCTCCGGCGGGTGTGGGGTCCCGAGCACGTGGGCGAGGGCTGGCTGCTGCGGAACGTGGTGAAGAAGCTGCGCCGCAAGCTGGGCGACGATGCCGCCGACCCCAGGTACATCATCACCGAGCCCAGGGTGGGGTACCGGATGGCCGGAGAGGAGGCGGAAGAACGGAACCACACGGATTCGCCGGAATAACCGGCAGGGCTGGCGCTCGTACCTGGCTTCGGCTTTCGTGGCCGGCCCTGCCGATGGTGTATCTCCCTGGACACTCTGGGTTCTTCTGCTACGGTGCCCATCACCGGCGGCAGTGCAGGGCGACCTGGGCGGCGTCCATCCGCCACACCGTGGCAGTCTCGGTCAGCGGCCCGGCAAAGGCCCGCTCCTGGGTGGCGGTCAGCATGGGCAGGCCCTCTCTAACCCCCTGGAAGTTCGCCTCCGCCTGCTCCGTCCGGCACACCATCAGCAGGGGCAGGGGCCGTCCCAGCCTTTCCATCCGGCGGTAGGGTCCCAGCTTGTGCGCCACCTGGTTCGGCAAGACCGCGTGGCGCTCGTACTCGATGTAGTGGGGGCCTCCGCCGAAGGGGCCGTCGTGCGCCAGCACCAGCAGGTCGGGCCGCACCTGGGTCAGGCCGGGCACATTGACCTCGGCCCGCCAGCCGGCCACGGCCTGCACACCCTCCTTGGCGAACCGGACCACCAGCCGGTTCACCCCGTCGTTGTGCCACAGCTCGTGCTCCCGGTACCAGCGGTCCAGGTAGGGGCCGTGTCGGGACTTGATGATGGCGGGCAACACCCGGCTCATGTTGGCCGCCCGTTTCATGCCCTGCTCCGACAGGTAGTGCCGCCCGTCGAACACCGCCACCAGTCCGGTCTCCACGAAACGGCGCAGGTGGCGGCGCACCTGCCGGGGTCCGCTCTTCACCAACTCGACCAGCCAGGAGACCCGCATGGCGGGGAACTGGCAGACGGCCATGAACAGCCGGTGGGCGGTCCCGCCGTCGATGGCCCCCACGTCCGGGTTGTCCCTGAGCCACAGATTCACGTTCTCGGGCCGGCCCACGTTGGGATGACCGGCGGGGTCGGACACCAGGTCCCGGGAGGGACGCAGCTCCACCGCCGGGGTGCAGTTGCCGTCGGGGGTGCAGAATATGGTGGGCGTGTCGCCGCTGAGGATCCGCCTGGCCAGCTCCCCGGCCCAGGCGTCGGCGGCCACCACCACCTGGGCCGACGGCTCCACCTCCTGGTCCGGGTCCTCGTAGAACAGCCGGTTGCCGATACGCAGGTTGCGGTCCTCCTCGTGGGAATAGCAGTCCACGCCCCAGAAGCGATGCTGCTCCTTGCGGCGGAGCACCCTTTCGGTGGCGTGGAGACCGGCGTAGGTGAAGGGGGTCCATACGTCGTTGCCGTAGCGGGCCACGGCGTGGTAGAAGCCGCCGTGGCGCAGCAGCCGGAAGTCGGTCATCCTTGCGTCCCTGGATGCAGCCTGGTCGTCAGGGGGCCGGGCCACTCGTCCGCTCTTCAGCAGGTCGGGGGCTAGGCGGTAGACCGGCTCCAGCATGGCCAGGCGGCGCAGGGACATCTCCACCCCCCGCGACGTTGCGGTCCAGGGCGGGTGCTCGTGGTTGGGGCCGTCGTTGCCGCTGCCGGACTCATCCTCTACCGGCCCTGCGGCTACGAAGGAGGAACTGTCCTGGTCCTCCAGGTGGGCCGAGTGATCGTGGTCCAGGGCGAAGCGTTCCGTGTATTCCGCCGGCAGTTCGCGCTCCGGGTGGAACTGGGCCATTCCGGCGGCGCGGGCCTCCTCCCTGGGGCTGGGGTGCCGGTGGCCGGTGACGTAGAGTTCGTCCACGGCCTGGCGGGTCAGGAACCAGCGGTGCTGGCGGCGCTCGGTCATGCCCCGCAGCACCGATTCCACCCAGCCGCCGCTCTTCAACGTTGACAGCATCCTTCCAATTTGGCCCTCGGAAAGATCCAGGATGGGGGCCAGGTTGGCCGCGCTGGCCAGCGGCATACGGGCTATGATTCTCAGCAGCCGTCGCTGCTCGTCGTTCAGTGGTTGCCGAGGCGCCATTGCCATCCCTCCTGCGTCCGTACCCCTCCCGTTGGGCCGCAGGGAAGAGGTATCCGTAAATCCTATACTTGATATACGGCTACTGAGGGATAGTAGATTACTTATATCGTAATCCGATGCCTGGAAACCGGTGTTGCAGGCAACATGACCGCCGCTATTCTGTGGAGCGGATAGCGACTTCAGGGGTCGTCGTGGGGTTCGGGAACGGCGTTGTGGACTCGGACCAGAGCTATGCCCCACGCCTGCAGGGTGCTGGCGAGCCAGACTACAACCCGGTAGAGGTTCTCGGTGATCTGGACCGCGAGGTTGGTTTCCATCAGGCCCGGGTCGCCGGCCCTCATGTGGAGCCGGGCCAGTGTCAGCCGGTGGACGGCCTCCCGGACCAAGGCCATGCTGTGGCCCACGGCTCTGCTCCATTCCTCCCGGGGCGCGCTCTCCTCCGGCAGGGTTCGGGCCGTTCTGAGGTCAACCCAGTGCAACCATCTCTCGATGTCGTCAACGGTCGGCTCTTCCATCATGGGCTCGGTCCGTTCCCTAACCCAGCGGTCTACGTCGGTCGCGGGGTCCAGGGTCATCGGGGTCTCGAAGTCCTGCCCTCCGGCCCTCAGTCCCGGCCCCAGGTCCTCCTTCAGCCACCGGTTGCAGGCTGTGGCGGCGGCTAGGATGACCGAATAGACCTGGTTGACGCCGAGGTCTTCGGTGTCCTCCTGCTGGTCGCCGGCGGGCTGCCTGACCGGCTGTTCCCGCTGCTGCGTCTCCTCGAACTCCAGCGCCAGTTCGTTGCGCACCGGCATGATAATTTCGGTTATGAGGGTCAGCCGCTCGAACTCGGACATTCTAGCGGTGATGTCCTGGGGCCAGGACTGTCGGCTGCTGTCTTCCGCGTTCTCCAGGTCCCGTCGCCACCGGGCCGCCGCCTCTTCTTTTGTAACTTCGCCGTTCATGTTGGACTCTCCTTTGCCGGACACTGCCGTCCTGGGGCGGATGAAGCGGGCTATCCCAGTGGGTTCGGGGGCACACGGACTGCAACCGTATCGCAAATCAGGTCGTGAAGCCCGCGCTTGTCTATCCAGAAGGCAATCATCGAAACGTTCCCACGCCGCTGAGCAATCACGCGGGTGGCCTTCCTGGTATTGCTGCTGACGTTGAACATAACCCGGCGTTCTCCTTTCCAACGCCTTTGCAGGCTGGCCGGCTCGGCGTGTTTAGGCCCAGCGAGGCGGCTGTCTTAGCTGCTGCCGCAACCGGGGATTCGGCTCCATCCTCGCCCATCGGCGCGGGGCTGCCGCTGGCACTACGGGGACGGAGGGCCAGGAAAACCCTACACCATCAGCCGTGTAATTAGAGCAATTTTAGGACCGCTCTCTTGTATTAGTCATCGTATAATTGCGCCTGAACAGCCACGGACCGGGCCTGAATCCCGCGCTATGCGGTTGCCTTGGCTTGGCCATTGCCACCGGCAGTGTTGACAGTCACGGCGGAGTCGGTGCAGGCTAGCGACGGTCTGGCGGGGCATATGGGCATATAATGGATGGGCGGTGGGTGCCCGGTACCGGCCGTTGCATACGCCGCCGTCTGTGGGCTTTGGCCGAGGAAGCCGATGGGACTGCTTCTGCGGGTTGTGCTGCTGACAAAGCCGGAGCTGACGGCCTGGTGGTCGGGCTGCTTACCGCCGGCAAGGTACGGACTGGCACGACAGGGCTGGGCGGTTAGCTTGCGAACAACAGTGGCGTGCTCAGGCAGCGGTGCTTTTCGTAACTGCCCCGCCGCTACCGCCGGAACGTGGGTATATGGACAAAAGCGAGGTGCACAATGAACGAAATGGAACGGGATGATGACTGTTGCTGCCCGCCTTTCCCGGAGGACTTCGGTGAGCGGCTTGAGCGGCTGATCGAGCTTGCCGGTCTGTCGCGGGAGGAGTTCGCTCAGTGCCTGGGCATCGAGTACGACCGGGTGGCTCAGTGGTTCGAAGGCGCGGAACTAACCGGCGGGGAGGTGTGGCATGTGGCCCGGCTGGCGTATTCCATCCCAGGCGGCATGGCGACCATAATTCCGGAGACGGCCGGGGACACGGAATAGCGATGCGGTCCGACGCCGGTCTCGTGTGCGGTCGTCGATGGCGGCCCGTGTGGCTAGGTGCCTTCGGCGCAGGAATCATACGCCCCCGTGGCCCCCGCTCAGTTCGGCGGCCCCCTAGCGGTCGGCTTCCGCAAAGGGGTTCTGGGGATCCAAGCTGACGGCGTGTTCCAGGTTTCGGCTGCATCGGGGTACCGGCCCAACTCGATGTGGCTAAATCAAATGCAACTTCAAAGAGGTGTGTGATGTGGTTTCTGAGATTAGGACGGTTCTGTAGGGGTCTGGGCTATGTCGCTTGCGTAGTGATTCTCTTGGTTGCGATCGGCTTCGCTTGGAGAGATAACTTGGAAGGAGAAGTCGTAAAGTGGACCGTTGTTTGTTTAGGAGCATTTAGCGCAAGCCTGGGTCTCGCATCTCGATACCCTATGTCTGAGCGCGGACGGGACTTTTGCGCGATTGCGACTTATGTCACTGCGGGACTTGCGCTGATCATGACTCAAGCTTGACCCGCCCTTGGACTAGGCTCAAGATCAGATGCGAAGAGGAGGGGGTTTATGAACCTGCATACAGCAATATACCATCGTGCAGGCACATTACCAGAGGAGGTCACAGAGATCTTTGACCTCTCGATGAGGCTGGGGAGCCATAATGGATTCCCGTGGGAGCTGGTGGCCGTGGCCCGCATCCCTGATGGCTCAATCCTTACAACCGACCCTGACGCGAACCACACCCACTTCCTGCAGATCGGGGAAGAGCGTTTCTATGCGAGAGACGTGCTACTGGGCAAGGCGGGACCCATAATTGTGTGGCACCGGGGAATGATCGAGCGTAGCTTAAATTAGACCGACTCGGTAGCGCAGTGAGGTGGTTCCCATTATTTGGTTCTTCCGCACTTTTCGTGAAACAAATAAAAACCTACCGCAAAGACCGAATGCGCGGGAAACCGATAGCAATGCGCGGTATCGGCGCAGCAGATTCCCTTTGATTTGGCTATTCCCCTTCTGCATTCTCCAATTTTCACCAAATGAGCGGAAGAGCCAAAATTCCGGGTCCACCCCAAGCGACTCATAGGATGACGGAGCCGTTTCGTAGATACCGAATACGGCTAGAGACCCATAGGCTCGGCTATTCAATTGGAGACACCTAGACTTAGGATATCCAGCGTTCATACTGTTTCCTGACTTGTTCGTTCACGCCATAGAATCCGAACCAGATCATCTGGTCAATCGCGTCAAGAACTCTGTTTCGGAGGAAGGGATCATTCGTCTGCTCGTGCAGCCTAATCATCAGTGTTGCTAATTCGTAGGCAGCTCCCGACTCCTCATACTGAATCGAGGCCGCTTTCGGGCCAAAAGTTTCGATAGCCCGTTCTGCCAGGTCACATACCTCGGCAGGGACAGGTTTCCTTGCATCGTTCAGACGGTAGGCGAGAAGGTTTACGTCTCGGGCAGATCTCACTGCTTGCGCGAAGGCATGAATCAACGGACCCCGGGAGCTGATTTGGTTCGGGTCCAGCGCGGCCCAACATCGGTTAGCTTGTGCACGGACGACTTCGCTCTCGTCTGCGAACAGAGTTGACAAGCGTTCCTCGCACTTAGTTTCGACTGTTTCGTTTGATAGGTTATTGGCATATACGAATGCAGCACCCGCTCTCGATTCCTCCCCATTTTCCAGAACATAGTGCTCATCCTTATGCGC
Organism: Dehalococcoidia bacterium; assembly: GCA_965203975.1. Taxonomy (GTDB): domain Bacteria; phylum Chloroflexota; class Dehalococcoidia; order Lucifugimonadales; family UBA3495; genus CATOSK01. The sequence goes on along the minus strand of CBDBDT010000002.1, from coordinate 1,391,258 downwards.
TTCCTCAATCCAAAGCGCGGCAACAATTGCCTGTTTGGCCGCAACCCGAACAGCCGCCGGATTGGAAGAATTCAGCATGTTCACAAGTAAGGGCCTAACGGCAAAATAATCGCGAAAAATCGCGTAGTGAATGAATTGCTCGACCCTTGGAGACCCCAATATGGCATCGGCACCGGCGGTAAGTTTCTCGAAATAATATAGGGCATCAATACGGTTGGTATCCAGAACGGCAAGGAGGGAGTCTGTCGTTAAGGACCGCACCGAAAGCACGGGGTCCGACACAAGATGCCCGATTGTAGTCCTCAGACTAGCCCACCTGCTCGTGTTCGCAAAGAGCAGCTGAGACAACGCATCTGCGGCTGCACCCCGCGCCGAGTTAATGGCGTGACTGTCTGGAGAGGAATCGTCTTCCGAGTCTAGCCAATCATCCTTCGCAGGGTCAGGATCATGTAGAGCGACCCGACAGAGCAACTGCTGGATGTCTCTCGGTATTTCTTCGTCGGCTAGTTCCCTGATGGCCCGTGCGATAGCGACTCCGCTGACGGAAATGCCAAGGTGGTTAATCCTTCGCAGTACCGAAGATACCTCCTCAAGGGTACCCGCGCGGCCTAGTCTTCCATCCCTGTAGGATAGGCCGCCAAGAATAGCTTCGAAATAGACCGGCGAATGCTTGTCCACCATTCTATTTGCGAGCGAAGCGAAACGACTGGGTTCGACTCGTACTAATTTCTCTAAACCTACAGAGAGTTGCTCGGCATCCCCAATGATTTGATCACCAAGCCATACGGGACGTCCACTGGAATATTTTTCCATTGCCGCAAGCCATTGGTCGTCGGACATATGCGGCTGAGCTTCCTCGGAGATGGGTGGACCCACCCGTTGGAGAAAATGCCTTGGCGCAGAAATCTGTGGAGCACCTCTCTCCCGGGCTTCGGGGAATCGGCGTTCGAGTTCTTGAATGCTTCGTCGCGTAGAATCTCTGACCCGATCTTGAGGCAGTGCGCGCAGTAGCGCCAGTCGTGTTCGGCCAACTTGCCGGCTCTCCCGTTCCCAGTCAGGCGTCAGTAAAAGAATCGCATCCTCAAGTCTTACCAGCGAATCATCGGAACAAACGGACGACGCAGCCGCGATGGCTGCCCGACTTACTGTTGCCAGTCTGTCGTTGTTGCCTATCGATATGTCGTATCCGATGTTAAGCCGCCGTTCGGGACACTCCATAAGAAAGTTGAAAATGTGCTCCCCGAAGAAGTCGGGGTTGGAACTCCATGCGCGAAGCAATAGTGAGGACATCCACTTGGACTTACCCAGATTATCATCGTCCGTGATAGTAGCGAGTTGGGAAGGATTTTCTCTTGCCAGAGAGACCATGGCATTGGCGAGCCCCTCGCGGAGTTGCTCATCGGGATTGCCTAACCAGTTTGGTGCCCAAACCAGTTCTCTTGGCACATTATTGTCAAGGGATGCGAATCTAGGGAACATCTCCTGCACAAAAGCGAGGGGTGCGAGAGAAGCACAATCCTTTATGACTTTCTCGCTGAAATTGCTGGTATGCATGAGTTCTGAAACACTTTCAGAAGGATCGTCCCATTTGATGCAGTGAGTCCGAATAAGCCGTCGGTCAAGCCAAGCGCCCAGGACCCTAGCCATGAACTGCGGTTCCTGCCTGGCCGACATGGACCAAATCGACCACCAGTCGCTATTTGTGGCGACACCTGGCCTTGCGTTGTCGAGCGTCCCGTCAGTTATTAGACTTATCACCAAGTCTTGCATCTCCAGACTTGTGAAACCCTGCCCTCCCTCCACCAACCATCGTAATCTATAGCTCCACTCCGGCGACTGTCCCCTAAAGGGACTAACGAGGGACGCGACTGCGGCCGACTTAAAACTGAGGATCTCAGGCATTCTCAAGAGGGTCAAAACTCTGTTCGCGCTTTGATCATCAGCGGCCAACCAATGGCCCAACCTTCCTGTTTCCTGCAATAAGTCGAACCACGAGACGGAGTCGCTAACGACTTGCCAGACATGGCCACCTAGTTCGTCTCTCAGCCCCTCGATAATGGACCACTCTGCATCCATGGGATCGGAATGTGATCGTAACCAATCGAGTACGAGCTTCTTTATGTGGAATCGGATGTTTGAGTTTCCAAGCAAGCCCTGGACGGTGCTCAGGTACCGGGAAATATCGGGTTCTCGGTCCCGGAGGAAGGAGAGCACTTGCCTGACCTGGGATCTGCGGAAAAGTTGCTGTTGATCCGCCTCAAGCCATTCAACAAGGTCGTTGTTGCTACGCAGAAAGGTTCTAGCAAACGAGTAGTCAAAGAATGTTTCGTGGAAGAATCTGACGTAGCAGTCTTGGACTTGAATGACTGCTTCCGAGGCCATTGCCTCCATTGCACCACGGAATTGATCCATCACGTAATCGGGAGCGACGAGCGACTCCCGCTCGCTCATCGCATCGCACAGCGTTGCGATAGCCTGTGGCCATTCCTGAGTTGAGCCACCAAGCCGGCGTTCAACGGCCTGGGCCTTGTGTCTCCAGAAGGCATCAAAGAGGTCTCCTCTGTTGGCAAAGTCAAACTCGCCGGAACGCGACGTTTCGAGGAACAGGTACAGGTGAAGCGGGACCGAAAGGATTCGCAATTGGCTTGGACTCAGAGAGCGTCCAACGAATCCAGAAGCGGTGATCGTGGCGATGATGGTCTCGTCGTCCAAGTCATTCACAGGGATGCGTTCGATTCGACTCTCATCCGCCACGAGCGCTCTCAGTTGTCCATCCTGCTCTAGGTCGAAGGAGCGGCAAGCAAAGAGAATTCGCATGTTCGGATAGTCTCGCGTTTCCTCGAGCAGTTCGGTTAGAGCGGGCCAGGCTGACTGCTGTCGGGCCGAAATCATGCTAAGGGCATCGAGTTGGTCAATGCACAATACAGATCGCCGGGGTCCTGCGAACTTTCCCAAAGTTATTACGGGAGAATCAGGCAACCCTTGTCTGGCGCCAATGGCTTGAGCAGAAACGTCGGCCTCGACAAGCCGGTCAAGGCTTAGCACTATAGTCGGGATCTCATGGGCGTTGAGACGCTCGACAACCTGAGCCAGAGCACAGCTTTTCCCTCCTCCAGCCGTTCCCTCGAGCATAACCGATTTCCCATTATGTATTAATGCCGTAAACGCCTCTGTGCTTTCGCTGCGGGTGATCTCTGTTCGGTTTATTAGGAACCTGTTCACTCCTTGTCGGTAGACCCGACTCAATTGCTGCAAACGCTCACTAACTGCACTATCCCTGTAGAGGCGGGACGGAAGTATGCCGTGGTCAGACAAGTAGGACATGAATGAGCCTGGGGTTAACGTCGCCCCTAGTCGCTGTACGCCGAATTCCGCCATCAGCAGTCGTGTTGCAGTTGGATCAAGTGTATTCCCAGTTCGGGTCCGGAACATTGAACGAATTCGCCGTTCAACATCCTTGATCAAGTCGGTTTCCAGCTTAATTCTGATGAACAGACTTTTGAGCGCAGAGTAGCCAAGTTCCGGGGCGCCGCAAATGGGGACAATCTTGGTTTGGAAACGTCCCGACAATCTGGCGTTCCTTCTGATACGTTCTTGGAACTCTTCAAGTGAACTGCTGGCTATCGCTTGGTCGTGGAGTTCCCGGATTTCATCAGCACTTGTTCCAGAACTGAATACTGCTGTCGCTCCTTGCTGAATCTTCTGGACAAGGTCACTCAGGATACTCCTGTTGGTTGATGGGTCCCTTTGTGTAAGACGGCTGATTGTCCAATTCCCACCGGACTGCTGGCGTTTAATGGAGTGGTATTCCCGAGTCCCCGATAGATTAGTTCTGACGAATTCCACACCCGCGTCCTCGTCTCCCACCTCCTCCAAGACAAGATCCATATACTCGCCGTCAATCAGGTCGAGGGCGGCATCGACTACCCACAGACTTTCATACCGATTGCCGAACTTGTCGGCTTCACCACCTAGCCTAGGCATACCTCAAGAGTCTCCTCCAGGTAGATCAAGTACAATTGTTCTCCTGTCCGACGCGTCCGCGCAAACCAGTATCTGGCTGAGAAGAGATTCAAAGCCTATGCCTCGGGGCCTTGATACAACATTTTATCCATTGGAGCGTAACAGTTCTGAGCCAAATGTTCCAAGGTTGCCATAGCGTGAGGTAGACCATAATGACCGGCCCACCTCATCAGGGTAGAATTTTCCACAATCCCCCTGTAGTGTTTAACGGTTGGTTCGCGTTTCAACAAGAGACCCTGCGCAGTTTTCAGTTGAACCGAGGCCGACTACGAACTTAGAGTCCTGACATAAGCTTGGACAAAGCTGGAAAATGGGCTGTCGGGCAACATTAGGTCCTGGACAATCATAGCCGCCAGCTCATCATCATCCTGAGCGTTTGCGGCCTGTCTCAGGATATCCAGTTGATCCCGGCGCTGTCGCCACAGGTGGTTGGAGTCGTTCTCACCCAACCGGCTGTCGTTCAGATCGATGTCGCTGATCGTCCGCCGGGCCACTGACCATTCGAAGGATGAGAGTTTGGCGGACGGCAGTATTTCACCGGTGTCAAAGTCGTAGGAAAAGAAATCGGTCGCTGGGCGTAGTCCTGCCGATTCGTTTGGACTGACGTACTCAGACACCGGTGTATATCTGGGATCTTCCTCGGCGAGCGACAGATTTATCGATGCGTCCTCAAATCCAGGCCAGCTATCGGCTTTCGATTGATTGCATCTACGGCAGGCGTAAACCAGGTTAGACCAATCGAAGGCCAGTTCTGGAAACCGACTCCGAGGACGAAAATGCTCGATTTCCTCCCGAAAGGGGTTGCCTGAAGGAGTCTGTCGCTCGCATTTCCGTTCGCAGTAGGCGCAAATGCCACTGAAGTCCTGGGCCAAGGCTTTGCGGATGCGGCGACGGTCTTGCCAGTCAAGGTCGCTCCACTGAATTTGGGAGTGGCGAAGTTCAACAAGAAAGTCGGGTTCCGGTGCGCGACGTACGGAATGAATGGCTAACCACCTTCTTGATCGATGTCCTGCGACTGCTGGTATCTTTGCAGCACCTTGGCGAATCGCTCCTCGAAAATTTCTCTTTGCCTTGCCAATGGGCCGCCTGCCAGCAGGTCCCGGTCCACCTTCTCACGCAACTCCTCGATTCGTCTCTGGCGCTGCTCCTCTTCCTCTGGGATGGCACGCGGCGGTTCTTTTCGAAGTTGGCGGAGTTCGTGGGCGGCGGTAGCGGTGGCTTCATCAGTGGGGTCGTTGACGCCCATCATCGTGCGCAGTATTTCGTCAGCGGTCCAGCCGATGATGTCCTCGGTATTGGTGGTGGCGGTTACAACGCCATTCTCGTCGCGCTTCAGCAGGTGTACTTGTCCTGCCTTCAGCCCCGCCACGACAAAGGGTGAGTGGGTGGTGGCGAAGATCTGTAAGCCGGGGAAGTGTTCAAGCAGAGCTGGAATGACCCTACGCTGCCAGGTGGGGTGCAGGTGATTTTCGATTTCGTCGATCAGGAGGATGGCGGGTCTCTCTTGCCATTTGCCTTCATTGATCTTTGGAATATCAGGTTGTTGGTAAAACCTCCAGATCTTGAGAGCGACATACAACACCCACAGGAATGTGCCTTGGGTGCCTGCACTCAAGTCTCCTACATATTGATGCAGGGATTTGCTGCTTTCTCCGTACTTGGCCGAGACACCCATTCCCGGATGGACGTAGGGTTCGTCAAAGAGCGGTTCAAAATCCTGGGGGTCCGCCAATAGTTCGTAAGGATGGGATACGTAATTGCTCGGGCTTCCGACCAAAACTTCATTCGATACGCTCTTGGTACAACTGTAAGCAGTTCTCAAGGCCTGTAGCAACCCGTAAAAATCCCTTTGTCCCTCATTTAGCTGGCCCTTGAATTTGTGGTATAGGGTCTTGCAAACATTTTCAACCCATCGGCCATCGAAAACACGTGCGTTGTCTTGCCAATTACTGTCATCTATTTCACCATTCGTTCCGTCGTCTGCTTGAACACCATCGTTCCAATCAAGCCCGCCCGGCAGAATCAGACGAGTCGCTGGGATATAGATCCAGGGAACACCCCATAGGGCGGTGTCATCGAATCCATCTGGGACACCCATCATTGCTTCCCAGTCCGAGCTTGGCCTAACTTCGACTGCGGGGAATGGGAAAATAGCGGTTTTGTCAACAAGTCCAGAATAGGCAAGAACACGCAACAGGCTAGTCTTTCCTGATGCGTTTGGACCGGCGAATAGGTTGACCCTCTTGTCAAACTCAAGCTGTAACGGTTCTTGGAAGGCCGGGTGTGAACTTGGACCCACGGTCATGCCTACGATATGCATACCGATAGCTCCCCAATAAGATCGATGACTATCAGACACTAACTGCCGGATAAGTTGCGAAGCGCCACCAACGCAACCAGGAACCACAGGTCCCTTTAGTTCTACCTATCCCTTAGAGAGAGATTGGGCGTGCAAGTTAAGTCCCACATGGGCCACTGACCTGACCCTTGTAGATAGGATGTCAGTGCCTCGGCGTTTGGAACCATGCGTTTCACTCCATTGTATCCAAATCGGCTCACAATGAGAACCTTACCTCTCTTGGCGAACGAAAGCCACGAAGCCAACATTGCGTGAATAGCGCACGCTGTGGTTGCCTGTTAAGCAATATGGCCAATGGCACTTACGACGGTGATGACGAGGCGCTGTTGCCATCCATTAACCCCTGGTATATTTGGAAGGGGACGCATTGAGGCGCCTCACAGCGTCCCCAGCCACATCTCGAAGACGGTTCGGCCTACCGTCAAAATAGGCCCACCAAACTGGATAAAATCAAGAACCTTCGTGTTGGGGTTCATTCTCAACCCATAGCCAGGTATAGTTCAGCCCCGGTGGACAAAGACCCGACGCGAGCGAAGTTCGCTGGCGCAGATTTCGAAGACGGCGGGGAGGCATAACCGCCGCGGTCACGCCGGTTCCCCGCCTGGCCCCTCGCCCCTGGGCATCCGGAAGCCGACGCGGGGCTCGGTGAAGATGTAGGTGGGGTTGTCGGCGTCGTCACCCAGCTTGCGCCGGAGCTTGCTCACCATGGTGCGCATGGGACGCACGTTGCCGTCGCCCCGGTCCCTCCAGACCCGTTCCAGCAAGTGCTCGTGGGTCAACACTCGTCCGGCGTGGGCCGACAGCTCGGCCAGCATCCCGTACTCCGTCGGGGTCAGCTGCACCCGGTTGCCGGCCAGGGTCACCCGGCGCTGGGCGTAGTCGATGGTCAGGTCGCCCAGCACGTAGGGCGCCGACGGCTCGGCGGCCACCCGTCTCCGCAGGGCCGCCCTGATCCTGGCGGCGAGCTCGGTGGGAGAGAAGGGCTTGACCACGTAGTCAACGGCCCCCAGCTCCAAGGCCCTGGCCACGACCTCATCCCGGCCGTAGGCGGACAGGAAGATGACCGGCACGTCCGCCACCCCCAGGACCGCCTGCATCAGCTCCAATCCGTCCATCCCGGGAAGCATCAGGTCCAGCAGCGCCAGATCGGGCCGCTCCTCCGCCATGAGGCGGACCGCCTCCTCCGGGTCTCCGGTGACCACCGGCGCGTAGCCTGACTCGGTGAGGGTGTCTCGGAGGTAGCGGAGGTCGTTGGGGTCGTCGTCCACTGCCAGGACCCGCACCCGTTCTCCCGGGTCCCTCCGCCCACGCCTCCGGGACCGGGCCGAGGCGGGCCGGGGTGTGCCCGCCGCGCCGCTCCCCGCTGCCTCCACCGCCGGCAGGGTGAAGGTGAAGCGGGCGCCCAGGCCCGGGCCGTCGCTCTCGGCCCAGATGCGGCCCCCGTGGGCCTCCACTGCCCCCCTGCGGCGCCGCGACGAGATAAGATATAGGTGGGTTATGTGCAAGCTGGCCTTGCTCAACCCGGAGAGCTGCTCGCGCAGGGCCTCGTTCCCCCTCACCAGCTCGTCTGTTCGCTTCATTTAGAAGCCCTAACAAAATGATGTGAGGATATCTTGGGACTTTGGGCTAGTTAGTTGTAGCTTTCTCTTGTGAGGAGGGGAAGCTGATGGCGAAACCGTTGGTAGACGATGAACTATGGGAATTGAGCCAGCCCTTGCTGCCACCGCCGAAGCCCCGCCGGTGGCGTTACCCTGGCCGCAAGCCTTTGCCGGACCGTCAGGCGCTGACCGGAATCCTGTTTGTCCTGAAGAGCGGCATCCCCTGGGAAATGTTGCCCCAGGAAATGGGATGCGGCTCGGGGATGAGCTGCTGGCGCCGCCTTCGAGACTGGCAGGAAGCCGGGGTCTGGCAGCAGCTTCATGAACTATTGCTGGCCAAGCTACGACAAAGGGACCGCATCGACTGGTCTCGAGCAGTGGTGGATAGCGCCTCCATACGTGACCCAGTTGCTGCCCCTAGTGGAGGCCATTCCACCGGTTCGGGGCCGGCCGAGCCGCCCTCGCCGGAGACCGGACCGGGTTCAGGGAGACCGAGCTTATCACTCGGAACCCCACAGAAAGGCACTGCGCTCGCTGAGGATCGAGCCGGTCTTGGCTCGGCGCTTCACCGAGCACGGCAGCGCCTTGGGAATCTACCGTTGGGTGGTTGAGCGGACCCTGGCTTGGCTGCATCAGTTCCGCAGGTTGCGCATCCGCTATGAGCGGCGAGCCGACGTTCATGAAGCTTTCCTATCCCTCGCCTGTTCCCTTATCTGCTTGAGACGGTTACGTTCATTCTGTTAGGGGTTCTAAGTTTTTCCAACAGCAACACTGGACACTTTTTTGGCGCCTTTGTCGTATGCGGCGTTGAATACCTTGGTGGCGTTGGCTGTTCACTGCGCCCTCTGTAATATAGGTCTGTTAAACTTCTTGAACGTATTATTGACGTTCCTATGGAAGCCACGAACGATGGCACCCTTCAACAACTGGCCCTTGGGCGTTTTGTTCAACGCTTCACCAATCTTACCGGCTCCGGGTACTTTCTTGACGACCTTGGGAAGCAGACCAATGGACGTCGATGCCACTTGCACCCAGATATTCGGCTTGAATCTGTCGCCCAGGAAGGCCGGCAGGCACCCGGTCATTCCGGTGTCGTTGAGGTACAGGGTTTCCAGGTCAACGAGGTTGGCCAGCTCCCTGGGCAGATGTCCCTCTAGATACCAGTGATCGCTCAAGTCCAGACTCTGCAGCAGGGTGAGGTTGCCATACTCACTGGGCATTACCCCGCCCCAATTGCCTCCCCCAAGGTCCAGTTTTGTCAAATTGTCAACGCCAGCCTAATTTTGAGCGTTTTCGCCAACTCAGAAATGACCCACCCGAAGTTGGCGGTGAATTCCGCCAACTCAAAATTGACCCACCTCCTTTCAGTTACTCAGCGAAAATATCCGCAGTTTAGTGCTCAGCGATTCCGTCAGTAGCCGGGGTCATGAGCGCGGTTTCCGGCCTTGAGGGAAGGTGTTGCTGGGTAGGGAAGAGACCCGCTTGCCGCTTTTCCCTCAACCTGTAGCTTTCTCCCCGGATGTTCAGCACGTGGCTATGGTGCAGCAGCCGGTCCAGGATGGCCGAGGCGATGACGGTGTCGCCCAGGAGTTCTCCCCACTCGCCGAAGCCCTTGTTGGAAGTGAGGATGATGCTGCCCCGCTCGTAGCGGGCGGAGACCAGGGTGAAGAAGGCGGTGGCCGAGTCCCGGTCATAGGGCCAGATGCCGAACTCGTCCACGATCAGGACCTTGGGCGCCAGGTAGACGCGCATGCGGCGGTCCAGGTTGTGCTCGGCCCGGGCCTTCCTCAGGTCCTCCATCAGGTCGTAGGCGCGGACGAAGTAGGCTCCATAGCCATTCCCGATGGCCTTCAGTGCCAGGGCCACGGAGAGGTGGGTCTTGCCCACCCCAGGCGGACCCAGCAGCAGGATGTTGGTGGCCTCGGTCACGAAGGCCAGGCTGGCCAGCTCCTTCACCTGCCTTTCATCGATGGAAGGCTGAAAGGCGAAGTCGAACTGCTCCAGGGTGCGCTGGAAGGGGAGGTGGGCCATCTTGGTCCTGGTGGAGAGGTAGCGCTCCCTCCGGGCTGACACCTCCACTTTCAGCAGTTCAGCCAGCATCTCCGGGTAGGTCAACTGCTTGCTGGCGGCGGTGTCCAGGGAGTTGTCCAGGGCTTCCACCGCCTGCTTGAGGCCCAGGGTCTCCAGGTGTTGGCGGGCTTGCTCCAGGGCGATGGTGGTCATCGCACACCTCCCGCGGCCACCAGGTCGTAGACCTCCAGGGAACGGCGTTCCACGTCTCCCACGGGCACCTGCACCGCCAGGGCCTCCTGCTGGGGACGGCCGTCAGCCCTGGGCAGGCCCTCCCACTGGCCGGGCATGGTGAAGCGCTGCCCTGCGCTCTGGGTCCTGGGGTGAATAGCCAGTCGCTGGTCGCCAGCCCAGATCTCCACGGTGCCCAGCCTCTGGCCCACCTGCACCGTGGCGCCTACCCACTTCCAGTGAACGCCATAGCGGGAGCCTTCCCAGCTGACATAGCCGTCCCTGGCCACCGTCCGGTCTTCTCTCAAGTAGGGAGCCAGGGCGGACCGCTCCGGCAGCTTCGCCAGGTGAAGCTGCTCCTGGACGAGCATCTCCCCGGGAATCCGGTGGGTGGTTCCGTGGATCCGCCGGTTGGCCACGGTGTCACACCACTCAACGGCTTGCCGGTTGAGATCGGCATCGTCGGTGAAGCGTACGCTGGGCCACAGGTTGCACCGCACGTACTTGACTCCGCTTTCCACTTTCCCCTTGGTCTGAGCCCGGTAAGGCTGGCACAGCTTCACCTCGAAGCCCAGCCGCAGGGCGAAGTCCAGCATCCGCCGGTTCCACTCGGTGCGCCCCTCCTCGTCTCGGCCCAGGGTCACCACCTTGGCGTTGTCGTACAGGCAGCGCCGCGGGACCCCGCCAAAATACTCGAAGGCGTTGACATGGCACTGGATGAAGCTGGCCGTGTCCGTCCTCCGGACGAACTCCACGTAGATGGCCCGGGGCCAGCTCAGCACCATGACGAAAGCCCAGAGGCGGCGCTTATGGCCCTTCTCATCCACGTAGTTGAAGCTGCCCCAGCCCACCTGGGCCTGTTCACCCGGGTCCGTCTCGAACCGCACCGTCGCCTGGACCTGGCTTCGCCGGCGACGAGGGGACACATACTTCTTCAACAGGGAGTAGCCTCCCTGGTAGCCCAGACCATCCAACTCCCGCTGCAGCACCACGCAGTTCTCCAGCCCTTCCGAGAGCCGCTGGTCGATGTAATCCCGGTAGGGGTCCAGCTTGGACCCTCGTGGCTGCCGGGGCTTGGGCAAAACCGCCTCCGGTGCGTTCAGATACTTGCGGACTGTGTTGCGGGCCAGGCCCAGCCTCTGGGCGATCTCCCGAGTAGAACAGCCCGCCCCCTTCATGTCGTAAATCTCTTTCACTTCTCCCTCCTTTAACAATCTCTCTGCGGCACCTCCACGGAGTCTCCGTAGAGGATGCTCTTGTTCTCAGGTGGGTCAATTCCATCTTGGCGATTTCGCTCATTTTTACATTGGCGCTAACAAAATACGCCAGGTTCGCCAGGTTCGCCAGTTCCGGCGGCATCCTTGTCGCGTTAAAGCCGGAAGGCTTTCTTTGGAGGAGACCGAGTTCGCTGAGGTCAAGTTCGGTTACGCGCCCTTCTAGGTCCTCGGACAACCCAAGACCCTCTAGGACAGTGCCCTCCGTGCCAGTTGTCACACCCTCCAATTCGCCGAGGTTGCCCCTTCTATCGAACTGCCACTCGCCGTCGGACCCCTTAAACCAAAGCCCCTCCCAGTTCTCCCCAAGGTCCTCAGGCATAACGCCACCCTTGCCCAGCAGAGAACTCAGAGCCCAGGCGTCAGTCTCCGTGGTCGATTCATTCGGTTCGACAAAGGGAGGATCCGGGATGGGTGCACAGAGGGGCAGTTCCACGTCAAATTCTTCCACGCTGTTCAGATAGGACCTCCTCTCAAGGTCCGATGTTACGGACACTGTAGTGCGAAATGGATTCGCAACGAAGGCGTTGAAGGGCGACGGCAAAATATGCCTGAACCACCCGGTCTTGGAAAGGAGCGTTTTCTCCGCACCCGCCACAAAGTCTATCGGTTCATTAAGCCATTCCGGTACCGCTGTAGTGCTTGTGGGGTAAAGGCCGGAGCTGACGGACTACATACGAGTGCGCTCCAATCCTCGCGGGATGCACCCCAGAAGGAAGTTCCCGTGTAAGTCCACGTGCTGCAATTGCAGGTTTCCGAGGCCCCGCGGTATATGGGAAACCAGCCAGTTCTGGCGGAGGATCAGGTTCTGCAGATTGGAGAGTTTTGCCAGTTCGTCCGGGATGGCAGCATCCTCCGCGTTCCCAAGCGGTTGGCCGTCAGCGTCCAGCCCCAGCAGGTTGTAACTCAGGTCGAGATGTGTCAGGTAGGCCAGGTTCCCCAACTGGGGCGGTATCTTCCCGTGGATATAGTTGGCGCTCAAGATCATATACTGCAGGTTTTTCAGGTCGCCCAGTTCGGGGGGCAAAGGCCCGGAGAGATTATTGTTCTCCAGGTCCAGGGCCTGCAATTGCCCGAGTTGGCCCAACTCGGGCGGGATTTCTCCTTCCAGGCGGTTGTCGAAAAGGTACAGCCCGGTCAGCGCGTCAAGCTGGCCCAATTCCGGCGGGATCTCCCCGACCAAGTTGTTTTTGGCCAGGGCGAGCTCAACGACACGGTCATCTTTAACGGTTACCCCGTGCCATTCACCGAGGGGCGCAGAGGTACCCCAGTTTCGGCTGTTCAGCCAGCCAATTTTACTCAGGATGTCTGCGCTGAATTCCGGCGTAAGAAGACTACAGCTTTCATGGCTGGGGTCCTCTTCGCAACCAACGAAGAAGTCGTTCATGGCTTGTAGCAATTCTTCATCTGTCGCGTCATCAAATACACGATCATCATCGATGAAATTTTCAGAGAGAAGTTTATCAACAAGTAGTTTTATCAACCCCCGTCGGTCCAGCTCCTGGTTGGTCGCCTCGTAGAGGGCCACCAGCACCGCCCGGTCTGGGGTTTCGCACAACACGGGCAGCCCTTCGGGGTAGGTGTCATGCTTTCGCAGCAGGTCTCTCAGGCGGAAGGGCGTACACCCGTCAAACCGGTTGTTGTGCAGTGTCAGGTATTGCAGACCGGTCAGGCTCTCCAGGGCAACCGGGATTGGGCCGGGCAGAGTATTGTTGTCCAGGTACAGGGTCCGCAGGCCGGTGAACTTGCTCACGTCCGATATGTTGTGGTCCAACTCGTTGTAGCTGAGGTCCATATGGCCCAGGGCATCCGGAGCGGCCAAGCCGTCGGGCAACCCACCGCTAAGCCGGTTGTGGGAAAGGTCCAGGCGGTCCAGGCTCTCCATCCCCCGGGACCGAAATCTATGTGCCATTGCAGTTTGTTGTAGCTCAGGTTCAGGGTTCTCAGGTGTTTAAAGTCGCCCAACTCCGTTGGTATGGGCCCTTCCAGGTTGTTATTGCTCAGGTCGAGGTACACCAGTGGTTGAGAACTCTCCCGGATATCCACGGCGGCAATGCGAAAAATGCCGGCGAGCTTATTGGCGGCCGCTTCCACCCTCTCCACCTGTTGCCATTCCTTGGGCAGGGTCCCGCCCAGTTCGTTTTCTCGCAGCTCCAGGCGCTCCACGCTGAGCAGATCGGCCAGCCCGGAATCCTGGAAGGAGCCTTCCAAATTGTTTTCGCTCAGGTTCAGGGTTCCCAGCCGGTTCAGGCCGCTCAACTCCACCGGTATCTCGCCGGCCAGCCCGTTGTCCTTCAGGTCCAGCAGCTCCAGGTTCTTGAGGTTGCCCAATTCCTGGAGTATTCTGCCCGATAGCTGGTTGAATCTCAGGTTCAACCTCTCCAACTTTTCCAGATTGCCCAACTCCGGGGGCAGCGTCCCTTTCAAGCCAGAATGATTCAATTCTAAGGCTGTAACCCGGCCATCCTCGGTTTCGATACCCTTCCAACTCTTCAGGGACCCGCCCGGCACGAACCACGTTTCTCCCAGTCCTGCGTCCTCGTCTATGGAATCGTAGAAGGCTCTCAGGGCCTCCAGGTCGTCGGGGTGAATGTCCGGGAACATTTCCTCCAGTTCCGGCTGGGGTTGGGGCGTTTCCTCGGCCGCCGGCGTGGGCATGTGGTAGGCATAGATCTTCCGGTCTGCGTTGTCCACCACCCACATGGTGGCGCCGTCGGACCAGATGTCCCCGGGGCTTTCGTTGCCGGCCGCCGCCAGGGTACGGAAATCACGGTCGCCGGTCCGGGCCCGGGAAGAGAGGGCGTAGGCGTAGAGGGCGGCTTCCCCTATATCCGCCACCCACATGGTCTTCCCGTCGGCCCAGATACCCTCCGGGTTGCGGTTGCCGGCGTCGCCCAGGGTATTGAAGTCCTGGCCTGGGATGCGCGCCTTACTGTCCATGGAATATGCAAAGACCTTGTGGCCGCCCGACTCGGCCTCCCACAGGGTGGCCCCGTCGGACCGGATGCCCCGAGGTGTGAGGCTGAGGTGGCCCGGGTCGCCCAAGGACTCAAAATCCCGGCCGGGAACCCGTTGCGTGGTAGCCAGGTCGTAGGCATAAATCTTGCCGTCAACAGAGTCGGCTACCCACAGGGTTGTGCCGTCGTACCACAGGGCTTCTGGGCTGTCGTTACCGGCTCCGGCCAGGGTGTTGAAGTCCCGCTCCGGCACGCGCTGCTTGGAGGCCAGGCCGTAGGCATAGATTCGGGCCGGCTCTTCACCCTGCGCCACCACCAAGACCCACATGGGAGTCCCGTCGGACCAGATGCCTTCCGGCGGGCCTTCCCCGGCCAGGATATCGAAGTCCTCCGCCGGATTGTGGGCGGAGGGGATGGATTCCGTCTCCACCTGGACCGGGCTGCAGGCAGGCAGATTGAGGGAGTCGAGGTCATTGGCCGCTACCCTCAACAATGGGACGGAAACGCAGCCGGTGAACTGATTGTTGGCAAGGCTCAAGGCGGTCAGGTTAGAAAGTCCGCCCAATTCCGGAGGTATTTGACCCCTCAGCTGGTTGTTATCAAGATGCAGTTCCCGCAATGCGTCCAGCTTGGCCAGTTCTGCCGGTAGTTCGCCGTTCAACCCATTGCCGGAGAGTCTGAGAGTAGTGACTCGGCCATTCTCAGTACCGACGCCATGCCATTTGCCAAGTGGGGCACGGCCCGGCCACTCGTCGTTGTTGTCCCAGTTTGGGCCATCGGTACTGATATAAAGGGCAATCAGGGCAAGACGGTCGCTGGTTGGCGAACCGGAAGCAGGTGCCCCCGCCACCGTAGGAAGCGGCCCGTTGGGGAGGTCCTTCTGCCCAGGGTAATAGCCACTGCCCCGGAAACCCCAGACGTAGCCCGGATGCCCGCTGGCCCCAACCGCGGCAACAATAATCGCCAACAACAATGCCGGTAACAGCACCCTGGTCCTTTGTACCATTGCCAAACTGGCCCAATCCCTCGGGGGAGATAGCCCTTTTCTTCGTCCATACATCATGACTACTCCAAACCATCCAACTCGGCTGGCGGCGGAATGCAAACCGGCAAGGGGATGCTGGACAAGCCGAGGCCGACCCCTCCAGCCAGATCGTAGGGAATGCAACCGCTGAACGCGTTCCCGTCCAGGTCCAGCCGCTCCAGGCTGGCGAGGCCACCCCATTCGGATGGGAGTACACCGCTCAGGTCTTTGTCGAACAAGTCAAGCCGTTCCAGGCTGACCATACCGCTCCATTGTGGTAGTAGGGCTCACGTTGGATTCCTTAATCTGCGGCACCTCGATGATAGGTTTCCGGCCACCTACTGGTCTCAGAAACGACCCGTCAGGCAGATATCTCCCGTCTTTGTGCGAACTGGCGATTCCATTCTACACCACCTATGTAATCACTACGTCACTTAAGTGTATTTCTTATGTGACTTTTTGTAACGCTACAAAAAGATAGGGATAATCCCCTGCCGGCTCCGAACCCTGTAGGTCAGTTGGAGCGGGAGTAACGGGCCTCTGTACCCTGGTCCAGGTGACCAAATGATGCGAACAGATTTCCAAGACGCTTATCGCTTCCATCGCAGGGTTGGGGCTGGTGTTGTTGCTGGCGACTGCCCTAGCCGCCTGCGGTAGCAGCACCCCAGTGCCGGCGTCGACCAGGACCCGGGTGGCGGCCTCCCAGACCGGATGGTCGAGGAAAGGGACCGGGGCGGGGCGCTTCCGAGTTTGCCTCCGTCAGCGCCGGTTCTAATCACATCTGCGGGGTGCGGCTTGGTCAATCTCGAAGCCATGACGGTGAGAATCGAAACCCCAGCATAGGACGCGGCGGTCCCGCTGCACCCCGCAGGTGTGGAGACTCCCGACACTGACGTTCGCGAAAACGCTGGCCTAATCAACCCAAAAATTGACATGGCAAACATTGGCCGGATTGCCGCAGAAAGGGCCGGAGTTCTTCCGGGAGTTCTCAGTCAGAAGCTCAAGCTAAGGAACCTGGCTGCCTGTTCCCCTCCCCAGGCGAGGAGGTAGTAACGGGGCACTCTCCCAACGAAGACCGCCGTCACGTAACGAGTCGCCGAATAGTCGGCCAGAGGGGCGGCGATCCTGATGGGATAAAAGGGTATGGGAGTGAAAGCGAAGAAGACGATGGTCCACCAGGGTTGAATCGAGAAAGCGCGGGCGGTCCAACGGGACAGACGGGCCTGTTTCAAATCGGCTAGGGGACCGAGCCGGAAGGCTCGATGGAACAACTGGTAGTCCAGAGCGGAAGCCGGTATAGTCGCCAGCCCGCCGACTAGCGCCACTAACAGTGGATTGTAAAGAGTCCCGGCGTATATCACCGCCGGTTCATGGGGCAAAAGCACGAAGCTGTTCCCAGGTATCGAGTACCAGAAGTAGGCGGACAGCTGCCACCACCGGGGAGCCATCAGCCAAACCAGCAGGGTGCAAATGGAAGCGGGCACCAACAAGGCGGCCAGGCAGCAAAGGGCCTGGCCGCGGGTCAATTCCTTCCGGGCTAATGCGTCGATCACAGAAGGCTGTGGCCGAAGTGGGGTTTGGCGGGGGAAAGGCCCAAACCTTCGGCAACAGTCGGAAAGAGGTCCACGGTGCGGATGCCCCCATCGGGAAGGCCGGTCAAAGGGAAGTTGCTCAGGATGGGGACCGCCATGTGCTCCCGGCACAGCGCTCCGTGGGACGACCGGTGCTCGGGGAACTCCCGCCAGCCCCGCAGGTCGTAGCCCGGCTTGGCGGTGACCGCTATGTCCCCGGTCCGTTGACTCTGGAACAGGTGCCACAACTGCTCCAAGGCGTCGGGGAAAGCCGTCTCAACCGTCTTATCCAGGGCGTGGGCCCGCTTGACCCGGTTGTGCCGCAGGCCCAGCCGCAACGGGTCCGAGTCGTTGAACCCGTAGGTGTAATGGCCATCTTCCAGGTCAAGGAAGGCTTCCCCATTCCTGGCCAGGACCTTTATCCCGTGATTCTGGTCCCGGTAGGCGCACCATTCGACTTCGTCCCGCTGCGAGATTGCGGCCAGGACCTTGCCGTGTTCGCTTTCCAGTTCTTCCGAGGTTAAAGGGGCTTCCCACCTTCCGCCGGAAGAGAGATAGATGTTGCCGAAGGAGTTGCCGGAGATCATGACGGCCGCGTCGGCGCTCCGCCGGTAGACATTGGGATGTTCGAACACCCTGTAACCCAGCTCGGACAGCAGGCCTGACATGTCCAGGTGTTGTTTCGTGTCCGTATGGCCGTGGTCGCTGGTGAGAATGATATGGGTGCGGGGCCATACCCCCTGTTTCCGCAGGTGCTCGACCAGCCGTCCCAAAATGCGATCCAAGTTCCGGTAGGATTCGAAAGTGCGCCGGTGGGTCGGCCCGTACCGATGGGAGACCTTGTCCACATCCACCAGCGGCAGGAAGAGGAATCGGGGGCTGCGATCGTGCGTCTTTGCCAGCCAGGAGATGGTCTGTGACATGACAAGGCGGTCGACAAAGTCTCCCCGCCTCAGGTAGTGGGCAAAAAACATGCAGGGCATGAAGGAGAGGTTGGCAACGATGCTGGCCCCGTGCAGCAGCCCTCTCCGCACATCGCTGCGGACGGCCAACGATTCGGGATTCAACTCAAAGAGGGTCTCCAGGTCCGGGGATAGATCTCCATCCAGCCTCATTTGGGACGGCGCAATGTAGGACCGGTGCCCTTGGAGGAACAGCTTGCGCCGGGTGAAGTCGGCCTTGTCCACCCACCGGAGGCCGGGCACGTTGGCGGTCCCGGGGTACTGGCCGGTGAGCATGGGGATGTAGGCAATGCTGGACACGCTGGGCAGCACCGTGACACCCTCATGCGGATAGCCCTCCGAGAAGAACACCCGGGAAATGCACGGAAGTTCGCCCGCCCCAGCCAGAGTCCGCAGCACGTCAGGCCGGACACCGTCCGCCAGGATGATTATCGCCAGATCTATGTTTCCGGTTCCTGCCAAGCCTGTGGATCACTCCTTTTTCGCCGATTGAAGAAGGTACTGCGGGTGCGCCCGTCTATAGGAGAGGCGGCCTACCGGCAGCGTTCATATGGCCTACACCGGTGGCATTGCGGGCAGGGAAGGAGTTCCCCGGCTGCGGCCTAGGCCTCAGTCGCCGTCCCGCCTCCCTGGACCCTGGTCCAGTTCAGGCCGGGGATGGCCCGCAGCACCGTGACCACCAGGAAGCTTCCTCCCATCAGAAAGAACCCGATGTAGGGGAGGACCACCAGATTGATGCCGTACCCGCTGATTTCTCTGACCACTTCATCGACCTCCACGAAGATGTAAAGATACGTGAGCAGCGTCATTGCCATCCCGACGATGCCCATTGTCAGGCCCGCCCACCGGGGAAGGACCACCGAGGCCAGGCCCCCAAACCCCAGACCCCAGCGCCAGCAGGATGAAGAAGAGCGGTTTTACGAGGCCGCCGTCGCCTTCGTTGACTATCGCCCAGAGGGTAAAACCCTCCCACGCTTCCAGATCGGTGCCATCGAATGCGGCCAGGGCGACCCAGTGGATGAAGACGCTGATGACCGCGAACACGCCCGGACCGAAGCCCCGATGTTGCCGGTGTTCAATCTCAGGTTGGCATTCAGCATTCCGAGACCCTGCAACGCGGCGGCCCTGGCCGCTTCCCCGGCCGGGTTTGAGGTGGCCGTCCGCGCCCTTCCCTCGGCTCCGTCGCCTCGGGCCCTAGCGGATGCGACGCCCGCCGCGCCGCGACGGTCCTGGGCCACTTTCAACACTTCGGTGGCCGCGATTATCAGGATCCCAACCCCCAGCGGCAGGGCCAGCCGCGCCAGGAACAGGTCGAACCCGCCCGACCGGGCGCCGGCCGCCCCCACTATGGCCGAGACCACCGCCAGGAAGATCACCACCCCGGCCAGGATACGGCCGGTGAGAACAGAGTCCAGTTTTATCTCCATGTCCAACCTCGCTTTCCTCTGCCTGCTGTCCTCTCAAACCCTCGCTGTCGGTTGGTCACCGGGCCAGTCGTCCGGGGACGTCAGGAATGCAACCCGTTGCCGAAGGCTTCGGTCCCTGGCGTTGGCCCTCCTAGCTCCCCGCTGGGAGCAGAACTCCGGCAGGATGATTGAACAAGCTAGCCCGCAGAGGCCGATGGCGGGGCAGCCTGGCCGGGTGAGAGCATCTCCATATCAAAGCCCCATCAGGCGACGGTGCCGTCGGCCCTCAGACCGCAGGTGTGTTCATGCCCGGCGCCGACGGACGCTCTTGCAATCAAGGGCCGAGGCACTATGCAAGACTTTCCGCACCATCCCCGGCACAATCCAAGTGTACATCCTACCCTGGCTCTGGTTTAGAGTGTTCATCCACGTTGCTGAACGCGTCCCGGCCACCCTTCGGAGCCGCCGAAGCCCGCGTCCGGGAGCGGGGAGACCTGCTCCGGCAGCAGATCCCCGGGCCCTAGGACCAACGCCCGCCCGAGAAGCTCCAGGGAATTTCTCGGGAATTTCTCAGCGGCATTCTCAAAACAGCCGCCTCCGCATGAAGGGCAGGATCCGGCTACTCCCCGGCGTTGCCGGATTCTTCCTCGCCCAGGTCTGGTGCTTTATCCAGAACCCTGAGGACCTCGGTGGCCATGAGGATCAGGAATCCCAGGCCCAGGGGCGTGGCCAGCCGTCCCAGGGACAGGTCGAACCCTCCCGACCGGGCCGTGGCCGCCTCCACGATGGCCGAGACCACCGCCAGGAAGATCACCACTCCCCCCCAGGATTCTCCCGACCAGAATTGCGCCCAGTTTTAACTCCATGACCTACTCCTCATTCAGATGCCCCGGACAGATGCCCCGGACCGGGGTCTAGATGCAGTCCTCTCTTTCCAGCTCCCGCTCGACCCGGCGGGGAAGGTCGTCCAGCTCGTCCTCGTAGTCGTCGCCCAGATCATCCAACCGGTCCCGCAGGTCATCGCGCAGGTCTTCCCATTCGTCGCTCAGGTCATCCATCTCGTCCCTGATGTCGTCTCGCTGGCTCCGGCGGGCGTCTTCCAGTTCGTCCTGCAGGTCGTCCAACTGGTCCTGCAGCTCTTCCCTTTCCTCGGCGGTCTCCAGGCCCAGCCGCAGGCTCTCCGCCGCGAGATCATGGATCGCCTTCACGTCTCCCGGCGGGCTCAGGGCGTTCCAGTCCTCCAGGGCGTCCTCCAGGTCCGAGACGGAACTCGAATCCGGGTCTATCCAGCCATAATCATCCCTCCACTCCCCGCACTCCTCGGCGTAGTCCTCCAGGGACATCGAAGCGCAGGAGACGGCCGACAAAGCGACCAGCAACATGGTTAACGCCAATATCTTTCGCATTGATATTCCTCCTGGTAACCGGACCGGGGCTGCCCCCGGTCGGCTTAGAATCGTCCGGCAAGCGGGGCCCGTCGCTTTCACGGTGCCCGGTTCGGCCCACGGTAAGGCAGGTGAACCCGCCCATGCCCGGCCGGGACCTGCCCCGGCGTCAAAGAACGGTGCTCCCGGCCAGAGAGGCCACGGGACCCAGGCGCAAACAGGGCCGGAGCGCAACGGAATATCCCCGGTCTCCGGTAAATCATTCTCCTAGCCTACCACATCAATATAACTTTGATGTGACTATTAAGGAATAACTAGATGACTTTTTGTAACCGTCAGGAAAGTCCGGCCCGCCCCGGCCCCGGACGCGTGGGTGGAGGGACCCGGGGGATCGGGCCCGGCCGGGCCAACTCGTCACCCCCACGGGAATGGGCCTCAGCGGGGTCAATCACGCCGAAATCAGAGTTTAGTGATAATAAGTTATACGAAATTGCGGATAAAGTGACATAACGGAAATTATCATGGTGGTATGCTGTATCGGTAGTATGCCCAACTGGGAAAGGTACAAGCTTGTCTCTGCAACGGACCCAGGAATGCCGGGCCGCCTGTCACAGCAACATGAGGGTAACCCAGGCCGACTTTCCCGAAACGCCGTGACGGGGGATGTCCTCACCCTTCCCGGCCGGCGGCAACCCGGCGCTGACTTAAAGGAGGTTTTCCCATGAGTCACCGAATACCGAACGCCAAGGGGCGTTATTCAAGAGCACCTATTACTTCCATCTCAAGATTGGGGCTGGTGTTGCTGCTGGCAACGGCCCTGGCCGCGCTGCTGGCGATGACGGCGGCCTGCGGCAGCGCGGCGGAGGACGACGAATCCCGCTCTGGCCGGGCCGACCGGGAGGAGTCCCGGGCCGAATCCAGGGACGAGTCTGGCTCGCCGGAAGCGAGGTCGAGCAGAGGTTCCGAGGACCGGGATACAGGGGAAGGGCGGAGCAGGAGCATCCTTGGGCAAATTGAGGAACCGGCGCCGGGGGAGACCGGGGCGACGGAAGGGGAGCCGGCGGGCATTCCCGGCCTGGGCGCCGGGCCGGAACCCGCCGCGGAACTCTGCCCCACCGCGCCGCCGGGCCGGTCCCTGGTGCCGGACCAGACCTCGGTGGAGACGGACCGGGAGGCGCTGGTCGCCATCTTCGAGGCCACCGGCGGGGAATCCTGGGACGACAGCGGCCTGTGGGCCAGCCGCCGGCCCATCGGGGACTGGCCCGGGGTCACCACCGGCGACGACGGGCGGGTCGTGGGGCTGAACCTAGGCCGGTTGAGCGGAGAGATACCGGCCGAGCTGGGCAACCTGACCAGCCTGCAAGAGCTGCACCTCAAGGGCCACCAGTTGAGCGGGGAGATACCGGCCGAGCTGGGCAACCTGACCAGCCTGGAACGCTTGGTACTAGTCGGCAACCAGTTGAGCGGCGGGATACCCCCGGAGCTGGGCAACCTGACCAGCCTGCAAACCTTGAACCTACACCAAAACCAGTTGTGCGGGGAGATACCGGCGGAGCTGGGCAACCTGACCAGCCTGCAAGAGCTGGGCCTTACCGAAAACCAGTTGAGCGGAGAGATACCGGCGGAGCTTGGCAACCTAACCAACCTGGGGATACTGTACCTCTTCCAAAACCAGTTGAGCGGGGAGATACCGGCGGAGCTGAGCAACCTCACCAACCTGCAGAGGCTGTACCTCCAAGACAACCAGTTGAGCGGGGAGATACCGGCGGAGTTCGACATACCCTGGGGTGGGGACCTGATCCTGGCAGGAAACCCGTTGACCGGGTGCGTCTCGGATTACCTGAAGGAACAGGTAGGCGGTAATCTGCCGGACCTTCCGGTGTGCGAGGCCAGCAACCCGGGTGACGAGGAGACGCTGGTCGCAATCTACAATGCACTGGACGACCCGGGCTGGACGAACTGGCTGGGACGCGGGCCGGTGAGCGAGTGGCAGGGCGTCTCCCTGGACCGGGAGGGCCGCGTCGTCGCGCTGCGCATAGATGCCAGCCAACGGTCTTCGTCTTCACCAACGCCGGTACCGGCGCCGACACCAACGCCAGGAGGACCACCAACGCCGCTACCACCACCCCAGGATTGGATGGTGGAGCTGGGCAGCCTCACGGGCCTGAAATTCCTGCTAGTCAGCGGCGCACGAGGGCAGATACCGGCGGAGCTGGGCAACCTGTCCAGCCTGCAATCCCTGGACCTCTTCGGAAACCAGTTGAGCGGGGAGATACCGGCGGAGTTGGGCAACCTCGCCAACCTGCAGAAGATGTACCTCAACAAAAACCAGTTGAGCGGGGAGATACCGGCGGAGCTGGGCAACCTCGCCAACCTGCAACACCTGTACCTCAGGAACAACCAACTGAGCGGGGAGATACCGGCGGAGTTGGGCAACCTGTCCAGCCTGCAACACCTGTACCTCAGCAACAACCAACTGAGTGGTGAGATACCGGCGGAGCTGGGCAACCTGTCCAGCCTGCAAGAGCTGCACCTCAAGGGCAACCAATTGAGCGGGTGCGTGCCAAGCGGTCTGCAATCCCAGTTAACAGGGGGGTACAGTTTCGAGGGAAGGATGAATTTCTGTCCAGAGCCGTAGCCGCGGTGGGCCATTCCCGGCGGGGGCCGTTGGGCAGGCCCCCGGCCGGGGCTCAGGGAAGGGGTTTCCCGGCGGCGTCCAGGGCGACCACACCTGCGGCGTACTGCGGGACGACTCAGTCCTGTGCTGGGGTAATGACCGCTCCGGCCAGTCTACGCCGCCGGAGCGGTAGTTCGCCACGGCCAACGCCGGGCAAGACCGCAACCCGCAGGCACCGGCGAGCATCGCTGGCCGCATTGTAACCCCATTTTATCCGGCCTAGTCCAAAGGGTCGGAACCAGGAGGGAAGCTATGAAACCCAACACCGTAGTTCAATCTTCCAAGGAAGCAAAGGCTGGCCGTCGGCGGCTACTGGGCTGGCCTGCCAGGATTGCCCTGTTCGTGATGACCGTCGGACTCCTGATCGGACTTTCCGGCTCCTTCATCGGGGAGCCCTTCTACGAGCAACTCATGGTAGTGATGGAACGGCTGGGCGCGCCGGAGGACCGGGGCTTTCTGCCGGTCCCCAACCCGGAGGAGCGATACCTGGGCCCGCAAACCTGGGCCAGCCCCGTGATTGCCGAAGAGATGGGCCGGGAGATCCTGGTCTGGACGGGAACGATGATCTTCATGTTCGGTCTCGTCATCGCGCTCTTCAGCCTTGCGCTGCGAGGCGCGGGCGTGGCTCTTGGTCAGTCAGCAAGCGGCAGGGGTAACTTGATTGTCTTTCTGCTGGGTCCGCTCTTCTGGGCAGGAGTGTTCCTGTTGCTGTTCGGGATGGCTTTCGCTTACCTTGGCGGGATACTGGACAGCATCCTCTATGAATTTGAGCCGGCCCTCGAAGATACCTGGGTTTATGGTCCCCTCGGCGGGCGTATTGCCCCGGCGCTGAACATTACCGGACAGGTGTTCATCTTTTGCGGGTTGGCGCTGATAGTAATGTGGATACTTCATCTCCTGTCGAAAGTCGTTCGCAAAGCCGGCTCGGGCAGCAGCAGCACGGGAAGCTACAGCTCCGCAAGTGTCAGCAGCGGGAGTTCCAGAAGTTCCGGCAGTTCCTTGTTCGGCGGTAGCGGCAGTAGCAGTTCCAACAGTTCCAGCGGCAGCAGTAGCTCCGGCGGCAGCAGCGGCAGTTCCGGGAGCGAAGGGATATCCAACGCGGCCAAAGCCCATATGGCGCAACAGAACCGGCGCGGGGGACGGCGAGGACGTTGATGACCCTGGCCGGTAAGGGGAAGGCCGGGTGCGGCCCACCGGGGACGGCCTGCGTCAGCTACTTTGGTCCGGGAGTTGTTCTTCCAACTCCCGGACCCGGGCTTCGGCATTGTCTGCCCGGGTCCGCTCGGCACATGACCCCTTCGGACCGGCAACTGTTCCACCACGTCGGAGATGAAGCGGGCCAGGTGGTCCTCTGGCAGCCATTCCTGCTGCGCTGCTGTCAGCGGCAACTGCTGGTCAGGATCGTAAGGCAGATAAGTCTTGCTCATCACCGGCCATCGAACCCCCTGGAAAAGCCATTCCAATCACCAATCGGTTCTCGACTCAACCTCACCTTGTCGCCGATGGAATGCCCAATGCCAACTGTTCTTAAGCTGCGGCCGCAGTACTCTGGAGGTCAGTTGGGAGTGGCGGTTCCAGATCTAGACTCGTTGCCAAATCACCATCCCTCAACCCAATTCAACAGCAGTAATCCCCGAGATTTTCAACATGGGCAACAGCCGGGATCAGGACAGCCTTCGTCCGCCGGAATGAACGTAACCAGCAGGTTACACCTGAGCAACTCTCCCTTGATTTCCCGACCAATGATTGTGTTTCGTTGCTGTCCTGCTTGTACTGCTCTGTTATTATGAACCACATGCCGAGGCTTTTAGTACGTTTCGCTCCCCGGCTAGGACTGCTGTTACTGTTGGCAGCTGCGTTGGGCGGGTTCATCTTCCTGTTTGAACTCTTTACCAGCCTCAAGCCTCCCGGATCCAGCGACCTCCTGGAGCAGAACCCGTCCCTGCCCGACACCGTTCAATTAAGGACCGGCGTCGATTTCATGACCACTCTCCTGTCCCTCACCTGTATGGTCCTGGCGGTTGGAAGCTTTCTCCTGGTGAGACGGAGACTGGCAGGCAGGCTCCAGCACCAGTTCCTCCCTCATGTGATTGCCGCCGTACCCGCTGCAGGGCTGTCAGCCCTGGGCGTATATTTCGCGGCAGCCGGAATGATGGGACGGAACCTGCCAATGGTGCAAAACACCAACAGTCACCACGAGGTGAACACGGCAGGTGTTGACCCATTGGGACTGGCTTTGCTGGCGGCCTGCGTGGTGTCGATAGCAGCGGTGGGGATAGTGCGTCCCCGCGGCCTGCCAGCGGCGGTGGCTGGGTGGCTGCTCGCCAGCCTTCTGTTCGGAATGTTGCAGTCCAGCGCCATCCACGGTCTGAACCTGTTCGCGCATCCCTCCACCCTGGAAGCCGAGTCGGAATACATCGAAACCATGGAGACCCTTCTGCACGAGGAAGGTCTCGGCGGAGAGCTCGGCGAGGCGAGACTTCTCCAACCCGACCCGGGGATTGTCCCCGACTCGGAATCAACCATCGAGCCCGATCTGGAACTGCATAACCTGGAAAATGGGGGAACCCTGGCGGAAGTCCCGTCCGGGCTGGTTTGGGAAGGGGACATCACCGCCGATCAGGCTTCCAAGCCGGAGTCCGTCGCAGTTTTCGCGGTGGAGGGAGCGGTGGATACCCGTTACCTCCGATCGGAGGTGGGTGACACGTACAGCAATGGCGGCTGGGCCCGGCTCGAAACGCCGGGGGTCACTTACGGAGCTGGCGCCCCGGTCCGCCAACTGGTGGAACAGCGCGGGAGCGAGTTTGGCAATTCGGGACTACTTTCGTGGACCCAGGTAGAACCGGCCAACGGTTCCCGTCCTCAGCAAATCACTCTTCACCCAATTGCCCCGGCCAGTACCTTGCCATCCCTGGCGAGTCCGGTCTCGTTGAACCTGGAGACCGTGGGAACCGATGGAGAGTTCAATCCGTTCGCAGCAACTTTCACTGCGGCTGCGAAGCCGGAGCAGTTCTCGTGGACCTCCCAGGTGCCGGAGTTCTCTGAGGAACAACTGGCAGTCGCGGTCCCCTCTTCGGAAACCGCCTTCCAGGAACTCCCGGCAGACCTTCCCCCCAGGATCAGGGAACTGGCGCTGCGGATTACCAGGGGGCACGACGGGGCGTATCGGCAAGCGAAAGCCATCGAGGATTACCTCCAGGACGAATATACATACAGCTTTGCGGCCCTGGGGGATGAAACCCCATTCGCCCCGGCGGACCCGGTGGAATCGTTCCTGTTCGAAACGCGCAAGGGAACCGCCGGGCAGTTCAGCAGCGCTTTTGTATTGCTCGCCCGTTCGGCGGGGATTCCCGCCCGGGTGGTTTCCGGTTGGGCCATAGCCCCGGTGGGAGTCCGGCAGACGGTCACGTCAGACCTGGCGCACCAGTGGGCGGAGGTGGCCTTCGAGGACCTGGGGTGGGTCACGTTCGATCCGGCCAAGGGACGAGGCCCCACAGCCAGGGCGTCGAAGCAGGTGCTGTGGCTGGCCGAACTGGGGCGGCTGGCCAAGTCCCTGCATGAGTCCGCTGAGCCCGAGACACGCCTGGAAGCCACGGAGGAACTGCTCAGGTTAGCGGATAAATCACCGTTGCCCGGAGAACTGGTTGTCGAGCCGCTTTCGGTCGCACTGGGGAATGATCCCTCGGCGGAGGTCCGGGCTGCGTCCGCGGAAGCCTTGGGGGAATTGGGAGACCTCTCGGCGCTGAGGCCGCTGGGCGAAGCCGTTGCCAAAGATGAAGATTCTGCCGTCCGTATCGCGGCGGCGGAAGCCCTGGCCAAGTTGGGGTACCCGGACGGCATCCTGCCCTTGATCGAAGCTCTGGACGATGTCGAGGATGAGGTCCGCGAGGCAGGGGAGGAGGCGTTGACCGATCTGGGCGCCGACGTTTCTCAACTGGAAACCGGCGGCATGATGGTATCCACCCAGGCCGGGCCTCTTGGGATAGTAGCAGGAACGAGTTCAGAACAGGCTGAGGAACCGTCCCACAATCCGGTTTTCCAGGTTGAGGGCGCGGCCAACCTGGGTTACCTGCGGACCCGGGTGGGGGACACTTATCGAGATGGATCATGGTCGCAGACCACTCCTTGGGAAGTCCGCTACGAAGCCGGGGCCAGTGTGCCCGATCTGGTCGGAAGGGAACTCCCCGGTTGGTACTCGGCAGGGGGGCAACAGCCTTCCCTGCAGCAGGAATCGGCCCTCCTGGGGTGGCCGGCCGTAACTCCATCCGGGGCGTTGGTGGAGAACGCTGTTCGAGTCACCCCGGCGCCTGGGGCAGAGGCCCTGCCGGCGGGTGTGCTGCCGGTTTCCAGATACGCAACCGCATTCCGCAGCGACGGCTATTACCGGGTTTTCAGCGGAACCTGGCGCGAGGATGAAGCAACGGACGAGCATGGTTGGACGGCCGAAATCCCCGTCTTCAGTTCCAGGCAATTGCGGAACGCGAAGGCTTCTACCGATCCCGCTTTTGTGCAGCTGCCCGGCACCGTGACCTCCAGGGTGCGGGAACTCGCGCAGGAAATTACCACCGGGCGGGATTCTCCCTACTCCAAGGCGAAGGCCATCGAGAAATACCTGCGCAATAGCTACACCTACGCCTTCTCGGAACCCGGGGACCCGCCTCTTCCGGTGGGGCAGGACCCGGTGGACTGGTTCCTGTTCGACGCCAGGAAGGGCACTTGCGGGCAGTTCAGCAGCGCCTTCGTGGTTCTGGCCAGGTCGGTAGGCGTCCCGTCCCGGGTCGTGTCGGGCTGGGTGGTATCACCCACGAATGAACTCCAGACAATCTACACCGACCAGGCCCACCAATGGGCCGAGGTTGCCCTGGCCGACGTGGGTTGGGTGACCTTCGAGCCAACGGCCTCCTCCGGTGATCCCGCCGGGGCTCCAGACCGGACTCCGGGGTTTGAAGAACCCGTGGCAGTCGAGGATCAACTGGACCTGCCCCAGGAACTTGAGGACGGCCTGGAGGACGTGGCTGCGGAGGACCCGGAGCTGGCGGAAGCGGTGACCGAGGGCCTGGGGGAATTGCCGGACGAAAGCGCTGAAACTCTGGCCGAGTTGGTGGAGGAGGCTTCCGGCGGCGGGGCATTGACCGTGGGCACCCTGGCGGAAGCCCTGGAAAAGATGGGCGCCACCGCGACCGGGTTGGAGGAAGGTGGTTCGTTTGTCAACTGGGGAGGAACGAACTCCTATTCCGGAGGGACCACCACTGAGCAAGCACGGGACAATTCTTCCACCCCAGTGTTCCAGGTGACCGGGGCGGGCAGGACCAAGTACCTTCGGACGACCACGGGCGACGTTTACGTTGAGGGTTCGTGGAAGGCCCTCGACCCGGTGGAACTGGAGTACGACAGCGGGGACCCGCTGCAGGACCTGGTTTCGGGCGCCAGCCGGAATTGGAGCCAAGATGCGATCGGGGGAGCGCGTCCTGCGGCTTCGGGTACATTGGCCTGGCCGAAGCCCGGCGTGGGGAACCTGGAGGGCGTCGACTCCATAACGGTCTCCGCTCACTCCTTGGCCGGCAACCTGCCTCCCGGCGAACTCCCCGTGTCCCTGGCCTTGAACCAGATATCTGTAGATGGGTTCTTCCGTCCCTTTGGCGCAACTTTCCACGGCGAGTCTTCGTTGGAGGAATACTCCTGGGACGCGGAGGTTTTCCGGTTCTCGGAAAACCAGCTTGCAGGCGCTGCCCTGGCGGATGATCCCATCTTCTCCCAGTTACCCCCGGGGCTTCCGCCTCGCATCCGTGAATTGGCCTTGGAGATTACCAGGGGGCACAATGGTCCTTACCAGAAGGCCAAGGCCATCGAGTCCTACCTTCGGAGCGAATATGCCTACGCCTTTGCCGATGCGGACACGCCCCACCGCTCGGAGGGTCAAGACCCGGTCGACTGGTTCCTGTTCGATCAGCGGGAAGGCACTTGCGGACAGTTCAGCAGTGCCTTCGTGGTTCTGGCACGGTCGGTGGGCATTCCGGCCCGCGTGGTATCGGGCTGGGCAATCAAGCAGGGACCAGAGACCCAGACGGTCTATTCCAAGCAGGCCCACCAATGGGCTGAGGTGCCCTTCCGAGATATGGGCTGGATAACCTTCGAACCTACCGCTCCGGGAGGAGCTCCCACCAGGGCTGAACTGGGATCGGGTGGAGCCAGCGGAGGCTCCGGGCTTGGCGAAGGTGAGGGAGGAGATGGCGGCAGTTCCGGGGCCAGCGGGGGAGCCGGCGGAAGTGGGGGAAATGCCGGGTCCGGCGGCGATTCGCAATCCGGCAAAGAAGAAGGGCGGACAGACACCGGTTCAGAGCCGGCCGTTCCGGAAGAATCTCAACCTCTTCCCCCTCCCAGGGAAACGGTCACCGAAATTACCCATTGGCCGGAACGCACCAGGTTGGGGGTACCATTCAGCATTGGCGGCACGGTAAACACCACCTCGGGGGTACCGGTCGATGGGACGGCGGTGGAACTGTTCATCAATACCGAAAAAGAAAACGGCGGGATTCTCCTCGGGTCCGGGGCCACCAGCAGGCAGGGCCGCTTCGTTCTTTCCGTGGACTTGCCGCCACGCTTCCTAACGGGCAATTACCAACTGATAGCCCACGCGATAGCTAATCCCAACTTTGCCGAGTCGTGGAGCGACCCGGCAATCGGGGTGTACTCGGGGACGGAGATGCAGTTCAGGGGACCGTCCGAGCTCTCCATTACTGAGAAAGCCCAGTTCCGG
Organism: Dehalococcoidia bacterium; assembly: GCA_965203975.1. GTDB lineage: Bacteria > Chloroflexota > Dehalococcoidia > Lucifugimonadales > UBA3495 > CATOSK01. The sequence goes on along the minus strand of CBDBDT010000002.1, from coordinate 1,361,024 downwards.
GGCGGGCTTTCCAAGGAAACTGGTGGCGTCGTAGCCGGGCAGACCATAGAGGTGCGGGTTGATGACGAACCCCAGGACCCGGTGATGACGGATGGGCAGGGTGAGTTCACCTTCGAGGTCGCGTTCCAGGAACCGGGGGACCACACCGTCACCGTCGAACTTGTCGAAAGCAATTTCCTGCTGGGGAACATAGCCCATTTGGGCGTCCTGGTAACTACGCCGAGCCGGTTGGACCTGGAAACTCCGGTGGGAGTCCGCGCCGGGGATGAGGTCTTGTTCTCGGGCAAGCTGAGTGACCACGATGGAGAGCCCCTGCAGGGGATGACCGTCACCCTAACCCTGGATGGGCTGCCACCCCGGTCGGCGGTGACCGGTCCGGGAGGCGAATTCGAGGTCCAGCAACTGGTGGAGAAGCCCGGGGTCTACGGCTTCGAGGTGGCATTTGCCGGAGACGGTCTGGTCGAGCCCAGCTCAAGGAGGTCTTCCTTCCAGGCCACCGAGCCGGTCTACCTGGAAGTGACCGGCGACCGGTTGGTGCAGGCCGGAACCCTTTACCGATTGGAGGGGACGCTGACCGCACGGGACAGGCAACCCTTGGCATCCATGCCGTTAATCGTTGATGTTCCCGGGATGGAAACCGTCAAGACAGCCACCGACGGGGAGGGAGGCTTTTCCTGGGAAACCGTCTTTGAAGATGCGGCCGAGGCCACGGTCTCCGTGGCGTTCGCCGGAACCGGCGAACTCGAGCCGTACCGGGCTCTGTGGCCGGTTACGGTGGGTGTGCCGGAAATAGTGGTTGAGAGCCCGGAGCCGGTCGCCCGGGGGGACACCTTGTCTGTCAGAGGAGTGGCGGTGATGGCGGACCGCTTTGTTCCCAATGTCGAGGTAACTGTGAATGACGAATTCACGGTTCCGACCAACGCCGCGGGGGCTTTTGTTCTCCGTTACCCAGTGTCAGCCGATGCCGAGTTGGGGCCCTTGGACCTGAACTTGACCTCCCGGGAGTTGGAGACAGGGACCACTGCTACCGCGACGGTGATGTCCACGACGAGGATGATTGTTGTTCCTCTCGAAAAGGTGAAGCTGGGAAGCGAACTTCCGATGGAGCTCCAGCTGTTGGACGACCAGGGATTGGGGATAGTGGGTGCCGTTGTCACCTATGAGCCGGGCACCTCGGTCACTACCGGACCGGGAGGAATCGCGTCGTGGGTAATTACCACGCCTGACCGGGAAGGCCTGACTGTGCTACCGATGACGTTCCGGTTCGACGGCGACGACTCCAACCTGCCCGTTACCCACCTGATCGCCCTGCCGGTCGCTCCCGCCAGCTACTACTGGATCCTGTGGGCTGCCCTTCCCTTGGCCGCCATCGCCAGCGGTGGAGGCGCGTACTTCGCGGGGCGCAGGGGGTTGGGGTTGGACGTCGTGAGTCGTTTGCCCTTCGTCGGATGGGACCGCGGCCGCGAGAGCGCGCCGGAGGGACTCACCTTGGCGGCAGTGGCAGATCCGAATGAAAAGCGGGAGGCTGTCCGGCTGGAATTGACTTTCCCTGTTCGGGGAACGGTGGAGGATATGGTCTGGAGAGTGGGAGAGACGGTCCGGTTGGACGGTGTTCTCAGCGGAGAGTCCGGTCCGCGCCTGGCGGGAGCCCGGGTGGAAGTCCAATGGGGAGCCGGGGGCCAGGTGCAACGGCTGACGACGGACGGCGACGGACGATTTACCGCCGCATGGGAGGGGGAGGAAAGGGGCAGTTACGAGGTGACGGTCCTCTTCCCCGGTGACCGGGAACACGCTCCCGCGATGGCCTTGGAGGGAATCTACCTGCGGGGACCGGTGCCCACCCAGTTGGTCCTGTCCCTGACCAGGCCCGCAGAGGACCTGCCCGACATTTGGGGGATCGGGGAACATGTTCAAGCCGAGGCTGTCCTGACCGACGAGTCCGGCTTGCCTGTTCCAGCCAAACCGCTGGTCGTTGGAGTAGATGGGTTGGGACAACCGGTGCACCTGTCGACGGATGACCGGGGCAGCATCAGGACTGCCTGGGCGGCGGGCCAACTGGGCGCGTTCACGGCGAATGCCGAATTCGCCGGGGACGGGGACTACCTGCCGTCCTCGGCAGGAGCGGAGTTCCAGGTGGTGGTGTTCAGGGAAGACGTGGTGTCCCGTTACAACGCCTTCATCGAATGGATCCGGCAACGGGTTGCTAGCATCTCCGACCGGGAGACGCCGCGAGAGGTGGAGGCGAAGATCATCAGGCAGGGGCTCCAGGTTGACCAACGGTCCCTGGAGGAAGTCATCTCCAGGTTCGAGGAGGCGGACTACAGCACCCATGAGATAGACCGGGCACGGTTTGAAGCAATGTTCCGGGCCTGTCGGGAACTGATGACCGAGCCGGCGATGGAACAGGAGGCAACGGGCGGGGAGGACACGCAGGGCGAGGAAACAATGGAAGACGGTAACGGACGAAAGCCAAAGGCCGATGAGTCCTGAGTCCCGCCTGGTACCATCGCTTTTCTTCGGGCTGGCGGTAATCGCCGGGGCCGTATTCCTGTGGGCCCCGGAAATGTCCAACAACCTCTGGGGATGGGAACCGCCGGCCCTTCCCCAAAGCGGCTTGGGGCTGGACTTGTTGCTCTGGCCGGTGGTTGCCGCCGCGGCGGCGCCGTTCCTGGTGGACCTGGTCTTCCGCGTGCATGGCAGCCGCCGGGCGAGACGCCTTCTTCGTCTCCCGCCATCCTTCAAACCCGCCCTGGCGGTAGCGTTCCAGATGGCCCGCCAACTCTCCTGGGATGTCGCATGGATGACGTTGTTGGTCGGATTCCTGGCGGTTGCGGCCGAAACCCAGGAAGAACCTGCCGCCTATTACAGCGTCATCCTGGCGTTGTGGGCAGCGCTCGCAATCCTCGCAATGACCCGCACCGCCCGGATCCCGCTGCCGGTCATCAACCGGTTGTTCAGGTTTCCCCTCTACCGGTTGTTGGGCCTGGGCGCAGTCTTCATATTGTTGCAGAGCGAATGGGCGGAAACCCACGGCCTGGATGAGTCGCCGCTCCTGCTCGCCCTGGCCGTTGCGGCGGGAGCCAGTTTCCTGTCCGGAATTTTGACGGACGTCAGCGGTGCCCTGATTCACGGGGAAAATCGGGACATCCCGCTCCGGCTTGTTTTTTCCTACGCTGCGAACCTTCTGGCTTCGGCGGGAGTAGGGTTGACCCTGGCGGCTCTGGGCTGGGGAATCCTCAGCATAATGCCAAGCATCAACTCGGTTATATTTGCCCAGTGGCCGGATTCCGTGGTGGGAAGGCACGCCATGCCATACCTCGGGCATTTGCATGGCCAGAGAGATTTGGCGGCCCAATTCCTGATCGCTGTGGGTTTCGCCGCCAATCTGCGGCCCGTCGCGGGAGCGTCTCCCGACGTGCCATACATCGCGATGTTGAAGGCCGTCTGTTACGCAGTTGCTGCGTACCTGGCCTGGATGTTGGGGAATAATCTGGCGCCCCTGGGCCACGGGGCCGTGCTCCTGGGAACGGCGGCGGCGGCCGGACTGCTGGCGGTGGCCTCGGCAGTGTTGGTCCGGCCCCTGCTGCCCGAACCCGGGGAAATTCTGACCAATGCCGCCCGTTGGTTTTCCGAGTCGGCAACGCGGGCTTTCTCTCTGGGAGCGTCGTTGGTCCTTTACGCCCTTTTGGTCCGGCCGATGATCTATGAGATGCTCCTGTTTGCGCCGGTATTGGAGTGGCTGATGGTGGCCCCGTTTGTGATGTTCGCCATCGGGCGGATCAGAAGCGGAGTGCGTGATGCAATGATCCGGGAGCGCGCGGACCCGCCGGCCTGGAACAACTGGTCGGGGCACGAGCTGACCGTGGAACCGAAGACCGACCCCAGGATGGAAAGCCTGCTTTCTCTCAGGACCCGGTTTGTCTCCACCGGGGAGTGGGGCCAGATCTGGAGGTACTTGATGGGGTTGATGCTGCGCAATGATGTCCAGTCGGCCCGCATTCCCGCCGTTTTCGTCCCGTTGCGCCGCTGCTTTCTGGATTCCTCCAGCCCCGGCTCTTCATCCCGCAAGAAAACGGCACTGACGAGGCGGCGTGAGGCAGCGCTGGATGCAGCCTTCGCGGCCGCAGGCGAAGCTCTGGCGTCCAGCACAAGGATGACCACTCCGGAGAATGTTCCGCAAGACCAGTTAAGAGAAGCGGCGCATCAATTCGTGGAAGGAACCTCCGGCCCCGAGCAACTGGCCGTGACCTTGACCATCGGGTATTGGCGTCAGGGAGCCGATTTGAACACTGCTGTAGCACTCTGGTTCCCTCTGATGACTTATTCTTACGGTCCGGCTCCTGGCCGGGGCGTCAAGCGGTTGTTCAACCGGATCGCCGCATATGTCTCCCGCAGGCGGGTTGCGGTGCAGGAACAGGAGCGTCGACAACGGATGGTGGATGGCGCGTTGTCCCACCTTTCAGGGGCCGTAAGCCTCGAGGAGTTATCCGTGGCAGTGCTCGACCAGCCACTCATCCTTTCCGAGTACGTGACCGGGACCGGGGAGAGGCGGCTAATGACGGGTTCGGCCGTCGAGGTAACCCCGAGCTTGAGTGGCGCGGTCCGCCTGCGACCGGCAGAGGACCGGCGCTTCTATCAGTGCCGGGAACCAGTGAGGCGCCGGCCGATACTCCCAGGTGACGGAGCGGTCGTGGAACGGGAAGAGGTAACGGTATGATGCAAATCGGGGTCGAAGCAGCCAGCCGGATCTGCGATGAGATAATCGATCGGGTGAACGAGGTATTTGTCGGCAACCGGCCTCTGCTCCGCAAACTCCTGGCAGCCGCGCTGGCCAATGGGCATGTTCTCTTTGAAGATTATCCCGGGTTGGGCAAGACGCTCCTGGCCAAGGTGTTCACTCGCGCCATCGGCAGCGAGACCCGCCGGGTCCAGTTTACCCCGGACGTTCTGCCAGCCGACATTGTGGGAACCAGGGTGTGGCGGCAGAACACTGGGGAGTTTCAAATGGTCCGAGGGCCGGTGTTCACCAACGTGCTGCTGGCGGACGAGATAAATCGCGCTCCGCCAAAAACCCAGGCGGCCCTCCTTGAAGCCATGGAGGAGCGCCAGGTGACCATTGACGGCGACACCCTGCCCCTCAGCCCTCCATTTCTGGTGATTGCCACCCAGAACCCAATCGAGCAAGAGGGGACGTATCCCCTGCCCGAGGCCCAGCTGGACCGGTTCCTGTTCCGCCTTTCCACGGGATACCCTGCCAACCAGCAGCAGGAAAACGATATCCTGCTGCGTCGCATCCAATGGCAGAAGGATGATCCGACCGACGAAATGGAGCCCGCAATCCATCTGGAAGGTTTCCTCGAATTGCAGCGGGCCGTGGAGACCACGGTATACGTCGACCAGGTGATGGTTGACTACATTACCCAACTGGTCCGGCTGACCAGGGAGCATCCCCGGGTCGCCGTGGGGGTAAGTCCCAGGGGAAGCCTGGCCCTACTGAAAGTGTCTCGAAGCATGGCCCTGATACACGGTCGGGATTTCGTGGTCCCCGACGACGTCAAGATGGTGACCCAGGACGTGCTGGGCCACCGGATCATCCTCAATATCGAGGACGTGCTGGAGGGCGCCAAACCCGAGGAAGTGGTCGAAGAAATCGTCAACCAGGTGCCGGTGCCAACCGAACTGGGCGCAAGGGGTTCCCGTTCAAGGGGTTCCCGATAATGTTTTCCGCAATGCCGGGCCGCTGGCTGGCCCTCAGCTTCCTGATGCTGGGACTCGCTCTTTTCCTGGGCAATCTGGTCTTGCTGGCGGGCGCTCTTTACGTGCTTCTTGTGGTTCTGTTGGGGGTGGTTTTCGCCGCCCCCAGGGACGTGGAGATTACCCGGAACCTGCCGAGGTCCACGTGTTGGGCCGGAGACGAGTTGGATGTGGAAAGGACGGTGACGGCCGGGGGAGGATTCGGCGCGCTTTACATCCATGATCCTCTGCCCAACGAGGTGGACGTAGTCGAAGGCAACAACCTTCGGCTGTGCTGGAAGGGGCTTGGGGACAAGACATACGATTTTTCCTACCGGATATCCTGCCCCAAGCGCGGAGTCTACCCTCTTCCCGAAACCTCCTGGGAGGGAGATGCCCCGTTGGGACTGCACGAGCGAAGCAGCGGCGCCAGCGGGGCCGCTGAGGAAATCACGGTGGTTCCCCGCACCAGGGCCATCAGGAGGGTCAACCAGGTACGCGGGCGGGCCTATACCCTGATGCCTAACGAAGACCTGGCGGTCTCCGGAACGGCGACAACCGATTTTACCGACCTGCGTCCCTACCAGCCGGGGGACCCGATGCGGACCGTCAACTGGAAGGCCAGCGCCCGGAATTCCAACCCCTCCAATCCGCTGCTCGTCAACCAGTATGAACCCGAGGGACGCAAGGCCGTCTGGGTGTTCATGGACGGGGCCGATTACATGGATGTTGGCACCACATTGTCGGTGCTGGTCGACAGTGCACTGGAGGCGGCCGGAAGCATCGCCCAGTATCACCTCACCCGCGGCTACACCCTAGGGGCGTACATCTACAACAGCCAGAGCGACATCCTGACCCCCGAGATGGGACAGAAGCAACTCCACAAGCTGACTGATATGCTGACCCAGTTCAAGCCTGGAAGGTCCGGGCAGGACCTCTTGCAGGCTGTGGAATGGTGCAAGGGATTCCTCTACCGCCTCCAGCCCGAGGTCTATGCCATCACACGGTTGGATGTCTATTACTCCCGGGGTGAGCTGGAATCCTCCTACCTGGATGGGTTCCTGGCGGGCATCAGGCGTCTTGTTTCGTTGCGGCCCCGGTCCCGCAGGCAAAACCAGGTGCGGGTCATCGATCTCCAGTCCCAGGGTTACCAGAACGTGTCCACGCCGGCTGAGGAAAAAGCGCTGGGACTGATGCGTTGGGAGGCGCGTCCGATGCACTCTGTCATCCGGCGGACCGGAGCTGTGGTGCTGCCGTGGGACCCAAAGCAGCAGGATTTCGCCACCGTTTTAATGCGCCACATGAACGTGGGCCGGTGACTCGTTGATACGGTTTGTGGTCATCGAGTCTATGCTGGTGGGCGGTTTGTTGCTCGTGACCGGCTATTCGTTCGCTCAAATGATGGCTGGCAACCAGGGGATGGATGTCTTGTCCAACGTCTTGTCCAACGTTCCTGCGGGGGTCAACGGGCCAGAGGGCATGGGAGGGCCCCTCAAGACGGTGCTGATTGTTGGAGCCATGGGACTGGTGGTGGGGTGTTACTGGGTTCTTCAGAGCGCGGGTTGGACGAAGTGGGCCTATTGGCTGGTAACCTTGGTTGGGCTGGTGCCTCAAGCGCCGACAATCTGGTCTCACAACAGGTTGGACTGGTTTGCCTTTGGGGAGTTGTCTTCATTGACTCCCACCCTGTCGCAGACCGCCGTCGGCGCAGTGTTTCTGCTCTCACTGGTGCTCCTGGTAACCCTGCATCGAGTCGCCGAAATGCGAAGGTTCGAAGGCAAATTGGCGGGTATGAACCTGGAACCGGGAGACCGCCGTCAGGTGATGGTCGGTGAGTGGGTCACCCTGGCCGGTTTGATAGTTACCAGCATCGTGGTGACAGTCACGTTGCTGGCGGCCGGCATGGCCTTGGGACGGATGGACCAGCTGCTCCAAAAGCCTCCATGGACGGTGGTGTCCGTCGGCGGTACGGCAGTAATCTTGTTGTCCGCTTTCGTTTTCCTTTGGCTGCGCACCCGCCGGACTGAGTGAATTACCCACTCGGCCCTCGCTTTTCTATGACCTTCTCTCAAGGTCGCTCAAGCCCGTTGCAGCAGTCGTGACGACACCCCCTGGAGGGACACGGTGACGTGAATCAGACTGGCACGACGGTGCGGGCAAGGCAAGACAGTATCGCCATCCCGGTGCGTACCCCTGGCAAGCCTTGCTTCCTGCCGCTGGAACAAGTTGCCTTGCGGTAGCACAACCGGAAGTGTTTGATCAGAGGAAGTAAACTTCTGCTGACACGGCAGAGACTTGTTGGCAATCACATCCCACGCAAAGGAGAGTGCCCGACAGTTTTCTAGCAGGGTCCAACCGTTGGGTGAGACAAGGCGGCATGCCAATTACACCGCTAGACTGAATCCAATCAGGAAGGTTCTTGATTTTGTCCAGGATGGTGGAACTAACGATTATAAGAGACGACTTGGGCATGATCCTAGAGCACTCTGGTACTTGGGAAGAAGCCATCGACCGGCCTGGCAGGCTGGAGCGGAAGAACCAGTTTGTAGTTCAGTGGGCGATGGGAAACGCCCATTGGTGGCTCGACTCGGTGGCATACCCCTGGAGCGGAAACGGCAGGCGGTTCTTGTAGACCGACAGCCCCAGCGATACAGGTTCAACCGCAGCTATCCTGGCCAACGGCGCGGGAGAGACCTTCGATGTGCGCATGGCGTAACTGTTCTCCGGGACGGCCAACTGAGACACGTAGAGACAAGGGCAGTAGATCTGGAAGCCCTGATAGGTATGATGCTGCCTGGACCGGCACGACCTGAGCATTCAGGTGCGGAACGGCGGGCGCGTGCCACAAGTGCGGCGACCAGAATTTTAGAGTCGCGTCGGATAAGATATTTCGACTTGCCGTGCCTCAGTTGGCGTCTCTCCTGGTACGGGACGTTCAGTACACTTGCCCAGTGTGCAATGAAGTAAGAAGCTGGAGTACGGGGCTCATAGATCCAGGTAGTAACCGGTCCCCTAGTCCGTTGCCTTCTCTAATGGATAACGCCGCAGTGGAGCGAAAGCATCTATTCACTGGCTACATCTTTCCTGGCAACCGCCTTGTTGCGTTTGAGTGCCCTAGCGTGTTTCGCGATGGCGAGGATGTGTTGTTTCCTACTTTAGAAGGAACCATCCAGGATGCCACAGTAGTAGACCGGTACGGCAACCCCGACCTGATGGCGGACTTCGCCGACGAATACCTGAGGCAGTTCTGGCTTCTTATGCCCACTGGCCGGTTGCCCAACAGTCTAGTCGAGCTTATGCCTGCGTTGCTTCTGCTTGTTACGGCAACGGAGCTCGCCTTGAAAGCCTACTGGATACGCTCCGGTAGGCCGCTACCACGGAGCCATTCCCTGTTGGACCTCTATGGGGAGCTCGACCTTGAGCACAGGGAGGAAATAGAGCGATGATTGGCAGCTTCCAGCCCCAACTCGGCTTTGAGTGTAGTGGGTGCCGACGCCCTCAAGGCAGTCGACGTCCTGCGTGTATACTCCCAAACCTATGGGGGTGGAAGCAACGTGTACATGGACTCCCGATACTATGCTGAGCTGACCACTATGTTCCCGCAGGACAGTGGACTGCACGGCGCCAACCTGTCCAAAGGGAGTACTCCGTATCCTGTGTTCCTCCCAGCCTTGGTGCGAGTGTTGGTGGACACCTACAGGTACTTCGCTGGCCCTGAACGGTTAATGCGGCTGGGGGCAGATCTCCTGGAAGGCGTCCGAGAATCGGGCAATGACAATCACGGAGAGTGGGGGCTGATTCCGGCTTCCCTCGACTTGGTTGTCGTGTCGGTACCGCAGAAAGCTGGTTTGGATGCAACGGGCGAGGACCTGAAAGTGTACGAGGCCTTCAAGATGTCGCATCCCACGGGCTTTTCTGCTGATTGGATGTACGGAGGAAACACCCTTCTTTTCTATCGTGATGAGGGCAAACGTTTTCCCGACGGCAAATGTGTGATAGACGGATTGGAGTGCCGGGTGTGGAGCAACGGGAGGTTGGGCCTTCACCCGCGAGAACTGAACCGCCTTGCGGACGCGCTGGAGGACACAGGGAGCGGCGCAGACAGCATTGGGCGACTCACGACTATACAATAGGCGGGTGCAACCCTGGCTAGGATATCCGATGTAGCGTAGAAGGGGGGAAGCTGCCACCAAGCTGCCCGTCCGGCCCGCCTCTGGCAGCAAGCCCAGGCTCGACGTTCACAATTCCTCCGTCTCCTGCCCCTCCCCCTTCGGCATGCGGTAGCCGACGCGGGATTCGGTGAATATGTAGGTGGGGTTGCGGGCGTCGTCGCCCAGCTTGCGGCGGAGCTTGCTGACTATGGTGCGCATGGACCGCATGTTGCCGCCGCTCCTCTCCCTCCAGACCCGTTCCAGCAGGTGCTCGTGGGTCAACACCCGTCCGGCGTGGGCTACCAGCTCGGCTAGCATCCCGTACTCCGTCGGGGACAGCTGCACCCGGCGGCCGGCCAGGGTCACCCGGCGCTGGGCGTAGTCTATGATCAGGTCGCCCAGCACGTAGGGTTCCACCGGCTCGGCGGCCACCCGACTGGGCTCCAGGGTTTGCAGGTGGGTTGGTTGCCATCATTGGACTCGCCGTGGCCGTAGTCGCCGTGCCTGTCGCAATTGGCTCCATCGTGATGTCACGTCGCTCTTCCGCCTCACCCAAGAAACGACATCATAGACAAACCAGGAATCAGTCCCCGCTGGTGGAAGACCAGCGGGGGCTGCCGCAGGGAGACCTCCCGCCCGTCGGCCCGTCGGAAGGTGACCACGCTGAGCAGGTCCTCCGGCGACTGATCGGGGTTGCGCGGGCTGTCCACGATCCTGCGGGTCTCCCGGTTGAAGGACTTGGGGGCTCCCGTCCCGGCGTCGAAGACCACCACGCCCACCGAGGAGGTGTTGCTCAGGGTCTCCGGGTCGGCCCTGGCCCGCTGCTCCTCCCGGTGCCGGCGGGCGTTGATGACCCTAGCCGGTAAGGGGGTTGAGATATTTTGGCAAAAGTGTCGCGTGTGGTCATGTCCCACCTGCCAGCAATACCGGACCGCTCCAAGCGGGCTAGCATCGCCGCTTTCTGGCTCCCCATCGATGACGCTGTTCTGCGGTAGTTATGCTACGCCACCCGGCGATTCGCGGGCACTGAGGACATTCCCGTCATCTCGATATCCGGTAGAGGCAGGTCAGGTTGACGGCCCGGGTTGTTGCACTACACGCCTTCCCGATCCCGGTACCGCAACATAGTGCGGTAGCCCTGCTCGTCCACCATGTGGGTCACAGACAGTCTTCCCTCGTTGTCATAGACCACTTGGTAGGCATATCCCACCTCGGCGCCCCAGCGCACCCGCCCGCCGACGCGGATGGTCCGGTCGCCAGAGTTGCTGCCACTTACCGGCCGCTAGACAAAACATGAACCTTCCACATCAGAGTCGTGGTGGCGGTGTAGTTGACTATCCCCAGCAACCCGGGAGCACCAATAAGACGGTCCCCAGCAAAACATGGCAACGCATCAGGTGCGTGCACGGGGACGGAGCGGCAAAGCCAAGACTTCGTCCCATTCACTGTTTGCATGTGGGCTGAATACCAGGCAGGAACGGAGGAATTACGGTAGGCGTTGACCGCTACTCCATCCCACTGTTGAAGGCCATCCAGTCTTCCGGGTTGGCCTTCCTACGCTTGGCTATGAGTCCAATTTCTCTTCAAACCGAACTGTTCTATTCCCCTGATAACCCCTTCTGCCATTTCGAGGCAGTGTTCTACGAAGGCGGTTGTCATATAGTACATCCACGGTTCATCGTCAGATGTCGCCTTGGAAAACCAATCAGAGGGCCATCGGCCCACATCCAGCAACCTTTCGAATTTCTTCAACTCGTCGGTTGACCACTCGAATCCCTCATGAACATCTTGTTCCTGTATTCAAACAGGGCGGACAGTGTTGGCTCAAGGTCAGGCGGCAAGTACTCCTTCATACCCCCCTCTTCCACACTCTTGACTATATTCTTGACGAGATTCCTCTGTGGCAATTCGTTCCTGATGGAGCGAAAAGCTGCCAGAAAGACCGATTCGATGAGGGGGCAATCATGACAACCGCCGCCATGCTATGGGCCGCGTCCTGATAGCAGGACATCTCAGCCAGTTCTACCCAGACATCAACGGCATGATCATTGGCGCGGCCTCTGGTCCGCCTTGCAACTGCGTCAGCTTCCTTGACTCTGTCTGAAAGCTCTTGGTCGGCTCGCTCTTGGTGGTAAAGCAGGTCGCGAATGGCAACCAACTGGGCACCGTGGTTGAATTCTTCCAGCGGAAAATGGATGTACTCGCATTGGGATTCCATTAGTTTAGCTCCTACGGCTCGAGTCCTCTCAACGGTGTCGATGCCGCTGGCTTTGGGGTCGCCTCGTCTGTGTTGCCAAGCAGCCGAGGAGTTTCTCTTCTTGGGAAGACGGCTGCCTCGTCGACCAAAGGAATAGGTTCGCCACCTGGCTAGGCCCATTGGATCGCTTTCCTCTTCTATTCCGGTATGCAGTTCCGCAATGATTGATAAATATAACCCACTAGACTCGATATAATGGAGAACCTTCGTGTTGAGGTTCGGTCTGGCGATGTGATCGGCCATCTTCCCACCCTACTGGTATGAGGTTTCCATCGTGCTGCCAGTACGGCGGGAGTATTCTTCTTGACGGTCCGGTGTCTCGCGTCAACTGTGAGAGAGTCAATTACTCTAGCAGGAACACGGTGGAACACTTCAGTCGTCTGTTCCACTTGCCAAGTACGGGTCCAATGGCTTGTTTCAATCGACAGAAGTAAACAATAGTCAATCAGCCGGAACGCTGATCACGACCAGCCCCAGCAACACCTACCAAGATGGTACGTACTGGCAGCCTCGATCCCGCATGAGGATCGCGTACCACTGTTGCTAATCTGCGGCCTGCCTCCAGAGATATACGGCGTTCAATCTCCGCCAACAACTCGTCGTCGAGGCCGACGGTATTGCTCAAAAGCGAAACCAGCACAGACGCCAGGGCATCGGGCGTGCCTAGGCCTAGAATAGCCTCCCGTACTTTGTCGGCCCCTCTAGGATCGCGTCGCAATCGGTGTGAGACAGGCCGTGCGAATACCCTGTCGACATTAGGATTGCCTATCTTGCACAAACGGTCGTAGTGTTGCTGAATCTGGGCAACTGTGGTATCGCTGTCGGAAACCGCATAGCCACCGCGAAGTAAGGGGGAACAGGGATCAGGCTCTTGGGCGCTCCCGGGGCGGACTGACCACCAAGATTCACCTGGTGTGCGATGCCCGGGGACAGCCCATGCGTTTCGCCCTGACCGGCGGTCAGGCGTCGGATGTACCCCAGGCCATACCCCTGCTGGAGGGGATAGAGACCGGTTCCGTGATAGCCGACAAGGGGTACAAGAGCAACAGGATACTTGCTTTCATAAGCTCAACGGGCGCTACGGCGGTAATCCCGCCCAAGTCAAATCGGAAAGAGCCTTGGGAATATGACAGGGAACTCTACAGAGCACGGAACCTGATAGAGCGCGCATTCAACAAACTGAAGAACTGGCGCAGGATAGCCACCCGGTATGACCAAAGGAGCGTCTACTTTCTCTCTGCGTTCTACCTGGTCTCCTCAGTCATCTGGGGCTAACAAATTGTCGATTCACCCTGGTTTTGAAGCCCTCAAACGTGGTGGAAATATAGCCTGCATTGGAGTTGACGCCGCCCGTTAACTGACGACCTCCCCGTCCTCCCGTTTGAACCACTGGACAAACCTGGTCACCGGGGTCCGGCAGGAGCGTGGATGTTCGTCCGGATAGCCGATGAAAAGGATGGTCACCAGGTCCCAGTCCGGGTCGGCGCCCAGAAGTTCGGGGATGCCTTCCGCGCGGGTGATGCCGCCGGTTTCCCAGGTCACGGCGACCCCTTCAGAGACGCCGGCCAGGGCCATGTTCTGGACGGCGCAGCAGACGGCCGCGTAATTCTCCTTGGTCGCCGCCTCGTCCTGGCCGGGGACGCAATAGACGTACATCATGCAGGGAGCGTAGAGAATCTTGGCCCGGCCGGCGTCGGCTCGCCGCTCATCCCCGCCCCGGTCCAGCACAGCCTGCCGGGCCATTTCGGCCGCTGCCCGCCGGGCCGGGGAGTCCTGGTCCAGGACGAAGAAACGCCAGGGTTCGGTGAGTCGGTGGTTGGGCGCCCAGACCGCAGCGTCCAGCATTGTGTCTATGGTGGACGCCGGCACCGGACGGGCCTCGAACTTCCAGGCCATGCGGCGGCGATGGATGGCTTCGTAAACGCTGAGTTGCTTTACTCCGTTGGCTGCCATGGGTCACCTCGCTTTGTCTGATGAGATTGAGGGCTGCGCGGGCATGGATGTAGAGCGCCCCGGGATGGCCCCCTAATCGTCTTTGTCGAAGGGACCGGGAATGTCCAGGCGGTCGATCAGTTCGCGGAAGGCGCTGGGGATATCGCCATTCCCTCCAATCTGCCCCGTTTCGGTAGGCGCGCTCTCGACGGCCCGCAGTTCCCCGTTGGAGCGTACGAATTTTCCCTCCAGGAAAATGGGCAGGCCGAGATGGATGGCCAACGCCAGTGCGGCGGCCACATCCACGGTGGCGTCGACCAGACCCTGGTCTGTAGTCAAACGCATGACGCAGGTCACGTCTCCGGCGTTGTCGAGCACATTCAGGATGATGTGGCTTACCTTGCCGCCCAGGGCTTCGGCCACCAGGACAGCCAGGTGATGGTGGGCGCAGTGGTCGGTTCCCAGGCCGCGCATTTCCACGGCCAGTACCCGTGCCTGCTCCAGCGGTAACTGGAGCATGTATCCCACTCTTTCGTTTTTTAGGCGTAGAAGCAGCTCTCCCCGGGCCCCGTCTTCGGATTTCCGTATGTGGTAAGGAACTACCGGCGTCATAGGTTCTCCTTTGATGGCCTTTCAGTATGAGGAGGTTCCTGGATATCTTTTGAATAAACCTGCGGTTTATTATCGTAACTATCACAGCGTAACGAAGAGCTTAGTAAAACTTATAGTGTATACATTGTCAAGAGGTCGTTGGCCATGGTTGATTGGGATAATCCGAAGAAACTATGCGCCCTCCAGGCTGCAGCCGAAGGTCGGATCACACCCCATTAACAGGGTTGCACATCCGGCTTGTAAGCCCAACAGACAATCTGTTTGCCCCTCAAGGGGCACGGCCGGGGTTCGAAGTCCGCAGGGAATCTCCAGGGGGTCGTGGACCCGAACGAATCGCCCTACGAGCAATTCGTCCCTGCCCGCTCCCAACAAAAGATCAAATAAACCATCCCGCCCGATTCTCGGCACACCATGCAGTATTATCCCCAAACATTATCAAACTAATGTTGACACAATAGAATATATCATGTATACACGATTCCACAGATGCTATATGTAGAGCATTGAGATCGTTCAGCATGGGCTCGCGGGGGATTATGAGTGCTTTTCCGGGCGGTGGTTGGGCCGTCGCGACAAGTCTCAAGAACCAGTGGCCAGGACCAGTTCACTGTTTGAACGTCTCTCCTCGAGCGGCACGGAGCAACAATTCTATGGGAGGTCCCCGATGAGCTACCCAGGATTCGTGAATGGCAAGTTCAAAGTCCTTCTCCTGACCATGGCCGCCTTGGCGGCGCTGCTGTTGTTCGCTGGTTGCGGTCCAGCCGCCCAGCCTGCGGCTCCAGCCGGCCCTGCCCCAGCGGCCGGATCCCAGGTGGACAGCGAAGAGATGCGCGCAATGATCGAGCAGGCGGTACAGTCCTCGGCTCCTCAGTCCGCCAGCGCGGAGGAAATCAGGAGCATGGTCGAGGAGGCGGTCGCGAAATCGGAAGCCGGTTCTTCCGGTGTGACCGCGGAGGACCTGGAACAGGTGGTGTCCAGCGCGGTGAGCGATGCGCTGGCCGAGCAACAGCCCAACATGGCAACGGGAATGGCGCCGGGAACCATGAACAGCGCCGCCCAGGATCCGGACTCCATAGTGTTGACCGACATAGCCGGGCGCACTGTGACCATCGACATGCCGGTCGAGCGCATCATATTGGGCGAGGCCCGGCAGATATACATCGCTGCCGCGCTTCAGCCTGGCAACCCTTTTAACAAGATCGTCGGATGGCGCGACGACCTCCGGCGTTTCGACGCGGACACCTACAACAAGTACAAGGAGATCTACCCCGAAGTGGCGGACATTCCTGAGTTCGGCAGCCCATACAGCGGGGAGTTCAGCGTTGAGAACGCCATCGCCCTGGAAGCCGACGTGGTCACGCTAAACCTCGGTGGTCTGGAAAGGGCCAGGGAAGCGGGCATGATCGACCAGTTGGCCTCTGTGGGGATCCCCGTCGTCGTAATCGATTATCGCCAGTTTCCGCTGGAGAACACCGTCCCCAGCACCATCCTGTTGGGACGGCTGTTCGACCAGGGAGAGCGCGCCCAGGAAATCGTGGACTTCTATCTCCAGCAGGTCAACATAGTGTATTCCCGCATCGAAGGGATTGAGAACGAGAAACCGACGGTGCTTGTGGATACGGCCGCGGGCATCCAGGGAGCCGAAAACTGCTGCCGCACCTACGGTAGGGCCAATCTGGGCCTTATGGTGGAACGGGCCGGTGGCATCAACATAGGCTCGGAGCTGGTCCCGGGTTGGTCGGGGACCCTGAACCCTGAGCAGATATTTGTGGCTGATCCCGACGTCATCATCGCCACCGGGTCCAACTGGTTTACATACAACCCGGAAGGCGACTTTGTCAGCTTGGGCTACTTCACAGACCCGGCTGATGCCAGGATGCGGCTTCAGACCCTCGGGAAGAAGCGTCCGGGGTGGACCGAGTTGAGTGCGCTGAACGCTGGCAGACGCCATGTGGTGTGGCACCAGTTCTATAACTCTCCCTACAACTTCGTGGTCCTCCAGCAGTTCGCCAAGTGGTTCTATCCAGAGGCGTTCGCCGACGTTGACCCGACCGCCAACTTCGACGAGTTCCACCGCCGGTTCCTGCCCATCGACTACAGCGGCACCTTCTTTATTTCCTCCCTGGAATAACCCATTACGCCTCCCTTTATTTGGAGCGGCTGCCCGGTCTCCTTCCCGTGGCAGCCGCTCCAAGGGGAAAAGGCTCGGTGTTGGTCCTCGCTGCCCCGGGTTTAACGTGCGATAGGGGTTGACATGGCAACAGAACAAGCGGCTGCCCCGTCTTCAGGAGATCTAGCCGCCAACAGGGGCAGGCAGATCTACCGGCAGATAACCGGTCGCAAGTACCTGATCATGGCTGGCCTGGTGGCGACTCTGTGCGGGACATTGATACTCGATATCTCGCTGGGGCCAGCCCGTCTGGGTCTGGCAGAAGTTATTTCGACCATTCTGCGGCCAGGCTCAGCGGAGGTCTCCACCAGAGTAATTGTCTGGGATATCAGGATGCCCATCGCCCTCATGGCGGTTGCCGTCGGAGCGGCGCTTTCCATCGCCGGGGCGGAGATGCAGACCATCCTGAATAACCCACTGGCCAGCCCCTTCACCCTGGGAATATCGGCAGCGGCCGGATTCGGGGCCGCGCTGGCCCTGGTGCTGGGCCTCAGCGTCGTTCCCTTCGCCGGTGTGTTTCTGGTTTCGGGCAACGCCTTTGTTTTCGCGATGGTGGCCTCAATGACCATCTTCGTTCTGAGCGGGCTGAGAGGCGTAACCATAGAGACGATGGTGCTCCTTGGCATAGCGCTGGTGTTCCTGTTCAGTTCCCTGCTGGCCTTGTTGCAGTACATCGCCTCGGAACAGGCCCTGCAGCAGGTGGTGTTCTGGACCCTGGGCAGCCTGGTCAAGGCCACCTGGCCGAAGATAGGCATCGCCATCGCCGTCCTGGCAATCACAACTCCCTTGTTCGTCAAGCACGTTTGGACCCTCACTGCCCTGCGCCTCGGCGACGATAAGGCCCACAGCCTGGGCATAAACGTGAGGAAGCTCAGGCTCCAGGTGTTGATATCCGTGTCGATCCTGGCCGCGGCGGCGGTGGCGTTCGTGGGCACCATCGGCTTCGTCGGCCTCGTGGGACCCCACGTTGCCAGGATGCTGGTGGGGGAGGACCAGCGGTTCTTCCTGCCCATGTCCGCCATAACCGGGGCCATCCTGCTATCGGCGGCTTCGATAGTCAGCAAGATGATTACTCCAGGGGCGATCTTTCCCATTGGAATCATCACTTCTCTGGTGGGAGTGCCCTTCTTTCTCAGCCTGATCCTGGCGAAGCGGAGGCAGCTCTGGTGATGAAGTTGTCAGCCAGAGATGTCCGCTTCCGCTACGGGTCCACCGATGTCCTGAAAGGGGTAACCATTCAGGAGGCGATGCCCGGGCGGATTACGGCCATCATCGGTCCGAACGCCGCCGGCAAGACGACCTTTTTCAAGTGCATCGCCGGTCTGCTGAAGCCCGACGGCGTCATCTCGATGGATGGGAAGGACCTGCGCAGCTGCAGCCGGGAAGAAATCACCCGCCGGGTTACCTACCTGCCCCAGGAGAGCCCGGTTAACGCCGTGTTGACCGTATTCGAAGCGGTGCTGCTGGCCCGTAAGCACACCCTGTCCTGGCGGGTTACCGACGAGGACCTGCAATCCGTCGCCGGTGTTCTGGAAGACCTGGACATCGAGGATCTCTCGACCCGCTTCCTCAATGAGCTGAGTGGCGGACAGAAGCAGATGGTGTCCATCGCCCAGTCCCTGGTGCGGGAGCCTGAGATCCTGCTCCTGGACGAGCCCACCAGCAGCCTCGACTTGCAGCGCCAGCTAGAAGTGCTCGACCTGGTTAGCCGGGTCACCCAGGAGCGGAGCATCGTAACCCTGATCTCCGTCCACGACCTGAACCTGGCCGCCCGGTATGCGGACCAATTCGTGGTCATGAGCCAGGGCGTGGTCTACGCCTCGGGCAACGCCCATGAGGTCCTGACACCCGAAATGCTCCGGGACGTATACGGAGTCAACGCGACCGTAACTCCCGCCCATGACGGCATTCTACAGGTGACGCCTCTCAGCTCGGCCCGGCGGATCAAACATCTCACCGAGGCCGCGGATTGACCTGGCCCGGCAAACAGGGAGCAGCGCTTGGGCGGCATCCCGCAGCGGCTGACCTGTTTTTGGCGGCGGTTATTTTGATTCCCGTCTTCTTGACTGCGTGCGGCAATCCTCCAGCATCCGGCGACCCGGCCCCGGGGCCTTCCATAGTGCAGGCCACCGTTCCTCCCCGGACTCCGACCCCCAGCCCCACCCCCCGGCGCCCGGCCGTCAATGCCCCTGAAGAACCGGCCATACTCCCTACCGCCGTTCCCCCGACAGCCGTTCCGCCGACTCCGGCTCCCAGCCCGACGCCGGTCCCCACCCTTTCTCCTACGGCGGCGTTGCCGACCCCGACCGTTGACTTGGCCCGGCAGATAGCCCGCGGGAAACGGCTGGTGGAACGGAATAGCTGCCTGCAGTGCCACACGATAGACGGCCAGGCGAATTTCGCCCCTACGCTGGCCGGGTTGTTTGGCACCCTTCGGGAGCTTGAGGGGGGAGGGACGACCATGGCGGATGAAGATTATCTGAGGGAATCAATCAAGGACCCGGACGAGAAGATCGTGTCGGGGTTCGCCACCGGCGCCATGCCCAAGGTGTTCTTCAGCGACGCGGAATTGAGCGCCCTGGTGGAATACGTCAAGTCGTTGCAATAGCCCCACGATTCGGCCGCCGGTTGCGGGGGTCTGCCGTGGCGGAACAAAGCCGGGCAAAACAAGCATAGGAGGCAGGACATGGAAAACGGCCCCGTTGATCATGGGTCTGGGATGCCCGGCGAGGGCCTGGACTACTCCAGGATGCCCGGGCACTGGCTTCTTGCCCAGATGGGAAAGCGGGCCCTGCGTCCGGGGGGGTTGGAGCTCACCGGTCAAATGCTGGCGGCCCTGGAGATTGACCCTTCGGATGACGTGGTGGAGTTCGCCCCCGGGTTGGGCATGACGGCCCGGGCCGCTTTGGCGCGGAATCCCGCCACGTACACCGGGGTCGAAAGGGACGAAGCAGCCGCAAGGCAGGTGCGGCGTTACCTCGAGGGAAACGGCCGCCAGTGCCTGGTGGGGCGGGCCGAGTCCACCGGTCTGCCCGACCAGTCCACCACTGCGGTTTACGGCGAGGCGATGCTGACCATGCAAACGCCTCCTCAGAAAGACCGGATTGTACAGGAAGCGTCCCGGTTGCTCCGGCCCGGCGGCAGATACGGTATTCACGAGCTTTGCCTGCAGCCGGACGAACTGGAAGACGACCGAAAGTCCGAAATCAGTGCCGCTCTGTCCGAGGCGATCCACGTTGGGGCCCGGCCGCTTACTCCCCGGGAATGGACGGCCCTCCTGGAAGGGCACGGGTTCACCGTGCAGACCCGTTTCACGACGCCAATGCACTTGCTGGAACCCCGACGGTTCATCAAGGACGAAGGGCTGGCCAGGACCATTGGCTTCCTTTTCAAGGTTGCCAGGACGCCAGCAGCCCGCCGGCGCATCCTCCACATGCGCTCGGTCTTCCGAACTTACGCCGAAAACATGGCCGCCATTTCCCTCGTCGCTGTTAAGACCGAATGACCTTCAACCTGCTTGGTGACCTGTGATCGACTTTATCAGCAACCTGGCTCTTGTACCTCCTGGCAACAATTGTGCAGTCATGGTCCGCAAGTCCCCGGCATGAGGTCTCGAAGTGTCGCCGTACATCCCTTCACAATGGCCGTCCTACCATAATCTCTATTGCTATGCGAAGACTTTGGAATGGGAATAGTACACCCTTATTTATAGTTAGTGTATAATGAATTAACAGACGTGTATTACCGAATTAGAATGCTGCGTTGTCGACAACATGTTACTGTTCTACAGCAATAGCAAACCGCTTCCTATACCAACTAGGCCAATTGACGTTGGCTAAGGACTAATAGCAGTGTCGGATAATCGCATACTATGGGAGGGGTGCCGTTCTCCGCCCCGGCATCTCTCCGGAGAAACATTTTTCCCATATCTGCGGAACACAAACCTTCAGGATGTGCACCCAACAAGTCCCGCTTAATCGAAACGACGAACATGGAAAACATGAAGACGAAACTCCCAATTGCTGTCGCATTGTTGCTCGTAGCCGCATTGGCCCTTGTTGCCTGCACGTCTCGCGGCGCGAGCGATGATCTCAAGGCGTCCGTGGTCGAGAACTACGCGGCCGGAGCATACGCCTCTTATGCTCAGAGCCTCGCCTCTGCCCAGTCCATGGATGCAGCTATCGACCGGTTTCTCGAGGACCCGTCGCAGCACCGCTTGGACGCGGCCAAGCGTGCCTGGCTCCTGGCCCGGGATGACTACGGAGTGACCGAAATATACCGCTTCTACGAAGGCCCCATCGACAATGAGGCGGACGGCCCGGAGGGTCTGATCAACGCCTGGCCGATGGATGAGTCCTACGTGGACTATGTTGAGGGAGACCCCGGCGCCGGCATCATCAACATGCCCGATCAGTACCCAACCATCGACGCCGACCTGCTGGTCTCATTGAATGAGGAAGGCGGCGAGGAAAACATTTCCACGGGCTGGCACGCCATCGAGTTCCTGCTTTGGGGACAGGACCTGAACCCGGACGGCCCCGGTTACCGGCCTGTATCCGACTACACCACCGCCGACAACGCTGATCGCCGCGCCACCTACCTTGCGGTGAGCTCGGACCTGCTGCTTTCCCACCTGCAGGATATGGTGAACGCCTGGGCTCCCGGGCAGAACAACTATCGTGCCCAGTTCGTCTCCAAAGACTCCGATGCGGCTATCACGGATATCATAACCGGGATCGGTGAAATGAGTCGTGGAGAGTTGGCTGGGGAGCGCATGACGGTCGCCTACGAGGCACGCTCGCAGGAAGACGAGCATTCCTGCTTCTCGGACAACACTATCTCTGATATCGTGGCCAACGCTGCGGGAGTCCAGCGGGTCTACTCCGGCGACTATGGCTCAGTATCAGGTCCGGGTGTCAAGGAACTGATCGCGGCCCAGGACCAGGAGTTGGCCGACCAACTGGAAGCCGAAATAAACCGTTCGGTGTACCTCGCCAGGTCCATCCCCGCCCCCTTTGACAGCCAGCTGGTGGAGGGGCTATCCGACGCCTCCCCGGGACGCAAGGCGGTGCTCGATACCATTGTCGCGCTGGAAAACCAGACCGACACCATAGTGAGTGCGGCGGAGGAAGTGGGAATTACAATCAGCGTCAGCTGAGGACCTATGGGCAACCCCTCCCCCTCCCGCGCGTTCACCATCAGACCAGCCTGCCCCTGGCGAGGGCACGAGGGAAAGGGGGCAGCTCTGCTGCTGGCGGTCTTGGTCGTGTTTCTGCCTGCCTGCCAGTTCCTCGGAAGCCCCGGCCTCTCCGAAATCTACGACGAACGCCTGGGTGGGGACACCACTGCTTTCAGCTCAGGGAAGAACGCATTCGAACTGTCGGCCCGCAACCTGGATACTCCCCTTCGCCGGACCTTCGAGGTGGGTGACAGCTTCTTCAATCAGAACTGGGTCGCCGCCCCGGCCAGCACTGAGGCCAGGGATGGACTGGGGCCAACTATGAACGCCCAGTCCTGCTCGTCCTGCCACAGCCATGACGGAAGGGGACGCCCTCCTGAAAATGCCGACGATCCTGCTAGAGGATTGTTGCTGCGCCTGAGCGTGCCGGGGCCTGATGGCCCCGTCGACGACCCCGCTTATGGAGGACAATTGCAGGACCGGTCGATCCTGGGAGTTCCCTTCGAAGGGCGTGTCGCGATCACGTATCGCGAAGTTCCCGGCAAGTACCCCGACGGGACCGAATTCAGCTTGCGGAGCCCCGTATACGGCATCAGCGATCCCCAGTTCGGACCCGTCCACCCCAACGTGATGATCTCTCCCCGGGTGGCGTCGGCCACCATTGGGATGGGCTTGCTGGAAGCCATTCCCGGAGAACGCATCATGGCCCTGGCGGACCCGGATGACGCCGACGGCGACGGCATTTCAGGGCGGGCCAACTTTGTGTGGAATGTCCGCGAGGGCAAGTTTTCCCTGGGACGGTTCGGCTGGAAAGCCAACCAGCCGTCCGTCGAGCAGCAGGCCGCCGGTGCTTTCCTGGGGGACATCGGCATAACCTCCAGCTTGTTCCCTGATGAAAACTGCCCTTCGGCGCAGGTGGCTTGTACCCAGGCTCCCAGTGGTGGGTTGCCGGAGATTCCAGACACCCGTCTGGAAAAAGTAACAATATATACTCAGACTCTGGCAGTTCCGGCCATGAGGAACGTGGATGACGGGGAAGTCAAACAGGGCGCCAGATTGTTTGTTCAGTCCCAGTGCTCCGTGTGTCATACTCCCCGCCACGAGACAGGGCAGGACCATCCCCTGGAGCCGTTGCGGGGTCAGATCATATACCCCTACACGGACCTCCTGCTCCATGACATGGGCGATGGGCTTGCGGATAACCGTCCCGATGGACTGGCCAACGGCTCCGAGTGGCGCACCCCTCCTTTGTGGGGAATCGGACTGGTGCAAACGGTAAACGGGCACACCATGTTCCTCCATGATGGGAGAGCCCGCAACCTGGAAGAGGCCATCCTGTGGCACGGAGGAGAAGCGAAGGCCTCCCGGGACGAGTTCATGGGCCTGACCATGAAAGAGAGAAATGCCCTCATCAAGTTCCTCGAATCTCTTTAACTCCTGGTGCGCCCGGCAATGGAGGCTGTCCGTTCTCCTGTCGGCCCTGATCCTCTCCGCATCGGCATGCACGGGAGGGGGTCCGTCCGATAAAGACCTGTTGATTAGTCTCACAGATCACGTCGTGGTGCCGGCCTACCAGCAAGCGGCCGCAGACGCTGTTCGATTGGAGCAAGCAGCGGCTGAACTTTGCCGAGCCCCCTCGGAGGCGTCGCTGCACGCCGCCAGGCAGGCCTGGAGCACAGCACGGGCTTCCTGGTTGCGAACAAGAGCCATGTCCTTTGGCCCGGTCATGGACCGCAGGTCGGCCAGCCTGCTCGACTGGAGCCCCACCGACACCGACAGGATCGACACATCCATCGCGTCGGCTGACTTCACCGTCAATGCGGACGTGATAAAAAATTCCCTCTCGGCGGACCGCCGTGGTTTCGGAGCCATGGAACATCTGCTCTTCAGCCCCGATTCCCTGGCTTCGTTGTCCAGTTCCCCTCCGGCCTGCGCGTACCTCTCGGCCGTTACCCAAGTCAGTCGGGAAGAAACAGCCGCCCTCCTGGCCGAATGGACCGTTGGCGGAGAGTTGGGCGCTCCCTACAAGGACTACTTCACCGATCGCGCCAACTTGTCGGTGGTGCCCAGTGACGCGGTGGAAGAAGTGGTGCGCGTCCAGGTATTCATGATCCGGGATATGGTCCAGGTACGTATTGCACTGGCGCTGGGCCTGCGTGGGGACGGCCCCGACCTCACTGCTATCCCCGGCAACGCGGCGGACAACGGGTTGGCCGACATCCGCCATGAGTTGCTCGGAATGCAAAAAATCTACGATGGGGCCGGTGGCGAGGAGCTTGGAATCTCTCACCTGGTAATTCCGCTTTCAGAGGAAACGGACCAGCGGTTCCGCGAAAATTTGTCTGCCGCTCTCCTGGCTGTGGAGGCGGTGGAAGTCCCTCTTACCGTCGCCGTAACCGAACGCCCGGAACAGGTTGCCGCGCTTTACGACCGCCTCTCCGACGTGCAGAGGACTATGGCAACCGAAGTGGTCAGCCTCCTGGGTGTTTCCGTCGGGTTTTCCGATACCGACGGGGACGCCATGCGATAGAACCCCGTGGCCGGCGCCAGGCGGCGTTCTGACTTCTCCCCGGAACCCGGCGTTGCCTCGTTAACAGCCTCCATCGGGGCGGTCTGCGGCCGCGTCATCCAAGCCGGGCTGGAACCAGTATCCCCTTATTCGGCCGCGATATTCCGAATAATGTTCGGTTTGTTGGGCTTGATTGTGGTGGTCCGGTTCGCGGCCCACGGTTGGATATCACGCATCTACCTGGAACCGGCGCATCACCTGAGCTACTACGGGTTCGGCTGGGTCCAGGCATGGCCCGGGTGGGGAATATACCTCCACTTTGCACTGCTCGGCCTTGCCAGTCTGGGCGTCGCCACAGGCTACCGCTACCGGTTGTCCATAACCGCCTTTTTCGGCCTTTTCACCTACATTGAACTTATTGACCGGACCACATATCTCAACCACTACTACCTGGTCAGTCTGCTGAGCTTCATCATGATTTGGCTCCCCATGGGGAGAGCTTGGGCTTTGGACTCCAAGAAAGGGCTCGGGAGCTCAGTTGCGCCGGAGATCCCCCGGGCAGTGTTGTGGCTGTTAATGGCCCAGGTTGGACTGGTGTATTTCTTTGCCGGAGTAGCCAAGCTGAACCCTGACTGGCTGTTCCAAGCCCAGCCTCTACGCATCTGGCTCTACAACAGCGCGGATATTCCGTTCCTTGGACCGTTCTTGCGCGAGGCTTGGGTAGCCTATGCCTTCAGTTGGGGCGGGATGATTTTCGACCTCACCATCGCTGGCTGGTTGCTCTGGTCCAGGTCCCGTCCCTTCGCTTACGGGATGCTGGTAGTCTTCCACGCGGCCACCGCTCTGCTCTTTCCGTCCATTGGCATGTTCCCGTGGATAATGATTGCCGTAGCATTGATTTTCTTCGGCCCTGACTGGCCCCGCCGGGCAATCTGCAACGTGCGAAACACCCTGGGACCTACCCGACGGTCAAACAGTGATATTCCGAAACCGAACCGGGAACGCCGTCACATCACTTGGCAAACCAAATCGGTGGTCCTGTTGGGCGTCGTTTTCCTGGCAATCCAGATCGCATTGCCCTTGCGTCACTTCGCCTACCCGGGGAATGTGCACTGGGCCGAAGAAGGCTACCTGTTTTCCTGGCGGGTGATGCTGACGGAGAAGAAGGGACACGTTTTATTTCGCGTCCGCGCTCTCGGCGAATCCAGGGAATGGTTGGTTTACCCTGACGCTTACCTGACGCCGGGCCAGGTCGAGCGGATGTCTTATCAACCCGACCTTATCCTCGCCACCGCCCACATCATCAGGGACGATTGGGTGTCCCGTGGGTATTCCCCGGTACAAGTCTATTCAGATGCTTATGCTTCATGGAATGGCAGGCCAGCGGCCCGCCTCATTGACCCCTCCATGGACCTGGCGGAGGTTGGGCGGGTTTTAGGTCCAAGGGATTGGGTCCTCAGTGCTCCAGGCCCCCCAGATAGTCGACAGGCCGGGAACGCATCGGTCCCCCACCGGCTCCTTTGTTTTCTCGGTAACGTGGGAGGCCGTGACCTGATCCTCGAAAGTCGATCAGGACCCGCAGCCGACGCACTTCCGCCAACCCCCTGCCCTAGAACCTCTTTTTCCAGCGGTAGAGGGTCTGCTCGCTGATGCTCATCTTGCGACAGACCTCGGACATCGGCGTACCCTCCTCCGCCTGGCGCGGGCCGAAAGCCACCTGCTTGGGACTGCACCGGGGCTTCTTCATGGGACGATCCTCCTCCCGTATTGGTTTAGATCATCCCACAAACCTCGCATTCCGGCTGGACCAGGATTCAGGGGCAGGTCAGTCCAAAACGAAGGGCAGGCCCACACGACCACCGCTAAATTTCCTTGATTCCCGCTGCCGGAAGCTCCAGTTGGGCCATCACCTCGGATATGTCGCTCACGGTATCCAACCGCTTCAGGACCTCGGCCAACTCTGTGGCTTTGGCCTCCCCGGCCCGCAACCCGACCAGATAGGAGAACTTGGCACCCAGCTCTGCCTCAGTCATCTGGCGGTCGTTGCTCTCTCCGCTCAGGGTTCTGCCATCCTTGGTCACGACGGTTACCCCGGCGTAGAAACGGTCTTCATATCCGGCCCAGTCATCCCGGTCGGAGATCTTGACGCGCTCTTGGATGGCGTTGACTTCGGGAGTGTCGTAGTAGTCCTCGTCGTAAGCCTCGCGCAACCCCACCCCGCCATACACCGCGGCCAGGGCAAGCACCCTCTCTCCATAACCGGAATGATGATGGATGCCTCGACGGGGGACCAGTTCTGCCCGAATTTCCGCAATATCCGAACTGCTCAAACCGTTCTCAGCCATCAACTCGACTAGAACCAGCCGGGCAACATGGTTGCCGCCTCCGGCGTTATGCCGCTTGAAGATTATGCCGGTGATGCCGTACTCCTCGCCTAGGGTTGCCAGGAACTCGGGGCTGGGATCCTGGACTCCCAGGCGGCTGCTGAAGAAACCTGGCTCTCCATCCAAAATGTCCGGTGGGGCATCATAGCCCACCTTGGCCATCAGCGCGGCGGTTACTCCATTCCGTGCGCCCACCCCACCTCTGAGGAAAGAGGCGGTCATGTGCTCGGTCTCCCTGGTGTAGGCCGCGATGTTGCAGGACATGTGGGCCGCCAGTCCCAGGGCTACTTCCAGCCGGTCCGGCGGCAGGTCCAAGGCGATGCCGGCGGCCGTGGTTGCCCCCATGGTGTTGCCCGCATCCACCGGGCCGAAGGACTTTCCAGTCTCTCTTTCTACCCGGTTGGCCACCCTGACTATTCTCTTGGACAGTTCATACCCCAGGATGACTGCCCGCAGGACATCCGGTCCGGTCGCCCTAACCAACTGCCCGCAGGCCAGAGCCGAGGCCGTCGTGGCGGCCAAAATGTGCGTTCCCCGCCCATCCCCGTCGTGGGCGTCCATCTCGTCTCCGTGTCCCAGTGTGCCGTTGACCATTGCCGCGTTGACCGGGGAGGTACGTGTGGGGAATCCCATCATCGTGCAGGCCGGAGAGCCGCCGGTCAGGTTGACAAAGTCCACCATGCGGTGGGCGGTGGGCAGCAGAGAGCACGCCAGATTGCAGCCGATGACATCGTACAGGGCAAGCCCTGTCATATGCCGGACATCCCCTGGAATGTCCTCGAAGCCGGTTGAGTACATCCAGTTGAGAAAAGATTTCGTCGAGTTGCTCATCGCCATATCACCTCGCCTCCTTGCGGTTAAGGGTTCCGATGCTGGAAACGGACCTCCCAGCATTGTCGCTGCAGGACACTGAAAGTCTACTACAGAGCCAAGCTGCAGGGACCGAAGGAGCGGGTTCGGGGCAGGGCTCTCGCATTTGGATGCCAGGGGCCTTCACCCCGCCGACTGCTGACATTATCTTGTTGACAGAGCCACGCTTAACGGTATAGCGTCAATGAAAGGTGGGCGGCCCTTTCGCCCGCATTCTGTTGGAGTTTGCCGGCCATGCCCATGCCCAGCTTCGGCCCTTCCCCTCGCACTCCCGGCTCCGGCGTGCGTCTCCAACGGCACAAAAATGACACAAAATGCTACAAACGTGACACAGTTTGCGACAAAAATCCCCCAGAAAGGCACACCATAAACCGGCGCACACCCGGTTTTCGTGCTCAAAATCAACGAAATGGCACATTTGGCACAAGAACCAAAAAACGGGTGTCCCACACTTTTCCCCGGGTGAAGTCGGCAAGGACCAAACGCGATTGCCCTGGGGGCAGGGGCGGATCCAAGACCCGTCTCCCAGGCACACGAGTTTACAAGCCTTGACGTGGTTCGGCTTCATGGGGAAGGGCACGGTAATGGAACGGGGCCGGACCAAGGGGACGGGATCGCCGAAGAGGTTGTCCCGGCCTGCCCTTGGAACTACGCCAAGGTTCCAGCTAGCGTTACCTTATTTCTGCCCTTCTTTTCAGCACTATCCTTTTCTGAGATAGTCTCCTGGTAGAGATCCCAGGCAAGCGGAGATTGAAATGGAGACTCCGGAACCACGATACACCGATCCGGAGTCGCTCAGGAACGCGCTGGTTGACACCCTTGTGCACAGGGGCACCATCACCAGCCCGCGGATCGAGCGCGCCTTTCGGGAAGTGCCCCGGCACCTGTTCGTTCCTGAAGCTGGAATCACCGCCGCATATGCCGATCGGCCGGTCCTACTGCGCTGGGAGGGTGAACGGCCCACCAGTTCATCGTCTCAACCGACGATGATGGCGATAATGCTCGAGCAACTGCGCCTGGAGCCTGGGATGCGGGTCCTGGAGGTGGGCACAGGTTCAGGCTACAACGCCGCGATCCTGTCCGAACTCGCGGGTGTCGATGGTCACGTGGTATCGGTGGACATTGATTGCTCCCTCGTCGAAGGGGCCAGGAAGCATCTGGCGGTTGCCGGGTTCGAGGCGGTGGAGGTGGCCTGTGGCGACGGGTCCATGGGGTATAGCCGTGGAGCGCCCTACGACCGCATCATCGTGACGGCGGATGCGCGTGACGTCTCACCCCACTGGGTAGAGCAATTGACCGAGGGAGGCCTGCTGGTGGCGCCCCTGTGGTTGAGGGGGTCCAGTCTCAGTGCAGCCCTGGAAAAACGGGGCACTGGGCTGTTGGGATTCTGCGCATCACCCTGCGCTTTCGTTCCCCTGCGGTGGACACGGGAGCGGACCGAGGGATTCTATTCGGTGAAGGGGCGCCCGGACCAGCCACCAGTGATGTCCATCGGACTGGACTGGCCGGACCAGATTGATCTGGCCTAGCTGGGCGCTTTGCTAGGCTCGGAAAAGCCGGAATTCCGGGATATCGGCCGTTCACTCGAAGGGCAGTTCTACCGGCAGAACCTTTACTCGGGGCTGTACCTGTCGCTCACAACCCACCCAAGGGTATTTGCCCTGATGCCGATGGGTGAAGGTGGGTCATTCCAGTCTCCTGGATACGGGGTCTTCGACGCCGGCCTGAGTAGCGCCGCCATCCTCAACGACAGGTTTCCCGAGCAAGTGAAGGTATTCGGCAACGGCCCAGCGTATCCAGAATTGCTGGAGCTTCTCGACCAGTGGGATGCCTTGGGACACCCCTCTATCCATCGGTTGAAAATTCGCGCCCTGTCCGAAGCTCCAGAGTATATTTCGGGGGGCAGTTGGGTAATCCCCAAGCAGTCCGACTATACTTGGGTACTGTCTTGGGAAATCTGATTACCATGTCGGGGCATTCCTACGTGAATCACCCATTTGGTGTTGTGGCCTGCTTTGCGATAGGTTTCTATTGCCAACCTTTTCTGCGAAAGCCGCTGTCACCTTCGCTCCATCCACAAGGATAGGGTTTGAAGATGTTGGGTAACGGAGTGAGAGAGCCAGGGCTATGGGGCAATCAGACGTTCTTGGGAGGTGAGGACCCATGGTAAGCCAACGTGATTCGTGGCTGGGCCTAGCGGTGGAAGAGCCGTTGGAACCCGGCCTGCCCATCTGCGACCCGCACCACCACTTCTGGGACCGTGAGGGGGCCCGCTACCTGCTGGACCAGCTAACCCTGGACCTGGCCGGGGGCCATAACATCACCCAGACGGTGTTCATCGAGTGCCACTCCATGTACCGCGCCAAGGGACCGGAGGAGATGCGCTCCGTGGGCGAGGTCGAGTTCGTCCAGGGCATTGCCGCCCAGAGCGCCAGCGGACAGTACGGCGCCACGGAGGTGGCCGCCGGCATCGTGGGAAACGCCAATCTCATGCTGGGCGCGGCGGTGGAGCCGGTCCTGGAAGCGCTCCTGGCCGCCAGCAGCAACCGCTTTAGGGGCATACGCTTCTCCTGCGCATGGGACGCCAGCCCCGAGGTCGGCTCTCCGTCCTCCAACACGCCAGGAATGCTGCTGGACTCCCGCTTCCGCGAGGGGTTCGCCTGTCTTCAGAGGCTGGGTCTCAGCTTCGACGCCCTGGTGTACCACACCCAGCTGAACGAGCTGGCCGACCTGGCTGCCGCCTTCCCCGACACCACCATCATCTTGAACCACGTCGGCCGTCCCCTAGGCGTCGGCCCCTACGCCGGAAAGCAGGACGAAGTGTTCACCGACTGGCAGCGGGGCATCGCCGCCGTTGCCCAGCGGGAGAACGTGGTGGTCAAGCTGGGCGGGTTCGGCAACCTGATCAGCGGCCACGACTGGCACCAGCGTACCGCACCGCCGACCTCGCGGGAGGTGGCCGACACCATCGGCCCCTGGCTGACCTACTGCATAGAGCAGTTCGGACCCCAGCGCTGCATGTTCGAGAGCAACTTCCCGGTGGACAAGGTATCCTACGCTTACACCACCGTCTGGAACGCCTTCAAGCGGATCTCCCGGGACTTCTCCGAGACGGAAAGGGCCGCTATGTTCCAGGGAACCGCGGTGCGGGCCTACCGGCTGTAAGTCGAGTGCTGGGCCGGGATCACTAATGGCGAGGGGCAGTCCCCGCCATTCCGTTATGCACCGGCGAGGAGGGGAGAAGCCCTTCCATCCATCACCACCAGAGGATTGGCCTACCGGAAATCAACTAAACACAGGAGGAAATCATGGCACTGCAGTGGGAGCATGTCGCGGGACCATTCAGCCGTTTGACCGAGGGCCCGGCCTGGGACGGCCAGCGGCTTCTGTTCACCTATATTCCGGCCAGCCGCATCATGGCATACGACCCGGAGACCGGCGAGTGCAGCATCTTCCGGGAGAACACCAACCACACCAACGGCCTGGCCTTCGACGCCGAAGGCCGCCTCTATGGCTGCTGTTCCGGAGGCCGCTCCATCGTCCGCTTCGACCCTGACGGCGGGACCACCACTATTGTTGATCGGCTGGACGGGCAGCGCTTGAACACCCCCAATGACCTGGCCATCGACCGGCGGGGACGCATCTGGTTCAGCAACCCCTGGAACGAGGGGAACATCGACCCCAGCGAGCAGCAGGAGAACATGAACCGGGACATCCTGCGGGCCGACCCCCAGTCCGACGGCAGCTACACCTGCCAGCGGATGACCTACGATACCACCGGCACCAACGGGCTGCTGGTCTCCCCCGACGAGCGTAGTCTGTACATCATCCAGACCGACCCCTCGCCCGACGGGGTGCGGGAGCTGCGCTCCTACCCCATCAATGAGGACGGTTCCCTGGGCCAGTACCTCGTGCTGCACCAGTTCGGCCGGGACCACCGGGGTCCCCAGCGGGGCATTGACGGCATGTGCCTGGACTCCGAGGGGAACATCGTGGGCACCGCCGGCAACACTCTCAGCGGCCCCGGCCCCATGATCTACGTCTGGACGCCGCAGGGCCGGGTGCTGGAGACCTATCCCATGCCGGTGGGCGTGGACGGCCCCACCAACTGCTGCTTCGGCGACGCTGATCAGAGCAGCCTGTACGTCACCACTGGCCAAGGACACCTGCTGCGCCTGCGCAACACCGGCCGCCGCGGCTGGATAATGTGGCCCCCGGTGCGGTAGCTTGCCCCAGGACTGGGAGGACCCTCCGGCGGTGGATCGCCGGAGGGTCAAACTGAGAGGCCCTAGTATTCACGGGGAGTTGGGTACCGGTGGCAGTCCTTTTCGAAATCCTGCATCGTGGTTGCCCGATCCACAGTTTACGGAGTGGTTCCCGCTAGTGGAGATTTCCCAGTTGGAGGTGGTACTCCAACATTAAATCCCCACATTCGCCGGTTTTTTCTTCCGCCTTACGTGCGCGAGGTGAAGCGGGGTCCGTATAGAGGAACTCCTGCCGCTCTTGGAGGAGTTGAATCCAAAGCTGGCCGGGTACGGGAAGGATGGGGTGTTAACTACCATGGAATATCATGAGATTTCTTGATAATTCTGGATGCTACTGCCACAATTGCATTATCCGGATGACATCCGGTTGGACCCCTCGGAACATCAAAGGGAGACAAGAGCGATGGCTACAACACGGGCGAAGTTCTCGAGCCAGGCGTCCCCTGAGTTGCTGGCAGGAATGCGGGAGATTGCCCGCAAGGAAGGCCGGCACTTTCAAGCGGTGCTGGAAGAAGCGATGGCCCACTACATCGAAAGCAAGGCCCGCGAGAGAATCCGCCCCGAGGTCATGGCTCACTATCGGGCTAGCGTAGAGAGACATCGTCGCCTCTATGAGTTGCTGGCTCAATGACCAGCAACTTCCTGACCATAGAAGAAGTTATCGCCATCCATGACGACCAGATTGATCAGTTTGGCGGTTCCCACGGCTTGCGGGACATGGGGGCGTTGGAATCTGCCATCTTCCGCCCGCAAATGGGGTATTACGACGGCCTTATCGAGGAAGCCGCCGCGATGATGGAAAGCCTGGCCATGAACCATCCCTTCGTGGACGGCAACAAGCGGGTGGCCTTCGCCGCTACCGATGTCTTTCTGGGACTGAACGGCCACTTCATTGACTGCGACAGCCTCAAAACCTATGATTACTTCATGCAGTTATTCGACACCAACTCCTTCCGGTTTGCCGAGCTGAAGTCCTGGCTTGAGGAGCACGTCAAGCCGCTCTCAACCGGCGGGCAGTAATCGGAGACGGCGAGGGACAAGCCCGTGGCGCCAAGTGGTGACATTCCCCCGATGGTAGTATCCTCCCTCGCCGGTTAGCCAGGCCGCTAAACCAGGCTGTGGTCTCTTCCGGTCGGCCGCTCCCGCATACCATTCCGCCCTTACCACTTCTGGATTTCCGGCAGGACCTCTTTGCCGAACAACCCGATGTTGGCCATGGTGGCTTCGTGGGACATGCGGGACTCCTGGCCGTAGAAGATCAGGTGCTCCATTCCCAGCCGGTCGTGAAGATACTTGATCTTCTCCAGCACCGTGTCCGGCGTGCCGGCGACGATGTGATAGTTCTCGTTCAGCTCCTCATAGCTCTGCTGGATCAGCGGGCGGACGGCGCGGCGGGCGGCGACCTGCTCTCCCGCCTGGGTGCGGTAGCCTACCGGGTTCATGTACTCCCGGGGGCCGCGGGTCGTGGTGCCCATCCGCCAGATGAAGTGGCGGGCTTCCTCGTCCGCCTTCTCCTGGGTCTCCGCCACGTAGCAGCACAGCAGGTAGCCGAAGTTGTCGCCGGTGGGTTCGTATCCCTTTTCGGCGGCGGTGTCCCGGTAGATTTGGAACAGGTCCTCGGTCACGTCCAGCGGCGTGAGGAAGGCGACGTAGGTGTAACCGTGCTCCGCCGCCCACTGGGCGGTTTCCGGGCTGGCCGTCCCGGGCACCCACACCGGCGGATGAGGCTTCTGGATGGGCACCACCCAGGGATTGACCACCCGGAAGTTGTAGTGCTTCCCTTCCCAGCGGAAGGGGCCCGGCGTCGACCAGGTCTTGATGACCAGGTCGTGGCACTCCTCGAACCGCTCCCGGTTGTGGATGGGATTCCCGTTGGTCGCCAGGGTCTCCACCCCCGTACCCCGCACCATGCCCGAGATGACCCGGCCACCGGAGATCACGTCAATCATGGCGATCTCTTCCGCCAGCCGCACCGGGTTTTCGTGGATGGGCAGGATGTTGCCCAGCAGCAGAATCTTGGCCTTCTGCGTTATCCGCGCCAGCACGGCGGCGGACAGGTTGCACGAGGCGTTCATGCAGGACGGGGTGTTGTGGTGCTCGTTGACCATTATCCCGTCGAAGCCCATCTCGTCCACGTACACGCACTCGTCGAAGTACCGCTGGAACAACCCGTTGGCGGTGTCGGGATCGAAGTAGGTGTTGGGGAAGGTCAGCCGCAGGGAGGGATACTTCTCCCCCTCCTCATCCGGGTACTCATGATATGGAAACTCGCTGAAGTAATAGACTTTCATGGGGTGGTTGTCTCCTTTAACCTAGTTCTAGGACTGTCGGAGCGGCAAGTTTATATGCCAAAAGAGAGGTTTCCAAATTCATTCCACCTTGAGCCAAACGGAACCGGGGTCTTGACCAAGACCCTCTACGATTTGTTTGGACCTTCTCACAAGTGCTCGGGCACTGCCATGGGAAGCCAAGAACAACCCGTTCGTTAAACGATTTGGGTTGTAAATTCTCGTTCCATCGGCGTGCTCGGGCGTAATGTGAACTAAGCGGACTGATGGATCTGCAGGGGACGAGACGGGACAACAGTTGGGCGTTAGAGTCCCTTTTCTTACTAACCACTCCGCGACTTCGACCAAAAGCGTTTTCCAATAATAAATGCTTCGTTCTTCTCCAGAGTCGAACCTGACCAAAGGCGGAGGCGTGGTTCCTGGCACAGCTTCGAATGTTGCCAAGGATGTCCATCCCGCACCAGGACGTATTGGGGGCGTTTGTTGTCCTTGATGTTGTTCCGTCGCTGAGGAATCATCAACCGGAATCTCCACTCCGAGGAGGGGCTCGTTTGCTGCCACCGGCTCCCCCGACGCCAAGTTAGACCGCCACAACAAGAGAAATTGTAACGCGGCCTTGGCCGACTCGGTTCCCGCGATGGACACGCCGAGGATTCGCCGTTGTTCAATCGGGACCAGCCTGGAATTATCGTAAACCTCCCAGTCGTTGCCGTTGCTCAGGGCAGGGTACTTGATGCCCAGTTCGCTGGCGTAAGCAACAACTTGCGATCTGTGGTTGGACAAGCCTTCATCCAGCCTCTTAGCTTCAAGGAAGACACATGGCTCTCGCTGTCCGTCCAGCAAGGCATAGTCAGCGCGTTTCCCGCTAACGTCGTACTCCGGCATGACCACGCATGGATCGGCAACGTCCCAGCCCAACGCCGTCAGCAGCGGGTCAATCAACGCCACGCGAGTCCGGTATTCGTTTTGCCGGAGGGACTCCCCGTGGTCTCGGATGCGTTGTTGCAGCGTTTCTATAACGCTTACCAGATCGTCCAGTGGCATTGGCTTGACTCCGAAACTACTTGGAAATCTGTCCCTATCCCAACAACTCCTCCGCCACCAATCGCAGGGTCGGGAAAGCCTCCGGGGACACCGCTTCTCCCCTGCCTAACGTCGTGGTCTCCCGGTAGGCGCTCCCTTCCGGGTTGCGGTACACCTCAATCACATCGTCGAATAGGTTTACAATCCAGACCTCGGGGATGCGGGCGATGGCGTAAAGGGGGAGCTTGACGGTGCGGTCGTAACGGAGAGTGGACCGGGACACTTCTATCAGCAGCAGCATATCCTGCGGGGTGGGCAAGTTGGAGCGGTAATAATCGCCCCTCGGTTGGATAAGGGCCACATCGGGTTCGGGTTCGGTGTTGCCGGGGAAGGTTATTGGGCACTGGCACCAAACTATTGCTTCATCGTCTCCTAGACTCCGGTTCAGCATACGGACGATGAGATTCACAACGTATCCGTGAGGAGGGGACATTGGGGGCATTAGAACGATCTCTCCATCGATCAGCTCCACCCGTTCATCATCGGTGAGGATAGCTTCCTCGATCATGACGTGATATTCCTCGACCGTGTACTTGCGGATGCAGTCGTCTTCCCATTCCGGCAGCCCCAAATCCTCGTTGATGAAGCGGGTCACGCCTCCTTTCAGCATGGGATGGCAGCGGTTCCTGACCAGCGGGGAGCGGTCGTACACGACCCCCCGCATCAGCTGTTCGGAGCCTTCCTGGGGGAGGATGCCGACTTCCGCCATCTTGTAATACTGCTCAACGTTGAACTGGTAGCGGGTAACGCCCACAGGATTCATCTCGTTCTCCACGTTCGCTCCCATCAGCGGGATTCACGCCGCCAGGTCTTCCACCACCGGCTTGCGGCCCAGCGCATTCAGGGCGTTGACGATTTGGCCCAAGGAAGTCCGGTAGTCCAAAACCAATATTTGCTCTACCTCGGTCTCACTGAGATTCAGGCGTTGGGACAAGTCAGCCACAGTGACGTTCTCTTCCCGCATCGCGCTGTACAAGTCCAGTTGGGCAGCCACCAAAGGCTGCACGGTTATCAATTCCTGCCCCTCCGACCAGGAACTGGGCTTGGGCAACTCTTCTTGACAATCCATGCAAGCACCCAGAGACGCCACCAAACAGTCCTCGGCAAGGATAATCGAATCTCTAAACGTAAGGCCCCCGGTGATGGCGCCGTCAACGTCGGGGAATGTGACCACGAACCCGTGCCCATCCCCTTCGTTGCCTTCCACGTTGCAGCGAAACGTGTACCTCAATTTCAGAACTCCCTTCACCCAGCGAAGTCCGTCGTTAAACGCCACCAACGGTTCGCTAGTTTCCACCTAATCTGCCGATGGCATTGATTGACTCTTGGTTTCCCACGTTTCCATCAGGAACACGGCCATCGCCCCCGCCAAATGAACGGCCAATCTTGCGTGGCGTTGCGATGGCTTAACTTGGGCAATCCCTTGTCCATGGGCGTCGCCGAGTCTGTTCCTGACCGCGGCTAAACCATTGACTACACTGGTACAGCCTCCCAATATTTGCTTGAAGATCTGCTCGGAATGTTGGTCCGGTGCCAGATTCAGCGTTCGTGCTGTCGCCCCGTAAAGCTTTGGCAGGTCAGCATTGGCGTCGTAAGATTCAGATGAGCGGTCAAGGATATATTTGCAGATTGATTCCAAAAGACTCCTAGCAGACGTAATAGCTCCTTCAGGATCATCCGTTAAACGTTCTGTTGCTTTTGTCCACCCCGCGTGAACATGCTCTGTGTCGAATCGTTCTAAGCCATCGGAAATATCAGCATTCGCTGGGCTGTCTACCTGATTTTCGAGTGAATCGAGCAAAGGCCGAAAATGTTCCCAAATGAACTCCCTACGCTCCTTATAAGTAGGGAATTGAGGTTGTATGAAGCCCCAAAACTGCGAAACATTTCTGCATGTTCTAACGAATTGCGGAAGCAGTCGGCGGTTAACACTGGGATCGGAAATCAAAAAGGATCTAAGCTCGCCGTACTCCTCATGAACGTCTGAACCACCGGTCGCAACAGATATTAATAGGTTCTGGAACCTTTCAACTTCTTCCACCGTCTTTTTAGTCATCATCTTGGCCACCACACCCCTACTCCTCCAGCGTAGTAATATCTCCCGGGTCCAGCCCCAGCTCGTTGGCCTTGAGGAGACGGCGCATGATCTTGCCGGAGCGGGTTTTCGGGAGGGCGGGGGTGAACTCGATTTCCGACGGGACGGCGATAGGACCGAGTTCCTGCCGGACGTGCAACTGCAGATCGTTGACCATCCGGTCCGACGGATCGTTGCCCACCCGCAGGGTGACGAACCCCTTGATAGACTCTCCCCTTAGGTCGTCGGGCTTGCCGATGACCGCCGCCTCCGCCACCGCCGGATGGGACACCAGGGCGCTCTCCACCTCGGCCGATCCGATGCGGTGGCCGGCCACGTTCAGCACGTCGTCGGCCCGTCCCACCACCATGTAGTAGCCGTCGGCGTCCCGCAGGGCCACGTCTCCCGTGAAGTAGACCCCGGGAATCGTGTTCCAGTTCTCGGCGTAGCGGTCCGGGTCGCCCCAAACGGTGCGGAAGAAGTGGGGGAAGGGACGTTTGATTACCAGGATTCCGCCCTTCTCCGGCTCCTCGATGGGCTGTCCCTCCCGGTCGACGATGTCCAGCTCCGCCCCGGGAAGGGGCTTGCCCACCCGGCCCGGCTTGGACATCATGTTGGCCAGGGTCCCCAGGCAGGGCCCGCCGGTCTCGGTCTGCCACCAATTGTCCACCAGGTAGGCCCACTCCCCGTTGCCGCAGATGTGCTCGTAGGCCCACTTCTGCGCTTCGGGGTTCAGCGGCTCGCCGGCGCAGGTCAGGAAGCGCAGGGAGCGTAGGTTGTACTGCCCGGGCAGGTCGTCGCCGAAGCGCATCAGCATCCGCACCAGCGTCGGTGCAGTGAAAATGACGTTGACCCCGTACTTCTCCACCACTTCATAGAAGATGTGGGGGCCTGGAAAGTCCGGCGCGCCCTCCCGGAAGACGGTGGTCGCCCCGGCGATTAGGGGCGCGTAGACGATGTAGCTGTGGCCGACCACCCAGCCGATGTCGGACATGCACCAGAAGACGTCGCTGTCCTTCACGTCCCAGAAGTTTTTGAAGTGGTAGTAGGTGCCCACCATGTAGCCGCCGTGGACGTGCTGCACTCCCTTGGGCTTCCCGGTGGTGCCGCTGGTGTACAGGATGTAGAGCGGGTCCTCGGCCTCCATGACCTCGGCGGGACACTCGATGCCGCCCCCGGCCAGAAGGGTGTCGAAGTCCACTTCCTTGTCCCGCAGCGGCGGCTTCTCATCCTCCCGACGCCAGACAACGATATGCTCCAGGAAGTCCAGACCCTGCACCGCCCCATCGGCTATCCCCTTCAGGTCTACCCGGTTGCCCCGCCGGTACCCCGCATCCCCGGTAATGAGCACCTTGGCCTGGGCGTCCAGGATGCGGTCCCGCAGGGAGCCGATACTGAATCCGGCGTAGACGACGCTGTGAATCGCCCCGATGCGGGCGCAGGCCAGCATGGCGATTGCTCCCTCGGGGGTCAACGGCATATAGATGACCACCCGGTCTCCCTTGCCCACCCCCAGGGACTTGAGGCCATTGGCGAAGCGGTTGACCAGTTGGGCCAGCCGGCCATAGGTGAAGACCCGTTCCTCGCCGGTCTCGCTGAGCCAGATGAGTGCGGCCTTGTTCTTGGTGGGAGTGTTCAGGTGGCGGTCCAGGCAGTTGTAGGTGATGTTGCACTGGGCACCGAGGAACCATTGGAAGTTGGGATAGTCCCACTGGAACACCTTGTCCCACGGCTTGAACCACTCTAGTTCCTGAGCCACACCTTCCCAGAACCCTTCCGGGTCTTCCATGGAGCGGGCGTAGGTCCCCTCGTAGTCCTGCAGGGTCGCCTGCCGGGCCACGTGGGGCGGCGGCGGGACAGTGCCGGTTTCCTGGAGCAAGTGGTCAATCTGGCCTTGCTGTACCATGATGCACTCCTTTGAGGATACCCGTTGCTATGATCTTTGGCGCCCGATGATCGGGACTGACAGCCCCCGACAGATCTGGAGGGCCAGTACATTCTTTATCTCGACGTGCCTGGGTATGGCTTCCGTCTCTCCGGTCTGCGGATTGGTCCAAATGGAATGCGAACGCCCTTCGCGAAAAGGTTCACATCCGTAACGTCGAAGGTGACGCAACAAATCGTTGCGCTTCATACAACATAGTCAGGCCCGTCGGGAAGTGCATCGGGCAAGATGATGGTCTCCGGTTTGATTCCGTAAGGCACTCCCCGCATAGCCCTCTCGCGGCGGTCCTGCAGGATGAGCGCTATGGCTTCGGCCAAATTCGTCTGGCATTCTTGCTTCGTTTTGCCCTGGCCGTTAGCCCCCGGGATTTCCAGGCAATAGCCGATGTACCACCCATCGTCTTTTTCGTACACGGCGGTGAATTCGTTACGCACGATGGCAACCTCCCGATGAGGATTGATAGTGACAGGAGTTTGTATTTACGGCACCCGCACCACCGCCTCCACTTCCACCAGAAACTCGGGACGTACCAGCCCGGCCACTACGACCGTAGAACTGGCTGGCGGATCGGTCGGGAAGGTTTCGGAGCGCACTTGGCTGAAGGCTGGGTAGTCGTCGATATTGACGATGAACGTGGTAATCTTCACCACATCCTGCATCGTCGCTCCTGCCGCCTCGACGATGGTCTGGATTCGGGACATAATCTGGCGGGTTTGGGCCCCGGCGTCGCCGATGCCGACAGTGTTGCCCTCGCCGTCCTGGGCCACCTGGCCGGATACGTAGAGCAGGTCTCCCACCTGTACCCCCGGCGAGAAGGCGGGATTGGCGCTCAGACCGGGGGGTACGATTGGCTTGCGGTCGGGCATGAGTTCCTCCAAGGGGCACGAATGAAAACCGGCTTTTACCCTTGGAGGAATACTAACGGTTGGCGGGGGAAATGGCTACTTTGCCCGGTGAAAAACCCTCTGGAAACACCGGCTCCCGGATTGGTCCGGCCCGGGAAAAGAGGGTAAAAAGCGTTCCCGTCAGGTGCCGGACCGCACCCGGGACACCTCAGTGACGTTGCGGATGCCTTCCAGCTTGGGGAACAGCTTCCCCAGTTGGTCCAAGCCCGTAGTATGCATCGTCAGTTCCATGTTGACGGTGCCGTCATTGTTCTCCGAGGTGAACACCGATGCGATGTTGACCTTCTCGGCGGACAGCGTGGTCGTCACGTCGCGCAGCAGTCCCACCCGGTCGTAGGCTTCAATCAGAATCCGCACCGGATAGAGCTGGGGAGCGGAACCCCAGGAGACATGGATGATCCGCTCGGGCTCGTCCCGGTTGCGCAGGTTGGGGCAGTCCCGCTTGTGGCAGGAAACGCCCCTGGCCCGGGTGACGTACCCCAGGATGTCGTCACCGGGGATGGGGTTGCAGCACTTGGCCATGCTGACCAACATCCCCCCGACTCCCGCCACCTCCACCTTGGAACTGACGTCCGGCGACTTGTTCTTGGCCTTGTTGGGGAAGGGGTCTTCCCGTTCCTGCAATTGCCGCGC
Source organism: Dehalococcoidia bacterium (assembly GCA_965203975.1). Taxonomy (GTDB): domain Bacteria; phylum Chloroflexota; class Dehalococcoidia; order Lucifugimonadales; family UBA3495; genus CATOSK01. The sequence goes on along the minus strand of CBDBDT010000002.1, from coordinate 1,320,034 downwards.
CTGCGCCAGCCGATGGGAAAGTTGGGGCTCGGAGATGCCCCCTGAACCCAGGCTTTCCAGGAAGTTGTCCATGTTGTCGTGGTGGACCAGGGATAGAATTTCAGGGTCGTCCAGCTTGAGGTTCAGCCGCCGCAGCTCCCGGCGCAGCAGTTCCTTCCCCCGGGTTATGTTGGACTCCCGGGCCTGGCGGCGGAACCACACCCGAACCTTGGCCCTGGCCCGCTCCGACCGCAGGAAACCCCGGTCCGGATTGAGCCAGTCCAGGCTGGGCCCTTCCCGCCCCGACTTGCTGGTGACGATCTCCACTGTGTCGCCCGTCTTCAATTGCGTGTTCAACGCCACCAATCGTCCGTTGACCTTCCCCCCGGTGCACTTGTGCCCCAATTCAGTATGAATCTTATAGGCGAAGTCCAGGGGAGTCGATCCTGCCGCCAACTGGACGATGTCCCCCTTGGGCGTGTACACGAACGCCTGGTCCGAGAAGAGGTCCTGCTTGACCCCTTCAATGAACTCCTCCGTTCCCGATGCTTCCCGCTGCCACTCCAATACCTGGCGCAGGCCGCTCATCTTCTCTTCGAACTGCCGGTCTTTCCGGTCGCCACGGGACTTGCCCTCCTTGTAGCGCCAGTGGGCCGCGACACCGTATTCGGCGACCTGGTGCATTTCCAGGGTCTTGATCTGGACTTCCAGCGGGTGGCCGCCCTCGCACATCACCGTGGTGTGCAGGGCCTCGTACCCATTTTCCTTGGGATTGCCGATGTAGTCGTCGAACCCGCCCTGCATCGGGCTCCAGAGGTCGTGGACCGCCCCCAGCGCCTTGTAGCACTCCCCCTTCCGGGATGATTGTTCGTCAGACCCGGCGTCTATCAGCACCCTCAGGGCGTAAAGGTCGAATATCTCGTCCGGTTCCTTTCCCTGCGCGGCGTACTTCTCGGTTTTCTGGTGGATGCTGTAAACGCTCTTGGGGCGGCCGGTAACTTCGGCATTTATCTCGAACTTCTCCAGTTGATCCTGGAGCATCCGGGACACCCGGGCTATGTATTTCTCCCTTTCGCGCCGACCCGACCTCAGCATCCGGCTGATTTCCCGGAATCTCGCCGGATTGATGTGCCGGAAGGAAAGGTCGTCCAACCGCCACTTGAAATTCCAGATGCCCAGGCGGTGGGCCAGAGGAGAATATATTTCCAGCGTTTCCTGGGCGATGCGCTTCCGTTTTTCCCTGGGCAGGGCGCCCAGGGTCTGCATGTTATGGAGACGGTCCGCCAGCTTGACCAGCACCACCCGAATGTCTTCGGCCATCGCCACCAGCATCTTGCGCAGGCTCTCGGCGTTGAGAGCTGACGGGTCCGGATAACGCAGGGCTTCTCCGTGGGATACGGTTCTCTCGGCCTCCGCTGTGCCCTTGTGGCTGTTGGAAACCGGCGTATCGGGGGTGAAGTCCATGCGGGTTAGCTTGGTGACCCCGTCCACCAACGTGGCGACCTCCCGTCCGAAACGGGACTCAATCTCGCCGAAAGTCACCCCGCAGTCCTCGATCACATCATGGAGCAGGGCCGCCATGATGGTAGGGGCGTCCAGGCGTAGGTCGGCCAGGGAATTGGCGGCCGAAAGGGGATGGACAATGTAGGGTTCGCCAGACTTCCGGGTCTGTCCCCGATGGCTTTCTTCGGCGAACTCGTAGGCCGCTCGGACCTCGTCAATGAGGTCTTCAGGTAGGTATTGGGAAACCCGTCCTATCAGGGGTTGAACGTGCGGGGCCGTTACCCCATGTTTCATACCCTCGCATACGGATTTTGGCGCCCTCAAGGTGATTATCTAAAATGATAATCGCACCCTCCGGCAAAGTCCATAATATCGGCATCGGATATTTACACCACCGGCGGCAGCAGCAGATATGCTAAGCGGTCCTCGCGTCCGGGCCCAAGTGCGGAATTTGACACTCGCCCGGGGCCACCTTAAAGTTTGGTGCCGGCAGAAGATACGGCACGGACGCTATCCGGCCGCCGCGCCGGAACGAAACCAGTTTTAGCGAAGAGGTAAGGAATGGCTAACGAGTACGATGTGCTGGTGGTGGGGGCAGGACTGGCCGGCTTGACCGCCGGTATGTACGCCGCCCGTTACGGTCTCCACACCGGCGTCGTCGAACAGATGATGGGCGGCGCACAGATTATCAACCTGGAGAAAATCGAGAATTTCCCTGGTTTCCCGGAGGGAATTTCTGGCGCCGAGCTCGGTCCCGCCACTCAGGAACAGGCCATGAACGCAGGCGCTGAGTTCGTCATGGCAGAGGTGGAGAGAATCTCGCTGGACGGCGACTACAAGGTGGTTTCCAGCGACGCCGGAGACCTGCGTGCCAAGGCCGTCATTGTCGCCGCCGGGTCTACCCTCCGCAAGCTGGGCATCCCCGGGGAGGAAGAGTTCTACGGGAGGGGAGTTTCCCACTGCGCCACCTGCGATGGCCCTATGTACATGGGGTCCACCGTCGGAGTGGTCGGCGGGGGCGACTCGGCCGCTGACGAGGCCCTGACCCTTACCGACTACGCCGACCGGGTCCTGTTGTTCCACCGGCGGGACCGGCTGCGCGCCCAGCAGACCCTCCAGGACCGCCTTCTGGGCAATCCCAAGATCGAAGTTATGTGGAACACTGCCGCCCAGGAGATCCTGGGAGAAGATACTGTCACCGGCGTCAAGTGCCTCAACCTCGAGACCAATCAGGAAGAAATAGTTGGCCTGTCCGGAGTGTTCGTGTACGTCGGCCTCGAGCCCAACTCCGCAATGGTGGACGGCGTGGCCAGGATGGATAACTCGGGTCACATAGAGGTCGGATTGTCAATGGAGACCTCCGTGCCCGGGCTGTACGCCGTGGGTGACATCCGGCAGCGATCTTCCTCTCAGCTTGTTTCCGCCGCTGGCGACGGAGCGACCGCCGCCATCGCAGCCTTTGGATACATCCGCAGCAGGCAGTGGTAAGGTGGCCTGCGGGGCCCGGCCCCGGCGATATTAGACCGTAGCCACCCGTTTTCCGCTCTGGATGCGCCCCCTTTGTCCTTGCGAAAATCCGACTTGAAGATTCCGCCGGGGTGCGTTGCGCCTCGGTGCGAAACCCGGTATCCTTGCCCGAATTCTTGATACATCGGAGGGTTCGATGTCTTTACGCAGTTCCTTTAAGTATGTTTTCCCTGCGATTCTTTTATTGACCGCGTTGGCCATAGTGGCCTGCGGCGGACCGGCGGCAACCCAGGCCCCCGCCCAGGCTCCGGCCGCGTCCGCCCCGGAATCCTCTGCCGGTTCCTCCGCGCCAGCTCCGGCAGCCGCGCCCACCGCTTCCGGTTCCAGCGCACCAGCCGCCGCTCCAACCCAGGTGCGGCCCACGGCGACGCCGGTCCCGGATGCCACCCCGACCCCGGCGCCCACGGCGACGCCTCTCCCCGAGGGAGTGACCTCTGCCCGGGACGATATCACCATTGTGCTGCCCGAGGAGCCCATCCAGCTCAACTCCCGGCTTTCCATCGGCGCTTCTCTGAACGCCACCGTCACCCGGGCCAACCTGCAGGACCCGTTGACCTGGCAGTCCGGCGACGACCTGCGGATCGTTCCCACCAGCGCCACCACCGGCTGGGAGCAAATTGACGCGGACACCTGGCGCTTCAATCTCCGCGAGGGCGTCAAGTTCCACAACGGCGAGGCATGGAACGCCGCCGCCGCCGTCGCCAGCCTCGACGATGTGGGAGATCCCACTTCCGAGGGCGGTAGTATCAACTACACCGGCCCGTACACCGCCGCCGCGGTGGACGACTTCACCATCGACATCAACTGCGAAAACGCCTGCCCCATCTTCCCCAACACCTCCTTCTTCGTGAACTTCGAGGCCCCTGATTGGTTCGCCTCCACCACCGAGGAAGAGCGGGCCGGCACCAGCGTTGGGCTGGGGCCCTACCAGATGGTCGAGTGGTCCCGGGGCGTCCACATCAAGCAGGAAGCCTACGACGACTACGTTGCGGTAGGAGACCACTTCGAATTCCAGAAGCCATTCATCAAGGACATCACCTGGCTCTGGCGGTCGGAACCCACGGTTATCTCGGCCATGGTTCAGGGAGGCGAAGCTGACTTGGGCTGGGACGTGGGAGTCGAATCGGTGGACAACCTGCCCCCCGAGATGCTGCGCTCCGGGACTTCCGCGGAAAGCTACTCCTTCACCACCAACACCATCTGGCACCCTGAGTTGAAGAAGAAGGCTGTCCGCGAAGCCATCGTCCACGCCATTGACTGCGATGCCATCGTGGAGAGCCTGTACGGCGGATTCACCTCCTGCCGGGGCAGCATCATCTGGCCGGGCATCATCGGCGCCAGCGAAGCCAACACGGCCCCATACCCCTATGATCCAGCCAGGGCCCGGGAATTGCTGGCCGAGGCCAATTACAACCGGGACAACCAGATTACCATCACATCCCGGGGAGCCCGCATCGCCAAGCAGGTCGAAGTCAGCGAGGCCGTCCACGGCTACCTCACGGAGGTCGGAATCAACGTCGACTTCCAGGTCGTCGAGCCCAGCATTCGCAGCGCCATGACCAAGTGCGGTGCCGGCAAGGCGCTGCAGGAGATCATGGAGGCCAACGGTCGTGACCTGGCGACCCAGACGCCGACCAGGGAAGAGTTGCAGGCGGTGATAGATTCTGGCGGAGCCAGTTGTCCCACCGGCCACCTCATCGGCAACCAGCCCTCCAACGAGACCCTGGACTTCGGGCGCCAGCTCCGCTACTACATGAGCTGCACCGGCATCCGCTCCCTGGTCTGCGACCCCTCCCAAGGCGGAATTCAGGACCAGATCACCCCGGCCCTGGAAGCTTCAGGACAGGAACGGCAGGACCGTCTGGAGGCCCTGGCCGACAAGTTCCGGGAAGATGTGCTGTTCATCCCCCTGTTCGACCTGCCCGTCTTCTACGCCGTCGATCCCAATTTGAACTGGGAGCCCAGGCTTGACCCCAACGTCCGCGTCAGCGCTATGTGGTTCAGCGAATAACCCAGTTCAATCGCGCGGTTGCCAAAAAGACGGGCCCCGGAAAGTCCGGGGCCTGTCCTTTTGGCGTCGTTGACGCTGGAAGGGCCGCTCCCTATAATCGTCATCGGCCAATCGGCCTCATCCAACCAGACGTTCAGGTACGGAAGACATGGTCAAGACAGGTCAGCGATTCGTGACTCCCGGCGGCGCCGAGATGGTGGTGACCAAGGGCGGCGACGGCACTCTCACCTGCGGGGAGACCGAGCTTCAAGCCAAGGGGTCCGAAGCCGCTTTTGCGGGGGCTGATCCGGGCCCCAATGCCCAGGAGGTTTCCCTGGGGAAGCGGTTCACCGCCGCCAACGGTGGGGTGTCCGTGCTGATTACCAAGGCGGGCGTCTGCGACCTGCGGTACGACGGCGAGCCGATGGAACTCCAGGAACCCCGCAAGCTCCCCTCTTCCGACTAGGGCCTTCCTTTCCACAGGGCCTCTCAGTTGATAACCACCGTAATCTTCGACTTCGACGGTGTCATCCTCGACACCGAGACCCCCGATTATGAAACCTGGCAGGACGTCTTCCGTTCGCATGGAACTGATCTGGACCTGTCCTACTGGGTCAGCTATATCGGGTGGGGCACCTGGAATTTCGACGTCTGCGGCCACCTGGAAGACCTGATCGGTCAGGCAGTGGACCGGGGCTCCCTCGTGCCTCAACGCCGGCAGCGTTACCTGGATGCCGTCAACGCCAACCCCGTCCTGCCCGGGGTAATGGAGCGGTTGGACGAAGCCCGTGCCCTGAACCTGAATCTGGGCGTCGCATCCAGTTCGTCCCGCCGCTGGGTCGGAGGCCACCTGGAAAGGTTGGGGATTCTGCCTGTTTTTGGCTCCGTAAAGACATCCGACGATGTCACCAACGTCAAGCCTGATCCGGAACTCTACTTGTCAGTGACCAAGGCCCTGGGAGCGAGACCGGATGAAACCCTGGCCATCGAGGACTCGGCCCACGGAGTAACCGCCGCCAAGGCCGCCGGCCTCCACTGCGTCGCCGTCCCCAACCCCATTACCCGGTACCTTCCTCTGGACCACGCCGACTGGAGAGTGGAGTCGCTGGAAGAACTTTCCCTGTCGGATGTCATCGCCCGGTCCGGGGGTTAGGCCTGCTCCTGCTCCCACTCCTCGGGTATCTCGATAATGTCAGGCCGGGGTGTGACCTCCTTCAGAATTCGCGGCCCCACCTTCCTCTCAGCCATCTTCAGGTCGTAGGAAACTTGCAGGTTCATCCAGAGCCTGGCCGTCGTACCAAGGTAATGAGAGAGGCGTAAAGCGATTTCTGGTGTGATAGCACACCGTTCTCGGAGGAGAGCGTTGGTCGTCCCCTCCGGGACTGCCAACGCCCGGTCAAGGTCCTCGGGAGACATTTCCAGCGCCTCGAGATCATCGGCCAAGGTCTCTCCCGGATGTATTGGGGGCATCCCATTTTTGACGGGTCCGCCGTCAATCTCCATCTCTCAGTCCTTCTTCAATGGTAGTCCACGATTTCGACATCCCACGCCATCCCGGACTTCCAGAGAAAGCAAATCCGCCATTGACGGTTGATTCGGATGCTGAATTGCCCACGGCGGTCCCCGGATAGAGATTCCAACCGATTTCCAGGCTTGCGGGCTATATCGGACAAGGTGGTGGCCGTATGCAAGTCATTCAAACGGCGCACAGCCGCCTCTGAGAAGGCCTGGAACTCCGGGACGCGCTCCCCGCGGAAAAGCCTTTCCGTCGCACGGTCACAAAAAGTCCTTATCAATATCTTACCACCGGCACCTCCAGTGCAAACCCAACGCTACGGCACCAGCATCGCCCTCGTCACCTCCGTCTGGCGCTGGTCCCACTCCGATCGGACGAAGGCCTCGTTGACGTCGGCCAGCGGATAGGTGTGGGACACTATCTTGTGGAAGGGCACCTTGTCCTGGTTCCTGACCAGGTAGTCCAGCAGGACCGGCAACAGGGACGGCCGGTACATCCGCGACCCCAGGATGTTCTTGCCGGACAGCAGCTTGGAGGGGTCGATGGACACTTCCCGCCCGCGGACGATGTCCCCGATCTCCACGAAGGTTCCCCCATTGCTTAGCATGTCGATGCCCTCGGCCATCAGCTCGGCCCGTCCCACCAGTTCCATCACCACGTCGGCACCCCGCCCATTGGTCAATTCCCAGACCCGGCGGACCCGTGTTTCCGGCGTGTTGAACTCCTCGATGTTGATGGTGTGATCGGCGCCGAACTCCTCGGCCAATTGCAGGCGGTTCTCCAGCCGGTCTAGGACAATCACCCGGTCCGCGCCCATATCCTTGGCCATGGCCACCGCGTTCAGCCCCAGGCCGCCGGCCCCCTGGATCACCACGTATTCCCCTTCTCCCAGCGACGCCCGCTGCAGGCCAGTGGTCACCGTCCCCATCGCGCAGTTGACCGGCCCCAGGATTTCATCCGGCAGCTCGTCGGGCACCCGGAAGAACGGATGGCGCGGCGGCAGGTAGAGGAAGTCCGCGTAGGTTCCGGTGAAGTAAGGCCAGACGCCGGCGGTGGGATACTCCCGGTTGGCGCACCAGTTGGTGTCGCCCCGCAGGCACAGATGACAGCGGTAGCAAGGGAAGACGGCGGCGTAGATGACCCGGTCGCCTTCCTCTATGGGAGTTCCCAGGGTGTCCGTGGCGACCCCGTCACCCAGGGCTTCCACAACCCCCGTTCCCTCGTGACCCATGACCCGTCCGGTGGGCGGCAAGGGCATGAATTCCTGGGTCTGGTCGCCGCGCCAAGTGTGCAGGTCCGACCCGCAGATTCCGGCCTGGGTCATCCGCAGGATGACCGCTCCCCGTTCCGGTTCGGGAACGTCGTATTCCTCAATTTCAAAAGGCTTGCCATACTCCTTGACCACAACGATCCGGCCTTTCATGTTCCACCTCTGTCTGGTTATTGGGGATGCCCACCCAGGGAAAGTTGGCCCATCCTAGCACAAGGGCATCCCGGCGGATAGCGAACGGGCGGGTTGAGTGTGGACACCAACCCGGATATGGCGTAGATTCACGGTACACCATTGGGACAGGAGGCCAATGTGCGAATCGCCATCGGGTCCGACCATGCCGGATTTGACTACAAGGAGAAGATTCGAGCCATGCTCGCCGGGTTGGGCCATGAAGTAAAGGATATGGGCACCTACTCCGACGAGTCGGTGGACTACCCCCTGTGGATCCGGCCTGTGGCCGAAGCCGTGGCCCGGGGGGAATACGAGCGGGGAATCATCCTCGGCGGTTCCGGCAACGGCGAAGCCATCGTCGCCAACAAGGTCCCGGGCATCCGCTGCACCCTCTGCTGGAACGTGGAGTCCGCCGAGTTCGCCCGCCAGCACAACGACGCCAACGTCCTCAGCATGGGACAGCGCCTGGTGGAAGAGGAAACGGCCCTGGAAGTGGTCCGGGTCTGGCTGAACACCGGATTCGACGGCGGCCGCCACGAGCGCCGCATCCGGCAGATCGAACCCGAAGTCCCCGCATGACCGTCCCTTTGGACAGTCCCCTGGCTGCCCTGGAGCCCGGGGAGTACCTCCGGCGTCCCCGCCTGGAACGGCTGCTTCACCGGCTGTCTCCTCCCGAACACGCGGAGACATCTTCCCTGTACCTGCGGGCCGGGGAGTTGGATTTCCTCACTCGGACTCAGCGGGATAACTTAGCTGCTCGCCAGTGGAACGAGGCCCTGAATGAGACCGGCGCTCCAGTGCTGGATTCGGATACGGGGTTGGTGGGACTGCTATCCGGCACGGCCCGCCTGCTGATTGTTCCACCCTTTCCGGTCCTGGAATCACGACTTGCCCCCCAATGGCGCCCGGCTCCGCTGCTGGAACTGGTCGCCGCCCGTTACACCGTCGGCGTCGTCCTGCTCCGCCTGGGACGGTTCTCGGTGGCGGTGTACCGGGGGGAAGAGCTCCAGTCTTCCAAGACGGACGCCCGCTACGTCAAGGGGCGGCACCGGGCTGGAGGATCCTCCGCCCGCCGGTTCGAGCGCATCCGGGAAGGGCAGATGCGCAAGATTTACGACAAGACCTGTGCGGCGGCCCGGGCCCAGTTGGAACCGGTCCAGTCCGAGGTGGACTTCATCGTCCTGGGCGGTGAACGCCTCACCCTCAATGGGTTCCTCAACGTTTGTCCCCTGATGAAGCGTTTTGAAGGGAAAGTCCTTTCCCGGCGCCTCAACATACGCGACCCCAAGCGTGATACTCTGGAGGACGTCGGGCAGATGCTGACTGAAAGCCGCGTCTACCCCGTCAACTTGTGAACCCTTGCTTTCCCCAGCGCCGGACATTTGCGAGACTCTTGATCGATGACCAACCCCGCAACGGGCCAGGCGGGCCTCAAGTCCGAACGGTTCTTCACCGCAACGCCTCGAATATTGGGAGGCGCAGAACGGGCCATTCCCCTGCTGGAGTTCGACCAGATCCGGGAACGGTTGGCGGGATTCACCCGGACCGTCAGCGGCGGAGAACGCGCCATCGCATTGAGCCCGTCCGCCGACCTGCTGGAAATTGCCGTGCGCCAGCAGGAAACGGCCGAAGCCCGCCAGTTCCTCGACCTCGGCGGAATACTGGAATTCGGCCCCGGGGAGGACCTCCGGGACCTGGTCCAGCGGGCCATGCTGGACGGGGTGCTCCGGGGCGAGGAGCTGAATTTGGTGCGCGGTTTTGCCGACGCCGCGGCCCACAACCGGCAGCGGCTCTCCCGCCAACCCGACCTGCCCCTGCTCCAGGGGATAGCCCAGGCCCTCCCCGACCTGTCTCCCATTGACCACGCCATCGCCCGGGCCATCAGTCCATCCGGCGAAGTCCTGGACAGCGCCAGCCCCGCCCTCCGCCAGCTTCGCAGCGACGCCCGCGCATCCTACAACCAGCTGAACGACACCCTGCAGCGGAGCCTGCGCCGCTTCCAGCGCCGGGGCGTGCTCCAGGAGCCCATCGTCACCCAGCGCAACGGGCGGATGGTGCTGCTGGTCAAGACCGACTTCAAGTCCCAGACACCGGGGATAGTCCACGACGTTTCCGACAGCGGGGCGACCGTCTTCCTCGAACCCATGCCCGCCATCGAGCTGGGCAACCGCTGGCGGGAAGCTCGCCTGGCCGAGGAGCGGGAAGAGGAGCGCATCCTGCGGGAGCTTTCGTCTCTCATCGGGAACTCCGGCGATGACCTGCGCCTGGCGATGGACCAGATGGCCCGCCTTGACCTGTCCATCGCCAAGGGACGCTACTCCATCGCCTGCCGGGGAGTGGCCCCCGCCATTACCAGCCCCGCCGCCGGACCTAGCGGAGCAGAAACCCCTCCAGATGGCCCCGTTCTGCGCCTGTCCGCCGCCCGACACCCTCTCCTTTCCGAAGCGGTGGTGCCCATCAGCCTCGCCCTGGACCGGGACTCCCGGGTACTGCTGATAACCGGCCCCAACGCCGGCGGCAAGACCGTCGCCCTCAAGACCGTCGGACTGCTGGCCCTGATGGCCCACTCCGGGCTGCACGTCCCCGCCGACGAAGCCCAGTTCCCGCTGTTCGACGGCGTCTACGCTGACATCGGCGACCAGCAGAGCATCGAGCAGTCCCTCTCCACCTTCAGCTCCCACGTTCAGAACCTGTGCCGGATCATGGCCGAGGCCACTCCCCGCTCCCTGGCTCTCGTGGACGAGCTGGGGGCCAGCACCGACCCGGAGGAAGGCTCGGCCTTGGCCGCCGCCATCCTCAGCCACCTCCACCGCCGGGGGGTGTTGACGGTGGCCACCACACACCACCGCAACGTGGCCGCCTTTGTCCAGGAGCAGGAGGGGATGGTCAACGCCAGCGTCGACCTGGACCCGGAAACCCTGGAGCCAACCTACCGGGTGACCATGGGTCTCCCGGGCCGCAGCTACGCCATGACCATCGCCTCCCGCTGGGGGATGGCCGATGAGATCGTCGCCCACGCCCTGTCCCTGATGTCTCCTTCCCAGCGGGCCTCGGAAGACCTGCTGCGGGAACTCCGCCAGCAGCGGGTCATCGTCGAACGGCTCCGGCTCCAGTCGGAAGAAGCCCTGGCCAATGCCCGCTCCCAGCAGGCCCAGGCGGAGGCCAGGCTGGCCGGCCTGGAAGCGTCCAAGGCCGAGATGCTGGAGGAGGCCCGCAGCCAGCTGCTGCAGCGGGTGGACGAGGTATCCGAAGGACTGCAGCGGGCCGAACGGGCCCTGGCCCGTGCCCACAGCGCCCCGGCCGATGCCCCCGCCGTATCTGCCGAACTGCAAGCCAACCGGGCCGCGGTGGAAGAGGCCCGCCGGCAGGTCGCATCGCGCCAGTGGCAGCCCATCCCCCTGCGCCGGGACCGGGATGCGGCAGGCGAGTCCGAGGGCGTTTCCTGGCAGGAAACCCTGGACAGCGGCGACCGGGTCTTCATCCGGGGCATCCCTCGCCCGGTCGAGGTCATCACGCCGCCCGACGGGTCGGACCGGGTCGAGGTGCTGCTGGGCACCATGCGCGCCAAGATACCGGTCTACCAGTTGGAACGGCCGGCCGAGCCGGGCCTGATGGACGGAGAGCCCGTCCGCACCTCCAACCCCAGCGCCTTCCGGCAGGTGCCCGGGGGCGGCGTGTTCTACCGGCGTCCTGCCGCCAACCGTCCGGCCAACACCGAGATCAACCTCCACGGCTACCGGGTGGAACCGGCGCTGGACCTGGTGGAAGACTTTCTCAACGACGCAGCCCTGGACGGCGCGCGGGAGGTCCGCATCATCCACGGCAAGGGCACCGGAGCGCTCCGCCGGGCCATCCGCGAGCACCTGACCGGCCACCCCCTGGTGGCCTGGCACGGGCCCGCCGAAGGGCCGGTGGGCGCGGCAGTTACGGTCGTTTCTTTGCAGTAGGAGCAGTAATCCCCTGAGACCGCCGCCCCCTATGGCCCGATGCCGCCCCGAAACATGGCGAAAAGAGTTTTTGGGACAAAACGAGACATTTGGGCCGATTCCAGCACGGAATACGCACGCCGACAGGTCAAAAGAGGGTCAGGGTGGGGGAAAACGGGCCAAAGTTGGGCCCCATTTGCGACATTATTGGGGCGCGTTTGGGACAAAGTGAGACATTTTGGGACATTTAGGGAGTCGGGTCGGAGGGAGCAGTGAAGCCCGGTTGCAAGTGAAGGCCACTGAATCCCACTGACCCATTGTACTGGCAGGCGACGGGGCCGGGAAAGGGGCAACTGTCAGCAGATCGTCGTTAAGCGACCCGTTGGCTCCGGCAATTCCTTCCCACCGCAATTTCATCTGAAGGAGAGCCAAGCAACGGAAAACCCCCGCCGGTAGTTTCCGGCGGGGGTTGCTCCTTACGGGTTGGACGTGGCTGTTCGTGCGGCGGAAGGATTACCTAAGATCGTTGGAGCAGTCGTTCCGCATCGTCCCGCTGGCGCAGGTGGTGTCGTCCCAGATGACGCCCGCGATGGCCGCCCCGGAGAGGTCGGCGTCTTCCAGGTCGGTCCTGGTGAAGTCCACAAACCGCAGGACAGCGTCGTCAAAGTCCGCCTCCTGGAACCTGCCCCGGGACAGGTCTGCCATGGTCAGGTTGGCGTTTTGCAGGTCGGCATTGTCCAGCCTCGCCCGGTGCAGGGATGCCCAAGTCAAGTCGGCATCCCGGAACTCCGGGGCCTGCCCTCCGGTCCGGCTCAGATCGGCTTTGAACATGGTCGCGCCCGTGAAGTCGGCCCTTTCCAGCTCGGCGTTGGTCAGCTTGGCATTGCTCAGGTCCGCCCCGGCAAGGTTGGCGTTGGTCAGGTCGGCGTTGGTCAGATCGGCTCCAGCCAGAATCGCATCCCGAAGATTGTGGCCTTCCAGGTCTTTGCCCGAGAGGTCGCACCCGGTCAGGTCCGCTCCGACGCCGAGGTTGGCGCAGTTCGCTGACGTCGCAGTAGAAACGTCGCCGCACCGGATGTTGCCGCTGTTGGTGAAACCGGTGACGACCTGGGACCCGGAGCACCGCTGCCCGGCAATGCTGCTCGCGCTGTCACCAGCAGGACCCTGGGGACCGGCGGGGCCAACTTCACCCTGGAGGCCGGGAGGGCCGACGGGCCCTTCAGGGCCTCGGGGACCGGCGGGGCCTGCCTTTCCGGGGTCGCCCTTGGGGCCTTCGGGACCGGCCGGGCCTATCTTGCCCTGGGGTCCGCGAGGGCCGGCGGGACCGATTTCAACGCTGGAGGTCCCGGTGGTCTGGGCAAAGTCGATGGGTGTTTCACCCTCTTCCGCCTGGTCCGGCGCGGCGCTGTTGCACGCCGCCATGACAATGGTGCCTATGACGACAATTCCCACGAGTAGTCCAATGATCAAGTACTTGTACACCTCTTCCTCCCATCCATTGTGAGGATCGCCGCTTTCGCTCCCGATATGGGCAACTTGTCCGTCAAAGGGGGACTGGGCGGCTCCTTCCGCGTACTCACCGGGTGGAGAACCCGCTAATCTGGACGCCTCTGCAACCCCGGCGTCCGGGGAGACTCTGCCGCCTCCGGTTCGTCTGATTTACATTTTATTGGGGATATGACAAACCGTTCTACGCTGGCGCAAACGGATTTTCGCGGGTTTTCCGCTTTTGACGGTTTTCCACGGAGAATATCCCTGGCCGGATGGGGGAGGAAGAGGCAGGGGCGGCGGAGAAGGAGCAGCCGGCCGGGGAAACCGGGTCAGTACCCCTGGAACCAGGGCTGTCGTTTAGCGGCGAAAGCGCGGATGCCTTCCTGGAAGTCCCGGGTCAGGGCAATGCCGCTGATGCCGGCTGTCTCGGCGTCCAGTTGCTGTTCCAACCCGTTGTACCAGGACTGGTTTAACAGCGCCTTGGCCCGGGCGTAGGCCGCGGTGGGACCCTGGGCCAGCCTGGTAGCGGTCTCCAGGGCATGCCGCTCGAAGCCGGTGTCGGGGATTACCTGGTTGACCAGACCCACTTCCCGGGCGTATTCGGCGCTCATCGGCTGGCTGGCGGTGTAAATCTCGAAGGCCTTTCCCAGCCCAACCATCCTGGGCAGCATGTAGGTGGAGCTTCCGTCGGGGGTGCAGCCGATGTTGGCGTAGGCCATGAGGAAGCGGGCGCTGGATGCCGCCAACCGCAGATCGCAGGCCAAGGCCAGGCTGAATCCGGCCCCTGCCGCCACGCCATTGATTCCGGCGACCACCGGCTTCTCCAGTTGCCGGATGGCCAGGATGACCCGCCGGTGCAGCGTATCGGCCAGGGAGTCCAGGTGCGCCGACAGCCCTTCGGGCCCCTCCCGTTCAAGGGTGCCCGCGAAGTCTTTGACGTCGGCCCCGGAGCAGAACGCGCCGCCCTTTCCCGTGATCAACACCGCCCTTACCTCGCGGCGGCCGCACTCCTCCAGCGCATCCCCCAGTTGGGTGATGGTCCCGGGGGCCAGGGCGTTGCGGGACTCGGGACGGTCCAGGGTGATGACCGCCAGCGAGTCCTTGCGGGTGAGGGTGACTTGTGGGGAGTCTTGATTGGTCGGGTTTGCAGCCAACGGATATTCCGCCTAGAGCCCCTGCCACACTCGGCGTCCGCCCTGCCGGACGAACTTGCCGAAACCCGGGTCGGGGAAGTGTCCCGCCGATACCGTGATTCCCTCGGCTTCCAGGTGGTCCAGCACCGCGTGACGGGTGCTGCGGGCGGTCTCCGGCTCGATGTCGAACACCGGGTTCCAGTCGGTGTAGTGGGCCTGAGCCGGATTGTGGGCCACGTCCCCGAGTATGTATCCCCGCTCCCCGGCGGATGAGATTACCAGCGATATGTGACCCGGCGTGTGGCCCGGGGTGTTTACCGTGGTCAGTTCATCGGTGATGTTGTAGTCCCCGTCGATCAAGTCCATCAGGTCCATGCCCTCCAGAGGCACCACCTGTTCGATGACATGGTCGGACTGGGACAGCACCTGGGGCTGCTTCCAGTACTCCCAGTCAGACCGCGGGACGAGGTAGCGGGCGTTGGGAAAGTTGGGTGTTCCCCCGGTGAGGTTCCAGCCCACATGGTCCGGATGCAGGTGGGTCATAACAACGATGTCGATGGCGTTGCGGTCGATGCCCTTGGCCGCCAGGTCCCGCAGCAGCATCCCGTCCTCTCCCTGCAGGCCGGTGTCCACCAAGACCGTCTTTCCTCCGGTGCGGGCAACCACCGACCCGTACCTGGGATGAAGGTGGCCCGCGTCGTCCAGCAGGTCGGAATACTCCGATTGCCAGATTTCGTTGGTGCTGTCGGGAAAGACGAATGTCGGCTCCCGGTCGCCGTTCCCGTCGCTCAGGGAAACCAGCTCTACGTTGCCGATGCGAATGACATGACCCGCCATCGCTTTACCTCACTACAATCGACTTCCATTGATTTGGGCGTGATTCGGGCGCCGGGCGGATGTTCGCCGGGGTCAGCCGCCGGCAATGAGCTTGAGGAAGTCGTGGCGGGTGATGACCCCGACCAGCCGCCCATCCTCCGTCACCGGGACCCGGTGGATACCCTGCCGGAGCATCAGCTCGACCACCTTCTCGATGGGGGTGTCTCCATCAATGGAAAATACCCGCCTGGGCATCACATCCCTGACCAGCTTGCTGCCCACCCGTTGGGACACCTCGGCGATATGCCTCGGCGATACCGAGCTGCCCAGCAGCGAGTAAACATTGTCGGCGAGAGGACGGAACTTGGGATGCAGGCCGAAGTCGGTGTGGGTCAGAATCCCCACCACCTTGTTGTCCCCGTCCACCACCGGCAGACAGCTCACGTTCTCATCCAGCATGCACCGGGCCGCATCCGCCACCGTCGCTTCCGGGCCGATGGTTACCGGGGGAGAACTCATCAACTCACTGGCGTTCATGGCTCCCTGTGCTCTCCGTAGGACACCCGGTCTTTTTTCTCAGCCATCATGCCCCTAATGCCCATCCTGCTGCCCGTGTTCCGAGTGCCAAGCGCTGGCCACAGCATGGGCCACGGCCGGCACGACCTCCCGGTCCAGCGACCAGGGAATGATCTTCTCCGAAGTCGGCTCCGCCACCAGGCCGGCCAGGGCCTCGGCCCCGGCAATCTTCATCCGGGTGGTAATCCGGGGCGCCCTGGCGTCCAGGGCTCCCCGGAACACGCCCGGGAAGGCCAGGCTGTTATTGATCTGGTTGGCGAAATCGCTGCGTCCCGTTCCCACCACTGCGGCCCCCGCCTCGGCGGCCAGGTCGGGCATGATTTCGGGGATGGGGTTTGCCGCCGCCAGCACTACCGCCCCGGGAGCCATCGACCGCACCATGTCCTGGGTCACGATGTCACCCACCGACAGTCCTATGAACACGTCGGCCAAGAGCATGGCATCGGCCAGGCTGCCGGAAACATCTTCCGGGTTGGTGATTTCCAGCATTTCCCTCTTCATGGCGTTCAGGTCCGTCCGGTCCTTCTGAACGATTCCCTGGCTGTCCACCAGTATCATGTTCCGGGCGCCGTAGTCGTGCAGCAGCTTGGCCGACGCGATGCTCCCCGCGCCGGCGCCCGAGAATACCACCTTGGCCTCTGCGATGCGCTTGCCCACCACCAGCAGCGCGTTGATGATGGACGCAAGGACGACGATAGCCGTGCCGTGCTGGTCGTCATGGAATACCGGGATCCCCAGGTCCTGCAGCGCCTCCTCGATTTCGAAGCATCGTGGAGCTGCTATGTCTTCCAGGTTCACGCCTCCAAAGGAAGGAGCAACGGCCCGGACGGTCTGGATGATTACCTCGCTGTCCTGGCTACTCAGGCAGAGGGGATAGGCGTCCACGTCAGCCAGGCCCTTGAAAAGGATGCACTTGCCCTCCATGACCGGCATCGCGGACTCCGGCCCAACATTGCCCAGCCCCAGCACAGCCGACCCGTCGGTCACCACCGCTACGGCGTTTCCCCGGTTGGTCAGCGCGTAGGACTCCGACCTGTCCGCATGGATCGCCATGCACACCGCCGCCACTCCCGGAGTATAGGCGATGGATAAGTCGTCCATCGTCTCGACGGGCATTTTGGAAGCTATGCTAACCTTGCCCCTCGTGGCGCGATGGCGGGCGATGGCCTCGGTTCCGTAGTCCATTTCTTCTCCTCGGGCCCGTCAAAACAGAGCGGCGGGCGGATATCGGCTGACCATCTGCTGACGTCCCGCCGCTCCGTCCGGTGTCCGTTTCCGGCTCGAAGGCAGGGCGGTCGCGTTAGAACGACGCAAATTATATTCCTGCTTGCCCGGCTATAACAAGGGAATTGGCGCGAAGTTGACGGATAACGCTATCCGGCTTTGTTCAGTGCGGGACGGGGCTCTTCGCCAGGTGGCTTACCCCGGGTTTCGCCGAGCGGCCTCCCGCGCCACCCGCACGTTCCACCAGACGATCAACGGGGTCATAACAAGCGTCGGGAGTATCCAGGCCAGCCACACCGGATTGGTAGCCACGTTGACCACCAGCACCGCCGTCACCGTGGCGATGGTTCCCGCCATCATGTTGGTGAGGTGGCGGGAAATCCGCCGGTGATACGGCGCCGGACCGGTGCGCCGCCCGGACCGGCGATGGAACAGCGCGTCGACTCCGGCCAGCCCCAGGGCGATAAATCCGAAAAGGGCCAGGGTGACCCACTGGGAGTTTCCCCCCATCCCGATCACGCCGCCGTAGACCCACATTCCCAGGCCGGTCAGCGCCATTATCGTTACAGCGGTCCAGTCCAGGGGCTGGGCAAGGCCCCGCCGGTTCCTGGCGAACCGCCATCCGGCGAACACCATGTAGAAGCTGAAGAAGGCGATGAAAAGGAGGAAGATATCAGCCCCTAGCAGGGCCAGCGGGACGGCGGTGACGAACACCCCCGCCATTCCCAGGGCGTAGACCCGGCCGGACCGGATATGGTTCCGGCGCCCTTTGGCGGTGACCAGCGCCGCCGCGGCCGCCAGCAGCGCCACTGATCCGCAAGCGATGTGGACCGCCAACAGTGCGACGCTGATCATTCTTCCCGGCGGGACCGGAGACGGGGAATCGCTGAGCGGGAGGGTTACCGGGCGCCTACCGAGTTACCGCGCCTTCCGAGGCCGAGGACACCAGCTTGGCGTACTTGGCGAATACCCCGGTGGTGTAGCGGGGCTCCAGGGCCTGCCACTTGCCCCGCCGGTCGGCCATTTCTTCTTCCGTCACGCTCACGTCCAGCCGCCGGTTAGGAATGTCAAGGGTGACGATGTCCCCTTCCTCCAGCAGGCCGATGGGACCGCCCACCGCGGCTTCGGGAGCCACGTGACCCACCATGGGACCGTGACTGGCACCGGAGAAGCGCCCGTCCGTCACCAGCGCCACCGAGTCTCCCAGTCCCTGCCCGATCAACGCTCCGGTCACTGCCAGCATCTCCCGCATCCCCGGGCCTCCCTTCGGGCCTTCGTAGCGGATGATGACGATGTCTCCTTCGTTGATCTGCCCTTCCTGGATGGCCCGGAAAGCCCGCTCTTCCTGCTCGAACACCCGCGCCGGGCCCTGGTACACCTTCTCCTGGTGGCCGGCCACCTTGATGACAGCTCCATCCGGCGCCAGGTTGCCGTAAAGGATGGCGAGACCGCCCGTGGGACTGCGGGGAGCATCCGGCTGGTAGATGATGTCCTGGTCTTCCACCGTGGGGATGGCTTCCATGTTCTCCGCCATCGTCCTGCCGGTGACCGTCATCGTGTCGCCCTGGAGCAGCCCGGCCCGCAGCAACCGCTTGGCCATCAGCGCCACGCCGCCGTGCCGGTGCAGGTCCGCCATCACGTACCGCCCGCCGGGGCGCATGTCGGCGATGTAGGGCGTGTTCCGGCTGATCCGGTCGAAGTCGTCGAGGGACAGGTCGACGTTGGCCTCCCGGGCCATCGCCATCAGGTGCAGCACGGCGTTGGTGGAGCCGCCCATGGCCACCACCGTCGTGATGGCGTTCTCGAAGGCGCGGCGGGTCATGATGTCCCGCGGGCGGATGTCTTCCTCCAGCAGCCGCATCACCGCTGCGCCGGCCCTCCGGGCCTCATCCACCTTGGACGGGTCCACGGCAGGAATGGAGGCGTCGCCGGGCAGCGACATTCCCATTATTTCGATAGCGGTCGACATGGTGTTGGCGGTAAACAGCCCCGCGCAGGAACCCTCCCCGGGGCAGGCGCGGCACTCCAGGTCCTTCAGGTCCTCCAGGGACATATTACCCTTGGCATAGGCTCCCACCGCCTCGAACACGTCCTGGATGTTGACGTCGTTCCCCTGGAACGACCCCGGCATAATCGTCCCCCCGTAGATGAAGATGGACGGGATGTTCAGCCGTGCGATCGCCATCATGCAACCGGGCATGTTCTTGTCGCAGGCCCCCACGGTAATCAACCCGTCCATCCGCTCCCCGAAGGTGACCACCTCAATGGAGTCGGCGATGACCTCCCGGCTGACCAGCGACGCCTTCATTCCCTCGGTGCCCATCGAGATGCCGTCGCTGACGGTGATGGTCCCGAACTCGAAGGGGGTTCCCGCGGCTCCCCGGACACCCTGCTTGGCCGCCTCGGCGAACCGGCCCAGGTGGACGTTGCACGGAGTAACATCGCTGGCCAGGTTGGCTATGGCGACGAAGGGCTGGTCCAGGTCCTCCTGGGAAAGCCCCATGGCCAGCAGCATGGCCCGGGCGGGAGCGCGCTCCGGCCCCTCGGTAATGTCCTTGCTGCGGTGCTTCATCCGCAGGTTCTGCGCCCGGTCCCGGGTTACGGTCGGCGTCGAAGTGGTGGTAGCCAACGGGGGCCTCCTGACAGGCAGAGAATTTGACCGCCGGGGCGCGGCGGTCAGGAACAGGCCGAATTATATTCCCGCGCTGATGGCCGGGCAACCGCCGAAGGTGTAACAGTTCAGATCACCAGTTCACCTCATCAACTCTGAACAGCTGCGAACGAGCACATCGGGTTGACGGGATAAGCGCCTGTTGCTAGACTCAAATCCCCTCGGGCGGTTAGCTCAGTTGGTTAGAGTACTTGCTCGACACGCAAGAGGTCAGTGGTTCGAGTCCACTACCGCCCACCACCGCATATTGTTGACAGTACCGACCCCGGCAAGGCCAACTCTTCCGCGTCTCCGTCCGGTATCCGGCTGTCTCCGGCATGGGAATAGAGTACCGGATGACAACCCTGCCGGGCGCGATGTCAATCTCTTTCACGAAGGACCTGGCAAACGCCCTGGACTAGGTGAGGTCGCTCTTACGCAAATACTCTCGCATACCCTGGGCGTAGGCCATGATGTCCACGTTGTCCAGGACCTCCCGCCACTCCGCCAGCGCCTCCCGAGCGCCCGCGGTAGCTTTTTCCAGCTTCTCCCGACGCTCCTGGTGCCCCCGTAGGCGGGGCAGGGACAACGGAGGCGGGTCAGGAAAAGCCGAGGCGGCGGACCATGGACTGGACTTCGTCGGGGGTCAGGTCCGGGTCCTCCCCGTCGGGGAGTTGCTGGCGGACGGCATCGGCTAGGCGGTCGGCGCGGAGATCGTCGAGCTTGATGCACCGGCTACCCATGGCATCGGCGAGGCCCTGGGCCATTCCCAACTTCAGGAAGCCCAGTTCGGTGTCCACGACCACGGAGGAGAACTTCTTGTCCTCGAAAAGGGAGGCGACGCCCTGGGCCTCGGCGACAGCAGCGGCAGCCGATGACGAATAGTCCATGGTGACGTTGGCGCGGCCGTCGGACAGCACCACCACCAGGGGCAGCACCTCCCGGTCCTTGAGACGCTCGGTTTCCAGGACTTCCAGGGCAAGATATAAGCCCCGGGACAAGGGGGTTCGGCCCCCTGTGGGCATGTCCTGGAGGTAGACCTGGGCCAGGTCCACGCTGTTGGTGGGGGGCAGGAGCAGGTCGGCATGGGTGCCGCGGAAACTGATCAGCGCGACCCGGTCGCGGCGCTGGTAGGCGTCCAGCAGGAGGGAGAGGACGGCCCCCTTGACGGCAACCATCCGGCGCTGGGCGCCCATGGAGCCGCTGGCATCAACGACGAACAGTATCAGGCTGCCGGTGCGGGTCTCACGGACCTTTTCGCGGACATCCCAGGTTTCTATCAGGAGAGCGTTGCCCAGTCCGTCCGGGGTTTCGGAGCGGCGGCGCTGCTGGTGAGGAGCCGCGGCGCGCAGGGTGGCGTCCAAGGCAAGGTCCGACACCGGCCCCTGGGGGACGGCGGAGCGGACGTAGCGGCCGACGGAGGAACTGCTGACGGTGACAGCACGCCTTCCGGTACTCTGGCGGGCGCGGCGGTCGGCCGGTTCAAGCTGGAGGGACTCGACGGAGTACGGGTCTCCAGTTTCGAACCACTGATCCCCGGGGCCGGAGTCGCCGGGCGGATCCTCGGCGGGGGGTTCTTCCTGGGGTTCTAAGTCAGATGGGTCGGAGTCGGACTCGTTGCGGTCGCTGGAGTCCTGGGGCTGGTCCTGGGGTTCCCGGTCCCGGTTCTGGTGCTCGTCGATCATAGCGTCAAGCTGCTCGGTGACCAGGTGGGGCTGCTGGAAGGGCAGGCGCCGCTGGCGGTGCAGCAGGGCCATCTGGGCCGCTTCCCGCACATCCTCGACATTGACCTCGGTGCGGCCCTCGTAGGCGGCGATGGTGCTGGCCGTCTTGTACATGACGATGTCGCCGCGCAGGCCGTCCACCTGGTACTCGGCGCAGATGTCGGTTATCAGGTCAAGGATGTCATCGCCAACAGTGACGCGGGGAAGGAGGTCCCGGCTCCGCAGCAGGCGTTCCCGTTCCTGAGCCTCAGCCTCATCCCACCCGGCGATGAAGGAGTGCGGTTCGGCCTCGAAGGAGATGCGGCGGCGGACGACCTTGCGCCGGTCTTCAGGTTCCAGGGAACCGTCCACCTCGACGGCCAGGCCGAAGCGGTCGAGAAGCTGGGGGCGCAGGTCGCCCTCCTCCGGGTTCATGGTGCCGACCAGTATGAACTCGGCGGCGTGGCTGACGGAGATGCCCTCCCGCTCCACGTAGTTGCGGCCCATGGCGGCGGCGTCGAGGAGCACGTCAACGAGGTGGTCGTTGAGCAGGTTGACCTCGTCAATGTAGAGGATGCCGCGATGGGCGGCGGCGATCAGGCCGGGTTCAAAGCTCTTGGCGCCGGTCTTGATGGCGGACTCGATGTCCAGCGAACCGACCAGGCGGTCCTCGGTGGCGCCAACGGGCAGGTCCACGATGCGGACCTGGTGGCTGACCGGCTGGACTGCCATCTGGGGAGGGTCGCAGCGCTGGCACAGTCCCTGCCGCTGCTCCGGCGGACAGCTGTACGGGCAGCCCTGTACCACCGAAACCTCCGGGAGGAGAGCGGCCAGGGATCGGACGGCGGTGGACTTGGCGGTGCCCTTCTTGCCCCGGATGAGGACGCCGCCGATCTTGGGGTTGATGGTGTTGAGCAGGAGGGCCCGTTTCATGGCCTCCTGCCCAACGATGGCGGTGAAGGGGAACCAGGGTTCCTTCTGGGTCTCGGGTTGGGTGGTCAACGACGACTCCTAGCCGACTGTGACCCGCTCGGCGGACGCCGGATTAGCGCAGAGCCCTTTTTCCTTGTAGCGAATGTACCCGGTGACTCCAAGGGCGATGCCCATCCAGAGCAGGAAGTGGCCGATGACAGTGAATGAGCGGAACATTATCACCAATCCCTCCGGCACCCACTCCGGGATGGCGTCCGGGTTGCCTGGAATCAGCAGGAAGGCGGCGATTGCGACTACGGCGTAGGCGACGGCAATACCAGCCAAGCCGAGCCAGCGGCCGGACCCGTGAGGCTGGGACTGGACCACCTTGCGCACGGCAATGCAAACCCCGATCACGGCCAGGATGGATATGGCAATGAACAGGAACTGAAACCCCTGGCGCGCCAGCAGGGACGTGCCTTCTCCAATACCGGGGGGATTCAACGGATATTTCAACTGGGCAAACAGGGATATGGCCCAGAAGCCCAGGAAACCGGCGATGGAGGACCAGGCCCACATGTTCCAGCCCGGAGAGGCGAGCCTCACCAGGTGGTAGAGGCCGGTGAAGACGGCGCCAAACAGGACGCCGAGGACAGCCAGGCCGGCGACCATGCCGATGCGCTGGACGCCGAGGGAGATGGCGATGCCTTCCTCCTCAGGCTCCCCTGTTGGGGCTTCAGCAGCGGCGGCCGCTTCTTCCAGAGTGATAGCCCACTCCATGACGGGAACGTTGAAAACGTTGAAATAGGCGCCGACGAGCAATCCCACCACCACACCCATTACCAGCGAAACCGGAAGCACGCTTTTCATGCCTGCACCACCTTTCCGAGACTGATATTTCTGGGCGAGCCGAACCAAGGGGGCGATGCCTCCTCAGTTCACAGCTGAATTACAAAGGGGCTTGGGGCGGCTAGCGCCGCCCCAAGGATACGTTAGCCGATGCCTAGTGGCACATGAAGGCGACGTGGCGGGCGTGGTGGAAGACCTCGTGGACCGCGCCCAGGATGGCAGGGGAGCCGATGGCCGCACCGTGGACGGCCCCGTCGACGTACCCGACCATGTAGAGGACAGCGGCGCCCAAAACTACCCAGGGCGCCCAGAGCGGAGTCTCCCGCGAGCGAAGAGCATTCATTAAAGTAGCCATGGATCCCTCCCTTTCCTGTTTGGTCTGCCTGACCAGGTTGGTTGCCCTTTAGTATTCCCGGACGGTGGGGCCGATTTTACCAGACCCAGACCGTACCGGCGAAGAATACCCATAATTTGAACGGCGGTCACCGTTCCACGAAAACGATGCCCTCCCGGCCGACGTACCGGTCCCGCATCTCCTCGAAAGCCCGAAGCTTTTCGGGCTGGAACTCGGTCCGTTTTTCGTTCTCGTCCAGCATAGGATTTGGGAAATAGCAGCGGACCAGGGTTTCCTCCCAATTGCGGGAGAAGCGGACGTAGTAGGACTTCATGTTACCGTGGCTGCTGGCCTCGACAAACTGGATACCGTCGACATTCTCCATCTTGAGGTGGAAGTGCCAGTTGTCGGCCTCAATGGTGGCCCAGCCGTTGTGGATCTCGGGCTCCTTGATGCCGTGGGCGTGGTTTTCGCTGACAACCTCGCCCGCGCCGACGACCCACATCATCTCCTCATTGGTGGTCAACTCGTTCAGCAGATCCAGGGTTATTTCCACTTGCGGCCTCCTTGCCGGCGGGACGGGATTAACCCGGCCGTCCTTCCTGGCGTGCTTCAAGGTCAGCTTCCAAATCAAGGTAAAGCTGGCGTAGTTGCTCCAGCATCTCGGGGGGCGGGTCTTCCCAGAGACCACGCTCCACGGCTTCCAGCAGGCGTTCGACGATCCCGCGCAAGGCCCAGGGATTGCTCTCCTGGAAGAACTGCTGCATCTCCGGGTTGAGGACGTACTCCTCGGTGACGTCCTGGTACATCCAGTCCTCGACGACCTGGGCGGTGGCGTCGTAGCCGAACATGTAGTCCACGGTGGCGGACAGCTCGAAAGCCCCCTTGTAGCCGTGGCGCTTCATGGACTCGATCCACTTGGGGTTGACCACCCGGCTGCGGAAGACCCGGCGGGCCTCGTCCTGCAGGTCCCGGACGCGGGAGCGGGACGGGTCGGAACTGTCCCCGAAGAACTGGCGGGGGTTGCGCCCGGTCAATGCGCGGACGGTGGCGATCATGCCGCCATGATACTGCATGTAGTCATCGCTGTCGAAGACGTCGTGCTCCCGGTTGTCCTGGTTCTTGGCGGCGATGACGATCTGGCTGAAGCGGAGGCGGAACTGCTCCCGGGCGTTGACGCCGAAGTCCTGCTGGGTGTAGGCGTATCCGCCCCAGGCGGTGTAGACCTCGGCCAGGTCCTGCACCGTCTCCCAGTTGCGCTCGTCCAGAACGGGGAGGATTCCGGCGCCATAGGTCCCGGGCTTGCTGCCGAATATACGGTAGAGGGAGCCGGACATCGGGGGGGCAGGCGCGAGGGGAGAATCGGCGGGAGCTGCTTCCTCCTCCTCGCGCCGCTGCCGGTCCTCTAGCAGGTGCTTGCGGACATAGTTCTCGTCCGGGGACTCGTCCAGGGCGGCGACCTGCTCTATGGACTGGTCGAGGAGGTAGATGAGATTGGGGAAGGCGTCGCGGAAGAAGCCGCTGATCCGCACGGTCACGTCGATGCGGGGGCGGCCCAGCTCGGATACAGGGATGACCTCGATGCCGGAAACCCGGCGGCTTTCCTGCTGCCAGACCGGGCGGACGCCCAGGAGATACATTATCTGGGCAATGTCGTCGCCGTGGGTCCGCATGGCCGACGTGCCCCAGACGACGATTCCGACCATTTCGGGGTAGGCGCCTTCTTCCTCCAGGTACTTTTCCAGGAGAGCGTCGCCGAGGGATTTGCCCACTTCCCAAGCGGCGGGGGAAGGAAGGGTCTTGGGGTCTACGGAGTAGAAGTTGCGTCCGGTGGGGAGGACGTTGGCCATCCCCCGGGTGGGCGCGCCGCTGGGACCGGGGGGAACGAAGCGGCCTTCCAGTCCCCGCAGCAGGTTGTCAATCTCGTCGGTGGTCCGCATCAGGGCGGGATAGATGGACTCGGTGGCGAACCGGAGCATCTCCTCGGTGCGGGCGTCCGCTTTTCCGACAACCCGGGCGACTACGTCAGCTACCTGCTCCGGGGAGAAGCCATTGTCCTGCATCTGGGAGAGGCAACTGCGGCAGAGGACTTCCAGCCGCTCCAGCACATCCCCGGCGCTGCGTAGGGGGGTGTCCGGGTCCAGGTCCCGCAGGATGGCGGGCATGTTTCCATTGACCGGGGTGGATGGTTCGTCCAGCAACTGCCGGTAGTCCAGTCCCAGGGCCTCGGCGATGGCCCGGCGCAGGCTGGCGATGCCGCCGATATCCAGGCGGGTCAGGGCGGACATGAGGCCGACCAACTGCTCCTCGGTTGGGGGCTCTCCGAGGGTGTGGAGGCCGTCCTTGATCTGGGCGTCCTTGATCTCGCAGAGGTAGCCGTCGATTTCCAGCATGAATTCGCCGAAGTCGTCGGGCTGGGCGTCTACTCCCAGGTCCCGGTGCAGCTCGGCCTGCTGGACCATCTCCCAGATCTGGGATTCCAGCATGGGCAGCTTGCCGGGGTCCAGGGTCTGGCACTGGTAGTGCTCGTCCATGAGCTGTTCTAGCTTGGCGATGTCACCGTAGCTGTCGGCGGTGGTCATGGGCGGGATCAGGTGGTCGATGATCGTCGCGTGGGTCCGGCGCTTGGCCTGGGTACCCTCCCCGGGGTTGTTGATGATGAAGGGATAGAACAGGGGCAGGTCCTGGAGGGCAACCTCAGGGTAGCAAGCATCGGAGAGGCCGATGCCCTTCCCGGGAAGCCATTCCAGCGTGCCGTGCTTGCCGACATGGACCATGGCGTCGGCCTGGAAGACATCGCGGATCCAGCGGTAGTAGGCGATGTAGTGGTGAGTCGGCGTCAGGTCCGGACTGTGGTAAATGGATATGGGGTGTTCTCCAAAGCCGCGGGGAGGCTGCAATCCGACGAAGACGTTGCCCAACTGGAGGCCGGCGATGGCAAGCTGGTCCCCGGTGCGATAGACGTTTCCGGGAGCCGGGCCCCAGGAATCGAGAAGTTCCTGGCGGACGGAGTCGGGGAAACCCTCGTACCACCCCGCGTACTGGCGGGCGGAGACGTGGCCGGCGGCGAGACGGAGCTGCTCCTCGGTAAGGGAGTCCCGATCATTGCTGCACCGCTCGATGATCCGGTGGACCAACTCGTCGCCATCCGAGGGGATGTCCTCGACGTGGTATCCGGCGCTGTCCAGGGCGTTCAGCAGGTTCACCACCGACGCCGGAGTGTCCAGTCCCACCGCGTTGCCGATGCGGGCGTCCTTGGTCGGATAGTTGCTCATTATGATGGCAATGCGCTTTTCCCCGTTGGACTTGCGGCGCAGGCTGGCCCACTTGGCGGCCAGCCGGGCGACAAGGTCGATTCGGTCGGGCTGGGCCACGTAGCGCTGGAGGCGGTTGGTCACCATGCTGCCGTTCCGGGCGGCGGCGGTTTCCTGCTTGAAGGATATGGGGACGGATATGATCCGCCCGTCAAATTCCGGCAGGGCTATGTTCATCGCGGTGTCGATGGGGCCCAGCCCCAGTGAACTCTCCTCCCATTCCTCGCGGGTGCCAGTGCTAACGATGCCCTGTATAACCGGAACGTCCATCCGGTCCAGCAGGTCAACGGACCAGCCGGTGGCTATGGTGGGGCCGTCCTGGCTGATGTCGCTCATGGCGAGGCCCATCGTGTTGACGATGCAGTCCACCCTGGGGGCGCCGTCGTCGTCCAGCATGAACTCCGTCAGGGTGCGGCTGTGTTCGCCCTCCTCCTCGGGATTGTGCTTGAGGCTGAAGGAGAAGACCGGCAGGACGTTGACATCCTGGCCTTCCAGCCCGCGGATAAGCTCATCAATGAACTGGAGGTTGCCGCTCATCCAGTGGGCGCGGTAGAAGAGGACGCCGACGGATGGCAGACCAAGCCGGAACCGCTGGGATATGTAGGCGTCAACGTCCAATCCCCGGTCAACGTCGGGGTGGTAGACCCCTTCCCAGGGCACCGGTTCCGGGGCCTCGTGGCCGTACTCGCTGCCCAGGTAGGTGTCGCTGAGGAACAGGAACAGGTTCTGGAAGTTGGCGACGCCGCCCCGCATCAGGTAAGAGAAGGTGGCCTCCAGCTCGGCCACAGAAACGGTGCAGGCGGTGACCAGGTCCTCGTCCCATTCCTGATGGCCAGGGCAGGCGATGAGAGGGACACCGCGGGAATGGCAGCGGGAAACCAGGTCGTCGTAGACCTCGGGCATGGATCGCTTTCCGCCGAGAAGGCGGAGCACCACCACGCCGGCATCGTCCACCGCTTTGAGCAGGTTCTCCCGGGACTCTTCATCCACCAGGGCGACCGGGTTAAAGGCCGCGATGGTGGGGAAGTCGGACAGGTCAAGGTCCGCCACCGAACGCTCCGCGGTGAGGATATCCGTATCCGCGGTGGTGACGAAGACGATGCTCTGTTGTCCGGTTCGGGTGGGAGTGGTCAAGCTGCCGCGTTCCTCGCTGTTTTTCTGCTAGTCCAGTTCTTGGGAAGGCCGGGGAAATACCATGATAGACAGATCGCTGAACTCATCCGACAGCCGGGCGCATTGGTCCAGGGAGCCTTGCCAGGCCTGTTCATCGTCGAAGGTAAGACGCTGGTAGACGATAACCGGCCGGTCTCCAGGAACTCCGGCCTCGACCAGGTTGGACGCTATCAGGGGAGGCATCAGATCGAAGGGTCTGGGCAAAAGGATGATGTTGCGGAGCCCCTCGTTCAGGTGATGCCGCAACTCGTCCAAATCGCCAGCCGTGTCGGCCCGTTTGTGGAGGGTCACGAAGATGGACTCCTCCATGTATATTCCGGTGCGGGCGGCGGCAAACTGGATGGAGCTTATCCCCGGGATAAGCTCGATTTTCCCGGCCCGGCGCTGGACCCGCTCGATCAACTCCCGGGCTGAGACGTTCAGGTCTCCCCAGGCACAGACCACGCAGGTCTTGCCAGCCTTCACCTGCTCCTGGGCGTAGTCCAGCACCTGCTCCTGGTCCCGGTAGCTCATGGGGCACAGCTCGGCGTCGCCGGCCCACTGCTCCACCACGTTGAGGACGGTCCGGAACCCGACCACCAGGTCGGCGTTGCGGATGGCCTGTTGTGCCCGCAGGGTAAGCATCTGCGGGTCGCCCGGCCCAACGCCGATGATGGTCATTGCTATGTCGCTGTTGGTGGTCATTGCCGGTCTGCTGTCCGATGCCAGTCGTCCCCAAATGAAAAACCCCCGACTCTGCGCGTCGGGGGAAGCCGTGATTTCAGTTACTCGGGAAGGCGGCGAAACCAGTCCCGGGAACCCCCATCTGTATGGCGCAGAGCAGAGCCCCAATCACCCAGGCCGGTGTCCTGACTTACGCTTCCCTCCACAGGTAAACCTGGAGGGGCAGCGTTCACAGTGGCGCAACCGCGGCGGACTTTCACCGCCTTTCCCGTTTGAACCTTTGCGGTACCTTGAGTGTGTAGCAGGTTTTTAAGGTGGGATACGCTGGCGGCTACTCTAATCCCAGATGAAGGTGTTGTCAAGCAACAATCGTGCATCGGCCCGCTTCCCACGTCGGCAAATCGTAACGCAGCGGTTCCGCGTCAGGTTTGACACGCCCTGGCGATTCTCATATTTTAGTCCCGGCGCCGCAATCAGGCATCAGCCGCACTCCCGGAGGTGGACTTTTGGCCCTCGGCTGGGGAATCGTCAGCACCGGAAATCACCCCGACCTGAAAATCGCCCCGGCCATCGCCGCGGCGGCGGACAACAACCTGGTCGCGGTTTACAGCCGGGACCAGGGACGGGCGGAGGATTTTGCCGGGAAGCATGGAGCGGACGTCGCCTGCGACGACCTGGACGCTCTCCTGAACGATTCCCGGGTGGACGCAGTGTTCATCTGTTCTCCCAATGCCCTGCACTCGGTCCAGGCCCAGCGGGCCGCCGCCGCCGGAAAGCATGTCCTATCGGAGAAGCCGATGGCGACCACCTTGGCCGACGCGGTCGCGATGGTGCGGGCCTGCCGGGGAGCGGGCGTGAAGCTGGGAGTGGGATTTCATCTGAGGCAGCACCCGGGGCATGTCCGGGCCAGGGAGGTAATCCACAACGGCGGGCTGGGAAAGGTTACCCTCACCCAAGGGCAGTGGGGCTTTGGCGTCCGGGGGCAGGGGCCGCCCCCGCCCAGGACGGGTCTCCGCCAGTGGTGGGACCAGCCGGAGCTTATCGGCAATGCCTCGACGATGATGGGCACCGGGGTCCATGCGGTGGACCTGCTCCGCTTCCTGCTGGGCCGGGAGGTCACCGAGGTCGCGGCAATCACCGACGGCCAGACTGAGTCCCAGCCGCTGGAGCAACTGGCGGCGATGTCGCTGCGTTTTGAAGGAGGGGCCATCGGTACGGTCTGCTGCGGGCGGGTGCTTCCCGACTCCAGGAATGACTTCACCATCTACGGCAGCAACGGGCGCATCAGCAGCCGGGGCACTCTCTGGGAAGCGCGCCAGGGCAGCGTGGAGATAGTGAGCGAGACGGTCAACGAGTCCAGCGACTACCCCGGCGAGTACCTAGGGAATTTCGTGGCGGAGATACAGGATTTCCAGCGGGCCATCGAGGATGACCGGGAGCCGGGAGCAACCGGAGAGGACGGGCTTCGGGTGGTGGAGGTCACGTTGGCGATGGTGCAATCCGCGCGGACCGGTCGGACCGTCAGGATTGACCCGGTGGCGGTTTAGGAACTGCCGGCCGTCGGTCCCGGCGGGCGTCTTATCCCGAGGGCAACGATGTGCGGAAGATTTGACCTGGACCAACTCAAACTGGAACTCGACTTTGATATCGACCTGAGCGGCGTGGCAGAGTACGAGGAGCGGGTGCCGGACTACAACATCGCTCCCACGGACCGGGTGCTGACCGTGATCTCGGACGGCCAGGCCAACTACCCCCGGTTCATGCGCTGGGGACTGGTGCCGCAGTGGAGCAAGGAGCTCAGCAGCAAATACACGCTGATCAATGCCCGGGACGATCAGTTATTGCAGCGGCGGGCCTACACCGGCCCATTCAAGAACCAGCGGTGCCTAATTCCGGCCAGCGGGTTCTACGAGTGGCGGAAGGGACCCAACCGGAGCCGGTGGCCGGTCCGGTTCACGTCGCGGGACGGAGAACCCTTCGCCTTCGCGGGCATCTGGGAACGGGCGCAGCCCAGCGGGGAAGAGGTCCTGTCCTGTTCGATTGTCACCACCTCACCCAATGAGCTTTGCAGCCAGGTCCACGACCGGATGCCGGTCATCCTGCCACCGGACCTCTACGCGGCGTGGATGAACCCGTTGGAACAGGACCCGGAGAACCTGCTGGAGATGCTCCAGCCTTACGATCCGTCATTGATGCGGGCCTATCCCGTTTCCCAGGATGTGAACGCGGTGCGGAACAAGGGGAGCCACCTCATCGAGCCGATGGGGCCGGACCTGCTGTGGTGACGGTTAGGGACAAGAGAAAGGCGAAGGGGGCACGGAGCGCCCAAGGAGCATTAGACAAGTTACCTAACTTGGCGACGGAGGGCGCGACCCTTAGAACGGAGCGGAATCATCCGGTTGGTGGAGCATCAAAAACAGGAAGACAAAAACAGGGAGAAGAAATGATCCGGCAGCTACGCATCTACACCATCAACAAGGGGCACCTGGACGACTTCGTGAAGGGGTGGCTGGAGGGCGTGTACCCTCTCCACCTGGAACACGGATACCGAATTGAGCGAGCGGGAACCATCCCGGAACGGAATGAGTTCGTGTGGGAAGTGACCTACGACGGCGACGAGGACTGGGACGAGAAGCAGGCCGCCTACTACGGCTCCCCGGAGCGGGCCGCGCTGGACCCCGACCCGGCCCAGTGGATCGCCAAGACCGAGCGGTGGTTCGTGAACTCGGTCCTCCCGGAAAACTAATGAGCCTATGAACAAGTCCCTTCCCCCGTCAAGGGGAAGGTTAGGATGGGGGTGACGGCATACCCATGCGCCCTAATTCGGGCGTTTCATTCCTGAATTAAGACCGTCGCTACTGCACTGATGACTTGTTAGGACGTTCCCTAATCCGGCGGGTAGTCGCGGGACCCGCCTCAGTGGGTGAACACCAGGCTGTTCATTTCGGACGGGTCCAGGGTCAGTGACGGGATGAGGTCGCGGACGCTGGGCAGGTTCTCCAGGTCGTTCACCGTGGCGATGATGGCTTCGGAGCGCGCCTCTCCAAGGACCGGAACCAGGAGGGCGCGGGTCTTGGCGTTGACCGTCTCCGTGTCCATAGGATTCTGCATCGTGCCATAGGCGTGGGGAACGTGGTGCTCCGCGACCCGGCCATCCTTCAGGGTTATCTCCACCCGGGCACCCCGGGGGGCGTCCGGGTCCATGAGGGACTCGTCCGGTACCAGTTCTACATTTTGCTTGACCGCCAGCACCGCTGGGTCGGACATGCGCTGGTAGGAGTGGGTGCCCTCGAAGGTGACCTCTCCATCCACCAGCGCCATGGCTACCATGTGCTGGCAGTTCACGTCGGGCATGGCCCGGTTGTTGACGATACCGGCGCCGTCGGTGGGAAGGCGGACGACGATCCGCTCGACGTTGCCCACGGTCAACCCGTGAGCCTTGTGAAGGACGAAGAAGGCGTCTAGGGCGGCCTGTATGGGGTATCCCACCGGGTAGGGCTTGATGGCGGTCTCGGTGACGCAGAAGCGGCTGCCCAGCCCGGCGATCATCTGCCCCGGGTCCGGCGAGGGGGAAAGGGCGTCTAAAACATTGTCCCGGCCCTCGAAGACGTCGGCCACGCCGGAGAATCCGGCCTGCACCATCAGGGCGGCGGTGACGCCGTTGCGGGCGCCCATCCCGGAAAAGTCGAAAGCCTTCTCGACGTGCTCGGCATCCCGGGGCCAGCTCCAGATGCCTGACACCTGCTGGGCAGCGTAAGACAGGATATAGCCCATCCCGGTTTCATCCAGGCCAGCCAGGGCGGCCGCCGCCGCGGCGCTGCCCATTGTGGAACTGGTGCCTTCCGCGCTGCGGTGCCCGCCCCGGACCAGGTCCGGTCCCAGGGCCAACAGGAAACGGCAGCAGAGGTCGTATCCGAGAACCACGGCCCGCAGGAAGTCGAGGCCGGAACTGTTTTCCCGCTCGGCCAGGGCCAGGGCCGCTGGGATAACGGAGCATCCCGGGTGGGACTTGGTTACCGGCTCGAAATCGTCGGTCTCATCGGCATGGCCGAACATTCCATTGGCCAGGGCCGCGTTGACCGCCGAGGTCCTGATGTCGGTGGTCAGCACCGAGGATTCCGGGGCGCCGCCCTGCATCCGGGTGTACTTGATAGCCATTTCCCCGGCCTTGAGCCGCCCGCCGGAGACGACGGCACCCAGGCTGTCCAGGATGCGGTGGCGGGCTGCTTCCCGCACCTCCGGGGGTAGTTCCTGCTGATGCACTCCGGCCATGTACCGGGCCAGGGGGCCGGTTACTTCGATGGCTGCCATTGCTCTGTTCCTCTATCCGGTTGGTTGGAGTCCGGCGGGGCGGCTACCGCTGCCGGACGTACTTGTCCACGCTCTGCTCGATGGTCAAGCCGAGATAGATGTCGCCGTGGGAGTCCACCCAGAGGCCGTGGGCGTGGCGGATGGGCCAGCGTTCTAGCACGTTTCCGTCGCCGTCCCAGATACTGCAATGGGAGTGGCCGGACTCGTCGGCCTGCTCGGCAATATAGAAAATGCCGTCGCTGTCCCGCACCAAGTTGTCCGGCCCGCCCATCCCGGTCCACATCGTTATGAACTCGCCGTCCGGGGAGAAAATCTGCACCCTCCGGTTGGCCCGGTCGCAGACGTAGACCTTCCCCTCGGGATCAATCAGCAGGCTGTGGGGCAGGTGGAACTGCCCGGGGTCCGTCTTGCCCGGCTCTCCCCAGGACTGGATCAAGTCGCCGGAGGCGCTGAAGCGGTGGACGCGGGCGTTCCGGTATCCGTCGGAGACGTAGATGTCCCCGGAGGGATGGGGCGCCATCTCGGTGCAGTAGTTGAAGGGACCGGCGGCCCGGGGGCACAGGTCTCCGGGGCTTTCGCAGCCGGTGTCCGAGTGGACGCCCCGCTCTCCGATGACCTGCAGAGGCTTGCCGTCCAGGGTGAACTTGACCGCGACATGGTCGGAACGGTCAGTCACGTAGACGACGTCGTCGACGATGGTCATCCCGTGGGGGTCGGAGATGGCTCCGATGCCCCAGCGGTTGAGGTAGTTGCCGCCCCGGTCAAACACCATCACCGGCGGGTCCTGCCGCTGGAAGGCGTATACCCGGTCCTGGGAATCGGTTGCTACAGTGCTGACTACTCCCAGGGCCTCCCCGGGCGGAAGCTTGGGCCAGTCCTGGATGTATTCATACGTAAAGACGCCTGAGCCAACGGTGGTCATGGGAAACTCCTTAGATGTCGAGGGTGAAGGTTGGCGTTTATGTTAGCGGGTCCGGTGTCAAGGCTACAGACGAACTCAGCGATCTATGCCGGCGGTTTTCATTGTGCGGCCCAGGGGTTGATTATTTCTACACCGCAATCCTGGAATCCTCCGATGTCCCTGGTTGCGACCGCCGCTCCGGTTGAAAAGGCGATGGCCGCGATCTGGCAGTCGGCATGGTCAATCGGACGCCCGGCTGCGCGTCGAGCAGCGGCAACCATAGCGTAAGATTGGGCGGCGCTGCGGTCGAACGGGAGAACTCTATCAGTAAATTTGCTCCGTAGAATATTCTCGATAACTTCCATCAACGTCTGGCGGCGGCGTCCGGGCGGCAAGATCTCTGCCCCGTACCGCATCTCAGCTTCGCTTATGGTGGTTGTGTACAAATCGATCGGATCCTGCCCGGATACCCACTGAGACACAACGGCATCTGGTGTAAGGCGCATCATTTCGGAAACGACGTTGGTGTCAAGAATTACCATACACGCGTGCTCAGTCGAAGGTAGGAGGCGGCCGCATGGGAGTACGGGGCGGTATCTCGAGTTCGACGCCGCCAAGGGGTTCTACCAAGGCGCGAATGGAGTCATACCACTCCTTCCCGGTCATGGGCGGCGTTGGCTTGGTTTCCCCTGTTTCCAGGGCCTCCTTTAGGATTTCTCGTACTTCCTGCTCCATAGACCTGCCGTTCTCGGCTGCCCGGACGCGCAGGCGCTGCTTCAGTACTTCATCCAGATTGCGCACGGTGATACTAGCCATTATTGCACCTCCCTGGAGACGATCCCCACCAGGTTTGTCCGCCAGCAGTTGCCCTCCGCATCACGCGTGGGGCCCGACCCAGCCGCCGTAGATGGGATACTGGCTGCAGAGAAACTCGATGTACGCGGGCTGATTGTTCTCGTTGGCGGCCAGGGCCCGGTTCAGGGCGGGGACGACCTCGGAGGGTTCGGAAACCCGCTCGGTGTGGAATCCCAGTTCCCCGATGACGCGGGACATGTCCACTTCATCCGGTCCTAGAACGGCGTGGGTGAAGGGATCGTGTCCTGGGCCCCAGAAACCGGGACCGTAGCCGGCGAAACCGCCGTTGCTGATGTGGGCGACGGTGATTCCCAGCTTGTTGCGTAGGGCGACCTCCAGGTTGCCCAGCATGTATCCGAGACCGGCTTCCCCGGTGACCACCACCGCCGGACGGTCCGGGTTGTCCAGGCGCGCGGCCACTCCGCCGGCCCAGCCGAAACCCAGGGTGGAAACGTTGCCCCAGCCCAGGAAACCCCGGGGCACAGCAGTCTCGTAGACGGTGCTGAGCTGGTCCCGGGTGTTGCCCGACTCGTGGGTGACTACCGAGTTCATCGGGTCCAGGGTTTCCATCAACCCGGCGTAGACCCGGTAAGGATTGATGGGCCGGTCATCGGATGCCATCGCATCCCGGTACTGGGCCATGGCCGCGTCCCGTTCGTCCTTGACTTCCAGGGCCGCGTCCTCGGCGGAGCGTTTCGGGCCGACGGCCCGGCTGGACACCTCGTCCGCGAGGGCCTGCAGGGTGTACCTGGCGTCGCCGATGACGGCCTGGGCTGTGGGATAGACCTTGTTGACATGAAGCTCGTTGACGGTGCAGTGGATGATCTTCTTGGATGCCGCATTGGGGATGGCGTGGCTGAAACGACCCGGGGAAAGGCTGGTGCCGACGGCCAGGATGAGGTCGCTGTTCACCAGGTAGTTGGTCACCTGGTCGCCGCGCACCCCCACCGACAGGGGGTGGTTTCCGGGAAAGGCCCCCATTCCCTTGAGAGTGGTCACCACCGGGATGTTGGCGGCCTCAGCAAGGGCCCTGAGTTCTGCGGAAGCACCGGCGTAGATGACGCCTTCTCCGGCATACAGCAGGGGTTTTTCCGCCTGGAGCAGGAAATCCACCGCCAGGGAGACGTCGGCGGGATCGGGGGCGGCCTTCCAGCCCTTGACCGGAACGTAGGGATCGGCCTCGTCGTCGTACTCCCCGGTCGGATAGGGAACGGCGAGAATCACCGGCCCAGGACTGCCGCTGCGGAGCATGGTGAAGGCGCGGCGCATGAACTCGGGGACGCGCTCGGGGCGGTCAATGTACCCGAACCACTTGGAGACGGTCTTCATGCTGGAGAAGACGTCGAACTGGCTGTTGCCGGAACCTCCTGCGGGCACCCCATCGGTGATGCACAGGACCGGGGAGCCGTCCTCGAATGCCTGGGCCATTCCGGCGTAGGCGTACTGCATCCCAGCGGCGTTGACTCCGCCCTGGAAGGTGCAGACGCCGATGCGCTGTCCGGCGGTGATGCGGGAGTAGGCGTCGGCGACGGCCACCGCGTAGCGGTCGTCCCGCATCATAACCATTGGTACGCCCTCCCTTCCCAGGGCGTTGTTGACCCGGCAGACCGGGAATGTGGAGACCCACTCCACGCCTTCCTGTTTCAGGATGCGGGCTATGCCGGTGGCGACGTCAATATTCATCAGTAGTCCTCCTCTTTTCGCGGCCGACTCGGCCCATCAAGGGTAAGCCGGAGCGGGGTTACTTTATCATCAACCGAGCAGCAGAATCTAACTGGGAAGCCCGGTCACAGCTGCTCCTTCACCTTGCGCAAGAAGTCCTCGCCCCCGATACGGAGGAGGCCCCACCCGGACACGGTAACGAAGTTGGCCCCCAGCCTGACGAACTCGGCCACGCCGGCGGTATCGGCCGGATTGTTGCCGCCGACGCCGCAGTTTTTCCCACCGGCCCGTATGCGGGGGATGACCTCGCTCATCACCTTGCGGACCTCGCCGACGCCCGGATTGCCCAGGCTCTGCCCCAGGTCGCTGGCGGCAACGTGGAGCACGTCGGCCCCGGGGACGGCCAGGATGTCGTCCAGGTTGCCCACGGCCTCGATGTCTTCCACCATGGGAATGACCAGGACGTTGGCGTTGACCCAGGCCAGGGCCTCGTCCCGGTTGACGCCGATGCCGTAGTCCTGGGCCCGGCCTCCACCCATCCCCCGGTACCCGTCGGGGTGGTAGCGGGAGGCCCGGGTGACGGCAGCCGCTTCCTCCCCGGTGTTGACGTGGGGGACGATGACTCCCTGCAGGCCCCGGTCCAGGTAGCGGAGGATGGTGGACTCGTGGTGGTTGGGGATGCGAGCGATGGGAGTTATGCCGAAGGACTCGGCGGCGCGGACCATGTGCTCCACCTGGTCCAGGTCGGCCGGACCGTGCTCGCAGTCAATCATCACGAAGTCGTAGCCCAGGGCGCCGAATATCTCGACCATGTCCGGCGCGTACCGGGTGATGATGGCGCCGAATACGACCTGTCCGTCGGCTAGCTTGGCCTTGGTGGTGTTGGTCTTCATAAGTCCTCCGGGATTGAATTTTCGGGAAACGTAGCGTCAGGCCTTTTCGGTGGGTCAAGCCCTTTCGATAGTTGCGCCGAGGCCGAAGCTGCGGAGACGGTCCCGGTACAGCTCGGCGGGTTCCAGGGGACAGGTTATCACGACGGCCCGTCCCTCGTTGTGGGCTTCCAGCATGATGTGGATGGCATCGGGAACCTTTAGGGACGGCACGCTCTTGACCAGGGCGGCCACCACGTAGTCCATCCCGTTGTGGTCGTCGTTGTGCAGGATGACCGAATAAGGGGGGAGAATCTCCGACAGCGACCGGTTGGCAACGCCAGTCTCCGTAATGGTGGGTGTGGCAGGGACGGGGCCCGGAGTCGTCATGGCTCCTCCCCGGCAGCAGCCCGGGCGGTTACCGTCACAGCGACCCGTCAATCACAATGTCCAGGAGCGCCGGCTTGCCGGATGCGACGGCCCGGTCCACCGCCGGCCTGATTTCCTCCGGGTGGGCGATGCGCTCCCCGTGGACTCCCATGCTGTTGGCGATGGAAGCCATGTCGAAGGGAGTGCCGAAGTCGGAGTAGAGCAGCTTTCCGCCGGAGGTCTCCGGCAGCTCCAGCACGTCCTTCTGGTAGATGTTGAAGTTGACCTTCAGCACCCGGTACATCCCGTTGTTGCAGATGCAGAAAACGCAGGGAATGTTGTCGTTGGCGGCGGTCCAAAGGCCCTGAACAGTCATCATGGCGCTGCCGTCGCCGATGATTCCAAAGACCGGCCGGTCGGGGTTGGCGACCTGCGTACCTATCGTCGCCCCGATGCCGCCGCCGATGGCCTGCCCGCGGACCCCGCGCAGGTCGCCCCGCTGGTCCGCCTGGAAATAATGCCGCATGGCCCCCCTGTTGCTGATGGTGTCGTCGACGACGATGGCGTTGTCCGGGACCGCTTCCGCCAGTTCATACATCATCCGGGCCGGCGTCATGGGAGTGTGGTCCCACTTTTCCGCTGCGGCAGCCTCAAAGGCTTCCCGGTTCGCTTTTTTCTCCTCGGCGACGGCCCGGCGGCGGCGGTCGATTTCGTCCCGGTCGCCCGGGGACAGCCGCTCCCTGACCGCCGCGATCAAATCGGAAAGGGCCAGGGCGCAGTGACCGACAATCCCCACGTCCGTTGGCTCCGTCTTGCCGGCCCGGCCCGGGATGGGGTCAATGTGTACCAGCTTCGTTTCCGGCTTCAGCACCGGATCGCCCCAGTAGAAGAGCTCCTCGATGGCGTCCAACCCCACCGCCAGCACCAGGTCCAAATCCTGCAGGACGGCCCGGTCCCGGGCCACTCTGAGCGAGTGGTTCCCCATGAACTGGGGATGGCGGGTCGGGAAGGCGGCCTCGGCCCCTCTGTGCTGGTAGACCGGCAGCCCCAGCAGCTCCGCCAGTTCTACGGCCAAGTCGTTGGCGCCGTCGTCGGAGGCCCGGTCGCCGAGCATCATCATGGGACGGCTGGCTTCCAGGAGTAACTCGGCGGCCTTCTCGATGCCCTCCATGCTGGGACGGACGGCGTCGTAGCTGGGCCGGGAAGGGATTATGTCCATTGGCGCTGTGCCTTCCAGTGCGTTGGAGGTGAACCCAACGTACACCGGCCCGCGAGGATGGCTGTTGGCTTCGTTGAAGGCGCGGCGGATAGCCTGGGGAATCTGGTCCGGGTAGGTGAGTTCAACCGCCCATTTGGTGACCGGCCGGACCAGGTCCGCCAGGTCGGTCTTGTTCTCGGAGATTTTCCTGACGTCGTAGTTGGCGGAGGTGACGACCATCGGGGTGCCGGTGTTCAGGGCGTCCAGCATCAGGCAGATGCCGTTGGCCAGCCCGCTGTCCACGTGGAGACTGACGAAGGAGGCGGCTCCGGTGGCGCGGGCGTAGGACTCGCCCATTCCGACCGCGATGCTTTCCTGGAGGGCCAGGTAGTAGCGGAACTCGGGGTAGTCCCCCAGCAGGTCGATGATCGGCCCTTCGCTGGTTCCGGGGTTGCCGAATATGCACCTGACCCCCTCGGCTTTGAGCATCTCCAGCAGGGCCTGTTTTCCGGTCATTACTTGGGGCATGGGTCCCTCCGTCGGCGAACATGGCAGCGGCCCGGAAACGGACGTTCCGGCAGCATCACGTATTTATAACATCGCCGGGGTTTCCTGCCCAGCGCCGGGGACGGCTGCAGCCGGAGAGCAGGCGGGACGTGGCCCGCCCCCGAATACCGCCGGCCTTGCTTTTTGATATGCTATAAAGACATACTCTGTCGCCATTGATAGATTCGCGGGGTAGGCCCAGGCGGGCTGGCAACCGCCCTGCTGTCCGGTTGCCGGGAAAGGTCAGGAATGGAACCAAGAGAGATCATCATCTCAACCCCCCTTCTGGACAGCGTCATTCTGAACGAGTCCGAGTTGGCCCCCGACGCCGACGAATTTGCCGCGCGGGCGGGGATGGTGAAATTCCCGGAAGAGGTCACCGTCGAGTCGGCGCGGGAGGTGAGCCGGGTCCTGCGCACCGACATCCGGGGGCACCAGGTGGTGATTTTCGACCTTTCGGAAACCCTGCACGTGGATGATTCGGCGGCCATAATCATCAGCGAACTAGTCGGCCTCGCCACCCGCCGGCTGCCGCATGAGGTTATTGTCTGCGGCCTGTCTGGGGAAGTGGAAAAATCGATGAACAACCATGGGGAGTGGGACCGGCTCACCAAGGAAAACTTCGTTGCGGACCTTGACGCCGCCAAGGAACGGGCACGGGACATTCTCCTCCACCGGGACTGACCAGGCCCGGCGAAGGGTCCTTCCAACCCCGCCGAAAATAAGAGGGCCGCTCCTGTCGAAGCGACCCTCTCCTCCCCCAGTCAGGGAAATGGGCATCAGCGCCCTTCCTTGATGAAATCCGCGAGTTTCTCCCCAATCATTATCGTGGTGGCGTTGGTGTTGGCCCGGATGCAGTCCGGCATCACCGAGGCGTCGGCGACCCGGAGGCCCTGCACTCCCCTTACCTTCAGGTACTGGTCCACCACAGCCATGGGGTCCGAGTCGGGGCCCATCTTGCAGGTGCCGGAGACGTGGTGGGACGTGCCCGAGTTGTGCCGCAGCCAGTCATCCAGCAGTTCGTCTGATTCCAGCTCCTCGTCGGTCGGCATCAGCCGCTCCAGCAGGATGTCCGAGAATGAAGAATGCTCGGCGATGCGGACACCGAGGCGAATGGCCTCCCGCATCCGGCGCAGGTCCTCCTCTTCCTGGTAGTAGTTGTAGTCCAGACGGGGCTGCACGTGGGGATCGGTGGACTGAAGGGTCAGCTCTCCCTGCCCCAGGGCCAGCTGCAGGCTGGCGCTCATCCCGATGTAGTTCACGTCCTCGTCCACCACCACCTGGGCCGGACGATGTTCGCTGGTCATCAGCATGGGACTCAGCTGCATGTCGTTGCGCAGGTCCGATCCTTCCACGGTGTATCGCAAGCCCACCTGGATGACCGGGGCCTGGACGTCGGGCCGCTCCCCGGTGGCGTAGTAGATGACGGCAGCCGAGGGATGGTCGCGCAGGTTTTGACCCACCCCGGGCAGGTCCTGGACTACCTCGATTCCCAGGCC
Organism: Dehalococcoidia bacterium; assembly: GCA_965203975.1. Taxonomy (GTDB): domain Bacteria; phylum Chloroflexota; class Dehalococcoidia; order Lucifugimonadales; family UBA3495; genus CATOSK01. The sequence continues at coordinate 1,279,101 of CBDBDT010000002.1, read as the reverse complement.
GCGGAGGTGCTCCGCCGGGCCGATGCCGGAGAGCATAAGCAACTGAGGCGAGGCGATTGCCCCGCTGCTGACGATGATCTCCCCGCCTTCGACGGTGAACACCTCGCCGCCGCTTTCCGCTTCCACTCCTGTGGCCCGCTCGCCTTGGAACAGGATGCGGCGGGCGGTCACGTTCCCCCGGACAGTCAGGTTGAGGCGGTGGCGGGCGATGTCCAGGTAGTTGATGGCCATGCTCATCCGCACGCCGTCGATGGTGTTCCGGGCCCGGGGCGAGACGCCGGTGGACTCCGGGTGGTTCTGGTCCTCGCTGATGGGAAACCCCTCGGCCACGCAGGCCTGCTCGAAAGCCAGGGCATGGGACATCCACTCGCTGCGGGGCGAGCGGCGCACCGGCACCGGCCCGGTGGTGCCGTGGAAATCGTCGCCGCCAAAGTCCAGGTCCGTCTCCAGCCTGTTGAAGTAGGGCAGCACCTGGGTAAACCCCCACTCGTCGTTGCCCCACTCGGCCCAGCGGTCGTAGTCCTCGGGTATGCCCCGGAAGAGGACCTGTCCGTTGACCGCGCTGGAGCCACCGGTAGCCCTGCCCCGGGGGATGACCAGCTCGGGCTGCTCTGGGGTCAGCTGGGCAGTGTATCCCCAGTTGTGGGGGCCATAGGCGGAAAGCCAGACGTTATTCCCCAGCTTCAGGTCGTCGGGCAGCCGCTCGAAATCCGGGTAGTCCGGCCCGGCTTCCAGCAGCAGCACCGACCGGTCCGGGTCTTCCGACAGCCGGCTGGCAATGGTGCATCCGGCGGAGCCGCCGCCGACCACGATGTAGTCGTACTTCATGACTCACTCCTCCATTTCGGGGGCCGCGTCATACCTGTGCCCCGCCGGAGATTATAACCCCCCAGCACCGGAAAGCGGGCAAACAGGACCGGCCCGCTGCTGTCCTCCGGGCAGGCATTCCTGGCGCGGCGGGGTACGACGAGGCCGGCGGGCTGGATGGCAAACGCCGGGCTGGGGCTGTCTCGGCCGTCAGTCGTCAGCGGTGACCGCGAACAGGTGCTCCACGTGGTGGTTTTCCTGGTCGCAATCCGAGGCGGAACGCTCCAGTTGCAGGGTCAGATGCGTGAGGCCGAACCGCTTGGCGATGGCCCGCAGCCTGAGCAGCAGCTCGTCCTCGCCGCCGCTGTAGGTCGGGTCGATGAGGACATGGGCGGTGAAGGCGTTGTAGCCCGAGGTGATGGTCCACGCATGGACGTCATGGACCAGCGTGACGCCCGGCACCTCCTCCATCTCGCTGCAGAGATCGAAGATGTCCACGTTGTCCGGCGTGCCTTCCAGCAGTACCTTGAACACGCCCATGAACAGTCCCCAGGACACCTTGAGGATGAGCAAGGCGATCAGGACGCTGAGGATGGGGTCGACGATGACCCAGTTGAAGTCCGGCAGGAAGCGTGGCCCGAAGACGATGAGGGCCCCGGACAGAATGACGCCGACCGAGCCGAACAGGTCGGCCATCACGTGCTGGAATGCGCCTTCCACATTCAGGCTCTCCCCGGCCGCCCGGTGCAGCACCCAGGCCGCAGCGATGTTCACCAGCAGTCCGATGATGCCCACGGTGAACAGCAGGGGCCCTTCCACTTCCGGCGGCTCGGAGAATCTGTGGTAGGCCTCGAAGAATATCCAGCCGGCAATCAGCCACAGGCTCAGGGTGTTGACCAGCGCCGCCAGGACTTCCGTCCGGTGAAATCCGAAGGTTGAGCCGGCGGAGGCGGGACGGTTGGAAAGCCACATGGCGAACAGGGCCAGCACGATGGCCGCGGCGTCGGTGAGCATGTGGGCCGCGTCAGCCAGGAGGGCCAGGCTGCCGGAGAGGATGCCCCCCACCACCTCGACGAACATGAAGGTGCCGATGAGGGCCAGCGCGATAATCAGGCTGCGCTTGCTGGCTCCCCGCAGGTCGTGGGCATGGTCGTGGTGGTCATGACCATGATGGCCGTGGCCGTGGGCCTCATGGCCGTGCTCCCCGTGGTCATGCCCCTCATGACCGTGGGCCTCGTGGCCGTGTTCCCCGTGGTCGTGCCCCTCATGAGCGTGGGCCTCATGGCCGTGCTCCCCGTGGTCGTGCCCCTCATGAGCATGGGCCTCATGGCCGTGCTCCCCGTGGTCGTGCCCCTCATGAGCATGGGCCTCGTGGCCGTGCTCCCCGTGGTCGTGCCCCTCGTGAGCGTGGGCCTCGTGGCCGTGCTCCCCGTGATCATGCCCCTCGTGGTCGTGGCCATGTTGAGTTGTCACAACGGCACCCTTACCCAAACAATGAGAGCGGCTCCCCATCTGGGACGGGGCGCCGCCGCATTATACCATTGGCCTTTTGTCGGATGTTGATGTTAATGAGCAACCCGTGTCAATGCTCCGCTAGGCAGCGTGAGCCGCGTGGTGGGGATCGGCTTCGGCGGCGCAGTGTTCCCCCCCGTGGGTGTGGCAGTGCTCCGCCCCGTGTTCGTCCAACTGCTCGGCCCCGCCGATGGCCGCGCAGGCGGCGTCGCCGTGAACGTGGCAGTGACCGGCCCCATGCTCATGGCAGTGCTGGCCGTCGTGCTCGTGGCAGTGTTCGCCCTCATGCTGGTGGCAATGGTCTCCGCTGTGGGTTGTCATTGGGTGCCTCCTCAAAACCATGTATGCAATTATTCTGAACGCACCCACACCCTAATGTCAAGTAAAGGCGTTTTTGAGACTATGTCGTGTTTTCCACCCGACAAGTCACAAGTCCTTCACCTTGATCAAGATGAAACAAGGCAACCCTTAAGGAACCTATGAACAAGTCCCTTCCCCCTTGATGGGGGAAGGCTAGGATGGGGGTGACGGCATACCCCCTTGCCTAAAGCCGGGCGTTTCATTCCTGAATCAAGACCGTCGTTACTGCGCTGGCGACTTGTTCGGAGGTCCCTTGGAAACTTAGCGGCCGCTTGATTGGTCCCGCCCGCGGCCTTAAACTAACCCCCAATCTATGCGGACGGGTCAACCCATGGTCAGAACCACACCGGAACAATTCGTTTCCCAGGTCGCCGCGCCTCCCGATCTGGATGATTTTTGGGAGAACGTGCTGTCGGAGACGGCCCGAATCCCCCTGGACGCGGAGGCGCTTCTGGACCCCCTGAGGTCTACGGAGGACATCGAAGTCTACGAGGTCTTCTTCACCAGCCTGGACCGGGTCCGAATCGCGGGGTGGTACGCCGTTCCCAGGGGCCGGACCGGCCTGCCGGGGCTGCTCCAAGTCCCCGGCTACCAGATGGAGCCGCCGGTCCCGAAGAACTGGGCCAGGAGGGGTTACGCCGCGTTCAGTGTCGCTCCAAGGGGAAAGCTCAGGAGCAACCGCCAGTTCAACCCCGGCTACCCCGGGCTGCTCACCTACGGCATCGTAGACCGCAACACCTACTCCTACCGGGGCTTCTACATGGATGCCTGCCGGGGTCTGGACTTCCTGCTGAGCCGGGGCGAGGTGGACGGGAGCAGGATCGGCGTCACCGGCCACAGTCAGGGCGGCGGACTTACCGTCACGACTGCGGCCCTCCGGCCCGAGGTTGTCAGGGTGGCCGCGGCCGGGGCGCCCTACCTTTGCGGGTTCATCGACGCCATTGGCCTGACCGACTCCTACCCGTACCAGGAAATCGCCGACTACCTGCGCATGCACCCGGACAGCCGCCCGCAGGTCGAGGAAACCCTGGCCTACTTTGACGGCATCAGCCTGGCGCCCCGCATCCGCTGCCCCATCGTCGTCAGCGTGGGACTACAGGACAGCACTTGCCCGCCGGAGACGGGATACGCCATGTTCAACGCCATCGGCAGCGCCAACAAGAGGCTGTACCCCTACGACGGGCACGGCCACGACGCCAACCAGCACGAGCACGACGCCATCATCGACGCCTTCCTAGCCGAACATCTCGCACCTTAGGAACTATCTCAAGAGTCCCTTCCCCCTTGACGGGGGAAGGCTAGGATGGGGGTGAGACTCGATTCCCACACACCCTCATAGGGACTTGACCATGACGGATGAAAAACCCCAGGGATTCGATGCCTACTGGCAGTCAGTCCTTGATGAACTGGAGCGAATTCCGGCCGCACCCGAGATCGAGGAAATCCCGTTGCGTAGCACGGACTTCGCCACCGCCTACGGCATCCGTCTGACATCCATCGGACCCTACCGGATCTTTGGCTACCTGAGCATTCCCAGGGGGTCGGGGCCATTTCCCGCCAGGTATTACCTCCCCCGCTACGGCAGCGTGGTGGACCTGGTGCCCCAGGGCACGTCCAACGGCCAGCGGCGGGACTACGTGACCTTCTCCATCTGCGCCCGGGGCCAGCGGAGGGCGGATGAACCCTACTCGGCATCCTTCCCGGGGATGCTGACGGACGGGATAGACAATCCGGCCTCATATATCTACCGGGGAATAGGCGCCGACTGCCTGCGGGGGCTCGAGTACCTGGGCAGCCGGCCCGAGGTGGATGGCAGCCGCATCGCCGCCGTGGGCACGGATCTGCCCCTTATCACTGCGGCCCTTGGCCAAACCGTAACCCACCTGGTCAGCACACCAACAATCTTGTTCCGCACGGTGGACACCGCCGCGCAGTCGTCTGCGTACCCGCTGGAAGAGATAAACGATTACCTGCGGCTGCATCCCGACCGGGAAGCACAGGTCCGGGAAACGCTGGCCCATTTCGACCTGCGGTGTTTCGCTCCCCGGGTGTCTGCCCGCACCCTGGTAGTTTCAGGCGCGGACGGTACCCCGCTGGACGCGGCGACGCTGGAGCCGCTCACCGGGGCCATACCAGGGCAAACACAGGTCTATAAGTCCCAGTTTTCCGGTTTCAAGGACGGCGTGTTCGCCGAGGAGTGGCTGGCCCGGGAAATGGGGCTCGCCGAGGCAGCCCTGCCTCCCCACTGGCGCTCTTGACACTTGGTACCTATCTCCAAAGGCCCTTCCCCCTTGACGGGGGAAGGGCCTGCCCCCGCGTAGGCGGGGGTTAGGATGGGGGTGAAAGCTCAATCGTCCCGCACCCCTTACAGGTCGATAATCAACACCCACATGGGACCATTGCCCACGTCGTAAACCTCCTGGGGTTCGAGAGCACCGCTGTCCGGGTTGACCCGGTAGCAGGCCAGACGCCCTGATTCCAGTCCCGAGGCATAGAGATACGAGCCCGAGGGATCAAGGCTGAATGCCCGGGGAATGGGCTCGGTGGGCGTCTGGCCCAGCTGGGTCAGCGTTCCATCCGATGGGTCGAGGGCGAATCCGGCGATGCTGTTGTGGCCCCGGTTGGGAGCGTAGAGAAATCTCCCGGACGGGGTGACCTGGATCTGGGAGCAGGAATTGATCCCGTCGAATCCTTCCGGCAGGGTCGATACCGTGTGGAAGGGCGCGAGGGTGCCCTTGTCCTGGTCCAAACGGTAGGCGGTGACGCCGCACCCCTGCTCATTGGAGGTGTAGAGAACGTCGAGCGTTGGGTGGAAGCAGAAGTGCCGGGGCCCCTCCGGGGCGTTGGGGATGCATCGGTCGGGAGTGTTCGGAGTCAGTTTTCCGGTGGACTCATCGAACCGGAACTGGAAAATGGCGTTCGCGCCGGAGCGGGAACCCTCGGCAATGTGGGGAGTGAAAGCGTAGGAGTTGGTCGGGTCGGTCTGGATGTAATGGGCTCCGATGCCCGTCTCCCGCCACTCGATGGGACTCGCATCCAGCGTGCCGTCGGAGCCAAAGGCATGGACTCCGACCCGGGCCTGGTAGTAGTAGGCAGACAGCAGGTAGCTGCCCGAGCGGTCAACCGATATGTGGGTCGGGTCTCCCTCCAGTGGTACGTGATTGACCGGAGCGAGCCGCCCGGTCCCTTGTTCAATGGTAAAGGCCGAGAGCCCGAACTCCCCGGCTTTGCGCCGTCCAGCGAAGAGGAAGCGGCGGGATGGGTCGGCAGCCAGGGGCGCGGGCATCCCGGCCAGGGCGGTCTCCGACTGTTTGTTCAATGCTCCGGTTTCCGGGTCCACGGAATACTGGTCGATGCGGTCGTCCTGCTGCAGCGAAATGTACAAGTACCTGGTCATTAGGCGGCCTCCCGGTCAGGCAATTTCCACGTCTTCGGCCATTATAGGCGCATCCGAGAAAACCGGGACGCCCTTATGGGCCGGTGGGTTGTATAATCGCGCAAATCCTCGCGAAAAACAGAATCAACGCCGACTATGCGTTAACCGGAGGTTAGGCAATGCCTGAAGCGGGCGAGACTTCAATGGAAGAGTTCAAGTTGATGGCCGACCGGGCCGGGTTGGGCATGAGCCAGGAAGAACTGGATGACCTCAAACCGATTTACGAGATGTACGCGGCCTACGCCCGGCAACTGCACACCCTCAGCCTCGGGGCGGAAGAGATGGTCGTCGAGTTCCACCCGGACTGGCCGCAGGGATAACCGGGGAAGGCTGACCCGGCCCGGCAGAATCTGTCCGAAAACAGGAGAACGTTATGTCCGTTTCTGACAATCAACTGCATTACCTCAGCATCCGGCAAGCCGGGGAACTGATCAGGAAAGGGGAACTGTCCCCGGTAGAACTGACCCGGGCCTGCCTGGACCGCATCGAGGCCACCGATGACCGCCTTCATTCCTTCATCCTGCTGCTGGCGGATGAAGCTCTGGCCGACGCGCGCAACGCGGAGGCCGAGGTCCTGCGGGGGGCGTACCGGGGTCCGATGCACGGCATACCCTTCGCCCTGAAAGACCTCTACGATACCGCCGGCATCCGCACGACTTCCGGCTCCCAGGTGGACATTGACCGGGTCCCCGCCGAGGACGCCCACACCACCGCCGGGCTGAAAAACGCGGGAGGCATCCTGCTGGGCAAGCTGGCGATGCACGAATTCGCGCTGGGAGGCCCGGACTGGACGACGCCTTTTGAACCGGCCTGCAATCCGTGGAACCTCGCCCACATCACCGGCGGCTCCAGCAGCGGGTCCGGTTCGGCGGTGGCTTCGGGACAGGCGATGGGCGCCCTCGGTTCCTGCACGGGAGGGTCTATCCGCGGCCCGGCATCGCTGTGCGGAATCGTGGGACTGAAACCCACCTACGGACGCGTCAGCCGCTTCGGCGTCGTCACCCTGAGCTGGTCCCAGGACCACGCCGGACCTATGACCCGGACCGTGGAGGACACGGCGTACATGCTCCAGGCCATCGCCGGGCATGACCCCAGGGACCCCACCTCCAGCAAGGCGCCGGTGCCGGACTACTCCCGGTCGCTGCGGGAGGACATCCGGGGCGTCAGGATCGGTCTCCCCAGGCACTACTTCTTCGACGACGATCCCGGGGTAAGCCAAGAGGTGGTGGCCAAGGTGGAGCAGGCCGTGGAGGCGCTGGCCGGGCTGGGCGCCGAGGTCGAGGACGTGACCCTGCCCAGCCTGGACTACGTGCGGGCGGCCAACTCGGTGATCATGGTCAGCGAGGCTTTCGCCTACCACGAGCCCAACCTGAAGACCCGCCCCCAGGAGTTCGGGGAGATCGTGCGCAGCCGGTTCCGGGTCGGGGGGATGCTGAACGCGTCGGACTACCTGCAGGCGCAACGGGTGCGGACCTGGGCGCGGCGGGAGTTCGCGGAGGTGATGAAGACGGTGGACTTCCTGGTAACGCCGACGATGACCCAGCCGGCGCCGGCCTTCGAGGGATACGATCCGGCGTCGACGGTGCGGGGGAAGAGCTTCACCGCCCCCTTCAACGTCACGGGCCTTCCGGCAATTTCTATTCCATGCGGGTTTACCGAGAGCGGATTGCCCATCGGAATGCAGATCGCCGGGAAGCCCTTCGACGAGCCGGGGGTGATTCAGGCCGCCTACACCTACCAGCAGCAGGCCGGCTGGCACGAACTGCGGCCTCCCGTATAACGTTCCGGCCGGACCCCCTACCGTTTAGAAACTATCTCAACAGCCCCTTCCCCCGTCAATGGGGAAGGTTAGGATGGGGGTGAAAACTCAATTGTCACACACCCTCTTGGAAGGAGAAGGAAAATGGGCAGAATCACGGTGAACATCGGCGAGCCGCAAGGCCAGGCTGCGGTGGGCGCCACGTGGCGTTACGCCGAGGGATACGTCCCCGGCGAGGACAACGAGGGATTGGTGGCCCGGACTGAGGGCAGCCCGGCCCGTCTGGCGGACTACGACGATTCCGGTTGGGACGTGGTGAAGAACCTTCCCGACCGGATTTCCGAAGGCTTCAGCTTCATGTGGTACCGGACCACCATCACCGTCCCTGAAACCCTGGATGGCCTTACCACCCGTGGGATGCGGGTGCAGTTCGAGACCTGCGTGGACGACTACGCGGAAATCTGGATCGACGGGGAATGGAACCGGGACCGGGGAGCGATCCAGGGGTTCAACACGCCTCAGCGGGTCATGGTAAGCGGCGAGGCCCAGCCGGGGGACAAGCACACCATCGCCGTCCTGGCAATCAACGGCCCCCTGGCCCAGCCCTTCGGCGCGATCCACATGCGCTACGCCAACCTGGGATTCGAGTGGAGCGGTGACTAAGTAACTCTCTCAAAAATCCCTGCCCCCTTAACGGGGGAAGAGCCTGCCCGCGAAGGAACGTCACCCCCGCGGGGGCGGGGGTTAAGATGGGGGTGATGGCCTACCCCTGAACAAGCCCCTTCCCCCTTGACGGGGGAAGGCTAGGATGGGGGTGACGTCATACCCCGCTCCGTGAAGACCCCGTCGGCCTGCTCCAACGCTTCCTCTACGCAGGGCCAGCCCCGGTACCAGCCGGCTTGGGAGAAGACCTCGCAGATTTCCCGGCGGCTCATCCCCAGGTCCAGGGCGTAACCGATGTGCTCCCGCAGCTGTTTCCAGTGGCCCCGGCACATCAGGGCCACCAGGATGCAGACCGTTCTTTCCGTAGGAGTCAAATCGCCCCGTGCCCAGACCTCCCCGAAGTTGTAGGCGTCCACCAGCGCGGCGGTCTCCGGGGCAAGTTCATGGGATAGGCGGTTTTCCAGGGCCGCCTCCGCGTCGCCGCCCCAGTTGCTCCCCCGGATTCGGCGGCCCCGCTCCAGCTTGGCTTCCACCGATTCCAGCCAGTCCGCCTGGAGAGGTTCGGCGTCCTCCTCCTGCCATATTTTCTGCTCGTTGATAGTGCGCTGGGCCTGGGAGAGGGCGAAGACGGTGGCTGGGATGCCGGCGTAGAAGATGAGCTGCAGGAAGATGCCCTTGACCTTCTGCGGGGACATTCCCAGGGACAGCCCCACGCGAATCTGGTGCTGGAGCCCGAATCCCCAGCCATTGCAGCACTGGGCGGCAATGGTGGCGATGCTGCGGAGGGTGACGTCCAGCCCCGGGACCTGCCAGACGCCGCCCCACATTACCTCCTCCTGCAGCTTCACGTAGTCCTTGCTGACATCGGGCAGGGCGCCGGTCAACCGGGCGGCGGGGACGTACTGGTCGATGAAGGCGTGTAAGTTGCGGGCCTTGCGGGCCAGCTCGTCAGCGGTGGTCATGGGCGGTCCTCCTGGAGGCGTAGTGGTCCAACTGGGATGACATCCGGCGGTCAGAGGCCCCGTTCCCGGAACACGGCCCCGGCCTGCTCCAGCGCATCCTCCACGCAGGGCCAGCCCCGGTACCACCCGGCCTGGGCGAAGACCTCGCAGATTTCCTTGGGATCGAGCCCGGCGTCCAGGGCATATCCCACGTGGCGGCGGAGCTGTTTCCAGTGCTGCCGGCACATCAACGCAACCAGGATGCAGACCATTCGCTCCCGGGGGCCGAGGTCGGTTCGGCCCCAGACCTGCCCATAATGCCAGGCATCCACGGCTCCGGCGGGGCGCGGGACAAGCTGCCTGGCCAGGGAATCTTCGATTTCCCGGGCTGCGGCCTTCCCCGCCTTTTCCTCGAGGTTCATCCGGCCCCGCTTCAGGCTTTCTTCGACGGAATCGAGCCATTCACCGTCAAGAGGGACATCCTCGGAGCGCCATTCCTCTCGCTCGTCGATGACTTCCTGGGCTACGCGGAGGCCGAAAACCGTGGCTGGCACCCCCGCGTAGAACATAAGCTCGATGAAGATGCCCTTGATCTGCTGGGGAGTGATCCCCACGGTCAACCCGGTCCGGACCTGGTGCTCCACGCCGAAGTCGTAGCCGTTGCAGCACTGGGCAGTGATGGTGGCGAAGCTCCGCAGCTTCAGGTCCAGTCCGTCAACCAGCCAGACTCCGCCCCACATCAGTTCATGCTGCACCCGCACGAAGTCGGCCAGGACCGGCGTGGGACGGGCGTAGGGCAGGTGCTGGTCGAAGAAAGCCCGCAGCCTGGCGGATTTTTCCTGCAGTTCGGCGACGGTCGTCAACAGGACACCTCGCGAATAGGGGGTTGGGGGATCAGGACTGCGCGCCGTCGAACACGGCCCGGGCCTCTTCCAGGGCGTCCTCAACGTGGGCCCACCCCCGGTACCAGCCGGCCTGGGCGAGGACCTCGCAGATTTCCCTCTGGGAGAACCCCATGTTCAAGGCGTAGCGGATGTATCGGCGCAGCTCTTTCCAATGGCCGCGGGACATGAGAGCGGAGAGGACGCAGACCACCCGTTCCCTGGGCTCCAGGTCGGAACGGGTCCACACCTCGCCAAAGTTGTAGCCGTCCACGATGTCGGAGGCCTCCGGGGTGAGACGCTGGGCGAAGGACTCCTCTATTTCCCGGTCCGCATCTTCTCCCCAAAGGCTGGTGCGGAGTCGCCCGGCCCGCTCCAGCTTCTCCTGCAGGGTGTCCAGCCAATCGTGTTCCAGCGGGACATCCGCCGCCTTCCACTCCTCCCGTTCGTTAATGACCTGCTGGGACTGGAGCAGTCCGTGAACGGTGGCCGGGATGCCGGCGTAGAACAGGAGCTGGATGAATATGCCCTTCACCTGCTGGGCGGTTATCCCATGCTCCATGCCGGCGCGGATGTGGTCCTGCAGGCACGGGTCGAAACCGCCGACACACTGGGCGGAGATGGCAGCAAAGTGGCGGAGCCGGCCGTCCAGCTCGGAGCCCTCCCAGACTCCATCCCGCGCGACCGCGGCCTGGATATGGGCATAGTCCGGTGAAATCGCCCCCACTTCGCCATCCTCGGGAATCCTCCGGCCCGGGCCCGCAGGATTCCCTGGTTGTTGGTTGGTTCCGGTCATAGGTTGGTCAGTCCTCGACTTCCACGATCATTTCTATCTCCACCGGCATCCCGCCGGGAAGGGTGCTCATGCCCACGGCGGAGCGGGCGTGCTCGCCCCGTTCCCCGTAGAGGCTGACCAGCAGGTCCGACGCGCCGTTGGCCACCCGGGGCGTGTGCTCGAAGTCGGGAGCGGCGTTTATCATGCAGAGGAGCTTGACGACCCGCTTCAGCCTGTCCAGGTCGCCGATCTCCCCCTTCAGATTGGAGAGAAGGTTGAGCATGGTCAGCCGGGCGCATTCATATCCCTGCTCGATAGTCAGGTCTGCGCCCAGCTTCCCCACATGGAGAAAACCGCCTTCCGGGAGGCCCGGGCCGGTGCCGGAAAGATAGACCAAGTTCCCAGTCCGCACCGCCGGAACAAAATTGCCCACGACGGACCGGCGGGATTCGGTGAGTCGGTAGCCCATCTCGTTGAGCTTGTTCTCTATTTCCGGCATGGACGCGCTCCGTTTCTTTCAAGCTCCGTACAGGTCCCTTCCCCCTTGACGGGGGAAGGCTAGGATGGGGGTGACGTCATACTCCTTATACCTCGAACTCGGGCGTTTCATTCCTGAATTAAGACCGTCGCTACTGCACCGATGACTTATTCAGAGGTTGCCCAGGCTATCTGTCCCCAGATTACCCTGCCAATTCGACAATGGAAATCCAGGCCGGGCGGTTCCCCAGGTGCATGGTGGCCACCCGGTCCAGGGCTCCCGAGTCGGGATCGACGCTGAAGGTAGCCAGGTTCCCGGTGCCCTGCCCAGCGCAGTAGAGGAACCGGTCGCCCGGCCCAAAGGCGGTGGCGTTGGGAGTGGGTTCTGCAGGAACAATCCCGTTGTCCGAGAGTTCGCCGGACGCGGTATCGACCGTGAAGCAGGCGATGCTCTCATGGCCCCGGTTGGGAGCATACAGGAACCGCCCCGACCCGTCGATCTTGATCTGGGAGCAGGTGTTCCGCTCGGTGAAATCAGCGGGTATGGTCGGAGCGGTCTGAAACTGCGAAAGGGTGCCGCGAGCCGTGTCCAGGCGGTACGCGCCGACGCTGCTTCCCTGCTCGTTGGAGAAGTACAGCACGTCCAGAGAAGGGTGGAAGCAGAAGTGGCGGGGCCCGTGGAACCCGTCCGGCTCAACCTGCGCCGGATCGTTGGGCTGCACCTGTCCGGTGTTCTCATCGAACCGGAACTGGTAGATGCGGTTGGGGCCGTTGCCGGCGATGTGAGGCACGAAGGCATAGGTGTTGGTGGGATCGGTCTGCATGGCGTGGGCCCCGGTAGCCGTCTCCATCCAGACCACTGGCTCCCCGCCGACGGAACCGTCGCCGCCGATGGGATGGACGCCGATGTGGGCGCCCTGGTAGTAGGCGGAGAGAACGAACTTCCCCTTCCGGTCGGTGCCGATGAAAGTTGGATTGAACCCCAGCGGGATCATTCCGGTGCGGGAAAGCCCACCGCTGGACTGGTCTATGTCATAGCTGATTAGCTGGGGGTCCTCCCGGCAGCCAACGTACAGGTGATTCCCATCCGGGCTGACGGCCATGGTGAAGGGCCCGCCGGAAACTTCCAGGTCGCGGACATGGGACAGGGAACCGTCCTCCGGGTTGACGGTAAAGGTCGCAATCTTGTCGTCTTCCTGGATAGCTATGTACGCATAGTGAGGCATGGTGTTTCCTCCTTACAAACTATCTCAAAAGTCCCTTCCCCCTTGACGGGGGAAGAGCCTGCCCCCGCGAAGGCGGGGGTTAGGATGGGGGTGAAAACCCAATTGTCGCACACCCTCCTTACTCCATATTGGGAGTTGGCACACCGGTCATCCCATTCCCCAAACACGCCGGATCACGCTTCCGCCCACGCGCCCAGAAACTCCCGAAGCTGGGCCACGCACCACTCCGGGTAGATGGCATTGATGCCGTGGCCCAGGCCCGGATACACCACCAGGCGGGAGTTGGGCAGCTGGTCCGCCATGAACTGCTGCTGCTCCAGAGTGGAGGTCGGAGACTCCTCGCCGGTCAGAAGCAGCGTAGGGGTAGTAACTTCCTTCAGATGGGGCCGGAAGTCCAGCGTATCCAGGTAGGCCTGCAGCTTGCGGCCGATGCTGGACGGCGTGCGGTCCATCTCGGAAATGTACCAGTCCTTCATGCCCTCCGGGGCGAACCGGGTGTCAAGGCGGTTGTCTATCGTCGCCGTGGACCAGTTCCCGATGCTCTGCTGCATGGCGGTATCCCAGTCTCCTTCCGGATCGGTGCGGCCCCGGCGGGGCAGTCGGCAGGGCGTGTTGCAGAGGCACAGGGCGGTCACCCGGTCGGGGGACGAGCGGGCGTAGCTCAGTCCCAGGATCCCGCCGAAGGACTCCCCCACGTACACCACCCGGTCAATCCCGTTGGAATCCAGGATGGCGTTGAGGTCGGCCATGAATATGTCCAGCGACGCTTCGTAGGCGTCCTCGGCGATGGAGGACTCCCCCATTCCCCGCAGGTCCGGGCGGAGCACCCGGAACTCCCGGGACAGCAGCGGCACCCAGTTGTACCAGAACCTGCCGCTGCGGGAGAAACCATGCTGGAGGAGAATGGCCGGCGGCTCCCGCCAGGGATCGGTAAAATCGTCGTCCCAATAGTGCAACTCCACGCCGGGGGCCACATTCAACGTCGCCATAACCCCTCCTGACGGATTTATTCCATCGAGTCCGGCCCTTTACACATCCGGGCGAATCCCCTTGGTCGGGGAGACGTCCTCGTACCCCGCAGCCACCCGGAACAACAGTCCCTCCTCGAAGGACCGTCCGACAAACTGCACGCCGATGGGCAGCCCGCCCCCGCTGAAGCCGCAGGGAACGGAGATGGCCGGCAGCCCGTTGCCGTTCATCGGGCTGGTGTTGCGGGAGATGAACCCGGAGCCGGGCCCACGGACCCTGTGGGTCTCCCCGTTCACGTCAATGTCCACTTCATCAATGCGGGGCGCGGGCACCGGCGCGGTGGGAGTCACCAAGAAGTCCACACCCTGCAGAACCCGGGCGTACTCCTCCTTGATGAGCCGCTGCACCTTCATGGCCTTGGAGTAGTCGCTGCCCAGGACAAACTGCCCCGCCAGCGTCCGATAGATGACGTTGGGGCCGTACTTCTCCCGGTCGCTCCTCAGCATGGGCTCGTGGGTGACGATGCCGTCGGCCAGCGACGCGGCCCGCAGCGCGCCCACGTATTCCATGGACGGCAGGCTCACCTCCCGCACGTCGACGCCCAGCTCCTGCAGGGCGGCAATCGCATTGCGGACGGCGGTCTCCACCTCGCCGTCAACCTCGTCGAAGAAGTAATTGGACGGCACTCCAGCGGTGAGTCCCGACAAATCGCTGTCCAACCCTTCCAGGTAATCGGGGACCTCGACCGGGACGGTGCTGGGGTCGAGAGGGTCGTACCCGGCCAGAGCCTGCAGCACCAGAGCGCTGTCCCGGACCGAGCGGGTCATGGGCCCGATGTGGTCCCCGTTGAAGCTGGTGACCAGCAGTCCCCGCTGGCTGACCCGGCCGAAGGTCTGTTTCAGTCCGACCACGCCGCAGAATGTAGCGGGCAACCGGACCGACCCTCCCAGGTCGGTGCCCAGGGAAGCGAAGGTCACGCCGGCCGCCACGTTGGCCCCGCCTCCGCCGCTGGAGCCGCCCGGGATGTGGTCCAGGCCCCAGGGATTATGAACGGCACCGTAGTGGGGGTTGTTGGAGGTGGCCCCGGCCGCGAATTCTTCCAGGTTCTCCTTCCCCAGCATGATGGCCCCGGCCTCTTCGCAAAGGGTCACCACCCGCGCGTCCTCGTCGGGAACGTTGTCCGACAGCACCAGGGAGCCGACGGTGGTGCGGATTCCGGCAGTCGCGATGTTGTCCTTGATGCCGATGGGTATGCCGTGGAGCGGGCCGCGATAGCCTCCCCGCAGGATGTCCGCCTCCGCGGCCCGGGCACGCTCCAGCGCCCGTTCCGGCAGCAGGGTAATCCATGAGTTCAGCTTGGGTTGGAGCCGTTCCGCCCGGGCCAGGGCGGCCTCGGTCAGTTCGACCGGAGAAACCTCCCCGGACTCGATTCGGGGAGCCAATTCGCTGATGGTCAGGTCCAGCAGGGCGTCATTCGGCATCGGGGTCTTCTCCTTCGGCCGCGCGTAGCAGGCGGCTGGACATCACGTCGGATAGATTCAAGCCGGAGAGCCCGGCCATTGCCTCGATATAGCTGTCCACCTCCGGGCGCACCAGGTCCAACTCATCGTCGGAAAGTTCGATCCCCTGGTAATCGCGGATAATCGCCCGCATGGTCTCCTTGGATATTGGCATCAGGCCTCCCTCCATAAAGAACGTTAGCCAACCTCTGAACCAGTCCAGGGCTATCGCACGAAGTCTGGCTCGACCCTTTCACCTCTCCTCCCGTCATTCCCGCGCAGAGCCTGCCCCCGCGCAGGCGGGGGCGGGAATCCAGACCCCCGTCATCTGTTCCCTCCAATTGTATTGACCGTTCGGTTCCGTTTGCTTATGGCGGATGGTTCATTCTGTGGTAGGGGGATTGGGGGCTACAGTCCACAATCCCCCTACCAGTGTCAAGGATAGACCGTTGCTCCGGCCTATTGACGCATATTTGTCACCGTCCCAAGGAATCTGAAGAAACCAACCGTGCTCAAGCCAGCAATCCGACAAATCGTAAGGATTGCCAAGAGCGGCTCGAATCTTTAATTCGCTACCCTGAACCCTTCCCAAATATGTCAACCAATCTTCACCACAGTAAACATCGCCATCGGTTCGCATGGCAACAGCCATCCATTCCGCGTTCGGGTCTGTAAACGGGTTGTGACTCTGAGCCAAAGAATACCTCCGTCAGACAGTCGGACTAGGCGTGCTTACATTCAAACGAAGCCGACCGTTCACTGGAAATTTGACCAAACTGGCACTCATGCGATAGCCCTGTCGCTACTGGTCAATCAATATCCCCGGGTTCAGCACCCAGTTGGGGTCGACGGCGGACTTGGCGGCCCTCAGCCCGGCGGCGAAGGGATCGGGCCGCTGCTGGTCATACCAGGGACGGTGGACCCTTCCCACGGCGTGATGGTGGGTGATAGTCCCGCCCGCGGCCATCACCGCGTCCGAGGCGGCCCGCTTGATCTCCTCGTGCATCTCCAGCTCGGCGCCCGGCCGCCCCATCGCCTCGAAGGTGAAGTAGGGCGCCGGCCCGTCGGGATACACATGGGTGAAACGGCAGGTAACCCGCCCGCCGCCGCAGACCCGGTCCAGGGCGTCCTGCAGGGCCCCCCGGACTGCCTCATCCATCGCCGGCCACCTATCCCAGGTTATAGAGGTCTCAAGGGTCTCGGCCACCACGCCCATGCCCATGGAGATGTTCCGCTGGTAGGGAGCGCCGATGAAGGCGTTGCGCCACGCTCCGACGGCCTCGGGGCGGCGGGCTTCCTCGCCGCTGCCGTCAATGATGCGGATTTGGTCCTCTCCCACCGAGCCGCCGCAGTCGCGGGCGATCTCGATCACCTGCCGCATCTGCTCCCCCTGGGGAAGCTCGGCGGACTCGAACCCCAGCACCAGGATTGCCCGGGTCCCATCATATCCCAGGGCGTCCTGTGCCTCCCCCGGGTCCAGCAGGCGGCAGTTGGCCGGCCAGAGCTTGGTCTGGACTATTTGGCGGACGGCCTCTCCCCCGGCGGTAAAGGACGGGAACCGCACCGCGGCCGAGGCCCGGAACCGGGGGCGGGCCTGGATGCGCATCCAGGCTTCGGTGATGATGCCCAGGGTGCCCTCGCTGCCTAGGACCATCCGGTCGGGACTGGGCCCCGCGCCGCTGCCGGGAAGGCGGCGGGACTCCCAGACGCCCTGGGGGGTTATCATGCGGACCGACTCGACAAAATCGTCGATGTGTGTCTGGTTGGTGGCGTAATGGCCGCCGGACCGGGTGGCGATCCATCCGCCCAGGGTGGAAAACTCAAAGCTCTGGGGAAAGTGGCGCAGGGTGAAGCCGTGGGGCCGCAGCTGCTCCTCCAGTGCGGGACCATACACCCCGGCCTGGATTCGTGCGGCCCGGGACACGTCGTCGATCTCCAGGACCCGGTCCAACCGGGACAGGTCGATGGATACGATACCGTCGTACCCGTCCGGCGGCTCCACGCCTCCAACCACCGAACTGCCGCCTCCGAAGGGGATGGCGCAATAACCTTCCGAGGAGCACCAGTCCAGCAGGGAAACCACGTCTCCATCATCCCGGGGGTAGGCCACCACGTCGGGAGGGTTGGGAAACTGGAGGTTGAACGCGCGGATGCGGTCGCGAAAGTTGCGTCCGTAGGTGTGGACCGCCCGGTCGTGGGTATCGGTGGAGCAGATTTCCGCCAGCGAACCCGGAACGGCTATCCGGGGTTTCCTCAGTTCGAGGTCGCTGCTGGAAGGGACCGGCGGGACATCAACGGCGACGGCGTATTTGCGGGATAGGCTGGCGGCCAGCTCCTGCCGTTGCGCCTCCGTCGGTTCGTCGGACTCCATTCCCCAGGCCCAGAAGCTTCGGCGCGGCATCTGCTGCCCCTTTCGTGCTTGTTCATGGGGTTTTCCTCCGGGTAGTCACGGAAGCCCCCACGCTGGAAAGGATGATACCCCGGCGGTGGATGCCGGACAAGCAGGAAGGCACTACCACCGCCGCCGCGGTGAGTCCCGCGGGATGACCAGAATGTAAACAGAATTCGGAGGCAAGGGAATATTGGGCAAAGGATTGTGGCTCAAAACCTCGCGGCGTATTATGGGATTCAACCCCGGATGCTGGAAAATGCGGAGACTTTCCGGCGGAATGGTCCACCAGGTGTTAGACTTCCGGTAAACCTGAAGAACGGGAGGCCAGGCATGTTCACCAAAGTGCACCACGTTACCTATGTGGTCGAGAGCTGCGACCAGATGGCGGAATACCTCAAGAACAGCTTCGGGCTGGAGCCGGAGAAAACCGGCGAACACGCTGACCGCAAGTTCCTTCTCTACCATATCGGCGAGACCATCATGGACTTTTTCGAGCCCACCACCGAGGACTCGGGCATCGCCCGGCAGTTGAAGGAAAACGGCCCCGGGGTCGCCCACGTCGCCTGGGGTGTCGATGGAATCGACGATGTGTTCAATGACCTGAAGGACAAAGGCAACCAGTTGCGAGGCGACGCTCCCAGCAACAGTCCCTTCGGCTACAAGACTTTGAACATTTCCACCGAGAGTTCCCACGGGATCCTGTTCCAGTTGGCCGAGGGCGAGGAGTCTTAAACCATCGGGGCGGCCGCTGCGGGGCGGCGATTCTGGTCCCAGCCGGGCCAGGCCTGCCGCGTGGGAAAGACACCCACAAATTGGTGCTATTCTTTGCACCCATACATCCCATTCTTGACTATTGAGCCCTGCAGCTATTCCACCCTTGCTCTGCCTGGTGGGCGAAAGTCCCTTCCCCCTTGACGGGGGAAGGTTAGGATGGGGGTGATAGGGTTGGTTTCCCGAAACGGAACCCTGGCCTGTAGCCGGCCGTCCCTTGACATCCCGCCGCCGCAGTGTGATATAGGGAATCAACGTAATCGGCTCTGCAGAGGGACCCGGTATAACGGGAGGCAATTTGGCAGATCCTGAACATGTCGCCGTAGCCAAGTCCGGCCCCAACGCCATATCCCGCTGGCGGGAACAGAACTTCTTCATTCCCAACACCGAGCTGATAGTCTACGGGCTTCGTACCCACAGCCTGGGCGACCGGGCCGCTGGCGAGACCTTCGAGAAGGAGTGGATTCACGGGCGGGCCAAGCTGGACCTCTCCGGCGGGTACCTGACCGGGGTCCGCCTGCCTCGGGCCGACTTGGCCCACGACGATCTCAGCGGCGCCGACCTCACCCGCTGTAACATGCGGGGCGCCGAGCTGGTCGGGACCAACCTTCAGTCGGCCTATGTATCCCGGTCCAATCTTTCCCGGGCCGACCTCACCCGCGCCAACCTGACCGGGTGTTCCCTCATCCGCAGTGACCTGTCCAACAGCACGCTGCGTGTCGCCACGCTTTCCGGGGCCGACCTCTCCCACGCGAACCTGCAGTACGCGAACCTGCAGGACGCCAACCTGTCCAACGCCAACCTGGACTCGGCCGACCTCTCCTGGGCCAACCTAAACGGGGTTAATCTCAGGGGCGCCCACCTCCACGCTGCCACCTTGACCATGTGCGACCTGACCGGCGCCGACCTGCGGGGCGCCTACTTCACCGCCACCGGCCTGGAAAGTTCCATCCTGATGAACGCCCGGATGGGACTGACCAAGTTCGTCAACTGCGACCTCAGCCAGGTCATCGGCCTTGACTGGACACGCCACTATGGGCCGAGCACCATAGCCCTGGATACCATCGCCCGCTCCTCCGGAATGATCCCCGCCGCGTTCCTGCAAAACGCGGGAGTGGCCGCCCCACTGCTGGCCGTCCAAGATGCCATGCGGGGAGTAACCCGCACCTACCCAACAGTGTTGGTAGTTGGCTCGGAACAGGACAAGGAGCTGGCTTCCCGGTTGGTATCAGGCCTTCGGGCGGCCCAGATACCCAGTTGGTCCATCGAGGCCGACGATGAACTGGCCGTCCACACCGGCGGCGTGCTCCTCGAGCACACTCCCTACTACGACCGGCTAATCCTGCTTTGCACCGCCCAGTCCCTGGAAAGCTCTGATGCCAGCCAGTATTTCGCCCGCCTTACCGGGGTACAACGCCCTGAAGGGGGGCAGGTGATGCTCACGGTGGCTGCCGACGATCTGTTCTACCAGAGACAGGACCATCTCTGCGACACGCTGCGGAATGGAGCCGTGCTTGACTTCCGGGGGTGGGAAGACGAGGCGACCTGCCAGAATGCGCTGTCCTCCCTCGTGGACGTCCTGTCCCGCAAGATGTAGTAACGCCGGGAGTTTCCCCTTCCGGCTTCTTCTCGTTCGTCATCCCTCCCCGGTCTTGGCTGGCTCCGGTTGGCCCAGGGTCGTTGCGGCGAGGCGTCGGCCGGACCTCGTTCCCAGGCCGAACCAAAGGGTGACCAGCAGACAGGCCCCGGCTGCGATGCTGATTGCCGTCGGCCAGCCTGCCCATCCCGCGGCGGCTGCCAGAGGCAAAGCTCCCAGGTAGTGGAAGCCCGGCGTGAAATGAAGCACGCCCATTACCCTTCCACGGACTTCTGCCGGAGTGCTTATCTGCAGGATGGTGGTCGCCAGAGGCCACACCGTGCCCAGGCTTAACCCGCCGACGATCAGGAACATCCCCCAAGCGCCCCAGTACCACGGCATCCATGCGAACATGGTCAGAGTCAGGCAGAACAACACCAGGCAGCCCAGTAACCACCGGTACAGCCAGTCCCGTCCCATGAAGCTGAGGGACAGGTTGCCGATGACCGAGCCGAGACCGGAAGCCAGCAGCAGAAGGCCCGCCTCCGATGCCCCGCTTCCCAGTTGGTCCCTGGCAAAGGCCGGAATAACCTGGAGGTGGGACATGCCAAACCCGCCGAAGGAACAGGCCAGCACTATGACCGTGAACAGCAACGGCGCCTTCCTGATCTCGACAAACCCTTCTACCAGATTGCGAAGCAGCGGGTCCCGACCCCGCGGTGTGGCTCGCTTCATGGGCCGGAGCCGGGATAGGCAGAGGATGCTCAGGACGTAAAGAGACGCATTGAGGTAAAGAGAGGCGGCTATGCCGAAGGTGTCGATCACCAATCCCATCACCGGAGGACCGCCGATCCTTCCCAAGTGCACCGCCAGGTTGAAACTGGCTATGGCATCCAGCAGGGCGCTGTCCTCCACCAGGTCGGACAACAGCGTCACCCGGGCGGGTTGGTTCAGTGCCTGAAGGACCCCCAACGCCGCGCCTGCTGCGTAGATGTGCCAGATCTGGACCAGGCCCGCGTCGTATAGGACAGCCAGGGCCAAAATCAAGCCGCCGACCGTGGTCTGGATGGCCATCAGGAGGCGCTTCCGTTCGAACCGGTCGGCGATCACCCCCCCGACCACCAGAAGGCCCACGTTGGGGACCCCGTAGAAGAAAAGGACCACACCCAGTTGGGTCTTGGAACCTGTAACCTCTAATACCAGCCACGCCAGCACGAGGAACTGCATCCCCTGGGAAACGGCATGGATTGAGGATCCGCACCAGTACCACCGGAAGCCGGGGTGCCTCCACGGACCGGCGATCCTCCTCAGGTAGAAAGGCATCCCGCGCCCGCCGGCATCAGTAGAGGCCAGGGACTAATCCCGTGGGTCAGTTCCCGATCACCTGCCCGTTTCAGAGGGCAGGGACGTTGAGCGCCACACCTGAGTCGGAACCTACCGCTGCGGGGCGGGTCCCAGGTGGCTTCCCGCATCCACAAGGATCGTCTCGCCTGTAACGTGTTCCGCTCCCTCCAGCAGCCAGAGCACGGGATCAGCCACGGCCTCGGTGGTCCCTGCCTTCTTGAGCGGGGCCGACTGGGCGTAGCGGTCAATGAAGGCGTTGTAGTTCTCCTCGCCCAGCCCTTCCCGCCACCACCGGGTCTGCATGACGCCCGGGCAGACGGCGTTGACCCTTATCTCCGGGGCCAGCGCCCGGGCCAGGGAACGGGTCATTACGTTCAACGCCGCCTTGGAAGCTGCGTAGGCAATGGAACTGCCTGTTCCGGTGAAGGCGGAACCCGAGGAGACGTTGACCACCGCGCCCATTCCCTGGTCCTTCATGGCCGGGGCCACCGCCCGCACCATCTGGAAGGCGCCAACAACGTTAACCGCAAAGATACGGTTGAAGTCCTCAGCCGACAGTCCCTCCAAGTCCGCATGGGGAACGATCTTGGACTGGGCCGCGTTGTTGACCAGGCCGTCAATCCGGCCCCAACGGGCGAGGGCTTCGGACGCCATACGCCGGCAGTCTTCGTCCACCGACACGTCGGCCTGGCATAGAACCGCTTCCGACCCCACTTCCCGGCAAGCAGCGGCGGTGACTTCCGCTTCGGCCAAGCTCCGAGTGTAGTTGATGACCACCCGCCCACCCTTCGCCGCCAGCCTCTGGGCGACCGTAGCTCCCAGGCCGGTCGCCGATCCGGTCACGATGAATACTCCGCCCTGCACGTCCATTCCAGTCACCTCCCGCCGTCCGGCTCAGGCCGGGTATTGGCATTAACGTGGGCCGGATTATAGCGGATGGGCCAGGAAAGCCAACGGCTTGCCGATGGGGGCAGAACAAACCGACGGGAAGAGCACAAGGCCGACCGGGGGGATGGGATGGATGCCGGATTTCCCAAAACCGGACAAAAGAGGACATTTCAGGACATCTGAGCGTGGGGCCGGGGGATTCCATCCCCGAAATGTCCGTCAAATGTCCTCGTTTTTCCGCCGGATGTCATGGTTTTGTCCGGGTTTGTCACCATTGGAGACCAGAGTGTTGAAAGGTTGTTGCCGGGCCTGAAGAATTTTTCCTGGTGCATTTTGATGCAATTTGATGCATTTCTGCGGGGAACGCCGGACCGGAGACCTTTCCTGGATTCATGGTACCGGACGAAGGACGAGGTTGGAAAGGGCCAACTGTCAGTAAAGCAGGGCTATCGGATGAGTGCCAGTTTGTTCAAACTTCCAGTGAACGGCCAACACGACATTGTAGGGAACATACGACGGGGGTCTGGATTCCCGCCTGCGCGGGAATGACGGGAAGAGCGGCGAAAGGACCTAGGCAGACTTCATGCGATAGCCCTAGTCAGTAAAGGGCGTTGTGTTTCAGGTGGTCCAGCTCAATGGCTGCTGGGCTACCCCGCGCCGGTGGGCCTGCACAACCCCGGAATGGGTGGTACCCTGTGCTGGGCCGCAGCGGGAAGCAGCACCGGACTTGGAATCACAGGCCCAGGAGGGAACCGATGGCAGAAGAACCGATCCGCGTGGGACTCATCGGAGCGGGCGGAAATGTCAGGGCGCGTCACATTCCCGGGTTCCAGGGAGTGGAGGACTGCGAGATTGTGGCGGTGGCCAACCGGACCATCGAGTCCGGGAGGGCCGTGGCCGACCAGTTCAACATCCCCACGGTGTATGGCAACTGGCGCGAGTTGCTGGAGGACGAGAGCATCAATGCCGTGTGCATCGGCACCTGGCCCTACATGCACCGCACCATGACCCTGGCCGCCCTGGAGGCGGGCAAGCACGTCCTCACCGAGGCCCGCATGGCATCGGACGCCGCAGAGGCCCACGACATGCTCGACGCTTCCCGCGCCCATCCCGAGCTGGTGTGCCAGCTCACGCCCACCTCCACCAGCTACACCATAGACAATGTACTCAAGCGCCTGATCGACGAGGGGTTCCTCGGCGAGCTGCTGTCGGTGGACTTCACATCCCTGCAGAACAACTTTGCCGATTTCGACCGCCCGCTGCACTGGCGTCACGACCGGGCCCTCAGCGGCTACAACACCCTGAACATTGGGGCGTCCTACGAATCCATGATGCGCTGGCTGGGACGAGGCAACCGGGTCATGGCCATGTCCAAGATTCATGTTCCCTACCGGGAGAATGATCAGGGGCACCTCACCTCGGTGACGATCCCCGACCACGTGGACATCCTCTACGAGCTGGCCAACGGGGCCCAGGTCCACATGCAGATGAGCGCCACCTCCGGCCTCAACGGCGGCAGCCACATCTGGATGTTCGGCACCGGCGGCACCATCCACGTTGACCCCCAGCGCCGGGTCTGGGCCGGCAGGCGGGGCGATGGGGAGCTGGCCGAGGTGCCCAATCCGCCGGAAACCCAGGCCCGCTACCGGGTCGAGGAGCAGTTCACCAACGCCATACGCGGGACGGAGCAGGTGGACATGGTCGCCTTCGAGACCGGCGTGCACTACATGGAGTGGACCGAGGCGGTCCACCGCAGCGCCGTGACCGGACAGGCGGTCTATCTGCCCCTCTAGCCGGCCCCAACTCAACCCAGCGCTGGAGGGAGAGTATTGAATCAAGGGAGTCAAGGAACGGCTATGCCCACCACCGAAATCGGAGTCCAGTTCCACCTGCCGACCTATGCCCACGTCCCCCTGCCTCACCTGGTCGAGCTCGCCAGGGAGGGAGAGGCCAAGGGTGTCTCCCAGCTCTGGGTCACGGACAACCTGCGCAGCCGCCAGTCCTACGTGACCCTGGCCGCCATGGCCTGCAACCTGGACATCAAGCTGGGAACCGCCGTCACTGTCCAGTACTTCCGCAACCCGGTGGACCTGGCCGACTCGGTCGCCACCCTCAGTGAGCTGATGGATGGGCGGGAGTTGAGTATCGGGCTGGGAAGGGGCAATTCGCGCACTCCCCGGTTCGTTGCCACGCCTCGCCCCGTCAGCGTCCTGGGCGAGACCGCCCGGAGTCTGCGCCGTCTGCTGGATGGCGAGGCGGTCTGTTTCGCTGACTATCCGTCCTTGTTGGACTATTACCACTTCAACCCCGGCGCCGCCTTCCAGTTGAACTTCCGTCCCGCCGCGCCCGTCAACATATTCTGCGGCAGCAACGGTCCCCGCGGACTGGCAGTGGGCGGCCAACACATGGACGGTCTCATCTTCGGAGGCCACTACCTGGCCGCCCTTCGCACGGGAAGGGTGCCCGAGCTTCTGGAGATTTTCGACCGCTCCCTTCCCGAGGGGAAGGACCCCGTGGACGTCCCCAAGGTGGCGGAAATCAAGATCTCCCTGTCCCTCGACGGGGACCGCGCCCGCGAGTTTGTCCGGGACAGCGCCGGGACCAGGGTGTTGAACATGTACCGGCAGGGCTACACCCCCGAGGACATCCAGCGGTTGGGAGTCGCCCTTCCCGACATTGAACGGCTGGACCAGGCCGAGCGGAAAGGCGCAACCGCCCACGAGTTCGACTCCCTCGTCACCGGCTCCATGGTGGACGCCATCTTCATCGCCGGTACCCCGGGGGACTGCTTGGAGCGGATGCTGGAGGTACGGGATACCGCCCGCCAACAGGGCTTCGGCCAACTCATGTTCTCCGAGCTAGGCCCCGACGTGGACGAGGCCATGTCCCTGCTCTGCGACGAGATCATCCCGGCCCTGTAAAGCGGTCATCCCCGCCCTGTTATACTCCCCGGCGAGGACTGACCAACCTTCACCGGAGCTACGGAGGCAATACCCATGGCGGAATCCATCAGCATCTCCATGCGCGTCCCCGGCACATCCCCCATGCCCGACATTCTCGACATGATCCGCCGGATCGAGGCAGCCGGGTTCGACGGGGCAGGCATCCTGGACAGCCAGATGATCTGCCGCGACACCTTCGTGACCCTGGGCCTCGCCGCCGCCAACACCACAAACCTCAAGCTCTTCCCCGCGGTGACCAACCCCTTCGGGCGCATCCCGCCGGTGCTGGCCGGAGCGGCCCAGACGGTGGCCGAGATCGCCCCGGGCCGGACCAGGTTCATCATCGGCACAGGCTACACGTCGGCCACAACCATCGGAAGGCGGCCCGCAACCCTGCGACAGATGCGCCGTTGCATCACAGAAGTCCGGGCCCTTCTCGCGGGGGAGACGGTGGACTACAACGGCCTGCCCAACCGCCTGGACTTCGCCGGCAGCGACGGCGGTCACGGCGTGCCCGTCCTCATGGCCGCCTCCGGCCCCCGCTCCCTGGAGCTGGCGGGAGAGGTCGCCGACGGAGCCCTGGTGCTGGTGGGATACACCCCCGGGATAGTGGGTAAGGCCCTGGAGCACCTGGAAGCCGGCGCCAGGCGCAGCGGCCGCACCCTGGACGACCTGGACGTCATGTTCGCCGTCCGGACCTGCGTCGCCGGCTCCACCGAGGAAGCCCGCCGGCTGGCCCGCCCCGTGTCGGTGCACTGGGGACTCATGTGGGGAGGCCCCAACTGGCTCCCCCATTCCGGCCTGGAAATACCCCAATACGAAATTCCCCAGGCCGTGCGGGACATCTATCCCGACCTGGGGCACGCGCCCAACTGGGAGGAGGCCATCGAGCTGACCCGGTTCGTCAGCGACGAGGTCAACGGCCAGCTGTGCGACGCCATGGGCTTGGTCGGAACGCCCGAGTACTGCGTCGACCGCATCCATGAGATGGCGCGGCACGGAGTGAGGCAGCTCTACCTGATGCCCTGCCTCACCTTCGCCCCGCCGGAGGCAGAGGTGCGGGCCTTCGGCGAGCAGATCATTCCCGCTCTCGCCCCGGCCTGATCGACGCCCCCTTCCCCAGTCACCTCGCGGGAGCGGGCTGAAGGACGAAGTTTCGAGTACTCCCTATACAATCTGAGTGTCTACAATCTGGTTCTCCGAGAATACAAACAACAGCCCCGGCTGGTGAAGGAGGTGGTTATGCCCTTCGAGCAGATTTCACCCGAGTTGGAACGCATCGTTTTTCCGGACCAGGACGTTGAGGTGCTGGGCACCGGGTACGCCGTCGGCGAGGGCCCGCTGTGGTGGAGGGAGGACCAATCCCTGCTTTTCAGCGAGGTCCGGGGCGACCGCAGGTGGAAGTGGTCCGCCGACGAGGGCGTCACACTGGTCCAGGAACCGACCAACAACGCCAACGGCCTGACCCGGGACCCACAGGGAAGGCTGGTGATGTGCGAGGGCGGGGCGCGGAGGGTGACGCGGGTCGAAGAGGACGGAACCCTTACCGTGGTAGCCGACAGCTATCACGGCAGACCGTTGAACCGGCCCAACGACGTGGCGGTGAAGTCCGATGGCAGCATCTACTTCACCGATCCCGGAGGTCCTGCCCCGGATACTGACCTGGACTTCGCCGGGGTCTATCGCGTCTCTCCCGACCTGAGCAAGATCAACCTGCTGGCGCGGGACTATGTCCTGCCCAACGGCCTGGCTTTTTCGCCGGACGAGAGCATCCTCTACGTCAACGATTCCCAGGGGTTGTTCGTCGACAACCAGGACATGTTCCGCAGCATCGGGAATATCGACGCGTTTGACGTGCGCCCCAACGGGATGCTTTCCAACCGGCGGGTCTTCTGCGAACTACGGGGGGACCGGTCGGGAATCCCCGACGGCATGAAGGTAGACGTGGAGGGAAACGTCTATTGCACCGGGCCCGGCGGGGTGTGGATCATGGACGCCGCCGGCCAGCACCTGGGCACCATCCTGACCGAGGTCGAGCACACCACCAACCTGGCGTGGGGCGGCGATGATTGGAGGACACTGTTCATCACCACCTTCGAGACCTTGGCCCGGGTCCAACTGAAGATTCCCGGCCTGCCGGTTCCGGCTCCATCCCCATAGAGTCGCGAAGACGCCAACGTTAACCTTTGGGGAAGGGCTTGAGGGACTATTACAGGAGGTCCAGGAACAATGGCTGACAAACCAACGAGCTACCGGTACAACCCGCTGCACCAGGACATCATCTGCGCCGAGACTGCCATTGACGAGCTGCCCCGCACGGTGGACAACCTGGGCTGCGGGCGGGCGATGATTACCTGCGGGCCAACCATTCTCAAAGCGTGCAATGTGGTGCCGAGAGTCCAGGAGGCGCTGGGGGAACGCTACGTCGGCACCTACTCGGGGGTGGCGCCCCACTCTCCAGTGGAGACCGTGGAGGCCGGGGTGGAGATGGCCCGGGAAGTGCAGCCCGACGTGTTCATCAGCGTTGGGGGCGGCAGCACCCATGACACCACCAAGGCCATGGCGACCCTGCTGGCCGAAGGCGGCGACATCCACGACTACGCGATCATCTTCGAGCCGCCCGACCGGATAATCGTCCCGCCGACCCCCTCGCCCAAGGTCCCGATCCTGAGCGTTCCCACCACCATGGGATGTGCCGAGTTCAGCCGGGGCGGGGGCGGCATCACCGACCACAAACTTGGCCGCAAACTCAGCATCGCTGGCGATGGCGTGACGCATCGTACTGTCATCATTGACGGACAGGCGTTGGCCACGACGCCGCTGCGGATCCTGGTCTCCACGGCCATCGGACAACTGAGGATCGCCATCGAGACGGTTTACTCGACGGGCCACAATCCCATCGGAGACGGGATGGCCCTCCACGCTATCCGGTTGCTGTTCGAGAACCTGCCCCGCTGCAAGGATGGGGACATCGACACGCTTCTGAACACCAAGACGGCCTGCGCCATGGCTTCCTTGGGTTCCTTCGCCGGCCTGGGCCTCAACACGGCGACCTGCCACCACGTCGGCGGGCTGTACGGTGTGCCGCACGGGGAAGCCAACGCCATCCTGCTGCCCCACACCATGCGCTACAACCTGGATGCCTCCGCCGATCGCCAACGCCTCATCGCCGAGGCCATCGGGGTGGCGAACAGCGGAATGACCGACGAGGACGCCGGGCTGGCCGCGGCAGACGCCGTGGACGGCCTGTGCCGGGAACTGGGGCTGCCCCGGACCCTGCGAGAGGTCGACGTCCCCGAAGACGGATTAGAGTTCATCGCTGCTGCGACGCTGCAGGACAGGGCCCTGAGCACCAACCCCAAGTCCGTCACCGATGCGGGTCCCATCATGCAAGTGCTGAGGGCCGCGTTCTAGGGACAATTCGCCGCTCGTTCCGGTTTCCTGGATCCGACCAATGGGGCCAGCGGACCGAATGGCCCCGCCCCTGCTGGCCTGGCGAGGGGCTACCGTGGAGACAGGGAGCTTACCCGAGTCTGGCCTTGACCGGAGTTGACCTGTACCATGGGAGGCACCGGCGGGCAACGGGTTATTGTCAATCGTGGTGGGGCTTCCCTTACCCCGGCCAGAGAGGGTCACTGTCCGTCAATCCAAGAGTCTTCCCGGGGGCTCAGATACCCCGGGTCAGGAGGGTTTCATGCGTCAGAAAGCCGTCATGTTCCAGACCCACGGACTCAATTTCGAAGGGGTGGTGGCTGAACCCGATGATCCGGCCGGCCCGGTCCCGGGGGTGCTCATCTGCCATCCCGGTCCGCTCAACGGTGGCAACATGGACAACAACGTCGTCGTGGCGGTGGCCTTCGCCTTGGCCGAGGAGGGTTTCGTCACCATGCGGTTCAACTTCCGGGGCGTGGGCAACAGTGATGGTGAACACAGCCGGGGAGAACTGGAATACCAGGAAGCCGTCGCGGCCATGGAATTCCTGAAGGCCTGGCCCGGCGTGGACGGGAACCGGCTGGGACTGACCGGCTACTCCTTCGGCAACGGTGTCATCCTGAGGAGCCCCGAGCTGCAGCGGCTGCCAAAGGTGTTTGCCTTTGTCTCCCCGTCTCTCCAGGCCCTCCAGGGGAGCTGCATGAAGGAAGACGCCCGTCCCAAATTCCTGATTACCGGGGAAATGGACCGGCTGGCCCCTTCACCTGAATGCCAGCCCACCCTGGATTCCTTCGCCCATCCCTTTGACTACCACGTAATCGACCGCGCGGACCACTTCTGGGTGGGTCAGGAGCCGGAAATGTCCAGGAAAGTCACCCAGTTCTTCTGTCAGCACCTGAAGTAGGCGCCCAAAGCGGTCCCATACCATCCGACAGTTTCCCGCCTGCCTGGACACAGCAGCGTAAGCTGAACCGGAGTCTTGACCTTTGTGTGGCCCGGCGCTACACCGAATCCCTCAGGGGTAAAATCATCGCATCCCACGGAAAAAGGAGGCTTGACATGGCACGACTGTCACCCATCAGCCGAGACCTGGTTGCGGAGCAACACCAATCGGCCTTTGATGAAATATCCGCTCCCCCAGACGGTGTGGGGTCCGGTCCCACCTCGATAATGAAAAACAGCCCGGAAATGGCCAAGCGGGCGATGCATCTTTCGGCCTACTTGCGCAACGAGTCCAGCCTGCCCAAGAAGATACAGGAACTGGCGATGCTGATCGCGGCCCGCAACATGGATTGCCAGTACATCTGGAACGCCCACGCCGCCTCCGGCCGGCGGGAGGGGCTGAGCGACGGCCTGGTGGACGCGTTGAGGGACAAGCAGGCGCTGCCGGATCTGGCCGCTGACGAGTCGGCGGCGATCAACCTGGGGAACGAGTTCTACCAGACTCATAAGGTGACCCAGGAGACTTTCGACGCTGCACTGGAGCAATTCGGGAGGCAGGGTTTTGCGGAGTTGGTCGGCTTGATGGGGTACTACACGATGTTGTCGTTCAACGCCAATTCGGTGGTGCTGGACCTACCCGAGAACATGACCGAACCTGTACTTCCCATTTAGGCTGGGTGCCCTTCAACGAGAAGAGATACCGGTCCGGCCAGACAGGGCCCGCCCGGTGGGTGTCGTGAGATGCCGAACAACCCTAATGCTCAGGGCGGTCTGCCCAGCCACCGCCTTGGATGCAGCCGTCCGGCTCGCAACCGCTGCCTTGCTCCGGGAAGGAAGCTCAAGTTTCCCAAATCGAGAGGTACACCATGAATCCGAATCAAAGGGGCCAGGAAGCCGGGATCGGATGCCTGTCCGGCCCCATCCTGGTGCCAATGGACGGAACGGAAGTCTCCCAGGGCATCCTGCCCTGGGTGGCCCGCATCGCCGGCCAGGCGGATGCTCGCCTGATACTGCTCACCGCCGTCGATCCAGGCGGCATCGAATACCCGCCGGCGGGACCATCAACCCAGCCGGACTGGGGCACGTTCAGGAACCAAGTCGAGGAGAACTCGCGGACCCACGCCCAGGACGCCCTGCAGGCGGTGGTGGAATGGCTGAGGATCAGGGGAGTCAGCGCGGAGGGCAGGGCCACCCTGGGTAACCCGGCGGAGGAAATCGTGCGGGCCTCAGAAGCCGAAGGGTGCGGCCTGATCGCCATGTCGACCCACGGCAGGAACCTCATCGGGCGCAGCATCCTGGGGAGCGTGACCGACCGGGTGCTCCACTCGGCGAAAGTGCCGGTGCTGACCATCACCCCCGACCGGGCCAAGATGTACCAGGAGGAGGGGACAACCCTGAGCACGGTGG
This sequence comes from Dehalococcoidia bacterium, assembly GCA_965203975.1. Lineage (GTDB taxonomy): Bacteria > Chloroflexota > Dehalococcoidia > Lucifugimonadales > UBA3495 > CATOSK01. Next base: position 1,248,102 of record CBDBDT010000002.1, on the reverse strand, counting down.
TCGTGCCCCTCGACGGGTCCGAACTCGCCGAGCTGGCCCTGCCCTACGCCGAGGAGTTGGCCACCGTCCTCTCCCTAGAGGTGCTGCTCGTCCGGGTGGCCAGGACCGACCACCCGGCCTTTTCCTACGCGGAGTTCGCCGGCCGGATGCCCGACTTCGCCAGTGCCCTCGTGGGGGAGGCCGCCAGGTATTTGGAAGCAGTCTCCGTGGGTCTCAGGAACAGGGGGCTGAACGTCCGGCACCAGGTCCTCAGGGGCGCGCCCGCATCCGCCCTTCTGGACCTGGCCCACGAGACGCCCCGGAACCTCATCGCAATGACCACCCACGGCCGCTCCGGCCTGACCCGCTGGATGATGGGCAGCGTCGCCGAGGCCATGATCCGTGGGTCCGGCGACCCGGTGCTGGTGATCCGCCCCAGGGAGCAGCAGGTGTTCCAGCCGCAATCCTCCCCCGCCCCGGCCTGATCGGCCCCAACCGAACCGGGAACTTGACCCGGCGCCAGTCCCTAGCGGCCATCCGCGGACACGAGAGAAGGATCCAGATGGTCCGCGCTGCCGATGAGAAGGGTGGACTTGCCCACCTCCGGGGAGGCCAGCACCTCCAGGCCCGCCCCGGGTTAGCTGGCAGGAAAAAGAGCACTGACACAATGGCCTTAGCGGTCTCGAGGCCGGGGGAGCGTTCACTGAATGAGGATGAAGCCGCCATCCCCAGGCGCCCGCCAGTTTCCCCGCGAGTTTCGATGAGCCTGGCACCGTCCCACCCAGGTCTTCCCGGTACGCCGACGGCCGACAACCTGCCTCCAGTAGCAGTTCATGGGAGTAGTTCGTGAAGGATAATCCCCGCGAGGTCCCCAGGGTCCTGAGGGAACCGTCGTACCTGGTTAGAGCCGTGCGGGCGCCCATCCAGACCTTCATCCACACCGAGGAGGTTGGGGCGCTCATTCTGTTGGCCGCCGCCGCGGCAGCCCTTGGCTGGGCCAACTCGCCATGGTCGGAATCGTACTTCGCCTTCTGGCATATCTACATCTCTTTCGACATCCATATCTTTGCCATCTCGGAGAATCTCGAACACCTGGTAAACGAAGGCCTGATGGCCGTCTTCTTCTTCGTCGTCGGCCTCGAGATAAAACGGGAACTGCTACACGGGGAACTATCGTCGATCAGGAAAGCCGCCCTACCGATCGCGGCAGCCATCGGCGGCATGGCTGCTCCCGCGCTCATATATCTCCTGCTCAACCCCTCAGGGGAGGGCACCGTCGGTTGGGGCATCCCTATGGCGACCGACATCGCTTTTGCTCTCGGAGTGCTCGCCCTCCTGGGCAGAAGAGTCCCAGCAGAGTTGAGAGTCTTCCTTCTGGGCCTGGCGGTGGTCGATGACCTGGGGGCGATCGCCATCATCGCCACGTTCTATACGGAGACCATCTATTGGGCGAACCTCGCACTGGGGTTTGCAGTGTTCCTGGTGATCGCCGGATGCATACGCATGGGCATTCGATCGCTGGGGTTCTATTTCATTCTGAGCGTCGTCATGTGGCAGTTCTTCCTGGAGTCCGGAATACATGCCACCCTGTCGGGAGTCCTGGTGGCTGCCGTGATTCCCTTCCAGCCGGACCTCCACCGCAGGGACTATGCCTCCGCAATTGATGACCTCCTGCACGACTTCCGGCTCGCTATGGCTAACGGGGACGAAGAGAAGGCCCAGACCATAGTGGAGCAGATCGAGACCCTCAGTCGCGGCACCGAGGGTCCGATGGAACGGCTGGAAGGAATCGTTCACCCCTGGGTGAGCTTCCTGATCCTGCCGCTTTTCGCCCTCGCCAACGCGGGGATCGTCATCACATCCGACACGCTGGCCGAGGCCCTCTCAAGCCGCGTCACGCTCGGCGTTGCCGTTGCCCTCTTTATCGGGAACCCCTTGGGCATCCTGGGCATGACGTGGCTGGCAGTCCGCCTGGGTATAGGCCAGCTGCCCTCGTCGGTCACTTGGGGACACATTCTGGGCACGGGATTCCTGGCCGGGATAGGCTTCACCGTCGCCATCTTCGTTTCGGGAATTGCCTTCGACGATCCGGCCCTGGTGGACCAGGCAAAGATGGGCATCTTCGGGGTCTCTCTCATCGCAGGCACCGTAGGGTACCTCTTCCTCCGCATTGTGGGGTCGGGACAATCGAACCGGAACTCCTAAGCAGGACGACTTCGGGCGAGCGTAGGAGGGAAAGCCGCCAATGCAGCGGTTACACGGCCCGCCGGGAGGATAGCCCCCGGCGCCGCTCGACACTCTGGTGTACCGGGAGCAGATAACATCGTTAGCCATCACCGCCGGCGTGGAGCCTAGGCTGCCTCTGCCCGGCATACATCTAGCCTGCCGGACCCGTCGTCGGACCTGCTGACCCAGGCGTAGCAGCGGGTGACTGAGGGGTGAGCAGGGTGCCGTACCCGAGGGCCGGTTATGATGGCCGAACCTCGGGAGCACATGGAGGGGGTTATCCGGATGCCAAGAAACGACTCGAGGGCCGGAGTTGAACATGCAGCCAAGTGCCGACCGCGCCGCTTTCGGGACCCTTCCCCGACCATCAACGGCCGGCCGCGCCTTCCCCCGTTCCGCTTCCGGATGAACCGCCGATTACAGAGGATTCGTCTGCGGAGTGGATGATGTATCATCAGAGTTACATCGCCCCATCATGAAATCGGGTGGACGAATTCCGTCACCAGGCCTTGATGGGAAGGTCAAATCCCGAGGAAGGGTTCCAGCAGCGGCACAACTCTACCCCCGCAAATGGAGCAGCAGAATGAACGCCCTGGAACAACCCACGGCGGCCAACGACCCCTTCGGCATGTCCCGGTTCAGCCCCAGGCGCTACTCCGTCCAGCAATTTGCTCTGCTCATCACCGCCAACATTTTGGGCATCGCCATTCTGGCGTGGGCGGTCGCCGCCCGGGAACCCCTCCTCATCAGCCTCTCCGCCGCGACGACCACCGTCATGGCCGGCATGACCGTACTGGTTTTCTGGGTCGGCATCCGAACCATCGCCGTGGAGGCCTGGATACGCCGCCTGGGGATGGGCGACCTAGAGTATCGTATCGAGCCTTGGGGGAAGGACGAGGTCTCCAAGGCCTGCATGGCCCTGGAGGCCCTCCGGCAAAGCTCCATCAAGGCTATGCAACTCGACCTGGTGACCCAACTCTCCCAGGAGGTCCAAGAGAAGAACGGCGAATTGGAGGAGACCCTCGCCGAGCTCCGCCGGACCCAGGACCGGCTGGTCAGCCAGCAGAAGCTAATGGAACTCGGCCAGCTCACCAACGCCATCGCCCATGAACTCAGCAACCCGGTCAACCTCATCTCCAACTTCGCCGGCTCATCCCGGGAACTGATGGAGGAGCTTGAGGAGAGCCTCGGGCAGGAAGAGAAAGCCCAAGAAATCCTCGCCGAACTGGGCGGAAACATGCAGAGCATCGAAAACAACTGCGGGCGGGCCAGCCGTATAGTCCAGGACGCCCTGAGACTGGGGCAGGAGAGGGAGAGCATCCTGGAAAGCGTCGAGGTAAATCCCCTGGTCCAGGCCCACGTTTACAACGCTCTAGAAACCGTCCGGCAGAGATATCCCGGGACCCCGGAACCTGAGATCCAAGAGGACCTGGACCCAGCCGCCGGCGTGATACAGGCAGTGCCCGCCGACCTAGGACGGGTGGTTGCCCAGATCACTAGCAACGCGCTAGAGGCGATGGGGGAGAGGGCTGAATCGGAGGTGCCGGAGAGCGGCTACCAGGCCAAACTGGAAGTCAGGATCAGGAGGACGGAGGGACACGTGGAGATCGTCATCCGGGACAACGGCACCGGCATCCCTCCAGAGGTGCTGCCCCGGATCTTCAACCCCTTCTTCACCACCAGGACGGGCAACCAGGGGACAGGACTCGGCCTGAGCCTCACCCACGACATCGTGAGGGAGCACGGCGGCGAGATCACCGTAGACTCGGAGTTGGGCAGCCACACCAAGGTCACCGTGCGGATACCCGCCTGATTGGCCTGGAAGGTCCGCCGCCATAGTATGCAGGCCACACTCATATCCTGCCCGAGGACGGCACCGCCATGACCCCTAGGCCCCGCCAGGAACAGTTACTGGGTCGTGCCAGCGTCGGAGAGGATGCACCGGACCCTCAACGAGGGCTGGAGGCACTTCGTGGACGTCAGGCTGCTCACCCCACAACAAGGGAGTTGATCGCGATGGATTACCGCTTTTGGAAAGAAGGAACATGAGCAAGCATCTAACATTTATGGCGATACTGTTGCTGGCGATTGCATGCAGTGGCGCACCCCCTGCTGCTCCAGAGCCGCCGGCAACAACGACCCCCACTCCCACGCTGGAGCCGACGGCGACCCCCAGACCTGCACCCACTCCTGAGCCAACGCCGATCCCCACTGCGACGCCGGTACGACCGGCGGAAGAGACTCAGCGGATAGCAGTCCTGGTTGACCCGCGCCTGACAGCCATCAAGGAAAAGATGGAGCCGGTCGAGCCGGTCTGGACGGTCTATTTCCATAGCGATGACTGGCGGACCCCTGGAAGGAACACGCTGGTGAACGACGTGTTCGAACTGGTAAAGCTGGAGAACATCGCCACCCACCAGGGATACCAGGAAATCAGCCCGGAGATGATCGTCTCCCTCGAACCCGACATCATCGTGGCGGACTCGATAGAAAGCGTGGTGGAAAACCCCGATCTGTCAGGCCTGCACATGGTCAAGGAGACCGACCATATCCCCCACCACATCTTCGTCCCGAGCGAAGGCCTCTCCTTCAGCCTGAACAACCCTCATTTCATGGAAGCCGTGGAGGAATTGGCGGTTTTCTCCTACCCCGAGGCTTTCCCGGATGAGGAGGGGGCGGAGGAGGGACATGCCCATGAATCAGGAAAGCAACACTCGCATTAGCGGTTGGGAGCATCCGCGGGAAGGCCAGCCATTGTCAACACAACCTCGCCCCTAACGGCCCGGCCCGTGGGTGGGAGGGGACCGTCAGGGCCGACACAGTCCTCCTGGGGCTGACCACCAGGCACATCCACCTCTCAGTCGGCCGGAAGATGTTCCAGGTCCGGTACACCAGAACATGGGCTTCGATCTCCACGAGGGCGGAATGGGCATCGCCAAGCGAGTTCCACACCGCCAAGGACCCATCGGATACAATGGGCAAAACGCACGTCAGTATGCGATGGACAAGGCATGAGAGAGACCAACTTCAACCCCCCAATCCTGGGGATCCTGCTATCGGTAATCCTGGCAACTGCAGCCCTGATCGTATCCGTGGTAGCCCTACTCACCGTGTTCCGGTCCGACGAGGGAGAAATACACCTCGTCGACCGCGGAGAGTTCACCGTCGACCTGGTCATGGACGCACTGGAGCTCTACGACGAGCAGGGACTGGAGGCAACCCTCGACTACTACAACTCCCCGGAGAGCGTGCAGGACGAATGGTACGTCTTCATCTTCGATGAGGATGACAGGATGATCGCCCACGCCAACCCGGACCTGCTGGGCATGGACCTGAAAGGAGAACTGGGCGTCGACAGCGCCGGCTACCGGTTCGGGGACGTCATGCTGGGCGCCACCGAGGAAGGCCTGTGGGTGGACTACCTTTTCCTCAACCCGGCCACCGGCAACCAGGAATACAAGCACTCCTGGGTGGTCAGACACGATGGTCTTCTCTTCGGGTCGGGCTGGTACCAGATCCTGCCCACCATCGCGGCCCAACCCGGGAACGGGGACGACCGAGTGCTGACCCTGGTCTACTGGCAGGCCCCTTCCACCCTGAACCCCTACCTCTCCGGCGGCCACAAGGACCGGGACGCCGCCTCCATCACCCTGGAGCCTCTGGCCAAATACGGTCCCGACGGCACCCTCGTGCCGGCCCTGGCCGCCGAAATACCGACCCTCGAGAACGGGGGCATCTCCCCGGACCTGAACTCCATCACATGGAAGCTCAGGGACAGCCTCAGGTGGTCGGACGGCAGCCTGCTCACCGCCGAGGACGCGGTCTTCACCTGGCGGTACTGCACCAACGAAGCCACCGGCTGCACCGCCAGCAGCGCCTTCAACGACGTTTCTTCCGTAGATGCTCTGGACGACTCCACGGTGAGGATCACCTTCCATGCCCCAACTCCCTACCCTTACACCGCCTTTGTCGGAGCCTCCGTTCCGGTACTCAGCCAAGCCCAGTTCGGCGGTTGCATTGGCTCAACCGCCGCCGGGTGCGTGGAGGAGAACCATGCTCCACTCGGCCCCGGACCCTACCGCATCGTCGAGTTCACGCCCGAGCGGGAAGCCGTCTACGAGCGAAACTCCCACTACTATGGCGAGATTCCCTATTTCGAACGTGTCGTCCTGAGGGGAGGTGGGGACGCCCTCTCCGCGGCCCAGTCCGTCCTGGAATCGGGGACGGCGGATTACGCCTGGAACCTCCAGATAGACCCTGAGACCCTCTCGGGGATGGAAGCGGCGGGACGGGGGACGGTGGTATCCGCTTTCTCCAGCCTGGTGGAGCGAATCGTCCTGAACCAGACCAACCCCGACCCTGCTCTTGGGGAGGACCGCTCCGAATACCTGGATGGAGCCAACCCCCACCCATTCCTGACCTTCACTCCCATCGCCCAGGCTATGTCAATGGCCCTGGACCGGACCATCATCTCAGAGCAGCTCTATGGGTTCGCGGGCCAACCCGCCTGCAACCTCATCACCGGGCCACCGCCCTACGTTTCCACTGCCAACGATGACTGCCTGGCCCAGGACATCGGCGGCGCCAACGCCCTCCTCGACGACAGAGGGGTGCTGGATACCGACGGCGACGGCATCAGGGAACACAACGGGGCTCCCCTGCGGGTCACCTTCCAGACCTCGACCAACGACATCCGCCAGGAGACCCAGGCCTTGGTGCAGGAATGGTGGAGCAGCATCGGTATCGAAACGGAGCTCATCCACCATGATGCTGCCGTCTTTTTCGGGGGCAACCCCGTGGACGACCGGGACCAGGTCTACAGCCGGTTCTTCGCTGATGTCCAGATGTATGCTGACGGCCCGGCCATCGACCCTCAGCAATACCTGGTTGGCCTGACCTGCGCCCAGGTGACGAACAGGGAAAACAACTGGGGAGGCAGCAACGTGGCCCGGGCTTGCAATCCAGAGTTCGATGACCTGGCCGAACAGCTTTCGCATACCCCCATTGGTCCGGACCGGGACGCCCTGGTGAAACATCTGAACGACGTCTTGGTCCAGGGCTACGCGGAGATTCCCATCGTGAACCGGGGCTTCGTTTCCGCCCACGCAAACACTCTCAAGGGTGTGCGGGTCAATGGCTGGGACAGCGAGCTGTGGAACATCGCCAAGTGGCGGCGGTGATAGAAGCACTCCCAGCCGATGGCCGGACCGCAGGAGTAGGGACGTGAGGGTGGAAGGGAGGAAAGGAAAGCCGAAATGGACCAGTTCATGGAAGCAGCCCTCGGAGAAGCACGCCGGGGAGCCGCCGAGGGTGGCATCCCCATCGGGGCGGCATTGACGGACCGGGAAGGCCGTCTCGTCGCCACCGGACGGAACCGGAGAGTCCAGGACCGGGCGGTGGTGATGCACGCAGAAATTGACTGCCTCCTGAACGCTGGAAAGACGGCGGGCACCTTCCGCGGGATGACCATGTACTCCACCCTCATGCCATGCAACATGTGCGCCGGGGCCATCGTCCAGTTCGGCATCACCAGGGTGATTGCCGGGGAATCGAAGAACTTCCCGGAAGGAAACGGCCTGGACCTGATGTTGAGACACGGAGTGGAGGTCACAGACCTGGACCTGGCAGAAGCCAGGGACCTCCTCGGAGATTTCATCAAGAGGAACCCCGACGAATGGAACGGGGATATCGGTAGATGATCCCCACCGGCGGGAGAAGCAGCCATGTTACAGACCCCCATCGAGAAGCTTCAGTTGTCCCCCCGCTCTCACAACTGCCTCAAGCGTGCTGGGATCAACATGGTGGGCGATGTGGTGAGGATGTCCGAAGCCGAACTCCTGAGGATACGGAACTTTGGCCAACAGTCACTGGAAGAACTCCGGCATAGGCTTCACGAGCACGGCTTTCCAAGTCCCTAGGAAGGGGCATGAAAGCGCGTTTTCCCCAAAGGACTGGCGTTTTCGTTCTGGCCAGACCGGGCAGGGACAAGTTCCCCAGGGTTAAACCAGCAGGCTGATGGCAGCGGTGGCAATGCCCAGGAAGAGCAGGAACCCGAACACGTCGGTAAAGGTGGTGACCACCACCGCCGACGCCACCGCCGGGTCCACGCCGATTCTGCGCAGGAACAGTGGAACCCCAGCTCCGGCAACTCCGGCGATCACCATGTTCCCGACCATGGCCACGCCCAGCACCAGGCCCAAGCCAGGGTTGCGGGTCCACAGCAGGCCGATGGCCCCTACCAGGAGACCCAACCAGACCCCATGAAGCAGTCCCAGGAGAGCTTCCCGGGCCAGCAGCCGGAATGCCCCGACCGCCACAAACTCGCCCAGGGCCATGGACCTGACAATCATGGTGAGGGTCTGGGTTCCGCCGATGCCTCCCTGTCCAGCAACCACAGGCAGGAAGGCCGCCAGGATCACGACCTGGGCCAGGGTGGACTCGAAGAGGCTGATTACCGCCGCCGCCAGGAAGGTCGTGGCCAGGTTGACCGTCAACCAGGGAAGACGGGTGCGGACGGCCGAGTATACCTGGTTCTCCGCTGGGCCACCGGATACGCCGCCGACGTTGAGCATTTCCCGGGTGTCCTCCTGGACCACTGCGCTGAGAAGAAATGCCAGGGGGATGACCCCGACCAGCCTTCCGTCCTCCATCACGGGTAGCTGGACCACGTTGTAGTGACGGAGCAGCCGGGCGCATTCCCCCGCCGAAGTGTCCGCCGTTACCGTGGCCGGCACCGGGTCTATGACGTCCCGCACCGGGGTCCGCTCCGGCAGCAGGGCCAGGTCCACCATGGTCAGTTGCCCGGCCAGGCTTCCATCCTCCTCCACCGCGTAGACCCGGTTGAACTCGTGACGGTTCTCTCCCAGGTCCCGAAGGCTGGCCAGCGCCCCGGACACCTGGACACCCACGGGAACCGAGGGAAACTCGGGAACCATCAGGGCGCCAGCGGTACCGGCAGGGTAGGCCAGCAATTGCGCGTCGGGAACCGGTTGTTCCAGGGCCAGGGAGACCTCGCGGGCATGGCGGGGGTGGATTCGGAGCAGGACCCCCAGGGCCGCCCGGGGGTTCACTTGTTCCAGCACTCCTGAAAGCGCCTGGGAACCCAACCGGGCGGCAACCCTGCCAGCCTGGACCGGGTTCATCTGGCGGAGCATCCACGTAACTGATTCGGGACCCATCACTCGAAGGAGGGAGTCCCGGCTGGCCCGGGGCAAGGCTGTCAGGATGGTCCCCATGTCGGCCGGGTGCAGGGCCCTGAGACGTTCCCAGGCCAACGCCTCATAGCCGGAACGGACCAGGTTCCGGACTTCGGCCGCGATTGCGGCCGCCTCCTGGTGGGAAATCACCCGGGGATGACCCCGACTGTCCTGCTCCATACCTGGCTCCTTGTCCTGATTGCCCGTTGGAATCCGGGCGGCACCGCAGGCCCGCGGAAGGACCGAGACTAGGGGGCAGCCTACGGAAACTCAGATTCTTGGGATAGTTACCAAAAAGAACAAACGGAAGGCATAAAAAAGCTCCCCAGGCAGGATTCGAACCTGCGACCTAGCGGTTAACAGCCGCCCGCTCTACCGCTGAGCTACTGGGGAATGAGAAGGCGCGCCTGGCAGCGCACCGCAGTTCAAGATTCTATCACCTGCTCTCATCGCGGACAAGGAGCGTGACCGATCACAATGACAATCAGGGGAGCGTCAACCCCGGGAACCGGGGCGTGGACCATGAAGTTCCCCTCCTACCAAACCACGTCCAGGGGGATGGACCAAGCCCGGGCCAGATGATCGCAGTCTGGATATCCCTGTGGCCCCGGGCAATGGAAGTCCGCAGGTTGGGCATCCGCCTGAAGTGGGCGAAAGGCTTAAATCTCCGACAAATATTCGTAATCACCTCCTTGGATCGCCGGACCGTCGTTTCGAGACCTTGTCAGGTACTACCTGGTCCTGGTTGAGAGGATGCCAAACCAACTAAGGCCATATTAGATACTTGATGGTTCTATATCAGAGTATATATAATATATCTATAATTAATACGGATAAATCTGGAAGCAAACTTCATTGAAGTTCAGCATCAGCTTGGATAAAATAATACCAATGACAAACCTTGTCGTTGGAGGCGGTCGATGCCCAACTATTACGACATTCTCGAAGTGGCCAGAACGGCAGACGAAAAAGACATCCGCCAAGCCTACCGGAAAAAGGCCCGCCAGTACCACCCGGACGTGAACCCGGGCGACAAATCCGCCGAGGACAAGTTCAAGCAGATCAACGAAGCCCATAGCGTCCTGTCCGACCCGGAAAAGCGCCGCAAGTATGACAAGTACGGCGACCGGTGGGAACAAGCCGACGAATTGGACGCCGCGGAAGCCAGGAACCGCTCCTACGAGGCCCGGTTCTCCCGCGCCGGGACAGCCGAGGATGCCCATTTCGTCGGCTTCGGCCATTTCGGAGGGGAAGCGGGCGACGTCTTCCAGACGATTTTCCGAAACTTCGGAGGTGGCCAGTCCCGTGCTGCGGAGTACCCGGTGGATGTCACCCTCCACGAGGCTCTCCAGGGTACCACCCGCCTCATGGACCTTTCCGACGGTCGGCGGCTGGAAGTAAAGATCCCCGCGGGAGTAGACAACGGTTCCAAGGTCCACGTTCCCGCGGGACGGGGCAATGACGGCGGGAATTTTTACTTGACCGTCTCGGTACAGCCCCACGCGGTGTACGAACGGAAGGGCCGCAACCTGTACCGGGAAATCGAGGTGCCGGTAGAGGACGCCATACTGGGGACCGAGGTCAACGTGCCCACCCTCACCGGCCGGGTCGCGTTGACCATACCCCCGGAAACACAAAACGGGCAGCGGTTCCGCCTGGCGGGACAAGGGATGCCCACCCTGGGCCAACCCAACTCCCGGGGGGATTTGTTCGCCACCGTCAAGGTCAGGCTTCCGTCTAACCTGTCGGAACGGCAGAGAGAGCTTTACCAGGAACTGAAGAGTCTTCGAGGCTCATCCGGGAGATAACCATGACCAACGAAGAACAACCGAGGAACGAACCCTGCTACGTGATAAGCATCGCGGCCAGGATGGTGGGTTTGCACGCTCAGACGCTGCGGTACTACGAAAGAGTCGGCTTGGTCTGGCCTTCCCGCAGCCAGGGACGCCAGCGCCTTTATTCTCAGGCCGACATTGACCGCCTGCGCAGGATCAAGACCTTCACCGAAGAGATGGGCATGAACTTGGCGGGAGCCGAAGTCGCCATCAAGCTGGTGGACCGCATCGAGGAGCTGGAGGCCAGGATCGACACTCTCACCACCCAGCTCAAGGAAGCCCGGGCTCGGAAGCGGTAATATTCCGCGCCATCCGGGAAACTGACTCCGGACAACCGGCCAAAGCATAACCCCGGCGCCGCCTGCGGGCAGCGTCACCCAGGAGGTAACCATAATGGTAATGAGACCGGAACAATTCACCGAACAGGCGCAGCAGGTCCTGCAGCGTTCGCAGGAGCTGGTGCGCAACTATCAGCACACCCAGTGGGATGTGGAGCACGTCCTGCTGGCCCTGGTGGGCGCCGAAGATGGCGTCTCCACCCGCATATTCGAGGAGCTGGGTGTCTCCGTCGAGGCGATGAAGACCCGCCTGCACCAAGCCCTCGAGGCCGCTCCCAAAGTAGTCGGAGGTCAGTCCCAGATTTACGCCACCCCCCGGGTGCAGCGGCTGCTGGAAAACGCCCAGGAGGAATCGAAGCGGCTCAACGACGAGTTCATCAGCGTGGACCACCTGATGGTGGCCGCCGCCATGGAACCCCAGGGTGACTCGGCCCGCATCCTCAACGAGTTCGGCATCAACCGGGACCTGGTCTACCAGGCCATGCTCAAGGTGCGGGGCAGCAGCCGGGTAGACGACCCCCGGGCCGAGAGCCGCTATCGGGCCCTGGAGAAGTACAGCGTCGATCTGACCGAACTGGCAGGGGGCGGCAAGCTGGATCCGGTAATCGGACGGGACGAGGAAATCCGCCAGGTGATGCAGACCCTGACCCGGCGCCGCAAGAACAACCCGGTCATCATCGGCGAAGCCGGCGTTGGCAAGACCGCCGTCGTGGAGGGGCTGGCCCAGCAGATCGCCAACGGGACGGTGCCCGAGTCCCTGAAGCGGCGCCGGGTGCTGGCCCTGGACATGGGTTCCCTGGTGGCTGGCTCCAAGTTCCGCGGCGAGTTCGAGGAACGCCTCAAGTCCGTCATCGATGAGGTGAAGCAGGCCGAGCGCGAGGTCATCCTCTTCCTTGACGAAATCCACACCATGGTCGGCGCCGGGGCCGCCGAGGGTGGCCTGGACGCTAGCAACATGCTCAAGCCGGCCCTGGCCCGGGGCGAGCTCCAGTGCATCGGCGCCACTACCCTGGACGAGTACAGGAAGCACATCGAAAAGGACACAGCCCTGGAACGCCGCTTCCAGCCCGTTTACCTGGAAGAACCCACCGAGGAGGAGACCATCGAAATCCTGCGAGCCCTCCGTCCCCGGTACGAGTCCCACCATGGTGTCACCATAGACGACTCGGCCCTGCTGGCCGCAGTCCGGCTCAGCGAACGCTACATCAGCGACCGCAAACTCCCGGACAAAGCCATCGACTTCATCGACGAGGCTGGGAGCAAGCTCCGCATCGACGCCGAAACCCCCTCGGGGGATTTCCAGGACCAGGAAAACCGCATCCGCCGCCTTTCCGACGAGGAAGAGACCGTGGCCCAGCGGGGCAACTACGAGCAGGCCGCTCAACTCAGGACAGAACGTCTGAGGATCGAGCAGCAGCTTCAGGAGGAGAAGCGGGACGCCGGGGCCTCATCGGAACCCGACCTGGCCGTCGACGAGCGGGACATCGCCGAGCTGGTGTCCCGCTGGACCGGCATCCCCACCGGCCGCCTCCTGGAACAGGAAGCGGACCGGCTGCTCCACATGGAGGAAGCCCTGCACCGGCGCGTCATTGGACAGGAAGAGGGAATCGCCGCCGTGTCCGAGGCCATCCGCCGCTCCCGGTCCGGGTTGAGCAACCCCAGGCGGCCCATCGGCAGCTTCATCTTCCTCGGCCCCACCGGAGTCGGCAAGACTGAGCTGAGCAAGGCCCTGGCCGAGTTCCTCTTCGACGACGAGAGCAACATGGTCCGCATCGACATGTCCGAGTACATGGAGAAGCACTCCGTCTCCCGGCTCATCGGCGCCCCTCCCGGCTACGTCGGATACGACGAGGGCGGCCAGTTGACCGAGGCGGTGCGGCGCCGTCCCTACCGGGTCGTCCTCTTCGACGAAATCGAGAAGGCCCACCCGGACGTCTTCAACATCCTGCTTCAGATCCTCGAGGACGGACGCCTTACCGACGGCCACGGCCGGACGGTGGACTTCCGCAACACGGTCATCATAATGACCAGCAACCTGGGGACCAGCGACGCCAACCGCCAGCCCTACGGTTTCCGTACCGGCGTGAAGGATCGCGAAGTGCTGCAACGGATGCGCAACTCTGTGGACCAGGCTCTCAAGCAGACCTTCCGGCCCGAGTTTCTCAACCGCATCGACGAGACCATCATTTTCCAGCCCCTCACCAGGGAGGAAATCGTCCGGGTAGTGGACCTGATGGCCGCCGAGGTCGGCAAGAGGCTGCTTGAACGCGGCATTACCTTCGAGCTCACCCCGCCCGCCGCCGAGTGGCTCGCCAAGGAAGGGTTCGACCCGGTCTACGGCGCCCGTCCCCTGCGCCGGGCCATCCAGCGCTTCCTGGAAAATCCCCTGTCCAAGGGGATCCTCTCCGGGGAGTTCCAGGAAGGAGACCACGTGGTGGTCGACTCCGGCACCGACGGCCTGCAACTGGCCAAGACCGTCCCCATCGCGGCGGCGGTGTAACTCCCTCCCGCTCCGTCGCAGGACGGATGGCAACGCCGCTGTAAAGAGGCCCGGCCCGCATGTTAGTCGCGGGCCGGGCGTTTCTGTCCGTCAGCTATTTCCCCGGCTCAGGCGGGCGATGTTCCCTGGGCAGCGCCGATAATCTCACGGATGTCAGCGATTTCCCGCTCCCTCATAAACGCTTTGAGGCCATCCAGGATTTCAAAGGGCGCCCAGAGGTTGACCAGGTTAGCGCTGCCGACCTGCACCGCGGTCGCTCCGGCCATCAGGAACTGCAACGCATCCTCGGCGGTGAATATCCCTCCAACCCCGACAATCGGCACATCCACCACCTGGGCCGCCCGGTAGACCAGGGCCAGGGACACCGCCCGCAGGCCCGGCCCGGACAACCCGCCGGTGATGTTGCCCAGCACCGGGGTGGCCGTCTTCACGTCAATGGCCATGGCCGGAAGGGTGTTCGAAATCGTCAGCGCATCGGCTCCGGCATCGACCACCGCCCGTGCGATGGGAGCAATGTCGGGAACGTTGGGGGCCAGCTTCACCAGCAAAGGGGTCTCTACATGTTCCCGGGCCGCATCCGTTGCTGCCGCGGCGTCCTCAGGATCATGACTGAACAGGGCCCCGTTCTCCACGTTGGGGCAGCTCAGGTTCAGTTCCACTGCGGAGAATCCCGCCACCCCGCGACCCATTGCTGCCATTTCCCCGAACTCCCTCACCGACTCGGCGGAAATGCTCAGGAACACAGTTGCGTCCCATGAGTCCCACTCGGGAGCCATGTCCTTCAGCGCGCCTTCGATGCCGGGATTGGTCAACCCGATGGAGTTCAGATAAACGGCTTTTCCAGCTTCCCGAGCCTCCCGGAACGAACTGGGCCACCACCGGGGTTCCGGGTTACCCTCCCGGGCGTGGCGGGTGACCGTCTTGGGAATGACCGCGCCCAAGCGTTCCAGGCGCATGTCGGGGGTGATGCCCCGCCCGTACCCGTCGTAACCGAAGGTTCCCGAGGCGATGATGACCGGATTGGCCAGCCCCAGGTGGAGAGGGTGTTGAGGCGCCAAGTCAACCGAAAGGTCCATGGGTCAGTTCACTCCCTTGGCGCCCCTGTGCGAAATGGTGGGCGGCCGGTTAGTCGTCCACCGGGGAGAAGATGTTGCTGCCGGTGACTCCCCCATCGTCCTGGGACTCGCCGGTCACGCCGTCGCCCGTCCCGGATGCAACGAGGGTCTCCTCGTCATCATCATCTTCGTCGAAGAAGTCATCGTCGTCGTCATCATCGGCCGTCTCAACGAAGAAACCCGCCTCCACTGGGCCATCCTGCCCCTGCGGGGTGAACGGGAAGTCGGCAGACGCTTCGCTGGCCAGTTCCAGCCAGTCCTGGGGCAATCCTCCGGCCAGTTCGAAGGGGTTCTGCGGTTCCGGTTCTGCGATGACGCTGAGACTCTCCAGCCGCGCCGGAATCAGCCTTCCGATGATTACGTTCTCCTTGAGCCCCAGCAGCCAGTCGTGGGACCCGCTGACCGCCGCCTGGGTCAGGACCCGGGTGGTTTCCTGGAAGGACGCGGCAGCCAGGAAGCTGTCGGTCAGCAGCGACGCGCGGGTGACTCCCAGCAGGATCGGCTTGGCCGTGGCCGGCTCGCCTCCCTCCGCCAGCACCCGGGCGTTCTTGTCCTGGAACTCGAACTTGTCCGCCATCTGCCCGGGGACGAAATCCGAGTCGCCGGCGGACTCCACCTGCACCCGGCGCAGCATCTGGCGCAGGATTATCTCGATGTGCTTGTCGTGTATGTTGACGCCCTGGGAGCGGTAGACTTTCTGGACTTCGTCCACCAGGAACCGTTGCAGGTCATCCCGCCCCAGGATGTTCAGGATATCGTGGGGGTCCATCGGCCCCGCAGTCAGCGGGTCTCCGGCGTGGACTTCCATCCCGTCCGTCACCAGCAGGTAGGAAGAAGCGGGAATCGCATATTCCCGGGTTTCCACTTCTTCTTCCACCAGCGACAGGCCGGAGGAAGTTATCTGTACCCGGCCCGAGATTCCGGCGAGGATCTCCTCGCCCCGCGGCTCGTCGTCTTCTCCTTCTCCTGCGGGTTCGTCGCCGGGGATCAGCGCCAGAATGGTATCCTGTTCCACCTCTTCCCCGTCCTCGGCCAACAGCTTGGAGCCTTCGGGGAGAATGTGGTCTTCCCTGAACTCCTCCCGGCTGACCACCCGGACCCGCGGAATATCGTCATCGGACAATACTTCCACCACTCCATCTATCTGGGTGAGGACTGCGGTGCCTTTGGGATGCCTTGCCTCGAACAACTCCTCGACCCGGGGCAGGCCGCTGGTGATGTCCGATCCGGCGACGCCGCCGGTGTGGAAGGTGCGCATGGTCAGCTGGGTGCCCGGCTCCCCAATGCTCTGGGCGGCGATGATGCCCGCTGCCTGTCCTTCCTCGATAAGCTTGCCGGTGGCCGGCAGTTCCCCGTAGCAGAGCTGGCACACGCCCCGCCTTGCCTCGCAGGTCAGCGGCGACCGGACCGGCACCTCGTGGATGCCCGCATCAATCATCGCCCGGGCCGTTTCCTCGGTAATCTCCTCGTTGCGGTCCAAGATGATTTCCCCGGTCTGCGGGTCGGCGATGGCCGTGGCCGCCATCCGGCCTTTGATGCGTTCCAGCAGGCTGAGGCGGTCTTCGGACCCGCCGTCGGACGGCCTGGCCTGCACCCAGAAAGCGTCATAGGTTCCGCAGTCGTGCTCCGTCGCGATGACTTCCTGGGCGATGTCAATGAGGCGGCGAGTAAGATAACCGCTGTTGGCGGTGTTCAACGCCGTGTCCGTCAGACCCTTCCGCGCCCCGTGGGTGGAGATGAAGTACTCCAGGGCCGTCAAACCCTCCCGGAAGCTGGATTTGACGGGCAGCTCGATGATTTTCTGCGCCATGCCCTTCTGCGTTGGCTTGCTCATCAGCCCCCGCATACCCGCCATCTGCGTAATCTGCGTGATATTGCCCTTGGTCCCCGACTGGGCCATCACCGCCACTCCGCCGTAGTTGGACATTTCGGCGTTGACCAGGCCCCTCGTGTCGTCCAGCGCTTTCGTCCACGCCTGCACCGTTTGTTCGTACCGCTGGTCCTCCGTCATCAGTCCCGAGAGATAGTGGTCCTCGTATTCCGCCACCTGGCTGGCCGCTTCCCGCAGTATTCCTTCCTTGCCCACGGGCACCTGCAGGTCGTTGATGGCAATGGTTATCCCCGAAGAAGTGGCGTACTGGAACCCCAGTTCCTTGATGGCGTCCAGCACCTGGGCCGTTTCGTCGTTGGTCAGGTTATCGTAAAGTTCCGCCGTCAGGTCCCTCATGGCATTCCGGTCCATTAGCTGGTTCTTGAACTCGATGGCGTCCGGAATGATCTCGTTGAGGATGAGCCGCCCCAGGGTGGTCCTGGTCCAGTCCTCGTTGTCCGCGCCCTTCACGTGGCGCACCAAGATCGGCGCCCGCAAGTCTATCAGCTTGGAGGTGTAGGCCATCTGGGCCTCTTCCGCGTCATAGAAACGCCTGCCGGACCCCAGAGCGCCTTCCTTCATCTCGGTCAGGTAGTAGACGCCCATGACGATGTCCAGCGTCGGCGCCACCAGCGGGTCTCCCGACGCTGGCGACAGCATATTGTGGGTGCTCAGCATGGCCACCCGGGCCTCGTTCACCGCCATCCGGGACAGTGGAACGTGGACTGCCATCTGGTCGCCGTCGAAGTCGGCGTTGAAAGCCGAGCAGACCAGCGGGTGAATCTGGATGGCGTTGCCTTCGATCAGGGTCGGCATGAATGCCTGGATGCCCAGCCGGTGCAGGGTCGGGGCGCGGTTCAGCATCACCGGGCGGTCCTTGATGACGTCCTCCAGGATGTCCCAAACCTCGGTTCGGGCCCGCTCAACCATGCGCTTGGCGCTTTTGATATTGGGAGCGATGCCCAGCATCACCAGGCGGTGCATGACGAAGGGTTTGAACAACTCCAGCGCCATCCGCTTGGGCAGCCCGCACTCGTTCATGTTCAGCTCAGGGCCGACAACGATGACAGACCGGCCGCTGTAGTCCACCCGCTTCCCCAGCAGGTTCTGGCGGAAGCGTCCCTGCTTGCCCCGCAGCAGGTCGGACAGGGACTTGAGCTTGTGGTTGTGGCTGCCCTGGATGGGCCGTCCCCGCCGTCCGTTGTCGATGAGGGCGTCCACCGACTCTTGGAGCATCCGCTTCTCGTTGCGGATGATGATCTCCGGGGCCCCCAGGTCCATCAACCGCTTGAGGCGGTTGTTCCGGTTGATCACCCTCCGGTAAAGGTCGTTTAGGTCGCTGGTGGCGAACCGCCCGCCGTCCAGCTGCACCATGGGCCGCAGTTCTGGCGGCAGCACCGGCAGGACGCTCAGAATCATGTCCGACACCCGGTTGCCGCTCTTTCGGAAAGACTCCACCACCCGCAGCCGCTTGATGGCTTTCTTCATGCGCTGCCCGGACGTGGACCGCATGTCGTGGGTCAACTGCTCCCGCAGGGCTTCTAGGTCGATCTGATTCAGGATGGCGAGAATTGCCTCGGCGCCCATGCCGGCCTCGAAGATTTCCCCGTACCGTTCCTTCAACTCCCGGTGGCGGGACTCGGCCACCAACTGGTGGACCCGCAGGGCTTCCAATTCATCCTTGACGTTATCGAACTCTTCCTTGGCCTTGGCCTGCTCCTTGCCCAGCTCGTCAGTGACTCCATCAATCTCGACCTGCAAACCGAACCGCTCGACATCCGCCGCCGGGTCCTCGCCCTCGGCGGGAAGGGATTCCATCTTGGCCCTCAGCTCTGCGATCTTCTCCTCGGTTTCCTGTTCCATGCGTTCGCACTCGAAGTCGAACGTCTCCTGCCGCAGTTCGATTTGTTCGCGGCGAGCTTCTTCATCCACCGAGATGACGATGTGCTGGGCGAAATACAGGACCCTTTCCAGGTTCCTCGGAGACAGGTCCAAGAGGAGGCCCAGCCGGCTCGGCGTGGTCTTGCTGAACCAGATGTGGGCCACCGGAGCGGCCAGGCGGATGTGTCCCATCCGCTCCCGGCGGACCTTGGCGCGGGTGACTTCTACTCCGCAGCGGTCACATACCACCCCCCGGTACCGGATCTTCTTGTATTTTCCGCAGAAGCACTCCCAGTCCTTGGTGGGACCGAACAGCCGCTCGCAGAACAGCCCGTCCTTCTCCGGGCGCAGGGTCCGGTAGTTGATGGTCTCCGGCTTCGTAACCTCGCCGTGGGACCAGTTCAGAATCTGTTCCGGGGAGGCGACGGATATCCTGATCGCGTTGAAATTGGTTGCCGTTGTGTCGGCCCGGTCGGCCATTCTAACCATTAATCCGCCTCCAGTGGTTGATATAGTTCGGACTCGTCCCGCACACCGGCGGCCAACGAGTTCCGGTCCTCTTCGTTCAGCAATTCAACCGCCAAACCCAGGCTTTGCAGTTCCTTCAGCAGCACGTTGAAGGACTCGGGCACACCCGGCTGCCCGATGGGTTCTCCCTTGACGATGGCCTCGTAAGTCTTCACCCGCCCGGCCACATCGTCGGACTTGACCGTCAGCACCTCCTGCAGGTTGTGGGCAGCGCTGTACGCTTCCAGCGCCCAGACTTCCATTTCTCCGAACCGCTGCCCACCGAATTGGGCCTTTCCGCCCAGCGGTTGCTGGGTGATCATCGAGTAGGGGCCGGTGGAGCGAGCGTGTATCTTGTCCTCCACCAGGTGGATGAGCTTCAGCATGTAGATGCTGCCCACCGTGACCACCTGGTCGAAGGGCTCGCCCGTCCTTCCGTCATAAAGCTGGAACTTGCCGAAGGTTGGGGGAGCCTTGGCCTGCTCCCGGTGCACCTTCAAGGCCAGTTGGTGCATTTCTTCCAAGTCCAGTCCGTCCGATTCTTCGCCCGCGACCTCCTTCAGCCACAGGCGGAGACAAGCGTCCCGCGCCTCTCCATTAATGGTTTCGTCAAACAACCTCCGGGCATCATAGCCCCGTTCGCCGAGCCACTGTTCAACCTGCTCGATGTTGATGACCGGAGACTCCTCCGCCGCCGGACTGTAATCGATGGCGTTGGCCTGCTCGGCAAACCACAACCGCCCCAGCGCGTCCTCGATGGAATCGTCGTTCGCGCCGTCGAACACCGGCGTCTGCGCGTGGTAGTTCAGGCCCCGGGCCGCCCAGCCCAGGTGGGTTTCCAGCACCTGTCCCAGGTTCATCCTGGAGGGCACGCCGATGGGGTTCAGGATGATGTCCACCGGGGTACCGTCTTCCAGGAAGGGCATATCTTCCTGGGCCAGGATCCTGGACACCACGCCCTTGTTGCCGTGGCGTCCGGCCATCTTGTCCCCCACCGAGATCTTCCTGGTCTGGGCGATCCAGACCCGGACGGCCTCGTTGACGCCGGGGGAAAGGTCGTCCCGGTTGGCCCGGTTCAGCACCTTCACATCGATGACCTTGCCCCGCTCACCGTGGGGCACGCGCAGGGACGTGTCCTTCACGTCCCTAGACTTCTCTCCGAAGATGGCCCGCAGCAGTTTCTCTTCCGCGGTCAGCTCCGTCTCGCCCTTGGGCGTGACCTTCCCTACCAGGATATCTCCGGGACCAACGTCCGCGCCCACCCGGATGATTCCGTATTCGTCCAGGTCTCTCAGGCTGGCCTCGCCCACGTTGGGGATGTCCCGGGTGATTTCCTCCGGGCCCAGCTTGGTTTCCCTGGCCTCCATTTCGTGCTTTTCGATGTGGATCGAAGTGAACATATCCTCTTTGACGAGGCGTTCACTCAGGATGATGGCATCTTCGTAGTTGTAGCCCTCCCAGGACATGAAGGCCACCAGGACGTTCTGTCCCAGCGCCAGCTCCCCCTGGTCGGTGGAGGAACTGTCGGCCAGCGCATCCCCTCTTGCCACGACATCCCCCTTGCGGACCGTCGGGCGCTGGTCGAAGCAGGTCCCCTGGTTGGTGCGGGAGAACTTGATCAACTGGTGGACGTGTTCCTCGCCTTCCATGTCCGTGACCGTGACATCCCTTCCCGTCACCGAAGTGACAACACCGCCGGCCCGGGCCAGCAGGACCTGTCCGCTGTCCTTGGCCACCCGGTCCTCGATGCCGGTGCCCACCCGGGGAGCCTGGGGCCGGAGCAGGGGGACGGCCTGCCGCTGCATGTTGGAACCCATCAGGGCCCGGTTGGCGTCGTCGTGCTCCAGGAAGGGGATCAGCGCCGCCGAAATGCTCATAATCTGCATCGGCGACACATCCATCATGTCCACCACATCCGGCGACTCTTCGATGTAATTCTCGCCGACCCTGACTTCTACCCGGTCGTTGACGAACTGGTTCAGTTCGTCCAGCAAGGAGTTGGCTTGGGCGACGTGATAATTCTCTTCCTGGTCCGCCGACAGGTAGAGAACGTCATTCTCTCCACCCGCCACGAAGGGGCGGACTTGGATAGTTGTTCCCTCGGGAAGCTGGTTGATCCGCGCAACCCGGTTCTTCGGAATTCGCTTGCCCTTGGCCACGATGGTCTTGCCGCTCTCGTCCAGCACCGCCTCGGTCACCGTCCGCCCACCCAGGTCCTCCGAGGTGCAGGGCAGTTCCTTCAGCACCGGCCGGTAGGGCGACTCGATGAAGCCGTAGGGATTGGTCCTGGCGTAGGACGCCAGCGAGCTCAACAACCCGATGTTCGGGCCTTCCGGCGTCTCGATGGGACAGATCCGTCCGTAGTGGGAGAAGTGGACGTCTCTAACGTCGAACCCCGCCCGCTCCCGGGACAGTCCGCCCGGCCCCAGCGCGGAAAGCCTACGCTTGTGGGTCAGCTCCGCCAGGGGGTTGGTCTGGTCCATGAACTGGGACAGCTGGGACCCTCCGAAAAACTCCCGCACCGACGCAACCACCGGCCGGATGTTCACCAGCCCCTGGGGAGCGGCTATTTCCGGGTCCACCAGGGTCATCTTTTCCTTGACCATGCGCTCCATGCGCAACAGGCCGACGCGCACCTGGTTCTGCACCAGTTCACCCACCGCCCGGACCCGGCGGTTGCCCAGATGGTCGATGTCGTCGGGATGGTCCTCGCCCCTGTTGAGCTTGATGATTGTACGGATGACCTCTACCAGGTCGTCCATAGTCAGCACGTGTTCCTGCGGCGGGTGGGGAAGACCGAGGCGGCGGTTCAGCTTGTACCGCCCCACCCGGCCCAGGTCGTACCGGCGCGGATCGAAGAATAGCGTCTTCATCAGCGTCCGGGCGTTCTCCAGGCTGGGAGGCTCTCCCGGCCTCAGCCGGCGATAGAACTCGATCTGGGAAGCCGCGATGCGCCGGGCCAAGTCGGAGTCATAGTCCATGTCTGCCCGACGCCCCCAGTTGGGCAGGGAGTCCCACATCGTCTTCAGATCATCTTCCCGGAAGTTCAAGTCCCGTGGCTCAGGGACCGGGTCTCGTTCCAGCGTCGACTGGATGTAGGGATGGTCCGGGTCAGTGTCCACGTCCCTGAACAGATCCAGCATCTCCTCGTCGGTGGCGATGCCCAAGGCCCGCAGGAACGCCGTCGCCGACACCTTCCGCTTCCGGTCAACCTTCACCGAAAGGATGTCCTTGGTGCTGGTCTCGAATTCCAGCCATGCTCCCCGGGACGGTATGAGCTTGGCAAAGCACAGGCTCCGGTTGGTCGGGATATTCTTTTCGTAGACGAAGTACACTCCTGGCGAGCGGACCAACTGGCTCACGACCACACGCTCCGCGCCGTTTATAATGAACGTACCGTTATCGGTCATCATGGGAATGTCGCCCATGAAGATTTCTTGTTCCTTGATCTCTCCGGTCTCCTTCATTACCAGCCGCGTCTTGACGTAAAGCGGCTGTGAGAAGGTAATCTCCCGCTCCTTGCATTCCACCGGGGGATACTTGGGGGCCCGGAATTCATGGGCCTGGAAATGCAACTCGTACTTTCGCTCGGTGTAGTCCGAGATCGGCGAAATCTCGCGGAAGACCTCCCTCAAGGCGTCATCCTTGAACCAGTCATACGACTGGATCTGGCTCTGGATCAGGTTCGGAACGTCCAGAACCTGGGGAATCCGGGCATAGGACTTGTTGTACCGCGAGGTCCGTGGGGGAAGGGCATTGCTCCCCGGAGAGATACTCATACTGCATTCTCCTTAAGGAAAAGTGGGGCAAACGCACTGCGCCCCACTGCAAGCAGGGCGCAATGGGGGCAGGGTGTTACAGGGTTCCGGAAAATGGAGAGGTTGGTCGAAGTGGCATAAACCAGTAACCTCTCATTATATATATACCATTGGTTTTGTCAATGACAATTCGTGAGATTTTTCACAAAAACCGTACCTGGCGCCTCACAAATCCCCGTTTCGGACGGTGATCGCCGGGATCGAATCCCGGAGCTAGTCGCCCGGCAACGACGCACCCGGAGGCGCCCGGGTACTTCTCCGGGGCATGGTCGGCATCGGTCCTGGCTAACCCCCTCCGCCCCTCACCTCCAGGCTGGGCTTGGTCATATCTTCCGGATTCAACAGTTCGTCCAGTTCCGCATCGGAAAGGCTCGTTTCCTCCCTCGCCACCTCCCGGATCGTCCTCCCCGTGGCCGCCGCCTGTTTCGCGATTCCTGCCGCCGCATCGTATCCGATGGCTGGAGACAACGCCGTCCCCAGCATCAATCCCCGCTCCACCATCTCCGGCCCCACGTCCGTCGCCTCGATTCCGGCCACGCACTGCTCCGCAAAGTTGTTCGCCGACGCCGCCAGCAGGGATATGGACTGCAGGATGTTGTACGCTGCCACCGGCATCATGGTGTTCAGCTCGAAATACCCGCCCTGCCCGGCCAGCGCCACCGTCGCGTCGTTGCCCACCACCTGCGCCGCCACCTGAACCACCGATTCGGCAATCACCGGATTGATCTTCCCCGGCATGATGGAACTTCCCGGCTGCACCTCGGGAAGGACGATCTCCCCCAGCCCGGCCCGCGGCCCGCATCCGAGGAACCGGATGTCGTTGGCAATCTTGTGCAGGCTGATGGCGACGGTCTTCAACTCGCCACTGGCCTCCACTGTAGCATCCAGGGTGGACTGCGCCTGGAAATGGTTCCCCGTTTCCCGGATCTCCACCCCCGTTACTTCCGATAGCCGGACGCACGTCCGCTGGGAGAACTCGGGGTGAGTATTGACGCCGGTCCCCACCGCCGTTCCGCCCAGCGCCACTTCCGCCAGGGCTTCCTGGGCCCGCCGCAGCCGCTTGATGCTGTATTCCGCCTGCCCCGCGAACCCCAGGAACTCCTGCCCCAGTCGGATAGGCGTAGCGTCCTGCAAATGCGTCCGCCCCGTCTTGATGATCGGCCAGAACTCGTCCGACTTCTTCTCTAGCTCCCGTTGCAGGTTCTCCAGCCCCGGGATTAGGTCTTCGTGAATCGCGATCAGCGCCGCCAGTTGAATCGCTGTGGGAATGACGTCGTTGGACGACTGCCCCAGGTTCACATGGTCGTTGGGATGCACAATCCGGGACCCCAGGTCTCCGCCCAGTATCTGGGACGCGACATTGGCGATGACCTCGTTAGCGTTGGTGTTGGTCGACGTGCCCGACCCGGTCTGGAAGACGTCCAGCACGAAATGGTCGTCGTACTGCCCGTCGATCACCCGCTGGGCCGCTTCGACAATGGCGTTGCCTATCGTCTCGTCCAGGACTCCCATTTCCACGTAAGTCTGCGCCGCCGCCTGTTTAATCAACCCCAGCGCCCGGATGAAGGTCCGGGGGAACCGCAGGTCGCTGATGGGAAAATTCAGCACTGCCCGCATCGTCGACGCCCCGTAGAGAGCATCGGCCGGGACCTCCATTTCTCCCATGGAGTCGCGTTCTATTCTCGTGTTGCCCATTGCCATTAAAACACCGTCCTTGATTCAGTCCCTCTTCTGGGGGAGCGCCCGATGGGGGCTGCTCCCCTCGATCAGCCTTCTTCCCTTATCCAGTCCGCCACCCGCTCCGCGATCATTATCGTCGTCGCGTTGGTATTCGCGCGGATCACGTCGGGCATGACCGAAGCGTCAACCACCCGGATGCTCTCCAGGCCCCGCACCCGGCAGTATTGGTCCACCACGGCCATCGGGTCGCTGTCCGGGCCCATCTTGCACGTCCCGGAGGAATGATGCTGGGTGTATGCGTTTCGCAGCAGCCAGTCATCCAGCGCGTCGTCCGACACCAGGTCCGCATCCGTCGGATTCAGCCGCTCCGCGATTATGTCCTTGAACATCGGATGGTCCGCCAGCCTCAGCCCCAGCCTGACCGCTTCCCGCATCCGTGCCCGGTCCCCCGCGTCCGACAGATAGTCGTAATTCAGCGCCGGTTGGACCTGCGGGTCCGTGGAAGTCAGCCGCAGATGGCCAGCGGTGCTGGCGTTCTGCAACGCCGCGCTGAACCCGAAGTGAAAGTCGTCCGACTCGATGCTGACGCTGGCTGGGCGGTGCTCGCTGGTCATCAGAATCGGCGCCAGCTGAATATCCGCCCGCGTCGGCGACCCTGCCGCGCTGTACCGCAGCCCCACCTGGATGCTCGGCGAATCTTCCGGCGGCGGATCGCCGTATCCCCGGAAAAGCGTGAACACCGCCGGGTGGTCCCGCAGGTTCTCCCCAACCCCCGGCGAGTCCAGCACCACGGGAATCCCCAGTTCTCCCAGGTGTCCCGCCGGACCGACACCGGACAGCATCAGCACCTGTGGAGATGCAATGGCCCCGCTGCTCAACAGCACCTGCTCCGCCTCCACCGTAAACGACTCCCCGCCGCTTTCGGCCGAGACCCCCACCGCCCGGTTCCCGTCGAACAGCACCCGGTGGACCGTCACATCCCCCCGGCACGTCAGGTTCATCCGGTGCCGGCTCGAGCTGAGATACGTCAGCGCCGTGCTCATCCGAACGCCGTCGATGTTGTTCAGCGGGCGCATGGCGATTCCATTGGAGTCTGGGTGGTTCTGGTCCGGGTCCCGGGGAAACCCCAGCGACACGCAGGCGTCATAGAAGGCCAGCGACGTCGGAAGCAACTCCTCCCGCTTGAACCGACGCACCGGGATCGGCCCCTCGCTCCCGTGGAAATCGCCTCCCGGAAAATCCAGGTCGTTCTCCAGCTTCCGGAAATAGGGCAGGACGCTGGTGAAGGCCCACTCGTCGTTGCCCCAGGCCTCCCAGTTGTCATAGTCTTCCGGCACCCCACGGAATAGCACCTGTCCGTTGATCGAGCTCGACCCGCCCGTCGTCCGGCCCCGGGGTATCTGGATCATCTCCGGTTGGCGGGGCGTGGCCGTCGCCGTGTACCCCCAGTTGTGCGGCCCGTAGGCCGACCGCCAGACGTTGTATCCATCCTTTATGTCAATCGGCACCTGCTCGAAGCTGGGATAGTCCGGCCCAGCCTCCAGCAGCAGCACCGACTTGTCCGGGTCCTCCGTCAAACGGTTTGCCAGGACGCATCCCGCCGAGCCGGCGCCGATTATCACGTAGTCGTACTTCATCGCCGTTTCCTCCACGGAGCCGCCCAGCCGCCTTGGACAAGTTACCCTCGCCGGCGGCGAAGGCGGCGACCTTCGAAAGAGTCTCGCCGGACAAAGCAACCCGGCCGACCGCCCAATATGTTGCCATCCCGCCCATTCTTTGGCAATTCCCCGGCATCTCTATTGACCAGGCCCGGCCCCCGTGTTAGGTTGGCGTCGGAAACAGAATATTGCGCGGTGCCCCGCAAGGGGAGAATAGGGAATCCGGTGCAACTCCGGAACGGGCCCGCCACTGTAATCGGGTAGCCCTTCTAACAGCCCTCGGGCAGCCACTGTCCTGGCCCACCAGGGTGGGAAGGCATCGAAAGGGCGTCAACCCGAAAGTCAGGAGACCTGCCGCGCCGCACCAACCGCTTCGTGGATCAAGCGGGAGCCTTCGATGTCGTCACAAGCCCCCGCCTGGGCAGAGCGGGGGCTTTTCGTTATTTGGGCGGACAGGCCGTTCCAACCGAGCCGCAGGTCCGCCGCAAGAAGGGGGTACGGGCATTGGACTCACTAAAACTCCAGACTTCGGCTCCGGCTTGGCAGTTCTCCGAGCCTGAACGCAGCGGCGTCTACCGCGCCATCCGGCAACGCCGCGATATTCGCGAGTTCCGCGACGACCCCATCGACGAGACTACCTTGGCCCGTCTCATCCAGGCGGCCCACCACGGCCCGTCAGTTGGATTCATGCAGCCATGGGACTTCATCGTAGTCCGGGACATGGAACGCCGCCGTCAGGTTAAGGCGCTTTTTGAAAGGGAACGCCAGGCCGCCTCTTGCTTTTATGACGAACCCCAGCGGTCCGCCTATCTGGCCCTCAAGCTGGAAGGCATCCTCGAGTCCCCGGTCAACCTGTGCGTCACCTGCGACCCCACCCGTGCCGAGGTAGTCTTGGGCCGCAACTCGATGCCGGAAACCGATGTCTACTCCACCTGCTGCGCCGTCCAGAACCTCTGGTTGGCTGCCCGCAGCGAGGGGATCGGCGTCGGCTGGGTCAGCATCCTCAAGCTCCCCCAGCTTCGCCAGGTCCTGGGCATCCCCCACCACGTAATTCCCGTCGCCTACCTCTGTCTCGGCCATCCCCGGGACTTCCCGGAGGAACCTCTCCTTCAGACCGTAGGTTGGCGACAGCGCCTTCCCCTGGAGCAGTTGGTCCACTTCGACGATTGGGACAACACCGCAGGGGCTGGCAGTTGGCCCGAATTGCAGGATGCCTTGTATACTTGCAGCGCCCAGCGCCCTTTAGAAACTATCTCAAAAGTCCCTTCCCCCTTGACGGGGGAAGGTTAGGATGGGGGTGACGGGCTGGTGCAGTATCGCCATGCCACGCAACTCCGAAATTCAAGGTTGGTTTTGAGATAGGTTCTCAGACCACCCCCACCCAAGGTCTCCAGCCCGGACCCGCAGGCCAGCAATGAATAACCCGCGATTCCCCAACTGCTCCCGCGAGACATTAGCTTGACCACCAGTCCCACCGATGATAGACGTTTCCTGCGTTACCGTAGCCAGAGCCTACGTCTCTTGGACAATGCACTGCGCGAGCTCCGTAACGGCCGCTGGTCCCGCACCGAGGAACTCGTCTGGGGCAGCCTCACCCTCGCCGTGAAAGGCGTCGCCCTCAGCCGGGGGGACGAACTCCAAGATGACCAGGCTGTCCGGGAGTATGCCCGCGGGTTGGGGCAGGAACTCCGCGACCGCCGCATCAGGGAAGCCTTCAACCAGTTGACCGGATTCTCGGAAACCGTGGACCGCGTCCGCGATTCCCGAATGCGGCTCGACTTCCTCTTCATCCAGCTTGACGACATCAGCGCGGCCATCGAGCGCCTCTGGGAGCTCGCTTCCGGCCCCCAGGAAACACTCAACCCCGGTGGAGACCCCGAACTCGCGGGTTCCTGAATCTCTGGCATTAGCGAAATGACCGCGTCCAGCCGTCATAACCCCACCGTTGTCATCCACACCCACGGCTGCAAGCTGAACCAGGCCGACAGTTCCCGCCTGGCCCGTCAGTTCCTGGAAGCCGGTTATCAGGTCGTCCCCGACGGCTCCCCGGCCGATGTATACGTCCTCAACACCTGCACCGTCACCGCCGTCGCCGATGCCAAGGCCCGGCAGGCCCTCCGGTCTGCTCGCCGCCGCAACCTGGCCGCCATCGTCGTCGCCACCGGGTGCTACCCTCAGCGAGCTTCGGAAGAACTCGAAGGAATGGACGCCGTTTCCCTGGTCGTCGGCAACACCGGCAAGGACTCCCTGGTGTCCCTCGTCACCGAAACCCTGCATGGGAACGCCCTGCCGTCAGTAGCGGATGACCATCCCTCCCGGCTCCAACCCATCCCCTTGCCGTGGGCCAACCCACCCGGTTCCCGTCTCCGAGCCATGGTAAAGATCCAGGAAGGTTGTAACCAGGTTTGTGCTTACTGCATCGTCCCCAGGGTGCGCGGACGGGAACGCAGCATTCCCCCCGGTTCCATCATAAGCGAAATCAACCGGCGCGCCTCTGAAGGTGCTCAGGAGGTTGTTCTGACTGGGACCCAGCTCGGCTCATACGGTTTCGACCTGCCCGGCATTAACCTGGTCAGCCTGCTGGAGCAGGTCTTGTCGGAAACGAATATCCCCCGGGTCCGGGTTTCCTCCCTGCAGCCCCAGGAAATCACCGGGCGGCTCCTGTCCCTTTGGGACAACCCTCGCCTCTGCCCTCACTTCCACGTTCCGCTCCAGAACGGGTGCGATACCATCCTGAAAGCCATGAGGCGCCGCTACGATACCCGCCAGGCCTCGCGGGCCGTCGGGCGTATCAGGCGCTATCTCCCTGACGCCGGTGTTACCACCGACATAATCGTGGGCTTCCCTGGGGAAGGGGAGTTGGAGTTTCAGGAAAGCCTCGCCTTCGCCGACTCCCTGGAGTTCAGCGACATGCACGTCTTCCCCTATTCTGTTCGCCCCGGAACTGGAGCCGCCCACCTCCCCGACCACGTCTCGCCCACCGGGAAAAAGGACCGGGTGGCTGCCATGCTGTCCGTGTCCCGACGACACTACCTTCACTTCCGTCACAAACAGCACGGCGGAGTTCGCCCGGTCCTATGGGAGAAGGCCATTGACCACCAAGGCTTACCCGGGTGGTCCGGCCTCACTGATAACTACATTCGCGTTGCGGCGCCCTCGCCGCTGAATCTCGAGAACACCATCACTCCGGCCCGCCTGGGCGGACTCTCCGGAAATTCCGTGGATGCCCAGGTCCTTCCAGACGGTATGCCGTAGAGTTCCCAGGGATATTTCGCCGGCAGTGGCCGGCCGGCAAGTCCTGGTTCACTGCTACATCTCCACTGGACGCAGGTAGGTATTCTGGCCCCGGCGGTCCAGGTACCCTGCCTTCACGTCGTGTCCGTGGGAGAACACCAGCATCCAGCCCTCCTGCTCCGCCGATGCGATTATGTCCCGCTTCTGTTCGAGGGTTCCCTCCGGTGAGTAGTCAAAAGCGGAGATGACCGGCAGGTTCAGGTGGTGATGAGTAGGGATAATATCCCCAAGGAAGGCGATCCGCTCCCCTCCGTGGTTGAACAGCACCATCTGGTGGCCTTGGGCATGGCCGTCCGTCACCGCTACCTGTAACCCGGGAAACACCTCCGAGTCGCCGTCGAGCAACTCCAGTTGCCCCCGCTCCGCGATGGGCAGGAAGTTGTCGGCCCGGTGGGAGTTGAGGAACCGTTCGTTGGGATTGTTGGCATCCTCCCAGCACTTCCGTTGAACGTAGTAAGTCGCCTTGGGAAAGGTCGGGACCAGGTCTCCAGCCCGGTCCAGCCGAGTGCATCCGCCACAGTGGTCGAAGTGCAGATGCGTCAGGATTACCGCGTTGATGTCCTTGGGTGTCAGCCCGACACCCCGCAACCCTTTCATTAAACGACTCGGGACCAAGCCCAGTGCTTCTTTATCCCGGTCGTTATCCTTGGAACCGACGCCGGTGTCGACGAGAACGTTCTTCCCCTGGACCTGCAGGACCATGCAATTCAACCCCAGGGTCATCCGGTTTTTTCGGTCCGTGCTCACCGAGGTCTCCCAATCCGTCTTGGGCACCTGTCCGAACACCGACCCTCCATCTAGTTTCACAACACCGTCGCTGATTACTTTCACACCAGTATTCATCCCTTGGCACACACCTCCCGTCGTAAACTTGCGAGTTGTTGAATTACGAACGACGCCCGAACCACTATCCCTGACGCCGTGCCATACTCCAGCGTGTTTCATGCGGCCGCTTGTTCCAGGGGCTGTCATGCGGCTTTCCCATTGCTCCCTGTCGAGCCGCTGGGCGGACTTGCCCACACCCCCGCTGGCCGTCGGGGCTGCGCCCCCACTACTCGGATTCAGGGCACCTCCTCTCGAAAACTGGCAACTAGTTGTCACGTAATCCGCACCAATTTTCAAAAAAGTATTGTTATTATCGTGTCGGTTACTTGCCGGCACCCACCCGGGCCTCGGGACCCCTCCGGCTAGTTGGATGAAGTCCCGATTGCGCCGCAAGTCACAATCTCCCAACGCAAGGATAAGGTACGGGATTAGGGGGTTTGTCAAGGCGGAATCACCGAAAATTTTTCTAATTCCGGGACTAATCTAAGAATATTAGCCAGTATTATGTAATGCAGGCCCGAGAGCCTCATCCCCTGGGATTGCGAATTCCCTCCAACCTCTATCCGCTACCAAACAGGGTTAAGCACGTCCGTACCTGGTCCCGTTCACGACTCCCCATGTTTGAAACCCGGATCGGCCAACACCGCCCGGCGGCAGCGCCTTCCGGGAGCTATTTCTCTCCTCGTGTCTCCCCTCACGACAAGACCCCCGGGCGTATCGCCCGGGGGTTCTTTTTGGAAAATTCTTGACCCGGTTGTGACGGGGCGGGCTACGTCCCTTCCAGATACTCCTTCGCGGCACCGATGCGTTTCTCCACCCGCTCCCGGCCCAAGACCTCCATCACCCCGAACAGCGATGGAGTGGCTGATCTCGCCGTCACCGCCTCCCGCAGCAGCCCGAAGAACTCCCGCGGGCGCAGCCCCAGCTCTTCCCCGGCGTCCCGCAGCGCCGCCTCCAGATCATCAGCCAGGAACGATTCAACCCCGGCCAGCGCCTCGGCGGCCCTCTCCAGGGCTGCCGCACAGCCTTCCCCGTCCATTCCCCACTGGACTAGCTTTGCCTCCCCGTAGTCCAGCGTCTCGGCGAAGAAGTACGAAGTCATCTCCGCCGAATCCTTCAGAACCTTCAGGCGCTCCTGGACCAGCGGCACGATCCGCAGCAGGTACTCCCGGTCCACCGGGGTCGCCTCTTGCGGAAGGTCCCGCTCCAGGAAGGGCGTCATCTCCTCCGCCAGCCTCTCCGGCTCCAGTTGACGGATATACACCCCGTTGATCCAGTCCAGCCGCGTTATGTCGAAGATTGCCGCCGGTTTGCCCACCCGCTCCAGGGAAAACTCCTGCTTGATGGTGTCCAGGGTCATCACGTCCGAGTGGTCGTCCAGCGACCACCCCAGCAGCACCATGAAATTCTCCAGCGCCTCGGGAAGGTAGCCCATGTCCCGGTACTCCAGCACCGACGTCGCCCCGTGCCGCTTGGACAGCTTGGCCCGGTCCGGCCCCAGGATCATCGGCAGGTGCCCGTACTGCGCCGGCTCATGTCCCAACGCCGCGTACAGCTGCAGGTGCCGAGGAGTGCTGGAAAGCCACTCCTCCGCCC
Source organism: Dehalococcoidia bacterium (assembly GCA_965203975.1). Lineage (GTDB taxonomy): Bacteria > Chloroflexota > Dehalococcoidia > Lucifugimonadales > UBA3495 > CATOSK01. The sequence goes on along the minus strand of CBDBDT010000002.1, from coordinate 1,215,784 downwards.
TCAACACATGGCTGATCTTCATCAGGTGGTCGTCCACCACCACCGCCAGGTGGTACGTCGGGAACCCGTCCGACTTGATCAGCACGAAGTCATCAACCAGCTCGTTCTGCCATTCCACGTGGCCCCGGATAATGTCGTCAACCTCGCTGGTCCCAGACACGGGCATGGCGAACCGGATCACGTGCGGCGCCCCGGTTTCCAGCATCCGCTCCATTTCGCCGCCGGACAGCCCCCGGCAGTTGCGGTCGTACCCTATCGACCGCTTTTCCTGCCGCTGTCGCTCCCTGACCTCAGCCAGTCGTTCCGGGGTGCAGTAGCAGCGGTATGCGTTGCCCTGGGATATCAGCCTCTCCGCCGCGTCCTGGTACAGCTCCAGCCGCTCGGATTGCAGGTAAGGCCCCAGCGGACCGCCCACTCTCGGACCTTCGTCCCAGTCGATCCCCAGCCATTCCAGCCCGTCCAGGATGCTGTCCACCGCCCCGGGCACCAGCCGGGCCTGGTCCGTGTCTTCCACCCGCACCACGAACTTGCCGCCGTGGCGCCGGGCGAACAGCCAGTTGAACATCGCCGTGCGGACGTTTCCAATATGGGGCAGCCCAGTCGGACTGGGCGCGTACCGCACCCGGACAATTTCGGGAGTAGTGCTTTGCGTCATACCTCTTCCCAGGATTGGGTTTGCCGCCGGACCGTCACCAGGATGACTGGCCCGCGGGACTTCAGTGGTTTCCTAACTGGGGTTTCCTAACCGGATAGAAACTCGCGGATAACCGATGCCAGCTCATCCGGCTTGTCGTAGCCGATGTCGTGGACCGTTTCAGGAATCCAGCGCGCCCTGGCGTCGGACAGGCCAGCCACCGTCGCCGCCACCCGCTCCTCCTTCACCCGCGCCCGCTCCGTTCCGGCATTCTCCGGTCTCGGCCCCGCCGGTGCCAACAGAACCGGGCAGCGCACTTCCGGCCACACCGTCGACGTGGGCTCCTCGAACATCGCCTTCATCACCTGGAGATGATTCTCCCGCTTCAGAATGTCCTGTATCTGGCCTTCCTCGTCCTCGTAAACCATCGTCTGCACGATGCGCTCGATCTCATCATTCCAGCAGAACCAAAGCTGCTGCCGGAGTCTGTCCAGGAACTGTTCCCGCGTCCCGGAAACGTCCCTCGGTCGGATGCGGGCCCGCACCTGCTCCCAGGTCTCCCCGGAATCGGAACGTCCGCCCGCCGTCCCTCCGTCAATCATCACCAGCCTGCTCACCCGGCCAGAAAACCGGGCCGCCAGGTTGATGCCCACGTTGCATCCCCAGGAATGCCCCAGCACCGGGACCGGCCCCAACTCCAGGTGCTCCAGCAATCCCGCGGCGTCCCCCGCCAGAGATTGCCAGTCATATCCCGTGGTGGCCTGGGCCGTCTGCCCGTGTCCCCTCTGGTCCGGAGCGATGATTCGGAACCGCTCGTGCAGGCGGGGAGCGATCAGGTCGTACCAGTGCCCCGAGGACGCCAGACCATGCAGCGCCAGCACCGGCTCTCCGCCGCCGCCCCAGTCCAGGAACCGCATCCGCAACTCGCCGATGTCGGCCCAGCACTCAGTAGGATTCAGATTCGCCGTCACGACGATTTGGCTAGGCCGCCCATCACGTCCCGGCCTGGTTGTTCTGGATTCGCGCCCACGAGTCCCGCAAGGGCACCGTCCGGTTGAACACCAGCCCGTTCGGCCCCCCGCTGTCCGGGTCGGCACAGAAATAGCCCTGCCGCTCGAACTGGAACCGGTCTCCCGGATTTGCCTCCGCCAGGCTAGGCTCCACCTGCGCGGCCCCAATCACCGTCAGCGAATTGGGGTTCAGCGTCTCCTCCACCGGCCCCGAGTCCTCATCCGGGTACGCGTTGCGGAACAGCGTATCGTACAGCCGCACTTCAGCGGGAATGGCGTGTTGCGCCGATACCCAGTGCAGCGTCCCCCTCACTCGCCGCCCGTCCGGGGACGACCCTCCCCTGGAATCGGGATCATAGCTGCATCTCAGCTCCACAATATCGCCGGTATCCTCGTCCCGCACCACCTCGTCGCAGGTGATGTAGTAAGCGTAGCGGAGCCGGACTTCCCGCCCCGGCGCCAGCCGGAAGAACCGGCTTGGCGGGTCTTCCATGAAGTCGTCCCGCTCTATGTAAAGTTCCCGCGAGAACGGGACTTGGCGCGTCCCCATCGCCGCGTCCTCCGGGTTGTTGATTGCCGCGAACTCCTCAACCTGTCCTTCCGGATAGTTGGTCAGCACCACCTTCAGCGGGTTAAGCACCGCCATCACCCGCGGCGAGTGCCGGTTCAGGTCCTCCCGCAGGTGGTGTTCCAGCAGGGCCAGCTCCGTCACCGTGTCCCGCTTGGCTATCCCCACTTCCTCGCAGAAGCTGCGAATAGCCTCCGGCGTGTACCCCCGGCGCCGCATCCCGGAAATCGTCGGCATCCGGGGATCGTCCCAGCCGCTCACCAGCCCTCCTTCCACCAGCGCCCGCAGCTTCCGCTTGCTCATCACCGTGTGCGTCAGGTTCAGCCGCGCAAACTCCGTCTGTTCCGAGTGGTAAACGTCCAGAACGTCCAGGCACCAGTTGTACAGCGGCCGGTGGTCCTCGAACTCCAGCGTGCAGAGGGAATGGGTTATCCGCTCGATGGAGTCCGACAGCGCGTGAGCGTAGTCGTACATCGGGTAGATGACCCACTTGCCGCCGGTCCGGTGATGCTCCGCCTTGCGTATCCGGTACAGGGTCGGGTCCCGCAGATTGATGTTGGGCGAAGCCATGTCGATCTTCGCCCGCAGCACGTGCGTCCCTTCCTCGAACTCCCCATCCTTCATCCGCATGAACAGGTCCAGGTTTTCCTCAACGGATCGGTCCCGGTAGGGGCTGTTCTTCCCCGGCTCGGTCAGCGTCCCCCGGTGCTCCCGTATCTCCTCCGCACTCAGGCTGTCCACGTAGGCGTCCCCCTGCCGGATCAGCGCCACCGCGTACTGGTACAGTTGATCGAAATAGTCCGAGGCGTAGTACAGGTGCTCGCCCCAGTCGAATCCCAGCCAGCGCACGTCTTCCAGTATCGACTCCACGTATTCCGTGTCTTCCGTCGTCGGATTGGTGTCGTCGAAACGCATGTGGCAGACGCCCGAATACTCCTCCGCCACCCCGAAGTTCAGGCAGATGGACTTGGCGTGCCCGATGTGCAGGTAGCCGTTGGGTTCCGGCGGAAACCGGGTGACGACTCTGCCGTCATACTTCCCCGTCTCCCCGTCCTCGTTGATCTTGCTTCGAATGAAATCAGTTGAAGTGTTGAGGTCGCCAGACGTCATTATCACGCATCCCGATGGCCTAATGCGGAGTGGATTTCCCGCCCGGCGGGACGTCGGTTTCGGCTCATTTAACCCTCGCGGCGGTTGGCGGCTATTCTAGCACACCGCTTTCCCGCCGCATCTCCTCCAAAACCCGCCTCAAGTCCTCCGGTAGCTCCGAACGGAACTCTACGAACTCCCCCGATGACGGGTGCTCAAACCCCAGGCGGCACGCGTGGAGAAACTGTCTCCCCAGGCTGCCGGAACCCCGCCCGTACACCCCATCCCCCACCAGCGGATGTCCCAGGTATGCCAGGTGGACCCTTATCTGGTGTGTCCGCCCGGTTTCCAGGGAAAGCCGCACCAGCGTCGCTCGTTCCAACCGTTCCAAAACCTGGTAGCGGGTCCGCGCCGTCCTTCCGTCCTCCACCACCGCCATCTTCTTGCGGTTGCGGGGGTGCCTCCCAATCGGACGGTCGATAACCCCTTCATCCTCTGCCAGTTTCCCTTCCGCCAGCGCCAGGTATTCCTTCCTGACCTCCCGGTTCTTCAGGGACTCTGACAAATGGTGGTGCGCCGCATCGTTCTTGGCCACCACCATCAATCCTGAGGTGTCCTTGTCCAGGCGATGCACAATCCCAGGGCGGATTTCACCTCCCACTCCCTCAATCCCCGGGCACCGGGCCAGCAGCGCGTTCACCAGCGTTCCGCTCGGATGGCCCGGCCCGGGATGCACCGCCAGCCCCGCCGGTTTGTCCACCACCACAATGTCGTCGTCCTGGTACACCAGCGGCACCGGAATGTCCTCCGCGGCCATGCTGACTTCCCGCGGCTTCGGCGCCGTAACGTCAACCACATCGCCGGGCCGCACCTTTTGCGCCGGCTTCGTGGCCTCCCCATTGACCAGAACGAAACCGTCTCCAATCAGGCCATGGAGACGGCTGCGCGTCAGGTCATTCAATTGCTCGGCCAGGTATCGGTCCAGCCGGGTCGCCCCCCCGGTGACCACCAGGGTCCAGGAACGGGTCTTGGAACTGTTCTTGACCTCGCCTGAAACCACGTTCTCCGTCAATCCACTCCCGTCCGTTCCGGTTTCAGCTTTTCAACCCCGGGGGAATCGGCGTTATCTTCCGGGGCCCTGACCGGCTCCCCGTCGCCGGCATCCTCCCCATCGGATAGGGCAAGGCCCCCCGCTTCCGTCCCCGCATCAACCGGGTCAGGTCGTTTCCCGCCAACGAAATATGACCGGCCCTCCTCGGGCACGGCCGGTTCCTCGTGAGCCGGTGTTGGTCTGGTAAACACCCAGCCCAGAATGAACAGCCCGGAGACGATGGCCGCATCCGCGATGTTGAACACCGGCCACGGCCCGATGTCGATGAAGTCGGTGACGAACCCCAGCCGCACCCGGTCCACCAAGTTCCCGAACGCGCCCCCCAACTGCAGCGCCAGGCTCAACCGCAGCAGGTTGCTCGGCCGTTCCTGGCTCCGGTAGATCAGCGTCAGGATTATTATCCCGATTATCGACACGAAGATCAGGGGAGTGTTGAACCCCTGGAAAATCCCGAAGGCGCTCCCCGTGTTGTGGACGTGGGTAAACCTGAAGAACCCCCGGAACGGGAACGACATTCCGGGGGCCAGCGTCTGGATAACCAGGTACTTCGTCAGTTGGTCGAGCAGGAAGACCAGGGCCGCCGACTGCAGCAGCGTGAAATCCAGGTAGATCGGTTTTCGCCGCGGAGCCTCCGGCCCCCCGGACGACGGGGCATCAACCATCGCTCAGGCCAGATTCTTGGCGAAGAAAGGCACGACCTCTTCGGTCATCAGGTCCTCTTTCCCGTACCAGAAATGGTCCACGCCTTCCACCAGCTTGAACGCCGGCGGATTCTCGAACGAATCCAGCACCGGCTGCAGGTTCTCCGCCTGGATCAGCTTGTCCCGGTCCCCGGTGATGACCAGCTTGGGTTGCTTCGCTTTCTTCAGCTTCGCCGTATCCAGTGCCTCAAAGGACGGAGAAACCAGCGCGAACGCCTTGGGGACTTTATGCAGCTCCGGGTGGGCGCACACCACCCGCGTCCCGAAGGAATACCCGGCCAGGCCGATCCGCTTGTCGTCCACGCCGGGCCACGCCTTCAGCAGGTCTATTGCGGCCAGCGCCTCTTCGTGCTCCTTCTCCCCCTTGGTGTGCTCGCCGTCGCTGTTCCCCACCCCCCGGAAATTGAACCGCAGGCAGGCGATCCCTTCTCGCGCCAGCGCGAACGCCAGCGACATCACCACGTTGTTGTCCATGCTCCCCCCGAAGAGGGGGTGGGGATGGCAGATGACCACCCCGGGAATCTTCCCGCCTTCGTCATCCGGGGTGGCCATCACTCCTTCAAAATTCATGCCCTTCGCCTTGAAGGTCACCGCGCTTTGTCTCATGGTTCGCCCTCCGCAAATCCTTGGAAACTATCTCAAAAGTCCCTTCCCCCTTGACGGGGGAAGGTTAGGATGGGGGTGAAATGCCGCCGCATTATATAGATGTAACGCACACTCTACGTTGGCTAATAGTTTGAGATAGCTTCTTGCTCCCAGGCTCCGGCAATCTTAGAGAATCCGTGTAGTGTTTGGCAAGGAATACTGCTAGAATGACCAGCGGATTTTCGTCCTTCGAGCGGCATAATCTGCCCGCTTTCCGCCCATTCCATCCACGCAACGAGGTTATGTTCATGAGCATCATCGACCTGCGCAGCGACACCATCACCAAGCCCACCGATGCCATGCGGCAGGCCATGGCCGGCGCCGAGGTCGGCGACGACGTCTACGGCGAAGACCCCTCCATCAACCGCCTCCAGGAACGCGCGGCCGAGATGCTCGGCAAGGAAGCCGGCCTCCTCATGGCCAGCGGCACCATGAGCAACCTGGTCGCCGTCCTGTCCCACTGCCAGCGCGGCGATGAGGTCGTCATGGGAGACCAAGCCCACATCTTCTGGAACGAGTCCGCCGGCGCCTCCGCCCTGGCGGGAGCCCAGATCCGCCTCGTCCCCAACGGGCCCCAGGGAGAAATCAGAGCCAGCGATCTCCAGGCTGCCATCCGCCCCCGGGGAAACGTCCACATGCCCCCCACCACCCTCGTCTGCCTGGAAAACACCCACAATCGCTGCAGCGGCGGCGTCCTGACTCCCCAGGACACCAGGGCCGTTGCCGACGTGGCCCACGCCGCCGGAGCCAAGGTCCACCTGGACGGGGCCCGGGTCTTCAACGCTGCCGTCGCCCTGGAGGTCCCCGCCAGCGAGCTGGTCAAGGACGTGGACGACGTATCCTTCTGCCTATCCAAGGCCCTCAGTTGCCCCGTCGGGTCCGTCCTGTGCGGCGACCAGGACTTCATAGACGAAGCCCTCCGCTGGCGCAAGATGGTCGGCGGCGGAATGCGCCAAGCCGGAATCCTCGCTGCCGCCGGTCTCGTAGCCCTGGACACCATGGTCGACCGTCTCGCCGACGACCATGCCAACGCCCGCCGCCTCGCCCAGGGACTGGCCAACATCGACGGCCTCACCGTGGACCCGGACTCCATCCAGACCAACATCGTCATCTTCGACGTGGACCAGTCCGTCGGGATGGCCTCTGATCTCATCAACGCCCTCAAGGAAGAGGATGTTCTGGTCAGTTCCCCCGGGCCCCACTCCATCCGCATGGTCACCCACCGCGAAGTGGACTCGGCCGACATTGAGGACGCCCTTGCCCGCACCGCCCACGCCGTCGGCGCTCTCAAGTCCTCGTCCGGGAAGTAACACCCGCCCCGACGGAGAATCCAAGGACAATCGAAGGAACCCTGACAGTCCAACACCCCGGGAGGATGCAATGGCTGATATAAACCTGGACAAGTCCACCACTGCCCTGCTCATCGCCGACTTTTACGCCGACATGATGACCTCCCTCCCCCACGCCGTGGACCGTGGCGTCGTCGCCAGAACCCAGGCCGTCCAGCAGGCCGCCCGCGACGCCGGACTATTGGTCTGCTACTCTGCCACCGTCTTCCGCCCCGGCTACCCCGAAATCAGCGGCCGTAACAAGACCTTCAGCCAGCGCAAGGCTTCCGGCGCCCCGGCCGTCAGCGACCCCATCCAGGTCATCCACGAAGGCGTCCGGCCCATCGAAGGAGAAATCGTCGTCGGCAAGCACCGGGTCAACGCCCTTTACGGCACCGACCTCGACATGAGCCTCCGCGCCAACAACATCGAGACCATCGTCTTGCTCGGCTACGCCACCAGCGGAGTCGTACTCTCCACCACCCGCTACGCCGCCGACTCCGACTACCGCCTGTATATCGTCGAGGACTGCTGCTCCGATTCCGACCCGGAAGTCCACGACTTCCTCACCCAGCGCATCTTCCCCCGCCAGGCCGACGTGGTCCAGTCCGAGGACGTGATTAAGGCGTTGGCTGCCTAGCCCGAATCGTCTGCGGAAAGCTCCCCTTCATCTCCCCACCAATCCCTCAGCCGCTCCGCAATCTCCGGCTCCGATCCCTCTGTCGAAGGGAAAAAGTACCGCCGCCCCGCCAACCCCGGCGGGAGAAACTCCTGCCGGACAAAGTGCCCAGGGTGGTCGTGGGAGTAGCGGTAGTCCTTTCCGTAACCCATATCCCGTGTCAATCCCGTGACCGCGTTCCGCAGGTGCAGCGGCACCGGCTCGTTGGACCGGCCTCTCACATCCTCCAACGCCCGCTCCAGGCCCATGTAGGCCGTATTGCTCTTCGGAGCAGACGCCAGGTAGACCGTCGCCTCGGCCAGCGGAATCCTGCCCTCCGGCATACCCACAAAATGGACCGCCTGCTGCGCCACCACCGCCACACCAAGGGCCTGCGGGTCCGCCAGCCCAATGTCCTCCGCCGCCAGGATTACCAGCCGCCGCGCGATGAACAGCGGGTCCTCCCCGGCCTCGATCATCCGCGCCAGCCAGTACAGCGCCCCGTCCGGCGAGGACCCCCGCACCGACTTGATAAACGCCGAAATCGTGTCGTAGTGGCTGTCCCCCGCCTTGTCGTACACTGGAGACCGTCGCTGCAGCGCGTCCGAAATTTCCTCCAACCCGACCAGCCGCCGTTGGTCCGGACCCAGCATGGACGCCACCGCCGCCGTTTCCAGCGCGTTCAGCGCAACCCGCGCGTCGCCGTTGGCGATATTGATCAGGTGCTCCAGCGCTTCATCGGACAGGGTAACTCCCAGCTTTCCCAGTCCCCGTTCCGGGTCCGACAGCGCCCGGCCGATCACCTGCGCCATCTGCTCCGGCTCCAGGCTGTACAGCGTCACCACCCGGCACCGCGACAGCAGCGGAGCGTTGACTTCGAAGGACGGGTTTTCCGTCGTCGCCCCGATGAACGTGAATGTCCCGTCCTCGACGTGGGGCAGAATCACGTCCTGCTGCGCCTTGTTGAACCGGTGGATTTCATCTACGAACAGGATCGTGGGCTGCCGGTACAGGCCCTGCCGTTCCTTGGCTTCCCCCACGATCCGCCGCAGGTCGGCCACTCCCGACGTAACCGCGCTGATTGGCTCGAAGTGCGCTTCCGTGACCCCTGCCACCAGCCGGGCCAGCGTCGTCTTGCCGCTTCCCGGGGGTCCCCACAGAATGAACGATGGCACCCGGTCCGCTTCAATAGCCCTCCGCAGCGCCCGGTCCGGCCCCAACACATGCTCCTGCCCCACGAACTCGTCAAAGGAGCTGGGACGCATCCGCTCCGGCAACGGCGCCAGCGACATCGCCCGCTGCTGCCGGTCATGCTCGAAAAGCGTCATTGGAACGTCCCAGCCGACTGTGATTGGGAAGCTTAACTGGCCCCGTCTCCATCTTTCGGTTTCGGGTGCCTGAGCGAAAACCCGACCGGAGAGGAATCCCCGATTTCCAACATCCTGTCCCCGGTCACTTCCCGCAACCGCCTCCGTTGGCCGCTGGTCGCTATTTCGAATGGACGCGGGTTTTCGGCGGCTTCTCCAGTCAAACGTTCCAGGCTGGGCAACTCCCGTTCAACGTCATCCACCAGTTCCGCTATCCTCTCAGGTTCTTCCTGGTTCTCGTAGAAGTTGATGTGGCCCACCCGGTACGCATCGGAAAGGGCATCAGCCAGGGGAGCTGAATCCAGGTCGGGGTACTCTGCCCTGATATGCCGGCCAATACTCTCCACCTGCCGGTGAGCGGTGTGCCGCCATCCCCTCTCGTGGCCGACAATCTTCAGGAGTTGCGCTACGGCGGCCCACGCCTTCTCCCCGGCCTGAAGGCGGTGGCCTTCCTCCAGCTCTTTCCTGGCTTGCATGATGAACCTGCGGCTGATAGCCCGGCGGTCTTCGGGACTTTGGTTTCCCGGCTCCGGCAGTGGCGGTATCCTTTCCATGCCTTTAGCTTACCCCAGCCCTTCGGTTTCCTCCAGCGGCAGCGGCCTACCGGAAATTCGGCAGCACCTTGTCCGTGAACAGCTCCAGCGACTTGACGATCTCCTCGTGCGGCGCCAACCCTCCGATGTTGTGCCAGAATATGACACCCTGGCAGTCGAACATCTCCCGGACCGCCTGAATCTGCTCCGTAACCTCGCTGGGGTCGCCCACGATGGCGTAGTCCTTCAGAAACTCATCCGTCGTCACCGTCGCCGCCCGGCCCGACCCCCGGGACCGTCCCGTCCGCAGCACCCCCAGGTAGTTGTCTATCGTCGGTCTCAGCACCGCCTCTGCCTTCTTCCGGCTCTCCGCCACGCATGCCGCCAGAGTAGGAAAGACCTTGACCCCCGCCGGATCGTGCCCGTTCTCGACCAGTTGTTCCCGGTAGGACGCCAACCCTCTCTTCACCCCCTCGTGGGTGATAATCAGCGGGGTCACCAGGATGTTATGCCCCAGCGCCCCCACCATCGGGAAAGTGTCCTCGCTGTTGGATGCGATGTATACCGGCGGGTGAGGCTTCTGTACCGGCTTGGGCACCACCGCCACGTCGTCAGCCTGGAAAAACTCCCCGTGATGGTCCAACCGTTCCTCCGTCCAGCACTTGATCACCACATCCAGCGCCTCCAGGAACCTCGGCCTCCCTTCCTCCGTCGCGATCCCCATTCCCGAGTAGTGCTCCGGATTGGAACCTCGGCCGATGCCAAAGACCGCCCTTCCCCCTGACAGCACGTCCAGCGTCGCCCACTCCTCCGCCAGGCGCACCGGCTGGTGCAGGGGCAGCAGGTTCACCGCCGTCGCCACCTTGACCCGCTCCGTGCATCGCGCGATGGCTGACGCCACCAGCAGCGGCGCCGGCAGCACGGAAAACCGGGGATTGAAGTGATACTCCGCCAGCCAGACCGCATCCAGCCCCAGCCGGTCGGCCAACTGCCCCTGGGCGATGATGTCGTTATAGCGCGCGCCGACATCCTGGGTCGGCGCACAGGGCAACTGGTCGAAAAGTCCAAACTCCATTGCCTATCCTTTACTACCCCGGAGAACTGTTAAAGGGGGATATTCCCATGTTTCCGTGGCGGCAGGCTGTCCCGTTTCCCCTGGAGAACATCCAGCGACGACACGATCCTCCCCCTGGTTTGAGCCGGGTCTATCACGTCATCCAGGTATCCCCGGCTCGCCGCCACGTAGGGATTGGTGAACCTCTCCTGGTAGTCCTTCGCCAGTTCCAGCCTGGTCTGCTCCGGGTCCTCCGACTGGGCAATCTGCTCCCGGTGGATGATGTTCACCGCTCCGTCGGGACCCATCACCGCGATCTCCGCCGAAGGCCACGCCAGGTTGATGTCCGCACTCAGATGCTTGCTGCTCATCACGATGTACGCCCCGCCGTATGCCTTGCGGGTGATGATGCTTATCTTCGGCACCGTTGCTTCCGCGTAGGCGTATATCAGCTTTGCCCCGTGCCGGATAATCCCCCCGTACTCTTGGTCCACCCCCGGCATGAACCCCGGAACGTCCACCAGCGTCACCAGCGGGATGCTGAAGCAGTCGCAGAAACGGACAAACCGCGCCGCCTTCGCCGATGCGTTGATATCCAGCACCCCCGCCAGGTACGCCGGTTGGTTCCCCACAATCCCCACCGGCCGTCCATCAAACCGGGCGAACCCCACCACCACGTTTGGAGCGTAGTCCGGCTGCACCTCCATGAACTCCTCGTCGTCCACCAGCCGGTACACGATGTCCCGCACGTCGTAGGGGCGGTTGGCCTCGTCGGGAACGATATACCGCAGCTCCGGCTCTTCCCGCCCCGCCGGATCCCTCGTGGCGTAGACCGGCGGATCCCCCACGTTGTTCGACGGTAGGAAACTCAGCAGCCGCCTTACCTCGCTCAGGCACTCTTCTTCCGTCGGATACACGAAATGCGCCACGCCGCTCCGGGAAGCATGGGAGTCCGCTCCGCCCAGTTCCTCGTGGGTCACGTCCGCCCCGGTCACCGCCTTCACCACGTCAGGCCCGGTTATGTACATCTGCCCGGTGCCCTTGACCATGAAGATGAAGTCCGTTATCGCCGGAGAGTAGACCGCTCCTCCGGCCGACGGCCCCATGATCACCGAAATCTGCGGAATCACCCCCGAGTACCGAGCGTTCCGCAGGAAAATATCCCCGTATGCCGCCAGGCTGTCCGCCCCTTCCTGAATCCGCGCACCGCCGGAATCGTTCAACCCCACCACCGGCCACCCGGACTTGCCCGCCAGGTCCATAACCTTGCAGATTTTCTCCCCCACCACTTCGGAAAGCGACCCGCCGAAGACCGTGAAATCCTGGGCGTAGGCAAAAACCTTCCTCCCGTCCACCGACCCGTACCCGGTCACAACGGCGTCCCCCAGGAACGTCCGGTTGCCCAGCCCGAACTCCGTAGCTCGATGGGTGACGAACGAGTCAATCTCTTGGAAGGTCCCCTCGTCCATCAGCTTTGCCAGCCGCTCCCTCGCCGTCAGCTTCCCCCGCTGGTGCTGCTGGTCAATCCGCTGCTGCCCCCCGCCCAGTAGGGACCGCTCCCGCATGGCGGTCAGGGCCTCGATTTTTTCGTCAATCTGCCGTTTTTCCAGGGCCATAACCGCCTTCCCTGCGTCGTGTTCTGGGGGTCGTGTTCAGGGACTGGCCCATGCTAGCAGAGCGCGGAACCGCCGTGCAAGGAACTTCCGTCTCCGGTAAAATCGCCCCTGCCAACACCCGTTGACCCCACCCGGTAACAGGCATTCGCTGCCCATGACTCAACCCTCGCCCCCCTCATTTTTTGAGAACCTCCCCGTCTCCGGTGGCGAACCCCTTGCTTGGGGACGCCGCACCTACGTCATGGGGATCATCAACGTCACCCCGGACTCTTTCTCCGGTGACGGCCTCGGATCGGACATCCCCGCCATAGTCCACCAGGCCCTCCGCTTTCAGGAAGAAGGCGCAGACCTCCTCGACGTTGGCGCCGAGTCCACCCGCCCCGGGCACCGGCCCATCGAAGCCGATGAAGAGCTCCGCCGCCTAATCCCAGCCCTGGAGGCCATCGCCTCCAAAGTCTCTCTCCCCATCAGCGTGGACACCTACAAGTCCGAAGTAGCCCGCCGAGCTTTGGATGCCGGGGCCTCCATAATCAACGACATCTGGGGACTCAAGGCCGACCCAGCCCTCGCCCAACTGGCCGCCGATGCCGGCGCCGGCGTCATCCTCATGCACAATCAGGACAATAGGGAATACCAAAGTGTCCTCGAAGATGTCATCGCCGGCCTAGCCTCCAGCGCAGCCGCCGCCCATGCTGCCGGTGTCCCCGGCGCCAACATCATCCTCGACCCCGGCATCGGCTTCGGCAAGACTCCGGACCACAACCTCGAAGTCCTCCGCGGGCTCGCCGGAATCCGTGCCCTCGGCTTTCCCGTCCTCGTCGGGACCTCCCGCAAGTCCACCATCGGACTCGTCCTGGACCTTCCCGTCGAAGACCGGCTGGAAGGCACCGCCGCCACCGTCGCCCTTTCCATCGCCAACGGTGCCGACATCGTCCGCGTCCACGATGTCCGCGAAATGACCCGTGTCTGCCGCATGACCGACGCCATCGTCCGCGGCTGGAGGCCAGCAGGTTGGAACCCGTAACCCTTTACCTCGGCCTTGGCTCCAACCTCGGCCGGCGGGAGACCAACCTGTCCCGCGCCGTATCGCTCCTCGGTCGGTCAGGGACCCTTACGGGCCTCCAAAGCTCTTCCTTGTACGAGACCGATCCCTGGGGATACGTCGACCAGCCGCGCTTCCTCAACTGCGTTGTACAGGCCAATACTATCCTTGACCCCTTCTCCCTCCTCGCCGCCACCCAGGGCGTTGAACGTGCGGTCGGCAGGCAAACCACTTTCTACTGGGGCCCCCGCCTCATCGACGTGGACATTCTCCTCTACGGACAGCAGGTAATCTCCTGCTCCGAACCCGACCTCCAGATCCCCCACGCCCGCCTCCCGGACCGCGCCTTTGTCCTCGTGCCTCTCGCCGAACTCGCCGGTGACGCCATCCACCCCTCAACCGGGAAGACAATATCGGAATTGCTCCAGCAGGTTGAGGGCCGGGAGGGCGTCAAGCTCTGGGGTCCACCCCTCCGCCTCGGTTAGGAGCCGCCGGGCCTCCACGCAGCGCCCAGCATTCGCGCCCCACCCTCAGTCTTGACAACAATATCATCCTGACCCATATTTGTTGGTCGGGAAAGAAGGGTGCCCCTGTGGGCCTGGCTAGTGCCCCGCACCTGCCAATTCCCCCTCAATTCAATCAAACCACCGCGGCATCGCGAGACGTCATGGAGGAATCAAGTAATGCCGGAAAAACAACTAGCGTTCAGCAACGAAGCACGGGCCAGCCTCATGCGGGGAGTCGATGAGCTGGGCAGAGTCGTGGGCCTAACCCTCGGCCCCAGCGGCCGCAACGTTCTCCTGGCCCGCGTCTGGGCCCTCCCCGTCGTTTGCAGCGACGGCGTCACCGTGGCCAAGGAAGTCGTGCTCCCCGACCCCTACGAGAACATGGGGGCCCAACTGGTCAAGGAAGCCGCTGCTAAGACCAACGACGTCGTCGGCGACGGTACCACCACCTCCGTTGTCTTGGCCCGCTCCATCGTCCAGGAAGGCTTCAAGGATGTGGCCGCCGGCGCCTCCGCCATGAGCCTCAAGTCCGGCATAGACCGCGCCGTGAGCGCCGTCGTGGACCACATCGCCGAAATGTCCGTCCCCGTGGAGAACCGGGACCAGGTCGCCCGTGTAGCCGCCTTGTCCGCTCACGAGGAGGGGATCGCCGACCTCATCGCCGAGGCAATGGACCGGGTTGGCCGCGAGGGAGTCATCACCGTAGAGGAGTCCAAGAGCCTCGAAGACGACCTCGATGTCGTCGAAGGAATGCGCCTCGACCGCGGCTATCTCTCTCCCCACTTCGTCACCGACGCCCAGCGCATGGAAGTCGTCTTGGACCAGCCCCTCTTCCTCATCACCGACCAGAAGGTCAGCTCCACCCAGGACATCGTTCCCACTCTCGAACTCATCGCCCAGGCCGGCCGCCGCCCATTGGTTGTCATCGCCGAGGACGTCGATGGAGAAGCCCTCGCGACCATGGTGGTCAACAAGATGCGCGGCACCGTTGGCGGCGTGGCCGTCAAGGCCCCCGGTTTCGGCGACCGCCGCAAGGCCCTGCTGGAAGACATGGCCATCATGACCGGCGGTACCGTCATCAGCAACGACACGGGCCTCAGCCTCGACAACGTGGAACTCTCCCACCTCGGCTCCGCCCGCCGCCTCGTCGCCCTCAAGGATGAGTCCACCATCATCGAGGGCGCCGGTGAGGAATCCGCAATCTACGGCCGCATCGAGCAGCTTCGCGTCCAGATTGACACCACCACATCCGACTACGACCGCGAAAAGCTCCAGGAGCGCTTGGCATCCCTGGCCGGCGGCGTCGCCGTGATCAAGGTCGGAGCCGCCACCGAACCCGAATTAAACGAGCGCAAGTCCCGGGCCGAGGACGCCCTCGCCGCCACCCGGGCCGCCGTCGAAGAGGGCATCGTCCCCGGCGGTGGTGTGACCCTCGTCCGCGCCGAATCCGTCGTCGACGGCGTCGTCTCCAGCCTCTCTGGGGACGCAGCCATCGGCGCCCGCATCGTTCGCGAGTCCCTCGCTGCCCCCCTGCTCCTCATCGCCGAGAATGCCGGCTTCCACGGGCAGGTCGTCCTCGAACATGTCCGCGAGAGCGACGGCGCCTGGGGATTCGACGCCGAGCAGGGCGATTACACCGACCTCATCCAGCGCGGAATCATCGACCCGGCCAAGGTGACCCGCTCGGCCCTTCAGAACGCAGGCAGCGTCGCCGGAATGATGCTGACCACCGAAGCCGTTGTCTCGGAAATTCCCAAGTACGAGCCTCTGCCCGCCGACATCCAGGACTTCATGCACGACTAATCCTGCCCCGCTGAGGCAGGTCGCTCAAAAGGTCTCCAAGAAGGTCAATAAGGCCCGTACCCGCGGATTCGAACATGGGTTCGGGCCTTAAGCATTACCCTAGTCCCCCACAAGTCTCACCCGCAGGAAGGCCAGTTGCTAAGCCGCCAGTCCATTGCCCGGTTGGTCCAGGACTCCCGTCCGCTCCTTCGCGGATACTCCTCAATGGAGGAACAGCTCCAACCCAACGGTTTTGATCTCACCGTAGGGGAAATCTACCGCCTCGCCACTCCCGGCAGCATGGGCCGAGATGCCAGCGACCGCGCGGTATCCGAGTTGGAGATCATGGAATTTCCAACCGACGGCTGGCTTGACCTTCTCCCCGGCCCCTACCTCGTCACCTTCTCCGAGGAAGTCTCGTTGCCGCTGTCGTTGATGGCAATCTGCTTCCCACGGTCCAGCCTCATCCGCAGCGGGGTCAGCATCGGGACCGGCGTGGGCGACGCCGGTTACCGCGGACGCTTCCAGGCCCTGCTCGTTGTGCACCATCCAGCGGGATACCGCTTGCAACGGGGAGCCCGAGTTGCCCAGTTGGTCTTCTGC
Source organism: Dehalococcoidia bacterium (assembly GCA_965203975.1). GTDB lineage: Bacteria > Chloroflexota > Dehalococcoidia > Lucifugimonadales > UBA3495 > CATOSK01. The sequence continues at coordinate 1,199,537 of CBDBDT010000002.1, read as the reverse complement.
CCTCTTGATACCCCTACTGAGCAAGGGTACGCCGGAGCCTACCTGAACGAAAACCTCCCTGCGGAAAGCTGAGGCTCTGGTCATGGCCTCCTTCACCGGCCAACCCGCCCATCTCGAAACCGTCATTAAGGAACACGGCCTGGAGTGCGGCTTCGACCTGGTTCGGATAACCTCGGCTGACGAGTTCGCAACTGACCGTGACTCCGCCCTCCAGAGAATCGGCAACGGTGGGATGGACGGCCTCCCCTGGTTCACCCCTGACCGGGTCCGCCGGGGCACCTCCCCCGAGACACTCCTCCCCGGCGCTCGTTCCATCATCTGCCTGGGAGTCAACTACTACCGCGATGACCCGTCGGACGGCGCGGCACCTGTTCGGCCTTCGGGTGCTGCCGTGGGCAAAGTTGCCCGCTACGCCCGCAGTCGGGACTATCACCGTGTCATCAAGAAACAGATGCAGGATTACGTCGCCGGCCTCAGTCGGCGGCTGGGGCGCTCCGTCGCCGCCCGCTGGTACGTGGACGACGGACCGATGCTCGACCGCGCCGCCGCCCGCCGATCCGGGCTGGGCTGGTTCGGCAAGAACACCAACATCCTCACCCCCGGGTTGGGGTCATGGGTCTTTCTCGGCCAGATTATCACCGACCTCGAACTCGAACCCGACCCTCCTCTGTCCAAGTCCTGCGGAAGCTGCGTCCGCTGTATCGACGCCTGCCCCACCGGGGCCATCACCGCCCCCTACGTCATAGACAACGCCCGTTGCATCTCCTACCTCACCATCGAGAACCGCGGCTCGGTCCCTGTGGAGCTCAGGCCGTTGCTGGGAGATTGGGTGTTCGGATGCGACATTTGCCAGGAGGTCTGCCCCGTCAACCGCAAAGCTCAACCCGTCCGCAACCATGACGAACGGGGCAAGCAGCTTTCCGCTCTGGACCTGGCCGAAATGCTGGCCTTGACCCCCGATCAGTTCCTGGAGCGGTTTCGCGGAACACCTATAATGCGGGCGAAGCTGGCTGGAATGAAGCGCAACGCCTGCATCGCCCTGGGAAACCTGTGCGACCCCCGAACCGTGCCCGCCCTGGCCCGTGCCTTGTCGGAAGAAGAACCGCTGGTCCGTGCCCATGCAGCGTGGGCTTTGGGACGCCTCGGGGGAGCGTGGGCGATAGCTGCCCTCCGCCAAGCTGCGGCAGCAGAGGAAGACCTGCAAGTTTTGGAGGAGATAGATGCGGCGTTGGCCGGCCTTGCCGGGCCTAGCCCCCACGCTCCTGGGCCGGCTGACTGCGGTCCCTGACGCCGCCGTTGGCTGCGGCCGGCAGGGCATTGGCCCTTTGACCTCCTCTGGGCGCCCCTCCTCTTCCCCGCCGCGAGCGGGCCTTGGTCTTTTCCGGGGGCGGCTCTGCGTCGGGAACGAAGTTGGGACCGAACTTCAGCTTCTTCATCTCGCTCTCGATGAGGAAGAAGTCATTTTTGGGAAGCAGGTGCAGGTTGCCCTGGAAAGCCATGTACCAGTTCTCCGGCGGCCACCGCCGGATGTAGTCCAGGCGGTGCGCCAGCAGGCCCGCCTGGATGTACTGTTCTTCCTCCAGGACAACCTCGGGCTTGATGTCGATCCGGTACAGCCAGTCAGCGCTGCCTTCTTTCTTCCAGATTTCGGTGGTCTCTTCCCGGTAGGTTGATGTCAGCGTGGCGGTCGCGGCGAACCGCCGGATGCCCGATACGTAGTAGAGCATCCGGTCTCCTGCTTCCACTCTCTGGACCTTTCGCCTGTGTTCCGCTTTTAGTCCCTGTACTGTGAAATCAAGGTTTCGGGTAATCTGGAAATTCTCTTCGTTGCTGATTACCATCCAGAAGTTTCGGGGCATGGGTTACCTCGATGGACAACGGGGGCGGGCCGGTGTCAGCCTCAACCGCAGCCCAACTCCCCAATTTAAGAGAGTGTGTGACAATACAAGCACCCTTCCCGTCATTCCCGCGCAGGCGGGAATCCAGACCCCCGTACTTGTCATACGTAACGTCAGGGTTGGCGCAAGAATCATGCTCTCCCACACCCTACTAAGGCCATTCTACCAACCTCCGTTTCTGAATTAAACCGCCCGCCATTCTTCCGGGACGGTTTTACTGACACTTGCCCCTTTCCCCTCCCGTTCTCCATGACGTATCCTTGTTCACAAGGATAGTCAGCATCCGGTTGTCGGACAGGTTCGCGCCGCGGGGAAACCCTCGGAAATGCAACAGAATGCAACACATATTTTTTCCATGAGCCATCCTTATCCCTAGGCTCCCGCCCTGCCGCCCCGGACGGATAGCCCCGCCGTTGTCCATCCCGCCCCTTTGTTGTAACATCCCAAGAGCCAAATCCTGAGCACAACTAGCGGGCAGAGCCGCCGAGCGCTCTTGGACAAGTTACCCACCCCGGGCGCGGGGGCGGCGACCCTCAATTAGAAGGAACAGTCAATGACTTCCAGCACCAACCGGGAACGGGACATCGCCATCGTCGGGGTGGCCGAGTCCGACCAGATGGGCACCGTGCCCAACAAGTCCTCCCTTCAGCACCACGCCGAGGCCGCCTGGAACGCCTTGGACGACGCCGGACTCGCCAAAAGCGACATCAACGGCCTCCTCACCGCCGGTTTCTCCACCCTGGCCACCGCCGAATACCTCGGCATTCAGCCCGGGTTCACAGACAACACTTCCGTCGGAGGCTCTTCTTTCGTCATCCACATTGCCCATGCAGCTGCCGCCATCCGCGCCGGATACTGCGATACCGTGCTCATCACCCACGGACAGGCCGGCCGGTCCACCCGCGCCCGTATCCCTGCCGACCCCAACCTTCCCGTCGCCCAGTACGAGGCCCCCTACGGCTTGGTTGGGCAGCCCATCAACTACTCGATGGCCTGCACCCGCTACATGCACGAGTACGGCGAGGACCACACCCGCCAGGGCATGGCCGAGATTGCCGTTGCCACCAGGAAATGGGCCAACCTCAACCCCAAGGCCGTGATGCACGAAACGCCCATGACCTTCGACGACTACCATGACTCCCGCTGGGTGTCCTGGCCCTTCCACCTCGTAGACTGCTGCCTCGTCACCGACTCCGGCGCTGCTATTGTCGTTACCACTGCCGAGAAAGCCGCGTCTTGCCGCAAGCAGCCGGTCTGGGTATTAGGCGCCGCCGAAGCCCATGACCACAACCTGATCAGCACCATGCCCAGCTACACCTCCCTCATCGCCCGCGAGTCCGGCCCCAAGGCCTTGTCCCGCGCCGGCATCACTCACGGCGACATCGACCTGACCATGATCTACGACTCCTTCACCTACACTGTCATGCTGACGCTGGAAGGACTCGGTTTCTGCGGCCCCGGCGAAGCTCCTGATTTCGTGGCTGGGCAGCGCACCGCCCCCGGCGGGGACTTCCCCCTCAACACCAGCGGCGGCGGCCTCTCCTACACCCACCCCGGCATGTACGGCAGTTTCCTCCTCGTAGAAGCCGTCCGGCAGCTTCGGGGCGAAGCCGGCGACCGGCAGGTCACCCGAAAAGGTGGGGGTAACCCCCAGGTATCCATCGTCAACGGCACCGGCGGCTCCCTTTCCTCCACCGGCACGGTGGTCCTAGCCGCTGGCTAACCTCCAGGCAATCATCCAATCCTTCACTACCACCTGGAAAATCTCCCCATGGACATAGCCATCATCGGTCTGCCCCAGAGCGGCAAGACCTCCGTGTTCAACGCCCTCACCCGAGGCGCAGCTGAATCCGCCAGCGCGGGCGGCGGCTCGGAAGTCCACATCGGAGTAGTCAAGGTCCCCGACTCCCGCCTCGACGTCCTAGCCGGAATGTACCACCCCCGCAAGGTCGTCCCCGCGGAAATCAAGTACTGGGACATACCTGGAGCCGCTGCCGAAGGTAAGGGGAGCGGTATCACAGGGCGCCATCGCAACGTCCTCCAGGCCGCCGATGCTTTCCTCCTCGTCGTGCGTGCCTTCGACCACCCCTCCGTCCCTCATCCCTCTGGGACCGTCGACCCGGCCCGCGATCTCGCTTCCATGCTGGAAGAGCTCTTCTTTGCCGACATTGAAGTGCTGGACCGGTCTGCTCAGAGGTTGCAGGACGGCTTCAACAAAGCCAAGCCCGACGAGCGCCCCCGGGTCACTCGCCATCTTGAAGCGGTCAACAAGGTCAAGGCGGGATTGGAGTCCGGTGTTCCGTTGCGCCGCCAGGAACTCACCGAATCCGAGAACGCGTTCATGGTTGCCTATCAGCTTCTCACCGGAAAGCCCGTCGTCGTCGCCTTCAACATCGGCGAGTCCGCCGATGACGTGTTTTTGTCTGAACTGCATTTGCCCTCCGAGGCTCTGACTGGCCTCGGAGAAGTCTCACTATCCGCCAAGTTGGAAGCGGAGTTGGCCCTTATGCCCGACGAGGAAGCGGAGGAATTTCGCGAAGACTTGGGCCTGGGTGAATCGGCCCTGTCCCGGGTAATCCGCGTCAGCTACGCCACCGTCGGGCTGGTATCCTTCCTGACCGTCGGCGAGGACGAAGTGCGGGCGTGGAGCGTCAAGGACGGTATTCCTGCCCAGGAAGCCGCCGGAACCATCCACACCGACTTCACCCGCGGCTTCATCCGCGCCGAGGTAATTCCCTACGACGACCTCTCCCGTTGCGGCAGCATGGCCCAGGGACGCAAGGAAGGCGTCCTCCGCTCCGAGGGCAAGACCTACCCGGTCAAGGACGGAGACGTAATTCACTTCCTCATCAACGTCTAACCGCAGAGAACATACCGGATTGACCGCAGACTCCGCCCAGACCCTCGTAATCCGCACCTTCCGGCCCGCCGACGCCGAGGCTGTCCGTACAATCTTCGCCCGCGGCCAGATGGACTTCGCCGAAGGAACCCCCCTAGAGGACGCGGCCCGCGAGTACATCCAACATTCCCTCGCCGCCGACCTCGCCGACATCCCGGCCCACTACCTCAACCCGCCCGGCAGCCACTTCTGGGTCGCAGAGCGCTCCGGGGAGATAGTTGGCACGGTCGGCGTCCAGCGGGTCAGCAACCAAGAAGCCGAACTGCGCCGCATGAGCGTCGCCGGACATCTCCGCCGCCAGGGAATCGGCCGCCGCCTGCTGGAAACCGTAGAAGAGTTCTGCCGTAGAAACGGCTACTCCCGCATCGCCCTCTCCACTGTCCTCCACCTGGAGCCCGCCGTCAGGATGTACACCGCATCCGGCTACCAGCCCACCCGACAGGCCCCCTACGGCCCCATGACCGAACAGTTCTTCATCAAGCAACTCTGAGGGCAGCGTCACTAACCAATCGGCTTGGCAAAGCTCAACTCATGCCCATCCGGGTCCGAAATGTGGAAGTACCGCTCCCGCCACGGCGCATCCTTCGGAACGTCATCTGGTTCCAGCCCAGCCTCCACCAGCTTTTGATACATGGCGTCCACGTCATCCACGTAAAGAATCAACCTCCCCCACCAGTTAACGCCGTGCTCCTCCTCCAAAATCAGGTTGACATACCCGCCGCCTACCCGAAAGCTGGTAAAAGCCGCATCCCCACCGCCGTAGAGCATCTCCAGCCCCACCTTCTCCCGATAAAACTCCACCGCCACCGCCATATCCCGCACGGCCAAAGTAACGGCGCTAATGCTCTGAACCGTCACAACCCACCCCTCTATATTTGGAAACCAATGCTCCGAGCATAGGCCGCCATGAAACTCGAAAACGGGCGGCTTCTTTCCATAAACCCAGCGATAATCACCGACCGTAAATCCGGGTCCGGAACGTGGCGCAAAGTGTCGTCTAGCAACGCCCGTCTTAATTTGCGTAAACCAGGAAGGTTATCCTGTCGCGGAGCAGTCGAGTTCAAGTCGATGTCCCGGATCGTCCTGCGGGCCATTGACCATTCCGTACGGTCAAGATATTCTGCGGGACCAATCTCTCCGGTTTCAACGTCGAAGTCAAAGAAATCCCCGGCTGACCTTTGGTCATCAACAGCATTGGGGTTCACGTACTCAGAAACTGGAGTGTACCGAGCATCCTCAGCAGTCAACCACTGGTCAACAAGGTCGTCTTCGTAGCCTGGCCAACTGTCACCTTTGGCCTGATTGCACCGCCGACAGGCGTACACCAAATTGAGCCAGTCCAACCATTCATTGGGAAATTTACTGCGAGGGCGGAAATGGTCTACGCTTTCTTCGTTTCCGCGCCTCACCGGTGTAGTGTCCTCACAAACTCTTTCGCAATAACCGCAAATCCGGCTGAAATCTTCCGCCAACGCGGCCCGGACTGCACGGCGTTCATCGCCCTCCAACTGCTCCCAATCAGAATACCGGCTCCGCAAATTGGACAGGATGGCCGGTTCCGGGGAGCGCTGTACCGAGTGCAACGTTAACCGTTTTCCTGGTTCAAATTCTGAGATTGACGATGCCGCTCCAGAATCTCGGCCAGATGTTCCTCGAAAATCTCCCGCTGCGCCGCCGCCGGCCCCCCGGCCAGCAAGTCCCGGTCCACCTTCTGCCGTAACTCGCGGATACGCTTCTGCCGTTTTTCTTCCTCGGCTTCCGTCGGAGCGGGAACACCGTTCCGCAATTCCCGCAGCTCCCGGGCCGCCTCCGCCGTTTCTTCGTCCGTCGGATCGGTGACCCCCATCATCGTCCGCAGAATCTCATCCATCGTCCACCCGATTATGTCCTGCTCGTTGGTGGACGCCTTAACCACCCCGTTCTCGCCCCGGCTCAACAGATGCACCTGCCCGGCCTTCAACCCGGCCACCACGAAGGGAGAATGGGTCGTGGCGAAAATCTGCAACCCCGGAAAATGCTCCAACAACGCCGGAATCACCCGCCGCTGCCACGTCGGATGCAAATGGTTTTCAATCTCATCAATCAGCAGAATCGCCGGCTTTTGATCCCACCCGTCCGTGAACTTGAGGATGTTTTCCGAGGAGCGTTCACTCCCTTCGTCAAAGTCGTAATGATGCGCCATTTTGACGGCCAGCCACCTTATCCAGAGAAGTGTAGTTTCCGTTCCTGAACTGGCGTGTCCCAAATATACGGGTGGTTCAGAACCTTCTCTATACAGTGAGTGCGCCGGTTGTTCGGCGTGAGAAAGGCAGTCAAAATTACGCTCATCAGTAGTGTTTATTCCCCTCCGGCGTAGGATGTTTATGTCGTTGGGGTCGGCGTGCGGGTCGTGAAGAATGTTTGGGGAAAAGGGGTCTGGTATGTAATTGTGCGGTTTCGAGTCCCGAATCACTTCATGACAAATTCGTTGGCTACAAGTATCCGCCAACTCTTCCGCGTCTTCTAGGACCCGCAACTTTGTGTATGGAGCACCATCTCCATTGCTCTTAAGTTCATGCCCCAGTAGACGAAGCTCTTTCCCCAGCAAGTCCCCAGCGGCCATTGCACGGGCGCCGCTGAAAGGCCCTGCCAAAATATCTTCAGACGTATCGCCAAACTCACCCTGGCTTGGCTGGTTGGATATGCCGGGAAGACCTTCCCGGACCGAGCCGATATAAACGAATGCCGGGGCAATCTCTGGTTGGTGATGTTCACTCTTTGTGCCAACCCAATCTTCACTGGCAAAAAGAAAATTTCCTCGAGCCCACTCCGGTGCATCAGAGCCAACCACTTGATCGAACTCGTCATCACTAGACAGGATCAACCCAAGAGGAGTGTATCCTTGAGAAATCGGCCTCTTGCCGTTTTCATCTGGCCCAAGGAAACGATCTGCTAACGCCAGTAGAATGGTGCTCTTCCCGGACGCGTTCGGCCCGATGAACACGTTCACCCGTTCGTCGAACCGGAGCGCAACCGACTCAGTGAACGGCGGCACTCCACCTAACTTCATTCCCGTCAAGTGCATTACAGTCGTCCTCTGCGAGGATGTCTGATTATCCTGTCTAGTATGTTTCCCACAGCCGTCCCCACTTCGTCTGCAACGCTGCATTGATCCGCCGGCGCCCGTGGGTGTTCAGCCAGTAGCCGTTGTGGTAGAGGTTGGAAGCCAGGAAGGACCATCCCGCCAGCGGGCTTCGCAGCAGCACCTTTTCCAGGAACTTCAGCGGCCCCCAGTAAATCAACTTCTGCCCCCGGCTGGCGAAGGTGTTTTCCACTCCGCTGAACCCCCAGTTGACCCCGCTGATGTCCTCCCCCACCACCTCAATCTTGGACAGGTCGCCGCACCCCAGCCCCCGCTCATGGGCCAGCCGTATGAACTTTATGCTCATCGGGTCGAATCCCATCATGTGCGCCGCCACCGCGTCAATCGCCACCTGGTCCGCTCCGGCCAGGATCCGGTCCTTGATATGCCATCGCATCGCCCGCGGCCCCGGACCGTCCCCAGCAAAGGTCCCGTCCATAACGGCGAAGAGTCCGGGGTGGATTTCCTGCTGGATCGCCAGCAAGTCCACCAGCGTTTCATGGATAACCGAGTGGGTCCAGTGCCGCTTCCGGTGCAGCAACCCTCCGAAGGCGTTCTTCATCGCTCCAGTCATTGTCGTGAAGACGTGGGTCTTCATCGTCGGAAGCTGGATGATGTCCTTGCCTGGAAAAATCTCGGGAATCTGGATGCCCTCCGGAAAAATGTCGTCCAGCACCAGCATTTCAGCTTTCGGTTTGTAGTCGATCCAGACATTGGGCGGGGTGTCCAGATGCACCGTCGGAAGGTTGTAACGGTCCTGCACCACCTTGTGCTTGTTGTTCACCTCTCCCTCGAACGAATCGACCACCACCGTCCCGTTGTGAGCGGCAATCAGCTCCCGGTGCCCCCGGTTCTGCAGCGCCCGGACAACCCCCTCAAGCTGCCAGGGAGTAGTGGAACAGCCGGGGTACCAGTGCTGCCATGAAATGTTGATCTTGAGCAGCGTCGACCGGTCCGGGCTCAAATGTCGGTCCACCCCGGCCAATGCCATCGCCCGTCCCACGTCGTCGAGTACCGTGTCGGGTTCCGTAGCGACCACCGCTACCACGGGAGACGGAGCAATCCGCGCGTTGTCCGTTGCCAGGGGAGCAGGGTCCGGCCCGGTTGCCGATAAGAGATTCTGGGACTCGGTGCCGCTGGTCATCAACGCCTCTCAATGAATTCTGTAGGCTTGGCATTCATGGGTTCAACAAAAGGACAAGCGCTGCCACCAAAAACCACCCCGCCACCGCGGCAATCAATTGGAAGTCCCGCGTTGCCAATTGCTCCGGATATTCCGCCTCGGCGCTGTGATTCAACAGGTACAGGTACCGGAACAAGCCAAAGGCGAAAATCGGAACGGTCAACAACATCGTGTGATTGTCCGGCAGATTCTCAGCTTCAATCGCATAGAGAGTATAACTGACCAGTGACGTGGTCGCCGCAATCGTGAGTAGCTGTCCGATGAACGGCCCGGCGTAACCAGCCAGCACCGGGCGTTGGGCCGCATCCTGGCCCTCCGCCAGCCGCAACTCTGCGTACCGCCTTCCCAGGACCAGGAAGAGTGCCGCGGCTGCCGTTACGACGTACAGCCACGGGGACGGCGCGACCCCCACTGCCAACGCCCCCGCTCCCGCCCGCAGCACGTACCCGCCGGCCACGATCATCACGTCCACCAGGAGAATGCGCTTGCCCCCGGCGGAATACGCCAGGTTGGTCCCCAGGTAAATCGCCCCAACCGCTCCTAGACTGAACGATAGCCACGACGCTAGGAGAAACCCTCCCGGACCCAGGAACAGGGCGAGGAAAACCGCTGTGGCTGCCGGCACTCGACCGGAAGCAATGGGACGCGCCTTTTTCGTTGGATGCACCGCGTCGCTTTTGCGGTCCCACAGATCGTTCACCAGGTAAACGGCGCTGGACATCAGGCAAAACGCGGCGAACAGCAGCATCAGCCTCAACACCAGCCCTGGAACCGGCGCCGGGTTTTCCAGGGACCAGGCTTGGTCCACCGCAAACAGCAAAGGGACAAAGACCAGCCCGTTCTTGATCCACTGCTTTGGCCGCAGGGCTTCCAGGACCGCATTCGGGAGGTTCATTTATGCGGCCCTACTGGTCCGTAGCAAAGCCTTGTCCCAACTTTATCCCGACAGCTTGCCATGTTTCCGAAGGTGCAGAAATACGAGAGAGGCTGCTCCTGTCGCCACCGCGAACCAGAGAGTTGCCCAGCGTATCAACAGGGTGGCAGCAACTGCGGCATCGCGCTCCGCACCTGCCTGCTCAGTCAACACCGTCAATGTCCCCTCCGTCCCGCCAATCCCTCCCGGCAACGTGGTCAACGCCCCCACGATGGTGGAAGCGGCGTAAACTGCGGTGCTCCACCACGGGCCGGGATCGAATCCCAGCCCCAGCAGGACAACCCAGAACCCGATCCCTTCGGCCGCCCACGCCAACCCGGCCAGTATCAGCGCCACCACCAAGGGTCTCGCCCTTGTAAGGCGCTGCAGCTCCTCCCGGCAGTCTAACAACTCTCCCCGCCACCTTCGGAACCCGGGCAAGGCCAGGATGACATTGCTGTGCCGGGAAAGCAGGAATGCCAGCCCGATGCAGCCGGCAGCCAGTACCGTCACCAGTAACCATCGGACCACGCCCGGCACCAGCCAGAAACCGGACAACGCGAGGAAGGCAACCGCGGCCAGATCGGTAACCCGTTCCATGAAGATCGCAGGCATAGAGGCCGTAGCGGGGACCCCGGCTCTCGCCTGCAGGTAGTAGCTCTTGGCGAACTCTCCCACTTTCGCGGGAGTTGCGGACATCGCCAGCCCGCCCAGGAACACGGTTACGCTCAACCCCGGGCTCACGCGTTGGCCCAAGTGGGTCAGGTAATAGTTCCACCGGATGAAACGAAGGGCAAAATTAAGACCGGTCAGCACCAGCGCGGCCATGAAATAATGAGCGGGAAACGCCGCCAACCGGCGGGTTACGCCACGGAAATCGCCGTAAGCCGCCAACCCGACAAAGAGGGCCGCCGCTATCAACCCGACGAACAGGAATTGACGGGCCGTCAAACCGGACGCCGCGGCTTCTTTTCGTCAAAAGGGCTGTCGGACCCCATCCGGTTGATCTGGGCAGCCAGGTACCCCGCTCCGAAACCGTTGTCTATGTTGACGACGGCCACCCCCGGAGCGCAGCTGTTTAACATGCCCAGCAACGCCGCCATACCTTCAAAACTGGCCCCGTATCCCACGCTGGTCGGAACGGCGACAACCGGAGCCGACACCATCCCCGCCACCACGCTCGTAATCGCCGCCTCCATTCCGGCAACTACCACCACCACCCTCGCCGTCAGCAGGACCGGGCGGACGTCCAGCAGCCGGTGCAGTCCGGCAACGCCCACATCGTTGATGCGCAGGGGACTACTGCCCATCAACTCGGCGGTCAGCGCCGCTTCTTCCGCCACCGGCAGGTCCGCCGTCCCGGCCGTCAACACCACGACCCCATCCCTCGACGGGATTGAATCGTCGGCTGGAACGACGATAGCCGCGGCCAACTCGTTGAAATTCGCCGACGGGATGGCTTCCCGGACCGCCTCGAATGCTGCCCGGTCGGTCCTCGTCACGAGGACAGGATGACCACGCCCCTCCAGTGACCTGACTATTCCCGCCACTTGCGTCGGGGATTTACCCTTGCCCAGCACTACTTCCGGAAACCCGGTCCGCAAAGGGCGGTGGTGGTCTACTTTCGCGAAATCCAGGTCCTCGTAAGGGTAGTCCCTCAAGAACTCCAGCACATCTTCGACGGACCGGTTCCCGGCTCGCAGGTCATCCAACTGTCGCCGCAGATCGTACGCGTCCATAGCTCGGGAGCACCTGGAGAACTAAGGCTGGGCAGTGCCGAAATGTTAGACAGGGGCCAAAACAGTGTCAAGGAGCCTCCAGCCGAACGCGTCGGATTCCGTGATTCAACCCATGTTTCCCGGTCGGTTTCGGCTGTCCGTTTGCTTTGACACCAACACCGGAACAAGGTAGCATAATGCGACATTTCGCCCCGGCCAATTGGCGTCCCGGGATCGCCATTGCCGGATGAATTCAGGGGTATTGGCGTGTCAGAAGAAGATTCCAACCCCAGGGACCGGAACCGGGAGGGCTCGCATCTGGCCGGCCCAACGTCCGACCCGGCATTCCGGCAAGCCCTCGACGAATTGGTTGACTTGGCCAGAGGTGGACAGCGCCCCGATTCCGACCTCTACAACCCCTCCCAGCAATGGCTCGTCTCCCAGATGCCTGTCCTTCAAGACATCCCCGAGGACCGGCAGAGCGAAATTTTCCAGGAAGTCCAGTCCCTCCGGCAAGAAGCCGATCGGTTGAACGCGGCTGGCCGGGCCGCCTCCAAGGTCTGGCCCGAAACCGTCGTCCGCTTGGATAACGGTGGGTTGGATTTCTTCAGCCAGTTGGGAGTCGTCCGGCGTCCTGACCTGACCAGGTACTACATTGACGGCTTTGAACGCAATCGCGACGCCGATGCTTTCACCGAGGAGGACCAGGCCCGCTTTACCCCGGTTTTCGAAGCGATCGCCCGTCGTATGCAGGACTGTTTCGCCTCTGGGACCGGGATCATCCAAACCGACCGGCAGATCGGGGACGCTTCCGGACGCTCGTTCCACGCCCGCCAGCTCCTCTTCGGAGTCCGCTATCTCCAGGCTCCCTACATGTGGCGCCAGTTGACCTTCGACCTGCCCAGTGACAGGTACAAGGAATCCCCCGACATTCTCGAAGTTTCCATCCCTGACTGGCTCAACGAACTCGACCTCCCCGCCGAACTAAGGGAAGAACTGACTCGTGCCGGACTGACCCAGCTTATCTTCAAGGCCCCCACCAAGGGACTTTCCCTCCACCTGGGTTTCGACTACGTGGGTGAGCACAAGATGGGCCCGCTGTCCATCGCCATGTTCCAGGTCAAGCAAAACAACGGCTTGGCAGTCCAGGCGGCTCTCAGCATGGCCCGCACCCGTACCCTGGACGGAAAACTCAAGAACACCGGAATGGTCACCATCGGGCCCTCCCTGCACGGGAAAAGCACCTTGACCATTATGATTGAGTTGGCCGGCAGTGACCTGGCCAAGCTGCTCAACCTTCCCCGGGACCCCGACGAAGGGGTTTACCCCATGAACGATGACATCGTCCTGATCCAGCCTCTCGACGAACCCATCGAGACGACCCGGGGCGGTCATCGCCTCCGTATCACTCACGGAATAGACGGCACCGAGAACAACTTCTACGCCATGCCCTTCGGCTTGACCCGTGACGACGATCCCATAACCTACGATGTGGTTCGCGGCACCTCGGAAGAACCCAACTCCCAGGAGACCCTCGAAAACGTTCCCGTTAACATCGAGGACTTCACCCCCAACTATCTCGAAAATCCCGTGCGCAACATGCGCATGATCCTCTCCCGTTCCCGCCTCCTCGCTCGCAAAGGGACCAAGCATCTCGTTGGCCAGATCACCGGAGGCGCTCTTCAGGACTCCGTCCACATCCCCATGCGCTACACCGACCAGGTCTTCTGGCAGGCCGTAATGCGTCAGAACACCGTCATTCCTCCCTTGCGCCGCCTGACCTTGGAGCAGTACGTCCGGGTGCTCATGTACGGAGAAGCGGTCCAGATGGGCGCCGCGGTTGGCGCCATTGGCCGCCCCTACGTGGAATACTTCTCCGACCCTTTCATCATCGGGTTGGAAGACGAAAACGCCAACCTCCTCCATTACATCCTCCAGCAGATGGAACGGGGCGGGTTGCCCCACCACTACTACGTCTTCAACACCGGCGGCGTCGGGGCCGATACCAACGAGGAAGCCAGCGGCGCCAGGTATAGGAAAATTCCTCGTGAACTGACCCTCGTCCTCCAGGAAGCCCTCCTCCGGGAAGCCGTCAAGTTCGAATACGACGTCACCCTAGGATCCGACATCGCCGTGGCCATCGTCGATTCCAACGGCAACGAGGTCATGGACCTTCGGGCCGAGTGGTTGCCCATCAACATTTACGGCGAAGCTGACTACCAGGCCCGGGTCCTGGAACTCAGCCACCGCCGCTACTACGGCAAGGACGCCGGTGACAAGGCCGGCATCCTCCGGTACACCAAGGTCACCGACGCCCTCTTCGACATGAACGACATACCCGCGCCTTGCAACGAACGCGAGCTGGCCTGGCTCTTGTCCTTCTACTGGAACGTCGACCAGGCTTTCAACACCCTCCAGGACCTGGCTCGCCATCTCGAACAGGGGTACCGGCCCCGCGCCCATCTGCTCCGCGAATTGAACCGCAAGTTCGCCGTCAGTGTGCGGGATGGCTTGCAGCTGCCTACAGGCAGCGGACCCGTTCTGGAACAACTCGGCATCGATCGCGGCTAGCCCCAAGGGCGGCCAGCCCCAAGGATTGAACATGACCAACGCCGACAGCGCAACCTTCACCGGCGTCCATTGGATGCTGGCCACTCCCTTTGATGAGGACGAACAGGTTGACCTCGAATCGACCGCCCGTTTGGTCGAAAAAGCCCGCGAGACGGGCTGTAACGGCGTTGTCACCCTGGGAGTAACCGGCGAAGTTGCCCGCCTCACCGACAAGGAGCGGACCCGCGTCGCCCGGGAAGTCATCAATGCCGCTGGCGGCTTGCCTGTCACCGTGGGCACGACCGCCAACAGCACCAGCGCCGCCATAGAGTACAGCCGGGAAGCTCAGGAACTCGGCGCCGCCGCCGTCATGATTTCGGCCCCCACCATGGGCAAGCCAAACCCCGGAGCCCTGCTGGACCACTACCACCACATATCCGAGGCTGTCGATCTGCCCATCGTGGTGCAAGACTACCCCCAGACCTCCGGGGTCCACATGTCACCGGCATTTATCGCGGAACTCTCGGAAAACATCCCCGCCGCCCGGTACCTGAAGCTGGAAGACCCGCCGACTCCCACCAAGATTTCTGCAATCCGCAGCCTCATTGGGGACCGGATGGCAATCTTTGGAGGCTTGGGCGGAGTCTTTCTTCTCGACGAACTCTCCCGGGGTTCAGCCGGGGCCATGACCGGCTTCGCTTACCCGGAAGTCCTGCTCGAAATCTACCGCGCCATGGCCGAGGGCGACCGGGGCCGGGCCGAGGAAGTGTTCTACCGCACCCTGCCCCTCCTGCTGTTTGAGTTCCAGGAAGGAATCGGGGTTGCCATCCGCAAGCACGCTCTCTGGCATCGGGGATTGATTCAGTGTCCCCGCGTGCGCCGGCCCGGTCCGGGTATCACAGAAGAGACTCGCCGGGAATTCCTTGATCTCGCCCGCCAGGTAGGTTTGGAGTAACCCAGCTAGCTTGCGGGTACCTGGCTTTCCTCGGCTTGGAACGCCGGTAGCACCTCCTCGATGCACCGGGTCAACTGCTCCTCCAGGCTCGGCCCGACGAACCGCAGCACCGGCGTCTTGCAGCCGGCTTCGATGTACGCCTGTATCTTCTCCACAACTGCGTCAGGAGGACCCACCGCCAGCCACAACCTTGACCGTTCATCAGTGATGGCCCCGGCGCCGTAGTATTCGGCCAGGAATTCCACCGACTCACGAAACGCCCGGTCGGCGTCTTCGTTGATATTGACGTAGAGATGGAGGCACGAGTCCAGCGCATCAGGGTCCCTTCCCAACTCTGCTGCGTATTCTCGTATCCTCCCGAACCGCTCCCTGAAAGTTTCCACCGGCGTCGCATCCGTCTGCCACCCATCGGCGTGGCGTGCCACCCGCCGCAGGATGCGGTCGACCGTGGGCTCGTCGGCCTGCCCCGGTTTCGGGTTCGCGGCAATCAGGATCGGCACCGGCTGCTGCACCGGTTTCGGCAGCAACTCCACATCGTTGAACTGGTAGAACCGCCCGGAATGGGATGCCCTGTCTTCCGACCATAGCTTCCGAAGAATCTGCACCCCTTCCACGACCCGGCCCACCCGCTCCCGGGATCGGACCCCCATCGCTTCCAGCTCTGTCGCGAACTGCGGTCCAAAAGTTTCGGACCCGCCGTTGCAGACCGCCAGCACCGTGCGCCCTCCGGACAGCACATCCAGGCTGGCCCATTGGATTGCGAACAAGACCGGGTGACGCAGCGGAAAACTGGCCAAGCAGATGGTCCCCAGTTTTACTCTCTGGGTGTGCGTGGCAATTGCGGATAGGGTCACCACCGACTCAATTCGTGGCTTGGACAGCAGGTTGTCCCCCACCCAGACGCTGTCGAACATCCCGGAGTCCTCTGCCTGGCGCGACGCTCTTATCAGATCTTCCATCGTCGCCCTGTTGAGCAGCACCGACCGGTTGGAAAGGCTTATGCCGAATTTGGTGCCCATGTCGTATCCTCCGGGCGCGCCGGGATCGTCCCCTCCAGCTCTCGGCTGGCAGTTCCAGGAACTTGGTCTGAAAGAGCCGTGTCAGGGACGGGTTAATTGTCGGTGGACTCGAAGGCCAATGTGGCGTACCGCATGAAAATCCCGCCCCGCGGGTTGGCCAACGGTCCATTGAGCACCAGGCACGCGATGACGAACCTTTCGCCGGGCTGGGCGCTCCCGCTTATCTCCACCCGGTGCTGCGCGTTCAAACCGGCTATGGAACCCGTGGTGCGGTCTATCTCCCCATTGACCCAGATTTCTCCATAGTTGTCGAAGTTGGTCTCAAAGAACACCCGGGAACCCGCGACATCGTTGCCGTCCACCTGGCCCGGGATCGTCACTGCCGTTCGGTACCATGCAAAGGTGAACCCTTCGGACAGGCTCTGCCGGACGTTGGGACAGACGTCCCACGATGAATCGTCATAGTCGGCCAGCCTTGCCGGCGTGGAAAGCAGCCGAGCGGTCAGGCCCTCGTTGTCCTCCCCGGGAACCAACCCGGGTGCCACCCGCCACTCTGCGCCGGCTGCGGCCCGGCCGGAGTCACTGTTCAAATCCAGCGCGAATCTCGGCATCTTTCGTCTCTCCTTGTCGGGAAATAGTTAGGCAACATCGGGACCGGTCCCTTCCCCCTTGGCGGGGCAAGAGCGTGCCCCCGCGTAGGCGGGGGTTAGGATGGGGGTGACAGGGTTAGTTTTGAGATGGTTACTTAGCCCATTGGCCCGGTTGAGGTTGCTGCTTATCGGCCGAGATTCCACATGGCCGTCGCCGCATCCCCGAATATCAACCCCGCCTCTCCCTTGCCTCTCGCTTCAATCCTTTCCCGGGCAAACCGGAGCGCATTGGCGTAGCCCTCCCGGTTGGCCACCGGCGGAAAGTCGCTTCCCCACATCAGCCGTTCTGCCCCGAAAGCATCTACGGCCATCTCTATGAGCGGGGGAACCTCCGCAAAAGGGTAGGGCTGTTGGAAAGGCATCGGCCGGGCGCAAAACTCCCCCAATCCGGGAATCTTCATGAACGTGTTGGGGTACTGCGCCAACTCCAGCACCTTCCGGTAGGCATCATACGGTATCTCCCGGTCGGCCCGGCCCGGGCCCCAGAAAGCGCCAACCCCTCCCAGGTGCTCTATGACCACTCTCAGGTTGGGAAGTTCCCGGACAATGTTCTCGAACTCCGGGGAGGCATACCCCTCCACCGGGCCCATCACGCTCGCGATCATCCCCAGGTCGGCGGC
The DNA here is from genome assembly GCA_965203975.1 of Dehalococcoidia bacterium. Classification (GTDB taxonomy): domain Bacteria; phylum Chloroflexota; class Dehalococcoidia; order Lucifugimonadales; family UBA3495; genus CATOSK01. Next base: position 1,182,011 of record CBDBDT010000002.1, on the reverse strand, counting down.
TTTTCACCAGACTGCCAGCGGATCGGCGCCCGGCGAGCGCATCGCTGTTGTGAACCGGACTCCTTCGACCCCCTGGGAATTCAGTTGAGCCAGTTGCCCGGTTGCCGCCGAGTCTTCCACATCCACCAGGCCTATCACCGAGAACCGGCCCGGAAACCGGCGCATACACTCCACCAGGTAAGAATTGTCGTAAACCCCGAAGAATTGGGTCAGCACCGCGTGGTCGACGCCGTTGCGCGCCATCTCGTCCAGCAGCACCTCAACCGGCTCGAACCAGTAGGGTGACGCGTGGCAATGGGTATCAACTACCACCATGTCCCAAACCTCCTTCTGGAGCCACCGGATGCAGACAGGCGCCCAGTCCAGACTACTGCCCCGACGGCCCTAAAGTAATCGCGCAGCCGGAACGTGTCAATCGCCCCGGCCAGGGCTAGGTGAAGCTCCCCGCCGCCCGCTTATCGATACGCGCTTATGAAGATGAGGTCTGTGTTTCCCGGTTGCGCCTCCGCAGGCGAGCGAACATCGCGCCCAGGCAGGCCATGCTTCCCGTGTACAAAACGAAGATCGCCACCCCAATGCCAATCAAGGCAATGACCCTGGCGGAAAAATCGAACCAGCCCCAGATCTGGGATGCGGCGGCGAGTCCCCCCACGGCCAATCCAACCGGAACAAAGCTGGCCAGGGCGAGGGTCAGCCCGTACCGCAGGGCCAGCATCGCGTCGGAATCGTCCCGGTCCTCGGCGTAGGAAACACCGAAGTACCCCGCTACGAACGGGCCCAGCGGCCCCAGCACGAAATGCGCGATTGGAATCATCCAGCAGACCACCATGATGCCCAGGCCAACCAATACCCCTTTCAGCATCCTGCCTCCCGGCGGATGATTTCTCCCCGATGGACCCGCCCCGAACCCTTCTCCCGCAACTCTTCTCCTGGATTATAATTGCGGGGCCCTCCCGCCGACAGGGGCAGGGTAATATAAACCCAGCGGAGCAATGGTTTGGCATCAACCGCCCCGGCACCCGGCTTTCGGAACAACATCCACACCCTCGCCTTCGATATATTCGGCACTGTAATTGACCTCGCCAGCAGCCTCATCCCGCCCGCCGAATCCTTCCTCCGCCAATGCGGATCGGACCTGTCCGGGGCCGAGTTCTGGCAGGATTGGCGGGGACGCCAGCGCATCGAGCAATACCAGGACAACCTTTTGCTCCTTGGCCACAGCGGCTACCTCGAAACCTGCCGCCGCTCCTTCGTATACTGCCTTAAGCTCCACGGCGTGGAGTTCACCGACGGCGCCGTGGACGATTTCATGCGGGTCTACCGCGGCCTCCAACCCTACCCTGACGCCGTCGCCGGGCTTCGCCAACTGGGAGAACGGTACTCCCTCGTCGCCCTGTCCAACGGGGAGGAGTGGTTCCTGCACCACCTGGCCGAAAACAACATCCGGGTCCCGTTCAACGAGATAATCTCCGTCGAGTCGGTCGGCGCCTTCAAACCTCACCCCGCCGTCTACCGCAAAGCCGCCCAGGTCCTCGGAGTCCCCCCCGGCGAGATAATGATGGTGGCCGCCCATTCCTTTGACATCCTCGGAGCGCGGGCCTGCGGGTTCCGCGGCGCCTACGTGAACCGCTACCGCCTCCCCACCGAAGAGCACTTCTTCCAACCTGACCTGGAAGTCGCCGACTTCCACGAATTGTCGCAGGTCCTTCTCGCCTAGTTCCGGGACTGGTTGCACTGACGCCAACGCCGGAGCCCCTGCATAGCCGCCCCGCCGCCGGCTGCTTCGCCCAATAGCAACCCCATCCGCCCGGTGCTATAATCTCCTCAAGGGTATACCCGTCGGAGGTGGGGACAATGCGAATCCCCATGCGTGTTGATTACGGCGTCCGGGCCTTGGTGGAGCTGGCCATGCACTTCGGGGAGGGCCAGGTCCAGACGGCTGAAATCGCCTACAAGCAGGGCATCCCCGAAGCCTACCTGGAACAGCTCATGACCACCCTCAACAAGTACGGCCTCGTTCGCAGCCGGCGCGGGCCCCAGGGAGGGCATTCCCTGGGAATGGAACCCTCTGAAATCACCTTGAGCATGGTCATGAACACCCTAGAAGGCAATTCTTCTCCCCTGGACTGTTTCACTTCCCCCAGCGATTGCGTGTTCGCTGACTCCTGCGCTCAGCAGGAGGTCTGGAAGTCTGTCGAGGACTCCATCCAGAGCGTCCTGAGCAACACCACCCTGGCCCACATCACCCAGCGGCAGAGTTATCTCAGCGGACAGGGAATGTACCAGATTTAGCCATCAAACCGGCCGGGTGAAGCAGGCCCTTCCTTTTCCGCCGCCGTCTTGACAACCCGGAACTGCGTAAGTAGACTCGGAAACGCCGATGAAACGGGACAACTATATATTTGAGTGTACCTGTCCTCAAACATAGGGAGCAGGTGCTGAAAGCTGGATCGTTTGGCCTGCGCCCATTGGACATGGGGCCCCGTGTTGGGGGATCGCAGGCTTTTTGTTTGCCGGGTTTTTCCATTGCAATGAATCAAACCTTACGGGCTGATTGGCCCCGGGGAGGTCGACGAATATGACGCAGCAACCCTTGGTCATGACTCCGGACCAGGTGAAGCGGTACAGCCGCCACATCATCATGGGCGACGTGGGCAGCGTGGGACAGCGCAAGCTCATGCAGGCCAAAGCCTTGATCATTGGCGCCGGCGGACTCGGCTCCCCGGCCGCGGTTTACCTGTCGTTGGCCGGTGTGGGCACCGTCGGGTTGGTGGACTTCGACGTCGTGGAATTGTCCAACCTCCAGCGCCAGATACTCCACCACACTCCTGACGTCGGCCGCCCCAAGCTGGAGTCCGCCAAGGACAACATCCACGCCTACAACCCCGACGTGAATGTCGTCCTGCACGAGGTCCGGCTGGAGTCCGACAACGCTGTGGACATCATCAGCCAGTATGACCTCGTCGTGAACGGAGCCGACAACTTCGCCACCCGTTACCTGGTAAACGACGCATGTTATCTGCTCAACAAACCCCTGGTCGACGGCAGCATCCTCATCTTCGACGGACAGGCCACCGTCTTCCTTCCGGGCCAGGGCTGCTACCGATGTCTCTTCCCCTCTCCCCCTCCTCCGGGAATGGTGCCCAACTGCGCCGAGGCCGGAGTCCTGGGAGCCTTGACCGGACTGGTCGGAAGCATTCAGGCTACCGAGGCCCTCAAGCACTTCCTCGGCATTGGCGACTCTCTTAGTTCCAGGCTCCTCCTCATTGATGCCCTCTCCATGAACTTCCGCGAGGTTAAACTCAAGCGTAACCCCAACTGCCCCCTTTGCGGGGACAACCCGACGGTGACCGAGCTCATCGACTACGAAGTCTTCTGCGGTGTCGCCGCACCCGAGGGCGTCGGAGCCGCCCACGATTAGCCGTCCCCGATTGGGTTGCGGACTTCTCTCCAGACCTCATAAGCGACTTTAGACAGGATTATGGTGACGAACCTGGCCTACAAGGGAATCCTGGCCACCATCGGCAACACGCCAGTGGTGGAGCTACAGAACATGAGCCCCAGGGAAGGGGTGCGGATTTACGCCAAGCTGGAAGGGCAGAACCCCACCGGCAGCGTCAAGGACCGCATCGCCCTGAAGATGATTGAGCGCGCCGAGCGGGACGGAGAGATTTCTCCCAGCCGGACCATCCTCGAACCCACCAGCGGCAACACCGGCATCGCCCTGGCAATGATCGGACGCATCAAGGGATACAAAGTCACCGTGGTCATGCCGGAGAACGTCAGCGAGGAACGCACCCAGCTCCTCGAAGCCTATGGTGCCAGCATCATCTATTCCGACGGGGCCTTGGGCACCAACGGCTCCATTGACGTGGCCCACGATGTGGTCGCCAAGCACCCCCACGACTATCTCATGATGTACCAGTACGGTAACCAGGGAAACCCGGAAGCCCATTATGAGGGGACCGGCCGGGAAATCGTGGAGGCGCTGCCCGACGTGGACATGTTTGTTGCTGGGCTTGGGACCGGCGGCACCCTCATGGGGGTTGCCCGCCGCCTCAAGGAACACAACCCGGGCATCAAAATCGTCGCCGTCGCCCCCGAACCCGATGACTTCATATCCGGCCTTCGCCGTCTCGAGGACGGCTTCATCCCCCCCATCCTCGACCTCAACCTTCTGGACGCCCGGATGATGGTGGGCAGCTTCTACGCCTTTCGCACCACCCGCGACCTGCTGGAAAAGGAAGGCATCTTCGCCGGCATTTCCTCAGGATCCGTCGTGTACGCCGCCATGCGCCAGGCGGAGCGTCTCGAACAGGGCAACATCGTCTGCCTCCTCGCCGACGGCGGATGGAAGTACCTGAGCACCAGCCTCTGGACCAAGGACTACGAACAGTTGGAGGCCGAATCCAGGGGCAAAATCTGGTGGTAACCCATTGGGTGGACAGCCGGGAACTTACCCAAGGCAATAGTTGAAAGCAGGGTATACAGGTATCGGACTGCGGCATCTGCATGGTGGTATTTTCCCAGGCGGTGGCCCGGTCCAAATGGCCCTGCCAACCGGGAACCACAACTTGAAACCGCCCTGGGGCGATGATATACTTGGCATCGGCAGCTTGGTCTCGAAAGCGGGTTAACCCCGCTTTCTTGCTTGAAGGGCCATTGCCCATAATGGGACGCTTGCAGTTACGGGGGAATGCGGAATGAAAAGCGATTTCTTGATTGCGTTAACCCAGCTGGCAGCCGAACGGCACTTGCCCAAGGAACAGGTCCTCCAGGCCATTGAAGTCGCCCTGGCCTCCGCGTTCAAGAAGGACAACCCGGCGTCCGGGCAGAACATCTCCGTCAAGCTCAACCCCAACACCGGGGACGTCAACGTATTCGCCCTGAAGACCGTCGTGGATATCGTCGAGGACGATGAGCGCGAAATCGGCCTTCAGGAAGCCCAGTCCATCATGCACACCGCCGTGGTGGGCGACGAAGTCGCCTCCCCGGAACCACTGCCCCACAACGCCAGCCGCATCGCCGCCCAGACCGCCAAGCAGGTGGTCCTGCAGCGCCTGCGGGAAGCCGAACGCGACCTCCTCTTCCAGGAATTCATGCAGCACAAGGACGACGTCGTCTCCGGCGTGGTGGAACAGATCGAACCCGGTCACGTCGTATCCCTCGACCTGGGCCGGGCCCAGGCCATTATCCCCAGGGACGAACAGGTACCGTCCGAGCGCTACCGCAAGGGACAACGGGTCAAGGTTTACGTCCTCGACGTCCGGAGCAGCAACAAGGGGCCCGAAATCCTTGTGTCCCGCAGCAACAAGAACCTGCTGAAACGGCTCTTCGAAATCGAGGTCCCGGAGGTCTACAACGGCGTCGTGGAGATCAAGGCGATTGCGCGCGACGCCGGCTTCCGCAGCAAGGTCGCCGTCAACTCCACCCAGGAGGGCATCGACCCGGTCGGCTCCTGCATTGGCATTCGCGGCAACCGCATCCAGAGCATCGTCAACGAGCTGCAGGGCGAGAAGATCGACGTCGTCGCCTGGGATGCCGACCCCGGGGTCTTCATCGCCAAGGCCCTCAGCCCGTCGGAGGTCGTCCACGTCGATCTTGCTCCCGAAGAACAGACCGCCACCGTCGTAGTTCCGGACCGCCAGCTGTCCCTCGCCATCGGCAAAGAGGGCCAGAACGCCCGCCTGGCCGCCCGCCTCGCCGGCTGGAGGCTGGACATTAAGGGCCTCGCCGAGTGGGACGAAATCAAGGAGGCCCGCCAGAAGGAGCGCGAACAGCGGAACCGCCTCGCCGCCCAGCAGGAATCCGAGCGCCGGGCTGCTGAGGCCCGGGCCGCTGTCGCCGCCGCCGAGGCGATTATCGAGGGGGAGGCCGCCGAGCCCGTCGCGCCAGTTTCCGCTATCGAAACCCCGGTTGAAATCGTCGCGGAACCTGAAGCCGCCGTCGAGGTGGCAGCCCCGGACGCTGATGCCGTTCCCGCCGAGGTCCTGGATGAAGACGCCCTTCTGGAAGCTCTCATCCAGGAAGAGGAACAGGCATCGTCCCAGGCCGCGGAAGATGCCGGACCGGAAATCGGCCTCAGCGTCGACGAATTGGATGCTTTCACCCTGGACGCCATCGTTGACGACGAGGAGGAGGAAGAGTTCATCGAAGAGGAAGACGGGGAACTCCTGCCGGAACCCCTCGTCCTCACTCCCGACGCCGGCAAGATCCGTTTCGCCGAGGACATCGTTGGTGAACACCGGGGCGGTGGACGCCGCGACCGCAGAGGCCGGCGCGGTGGGGCCGCCCGGGGCGGAAACCGCCCGGGCCCCAGGCGTTAGGCCCCGGTTTCAGTGGCAGGGGCAAGCCGCCGTGCCTCGGCAAAAGCATCAGCCGGAACGCCGTTGTGCCGGCTGCGGCAGGAGGCTTCCCAAGGCCGGCCTGATTAGGTTGGTCAGGACCCCGGAAGGTTCCGTGCAGCCCGACCCCTCGGGCCGGGCCCGTGGCAGGGGGACGTACCTTTGTGCGAACGCTTCCTGTTGGCGGGCCGGCCTGGAACGCGGGGGCCTGGAACGCAGCCTCCGGTCGCCGGTCTCCGCCGCCGACAAGGAATCCCTTGCTGAATACTTCTCCGCCATGTTCGGGCAGGCCACGGCAACTCAACACCCTGGACCTCCGGAGGCGAATTAAATGACTTCCGACCTACGCAGAAATCCCGCAGAAACGCGGACCAACGCCCCCCGGGGAGCACGGGAAGCGCGTCGAGGCCCATCCCGCGTCCTCGTCCTCCCCCAGACCCTCACCGTCAAGCAGCTGGCTGACCTCATCGACCAGAGCCATATCGACGTCATCAAGCAGCTCATGCGTAACGGCATCATGGCCGCCACCAACCAGGTGATCGATCACGAGGTTGCCACCCTTGTTACGTCCGCTTTTGGGATCCGCACCCGCGTCGCCGAACAATCCGAGTCTGGCAAGCACCTCTCCGCCAACGTCCTCGATGAAGAGGGCAGTATGCTGACTCGGCCGCCCGTGGTCACCATCCTCGGCCATGTTGACCACGGCAAGACCAGCCTCCTCGACGCGATACGGCAGGCCCACGTGGCCGAGGGCGAAGCCGGCGGCATCACCCAGCACATTGGAGCCTATCAGATAGACCGGGAGGACGGCCAGAAGATCACCTTCCTCGACACTCCAGGCCATGAAGCCTTTACCAGCATCCGGTCCCGGGGCGCAAGGGTCACCGACATGGCGGTGCTGGTGGTGGCCGCCGACGACGGCATCATGCCCCAGACCATCGAGGCCATCAACCACGCCAACGCCGCCGAGGTCCCCATGATCGTCGCCATCAACAAGATGGACCTGCCTGGCGCCGACCCTGAGCGGGTCAAGCGTCAGCTCAGCGAGCAAAACCTCCTCGTGGAGGATTGGGGCGGCGACATCATTTCCGTGGACGTTTCCGCCCGCACTGGTGACGGAATTGACGACCTCCTGGAAAATATCCAGATTTTGGCCGAAATCTCCGAGCTGAAAGCCAACCCCGACCGTCCCGCCTCCGGCGTCATCATCGAGACCAAGCTCGACCGCCGCCGGGGACCAACCACCACCCTCCTTGTTCAGAGCGGCACCCTCCGGGTCGGTGACCATGTCGTGGCCGGCAGCGTTTGGGGACGCATTCGCGCCATCAACAACGACCTTGGGGAACAGGCCAAGGAAATCGGCCCGTCCCAGCCCGGTGAGGTGTTGGGGTTCAGCACCCTGCCCGCGGCGGGAGACTTGTTCACCGTTGTTGCCACCGAGCGTGAGGCCCGCAACGCTTCCTCCGAGCGGGAACGGGCCAACACCGCCCAGTCGCAGGCTCGGGCCTTGACCCTCGAGGAAGTCGTCAAGCAGATTGACGCCGGCGACGTCAAGGAACTCAATCTGGTCCTGAAAGCCGACGTCCAGGGCAGTGCTGAAGCCGTTCGTCAATCCCTGGAGCAATTGACCGACGATGACGCCAAGGTCCGCATTCTCCACTCCGGCGTTGGCGCCGTCACCGAATCCGACGTGCTCCTCGCCAGCGCTTCATCGGCCATCGTCATTGGATTCAACGTGGCGTCCGACGCGGTGGTCGAGCGCGCCGCCGAGCGCGCCGGCGTGGAGCTGCGCCACTACAACATCATCTACCGGCTCATCGAAGACATCGAAAAAGCCCTCCACGGAATGTTGGAGCCGGAGTACACCGACGTCACCCTCGGCCGCGCCGAAGTCCGCGAGATATTCCCCTCCCGCCGGGGAGTCCGGATCGCGGGTTGCCGCGTCCTGGACGGCCGGGTTTCCCGCAACGCCGCCGTTCGGGTCCTCCGCGATGGCCGGACCATTGCCGAAGGGAGCATCGGCAGCCTCCGCCATTTCCGCGACGAGGTCAACGACGTGAACGCCGGGACGGAATGCGGCATCGTGGTCCCGGGCTTCAACGACTACGAGGAGGGAGACATCATCGAAACCCACCGCGAGGAAAGGGCCCGCGGTTAGTCCCGCCCTGTGCCGGAATCCTGTCTTTCGGGGGTTTCCCATGTCCCGAAGAGTCGACCGCATAAACGGCCTGTTGCGCCAGGAGTTGAGCCTGCTCCTCGCCCGGCAGACCAAGGACCCGCGCATCAACGGGGTTATATCCATAACCCAAGTCAAGACTTCGCCGGACCTCCGCAATGCCCGCGTTTACGTCAGCGTGTTCGGCGACGATGCTGCCAAGCGGGAAGCGCTGGCCGGGATCGAATCCGCCGCCACCTTCCTCAGGCATGAGCTCCGGGACCGCCTCTCCCTGCGTTATGTCCCGTTTATGAAATTTGAACTCGACCAGTCCCTGGAAGACGCCGCCGCCCTGTTGCAGGTGATGGACCAGTTGAAATCGGAATCCAATGATTCGCTGCATCCTTCCAACGATGCCAAAACCCCCATGTCGCGGCCAATCCGGCGTCCCTGACTTGGATCATGCCCCAGCCTACCCGCAAGTCCGCCCCGGTCTACACCGGGTTCCTCAACTTCAACAAGCCCGTCGGCATCACATCCATGGATGCTTTGCGGCGGATCAAGGCCCTCACCGGCCAGCGCCGGAAGGTGGGACACGCCGGTACTATGGACCCCCTGGCCCAGGGAGTTCTCCCCATCTGTTTCGGGCAGGCCACCCGCCTTATGGAGCACGTCCTGAGCGGCCTCAAGCGCTACTGCGTGGATCTGAAGCTCGGCGAGACCACCGCAACCTACGACGCCGAGGCCGAACCCGTTTTTTCCGGTGACCCTTCGGGAATCACCGCGGATATGGTGGAAGCGGCCTTCCCCCAATTCATTGGAGTAGTCCAGCAGACCCCACCCATGTACAGCGCGGTCAAGGTCAACGGCCAGCGCTTGTACAAGCTGGCCCGCTCCGGCGTTGAGGTGGAGCGGCAACCCCGTGACGTTGATATCTTCGACATACGGCTCGCCCGGTTCGATCTCCCTCACCTGACATTGGAAGTCGAATGCGGCCGCGGCGTCTACATGCGTTCCCTGGCCCACGACCTAGGGGCTGCTCTGGGCTGCGGCGCTTACGTGACCGGCCTGGTCAGGTCCTACAGCGGAGGGTTCCCCATCGAGGAATCGGTAACCCTGGAAGAATTGGAAGTGTGCGGTTCCGAGGGACCAACGGACTGGCTCCGGCACCTCCACCCGGTCGACGCCGTGCTCCGGGACCTGCGCAGCTTCACCGTCTCGCCCGCCGCTGAAAGACTGCTCAAGAACGGACAACCCGTTGGGATCGGCAACTTCGCCCGCGACGCTTCCTATTTCGAGCAGTTCCGGCTGTACAGTCCCGGCGGCCGCTTCCTCGCCCTGGCCCGTTGCGACCTGCCCGCCAACGTATGGAAGCCAATCAAGGTCTTCGACCTCGATACCCCGTCACCCTACGCTCCGGTTGGACGCGCGACTTGACGCCATGCCCCGGGGAGCCGTCTCGGCCCCATCGCCCTTCGTGCGCCCGGTGCTCCAGGGACTTGCCGCTTCGGGGCGCTTACTCTTTCAAACCCGCCCCCTCAGCAGCCTCCAGTGCGGTCCCGCTACCCGTCACCAAGTGCTTCCGGTGCGCCCTGCTGCACCGGCCCATGCTCCGGCGTTCCCTGGCTGCCGCGGTAGTCGTCGGAACGATTCTCACCGCCCTTAACCAGGGAGACAATCTGCTGTCAGGCCGGTGGGACGCCGCCCTCTACTGGAAAATCCCGCTCACCTACTGCGTCCCCTTCATCGTGGCCACTTACGGCGCCCTCACCAACAGCCGCCAATAAGAGGGTCCGAGGGTCCATCGCTTCTGCCCCCGGCCCTTTCCCGGCTCCGGCGCAGCTTCCTCCCCTCCGGCCGGTTAGAACTTCCGGATCACGCTGACCACCCGCCCCTTGATCTCCACGTTCGTAGCGTCACAGTAGATCGGCTCCATCGTCGAGTTTGCCGGCTGGAGCCGAACCTGGTCCCCCTCGAGGTAGAACTTCTTCAACGTCGCTTCCTCGGCATCCTTGACCCACGCCACCACCATCTCGCCGTTTTCGGCCTGCTGGCACGGCTCCACGACCACCACGTCCCCGTCGTCGACCAGGGCATCGATCATCGAAGTCCCCTCTACGGACAGCGCGAACAATCCCCGGTGCCGCCGCGCCAGGTCCTGCGATACCTCGATGGTGTCGAAGTCGTTGTTCGATGCCGCACCCTCCGTGGAGAAGACCGGAAGCGGCATTCCGGCAGCGATGGGCCCCAGGATAGCCACCCTCGGCGTATTCGAGACCGGATTGCCCTGTTCGTCCAGCAACTCTATTCCCCGGGCTACGTCGGGCCTCCGGTTCAGGTACCCGTCCCGGTCCAGCAGCCTCAGGTTGTAGTCCACCACCGATGTCGAGCTGATCTCGCAGGCCGCTTGTATGTCCCGCACCGTGGGAGGAATCCCGTTTTCCTGCATGAATCCCTGGATGAACTCAAGGATCCGTTGTCCCCTAGCTGAAATCTTCTTCCTGCTGGTCATACCCCAACCCCAAACTTATGTTCTGTAAACGAGGCTACCAACCCCGCCCCGTCCTGTCAACCACCCTCTGTCATCATCCCCCTTCCTTACCATTGCCCTCAAATGGAAAAAGCCCGCCTCCATTGGGCAGGCTTCTTCGATAAACGTCTCAGTTGCTGGTTCGGCTTGGTGTGGGCGGCGACGGAACGCCGGCCGCAACCCGTTCCCGGTCATCTCCCGGCCATCTCGTTGAGCCGGGCAGCCAGCCGCGACTTGCTGCGGGATGCGTTGTTCTTGTGGAGAATGCCCTTCTGGACCGCCTTGTCCAGCGTGCTGGATGCCGCCCGGACCGCCCTCTCCGCCGCCGCCACATCATCGCCGGCCATGGCCCGTTTCGCTCCATTCACCGCCGTGCGGGTCGCTCGCCGCCGGCTGTGGTTCCTCTGGTAACGCTTCACTTGTTTCCGTGCGGTCTTGCGCGCCGGCAATGGTCCCTCCCTGTTCTTCTCGCCCGTTCTATTCCGCAGGTTCCGTAAGGTGCGGGCGCTATTATAGCCCAATCCCGGCCCCATTCCAACCGCTGTGGGATGGCCCCATCAGGTCCGCCCAAGCCTACACGTCCAGGTTTTTCACGCTCCGGGCGTGGGCCTGGATGAAACTCTTCCGCGGAGCCACCGCTTCGCTCATCAGCGTCGAGAAGACATCCTGGACCTCCACCAGGTTCTCGATGTCCACCCGCAGCATCTGCCGCGTCTCCGGATTCATCGTGGTCTCCCAGAGCTGGTCCGGGTTCATTTCGCCCAGCCCCTTGTACCGCTGCACCTGGACGCCCCGCCTGCCCTCGTACTGCTCCAGCAGCGCGTCCTTCTGCTCTTCCGAGTAGGCGTAGTCCACCTGTCGCCCCGCCTGCACCCGGTACAGCGGCGGCTGGGCGATGTACAGGTATCCCGAGTCGATCAGTTCCTGCATCCGCCGGAAGAAGAACGTCAGCACCAGCGTCCGGATGTGCGAGCCGTCCACGTCCGCATCCGTCATGATGATTATCTTGTGGTACCGCACCTTCGACGGATCGAACTCCTCCCCTTCCCCGGCTCCGACCGCGGCAATTATGCTGCGGATTTCCTCGTGACCCAGGATTTTATCCGGCTGCTGCAGGACCCGCTCCACGTTCAGAATCTTCCCCTTCAGCGGCAGGATCGCCTGGAAGCTTCGGTCCCGTCCCATCTTCGCCGAACCGCCCGCCGACTCTCCCTCTACTATGTAGAGTTCCGACTTCGCCGGGTCCCGCTCGGCGCAATCCGCCAGCTTCCCCGGAAGGGACGAACCATCCAGGGCGTTCTTCCTGATGACCAGCTCCCGCGCCTTCTTCGCCGCTTCCCGGGCTCGCTGGGAAGTCAGGCATTTCTCGATCATCAGCTTGGCCGATGACGGGTTTTCTTCCAGGTAGCGGCTCAACCCTTCCGCCACCACCGACTCGACGACGCTCCGAACTTCGGCGTTGCCCAGCTTCGTTTTCGTCTGCCCCTCGAACTGGGGGTCCGTCAGCTTGACGCTGATCACCGCCGCCAAGCCCTCGCGCACGTCTTCCCCAATCAGGTTGGGCTGGTCGTCCTTGACGAACCCGCCCTTCCGCGAGTAGTCGTTGATCACCCGGGTCAGCGCGGAACGGAACCCCGTCAGGTGCGTGCCACCCTCCTGCGTGTTGATGCAGTTGGCAAAGGAAAACACCGTCTCGGTGAAGCTGTCGTTGTACTGCACCGCCACTTCCACCGAGGTTTCGTCCACGATCTTCTGGTAGAAGAACGGGTCCTTCTGGATCACTTTCCGGTTGCGGTTCACGTTCCGCACCAAGTTGGCGATGCCCCCGTCGAAGAAGTAGGTCCGTTCGATGTCCCCCTTCCGGGTCTGCAGGTGCCAGGGGCTCGTGAACTGGATTTCCAGCCCCCGGTTCAGAAAGGCAATCTCCTTGAAATGGTTGGTCAGAGTCTCAAAGTCGTACTCGATGTTGGGGAAGATAGCCGGGTCCGGCCGGAAGAATATCGTGGTCCCGTGGTCCGCCGTCCGATCCGACTTCACCACTGCGGTTGTCGGCTCCCCCTGCCCATAATCCTGGGTGTAGGTGTAACCTCCCCGCATGACCTGCGCCCGCAGGTAGGAGGACAGGGCGTTCACCACCGAGCCGCCCACGCCATGCAGGCCCCCCGTGACCTTGTATGCCCCACCGCCGAACTTGCCTCCGGCGTGCAGCGTTGTCATCACGGTTTCCAGGCCCGACTTGCCCGTCGAGGGGTGCGTGTCCACCGGAATCCCCCGCCCATTATCTGACACCGTGATCAGCCCCGTTTCGTCGATGGACAGCTCCACCTTGGTGCAGTAGCCTGCCATCGCCTCGTCCACCGAGTTGTCCAGCACCTCGTATATCAGGTGATGCAAGCCGCGCTGGTCCGTGCTCCCGATGTACATCCCGGGGCGCACCCGCACGGCTTCCAAGCCCTCCAGGACCTGAATGTCCTTGGAGGTATACTGGGTGTCGTTTTCGATCCAGAGTTCCTGTTGCATATGCACTTCATTCCTGGGGCGGTGTTCCCGCCCCTACCGAGGGACAAACAAAAAGAGGGCAGGAATCTGCCCTCCCTGTCCCCTGCTTAACATATACTGATTATAGCAGAAAACGGCCCGAAACGCCCTGTTTTTGCTTGCAATCACCGCTTGTTTTGTGCTCAATCGCCTCCCTTCGCCCTCAGGTTCCGCCCCTCCTCAACCTCTCCGGTCCCGGGTAGTAATACCGGCCCGTCGTCAGGCTGTTCAGCGCATACTTCACCGGATCGAAGAGCGGCTCCGGAGGCTGGTTAAGCTCGAACCAGCCCTGCTCGGAAAAGCTCTCCGGTTCCGCCAGCCGGGGTTCCTGGTCCCCTATGTCTCCCAGGAACTCCACGTCCACATAATGCTTGCCGTAGGAAATGATATTGCTCACGCACAGGAAGATCAGGTTCCCCACCTCCAGTCCCAGTTCCTCCCTGGCCTCCCGTCGGGCGCACTCCTCCAGCGACTCCCCCAGCTCCAGGTGACCGCCGGCCGAAGCCCAGGTCGCCTCGCCGTGGGAACCCTGCCGCCGCGCCAGGAAAATCCTCCCCCCGCGCACGAACACCACGCCCACCCCCACCAGCGGCCTTCCCTGCTCGTCGCTCATGCCGCCGAGTATATCACCCTTGCCCCTCCCTCCCCGGCCTTCCCCTGCTGACACTTCGCCCTTTATGCATCCGGCCATCGTCCGGTAAAATAATGCAGTAAAGCACCGGAAGACCTGTTGTCCGGCCCAAATGCAAGGAGGACACGAAATGGCAGAGTGGCAGACCGTGGCTGGCATTGCCGGGACCTTGACGGCCATTTTGGGATTGTCCGGGGCTTGGAGTTTCTGGTTGATTCGCACCTTCGCACAAGAATTGACGGAATGCATGGACCGCAACCACCGGGAGTTGACGGAGCGCATGGACCGTGACTACCGGCACTTTGAGGAGCGTATGGACCGCAATTACCGGGACTTGACTGAGCGCATGGACCGCAATCACCGGGAGTTGCAGGCCTACCTCCAGGGCCACGCCCACGCCGACGGCAGCCCGCCGGTGTTCCACCAACTCCCGGACGCCCCCGCTGACTAGGGGAAGCAGGATTATTCCGTCCTCGACTCTCCCGCCGCCGTTGCGACAAACCGCGACAGAACACGGACAAAACACGACATCCCCATGACAAAAGTGGACATCCGGGGGTATGTTGGCGACAAGATAACACCCCATCCCGCGCTCAAATGTCCTGAATTGTCGCGTTTTGTCTCACTTCCCAGCTTCCCGTGACTTTCCCGCTGCCACACCCACTGCTTCTGCGGGGACATGAGCCTTCCCCCCGCCTTGAAGCCGTTCCGGCCACCGTGCTAGACTGCCGCTGGGAAGGCCCACTCAGGAAAGCTCTCTCGGGCCCGCCAACCTCCTCACCCCATCCTATATCTCAGGAACGCAACATGGTTTCGCCCGCCGTTTCCGCCGCCACTGGCCAGTCCTCGGGACAAAAGGGTGTAATCCTCTCCGGTATGCGCCCCACCGGACGCCTCCACCTGGGGAATTACTTTGGCGCCCTCCAGAACTGGGTTGACCTGCAGGAAGACTACCGCTGCATCTACACCGTCGTCGACGTCCACGCCCTCACCACCGTCGAGACCCCACAGGACGTCGCCGACATCCAGCCCAACATCTCCGAGATGGTCATGGACTGGCTCGCTGCCGGCGTCGACCCGGAACGCTGCACCATCTTCGTCCAGTCCCAGGTCCCCGAGGTGCTGTCCCTCCACACCCTCCTGAGCATGGTCACGCCCCTCGGCTGGCTGCTCCGTGTCCCCACCTTCAAGGACAAGGTCCGCCAGATGGATGAGACCGAGGAGACCGTCAACTACGGCCTGGTCGGTTATCCCGTGCTCCAGACCGCCGACATCATCTTGTACAAGGCCGATACCGTCCCCGTCGGCCAGGACCAGCTTCCCCACCTGGAGCTGGCCCGGGAGATCGTCCGCCGCTTCAACCACCGCTTCGGCGACACCTTTCCCGAGCCCCAGGCCAAGCTTACCGAAGTGCCCCTCATCGTGGGCTTGGACGGCCAGTCCAAGATGAGCAAGTCCCTCGACAATCACATTGACCTGGCCTCAACTCCCGATGAGACCACTCAACGGGTGCTGACCGCCTTCACCGACCCCCAGCGCACCACCCGAAACATCCCCGGCCGGCCCGGCGTCTGCAACGTCTACTCCCTGCATCGCACCTTTTCCGACCCCGCCGACACCAATACCGTTTACGAGGAATGCACTTCGGCTGCCCGCGGTTGCGTGGATTGCAAACGGCATCTGGCCGCCAGCGTCAACGCCTTCCTCGAACCCCTGCGCGAGCGCCGCCGCGAGTTCGAGCAGCGTCCCGATTACGTCAAGGACGTCCTGAACGAAGGCGGCAAGCGCGCCCGCGCCATCGCCCGGCAAACCCTCGACGAAGTCTTCGAAAAGATGGGCCTCGGCTCCTACGTCGACGCCTCCGCCTGACCATCCGGGACCGCTCGTACCTGAACCTGACCCCAAAGGCGCCGCCAATGACCGAACCCTCCAGTGAAACCCTCCCCCTGTCCGTCTCGGGACGCACCGTCCTCGACGTTTGCACCGCCGTGGCCCGGGAAGCCGGCCAGTTGGTCGGTTCCCGCTTCCTCACCGATCTGTCCGTCAGCTTCAAGGGCCGCGCCGACATTGTCACCGATGTTGACCTCCAGTCCGAAAAGTTGATTCTCGGAACATTGACCAGTGAATTCCCCGGGTTCAGCATCCTTTCCGAGGAATCGGAACCTGTGATCAACGATTCCGCTTACACCTGGGTCGTCGACCCCATCGACGGCACACGCAACTTCGCGGAGGGGATCCCTCACTACTGTGTCGTGGTTGCCCTCGCCCGCGGGCCGGAAACCGTGGTCGGGGTCACCTATGACCCCATCAAGGACGAGATGTTCACCGCCGAGCGCGGGCAGGGAGCATTCCTGAACGGTGAGCCTCTTAGCGTTTCAGGCCGGCAGGAAATCCCCGAGGCCGTCCTGGGATTCGATCTCGGCTACGTCGACGAAAAAGCGGGGTTGGCCCTGGACATGGTGCGCGGACTGTGGCCCAACATCCAGGGAATGCGCCTCATGGGCTCCTCAGCCCTGGGGTTGGCATATGCCGCCGCCGGGCGTCTCGACGTCTACTTCCACCACCACCTGTCCCCCTGGGACCTGTGCTCCGGCCTGCTCCTCGTCCAGGAAGCCGGGGGCTCCGTCGTCGACAAGACCGGCGCTCCGTCCGATCTCTTCACTCCCAGCATCATCGCCTCCAGCCCCCGCCTCGTGGAAAAATTCCTGGAGGCCACCGAGGGAATGCCCTGGCGGCTGGACAACTGATCACTCCGCCACCACTCCCGTTTCCACCAACCCATCAATCTCCCCATCTTCAAACCCGAACTCCCGCAGCACCTCCCGGCTGTGTTCCCCTAACCCCGGCGCCCGCCGCCGCACCGACCCTGGCGTCTCCGATAGCTTCACCGGCACTCCGATATGCCTCAGCGTCCCCAACGCATCGTCTTCCAGGTCCACCACCATCTGCCGCGCCTGCACGTGGGGATCGTCGTAGACCTGTTTCATGTTGTATATCGGGCCGGCCACCACTCCGGCCCTGGCGAGGGTCTCCAGCCAGTAGTCCGTATCCTGCTGGCTAAGGGTCTCCTCCAGCAGCTGCGCCAGCTCCCCTTCCCGCGCCTTCCGGTCCCCCGGCTCCTTGAACCGGGGATCGTCAATCAACCCGTCCAGCCCGACCGCCCGGCAGAACTGCTCCCAGGTCGCCTGGGTTGCCGCCCCCAGGTTGATGTGCCCGTCCCTGGTTCGGAGGGCCTGGTAGGGTGCTGAAACCCGGTGCGCCGACCCCAGCGGCCCCGGCACCTCGCCGTCCGCGAAGTACCCCGACGATTCCCAGATCGTGTACGCGATGCCCGCCTCCAGCAGGGACGTATCCACCATCTGCCCCTGTCCGGTTTTCAGCGCGTGGATATACGCCGCCAGGATTCCGTTGGCCGCCAGGAACCCCGCTGAAATATCCGTGATTGGCACGCCAACCTTGGCCGGCGGACTGTCCGGAAACCCGGTTATGCTCATCAGCCCGCTCATCCCCTGGGCCACCAGGTCAAACCCGCCCCGGTCCCGGTAGGGCCCGCTGCTGCCGAACCCCGAAATCGTGCAGTACACCAGGCTTGGCTTTCGCTCCTTCAGGGACTCGTAACCCAAGCCCAGCCGCTCCATCACCCCGGGCCGGAAATTCTCCACCACCACGTCCGACCCTTCCAGGAGCCGATGGAAGACGCCCCGTCCCTCCTCGCCTTGCAGGTTCAGGGCCAGGCTCCTCTTGTTGCGGTTCAGGGCCATGAACCCGGCCGCCCGCCCCTTCACGAACGGTGGTCCCATCCGGCGCGTGTCGTCGCCCCCGTTGGGCCGCTCGATCTTCACCACGTTGGCCCCCATGTCCGCCAGCATCATCGTGCACACCGGACCGGCCATGATCTGCGTCAGGTCCAGCGCGACCACCCCGTCCAGGGGTCCTTTGGGCATTGTCATAGCGGGCTCCCCTCCAGAAACGTGCCCTCAAGTCTACCAAAACATCCCCTGCTGTCAGGATGATTGCACAGCGGGCCCTCGCCCCTCACGTTCCCCGTCATCATCATTGTCATCAACCTTCCCATCTATGTTTCCCAAGCATCCCTGAGATGGGTGCCGGGCACCTACATAATCGTCCCTCAGGTTGGTATTATAGGGGCCGGCGCTGAACGCAAATCCTGGCAGCCTCCGTTTGGTGATTCATGGGTGTTGAAGAGTTCCTGAGTCTCGCAAAGCTCGCCTTGCCGTTGCTGCTGGGTTATCTCTTGGGGTCCGTTCCCTTTGCCCACCTGGCGGCCCGGTTGAAGGGCGTGGACATCTTCAAGACCGGCAGCACCCAGGCCGGCACCGCTAACGTCTACTGGAATATCAGCCGGAGGATAGGCATTCTTGTCTTCGCCGGGGATGTTGCCAAGGGTGCCCTGGCAGTGTCCATCGCCCACCTCATGAATTCCGAGCCTCCCGTCCTCGTGGTCACTGGAGGCGCAGCCGTCCTGGGGCACTGGAAATCAGTATTCACGGGATTCCGCGGCGGGGACGGGATGGCCACGTTGCTGGGAGTCACCGTGACCCTTATCCCAGTCCTGGCCTTGCCCGGGATCCTCGTGGGTGTGGCAAGCGTGGCCCTGGCGTGGAAGTCACCCTACCGTTCCGGGATAGGAATCGCCGTGTGCTTTACGCTGGTGTTGGTCCTCAGCCTGATCCTGCTCCAACGGGACCAGCAGCTGGCGGTGGGTTTGACCGGCGTCGCCATCCTTGTTCTCGCCCACAACATCATCGTCCGGCGCCGGAGGCTGGCCGCCTCGGGAATCGGTCCCTTGGATGATTTCGACGACCTGGAAATGGACCTCACCGACGACAGCGACCTGGATTCCACCGTCCCGGAACGTCCCTAGGTCCCCTGGGTCCGGCTAACCCCGCGTTTCCCTCTTGCGGCGAAGCCCGTCCAGGTTGAGCAGCCATCCCAGGTGTTCGTCCCGCTCCGCCTCGGCTCGCCAGCCCGGTTCCAGTGCCTCGGCCCTCCCCAGGTATTCCAGGGACTCATCCAGTCGCCCCAATTTGGAACACAACCTGGCCGCATTGAAGTAGGCCACCGCGAATCCGTTCCTCGCGTCCATGGCCGCAACGTACTCCCGCATCGCCCCATCATCGTCCCCCAACGCCTCCAGCGCCGCGCCCCGGTTGCTGTAAACCTCGACAAAATCAGGCCGGATGGCCGTCGCCTCATTGTAGTCGCGCAACGCTCGCTGGTAGTCGCCCATCGCGTCGTAGGCCAGGCCCCGGTTGTTCCAAGCTTCAGCATCATCCGGCCGCAGTGCGATGACGTGGGAGTAGTCGTCGGCGGCATCCTCGACCTGGCCCAGGTAATACCGGGTCCTGGCCCGGTTGAACCAGGCGTTGACGTTGCTCGGGTCCAGCAGTATGGCCTCCGTGTAATCGTTGATCGCGGCGTCATGTTCCGCCATCTCGTCCAGGGACGCCCCCCGGTTCAGGAAAGCGTTGGACAGGTCCGGCCTCAATTCAACGACCAGGTCAAACTGTTCAATGGCTTCGGAATGACGCCCCAGCTTGCCCAGAACGATCCCCCGGTTGTAATGCGCCCGCAGGTACCCGGGGTCCAGTTCGATCGCCGCCGAATACTCCGCAATCGCCTGTTCCCCCTTTTCCAGGTCATCCAGAGCGTTGCCTCGTTGGTAATGGATTTGGGCGCGGGCTGGATTATCCTGTTCCACTGCACCCAGCGCCCGGTCGAAACAGAGCAGGGCTTCTTGCGGCTCTCGCAGCCTGATTCGGCACAATCCAAGATTGAAGTTGAACACGGGATTCCCGGGGCTGCCGCCAGCCAGCGCACAGAATGCCTCCGCTGCCTCCGAGTAGCGCCCCACGGCAAAGCAGGCGTTCCCAAAGACGAGCCTTGCCTCATCCAAGGGACTTGGACTCAACTCCGCAAGCAAGTCCAGGACCCTCTCTTTGCTGACCCCGGTCAGGCTCCCGCCTCGGGGAGGTGGGGATATGTAGGTGTCGCCAATCCCGCAGTCGGCCAGAAGATAGGCCAGCCGCGCCGCTGCGCCTTGTCCGGTTTCCTGACCTGGCATTACAGGGTGGAAACGCGGCCCGCGCCCATTTCGGGCTTCAGCGCGTTCTGCGCGATGGCCAGGGCGCTGTAATAGGAGACCGTCAGGGTGAGGTCCACCACGCCGTCAACGCCCAACAGTTCCTGGGCTGCCGAGAAGGTCTCGTCCGAGACATCCTTGCCGCGCAGGGATTCGTGAACGAACCGGGCAACCGTTGCTTCGTCAGCGTTAAGGCCCTCCGGGGCTTTCCACGTGCGGATGCTCTCGATCACATCGTCACTGATACCTTCGCGGGCCGCGGCTACGGCATGGCCGGTCCATTCGATTCCGCTGTTCCATTCCCGTGCCGTCAGGATGATGGCCAGTTCCTTCAATGAGTCTGGCATGGAGCTCTGGAATCGGAGTTGGGCGCCCATGGATGTCAAGTGACCGGCGGCTTTCGGGCTGTGCAGCAGTGCCCTGAACTGCAGTCCAACCTCGGCAGCGTTGCGGTCTTGCCGTATCTGGTCGTAAATCGCTTGGCCTACGGCATCCAGTTCTTCTCGAGCTACATAAGGGACTCTTGCCATACCAACACCCCATCCTCTAGGTTCAGGTTGGGCCCAGCCTTAGCGGCTGTTATAGGATAACATGGGCGATTCCCACTGACTAACCGTCGGCCCAATGTGATGCCGGACCTTCAAGCATCGTTGGTCTCAAGTCGATGGCGCCAACCCACCTGCTCGCCTCGTCAACAGGGACCTTGTCCGACCGGAAACCTCTACACGGAACCCCCGGGTATTTGGTGACACTTGCCCGTTGACACCGGCCCTGGGACTGGATAGCGTTAATGGGTGTGGAACAGGCCAACACCGCATTGCCATCTACCCGCAGTTCCTGGGCTGTGGCCCCGCACCGTTGGTCCCCGGTTTTTTGTTTGGCCGGATACCTGTCGGGTTATACCGGGCTTATCGCGAAGGTTCCGGCGGGCCTCCGGGAATGTCCCAAAAATGTCTCACTTTGTCCCACCGTGTCCCAACCGCTGCCCCGGTGAGTCCCAGCCGCGACGCGAAAAGGCCCGCAATTGGCACGAAAACCGCGCGGTTTCAGGGGTTTTCACGCACGAAAGTGCGAAATGTCCCACAATTAAGAAAATCCGCCTTTCTGCCCTCGCCCAGCATCCCTGATGCCCGGCAATCCGCCGTTGACCCTCCAGTGGGGCCGGGTTATAGTACCCTTCAGGTTTCGCCGGACCGTCTAAGCATCCGGGAGGGGTCGGTTTAGTGTTTGCGCTGATTCTGGCAGGTGGCAAGGGCGAGCGTTTGCGCCCGCTTACTGATTCCATGCCCAAGCCAATGGTGCCGGTAGGTGAGAGGCCCATCCTTTGGCACCAGGTCGAGTGGTTGAAGGAGGCGGGGGTAACCGACGTTGTTTTCCTGGCCGGGTATCGGTGGCGCGACATTCAGGACTACTTTGGGACCGGAGAATCATTCGGTATCCGTGCTCATTACAGCGTGGAAGATTCGCCCTTGGGACGAGGCGGAGCGATCAAGCAGGGGTTTTCCATGGTGCCGGAAGACGAGGAATCGGTCATCGTCCTGAACGGTGACATCATAACGGCCCAAGGCCCGGCAGAGGTCCTGGATGACTTTCGGCAACACCGGAAAACCAACCCCGCCCACATGGCCACTCTGCTGGTTGTCCCAATGGTCAGTCCCTACGGTTTGGTCGACACCGAATCGGACGGTCGAGTGTCGGGATTCCGTGAAAAAGCCGAGTTGCCTTACTGGATCAACGCCGGAATCTATGTATTCAACCGTGGCATCGCTCCCCTCCTGCCTGATCTGGGTGACCACGAAACAGAGACGTTCCCGGACCTCGCATCCGCGGGACAAATTTCTGCTTTGAAGTCGCGGGAGTTTTGGCGCAGCGTGGACTCCTTCAAGGACTTGCGGGAAGCGGAAGAGTTTGTGTTGGGTTCACATCGATGAATGCCTTGGCCCTCACCCCATCCCGTTCAGCCAGCCTTCCCCGCTCCCGGTTTCCAGCGGCCTGAGACGTGCAGGTTTCGGACTCGGTCAACGAGCTGGTCGGAGCCATCTCCCAGATTAAAGCCAACATCGGGAAGGTGTTGGTCGGCAAGGATGACGTCATCGAGCTCATCCTGACAGCCGTCCTCAGCGGAGGGCACATCCTCATCGAAGACGTCCCCGGGATCGGGAAGACCACCCTCGCCCGTTCCCTTTCCGGCTCATTGGACTGCGCCTTCAAACGGATCCAGTGCACCCCCGACCTCATGCCGTCGGACATCACCGGCATCCACTACTACAATCAGAAGACCAGCGAGTTCGAGTTCCGGGCCGGTCCCATCATTGCCCAGATCGTTCTGGCCGACGAAATCAACCGGGCCACTCCCAGGACCCAGTCTGCCCTGCTGGAAGCAATGGCGGAACGCCAGGTAACCATCGACGAGCAGACTTTTCCCCTGCCCGCGCCTTTCCTGGTTATCGCGACGCAGAACCCCATCGAGCTCGAAGGGACATTCCCTCTGCCCGAGGCGCAGTTGGACCGTTTCCTGCTCCGCCTCCGGCTGGGCTATCCGGCAGAGCCTGAAGAAGAGGAGATGCTGGTCAGGTTTGATCACGCCGACCCGCTGGGTTCTCTTCAGCCCGTAACTGATTCCCGGGACGTGGTGGGTTATCAGGACGTGGTCCAGCACATTTACGTCGATCCGGTGTTGCGGACCTACCTGGTCAGGATCGTCCAGGCCACCCGGAACCACGCCGAGCTGGAGTTGGGCGCCAGTCCCCGGGCTACCATCGGCTTATACCGCTCCAGCCAGGCCCTTTCCGCGATCCGCGGCAGGGAATACGTCACTCCTGACGAGATCAAATTCCTGGCTCCATTCACCCTGGCCCACCGCGTAATACTAAAGGCTCAAGCACGTCTGCGGGAACGCACCGCCGAATCCATAATCGAAGAGATTCTCAACCAGGTTGAAGTCCCTGTTTAGTCCAGGGGTCCCGAATGCTCAACGATCTTTGGTTGCTGATCAGTGCCATCCTGATCGTCGTCGGTCTGCTGGCCAGCCAGGGACTGCTCATCATCGTTGGTTCCCTCGTCATCGTCGTCTGGCTGCTGACCAAATTCTGGAACCGCTACGCCTTTGAGGAGGTGAGCCACGGCAGGAGCTTGTCCCATGCGAAGGCGTTCATCGGGGATGAGGTCGAGTACACCGTCACCCTTTCCAACGAAAAGATAGTCCCCCTTATCTGGGTGGACATCCAGGACGCCCTTCCGGTCGGGTTGGAGTTGGCGGGCGCCCACATCCGGGGCACCTTGGCGGAGGACACGCGGGAACACCGTATCACCACGTCATTGCTTCCCTACCAGAGAGTGTCCTGGAAGTACGCCATGCGCTGCAATGCCCGCGGCTATTATCGCCTTGGGCCGGCCCGTCTCCGCAGCGGCGACATCTTCGGCTTCACGGCCGCCGAGCAGCATTTGTCCGGCGTAGAGCATATCCTTGTTTACCCGAGGGTCTTGGACCTGCAGGACCTTATCCTCCCTGCGGAAAACCCCTTGGGGGAAGCGAAGGGCCGGCAGCCCATATTCCACGACCAGACCAGGTTCATCGGCCTTCGCGACTACCAGCCGCAGGACCCAATGAAACACGTCGATTGGAAAGCCACCGCCAGGAAGTCTGCCCTCCAGACCAAGGTGTTCGAACCCGTCGTGTCGCTGGAAGTGCTCATCGCCCTGAACGCGACTACGGGAGAACACGCCTGGCAGGGCACTAATCGCAGGCTGTTCGAGCGGTCGGTGACAACCGCAGCCTCCGTGGCGGGTTACTGCGCCGACCGCGGTTACAGTTTCGGGTTGGTGAGCAACTCGGTCGCGGTGTATTCGGGAAAGTGGATCAACGTGGCTCCCGGGTCGGCCGAGTCCCAACTACCCATAGTGCTGGAGGCGTTGGCCGTTGCCGGTTCCTACTCTGTTGCCTCTCTGGCTGACGTCATCCGGGCGGAACGAGGATCCTTTCGGCCTGGCGCGACCATAGCTCTGGTTACCGCCCTGGTTACTCCCGGTCTGGTGGGAGAAATCTACGAACTGCGGGGCCGCGGGTTCCAGGTTATCGTGTTTTTTTCCGGCGACGGCGGTCCCAGGACGTCGTTGGGAGACATCCCGGTCCATCTGATGGGCCCCGTCCTAGACCCGGTGGAATCCCTATGACCAGGTTCTGGCGCAACCTGTCCCTGGTCGGCGTGGCGCTGTTCCTTGAGTGCAGTCTGTTCTACGCGATTTTCAGCGTCGTCACCACCCTGGTCCAGCTTCCCGACGCCCGCGTCCCCTTCTGGTTGGGACTCATAACCCTCGCTTGGGCCTATGTAGTGTCGTTGTACCTGCAGACCATCCGGTTTTCGTTGAACCTGCGGGGCGTCGCGGGCCTGGCCGCCAGCCTGGGATCGTTGGTAGTGCTTTCCAACATCATGAGCGGGTCGGGATGGATACCGCTGGGCGCCATCATAACCCGCGATCTCGCCACGGCGGCCGCTGTCGTCTTTGGGTTCCTGTTCCTGACCGTGCTCTGGTGGCGCGGGGCCATGGTCGCCCAGGACGACGTTACGCTGGACGTAATCAAGGGAACATTCCAGTGGGGCATGGCGGTATTTTTCGGCGCTGTCCTGATCGACGCCGTGTCCGGCCATGACATCATCAACGGTTTCCTCGTCCTTGGGTACTTCGCGGTAGGACTGGCGGGGTTGTCCCTGGCGAGGTTCGCGTCGGAAGCAGGTGACAGCCAGGCCATGCCCAGGGACTGGATGATCCCCATCGGCGTGACGGTGGGGGGAGTCCTAACCCTGGTTCTCCTGTTGAGCCTCCTGGGACTGGGCGGCCTAGACGATGTGACGCGGTGGGTGTTCGCCACCATCGGCAAAATCGGTTTGTGGGTCTTGAAGCCGATTCTGCTGGGCCTGGGTTACATCGCCGCTGGACTGGCCGCATTGCTGAACTGGCTGGTCAGCGTCTTCGGAGGAGGCGACCTCACCGCCCTTGACGAAGCCCAACGCCAGATGGAGGAATTCCACGAAAGTTTGGAGGACACCGGCCGGGAGGGACCCCCGGCTTTGCTGGTGGCCCTCCTGAAGTGGGCGGCGTTCCTGGTTGCATCAGTAGTTGTCGGCTGGGTCCTGTTCCGGCTCTTCCGGGTTCGGCGGCTCTTCCGCAGCCGGCCGGTCGTGGAAGAGATACGCGAGTCCCTGTTCACCTGGGAACGGGCCAACCAGGACCTGGCATCCATGATCGGAGGTTGGTGGAATAACCTGGTGCAGTCAGCCACCGGTAGTTCGTCCAAGCGGCCTCCGCCAACCAATCCACGGGAGGTGTACCACAGCTTTCTCGATTTGTCGGGCCAGGTCGGCTTGCCCAAGTCCGGGGAACAAACTCCAACAGAACATCAGCGGCAGGTGACGCCCACCCTTCCCGAACCGCCTGTGAAGAATATAGTGGAGGGATTCCAGGCCGACTACTACGGAGCACAGGAAGCCGGAGAAGGCGGTATGAGGGGCCTTCTTCGGGATTGGGACATCCTGCAGCAGCACGCCTCCCAAATGGAAAAACCGGAGCCGTCTGACGACCCCGGCGGTCCTCCACCAAACAGCGCCGGCCAGGGAAGAACTGCTGGAGACTAACGAAACTCAGGCATCACATTCCGGGCGATGGTTTCCATCATCTGGGTGATCACCCCTGCATCCCCGGTGCCCAGGGCGAGAACGACGTGGTCGACTCCCGCATCCTGGTAAGCCCGTATGCCCGCAACCATGTCCCCTGGACTGTCTCCACTGATGCCTCCGCCCCGCCCGGCGGTCCGGGGATTGCCGGGGACTCCGGGAGCCACGACTTCCACCCGGGCCGACCAGGCAAGATCGTCCGGTTCTCGTCCCGCGGCCCTGGCCAGGTCTTGAATCTCTCGTCGCCCGGTGCTGTACGTTTCCGGATCGACCCCTGAGGGGTGCCAACCATCGCCCATCGTAGCGGCCCGGCGCAAAGCCCCTGGGCTTGAACCTCCAATCCAGAACGGGATATGAGGAGCCTGCACGGGTTTCGGCGAAAACTTGAGGTCCTGGAAATTCCAGCGCCGGCTGTGGTAAACCGGGTCTTCGTTGGTCCACAACTCTTTCATGACCCGGATACTCTCATTGGTAAGAGAACCCCGTTGCCGGAGCGAGAGCCCAAGGGCCTCAAACTCCTCGGTCATCGCTCCAACGCCGACGCCAAGGGTGACTCTTCCGCCGGACATCTGGTCCAAGGTGGCGGCGTACTTGGCCAGTTCCACCGGATTGTGATACGGCAGCACCAGCACGGAAGTCCCCAGGATCACTTTCTCCGTGGTGGCCGACAGGTGCGACAGCACGGCAAGAGGGTGGTAGTAGGGCTTGTCATCCAGCCTCTCCCGGATATAACCGTTGTTGAAGAGGTGGTCCATTACCCAGACCGAGTCGAAGCCCAGTTCCTCGGCCAGGGGGCCAAAGGCGAGCACCTGTTTCGGGTCCTCGATACCCCAGTTATTGGGGATGGTTATTCCGAACTGCATATCGGACCCCCGGTTGGCGAAGTTGAATCGGCCCAAGCTACCCGGTCTTTATAGCTTGCACCAGGCGGGCAGTCTCGATGGCGGCGGCGGCGGCGTTGCTGCCAAGGTTGCCCGACTTTCCTCCGGCGCGGTTGATGGCTTGCTCCATATTGTCCGTCGTCAGCACACCGAAGATGGTGGGCACGCCGGTCTCGCGGCCCACGGCGCTAATTCCGGCAGCAGCCTGCCCGGCAACCATGTTGTAGTGGTCGGTCTCGCCGCGGATAACGGCTCCCAGGCAGATGACCGCATCATATTGCCCCGTCTGCCCCAGCGTCTTTGCGACGACGGGCAGTTCAAAGGAACCGGGCACCCAGGACAGGACGATATCGTCATCGCTGACTCCGTGACGGCCCAGCGTTTCGACGGTTCCTTCCAGCAGCCGGCGGGTTACGAACTCGTTGAAGCGGGCAACGACCACGGCAACCCGGAGCCCCTTGCCGTCCATTTCAGGCTGAAGTTCTTTGGGCACTGTGCATTCTCCTGGCAAGGTTTGCCCGCCCTCAGGAAACCATCCCGGGAGTAGGTTGGCAGGGGCGGGAAAGCCAAGGGCAGTTTACACGGCAGGGCGGGGATTATCCAGCGTCGTCCAGCAGGCCCCGGATGGTGAACATTCGTTGAAAAAGCGTGAAGCACGACACCACGGCGATTGCCAGCAGGACCCAGACCATGATGGGTGCCGGGATCAATCCGTCCGCGATGAGACCTGCCCCAAGGATGATAACCCGTTCGGTCCGGGTCATCAGTCCCGACCGCGTGAAGGCCCCAAGTCCCTCTCCCCGGGCTCGAAGATAGCTCACTCCCTGGGAAAAGATAAGGGCCAGCAGCAGGACGGTGACGAAGAACAGAAGGAACCTGTCGGAAAACCCGGCGAGAAGAGCGTATACCGCCATTCCCACGAACAGGCCGGCCTCCCCGAGGCGGTCGAATACTGAGTCCAGAAGTGCGCCGAAGGGGCTGGCCTTGCCGGTCAACCGCGCCAGTCCTCCGTCGAAGAGGTCCAGTCCGCCCCCGGCCAGGAACACAATCCCCCCTGCCAGGAGGTGGCCATAGGCGACCAAGACCGCACCCGCGACGCACACCGCGAATCCCAGGATGGTAACGGCGTTGGGAGAGAACCCCAGGGCCCGCAGCAGGCGGGCCCCGGGCAATTCCAGGTAGTTGAGCAAAGCTGCCCTAAACTGCTCTCTTCCCAGCACCTTCGCCTAGCTCCCAACCCTGTCGGACGGATTCCCGAACCTCGTAGTAATAGTCTTCTACCCGGCGTGCCACGGTCTCCCAACGATAGTGTTCGGCCGTGCGCCGTCCCTGCTCCCCCATTCTGCGCCGAAGGTCTGGATTAATAGCGAGATACGCCAGGGTTTCCGCCAACTCACGGGAATCTGACCTCTGGACCAGTAGTCCCTGTTTCCCGTGGGTCAAGACCCCCCGGTACCCCTCGATGTCCGAAGCTACCACGCATTTCCCCGCCGCCATAGCCTCCAAAAGCACAATCCCGAAACTCTCCGCACCCGTCGCCGGAAAACAACAGATATCGGCGGTAGCGTAGTACCGGGCCAGGTTTTGGTAGGACACCCGCCCGGCGATAACCACGTCGCTGGGGTTCCGCGCGCTTAGAATGCGGTGAGACTCCTTGTCCAGGTTCCCGGGCCCCACGACAATAAGGCGGGTTTCGGGAAGCTCCCACTTGAGGCGGCTGTACGCCTCAAGCAGGTATCGCAGTCCCTTCCGTTTTTCCAGCCTCCCCACGAAAAGGATGTTGATCTTCCCGTCCCGGTACTGGGGCCAGGGAGGAATGTCCCGGGCGAAATGGTCGAAATCAATGCCGTTCGGGATGACCTCGTAGTGTCTTGGAAAGAAATTATTGACGTACCGCCGGGCAACCGGCGACACGGCGATGCTCCCGTGCAACCTGGAGTGCCACCGCTTGACTATCGGCTGGCTGAATCGGTAAAGATGCTGCCGGTCATAGTAGGCGTGGAAGGTACCGATATTAACGGCATTAGAGACTTCCAGCACACAAAGGGGCAGGACCGGGGCCAGAGGTTCATGCAGGTGGATGATGTCAAAAGACTCTTGTTCCAGGAGCGCCCGTATCCGCCGGCATAGCCACCAGGAAAAGGACACCCGTGCGACTGATCCCCCGCTGGGAACGGGAACGGAACGCCCCAGGGGAATGAAAGCGGGATCTGCCGATTCAAGCCGGGAAGGAGAATGCGGGGCAAGAATCTGTACTTCGTGCCCCAAACGCCCCAATTCTGTGCCCAGTTGAGACACGTGGGCGGTTACACCACCAGGCCAGGTGAAGTCGTAGGGCGAGACCATCGCTATTTTCAGACGGTCCAAACAGCCGCTCCGTTACACCAATGCAGCGGTGATGGCGACTAGAGGTGCATTTCCTCCGTCGCGCCGTTTTCGCCGATGAAATCTTCCACCATGCTCCGGGCCACATCATCCGTGTATTGGACCGGTGGAGACTTCATGAAATAGGCGCTGGGCCCATAGATGGCTCCCGATTCGCCCCGGTCCAGGGCCAGCTTGGCGCACCGGATTGCGTCCACCACCACGCCGGCGGAGTTGGGGCTGTCCCAGACCTCGAGCTTGGTTTCGATGTTCACGGGCGCGCCCCCGAAGAGCTTGCCTTCCATCCGGATATAGCACCACTTGCGGTCCTGCAGCCAGGGCACATGATCGCTGGGCCCGATGTGGACATGGTCGGGCTCGACGGGCAGGTCCATCTGGGAAGTCACCGCACCCGTCTTGGATATCTTCTTGGAAACCAGCCTTTCCCGCTCCAGCATGTTCAGGAAATCGGTGTTGCCGCCGAAGTTTAGCTGGTAGGTGTTGTCAATAGTTGCGCCCCGGTCTTCGAACAAACGGGTCAGGATACGGTGCAGGATAGTTGCGCCGACCTGGGACTTGATATCGTCCCCGATGATCGGCAATCCGCGTTCTTCGAAGCGGGTGCGCCAGTAGTCTTCCTTGGCAATGAAAACCGGGATGCAGTTGATGAACCCGCAGCGGGCATCGAGGACCTGTTCCACGTACCACTTCGTGGCCATTTCACTGCCCACCGGAAGATAGTTGATGACAACATCAACTTCTCTTTCCTTGAGAATCCCGGAAATGTTGTCCGTTGAATGGGCCGATTTACGCACAAGGTGTGATACGTACTTGCCCACTCCGTCGTGGGTCATCCCCCGCTCTACCTTGACGCCAGTGTGGGGGACATCGGCGAACTTCAGGGTATTGTTGGGTTGCGTGAAAATTGCCTCGGAAAGGTCCTTCCCCACCTTGTTCTCGTCGATGTCAAATGCAGCGACGACTTCGATGTCTTCGATTCGGTAATCCCCGATCTTGTTGTGCATCACGCCGGGGACATCTTCGTCCTCCGGCAACTCGACGTATTTATGGATGCCCTGTACCAGGGATGAGGCACAGTTTCCCACGCCAATGATCGCCACCTTGATTTTGGCCAAAATTCGGCTCCTTTTTACTGCGCCGTCCCTGGGACGGCAGATCGTAGCATTGTATCAGCTTGGCTGGCCTGCCACAAGAAATCAGCCGTTCCTTCAGGACGGTCATGCGTACTAACGGCTCGGAATCTGCCGATTTCACGCCATAATTGGGCCGGAAACCGTTGTCCAACTGTCTTTGAATCGGCTAGAACCGCTCAGCCGGGGTGGAGAGCAGGAACATCCCTTTAAGCGTCGGCAAAGAAGCGAATAACCGCCGTCTGGTCGTCGTGACGGTAGCGGGCCCCCATCAGCTCAGGCGCCAGGCCCTGTTCCAGGTGCAAATCGATCAAGGTCTTGGCTTTCTCTCCGGCTTCTTCAGGAGTGGCGGCGCTCCGTACGATATCTACGAGTTCATCAATATGGAGGTTGTCGCTTACCCCGTCGGTGGCGATGATAAGCCGATCTCCGGAAGCCACGGAAAGTTCAGAGCGGTAAAGGGTGAGTTTCTCCTCCCCGCCGATCACCTTGGTGCCGCCCGGGCGCAGCAGTCCGCCGACCCGACCTCCCATTTGCTGGTGTTCATTGGGCCCGACGTAGTAGATGGGGCTATCTCCCGCGTTGAGCGTAATCACCTGTTCGCCCTGGTACAACGCCGCGGAAACCGTCGTCAGCAGGAAGCGTCCACCGCCCACCTGGAAGAACTCTTCGTTCATCTCCTCGAGCACCGCCACTACGTCTTCCACCGAGTTGATCGATGCTGCTTCAAGAGCCGCCGCCACACCCTGGCTGGCTTCTCCCCCGCCGTGGCCGGTGACACCATCAAGCACGACGTCGAGAAAGGCGCCGCCGCCGAGATCCTTGACGAGCAGGGAATCCTCCCCGTGGGATGAGTTGTCCTGAAAGGTTGCGTAAGTACTGGGGATCATCGTCGCGTTCCTCGATAAATCTCTCTGAATGTCAGTAGGTCAGTGTAGTTCACGAGAAATCATCGAACGCAGCCAACTCGGCTTCCGGCTCAAACACGAACCGCCGCCAGTAGTCCGCGTTCAGCAGTTGCAGAGCGTCCCGCCAAGCCTGATGGACCTGTTCCAAGTCGGGCAAACTGCGATTGCGGATTCTAACTTCCTCCAAAAACCCAGTCAAGTCATTCCTGAACGCGGCGAAGTCCTCGTAAGAACGGTCGCGAACGCGGTTGATCATTGCCAGCACAGCGTCGCTGGCAGGACCTGGATTTCGGGAATATCCCAGCCCAATCTCGTCCATTTCCTGTTCCAGCGTTATCGTGGGCCGGGTTCCCCGTGTGTCACGATAACCGTCGGCATTTCCCGGAGGCAATTCTGAAGTGGTGTAGTATTTGATCATCTCCAGGAAGAAATCGTGAATATCGCGAGGCTGGCGGGAGCGGGACAGGGACGGCTCCCCCACAACCACGAGATCGCCAGAGTCAATAATGGTTATGGAATTGGAGGATGGCTGGTAGAAAATGTTTTGAGGGCCCAGGTCCAGCAGTATGTACCCCGCCTCATACAGTCTTTCCTGCACAGCCAGCAACTGTTGTTGTATCGGGAACGCCGGCTCCGCATCCGAAAAGGCCAGGGGGAAAAGACCAAACAGGTTCTGCCCCAGACCAATTGGTACCCGAAGAATTCGCGCTCGTACATCACCGGCCAGCGGGATGCCGGCCGCCCGGGCCACTGCCAGGACCCGGTACTCGTGCTGGGTCTCATCCCCGTAGAAGTCGTCGTGATTCCTCCTTTCGGAATACCCCACTATCGGCGACAAGTGCGGTACGTTGACGCCGACCTCCCGGTAAAATGCGAGAGTTCGGTCTGTACGGTCCTCGATGGGGCCATGCATTTGGCGGCTTATCGCCTGGGGCACGGGACGTTTCAAAACAACCTGCTGTCCCGTTTCCCGGTCAAGGGCGGAGCGTACCTCGTAGTCGGCGCCAGTTCCCAGCAGACCGGTTATCTCGAAACGGCTAAGTTCCATCTCTTCCATGCGTTGCGTTCCACCAGCGAATTCGATCAACCTGCCGGTCAGTATAGCACCGGCGGCCACACCACCTTCCTTGACTCGCCAAAAACCCGTATGCCACACTGCGCCAATCCTGGCAGAAGGAGGACGAAAGGTTGTCCGGCTTCAGGACCGGCGTGCTTGAGACCATTGGGCACACTCCGATGGTGGAGTTGTCCCGTTTGGCGAAGCCTGGCATGGCCCGGGTCCTAGCCAAGCTCGAATGCCGCAATCCCAGCGGAAGCGTGAAAGACCGCGCCGCCCTCGCGGTGATTGAATCCGAAGAGAAGCAGGGGCATCTGCGGCCGGGGATGACCCTGGTTTGGGCCACTAGCGGGAATAGCGGGACGGCATTGGCTATGGTGGCCGCTGCCAAGGAATATCCCCTCACAATATACATGCCCAGCAACGCGCCTGTTAACCAGCGCCGCCTCGCCGAGAGGTACGGCGCCGCCGTGGAACTTACCTCTCCCAACTACGGGATGTCCGGAGCCCTGCGGGCCGCCAGAAACGCTGTCCAGAACAACCCGGACCGTCTCTTGCTGGATTTCTTCAACAATCCCGCGGTTGTGGAAGCTCATTACTCGGGCACCGGTCCCGAAATCATCGCCTCCGCGGGGGTGAACATCGACGCCTTCGTGGCCGCAGTGGGGACCGGAGGCACAGTCACGGGAGTCGGGCGGCGACTCAAGGAAACCAACCCGGGTGTTCGGGTAGTCGCGGTGGAACCCGCCGGTTCCCCCATCCTTAGTGGGGGTCCTCCTGGGCGCCACCTGATACCCGGCATTGGCGCCGACTTCGTCCCGCCACTCCTGGAGCGTTCTCTTCTTGATTCGGTTTTGGCGGTCGGAGATGAAGAGGCCAACAGCACCACGGTCAGGTTGGCCCGTGAAGAGGGGTTGTTGGTGGGAATCTCATCCGGCGCCAACGCCTTCGCCGCTTTGTCCCTGGCAGCCGATCTCGGAACTGGCGCCACCGTAGTAACGGTCCTGCCGGACACCGGTGAGCGGTACCTGGACTTTCCGTTGTAGGTTGCCGTGTTGGAGGCTGCCGTGTTGTGGGCCGCCGCTTGGAGTCTTGCCCCGGCTATCCCAGATGGTCCCTCGAACGGCAGACCAGCGTCACCCAATCTTCCTTGGGCCAGGTGGCCTGCACGACAAACCCAGCTTCCTCCAGTGCTTCCTCCGTTTCCCGCTCCTGCTCCTGAATGATTCCTGACGCGATCAACGCTCCCTGCTGTTTCAGCGGCGGCATCAAGTGGATGCTGCGTTCCCGGATCGCCCGGGATGAGATGTTGGCCACCAGAATGTCGAACGACCCTGCGGGGGCTTGGGGACTCGGCAAGCTTCCCTGGGCCAAAGTAACTTTGGGCAAGATTCCCAGGCGCCTGAAGTTTTGTCTCGCCGCGGTCACTGCCACCGAGTCAATATCCAGTGCAAGAATGTGTTCTGCTCCCAGCTTGGCTGCGGCGATTGTCAGGATGCCCGAACCGACCCCCAGGTCGAGCACCGACATTCCGGGTTCCACCAGGTCTTCCAGTGCCTCAAGGCAGGTGTAGGTTGTGGGATGGTATCCGGTGCCGAAGGCCAACCCTGGGTCCAGCTCGATGACAACGTCATTCGGCCCGGGATCGTGGTCGATCCAGGACGGCTTTATCACCAGGTTTCGGCCCAGTTTCAAGAGCGTGAAATGGGACTTCCAGGAGTTTTGCCAGTCTTCATCGGGCGGCAGGGATTCAACCTTAAGTTCGCCAAGAGGCTCCAGGATGCTGGTCAGTTTCACCCCGACCTCTATGTGCGCAAGACGCTGCCGGGACGTTGACGGCAGATAAGTACGCAACAGGACTCGGTTGTTATCCTTGATCTCCATGGACATGCCATGTCCGTACCGTTCGAACAGGTAGGAGATGGGCTCGACGTATTCGAACGGGGTCTCGATGCTGATTTCGTGCCATTCCATCTTAGTGGCCGCCGCCCTTTCCCGCGAGGAAGCCTGTGCTGCCGGAACGTGAGAGCCGAGTTATGCAGGACCGGTTGGGAACCTGCTTGCCGGGAACCTACTTGTCAGGAACCTGCTTGAAGCGGTTGAACAGTCCTTTGGACTTGGTGGGTTCTTCCGTTTCCTCCGGCTCATCCTCTAATTCGTGCCCCATGGATTTGGCCAGTTCCTCGAGCAGTTTTTTCTGCTTCCTGTTGAGGCTCTTGGGGACGCTCAGGTCCACGTAAACCCGCAGGTCTCCCCGCCGGTCGCTGTGAATGTGGGGAACACCCAGACCACGCAGACGGAACTCGGCGCCAGGCTGGGTGCCTTGAGGGACTTTCAGCACCTCCGGCTCGCCATCCAGGGTGGGTATCTCCTTTTCAACCCCCAGGGCAGCCTCCACCATGTCCAGCGGGAGTTCGTATACAAGGTCATACTCGTCACGGTGGAACACCTTGTGATTCCGGACATTGACCTGTACGTAGAGGTTGCCTGGAGGCCCCCCATTCCGGCCCACATCTCCCTCGCCGGTCAGGCGCACCTGCATCCCCCCCTGGACTCCCGCCGGAATAGTCACCGCAGTCTTGCGTTTGCGTCGCTCCAGGCCGGCGCTCCGGCAGCGTGAGCAGGGGGTTTCAATCACGCGCCCGGTTCCGCGGCAGGCAGGGCAGGCCGTCACCTGGGCAAACTGCCCGAACAGGCTGCGTTGTGTGCGTCGCACCTGGCCATGGCCGGCGCAGGTGGAGCAGGTGTTGATCGATGTCCCCGGTTCGTTCCCTTGTCCCGAACAATGACTGCAAAGCTCGACCCGGTTGACTTCCACCTCCCGTTCGGTTCCGAAGACTGCTTCCTCAAAACTCAGGGTGACTTTCTGCTGGATATCCGACCCCCGCTGGGACTCCTGGGCACGACGGGCTGAATTGTCCCCGAAGAAGGAGTCGAAAATATCCCCGAATCCGCCAAATACGTCGAACCCGTCAAATGGCTGATCAAACCCTCCGTTCCCCGAAACCCCAGCGTGTCCGAACCGGTCGTATTGGGCACGTTTCTTGGAATCGCTCAGGACCTGGTAGGCCTCGTTGATGTCCTTGAATTTTTCCTCCGCGTCCGGGTTTTTGTTCCGGTCCGGGTGGTATTCCATGGCCTTCTTGCGGAAAGCCTTTTTGATTTCTTCCTCGGAGTCCCCTCGCGCGACTCCGAGCACCTCGTAATAATCGGTTGGTGGCATTGATACCCGCCGTTACTTCGCAGAATTTATATGGACATATTCTCGAACATTATAGAGGACGGCTCCAGCGTCGCTCAACACGCATTCCACGGCCCGGCAGGGCAATCGTATGAAGTCTGATTCGAGCCCTTCACCTCTCCTCCCATCATTCCCCCGCAGAGCCTGCCCCCGCGTAGGCGGGGGCGGGAATCAGACCCCCGTCATACATTCCCCACAGTGTCGTATTGACCGTTCACTGGAAGTTTGACCAAACTGGCACTCGTGCAATCGTCCTGCAACGGCCCGGCAGTGAAAGGTAGTGTCCCAATTTGGGTGGTGCAATTATGGGATAGGGTAAGCAAGAGTTTGACTCGATCCTGACACGTCGGTTAAATAATCCCGCTACAGCTATTTCGCCCCCGCGCGCATCGAACCCATGGTGCTGATGAACGTCCGCGACCCCTCGTCGGTTCGATGTTAAATATTGGGTAGCTGTAGCAAGTGCCTCACCCTCGCCATAAGGCGGTTTCCCTCGTGCGCTTGTTCCTGTCCTTGTCCATTTTTGTCTTTCTTCTCGCCTGCTCCACGCCGGCGCCGCCCCCGGAAATTCCAGCTACCCTGGCGGCCCGGGTGACGGCTGAGCCGGAGAGTCTGCCAACGGCAACTCCCGTGCCCATGCCGACCCTGAGTCCTTCTGCTACATCGATCCCGACCGCTGCCGCTATAACGGCTCCATCACCTACGCCGAGACCTGTCCTCACCTTGACGCCGACGGCGGAGCCGACTGCCGCGCCCACCCCAACCCTCGAGCCAAGGCCTTCTCCCACGCCCCTGCCAAACATCCCATCGGCGTCGGCTGCCACTACCACGCCGGATGCTTGTTCTGAGCTAACCGCGGAATCCCATTGGTCGAACCTGGATTTCTGGTCTGATGCCGATGTGCCGGACGTGGAAGCCGGTTTGACCTGCGGCGCCAATATCGAGGCCAGGGGCGTTCACGGATGGACCCCACTGCATCAGGCGATTCATGTCGGCCAAAGCCCGGCCGTCCCACTGGCCTTGCTGGACGCCGGCGCCGATATTGAGGCCAGGGATGATCACCAATGGACCCCGCTGCACGCAGCGGCCTTCAGCTACTGGGGCGAAATGCCGATCCTTCAGGCTTTGCTGGACGCCGGCGCCAACACCGAGGCCAGGAACAGTGACGGACATACCCCGCTGCATCTTGCCGTCACGTCCAGCAACAGCCTGGCAGCCGTTCAAGCTTTGGTCAACACCGGCGCTGACACCGAGATCAGTGGCGAACTGGGATGGACTCCGCTGCACCGGACGGCCAATTTCAACGAAGATCCGGCAGTCGCTCAGGCCCTGCTCGACGCCGGCGCCAACACCGAGGCCAGAGACGTTTTTGGAAGAACCCCGCTGCATAATGCCATCGAGTACAACGACAACCCGGCAGTAATGCAAGCCTTGATGGATGCCGGTGCCGACATCGAGGCCAGGAACGATGACGGATGGACTCCGTTGCACGCAGCGGCCTGGCATCGCAATAATTCGGCGCTTCGTGCCCTGCTGGATGCCGGCGCGGATGTCAATGCCAGAAACAATGATGGGTACACTCCGTTGAGCCTCGCCAGAGTGATGGGCAACGAGCCGGCTGTCTGGACGTTGCGGGAGGCGGGAGGAACCCGTTAGTTGACTTGGGCATACTTATTAGGTCTGCCCCGGCCTTGCGTCCAAGGTCTTTCGATTCTCCCACGCCGCTGCCGGGAGAGGTCAGGATGAGGGGAATATCGCCGGTAAGCAGTTCCTTCTTCCTTGAAAACCGAAAGGCGCCTGCCTTCGCCGCAGCGAAATATTGGGTTGACAGTCAAGACCGGCATTCCTAGAATGGTTACTTCGGAGATATAGTCTCCGTAGCGGCTCATACTGACGGAAAGGAAGGGATTATGCTCGGTTTAGTAATTTTCCTGTCCGTCCTGGCGGCCGCAGGGATAGCCGGATCTGGCGTGGCAGTGTGGCTGATCGTCAGGTCCAGGTTCAACGGCAAGCGGTTAGACGACGCAAACAGCCAAGCCACCAATCTGATTACCCAGGCTGAGGAGGAGAAGCGCAAGATTCTCCTAGGCGCCCAAGAAGAGGTGCTCCAGATGCGCACCTCCGGCGAAAAGGAGATTAAGGACCAGCGGCAGGAGCTCAACCGCCTAGAACGGCGATACCTTCAGCGGGAAGAGCAGCTGGAACAAAAAAACGAGGCCTTGGACAAGCAACGGGACACACTCGCTGACAAAGAGCGTGAAGTCCAGAACGCGTTAGAACAAGTAGACGAGGTGAAAAAGCAACAGCTCACAGTGCTGGAGGAAATCTCGGGTCTCAGCGTCGCTGAAGCTAGGGAGCTGGTCGTTCTGCGAGGCCAGGAACAGGCCGAGCACGACTTGTCCCGGCGCTATTATGACCTGGAAAAAGAGTTCAAGGCTAAAGCGGACGACAATGCCCGCAGGATAATCACCCTCGCCATTAACCGTCTTGCCACAGATGTAGTTTCCGAAACTACCACCTCAACGGTATCCCTGCCTAACGATGAGATGAAAGGACGTCTCATCGGCCGCGAAGGGCGAAATATTCGCGCGTTGGAAGCCCTTACCGGGGTGGACATCGTCATCGACGACACTCCCGAAATCGTTACCGTATCGTGCTTCGACCCGGTCCGGC
Organism: Dehalococcoidia bacterium; assembly: GCA_965203975.1. Classification (GTDB taxonomy): domain Bacteria; phylum Chloroflexota; class Dehalococcoidia; order Lucifugimonadales; family UBA3495; genus CATOSK01. Next base: position 1,143,763 of record CBDBDT010000002.1, on the reverse strand, counting down.
GGGAAATCGCCAAGCTGGCCCTGGAGAAGCTGATAACCGACGGGCGCATCCAGCCGGCCCGCATCGAGGACATGGTCAACCGTGCCCATACCGAGATCGAACAGACCATCTGGAAGGCTGGCGAGCAGGCAACCTTCGATCTGGCGGTCAGCGGGTTGGATCCGGAGTTGGTCCGGTACTTGGGGCAGCTTAAATACCGGTACAGCTACGGCGAAAACGTGCTCAAGCACTGCATAGAGGTCGGTCTCCTGGCCGGAATGATGGCGTCGGAAGTCGGCGCCAACGTCCAGTTGGCCCGGGTCGGCGGCCTCCTTCATGACATCGGAAAGGCGCTGACCCACGAAGTGCCCGGCCCCCATGCCGAGATCGGCGCCGAGTTATCGGCCCGCTACGGCGTGAACCATGCCACCTGCGCCTGCATCAAGGAGCACCACGACGACGAACACTCGTCCATCGAGTCCTTCCTCGTCGCCGCCGCCGACGCCATTAGCGCGGCCCGGCCGGGAGCCCGCAAGGAGTCCCTGGAACAGTACGTCCAACGCTTGCGGGAACTAGAAGACACCGCCATAGGCTTTGCGGGCGTGGAAAGAGCCTTCGCAATTCAGGCTGGTCGCGAAGTCCGGGTCATGGTGAGACCCGGCGATGTAAACGACGTCGAGTCCGCCACCCTGGCGCGGGACATAGCCAAGAAGGTTGAAACAGACCTGGTGTTCCCGGGACAGATCAAGGTCACCGTCATCCGGGAAACCCGGAGCACCGAGTTCGCCCGGTAACACCGGATTTCATCGGCGCATCACAACCCCAAGAAAGAACGAAAGACCGTCGGTTTGAACTGAAGGAGGGTCCAGGTCCGGAGACAACCGGGTTGGGCCCTCCTCTTAATTTATCTGTAACTTGGAAGAATCGCCTTGCGAATATTGATGATTGGAGACATCATCGGGCGTCCCGGCCGGCAGGCCCTCAAGGCTATCCTGCCGGGGTTGCGCCAGGAACTTGCCATCGACTTCGTCATCGCCAACGGGGAAAACACCGCCGGCGGATTCGGCATCACGGCCGACACGGCCTACGAGCTTCTCGACAACGGTGTGGATCTGCTGACCTCCGGCAACCACATCTGGGACCAGAAGGAGATCATCCCCTACATGGATGAAGGTCTCCCCTTGATCCGCCCGGCGAATTACCCCAATGCTCCCGGACGGGGTTACCTGATCTACGAAGGAATTATGGTCCTGAACTTGATGGGGCGGGTGTTCATGCCTGCCCTGGACTGCCCCTTCCGTACCGCCGACGCCATACTGCATGAAGTGGCCGAGTCGGAAAACCCCAAAGTGATAATCGTCGACTTCCACGCCGAAGCCACATCGGAAAAACAGGGGTTGGGCTGGTATCTCGACGGGCGCGTTAGTGCCGTCCTCGGGACACATACCCACGTGGGCACAGTTGATGCGAAGATACTTCCCAGGGGCACAGCCTATCTGAGCGACGTAGGCATGACCGGGCCCGTCAACTCCGTCATCGGCAGTAACGTAGGGGACGTGCTCGAGCGGTTCCTGACCGGATTGCCTCAACGCCTCAACGTCGCCACCGGCCCCTCCGTACTGAACTCGGTACTAATGGACATTGATCCGGAAACCGGAAAGGCAACCTCCATCCAGAGAATCGACAGGACGGCTGACTGAACATGAGCGCTGCTGTAGACCTCCACCTGCACACCACCGCATCCGACGGGCGTCTTAGGCCCACTGAGTTGATCGATCTGGTCGCCAGCCAGGGTCTCAAAGTGGTTTCGGTTTCCGACCACGACACTACCTCGGGTCTCGATGAAGCCTACCAGGCGGCCGCCAAGCACCCGGGCATGCGCATCATTCCAGGCATCGAACTCAGCACTGACATCCCGGGCGATGAAATTCACATGCTGGGGTACTTCTTCGACCGTGAAGACGAGGAGTTCCAAAGCGTCCTCACCCGTTTCCGCCGGGGACGCCTGGAGCGCGGCCAGATGATGGTGGAAAAGCTGGCCGAATACGGCCTCCATGTTGAATGGGAACGTGTGCAGGAGATTGCGGGGGAGGGTGGAGCCGTTGGCCGGCCTCACGTTGCCCTCGCCCTCGTGGAGAAGGGCTATTTCCGTGAGCCCAAGGACGCTTTCGCGGAATACTTGGGCCGCAACGGCCTCGCCTACGCCGAAAGGGAGAAGATGACGCCCGAAGAGGGGGTTCGGCTCTTGGCACGGGTTGGAGGAGTCGCGGTCCTGGCCCATCCGGCCCAACTTCCCGACCTTGACCAGAAATGCGCCGAACTCAAGGCCGCCGGCCTCGTCGGCATGGAAGTCCACTACCAGATGTACACCCCTGACACCGTGGCCCGCCTACTCGACGTGGCCAACCGTCACGGACTGATCCCTTGCGGCGGCAGCGACTACCACGGCCTGGGCAATACCGGGGAACAACTCCCCGGGCTTCTGGGACCTCCTATGGAAACGGTGGAGCGCTTGGAAGAAGCCGCCGGCAAGGTTGACCGCGAAGCCGCCCGTCAGGTCGGCTGACCTGCCCCCTGCCATGCTTGAAATCGCCGGATTGTACGTTTATTCCTACCTGGTAGGAGCGGTGCCCACCGCCTACCTGCTGGCCCGTTTCTCCAGTGGCATTGACATCCGGCAGTATGGCAGCGGCAACGTTGGGGGATCCAACCTGGCCCAGCACGCCGGACGTCGCTGGGTCGTCCTCCTCCTCATATTCGATATCTTGATCAAGGGAGCAACCCCAATCCTCGTCGGTGTTTACGTAACCGGTTTGGATTGGGCCTCGTTCTGGCTCATGGCCGCGCCCGTCCTGTCGGCAATCGGCCACAACTGGTCGCCATTCATGCGATTCCAGGGCGGCCGCGGAATATCGGTAGTGGCCGGCGCCCTGTTATCCGTGGATTGGCTGGCCTTGGCGTTCTGCCTAGCCGTTGTCGGTGCGGGCAAAAAATTTACCGGCAGTTCAGCTTTGTGGGTCTTGGCTTGCCTGGCTGCGCTCCCATTTTGGGCCTTGCTGTTCGGAAACCCGGCTTGGGTACCCGGCGAAGGACAGGCGTCTTCCAAATTTGCCCTCTTTGCCGCCTTGCTGGCAGTCACCGTCCTGAAGCGTCTCTTGGGAAACGCCCCGGGTTGGCCGCAGCGCGGGGTCCGTCGCAAAGTCCTGTTCAACCGCCTTTTCCACGACCGGGACGTTGATCAACGCGAGGACTGGGTCCATCGAGCGCCCGTCCTCAGCGAATCATGACCACCCCCATGCGCGAGACACCTTCCAACCCCGATCCGGCGGTCTCTGGCCGGTGTTTCTGGCATCCTGATCTGGAAACCGGGTTGTCCTGCAGCCGATGCGGCCGCTCGATTTGCCCCAGTTGCATGGTCCAGGCCCCGGTGGGCATCCGGTGCAAGGAATGCGGCCGCCCGGTCCGTATGCCCACCTACGACGTCGGGCCCCTGAACTACGTCCGTGGGTTAGCCGTGTGCATAGCCATCGCCCTTTTCGGCGGGGTGGCATGGCTGTTTCTAAACTTTTTCTTCGTCGGGATCGCCTTCGTCAGCGGTCTGGTGGGCCTGGGGCTGGGTTACGCCACCTCGGAGCTCCTGGGACTCGCCATCAACCGCAAGCGGAGCATACTCCTGGCCCTTTGCGCCGGAGGTGCGGTTGTCATTGCCTTCCTGATCACCTTCATCTTCGGTCCGCCCGTCTACGGCCTGTGGGAATTGCTCCTCGTGTTCGTCGGGATCGCCCTGGCCGTACAGCGGGTCCGTCCTTAGTTCTTCCCAGGCTCTGCCCACCGTTTCGGCCACCAGCCACGAAGCAAACCCCCGACGCCGCAGGTGGGCCGTCAGCTTCTCTCGGAACTCACTCCAATCCGCGTCTCGACATGCCAACCGGCGGCCTAATGATCTGGCGGCTCGTGCCGCATTGACCTCATCGTCAAACTCCGCCAGGGAATCCTCTATGACCTCTGCAGGGACTCCGAAACCCAGCAGTTCCTGCCGGACCAATCGTCCCGCCCTCGGCCTGAACCGTTCCCGGCTTGCCCGCCAATGACGGGCGAACGCCAGGTCATCGAGAAGACTTTGATTGCGGAGGGCCTCCAGCACTTCTTCCACCACCCCATGGGAATACTTGCGGGACAAGCGTCGCCGGACTTCCGCCTCGCTCCTTGCCCGGTAGGCTAGGAAACGGAGCGCTTGCTCCTTGGCCCTGAAAAAGGCGGTGGAACTTTTAAGGGCTCCACCGCCTTCTCCCGTCTGCCGGGGTTCCATTGGCTTCATTCTTCCGGCGGTATTAGTCCGGGGCCCCTTCGGAAGAATCCCCCGCCGGCATCAGCAGTTTCGCTGATTCTTCCGGCGGATGGGCCCCGTTGCTCGACGGTTCCTCAGCCTCGGGCATTTTCCCCCGAATCCTTGCTTCCACCGACTCCGCAATCTCCGGGTGTTCACTCAGGAACTGCTTGGAAGCTTCACGGCCCTGCCCCAGACGGGTTTCACCGTAGGAATAGAACGCCCCCGCTTTGCGAATATGCCCCTGGGACACGCCGATATCCAGAATGTCCCCCATCTTGCTGATGCCCCGGTTGAACATGATGTCGAACTCAGCCACCCGGAAAGGCGCGGCAACTTTGTTTTTGACGATGCGTGCCCGCACCCGGTTGCCCACTATCTCCGAACCCTGCTTCAGCGACTCGGTGCGTCGCAGGTCGATCCGCACTGAGCTGTAGAACTTCAGGGCCCTGCCTCCCGGGGTCACTTCCGGACTCCCGTAGACCACTCCAACTTTTTCCCGAAGCTGATTGATGAACACCACTGCCGTCCGGGAACGATGAATGGTGGAGGTGAGCTTGCGAAGGGCTTGAGACATCAACCGCGCCTGCAACCCAACATGGGTGTCCCCCATGTCGCCTTCGATCTCCGCCTGGGGAACGAGAGCCGCCACGCTGTCCACCACTACGGTGTCAATTGCGCCGCTGCGTACCAGTTGCTCAGTGATGTCCAGTGCTTGCTCGGCGCTGTCCGGCTGGGAAATCAGCAGATCGTCCAAGCATAGTCCGCAGTTGGCGGCGTAGTTGGGGTCCAGCGCATGCTCAGCGTCCACGTAGGCGGCAATGCCCCCCAGCCGCTGGGTCTCGGCCATGATATGGATTGCCACCGTGGACTTTCCCGCGGATTCGCCTCCGTATATCTCCGTGACGCGGCCCCGGGGAATGCCGCCCGCCCCCAGGGCGATATCCAAGCTTATGGACCCCGTGGGAATTGAATCGGTTACCAACCGCTGGGCAACCTCTCCAAGGCGCATGACGGCACCCTTGCCGTGGTCTTTTTCAATGCGTCCCAGGGCCGTTTCCAGCGCGTTGAGCTTGTCTTTGTTGTCGGTTGGCATGATTTCCCTTCCCTCTCCCGTTAAGTTGCCCGAACATTAGCACAAGCGTTCGCTCTTTACAACAGGCAACTGTCAGTAAATTCCTGGGTTCGCATACGGGGCTCGTGGTGCTTTTTAACCAGCAGTCCCTCGCACCTAGCCGCCGCTCTACCCCTCCGCTTCGGGCCTCGGGGGGCACGGGCCAGCGGCCCCTGGGAGTCGAGGTTTCTTAACTAAACGAAGACGACCGTCTCCGGCTAGAATTCTCAATTTCCGCCCTTGAACCCGATGCTCACCTTCCCGTTCTCCACGATCACCGGCGTCACCCTCTCGCCGTTGGTCAACGCCAGCAGGTCGGGAATCTTGTCCGGCTTCTTGGAAACATCAACCTCGGTGTAAGGGGTCCGGTTGCGCCGGTACTCCATCTTCGCCGCCGCGGAAAAGGCGCAGTCCGGGTGCGTGTAAATGATGGTTTCGGCCTGGCTGGCTTGCGTCACGATAAGCCCCTCGAACGATAAATATGGCCCGTAAACGGAACGAATGCGCCCATTCTAAAGCCGCGCCTCCGGGGATTCAACGAAACGGCGGCAGACTGAGACGATTCCGGGTGCGGAGAACGGAGGTTGCGCCTGGGGATTACGCCCAAGGTGACAAATGGCTGCCCGGCCTGGGCTCGAACCAGGGCTTACAGCTCCAAAGGCTGACGTGCTACCACTACACCACCGGGCAATGTGGAAACGCTGCCGGGAAGGCCCGTTATCCATCGAGGACTCAATCGGACTCCCGTGCGGCTGCCGCAATTAATTGTGAATGGCCCCATCAGTGGAGTCAAGGGGCCGCAACCCCCAGACCCCGGCCGGCGTGCAACCCCGCGTTGACGCTGGGAAATGGGCTGGATACAATTTTCCGGCTGAGCCGCTGCCCAGTCCCATCAGGCAAGTTGCTCCAACGGAGCCGAAAGCGGCGGCCGTTATAACCAACCCCACATTATGCTTCCTACAGGTTGCTTATGAACGGAGACCAGATTCGGGACTCTTACATCCGGTTTTTCGAGGCCAGGGGCCACCTGCACATGCCCAGCGCTTCGCTGATCCCTGCCGGGGACCCCACGCTGCTGTTCACCAGCGCGGGCATGGTCCCGTTCAAGCCCTTCTTCATGGGGGAGCAGACGCCTCCATCCCGCAGGCTGACCAGCCACCAGAAGAGCTTCCGCACCACCGACATCGACGAGGTGGGAGACCACAAGCATCTTACCTTCTTCGAAATGCTGGGAAATTTCAGCATCGGGGACTATTTCAAGAACGATGCGGTGGCTTTCGCGTGGGAACTGGTGACGGAGCTTTTTCAACTGCCTCCCGAGCGCATCTACGTGACGATCCACCTGGATGACGACGAGGCTTTCCACATCTGGCGGGACGAGATCGGGGTGCCGGTAGAGCGGATTTACCGCTACGGGGATTCGGACAACTGGTGGGGGCCGGCGGGCACGGAAGGTCCGACCGGCCCATGTTCCGAGCTGCATTACGACGGAGGAGCGGAGAAAGGCTGCGCGCCAATGGTGCCGCCCGATGGGTTGACCGCCCAGTTCCTGCGGGAGCGGGACGGAGCGGAAGTAACCGATCCGCCAGGCTGCCATCCCAACTGCGACTGCGAGCGGTTCGTGGAGCTGTGGAACCTGGTATTCATGCAGTTCTACCAGGACCCGGAGCGTAACCGGACGCCTCTCCCTGCGCCCAGCGTGGATACGGGGATGGGGCTGGAGCGGGCGGCGGCTGTCCTGCAGGGGAAACCCAACGTCTACGAGACAGACCTGTTCGCTCCCATCGTGGCCAAGGTCTGCGAGTTGACGGGCAAGCGTTACGGGGAGGCGGCGGACACCGACTTCGCCATCCGCGTGGTGGCGGAACACTCGCGGGCGGCCTGCTTCCTGACCGGGGACGGCGTGGTGCCCGGCAACGAGGGAAGGGGCTACGTGCTGCGGCGGGTCATCCGGCGGGGCATCCGCTACGGGCGCAGGCTGGGGCTGGGCGAGTCCTTCATGACCGACGTCAGCCGAATGGTGCTAGAGCGGTTCTCCGACATCTATCACGAACTGCAGGAGAACGAAGCGTTCATCCTCCGGGTAATCGGCCTGGAGGAGGAACGGTTCGCGCAGGCGTACGATCTTGGCAGCGGGATTCTGGAAGAAAGGTTGATCCCGTTGCACCAAGAGTTGGAAAAAGTTGTTCAGTCATGGGATAAGGCTTCGTCGGCAGTTCATGGGACCGTATACCGTCTTGCAAACGGTGTTCGTGGACCCGAACTATCCGTGGCTGAAAAGCTTACATACCCTATTAACTTGGTCTCTCAAGAACTCGCTCCGATTGAGGGTCAAGTTATTGAAGAAGCCAATGAACTTTGGCAAAAGCCGGAAATTGATGACCTAAGAACCGCTTGCAGAAACGCAGGGCGATCTTTGAATGACCATCTTGCAAGTTTGGCTGGCATTTACAAAGCAGAGTATCAACACATCGAGGCCTTGAGACACTGGTGGCTGGATGTACCGGCTCCTTCGGACGAAGATGCCGAAAATTTCATCAACGAGACCGGACAGCGACTAAAAACGATTGCTCGTACTATCCCTGGCTCATCAGTATTCATTCTTTATGATACATACGGGTTCCCTCCAGAGCTAACCGCAGAAATCGCGGGAGAGCACGGCCTTGAAGTCGACATGGGAGGATTTGAAGAGGAACTAGCCGCGCAGCGGGAACGGGCGCGCTCTGCCGCGGCCTTTACCGGCAGCATGGAGATTCATGCAGCCTACGAAAACCTGGGCGTGGAGCGGAGCCGCTTCGTTGGATATGACCAACTCCGGCAGGAGTCGGTGGTGGCGGCGCTGCTGGCCAGGGACAGCGACAGTCCATCGGAGGCAACCGGCCACGCATCCCAGGGGCAAGCCGTGGAGGTGGTGCTCCAGTCCACGCCCTTCTACGCCGAAAGTGGTGGGCAGGTGGGGGACCAGGGGACGATTGCCGGTCCCAACGGGGTGGTGCGGGTTGAACACACCCACAGCCCGGTCGCGGGGATGGTGGTGCACCAGGGGGTTGTGGAACAGGGATACATCGCGCTGGGAGACTTTGTGACAGCCGAGGTCGATCCTTCCCGGCGGATGGATGCGGCGCGGAACCACAGCGGCACTCACATCCTGCACTCCGCGCTCCGGTCCACCCTCGGCGCCCACGTCCGGCAGGCGGGATCGCTGGTGGCCCCCGACCGCCTCCGGTTTGACTTCAGCCACGTCAGCGCGTTGTCCCGGGACGAACTGCTGTCGGTCCAGGGGTTGGCCAACGAGAGGGTCAGGGACAACCTGGGAGTATCAGTCCGCGAGACGACCTATGCGGACGCCGTCCGCGAGGGAGCGCTGGCCTTCTTCGGAGACCGCTACGGAGACGTTGTCCGGGTCGTAACCATGTCCAACGGGGAACCCTTCAGTGTGGAAGTGTGCGGAGGCACCCACGTCCACGCCACCGGGGAAGTGGGGACGCTCCTGGTGCTGGGGGAGTCCAGCATCGGCGGCGGGATGCGCCGGATCGAGGCGGTTACCGGGCGGGCCGCGGAACAGCTCTTCGTTGAGCAGTCGGCGCGGCTGGAAGCACTGTCCCAACGGCTCCAGACGCCGGTGGCCGACCTGGAATCCCGGGTCGATTCTTTCCTCCAGGACGCGGAGGACCTGCGGAGGCGGTTGGCTGCCCTGGAGCGGAGCGCCCTTCGCTCCGAGGCCGACGGGTTGCTGGCCAGGGTTGCCGAAGTATCCGGGGTTAAAGTGGTGGCGGGCCGCACTTCCGCCGGCAGCCCGGAATCAATGCGGGAGATGGGAGACTACATCAAGGCTAAGCTGGGCAGTGTAGTCGTCGCGCTGGGCGCGGTGGTGAATGGTAATCCTCTGTTTGTGACCATGGTCACTCCCGATTTGACCGGACGAGGACTTCACGCCGGCAACATTGCCCGGGAAACCGCCCGGGTGGTTGGCGGCGGTGGCGGCGGGCAGCCGGAAATGGCCCAGGCCGGAGGCCGAAACGCCGCTAAGCTCGACGAGGCCCTGGACGGCGTCGCGGGTCTGGTCCGTGCGGGGCTGTCGTCCTGACAACAGAAACGGGGGGCAACATCCGGTATCTCGCCCTCGACTTGGGGGAGCGGCGAATTGGCCTGGCCGTCAGTTACGGGGAGGGGACGCCGGTCCTTCCGATAAACCACGTCGTCCGCGAAAGCCTGGACCAGGATGTCTCCATGGTCCTGGCCATTGCCCGGGAAAGAAACATCGGCGCCCTGGTGGTGGGCCTCCCAGTGACGCTTTCGGGAGCGGTGGGCGCCCAGGCCAAGCGGGCCCAGGGTTTCGCCAGGGCGGTGGGCCAGCGGTCGTCTATCCCGGTTCACACCATGGACGAGAGGTTCACCACTGCGGAGGCGGAGGGTCTGCTGCGGGAGGCTGGGAGTGAACCTTCGCGGGACCGGGGGGCGGCGGACTCGGTCGCCGCCGTTTTGATCCTGCAGCGGTTCCTGGCTGCCCAGTCAGGCGGCTAGATGGGGGTACGCTGAAAGTCCTCGGAAACCAGCGACATGGTTTCCAGGTCCCAGTCGAAGGTCAGCGCCACGGAGGTAGGGGAGGTTGCGCCCAGGAGCCGTTGCCCGTGTTGCGCCACCACGCTTTCCGCTTCCCTGAAGTCCAGGTCTTCCCGCTCGATGCCGGAGCGGTTGCACACAATGACGGGCAGGCCGGTGTCCCCGCTGCGTTGCTCCCATTCCCCGTCTGGACCGCAGCCACCCGGACCCCATGACGCCGAGGAGACAAGGATCTGCGCCCCGTTCTCCTTCATAAGCTGGGGCACATCGTTCTTGTAGCAGTCGGCACAAACGGGCACTCCAACTAGCACGCCATCGCATTCGATGGGATCGCACCGTTCACCGGGGCTGGACCAAGCCTCGGGCCCGCGCAGCGTCTTGACCTTTCGGTGCCGACCCACGATTTCACCGTCCCGATTGATCACGAACACGGTGTTGAACATCTTGCCCGATTGAAGGTCCCGCTCCGGATGAGCCAGGAACACCGTGATGGAAAGCTCCTTGACGAGGCGGCAGAAACTGTTCATCCACGCATCGGGCTGGGGAAGGACCCAGTCGGTGCCGATCTTGTCGGCGAAGAGGTATCCCGGGATGCACAGTTCAGGGGTGACTGCCCAATCCGCTCCCAGTTCGGCGGCGGTCCTGACGGCCGACTCCACGAGCCGGCGGTTGTGTTCGACGTCCCCCAGGACGGGGGCAACGTGGAGGAGGGAGATGCGGAGTCTTTTCATCGGCTGCCGTTAAGGGGCTGCGGGCCCCAGGGAAGGATGGCTGGGCAAGCATGATTATAGCACCGGAGGATGGGATACGGCAGGGTCTATCCATTTGACGCCCCGGACCAAAGGCTACACCCGGAGCCTGGAAAAGCCGGTTTATTCGCCGGCCCCGGTCTCCCGGCAGCAGCGGGCTGAACTCAACATCCCCTTATGTTGAGAATACCCTGGCCCTTCTCGCCTTGACCTTTGCGGAGGGCGTTTTTACAATTTATATATCGGATAGTTACAAAGCCGTCCAGTCCCTGGGATAAGTTACCGGAATCAGGGGTGAAAGCGGCGACCCAGCCGAGGCCCCCGCGTAGGCGGGGGGGAGGGGTAGATGAATTCCAGCTTTATCGGGAAAGTCGACAAGGCCCGGCGGTATGCGGAGGAGAAAGACCGCGTCAGCATCACCACTTTCAGGGCGACTTTCCAGGGCAACCACGGCACTTACGACGTCAGTTTCGACGACGGGCGCTGGGACTGCCAGTGCGCCTTCTTCTGGCGCCACGAGGCATGCAGCCACACCATGGCCCTGCAGCGGATCCTCGACGAGGTTCTCGCCCGCGAGACCCAGGCCGTCGAGGGTTAAGCGTCACTCCTTCTCCCTATGCACAACTGAGGCCGGGGAGTTTTCCCCGGCCCCTTTTTGCCGGAAGGCAACTTTGTCGTAAGGAAGCCCGCGCTAACCTTCGACTTTGCGGAAAACCAGGCAGGCGTTCTGCCCCCCGAATCCGAATGCATTGGACAACACTACTCCCACGTCCTTCGACCGTGCCGTGTTGGGAACGTAGTCCAGGTCGCACTCCGGGTCGGGAAACTCGTAGTTGACGGTCGGATGAATCTTACCGGAAACGATGGTCTGGACGCACGCCGCCGCTTCCAAAGCCCCCGACGCGCCCAGAGCGTGCCCGATCATGGACTTGGTCGAGCTGATCGGCACACGTGCCGCCACATCCCCGAACAGCCTCTTGATCGCCAACGTCTCCACCGCGTCATTGAGGGGCGTGGACGTTCCGTGCGCGTTGATGTAGTCCACGTCCTTTGGCCCCACCCCTGCGTCCAGCAAAGCCAGTTCCATCGCCCGAGCCGCCGAAGCTCCCGTCTCTTCCGGCTGCACCAGGTGACCTGCATCCGCCGTACATCCGAACCCCACTGCCTCGCACAGGATCGTTGCGTTCCTGGCCACCGCCCGGTCCATCCGCTCCATCACCAGCACCACAGCCCCTTCCGCGGGGACAAACCCGTCCCGCTCGGCGTCGAAGGGACGGCTGGCCCTCTCCGGTTCGTCATTCCGGGTGCTCAGTGCCCGCATCACCGCGAACCCCGCCAGCCCCAGTTGGCTGATACCGGCCTCCGTGCCCCCGGCCAGCACCACGTCCGCCAGACCCTGCCGGATGGCTTGGATGGCTTCTCCAATCGCTTGGTTGGAAGCCGCGCAGGCGGTCGTGGCCGTCGAGTTATACCCTCGCGCTCCCGTGTGGTGGGCCACGTTGGCCGAGGCCATGTTGGGCAGTATCATCGGGAAGAAGAAGGGAGACATCCGCATCCCTCCTCGGCTCGCCAGGATCCGGCAGTTCTCCTCCAGCGTCGGAAATCCCCCGTTGCCGTTCCCCAGGATGACCCCCACTCGGTAGCTGTCCTCCTTGGAAATATCCAGACCCGCCGCCTCAACCGCGTTCAACGCCGCGGCAACCCCGAGCTGGGAAAACCGGGCCATCCTCCGCGCGTCCCTTGCCGGAATCCAGTTCACCGGGTCGAATCCCTTGACCTCCCCCGAAATCCGGCATGGGTAGTCCGTCGGGTCGCACAGCGTCATAGGCCCGATTCCCGACCTGCCCGCCACCAGGTTGTCCCAGAATTCTTCCGGCGTCTGTCCCAATGGGGTGATGGCCCCCATGCCGGTGATCACCACCCTGGTTTGGTTCATGCCTCCGGTTCTCCTTGCCCGGCGTCTCTGGCCGGATGTATTCCCGTTGGGCTGGCCTACCCAGTCTCTGGTGTCCGCAGGTCCCGGGGGATAAGGTCCGGATAGACCTCGGCCTCAATCCCCAGCATTGCTTCCCTGACCTCCGCTGCGACGAATAGAGACCCTGTGCCCACAATCAGGTCATTCGGCCCCGCCAGGCCGAGGGCCGCTTCCACCGCTTCCCCCACCGAACCCGTTTCAAAAGCGGGGGGCGCCCCGCAATCCCTGAAGCTCTGCGCCAGCGCCCCGGGTGGCGTGGACCGCGGATGGCGGGACCGCGTGACGATGACCCTCGGCCTGTCCCGCGCCAGCATCTCCACCATGTCGTCTACGCTCTTGTCCCGGGAGAACCCCGCGATCACCACCAAGCCCGAATAGTCAAAATACCGGGGCAGGGATTCCAGGAGCGACGCCATGGAATGAGCGTTGTGCGCCCCGTCCGCCACCACCCGCGGCGATTCGGACAGCACCTCCATTCGGCACGGCCATTCCACCCCCGCGAACCCTCTCGTGACGGCCTGGACCGGAACGGAATATCCCTGGTCCATCAGGACTTCCAATGCGCCTATCGCGGTGGCCGCGTTGCCCTGTTGGTGCAAGCCCAGCAGCGGAATATCCAGCGGGTACTCTCCCCGCACTCCATGAACGGTGAGCGATTGCCGCCTCCCGGAACGCCCGGTTTCCGTCCAGGCAATATCTTTCCCAACGACTATTGGCCTGCAGCCCCGTTCCCGGCAGGCCGACAGCAGCACCGGGGTAGCCCCCAAACCCTGGGGACCGATAACCACCGGAACGCCGGGCTTGATTATCCCTGCCTTCTCCCTGGCTATCTTCTCCACTGTATCGCCCAGGATCTCCGTGTGGTCCATGCTGATTGACGTGATGACACTGACCGCCGGCTCCACCACGTTGGTGGCGTCCAGGCGCCCCCCCAACCCAACCTCTATGGTCTGGAAATCGCATCCCTCCCTGTTGAAACAGGTGAAGCCCATGGCCGTCATGAATTCGAACAACGACACCGGGCCTTCGCCGGACTCGTTCGAGACCCACTCCTGGGGCGCCCACAGGTCCTCCACAAGCCGGGCGAACAATTCCTCCGTCACTGGCTCCCCATCCAGCCGGATTCGCTCCCTGAACGTATGCATGTGGGGCGAGGAGTAGAACCCGGTTCTGTACCCAGTTGCTTGCAGGGCCGCATCACAGAACGCCGCCGTGCTTCCCTTCCCCTTGGTCCCTGCCACGTGGACCGTCGGCATGCCCAGGTGCGGATTGCCCAACCGCTCCAGCAGCACGTTCATTCTCGACAGGTCGAAAATGGTCTTCTGCCTGGGGCCCGGAGGACGCACCCGTTCGAAATCAACCAAGGATAGTAGCCTGTTTATCGATTCCCGGTACTCCACGGTCAACCTTTATCCTGCTTGATATGGCGGCTTCGCCCGACCGACCCCCACACCTTAGTGGTCCCGGAGACTGGCCGGCATGAACCCCGCCATCGTTTTAATTCCGTCAGAAAAGCTGATCTCCTTGAGATAGTCCAGGTTGCCCTCCACCGGCCGCGGGCTGAACCCGAAGAACCCTGCCACCGCGTCCGTCTCGGCCACGTTTCTGACCGAAATCATCCGCAGTTCCTCTGACGTCAGCGGGGCCTTGGGCAGGACTCTCTCCATCAGCCAGACGTTGGGCCGCATCATCCAGGACGGCAGGTGTAACGGGATCCTGAATTTCCCCAGCGTATCGCAAATCAGTTTCAACAATTCATTGTAGCTCAACTGCTCCGGGCCTCCGACCTCCACGACCCGGTTCCTCAGGTCTGCCCGGCCTAGCGTCAGCGCTAGGCTGCGCGCCAGGTCATCGACGTGGATCGGCTGGAACCGGTTGCGCCCCGTCCCCACCACGGGCACCAGGGGCGATACCTTGACCAGCGCCCCCAGCATATTGGTGAACTCGTCCCCCTTTCCAAACACGATGGACGGACGGATGATCGTGTATGGCACTCCCCCGGCAGCCACCGCCTGCTCCCCCTGCCACTTGCTGTGCATGTAGGGCATCCGCGGGTTGTTGGCGGCTCCCAACGCGCTCACCAGCACGAATTCCTTCACTGAGTCGGCATTCCGCGCCGCCGCCACCACGTTGGCCGTTCCCTCGTGGTTCACTGACTGGAATGTTGCTCTTCCCTGCTGCCGGATAATTCCCACCAGGTGGATCACCGACTCCACCCCGAGAAAGGCGCTGGCCAGCGCCGCCGGATCGGAAACGCTTCCGTAGTGAACGTCCACCGAACCTTCGGGAAACATCCGCTCCCGCCCCGGTGTACGCACCAGGCACCGCACATCGTACCGGTGTTCCAGCAATTCCTTGACAACTTGGCGTCCCAGGAACCCCGTAGCCCCGGTTACCAGTACAACCATATCCTCAACTGAGCCATCCTGTTCCTAGCAGCAGTGATGCTGTCCCGAAACCCCGCCTCCTAACAGTTTAACAAACTATCCGGCCCGACCTCCGTTGTCACTGGCGTCGTTCCCGTCAACAAGTTAACATGGCAGTGCTTCCCCGGACCGGGCCTCCCGGACAGCCTTCTCGAAGGCCCGATTGGGTTGAACGCTGGCAAGGAGAACTGCTTTCATGCCTTCCTTGGATTTGCATTTCGGTTCCGGTGCCGCCCTTGGCGCAGCGGAAATAGCCGCCGAAGCCCGCTGGCTCGAGGAACTGGGATTCGAGTATATCTCCGTCGGCGAACACTTCATGCGGGGCAGCCCTCCCGGGCCGACCCAGGCCGCCCTGCCCCTGCTCGCCGTAGCCGCCGGGGCCACGGACCGGATTCGCCTTCTCTCTTCAATCGTGCTCGTCCCCTTCTATCACCCCCTTATGCTTGCCAAGTTCGCCGCCACCCTCGACATCGCATCCCAGGGCCGCCTGACCCTAGGCGTTGGCGTCGGTGGCGAGTTCCCCGTGGAGTTCGAGGCCGCCGGACTAAACCCCCGCCAGCGGGGCCGCCGAACCGACGAATGCCTCGAAGCGGTGCGTCGTCTATGGACCGAAGAAGCGGTCTCCTTCCAGGGCCGCCATTTCCAATTGGAAAACGCCGCTATCAACCCCCGGCCCCACCAGGATCCCCACCCCCCCGTCTGGGTGGCGGGCCGCCGCGACGCCGCCATGCGTCGTGCCGTCCGGTTCGGAGAGGGCTGGCTCCCCTATTTCTACAGCCCCGAACGCTACGTCGACAGCGTCGAAAAGATCCACTCCTTCGCCGCCGAGGAAGGCAGGGACCTGTCCGGCTTCCACTGGGGACTCTTCCCCTACATCTCCATCTACCCAACCGAAGAAGAAGCCGCCAACGTCGCGGCAGAAGCTCTCGGCGGCCGGTACCTCTACGGAGGCGACTTCCTGAACATCGTCCGCAACTACTGCCTCCTCGGTCCGCCCGAGCAGTGCGCGGAACGTCTCCAGGAATACATCGAAGCCGGCGCCCGCCACATTGTCTTCAGCATCTCCTGCCCCCGGGAAGACCGCGAGCGCCACATCGACGAAATCGCCAACCGTCTCATCCCCTTGGCGAAAGCTGCCAACTCCGGCTAAGGGGATGTGTGACGATGCCAATGGCACCCTTCCCGTCATTCCCGCGCAGGCGGGAATCCAGACCCCCGTCGCTCGTATCATAGCTGGCGCCCTTATGCTCTCCTCCAACGCTCCGGCTTTCGCCTCAATGACCCTAACTTGTTCCGAGGTTCCCTGAAATGTCTGACTACAACCTGAAAGCCGACACGGTAATCCGAAACGCCAACGTCATCACCATCAACCCGGCCCAGCCCCAGGCATCGGCCGTAGCGGTCCTCAACGGGCGCGTCGTCGCCGTCGGAGACGGCGCGGACGTTTCCAGCCTCGTCGGGCCCAATACCCAGGTGCTCGACCTTGCCGGAAAGACCGTCCTCCCCGGCTTCATCGACGCCCACATCCACGTCCTCAACAGCGGCATCCGCCACGTCATGGCCGCCGACTGCGATCTCGCCAGCATCGGCGCCATCCATGACGCCCTTGCCGAGCGCGTGGCTGCGACCCCCGCCGGTCAGTGGGTCCAGGGATTCAAGTTCGACGACACCAAGACCGCCGAGGACCGCTTCCTCTTCAAGGAAGACCTCGACGCCGTCAGCGCCCACCATCCCATCATGGTCGCCCACCGCGCCGGCCACATCTACTACCTCAACACCGCCGCTCTGGAAGCCGCCGGGTTCAACAACGAGACCGAGGACCCGCCCGGCGGACGTCTCGGCCGCAATCCGGACACTGGCGAGCTCAACGGCGTCGTCTACGAGCGCGCCATCGAACCCGTCCGCTTTGGGCTGATCCCGCCCGAAACCCCCGAGATCCGCCGCCAGGGACTCACCACTATCTGCCGGATGCTCACCCGCGCCGGCCTCACCAGCGTCCACGACGCCCGCGTTGTCCAGGAAGAACTCTCCACCTATCAGGAGGGCCGCGACGCCGGCGACCTGTCCCTCAGAGTTTACGTCCTTATGTACTATCCCCACTTCCCCGCCCTCCGGGAAGCTGGATTAAAGACCGGCTTCGGGGATGCCATGCTCCGCCTTGGCGGCATCAAGATGGTCGCCGACGGGGCCATCGCCGCCCGCACCGCCTACCTGTCCGAACCCTACATCGGCAGCGACTGCGATCACGGCATCCTCGCCATGGAAGCGGATGAAATCGAGGAAAACGTGATGCAGATGCACGAAGCCAGATTCCAGGTCTGCATCCATGCCAACGGCGACGTCGCCATCGACATGGTCACCCGCGCCTACGAAAAAGCCCAGGCCGCTTATCCCCGCCCAGACCCCCGCCATCGCGTGGAGCACTGCACCTTGGTCAACCCCGAAATCCTCCACCGGATGCACCGCTTGGGGAACATCGCCACCCCCTTCTGCACCTACGTCTATCACCACGGTGAGAAGATGCCCTTCTACGGCGAGGAACGCCTCCAGTGGATGTTCGCCCAGCGCTCCTTCATCGACTATGGAGTACATTCCACCGGGGCCACCGACTATCCCCCGGGACCCTTTGAACCCCTGCTCGGCATCCAGAGCTGCGTCACCCGCACCGACAGCCGCGGCAACCTCTGGGGTCCCAACCAGAAAATATCGGTGGACGAAGCCCTCAAGCTCTACACCATCAACGGAGCCTACGCCTCCTTCGAGGAGAATCTCAAGGGTTCCATCGAAGTGGGCAAGCTCGCTGACTTCGTCGTCCTCGGCGCCGACCCCCGCGCCGTAGACCCCATGACCATCAAGGACATCCCCATAGAGCGCACCATAGTCGGCGGAAACACCGTTTTCGAGGCTTAACGTCTTGCCAATGGATAAGAACCGCTATCGCCCTCCCGTCATTCCCGCTTGCGCGGGAATCCAGACCCCGGTGGCCGCTGGGCGGGACTACCTGATTGGGAACGTAACCGTAGGAATTCCGGCTCGTCAACCTCCTCCAGCTGTTCCTCAAAGTCGGTGATTTCGTGAGTATCCCAGAACTCAGCCAATTCCTTGATGGAGTCCGTTTGCGGAATTTGGGGCCCCTCCAACGATTCCTCCATCGAATAAACCTCCGTCGTTCAAAGCAAGTTTATAATACACCCCAGTACGCCCTAATATATTTCGGCGGTTAGCAATGCTCGACCTCCTCATCACCAACGGCCAGGTCATCGACGGCACCGGCAGCCCCGGCTTCTACGCCGCCGTCTCCGTCGAGGACAATCGCGTCGCCGTCCACCGAGGTGACGTTTCCCACCTTGAAGCAGCCCGCACCATCGACGCTTCCGGCTGCGTGGTCTGCCCCGGATTCATCGACCTCCACTCCCACGCCGGTCTGACCATCCTCGGCGAACCCCACCACGACCCCAAGGTGCGCCAGGGAGTCACCACCGAGCTCGTCGGCATCGACGGCATCTCCCACGCGCCCTTCAAGAACCAGGAAGAGCTCCACCGCTACATCTGGCTGGACTCCGGCCTCAACGGCTACCCGCCCATGCCCGCCGACTGGCTCACCGTCGCTGACCTCCTCGGAAAATACGACAACACCGTCGCGGTCAACATCGCCTACATCCTCGGCAACGCTCCCGTCCGCATCTGGAGCGTCGGCTGGAACGACCGCCCGTCCACCCCCGCCGAACTCGCCGACATGCAGGCCGTAGTCCGCGAGGCCATGGAAGAAGGCGCTTGGGGACTCTCCACCGGCCTGGACTATCCGCCCGGTTCCTACGCAGACACCGATGAACTGGTGGCGTTGTCAGAGACCGCGGCCTCCCTCGGCGGAATCTACCACACCCACACCCGCGCCAGCCTCCGCGCCCGCGGCGTCATGGCCCCCTGGGAGGAGGCGGTGGAGATCGGCCGCCGCAGCGGCATCTCCGTCCACCTCACCCACTACCGCCAGCCCGCCCAGGGCGTCGGCAGCCACCACGACTTCCTCGGATTGGTCGACGACTCCCGCGCCGAAGGTCTCGACGTCACCTTCGACTGCTACACCTACCCCTACTCCGGCACCACCGTCACCATCGGCCTCCCCCATTGGGCCAAAGACGGCGGCCCTGAACGTCTCATGGAAGCCCTCCGCGACCACGACGACCGGGAGCGAATGAAGCGCGAAATCGTCCGCGACCGGCTGGAAAACAACTGGCTCACTAATTTCACCCAGCCCCACAACAAGCAGTACGACGGCCGACTCATCACCGACATTGGCGAGATGCGGGGCCAGGACCCGGCCGACGCCCTCTTCGACCTGCTCCTCGAGGAAAACCTGGGAATCTCCACCGTCGGATTGGGCACCAACCCCCAGACCCTTCCCGCCTTCGTCTCCCACCCCTACGGGATGATTGCCAGTGACGCCATCCTTTTCGGAGAGTACCCCAACCCCCGCACCTACGGCTGCTTCCCCATCGTTCTCGCCGAGTTCGTCCGGGCCGAGAAACACCTGCGCCTCCCCGAGGCCATCCGCAAGATGACCTCCTTCCCCGCCCAGCGCCTCGGCATCCCCGACCGGGGCCTTCTCCGCGACGGATTCCGCGCCGACATCGTGGTGTTCAACCCGGACACCGTCAAGACCCACGCCACCCGCGAGGACCCCAAGCACTACCCCGTCGGAATAGATTACGTCATCGTCAACGGCCAAGTCGTCATCGACCAGGGAGAGAACACCGGCGTCCTCCCCGGCCGCTCCATCCGCCGCGGCCGGGTTTCCAGCTAAGCGTGGGAATTGCCGAAGCCCATGTGCTTGGCTCACGCGGCATAGCCACTCCAAAACAACCCGGATAAATGAGACAATTGACTCTGCATCGCCTTACCTCGTGAAGACCAACAGATAACCCCCCACTCGACAAACTGGCAACCTGGCTTACTATCGGAAAGAGCAGTAATGACCGATCACTTGAGGGCCTCACCGCCCCAAAGGTATCAGGAAATCAGCCGACACCTCCTGGAACAGGCCCGGCGGGAATTGGACCAGGGAGACATCCTGCAAGCCTCAGAAAAGGTCTGGGGCGCCACCGCCCACGCCATCAAGGCCCTCGCCCAGCAACGCGGCTGGAATCACCGCTGGCATAATGACCTGCGCGATACCGCCAACTACATCGGGTATGAATACAACCGTCCCGACTTGCGGGATATGTTCCGGTCGTTGGAGGGAGTACACGTCAATTTTTACGAACACCAACTGGAAGCCAGCGACGTGCAGGATGCCATACGCGGTTCCGAGGCGTTTATCCTGGCGTTTGCGGCATTATGCCGGGCAGAGCCTCCCACCCCTCAAGACCATCTTTCCCCCACGGAGAGGGCCGACCAGGGACGCCGTCTCCGCAGGCTGACCAGCGGGACCCGGGCGGTTCATGGCGCAGTTTACGGCGAGGACGAACTGGCCAACCTGCCCCCGGTCAGACCGGCGCAGACGGAATGAGTGTCCCGGCCAGACAACAACCCCCATGACCCCCTACCGCTTCTGCCCCCTCTGCGCCACTCAGCTGGAAGCCCGCGAGCGCGGCGGCCTCCCCCGTCCCACCTGCCCTTCCTGCGGATTCACCCACTACCGCAACCCCGCCGTCGGAGTCGCCGTCGTCCTCGTACAAAACGGACAAATCCTGCTGGGCCGCCGGTCCCGGGGCGGCTACGAAGGCCACTGGTGCATCCCCTGCGGCTACGTCGAGTGGGGTGAGGACATCCGGGACGCCGCCCGCCGCGAGTTCCTCGAGGAGACCGGCCTGGATGTCCAACTCGGCCCCGTCTGCGCCGTCCATTCCAACTTCCACAACCCCAACCAGTTGACCGTCGGCATCTGGTTCTGGGGACGCCCCACCGGCGGCTGCCTCCAGGCCGGCGACGACCTGGATCAGGTCGAATATTTCCCCCTGTCCCTGCCGCCGCCGCCAATGGCCTTCCCCACCGACCTTCTGGTGCTGGAACAACTCCGTCAAAACCCAGGCCCGCCGGAGGGCTGGCCCTCGTGACCACCGCCCTCGTCATCCAGCACCACTCCGTCGAGACTTTGGGCGCCAACCTGTCCGGTGTCCTGGCCCATTGGGGAATCTCCCCGGAAACCATATTAGCGGAGCAGGCCATCACCGGCGGCCACGACCTGCCCGTCCCTCCGCTGGATAACGTCCGGTTGATCATCGCCCTCGGCGGCCCCATGTCCGCCAACGACACGTTCCCGGCCATCCGCCAGGAACGGGACTACCTCGCCGAAGCCGTCCTTCGGGAAATCCCGGTGTTCGGCGTCTGCCTCGGTGCCCAGTTGCTCTCCACCGCCCTCGGCGGCATCGTCCGCCCCACCGGCGGCTACCAGTTCGGCCTCCGCAAGATAGACATCACCGCGGAGGGCGCATCCGATCCCGTCTTCTCTCGCATTGCCGTCCCCCTCGTCCCCACCCTCCACGGAGAATGCTTCTCCATCCCACCCGGCGGAGTAAAGCTGGCCCACGGCTATATGCTACGCCGCGACGGCCGCTACCGGAAAATCAACATGGCCTTCCGCTGCGGCAATTCCTACGCCTTCCAGTTCGAGCCTCAATTGACCCTGGAAGACCTCCAAGTATGGAACCAGGAACTGTCCGCCGACTACCGCCTCATGGGCCTCCGTTTCGACCCGCAGGAAGAGGCAGCCCGCCACCTCCGCGAGTTCACCGCCTACGCTCCCGCTTACGAAGCCCAAATGCGGCAGATGTTCCAGGCCTTCCTTGACAACGCCGGTCTGCGTTAACCCCCGCAGCCACTGACATTTGCCGCTTTCCAACCTGTGCCCCTCTGCGATACCGTACAGCTAGGAATGGTTTTGCAACCCGCGCTTCCCCTCTGGAAATGCGCCAAAATGCACCAGAATTTCTTCCTGCGCCTCAATCATTCCCTCCCTTGCCCGTCTTCTCTAACTTCCTGCCCGGTTGGACGGCAACTCTCCCCAATCTCGTTTGACACCAATTTCGCCCGGTAGTAATCTGCAACTATCACTCTCCGGGCGGACATAAACTCCAGGTCACGAACAAAGCCAACAAGGAGGAACAATTCTATGCCCTACAACGGATTGATAGCCGAAACCGTCAACATGATCGGACACGAGGGCGACCAGATCGACGCCTACCTCGCCCGTCCCCTTGGCTCTGGCCCCTTCCCCGGCGTGGTCCTCATTCACCACATGCCCGGCTGGGACGACGCTTCCCGCGAAATGGCCCGCAAGCTCGCCTACAACGGCTACGCCTGCATCTCCCCTAACCTCCACTTCCGCGAGGGTCAGTCCACGTCCCAGGCCAACAGCGACAGCGTCCGCGCCGCTGGCGGAATGCCCGACGCCCGCACCATGGGCGACGTGGCCGGAGCCATCAGCGTCCTGCGATCCCTGCCCTACCACAACGGCAAGGTCGGCATCATCGGCTTCTGCTCCGGCGGACGCCAGGTCTATCTGGCCGCTGCCACCCTGGACGGCATCGACGCGGCCGTCAACTGCTGGGGAGGCGGCATCAACCAGGTCCCCGAGACCGAGCCTGAGCGCTCCCGCCAGCCCGTAGCCCCCATCGACTACACCTCCGGCATCAGTTGCCCCATGCTCGGCCTCTTCGGCAACGAGGACGCCCGGCCCTCGCCCGCCGACGTGGACGAGTTTGAGGCCGCCCTCAAGCAGCACGGCAAGGAGTACGAGTTCCACCGCTACGACGACGCCGGACACGGCTTCTTCGCCGTTGACCGGCCCAGCTACCGCGTTCACGCCGCCGTCGACGGCTGGGAAAAGGTCTTCGAGTTCTACGGCCGCCACCTCAGCGCCGAGGTTCGCGAAGCCGCCGGCGTAGCCGACAACTAGCCAACCTTCCCGGGCCGGCCCGGGACCCCTGGCTTGCCACCAAGGCGTTGCCGCCCTTCTGGGTTGCAACGCCTCACCTTTTCTGGGGCCATGCTATAATTCGCCCGCCTTTCGGGGACATCCTTTCAGCAGGTGGTGACCATGGGGACAACCGGAGACTTGGCCCGTTACGTCGTTGACTCAACCCCGGAACGCATCCCCGACGCTCTCATCCACGAGGGCAAGCGGTGCCTGATTAACTTCCTGGCCGTCGCCATCTACGCCTCCCGCGACCCCTCCCTCGACATCCTGCTCGATGTCTTCGACGCTGAAGGCGGCAGTCCTCTGGCATCCGTCGTTGGGACCGGAGTACGCACCACCCTTCAGAACGCCGCCCTCGCCAACGGCTACCTCGGCCATCTCGAAGACTACGACGACACCCACTTCCCCACCGTCATCCACCCCTCTTCCCCCGTCCTCCCCGCCGCCCTCGCCGTGGGCGAGCACCTCCACATCAGCGGCCGCGACGTCCTAGCCGCATCCGTCCTCGGAATGGAAGCCTGCTGCCGCATCGGAATGGCTGTCCACCCCTACCACTACGACGAGGGCTGGCACATCACCGGCACCACCGGTGTCTTCGGCTCCATCATCGCCGCCGCCAAGCTCTCCGGCTTGGACCTCGACCAGGTGACCCACGGCCTCGGCATCGCCGGTACCCAGGCCGCCGGAGTGAGGGAGGTCTTCGGCTCCATGACCAAGCCCTTCCATCCCGGCCGCTCTGCCCAGAGCGGGGTGCTGGCGTCCCTCCTAGCCCAGCGCGGCTTCACCTCCACCACCGAGATCCTCGAAGGCCGCCGCGGGTTCGCCGCCGTAATGTCCGAAGACAGCCACTTGGAGCGCGTCAACGACGGCCTGGGCGAGTCCTGGGAGCTGATGATGAACGGACTGAAACCCTACGCCTGCGGCGTCGTCAACCATCCCTTGATCGACGCCATGGTCGCCCTCAAGAACGAGGTCGGGGTTAACCCCGAGGAAGTGCAGTCCGTTAGCGCCCGCGTCCACCCCCTGGTTCTCGAACTCGTCGACCGCCCCAACCCCCGCGTGGGCCTCGAAGGAAAATTCTCCTACCAGCACAGCATGGCAGTCGGTCTCGTGGACGGCGCTGCCTTCCCCGCCCAGTACTCCGACGCCCGCGTTGCCGACCCGGTAATTGCCGGCCTGCGGGACAAAATCCAGGCAACCATCGACGAGTCCATGGCCGAGGATGCCTCCGAGGTCACCATCACCCTCCGCAACGGACAGGAACACACCCAACGCATCGAACACGCCACCGGCGCCCCTGAAAACCCCATGACCGACGCCCAGCTCAACGAGAAGTTCAAGGCCCTCGTCGGCGACGTCTTCCCCAGCGATCAGGTGGAAGGGATGCTCTCCGCCCTATGGAATTTGGATCAGGCGTCCGACGTTGCGGAAACCATCGCCCTGACCTGCCTTGCCAACCGCACCGTCCGGGAGTAATCGACTTTACGACAGCACAATGGCCAGGATCGTGAACGCCAGCAGTTGCACCGATATGTAGCTGTTTACCCGGAAGAACGCCACCCCCACCCGGGACAGGTCATTGGGCTTTACCAGGCTGTTCTCGTAGACCAGCAGTGCCACCGCAACCGCCCAACCAACGTAGTACAGCGGCCCCAATCCCATCCAGATTCCCAACGCCAGCAGCGACGCCGCCGACAGCAGGTGCATCACCCTCACCAGCCACAGCGCTCCGGCGATCCCGAACTTCACCGGAACGGATTTGATCCCCTGGCTCCGGTCGAAATCGTAGTCCGTGCATCCGTAGATGATATCGAAGCCGCCCGCCCACATCGCCACCGCGAAACTCAGCAGCACTGCCTCCGGGTCCAGCCTCCCGGTAACCCCGATCCACGCCCCGGCCGGAGCAATCGCCAGCGCCCACCCCAGCATCAGGTTGCACGCCCAAGTTACGTACTTCGCGTAGGAGTACAGGACCACGTACGCCGCCGCCACCGGCGCCAATATCAACGCCAGCGTGTTCAGTTGGTACGCCGCCACGAAGAAAATCCCCGCCGAAACTACCATCATCCCGATAACTTCCGACGGCCTCAGTATCCCCTGCGGCAAATGGCGGGTCTGAGTCCTCGGATTGATTGCGTCTTCTTTCGCGTTGATCACCCGGTTCCCCGACATAGCCAGCGTCCGCGCCCCGAACATCGCCACGTTTATCCAGATGAAAGCATGCCAACCCGGCCACCCCTCCGCCGCCAGCACCATCCCAATGTACGCAAAGGGCAACGCGAACAGCGACTCCCAGATGCGGATGGAGCTTAGGTAAAGCGGAACCTTCCCGAAGACCCGGCGCAACGCTGATTGAGAAGCGGCGTCTGCGTTCATTGCCCGGCTTCTATATCCCGTACTCCGACCACCGCCTGTCCACCAAAGCCTTGACCTCGGGCGACATCTCAATGTCCGGCGGCCAGCCCCGGTGGTATCCTTCTCCGGGACCCTTCCTTGTCGCGTCGATCCCCAGCTTGCTCCCGAACTTTGCCGTCGGAGATGCCACGTCCAGGTCGTCCAGCGGCCCTTCCACCACTACCAGGTCCCGCCCCGGGTCCAAGTTGTTCGCCACCCGCCATGTCACCTCGGAAGGGTCCTGCACGTCCACGAAATCATCCACCACGATTATCGTCTTGGCCAAGCTCATCAGCCCAAGCCCCCACAACCCGAACATCACCTTCCGCGCCTGCCCCGGGTATTCCTTCTTGATGGACACGATCACCAGGTTATGGAAAATCCCCTCCGCCGGCATATTGATGTCCACCACCTCCGGCAGCATCACCTTTATCAGCGGCAGGAACACCCGCTCCGTCACCTTGCCCATCCAGTAGTCTTCCTTCGGAGGCCGCCCAACGAACGTCGTCGGGTAAATCGGATCATTCCGGTGAGTGATTGTAGTGACGTGAAACACCGGATAGGGTTCCGCCAGTGAGTAATACCCCGTGTGGTCTCCGAAGGGCCCCTCATCCCGCTCCTCACCGGGAACGACGTGGCCTTCCAGGATAATCTCGGCGTTAGCCGGGACCATCAGGTCCACCGTCTTGGCCCGGACCAGTT
Organism: Dehalococcoidia bacterium; assembly: GCA_965203975.1. Taxonomy (GTDB): domain Bacteria; phylum Chloroflexota; class Dehalococcoidia; order Lucifugimonadales; family UBA3495; genus CATOSK01. The sequence continues at coordinate 1,117,619 of CBDBDT010000002.1, read as the reverse complement.
CCACACCTTCCTCCCGGATGAAACCCGCAAACGCCATCTCGTCCATGTCCGGCGGCAATGGGGCCGACCCCGCCCAGATCGTCGCTGGGTCCCCACCCAGCGCCACCGCTACTTCCATCTTCTCCAGTTCCCCGGATTGACTCCGCCGGTAGTGCTGCGCTCCCACCTTGTGCGTCTGCCAGTGCATCCCTGTCGTCCGCGAGTCGAACACCTGCATCCGGTAGATACCGTAGTTCTGCACCCCCGTTTCTGGATGCTTGGTAATCACCAGCGGCAGCGTGATGTACCGCCCCCCGTCCTCCGGCCAGCACTTCATGATCGGGAACCGGAACAGGTCGACGTCGTCCCCGGACAGGACCACCTGCTGGCACGGCGCGTTCCTCACCGTTTTCGGCTGGAACGAACCCAACCGCACCAGCCTCCCCAGCATCCGCAGCTTGTCCATCAACCCGTCGGGGGCTCCCTGGGCCATCTGCAAAAGTTGCCGGACCCTCCCCGCCAGCTCATCCAGGTCCTCCACCCCCAGCGCCCAGGCCATCCGTTGGTCCGTGGTGAACAGGTTGATCACCGCCGGAACGGAATATCCTTCCACGTTCTCAAATAGGAGGGCTGGTCCCCCGTCCTTCACCACCCGGTCCGCAATCTCCGTAATCTCCAGGTCCCAGCTGACCGGAGCAGCCACCCGGTGGAGTTGCCCTTTGCCTTCAAGAAAGCTTATGTAGTCCCGCAGGTCGTTGAATTTCATCGGGTTTTCGATGGGATTGTCTTGCCAATTCTGCCTCATCGGCCCCGCAAGGGCGAACCGGAAGCCATTGTATCTATGGCCCATTGGCAAGTCCAACCGGGAACGGGCACACCTAACCAACCACGGGTGATGGTATCCTGTCCCCATAGTCCCCCGAATCCCTGGCACGAGGAATCAGATGGCAGAAATTTACACCCTCGGCGCGGGAACTCCCACCCCTACGCCCACTAGGTTCGGCAGTTCCCATGTTCTGAAGCTCGGCAGCGAACTCCTCATGTTCGACTGCGGCCCCGCCACGACACACAAGCTGGTCAAAGCCGGACTGTTCCCTACCCAGGTCGACTACCTCTTCTTCACCCACCACCACTTCGACCATGACATCGACTATCCCTGCTTCCTCCTCTGCCGCTGGGACCAAAGCATCGGTAAGGAGAACCAGCTTCAGGTATTCGGCCCCGACTTAACGGAGAAAATAACCGAGGGTATCCTCGGTGAAAACGGCTTGTTCTCTCACGACTGGAAAGCCCGCGTGAACCATCCCCTCAGCCAGCAGGTCTTCGTCAATCGCGGCGGGACGCTCCCGCGTCCGGCCCCGTCGGTGTCTTCCCGGGACGTGGACCCCGGTCCCGTGTTCAGCGGATCAACTTGGCAGGTGACCGCGGCTCCCGCCGAGCACGTCCAGCCCTGGCTCGACTCCCTTGCCTACCGAGTCGATTCGGCTGAAGGCAGCGTCGTCTTCACCGGCGATACCCAGCCCTGCGCCTCCGTGACCGGACTTGCTCGCGGCGCCGACGTGATGCTGTGCATGTGCTGGGATGACCAGGCCGTCATGGATGCCAATGGAGAATTCAACGGCCAGTGCGGCACCACCGGAGCGGCCCGCATGGCCCAGGAAGCGGGAGTGAAGAAACTGGTTTTGGTCCACGTCGGCCCCCACCTCGCCGGCCACGGCCCCATGGAGCAGGGCATTGGGGATGTCAGCCGCATCTACGGTGGAGAAATAGTCTTCTCCGAAGAACTTATGCGGATTGCGTTATAGACCGGACGAGCCTTTCCCGCCCATCCCGTCTTGTATGGAGACAAAAGAAAGGGCAGGCTCGATGCCTGCCCCGTTTGTTCCTACCGGCGCTGCCGGCGTCGCCGCCGTGCCGCCCGCTGGGCTGCCAGCCGCTCCTTCTGGGCCTTGGAGCGGAAAAACCGCCGATCCTTCAACTCGCGCAGGATACCCGCGTGTTGGACCGAGGCCCGGAAACGGTTCACCAGACTCTCTGGGGTTTCCCCTTCCCGGGGCGTAACGTATGCCATGCAACTCTCCTTCAAAAACGGCCGTCAGGCGGCCGGGGATGTTGGGCCTACTCTACCACACCGCCCGGCCACCGGCAAACAGAGTGCCTCACCCTCCCTTCAACGATGGCCGCCGGGCCGTCGCCAGCACCGCTGCCGCGCCCACCGCCCCAATGGCCAGGAACAGGAACGCTCCCTGGTAGGTGCCCGTCCGGTCATACAGGATGGCCGACCCCAGGGGTCCCACTCCGAATCCCACCACCTGCGCCGCCCGGCTCATGCCGAAAATACTCCCCAGCGTCCTCCGGCCGTAGTAGCTCGCCCACATGACCGGAGCAACCGTGTTCACCCCGCTGCCCACTAGGCCCTGCAGCACCGCGAACAGGTAGGTTTCTGCCAGGGTGTCGGCCCTTGCCAGCACGCCCATGCTCACTGCCGCCAGCAGGAAAAGCAGCGCCAGCAGCCACTTGGCCGGCATCCGCTCCACCCCGGCTCCGGCCAGCAGCGCCGCCCCAGCCCCGGACAGGGACATCACGCTCACCGCCGCCACTGCCGCCCCTGGAGACAGACCCTGCTGGGTCAGGTGTGGGACTAGATGCAGCCCAATCCCCGACGTCGCCGTGCTCGCCACGAACAACGACGCCAGGATCAGCCAGAACGCGGGCGTCCTCACCACTTCCCGCAACTGGTATTCCCTTTCGTCCCTCTCTAGTCCTGCCCCCGCCACGGCTCCCGCTGATTCCGGCACCCCGTCTATAGGAAGGCCCAGGTCCTCGGGTTGCCGTCGCACCACCAAGGCGCAGGGAATCACCCCCACACAAAGCATGACCGCCGCCAGCATTACCCAGGCTGCCCTCCAGTCCCAGCCGGAAATCACCCATTGGACCATCGGGGCCATCACGATTACCCCCAGTGACCCTCCGAAATGGACGAATCCAACCGCCCGTCCCCGGTACCGGTAGAACCACTTCCCCGCCGTCACCGAGGCCGCGATCTTGACCATGCCCTGGTCGGCAATTCTTACCGTGGTGAAGGCAACGTAAAACCCTAGCAAAGCCTGTGCCATCGACAGGTACAGGCAGCCCAGCGCCACCACCGTGCCGCCTGTCACAAGGATTATGCGCGCTCCGAACCGGTCCACCAATCCCCCAATGAATGGTGCCAGCCCCGCCCCCAGCAACGCCCCCAGGCTGGTCGCTCCGGCCACTTCCGTCCGGCTCCACCCAAACTCCTGGCTCATCGGAATGACGAACACCGACAGGATGCCGATCGCCGTCGCCGCGTTGGCAAACTCAATTCCCGACGCCGCGCCGGCCACCCACCATCCATAGTAGATCCGTCCGGTTGCAGGTTTCATCCGTTATTCCTAGTGGACACTTCTTGCAAGTCTTTCCCTGGAACCTCCCCAAGGCATGGGAAACCCTGGCCCAAATGGTTCCGCCCGTTGCTGTGCAGGGCAACGGGCGGAAAGAGTGAGCAAACGTTCTTGCGGGGGGAGGCTATCCAGCCGCCACCCAGTCTGCGACCCGTTCTCCCACCATGATGACCGTCGGATGGATGCCTCCAGACCGTGGGATGCGCGGCATCACGGAAGCGTCCACCACCCACAGGTCCTCCACGCCTCTCACCTTGCAATACTGGTCCACCACCGCCATCGGATCATCGTCCGGCCCCATTCGGCAGGTGCCGGAAACGTGGCGGGCCGTCCCTACGGTCTGCCGGATCCACAAGTCCAGCGCGCCGTCGTCGTTCAGGATTTCGTCAGACGGGGTGATCCGGAAATCCGCCACGTCCCGGTAGGATTCGGACTCCAGCAACCTTGCTGCCCACCGGATGCCCTCTCTCACCCGCCGCGCGTCTTCCGGGTCGTGCAGGTAGTCGTAGTTGAACTCCGGCTGCGTTCCGGGGTCCGCCGACGCCAGCCGAACGTATCCCGAGCCCTTCGGCAGTCCCAGCGTGCAGGATATTCTCGCCGACTGTTCCGGGTCAACATCGCCGGTGTGATACCGGGTCCGCACCCCCCGGACCCGTTCCTCTCGCTCGTCCACCACGTTGCTGGTCCGCAGCACCATGTCGTGGACCTCATCCGAACCTTCGGCGGTGTAGTGCAGGCCGAAGTGCGGAGCATCCAGGTTGGGCGACAGGTCCACCCCGTCCTTCACCTTGAAACTGACGTGGGCGCTCAGGTGGTTCCAAAGGCCCTGGCCCACCCCCGGCGATTCGTGGACAACGGGAATCCCGAACTGCTCCAGTTGGTCCCTGGGCCCCACACCCGACAGCATCAGCAGTTGTGGCGACCGGATCGCGCCCGAGCATAGCACGACCCGGTTCCCGTAGACGGTAAACACCTCCCCGCCGCTCTCCGCTTCCACCCCCACGGCCTTGGTGCCGTCGAACAGGACCTTGCGGACATACACCTCTCCCCGGATGGTCAGGTTCAGCCGGTGCCGCAATGGACCCAGGTAGGTCAGCGCCGCGCTCATTCTCACGCCGCCCAGGTTGTTGGTCGGAGACACCCCGATGCCCCCGGGATTGGCCCCGTTGGTGTCCTCGGTGGTGCTGTACCCTTCCTTCTGCAGCGCTTCACGGAATGCGCTCTGGATGGCCGGAATCGTATCCGATTGACGCCTCCTCACCGGCATTGGGCCTTCCGTTCCGTGGAAGTCGTCCTGGATGTCCAGGTCCTGCTCCATCTTCCGGTAGAACGGGAGCACCTTGTCGAAAGACCACTCCGTGTTGCCCATTGCAGCCCAGTTGTCGAAGTCCTCCGGCAATCCCCGCTGCATCGCCTGCCCGTTTATCGAAGACCCCCCGCCGATTACCTTCCCTTGTGCGACGTGAATCTCCCCCTGTTCTGGAGTGATGGTTCCCCGCAACGCCCAGTTGTGTTCCGATTCCGGGGATTCCGCGAACCGGGTGCCGCCGAACTTGATCTCGTCAGGCAGGTTGTCCGGGCTGTAGTCCTTGCCGGCCTCCAGCACCAGCACCGAAGTATTCACGTCCTCCACCAGCCTTCCGGCCAGCGTCGAACCCGCCGCGCCTCCGCCCACGATGATCACGTCGTAATTCATGGGACCCCCTTTCAATTTCAACTTTCCGGTTTGAACGGTCGCCGTGGGCGACATTATACCCAAGAAACGGCTCTCGCACCCTGCCCCCTGTGTCGGCTCTGTCCGCCCCGGGGCAATCTCCCTGCCCCATTCCGGGAGTCTGGAGGAGCATCCCCCGGCGTATCCTGCCATCCCTCCGCAAGGGCAACACCGAGCGGATGCCGGAACATCATAAATGGCACCATAACTTAGCACCATAAATCAGGTGCAAAGACCTGGCCGTTTCTCCATGTCCCTGGGGCCGCCCGGGCTGCTGACACTTCCCGCTTGCCAACCCCGCGGCCGCCTCTCTAGTATGGATACATGGAGCGGCCCAGGGGCCCTGGACAAGTTACGTCGATCAGACAAGTTGCCTTGATCGGCCCCGAAAGCCGCGACTATCAATAGATGATGCTCGGACAACCTTCTCCCCTGGCGTTGCCCCGCCTGCTCCCGTGCCCATCCGGATCCCACGGCGCAAAATTGAAAAAATGAGCCCCATCAACGGAGTCCCGCACCCGCCCACCCTCTCGTCAATGCAACAAAATGCATCAAAATGCGACAGAATTTTTTCTCCCCAACTTGACAAGGTTTGACCCGTGTAACACAATCAGCCCAACCTCCCAGACCACCTTCGCCTGGCCCGGCGCCGCCCAACTCACACTCAATTTCGGGGTTCTATTATGACCACCACCTCTTCCGGAAACCGGACTACGATCAACGTTGCCGGCACCGAAGTCGAGATGTTCACCGGGGGTTCAGGCCCGCCCCTGTTGTTCCTTCACGGCGCCGGCGGCAGCGCCGGATGGCAGCGTTACCACGAGGAACTGTCCGCCAGTTACACCGTGTACGTCCCGTCCCAGCCCGGGTTCAACGGCACCGAGCGCCCCGACTGGGTATACACCATCAACGACGTCTGCCACTTCAATCTCCAGTTGGTCCAGGCGCTGGGCCTGGAGAACTACATCCTCATGGGCTCCTCCATGGGCGGCTGGGTTTCCGCCGAAATGGCCGCCATGTCCGACTCCAACCTCAGGGCCCTCATCCTTGTCGATGCCGCCGGCATCAAGCCCGAGCAAGGCGAGATCGCCGAGATATTCATGGTTTCGGCCCAGACCCGCCTTGCCCAGCGGTTCTACGACACGTCCCAGGTTGAAAACTACGACCAGTACACCCGTGAGTTGACCCCGGAGGAACAGGTCGTCCAGCACTCCAACGCCGAGATGGCCTCCCGCCTCTGCTGGCGTCCCTACCTCCACAACCTCAGCCTTCCCTACTACCTCGCCAAAGTCACCGTTCCTACCCTCATCGTTTGGGGGCGCCAGGACGCCATCATCCCTGTGGAATGCGGGGAGTTATTCGAGAAGGCCATCGCCAACTCCAGCTTGAAGATCATCGACAACTGCGGCCACTCCCCGGCCATAGAAAAACCCGACGAGTTCGTCGCCGCCGTAACCGGATTTCTGTCCAGCCTCGCCTAGTTTCCGCGACCCTCAGCCAGGGCGGCCAAGCCGCCTTAGACAAGTTACCTAACCCGGCGGCGGAGGCCGCGACCTACCAGAAGGAGCAGCCATGACCGAAGTTTTCTGGTTCTCTGAACAGCCCTACGGTCACGTCACCGAGACCGACCTCGAGCCCTACGAGTCAGGACGGATGCACTTCCCCAACACCCACTTCGACCCGGAAAAAGCCCACGTCCTCTACGGAAACTACCACGACCAGTACGCCTGGGCTGACGAAAACGGGTTCGACGGCATCATGTCCAACGAGCACCACTCCTCTTACTGGTGCATGAAACCCTCGGTCAACGTCGACGCTGCCGTCATTTCCAAGGTCACCAAGCGCGCCAAAATTGCCATGCTCGGCAACGTCATCGCCGTCAACGACCCGGTCAAGATGGCCGAGGAAGTCGCCATGCTGGACTGCATCTCGGGCGGGCGCATCATCTCCGGTTTTGTCCGCGGCACCGCCGTCGAAACCCTCCACGCGGGGATCAGTCCGACGGAGAACCGGGACCGGTTCGAGGAGGCGCATGACCTGATCGTGAAGTGCTGGACCACCCCTGGGCCGTTCCGGTGGGAAGGGCGTTATTTCCCGCACCGGATGGTGAACCCCTGGGTGGTGCCGATTCAGAAGCCGCATCCGCCGGTGTGGTTTCCCGGCACCGGCAGCCCGGAGAGCGTCATCTGGGCGGCCAAGCACCAGTATCCGTACATGAACCTGGGTTCGCTGCTGGATCTGACCAAGCAGCTTAAGGCGATTTACTTCGAGACCGCCCATGAGGAGGGCTTTGAGCCCGGCCCGGAACACTTCGGGTACCTGATGCGCTGTCTCGTGGCCGATACCGACGAGAAGGCCCAGGAAATAGGCCGCACCTTCCTCTGGACCGAGAACCACCGGAACCGGGGGCCGGTGGAGTTCAACGATCCGCCGGGCTACCAGTCCCGGGAAGCCCTGCGAATCAAGATGTCCCGGCCCCTCATCGGCACGGGCACGATGGGCCGGCGGATGTCCTACGAGGACCTGCAGGAAGCCCACAACATAGTCGTGGGCAGCCCGGAAACGGTCATCAAGAAGCTGCGTTATGTCCGGGAAACCCTGGACCCGGGCTACATCCTCATCTATGGCAACGAAGGCAACATGCCCCATGAGGATGTCATGCGGTCCATCGAGCTGCTGGGCACCAAGGTTATCCCCGCCCTCAAGGAAGACTAGCCAGCGGCCCCATGCCACGGACGCCGACGGGGCGGGTTAACTCCCGCCCCGTTTCTGTTCGGCTTCCCGCGCGGCCCGTAAACTCTCGCCTTTACCGGATAATCCCCTGTTCCCTCCAACGCTGTATTTCTTCTCCAGAGTAACCCAACTCAGACAGGATTTCATCGGTGTGCTGCCCCAGGACTGCGGGCGGCCGGGTTTCCAGCGTAGTATCACTGAAGTTAGCCATCGCCCCCACCATCTTCACCGTTCCGGCTTCCGGGTGTTCCAGGTCGGCCACAAGGCCGTTGGCCACCACCTGCGGATCGTCGAACAACTCTTCGACGAACCGCACCGGCCCCGCCGGAACTCCCCGGCTCTCCAGCAGGTCCAGCCATTCCTCGCTGCTCCGCTGCCGGAAACGCTCCTCGGCATCCACCTTCAGCCATTCGGCGAACTGGACGGCCTCGGGGGACGACGGGTCATACCCTTCATCAAACCTGATGTCGTGCAACCCCAGCACGTCAAGCAAGCGCTTTCTCAAAGGATCGCTCAGGCACCCCACGGCGATCGTGCCCGTGGCCGTCTGGAAAGTCCGGTAGTAGATCGTCCCCTTCAATTGGTAATTGCGGCTCTCGTAGACCTCCAGCAATTCGGGGAAGGGAACCCCGGCCTCCCGCAGGGTGTCCAGGACCTGCAAGGTCTCAGCCCGGTTATCCCGGTCCAACTCTTCCACGTGAAAGAAACGCATCCCCATCAGGGCCAGCGCCGTCCCCAGGAGGGTGGTCTCGATTTTCTGGCCCCTTCCCGTCCGTTCCCGGGAAAACAGGGCGCCGCACACGCACCAGGCCAGGCAGAAGCCGGCCGCAGTGTCGATTACCGGCGAAGACACTATGTGCTGCAGGTTGTCTCCGTCCAGCTTGGCCTCCGCCGCCATCAAGCCGGACATGGCCTGGAGCATCACATCGTACCCGGGAAGGTGGGCATCGGGCCCCTGCCGGCCAAAAGCCGTGTTCTCGCAGTAAATCAAGCGCGGATTGAGACGGGCCAACGTTTCGTAGTCCACGCCCAGCTTCGCCGCCACATCGGGCCGGTAATTGGCGAGGACCACGTCGGCGGTGGGGATCAAACGCTCCAGCACCCCCTGCGATTCGGGAGAAGTCAGGTCCAGGGTAATATCCCGTTTGCCCCGGTTGTAGGCCAGGAAGGGCCGTCCCTCGGTTTCGGAAAAGGGATAGGCCGTGCGCCACGGGTCACCCCAGGGCGGCTCCACCTTGATGACCTCCGCCCCCATGTCGGAAAGCAGCATCCCGGCAAAGGGAGCAGCGATAATCTCGCTGAACTCGACGACTTTGACTCCGTCCAACGGCCCCGCCATAGTTCCCCTTCATAGAAACGTGATTATTGAGTCTAAGGCAAGCCGGGGACAACCTTCAAGAATCCGTTGCTATCGTGCCGTTTCAGGTGGTGCAACTCAACGGCGACGGGTTCTGGATTCCCGCTCCCGGGACACCGGGGAACAAGAAAGCGGGGAGCAGCTTGCTCCCCGCCCATAGTCGTGCCGTGGGGTCCCGGGGCTTAGAAACTATCTCAAAACTATTAGCCAACATAGAGTGTGCGTTACATCTATATAATGCGGCGGCATTTCACCCCCATCCTAACCTTCCCCCGTCAAGGGGGAAGGGACTTTTGAGATAGTTTCTTACAGCTGGAAGGTCTTCTTCCAGATTCCCGGCGAGCCGGAGGCGTGGGTCATCAGGTCCCGCATCCGGGGGTTGTCGGGGTTGATGTCCCGCTGGGCGGCCCACTCCGAGGTATCAGACACACCCTCGTGCTCGAATTCGTACATTACGGCGTACTGGGGAGCACCCCGAACGGCCCGCCACCGGCGCCCGCGAATGCAGCCGGGGACCTTCTCGTAGTTGGGGACGTAGACGCCGCTGTACCAGCGGTTCCACTCGTCTTCGTTCTCCGCCCCGATGTCCATGCGCCCAATCTGCAAGGCCGGAGCCATGTCCGCCCCGGCGATGGAATCGCTCAACTCGGTGGGGTAGACCATTTCGTAGACGTTGTTGAAGAAGTTGCTGCCGATGATGCTGGGGCTGACCCGCGCTCCCCACTCGGTGCGGGGACGGTTCTTGAAGGCGTCGGTCTCGATGACCGCGATGCTCTCCAGCTCGTAGACGGCCAGGTGCTTAGGGCCGCTCCGCACCGCTTCGTAGCGGGCGGCGTTGAGGATCCCGGGGACGGAGACCAATTCCTTGAGGTGCTCCTCGTTGTACCAGCGGTTGAAGTCTTCCTCCTTGTCGGCCGGAATGTCTGCCCCGACCATCATCATTGCCGTGCCTTTCCTGTTCGCCATGTCTGCCTCCTTTATCGTTTGCCCTGATTGCCTACAGGTTTACCAGACTACCCTGGCTTCCTGCAAATTCCGCAACTCGTCCAACGGCACTCCCAGCAAGCCGTGGAACACCGCCTCGTTGTCCTCTCCCAAACCCGGTGTCCAGCCGTCCAGCCGCGCCGAGGTTTCAGCAAAACGCCAGGGAGGGCCGACGCCCCGTTGGCGTCCCTTTTCGGAATGCACGACTTCCGGGAAAGACTGCCTGTCGGCAAGGTGGGGGTCGGTCATCAATTCGCTGGCGGACATGGACGGGAAGGCTGCGACTCCTTCCGCCTGCAAGGCCCTGGTCACTTCCCAAGGGGTGCGTTGGCGGGTCCATTCTTCGAGAAGGGCTTCCAGATCGTTCCGGTGCAGCCACCTCTGGTAGCCGTCCCCAAAACGCCGCTCCCCGGCCCATGCCGGGCCGCCCATTGCCAGCACCAGCCCTTGCCACTCGGATTCCGACGCAACGGAGATGCTGACCCATGCATCGTCGCCGGCGCAACGGTAGACTCCACAGGGTACCGCCGCCCCGCTCCCGTTGCCCTGCGGCGCCTGTTCCCGGCGGTTCATCGCGTAGTCCAGCAGGGCCGGTCCGATGAACGCCGTCGCGACATCCCGCACCGACACGTCAACATGCATGGCCTGCCTGCCGCCGGAATTGTCGCTATGGCCGGACAGCGCGGCGACAGCGGCGAAGGCCCCCATCAATCCCCCGGTGTGGTCCATCGCGTGGCGCAGCTCCACGGGAGGCCCGTCAGGATACCCGGTCAGATGCCCCAGTCCCCCGGCCGCGGCGAACATGGGGGCGTAGCCGGCGTATCCCCGCTCCGGTCCTGTTTGACCGTTGGAAGAGACCGACACCATCAGGATGTGTTCGTTGATCTCCTGGAGACTGTCGAACCCCAGTCCCAGCCGGTCCATGACCCCGGGCCGGAAGTTTTCCAGGACCAGGTCGCTGACCCTGACCAGTTCCAGGGCCAATTCGACTGCTCTGGGCTCCTTGAGGTTCAACGTCACCGACAGCTTGTTGGCGTTGACCTGCTCAAAGCTGGATGGCGGCTTTCCGTACATGGTATGGGGACGTCGGGTTATGTCCAGCCGGGCCGAGCTCTCGACCTTGATCACCTGCGCGCCCAGCTCGGCCAGCATCAGCCCGGCGAAAGGGCCGGCCGCGTGTACCGAAAAATCGGCAACCCGGATTCCGGCCAGCGGGCCATTCCGTCCTGTTTGCTGCACTTAAATCACCCCCGCCCTGGCCAGTTCGACAATCTCACCGGGAGAGTACCCCAATTCGCTGAAGACCTGCCGGTTGTGCTCGCCCAACAGAGGCGCCCGGCCGGTCTGGGGCGGATTGCCGCCAGCGCGAAACGGGGGCCCGGCATATTCATGACGTCCGGCCACCGGATGGCCGATCTCCCGGAACAAGCCCCGTTCCCGCTGCTGGGCGCTGTTGAAGACCTCTCCCGGGGAGTAGTAGGGTGCGATGGGCACTCCTTTCGCCTGACCCTCCCGGTACAGCCACTCCTTGGAGCGCTCCCGGAACCACTCCCGGAGTTGGGCGTTGATTTCGGGGCCGTACTCGGCGGGGTCCTGGAACTTTTCCATGGTCGCCCATTCCGGTTCTCCCAGCAAGTCCCCGAGACCCTGCCACTGGCGGGGTTCCAGGGTCAACAACTCCACGTAGCCATCGGAGGCCGGCAGCACTCCGCCGACGCGAAAATACCGGGAGAAGCGGTCCTCCACCACCCCTTCCGATTCCAGCCGCTGGATGGGGACGTAGCCCACGTTGAGTTGGGCTTCCTGCATCGAACAGTCGATCTCCTGTCCCGGCCCGCCATTCCGTTTCGCGTGGACGGCGGCCACGACCGCCAACGCGGCGGTCAATCCGCCCTGATACGAACCCATCCGGCTGCCTGCGGCCAGGGGAGCACGTTCCGGGAAGGTGTCCAGGGCCAAGCCGTTGGGGAGCAGGTATCCCTCCCCGCCGGCGTGGAAGACATTCAGGTCGTGGGCACGGAAGGCGGCGTAAGGGCCCTGCGTCCCGAAAGGGGTTACCGTTGCAACGATGAGGTCCGGGTTGGCATCCCGGAGAGCGTCAAATTCCGTCCCACCGGCATCCCTCTGCCCCGGCTGCCGGTCCGTGACGAGGACATCGACGCGGGATGCCAGCTCTGCCAGCAGCGCCCGTCCCTGGGCATCGTCCAGGTCCAGGGTAATCCCGCGCTTGCCGGTGTTCAGGTAGAGAAACAATCCGCTGGTTTCCGGGTGGGGGACATCCCCTGGAAAGGGGCCTTCCCGGCGGGATGGGTCGCCTCCCCCGGGGCGTTCCACCTTCAGGACATCGGCTCCAAGGGATGCCAAGAGCTTGCCGCAGTAGGGGCCGGCCACGCCTTCGGCGACCTCCAGGACCCGCAGGCCGTCCAGGGAGTGTTCCAGGGAGGTCATGGCAGCAGGCGGCCTTCGGTAAAGGCCGCGTTGGTCAGGAAATACGGGGGACCCATGTCATCATCCGGAACGTCCTCCAGTTCTTCCGTCAACGGGTTGACCTTCAGGCGCATGGTCTGCAGCATCTCGTAGCCGACCAGCGGGATCGGGGAGGGAGCGGCCATCGTGACGAATCCTCTTCCCCGAATTTCGCCCGATATCTGGTACGTGTCCATCTCCACCACGCCGGTGGCCGTGATGAACCGTCTCCTGCCCTTCACGACCACTTCCAGGCCCAAGGCGTCGATTTCCTCTTGAGGCAGACCCATCAAAGCAGCCCCGGTGTCAACGAAGAACCGGTACTGTTTCGTTGCCAACGGGCCGGTTATGGTGCCTTCCACGAAGGTGCGTCCCATGCTCAATTCCCTCTTGATCCCGTCCCGGCCCGGAGTTACACCGGCAGGATTGGCGGGGTGTTCTCTTCCATTGGAGCGTTCTTCAGGGAGTGTTCCCGTCCGTCGGTGAACCAGGGGACCCGGGGGTCGCGGGAAGGGAGCATGACCGTCGCGTATCCGGGAGCGGTTATCTCTCCCCGCTGGTTTTCCGCCCAGATTTCCAGGTCGATCAGCGGAGCGTCGCCGCTGAAATACTTGCGGACCACCCGGCCCTTGCACCATTGGGTGTCGCCGTAGACGTTGAACCGCCGGCATTCCACCCTCAGCCGCTTCAGGAAGGCGTCGTCTCCCATCCAGTTGGTCAGCAGCGTGCCCATCCAAGATACGCGCTGGGGGCCGTAGTCGTAGGCACCGGGGACTCCCACCGCCTCGGCCACCGAGTCGCGCAGATGGCCGATGCCGGTGTACTCCAAGCCGCCGCCGGCCTCGGGATTGCGGAAGAAATGGTCGGGGTGGCGCATGGCCTCCCGGAGGAGCACTCCGTGGGCGCTGGAGCGGCCGGTGCCCACCAAGAAGGCGCTGACGTCCTGGAGGGAGAGAGGGCCGCGGACGATGGGTTCCATCTCCTCCCCGACATGGGTCTCCTCCCAGTAGCGGGGCAGGCTGCCCCGGGGCTTTTCGTTCAACACCTGCTGGTCGATGGCTTCCAGTTCATCGGGGGCGTACTCGTGGCGGCGGGGAACGCCGGCGTATTTGCCCCGCTCCCGGGACGCCCTCCGCTGGTGGCGGGTGCACCATCCCACCACGCGGGCAACCAACTCGTCGCGCTGGTTGGTGTAGATGGTCTCGACATACTGGATGACCAGCGTGGCGGAGTAGCGGCTCTGCTTCTCCTGGACATCCATGACCCTTTCCACGCAGTTGACCGAGTCTCCCGGCCGCATCACCCGGAAGAACTCCCAGTCGTTCCCGGCGAAGAACCCATGCACCCCGGGCAGGCCCCAGCGGGTCCTTCCCGACCAGTGGCGCATGTAGGGAGCGCAGGGATGGCCGATGACCGACCCGTACTTGGTGTTGGCCGCGTACTCCTGGTCCCGGAAGAGGGGGTTGGCGTCTCCGATGCCGTTGGCGAAGTTGATAAGCGCACCCAAGGAAGCGTCCCGGGTGAACTGCTCGGTCCTCAGCCGCATCCCGATCATGGCCTTGGCCCGGGCGATGGCCTCGGGGGAAATGTCGTCCACTTCAGGCAGGGTTTCGGTCACCCTCTGCCGCTCGTCTTCCCTCTGCATTTATGCCTTCTCCCTGCCGGAATTAGTAGAGGATTTGCGCTGCTTCCAGCCTTGAGATTTCCGCGTCATCCAACCCCAGCAACCCGCCGAACACCTGCTGGTTGTGCTCTCCCAGCAGCGGCGCGTGACGGCGGATGGACGGGGGCGTCTTTTCCATCTTCCACATCAGGTTGAATATCGGCTCCATGCCCAGCGCGGGATGTTCAATCTCCTGATAAAGACCCCGCTCCCGGTTGTGCCGGTCTTCCAGCCGCTCCCTGGCGTCCATCACCGGCATCGCGGCGACGCCACGGGACTGGAGCAGCTCGGTTATCGCCCAGGCGTCCCTTTCCCGCGTCCACTCGGACAGCTTTTCGTCCAGCTCCCGCCGGTGACGCTGCCGCTGGAACCGGCTGGCAAACCGCTCCCCGCCAGCCCACTCGGGATGGCCCATAGCCGCCACCAACCCGTCCCACTCGGCATCGTTCGCCACCGCGATGGAGACCCACCGGTCTTCTCCCAGGCACGGATAATTGCCGTAGGGAGCCATCGTGGGATCGTAGTTGCCCCTGGTCTCCAATGCCCGGCCGGTGGCCTCGAACTCCATCAAGCCGACGCCCATGGTGGCCGCCGTCGCCCGCAGCATGGAAACGTCCACGTACTGACCCCGGCCGGTCCGCCGCCGTTGATAAAGGGCGGCCACCGCCGCATAGACAGCATGGAGGGCTCCAGTGATGTCCGCGTAAGCGTGCTTCAACCCTAGCGGCCTCTCCCCCTCGTATCCCAACGTGCTGTCCAGACCGGACATGGCGCCAATGGAAGGCGCGTAGGCCCGCAGGTCCCGCAGCGGCCCCGTCTGCCCGTGGGAGGAGATGGCCACCATGATGATGTCTTCCTTCACCTCCTTGAGCCGCTCGTACCCTAGTCCCAGCCGGTCCATCACCCCCGGCGAAAAGTTCTCCAGGACGACGTCGCACCTGGCGGCCAGCCGGAGGGCCAAGTCCACTGCCTCGCCGTGGTTGGTGTTCAGGGTGATGCTCAGCTTGCCCCGGTTAACGTTGTGGAACATGGGGTGCTGCTCCGGGTCCATTTCGGTCCCGATGATGGGGCGCCCCAGCCGCATGTAGTCCATGCGCTGCCGGGTCTCGACCTTGATGACCTCGGCACCCATGTCAGCCAGGACCATTCCCGGGATGGCGCCCGCCAGGACCCATCCAAAGTCCAGCACCCGGTACCCCGCCAGGGGTCCCGCCATATCCGGCGGCCCCGCTGCGGATTCGTTTCCTTCGGCACCCCGGCTCATCTGCTCCGCACCTAGATAATCCCCGTCTGGTACAGCGCCACCATCTGCTCGTGAGTGAAACCCAACTCCCCGACGAGGACCTCTTCATTATGCTGTCCCAACATGGGCGCAGGAGCGCTCTCGCATGATGACGCATCCGCCAGGGCATAGGGCATCCCTGGAAAACTCACCGGACCGGTATCGTCCCGAGAAATTTCGACAAACCAGCCGGAGAGGCCCGGGTCCTGCCGCACCTCGTCGAAGCCCCGCACTGGGCCGAGGGGGATGCGATGCTCCATCGCCATTTCCAAGAGCTCGTCCTTGGTGTGCTCCATCAGCCAGGCTTCCATGTACCCGTCGATTTCGCCGGCGTATTCGTTGTTCATTACCGTGCGGTTCCGGAACCGGGGATCGGCGGCCCAATCCGGGTTGCCCATTCGCTCCAGCAGCGTCCGCCACTGCCTAGTCTCCGGCGAGCCCACGAAAATGTAGCCGTCCTTGCACGGCAGGATGCAGTTGGGATAGGGAAAGTCCAACGCGTGGTGGCCCGTCCGCCGGGTGTGACGCCAGTCGTACACTGCCATCAAGGCTTCCGGCCCGTTATAGACGCCGGACATCGTCTCCACTTCGGCGATGTCTATGTGCTGCCCTCCCACGGCGCTTCCATTGGAGGTGACTGTTTCCCGTGCCAGGAGAGCCATGACGATGGACGAAGCCACCGCCATCCCGGCGAAATAGCCAACCTGGGGGGTGCCGAAGGTCAACGGGGCCCGTTCCGCCTCCCCCAAGCCCTGGCAGATTCCCCCAGCAGCCGCCAAGTTGATGTCGTAGGCCTTGTATTCGCGGTAAGGCCCGGTCAGCCCGAAGGGAGTGATGGACGCCATGACCAGACCGGGATTTTCCCGGCTCAACTCCTGGTAGCACAGCCCCGCCCGGTCCATTTCTTCGGGGTGCAGGTTGTGTACGACTACATCGGACCGGGCGGCCAGATCCAGCAGGACTCCCATGCCGGTTGGCGTCGCCAAGTCCAGGGTCAAGCCGCGCTTGCCGGCGTTCAGGTAGAGGAAGAGGCCGCTACGTTCCCGGTGAGGGTCGTTGTTCAGGAAGGGACCGTAGCCGCGGGAGGCGTCCCCGGTAACCGGCGGTTCCACCTTGGTGACCGCCGCGCCCATGTCGGCCAGCAGTTTCCCACAGTAGGGGGCCGAGATGCCCCCCCCAAGCTCGACGACCGTTATTCCTTGCAGCAACCCGTAGGGCATGGCTCAACCGGAAACAACCTGCTGAAGAATTCCTACCCGCCAAATTCCGCCCAACCCGGCTCTGCCAGAGTGTAACACATGGGCTACCAGCGGTTGTTAAGGTCACGCATGGCCACAGCCCGGACGGATTGGACGAAGACGAGCATCGGCCACGTCCCCGACAGGACAGGCCCGATAGCCACGGGAAAGAGAGAGTGGTACCCCTGGAGGGAATCGAACCCCCGACGCGCGACTTAGGACGCCGCCGCTCTATCCTCTGAGCTACAGGGGCACAATGGTGGTGGGCCTGGATGGACTCGAACCAACGACCTCAGTCTTATCAGGACTTAGTTCGAAAACCAGCCTAATTCAGCGCTTACCAAACACAAAATGCAGGCGCCGATCCCCCTTTCTTGAGCATAAGACTGAGATCAATTTCAAGGACTTCTATAGAACGCAGACCCGGATAGCGCTTCGCCCAGTATAACCACATCGTCCCACAAAGGCCAGCGGCTTCGGGCCCATTCGGGCCAATCAGTCCCAAATGCCCATCGTCCAAAACCATCGTCCCACTCAAGCCGTTTCACTGCAAGCCCTTCACTGTTACTCACCAGGTAAACTCTTCCATCCATTGGTTCCCTTTGGCCGCGGTCGACCAGAACCATGCAGCCGTCCTGGGGGATCAGGTTGGTAATCGTATTTCGTACCCTGACCATCTCGCATTCAACTGGATCGGCCTCAAGGGCGTCAAGGTGACGTTGTTCCACCAGGTGCCATCCAATTACCTCGCTTCCCGAACGGGAAACGCCTGGAATTGGCGGAGGACCGTATTCGGGGATTCGCACGAAGCCTCTGGTTTCGTTGGAAGGCAATGGAACAGGGTTACCAAGGTCCTCCCCGGCAATTGTAGTAATCGGGGAATCCGCTCTGAATTCAAGCGTACTTTCGCCGGATAACTCGCGCTGGTCTTCCACGAGAGAACCCAGTGGGACACCAAGCTCTTCTGCCAACCCCCGCAACGTCGGTAGCAGGAGGCCGGAATCCCCCCGCATGACGCGGTACAGCCAATTGGGAGCATGGCCGAGCTTGCTGGCCACTTCACGAGGAGACCTTCCGGTGGTTTTGAGCGCCAACCGGAGATTGCTCGATACAACGGGGTCCACGGACGATTGAGGCACTGACCACCTCCTTATCCGAGATTACCCGTCAGGTTGACCTTTGACAAGTAGTGACGTTATATGTATTCTTGAATGAACTCACTACGTAATTCCTTACTTCACATCAGTATCTACCATGACCGAGAAACAACGGCTAGCGGCACGACATCGCTACCTTAGGGATAACCTCCGGGTTTGCCCCGCGTGTGGTGGGTCGGGCTTAGCGGATGATGGCTCAATGACTGCTCGTGCAAAGAAGGGGGGGATGAAGGCCTATCTGTCCAGCACCCAGGAAGGCAATCCGTCCATGTCTGACAGGGGTCGAAGAGGCGGCAGACCGAAGGAACCCACCCTTGTGCAGATCTTGGATACTGACAATCCCCGCCGTGGCCGTCCGGCCGTTCAAGGAGCGGCGCCTGAGAGCGGACGGCTGCGGCAGGGTTCCCACGAGCTTATCAAGGAGATGCCTCGTTAGATAACCCCGCTAGCAAACCTGATGTGGACCCACCAGCCGCGTTCTGACCCGAAGGAACCTTGGAATTAGATTGCCACCGCTGGACGAAAGAAGGAAGTGTATTGTGTCAAACCGGACACCCCAACTTCTTGACGGTATTTTGCAATGCCATGAGTGTCATTCTCTCATGGTTGCGACGGGGAAATGCCCTTCGGAGCCGACCCACTATGTTTGCGGGTCGAACATTTTTGGTGATGGACAGTGTTCTGCCAACCTGCCATTGGATATCTGGGAATTGGACACAATCATTATGAACCGGGTGATCAATGAACTGTTATATAACCCTGACTACAACCAACAATTGTTAGAACTCATGAACACGGGCACCAAGTTTCCAGGCGATAAGGGCGGGCAGCCGCAAACCATAGAGACCAAACTCAAGGCCTGGGGTGCAAATACCGACACCAGATCGACCACCGACGACGAAGAATTCGCTCTCGCCTGGGGCTATGTTGAAGCTCGCGCTGCTGCTGCTGATTACGACATCGAGTGTTTCGCTCCCTTTCTAGAAATCGTTATCGAGACTATTTCGGTGAGTTCCCTGATCCCCCATATCAAGTTCCGGAGCAACCGGAGCCGATCGGTGTCTGATGATGGGATCGACACCACGTGGGTTCGACCCAAGAAGATTGAAAACGGGAATCGCCGGTCCAACCGCTGAACCCTTTTGCGCCCCAGTCGGATAGATTCGTTGAAAC
Source organism: Dehalococcoidia bacterium (assembly GCA_965203975.1). Classification (GTDB taxonomy): domain Bacteria; phylum Chloroflexota; class Dehalococcoidia; order Lucifugimonadales; family UBA3495; genus CATOSK01. Next base: position 1,098,448 of record CBDBDT010000002.1, on the reverse strand, counting down.
GGCCAGAATCCCCTGCAGGGATGTTGTTGCTCCCCATTGCTCCGACCTGGCGCTAGGCGTTTCGATCCTGGATGCCAACGCTGTCTCGGTTTGCTCGAAATTCGTACTTTACCGGCCCGGTTTCCGGTCCGCTACTACTGATGGCAAAGAATTGTCAAGGCTTTCCGACCGGTTAGCTTTTCTCACTTCTGCTTGGAACGAACCAACCTCTGAAACGTGTCTAGGACATGCAAGCCGGTGATTACCGAATCCTAATACACGGCCAAGCCAAGAATTGATGTGATAGGGGGCGAAGGCGTTTTTTCCAACTGCAGGCGCAACGACTCGTGGGGCAACGACTCCGGCAAGGCCAACTCCACCATCCAGTCCGCCCAAAGCCGCTGGTTTCAATCCTCGTGTCCCTAAGGGTCCGGGCTACAGGCCAAAGCAGTCTAATAATCCTCGGCCCTCGCTCCTCGGGGTACCCCCGGCGGGAGGTCCGGGAGTGGCTCCAATCCCTGCCTCCGGCCTCCCCGGACGACCCGGATCCAGATCGCCTCAGAGTCGACGTCCCGAGGCCGCGGGGATGGCGGGCGGATTTCCGCTGCAACGTCGGCAATCCACCGCAGATGCGGGATGGGGCCCGGGGTCCCGCCACCGCTGTTGGAGACAGGAAGGGGACCGGCATGCCCGAACATTCCGTGGCTCATCCTGGCAAATTTGGGCCATAGACAAGGAGTTGATCATGGATATCTATGCCGAGCTGATGGGCTGGCCCCTGGACAGCACTCAGCAGCAGGCCGCCGCCACCAGAGGCCCAATCATGATCACCGGCGGCCCCCACAGCGGGAAGTCCTACACCGTGGTGGAGCGGACGGCGTTCCTGCTGGCGGATACCGACCCATCCGGCCGGGTAGCGTGCCTTGCCGTCCGGGAAGACGGCACCGCCCACCTGCGGGCTCAACTGCAGGCCCATCCGCGGGCCAGGCGCCACCTGGACCGGGTCTTCGTCGGCACGGTGGACGAGTGCGCCGAGTCCTACCTCCGTAGCCAGGGACGGGAGGCCCTGGGCCTCGACCCCGGCTTCAGCCTCTGGAGCGAGGATGAAGCCGTGGAGATCATGACATTGATCCTGCGGAATCTCCCAGAACTGAAGCCGGAACGGGGTGTGATCCGCGATGCTCTCCGCCACCGCTGGGAGAACCGGCGGAGGCGGCCCGACGCGGTCACCGCCACGCCGGCCCGGGATAGGAACTGGCTGGCCATCGCCGAGATCTACGGCGTCGCGCAGTCGCGGCACCACGCGCTGGACCGGCATGATCTGCCGCGAGAGGCGTGGCAGGCCTTGGAAAAGTCGGCGCGGACTCCCCCGCTGGCGGCATCCCTGGACCGGGCCCGGTTCCGGCACGTGGTGGTGGACCAGGGCGAGGAGCTCACCAGAGCCCAGGCGGAGTTCGTGCGGCGCATGGTGGCCCCGCAGGGCTCGTTGAGCGTGGCGGGGGACCAGACCCAGGCCATCAACCCGGAGGCGGACCCCCAAATCCTGGAGTACCTCTCTCTCGCCAGGCCGAAGGCCTTCGAACTTCCGGGACGTTACAACGCCTCCGGAAGGCTGGTCCAGCTCGCTCAGACCTTCCGGCGGGCCCACGGCCTGCCGGCGCCCGGCGATGACCGGGATTCCCCGGCCGGCCCGGCGGAACCGGCTCCCGAGATGGTGGTTGTCGAAGGGACCCTCTCGGACATGGACCGCCACGTCCTGGAAGAAGTCCAGCGCCTGCGAGACGCCGGTGTTCCCTGGGAGGAGATGGCGGTCCTGGACCGGCGCGGCCACGCCCTCGGCCGGATGAAGACCACGCTCCTCCTCCGGGGAATACCCCACCACTCACTGGGAAAGGCTCCCCCCGCCGGACCCACCGATGCCCGCTTCATCGCGGCAGTCCTCTCGCTGGCGCTGAACCCCCGCGACCCGGTCGCTCTACGCATCGCGGGAGCTCCCGGCCACCCCAACCGCCGCCGGGTGCTGCCGGATGCCACGGTGCACCTCATCATGCGGGAGGCCCATTGGCTGCAGGGCAGCTTGCCCGATGCCGTCGCGGGCCTCCTGAAGAAAGGCCGGTTGCGGGACCGGGACGGGCGGCCCCTGGAATGCCTGATGGAATGTCTCGGCCTGGTCGACCGGTACCTCTCCGAGGACGGGCACACCCTTCTCGACCTGCTGACAGGCATCCGCGAACTCTCCGGGCGGTTGGAGGGGCGCACCCTTCTCGACCTGCTGACAGGCATCCGCGAACTCTCCGGGCGGTTGGAGGGGCGCACCGCCGGCGCGGCGGCGGACGCCGCAACGGAGGGACTGCTCGATTTGGCCGAGGCAATGGCGGGACCGGAGGGCGAAGACCGGCGGGGGCGCCTGCGCCGGTTCCTGAGTGCCGCCCGCCAGCCGGAGCTTGCCGCCCCCGCCGGGGGAAATGGCGGGGACAACAGCGAAGAGGATGTTGAGGACCGGCGGGGCGTCGCCATGGGTTCCATCCATGACGCCAAGGGAATCAGCAGGCGGGTGGTGTTCTTCCTCGACGTCAGCGACGAGGCGATCCCGGGCGATGTGGGGCCCCACAGCTCTCGGGTCATGCCCGAGGCCATGCTGTTCCATGTCGCCATCAGCCGGGCCACCGGACGGCTGTACCTGTACCGCCTGTCCGACACCGGGATGAGCGGGCACTCCACCCCCAGCCGCTTTCTGGAGCCTATTGCCGGCCTTCTCCGGCAGAGCCGGGTCCCGTTCCGCCAGGCAGACCCCTTCGCCGAGGACCCGTGGCGGCACCTGCATCTGGAACGCCGGGACCGTCGCCCCTGGGACGGCCCTCCCGTCCCCACCCTTCGGGGTCCCCGGCGGCGGGGACATCCGAAGAATGAGGGTTAAATTGGAAGTTGGGCCGGACCAAGCCTGGACCTGTGGAGGGTTGGTGGATTTTCCATGTCAGGCCCGTCATGGGGAATCAGGGAGTCCACCAAGCATGGACCTGTGCAGAAATCCTGGAACCCCCCGGCGGCGGGGCCGTCGGTGCGGGGGTTATAGGGGCGTTCGGGTTTGGTCCCCCACATATATGTGTAGACGATTTGGACCGGGCCTTCCGGGTCCCGGTACCGTTCAGGAGGGAATGGAATGACCACATCCAGGATTTCACCAGCCGCCTCCGACGCGCTCGGCTCCGTGTTCAGGATGCCCCTGGCCAGCGCTGCCGACATCGCGGCGGACCTGGGCCGGGACGTCTCCGGCGTGCATGCCGCCCTGCGTGACCTGAAGGGGAAGCGCGTGGTGGACTCGGCGAGCCTCGGCTGTCTCGGCGCCCGGCTGGAGCGGTTCCATCTCCATCCGGACTATCTGGAATCTGCGGGCCTGGCCGGCGCCACGCGGCATCAGCCCGGCAGCCTCAACCGGCTCCTCGCCAGGATGCCCCTGGTCGAGACCTTCTATCCCGGGTTCATCACCCTGGATGCCCTGGGCGGGAGGACGGGGTTCGAGTGGTTCGACGGGGCCGCCTTCGACGCGGTGGTCTCCTACCAGGAGGGCTGGATCATCCTCATGTGGTTGGGCCTTCTCCGCTCCGAGGGCGGCATCGACAATCTCTTCGAGAAACTGGGCCCCGACCTGGCGTCGATGGCCTACGGGCGCCCCGATCCCTGCCCCAGCCTGGTCTGCTGCGTGGTGCCCGACCGCTGGCAGGCGGAGCTGGTCCTGCGGGTGGCCCGCCGCCGGGGCTTGGAGGACTGGGTCGGCGTATGGTGCGTCCATGACGACACCTGGCACGGGGCCCGGGAGTTCCACGAGAGCCGGGGGCGGGTCCACCAGCCGGCGTACCGGCGGACGGAGACATACCGGGCCTGGGAGAAGCGCGCCCACTTGTCCCAGTGGTCCCTGCCGGGGAACAGGGACATCGGCGCCCTCCTCGCCCGGGTCGGTCCCCGGCTCCAGGCGGTCCTGGGGGACGAGGCGGCTGGGAATGGGTTGGTCCGGCGGGCGCGGCGGGCCATCCGAGAGGCCGGCGATTCCGGGGAGGCCGCCGGGCTGCTGCGAAGCTTCGCCGACTCATTGAGGGAGTCCGAGGAAACCCCGAAGGCGGCTGAGGCCGCCGACATCCTGGCGCGGGTGGCCGCGTCGGTGGGATCCAGCCTTCCCGGAACCGATCCCTTCCATCTGCTCCTCACTGTGGCCGAGTGGCCCGGGATGCCCACCACCATGGGATCGGCGGTTCTGGGCGAGGGAGGGAGCGGGCGGCGGGCCCAGCACTGGCTCCTCCGCCTGGCCGACTACGGCCTCCTGTACCGGTGGCGCCACGGGCGGGTCGTCCGGTACCGCCTGACCTGGGACGGAATGAGACTCCTGGCAGGGGTGGACGGTGTGAATCCCAAGGACGCCTGGGAACGAATACTCATGCCGAGGTGGGACCAGTTGGGCGGGTTCGAGGACCACGAGTACAAGTTGCTCGAGGTCGTGGAAAGGTTCATCGCCGCCGGGCGCCCCGTCTTCGCGGGCTGGCGGGACACCGAGTTCATGGGCCGCAGCGGCATCGCCCCCGACGCCGTGGTGATGACCCGCCAGGGCCCCTGCTACCTGGAGTACGAACAGAGCGCCATCCACCCCTCGGGGGTCGGGAAGAAGCTGGACGGCTACGGCTCATCCCAGCGGGACAACAACTGGCCTGTGCTGTTCGTCTGCCGCCCCGGCGCCGAAAAACACTTCCGGCGGATCGGCCGGGAGCGCGGGGTCAACCTGCTGACCACCACCCTCAGGCGTCTGCGGCAGCACGGGCCGGTGAACAATCCTCACTGCTGGTCCAGGGACGGGGAGCCGGTGGTCATCGGGTGAGAGCCGGCATGCCGGCGGACCCGTCCGACTCCGCCGCTGACCGCACCATTGATGAAGGGGCCCTGGAACTCAGGGAGGACGGGGCGGTGCGGCCCGGGGGACGGTCCGCCCCTGGCAACTTTCTTCCGTTCCCCCTCGTTCACGGGGCAATGCCTGATTTCCAGGTCGGCTTTCCGGTCCCGCTGTGCCTCCTCCGCCATCCGTTCCCCGCACAACGGACGTTTTCCCCCGCCCTGCTGCATGTCGGTCCTGGGCCTGGAACCGGAAGGTCGATGCCCGTGACTCCCTTCCCGTCCGGTTCGGGCTGGGTCAGGTCGTCCGCCGGCTGTGTTGTTGCTCGACGTTCCAAGGCGGCCTTGCTCAGGCCGGGGTCCTCCCTAAGGGTCAACGGCGACCCTGCGTTCACTGCGTCACTTTCCAGAACAGGGCCGCCATGGCCGGCATCCCCAGGGTAACGGCCGCCGCCATGACGGCGGTCATGGTCCCCATGGCAGGGTCTCCGGCCATGAAGTGCTGGAAGGCCCACGCGCCGATGACGCTGCCGCCCGCGACACCGATTGCCAGACCGATTCCGGCAAACCCCCGTAACCGGTTCATTTCCAGGAGCAGCACTGCGCCCGGAAACATCAGGGCGAAGACCCCGGCATTGATCATGAGCGCCCAGGCCTGGACCGCCATCCCCGCCCTGAAAGCATCCAGGGAGGCCATGGCGCAACCGCCGGCCATCAGCGCGCCGAAGCCGGCGGTGAGGGCGGCCAGACCCCAGGCATCGCCCAGCTTGTTCCGCCAGCGTTGGTCCTGGTCTTCCCGTCCTTCTGTTCCCGGTTCCATCAGATTCCCCCTGTCCGGTCCCCGGGGGAGGAACCGACGCCGCCCCCGCTGAATGGATCTCCCGGTTGTCGGTGTGGTCCGGGGCAGCGGAATGGCCGGGTCCCCCAGTCCTCGTTCCGGAAGCAAGGGCATTCCTCTTCCGCCGCGCCAGTCCGGTGCCTCCCACAGAGACCCTGTGGGAGGCACCCCGCAGCTAGGTCCGGTCGTCCCACTCCGGCTGGACCGAGTCGGAGGTCCAGTCGAGGGGTTCGCTCAGGGCCATGATGCAGCCCCATTTGTGGAGGAAGAGAGTGGCGATCCGCTCATCCCGGATGATCAACGTCGACTCCAGGGAGCGGTTGGCCAGCCGGGTCGGGTTGTAGGACCCGGTCCATACGACCCGGGGCTTCCACTCCACCTCCCCATTGACACCTAAAGAATCCTGGGGGCCCGGCTCCGGTATGAAGTTCAGCTCGGCGAAAACCAGGAATTTCTCGTGCATAATCGGGGATTGCTGCTCCCCGCCGCCGTGGTTGATCTGTCCGAATGAACGGATTCCGGCGAGGTGTTGGTCCCGCAGCAACCCTCGGCTGCCGAGCGGCTCGGGGCTATTTTGCCGCTGGAAGAGGTCGTTGTGCTCCCCCGAAGCCGCGACCGCGTCGTAATCCACCCGGAGCAGGTCCTGCCAGCCCGGCCGTGGGGCCGAGCCATGGCCGCCCCACCAGTTCCTCTCCTTCTGCACGACGACGCTGGTTGCCACGGTGGTCATCGCCTCGAGCAGGTCGGAGTCGGTGAGCCGGTAGAGGGCCCCGACGCAGACGAGCCCGTTGGCCCGGGCTTCGGCAAACAGCTCGAGCAGAGCGGCCTTGTGGTCGCGCAGGACGACCTCCACGGCCCCGCTGACGCCGCCGTCGGGGTGGGGCCCGGGCAGCTCGTCGAGGAGCAGCCTGTTGAGGTCCAGTGGTCGATCCATGGTTCTACCTCCAGAAACGATTTTGGCCGCCTGAGCGCCCGCCTGGAGGGACCATGCTCCACCTTGGGGTGGAGCGCCCCCGCCCCGTCGGGAGCGGGTCTTCGGGTTTAACCAACAAGACCCGCCCCTGACGGAGCGGGTCTCGCGTAGTACAATCCTACCGCGGAACCTGTCTCCTCAGGTGACGCCACGGCTCGGGGTGCGTCAACACCGCCGGGCCACCTCGATCATACCGCCGTTCCCGGGACAGAGTCAAGGCGGCCGGGACGCGAGAATTCCAGGACCATGACCGTTGCTCCTCTGATCCCGAATCCTCGACCAAGCCCGAGGATTCGGGTGTTCCCTACATCGCCGCCGCCGCAGCGGTTCAGGCCGTGGCTGGAGTGGCTTATCCCTGAGACAGGTTTCCATCTTCAGAGGTGACCGCGACCCCCAGCTCTATTGCCGAATCGTCCAGCGATTCCCAGATCGCCGCGATCCCGGCTTCCGAAGCATCGGCGCCGATGAACTTCATCCCGGCCCTCCAGGACAACAGCGCCGGCCAGTGTTCCCCCGCCATCACCGGGTTGCAGATGACCTGGCCCGGACGGGCGAAAGTCTCAATCAGCTTTTCGAAGGACGCTCTGGCTCGACCCCTCCCCGGATGGAGTCCCGGCGCGTCCGGGACCTGGATGCGGTTGTTCTGGCCATTCGGCCGGAAGGACTCCTTGCCGAAGACCAGCACCGGGAGCCTGGAGACCTCTACGTCGTACTTCAGCCCCGGAACCGCTAATGGGGGACCGTCGAATTCGAGGCCCCACTCGTCGATCCAGGACAGGCCATTGGTGGACAACCCGTCCAGCATGGTCTTCAGGTTCTGGCCGACGCCGATCACGGCCAGCAGACCCGTGTCGTTCAGAGCGTGGACCGCGAAAGCCGACAGGTCTTGGCAAAATGCAAAGACGTTCCTGGTCGCGCCCACCCTGGTAATGATGGCGTCTACACTGGCCTGGGAGACCAGGCCGTGGAGGTCCTCAACGGCGGCGGAGTGGAGGGTGACCGTGTCCCGAATGGGGCTGGACCTGACCGCTTCCCGCTTCTTGGCGTTCTCCTGCTGTTCGATGTCACCCTCAATCTGTTCGACTGCCCGTTTGACTGTCCGCAACTTTCCGTTGACCACCAGGTCGAGCGCCTTGTCCTGTACCTCATGAGGCCGGTCGAGGATCCTGGCGGCGTCGCTGCTCTTTATCCGCTTCTGGTCCACCGCCTGGCGTAACGCCGGCGATGCTGGGCCGTCTTCCGCTGTCACTCGGATGTAGGTGGAGATGGACTTTACACTGACCCTGAACCGCTGGGCGGCTTTCTCGCGGGTGATAATCGGGAAATTTCCCGATTTTTCCGCGGACGCCGAAGGCCTCCCGCGGGTGGACCACTGGGAAAGCTTGTCGGCTGCCCTTACCCGGTCATCGTAGTCCATGTCCCGGTACGGGAAGGCTTCGGTATCGAGGTACTCCGTCGGGTCGTCATCATCCGCCAGGTGACGAAACGTGGGGTCGATGCCAAGTTCCAGGCATGCCATCAGCCGGTGGACCCCGTCAATGATCTGGCCTTGCCAGACGACGATGGGGCGCCGGAGTCCGTGCCGGCTGATGCTGGCCTTGAGAGCCTCGTACCCGGGAGTTTCCAGCGGCGGAAGAATCGTTGCCAGATCATGGATCGGGAAGGGGGAGAGCCTCAACAGGTCCATCATGGGACACCTCCTGGGAAATTGGGTTGCCCCAATTGTGAACCGGTTGGTCCGAGCCAGGCTTTGTCCTCTTGCGAAAGGGGCCGGTTCGGGCAGACCCGGGACGACAATTGGGAAGCCTGCCCCGTCCCGCCCCCGGGGGATGTCCGGCCCGGGCTTCCTTGACACGCCCCGGACGTTGCAGTAATTTGGCATTGCCACAGCCCAGAGCCACCCCCTACCGGGAGTTCTGCGCAAACCATTGCAGGTAGGCATCATGCCTCCTTGCGGCGTTTGCGCATGGGCTCGGCGGCTGTGGCAAGTAGCCAAATCCTGCAGTCGCAAGGGGGTTCCCTCTGTTGGCCACCTCTCCTCCTTCCAACCAAGCACCACCAGGAAGTTTCGTGCCGGTTGCGTCCGGAAAGCCGTTTGCCCCGGCTGGGCGACGACTCGGACCGGTATGGCCCAAGGCGAGGCCCGTTTGACCGAATCGGTACGCCTTGGGCATTGGTTTTCCAGGGTTGGTCGGGCAAACCCGCTTATGGCCGCCCACGTCCCCGCCGCCAATTGATTGCCGGTCCTACTGAGCGGGTCCGGCGAAGGGTTCCCGTACCCCGTACCTAACGGAGCACCAACCAGGGCACGCCATCTTGAGTTCGGAATGGGTTGGTGGAGAGGCAACCGGCTCAACAGTGCCCCCTTGCCGAGAGAGAGGACGGGTCGTTATGAGCCTTATGTCGTTCCCCAATGTTTTCAAGCGGGTTTCCCTAACGGCGCTCCTGGCAATGTTCCTTCTGGCCGCGGGGGCGGCGTGCGGTGGCTCGGCGGCGCCCGAGGACTCGGGTACATCCTCCGTCGGTACCTCGGGTTCGGCCACCGGAACCGAGCGTCCGGCGACCGCTTCGGACCCCCAATCTCCCAGGGCATCTTCACCGGCATCGCCAACTCCGAAGCCGGATGAGCCTGAAGCGGACGCCGCAGAACAATCGCCGTCTCAACCAGCGGCTCCAAACCCCGGGTCGATGGCCGCTGCTCCGACCTCGGCAGGGCAAACCGGGGCCTCGGGCCCTGGAACTGGCTCTCCAGCCGCACCCGATCCCACGCCCTCCCCGACTCCGGCCCCGCCGCCCGGGGAACGGGACCGGGCGGCGCTGACCGCCTTTTATCACGCCACCGGCGGCGACGGCTGGAAGCTGAACCGCCGGTGGCTCAGCGAAGAGCCGCTGGACCAGTGGCAGGGGGTGACCGCCAGCCAGGGGGGAGGGGTGACCAAGCTCCTTCTCCCCGACAACCGGCTGACCGGCGAGATTCCCCCCGAGTTTGCGAACCTCCTCGATCTCACCGAGCTGGACCTCAGCGGGAACCAACTGGGCGGGTGTGTCCCCGTGTCGCTTTTCTATGTGGGAAAACTGGGCGGTTACAACGCGAGGGTCGAGATCGAGCCCATTACCGCCTGTCCGGAACCGGACCGGGAGAACCTGGCCGCCGTCTTCCGGGCCATGGGGATGCCGGAGCATTCGGGAACGATTGGGATGTGGCCTGGAGTCCAGCTTGATGCCTCGGGTTACGTGAAGACCCTTGATCTGTACCCGGACCGGCGGAAGCGTCCGGAACCGGTGCCGGTGGTGCCGGAGCTGGCCAGGTTGTCCAAACTCCAGTCCCTGCGCCTGGTCGGTACGGGGACGCTCCCCCCGGAGTTGGGCACCCTCGCGAATCTGGAGTTCCTCAGCATCAGAGGCGGTGGACTTACCGGGGAGATACCTCCCGAACTGGGCGAACTGGCCAATCTGACCCATCTCGCCCTTTCCCAGAACCAACTGTCCGGAGAAATCCCCCAGGAATTGGCCAATCTCTCCAACCTGGCGCATCTGGACCTGCAGGACAACCAGTTGTCGGGAACGATTCCGGCGGGACTGGGACAGCTGCCCAATCTGATATTCGCCAGGGCGGATAACAATCCGTTGTCGGGTTGCATTCCCAGCACCTGGCCGGTGGCCACCTCACCAAGTTTATGGGTGAAGGAGCTTCCGGTGTGCTCGGCGGCCTCCGGACGGATTTCCCAGGAAGAGGCGGACCGGGAATTCCGCGCTCTGGCCGCCCTGTATGAGGACGCCGGCGGGGCGGAATGGAAACGCGACGCCAGGGAAAACTGGCTCAGCGACAAGCCGCTAGGAGAGTGGGGCGGAGTGCGGACCGACGACAACGGTTACGTCGTAAGCCTCGTCCTGTACGAAGCGGAGGGGACCTTGCCGGCGGAACTGGGCGACCTGATGTACCTGCGGACCCTGGCCATTTTGAGCCCGGGTGGTTTGACCGGCGGTATCCCCGAAGAGCTGGGCAATCTTCCCCACCTCACCGTTCTGCAAATCAGCGGCTTCAGCGAACCCGGCAGTATTCCCAGCGGACTGTTCAGCCTGTCACGCCTCAGGATCTTGGCTCTTTGGGGGAACCAGTTGACCGGGGAGATTCCCGGGGAGTTGGGGAACCTGTCCGACCTGCGGTGGCTGGACTTGAGCAACAACCAGATGAGTGGACCCATACCCCAGGAGCTGGGAAACTTGACCAAGTTGCAGTCCCTGTCCCTATCCTACAACCAACTCACCGGGGAGGTGCCCCGGGAAGTGTGGGACCTGCCGGACCTGAACCGCCTGGAGTTGGACCCGGAGCAGGGGTGCGTACCTGCCGAGCTGAGGGACAGGCTGTACACGGTCCACCGGGGTTCCCATAATCCGCACTTCTGCTGAGTCAGGGTGATTCCCAAAACCCAGGGCTGGGCGGCGGTTTCCGTCGCCTGGTCCAGGGACCTGGGCTTTCGGGTTCGTCTCCCTGCTCTGTCCTTCGGCACGGGCTCAGCACGGCACCGTCAGCCGGACCATCACCCCCTGCCGGTGCTCCGTTTCCCGGAACTCCGGCTCGGCCTCACCGTACATGGTCAGCAGCCCCGACCCCGAGTGCAGCCAGAGCTTTCTCCCCGGCTTCCGCATCTCCGTCACCGTCATCCAGAGCCCGATGCCCCTGGTGGGGTTGCCGGTCCCCGAGACCAATTCCTGTGTTGCGAGGCTGATGGCCTGGGCGTCGGTTTGCACCCGGGGGAGGTTCGGGTTTTGCATCAGGGTGGCCCGGATTCCCGAGCCGGAGTCCACGATCACCGCGTCGTATGCGCTGCCCCTCCGGTGGGGCATGAAGCTGACGTGGGCGAGGGCTCCGTCTTCGCTCATCCCGTGTTCCGCGGCGTTGTTCACGATCTCGGAAAAGATTTCCACCAGCTCAGGGCGGACGTTGGCGGCCCCCATGTTCCGTTTGTGAAGGTTCTCTTCAAGGTTGACGGCCAACTCCTGGGCCTCCCGCATCGACCGGAACGCCGTGAGATCAAGGGCGTACGGCGTCTCCTGCTCGTTCATCTCTCTTCTCCCAGCATCTCGCCGAGCATCTCCAGCGGCATTCCCGCCCGGTACTGGAGGTCCAGCACCGGCCCGTCTCCGCACCGGACCACTCCCAGGAGATCCGTCAGAAAGTCCTGCCGGTCCAGGGTCCGGCCGTCCGGCGTCGAGTATATCCGGTGGAAGCTCTGCTCGTGGACCTCCAGCGACCGGTCCGCGAAGTCCGCCAGGTCCGCCTTAGTCCTGATGCGGAACTCCATCATCGTGTCGTTGGGCATCGCCCCGCCTCCTGCTTTCTGGTTCCCACCGCGGCCCCAACGCCGCAACGGGGCGGCCCCGGCCCGTGCTATGCTCGCCCCGGATGAGGAGACGCCATGGAGCGTTTCCTCATCCGGGGCGAGCGCTGGGTCCCCGTCGTCCTCACGACCCCGGGCTGCCTCTCCGTGTCCGGCTGGCTGGCGGTGGGCGCGGCGGCCGCCTTCCAGCAGGGCGACGCTGGCTACGGCGTCTTCTTCGCGGCCGCCGCCGTCCTCATTCCCGGCTGGGGCACCGGGATGATCTGGTACGTCCAGCGGTTGGTGGACCGGGAGTGCGGGCCTACTTTCGCCTCACGGGCTGGCCGCCCTCCCAGATGACCCTCACGGCCAGCCATACCGCGATCTGGGCTCCCAACCGGGAACGCGGCCCCTTTTTCCCCTGAGACGTGAAAATGCCGCAGCGTTTCTTCTGCGGCATCTTTGCCCGGGTTTCCGATGGCCCCGACCGTCAGGGATTCATGATCTCGTCCACCATCCGCTGGATGGCCCGAACAGCTTCCGGGACATCTTGCGCGATCCGCTCCTTGTCCAGCGGCGGGTGCTCGTGGGCGTAGACCGCTGCACCCCCGAAGACCGTCAGGTACCGGTGCTGTTCCCCGGGTACTGCCTCGTTCTCCGACCACCGCAGGTCCTCCCGGATCTGGTTCACCAACATTCCCAGGTTGTGTCCGTCCCGGCCGCTGGTCGGGTACTCCGACCCGTTGGCCCCCAGCAGCGCCTTGTAGGCGTTTTCCAGCGCGGTTTGCCCCATCCTGCCCACGGTTTTGTCTGTCATCCTCTCGACGTATCCTGATTCTTCCAAGAGGTTCAGGTCGGTGGCTGCACCGACGGCGTCCCGCATTCGGTCTTCGACATCCTGCCAGTCGATTTCCTCCTCCCGGTAATCGAACCTGTATTCCTCTCCAGCCATGACGGCCTTCCCCTCCCTGGCTATCGTGTTGGCCATGTTGTTCCGCAGGCCCAGGCCCTTGCAGAACCCCTCCAGCGTCAGGCAGAAAACGTCGATCCCCGATGCCTCGGGAAGCCGCTCTCTCTGGAGATGGCGTGCCTCCGATCTCACGGCTTCGAGGGCTTCATCGGCTGGCGCGGAATCGAGGATGATGGCCACATCCACGTCCGAGTCCGGGCGGTGGTCGCCCCGGGCCCTCGACCCGAACAGGAAGGTCTGGGTGGCGCCCGCTAGTCCGTGGACCCGCCGGGCCAGGTCCAGCGCCATTTCATACTCGTTCATTTCCGCCCCCGGTTGGGTTGTTCCTGTGGTTCCCTGATTCGTTCCCGGTGCAATTCTCTCACCCGCTCCGCGCCCATTGCGGCGAAGCAGACCCGGTCCCAGCGTTCCTCATCTCCGTTCATCGGACCACCTCCGGTCGAGGAATGAGACCCCGAACATGACGGCGGCCGGCACCAGGACCGAGGTGACCGCCAGCCCGGTGTACGTGGCTCTGAGCGCCCCGGTGTCCGCCTTGGTGGCTATGGCCACGTTGGCGCCGTCCAGGATCATTCCCAGGAGGGCGGCTGCGATGGCCCACCGGATCCCGTCCGCGACCCATCCCGTTCTCTTTTTCCTGAGCGGCTGTTTCGCCATTTTGTGTTCTCCTTCCCCCCGGTTGGAACCCTGCCCTCTCTCTGGTCGGGATCGTGGAATTGCCGGCACTGTTTTTGACGGCTCACGGCCCCTGCAGTGATCATTGCCAGGTCTGGTTCAGTCCTGTTGCTTTCCTTGATTCAAGCTCTCCTTCCAGTACCTCGGTCACTTGGGCCGCGTCCTGAAGGTGACGACTGGGGATCCGATCCCGAAGGCGGCTGCCATCAGGAGGTAGCCGGCTCCGACTAGCTCCTCCTGGGCCCTGAAGGCGGCGATTCCCATCAGGGATAGTGGCACTCCTGCCATCAGGCCGATGAGGATCCCGGCCCCAATCCAGTCCCTTTTCCGACTCAGCCAGTCCTGCGGGGGGTTGGTTGGGTTGCCGTTCCCTCTTTCCATCCTTGCTCCCTTTCGCTGGTTGGCGTTGCTCTCTCATTCTACCAGCGGGGTTCGGGTCTTCACCGCCGAGCGCTGGGGGTACCGCGGCCTCAAGAGGCCGGCTTGGATATATTCCACCCCGCCCTTCGGTTGAAACCGTGGACTTCCGTGCCCCCTGCTGACGGCTCCGTGCTGCCCTTCATGGCGAAGGCCACGGGCAGGGCGATGAAGCAGCCCGCGCCGGTTACGGCGTAGATCAGCCCCGCCTCCAGATGAAAAACACCGCGGAAGCAGCAGCGCTGGCCGCGGTGATCATGCTCATGCTGATGTTCCGTCAACGTTCCTCCTCAGTCCGTCCAGTAACGCATTGCCACCACCATGATGGCTACCGGCGCCACCGCGGCGATCACGAGGCACCCAACGCCCACGTCGGGGGTCCCCGCCTTGAAGGCCGCCAGCCCCATCAGGGCGAATGTGCCTGCTGCAATGACGCTGACGCCGGTGCCGGCTGCCACCGCAATCCGGTGCCGGGCCAGCCATGACTTGCCGGTCCGCTGCTGTCCAGATTCCTGTTCCATCATTGTCCCTTTCGTTGGGTCATTCGATCTCCGGATCCCGAAGGGGGCTCCTGGCCGGCCCGCCCAGGGCTGTTCTGACGTCATTCAGCCTGTTCCGGTTGTTTGCGGTCTGGATGCCGATGTCGGCGCAGTATTGACCCGGGATCTCTGTCGTCGTTTAGGAAGATGGTACGTTCAACTGTTCAGGAGAAATTTCAATTGCCGACTCTGAGTGTTAGCGCGATGGCCTGGGCGTCGGTTTGCACCCGGGGAAGGCTTGGGTTTTGCGTGAGGGTGGCGAGGATGCCGGCGCCGGAGTCCACAATCACCGCGTCGTAGGCGCTGCGCCTCCGGTGGGGCATAAACCGCACATGGGCGTGGGCGCCATCCTCGCTCATCCCGTGCTCCGCGGCGTTGTTGACCAGCTCGCTGAATATCTCGACCAACTCGGCCTGGATGTTGGTGGCACCCAGGCTACGGACCGCCAGCTCCTCCTCCAGGGCGTCGGTGACCTCCTGGGCCTCCCGCATCGAGTGGAAGACGGTGGGCTCCAGGGAATAGATTGATTCGTGGCTGCTCATGTTCCCTCACGGGTCTTCGCGCTTGACGATTCTACTCCGCTGGGCATGCTCTGCCATTTCTCTCAGGATGAGTTCCCCAGCTTTTCCCATCTGGAAGAAGTACGTCGGCAGAAAGACCCTTGGACAGGATGTTGCCCGCGGTGGCCGTGAGACCTCCGCCGATGCTGCCCACCCGGAAAGCTTCGTCTGGCGCGGATACCAACTCTACTGCTAGGGGCATGCAGACCAGAAGCCCGGCAATCGTCACCTGCATTCGGGGTTCCCTGATATGACGTGGAGGATCCGGCTTCTCTCCCTGACAACCATCCCCACTCACGGTGCCCGTCCGGGCCCAGCATCTTTCGTTGCCGGCGTGGTTTCTCTCATACCCATACCCTTGTCCGAGGCCTGGAAACCGCCAACTCCGGCGGATGCGGCGATCTACCACTCATCGTCATCGGAACCCGCCAGGGGCCAACTCCCCCAGGAGTGGACATTGTCGTAGCAGTTCACGCCCACCCGGGGAGAGTTGGGCAACGGAACCAACTCTCCGGCTCCCGGCGCGCACTCTTCGCAGAAGGTGACGGGGTCCAGGTCGTCGAGGGACAGGACTCCCTCTTCGTCGTAGAGCTCGTCGTCGCACTCCTCAAACTCGTCGTACTCCGGGGCCGCCCTCCAGGTAGCAGGGGCTCCGCACCGCAGGCAGGCCTTTGGGGGATCGTTCCTGGCCAGGATGACGATCTTTCCGCCGTGCCACGGCTGGGACGTGGACCAGCTCCCCGTAGACGGCGCGGTGCTCCAGGGCAAGCGGGGACAATCATAGCACCCCCACCACCGCCACTCCGGTTTACTGACAGTTCGCCGTTGCCTCCCCCAGGCCTGGTGTGATTCAATCCCGGCGAGGAGGAAAGTGCCATGCCGGAACAGGAACAGTTTCACGACAACAAGGAATGCGACCGCCTCGCCGGGTTCCTGCGGGAGAGCATCGACCGTTTTCTTGGCCGCCTGGACATCGCGGAGCGGACCTCGGATGCCCACGAGGAACGGGTCCACTACGAGCAGTGGGTCCGGTTCTGCTTGGTGACCTCGCTGGTACCCGACGTCCTCGCCGCAGCCTGTGCGGCTTTCGACTTCGATTCCGAAGCCCTCAACGACCGGATCCCTGCCCTGCTGGAGCGGTCCCTTACCCCCATCCCAATGGATTCAGCGTTCATCGCCGACGTTATGTCCCTGCTGCCCGAGCACCGCCGGATGCAGGTCGTCACCAACAACCTCCGCCGGCGCGGCGGTTCCTGGACCCTGGGGCACGAAGCACGGTATGCATTGAGCAACTCGCTTTGCGAGGCCCTGGACATTCCCGAGGCACCGGAAGAGGCGGGCTGGTCTGGGTGGTTGCCTCAGAATTCCTGGCGATCCGGGGTGAGTGGAGGATATTCGGATGCGGAGGCTGGTTGAGAACTGGCCCCGGGGGATGATGATCCCTGGGAAGTCATGGCTCTGAGTCCGGATTGCTCCGTACGCTTTCGGACACCTTGAGCACGGCCCCGTTCGTCGGGAATGCCATCGGTGGCGGCGCCGTGGGCACCGGGGATGTCTCCGCTTCCCGGTATTCCCGGCGTGTGTTGGTAATGGGCTAAAATAGTGAAAGAGAGGGACAGGAAGGGATAGGGAGGTGCGGTGATGGCGCGACCAAGGGTATATCGGAAAGACCAGCAGTGTCCCCGTTGCGGGTCCAACTGGCTGCCCAAGTACGGGCGTTCTCGGGGCAAGCAGACCTACCGTTGCGGTCAATGTCTCTACCATTTCACCCCAGGGACGGAGCATCCCCACCAGCCGGAGGTGGTCAGGAAGCTGGCGGTGGACCTGTACACCGAGGGCAGCAGCATGGAGGCCATTGGGCGAGTGTTGGGGGTGAAGTCGGGAACCGTCTATTCCTGGGTCAAAAAAAGCCCAGTGGGCCTGGGAGTTGTTGCGGCTCCTGGTGGCCCAGCGGACGGGCGCCCGCCCGCTGGGACCAGCCGGGGCCATATCCCTGGATGAGATGTGGAGCTATGTGGGGACGCGGCGGGGAGAGCAGCGGCGGGAGGTGTGGGTCTGGACGGCGGTAGTGGAGGAAGGGGACGGTCGGCGCTGGGTGGACTTTGAGGTGGGAGACCGCAGCGAAGCCACCTTCCTGAAGTTGTACGACCGGTTGCCCGAGGCCCAGCGGTATGTCAGCGATGGCTACCGGGTATATGAGTGGTTGCCCCACAACCGGCATGTGGTGGGCAAAGGCTTGGAAGCCAATAGAAATGAGGGATTGCACTCGGTGTTGCGGGACAAGCTCAACCGTCTGCATCGGAGAACCAAGGGATACAGCAAGAGTGTGACCCTGCTGCGGGACTCCATCGCCTTGGTCTGCTTACGCTTGGGCCTGATCTAATACCAACACACCTCGGGAATACCCGCTTCCCGATGGGGTTGACAGTCGGCCATGCTGCAAATGATCGGCCTGGCGAAGGCCGCTGGAGCGATGTCATCGCCACGGCTCCGGCCAGTGCCAGGTTCGTCAGTATGCTCGCTCCGCCGGGACTATCGTCCTTTTCATGGGGCCTCACCCACGCCAGGTGTTGGGCGTCGTCGATTCAGTCGGACGGACCCGAAGCTCAGTCCCTCTCAGGGTCCTCCGTTTCCGAACGGCCTGGCTGGAGTTCCAGCGGGGAGACGTACTCCCCGAGCCACGACTGGAGCTGAGGCCGGCGGAAGGCGTGGTCATCGAACAGGCGCATAAGGTGCCGGTGAGTCTCCCCGGTGTCGCACTCGATCCGGAGACCGTTCAAGCGCAGGAAGGTAGCAGCCGTGAAGAATCCCGTCCTCTTGTTCCCATCTATGAAGGGATGGTTCATGGTGAGGCTCTCCATCAGGGCCGCCGCCTCGTCGATGACATCGTCGTAGTACCCGGTTTGGGGCCGGAGGACGGCGGACTCCAGGGCCGCCAGGTCCCGCAGCCCATGGGGGCCGCCGAACTGGATGATGAGGTCGTCGTGGATGGCGACCACCTCATCCCGGGTGAGGAAGTTGCTGCTGCTCATTGGGCCAGGAGCTCCGCGAGGAGGCGGTTCTCCTCCAGGCTGGCCCGGTAGTGGGCCATGACCTCGGGCCTCACTCCCTGTCCCTTGGGGTGAGGGCGCTGAGGGTAGTCTTGGGAGGATCGTTCCTCCCGGTTGGTGGAGGGTTTTTCCAGTTCAGACACGTTGGTCACCCGTCAGTTACACTCCCTCACTGTACCAACCCCTGGACCTGGGGCCATCCCTGGAACGCCCCGGCTCCGCCCAGGGACTCGCGGACCGGGCCGTTGCCGGGGCCCGGGTGTCCTGGCAATTTTGGGCCCGGCCAGACCGATGCTTCCAGTCCCTGCAGTCGTAGACGGGAACGGAATGAGGGCCTGCCACGATGGCGGCGGTTACCAGGGATGATGACGGCGGAACCGGCGGGGGCCTGGAGGATGGGCCGGCGCTGGGGCTGCCAAGCGGTATCACCTCGGGTGCCGGCCTGGCGGCCTTCACGGGAGGCACTGAACCGGGAGTCACGGTGGGGGCCTGCCCCATCCCCGGCGTGGCTGACCGGCGGATGAGGCCCGGGAGCGGGGCGGCTGTCATCTCTAACTTTAAAGTGAGCCAAAATCTCTGTTGATGTCCAGCGAAAAGGTCCGGTTAAGCGCTCAGGGAAAATGTCCATTAGTCTTGTCCTGAGTGGATAGGTAAGCGGCCCGTCTGGCAGTCCGGTTGACGGGCGGAGCTGGCAGTTCCACGTACTTCCTGACCGTGTTTCGGGAAATACCCAGGTCCCTGGCGATGCCCCGTAGGGAGACACCCTGAAGCCTGGCGTGTGAACGGCTTTCCAAAGGGCCTGCTTGCGCGGGGTAGCCTCCCGGGGCGGTGGAGCGTCGGGCCTGCGGGGTTCAGCGTCCTCCTGGCGCTGGGGGACAGCAGCTTCCAGGGTGGCCAGGCGCTGGAGTTGCAATCTGGTGAGGCCGTGCCGTGCCAGGTTCCTGACCACCTGGGCCATCTCCGGGGTGGGCGCCAGCGCGCCGTTGGAAGCTCTCAAGGCCCCGGGCCTGGGCGGAGCTTCCCGGTGGGCGATCACTTCCCCATTGTGCTGGACCATGAGCTGGCCATTGCTTTGCTCCAGGACCTCCACCTTGACGCCGGCATAGCTGGGCCGTTCCTCACTGGGCAGCAACTGCAGGGTACGCCACTGGAACTTGACGGTGTTGTCCCTGGCCACCTGGCGGGTGTGCTTGAAGCAGAGGACTCGTTCCAGGGACAGGGATGAGTCCAAGGAGCGGTAGGCTACTTGGGCCTGATGGGCTGGGACGCGGAACTGCTGGTTGAACCGGGGCAGAAAGTCCTGCAGCACGGCGTTGGCCTGGTCGATGGTGGCGGCGCCCGCCAGCCTTAGTTCGCTGACCAGCCGGTCCTGTAAGGTGCCTGCCATGCGCTCTACCCGGCCCTTGGCCTGGGGAGAACGGGCGAAGACCTGCTCAATGCCCAGTTTCTGCATGGCTCGGCTGAAGTGGGTGGCTTCCACCGGCGGCTGGATATGGCGGGGCTTTCCGGCAAACTTGAAGACCCCGTGCCGGTCGCCATAGAGGGCCAGGGGGAGCCCATAGCGACGGATGACCCCTTCCATCAGTTGGAAGTAGCCCCGGGTGTCCTCCCCAGGCTGGAAGACGGCGTTGGCGACCGTACCGGTGGCATCATCCACGGCCAGCAGCAGAACGAACCGGGGTCCCCGCTCCTCCAGCCAGGCATGGTGGCTGCCGTCGATCTGCAAAAGCATACCCTCCTGGGGCATCCGCTCACGCCGTACCCGGTGTTTGGGTGGACGGTGCCGTCTGGCGCTGGGCAGGCCGTGGCGGTTGAGGAGGCGGCTTACCGTCTGGCGGCTCAGGTGAATGTCCTCCCGTTCCGCCAGCACCTCGGCCAGGTGGCTGTGGTTGAAGCCGGCGTATTTCTCGCTGGCCAGGATGACCACGGCGGAGGCGACCTCTTCGGGAATGGTGTTGCGAGGCTGGCGGCCTCGGTTGCCGTGGGTCAGTGCGGCGGCCCCGTCCCTCCGGTAGGCCGCCAGGACTCGCCGGAGTTGGCGTTCACTGATCCCGAGAAGTTCGGCCGCCTGAGACCTGGGTAGTTGATACTCCATCACACTGTTGAGTACTTGGAGTCTGGCTTGCTCTCTCTGGTTCAATGTCACGTCCTTCATAGGCGGACATTTTCCCTGAGCAGTTCAAGCGGTCATTATCGTAGAGCAATGACAAAATCTCTAAGTTGGAATTGAGCCACCTTGACCCGGTGAGCATCATCCACGGAGCAATCGTGGAGGTGCCTGCCAGACTTGCTGAGAGGTGGACAAGTGAAAGAGATATACGAGATGAAGGGGCAGGGTCATTCCGCTCGGGCCATTGCCCGGGAGTTGGGCCTGGCCCGGAACACAGTGCTGAAGTACCTGAATTCCCCGGAGGCGATGCGCCCCAAACCGCGACTGCCGCGAGGCTCGAAGCTGGACGCATACACCGAGCACATTGATCGCCGGATGGAAGAGGGACTGGAGAACTGCGTGGTGTTGCTGCGGGAGTTGCGGGCCCTGGGCTACGACGGGTGCTACGCCACGCTGACGAACTATGTGCAGCACCGGCGCCGGCCCCGTCAGCCCGAGGCGACGATGCGCTTTGAGACGGCCCCGGGGGAACAGGCACAGGTGGACTGGGGCAGCCTGGGGTACGTCGGCGCTGACGGGAAGAGGCACCGGATCTGGGTCTTCGTGATGACCATGGGCTGGTCCCGGGCCTGCTACGTGGAACTGGTGCGCCGGGCGGACACCGCCGCCTGCATCCAGTGCCACGTCAACGCCTTCGAGTACCTGGGGGGCGTGCCCCGGCGCTGCCTCTACGACAACGCCAAGGTGGTCACCCTGGGCAAGGACGAGGACGGCCAAGTGGAGTGGAACCTCCGGATGCTGGACTTCGCCCGGCGGGTGGGCTTTGACATCCGGCTGTGCCGTCCCTACCGGGCCCAGACCAAGGGAAAAGTGGAAAGCGGGGTGAAGTACGTCCGGCGGAACATCTGGCCCAGCCTGCGTTTCACCGAAAACACGGTCAGGAAGTACGTCGACTTGCCGGGTGATTAACGACAATAAGGAATGCCGCTGACGTCGACTATTTTTGCCGGTCAGGATTGGGTAAAACCATCCGGCACCTCCGTGCTGGATTTTGATCAAAGACCGACAAGTCAGACTGTTGAGGCAGAAACTTATGGAAGGAAAGACCCAGGAAACGGCGGCGGCCATGGCCGGAATGAGCGTGCGTTCGGCGCGCAAATGGCAGAGTGGCCCGTTGCCGTCGGAGACGAAACAGGAGCGCTGGTGGCGCACCCGGCCCGACCCCTTCGATGGGGTTTGGGAAGAAGAGATTGAGCCCCTGCTGCAGGGCGACCCCACGGGCCGGCTGAAGGCAACGACAATTATCGAGTGGCTGGAGGAGCAGCATCCCGGCCGGTTCAGTGCGTCTCAGCTCAGGACGCTGCAACGACGATTACAGGACTGGCGGGCACTCAATGGTCCCGATCAGGAGGTGTATTTCCCCCAGGAGCATCCGCCGGGTCGGGAAGCCCAGATCGACTTCACCCATGGCAGCGCCCTGGGGGTGACCATCGCCGGTCAGCCCTATCCCCACCTGTTGTTTCAGCTGATCCTCAGCCACTCGGGCTGGCGCTACGCCGAGGTGGCCGCCGGCGAGACCTTCCTGGCGTTGCAACAGGGATTGCAGAATGCCCTCTGGACCCTGGGCGGCGTCCCGGAGGTGGTGCGCTCGGACAATGCCGCCGCCCTCACCCACGAGATACGGCGCAGCCGAGCCAGGGCGCTAAACGACAATTACGCCGCCCTGCTGGATCACTACGGTCTCCGCTCCACCCGCATCAATCGGGGCAAGAGCCACGAAAACGGCGTCGCCGAGCACGCCCACTACCGCTTGAAGGACGCCGTAGACCAGGCTCTCATCCTCCGCGGCAGCCGTGATTTCCACACCGACGACGACTACGCCCAATTCGTCCAGGAGATGGTCGCCAAGCGCAATCGCCTGGTGAGGGGGAAGCTGGAGCAGGAAATGGCTTGCCTAGGGCCCCTGCCCCCAGCCCCTCTGCCGGAATACGTCAACTACCGTTCCAGGGTGCGCAAGTGCGCATTGCCTCAACAAAAACGTTACTCTCAGAAAGTAATTGCCGCAAATAAAATGCTACCGAAAAATCGGAGGCATTGGCGTGGCCGGAGGCATGAGCAGGATGGCAAAACAGGAGCTGCTGGCGGCAATCCGGGAGCGGTACCGGGGATCCTCAAAGAGGGACAAAACCCGGATTCTCGACGAGTTCATCACGGCCACCGGCCATCACCGCAAGCATGCCATCAGGTTGTTGGCCCAGTCCGGGGAGGACGGCGATAGAATCAGCGTACGCCGGGGTCGGCGCATCTATGACGACGCGGTCCGGGAGGCGGCGATCCTGATCTGGGAAGCGTCCGACCGCATCTGCGGCAAACGCCTGAAGGCGGCGCTGCCCCACCTGGTGGACTCCATGGAGCGACACGGCCACCTGGATATGGACCTTGAAGTGAGATCGCGTCTGTTGAGCGCCAGTGCCGCCACTCTGGACCAGTTGCTGAAACCAGTGAAGTCCAGGGTGTCCAGCCGGCGCAAACGGCGGCGCAATCTGGACCGCGGCCGACATATTCCGGTTCGCACCTTCGCCGACTGGAATAAGCCTCCACCGGGTTTCCTGGAGATTGATCTGGTGGCCCACTGCGGGGACAACATGGGCGGTTCCTTCGTGTACAGCCTGGTGGCCACTGACGTGTGCACCGGCTGGACCGAGGCGGTGCCGCTGCTGGCCAGAGAGCAGTCTCTGGTGGTGGCAGGACTGGAGGCCATCGCGGCGCAGCTACCCTTTCCCGTTCGTGGCATCGACTCCGACAACGACAGCGTGTTCATCAACGACACCCTGACCGGTTACTGCTCCGCCGGGGGCATTGAGTTTACCCGTTCCCGGGCCTACCGGAAGAACGATCAGGCTTGGATCGAGCAGAAGAACGGAGCTGTGATCCGCCGATTCCTGGGCCATGAGCGTTACTCGGGCCAGGTGGCTGGACAGACCATAGCCCACCTGCACCGGGCGCTGCGGCTGTACGTGAACTACTTCCAACCTTCATTCAAGCTGATCGAGAAGACCCGCAACGGCTCAACCGTAGTCAAGCGCTACAGTCCGCCCTTTACGCCGTGCGACCGGGTGATCAGCCACGAGGCGGTCAGCGCCGGTGCGAAAACAGCCCTGGCTGAACGCAGAGCAACATTAGACCCAGTGGCGTTGCTCCACACCATTAGGGAAGCCCAGTCGGCCCTAGCATCCATAGTATCCCCTGAACTCGGGTCGAATCCTCGCGTCGAGAGCTTGGAGCGCTTTCTGGCCCGGCTACCCGACCGGTGGCTGGAAGAGCAAGAGAATGCCGGCCAGAAACAGAGAGTGAGAGCGCCGCGTACATGGCGGACGCGGAAGGACCCATTCGAGGGGGTATGGTGCAAGGTGCTGGGCTGGTTGGAGGAAGACCCGGACGCCAGCGCTGTGGTGCTGCTCGAGCGGTTGCAGGAAGCTGAGCCGGAGCGTTTCAGCCGTGCTCACCTGCGGACGTTGCAACGGAGAGTGCAGAAATGGCGAGGCATCATGGCCAGCAAGCTGGTCTACGCGGGGTCTGCAGAGGTTGCTCGGGATACATGCGACCTGTCGGAATTAGACTTATCAATGGACGGCCTCAAGGGCTGATTTTTCGGTAACATTTCTCAATGAGGCAATGGGAATAGGCAAAAGTAGTTGACGCGGGACACCGGCTCCGCCCATTAACCGGACTCCCAGACGGATTACCCGGTCACAAACTCAGCACCACACCAACGGGCATTTTCTCTGGACAACGACATCACTTTCGCCGTTTTTGTAATTGCTACTAACACTCCTTCGATGTGCTGTCCAGATGGACGACTCACAGATGGGTGGAACGGGAAAACCGCCGAGATCGACGGGACAGGTCTACCTTAAACCTGTATCCGGAAAACAGGGGCAGGGTTGGTCACCCGACCAGCATCGTTGCCGGTGCCGTCAATGAACCAGTATGCAGGGTTTTAGCTTCGCCTAGGCGGTGGGGTCGCGGCGCTCAGGTTTCCTGTTCGGAGAACCCGGCAGCAAGCTTTTCCAGAACCAGTGATTCGACTCCAGGAAACAGGTCAGCCAAATCCTCCTTCCTCGCCGAGCCCAGGGACCCGACTCTCCGCCGGACGAGCTTGCCGGCAGCCAAAGCGCCCCCGGGGAGATGCCCAGCCAAGGCCAGCGCGGCAAGATAGGGTTGTTCCGACACGGGGATGCTGATTCCGTACCGCGGTTGGATGTGAAGGGAAAACGCGACGGCAACGCCTTCCTCCAGGTTGTTGGTGCTTCCGACCACCGGATTGAGGAGGTGCACCGTCTCGTGGGCCATTTCGAACACGACGGTGGGCCAATAGAACCGCCCGGCGGGGCTCAGTTCCACGTAAGCTCCATCCAGGCCGGGAGTGTTTCGCAGGCCGGGAGGGCCGTCCGTGAACTGGGGTTGGAAGATTTTCTTGGCCTCATCCCGGGCTCCCAGCATTGTGACGGCCTCCGCCATCAGGTCCCACTGGAGGGACCACAGGGCCCCGGGATCGTCGATTGGTCTTGTTGCTGGAAGTCTCATAGCAACCCCGTCCTCTGGTTGTGGTACGGACAGCGGGGTTCAAGCTGTGCGTCCCGATGGGTTCTCACCAGAAATCAACCGGCTAGTTTGGTTTCTGGTGGGGTCGTGGGGGATTTCACCTCGGTGAACGCTTGTGACCAGGCATTGGCCTTGCTGTTGCAAGCGACGTCCACTCTGCCTGTTCCCTGGAGGCTCACCTCAGTATGGACCTCTTCCATGGGGGCAACCTCAACCGGTGTAAAAATGGTTGACTTTGGTAACATGACCTCCGTCAGCCAAATCTGAAGACGCGGTCCGTGCCGCGCCGCCGCCCCAACAGTTCAAAGCGGCTCCGCCCGGGACTCTCACCCGGGAACACCGAACGGGTCCAGGACCGGGCCATCCCCCACCAGGGACAGCCCGGACCGGATTGGGTTGGCGTCTCCCCAGCCGGTGCTGCGCTGCAAACGCCGGTCTCAGCTGTCCCGAAACCGCTCCCCAGTACGTCCACACGTGCTTCACTCGCTTCCTTGCAGGTACGAAGAAGGCGACGTGGACGCCATTGCCGACCGGCATGACCCGCCGGCGGGGGATGCGCTCGGAACCGCCGAGTAAACGCCGGGCCAGCACCAGGGCTGCCGCCTGGTGGACGCTGAGCCCGTATCGTTCCATGAACTTCACCCGGCCAATCACCGATGAAAAGGCCGGGTTGACCTGGTGCACCTCCACTCCCTCCCGGTAACCCCGGGACAGGAAATAAGCCTTGACCTTGCCGTAGCTGAAGCTGGACAGCATGCGGCTGTACCGGCGGCTCTCACCATCGAGAACGGCCTTCTTCTGACGGAAGTCCAGCCGCTCAATCACGGTGGGCTTGCCCGCCTCACGGGCGTACCCGACAACTCGAGCGACGGCGTCACCGATGAGGGCCTCGGCCTGGTGAGCACTCTTGCCATAGGTGACCAGCGGCACACTAAACGAGTGCACTGAATTGCCCGACGCGTTGGTCTCGCAGACCGCCAGGTGGTCCGCGTTCAGGTCCACGCCGATGGCGCCGCGCCGCCGGTCGGTGACCACGGGCACGTCCATCATCCCTGTGGTGACAAACACCCGCCAGCCCTTCCCATCCCGCTTGAAGCGGTGGCTGATCGCCTGGCCCAGACCGGTGGCACGAGCAGCCTTCTCGCCATGCTCCCGCCGGTATGCCACGTATTCATCGTTGCTCTGCAGGGCAGCCAGAATCTGCTCATGGCCATAGGCGAGCTTGACTCCCTCGATGACCACGTATTTGCCATGCTCATCAGCCAGGCAATCCGGCATCCGGACCCTGAGAGTCAGCGAACCATCATCGGCAACACCGGCCACGCACAGCTGGCAGCCCGCCGTCTCGTCCCGGCTGCCCAGAACGAAGAACTCATCGCTGCGGGCTTCCCGCCACTCCCGGAGCCACTCCTCGTGGCTGGCGTACCCGTTGGCCTCCAGGTCATGCTGCTTCCGCCAGAGCTTCTTCGACCCGAAGCAGATCCGCACCCGCCCCTCAGCAATGTCGGCTTCCAGTGCAGCCAGCCTGGACCTCAGGTGCGCCAGACGCCGCTTCTTCTGGTGGACCTGGTCCCGCCGTCCCTGCCGCTGAACCTTCCCGATCTGCCGCTCGGCCCGGGCAATGCGGCGCCTGAGATCATCAGCGCGCAGCTTCTGCTGCTCCCGGACGGATGCCACCTTGCCTTCCAGGGAAACCCGCACCCCGTTGAACATCCGCGCCGGTACCCGGAACCTCCGCAGGTAGGTGTTCTTCAACGAGGCTGCCGGTCTTCCCGCCGCAACAGCAGAGAACAGCTTCCGCTGCACCCGTCCGTACAGCCCGGCATATGCCGACAGCGCGGCATCTCCTGACTCCCGGTCACAGCCCTGGTAATCAGAGATCCGAGTCTGGTACGTGGCCTGCATCAGCCCCCCGGGACCGCCGCCAGCGCCCGCTCCGCCCGGCCGCGGGCCGACCTACGACCGTAGAGACGGCCCCGAGCCGTCAGGCTGATATGCCTAGCGGACGGCCGCGCTTTCCCGGCAGGGTTGGCACTGCCCTCCCCCCGGCTCGCACACCCGGTGTCTCGCGCTGGCATTGGCGCAGAACCTCAGGAAAACTCTACACCATATTCTGTATGATGTGGGTACTTGTGAGAGTCTCTTTTGTGTGATTAGTTATATAACTCGGCCCGAACAATTACGAACCGGGACTGAAGCCCGCGACGCTTCCACGAGGACCGGGGACCGGACCAGAAGGAAGAATGGCCCAGCCGGACCGCCGGAATGGGGGGCGAGGTGGCGGGCCTGGCGGCGGTTGTTAGGACCGCTGAATCACAGCCAAACGCGGGGCGTACAGCCGCAGCCGGACGCCCCGCGCAATAGGTCAGAGCCTCGCAGCCCTGCCTAGATTGCCCCCTCCCCTACTCTTATAAGGCAGGCCTCACCGTCGCGTCGAAGGCGCCGCTGACCCGGTTGCCGCGAGGGTCCTCCTACGCAACCGTAATCGTCGCCGTTCCTTCCGACGCCGCGGCTATGGTAAACGTGTCGCTGAATGCGAAGGCGGCAACCGGCGTATCGTTTAAGGACGCAGCGGTTACGGTCAGCGCGTCGCCGTCGGGTTCGCTGAACACGCCAACCAGGGGCACGTCCTGGCGGGACCGCCACGCCGCCTGCCCCTGTGTGTCGCCTCTTTTGGTTCTCTTTGAAAGTAGGATTTGACAACATCCCCATAAGCCGAGCCAGAAAACTGGGCAATGAGCTACTCCCCAACCCGCTCGAAGACCAGCACCTGCCCACCTTCGCTATGAAGTGTGAGTTGTTCCCCCAAGACCTCGAACTGCCCTACTGTCGCCAACGAGTCCTGCATCCGTTGTTCCTGTCGGAATAGCGCCTGGGATGGGCAGCCCGCTTCCGTCCAGGTCAGGTCGTCAAGGCGCAGCTCCGACTCCCGCGCACTGTATCTCGCGGCGTAAGAATTGCAGCCCGTCCACCCGGTCATATCCGTAGCGGTGGTGAACTCGGCAGTTGCATTGCCCACCACCCCGGCGGGAGCGTCGGCATCGCCCAGCGCGACCAGTCGCCATTCCGTATTCGCCAACCGATTCCCTTCGCTGCTACAGGCCACTAAAAGAAACACGAAGCCAAGTAGAAGCCAGCGCATTATTCTTCTCCTTTCAGGGAATGGCCTTCCCTGAGCGACGGTGTATGCGGCATTTTCGCGTTTGGGGGAGATTCGAGCCGCGCAGGAGCCTGCTCCACGGCTGGGCCGAGGCGTTCAGCTGCTGCTACCCGGACTGCCCCTCCTCCGATGAGGCCGGCCTCACCATCACCTCGAACTCATCGCTGACCACGTTGCCGTCGGCGTCCTGGGCCGTCACGGTTATGGTCGCCGACCCGTCGGACACCGGAATTACCGTCAACGTGCCCTGGAACAGGATGGCTTCAGCTACCTCAAAGTCCGACGTGTCGGCGGTGATGGTCAGCCCGTCGCCGTCGGCGTCGCTGAACACCCCGCACAGGGCTATGTCCTGCGTGGCTTCCGCCTCCATGCTCAGGTCGCTGATGGCCGAGGCCACCGGTACCACGGCAATGCTGGGGCCGCCAGCAAACACGCGCGGGTCAGGCCATCAGGCCGCGCCCCGCCGAATGCCGCCGTACTGCGGTCACGGTCCACCGGGTCT
Source organism: Dehalococcoidia bacterium (assembly GCA_965203975.1). Classification (GTDB taxonomy): domain Bacteria; phylum Chloroflexota; class Dehalococcoidia; order Lucifugimonadales; family UBA3495; genus CATOSK01. The sequence goes on along the minus strand of CBDBDT010000002.1, from coordinate 1,069,874 downwards.
ATCCTCCGTTGATGAAGTCCAGCACGTTGGCCAGCGTGGAGGTATCGCCCCGGCAGAGCTCCATGTGGCCGCAACATTGGCAGGAGATTGTCGTGAATTTCTTGTTCTGCACGTCCAAGAACTTGGCGAAGTTCCAGTCTGTGGCTCGGAACTCATCGGTGTCCTACTCCCCGTGCTGGCACTTGGCGCAGACGAAGGCGGCACATGTGGTTTCCATCATTCAATCCTCCTGGTTGCCTCCTCAACCTGGCCACTCCAACGTCGGAGTGGGTGATCTGGATCATCGCCCCGGTGAAGATGGCCCCGGCAGCCACCGGGCCTCTCGTCCGTCGTGGCTTCTTGGGGCGTAGCTGTGTTTCGGCGGTCCAGCAGGCCATTCCGGCGATGATTCCGACGAGAATGTGTGGTCTTGCTCAACACTATAGGGGACGAGGGCCGTGCCGGGTTGTGTCTTTTGGGGACGGGGTGCCTTGTTGCTTCCTGGATTGGAGGGTGGGCTCGACCGAGCCCTCAGCCGGAGGGAGTGGTTGCAGGAGGGCTTGGATACAGGTCCTTGGAAATCCCGGCAGATTCCAGAGGAGGGACGGTTGTTGCCTTCCTCCGCATTGGGGGCTCCCAGGGTGCGTTTCGTCCAGGAATGGCCTGGCCCCGGGCTGCGGCCATGTCCTCATTCCTGAGGTGATGGAGAGAACCACCTAGATGAACCACAGATTGGCGGCATCGTGAGCGCCTCGGCCTAGGCAATGATGGACCCGTCCGACCAGACCAGGGTGGCGGCCGTGCTGGCCCTGGCGAGGCGATTCCCTAGTTTATCGGGGCCGGGCCCAGTACCTTGTAGCCCTGGTTTTCGTCATTGCGCTCGGAAAGAGGGAGGACCTCAACGACGCTGTTGGCTAGTCCTTCAACCTCTCCCTTGTCGTCAAACCCATAGTTGCTGCCGATGGCGCCGCTCCAGGTGATGCCGTACAGGCAGTCACGGAAGCCGTCGGCGTCCTGGTCATCCCCAGTCTCCTCCAGACATTCGGCGGTGATGTAAACATCGTCGTAGGCCGACCCCATGTACCAGGGCAGGGAGATGTAATCGTACTTGGACTTGAAGTTGGCCAGGACCTCGGCGCTCTTGGGGTTGGCCGGGTCAAGCTCGGCGGTTACGGCCTTCAGGCCAGTAGCCGCCTCGCCGGCGATCTCGAGGGCGGTGGCGCCCACCACCACGATTTCGGAGTAGATGGGGCCTTCGTATCCCAACTCCCGCAGCTGCTTCACTATGGTGCCGCCGGAGAACTCCGCCTGGGCGGCGATGTGAATTGCGTCGGGTTCCGCAGCGGTTAGCTTGGAAAGCTGGGTGCGGAAGTCAGTAACGTCGGAACTGTAATTCTCCGATGCCACCACCGTTCCTCCCAGCCTTTGGAACTGGTCCACGGTGGTCCGGCGGACACCCTCGGCATAGTCGGTGGACTCGTTGATGGTGGCGAGGTTCTTGACGCCATCGGCCCACATCACGTTTCCGGTGTCGATGCCGAGCTGCAGGTCGTTCATAGCCGTGCGGAAGATGTAATCGCCGGCTTCGGCGATGTCGGGGTTGGTCGCCAGGCCCGAGAACAGCACCACCCCGTCCTCTTCAGCCAGGGGGGCTGCCCCAAGCATAGCTCCGCTGCATGACGTGCCGAGGATAATCTTCACTTCATCCACGTCGGTCAGCTTGTTGTAGGCGGTAATGGAATCCTGGGCGGCACACTTGGAGTCTTCGACCACGAGCTCGAGCATCTTGCCATCGATGCCGCCCGCTTCGTTGATTTCCTCGGCGGCCATCTGCTTGGCCTGCAACGCCACGTTTCCGTAGGTCTCACCAGGACCGGTCAGGGATTCCATGACCCCGACTTTGTAGGTATCCGGCTCGCTTTCACAGGCCACCAAGAACAGACCAGTGATCAAGGCCACCAGCAAAAAGGCTACAATCCGCTTCTTCAACATCGTCCTACCTCGCACCCTTGGCTGTTTCACCAGTATTACCCGTTGAATCAGGGGGAGTCAATTTAATGGGAGGCATCGTTCCCACCAGAAGTTCGTTACATGGCGATTTCCTCCACCGGTTCCCTGTTGGCGCCTGCGATGAATGTCAGCTCCTCGGCGGAATATCCCGCAGTCATCTCCTTCATGGGACGCTCTGGCAAGACCGTGCTCCGGAGACCCAGAGGGTGATGCTCCCCGCGGCCCCGATGCAGGTGGCCGCGACCAACCCTGCGATGCCGGCTCTAGACACACCGGGTATCCGACTCTTCGGGAAGGGGATGCGTCCGAGGCAGCAGCGCCCAGTTCGTGCGTTCCCTCGAGGTTTCAATCCTCACCCCCCTTCGCGAAGGAGATGCGCCAAGCGGGGGCATGGTACTGGGGGAGTTGTTGATCCTGGCCGTGGTTGCCTGGTCTGGTCCTCTGGGTCTGCGGGGATATCCTTGCCCCGCCGGGGAATCAGGACGCCGTCGCATCCGCCCTCTCCCTCTGGCGCAGTTTGGAATAACCTGCGTCAGTACCCATGGCTGCACTGCCTCCTTAAAGACGTCTGGCGGTTTCTCGGCGGGTTCGGCGCGGCCTATTGGTCCAGGGCAGCGCGGCGCCCTTCCTCTGGCTCGCGTACCCGGTGTCCAGCGCCGGCATTGGCACATGGACCCAGATTTACCCTACACCATAAGCTATATGGTGTGAGCATTTTTCAGGGTTTCTAATGTGTGATTAGTTGTGTAAAACTGGTGGAACCGCCCGGCCTGTCCTCACAGAATGATGTCCGGGTGGTCTGCTGTTGCCCCGGGAGCGCCTGATGGCAGGACCGGGATGGGGGTTTCAACGGTTGGACTTGATGGTATATAATAGATTATTGTGGATGTTACCAGTCGGCGCATCAGCCTGACGGCCTGGGGCCGTCTCTACGGCTTCAACAAGGCCACCACCTCCAGGTTGCACCGGGATGGGAAACTTCCGGCCGGTCTCAACATAGAGCAGCTCCCCAACGGGCGGTATTACGTGATTGTTCCGGATGAGCCTCCCTCTGGTTGTGTGCTGTATGCCCGGGTTTCCTCGGCGGACCAGCGGGACGACCTGGACCGGCAGGCCGGACGGCTGGCCGAGTGGGCCACCGAGCGGGGTTTGCAGCCGACCGCAGTGGTGAAGGAGGTGGGTTCCGGGCTGAATGGTCAGCGGCGGAAGTTGGCCCGGGTGCTGGCGGACCCCAAGGTCGGGACGATCGTGGTGGAGCACCGGGAGCGGCTGTGCCGGTTCGGGTTTGAGTACCTGGAGGCGGCCCTGCTGGCCCGAGGAGGCCGGATCCTGGTGATGGATGATGGGGAGTTGGAGGATGACTTGGTGAAGGACGTCACCGAGGTGATGACTTCCCTCTGCGCCCGGTTGTATGGGAGGCGTTCGGCGCGCCGTCGGGCAGAGCGGGCGCTGGCGGCGGCCCGGGAGGGCTGATGCAGGCCACGTACCAGACTCGGATCTCTGATTACCAGGGCTGTGACCGGGCATCCGGAGATGCCGCGCTGTCGGCGTACGGAGATCTGTACGGGCGAGTGCAGCGGAAGCTGTTCTCCGATGTTGCGGCGGGAATACCGGCAGCCTCTTTGAAGAACACCTACCTGCGGGGGTACGGGATACCGGCCCGGATGTTCAACGGGGTGAGGGTGTCCCTGGAAGGCAAGGTGGCATCCGTCCGGGAGCAGCAGCGGCTGCGCTCTGATGATCTCAGGCGCCGGATCGTCCGGGCGGAAACGCAGATCTCTGCTGCCGCTGATCGGGACCGGTGGGACCAGGTTCATCAGAAGAAGCGGCGGCTGGCCAGTCTGAAGTCCAGGCTGGCTGGGCTGGAAGATGACATTGCTGAGGGGCGGGTGCGCCTTTGCTTCGGGTCCAAGCGCCTGTGGCGGAAGCAGCGTGACCTGGAGGCCAACGGCTACGGCAGCCACGAGGAGTGGGTCAGGGACTGGCGGGATGCCCGCAGCGACGAGTTCTTCGTGCTGGGGAGCCGGGATGAGACGGCGGGCTGCCAGCTGTGCGTGGCCAGCGTGGCCGACGACGGAATGTTGACTCTCCGGCTGCGGTTGCCGGACTGCCTGGCTGATGAGCACGGCAAATACCTGGTCATCGAAGGTGTGAACTTCGCCTATGGCCATGAGCAGATTCTGGCTGCCCTGGGGAGCAACGATGACTATGCCCAGTACAGGCGTCTTCACGGCGAGAAATTGGCCAGGAGGTCCGGTCTGGGCCAGGCCATCAGCTACCGGTTCAAGCGGGACGGGAAGGGCTGGCGGGTGTTCACCACCACCCGGCTGATTGATGTCCCGGTTGTTACGGACCGGCAGGGCGGCGCCATTGGGGTGGATCTCAACGCGGATCACCTGGCGGTCTGTGAGACCGACGCGTCGGGCAACTGCATCAACTCCTGGCGGGTGCCGCTGGTGACCTATGGCAAGTCTCAGCGCCAAGCCGAGGCTATCATAGGCGACGTCGTGGCTGGCGTGGTGGAGTACGCCCGTGAGGCCGGCAAGCCCATCGTCATCGAGAAGCTGGACTTCCGTCAGAAGAAGGCTGTCCTGGAGGGTGAGTCCAGAAAGCTGTGCCGGATGTTGTCCAGCTTCAGCTACGGCAAGGTCAAGGCTTATTTCCTGTCCCGGGGATACCGGGAAGGAGTGGAGGTATGCCAAGTGAACCCGGCCTTCAGCTCGGTAATCGGCCGGGTGAAGTTCATGGAGCGTTACGGGCTCAGCGTCCACCAGGCAGCCGCCCTGGTGCTGGCCCGTCGTTTGCTCGGCGGTTCCGAGCGCATCCCCCGCCGGCGGGTCTGTCCCGTCGGCAATGGCGTTCGCGTCACCTTCTTCGTACCTGCAAGGAAACGTGTGAAGCACGTGTGGACGTACTGGGGAGCGGTTTCGGGACAGCTGAGACCGGCGCTTGCAGCGCAGCACCGGCTGGGAAGGCGGAGACGCAGCCCCAATCCGGTCCAGACTGTTCCTGGTGGGGATGGCCCGTATCCGGACCCGTTCGGTGTTCCCGGGTGAGAGTCCCGGGCGGAGCCGCCTTGAACTGTTGGGGCGGCGGCGCGGCACAGACCGCGTCTTCAGGAAAGGCTGACGATAGGTTTGTAACTAAAGCAACCGTCTCGGAAGTCAAGAGGCGATGATATCGGGATTCCAGCGCTGCCTGCTCTTGACCATCCCGTTGAGTATGACCAGGAGCTTCCGCATGCACGCGGTAAGGGCGAGTTTCTTCGACTTCCCAGCAGCCAGCAACCGCTGATAAAACTCGCGGATCACGGGATTGCGCCTGCTGGCCACCAGCGCACCCATGTAAAGGACCGTTCGCACTCGGGCTCGGCCTCCCGATACTGCACGACGGCCCCGCATGGTTCCGCTGTCCCGGTTCATGGGAGCCACGCCCACCAGTGCCGCGATCTGCTTTCGGTTCAGCGCGCCCAGTTCCGGCAGGTACGCCAGGAGGGTCACGGAAAGTTGTTCCCCCACCCCAGGAACCGAACGCAGCAGGTCGTCCTTTTCCCGCCACACCGGACTGCGGCGCAGCGACTGTCGTAGACCGTCGTCCAGGTCCTTCAGTTCCTGTTCCAGCCAGGCGATGTGGGCCTGAATGCCGGGACGTACCGAAGGGATGGCCCGGCTCAGGCGGTTCTTCTCCGCCACCAGCATGGTCATCACCTGGTTGCGGCGCGTGGTCATGGCGTTGAGTTCCTGGGCATCGTCATCCCGTAGTTGTCGCACCGGCGGACGCACCGCCTCGGCGAAATGGGCCAACACCTGGGCGTCCAAGGCGTCGGTCTTGGCCAGTCGGCCGGTAGCTTTGGCGAAGTCTCTGACCTGCCGGGGATTGACCACAACCACGGGCAGCGCCGCCCCGGCCAGAGCTGATGCCAGTGGCACTTCCAGACCGCCGGTAGCTTCCAGCACCACCGCAGCCGGGCCCATGGCTTGCAACCGCTCCACCAGTCCTGCAACGCCTGGCTCGTCGTAATCGATGCTCCAGATGTCGCCACTGGGGCGGACCGCCACATCCACTCGGGCCTTGGCCACGTCGATGCCGACGTATGTCAGTTCCTCATCCATGCTCACCTCCAACCAACTTGGACCCTCACTTGCAAGATGCGGGCTCAGCAGGCCCAGGCAACCGTTCGGGTTCTGTCGGAGTGGATGCGGCGACCCTCGCTTTAGTACGGTCTATGGTGACCCAGTCAACACCGGTCTGCCGCGTCCCGGGTGAATCTCCTTTCTCCCAATTCAAGATACAAGTCAACCATTTTTACAACGGCCCGAAATGGTGGTAATGCTCCGTATGTCCCCTACCTGGCGTTGATCTTGCTCAACACCATAGGGGATGAGGGTCGTGCCTGGTTTTGTCTTTGGGGGCGGCTTGCTTTCCCGATTCTTGGTTTGGATGACGGGCTTGATCCTGTCCAAGGCCGAGGAGGCAACGGGCCCGGACGAACCTGCGCGCTGGTTCTTGGGGATAGCCCCTGCCGGTAGTGTTAAAGTCACCCGGTGATGCCCTGTTCTCGAACGGCCAGGATCCGACTGCCCTGTGGGAGACGACTGCCCCTCCTGGTCTTGGCATGGGCGGCTGCATTCCTGCTCGTTTCCTGCGGGGCTGAGCCCGGGGGAGTGTCCGAAGAATCCCTGGCCCAGGGCAGGGCCATTTACGAGGCCAACTGCGCGGTATGTCATGGGAACAACGGTGAGGGACAGCCCGGCTGGCACATCCGGAAGGCCGACGGGACCCTGCCTCCCGCCCCTCAACGGCGACGGGCACACCTGGCATCACGGTGACGGCACCCTGTACACGTACGTGGGCCAGGGCGGGGCCGCCTTGAACTGTTGGGGCGGCGGCGTGGCCCAGACCGCGTCTTCAGATTTGGCTGACGTGGGCCCGTTATCAAAGTCAACCATTTTTACAACGGTCTCTGGTTTGCCATCGGCAACTTGAACCCTTTGAGTCGCCGGGTGAGAGATTTTTGGCTGTTTCCTTTCCCGCTTCGCTATTCTTCTACCGTGGCCTCTCCCAAGGTTTGCCGCCCGGGAATATATCGTCTTCACTGGTGCCGCTTTCCTGATTCACATGGTCCATCACCGTCGTAAAGGCTTCCCTGACTCTTAGCAGCATTTCCTGCCTTTCCCATTCGGGCATCCGGCGGGTTTCTTGGCCGTAGCGGTACACTGCGGCGTACAGCGTGAGCCAAGAGTCCTTTCCCCCGGGCTTTTGGGGGTTTTCATAGGACGTGTGGTCCATCAGCTCTTCTACCACTCCCCGTAGTTCCCGGTGGTCCTCACGCCACGGGTCGTGGTGGTGGATCAGGTAGTGGTTCCATATTCCCTGTAGGTCGTGGCGGAATTCGGCCGTGTCCTGGTGGAGTGACAGCAGGGATTTCAGACCGTTCTCTACGGTCTGTTGCGCCGTGAATCCTACCATCTTGTCGTCCCAGGACCTTTCTGCTATGAGCGCTTCCAGCCGGTGCATGTTTTCCCAGCTGTTGGTTAGGTGCACTTTGGTCGCCGGCCAATGCTCGGGGTAGTTATCTTCGTAGGAGTTCCCGTAGTTCAATCTTTCGTAGTTCATCCACACTCCGTGTCGGCAGGCCTTGCTCGCTATTGACTGGTTGGCCAGTCTCTCCCGACCGAACCGGTCTGCGGTCATCTCCATTACTTCGACATGGAGCTTCGGAGGATTTTTATCCATATACTCCTGCGCGGCCCCTTGTGGTTTTCCGCGCGTGTGGCCTATCAGGAGTACGTCCAAGTCGGACGCCGTTTCATAGTTTCCCTTGGCTCTGGAGCCGAATAATATTACGAGACCGTCCGTTTCGGCCTGCATCGCTCTTGCTATCGCTACCGCGTGCGGATCCGGTGCGGCCCAGGTTTCCCTGTTCATGCGAATGCTCTCGGTCCTCTGGAACAGTTTTGGTTATAAGTTTCTGGTATCTATTTTCTTATTCTCTGCTTGATCTCGCAATCGTCTTTTTCGGTCATCGCCAACCTCACCGAAATGCACATCCCACCTTGGTATTGGTTTAGTGTTGATATCGCAATCGTCTCATGTGGCATGGAAAGCGGGCTGGACGGCGGGTTGGTTGCCTGGGGTTCCAACGGTTGGACCTTGTGGTGTATAATAGATTATTATGGATGTTACTAGTGGGCGTATCAGCCTGACGGCCCGGGGCCGTCTCTACGGTCGTCGGTCGGGCCGCCGCCGGGCGAAACGGGCGCTGGCGGCGGCCCGGGAGATCTGATGCAGGCGACGTACCAGGCCCGTATCTCCGGTTACCAGGGCCGTGACCGGACAGCCGGGGATGCCGCTCTGTCGGCGTACGCCGAGCTGTACGGGCGGGTGCAGCGGAAGCTGTTCTCTGCTGTTGCGGCGGGAAGACCGGCAGCCTCGTTGAAGCGCACCTACCTGCGGCGGTACGGGATACCGGCGCGGATGTTCAACGGGGTGCGGGTGTCCCTGGAAGGCAAGGTGGCATCCGTCCGGGAGCAGCAGAAGCTGCGCGCTGATGATCTCAGGCGCCGCATTGCCCGGGCGGAGCGGCAGATCGGGAAGGTTCAGCGGCAGCAACGGTGGGACCAGGTGCACCAGAAGAAGCGTCGGCTGGCCCATCTGAAGACACGGCTGGATGCCTTGGAAGCCGACATTGCTGAAGGGCGAGTGCGCCTTTGCTTCGGGTCGAAGAAGCTCTGGCGGAAGCAGCATGACCTGGAGGCCAACGGCTACGCCAGCCGCGAGGAGTGGCTCAGGGACTGGCGGGATGCCCGCAGCGACGAGTTCTTCGTGCTGGGCAGCCGGGATGAAACGGCAGGCTGCCAGCTGTGCGTGGCCGGTGTTGTCGATGATGGCTCGCTGACTCTCCGGGTCCGGATGCCGGATTGCCTGGCTAATGAGCATGGCAAATACGTGGTCATCGAGGGAGTCAAGTTCGCCTACGGCCATGAGCAGATGCTGGCTGCGCTGGAAGCCAATGCCGAGTACGGGGCCTGCCGGCGTCGGCAGGGTGAGAAGGCGGCCCGGTCCACCGGTCTGGGCCAGGCCATCAGCTACCGGTTCAAGCGGGACGAGAAGGGCTGGCGGGTGTTTGTCACCACAGGGATGATGGACGTGCCGGTGGTTACCGACCGGCGGCGCGGCGCCATCGGCGTGGACCTGAATGCGGACCACCTGGCGGTGGCGGAGACCGATGCCTCGGGCAATTCGGTACACTCGTTCAGCGTGCCGCTGGCCACCTACGGCAAGAGTGCTCACCAGGCCGAGGCCATCATAGGCGACGCCGTGGCTGGCGTGGTGGAGTACGCCAAAGAGGTCAGGAAGCCCGTCGTCATCGAGAAGCTGGATTTTCGGCAGAAGAAGGCCGTTCTCGAGGGAGAGTCCCGCAAGTACAGCCGCATGCTGTCGTCTTTCAGCTACGGCAAGGTCAAAGCCTACTTCCTGTCCCGTGGCAATCGCCAGGGAGTGGAGATATGCCAGGTCAACCCGGCCTTCAGTTCGGTGATTGGCCGGGTGAAGTTCATGGAACGATACGGGCTCAGCGTCCACCAGGCGGCTGCTTTGGTGCTGGCCCGGCGTTTGCTCGGCTTTTCCGAGCGCATCCCCCGCCGGCGGGTCATGCCGGTCGGCAATGGCGTTCGCGTCACCTTCTTCGTGCCTGCAAGGAAGCGAGTGAAGCATGTGTGGACGTACTGGGGAGCCATCTCGGGACAGCTGAGACCGGCGCTTGCAGCGCAGCACCGGCTGGGGAGACGCAAACCCAATCCGGTCCAGGCTGTTCCCCATGGGGATCGCCCGTATCCGGACCCGTTCGGTGTTCCCGGGTGAGAGACCCGGGCGGAGCCGCCTTAAACTGTTGGGGCGGCGGCGCGGCCCAGGCCGCGTTTTCAGGAAAGGCTGACTGAGGTCCTGTTACTAAAGTCAACCATTTTTACAACGGTTTCTCGTTGTTGTGCCGAGGGTAGGGCCAGGAATTCCTACCGCTGGGCCAGGTTGGAGACGGACCAGCCGTCTCCGGTCACGAAGGTCTGGGGCTTGGCCGTCTGGACGTCCCGCATGATCCCCAACACATCCTCGTAGGGCTCGAAGCTCATGATCCGGTCATGCTGGACCTGAAAATCCTTCCCGGGGCCAGGGAAGTAGACGTGCCTGGCGGTGAGGCCCAAGAGGCCGGTGTCCGCCTTCACCGTCTCCTCCCACTCGACGGGCCGGCTCCGGAAGGTCGAGGGGCGGCAGCAGAGGCCCCTGACGACGCGGGTTTTCACTCCGTGGGAAGTGCAGCTATAGGCGCTGCCCACCTGTGCTGCCAATTCCAGAGCAACGCGGGCATCCGGCTGGGGTTGGACGCCCGCGCGTTCGGGTCCAGTTCACACCGGGACTTCTGCCCCGGTGTGAACGGTTATTCCTTGACGGTGCAGGTCAGCGTCTCCGCAGCACTGTACACCTCGCTCTCGTCGGCAAGCTGGTAGACCACCCTAACGCTGATGCTGGCCTCGCCGCCCGCCTGGTAGTCGCCCGGCCGCCGCAGCGTGGTGATGCCGATGAGCCGGCCGCCCTCGCTCCAGCCGTCGGGCAGGGTGAGCTCGTAGTCGTAGGCGTAGGTCTCGCCGCCGGACCATTCGGGAGCGTCCCACAGGAAGGCCACCCGGCCGGTCTCGGCAATGCAGCGCAGGTCCTCCACCGGCGAGGGCGGCCCCACCACCGTCACGTCGAAACTGTCGCTGACCGTGTTGCCGTCCGCGTCCTGGGCCGTCACGGTGATGGTCGCCGTCCCGTCGGCCACCGCAATCACCGTCAACGTGCCCTGGAACAGGATGGCCTCAGCTACCTCAAAGTCCGAGGTGTCGGCGGTGATGGTCAGCGCGTCGCCGTCGGCGTCGCTGAACACCCCGGACAGGGAGATGTCCTGCGTGGCTTCCGCCTCCATGCTCAGGTCGCTGATGGCCGAGGCAACCATCGGCCCGGTCTTCACCGTCACGGTGAAGCTGTCCTCAACCGTTCCGCCGTTGCCGTCGTCCGCCGTAACCGTGATGGTGGCCGTGCCACGGGACTTGGCCGTCACGGTCAGGCTCGAGTAGCCGGCGGACACCGACACCGTGGCAACGGCGGTATTCGACGATGCGGCGGTGACGGTCAGCGCATCGCTGTCTGCGTCGCTGAACACGCCGGAGAGGGAGACCTGCTTGGTCCCGGTCTCGTTGACGATGGTCGCGTCGGCGATGGCCGAGGCCACTGTGGGCGCCTGGTTGGGCGTTCCCTGCTGCTGTTGCTGTTCCGGCGTGGTGTCCGACGCCGACACCGATACCGTGCTCAGCAGCGCGGCGGCGTACTTGGCATCGTTGCTGGTCACGCCGTGGCTGATCCCCACCGTCTCGTCGCTGGTGTCGGTGTCGGCAACCCCACTGACCGTGAAGGTCAAGGGCGTGTTCCAAGCCGGGGGCGTGAAGGTGTGGGACGCCGGGGACACCGCGGCCGCGTCAACGTCATCGCTGGTGGCGGTGACGGTCACGGCCGCCGTGGGCCGGCTGTCCAGGACCACGGTGTAGCTGGCCGTTCCGCCCTCGTCCACCTCCAGCGGGCTGGCGGCGGTCACCGTCACCCCGGCGGTGTCGTCGTCGGCGATGGTGAGAGTGATCTTGTCCTCCAGGAGGGCCGTGCCAATGTCGAACAGCGCCGACATCACCACCGTCTCGTCCTCCTCGTCCACGTCGTCCCCGGTGATGGATATGGTGGCCGTTGCGTACCGCTGTCCGCCCGGAATGAAGATTTCGAGCGGCATGGTGAAGTCGATGTCCTCGGACGCCGTGCCGTCCTCACCCGCAAACAGGAAACCGCCGATGCCTCCGTCCGGGGCCGGAGCGTCCAGGGTGGCCGTGAGGGTCGCCTGGCCGGCGCTTTCGCTCACCCTGGCTGCGTCCAGGGCCAGGGTCACGGCGGTGGGCTGGGCCCCGACTCCGGGCCCGCTCTGCTGGCCGCCGATGTTGCCGACGGGGCCGCCGTCCTCCACCGTCACCTTGACGCTGGGGCCGCTGATCCCGTCCAGCGGGTCAACGCTCCACTTCGCTCGCCATTCCGCCTCGTTCAGGTCCAGCTCTTCCCATAGCGACAACCCCGCCAGGTTGCTGAACGGAACGGTCGAGAGATGGTAGTCCACCACCGCCGTCTCTCCGCCCTGGCAGCCCTTGGCGTCCACCAGGATGTCCAGGCCCTCGCGCCACGGCCGCGCCCACCGGTCCTCCGGCGGACCCCAATTGAAGTCATCCCAGAACTCCTTGCTGGGAGGCGGGTTGGTGGGCAGCAGGATCTTGCCCTGCTGGTAGAGCAGCGATTCGGTCAGGCAATCCGGGCCGTCCCAGGTGAAGTACACCATCAGGGGCCACTTGGGAGCCTGGTTCAGGCCCAGGTTGAAGCTGCCCGAACCGCCCTTTTCCACCTCGAGTTCGGCGGGGGATGCCTTTACCGCCGAGCCGGCCCGGTGCAGCGTCACCTGGATGGACGCAGACCAGCCGCCGGGTCCGTGGCTGTTGCCGGCCCGCACCTGGAAGCCGTAGGTCTGGGAGCGCGGCAGGCCGCTGACCGTCACGCTGGTGGCGGTTCTGGGCGTCACCTCCGCCGGGCTGTGGATGTTGGACCGCCATTCGTAGTATTCCACCTCGCCGCCGGCGCTGGGCGGGTCCCATTCCAGGGTCACGTAGTTGCTGCCCATCCGGGCGATGCGCAGGTTCTCCGGCTCCCCCGGCAGTTCCTCCGGCGAGCCCTCCGTGGTGGCGCAGACGCGGGCGGCGAAGGGGCCGGTGCCCCCGGCGTAGACCGCCGCCACCCGGTAGCAGTACCGGTCCCCCGGCAGCAGGCCGGTGTGCTGGTCGCTCCTGGGCATGGTCCGGTAATTGTGCCTCAGCGTCCGCCAATCTTCGGCGGCGGCCGGGGTGTAGTCGATGCGGTAGCCGGTAACCAGGTCCGCGCCGAAGGCCGGCGGGTCCCAGGTCAGGTCGATGCGGTTCCTGCCGTCGGCCGTGGCCGCCAGGTTCCGCGGCGGGCCCACCTCCCCGGCCGGGACGGCGAACACCCAGCCGCTCTCGTATGTGGAGCCGCCCACGGTGCCCACCGCCTTCAGGCGGTACTGCCGGGGCTTCGACGATAGCGGGTTAGCGGTGTCGGTGTGGGGGTGGGAAGTTGCGCCGGACCCCAACGTTGAGGCGGTCGCCACTGAAGTCCAGGTGACGCCCCGGTCGAAGGATACCTCCAGCTCGTACCCGGTGAGGTTTACGCCGGCCACGGGTTCGGGCGCGTTCCACGACAGGGTGACCGACGTGTCGCTGGTCGCCGTAGCCGCGAAGTCCCTGGGTGCCCCCGGCGCCGGGTAGTTTTCCGTGGCCAGGGCGTAGGCATACTCGCTCTCCACCCTCACGCTGCCCACCGTACCCACCGCCCGCACCCGGTACTGCCGGACGGCGTCGGCCGCCAGATTGCTGTTGGTGTGGGTTTGGGTCCAGGTGGTTCCGTCCAGCGTTGGCGTACCCGTCAGCCGGGTCCAGGTGACCCCTCCGTCCGTCGAAAGATCGAGCTCGTAGCCGGTGACGTTAACGTGGGTCACGGCGTCGGGCGCGCTCCACGACAGGGTGGCCTGCGTCGCGCTTTGACCGGTGGCGGTGAAGCTCCCGGGAACGCCCGGCTTCGGGTATGCGACCTCGGCGCTGGCCGTCGCCCAGCCGCTCTTCAACTCCTTGTCGCCGAAGTCGCCCACCGTGCGCACGCGGTACTGCCAGACGGCCCCCGGCGACAGCATGAGGCCGGTGTGGTTGTAGGGGCTTGCGCTATGCTCCGCTGCCAACTGGGTCCAGGTGCTGCCGCTGTCCTCCGAGACCTCGATCTCGTAGCCGGTCACGTCCACGCCGGTCACGTCGCCGGGCGCGTTCCAGGACAGGTCGATCTGCCCGCTTCCGGCGACGGTCGCGCTGAAGTCTTGGGGAACGCCGGGGCGCCTCCCCGAGGATTCGGACCACGGGCCGGGGACTCCGAACTCGTTCACCGCCCGTACCCGGTAGTCCGGATGGTCGCTGCCGGGAGTCATGTCCAGGTAAACGGCTTCCTTCACGTCCGAATCCAGCGTCATCCAGGGGCTGGCCGACTGTTGCACCTCGTAGTGGGTCACCGCATGTCCGTACAGTTTATCCACCGGCTGCCAAATCAGGATGTTGGCCGCCGGCGTTTCCATCACCTTCACGCCTTTCGGCGCGTTGGTGAGGCCCACGCCCGTCCCGTCGCGCAGCGCCACCGTCGTCGTGTTGTTCCCCTCGACGTGGTCGTAGTAGGGGATGGAGTGCTCGGTGTAACCCGTCGGTACGCTCCCCGCGGCGCATTCCAGGTCGTTTTCGGGATCGGTATTGGCCGTCTTGATGCGGACGCAGTAGTTCTGCGTGTTCTCAATGGTTGCGGTGATGGGGCTGCCGCTGGCGGCGACCAGGGTCAGCGCCGCGCCTTCTCCGGCATAGGCGGAGGGGCGGTGGTCGTATCCGGGTCTCAGCTCGCCGATGGTCCAGACGCCCTGGCACAGGCCGCTCTCGCAGGTGCCCTGGGTGTAGCTCCCCTGGCTTGGGACGGCCTCCGCTCCCTCCGGCACTTCGGTCAGCGTCACCCGGACGGCGGGGGCGTCGTCCGGCCCGTTGTTCACGGCCAATATGGTGTAGGCCCGCCGGTCGGCGGCCACTTCGGGGTTGGCCCCGGCGTCCCGCACTGCCAGGTCCGCCACCGGGCCCACGTGGAAGGCGTATGTGACGGTGTCGGTCAACGCCCCGGCAGTGTTGTGCGTAGCTCCAACGGTTAGATTTAGCTTGTACACGCCGAGAGTGCCGAATTCCAGGATGGCAGGATATGGATTGTTTGTTACGGAAGCGGAAAGATTCACCGGCCCCAGGGTTTTTTTTGTATCCGCGTTCAAAATCGTAAAGGTTCCCCGGTTGGCGCCTATGATCGAAAACCCGCCGGGCCTCTGCTTCGGCGACACGTCGCTGACCGCAAAGGTGTATGCGCTGTAGCTTCGCGGCAGGAAGGAGAAGATGACACCGACTCCCTGTGTGTCAGGAACGGCTGCGAGATGGTGTGTCGTCTTGCCAGTCCGCCATTTCCCGGCATGCCGTCCCTGGGGTTCCCGGACATGCACGATGACTCCTGCGGGCTGTAAATCGCCCCTGCTTCTCTCCACCAGCAGTTCCAGCGTGTCGGCGCTGGTGCAGGGAGTGGACGTGACGCCGACGCAGTCAAGGTAATGGAACAGGGCTATATCGCCTTGAGCCAACAGTTCCTTCCCCAGGCACGCGGTGGCGGTGTCGTCCAGCCGCTTCAAGGGATCGGAGGCGAACCAGGGCACGGCGTTGACCACCTTCGCCGTCAGGCACCGCGTTTCCAGGGGCAGGTCCGCCAAGCTGGCGGTGGTGAGGTTGACCGCCACCGGGAGCAACAGGGGGCTCTCGACCGACGTGAACTCTAGGGTGCCCACGTTCCATATCCCGGTGGTCCTATTGAACGTCGTGCCGGGCGGCTCATTCGGCTGGGTCCCGGCGAAGGACAGGCCCGGCGAAAGGCTGATTTTGACCTGTACCTCGAACAGAGTATGTTCCTGAATATCGCCTGATATGCCAGATAAGCTGTTAAAGTTGTCGTCATTATAGGCAGACACCGTGAAGGTCGTCGCTCCCCCCTGCTGCGGGACCCGGTTGGATATTCTGGCGACGTCAACTACGACGTTCCCGTTGGTGAAACGGGTGGTCGCTGTAGGTCCGTGACGGTTTTCAATGCCCCAGGTTTCCGTGGCATTGTTGAACCCGAAGCGCGGCGATTCCACCGGGTCTGCTTTGATGATTTCGGTATAAAGTCGCTGCGGCACCTTTTCCGGCTCATCAGTTGCTGCCGGGACATTGTACAAGGACTTAACTTCTATGGTCGTGCTGTCCCCGGGCTTCAGGTCCCTGATGGTCCATAGGCTCTTAGTCTCACCGCGGACCGAATCGTATATGGTGGTCTGCACCTTTACGAGACGGAACTGCATTCCCGGATGAGCCCCGACAGTGTTGTTCTTCACGATAACATCCCAGGCTGCTCCCGCGAACGTAGTGTTATATTCGGAGGCAATAGTCAGGTCGGCAAGGGGAGAGAGGGATTCGTCAACCTGCTGGGCGTGGGCAGCGCCGGCGCAGGCGGCGACAGCCGCGACAACCCCCAGCAAGACGACCAGCGTCGTCACGAGGCGGAAGAGGATGTGGGATGCTACTGTCATTCAGATTCGTAAGCGCGGAGACGTTAAGTAGGCAAAAATCCCTTCCCCTCCCCCGTCAAGGGGGAAGGGACTAACTGCCTCAAAGCCATTGAGGGGAGTTTCACCCCCATCCCCGTATCAAGTACGGGGCAGGCTCTAACCTTCCCCAGTCAAGGGAGAAGGGACTTTTGCAATCGCATCAGGACAGGGTTTTCGCCGGGCAGCGGTGAAGTACCGCCGCCCGGCTTGCAGGTTCCGGTTAGTTCCCCCAGGTGATCTCGATACCGTCGGAATCGACGTAGGTTGGCGGCGGGGAGTCGTTCGGCAGCACTACGGTCGCACGGTACGTCTTGCTGACCGCGCTTGATTGCCGTATGGATACGGACCAGTTGCGAGCGCTAGCGCTAGGGGCAGAGCTGACGACGTGCCATAGAGCGTGGCGGTCTACATTTGTAGACGTCCCGATGTACTCTTCCAACTGGTAGCCGAACTTCCGGCCGATGTGTTCCGGAGCCTGCTCATACCTGGCGACGAAGTACACCGTTTCGCCAACCGGCAGGTCTTTCCGGTCAACCTCGAGCTCCAACCCCGGGGCCTGGTCCTTCAGGTCTATCTTGACGATCAGGACGTCGTCCGCGTAGGGGTTGAAGTTGTCTTCGTGGTCCACCTTGTCGGTGACGCTGAGGTTGAGCTCGTAGGAGGGCATCGTCTCGTAGTCCAGGCTGGCGCCCTCCGCCACCACTATCTGGACGGCGTGCGGGTCGGTTATCTGGACGTCGGGGTCGGTGGACGCAAGAACCGGAACCAGCTTGAAGTTGCTATGCCCGGGCCCTGTCAGATTGTAGTAGAGCGTGCCCGCGTCCGCGTTATAGACCGGTATCGGGTCGCCTACCTTGACGCCGGCCGGGGAGTTCTCCTCAACCATGAGGTTGACGCCGAATATCGGCGGCTCCGTCTCCTCGAGCGTGTCGCCCACCTGGATGGTGTACCGGTAAACCTCGCTCGTCTCGGTCTCGTTGCCGCTGATGGACTTCCAGTTCTCGCCGGAGGGATGCTTCCTGACGTTGCCCTCGAGGTGCACCCACAGCAGGTAGGTGCCGGGCTTGGTGAAGACCCATTGCAGCTCCTTGTACTCGCCGGGGTCCAACTCCAGGACACCCTCGCCGGGCCTGGCGCTGTCCCAGACGAGTTTCGCCGCTGCGCCGTTGGCCTTGGGCGCCTCGTAGGCGAAGAAGTGCGGTACGTCGGTGGGGTCGGCCGGGTGGCGCTCCGCCACGAACCTGTAGCGCATGGGCTTCCCCTCTGCGCTCGTGAGCCAGTGCTTCTTGTCCAGCAGGAGGGTGGAGAAGCCAATGCCCAGGTCGGAGGTCTCGTCATTCTCCTTGATTTCCGGCGTGTTCGGGTCGTCCACCGTGTCCGGGTCGTCCAGCCGCAGCCACCAGACCTGGGATCCGGCGGGGGCGTATTCCCTAACGGCGGGGTACTCTGCCAGCGACAACTGGCTGCTGGTGGCCTGGGCGTTGGGGGCCACCACGTCTGCCTTGTGCGTGTTCAGCACGTGCATGATGGCTTCTTCAACCTTCATCCCGCCATTGCGGGCGGAGCGGGTGGTCGTCACCGTCACACCCCCGAACCCGTCGCTTGTCCTGGTTGTGACCGTCTTAGGCGGGCAGAGGTTGGTGTGCAGGACGCCGACGCCGGGTACGTCCATGCCACCTACGCTCGCGCCCTCTTTTATTGTGCGCCAGTAGGCGTCGAAGAGGGCGTAGTGGCCGGTGGTTATCTTGTGCGGCTCTTTCATGAAGGCGGTCCCGGCGCCGGGGCCGCAGGGCTGGGGGTTGGGGTAGGTGCTGAGGTTGGTGTAGTCGTCGGTGGTGCCGGTGTTCTGGGCCTGGGCCGGGCCGGTGGCGTAGGCCACCGCCAGCAGGGTGATGACCAGCGCGGCCACGGCCATGACCGCGGCGTAGATTGTGATTTTCCTGGGTTCCTTGGTAATGGTATCCAACATGGGTATTCGGGTTCTCCTTGATATCTTGGTTTTCCTGGTTTGTGGCCTTGGTGGCGCGCTATCGAGCGCGGGTGGGGATCCTACATTGGTTCATCCTCCTGGGTAGATTGCTTTCTGCTGCCGGCCTGCTTCCACCAGCGGAAGGAACCTTCCGGCGGTAGAGCTCGTCCTGGCAGGCATCGGCCATCAGGTGCGAAAACCGGCCCTCTCAGGAAAACGACTCCCTGGCGCAGCCTCTGCCCCACCGCGCGCAGGACGGGAAGACTTCGCTCGTCGTTGCACCTGCGGCGAGTCTCGTACTGCGCCGGCAATGAGAGGGCCAGCCTCAGGGCCGGGGCTGTGTGACGATTCCGGCGGCTGCCCGGTTGATGCTGGGCGCGGGCAGCCTGTATATCGAGATGTAGTCTCATATATTTCCGCTAAGTGATAGTAAGTATCAGTTACACTCAAAAAAAGAGAGAGTTGCCCCTACCGGCTGGGGCTTGCGGGGATGCCCCGCCCGGTAACCGGTCCGTGGGCAGCGGGCAGGGCCGCCTTCAAGAGACGGCCCGACTTCCTGCTGTTGCTGTTGACATCGAACATGACTTAGGGTTCTACTTATGGACCGATTCCCGCCTTCCCGGCCGACCCCCGGGGACACGGCCTCCGGCGGCGGGTTGCCGCTTTGGTTGGCGGCCATTGCCGGCCCACACCGGGTCTCGCGCGAAGAGCGAGAGGAAACCCTACACCATTATCCGTATATTAGTACGTATTTTTAGGGCCTCTTTTATATGGATTAGTGTATAATTCAATCCGGCCAGCTATGTGATCAGGGGCGGAACCCTCGCCGCCTTCGTTGCTGCGGTTGACGGGTTCCGGGCCGGGGGGAAGAAATGATGGAGTCAGAACAGCTGTTCCGGGAGATGGAGGCGCTGCGGGAGCGGCTGTCCCGCCTCAGCGAGGCCAGCCGGCGCATCAACGAGAGCCTGGACTTTGACGAAGTGCTCCAGGGGGCGCTGGACTCGGCCCGGTCCCTGACTTCCGCCCGGTACGGGGTGATGACCCTGCTGGACGGCGGGGGACAGGTGCAGGACTTCCTGTCCTCGGGGCTGACGGCCCAGGAATCGAAACTCCTCTGGCTGACGCCGGAGGGGTTGCGCATCTTCCAGGCCCTGACCGGCATCTCCGAACCCGTGAGGCTCCCCGACCTGGCGGCGCACGTCCGGGCCCTGGGCTTCCGCGATTTCTCCATCCCCCTGCCGGTGGGGGTCTTCCGCTTCATGGCGGCGCCGATTTTCCACCGGGGCGACCGGGTGGGCCACATCTTCGTGGGGGACCGGGAGGACGGCGAGGAGTTCAGCTTGGCCGACCAGGAGACCCTGGTGATGTTCGCCTCTCAAGCGGCCCTGGTCATCGCCAACGCCCGCACCCACCGGGAGGAGCGGCGGGCCCGGGCCGACCTGGAGACCCTGGTCAACACCTCGCCGGTGGGGGTGGTGGTCTTCGACGCCGGGACCGGAGGGATGGCGTCAGTCAACCGGGAGGCGTTGCGCATCGTGGACGGCCTGCGGGAGGGGGAGCAGACGGCGGAGGACCTGCTGGCGGTGGTGACCTGCGTGCGGGGCGACGGCCGGGAGGTGTCCCTCCGGGAGCTGCCCCTGGCCGAGGTTCTTGAGGCCGGTGAGACGGTGCGGGCCGAGGAGATCGCGCTGCGGGTCCCCGACGGAAGAAGCGTCAGCGTTCTGCTCAACGCCACACCCATCCACTCGGAGGACGGGCAGTTGCAGTCCTTCGTCGCCACACTACAGGACCTGACGCCCCTGGAGGATCAGGAGCGGCTGCGGGCCGAGTTCCTGGCCATGGTGAGCCACGAGCTGAGGACCCCGTTGGCGGCGGTGAAGGGGTCCGCCGACACCCTGCTGGAGGGGACCGGGGCGCTGGACCCCGCCGAGATGACCCAGTTCCACCGCATCATCCGGGACCAGTCGGACCAGATGCGTTTTCTCATCGGCGACCTCCTGGACGTGGCCCGCATTGAGACGGGGACCCTGCCGGTGGCCCCGGAGCCCTCGGACATTCCCACTCTGGTGGAGGAGGCCGGTAGCCGGTTCCTGGGCGGCGATGCGAAGAACCCCCTGCACGTGGAGCTGGCGGAGGACCTGCCCATGGTGATGGCCGACCGGCGGCGCGTGGTCCAGGTGCTGAACAACCTGCTCTCCAACGCTGCCGGGTACTCCCCCGAGGGGTCGCCCATTACGGTGTCTGCGGTACGGGACGGGTTGCACGTGGCGGTGTCCGTTACTGACCGGGGCCGGGGCATACCGGCGGAGCTGCTGCCGGAACTCTTCCGAAAGTTCTCCCGGGGTTTAGGGGCGGGCATATCACCGGGCGTGGAGGGGTCGGGTCTGGGTCTGGCCATCTGCAAGGGGATAGTGGAGGCCCACGGGGGGCGCATCCGGGCCGAGAGCGAGGGCCCGGGCCTGGGGGCCCGGTTTACCTTCACCCTGCCCGTCGCCGAAGGGATAGTTGCCGCCTCAACCGCGCCGCCATCCCCCGCCCGGGCGAGGCGGACGACCAGGGAACGGGTGCGGGTGCTGGCGGTGGACGACGACCCCCAGGCGCTTCGCTACGTCCGGGACGTGCTGACCAGGGCGGGCTACGCGCCCATCCTCACCGCCGACCCCGCCGAGGTGCCCCGCCTCATGGCGGCGGAGAAGCCCCACGTGGTGTTGCTGGACCTGATTCTGCCGGGCACCGACGGCATCGAGGTGATGAGCGACATCCGCAGGACGGCGGACCTGCCGGTGATCTTCCTGTCGGTGTACGGCCAGGACGACACCGTTGCCCGGGCCCTGGACATGGGAGCCGCCGACTATTTGGTGAAGCCCTTCTCGCCCACGGAGCTGGCAGCCCGGATCCGGGCGGCATTGCGCAAGCGGCTGGAGCCCTTCCCGGGCGAGCCCTCGGAGGGTTCCTACTTTGTGGGAGGGCTGAGCATCGACTACGCCCGGCGCCGGGTGGCGGTGGATGGGGAGCCGGTGGAGCTGACGGCCACGGAGTACGCGGTGCTCTACGAGCTGGGGGCACACGCTCCCCGGGTGCTGAACCACAGCGTGCTGCTCCAGCGGGTGTGGGGGCCGGAGCGGGTCGGCGAGGGCTGGCTGGTACGGGACGTGGTGAAGCGGCTGCGCCGCAAGCTGGGGGACGCCGCCGCCGACCCCAGGTACATTTTCACCGAGCCTAGGGTGGGGTACTGGATGCCGGTGGGGGAGGCGGAGAACCTCTCCCATGCACCTCAAGGGGGGACTGCACCCGGCGCGGATGATGTCCTCTGACTGCGCGCCGGGTTTGAGTTCCTTGCCACGGGATGCGGGAGTCCAACCGTGGCCAGACGCCCGCGTTATCGGATCTGGCGCCGGAGGACCGTTGGCCGGTCCCGCCGTCTTATGGTCTTGTTCCGCCCTGCTACGTCAGGGGGATGTCGGCCTGGTTACGGGCGCTGAGCCGGACCTGCCGGTTCCGGTTGCCCCAGGCGCCGCATTAGCGTGAACGCCAGTTCCAGGAGTTCACCTAACACGGCGGCGAGCAGTGGCGTCAGCGGATGCCCCGCCGTCAGGAGCCCTGGCCGCGCAGTTGTTCCTCCAGCTCCCGGACGCGGGCGCGCTCGGCGGTGAGTTCGGCCTCGGCGGTGTTGGCGCGGGCCTGGGCAGCGTCGGCGCGGGCGCGTTCATCCTCAAAGGTGGCGATACGCCGCTCCGTGGCCGGATCGTAGAACACCAACTCGCTCTGCTCCCAGCGCAGGATAAGGTCCAGCGCCGCGCTGTATCCCTGCAAGCTCCCATCGGGCAGTTCGTCTATGGGTATTGGAACGTACTCGCCTTCGACCAGCCGGTCCCTGGCCAGCCGCGCCCCGTGATGCCGGCCGGTCTCCGTCTCGTCGAACCGCCAGTATTCCGAGATGCCCAGCGCCGCGTAGTCATCCCGTTTCGCCCCCACGTCAACAGCGCCCGTGCTCTCCGACCCTATCTCCAGCACGAAGTCCGGCGGCTTCCCCTGCTCGGCGATGATGTACCCCCAGTTGCGGGAGTCGGTCCTGTCTGGGCTGGGCCGGGGGTGGTCCCCAGAGCAGGTGGCGGGACGGCTGGCTCGGGAGTCGGGTCGGCAGGTGATCAGCCATGAGAGCATCTACCGATTCATCTACGGCCAGATGGCGCGGAAGAAGGACTAGACCTGGCGGTACTACCTGCCCCTAGGCAAGTCGAAGCGGGGGTGGCGAGGCCGGAAGGGAGGGAGTCCGGCGTCATTCATACGATTTCGGCGACCGGTGGCGGAACGGCCGATGGAAGCGGCCGACCGGGTGGAACCCGGTCACTGGGAAGCAGACCTGATGGCGTTCGGGAATCAGGGAAGGTCCCTGCAGGGGCTGCAGCGGCGGCATTCTCGGCTGCTGCTGGCAGTACCCCAAGGCAGGAAAGCGTCGGGGCCAACGTCCCAGCGGAGATGGGACTGCTAGGGGGATTTCCAAGGGAGTGGCGGCGGACGGTGACCTTCGACAATGGAACGGAGTTCGCCCAGCACTACCGGCTGCATGAGTTGGGGATGGAGACCTTCTTCTGCGACACGTACTCGCCGTGGCAGAAGGGTGGGGTGGAGAACGGGACCGGGCGCCTGCGGCGGTACCTGCCCTGCAAGACGAGATGGGAGGAGTTGTCGCCGCAGCGGATATCCAGGGCGATCCGAGCCTACAACAACACTCCGCGGAAATGTCTGGGGTACCGTACCCCCGCCGAGGTGTTCATGGAACAAGTGTTGCACTTGAAATATGAATCCACCTTCCCGCCTGCGCGGGAATGACGGGACGCCGGAAATCGGTTCTGAGATAGTTACTTAGTCAGTGTTTCGGCCGGGGCCAGGGTGACGGGTGTATCCGTCGCCGGGTTGCTGCGAGCAAGGATGACAACCAGGGCGGCTAGGAAAATGGTGCATTTCAAGAAAGCATGCCTAGCGTGGGATCCAGGCACACCCAGGTTGGGGTCCGAAGGGACTCCTAAGCGCCAGCACTGCGCCAAAGACGGCATCCGGCGACGCCCATCACGATGGGCATCATGGTGTCTATGACGATCCACAGTTGCCCGTCGGGGACGTTGTCCGGATCCAGGCTGCTGAACCAGTTCCAGAAGAACACGATGAAGACGGCCACCGCGCCGTAGAAGACCGCGTTGGTTTCCAGGTAGGGCTTCAGGTCGGCGCCGGCGTCTACGTCGGTGCGCCGCTTCTCCACGTAGGCGGCGATCACGGTGATGATCATCCCGGCACCCATGAACCAGTTGAGGACATCCCACACCGGGAACGGGGCGTCCCCGCCCGGGTGGTAAAGGGGCGTGATGATGAAATGGACGGCAACGGCCACCGCCACCAGCACCAGGTAGGCTGCAACCAAACGCACCAGTATGGACATGATTCCCTCCCCGGGCCGGAGTGAGAAGCCGGGACCGACCCTCTGCGGGCAATCCCAATGTATCACTGCCGTTTGCTCTCAAACCACAGTCAGGGATACAGGTAATGGCATCTTTGGGAAGCGTCAGTGAAGTTCGGAAATTACGGCGTGTGGACATTCCTCACACAATCAGCGGAGCCTCTCCCATCGGGAGAGAGGGTGCTGATCTCCGGTCATTCAGGACGGTTTCACCGCCAGCGTTTCCGCCAACAGGCAGAGCCTTCCCGTCGCGGAGCACTTCCCCCCTGCCTGGGGCTATTCTTTGCGGTTTTGACCTAAAGGCGAACGACACCGAAATAGCCCGCCTCTTCCCCACGGGCTTGCCTCCTGTTACCATAACCTGAAAGCAAAAACACGCGGGCCGGATCGTATCATCGATCTGAACCTGCGCCGAAACCCCTGCCAGTGAAGAAGGAATAGTAGTTTACAGGCCCGTCGATCTGGCTTGAGTGGATTCAATCAACCACTCTCCGGCTCAAGCAAGACAGCAAATCTCTTTCTGGACAGGGGTGCGGGAAGAGATTTTGTTACGCTACAGTTGATCATTCAGCTCTGCTTCGGAACCCATGACGGAACCATGAATTGGCAGGAAACGGACTGGGCCGGTGATACTCCTGTCTCCCGAACCGCTCACCACGCTGATTGCACATTCCACCTGTTCGGCAACGATGCCCGACTTTCCATCACCGCCAACGACGGGAGCTGGGCAGTGTTCCACGCCTTCTTTACCCAAAAGCTGCTCGAAACCATCGAGGCAATCGCCCACAGGAGGGAGCAAGCCCACCACGTCGTTGGACTCGCCCTCAAGTCCCCAGAGGAGACGCCGGCAAGTCTTTAGGTGTCCCTCCACCTTTCCCTTTGAGCCGCCGGGGACACCCCAACGGCGGCTACCTATCTCACGAGGTCCTCGGTTGACTTGTCCCGGGGGCCTCACTCATAGACGAAAACCTCTGGACCACCAAGTTTCAGGCACTTAACGCGTGACGAATCGAGACGCGATCGCTCTGCCAAGGCACCACGAGCTTTGGAAAATACCTCGGGCCTGCCCTTGTTACAATACGTGGCTACTTAGGTACGCTCCCACATGCTCGCGGTGATAGATTCAGAGCCTGCGTGCAACAGCGCGTTCGACCGGGATCATGGACAGGCGGTGAATAAAGTCATGAAACAGCTGGCTGCCGCCAAGACCAGGGCGAAAGGCAGGAGGAGGATTTCGCCGAACTGCATTTCCGCAACCGGAAGAATACCAGGCAATCCTGTTACATTCCCGATGACGCCGTCACCGAGCACGGCGTCTATCACACCATCCTGGACCCGCTTCGGATGGCCGAGGCCGTTCCTGCGGGACGGAAGGAATGCCGGCTGGTGAGGGAACGGGGCCAGTACTGGCTTGCTGTACCATACCGTTGTAAAAATGGTTGGCTTTAGTAAAACGACCTCGGTCAGCCTTTCCTGAAGACGCGACCCGCGCCGCGCCGCCGCCCCAACAGTTCAGGCGGCTCCGCCCGGGACTCTCACCCGGGAACACCGAACGGGTCCGGATACGGGCCATCCCCACCAGGGACAGCCCGGACCGGATTGGGCCAGCGTCTCCGCCTCCCCAGCCGGTGCTGCGCTGCAAGCGCCGGTCTCAGCTGTCCCGAGATGGCACCCCAGTACGTCCACACGTGCTTCACCCGCTTCCTTGCAGGTACGATGAAGGTGACCTGAACGCCATTGCCGACCGGCATGACCCGCCGGCGGGGGATGCGCTCGGAACCGCCGAGCAAACGCCGGGCCAGCACCAAGGCTGCTGCCTGGTGGACGCTGAGCCCGTATCGTTCCATGAACTTCACCCGGCCAATCACCGATGAAAAAGCCGGGTTGACCTGGTGTACCTCCACTCCCTCCCGGTGGCCGCGAGACAGGAAATAAGCCTTGACCTTCCCGTAGCTGAAGCTGGACAGCATCCGGCTGTACCGGCGGCTCTCACCCTCGAGAACGGCCTTCTTCTGACGGAAGTCCAGCCGCTCCATCACAATGGGTTTGCCAACCTGGCCGGCATGCCGCACCACCCCGGCCACGGCGTCACCGATGATAGCCTCAGCTTGGCGCTGCCACTTGCCATAGGTGATCAGCGGCGCACTGAAGGCTTCTATTTGGTGGCAACTCCGTCCTTGGCAGGCACCACCACATTGATGGTCGTGGTCCGGTCCGCCGTCAATATCACGTCCTTCATGGGCGTATATTTTCCCCAAGCAATTTACCCGGAAGTTATCGTAGAGCAATGACGGCGATACCGAAATCAACAAGAAGGTGGGTCAACTCTAAACCGGCGACGAGGACAACAGGAATCTAGTGGGTCAGATCACCACCGGCATCCCGCGTCAGAACTTCGTCTGCGTTGATAAAAGGGACGGCTCTTGTACCAGCCGCACGTCTTGATGCAAAACCACCGGGTGCTACCCCGGTCGTGCGAGGCAATTCGGATGTCTTCGGCTCGGGTATTCCTACAGAATGCGGAGCGGAGGTGCCCCTGCCCTAGGGGCCCTCTTGTCTCATGTCAAATATCATGGTCTGGCCATCGGAGCTGGTGATGGTCAGCTGGGAGCCACTGATGGCAAGCCCCTCCCGCCACCAGATCCCCTCCACCCGCTGGTGTTTCACCTCCCAGACACCACGATGGGCCACTATCCCGTTGCCACTGACGGCCCCGTGATTATTTAAGTCTTAATTTATAAAACTACTAAATTACCTAGTATCAATACGTTATATGCGTATATTCGCTTCCTAAAATCTTCAAAATAAGTTAATCATACATAAAGCGGCGGGAGGGCGAATGGTATATCCTTGAAGCAAGTTGCATCCCTGACACCGGTCCGCAAGGGCGTCGCGGGTGAGTGGGGAAGTGTGGTGGTGGCCTATGATTCACGCAGGATTAGTGCGCTTGGCGAGGTCCGGCTCCCTGAGAGGGGCCGCCCCGTTGCTCTTCTCGGGTCCGGGTATGGCGCGAGTCCTGGTGGTTTCGGTCCTGGTAGCGCTTCTATTTGGCGTGGGGATCGTGGCTGCCGATCCGGCCCGCTGGGGCTGGGGCCCGTCAGAAGAGCGGCACTGCCACAGCGGAGAAGACTTTGAGCCTGCCCAACCGGAGGCCGCGCAGCACCAGCATTCCGGGTTCCACAGCGGGAAGTTCACGAAGGGGGAACCGAGTGGGCGATCGGAAAGGAAGTGGCAGCCTTTCTACAAGAAGTACAAAGATGATCTGGATGACGAAGGGGTAATCCTGATCTACCGGGATTCTGAAGGCAACCCCGCCAACGAGGACACCTTCCACCACGTAATCGTCTCGATGTCGCACGACTGGACGCCGGAGGGTGATCCCGGTTGGCACAACCACGGCGATGACGACACGTTCTGGTGGGCTCCCGACGAGGACGAGAGCGAACCCTGCCTGTTCGCGCCGGAGTTCCCGGAGGACAGCTACGTGCGCGTGGTTAACGAGAACACTTCCGCTGGCACCGATCTTGGCGAGCCGATTCAGGCGATCGACCACACCGGGGACGGGCTGGGCTACGACCTGGAAGGGACGGACGCCAACACCTTCGAGATCACCCAAACCGGCCAACTC
Organism: Dehalococcoidia bacterium; assembly: GCA_965203975.1. Classification (GTDB taxonomy): domain Bacteria; phylum Chloroflexota; class Dehalococcoidia; order Lucifugimonadales; family UBA3495; genus CATOSK01. The sequence continues at coordinate 1,042,507 of CBDBDT010000002.1, read as the reverse complement.
GGCACCCGAGGTGCTCTGGACTTCGAAACCAAAGCTCAATTATCCTTAATCATCCGCGCCAGCCACTCATCGGGCCTATCCGACACCGCCACCGTCACCGTCACGGTCGTCAACGTGGAGGAAGCCGGGGTTGTTACGTTCTCCGGCACGCCCCAGATCGGGACCGCCCTGGTGGCGACACTCCGGGACCCAGACGGCAGCATTAGCGGCGCGACGTGGGCATGGGCGCTCTCCGATACCCGGGACGGCACGTTCAACGACATTCAGGATGCCAACACGGCGTCCTATACACCAGTCGCGGCGGACGCGGGGAAATTCCTGCAGGCGCGTGTTGCCTACACGGACGGCCACAAATCTGGGAAGTCGGCCCAAGCCGAAACCAGCAGTGCGGTGACTCGTCCCGCACAGCCCCCCGTGTTTGCCGAAACATCCTACACCCGTCAGGTTGCGGAGAACACAAGCAGCAGGACCAACATCGACCCTCCCGTAACCGCCACTGACCCCAATGACGACGATCTGACGTATAGCCTGGGCGGAACACATCGCTCGGCGTTCTCCATTGACGCCCAGACGGGTCAATTGCAAACCCGGGCAGCACTCAATTACGAGTCCCTCAGCCGCTACTCCGTGATGGTTCGGGCTCGCGATCCATCGGGACTCAGTACCTCGGTTCCCGTCACCATCGACGTGACCAATGTGGAAGAGCCGGGCACCGTGACCCTTCCGGCCCAGCCCAGGGCGCGCGTCCCATTCACCGCCACCGTGACGGACCCCGATGGTGGCGTTACAAGCAAGTCCTGGCAATGGAAACATTCCGGTACGCAGAACGGCCCTTACGCCGACATCTCCGGGGCAACCTCGGCAACCTACACGCCCACGGACGACGACGTGGGCCGGTATCTGCAGGCCACCGTCAGTTACACCGACAACGCGGCAACGGGGCGGGACTCTGCGGAAAAGTCCACCACCCGCCCGGTGTTGAGCGGGCCGAACCGCGCGCCGGTATATTCCCCCAACACGGCGACCGTATCAATCGCCGAAAACACAGCTTCGGGCCAGACCATCGGCGGCCATTTGACGGCAACCGATCCCGACAATGACCCATTGACCTACTCCCTGGGAGGGACTCATGGAGGGTCCTTCTCCATAGACTCATCCACCGCGCAGTTGAGTACCAAGAGCGCCCTTGACTATGAGGCCAGAAGCAGCCACACGGTGATCGTCACCGCCCGTGACCCCTCCCGCGCGTCGGCCTCCCTCACCGTCACTATCACGATCACGGATGCCAACGACCCCGGCGTGGTGTCGCTCGGCACGCCCCGGGTTAATGCGGCGGTAACGGCCGGGCTTCGGGACCCCGACGCCCCGTTGTCATCCCAGGCTTGGCAATGGGCGCTCTCCGCCACCCGGAACGGCGCATTCACCAACATTTCAAGCGCCAACACGGCAACCTACACCCCGGTTGCGGGAGACCAGGGAAAATTCCTGCGGGCGCACGTCCGGTACACCGACAAATTCGGGGCGCAAACCGCCGAAGCTGTGGCGGAAGTCTTGGCCGCCCCCAACAAAGCACCGGTGTTCTCGGCAGCCTCCGAATCCCGCGAAGTCGCCGAGAACACGGCGGCCCGCCAGAACGTCGGCTCTCCGGTTCGTGCCACCGACCCTGAGGGCGCCACCGTGACGTACCGGCTCGGCGGGGCCGACGGGGCGTCGTTTGCGATAGACGCCAACGGGCAAATCCTTACTTCGGCCCCCCTGGATTACGAAACCAAAGCCCGGCACACCGTGACCGTAGTGGCGACCGATCCGGCCGGCGGTTTGGCCGAGATTCCGGTCACAATCAACGTCACCGACACAGACGAACCCGGCGTGGTTTCGCTCGGCACGCCCCGGGTCAGTGTAGCGCTAACGGCTGGTCTGCGTGACCCCGACGCCCCGGTATCGGCCCAGGTTTGGCAATGGGCGCTCTCCGATACTCAGAACGGCACGTTCACCGACATTACGGGTGCCAACACGGCGTCCTACACCCCGGTTGCGGGAAACCTGGGGAAATTCCTGCGAGCGCACGTCCGTTACAACGAAAAATTCGGGGCGAAAACCGCCGAAGCTGTGGCCGAAGTCCTGGCCGCGCCCAACCAGGTGCCCGAGTTCCCGACGACCGGCGAAACCCGCAGCGTCGCCGAGAACACGGCGGCCCGCCAGAACGTCGGCGCTCCGGTTCGCGCCACCGACCCGGAGGGCGCCACCGTGACGTACCGGCTCGGCGGAACCGATGCCGCGTCGTTTGCGATAGACGCCAACGGACAAATTCTGACATCGGCCCCCCTGGATTACGAAACCAAAGCACGGCACGCCGTGACCGTTATCGCCACCGATCCGGTCGGCGGCTCGGCCAACATCCCGGTCACAATCAACGTCAACGATGTCGGCGAACCTCCCGGGAAGCCCGCCGCCCCAACGGTGGTTCCGGCGGCGACGAATGGACACACCACCTTGACGGCGACGTGGACTGCGCCGCAAAACACCGGCCCCGCCATGACGTACAGCGTCCAGCATCGCCAGCAGGGCACCACCGCCTGGACGGACGGGTCGACGGCGTTGTCGGCTACGACAGCCAACATCGGCGGTTTGGGCGTCCGCACCACCCACGAGGTCCGGGTTCGCGCCACCAACGACGAGGGTTCGAGCAGTTGGTCGGACCCCGGGACCGGCACCACCAACGCCGAGCCCGTCGTGGCCCAACTCACCGTTGCGTTTGCGGCTGCCCAGTACAGCATGACGGAGGGCGGGTCCCAGGCTATTGCCGTGAGCCTGTCGGCAACCGCCGACCGGCGGGTCGCGGTGCCCATCACCACGGCCGGAACCGCCGAGAGTTCCGATTACACGATCTCGGGGCTGGCCAGCGGCAACCTTGTCTTCACCGTGGGCCAACGCTCCCGGGTTTTCACCGTCGCGGCCAACCGGGACGAAGACACCGACGACGAAACACTAACCCTGGGGTTCGGGACGCTCCCCGCCAGAGTCGCGGCCGGCGCGATCCAAACCGCCACCCTCTCGATCACGGATCATAACCCACCGGAGCTAACGCAGCTAACCGTCCGGTACGACGGTCCCCAAACCGTCACGGAAGGCGGCACGGCCGCCGTTCGCGTCCATGTGTCCCCGGCAGCTGACCGCAGCCTCGTGATCCCCATCACGGCCACAGCCGGGACGGCCGAGGATGGCGACTGGACGGCCCCAAGCTCCGTCGCCTTTGTGACGGGCGCAACCTCCCAGACGTTCAACGTCACGGCCCGGCATGATCAAGATACCGACGGGGAGACCCTGACTCTGGGCTTCGGGAACCTTCCAGACGGCGTGTCGGCTGGAAACCCCGCCACGGCGACTATCACGATTACAGACGACGATCAGGTACAACAGCAACAGCAGCAACGCCGCAGTCGGTCCCGCCGTGGTGCTGGAGGAGGTGGCTATGTCGCGCCAACCGAGAACCGAGCGCCGGTCTTCATGGAGGGACCGAGCGCCGAGCGCACCGTCGCGGAGGGATTGTCGGCCGGAACCCAAATCTCGCCGTCCGTGTTGGCGTCCGACCCTGACCAGGACGAACTGACTTACACGGTGACGGGCGCGACGTTTGGAATTGGGAGCCGGACGGCAACGCTAACGACGCGGAGCGTGTTGGATTACGAAACCGAGTCGGAGTACCGCGTCACCGTCCGGGTGTTCGACGAGGACGGGCTTTCCGACACCATCGAGATAACGGTCAAGGTCCAGGACGTTCAGGAGGTTGTGGTCCAGCCGACCCCTACGCCCACGCCTACGCCGACGCCCACTCCGACGCCCACTCCGACGCCCACCCCGACCCCTACGCCTACGCCCACGCCTACGCCGACTCCCACTCCGACGCCGGTTCCCTTGGTGCCGCCCGAGCCCCCGGAAGACCCACCAGAGCCCGAGCCTGAACCCCAGGACACGCCGCCAACGGCCGACGCTCGGCCCACCGCCCATCTTGCGGTCGCCGACACCCAGCCGGTCCCCTGGTGGTGGCAACTCCTGTTGCTCCTGGCGGCGACGGCCTACGTCGGATGGCTCAAATTCCTGGCTTGGCGGCGACGGCGTTATCCGCCCGATCCGATTGAGCGCGGGAACGCGGCGGTGATCGGAAGGGACGCGATGGTGCCGGGATGATGTCGATAGCCCCAGTCAACGAGAGCAAGCTGGTGTTGCTCGTCGTCCTGTTGGCCGCTCCCGTCGTCGCGGGCGGTATGGCAGGTTGGGCGCAGCAATCGGGCGGCATGGCCCGGTTGGGAGGGCTCGCCGTCGGGCTGCTGATCGGGTTGGTTTCGGCGCTGGTCGTGGTTTTCATGCTGTACCACAACAACTCGAACTGCTACTGCGATGACCCGCTGCGCGTAACCTTCAGCACCGACCCCAACACGACGGGACGCATCACCCTCGGGTGGTTGGCCCTCTATCCAGCCAAGCTTGCGGCGGCCGTCATCTGCACCTGGATGGTGACGACATGGACGCTGGCGGCGGCGCGGGCCGGGTTGAGCCGCACGGCGAACCCGTAGCCCGAATTTTCGGGAGGGCTGGACGGGAGAATCGGCCCGGCGGACAGCAAAGCCCGTCTGCGTTGACACCACGCAGGTCCGCCACGATAACCGAGCGGCGGAGGCCATTGTGACATTAGATTTGGGGGACCTCTTTTTCTGGTTGCTGTTCGCATCCGTGTCCGCCATCACGCTGGCATTAGGTATCCATTGGGCAGCCGATAAGTGGCTGGGCGGCGGCACGTCGGACAAGTCCTTTTACTCGGCGCTCGGGGCGGCGGCCGTCACGGTCGCGTTGTTGCTGCTACGGTTTATGCCGAGCTAAGGCGCGAGGGCGAATTTGTACCAATGGGACGGTCCCTCGGGGTTCGAGATTCTTCTTTGGCTCAGTCTGCTGGGCCTCGTCTATTTTGTCACGCCGGTGGTCGCGGGCGTGTGGGCCGGAATGAGGGTGCCCAACACAATGACGATCAGCGCCGCTCGGGGCACGGTGGTGGGGTTGCTGGTCGGCCTGTCGGGGATTCCGCTTAATTTCTTATGGTTGTTTGTGGGCCGGTCGTTCCTCCCAGAATCGTTCTATTCTCCTCTTACCACATTCACGCGGATGATCCCGGTCCTGCACCTCGACGCCGGTCAACTTTCTGTCCTTGCGGGGCCGGTGGCGATTGCCATGTTGGTTGTCCTGGCGACTCGCCAGATCAGCGGCCGAATCGCCGAGCGCGAGTGATTTGGGCTTACGGCGTGGGGCATGGTTATTTAACTCAGCAGGAGGACACCGGATGGGATCAGTCGCGGCGCAATATATCAACCTGGGACCCATTCTTGTCTTTGGCCTCGTCTTCTACGTCATCATCCCAATCGGGTTGTGCGCCTTCGCCGGGCACGTCCGCACCAACGATGGGAAGGGTGCGGCCACCGGCGCGGCCCTTGGAGCGCTTACGATGATAGTGTCTGCGAAGGGCTGCGAAACATTGATGGACGCCGACGCTCTCGCTGGTGGATTCGCCCCCTTCGTCCTCCTGGCGTTGGGGACCGCCATCGTGGGTGCGGCCGTGACGTATTGGGTGACGGGGCGCTGGGTGATCAGATAGGTTGTGCCTAGCGCTGTACCATACCCTAAGAAACTGTTTCAAGACTAAACGCACGATGCCGACCACCGGAAGAAGCAGCACGCCGGGGGTCTGGATTCCAGCCCCCGCCTACGCGAGGGCAGGCTCCGCGCGGGAATGGCGGAAGGACCGGCGGGGGAGCGCTCTCAATGGCAGTGGTGACTGTTGGCCGAGGGATGGGAGGGGGCAAGGATATAATGTTGCGCCAGGGCAGCGGTCGTGACGGGCAGGGAGGATGGGCCCTGGGGAACAAACCGGGCGCCCGTAAAGACAAGGCAGGGGAAGCCGGAGGGCAGGGCCAGTTGGCAGCGTTGGAAGCGAAAAGGATAGGGGACCTCCCCCGGGAGCAACGGGGGGTTATACGGGCCTGGTGCATGTACGACTGGGCCAACTCGGGCTACGCCACCTCCGGCGTAGCCGCCATCTTTCCCGTCTACTTCGTGCTCCTGTTCCAGGCGGCCCTGGGAGAGTCGGTGTCCTTCCTCGGCATCATCCTCACGGGCAGCTCCACCTGGAGCCTGGCCATCGCCTTCGCCACCGCCCTGGTCGCCCTCTCCAGCCCCTTTCTCGGCGTGATCGCGGACCGGGTGCCGATCAAGAAGGCCCTGCTCTGGACCTACACCATCGCCGGTGCGCTGTTCACCCTCCTGATGTTCTTCTCGGCCCACACCGGCCAGCCCTGGCTGTGGTTCCTGGCGATGTTCGTCCTCGCCAACGTGGGCTTCGCCGGCTGCCTGGTCTTCTACAACGCCCTACTGCCCCACATCGCACCCCGGGAAATGCTGGACGACGTGAGCAGCCGGGGCTTCGCCTACGGCTACGTGGGCGGCGGCCTGCTGCTGGCCGCACACCTGGTCATGATACTGGCGACCCAGGACACCCAGTGGGCCGACCTGGCGACCCGCATAGCCATCTCGTCCATCGGGGTTTGGTGGTTCGGCTGGGCGCTGTGGACCTTCAGGATGGTGCCGGAGCCTCCCATTGCCAATCCGGTGCCCGGGCTGAGTCCCCGGCGGGCCTTCGGCCTGGCCTGCCGGGAGTTGTCCAACACCTTCAAGCAGCTCAGGCAGTTCCGGGTGATCGTCGTCTACCTGGTCTCCTACCTGCTGTTCAACGACGGCATCCAGACGGTGCTCACCGTGGCCGGAGCCTTCGGCGCCGACACCATAGGGATTCCCCTGGCCTTCAACATGGCCACCATACTGGTGATCCAGTTCGTGGCGGCCCTGGGCGCCATGGCCTTTTCCTGGCTGGCCTCCCGCATAGGCACCAAGGGGGCGCTCTCCTTGACCCTGGTGGGCTGGTCCCTGGTTGTCCTGTTCGGGGTGGCGGTGGCCCCGCTGGCGCCCGGGGATCACCGGGACTTCGACTACCGGCTGGCATACCGTTCCCAGGCGTCGGGCTACCTGGTGGAGGCGGCGCCGCAACTGGGAGATTCCCGGCAGGACCAGGCCTGGCGTGAGGAGATACGGCACATAGCCGCGACAACACATGGCGGTGAACCCGTCTCAGGCGGGGAAGTGCCGCTGCGGAGCCTGATGGACAAGGATGGAGCCAGGCGGCTGTTGGAACGGGTGCGTTCGTCGGCACATGCGGCCTACGGGATTTCCCTGGTCGGCGGGCCGCTGGACGGAGAGTCCGCCGTGGGCTCGCTGCATCCCTCAACCCTGGGGGACGGGCCTCTGGACTGGTGGCCGAAGTGGGTGCGGGGCGCGGTCTGGAATCCCCTGGGACTGGAGGCCGGCTACCAGTGGCTGCTTCTGGGAGTGGGCGTGGGGCTGGTCATGGGAGGCAGCCAGGCCCTGGCCCGCAGTCTTTTCGCCCAGATCACCCCCCATTCCCGCAGCGGCGAGTTCTTCTCCTTCTTCGGGTTCATGGGCCGGGTGTCCTCGGTGTTCGGGCCCATCCTGTACGTGGTGGTCACCGGGGTGCTGGACACGCGGGTTGGGGTGCTGGCCATCATGGTGTTGATCGTTGCGGGTGGGGTCGTGCTGCGCTGGGTGGACGTGGGGGCCGGAACTCTCGCGGCCGACGAGGAGGACGCCCGCCGCAACACCGGGAGAGGGTAGGGTCCGGGCTGGCAGCGGTTCTTGGTTGTTCACAGTTGCAAATCATGGGAATTATATCCAATTTTAGCCAGAGGCCAGAACCGGATCCTCCTTGATTGCGTTGCGGTAGCGCCGCAGGCCGTGCAGCCGGGAAGAGAAGGTATGGAGGATGGCGAGAATATCCTCGGCGAGTTCCTGTTCGGGGCTGTAATCCTTGTTGTCGAGAACCACGATCCCGCCGCCGTTCTGCTCGGCAAGCCACTGGATGAGCTTGAATCAGAACCGGGCGAGCCGGTCTCTATGGGCAACCACAATGCGGAGCTTATCGCCGCGGTGAAGCCGCTCCAGTAGGGAGACAAGTCCTTTCCGCCGGAAGTTGAGTCCGCCGCCCGTGTCGGAGATGATTTCGGCCTCTGGGTATCGTTCCCGCATGAAAGCGATCTGCCTTTGGAGGTCGTCCCGTTGCTTGGCGCTGCTGACCCGGCAGTAGCAGACGAGAGCGGCATCGGCGAGTTCGCGCAGGTAGGCGTCAACGTGGTAGCGGCGTTGTCCCGATGCAGTTCTGATTGTCCGTATCCGGCCTTCATCAGCGTATCGCCTCAAGGTGTTTTGATGGATTCCAAGTTGCGCCGCGGCTTTGCGTCCTGGAATGTATGCCATGGGCGTAGTGCGTCATCAGTTGGGATTTGTTAGCGAATCAATGTCTAGCAGCTAACCGTCAGGCTCCGACCAGGATGCCGGCGCCAGAGACTATTCCGCTATTCGGAATCTAATGAAATCTGATACTCCGCCGAGGCTGGAGTATCAAGATATCGACCAGATTCCGTTGACGCATCACCGACCACCGCCAGCATAGCCGGTCTTACACGGTCTCCACGTCCTGACACCGGGAAGCTCAAACCCGGCCAGTTCGCCAAATTCTCAGCCGCGTTGGCGTCGCGGTCGTTCTGTGCCCCGCACCCTCCGCACCACCACTTCCGGTCGGAGAGTGTCAGGCTCCCATTCTTCCATCCGCACGACGAGCACAGCTTCGAGGACGCATACCAGCGGTCCACCTTCACGTACTCGGCGCCGTACCACAGGCACTTGTAATCCAGCTTCGCCAGGAAGCCCGACATCCCGGCATCGGCGATGGCCTGGGCCAGCCTGCGGTTGCGGACCATCCCCGACACGTTCAGCGTCTCCACCACCACCCGGCCCGCCGACTTGGCTATCGCCGTCGTTGCCTTGTGGTGATTGTCGTTCCGAACGTTGACCACCCGGGCGTGAATCCTGCGTCGTCTGGCGTGCTGTCGCTCCCGCCGGTTGGAGTGATTGCTCTTGCCATGGACATTCCGACTGCGGGCTATCGCCTTGTCCAGGCGACGAAGCTGTTTGAGCGCCGGCACCAGCGCCTTGGGATTCTTCACCGCCGTGCCATCCGAGCATACGGCCATCGTTCCCACACCCACGTCCACCCCGATGGTCGGCCCATCCTTCACCGGGGGCGGCTCCTTCCCATCCTCAATGCAGAAGCAGGCGAACCACCTTCCGGCCGTCCGGTTGACGGTGACCTCGCGGATGGAACCTGCAAACCGCAGGCTTTCGGCCATCGCCACCCGGCCGATCCTGGGCAGCATGACCACCCTGCCGTCCACTTTCACCGTGTTCGGCCCGTTGTCGGCGCGAAAGCCCTGCTCATGCTTGCGCCGCTTGAAGCGGGGGAACCCAACTCGCCGCCCAGGACGCTGGCCAGCCTTCACCCGCCGACGGCAATCGCCCCAGCTTTCCACGGCCTGGCCCAGGTGGATGATGGCGTACTTGGCCGCGTTCTGCGACAGGCCAGCTCCCCAGGGAGCAATCATGCCTTTGACCTGGTTCCACCGGGGGCGCAGGGTACGCTCGGGCAACCACTCGCCCACGTCAAGCCCACCCCTGAACTCGCCCAACGCCCAGTTGTAGGCGAATCGGGCATAACCAGCATGTTGGCTGAACAGCGCTTCCTGCTCTGCCGTTGGCTTCAGGGCAACGCGATGCGCCTTCTTCATGATTGCTCCCCCGTCGAACCGGAGCTGGGCACTGTCACCGCCAGGGTGGACATGAGTTCCCGGTGCTTCCGGCTGCGGCTCCCGTAGAGGCGAGCCGAAAACACGGTGATGATCTCCAGCACGTCCTGGGCCAACTCTTCCTCGAAGCCCGGTTGTTCCCCCTGGTGGATGACCACCACCTCGATTCCCTGAAGCTCGCACAGGGTGAACACAAGCTCCGCGCCAAACCGCAGCAGCCGGTCCTGGTGGGTCAGCACCAACCGCTGCATCCGGCCCCTAAGAACCATATCCAGAAGCTGGTGCAGTCCCTTCTTGCGGTAGTTCATCCCGCTGCCCAGGTCCCGGATCACCGTGCATGGCCAACCGTGAGCGGCGCAGAAGCTCTCCAGGAGGGCCTGTTGCCGTTCGAGATCTGCCTTCTGGTCATGGCTGGAAACCCGGGCGTAGCAGACGGTTAGGGTAGCATCATCGGACTTCAGGCCCAGCAGTTGGGCTTGGGAATAGTACCTGGTGCCTCCCGGGGTCTTTCGCAGGGGCGCCAGGTAGCCGGTGGACTCCCACTTCCGGAGGGTCTGGGGTGTTACTCCCAAGAGACGGGCGGCGGCCCCGATGCGGATCAGGTCAGGTTCATGCACCATATGATTCTATCAGATAGAATCATATTATATCAGATTCTTGCCAACAGTTACACGCCCCCGGTCCAGACGGACGGTCATCCAGATCCTCGACGGAGGATTGTGCGGATCGTTCCGGGTCGAGGTACAGTTCCAATCCGGCCTGCGACGCCCTGCCGTAGATGGTCTCCAGCGCTGGCAGGAACTCTTCGCTGCCCTGCCAGAACGGGAAGCTGCCCAACTGCCTGGGCAGCGCGGCCGTCTCCTCTGGCACGCGGGCCGGCCCAATGATATCGTCGTAAATGTCGTTCCGTTCTGGCTGCCCCCAGAATACGTCGGGGTCCGCGGGCAGCGGTTCCGGCGCCAGCGTGGGCATGATCCAGGCGCCGGCCTCGGCGGACCTCCGCAGGTCGGGTCCCAGCAGCTCATCCCGGTCGATGCCCCGCATTCTGAAAATGAGGAACGGGTCCCGGTCGAATTCTTCCCCCAGCAGCAAGTACACGGCCGCGATATGCTTGCAGGGGTTGGCGAAGTCAGGGCACGAGCAAGCGGTTTCCAGATCACCCTTTCTCGACGGAAACAGGGACAGGCCGACGTCGCCGAACACATCCTCGATATTCTCCGGCATCCGCCCCGCCAGCAGGCTGGCAGCGAACACCGGCCGATCGACCAGGGCAGCCTGGAGCTTGTGCAAATCGGGCCCTCCCAGCGTGGCGACCGCGATGCTGACCCGGTAGGGCCGCTTCCGGGAACCCTGGACGCTGGCCGCCACTTCGCCCGGCCGCACTTCGATGGACACCACCTGCCCCCGGCGGGCGTAGGACCGGCCCCGGGTGAGCCTCGACCCCAGGCTGAATTTCTCCAACGCCTGGACCCAGCGCTTCGCCCACCAGCTGGCGCCGAAGTCGCCCCGCTTTGACTGCGCCCGGATCCCGCCTCTGGCTTCCCTGGGACGGGTGTATTCGTGACCGTGGTAGACCATGGCGTTCAGTCCTGTAATGCGCGGGCTGCGATTTTTCTGACCGGTCTCACGCGACCGCGGCTTCCGAGCGCAGGCTGAGGACATCTCGCAGTTCGTCGTTGGACAATTCGGTCAGCCAGCCTTCACCGGTCCCGACCACCCGCTCGGCGGTGGCCTGCTTGGCCTCAATCATCAGATCGATCCGCTCCTCCAGGGTGCCGGCGCACATGAATTTGTGCACCTGGACGTTGCTGGTCTGGCCGATGCGGAAGGCCCTATCCGTGGCCTGGTTCTCCACGGCGGGGTTCCACCAGCGGTCGTAGTGAAAAACGTGGTTGGCCGCCGTCAGGTTCAGCCCGGTGCCGCCGGCCCGCAGCGACAGGATGAACACCTGCGGCCCGTTCCCGACGTCCTGGAACCGCTCCACCATGCGGTCCCGTTGGCGTCGGGAGACCCCGCCATGCAGGAACAGGACCTCCTGGCCGAAGGTATCCTGGATGTGCCGCTGCAGGATGGAGCCCATCTCGGCGAACTGGCTGAACACCAGGGCACGGTCGCCCACCGCGATGATATCCTCCAGCATATCCTGCAGACGCGCCAGCTTCCCCGACCGGCCCCCGATGGCGGAATTATCCCCCAGAAGCTGCCGGGGGTGGTTGCAAACCTGCTTCAACTTGGTCAGCGTTCCGAGTATCGCTCCGCGGCGCTCAATGCCTTCGGCCTCTTCCCAAGCCTGTTCCGCTTCCTGCAACACCGCCTGGTACAGGGTGGCCTGCTCTCGGGTCAGCGGACAGAACTCCTTGGTCTCCATCTTCTCGGGCAGGTCGGTGATGATGGCCCCGTCGTTTTTGAGCCTGCGCAGGATGAAGGGACCGGTGGCACGCTGCAGCCGCTGGGCCGCGCCCTCGTCCCGTTCCGCCTGGATTGGCAGGAAGTAGTTGCGCTTGAACTCTCCCTCCGTTCCCAACAGCCCCGGGTTCAGAAACTGCATCACCGACCACAGGTCGCCCACGTGGTTTTCCACGGGCGTGCCGGTCAGGGCCACCCGGTAGTCGGCGCCCAGCGACCGCGCGGCCCGGGCCTGACGGGTGGCCGGGTTCTTGATGTTCTGGGCCTCGTCCAGCACGATGCCCCGCCACGGCACCTCGGCCATGAACCCGACGTCCCGCGCCAGCAACCCGTAGCTGGCCACGACCATGGCGTGCTGACGGGCCGCCTCAACGAATGCGGCGTCCCGCCGGCGGCCCGGGCCGTGATGAACCATCAGCGGCAGGTCGGGAGTGAACCGGGCGGCCTCCTTCCGCCAGTTGTTGAGCACGGAGGTCGGACAGACCAAGAGCGTCGGTTCCCTTACGCCCTCCCGGTGGTCCTGCTGGATGGCGGCCAGGGTCTGCACCGTCTTGCCCAGGCCCATGTCGTCGGCCAGGCAGGCGCCCAGCCCCCAGCGCCGCAGGAATGCCAGCCAGGAATAACCCCGCTGCTGGTAGGGACGCAGCGTCCCGCAGAATCCATCAGGGGCCTCCAGTTCCTGGAACTCGGCCCGTCCGGTGAGCTGCCCCAGCAGGTCCTCCACCCAGCCGCTGGCCGCCACGCCGTCCACGTCAAGTCCGCCCGGCGTCTCGCCGGCGCCCACCGCCAGCCGGATGACGTCCTTCAGCGTCGTCTCGCCCTTCCGTTCCCAGAAATCCAAGGCTGCCCGGATCTCGTCGGCGTTGAGCTCCACCCATTGGCCGCGGAGTCTCACCAGCGGCGTTTTCAGCTGGGCTAGCGCTTCCAGTTCCCGGGCGGTCATGACCTGGTCCCCCAACGCCACCTCAAGGTTCAGCTCCAGGGTGGTTGCCAACGACACGCCGCCCCCGCCCTGCATCTGCGGGGTCTTCACGTTGGCCCTGACGGTGGGTCTGGTCTTGGCGCCCCGGCGGGTCCACCATGCCGGCAGGATGATGGCGTAGCCCGCCTCTTCCAGTGCGATGGATTCCCTGGTCAGGAACTGGTACGCCGCGGCGGCGTCCAGCTTCCGGCCCGCGGGGCTTTTCCGCTGCAGGCTGTCGGCCACGCCGGCGCAGACCCCACTGGCCTGGCCCAGGGACGCCAGCAGGAACTCCCTGGGGTTGAAGCCGTCCCGTTCCAGCTCTCGGACCCGCTGGCCGCCGGTCTTCCAGACCGCGCTGGCGGGCAGCAGCAGGCTCGGGTCTTCGTGGGATTGCAGCAGGTAGCGCAGATACCATCCATCACGCTGAGCAGGAGCATCCTCGGGTTCGCCGCCGGGCGGATCCGGAGGCTCTTCGAGCCGGAAGCAGACCCGAAACGGCGTGCTGGCCATGAGGGCGATGGGCCGCTGCCATTCCCCTACCTGCGCCCGCAGCTGCCCCAGCTGCTCCGGAGTGCCGTGAACGGCTCCATCGATTGATTTCAGGCCGCTCAACCAGGCGTCGTGCGCGCTGTCGAAGGTTGACTCTGCGCGATGGCCCTTGGGTCCAGTCACCTCCGGATCGCCGTTGGGATTTCTGACCAGGCGGTCCGCGACCGCAGCGACGAAGGTCCTGAGGACAGTGGCAGCCGGCTGGTCGGGCGGTTGGCTGGCGTCGGGTTCCGACAGCGCCCGGGCCGACGCCGGCATACGCTGGCCCAGCCGGGACAGCCGCTCGGCGTCGGCTCCGATGAACAGCGGCGCCCAGGCAGCGTGAGCGACATCACCGTCGTGAATTGTCCCCGGAAGAAACCGCTGCCGAGCCACCAGCGCCGCACCGAAGCGCACCGCCTGGCTCCAATAGGCCAGGTCCCCTCCGATGCCGACGCCGTTGGTCAACATCCCCTGCCCTCTGCAGGCCTGAAATATGGGGATGGCGTCCGCCGGAGACACTCGGTATGCGGGTATGGACCAGGGCATGAGCCTGACCCTGGCCCTGGATCTGGGCGGGTCCGCCACCAGAGCGCTGGACGGAAGCGGGCTGCCGCCCCGGCTGGGCAGCCACGCGGTGGCGGTGACCGCTTCGCCCGAGGCCACCCGAAACCCGGGCGCGGCATTGGCCAGGACGTTGGCCAGCTCTTCGGGGCCGGCGCAGTGGGGATGCCCATTGCCCACCGGATCACCGTCACCCTCGGGGCCCAGTTCGTCCGGCGACTGCTCCGCCCACAGCAACATCCACCCGTCTCGCCAACCCCCGTGCAGGATGATCACCGGTTAACTCCCGGACCCGGCCGGCGTTCCCGACACTGGCCCCATGGTAATGACAGTCGCTATTCCGATTATCATACGGGGCGCCCGGCGGGTCGCCGGAAGTCTTGGCACATCATGGGCACCGCAACGTGACCTCGTCCGCACTCTACTCGCCGCCCGCCGCGGTGGGCAGGGCACGTATCTTTGCTCCCACCGACCGTTCCGCAACCGCCAACTCATACTGCGCCTGAAGGTTCAGCCAGAACTGCGGGTCCATGCCAAACCAATGACCAAACCTGAGGGCACTGTCTCCCGTCACCGCACGCTTGCCGGCCAGAATCTGGCTGATGCGATTGGCCGGCACGTCAATCTGCCTGGCGAATCTCGCCGGAGATATCCCCCTCTCCTCCAGTTCTTCTCTCAAAACATCCCCAGGATGCACGGCTCGATTCAACATTGTCACCGGTACCCCCTCAGTGATAGTCCACAATCTCAACGCCTGACGGCCCGGCCTGGCCATTGGGCCAACTGAAGCAGATGCGCCACTGACGATTGATCCTTATGGAGTACTGTCCGGCCCGGTCCCCGCGCAGGACTTCCAGACGATTGCTGCGCAATGCCCGCAGGGTGTCCAACGATCCGGCGGCGTTCAGAGCCGAAAGACGGCGTGCTGCCTGATCCTCAAACCCTGAAACGCCGGGACATATTCCCAGGCGGCGAATGCCGCGGTCCGCCGGTCCCGATAACCTTGGATCATTGCACGGCCAGTGTAGGAATATATTACGGCTGACGTCAAGCATCACGCACAGGATCAGCATCGATTTGGACCACCGCAGGATCAGGCTGCAACCGGCATACCGGTCTTATCGGTACCCGAATGGTTCGCCCAGGGCCGTTACGTGAACCTCGCCCAGACCTCCGTCGCGCACCTTCAGGAGGTTGTCCCCGAGCATACGCGGTCCAAGCACAGGGATGCCATGGCAGTTTCTCCCATCAGTCCAGGTCCACGAGGTGGATTCTCAGCGAGATCTCCGGATCCTCGGAGCGGGCTTCTGTCAGGTGGTCCAGGCGGGTCAGCACAGACGGGATGAATCCGCAGGCGGGTTCCGTCCACGACTGCCCCTCGACCCAGACGTCATCCATTTCCTCGTTATCGCACTCCCACCGGTACTGGAACTGCTGCCAGAAGTGGTCCCATTCACCCGGATCCCGGGGGTCGTGCTTGTGCTCCAGCGGGGCGGCCACGTCTGCCTCTACACCTCCAATTCCAAGCCGTTGTAAAAATGTTGACAATAGTAACAAGGCTACCGTCAGCCTTTTCTGAAGACGCGGTCTGGGCCGCGCCGCCGCCCCAACAGTTCCAAGCGGCTCCGCCCGGGAATCTCACCCGGGAACACCGAACGGGTCCGGATACGGGCCATCCCCACCAGGGACAGCCCGGACCGGATTGGGCTGGCGTCTCCGCCTCCCCAGCCGGTGCTGCGCTGCAAGCGCCGGTCTCAGCTGTCCCGAGATGGCACCCCAGTACGTCCACACGTGCTTCACTCGCTTCCTTGCAGGTACGAAGAAGGTGACCTGAACGCCATTGCCGACCGGCATGACCCGCCGGCGGGGGATGCGCTCGGAACAGCCGAGCAAACGACGGGCCAGCACCAGGGCGGCCGCCTGGTCAACGCTGAGCCCGTAACGCTCCATGAACTTGACCCGGCCAATCACCGATGAAAAAGCCGGGTTGACCTGATGTACCTCCACCCCCGCCCGGTATCCCCGGGACAGGAAATAAGCCTTGACCTTCCCGTAGCTGAAGCTGGACAGCATCCGGCTCCGCTTGGGGGACTCACCCTCGAGAACGGCCTTCTTCTGACGAAAGTCCAGCTTCTCGATGACGATGGGCTTGCCGGCCTCACGGGCGTACTCCACCACGCCAGCCACGGCGTCGCCGATGAGGGCCTCGGCCTGGTGAGTGCTCTTGCCATAGGTGACCAGCGGCACCCGCCAGGGGTGGATGCAGTTGCCAGAGGCATCCGTCTCGCAGACCGCCAGGTGGTCGGCGTTCAGGTCCACCCCGATGGCGCCACGCCGTCTGTCCGTAACCGCCAGCACGTCCAACAGCTGCGTGGTGGCGAAGACCCGCCAGCCCTTCCCGTCCCGCTTGAACCGGTAGCTGATGACCTGGCCCAGACCGGTGGCCCGGGCAGCCTTCTCGCCACGCTCCCGCCGGTATGCCGCGTATTCATCGTTGCTCTGCAGGGCAGCCAGCACCTGCTGGTGCCCGTAGGCAAACCGCACCCCTTCAATCACCAGGTGCTTGCCATGCTCATCAGCCAGGCAATCCGGCAACCGCAGCCGTAGGGCCAGCGAACCATCACCGGCAACACCGGCCACGCACAGCTGGCAGCCGTCTCATCCCGGCTGCCCAGTACGAAGAACTCGTCGCTGCGGGCATCCCGCCAGTCCCTGACCCACTCCTCGTGGCTGCCGTAGCCGTTGGCCTCCAGGTCACGCTGCTTCCGCCACAGGCGCTTGGACCCGAAGCAAAGGCGCACCCGCCCCTCAGCAATGTCATCTTCCAGCCCAGCCAGCCTGGACTTCAGACTGGCCAGCCGCCGCTTCTTCTGATGAACCTGGTCCCACCGGTCCCGATCAGCAGCATCAGAGATACGCCTTTCGGCCCGGACGATCCGGCGCCTGAGATCATCAGAGCGCAGCCGCTGCTGCTCCCGGACGGATGCCACCTTGCCTTCCAGGGACACCCTCACCCCGTTGAACATCCGGGCCGGTATCCCGTACCCCCGCAGGTAGGTGTTCTTCAAAGAGGCTGCCGGTATTCCCGCCGCAACTTCAGAGAACAGCTTCCGCTGCACTCGCCCGTACAGCTCGGCGTACGCCGACAGCGCCGCATCCCCGGATGCCCCATCACGCTCCTGGTAACCGGAGATGCGAGTCTGGTACGTCGCCTGCATCAGCCCTCCCGGGACGCCGCCAGCGCCCGTTCCGCCCGGCGGCGGCCCGCCCGGCGACCGTAGAGACGGCCCCGAGCCGTCAGGCTGATGTGCCTACTGGTAACATCCATAACAATTTATTCCACACCACTAAGCCCAACCGTTGGAACCCCTTCCTCGACAGTCTCAATGGGGATTGGTTCGTATCCCCCGACCTCCACCACTACAGGACAGTTGGCAGGTTCGTTCAGGCCATGTTTAGCCCCGCATGTTGGCGATCTGAGGAATGAGTGAGCCAATGTCCGAAAAGTGGCGTTCCACGACGCCTATCTTCAATCCCCACGTGATTTCTTCATCCGAATGGTAGGCGACTACCTCAACGTCTATCACCTGACCGACGAGTCGGCTATCGATAACCCTGCACACATGACGTTCCAGCGTCCTGCGTATCCAAATTCAGGGAAGCCTTCGGCAATCAGCGTGTAGTTCGTCGGCTGACAAATCAGTTCGGGCCCCCGCTCCTCGAACCACTTTTAATCGGCCTCCACGTAATGATCGCCTGCCGCCGCATATTCACGCCCTTAACGGTCAGACCATCGCTGGACTCTTCCAGCAATTCATCCGCCGCCGCGCGCAGTCTTTCGTCTGCATCGGAGCCTTCCTCCACAGCCAACCTTCGTCGAAGTTCCTCCAGCGTTGAACTGCGGTCTGTGTCCAATACCGGAATTTCAGGACTGAGCATCGTCACGTCGGGGAATATATCCATCGCCCACAGTAGATTCAGCAATTCCGGGACGCCCGGCAGCGGCGTGAATCTCTTGCCGTGCACGCGCTCGTAGAACGGAGCAAACTGCGCACTGGGTGTCTCCATCATCTCCAGGATCACCACGCGGTCCCTGGCGCGTTCTTCCAACTTCCTTACGAATGGCGCGGCTTCCACCACGTGATGCAACACCCAGGAGCAGAGGGTTAAGTCCGCCGAGGGAACTTCCACATCCTCCCACCGCTCGTGGATGGCGGTCACGTTGGTAAATCCAAATTCTGCCACGCGGGTCCTTAGCAAATCCAGCGACTCGGCGGAGGGATCTATCACGGTCACCCGCTTGGCGCGCGTTGCCAGGGGCAGGGCGAAGCGGCCCGCGCCGCCGCCAACGTCCAGGACCTCGGCGCCTTCGCCCACGACTTTATAGAGGCCGTTGAGAGCGGGATCGTCGGTACGGTATGGATCCAGTGGCCCGGCGGCAAACACAGGACGGCTATGACCGTGCTCCTGTCCTTCCCTGCGCATATCTGCCATAGCCCGATCAAATGCCAAGACCTGCTCGCGCCATGCTTCAATCGCTGAGTTCACTTTCGTCATCTCCTTGAGATCCGATTTGGTTGACAGGCCGATTCCTGCTGAAAGAATCCGGCGCCGGTTGGTTGTGCGCCCTGTGCGCGATCCTCCACGGGCTCAAGGCGCAGCCTCAGCCCCAAGGTGTTGGTGACCTCCAGCAGTGTCGCCAGGGTGGGGTTGCCGTCTTCTGACAGCGCCTCGTAGATGTTGCCACGGTTAGGCCCGGTGTTGCGGGCGACGGCACTTATATTTTGAGTCTGAGCGACGTGCTTGAGGGCGGCGCGGATCACGGCTCCATCCCCAAGGTCTTCATCCGTAGCCGCTCTGAGAAGCCCTCGGGCCTCCTCCTCGGTCTTCATGTAGTCCGCTGCGTCGAGCTTTCGGTACGCCTCAGACACTAGCTCCTCCATTCTGTCGCCATTCTTTCGGCACGCTCGAAAGTCGCGCTTCGCAGGATCGTGTACATGACCATATGGAATTAAACATTACCTGAACAGACAGACCCCAGGGCAGATCCAGCCGGGCAATGCCCGGCAAGTCAGCCGGGGTGCAGCTTCGACGCCTCGGTGCTGGACCGCCCCATTGCTGTGGACCCCGTCGCCGATCCCGGGGGACCGGTTCCTCGTCCCGCCGCATCCGGGGTTGGGTGCGTCTCGCCGTCGCCGAAGCGCCGGCCGGACGGGTCTGTCTCCCGCCCATGGGGCGAATCCAGGTTCGCCCGCGAACCCACCCACTGCCGGTGGGCTCGGCTTGCCAACACCAGGGCGGCGTTTTGGGCGGGATCCCCGCTCCAACCGCAACCCTGGCAGGTGAACCGCGCTTGGTTCTTGCGCGACTCCGGGTTCTGCATCCCGCAGGTCCCGCACACGTCCCGCGTACGTGCCCAGATGACGGCTACTGGTATACCGTGCCGCTCAGCTTGGTGCTGGAGAATTGTGATCGTGCGCGAGGGAGCGGCCTCCGCCAATTCCCGGTTGCGCTGGGCCTGTCCCGCAACACCGCGCCCCGGCGCCGAAGCGGTGCCCCTCCGCGACTGGCGGGTGGGCCGGAGTCCCTGGACGGCCAGCAGCCGGACCGGCGGAATCCGGTTCAGGAACGCGCGGGCCAGCTGGTTCCAAGCCCGGTCGCGGTCCGCGGTCCGCTTACGCAACACCTCGCGTCGCCGCCGTTCGAGTTTCCGCCGCCTGTGGGACGCTTGCCGGCGTCGGCGTCCTCCCAGCTTGCCCCCGATCTGGCGTTGCAGTTTAACGGGGAGGCCGTAAGGACAACGCGTCCGATGCTGCCCCTGGCATTGGCAGGAACGCGGCCCGTCATTCTGCCAGACCTCGCCCCGGCTGTCCGTCCAAACCAGCCGCTCCGAGGTATCGACGCCAACGGCTTCCGCCGCCGATTCGGGTTCTGGCGCTGGCGGAGGTTCAGGCCAGTCGAGCGCCAGGTGGGCTTCGTATCGGACGTCCTCAAGCCTCCGATTCGACACATCGGAGCGATTGCGCCGAAGCTCGACCAGACGGAGCGAGCGGAGTTCGGCGCACTGGGGGATGGGACGGCGGAGCGGAACGCGGAACCCCCAGGAGCGGGGGCTGCCGACCCAGACCGACATCCGGTCCCGAGTGGTGCGGAGCATCTGGTTGTTGTCGATATCGAGCGTCTGGGTGCCGTGCTTTCGGGTACGAAACGCCAGCGTCCGCCGGTGGGGACGCGAGAGATGGGCCAACCGTGCTTCCTCCTGTTCAAGCTGGCGCAGCTGTTGGCGGTTCGTCGGGGGTTGAGCGGCCCATTCGTGGCGCCGGTCCTCCAGGGCCGAAAGCTCGGCCAACCGCCGCTCCCGGTTCATGCTGAACCTGTGCTGCGCCAGGACAGCCAACCGGACGCCAGCGTCGTGGATCCGTCGTGGGGCCGCCCGCCACGTGGGGTCGGCCTCCCGCAGTTGCGTCAAGCGGCCGTTGAGGGTTCGGTGGTGGGGAACGCGGCCAGTCTTGAGCCGTTGCAGATCAGGTTCCCGGTTCAACCATTCGACGGCTTGATTGTAGGCCCGACGCTGTTGCGACGCCAGATAGCCAATCTGGCGCGAAAGCTCAGGTGTGTTTCGGATGGGGAAAGGGCGGATCAGGATCATGTCGCGGCTAAGGAACTGAGGCGGCCCATGTCGCTCTTCCTACGTGGTGAACCCGGGTTGTGAATCCATGGCGGTGGCAACGGACGGTCTCGGTGGTCTGGGTCGATGATACAAGCGAGGAACACCGTCGCCAACACTACCAGCATGGCAAGAACGAAACGTTCATGCCCCGGAGGCCGCCTCCTTGGATTTGGTCCAGTACATGATGAGATGGGTCGGAACCAGGCGTTGCTCTACCGGGTCCACGGCCATGGCCAAGCCCTCAAGGGTGTATGCTCCCAGTAAAGCCGGGGCCTCGTCCTCTGCGAACACGACCAGGGTAGTGACGCTCTCGCCGTCGACCGTTGCCCGAGCCTCCCCGTAGTCCATCTCGACCCGACGCCCGTCGGCCAGCAGGAATCTGCGCTTTCCCACCGGCTCAATCCCCAACTCCCGCAGCAGCCTGCCGGGCAACGTGGTGTAGGCGGCACCGGTGTCCACCGTGGCTTCTATGTCCTGATTACTTTGGCCGTCCAGGCTGGAAATCCGCAGCGGCCATCTGAAAGTTCCCATCGAAGGAGTCTCTCTTGTTGAAATCTGCGCCATCTCATTTTACCTTAGTGGTTTACATCCGATACTTTCTCGCTAACTAACGGTACCCATACTGGTAGCGCAGTCGCCGATGTACACCTGCGCGACGTGTCGCAGGTCAGGGGTATCTCCCAAAGCCCGCAGGAAGATCCCACGGGCGCCATTGATGTCCCGGTTGACCCGGACACCATCCGAATCGCTCACCACCCGGCGGCCTCCCAGGTTGGGGATGATCTGGCCGTTCCAGCTGCAGGTCCTGCTGGTATAAGCCTCGTTGACCAGCACCACGTCTTTGCCCGACTGCCATGCTTTCCAGACCAGGAACTGCTGGAATCTGTAATGGGCGTAGGTGAGCAGAGAACGGACGGACTTGGAGCGCAACTTGCGCGCTCCTCGCCGGGCCATGTCAGAGCTCTCGAAGGTGGGCAGCAGGATGAGGTCGAAGTGGTCCACCAGCCAGCTGGCAGCCTGGTGATGCAGTTCGTCAATCAGGTTGCTGATGCGGACCCGCATACGGGCAGCGGCCCGGTACTTGTTGCGCTTTCCCAGCCGCCGCGTGTCCAGTTTGGCGCGGGATAGAAGATCGTCCAAGTGGGCGCAGAGACGTTGGATCTTGCCGAATGATTCAGGGGCGATATGGCCGGCGTCAGTTTCCGAAAACCAGGTCAGGAATGAACGTATTCCAGGGTCCAGCGCAACGACGCGGGCTTGGGTCTCGCTGACGCGCCGCCTTGCTGGCATGGTCACGACCAAGTGGTACTGGCCATTGTGCAGAGTCAAGCGGCTGTCGCCGTGGTCTGCGGGCAGCCTTTCCGCCATGCGCAAGTTGCCGAGGATGGTGTAGTATGCTCCGAATTTTGATACTGCAGTGGCGGGTATGAAGCAACCTTGCTTAGGGTTCTTGCGGCTGCGGAATCTGAGCTGGTGGTACTCGTTGCCGGGCAGGCCCGGACCCAGTTCCTTGTTCCGGCGCTTGACCTCGGACATCGCCCGGCAGGCGTCCCGTACCGCGATGCTGCGGACCTGGTAGGGAGCTTCTTTGAGGCGTTCCGGTACGGCGTGGATGATCCCGGTCTTCAGCGCCTTCCAGTTGGCCCTGAGTTCCGGGTCGGCCTTCAGCCGGGCGACGGTCTCGTTGTAGCACCACCGGGCGGCGTCAAACCACAGCCGGAGTATCCGCCTCTGCGCCCGGTGAGGATAGACCCGGATCCTCCTGGATTGCGTTGCGGTAGCGGTGCAGGCCGTGAAGTCGGCAAGAGAAGGTATGGAGGATGGCGAGAATATCCTCGGTGAGTTCCTGTTCGGGGCTGTAGTCCGTGTTGTCGAGAACCACGATCCCGCCGCCGTTATGCTCGGCAAGCCACTGGATGAGTTCGAATCCGAACCGGGCGAGCCGGTCTCTATGGGCAACCACAATTCGGAGCTTATCGCCGCTGTGAAGTCGCTCAAGTAGGGAGACCAGTCCTTTTCGCTTCCAGTTGAGTCCTCCGCCGATATCCTGGACAATTTCGGCTTCAGGGTATCGTTCCCGCATGAAAGCGATCTGCCTTTGGAGATCGCCCCTTTGCTTGGCGCTGCTGACCCGGCAGTAGCAGACGAGGGCGGCGTCGGCGGATTGGCGCAGATAGGCGTCGACGTCGTAGCGGCGTTGTCCCGACTTCGTCCTGATGGCCCGTATCTGTCCTTCATCAGCGTATCGCCTGAGTGTGTTCTGGTGGATTCCAAGCTGTGCCGCAGCTTTGCGACCGGGTATATACGACATAGCCGGTATTATTGCGTTAGTTAGCGATTGTTAACAACTTAAGGTCTAGACGCCAACCGCCTAAGCATCCGGTCGTATTCATGGTGAGGACCGATCCAGAACCACACGATGTCGTCTCTATCCAGAACTCCGAGGGCGCGGTAGTCTGTGCTTATGCGCACCGAATATACTGGACGCCTCCGGTTCACGCGCTTGAAGTCCAAGCTGGGATGGTTTGGGTTGGACGCAAAGAATTGGTAGGACTCACGGGCCTGCCGCTGCACGTGGGCAGGAAGGCGACGGTAAGCATCCCAGAAACTCTGCAGCGTAAACGAGGGGACACCTACAATTCATCCAGCGAAAGGGGCTTAGTCCGCCCGGCGCGGTGTTCCCACAGAGCTTCGTCAGCTAGGCGCTCCAGCAGTTCCTCCGATTCTGGCCTAGCCAACAGTTCAGCCCATTGACCCTCTGATTCCAGTTCCGCCAATAGGAACTTGGCGAACCTGTCCTGCTCCTCTTCCGGGAGTTCGGAAGCTCGCTCGAAAGCTTGTTGAAGAAGTTGGTTCATTTGAGTTTTCCAACCCACTAACGGGAATTTAACCACATTATACGTCGGCCGTTGTAAAAATGGTTGACATTGGTAACATGACCTCGGTCAGCCTTTCCTGAAGACGCGACCCGCGCCGCGCCGCCGCCCCAACAGTTCAGGACGGCTCCGCCCGGGAATCTCACCCGGGAACACCGAACGGGTCCGGATACGGGCCATCCCCACCAGGAACAGCCCGGACCGGATTGGGTTTGCGTCTCCGCCTCTCCAGCCGGTGCTGCGCTGCAAGCGCCGGTCTCAATTGCCCCGAAACCGCTCCCCAGTACGTCCATACATGCTTCACTCGCTTCCTTGCAGGTACGAAGAAGGTGACATGGACGCCATTGCCGACCGGCATAACCTGACGGCGGGGGATGCGCTCGGAACCGCCGAGCAAACGACGGGCCAGCACCAGGGCAGCCGCCTGGTGGACGCTGAGCCCGTAACGTTCCATGAACTTGACCCGGCCAATCACCGATGAGAAAGCCGGGTTGACCTGGTGTACCTCCACTCCCTCCCGGTGGCCGCGAGACAGGAAATAAGCCTTGACCTTGCCGTAGCTGAAGCTGGACAACATCCGGCACAGCTTTCTGGACTCACCCTCCAGGACAGCCTTCTTCTGACGGAAGTCCAGCTTCTCGATGACGATGGGCTTGCCGGCCTCACGGGCGTACTCCACCACGCCAGCCACGACGTCGCCTATGATAGCCTCGGCTTGGCGCTGAGACTTCCCATAGGTGACCAGAGGAACACTGAAAGCCCTGGCAAAGTTGCCCGAACTGTCTGTTTCACACACCGCCAGGTGATCTACATTCAGGTCCACGCCGATGGCGCCGCCCCGGCGGTCCGTAACCACCGGGACATCCATCATCCGGGTGGTGGCGAAGACCCGCCAGCCTTTCCCGTCCCGCTTGAACCGGTAGCTGATGGCCTGGCCCAGACCGGTGGCCCGGGCAGCCTTCTCGCCACGCTCCCGCCGATACATGGCGTAGTCATCGTTGCTCCGCAACGCTGCCAGCACCTGCTGGTGCCCGTAGGCAAACCGCACCCCTTCAATCACCAGGTGCTTGCCGTGGTCGGCGCTGAGGCAGTCGGGCAACGTCAGCCGGTAGTCGTAGGTCTCGCCGCCGGACCACTCCGGAACGTCCCACAGGAAGGCCACACGCCCGGTCTCCGCGATGCAGCGCAGGTTCGCCACCACCGCCGGCGGTTCCACCACCGTCACCTCGAACTCGTCGCTGACCTTGTTGCCGTCCGGGTCCTGGGCCGTTACGGTGATGGTCGCCGTCCCCTCCGCCAGGCTGAATATGGTCAACGAGTCCCCGGTGGGGGTAGGCTCAACCACCATGCTGTCCGAGGAGGCGGCGCTTAGCGTCAGGCGTCGCCAAACACTCCGCTCAGGGATATTTCCTGCGCAGCGAACACCTCCCCAGGCCGGAAACGTCGCTGATGGCTGAGGCCACCACCGGCGCGGCCTTGACCTTCACGGTGAAGACGTCCTGCACCGTGCCACCGCTATTCAAAATCTGATGAAATTTGATACTCCGGCAGAGCTGGAGTATCAGGGTCCTTGCCAGATTCCCTTGACGCTTCACCGGCCACTGCCGACATCGCCGGTCTTACATGGTCTCCACGTCCTGACACCGGGAAGCTCAAACCCGGCCACTTCGCCAAGTTTACCGCCGCATTGGCGTCGCGGTCTGCTTTGCCGCCGGGAGCAGGTTGCGCTGGGAGCGCCAAACTTTTTTACGCCAATCATCGCCGATTCGTCAACGTGGGCTCGACGGCGTCGGCTTACTCGGGGATTACCACCATGGCGTCGGAGCCCCAGCAGACCAGTGCGCCGTCCTGCCGGATGCCACAGTTGGTGGCGCTGTTCCTGACGCTGATCCCAGTGAATTCGCCGTCCGGTGGCCTCGCCACCTCATTGTCTTCGCCGCCGCCCCAGCAGGTGACGGCGCCGTCGTGCCGCAACCCGCAGGTGTGGGACTCTCCGGCCCCAACGGTGACGAAGGGTTCTTCCGGCGGCGTGGCCTGCCCGACTGCGTCATTGCCCCAGCAGGCGATGTTGCCGTCCTCCAGGATGCCGCAACTGTGGGTGTGGCCGGCGCTGATCTGAACAAAGGAGCCATCGGGTGGAATCAGTTGATGGGCTTGCGCCCCCCTCTGGACGCCGAAACCGTGCCTTTCCGCGCCCCAGCAGACCGCCGAACCGTTGCGCATAAGGCCGCAAGTAAAGGTGTCGGCGCAACTGACAGAGATGAACTCCCCGTCCGGCGGCGCGGATTGCCCCGATTCGTTGCTGCCCCAGCAAACTACGGCGCCGTCCGCTTTCACGCCACAGGCGTGAGCAACTCCGGTGCTGAGGGAAACGAACTGCCCGTCAGGCGGCGCGGATTGCCCGGATTCGTTGCTGCCCCAGCACTCGGCCGAGCCGTCAAATCTAACGCCACAGGTATGAACCCAGCCGGCGCTCACGGAGAGAAAGCCCCCCTCCGGCGGTGTGGCCTGCCCCTCCGAGTCATCGCCCCAGCAGAAGGTCGACCCATTCACTCCAAGCGCGCACAGATGACCGAACCCGGCGCTGACGTCGGCAAACGCAATGCCGGGAGGCGTGGCTCTGCCCAGGCCATTGAAGCCCCAGCATTCGACGGCGCCGTCCGTCGTGACTCCGCAGCTGTGGACTTGGCCGGAGGTGACGGAGACGAAGGAATGGGGCGGCGGGGTCAGCCGCCCGCTGCCCCAGCATTCGACGGCGCCGTCCGTCGTCAGTGCGCAGGTATGGTATCCGCCGGCACTGACAGCGGTGAATTCTCCGGCAGGGGGCGTCGCTTGGCCGGTCAGGTTTCGGTCAAAGTCGAGGTTGCTGCCCCAGCACTCGACCGAGCCGTCTAATCTGACGCCACAGGTATGAAACCAGCCGGCGCTCACGGAGAGAAAGTCCCCCTCCGGCGGTGTGGCCTGTCCCTCCGAGTCATCGCCCCAGCATTCGACGGCGCCGTCCAGCTTGACCCCGCAACTGTGCTGGCGCCCGGCGCTGAGCCCGGCACTGAGAGAGGCCAATTCGCCGACCCCCGGCGGCGGTACCGTTCCCGGTCCAATCCGGCCCCAGCAAGCGACGGTGCCGTCGGGCCTTATTCCGCAGCCGTGGTCCCTTCCCGTGACGATGGAAGTGAAGGCTCCAGGCGGCGGCGTGGACTGGCCCAAGTTGTCGTTTCCCCAGCATGCAATTGCGCCATCTTGCCGCAACCCGCAGGAGAAGTCGCCGCCGGCGCTGACTGAGACGAACTCCCCGCTTGGAGGGGTTGTCCGGTCATGCTTGGCGTAGCCCCAACAACCGATGGAGCCGTCCTCCCTCAGCCCGCACGTGTGGCTGTCTCCGGCGCTCACGGAGACGAACGCTCTCGGGGCTTCCCTACTGGACCCCGTGGCCATGCGCGTGGGCGTAGCCTGAGAGGCAATGGGAGTTGCGGGAGCGGCCTGGGATGTAGGCGGTACTCCCGTCACCATGGAATCGGTGGGTTCCGGCGTTGCACCCACAGGCATCTCGAGCGTTTCCGCAGTGAGGGCTGCGGACTCCTCCAGAGCCGGGTCCATCGGCGCAGGGCCCTCACAGGCGACCAGCACGAACGGGAGAATGAGGAGAA
Organism: Dehalococcoidia bacterium; assembly: GCA_965203975.1. Lineage (GTDB taxonomy): Bacteria > Chloroflexota > Dehalococcoidia > Lucifugimonadales > UBA3495 > CATOSK01. The sequence continues at coordinate 1,015,097 of CBDBDT010000002.1, read as the reverse complement.
GGATGAAGATGCGCACGGAGCCACATGAGAGGTTCTCCATCTCCGCCTCCTTTGCCGGTCCCTTACGGCACCCGCCGCAGGCCGGGAGAGTCAGAGTAGGTACGGACAGTGGCCCAGGTATCGCTATTCACTTGGTCATTAGCCGAATTTTTCTCGCCTCCAGTCTTGAGTATGAGGGCAACCCCGGACTCTCTGCGAATCATGGGGAGGATGCAAGAGCCCGGACCAATTCCTGCATCTTCAATCCCGCCCTTTCCGGCGCACTGTACACAACATAGGGCGCGCACTCCCGGGCCGGCCGTCAATACGCCCGTCACCACCCCCAACACGGCTGAGCGCTCGAAGCCCACAGAGACGCCGGCCATCACGCGCATGGCGATTTCGGAGCAGGCCGGCTGGCGCATGACCAGGACGGAAGCGCGCGGGCCTCAGCAGAAGGCCAAGCCAGCCCGGCCGAAATCGTTGTCGGGTGCATTTTCAAGCTCACTTGGTATGCAGCCGCCCAGTTCGTTATGGCTGAGGTACAACTGTGCCAGGGCAAGGTTGCCTAACTCAGCCGGTATCTCCCCGCTCAGCTGGTTGCCAGAGAAGTACAACTCTGTCAGATTGGAGAGCCGGCCCAGCTCCGGAGGTATAGCACCGGTCAACTCGATGTCCTCCCAGTCGTTGCCGCCAAGGTCCAACACTTCCAGGTTGGACAGGCCGCCCAACTCCGGCGGAATCTCTCCGCTCAATAGACTGTTGCCCAAATGCAGTTCTATCAGATAGGCCAAGCTACCCAACTCCGCGGGTATCCCTCCGTTCAGACCGAAACCGAAGAGCTCCAGCTTTACGACGCGTCCATCCTCCCCAGCGGTGATGCCATACCATTCCCCGATGGGATCATTGCTTAGCCAGTTGTTTTCCTGGAAGTCCCATACCCTCCAGTTGGGTCCGTCTGTGGCGTTATACAGGGCAACCAGCACCTCCCTGTCCGCTGGGGGTTGCCCAGTTCCGCCGCCGCAAGCTGCCGGAGTTGCCATCAACAGCGCCGCCACAAACAACGTCGGGACCCAACGCACCAGGGTCTGAGGGAGAATCCACGGACTTATTGGCCGGTCAAAGTAGGTCACTTCATTTCCCCAATATGAGCAAATTCCCAACCCAAATGAAGGTCGCCTCGGCCACGTCCGTCCTGACGGTCTCCACCATCTCAGCGTGGGTCAGCCCCGCGTTGCCGTACCCGCAGGCGGCGCATCCTGCTGTCACTCCCTGGGTCGAACATGGCTGTCATGCCTCCTATAGGCCAGCCTGTTCTTTTCACCAGCATGGGTTTGGCGGAGGGTCCGTCTCCTTGGAAACTCCCGGCCGGGAGTTCAGCAAGAGGGGAAATGACGGTCCGGCCACAACGGCAGGGGATTGTCCAGACCGTCCTTAGATAATCCCGCCTCGCCTTCGCGGCTGCGGCCCATAGCGGGTCTGAACCATCTCCTGGCCGCCCCCGCTGCTGCGCCCGGTGCCGGTAGTAGCGGATCGCCCCCGACCCTCAAGGAAGAGTCCACTCGCAAGGGACACGGCCACCGCCGTCAACATGAGAATGGCCAGCAGCATGACGACGCTCAACACGAACAATGCTATGCCGGCGGCCACCGCAGCAAGCACGATCTTCCTGCGCCTGGAGCCTCCCAGGATGAGCATGGTAACCCCGAGCCAGAGCACGACGACCCCCAGGCTTCCGGCCGCGGCCAGCATCGCCATCAGGAACCTCTCGGCCGGCAGACCGAACAGGAATGAGAAGGAACCGGACATGAGAGCGTTGGCTACGACCCGCCATGATTCCTGCTCGAGCAGCAGGAGTTCGGCGATAATCACCTCGGAGACCGCCCCGAGGAAAAGCAGGATGAAACCCAATGCCGCGATGTTCGCCCCTACTCTTTCCGGTAGGTTCATCCCTGATCTTCCTCTGGCCGCGCCCGTGACAAATCCCACCAGCACATTCGTCGCCAGGAGGAAAAACCCAAATAGCACGGTAATGACGCCGAAGAATTGGAGAATATCGCGGCCCATTTCGGCTTCCGTCTCGGTGGCAAACGAGCTCTGGGCCACTCTGGACCTGTCGTGGTCGGGCCAGATTGCTCTCTCCACCGGGTCGGTGTAGGTGTTCAACACTTCCACGCCCGATTGGTAGAACGACTCTCCGTAAGACCAACTCAAGGCGTACATCGCCAGCCCAGCAACTACCGCGGCCAGACCCGCCATGCCGAGTAGACCCCTAAGCGCCCAGGGCATGAACCTGAAGATGACCAGGATAACTCCCAGCGCCGCCAGGACCCCGAACACGAAATCCCCCACCGGGGGAAGCAGGAAGAGGAATATGGCCATGATGAAGCTTATGACCAGACAGGGTATCGCCAGGAATCCCGCAAACACCCGGACTGGATGGGTGCGGTGTTCTTCGACGGCTTTCTCGTCGACGACGGAATCAGCCTCCTGGATGGACAGTTCCCGGTTTTCTTCCGTACTCATGCTTTTACCTCTTCCCCTTTGCCGGCGTCTGGTGCGCCGGGTTCCTGGACGGTGCTAGGACCGGGCGTCCGGTGATGGTGAAGTCCTTGCCCTCGTGGTCAGCAGGTCAGACTTACATTCCCCGGGCTGAATTCATCGCCCGTCACGCCCCGGGCCAACCTGCCGAGGCAGGCTGGTGCTTGACCGATTGCTGGGGGTGTGTGGACTGGCCGTCGCGGACACCACCACCAGGATGTCCGTGGCCTCGCCCGCGATGAGGGAGACGGCCGAGCTTTCCGTCCCTGAGTCGACGGCTGTGCCGTCCACCGTTACGGTGGCGTGGCTCTCATTGACCGTGGGCGTGACCGTCACGCTGCTGACGCCGTGCTCCACGCTGGCCGTGTAGTTGATCTCGTCGGAGTCGAAGGCCGGGGTGAGGGCAACTTCGTTCATCCCGTCCGACACGGTCAACGCCTTCAAGGTGGCGTCGGTGAAGCCCTGCCTGGTCGCCGTGACCGTGTAGGTCTTGGTGGTTACCCCGTCGTGGGCGGTCACCACGATGTCGATGTCCTTGGGCACGGCGGGCGCGGCGAGGATGACCGCCTGGTGGTGGAGGGTGGGGTGCCCGTAACCGACGGCGTCCTCCACCTCGTAGGTTGCGTTGGGCTCGTTGACGTAGGCGATGGGGATGACGTGCTCGACGTTCCTGGGGACTGTCACCGTGTACTGCGTGGTCGCCGAGTCGAATTCCGGGGTGTATCTGTACGTCCTGCCGGCCCCCCAGATTAAGATGTCGTCCAGGGTGGCGTCAGAGGACTTGACGGGCGTCTCGCTGGGCGAGACGCCCGTCACCCGCAGCGCGCGGCTCGTGTACGTTCTACCCCAATCATAGAGAATGGCCGAGACGGACACTTCGGCGGTCGCGCCGTTGGGGATCCCGGTGATCGTGTAGGTATGCGGGACGTTGGTTCCGAGTTCTCTCGCGTCAACGAGCACCTGGGAGTCTCGAGGGTTGTATGGTCTTCCCTCGTGGCTCCATTCCCAATCGATGGAATACTTGCTGGGGGTGGGGCCTCGGGAGCGGTGCCATTTGACAATCAACCGCTGGTCGCCGGGCGTGACCTCCAGGCTGAACGGCGGATCGAGAGGTGGAACATAGACGCGATATTTCAGCCACTGGCCGCCGGCCCTCTTGAGCTGGATTTCGTACATGGTCTTGGTGGAGCCGCTGACCCTGTAGCTCCTCCGGCCGGCGTCCAGCTCTATGCCATTCTCCGCCCTAGAATCCTTGCTATCCTGCCATCGGTTCTCCCAGTTGTTCAGCCGGAGATTTCCGCCGGCATCCCGGTACTCGCTTCGCCAGCGTATGTAGTGCTTGACGTTCTGATCGGTGTTCTGCCAGCTGACGTCGATGGACGTCCGGTTCCAGATTGACATCTGGACATTGGTGATTTCGCCCGACTGGGCCCATACGGGCTGGGCGGGCGCCAGAAGCAGCACGGCCAGGGCCGTGAAGAGGGCGGGAACTACGGGGCGTCGAGCAGGCGAATCGCTGTGCATGCCTCTTTCAGGGAGGGGGCACGGGCATGAGCGCCTTCAGAGGGCGGCCTGTCCTACTGCTGCGGGTATGGAGCATACTTGCGCTCTCTCCCTGTCTGCGGCCGTCGCTCTCCCAGTGGGATCAGCGCGGCGGATTGAGCCCAAGCATAGCGATTGTTTCTAAGGCTGCCTCACCGGAACCCCTACTCCTTCTCCGCCCGCATTCCGGGCGGACGAATCCAGCACAACCCTACACCATCAGCCGTATAATCATCAATATCCTTAAGACCCTCCTATGTATGGGTGTTGTATAATCCTGCTTGGCTAACCATGTGCTCGGGCATGGCGCCGCACCTGCGTTGTGTAAACGGTTCTCGTTGTCCGGGCCGGTGGGGAGGAATGGACCGTTCAGACCAGCGAGGCCGGGAGATTGACGCGCTGCGGGGTGATGACCCCGCTGGACAACAAGTAGGCGGTAAGGGTTGGAAAGGTAGGGCTGGTGTGGGACGTGGCGAAGCGGCTGCGCCGCAAGCTGGGCGACGAGGCCGCCAGCCCCAGGTACATCTCACCGAGCCAAGGGTGGGGTATAGGATGGCGGCGGGGGAGGGAGAGGAGCAGGGACAGGCAGGAGAGTGAGCGATGCGAAGAATTGATGAGTGCCGGCCGGGAGGACGGGAAATTCTGCACCCGTCCCCCGTCATCCAGCAGGGTCACCGCGCCGCAGCCGGTGCCGGTCAAAGACTTGGCAGAGTTCAGGACGCCCTGAAGAACCTGGTCGAATCCCGGGCTTCAGTTGATGTGCCTCCTAGTCAGGCTGAGGCTGGCCAGATGTTCCCGTAGGGAAAGGACTTCCCGGCCAGGCTGAATCATATCCTCCTCCTAGCTTGGAACCAACTGACCGCGGCAACGGAGCGGCGGTGAGCGTTCGGGGTCTGATGATTTAGCTGGCCGGGCAGAGTTATATAATAATTCATAGAAGTATGGGGCTTAGAAATACTCTCATTATACAGCTGATGGTGTAGGCTTTCTCTGTCTGCCTGTCCCAGTTCCCTCTCTGTGAATGACGCAGCTTCGCGGACCCAGGTCTGAGATATGATCAATGGCGACAGATTGCCCTGCCCAACAAGGACGGTCCTCATCATCGCAACCGCTGCGCTGGCACTTTTGGCGATGGCGGCCTGCGACCTTCCTGACGAAGTTCCGGCATCTCCAACGCCGCCGCCCGGGATGTTCTCCACCCTGCCCGCTTCTGAATCCTCGGTAACAGGAGACCGGCGACCTGCCATCAAATTGAACACCCCAACGCCTGTTCCGACCTTTACGCCATCACCTACTGCTACACCCACGCGGACGCCCACACCCGCACCTACCGCTACACCCTACCCGACTCCAGCCGCAGCGCCGCTGCCGACGTTTACACCCGCCCCACCTCGTTGGGACCCAGATTTCTGGCTCGACCACGTCGACCATCCTTCCGCTGAAGATGACAACGAAGGCTTCTGGTGCAACGCAGATGTGGAGGAAGTACGGGCCAAACTGGACCGGGGGGCAAACGTCCATGCTGCGGACGGTGAGGACCGGACGGTGCTCCATTGGGCGGCATGGTGCAATCGGGACCCGGAGGTGGTCGCCCTGCTACTGGACCGGGGGACCAAGCCCAATGTGGAGGACGAAGATGGCGATACGCCTCTATGATTTGGCGGCGGATGGTGATTGGCTTTGTGGCAGGAGGAAAGGGGGGGAATCCGAACCCGTCGGTGGTGGAACCCCTCTTGGATCGGGGAGCAGACGTCCACGCCGGTAGTCATACCCCTCTGCACCGGGCGGCAGAATACAACAATGACCCGGCAATGGTTGAATTGCTCCTGGACCGGGGCGCCGATGTCAATGCCAAGAACCGGTACGACTGGATGCCCTTGCACGAAGCACTGGCGAACAATGAAAACCTGGAGGTGGCCAGGATACTGGTGGAACGGGGTGCAGACGTCAATGGCTGGGCCGAGTGGATCGACCGGGATATACTCTTCATCTTGCGGGATCCGATCAAAGGGGACAGTCCTCTGATGATGGCAATAAGGCGAGGTGAAATGTGGATGATCGTCTTGCTATTGGATCACGGCGCGGACCCCGGACGGGCCTTGTGGACTGCGGTGGATAAGGGGGAAAAGAAAACTGTTGAGTTGCTCCTGAACCGTGGTGCTGACGTCGATGCCGCGACAAACGCACTGGCTCATGCCGCCATGATGGAGAATCCGGGGATAGTCAGGTTGCTGCTGGACGCCGGAGCCGATCCCAACGCCAAAAGCCGCCGGGGCAACACGCCGGTGCATATGTGGACACAGCGGTCTGCCGATCCAGAAATAGCGGCACTGCTGCTGGACCGGGGCGCCGACGTCGAGGCTAGGAACGGTGACGGCGAGACGCCGTTACATCGTGCGGCGGGAGAGTCTTTTTTGAGCACTGCGGACATGATCGCGCTGCTGTTGGACAGGGGTGCCGACGTCGATGCAACGAACAACAACGGCGAGACGCCCTGCCAACTGGCACGGAAACAAGAACCGTTGAAGGGAACTCTGGCGCAGGCGCGCTTGTGCGGTTCCTAGAGGTCTCTGGCGCCAGGTCCCGACTCCATGGACAATAGGAATATTGTGCCTCACTGGGAGCAACGACCCAAGCCAAAGAGACCTGAACCACGATGAACTTCCTCTCAGGATGGGAGATTCACACGGACCGGAGGGGATGATGAACTCTTGGACCAGGCTTATGCTGGCATGCCTGATTGCGGCGATGGTGGCCGGGTTGTCCGTGGCCTGCGCTCGGGATGACCCGGCCCCGCCTTCCTCCCTTGAGTCAACGCCAATTTCATCCCCGGAACCTGTAGTGGCAACCGTGTCCCTGGCAGACACTTCCATTCCGCCGACAGCCAGACCGGTCCAAACTCTCAGGGCCACGGAACCCGCCGCTGCCGCCACCGAGCCTGCCGCCAGCCCGACGGTTGTTTCGGCGTCGCCGGAGTCAGCTGGCGGCTCCCTGAGATTGATAAGCTCCAGGGCAGCCGCGGTACCGTCCAGCGTACCGGCAGGCCTTCTCAGCGCCGGTTTATCCAGCGGTTGGTTTTCCTACGGTTCCCACAGTTCACCCTCTCCCCAGACCGTTCCCGCCGGAGGGGGTTTGACGGTATCGGCCATCGGCGCGGTTACCGTGGAGGCGGATGAGGCATACGTGGTGGTGGTTCCCGAACAATACTACGGCCCATCGGGACCCGAGCAGATGACGGGCGAGGACCGCCAGCAGATAAGGGAGAACCTGGCGCAGCTGGGCATTTCAGAAGAAGCGGTCGAATTCGGGGATCTGGCCAGGTACGGCCCCGCCAGCATTTCCGTGGAAGTGGAACTGGACGAACTGGCCGGCAAACGGGAGCAGGTACTGGACGCGGTGGAGCAGGTCATCCGGCGCTACGAATCCCACGGGATCGTTTACAGCTTGACGGAGGAAAACTGCGAAGGCGCTCTATCCCTGGCACGGCGCGAGGCCATTCCCAGGGCGGAAAAGTCCGCCGATGACCTGGCCCAAGTCCTGGGAGTGGGCCGGGGAATGGTCATAGGGGCCCTGGAGTACCCGCTGACCTCCCGCGTGTTCGGGTCGTTCAGCACAAACATCCGTGGCTGCGGCGCGCAGGCTTGGTCCCCCTATCCCAGTCTCGTTCCCTTTGACGCCGAGGCGGAGGTCGAGGTGACCGTGGGGTTGCAGATCACCTACGGGATTCGCTAGCAGCGGACTCGGGACAACCCCGGAGGAGAGGCCCGCTTACCGCCGGAACGGTCCCTCTTGAGCTACATTGGTCCCTTCGTGGGGAATGGGAACCTGCGATCCAGTGAAGGGTGAATGTATCTTCCGGCGAAGCATCCGTTAAAATTGGAACTCCGGTGCTCGCGCCCTTGTGTGGTTCCTGAATTGCTACTCCTCTCGCAGTGCACCTCAACGAGAACCCGGAGGTGATTCAGGCATTACTGGACGCCGGGGCCAACCCTAACGCGAAGGACGTTTTTTACCAAATCCCTTTGCATTTCGCGGCGGCGTTCAATGACAACCCAGCGGTAATTCAAGCATTGCTGGGTGGAGTGACCGACCCCAACGCGAGGGACGACTTTGGAGACACGCCCCTTCAGAATGCCGTATCCGAAGGAAACCTGGCTGTGATTCCAGCTCTGGCGAAGGCCGGGACCGACCTTGAGGTCAGAAACGACTTTGGCCTCACCCTCCTGCATAGTGCGGCATATGGTGAAGACCTGGAGGTGATTCAGGCATTGCTGGACGCCGGGGCCTACCCCAACACGAAGGACGTCTTTGGCCAAGCCCCTCGTCAGAATGCGGTATCCGTGGGAAACCTGGCGGTGATTCCAGCTCTGGCGAAGGCCGGGGCCGACCTTGAGGTCAGAAACGACTTTGGCCTCACCCTCCTGCATAGTGCGGCATACGGTGAAGACCTGGAGGTGGTGCAGGCGCTGCTGGACGCCGGGGCCGACACCGAGGCGAGGGACGAAGCTGGCAACACGCCCCTGCATACGGCGGTGTTCAGGAACAGTCCGGCAGTGATTCAGGCATTGCTGGATGCCGGGGCTGCTCCCGATGCGAGGGACGAAGATGGCTGGACGCCTTTGGACTTGGCGGAGGCTCTCGGAGAATCAGCCGATGTTGAGGCGCTGAAATAGGCGCTAAGAATCGTCGCGCCGGCGTGGGGCTGTAGCTGAACCGGGTGTCATAATGGTCTGTCAGGGTTTCCCCAAGAGGACTGGTTATGTGGCAGGGCATGAACGGTTATAGAGGCGCTCTGAACAGGATTCCGGTTGACCTGTATTGGGTTCGCCGGGCGCCGAAGGGAGAGAGAACTGACGTACAGAACTGATTTCGTGCTTACTGGTCCCGGTGAGACGGCGACAGCCGGCAATAGCCCAGCGGTGCCGCGACAAACGCCTCCTGTCGCAGATGCGACTGGAGCATTGGGCTTGAGGTTGGAGCCTTTGGATGAAGGAGTAGTATGACAACCGGGATACGGATGGCCAAGCCGTTGGCCTTAGCGCTTGTTTTGCCCGTGCTGATGGCAACCCTTCTGGCGGCATGTTCTTTGACCGAACGGGACCCCTTGCAAGAGGGGGCCACACCGACACCGGCGGCAGACCCGCCTTCAATGCCAGCTTCCCCCAACCCCGATCGGTCAACCCCAGGCGCATCTGAGCCGGCTGCGTCGCCTGCTGCGACACCTACCGAATCACCCAGGGTGCCGCCTGTCCAACCGGTCGGCCAGTACGCGTCGGCAGGACCGGCCGGGGACTTTTACCTGGCGGCGGACCTGGTGAGTCTCAGCTCGGGTTCCGTACACACCTGCGGACTGCGAAGGGATGGCACTGCGGTATGCTGGGGCCGGGACTGGGAGGAACAGTCCTCGGAGCCCGGCGGCACGTTTGCGGCAATCGGCGCCTTCAGACACCATTCGTGCGGTGCCCGTACCCAGGGCGGAGTGGAGTGCTGGGGCCAGCCGCCAAGCCCCATCCCCGACCGTTTCACGAAAACCGGCGAGACCTACACGTCACTCACCTCGGGCGCCGACCACGTGTGCGTCCTCCTCAGCGACGGCAGGGCAGACTGTTGGGCCAACAGCTATGGCGCCCAGCATGGGTTGGACCGGGCTCCAGCCGGGACATTCCTGTCCGTAGAGGCCGGGTATCAGCACATGTGCGGCATACGCGCCAATGGGAGCGTGATCTGCTGGGGTGGTGAGTACGGTGAGGGGGTACCGGTTCTGCCCGGCGAAACCTTCGTCGCCATAAGCGCGCACAGAGAGGGATATTCCTGCGCCATAAGGGCTGATGGAACGGTGGCCTGCTGGAGCTACCGGGACCAGGAATTCAACGACGAAACCGCCCCTGCCGGGACATTCAGTTCCATAGATGTGGCCATGAAGGAAGCCTGCGGCATTGGAACGGACGGTACGGTACGGTGCTGGGGCGAACAACTTGCCCTGCAAGGTATCTGGAGCTTCGGCATGCCCCCCGACGGCTCCTATTCGGCCATCGCCGTTGGGGACGAGCAGGCGTGCGCATCCCGGACCGATGGAACGACCTTCTGCTGGGGCAACACCCCTGGCGCCATGCCGCCCGGCGGATACGGCATCGATGAACTGGGGGAAGTCTACTCCGTCTCCGCCGTACGGGACGCCGGCATCGTTACCTACATTGCCGTGGGAGAGGACAACTCCTGCCAATGGCATATGGCGCCGCAGGAGGCTGAGTACGAATTCTGCTGGGGCAATCCCGACGTGGAGGTCGCGGAGTCCGGCGGGCCAACCCACCGGACCGTCAGCGCCGCCAATCTCTACACCTGCGCCGTCTCGACGGACGGAGAGGCCGTCTGCTGGGGCAGTTCCCAAAGCCCCGGGGGCAGCCTGTGGGGCGGTTCCCCGTCCGGCCACCGGCAGCCTCCCGACCTGCGCCGGAGGGCAGGTGATCCTCCCGAGGGAGAATTCCTGGACATCGCCGCTGGCCGTTTCCACGCCTGTGGGCTGAGGGCCGACAGGTCCGTGGTCTGCTGGGGATCCAGCAAAGAGGGCCAGGCAACCTCGCCGGGAGGGGAATTCGCCGCCATCAGCGCCGGCGAATATCACACCTGCGGGCTGCGTCCCGGCGGCGCAGCCGTCTGCTGGGGGGACATTTACTATCGCGGGGTGCGCTCCGGGGCGCCGGAAGGTGCGTTTGCGTCCATCGCGTCCGGCTACGACTCGTCGTGCGGCATCCGCGCCGGCGGCAGCGTGGAATGCTGGGGAGGCGGCAGCTCCTCTCCTCCCGGCGAGTTCGTCTCCTACGACATCGGGGCTCACGACGCCTGCGGGATTAGCGCCAGCCTCGAGGTCGTGTGCCAGTCTTCGTTTGGCAGCGTGAGCACTCTCAGCTGGCTTGGGCCGATGACGGCGCTCAGCATGGGGGCAATTCACCGGTGCGGAATACGGACCGACGGCTCCCTGCTGTGCTGGAACGGCAACCGTGACCTGACGGCGCCGCCCGGGGGCACATTCCACGCGGTCAGCGCCGGCCGGGGCTTCACCTGCGCCCTGCGAACCAACGGGACCGCCGTCTGCTGGGGAATGAGGGAGCAATACGGGCAGACCACTCCCCCGGGGACGCCCGACAGGAGGTCTTCGGACTACTACAAGGAAACGGGCGGCCGAACGATTCCCATCCCCACGGGCAAGCCCGATCCCGCGATGCCCCTGCTCTTCCTCTCGGACGAATCGGAGGAAACGGCGGACCCGGCAGTCGGGACATGCGGCCGACTTTGCTCCGAGGAATTCTGGCAGGGGGACGTCAGCGTTGCGTCCGTACAGGAACAGTTGGAAGGCGGTGCGGACGTAAACGGCCAGGACAGTTCCGGGTCTACGCCCTTGCATCTGGCAATCTACCACGGAGCCGCCCCCGAAATCATCAGGCTGCTGCTGGACCAGGGCGCCGACCCGGCTGCGAATGAAGATTACGGGGAACCCATCCTGTTCAGTGCGCTGTGGAATTCTCCCAGTCCCGAAGTCGTGGGATGGCTGCTGGAAGCCGGCGCGGACGCCAAAGCCAACCATTACGGCAGACCCGTCCTGCATGACGCGGTGACCCTGGCCGCCTACGCTTCCGACCCGGAAGCTGAGGGTTCGCTTCCTGAAGAGGGCGACGATTTCGCGGCAAATGCCCGCGAAATCGTCGAGTTGTTGTTGGCGCACGGCGCGGACGCGGGAGTGAGAGATGATCACGGCCAATCGGTCCTGCTCATTTACCTGGGGACCTTGATCGAGCGCGAGTCCGGCGATGCAGACCCGAAGATCGTCAGACTGCTGCTGGAAAACGGCGCCGCCGCGAAGATGGAGGACGACGCCGGCCTGTTGGAGATACTCTCCTATGCGATGTGGGCCCGGTCCAACTCCGAGGTCATCGCGCTCCTGCTGGAACACGGGACGGACGCCACGGCAGTTGGGGACGAGGGCGATACGCTGCTGCACGCGGCTGCGGCGTTCAGCGCAGGCCCCCAGGTATTCGAACTGCTGTTGGAACACGGTGCGGACGTGACGTCCAGGGGCGGATCCGGCTGGACCGCCCTGCATCTGGCCGCCCGTAACGGTGATCTTGACCCGCAGGTCATCAGGGTGTTGCTGGACGGCGGCGCGGAGGTGGCCGCCAGGGATGAAAAGGGAGCCACCCCCTTGCACCACGCCGCCAGGCACTCCGGCCCGGAGGCGGCCCGGATACTGCTGGAGAGGGGGGCGGATGCGGCCGCCCGTGACGACAATCAGAGAACTCCGCTGCACATGGCGATGACCGATGGCTACTCCACGCCCTCCGACTACAGCGCCGACCCCGAGACCGTCCGACTGCTGCTGGACTACGGCGCCGATGTGGATGCCGAGACTGAACACGGGACTACGCCGTTGATTTACGTGTCGGGTAACCCGCGTCCCGATGTTGCTGAATTATTGCTGGCCCAAGGGGCGGACGCGACGGCACGGAACGATTCCGGGACAACCCCCCTGCACGGGGCGGCGGGGGCAGGCGCCTCCGCAACGGTAGTCCTGCTGCTGGAACATGGCGCTGAAGTTAACGCTCCCGACGATACGCTGCAAACGCCCCTGCACCGGGCGGTGGACCCGTTATTTGGATATCCCTCCCCCGACACTATTGCTCTTCTGCTGGACGGGGGAGCGGACGTCAACGCGGCGGACCAGGCGGGAGCCACGCCGCTGCACCTGGCGGTGAGGCTGAGCGGGCCATGGCAACGAACTACGACTGTTGAGACCGTCAGGCTGCTGCTGGACCGCGGCGCGGACGTAACGGCGGCCAATAAAGACGGCAACACGGCCTGCGATGTAACCCACGCCGATGATGAAGGCCTGCGGGCGTTGCTCTGCCTGTACCCGGCGCCCGCAGAGGGTCCGACGCCTGCGCCTGGTGTGGGGGAGGGGAGTTCAGCTTCAGGCCAGGCTGCGGACCGAGAGACCCTTCTCCAGGTGCGGGATGCCCTGGCCGGAAGCGCCGCACTCAACTGGTCGGAGGAGGCGCCCATCGGCCAGTGGGACGGCGTCGAGACAGCGGGACCGGAGGGTCGCGTGACCCGGATCGACCTTTCCCGAACAGGACTGACCGGGCGGATACCGCCGGACCTGGGAGGACTCACCGGCCTGGCGCTCCTGAACTTGTCCGGCAACCAATTGACGGGTGAGATACCGGAAGAACTGGGCAATCTTTCCAACCTGAGAGAACTGTATCTCGCGGAAACCCACCTAGCTGGCGGGATACCGGGGGAACTGGGCAACCTGGGCAACCTGGAAATACTGCATCTCAATTACAACCGGCTGTCCGGGGAACTGCCGGCCAACCTGTCTTCGCTTTCCAATCTTAAAATTGCCTGGCTGTGGGGAAACCGGTTGAGCGGGCCTATTCCGCCGGAGTACGGCTCCCTCTCCAACCTGGTCCTGCTGAGGCTCGAACAGAACGAGTTGACGGGCAGCCTGCCCGCAGCGCTGGGCGGGATGAGCAGATTGGAGATACTGCAACTGGACGACAACGCGCTTTCCGGAGAAATACCACCCGAGCTTTCCCGCCTCACCAGGCTGGAATGGCTGGGATTGGGCAGAAATCAGATCGGAGGAACCATCCCGCCCGAAATAGGAGAGCTTGCCAACCTCAGGCACTTGAACCTCGCCAGCAACCAGATTACTGGAGAGATACCCCTTGAATTAGGCAAACTGGCTAAACTGGAGGAACTTTACCTGTCGGACAATCAGCTTACCGGGGGAATACCATCGACACTGGGGGGCCTCTATCGCCTTACGGTCCTGTTTCTCCAGGACAACCAGTTGACCGGAAGCATCCCCCCCGGACTGGGCAACCTGTCCCGGGTGACGCATATGAACCTGTCAGACAACCGGCTGACGGGGAATATTCCATCGCAATTCGGCGGACTATCCAGCATGTGGGAACTCTACCTGTCCCATAACCAATTGACCGGGAATATACCGCCTGAGTTGGGCAGCTTATCCAGAGTGTTTCATCTGAAGTTTCAGGATAACCATCTGAAAGGAGAGATACCCCCTGAACTGGGCAATCTGAAGGAGGTGTTCTACGTAGACCTGTCGCTAAATCGGCTCAGCGGGGAGGTCCCATCCGAGCTGGGTGAAATGACCAACCTCCGTCGCCTCAACTTGCAGCGGAACGGGTTGACCGGTCAGATACCGGCGGTGCTCGGGCACCCAGAGTTTATCGATCACCTTTTCCTGGCGGGCAACCGGTTTTCTGGATGCCTCCCTACCAATCTGACGGAGATACAACAAAACGACTTCCAAAGATTGGGGCTCCTCTGGTGCGACTCATAAGGGTGGGTGACAATGCCGATCGCTTATGGTTCGGCCCGCGGGCCACTTCTTGTGAGCCAGGCGAAGGACGAACAATTGGGCGATGGACAGCGTGGGCCGTAAGTTTAGACCGTCCCACAAAACCCGCATTCGGGCCGGATCAGTTTTCGGGCAGCCGATCAGTTGTGGGTTTGGATTTACGGGTGCTCCCGTAATGGCGCTCGCGGTGATGGTGGCTACAACCCCCAGGGCGAAGCAATCGAGGGGTGCGCCGGGAGGAAAGAGATGGGCAAACCTCTTTGGTCCGTTCATAACTGAACAAGAACCCGTTTGGTTCCGACAACATCCATTACGTCAATTCAGTGCTCGCCGCAGACGGCATTCAGGGCCTCTGGCAGAGCCAATGACGTCCCGTTCTGCCTGTACATGGTAGGGTATTCCAAATGAGTAACAATGGTTACAGGGCCGGTGCCGGCTGACTGCCTTCCATTGCTCTCGGGTTGGTACTCCCTTCATCCGGGGCAGTTTCACCGGCGACGACAGCGTCCCCGGCCAGCGCTCCCCCGTCCAGGAGCATGACTTCCTCGCCTACCGCGAGTAGCGCAAGTTTACGCAGGTTGCGGGCTGCGTTCTCGTTGCGGTCGTGAATCACGCCGCAGTTGGGACAGGTCCAGTATTTCTCCCTGCCCAGTTCCAGGTTGTATTCACCGCACGCCGAGCAGGTCTTGCTGCTGGGGTACCACCGGTCGGCCTCCACCACGGTTGTGCCGTACCACTGGGCCTTGTATCGGATCTGGTTCAGCAGGGCGGAGATGCCGGCGTCGGAGAGGGCCTTGGACTGCAGGCCGGCCCGGATCATGCCGGCCACGTTCAGGCTCTCGATGCCCAGGGTGTGGTACTTCCGCACCAGAGCACGGCTGACATGATGGTGGACGTTGTTTCTGAGGCCGGTGATGCGCCGCTGTATGGCGTCGATGCGCCGCTGGGCCTCCCACCAGCCCCGGCTGCCTGGCGTCCGGCGGGACTGGACGCGCTGCCAGCGCTTCAGTCGGCGCTGGGCCGCGTAGTATCCCTTGGGGTTCTCGTAGGCTGCGCTGTCGCTGTCCACCGCCAGGGGGCTGATGCCCACGTCCACCCCGCCCACCGATTGGGTTTCTCGCTGGGGCGGGTCGACCGGCGGCTTCCAGTAGGCCACGGCGGCGTACCAGCGGCCGTGGCGCTTCCTGATGGTCACCTCGTATGGGATGCCTTCCGGCAACGGGCGGGTCATCCTCACGCTGCCCAGATAGGGCAGGCGGATGCGCCGGTGGCCGTCGTACCGGATGCAGGCAATGCCCGAGGCCGCGAGGAAGGAGCCGGCACCGGTACGGTTCTTCCTGTGGAAACCAGGTTTGCGGGCCTTGACCTCCCAGTTTCGCCAGCGGGAGTAGGCGTTGCGGTGGCTGCGGCAGGCGCCCTGGGCCACGAACTTGCTCACCTGGGTTACGAAGGCCAGGGCGGGATTGATGTGCTTGGCCGCGTTGAATTCCTTCTCCAGTTCGTGGGGCGTGAGCCAGAGGCCGGCGTCTCTGCCCGCCTGATCGTTGGCCACCATGCGGTTGTAGACGAAGCGGGCAATACCGACGCAGCGCTGGGCGTAGCGTTCCTGCCGGCGGGTGAGCTCCAACTGGACCACCATGGCGGCGGGCAGCCAGCCCTCGGGGCAGGAACTGGGTTGCTTGCGCTTCTTGCCCCGCAGCTCAGCCATTGGCCGCCTCCATGGCCCGGCGGGCCCGGTTGGCGGCGGAGCGCTTGCCATAGAGCCGGGCGCAGAAGCCGGTCAGTATCTCGGTCATGTCCCCCACCAGGTCGTCGGGAACCTCGGTTTCGTCAATGACGATCAGGGCTCCTCCCCGGGCCTGCAGCATGGCCTCCACCAGACCCACGCCGAAGCGCGCCAACCGCTCCTGGTGCTCGACGATGATGGTATGCACCGTGGGGTCGCCCAGCAGCCTGCGCAGCTTGGGGCGCTGGTCGTTGAGTCCGCTGGCGACCTCGGAAACCACGTCATCGAGCGGGATGCCGTTCCGGCCGGCATAGGCCCACAGCCGGTTGGCCTGGGTCTCCAGGTGGGATTTCTGTTCGGCGCTGCTGACTCGGGCGTAGCCCACGGTGCGTCCTCCCGGAGCGTCGGGGTTGGCCAGGACGTAGACGATGTTGCCGATCTTCTTGGGCTGGAGTTCCGGTGGGAGGGTACCGGCGTTGTAGTGGCGCCATGCAGTGATGCGGTGCATGCCGTGCTGGGCGGCCCACTGGGACAAACGTATGTAATGTCTATTAGTCACTGTTATCTATTATTACTCGTTATGACAACTTATCGCAAGGCGCTCTTCTCGTGCTGATCGTCGGCTCAACCGCTTTGCGTTAGGTCGTGTCCCTATAAATCGGTGAACCCTTCGACATTAGCCAAAGAGGTAGAGGTTGATCAACCGTATTACCTCGGACCTCGTGATGCCTGCCGCGCCGTAGAGGTAGTCGCTGATGGCCGCGATGACCTCGCTCCTCTCAATCGTGCCGTTGCCGTTAGCGTCGTACCGGGCAACCAGGGGGTCCGCACCGCAGTTGACGACTCCACGCCTCTCCCCGAGGCCCCCCAGCCACGCCTGGAATGCGGCGTCCGTCGGCACGCACAGCTGAGTGCCATCCAGCCACAGGATTGTGAGCGAGGTCAGGCCAGTGAAGGAGCCGGGCAATGGTCCGGAAAGGCTCGAATTGCCGCTGAGGTACAAGAACTCCAGGTTGGCGAGGCTGCCGAGTTCCGGCGGTATCCTTCCACTCAATTGGTTGTTGGACAGACTTATCCATTCCAGCTTGGAGAGGCGGCCGAGGTCTGCGGGTATCTCCCCGCTCAACCGGTTATTTGAGAGGAGCAGCCATTCCAGGTTGGCGAGGTTGCCGAGTTCCCCCGGTATCTCTCCACTGAGTTGGTTGTCGGAGAGCACTAGGCCCCATAGTCTAGGAAGACTGCCCAACTCGGCTGGTATCCTCCCCCTCAACTGGTTGTCGGAAAGCGACAGATATGTCAGGCTGGGGAGATTGCCGAGTTCCTCCGGTATCTCCCCGCCCAGCCGGTTTCTCTCGAGTTCCAATCTGGCGAGGTTGGGGAGGTTGCCGAGATCCGAAGGTATCTCCCCGCCCAAATAGTTGTCATGCAAGTAGAAGGTTCGCAGCTTGGAGAGGCTACCGAGCTCAGCCGGAATCTCCCCGCTTAGCTGATTGTAGGGCAGTTCCAGGTTTCGCAGGTTGATGAGGCTGCCGAGCTCCGCTGGTATCGCTCCGCTCAGCCGGTTGCCCCTGAGGTTCAGACTTACCAGGTTGGTGAGGTTGCCAAGTTCCGCTGGTATCTCCCAGACCAACTGGTTGTGCTCAAGTTCCAACCTTTCCAGGTTGAAGAGGTCGCCTAGCTCCGCAGGCATCTTCCCGCCCAACCGATTGCTGGACAGGTCTAGCCATTCCAAGTCGGAGAGGCTGCCGAGCTCTCCTGGAATCTCTCCGCTCAACCGGTTGCCCTTGAGGTCCAGTCTTTCCAGCTTGGTGAGGCGACCGAGTTCTCCCGGTATTCTCCAGACCAATTGGTTGCCCCCAAAGTCCAGTAGTTCCAGGCTGGTGAGTTTGGCCAGATCCGCCGGTATCTCGCCTCTCAACTGGTTATCCGAGAGGTCCAGCGTTTTCAGTTTGATGAAGTTTCCTAGCTCTTCAGGAATCTCCCCGCTTAGATGGTTACGGTCAAGCTGCAACGTAGTAACTTGGCCGGTGCTGTCGGTCCTGACGCCGTACCACTCGTCAAGACGAGCGTCGCTCAGCCAGTTGGTGTCGGTCCTCCAGTTCGGGCCGTCCGCGGCGTTGTAGAGGGCGACCAGGGCGCCCCGGTCGGCCAGCTCCAGGCAGTTGACGACTCCACGCCTGACCCCGACGCCACCCAGCCACGCCTGGAATGCGGCGTCCGTCGGCACGCACAGCTGAGTGCCACCCAGCCACAGGATTGTGAGCGAGGTCAGGCCAGTGAAGGTGCCGGGCAATGGTCCGGAAAGGCTCGAATTGCCGCTGAGGTACAAGGACTCCAGGTTGGCGAGGCTGCCCAGTTCCGGCGGTATCTCCCCGCCTAGCTGGTTGCCGTGGAGTTCCAACCACCTCAGCTTGGCGAGGCTGCCCAGTTCCGGCGGTATCTCTCCGCTCAGATGGTTGCCGTGGAGGTACAACAGTCTCAGGTTGGCGAGGCTGCCCAGCTCCGGCGGTATCTTCCCGCTCAGCCGGTTTTGGTAGAGGCCCAACCCCTCCAAGTTGGCGAGGCTGCCCAGTTCCGGCGGTATCTCCCCGCTCAGATGGTTGCTGAAAAGGTCCAACCTCTCCAGGTTGGCGAGGCTACCCAGTTCCGGCGGTATCTCCCCGCTCAGATGGTTGCTGGAAAGGTCCAACCCCTCCAGGTTGGCGAGGCTGCCCAGTTCCGGCGGTATCTCCCCGCTCAGCCGGTTGCTGAAAAGGTCCAACCTCTCCAGGTTGGCGAGGCTACCCAGTTCCGGCGGTATCTCCCCGCTCAGCCAGTTTTGGTAGAGGACCAATTCCTCCAGGTTGGAGAGGCCGCCCAACTCCAATGGTATCTCCCCGCTCAGTCGGTTGCTGGAAAGGGCCAACCTCCTCAGGTGGGCGAGGCTGCCCAGTTCCGATGGTATCTCCCCGTGCAGCTGGTTGTTGGAAAGGTACAACCCGGTGACGGGCCCATTGCCGTCGGTTCTCACGCCGTGCCACTCTCCCAGAGGCCTGTCGCTCAGCCAGTTGTCTTTGTTCACCCAGTTATCCCCGTCCGCGGCGTTGTAGAGGGCGACCAGGGCGTCCCGGTCGTTGGACGTGCTCGTCTGCGCTTGGGCCAGCCCCTTGCCGGCTTGGCCGGCAAGGGGCATGGCGGCAAACGCCATCACGGCCACGAGAATTCCGGCAATGGACTTGGCCATCTCCGTTCCCCCCCTGAGGACACACTCGGACGGCGTTGATGCTGTGGACTTCATACTGCTGTTACTTCCTTATCCACTCTCCCGCCCTCAGGGCGTTCCGCACCGTCTTCTCTTTGGTGCACCGGCGTGTCACCCCATCTCCCGGTCCGCCAATCACGCCGCCATACCGACCATCTGGAGCTCCCAAGGCACGGGAGGAGGGGCCAATTATCAACCTCCAGCGCGAGGGACGGTGTGAGGCGTTTCCGTTAATAACGGGACCCCGCTTAAGGTGTTGCATGCCCGTAGGCCGGAGGTCAGTCAAGGAGAACGGCGTACTGCCTGGTGATCCGGTGACATCCTTCCGTGATGAGCGCCGTGTTGCCGGACAGCAATGCACTTGGTTCCTTGTCGCGGGAGAACCGGCGCAGTTCCTCCGTCCTGATCTCGTAGGCGTAAACGCCGGTGGAGACCTTGCTCCGGAAAAGCTCCCGGAACCCGGGGAACCCTCCCACATCGCAGGTCTCCGCCACTCTCCAAATGACATATTCCTCGGAAATCAACGGCCTCGACTCGGTGCGGCCCCCAGCCCCGATGACCTTCTGCTCCCCGGTGCCCAGGTCCAGCAGGACGATGTCGGACTCATTCTCCCCTCGGAAACGCTGCCACACCAACAGTCCGCCGTGGATCGAGGGGGTCACGTTGTGCTCGCCGGTTTCCACCAGAGGTTGTCTCTCTTCGGTGGCCAGGTTGTACGAGAAGATGTTGAAGCGGTTGTCGGGCTTAGCGGTGCTGCCCGGTACCCGCAGTCCCCGGGGCGGTTTGTTCGGGTTGTGGGTCCACACCACCGTGTCGCCGTGTATGGCAGGGGCATCTTCCCGCCCGGGCGTCACCGCCACCGGGACCTCCACGTCGCCTTCCAGGTCGTACCCGTAGATGTCGAAGTCCCAGCGGCGGTCTTCCAGCAACCCTTCCCGGTTGTCCTGCCAGACCAGGTGGGAACCGGAGATGCGGAGGCCGTGCCTGCTCGCCGGCGCGTCGGTGATGCGCCGTTCCTCGCCCGTGTGCCGGTTGCGGACATAAACGTCGCTGGAGAATAAGGCGTCGGAATAGCCGGGCAACTGGACCTCCCTGCGTTGATCTATCCATGCCACGTGGTCGTCCGACAAAACCGCCGCCCACTTCGGATGTCCGTCATTGGTGAGCCGGCGCAGGTCGCCGGTCCGGATGTTCATCAACCACAGCTCGCCCTCCTCGTTGAACCCCAGGGCGTCATCACCGAACACGTCCGTCACAATGATGTCGGTGCTCAGTTCCACCAGCTGGGTTTCGTCGAGGGGCGCCAACGGTGCCTGGCCCTGGCCGCCGCACGCCAGAATCGCCGCCGTGACGGCCAGGGCAATGAGCGAGCGGGCGGTGCTGGTGTACATGTTCAGTTCCGGACTCGGACCCTCTTTGGCTAGGTGTTCCGCCATGGGATGGTCCGTCTACGCAGGGGGTCCGGCGTTCGGCCCTCAGCCGGGCGGGTAAGGAGATTACTCCGATCCGTAGAGCATCTGGTGGTAGTCCCTCTAGTACCGTTCCGGGATCTCCTTCTTCCATTGATTGATGTCTTCCTTGGTGACATCGTATTTACAAACCGATGTGAGTTCCAGCCACCGATCGGTATGCCAGGGCGGAGACCGTTGTAAAAATGGTTGACATTGGTAACACGACCTCCGTCAGCCTTCTCTGAAGACGCGGTCTGGGCCGCGCCGCCGCCCCAACAGTTCAGGCGGCTCCGCCCGGGACTCTCACCCGGGAACACCGAACGGGTCCGGATACGGGCCATCCCCACGAAGGACAGCCCGGACCGGATTGGCTCCACGTCTCCGCTTCCCCAGCCGGTGCTGCGCTGCAAGCGCCGGTCTCAGCTGTCCCGATACCGCTCCCCAGTGCGTCCACACATGCTTCACCCGCTTGCCAACGGGACAGACCCGCCGGCGTGGGATGCGCTCGGAACATCCAAGCAAACGCCGGGCCAGCACCTCTGTGTCCGGAGATACCGGTCGAACAATCCCGTTCGTAGTTCAAGCGATCTCGATGTCGGTGAGTTGGAAGTCCTGGCCCTTGAACAGAAGGGGCTCCCTGGTAGCCTCAGCAAGCGCATAGGAGAAGCAGTCGCCGAAGTTCAGCCCCGCCACATGGTTGCCCTTGCCAAACCTTCGCCAAGCCCGGCGTGCGGCCTGCGCCTGGTCGGCGGTGACCGGCTCCAACTCAATCCCCGCCTCCTGCAGGAAGGCATCAAGCTCGTAACCGGCCGCGGCGCCGCTGCGGCTCTCAAGGACGATGGTCGTTTCCACCAGAGCCACGACCGACATGCGGCGGGAAGATGCCGTTGCGATAGCCCTGGCAAAGTGCTCCGCGTCCGGCTCGTGGAACAGGATCGCAAGAACCGCCGACGTGTCAACGATCACTTCGGCAGCCCCCGCTCGTCGTACAGGAAGTCGCCGTGCTCGGCGGCGGAGGGGCCGTCGCCCAACATGCCTGCGCAGCGTCTTCCGATGGCGAGAAGTCGCTGAACGCGGGCTTCGGTGGTGCGCTCGCTCTTCTCGCGCTCCAGGCGTTCCCTGAGGGCCACTGTGATCGCGCCGGTCATGGTCTCCCCGGTAAGCTGCGCCAACTCGCTGGCGAGCTGACACGTCTCCTCATTCTTGATGTTGATGCTCACCGCAGCCTCCTAATACGGGTAGACGTCCCGTATATACATATACCATATATTCTGTCTCCTCCCAGTGCAACAGCGCGCGGGCCGCCGAGGCAGACCGCCCGGTGGACAGCCTACCAGCCGTTGTGAAAAAGGTTGATTCTAGTAACACGACCGTCGTCAGCCAAATCTGAAGACGCGGCCTGTGCCGCGCCGCCGCCCCAACAGTTCAAGGCGGCTCCGCCCGGGAATCTCACCCGGGAACACCGAACGGGTCCGGATACAGACCATCCCCACCAGGAACAGTCTGAACCAGATTGGGTCTGCGTCTCCGCCTCCCCAGCCGGTGCTGCGCTGCAAGCGCCGGTCTCAGCTGTCCCGAAACGGCTCCCCAGTACGTCCACACATGCTTCACTCGCTTCCTTGCAGGTACGAAGAAGGTGACCTGAACGCCATTGCCGACGGGACACACCCGCCGGCGGGGGATGCGCTCGGAACAGCCGAGCAAACGACGGGCCAGCACCAGAGCCGCTGCCTGGTGGACGCTGAGCCCGTATCGTTCCATGAACTTCACCCGGCCGATCACCGATGAAAAAGCCGGGTTGACCTCAACCACCTCCACTCCTTCCCGGTGGCCCCGTGAGAGGAAGTACGCCTTGACCTTGCCGTAGCTGAAGCTGGACAGCATCCGGCTGTACCGGCGGCTCTCACCCTCGAGGGCGGCCTTCTTCTGCCGGAAGTCCAGCTTCTCGATGACGACGGGTTTGCCCGCCTCACGGGCGTACACGACCACCTCGGCCACGGCGTCGCCTATGATGGCCTCGGCTTGGCGCTGCGACTTGCCATAGGTGACCAACGGCACACTGAATGAGTGCACTGAATTGCCCGACGCGTCGGTCTCACAGACCGCCAGGTGGTCGGCATTGAGATCCACGCCGATGGCGCCGCGACTCCGGTCCGTCACCACCGGCACGTCCATCAGCTGCGTGGTGACGAACACCCGCCAGCCCTTCTCGTCCCGCTTGAACCGGAGCTGATGGCCTGGCCCAGACCGCTGGCCCGGGCCGCCTTCTCGCCGTGTTCACGACGGTAGGCCGCGTACTCAGCATTGCTCTCCAGGGCAGCCAGAATCTGCTCATGGCCATAGGCGAACTTGGCTCCCTCGATGACCACGTATTTGCCATGCTGTTCGCCCAGGCAATCCGGCATCCGGACCCTGAGAGTCAGCGAACCATCATCGGCAATACCGGCCACGCACAGCTGGCACCCACCGGTCTCGTCCCGGCTGCCCAGGACGAAGAACTCGTCGCTGCGGGCTTCCCGCCACTCCCTGAGCCACTCCTCGTGATTGGCATAGCAGTTGGTCTCCAGGTCATGCTGCTTCCGCCAGAGCTTCTTCGACCCGAAGCAAAGGCGTACCCGGCCCTCCGCAATGTCAGCTTCCAGCCTGGCCAGCCTGGACTTCAGATACGCCAGCCGCCGCTTCTTGTGGTGGACCTGATCCCACCGGCGCTGTAGCTGAACCTTCCCAATCTGGCGCTCGGCCCGGGCAATCCGCCGCCTGAGATCATCACCGCGCAGATTCTGATGCTCCTTGACTGACGAAATCTTGCCTTCCAGGGACACCCGCACCCCGTTGAACATCCGGGCCGGTATACCATAACTCCGCAGGTAGGTGTTCTTCAACGAGGCTGCCGATCCTCCCGCCGCCACATCGGCAAACAGCTTCCGCTGCACTCGCCCGTACAGCTCGGCGTACGCCGACAGCGCCGCATCCCCGGCTGCCCGGTCACGGCCCTGGTAACCGGATATGCGAGTCTGGTACGTCGCCTGCATCAGCCCTCCCGGGACGCCGCCAGCGCCCGTTCCGCCCGGCGGCGGCCCGAACGCCTGCCGTAGAGACGGCCCCGGGCCGTCAGGCTGATATGCCCACTGGTAACATCCATAGTATTCTATTACACACCACTAAGCCCAACCGTTGGAACCCTCCCACGCTAATGAGAGTGTCCATCCCCTCCCTCATGGGCATGCCCCTCTTCCTCTGCCGCCTCCTCGGGAAAGGCCTCGGGGTAGGAGAAAACCGCCAGCTCCTCCACGGCTTCCATGAAATGAGGGTTGTTCAGGCTGAAGGAGAGGCCTTCGCTCAGGACGAAGATGTGTTCGGGGATATGGTCCGTCTCCTTGACCATGTGCAGGCCTGACAGGTCGGGGTTTTCCACCACGCTTTCTATCGACTCCGCAACGATGATGTCCGGTTCGAGGGTGACGATCGTCTCCGGGCGGATTTCCTGGTACCCCTCGTGGGTGGCGATGTTCTCCAGCTTGACCAGCTCGAACACGTCATTCACCAGCGTGTTCCTTCCAGGGGTCTGCCAGTTATCGCTGTGGAAATAGACCGTCCAGACCGGCTCGACCGGCTCCATCTTTTCCCTGATGGCTGTGAGGCGCGGGTCTACTATATCTGCGATCCTCCCAGCCTGGTCCGCCGCTGGCGCCGGCGTGTGGGTGGGGATCAACGTGGCTGTTGGCGCCCGGGTGGGCGTGGGCCGGGGAGTCGCGGTCGGCTCCAGCGTGGGGGTTGGGACCGCCGTTGCTGTGGGCTCCGGA
This sequence comes from Dehalococcoidia bacterium, assembly GCA_965203975.1. Lineage (GTDB taxonomy): Bacteria > Chloroflexota > Dehalococcoidia > Lucifugimonadales > UBA3495 > CATOSK01. The sequence goes on along the minus strand of CBDBDT010000002.1, from coordinate 990,433 downwards.
GCGGCGGGTGCCGCGCCACTGCAGGCAACCGCCAGCAGCAACATTGCTCCAAGGATCAGGTGCTTCCTCATGTTCCACACTCCCAGGACCGGTTGTGGGTTTGCCCAGGGTTGACCGCGGATACCACGACCCACTGCACCTCCAGGCTCAGGAAAGAAACAAGACGCCGGCCTTCCGGCGGGAAATGAGCCGGCGTCAGACAATTCTAGATGAGGATCCCCATCGCAGAGGAGCGGCGCAGAGGAATTGCCCACGGTTGCGGGATCAGTGTCGATGTGGCGCCGGGCAATTGGATGCCTTCTATGAGTCGAGATAGGCGGCGATGACCATGAGAACCTGTTCCCTGGTTATCAGGCCGTCCAGGTAGTCATTGATCGCCGCAATGACCTCTTCCCGCTCGATTGTCCCGTTGCCGTTTGCATCGTACCAACTGACCGCGTCTTCCGGGTTCAATATGCCGGTCGCCGTAGCGGACCAGTTCCCGGGGCCGGTGGCGTTGACCGCCCGCACTTGAACGTCGTACCACGTGTTGCCCGCCAGCCCCGTGACCTGCGCCGTCAACTCGCCGCCGCCCGTGCGCCAGACGCCCTCGATGACGTTCCAGTTGGAATCGTTGGTCTCGTCGGCGACGGTGGGGATGTAACGCAGGTCATAGGAGGTGATGGCGCTGCCCCGCATGAATCCGGGGGCGGACCAGGTGACTGTCAGAGAATCAATTCCGAGCGTTGCCGTGTTCACGGTTGGAGCCGCGGGAACGAGCCGGTGTCCATAGACCTTGATGCTCCACGACTCGAAGGTCCCGGTCAGGCCGGGAATCCGGTCGGTGACCCGGAGAGTCCACCGGCCGTTGGGGTCTTCTCCCAGGTGCTTGGCCGAGCCGAAACGGAACTCGCCGAACAGCGGTACGGGGTCCTCAGATTCGTAGGGGCCGACCAACGTAGAAACCTGCCCGGAAGGGGACACCAGCTCGATTTCCAGGTCGCGGAAGGATGAGTGACTGAAATTGAGGTCGATTTCGACGAACTCGGTGAACCTAATATCGGTGGCCAGCGTCATCGCTTGAGTGATCGTCGTGGGGCTGCCGCCCGGCGGGACGTCGGGAACATGCGCACTCAAGTATCCTGACACCGCTTCTACGCTCTCCAGTGGAGGGACGGTGGTCCAACCCTCGGCCAGGTCTACGGCAGCCTTGGCATCGACCGTTCCGAAACCGTATTCGTGGTTGAAGTGGTACCGCTCCGTGGTTGATCCGTATTGGAACGCCCCGTCTTCCCATCCCAGGTTTTCCTTATCGTTCTTCCGGGCGGAGGCGGCCAGAATCAGCTTCAGGTCCCGCCAAGTCAACTCCGGGTTGGCCTGACGAAGCAGTGCGGCCACGCCGGCCACGATGGGAGCTGACGCGGATGTGCCGTTAAAGCTGTTTGAGTAGCGGTTGGAATTCTCGGTGGTAACGATGCCCCGATCACCAACGCGGAGGCCGTGGGAGGGGGCGCAAACCCAGAGGCTTGGACCTGTCTCCGAGTAGTAAGTCCTGTGGTAATTGTCGTCCACCGCACACACCGCGGTGGTCGCATAGTAATTGGTGAATCCGCTCAGGTTGGCGTTGTCTCCTTCGTCATGGCTATTGCCTGCGGACCAGATATAGAAGGTCCCCCTGCCACCGTAGCCCTTCTGGGCGCCGGCCTTCACCGCAGCTTCCCATAAGGTGTCAGTTGGCGATAGCTCGGGACCCCCGATGAACCCCCAGCTGTTGGTGTTTATGGCGGTTATGTCCCGGTTGCGGCTTGCGGCGTCCACTTCGTTCAATACCGTCGTAAATCCCAGGAAGTTGTACCCATAGATGGTAGCTCTTGGGGCGACGCCGCGTACTCCGATGTTGTTATCCCTCGCCGCGATGACACCTGCCACTGCCGTGCCGTGGTGATCGAATGGCGCGTACACGTCATCGCCCCCCGTGTAGTCGTGATTCAGGCTGGGGTTGACGTTGGGGGCCAAGTCTTCGTGGTGGTGGTCCAGGCCGTCGTCGACAACCGCTACGTTGACTCCCGCGCCGTTGATGCCCCCGGCCCAGACCGGCTCGACGTTGATGTCCGCATCGTCGTCTTCATGGTTCCGCAGGTGCCATTGGCACACGTACAGAGGGTCTCGAGTCGTTCCCTGGCATTCTTCTATGAAGGCGTTGTACCAGGGGTCATGACGGGCGTGAAGCGTGTAATCTACGGATGATTCCGCGGTCACCTTGACGAAGTAGGCCCCGGGGCCGAAGTCGTCTCGAATGTAGAATCCGCCATCCCATGGTGACACATTGACGTCGACTCTTTCGCCGTCGCTGTTCAGAATTTCCCCTGCCACTGAGTCTAGGGTTGAGGTCTTGCCGTAGAGGATCATGTTGGTCTTTTCGGTAAAGTTCAGACGGAAGTAGTCCAGTTCCCCGGCATGTTCGATTCTTCCGGGGACCAGCGAGTCAAGGATCAGAGTAGTTGCGGAATCTCTGCTGCCGCCATGATCTGGGATTGTCTCCACGCCTACGCCAAAACGCCCGACGTCCGTCCCGAAGCTGCGTACGTTGACGTAGTAGGTCCCGGCGGCAAGGCTTTCCCGGATATGAAAGGCCTGGCGTCTGCCTATGATGCGGCTGTCGTCATTGGACGCTATCACGTTGAAATTGCTGTCATACAGCGTTCCGACGGTGTCCAGAGGCCCGAAACCGTAAATCCAGACGTCTGCCGGACTGTCCAGCGCCAGCTTGAAGTATTCTTCGTCGTAGCCTTCGGTTATGCGCCCGATTGCTGACCCCCACAAACTGAGTTGGCCAACCGGCTCGGCGAACAGGGCGTATGGACCGGTCTCCGATGCATAACTCCCAACTCGGACATAGTAGGTCCCTGGGCCAAGGTCCTGCCGGATAGAGAAATTCAATCCCGTGCCGCTATCGTCATCGGTGTTCAGCGAGGTCAGGATCGCGCCGTCGCTGGCAAGCAGTTCTCCAGTCGTATCCAGGTCTCCGGTGGTATAGATTACGAACTCGGCGGAATCGTTGATCTCCATTTTGTAAAGGTCGGTGTTGGTGGAGGGGTCTATGAGGCCAATCAACGGTGTGCCCGGCTCCAATGTACCCACCGTTTCGACGGTGCCGCCGGTCTCGGGTGCGCTGTCAACAAACACCCGGTACGGGCCTGGAGACCCCGCGAAACCGCTTACCTTTAAGTAGTAGGTCCCTGCCCGTAGGTTCTTTGCCATGAAGAAACTGAGTCGCCCAGCCGAAAGCTCGCTGTCGTCGTTGTACGCGACCCGGCTGCGGCGGCTGTCCAGCAACTCCCCGGCGGTGTCGGTAGGCCCGACCGCATAGATCCAAACGTCGGCTGTGTCATTCAGGGTCAGTCTGAAATAGTCTTCGTCGTTGCGATGGTTGATGAAGCCAAGTCCACTATTAGAATATGGTGAGTCCAGGACCAGGTCCGTTGCTCCGGAGAGGGAGTCGCCCTGGTCGGCCACCGTTTCCAGATGCAGCCGGTACGGCCCGGTGCTGTCATCATAGCCGAGAACCGCAACGTAGTAGGTTCCCGGTTCAAGAGTCTGCCCAATGAAAAAGTCGGACCGGCCCTCTGACATGGGACTGTCGTCGCTGGATGTAAGTTGGACGCCGCGATAGTCGAGAAGCTCCCCGATGGTGTCGACATTACCGGATGTGTACATGACCACATCGGCTTGCGTGGGCAGTTCTATCTTGAACAGGTCCAGGTCCCCGGCGGGGCCTATGATCCCCTCTACCTGAGTGTCCACAGCTAAAAGGGCTGCATCAGCGCGGATTTTGCCCTGGTCAGTTCCGGTCCTGGTGTGCAGGCTGTACGGCCCGGTGACCGCTTCATGACCCGCGACGAGTATGTAGTAGGTCCCCGGAGTGAGGCTTGCTCCGATGTAGAAGTGAGACGTATTTGCCGAGAGGGGACTGTCGTCGTTCGTTGCGATCTCGGTGCCGCTGCCGTCAAACAGCCCCCCCACGGTGTCGCTGATGGTGCCCTCTGTGTAAATCCAAACGTCGGTGATTTCCACCGTGTCTGGTATCTCAAACCGGAAGACGTCGCGGTCACCAGCGGGACCTATGACGCCGGTCACGGTTGTTCCCAGGGTCAGAGCCGTGGCGGCGGCAGGCGCGTCGCCGTGGTCGTCATCCTCCTGCCCGCGGGCTTCGCCGGTGGTCAGAAGGAAGCATAAGAAAAGCAGGAATGCCATCGGCACTATCCTGCTTGGCGACAACATTGGGAGAAATTTCGACAGGTCCAAGACCCTTTGCCTCCTCACGGTTATGGGAATGGGAATGGGAGGTGGAGTATAACGACCGTCACTTAGTCTCCAGTTGCCGCCACCAGTTGGGGCTGGAGACAGTCACGCCCTCCTTGCCGGCCAGGGAGTTGGCCAAGTCAAGGGATGGGAAGCCCGCGTCTGTCTCGACGAAGAAGGCGTTGTCCAGGAAGTCCAGTTCCAACACCCGGTCTGAGTTGATGCCGTTTCCTTCAAAGAACTTGTCCACCTCGCCCTGGTCCCACTCCGGGTCCAGGACCAGCATCACGCCGCCGGGCAGGGTCATCAGTCCGCCGCCCGACTCGGACTTGAACACCGGCTGATCGCCGGAACCGTGCCTGTACTGCTTCCTCACGATGTTGTAATCGGCGCCCTCAGCGACGATAACGTCCCTGGGAGTGTTGTCGGACTCGCTCTGCGCCGCCAAGTCGTTCTGGAGTACGACACGCATGGTGCGGTCGCCATTCTGCCAGGTGTATACATTTCCATCACCGGCGTCTTTGCCCGAGGAGTCTGCGGCATTCAAAATCGGTTGGGTTGACGACTCCGGGACCGGCCCTGGCGGAACTCGGTTGCCCTTGACGCCGCGGTCGAGGACGAGCTTCGGCGTGGGCTTGGGGCCGGCCTTTCCTGTTACGGGCTTGGGTTCGGGCGGACTCAAGGAATCCGGCCCCGCTTTGGTCGGGACTTCAAAGTCGATGACCACGGCCGCGGCAGGCGTGGCTGCGTCTGGGGTCCCGTCCTGGGCCGGTGGGATGGACGTCGGCGGCAGCATCTCCGGCTGCTGGCCCCTGGCGGCAACCAGCGCAGTGGCGGTCGCCGCGCCGATGGCCACGATGGCCAGGACGGTTGTCAACGGTATGACGAGTCTTCGTAGGCTCATGTGTCACCGGTTCCTATACTTTGACGACACTGGGAGATGCCAGGGTCGGCGTTGCCCAGCCATTATGTTTGACGATAAGCAATTCGTCCAGGATGTCGATTCTTCGGTATTCCCAACATGTGTTGGTATTAGATTAGGTTCAGGCGCAGGCAGACCAGAGCGATGGAATCCCGCAGCATGGTCACGCTCTTGCTGTAGACCTTGGCTCTCCGATGCAGACGGTTGAGTTTGTCCCGCAATACCGAATGCAATCCATCGTGTTGCCAGCGGTCATGAAAATTCCTCGCGGCCTCGTAGGCTATTCCTGCTGTTGAGAGCAGTTGACCGGATCAAGCCTCTCCCTGGGAAATCAGGGCTTCCAACTCCCGGATACGGGCTTCGGCGGCTTCCCGCTCGGCATCGCGCTCGGCTTCAGCGGCGTCGGCGCGGGCGCGTTCGTCCTCCAGAGTGGCGATGCGATTCCCCGTGGCCGGGTCGCAGAACACCAACTCGCCACTTTCCCAACGCAGCACTAGGTCCAGCGCCGCGCTGTATCCCTGCACGCTCCCATCCGAGAGTTCCTCGATGTCCAGGGCGACGCACACCGTTGCTGGCTCTGTAGGCTTGCGGGTCCACGTCAAAGGCCACCAGCAGGTCGGGGTACCGGGCCCGCTCCCTGAAGGAACCCGGCTCGGCAATCAGCCAGCGGTCCGCCTCCACCAGCGTGGTTTCGGGGTTTCCCAGGTGGACCGCCAGGTGGTGGGAGTTGCCGTACTTGAACAGGCTGTCGAACTGGGTCATTTTCTCGTCCGGTTCCCGTTCCGGCGGGTCCGGCAGCCGGAAGCGGCCCGGTACTGGAGACGTCTTGGCAAAGGTGTCGCGTGTGGCCATGTCGCACCCGCCGGCAGTGCTGGTCCGCTGGAAGCGGGCCGTCATATCCGCTCTCCGGCTCTCCCTCATAGACTCAATTGCGATGCCGTTGCAAAAATGGTTGACTTGTATCTTGAATTGGGAGAAAGGAGATTCACCCGGGACGCGGCAGACCGGTGTTGACTGGGTCACCATAGACCGTACTAAAGCGAGGGTCGCCGCATCCACTCCGACAGAACCCGAACGGTTGCCTGGGCCTGCTGAGCCCGCATCTTGCAAGTGAGGGTCCAAGTTGGTTGGAGGTGAGCATGGATGAGGAACTGACATACGTCGGCATCGACGTGGCCAAGGCCCGAGTGGATGTGGCGGTCCGCCCCAGCGGCGACATCTGGAGCATCGATTACGACGAGCCAGGCGTTGCAGGATTGATTGGCCGGTTGCAAGTCTTGGGACCGACTGCGGTGGTCCTGGAGGCTACCGGCGGCTTGGAAGTGCCACTGGCATCAGCTCTGGCCGCGGCGGCCCTGCCCGTGGTGGTGGTCAATCCCCGGCAGGTCAGAGACTTCGCCAAAGCTACCGGCCGGCTGGCCAAGACCGACGCCTTGGACGCCCAGGTGTTGGCCCATTTCGCCGAGGCGGTGCGTCCGCCGGTGCGACAACTACGGGATGACGATGCCCAGGAACTTAACGCCATGACCACGCGCCGCAACCAGGTGATGACCATGCTGGTGGCGGAGAAGAACCGCCTGAGCCGGGCCATCCCTTCGGTACGTCCCGGCATTCAGGCCCACATCGCCTGGCTGGAACAGGAACTGAAGGACCTGGACGACGGTCTACGACAGTCGCTGCGCCGCAGTCCGGTGTGGCGGGAAAAGGACGACCTGCTGCGTTCGGTTCCTGGGGTGGGGGAACAACTTTCCGTGACCCTCCTGGCGTACCTGCCCGAACTGGGCGCGCTGAACCGAAAGCAGATCGCGGCACTGGTGGGCGTGGCTCCCATGAACCGGGACAGCGGAACCATGCGGGGCCGTCGTGCAGTATCGGGGGGCCGAGCCCGAGTGCGAACGGTCCTTTACATGGGTGCGCTGGTGGCCAGCAGGCGCAATCCCGTGATCCGCGAGTTTTATCAGCGGTTGCTGGCTGCTGGGAAGTCGAAGAAACTCGCCCTTACCGCGTGCATGCGGAAGCTCCTGGTCATACTCAACGGGATGGTCAAGAGCGGGCAGCGCTGGAATCCCGATATCATCGCCTCTTGACTTCCGAGACGGTTGCTTTGGTAACACGACCTCCGTCAGCCAAATCTGAAGACGCGGTCTGGGCCGCGCCGCCGCCCCAACAGTTCAAGACGGCTCCGCCCGGGACTCTCACCCGGGAACACCGAACGGGTCCGGATACGGGCCATCCCCACCAGGGACAGCCCGGACCGGATTGGGTTTGCGTCTCCCCAGCCGGTGCTGCGCTGCAAGCGCCGGTCTCAGCTGTCCCGAAACCGCTCCCCAGTACGTCCACACGTGCTTCACTCGCTTCCTTTTCTGCGCCCAACAGCATCGTTCCCTGCTTTCGGGTTCCGTGCCGTGCCCAGCCTGGCCGGACCAGGCCACGCCACGTATTGCCCCGAAAATAAAAGAGGCCCCGAATCGCTCGGGGCCTCTTGGTTGACCGGAATCCAGGTGCGGAACTAGGAGCTGCGGCTGAGGTACCAGATGCCCGCCGCTCCGGCCAGGGCTACGATGGATATTACCAGGGCGATGATGCCCAGGGTGTTGCTGCCAGCGGGGCCCATGGGACCCGTCGCTCCGACGGCGCCGGCCTGGCCGGGTTCGCCGGGAGAGCCGGCAGGACCCTGGGGCCCAGCGGCGCCCTGGGGACCGGCAGGACCCTGGGGACCAGCAGGACCGGCGGGGCCAGCCGCTCCGTCAGAGCCGGCAGCGCCGGCAGAGCCAGCAGGACCGCGGGGCCCGGCAGGACCGCGGGCTCCGGGGGGTCCCGGAGGGCCTTCACCACCCACCATGGTGGTGCCGCCCATCATCATGCCCTCGCCGGCCATGAGGTCCATCATGGACGCTCCGCCCATCATCCACTCGCCCTTTTCCATCACCATTGCGTCGCCGACCATGAAGCTGACCTCGGTGCCGTTGCCGGCCTTCACCGCCAGGGCGTACTTGCCATCCATGACGGTGTCGCTGCCCTTCTCCACGCCGTCGATCATGGCGGAGACCATGGTGCCGTCCGGGGCCGTCCGCCCGTCGACCATGGCCTTGCCGGTGAAGACGTGGGGAGGAATGCCCGTCCCCTGCCCGTAGGCCAGGGCGGGGAGGGTGAGCAGCAGGGCCAGCGCCGAAAGCACGGCCAGGAACTTTAGCTTGCTCATAGATTCTCCTTCTTGCTTGGGTTTCGAGGGGGCGGGAGACGCGGTGGGCTCCCGCCCGTTGGGTCGCCGCTAGTCCGTGCTAGGGGATCGATATCTGGTTCCAGCAGTCCTCGTTCTCCTCCCCGTCGTTGATGCAGGAGAGGGTGGTGGAGGTGCCGAGGATGTCGGCGGTGACGTCCTTCGTGACCTTGATCCAGACCAGGTCGCCGGAGGACAGGCCGGCCAGGTTGTTGGTGCTGCTAAAGGCCGGGTCGTTGATGTGCCACTGCCATTCCTTGGTCTCGTTGTTGAACTTGAACACCCGGTCCAGGGCGTCCTCGCTCATCACATTGGCCAGGATGGAATCGACCGAGCCGTCCACGACGCCGCTGCCGGACACCACCGTGAAGGTCTTGCTGGCCGTCACGTCGTCAATCGTCACCTCGATGATGTAGACGCCCGGGTCGGCGCCGGGGATGCGGACATCGAACTCGACGTCGCCGCTGGTGCCGGTGCTGGGCTTGGGGGACGGGGTGATGTCCCGGTTGTCGAACAGGACCTCATCGACGCTGGTGTAGCGGTCGAAGCCCTCGGCGTTGATGGACAGCATGCTGCCCTCGGCGCCGCTGGCCGCCCCTATCTTGATGATGCCCTGGGGCACCTCGTGGGTCTCGGTCTCGGTGACCGTGGCGCCGTTGTCGTCCGTGTACTGCACCGTGACGGTGTTGGAAGACGGGATGGCAGCATCCTCGGGGACCTCGAGGATGACGGTGAAGCTGCCCGTCCCGTCGGGCTCCACGTCATCATCGTCGGTCTCGGTGCCGGAGGCGTAGGTCACAGTGATCTCGACATCGCTGTTGCTGTCGTCGTTGGACACCGGGAAGTTCTTGCCGGTGATGATCACCTCGGAGCCGACGCGGCCCTCTTTAGGGCTCATCGAGACGTCGGGGTCCGGGAAGGTCAGGTTCCTGGTGGCCGCGCCTCCCAGGCAGTCCACCACCTCGAGCAGATGAGTGCCGGCGGAGGTGGTAAGGGAGTTGACCGGCAGGTCGATGGCGGCGGACCAAGTGCCGCCGCTGGTGACCTTGATGCCGTCGCCGTTATTGACCCGGTTCCACAGAATCCTGTCTCCGCCCAAGGTTACCCTACCCACAACTCCGCTGGCGCAGCCGGAGTTGTCGTCCGGCGTGCCGATCCAGGCGGCCGATGCCTGCGTGGAGCTGGTGGTGAAACCGGAGCCGCTGACGTGGATGCGCTGGTTGGGCAGCACGTCGGTGGTGGCGATGTCCAGAGTTCCAGCACCCACAACGAAGTTGGTGTTGTCGTTTCTGGCATCGGGATCGCTGGACGGGCCAGCCTTTACCCTCAGGTCCTGGATGCCAGGGGTGACGCCGTTGGGAATCTCGAAGTTGAAACTGAGGCCGCCGTTGCGCCCAACAGCCGGGAATGAACAGGCAGGCTTGCTGCCGCCGCAGATGTCAAAGTCCCGTCCGAACTCGATCTGGGAGACCATGTCCCCTGCCACGAAGTCGTACAGCTGGATGTTGACGGTGTCGCCGGGGTTGCCCTCCTTGGGGTCGACGCTCATGGAGGGTTCCAGCTCGATCACCGGCAGGGAGTACTTGTCATCCATGGTAGCCGTGTTGTTGCGACCGTCTATCGCGTTGATGTAGTTCCCCTCCGTGTCAGGCATGAAGGGGGGGTTGGACAGGGTGAAGGAACACGTAGCGATGTCGTTGCCGCCGGCGGTGGCGGAACACAGGACCACCTCGCCGGAGTCCCTGGTGCCCCTGTTGTCGGCGTCGCGCCAGAAGCGGACGGTGGTGCCGTTCTTGAACCCCAGGCCGGTGACGGTGATTTCCTCGCCCCGGGCGTCGCCGTAGGAGCTGAGCTTGACCAGGAAGGGCACCGTGTAGACGTCGGTAATCTGGTGTGTGTCCTCATCGAAGGTGTCCTGGCTGGTGTAGGCGAACCAGTCGTCGTCGCCGCCCTCGGTGCGGTTGGTGATCCCCGCTTCCTGGCGGAAGGTGACGGTGATGTTGCCGGACTCCAAGTCCTGCGCTCCGTCCACATCGGACATGTCGCCGATGAAGAGGGTAATCTTGAACCGTTCCGCTACGTCGTCCGTCTCGACGACTACGGACCGGGGTGAGGCCGTGTTGCTCCCGTCGGCGATGGAGACGTTGCCCGCCGCGATGGAGGTGGGAACGCCCAGGTCGTCGCCAGCCTCTATGACGATGGACTCGTCGATGTCCAACTGGTGACGGGTCGAGAACTTGACGGTAATCTGGGTCGCCGCGCCCGGGTCTTCAGGCAGCGCCCGTACAGAGCCGTACATGGGCGTCTGGCCGTTGCCGTTGCCGCTGTCGGCACTGACGGTGACCATGGTGTTGCCGCCAACGGTGTGGTCGGCAGGCGGGTCGCCCGACCGGAGCGTGCCGGAGAAGGTGTATTCTCCAGCCGTCATCGGTGCGGTCACATCGTAGGTGAAGCTGGCTGGCGCCAGAAACAGGCTGAATACGGGGGCAGCCGCGTTGTCGGTGTTCACGTTGCCGTCCGGCAGGCTGCTGCTCTGGTAAGTGAACCCGCTCGGGATCATCTCTGTTACGCGACCGATGCCGCCGGTGTTGGCGTGGGCAATGGTCACCGTCACGGTCCCGCCCGGGGCCACCGTCATCGGAGAGAAGCTCCTGGTGGCGCTCGGGGCATTCTGCGCCTGGGCGGGCTGGACAGCGGCAAAGGCGAACACTCCCAGCGCCCCGGCCAGGGCCAGTGCGGCAAAGACCGCCACTCCGACCATCATTTTCAATTGGTTAGTCATATTGCAAACCTCTCATTAGGTAGGACTGTTCCTCGGGTGGTCCGGGCCGGAGGGTAGGTCCGGCCCGGACGGGAGTTCCCGCAAGTTACATACCCAACTCCTTCCACCAGATTGCGGTTTCTCTTTGCGTTAAGAACCCAGGTAGCGGTTGATCAAAGCTATCACGTCGGCCCGGCTGGGGGCGCCGGCGCCGCCGCTGAGGTAGGCGTTGATGGCCGCGATGACCTCGTCCCTCTGAATCCCCGGCGTTCCGTTGGTGTCGAACTTGGCGAGGGGGTCCGAAACGGGGACCTTGGCGGATGACGTTGCCATCGCGCTCTTGTTGGTGCCCTGGTTGTCGGTGTAGCTGGCCGTTGCCCTGAGGTAGTAACCCACGTCACCTTCGACCGGCGTGTAGGTCATCGACGTTGCCCCGGCGATGGCCATGAAGGTCCCGCCCATGGTCATGGACTTGCTCCACTGCCAGGTCGTCCCGGTTATGCCGCCGTCCGGGTCGGTCAGGGATGCGGTCAGCATTTCGCCGACCATCGGGGCCATGGAGGACAGCGACACCGTTCCCATCTCGTCAACGTTCTCCACCATGATGGTCACCATGATGGTGTCGCTGGCGCCGTAGGGGTCGGTGGCGGTGACGGTGACCATGTAGGTCATCTTCGTCTCGTAGTCCAGCATTCCGCTGGTCATGAGCTGGCCGGTGCCTTCACCAATCCCGAAGGATGCGGCGTCGGTCCCGCCCAGGGTATAGACGAGGCTGGAGTCGTCGGCGTCGGTGGCCGTCACCGGTGCGCCGATGTAGGCCCCGGCAGCCGTGTCCTCCGCCACCATCCGGGTGTTGTCCGCGTCTGCCGCGAAGGCGGGGGCCATGTTGTGGGTTACCATGCCAGTCGTCTTGTACGCCGTCTGGCCTGCGCCGTGGGCGTCGGTGTAGGTGGCGGTGACCCGCAGGTAGAGGCCCTGGTCGGCGTCGGACTCCCGGGGAGTGAAGCGGTCCCTGGTCTGCGCCGTGTAGGCCGTGAACGGTCCGCTCATGCTGGTGGAGTAAGCCCACTGCCAGGTCACGGTGCCCGCAGTGATGCCGTCCTCGTCAGTTACGCTGGCTTCCACCGTCGTCCCGACTCTCGGATGCTCCAGGTCCAGGCTGACCATGCCGTCCTCGTTGACGTTGGTCACGTTGACCGTCACGTTGGTGGTGCCGGTGGCCTGGTCCGGGTCGGTGGCCGTGACCGTGACCATGTAGGACGACTTCATTTCGTAGTCCAGCATGGCGCTGGCGCCGACCTTGATCTGACCCATGTTGTCGATGGTGAAGTACATGGCGTCGTCACCGGACAGGCTGTAGGTCAGGGCGTCCCCGTTGTCGTCCGTGGCGGTGATGGGGCTGCCCACGTTGGTCCCCTCCGCCGAGTTCTCCGCAACCTCGACCATCATCCCGGGTTCGGCAAACTTGGGCTGAACGTTGGCGTCGGCAACCTGAATCGCGGTGGTGGCGTAGGCGGTGTTGCTTTCCTTGAAGCCGTCGTTGTAGGTGGCCGTCGCCCTCAGGAAGTGGCCCACGTCGGCGACAACCGGGGTGTAGCTGGCCGCCCGCGCGTCTTCGATGTCCTCGGAATTGCCGTTGGCAACCCGGGACCATTGCCACACGGGGGCTCCCTGGGGGATGTCGGCGTCGGTCAGCTCGGCGGTGAGCTCCGTGCCGACCTTGACGCCCGTGGGCGTTATCGTCACCGTGCCCGGCTCCTCGACGTTCTGGACCGTGACGGTGACCATCACCTCCCTGGTTTCATCGTCGGGGGCCGTGCCGCCCATCACCGTAATGGTGACCATGTAGACGTTGGTGTTGGTGGCGCTCATCGCCTCGCCGCGCGGCATCTCGAAGTCGGGGGCAGCCTTGAACCGGAGCATCCGCTCCATGTCGTTGGCGCCGGCGGCCAGCTCGAACAGCGCCATGTCAGCGCCGCCCAGGGTCCACGTTGCCGTGGCCGCGTTGTCGCCGCGAGCCGTGTAGGTCGCCACGGCGTGGGTGCCGTTCTCGGCGTAGTTCACTGCGGTGGCGCCGGATACGTCCAGAGGCGTCGCCTCGACCGGCGTCTCGTTCACGTCCCGGACGTTGATGCTCACCGGCAGTTTGGCCCATAACCTTTCCGACTTGACCATCGTCGGCATGGTGTCCGTGCCGACCAGCGTCTGCATGATGGGGTCGGAGTCGGTGGCCTTGACGGTCACGCCGGTGATGGTCTTGTACTGCCCGCCCGGGGTGCCCTGTTCTTCCAGGTTCAGTGCCTCGTAGTCGATCCGGCTCTTGGTCAGAATCTCGCCGGTGGACGGGACTATCTGGAACATGTCGGCGTAGGCCTCGGGCATGTCGTCGAAGCTGAAGGTCAGCTTCTTGTTGGGGTCGGGATCGGTGGTGTCCTCCGGGTCCGTTGCCGATACCGAGCCGCCCAGGTCAACGTTTATGTCGATATTGGGCAGGTCGTCGTCGCTGTTCTCTACTATCGACTGGTTGGAGTCCTTCCCGCTGAACTCGGGGTCTTCGTCCACGTCGACCACCCTAATCACGTAGGTCCGTTCTTCCATTTCGTCGGATTTCGGACTCGGGTGATTGTCCGCGCTGGGTGGCCCAGCCGACCTCAGGGTGGCGAAGGCTACCCTCACCCTGACCTGGTAGACGTTGTCATCCATTGCTTGGCCAGTGGCATCTTGGCCGAGGGTGCCAAATTCTGCCGTGCCCGCAGCGCCTGCCCTGTCTTGCGGGTCCTCGAAGTCAGGCGCTTCGTGCTTCTCGCCGGTCCCGAGGGCGAACAGGAGATTGGTCTTGGTGGTGTGGAACCGGGAGAACCGGAAATTGTCGCACAGGTCATCGTTCGTTTCGTCGGCCTCACAGTCGACGCTGAGTGCGCTGTTCCTGTTGTGGTCGTTAGAGGTGGCGTCATAGTCTTCGTTGGTTGTCAAAAGGGACCATTTCAGTCCGCCCAGGTTCCGGTCGGGCGGGTTCTTGGCCTCAAGTTCGGTTATGAAGTACTTGTTTTCATTGACCCATACCCGTTTTTCATCCCCCGGTACGTCCTCTATCTCGGCCTGGTCGAGCACGTTGATGGTCACGGTAGCCGTGTCTTTTGCGCCGGCTGGGTCGGTGGCCGTAACCGTAACCGTGTAGGTGTTCTTGGTCTCGAAGTCCAGAGCCTGCTTCGTCTTGATCAGGCCAGCCGGATCATCGCCGGACCCAGGGTTCGGGTTTATCTCGAAGTACTTGGCGTCAGCCCCGCTGAGATCGAACTGCAGGTTTTCCTTGCCGGTAGTGCCGTCCGCAGTGAGCGTGCCAGCCGTTTTGGCGGCCGCATCTGCGTAAAAGCCGTCCCAGACCTTCACTGTGGCAGTGGCGTCTTCAGCGCCTCCAGTGTTGTCAGCATATTCCCGAGCCTGAAGCTCCGTATTCCTGACGTTCCTGGGGTGTTGGCCTTCCAGTACGTACCTGGTGTAACTCGAGGTTTCGTTGTCTTTAATGCGCTGGGAGGCGTCGGTCGTCAGGTCGATGGCAGTCCCGTCAACGGCATCCACGTAGAACGTGGGAGCGTCATTTTCGCCCGTGTCGTCGGCAATGGGATCCGGCCGCACAGCATTGGCGGTATTCGCCATAGCCGTTCGGGCCTGGCCGCGGCTGCCTCTGTCTTCGTACGTCGCCTTGACGGACAGGATGCCGGTTTCAGCGTCCGGCGGGGTGTAGGTGGCTTTAGTAGCGCCGGTTATCTCGCTGCCATCAACAGCGCCGGCACCGGTATACCATTGCCAACTAATGCTCCCCGATACGCCGTCCGGGTCATTCAGAGTGGCTTCGATCTCCACGCCTTGCTGCGGCTGAACATGGGACAGGGTGACCATCCCTAGGTCATCCGTGTCGGCTACCCGGATGGTGACCTCTCTCTCCCCTATCAGCCAATCATCATCCCAGGCGCGCACCTTGATTTCGTAAATGTTGTCACCCGCCCGAACCCCGCCGACATCGGCCGGAGCCTCGACGTCGGGCGCGCTCCTGAATCGGAGTACCGGTGACGTTGCCACAGCAACCGTTGCGGGCGTCGCTGTGGAATCTGCGTCGACTATCGCACCCGAGTTCGTGTAAGTGGCCGTCGAGTCTCCGAACTGGAACGCGCCGGCGTCATCACCGGTCAGCTCCCACTGGATCTGTCCAGCGGTCAACCCTGTGACGTCGTCCAGGTCGTTGTCGTTTGCCATGTAGGTAACATGGTCATCGGCTGTGTCAACGTCGGTGGTAGGGTCTCTGTGCAGAATAAGGTTGTCGATCCCATCGGTTGAATCAGTCGTTGTTAATACATTTGAAGTCGCATCCGGGCGATTCTCGAAGTAGGTTATCGCGGCCGCACCCAATAGCTGCGGGGTCTCTACCATGTCAAGCACGTGGATGGTCAAGGTGGCTTCGCCCGCCGCACCGGACGGGTCCGTGGCCTTGACCACGACCATATATGTGTACGCCGGCGTACTACCAGACAAGGACTCACGGTCCAGGGGCGCCATGGTCGTTATCTGGCCGGTCGCCTGGTCGATGTTGAACATGGCCGCGTGGCCGTCCCTATCGGAGGGAGTATTGGGGTCGTTGTCATCGTCTGTCGTAGAATCGTTGCCATCGGCAGGAGTGGCATTAGTGGGGTCACGCAACGAGTAGGTAATCTCGTCACGCGGTTCTCCTCCGGGGTTGCCCGCCGGCTTGTGGTCATCGTCGGTGGCGAACAACGCCGGGCCAACCATCGTACCCGGCGCGGAGTTCTCCTCTATTCGCCTGCTGGTCTGCATACCATCCGTATCGTCGTCCTCATCCTCCTCCCTGAACTCGGGAGCTTCGTTCGAGTCAGGCTTCGGCCGCACCGCGAATTCTGACACGGCAGATACCGGGTCATAGTTGATATCGTACCCGTCCTGGTACGTCGCAGTGGCCTTCAGGCGCTTCCCCACGTCCCCGGCTTTGGGCGTGTAGGTCCGGTTCACTGCGCGGGCGATGTCAACAAATTGGCCCGTGCCCTCGCCGGTCTCCACCTCCCACTGCCAGTCGGGGGTGCGGATGCCCTTGTCCGGGTCGGCCAGCGTAGCCTGAAGGGGGACCTCGACCTGGGGCCGCCGGTTGGACAGGGTGATGCTCCCGTCTTCCTCGATGTTTGTGACCCGGACCGTTACCTCCACGGTCAGGTACTTCTCGCCGTCGCCGAATTTCGCCTTAACCTTGTAGACGTTCTTCGCTGCAAGGTCGCTGGCATCGGCGGCAGCCGCCGACTTGGGGTCCTCGTAGTCGGGCGGACTCTTGAAGGTCAGCACGCCCGACATGCGGTCGATCTCGAACAGGCGGTGATCGACGGTGTCTGGCGCGCCGGCCGGGTCGTTGGTGTCGGTCACCAACTCCCAGCGGTCCGCGATCTGGGTCCGGTCCGGCTCGAGCGCTGCCAGGGGGACCGAGTCCGTGCTGTGCTCCCTGACGTCACCGGAATGCTGAACGGCGCTCTGCGCCTCGGTCGGCGCGGCGGCGTTGAAGGCGAAGATGCCCAGCAGCCCCGCCAGGGCCAGGACGGCCAGCAGGGCCACCCCGACCGGAATCTTTAATCCTGCTATCATTTCTTTGCTCCCAGATGTTAGGGATTGGATGCTCCGGCAGCCGCGCCGGAGGGGGCAGGGGTTTCTATCCGAGGGTCTCCTGGTGTTACATGGGCCATCCTCCGTTCCGACATTGGGCAAAAAAACGTCTACCGTTATAACCCCGGAAGTATTACGTATCCATTACCGGAGCAGGCCGGAGACGGCCGCTCCGGGCTGGACACGACGGTTCCGATGGGGATGGTAGGGGATGGGCGGGGGAAGGGCCAAGGGGAAAGGGGGCGGGTTTGGGGGGGTTTTTGGGGGGGTGAGGGGCTTCCTGCTGGGCCGGTTTATCAGTACGCGAGGGCGCACTGCGACCCCTTGCAGGTTGCCATTAGGAAGGGAAGTTGGGACCGTTGTAAAAATGGTTG
Organism: Dehalococcoidia bacterium; assembly: GCA_965203975.1. Taxonomy (GTDB): domain Bacteria; phylum Chloroflexota; class Dehalococcoidia; order Lucifugimonadales; family UBA3495; genus CATOSK01. Next base: position 973,217 of record CBDBDT010000002.1, on the reverse strand, counting down.
ACATTGGTAACACGACCTCCGTCAGCCTTCTCTGAAGACGCGGTCTGGGCCGCGCCGCCGCCCCAACAGTTCAAGACGGCTCCGCCCGGGACTCTCACCCGGGAACACCGAACGGGTCCGGATACGGGCCATCCCCACCGGGGACAGCCCGGACCGGATTGGGTTTGCGCCTCCCCAGCCGGTGCTGCGCTGCAAGCGCCGGTCTCAGCTGTCCCGAAATGGCACCCCAGTACGTCCACACGTGCTTCACTCGCTTCCTTGCAGGTACGAAGAAGGTGACGTGGACGCCATTGCCGACCGGTATGACCCGCCGGCGGGGGATGCGCTCGGAATAGCCGAGCAAACGACGGGCCAGCACCAGGGCGGCTGCCTGGTGGGCGCTGAGCCCGTAACGCTCCATGAACTTGACCCGGCCAATCACCGATGAAAAGGCCGGGTTGACCTGGTGTACCTCCACTCCCTCCCGGTATCCCCGAGACAGGAAGTACGCCTCGACCTTCCCGTAGCTGAAGCTGGACAGCATCCGGCTGTACCGGCGGCTCTCACCCTCGAGAACAGCCTTCTTCTGACGGAAGTCCAAGCGCTCCATCACGATGGGCTTGCCAACCTCTTGGGCATAGCTGACCACCTCGGCCACCCCGTCGCCGATGATGGCCTCGGCCTGGTGAGCACTCTTGCCATAGGTGATCAGCGGAACACTGAAGGCGTCTATATAGTTGCCCGACGCGTCTGTCTCACAGACCGCCAGGTGGTCAGCATTGAGGTCCACGCCGATGGCGCCGCGCCGTCTGTCGGTGACCACCGGCACATCCATCATCCGGGTGGTGACAAACACCCGCCAGCCCTTGCCATCCCGCTTGAACCGGTAGCTGATGGCTTGCCCGAGGACTGTGGCCCGAGCAGCCTTCTCACCGTGTTCCCGCCGATACATGGCATAGTCATCGTTACTCTGCAACGCTGCCAGCACCTGCTGGTGTCCGTAGGCAAACCGCACCCCTTCAATCACCAGGTGCTTGCCGTGGTCGGCGGTGAGGCAGTCGGGCAGCCTCAGCCGGAGGGTCAGCGAACCATCACCGGCAACACCGGCCACGCACAGCTGGCACCCACCGTTCTCATCCCGGCTCCCCAGCACGAAGAACTCATCCCTGCGGGCTGCACGCCACTCCCTGAGCCACTCCTCGTGGCTGGCGTAGCCGTTGGTCTCCAGGTGATGCTGCTTGCTCCACAACCGCTTCGACCCGAAGCAAAGGCGCACCCGCCCCTCAGCAATGTCAGCTTCCAGTGAAGCCAGCCGATTCCGCAGATTGTATAACCGACGCTTCTTGTGGTGAACTTGGTCCCACCGGTCCCGCTCAGCGGCAGCAGAGATCTGCCTTTCCGCCCGGGCAATCCGCCGCTGCAGACCGTCCACCCGCAGCTTCTGCTGCTCCCGGACGGATGCCACCTTGCCTTCCAGGGACACCCTCACCCCGTTGAACATCCGGGCCGGTATCCCGTACCGCCGCAGGTAGGTGCGCTTCAACGAGGCTGCCGACCTTCCCGCCGCTACAGCAGAGAACAGCTTCCGCTGCACCCGCCCGTACAGCTCGGCGTACGCCGACAGCGCGGCATCCCCTGACCCCCGGTCACGGCCCTGGTAATCGGAGATGCGAGTCTGGTATGTCGCCTGCATCAGCCCTCCGGGGCCGCCGCCAGCCCCCGTTCCGCCCGGCGGCGCGCCGACCGACGACCGTAGAGACGGCCCCGGGCCATCATACTGATATGCCCACTGGTAACATCCATAGTATTCTATTGCACACCACAAGGTCCAACCGTTGGAACCCTTGGACACCAGCCCCTTCAGTTCCTCCCGCTCCTCTCCCGTTATATGCACCCGGTATTTCTTCACCATCACCTCACCCCCACATCCCAATCTCTCCCAGCTATCAGCCCGTTGTACCTTACCAGCCATCAGTTCAACGGTGCTGGTCCACTAGTCTCCGATGGAAATAAAAGGGAATTATATACTTGTGTACCCGCCATGAGTTGCGTAAAATAGCAGTATGCCACAGGTTCACACAACTATTCAGCAACGGGGATACTGTGCCCGTTCCCAGCACGAGGCGGTGGAGCGCGTGATGGGGGAATGTGCCACGTTGTACAACGCGGCCCTTCAAGAGCGTCGGGATGCGTGGATGATGGGCGGGCATACCGTGACCTACATCGACCAGTGCAAGTCCCTGGTGGGCGTCCGCCGTGACCTGCCCGAATGGGCGGCACTTGACACTCAGATAGGCCGGGGTGTTCTGCGGCGGTTGGACCGTGCGTTCAATGGATTCTTCCGCCGGTCCAAGCGGGGGGAGAGGCCGGGTTTCCCGAGGTTCAAACCTGCATCCCGGTTTCGGACTCTGGAGATAGCGGAGCCGAGACCGGGGATGGTCAAAACCCAGCCGGATGGCCGGAAGGCGCGGGTGAAGGTCAAGGGGTTGCCGGTTATCGAGATGCGGCTCAGGAAGCCGTTGCCCCCCAGCACTGATTTGAAGTCCCTGCGGATTACGGCCAGGCCCAATGGGTTGACTGTAGACCTGGGGTATGCGGTGGAGCGGGAGCCGCTATCCGAATCGGGTCGGCGTGTTGGGATTGACCTTGGGGTCAACAACCGCATCGCGTTATCCGGCGGGGAGATGATTGAGGGCAGGCAGTTTGACCGAAGCCGGGAGACCTCGTTGCGTCGGGATGTGTCGCGCAAGCGAAGGGGAAGCAACCGGTGCCGTAAGGCAGTGGCGGCATTATCCCGCGAAACCCGCCGGAACGCTGTGCGCAACCGGAACGAATGCCACCGGATTACCACGGAGATAGTGCGGGAGTACGGTGGCATTGCGATGGAGCGGCTGGTCATTCGGAACATGACGCGCACGGCGCGGGGCACCATCGAGGAACCTGGTGTGAAGGTTGCGGCCAAGTCGGGGCTGAACCGGGAGATACTGAACCAGACGTGGGGGCTGATACGGGAACAACTCCGTTACAAGGCAGCGTGGGCCGGTAGGGAGTTCGTGGAGGTTGACCCCAGGTATACCAGCAAGGTGTGTCACGCTTGCGGAAACAGGACTCCGCAAAGTGAGTACCGGGCATATCGTTGCGGCGTGTGCGGGGTGGTGGAGGACCGGGATACCAACGCGGCAATCAACGTCCTACTGAGGGCCTTCGGGCCCACGGGGGAGGGAATGCCCCCCCGCGCCTTCGGGCGAGAACGATAGCTTGGGTGCCTTCGGGTACACAAGTATATAATTCCCTTAGGCAAGTGCAGTTCCCTCCTAGCCAGGGCCTTTTCAAAATTGTGCATTGGGTGGGAGGATGTTGGAGGGGCGGGTGCACAGCCGCTGTGAGCGGCCGGTCAGCGGGTCATTGATGCGCCATAATTGGCATTCTCCGCGTAGTAGGCCGAGAGTTCCGTTGCCCGGCAACCTCACCGACCTGAGCAATTTGAACCGTATAAACCGTATAATCGTAAGGACAAAAGCGAAGACGGCAGCAGAAGATGCCGCCGCAGAACCAACCGGGGCCGTCAAGTCTCAACCCAGCAACCATAAGGAGAAAAGGACTATGTTAAGAAAGATGTTGATGGCAACGCTGGTTGCTGGAATAACGGCTGCGCTGGTGGTGTTGGGCACTGCCCCTGCAGCCGCCCAGGGAAGCGCCACCAGGTCGTTTTCCCCGGACACGGTATCGCCGGGCGGGCGGGTGACGGTGACCATCAACGCGGCCAACTACGGTTCGGGCGGCGAGGTCACCGAGAGCCTGCCCCAAGGGTTCGGGTACGTATCCAGCAGTCTTGGCTCGGAGCGGGTCGATGTCGATCCCCGGGAGGTCAGGTTCACCCTGCAGGCAGAGACATCCTTCACCTACACCGTTACCGCCGCCAGCGAGACGGGTGCGCACACCTTCTCCGGAATCCTGAGGGATTCTGACGGGAACGACCATGTGGTCGGCGGCGCTGCCACGGTGACAGTTTCCTCCGTGGACCCGCTGGTTGCCCGGTACGACGACCCTACTAATGGTGGCAACGGCAACGGGCGGATTGACCGGAGCGAGGTCATAAAGGGCATCAACGACTACCTCTCCGGCACGGTAGCCAATGCCCCCAGCAGGGCCGACGTGATCAGGCTCATCAACCTATACCTGTCTGGCCCGGCCGGGGTGCGCTCACCCGGCGCCCCCACCGACTTGAGGGCCACGGCCAACGGGCAAACCCGGATCGACCTGTCCTGGAGTGCGCCCGCCAACAACGGCGGGGCCACCATCACGGGATACCGCATCGAGGTTTCGACGGACGGGTCATCCTGGGTCAACCTCGTCGCCAACACCAACTCCACCGTTACCCGCCACTCCCACACCGGGCTGACGGCGGGGAACACCCGGCACTACCGGGTGTCGGCCATCAACTCAGCAGGCACGGGGCCGGCGTCCAGCACGGCCACCGCCACCACGGACTCGGCGTCCGGCGGGGCGAGTCCCGACCTGGTCGTCCAATCTCCCACGGTCAGCGACAACAGTCCAGGTACCGGAGCGTCCTTCACCCTGAGCGCCACGGTGCGCAACCAGGGCAGCGGTTCCTCGGGCTCGACCACCCTGCGCTACTACCGCTCCAGCGACTCCACGATCTCGACCGGCGATACGCAGGTGGGCACGGACGCGGTGGGAGTCCTGGCTGCGTCCGGGACCAGCAGCGAGTCCCTTGACCTGACCGCGCCAGCCACGGCAGGGACGTACCATTACGGCGCGTGCGTGGATGCCGTCAGTGGAGAGTCCAATACCGGCAACAACTGCTCGGATGCGGTGCAGGTTAGGGTGGAGGAGCGTCCCGACCTGATCGTTGGACCGGCTTCAGTCAGCAACAGCAGCCCGGGCGCCGGAGCGTCCTTCACCCTGCGCGCCACGGTGCGCAACCAGGGCAGTGGTTCCTCGGGCTCGACCACCCTGCGCTACTACCGCTCCAGCGACTCCACGATCTCCACCAGCGATACGCAGATAGGCACGGACCCGGTGGGAGGTCTGGCTGCGTCCGGGACCAGCAGCGAGTCCCTTGACCTGACCGCGCCAGCCACGGCAGGGACGTACCATTACGGCGTGTGCGTGGATGCCGTCAGTGGAGAGTCCAATACCGGCAACAACTGCTCGGATGCGGTGCAGGTTAGGGTGGAGGAGCGTCCCGACCTGGTCGTCAGACCGGTTTTGGTCAGCAACAGCAGCCCCGATGCCTTAGCGTCCTTCAAGCTGACAGCCACGGTGCGCAACCAGGGCAGCGGAGCTTCGGCACGGACGAGGCTGGTGTACTACCGCTCCAGCGACTCCACGATCACCACCAGTGATACGCAGATAGGCACGGACCCGGTGGGCGGTCTGGCCGCGGACGCGGCCAGAAGCGAGTCTATTGACCTGACCGCGCCAGCCACGGCAGGGACGTACCATTACGGCGCGTGCGTGGAGCCGGTGTCCCGGGAGTCCAACACCGGTAACAACTGCTCGGATGCGGAGCGGGTTACGGTGGTGGAGCGTCCCGACCTCGTCGTCAGGGACGTCGAGGTCAGCGTCAACAACCCGGGTGCGGGAGCACCCTTCACCCTGAGCGCTACGGTGCACAACCGGGGCACCGTAGCTTCGGGAGCGACGAGGCTGGTCTACTACCTTTCCGACGACGACGTTATCTCCACCAGCGATACGCAGGTGGGTAATACCCGTGTGGAAGACCTCGCCGCATCGGGAAACGATCCGCGCAAAATTCAACTATATGCGCTGCCGGATTCGGGGAGGTATTATTACGGCGCGTGCGTGGAACCTGTACCCGGGGAGTCCAACACCACCAACAACTGCTCGGATGCGATGAGGGTGACCGTCAGCTAGCCGGACCTCAAACGGCGGCAGCCGATACTTTTTCGCTAACTAACGCTTCCAATGCCGGTAGCGCAGTTGCCGATGTGCTCCTGCGCAACTTCGCGCAGGTCAGGGGTATCTCCCAAAGCCCGCAGGGAATATCCCGCGGGCGCCGTTCTCGTCTCTCTCCACCACCCCGTCGCTCCCGCGCACCACTTTCGCCCCGCCCAGGTTCGGGATGATCTCTCCAGACCAGGAACACGTCTTGCTGGTGTATGCCTCGTTCACCAGCAACAATTCCTTGCCCCTCTGCCAGCACTTCCAATTGAGAAATTCCTGGAACCGGTAGTGCGCGTAGGTGAGCAGGGAGCGGACGGACCTGGACCTCAACTTGCGCGCTCCACGCAGCACCATCTCCGAGGTCTCGAAGGCCGGCAGCAAGATGATGTCGAAGTGGTTCACCAGCCAGCGGGCAGCCTGGTGATGAAGCTCGTCAATCTGGTTACCGATGCGGACCCGTATACGGGCAGCGGCACGGCACTTGTTCCGCTTGGCCAGCCGCCGCTTTTCCAGATTGGCCCGGGATAGCAGACCGTCCGGTGATGGCACAGCCGTTGTATCTTTCCGAACGCTCCGGGAGCGATGTGGCCTGCATCCGTCTCCGAGAACCAGGTCAGGAACGAGCGGATGCCGGGATCCAGCGCAACGACGCGGGCTTGGGTCTCGCTGACGCGCCGTTGGGCCGGCATGGTCACGGCCAGGTGATACTGTCCGTTGTGGAGGGTCAGGCGGCTGTCCCCGTGGTCTCTTGGCAACCGCTCCGCCATGCGCAGCCTGCCCAGCAGGGTGTGATACGCGCCATGCTCCGACACGGCCGTTGCCGGCACGAAGCACCCCTGCCTGGGGTCCTTGCGGCTGCGGAATCTGAGTTCGTGGTACTCGCCGCCCGCCAGGCCCGGACCCAGTTCCTTGTTCCGTCGCTTGACCTAGGACATCGCCCGGCAGGCATCTCGTACCCCGATACTTCGGACCTGGTAGGGCGTGTATTTCAGGCGTTCCGGGACGGCGTGGATGATCTCAGTCTTGAGCGCCTTCCAGTTGGCCTTGAGTTCCGGGTCGGCTTTCAGCCGGGCAACGGTCTCGTTGTAGCACCACCGGGCGGCGTCAAACCACAGTCTCAGTGTCCGGCTCTGCTCCCCCGCCGGATAGACCCGGATCCTCCTTGATTGCGTTGCGGTAGCGCCGCAGGCCGTGCAGTCGGGAACTGAAGGTGTGGAGGATGGCGAGAAAATCCTCGGCGAGTTCCTGTTCGGGGCTGTAATCCTTGTTGTCGAGAACCACGATCCCGCCGCCGTTCTGTTCGGCAAGCCACTGGATGAGTTCGAATCCGAACCGGGCGAGCCGGTCTTGGTGGGCAACCACAATGCGGAGCTTATCGCCGCGGTGAAGCCGCTCCAGTAGGGAAACAAGTCCCTTCCGCCGGAAGTTGAGTCCGCCCCCGGTGTCGGAGACGATTTCGGCCTCCGGGTATCGTTCCCGCATGAACGCGATCTGCCTTTGGAGGTCGTCCCGTTGCTTGGCGCTGCTGACCCGGCAGTAGCAGACGAGGGCGGCATCGGCGAGTTCGCGCAGGTAGGCGTCAACGTCGTAGCGGCGTTGTCCCGATGCCGTTCTGATGGTCCGTATCCGGCCTTCATCAGCATATCGCCTGAGAGTGTTTTGATGGATTCCAAGTTGCGCCGCGGCTTTGCGTCCTGGAATGTATGCCATGCACGTATTATATTATCCGTTAGGGTTTGTTAGCTAATTTATTTCTAGTAGATAACTGTCGGATCAACCGTACAAGTAGAGTCTGATCAGCGATAACACGCCGCCCCTGGTGAGTCCTTCCACGCCGTCGAGGTAGTCGTTTATCACCGCTATAACCTCGCTCCTCTCGATTAGGCCGTTGTTGTTGGCGTCGTACTGTTTCATCCGGGGACCCCAAAAGGAGGTGGTCGCGCTGCCCGCGTTGGAAGGAGGCCCGGTTCCGGCGGAGGTGATCGCCAACACCCGGTAATACCTCGTGGTTCCCGCCGTCAAAGCCGTGTCGCTGTAGCTGGCGTCGGCATTGCTGGTGGTTTCCACCTCCGTCCATGGCTCACTGCCGTTCACCGAGGATTCTATCCTGTAGGCCGTGACCGGGTTGCCGCCGGTTTCGGTGGGCGCGATCCACGACAGGTCGATCCGAGTCGGCCCATCCGCGATGGCCGTCAGGCCGGTTGGCGCTGTCCGCTGGTTGCCGAACTCCTGCCAGGTCTCAGTGCCATCGCCATCGAAGTCGGCGATCAGTGCGGGATACTGGCTGCTCGTGCCGAAGTCCCAGAATTCGTCGATGCCGGTCTGGAAGTCCAGGTCCTCGTCGGCGTTGTCCAGGTCGATCAGCCAGGCGGCATATATCCCGCTGTACCCGGTGGGCCCCTGCAACTCGGCGGTGGTCTTGCCCACGGCTGCGACGGGATCTCCGTCCCCGACTCCGGTTCCCTGGCCCGAGGTATGGGTATCCCAGAAGCCGGCGATCACATACCCGGAATTGCTGCCGATCAGCCCACCAACATTCGAGTTCCCCGATACCTTGCCGACGGCGTAGCTGCCGCCGACCAGGTGCTCACCGGCATTCGTTCCGATCAGGCCGCCCACACTCCAAGGGCCCGAGACGGTACCGGAGGCGTAGCCGGCGCTGATTCTCCCTTCATTGTACCCAACCAGCCCACCGACGGACCCCACGTTTCCTGAGACGGTGCCAGTGGCGTAGCTAGCGCTGATGGCGCCGTGGTTACCTCCTGCCAGGCCGCCAACGGCAGCGCGTCCGGTCACGGCGCCGGTGGCATAACTGGCGCTGATGGTGCCGTGGTTATTACCGACCAGCCCACCGACCGACTCGTCCTCTCCTGACACGCTGCCGGTGGCGTGGCTGGTGTTGATCGCGCCGTAGTTATCCCCGGCCAGCCCACCGATGGCGTAATGCCCTCCGGTCACCCTCCCGGTAGCGTGGCTGGCGCTGATGGCGCCGTGGTTATTACCGACCAGCCCACCGACCGACTCTTCCTCTCCCGATACGCTGCCGGTGGCGTGGCTGGCGCTGATGGTGCCGTCGATACTAACACCAGCCAGCCCGCCGACCCAGTAGGAACGGCCAGTCACGGAGCCGGCAGCGTAGCTGGAGCTGATGGTGCCGCCAATATTACCTCCAACCAGCCCGCCGACCGACTTGCCTTCGCCTGAGACGTTGCCGGTGGCGTAGCTGCCGCTGATGGTGCCGCCCTCGTTTTCCCCGGTCAGCCCGCCGACATAGCCGGAACTCCCGGTCACGGCGCCGGTGGCGTAGCTGCCGAAGACGGCGCCGCCGTCGTTGTACCCGGCCAGCCCGCCAACGCCAACGGCACCGGTTACGCTACCGGTGGCGTGGCTGTAGCTGATGGCCCCGCCGTCGTTGTATCCCGCCAGCCCGCCAACGTCATTGACTCCGGTTACGCTGCAGCTGGCGTGGCTGGCCTCGATAATGCCCCAACCCTCGTTGTATCCGGCCAACCCACCGACACTGGAACTCCCGGTCACGGCGCCGGTGGCGCGGCTGTCGTTGATAACGCCCTTGTTGTAACCGGCCAGCCCGCCGATATAGCGGACCCCAGCAACATCGACGCCGACCAGCTCGATTCCACGGATAACACCCGACCTGCCGATGCTCCCGAACAGGCCAACTGCTCCGGGGTTGTTGAGGCGGCCGGTGCGGTCGATGAACAGATTGCTGACGGTGTGTCCGTTGCCGTCGAACGTGGTGTTGAAGCCGTGGATGCGGGTGCCAATGGGCAACCACCCGGCGCCTGTGATCAACACGGTGTTGACTATGCCGGAGGCATAGCTGTCAGCCTCGTCGAAATCCAGCGGCCGGAGCAGTTCATAGCCGGCGCAGTTTCCGGCGCATACCACCTCCGCGTCTGATGTCGTGAACGCGCGGGCGTAGGCTTCGGCTGAGTTCTCACTGTCCGCTGTGCCATCGCCGTCGAGGTCATAGCGGATGGCGCTCAACTGCTCCAGGTTGTTGACCTCGATGAGGCCGTCGCCGTCGGTGTCGTACTTCCCGTTGGGGGTGTCGGAGTTGACGATGCCCGCGGTCGCAGCCGAGAACAACAACGCGAGGGTCAATGCCAGGATTGATGCTTTAGCGGACTTCACCAATTTTCGGACCTCCCTCTTTGGGGGTTCATACACCGTTGTAAAAATGAATGGTTGACTATAGTTTCAAGGCTATCGTCAGCCAAATCTGAAGACGCGGCCTGGGCCGCGCCGCCGCCCCAACAGTTCAAGACGGCTACGCCCCGGACTCTCGCCCGGGACTCTCACCCGGGAACACCGATCTGGTCCACGTTCAAGCCGCCCAGCCGGGCCTCGGCCCGCAAAACAGCCTGAACCGGATTGGGATTGGGTCCGCGTCTCCGCTTCCCCAGCCGGTACTGCGCTCAAGCGCTGGTCTCAGCTGTCCCGAGACTGCTCCCCAGTACGTCCGCACGTGCTACACTCGCTTCCTTGCAGGTACGGCGAAGGCGACGCGAACGCCATTGCCGACCAGCATGACCCGCCGGCGGGGGATGCGCTCGGAACAGCCGACCAAACGCCGGGCCAGCACCAAGCCTGCTGCCTGGTGGACGCTGAGCCCGTAACGCTCCATGAACTTCACCCGGCCGATCACCGAGCCGAAGGCCGGGTTGACTCCAACCAACTCCATCCCCTGCCAGCAACTCCGGGACTGAAAATAAGCCTTTACCCGATTCGGTTGCCTCGCACGCAGGCATCGCATATGCACCAGCGTTCTACAGACACCAACCGCTCAATCTTTGAGCAGTCGGTCCATAGGCATTCGGCCGCCGCGCCGGCGCTAGTCGGTCCGGTAGAGGTAGCGGATGTCCCAGAGGCCGTACAGGGTGGCTGTGGTGTTGCCGAACACGTTGCGAACCGCAGTAATCCGTTCGGGGTGCGCGGTGTAGATGACCGGGACGTTCTCGGCGGCGATTGCCTGGGCTTCGTGGTAAAGCTCCACCCTCCGGTCGTGGTCCAATTCCTGGCTGCCCCTGGTATAAAGGTCGTCGATTGCGGCCTCCCACTCCGTGGCCGGCTCCGCCTGGTTGGGATGCCACAGGTGCAGGTTGCCGCTGCTGTGCCACAAGTTGATGCTGAAGTGGGGTTCGGACCCGCCGCCGAAGCCGATGACCATCGATTCCCAGTCGTAGGTAGACGTCAACTGCCGGACCAAGCCACCGAACTCGGAGAACCGGTAGGCGGCGCCCAGGCCGATGTCCTGGAGACCGCGATGGATAATCGCACCCACCTTTTGACGCTGGGTGTTGCCGGTGTTGGTGGTCAGAGTGAATGTGATGGGATTCCCGCCGGAGTCTTCGCGGACGCCGTCGCCGTCGGTATCCACCCAGCCCAGACCATCCAGGATGGCATTGGCCCGGTCGATGTCGTACTCGTAGCGGCGGACATCCGGGTTGTGGAAGTCGCCGGCGGCGGGGCTCACCGAAGCCCACTGGGGATAGCCGAGACCATGCAGCACGTCGTTGATGATGGCGTCCTTGTCGATGCTGTGGGCCACGGCCTGGCGGAATTGCCGGTTGCTGAACCAGTTGAGCTTTTCCGGAGCGAGGAAGGGGTCGCCGGTGTCGGGATTCCGGCCCGGGTTCATGTTGAAAGTCAGGAAGTTGGAACCGAAGGTGGGTCCCCGCCGGTGGATGGTGAAGTTTTCGGCCTGCTGGAGAGGGTACAGGGCAGCGTACTCCGGGCCCAGCACGCCGTGCGAGTCGGTTTCGCCGGCGCGGAAGGCCGCCAGTTCGGCGGCCAGGTCGGGAACGATGAGCTGGATGATCACGTCCAGATAGGGCAGGGATCTGCCGGCGTCGTCCTTGAGCCAGTAGTCGGGGTTGCGGTGGAACACGATGCGCTGCTCGGGCAGGTACCTGGCAATGGTGAAGGGGCCGGTGCCGATGACCGTGGCGGGGTCGGTGTCAATGTCCCAGGTGTCGGCGAAGGTGCCGTCGTTCACCCGGGGTTCCAGGATGTGCCTGGGGTAGATCGCGGTCCCCATGGAACGCAGGAAGGGCGCGAAGGGCGTGGGGAGGACGATGCGAACGGTATGGTCATCCAGGGCGGTCACCGTCATTCGCGCTGTTCGCGGTTCGCTGCTGGCGTCGTCCTGGACCCGGAAAGTGAACGACGAGCGGCTGCTGGCCGGAATGTCGTCGTTGTAGATGATGCGATTGAAGGTGAATTCCACGTCATGGGCGGTGAAGGGCGTCCCGTCATGCCAGCGAACATTGTCGCGCAGGTGGAAGGTCCAGGTCAGACCGTCGTCGGAATGTTCCCAGGACTCGGCCAGGGACGGTTCCACCCGGTTGGTCAGCCAGGAGGTTTCGGTGAGGCCCTCGAAAAGATAACCCAGCACGGCGGACGACGAGGAGTCGGTGGAAATGGCCAGGTTGAAGGTGAGTGGTCCGCCGATGGTGGTATAGGTCAGTCTGTCGCCGTGCTTGCCCACGGCGTACTCAAACTCCTCGGCGTTCCGCATCAGCCGGGAGAGAGTGGCGTCCCGGTCGGCGGGGGTGATTTGTCCCGTAGGGCACACGGCCGGACCGGCGCCCAGGGTCAGCGTTTCGGTCCACGCCGACCACTCACGCGGATGGGTGAAACGGTCCTGGGAGGTCCCGATGACGAAACGGTACTCTACCCCCGGCACCAAGTGGGACACCTTGTGGCCGGACTGGCCGGTATTTCCAATGGCAACAGTCCTGAACACTTCGTGCCAGGGACGGTCGTCGGCGAGTGCGGCATGCACGTTGGGCATTGCGACCCATCCTATGTGGTAGAAGGGCGCTTCATCAACGGTGTTCCAGGTCAACTGAACGGTTCCCGGCTCAGCGCCTCTGGCGGCGGTAAGGTTGGTCGGCAGAGACAGCGGAGGGGATTGGGCCTGGGCGGTATTGGCAATGGCGCCGCTGGCGATGATGGCAAGAGCCAAAGGGATGAGGATGGCGATTTTCATTGTTCAGACTCCTCTATGCGTACCGACAGAAAGTCTCCTTCTCTGCACCGAACCTTGAGAGTTGCCACTGGCAGCGGCCATTATCGCTGGCCCGAACGATAGACGATTCTACAACCAGGCAAAGACCCCCCGGCGGCGGACGCCGGGCCTGTGCCCGACGGGTTGATGGCCGACACCGGGTAGCGGGGACGCTGCCTGCCGCCGGCCCGGTGTGGGAATAGCGGTGGCGGTGGAGTCGGTGTCGGTAACGAGGCCGTTCCAAGAGGAACCTTCGTTTGAAACCTCAACCCGGTAGCCCGAGATGGCAGCTCCGCTGTAGTTGGCCGGCGCGCCCCACGAAAGGTCAATCCAGGTCTGCCTGTTGGCCGTCGCCAGATTCCTCGGATGCCTCCGAATTCTGTGGAGTGGGGCCAAAGAGGTAGAGGTTGATCAGCCTGATTACATCGGCCCTGGTGATGGAATCTTCTCCACCGAAGAGGTAGTCGTTGATGGCCTGTATGACCTCGCTCCGGTCGATCCTTCCATTCCTGTTCGTGTCATAACTGGCCAACAGCGGGTCACCGCCACCGAAGACGGGGTCCGAAAAAGGCCCGATACCCACGTGGTTGGCTGCGGCCACCCGATAGTGGGGCCAATTGCCGACTGAGAACATCGGGCCGTTCGCGTCAGTCCCATCGTCGACATAGCTAGTTTCCCCCGTCTCCGCCACCAACTCCCACGGTCCCATTGCGCCTGGCGAAAGTTCCACCCGGTATCCGGTGATGGGCGCACCCCCGGAACTTACCGGCGGGTCCCAGGAAAGCTCCACCTTGGCCTCGTCCGGGACCAGCACTGCCCTTAGGTCCACAGGCGCTTCCGGCACCACCGGAGGACCGGTAACTGCCACCGCCGACGTGGACCATGGACCCGGGCCCACCAGGTTGTTGGCGCGTACTTGAACATCGTACTGCGTGTCTCCCGTAAGGCCGGTGATGGTGTAATCCAGAGAACCTGACCCGGTGATCCAAGCGTCCTCCACCACCTCCCAGTTGGCATCCACCGTCTCGTCGTCGGCAGTCTCGATGTATCTCAGGTCGTAGGCGGTGATTACTGAACCGCCGTCATCAACCGGGGGGCCCCAGGCGACGGCTAGAAAATCGGCCCCCGCCGTGACTGGAGCGGTGATGGCGGGAGCCGCTGGCCTGCTGGCGTGGCCATAGACCTTGATGCTCCATGAACTCAGGGTTCCCCCATAGATCGGAAAATGGTCGGTGAGCCGCAGCGTCCACTGCCCGTTGGGGTCCTCCCCCAGGTGCCGGGCTGACCCGAAACGGAACTCGCCGTCCAAACGCACGAAGTAAGGGACGTCATAGGTGGTGCCGTCAGGACGCGTGTAGATATCAGTGTAGTAGCGGGTATTGAACGGAACCGTCAGTTGGGAAACGGCGCCCGAGGGGGATATCAGCTCGATCTCCATATCTCGGAAGGAACCGTGGTCGAAGTCGGTGTTGATTTCGACGAACTCGGTGAACCGCATCGCCGTGTTCAGCGTGAGGGTCGTGGTAACGGTGTGAAGCGTGCTGCCGGACGGAGCGGGGATCGTGACGGCTTCCGCGGATTCAGCGGTGTCGCTCACCAGAGGCGGGACACTGGTCCATCCCCGCGCGAGGTCAAGGGCGGCGCCGGCGTCAACCATCCCGAACCCGTAGTCGTGGTTGAAGTGGTAGCGGTCCTCAGCCGAGCTTGCCCCGTATTTCCGGGCACCTGCCGCCCAGCCCGAGTTTTCGGCGTCGTTCTTCCGCGCCGAGCCCGCCAGAATCAGTTTCAGGTCCCGCCAGGTCAGATCGGGACTTGCCTGGCGCAGCAGCGCGGCAACGCCGGATACGATGGGCGCCGACGCCGACGTCCCGCTGAAATCGCTCCGGTAGCGGTCGGAATTCTCGGTGGTGACGATCCCCCGGTGATCCTTAACTTCTTCCTCCGAACCGTCTTTCGAGGGGGCACAGACCCACAGGTTGGCCCCTTTCTCCGAGTAGACGGTCCTGGTGTCCTTGTCGTTAACCGCGCAAACGGCGGTTACGGCGTAGTAGTTGGCCAACTCGTCCAGGTTGGAGTCGTCTCCACGTCTTCCGAGCCCATCTACGTGGCCTCCAACACGGACCCATCCTGATTTTCGCGGTGGCCCCTGCCACCATTGCCGCCAGCAAAGACATAGAAGGTCCCCTTGCCGTCGTGGCCTTCCCGGATCCCGGAGTCAATGGCCAGTTCCCAGAGCCGGCCGGAGTGGCCCAACCCTGGGCCTTCTGGAGGCCCCCAGCTGTTGTTGGACACAGCCGTTGCGACCCGGTTACGGGTCATGGCATCGGCCTGGTTGATGTCCTGAAACTCTTGCCAGTCACCGGACGTGTAGTTGTACCCGTAGATGTTTGCCCTGGGAGCCACTCCGCGCACGCCAATGTCGTTGCTCCGGGCCGCGATAATTCCGGCCACCGCTGTGCCATGGTGATCGAAGGGGCGGTAGGCGCCGTTCATGCCTCCGTAGTCGTGGTTGAGGGAACCGTTGAGGTTTTCGGCCAGGTCCTCGTGGCTGTAGTCAATCGTGTCGTCCACCACGGCGATGTTGACGCCCTCGCCATTGAATCCCTCTGCCCAAACAGATTCGACGTTGATGTCTTCCCCACCTTGTTCCCGGTTCTGCAAGTGCCATTGGCAGCCGTATAGTGAGTCGCCAATCTGCGAGTTGGCCAAGGTCTCAGCTTCGCAGCCCTCGATGAAGCCTGTGTAGTCAGCATCCTCATAGGCCTGGATGGTGTAGGGAACCGGGTAAGTGGCTTCGCCGTAACGAGTTGTCACCTTGACGTAGTAGGTGCCGGGGCCGAAGCTGTCCTCGATCAAGATGCCCAGAGTGCCTTCCCTATCATCGGAAATGTTTACGGGGATTTCGGTGCCCTGCCTGTCAAGAATCGCAACGTACAGATGTCCGCGTGGTATCGCTTCGCCAGAGGTGTGGTACCTCCGGAACCGATTATTGGCTTGGACAACCAGGTTCGTGAGCCGGGCAAGGTCGAGCTTGAAGTAGTCTGCATCACCCGTGGCTTCGACCTTGCCCGGGATAGGCTGGTCAAGATTCAGGATGGTTGCCGTGGAAGGGGTTGTGCCGGGGTCTGTTACAGCTTCCGCGTGCAGGGTGTAATCGCCGGTATCGTAAGCACCGTAATCGTAATTGGAAGTCGACCAGCTTGCGACTGCAATATAGTAAACACCGCTGGAAAGACGCCTTCTGAGTTGAAACTCCGACTTCCGGCCCACCAGGAAACTATCGTTGTTGAACGCTAGCACGTTACCGTCGCCGTCGTACAGCCAGCCCCGAGTGTCGAGGCCTCCGGTGGTGTAAATCCAGACGTCGGTGGTCCCGGCTGCACCTGACAGGTCCAACTCGAAGACGTCCCAGTCGAAGCCGGGTTCGATGCGCCCCGCTGCCACACCTCCCAGCGCCAGGGGCGTAGCCACAGCAAGGTAGTGCCCGTGGTCGTCGGCCATGGCGTGGACAGTGTAGTCCCCGGTGGTCACGCCGTCGGCGTTCGCGACAATGATGTAGTAGACACCCGGCGCCAGAGTCCACGGGATGCGGAAGTTAGTATCGACAATCACGCCACCCGATATGGTGTTGTCGTCAAATCTCAGGAAGTTGCCGTCGCTGTCGTACAGCCAGCCCCGGGTGTCCAGGCCGCCGGTGGTATGTATCCAGACATGGGTGAGGCCGGCTGCACCGGACAGGTCCAACTCGAAGACATCCCAGTCGAAGCCGGGGGCGACGCGCCCTGTTGCCGAACCTCCCAGCGCCAGGGGCGTAGCCACGTCAAGGTAGTGCCCGTGGTCGTCGGCCATGGCGTGGACAGTGTAGTCCCCGGTGGTCACGCCGTCGGCGCTCTGGACCGAGACGTAGTAAACTCCCGGCGCCAGGGTCTGCGGGATGCGAAAATTCGTGTCAACAATCACACCAGCAGAGGTGGTGGTGTCATCGTTGCCTGCAAGCAGGTCGCCGTTGCTGTCATACAACCCGCCCCACGTATCGAGGTCGCCGGTGGTATGTATCCAGACACTGGTGTTTCCCAATGAGCCGGACAGGTCCAGCTTGAAGACGTCCCGGTCGTCCCCTGGGTCGATCCGCCCGGCTGCGGAGGATCCTAGTCCCAGATTGGTCGCGTCGTTGAGGAAGTCGCCATGGTCGTCAGTGGTCTGGGCCATGACGCTGCTCGCACCCATAATGATGCATAACAACGCGGGCCCCATCAGCAGAAATATCCTCCCCACTGGTGACCGCTTGAGAAATCCTTGTATCAGTCTGAAACGCATTCCGGATCCTTCCGCACCGCTGTCTCGGATCGCCCGATGCAGTCGCCCAGCCTCAGGCCCTCCTCACCTCAGCTCCGCCTCCCTTGCCCAGTTGGGGCTGGAAAGTATCACACCTTCTTGACCGGCCAGCGCATTGGCCAGTTCCAGGGAGGGAAACCCCGGTTCCGTTTCCACAAAGAAACCGTTTTCCAAGAAGTCCAGTTCCGACATGCGGTCCAGTGATATGCCGTTCTGCGAGAAAAACTCCTCGACAGCGGCCCGGTCCCACTCGGGATTGAGGGCCAGAATGATTCCTCCGGGGAGTGTCATCAACCCACCGCCCGACTCGGAGCGGAATACCGGCTGCCCATTGCTTGATTCGGACCGTTCCCGACTATTGCCCCCCGGTCCTGCATTCCCGGCTGCACCATCCTCGGTCACGTCTTCAAGAGTACTCTCAGCCGGTTGACTGGGCTGCAAGACGACCCGCATGGTCCGGTCGCCGTCCTCCCAGGTGTAGACCGTTCCCGGGCTGACACCCTCCTGCTCGGAGTTGGCCTCCTTGTCTGAGGGACGCACCATCTTTGCCTCAGGGGTCGCCTCAATGTCCGGCTCCGGCATGACTAAGGGTTCAGGCAACGTCGGGGTCTGGCCCCGCGACTGCGCAGGGGCTGGCTCCCCAGGTTGCATTGCAACCACCGAATTGGAGGCCGGAATCACTGTTTCCGACACCGTCGGCGCTGCAGGTGGAGCCTGGTCAGAGGCCAAAATCAGTCCCGCCGTTATCCCGCCCGCCAAGAGCAGGGCCGAGACGATTCCTATTGCGGGGACCAGTCTTGTCATTCTCATAACATCATCTCCACGCATCTGTACCAACGTTACCGCGACTCTCCCCGGGGCGAGAGCCACCGCCAAGCGGTCTTAGGTGCGAACGGTCGCCGGTCGGCGCCTTACGGACATCTGCCGTTAGCAAGCAGACGGATTTCACCTTGCTACAGGGTTTCGTTTGCTTATGGGATGTGTAGATACAAGCATAACTTGCGATGGCAGAATTTGGAACAACCCATACGGTCAACTGCCCTGATTGCGAATCCGAACGGGTGGTGAAGATTGGCACTCGGAACGGGTATCAACGCTACCTGTGCCGGGAATGCACCGAGGAACTCTCCAACAAGGGGGAGGCGCATACCCGCCGAATGGATAGGGCGGCCATTCAAAAATGAGGTGAACCCGGACTTTCGGACCAGTAGGCGTGTGAGAGTCCCGCTCCAAAACTGAAGGCAGCTGTTGCTGTCGAACGGAGACCGAAACCTCGGCGTAGCCGTAGAGGGTCATCCCAATGCACCCCTGGCGGGAATGTCAATAGTATACCTTCCTGCCGGGTGGAGATAAACCGGGGTTTCCAGCCAGGGCCGTTGGAGGCCTCGGCCATGCTGGCGAAGTACACCGGCTGGGTAGCGCATTCATGGACTTGGTTCGGACCCGGGTGGAGGGGTAATTCCAGCCCTGCCGTGTAAACTGATCTCGGGTTCGGAGTGCAACCAAGAAACATGGTAGGGACGGCAGATGCAAATCATCGATGGGAACCTGGTCTACTCGGCAACGGACCTGGTGGGATTCCTGGAATGCGGGCACCTGACCAGCCTGGAGCGGGCCGCGGTCTCGGGACACCTGGAGCGGCCGGTGCGCGAAGACCCGGTGCTGGACCGGATCACCCAGCGGGGCCAGCTCCATGAGGAGCGCTTCCTGGAGACCCTGGAGGCAGAGGGGGGTCGAGGTCGTGCGGTTCGAACGGGACCCCGAGTTGCCCTTTGTCCAGCGTCTGGCCGAGGGGAGGGACCTCACCCTCGATACGATGCGCGCCGGGGCCGACGTCATCTACCAGGCGGTGCTCTTCGACGGACGGCGGCTGGGGTACGCCGACTTCCTCAAGCGGGTCCCCCAGCCCAGTGACTTGGGAGACTGGAGCTACGAAGTCTGGGACACCAACCTGGCCCGCCATGCCAAGGCCTCGGCCGTCCTCCAGCTCTGCATGTACTCGGAGCTGCTGGGCGGGATCCAGGGCCGGGCGCCCGACGAAATGCACCTCGCACTGGGAGGAGTCCGGAGGGAGACGGTCTCCTTTTCCCTCAGTTCTCGTTGTAGAACGGGTTTATCACCTGGATTCCATCGTAGTCTTCCTGGTGGCTCATGTCTTCCGAGTACACCGCTTCGCATCCCAGCATCTGCGCCGCCGACAGGATTGCCGCGTCCCAATAGGACAACCCGAATCTCTCCTTGATTCCGGTTGCCCTGTTGAAAAGTTCCACCGTGATTTCCTGGGTGGGCAGTGCCCTCAGCGGGCTCAGGAACTCCATGGCCTGTTCGTGGGTCAGTCCCGCCGGTCCCTGGGACCTGGTGGCCTGGTGGTAGAACTCCTGGAGGACCTGGACGGACAGCGCCAGGTCCGCTTCCTTCAGGATTTCTTCAGCCCGGGCCCGTTTCGCGGCATCGGCTTCCCGATTGCTCACGGCGTAGATCAGGACGTTGGTGTCAGCGAGCCGCATTTCTGACGTACATCTCTTCCCTGGTGAGGATCCTGCTGGTGTCCAAGCCTATCCCCTCTCTCCTGAACCTCCCGAGCACCTCGTCGAGGAGCCGGGCGCGCCTCTGGGGCTCGGTCTCGGCGGGACCCGCTTCGGCCGGACGTTGCAGCAGGCCCGTCAGCAGGTCTCGCATCATCGCCGACACGGTGGTCCCTGTCTGGGCGGCCCTGATCCGTGCCAGCCGGTGAGTTTCGTCGTCCACCGAGACGCTGATGGTCTTCATCGCCCTCTCCACTAACTTATTGTCCTGTGGTTTTGTGGTTATCAGTCTACTCCGACGTCTGATGTGCTTCAACTTTGATGCATCCTCTCGCCTGATACGTCTGCCACTGTCCATCAATTCCTTGACACCTTTGTTGAACGTAATTCCTGAACATCTTCCCGTGCTTGGCACCGGCCACTATGGAGAGGTGTTCAAAAATGCCCGTTTTCTGAACGTCTCTAAAACTTGGTGCCGGAGCCCGACATGCCCACTCACCCCCTAACCTACGGCTACGCCCGGGTCAGCAAGGCCGACGACGAGGCGAAGAACCTGGAGACCCAGCTCAGGGTTCTCGACAACCACGGCGTCCGGCCCAACCTGGTCTACCAGGACGTCGCCAGCGGCCGCTCCCTGGCCCGCTCCGGCTGGCAGGAGCTGATGGAGGTGGTCCGGCCCGGGGACACCATCGTGGTCGCCTTCCTGGACCGGTTCAGCCGCAACTTCGAGGAGGGAGTCCGCATCCAGGCCGAGCTGATCAACATGGGCGTCAGCATCGTGGCCATACGAGAGAACATCGACACCCGGGACGACACCACCGGCGGCGAGCGGCGGGCCATGCTGGCCCTGGGGGCCTACCAGGTGGATGCAACCAGCGAGCGGATCAAGGACGGCCAGGCCCGCGCCCGGGGGGAGGGGAGGCGCATCGGCCGGCCTCCCGCCTTGAGTCCGGAACAGGTGGAGCAGTGCCGGCGCATGGCCGAGGAGGGCGCGGGCCTCCGGCACATCGCCCGGGTGATGCAGTGCTCGCCGGCCACGGTCAAGAAGGCGCTGGCCCCGGAGTAGAGCCGATGCCCCAATCCAAGTGTCTGCCGGTCAGGGTACGTGAATCATTCGGTCCTGAGGTCGCCATGCCAACCGCCACCGCAACAACCGAACTGGTCAAGGCCATCGAGAGGGTGCTTCTCGAAGCCGGCACCAGGATAACCACCGGGATGATCGTCGACCGGGTCGCCGAGCGGTTGACCCCGGGAATCCCGCCGGTTGTAATGGGCGGAGTTATATTGGACCGCGCAGGCGGATTGACCAGCTGAAAAACGGCTGTCGTCGTTCAGGGAGAATGTCCGTTCAACTGTTCAGGAGAAATGTCAATTGCCGACTCTGAGATGGTACCAGAAGCGGCCTCGGTTGAAGCGATGGGGGACCGGCGCGTCGGCGGACTCTCGGCATCGATGTATTTCCTCACTGTGTTGCGGTGAATTCCCAACTCCCTGGCCATCCCCCGGATCGAGAGTCCTCTGAGCTTGGCCTGCTGCACCGCCTTCCAGCGTTCCCTCTGCAGGAAGGTCGGTTTCCCCGGTGATGTGGTTACCTCCAACTCGGTCATGGCAGTATCGCCAACTGCAGCGTTGGGAAGATCTTCAGGCCCGACCGGGGAATTCTCCAGTTCGGGAGTGTTGGCCGAAGCCGGTGACGGGAACCCGATATCGGGAACCGGGACAGGAGCGGCTGGGAGAGTTCCCTCGGCCTTGCGAAGGGCTCCCGGACTGGGAGGCGCTTCCCGGGCAGCGATGATGCATCCGTCATGCTGTACCGACAATCGCCCGTCCAGGGCTTGCAGGACCACCACCTGGGCCCCGGCATAGCTGGGGCGTTCCAGGCTGGGCAGCAGCTGCAGAGTCCGCTTCCGGAACTTGACGGTGTTGTCTCTCGCCACCCTCCTGCGGTGCTTGAAGCACAGGACTTGGTCCAGGCGAAGGTCGGGCTGCAGGGGCTGGAACGCAGGCTTGGAACACTGGGCTGGCACCTGGAAACGCCGGTTGAATCGGGGCAGGAACTGCCGGAGCACCGCCCTGGCCTCTTCCATGGTAGCCGCTCCCGCCAGCCGGAGCTCGGTGATCAGCCGGTCCTGGAAGGTGCCGGCCGTCCGTTCCACCCGGCCCTTGGCCTGGGGAGACAGGGCGAATATCAGCTGTATGCCCAGTTCCTCCATGGCCCGCCCGAACTGGGTGGGCGTGCCGGAGGGCTGATACTCCGACTTGTGCTTGAAGACTGGATGGCGGTCAGCGTAGAGGGCCAGGGGCATACCGCGGCGGCGCAGCAAGCCCTGTATGAGCAGGAAGTAGTGGTGGGAATCCTCCTGCTCACAGAATAGGGCGTTGATGACGGCGCCGGTGGCGTCGTCCACCGCGATGAGAAGGGTGAACTGGGGGCCGTCGCCGCCCAGCCACCGGTGATAGCTGCCGTCGAGTTGGACCAACATACCCTCCTGGGGCATCCGCTGCCGGCGCACCCGGTGCTTGGGCGGACGTCTGCGCCGCGGGCTCTTCAATCCGGCGTTCCCCAGGATCCGACGCAGGGTGGTCCTGCCGATGATGATGTCCTCGCGTTCGGCAAGCAGCTCGCTGAGATGGGAGTGATTGGCGCCTTGATACGTGGTGCGGGCCAGGCGGACCACGTCTTCCGCCACTGCATCCGGAGTCGTATTGGTCGGCCTGCGGCCCCGGAGACCGTGGGCGATGGCAGCGGCGCCTCTCTCCTGGTAGGCGGCCAGAATCCGCCTGGCGTGTCGCAGGCTGACGCCCATGAGTTCAGCCGCCTGTTCCAGGGTGATGTGCTCCGCGAGAAGGCTGTTGAGGACCTGAAGCCTGGTCTGTTCTTTCGGGGTCAAAATCACATTCTCCATGGGGGGAATGTGACATTTCTGCTGGCCAGTTAGTCAGGACATTTTCGCTGGACATCAACAAAACGGCGGTTGAAAAATGTACCGCCTGCCGCCATCCATAGGTTCGAAGTTGAGCCAATGGATGGTGGATGGATGTTCCAGGTGGACGTGTACCTGCGGGTCCGAAGAGCGGTGATGGTGGAGGGGATGAGCATCCGGGAAGCCTCCCGGATGTTTGGTCTGCACCGGGACACGGTGCGCAAGATGCTGGCCTACTCGGCCCCGCCGGGGTACCGGCGGCAGAGTCCTCCCCGACGGCCCAAGCTGGAGGCCTTCACCGGCGTCATCGACCGCATCCTTGAAGAGGATCTCCGGCATCCCCGGAAGCAGCGCCACACGGCGAAGCGGATCTTCCAGCGGCTGCGGGACGAGTATGGTTTCGATGGCGGGTACACCATCGTCAAGGACTACGTCCGTGAGCACCGCCGCCAGGCCCGGGAGATGTTCGTGCCATTGTCCCACTCCCCGGGGCACGCCCAGTGCGACTTCGGCGAGGCCCTGGTGGTCATCGGTGGATTGGAACGGAAGGCCCACTGCTTCGTCCTGGACCTGCCCCACAGCGACGGCTGCTTCATCAAGGCCTATCCCGCCGAGACCACCGAGGCCTTCCTGGACGGCCACGTCTCGGCCTTTTCCTTCCTGGGCGGAGTTCCCCAGAGCATCCTGTACGACAACACGAAGTTGGCGGTGGCCCGGATCCTGGGAGACGGCCGCCGTAAGCGCACCCAGACCTTCACCGAACTCCAGTCCCACTACCTGTTCGACGACCGGTTCGGGCGTCCCGGCAAGGGCAACGACAAGGGGAAGGTGGAGGGCCTGGTGGGCTACATGCGGCGGAACTTCCTGGTGCCCATTCCCTCCTTCGACAGCTTCGAGGCCCTGAATTCCCACCTGGAGCGGCGCTGCCTGGCGCGGATGGACGCCCGGCTGCGGGGCCACACCGAGACCATCGGCCAGCGTATGGAACGGGACCTGGAGACCTTGCTGCCCCTGCCGCCAGCAGCATACGACGCCTGCGACAAGCGGGCGGGCCGGGTCAGTTCCCTGTCCCTGGTGCGGTACCGGACCAACGACTACTCGGCGCCGGTGGCCTACGGGCACCGGGACGTCATCATCCGGGGCTACGTGGACCGGGTGGTGATCAGCTGCGGCGCCGAGGTTATCGCCCGGCGCCCCCGCTCCCATGAACGGGAGGACTTCGTCTACAATCCCATTCACTACCTGCCGCTCCTGGAGCAGAAGACCGGCGCCCTGGATCAGGCCGCGCCCCTGCAGGCTGGGACCTCCCCCAGGAGTTCAGCACCCTGCGCCGCCTCTTGGAGTCCAGGATGGGCCGGCGGGGCAAGCGGGAGTTCGTCCAGGTGCTGAGACTCATGGAGAGCTTCAAGCTGGAAGAGGTGCATGCCGCCGTCAAGGATGCCCTCCGGCTGGGGGCGCTGAGCTTCGACGCGGTGAAGCACCTGGTGCTGTGCCGGCTGGAGGGCCGGCCGCCCCGCCTGGACCTGGAACTCTACCCCTACCTGCCCCGGGTCAGGGTGAACACCACCTCCGCCGGGGACTACATGACGTTGCTGTCGGGGAGGGCGGCATGAACGACCGGCCGACCCTGCTGTTGGAGCACCACCTGAAGGAACTCAAGCTGCCCACCTTCCTCCGGGAGTACGGCAAGATGGCCGCCCAGTGCGCCGCCGAGGGCGTGGACCACCCCCAGTACCTGCTCCAGCTGGCCGAACTGGAGTTCATCGACCGCCACCAGCGCATGGTGCAGCGCCGGATCCGCGCTGCCCGGTTCCCCACGGTCAAGAGTCTGGACACCTTCGACTTCACCGCCATCCCCTCGGTGAACAAGGCCCTGCGCTGGAGCTGGCCCGCTGCGAATACGTCCAGCGCCGGGAGAACGTCATCGCCGTCGGCAACAGCGGCACCGGCAAGACCCATGTGGCCCTGGGACTGGGCTTGGCCGCCTGCCAGCGGGGGATGTCCGTGGGCTTCACCACCGCTGCCGCCCTGGTCCACGAGCTGATGGAGGCCCGGGACGAACGTCGCCTGCTCAACCTGCAGCGGAATCTTTCCCGCCTCAGCCTGCTGATCATCGACGAACTGGGCTTCGTCCCCCTGTCCACCACCGGCGCGGAACTCCTCTTCGAGGTCTTCAGCCAGCGCTACGAGCGGGGCTCCATCATGGTCACCACCAACCTGCCCTTCGACGAGTGGACCCAAGTGTTCGGCTCAGAACGCCTCACTGGGGCCCTGCTGGACCGCCTGACCCACCACGTTCACATCCTGGAGATGAACGGCGACAGCTACCGCCTCAAGCATAGCCGCGACAACGCCGCCGCCCAGTCTTCGGAAGAACCGGACGAGCTGAACGGCTCCTAGGCACCCCCGGACACCTTCCCGCTTACTCCACCGGTTGCCGTCGCAAGGGTCAGGGTGACATTCTCCCTGACCGGTTGGTCCGGACATTTATGCCGGCCATTCATCCCGGGTGGTACAGTTTTGCTCCGCCACAAGGCCCACTATCTCCCCGCCATTGACAGCCGTCCCGTCTAATCTGGCAGTCTCGGCCCACGGCGGGCTCCTTTGGGGTTCCAACAGTTGCACCTTGTGGTGTATAGATTATTATGGATGTTACTAAACTAAAGCCAAGGTGGGATGTGCATTTCGGGGGTCTTGAAGACGACCGAAAGGACTACACGGCACCTCATATCACCTTTAGGCCCCAATTGGGTGGCCACCGACAGTGCGGTCTAGCGATATGTACATTTCACCGTGGCTTTAGTTTAGGGATTTTCATCGGTGGTGGTGAACCACGGATTCATGTACGCTAATACCAAGGTGAAAACTACATAATGCTAAATCTCAAAGTCTGCTTGGGCAATCGGCAGTGTGTTAGTTTACGCAACCTGAAGGACCAAAATCCTTCGTCACACCGGCTTACGCCGGTGTCCAGGAAAGTACATTCTGCACTCTTCCCTGGATTCCGGCGTTCGCCGGAATGACGGTGTTGGCAGCGCTGCCCAATCCGGCGTCGATGTAGATTCCACTTTGGCTTTGGTTTAGAAGATCAGCGCGGGCAGGCAAGCCAACCTACACGTTGGGCGGCCTCATGGCATGCCAGGGTGTATTTTGCTCATAAGCATGGCCCACCTTCAACACCGTCTCTTCAGCGAAGGGGCGTCCCCCAATCTGGAGCCCTATAGGCAGTCCCTGGGAGTTGAATCCACAGTTGATGGACAGCGCCGGGACGCTGGCCAGATTGAAAGGTCTGGTCATCACTGGGATCATGGAGGCAGCCATTTCCTGGGAGGTGATCACCGGTTCGTCCTCCAACCTGGGGGCACAGCTCTTGGAGGTGGGTAGAATCAAGACGTCGTACGTCTCTAAGGCCTCATGGACCTGCCGGCGCACCAGCTCTCTGAGCTTCTGGGCTTTGTAGTAAGCCTGGGCCGGCATGACGCTGCCGGTAAGCAGCCCGGTCTGATTGCCGTGCCCGAAGTCGTGGAGCCGGTCTCTGATCCAGTTACGATAGGTCATCGCCGACTCAACGTTGATCAGTGTCGCGGTAATGGCACCGCTGTGGACCGTCAGGGGAAGCGACACCTCCTCCACCGCGGCTCCCAACTCCCCCAACACCGCTCCGGCTTTGATGATGGCGTCACGGACCTCGGGATCCACGATGTCACTGTGAATCAACTCTCTGATGGCCCCTACCCGAATACCATTGATATCTCCATCCAAGGCACGCCGGTAGCTGGGAACCGGGACATCCCAACTGTAGGGGTCTTTAGGATCGTAACCGGCTATGGCTTCCAAAGTAATCGCGGCGTCTTCCACCGTGCGGGAAATCGGGCCGACCTGGTCCATGGACCAAGAACCGGGCATGACCCCATAGCGGCTGACCCGACCCCAACTGGGCCGCAGGCCCGCCAAGCCGCACCAGGCGGCTGGCCGGCGTATCGAGCCACCGGTGTCCTCTCCCAACGACGTGGCACACAGGAAGGCTGCGGTGGCGGACCCGGAACCAGCGCTGGATCCGCCGGTGAACCGGTCCAGGTCCCACGGATTGCGATTGGGGCTGTAGCGTTGCGATCCGCCAATGGCGAACTCGGTGAGGTTGGTTTTGCCGAGGATTATGGCTCCGGCTTTCTTCAAGTTCGCGACTGCCGTGGCGTCCTCCTCGGGGAAGAAGTCAGCCATTAAGCGCGAGCCGACGGTGGTCCGTATGCCCTTGCTCCACAATTGGTCTTTTACCGCCACGGGGATACCGTGCATCGGCCCGAGGTAGTTTCCCTGAGCTATAGCCTGCTCCGCCTCCTGGGCAGCTTGAAGCGCCTCCTCGCGGCAGACGGTAAGGTACGAGTTAAACTTGAAGTTGAGAGCGTCGATACGTTCCAAGTACGATTCGGTCACCTCCACCGGAGAGAGTTCTTTCTGGCGTATCAGCTCAGAAAGCTCCGCTGTGGAGAGGAAGGGTATATCCCGCTTTTCCACTTCAACTCCTTTCTCCCAAGTATCGACCAAGGGGATCGGTCGCTATACTCTCATTTCGGAGGCAAGATAATGGGCAGAGCTTCGATGTTCTCCAGCCCCGGAGGATTAATCGCGTCTAGGGCTTCCAGGAGCGCATTAAGGCTGTAGGTGACCTCGGTCAGATCAGGGTCCTGGATTTCCAACCCCACCGCATGGCCCAGGGCCACCACTTCCTCTTTGGTCAAGTCGGCCATTTCAGCCTCCTCCTAGAAAGCGTCGGGATAATGTTGGCATGGGAAATAGCTCAAGCATTGTAATAGTTCAGAGTTGAGGGGGATCGGCGTAGCAAATCCCATTTAAGCTCACCAATGCCAAACAATAAAGTTTTGCGCGGCTTTTTCAAAAGCGGGTCCCACGTCCCCTAATCTGAACAGTTACCAAGCATTCATCGGCTTCAGGGGCTTCAGGAATGAGGTATCGAGACTATCGCAGGTAGCGGTCCATCCAGGCCTTGCCATGTTGAGTGGAATCGGTCCGGTATTCATGATCCAAATCAGGATACACCACAATAGATTTCATGGCCTTAATCTTCTCAAATACCGGCATTACCGTGTTTAAAGGGTGCACATCGTCAGTCAAGGAACTGGCTATCAACGTGGGACAGGTGATAGCGTCAGCCAGGTTGAGTTGGTCAAAATAAGTCAGGTTTGCCAGCACAATTTCCCGCTCCTGAGGGTGTTCCTCCAGGTAGTCGTGCAGCTCAACGTAGGGCGATGTAGTGATCTCGGCAGCCACTGGGAAATTGCAAAGCCAGGGGACTCCAGCCACAGCCGCGGACACCCTATGGTCCAAAGCAGCGGTGGCCAAGGTCAACCCTCCTCCTTGACTGAAGCCCCAGACTCCGATGCGATTCGTATCTACATCCGGCCTGTCGCACAAGAAGTCCAGACCGCGCACGCAGTCCATGTAGGCCCCGCGATAGTAGTAACGATCCCGATCGGTAATCTTATAAACTAATCTGGTACCGTGCTCTATCTCCCATTCCTTCAAGCTCTCTCCCTGACTTCTGGGGAATAGCGACAAAGTAGCATAGCCATACTGGACCAGATGGATTGGCAGAGGCATGGTGCCACCATACCCCGGCACTTCCATGATGGCGGGCCATCCTCTTGCCGGAGGTTGCCCTGAGGGTACCGTGTACCAGGCCCGGATTCGCCGACCCTCGAAGCTGGACATTATCACCCGATAGATGGTCCGGGTCTTGATGCGTCCTTCCATAGTAAACACATCACTCCGCTCCACCGGCTCTACAGTGGCGTTCACGTCCACTTCGGCCAAACTGGCCCGAGTTTGCTCCCAGAATTTCTTGATTTCTGCAGCTGGCATCGTCTTACCCTCCTATCCTCCCTGAAAAGTAGTGGCTCCAGACAGCCGATGGTCGAACACTGTGCTAATTAGCGCATGGGTTTGACCGCATTTAGGTCACCCTTTGCTTCATCCCCTGGTCCGAGGAACTCTGGATTATATCCAGCAGTTGATGCCGCTTGACTGCCAGGTCAAAATCGGGTTCTACCGCATTACCTTCCAAAATCCCTTGTCCCAGCTTCCGAAACATCTGAGCCACATTGAAGGGGGCACCCTGGGGTACCTCACCGGGAATCCAGGTCAAGCACTCAGGTATCGGCAGATCCGCCAAGCTGCTATCCGGGCCCAGACCACCTTGGAGCCGAATTTGGGCATACTGCACCATCTCATGGGACGAGGCTACTATAGAACCCTCCCTCCCGTACACTTCCATCCGCCAGCCGGAACCATGCCAGGGAACGGTGGACACGTGCACCGAGGCGACAGCTCCGTTAGTCAAGACACCACTGACCAGGACATTGTCGGCAGCGGTAACTTTCACCTTCTTGCCAGGCTCCGAAGTATCCCATTCGGGGACTTGGGTTGCAACCTGGGATAAAACCTCCTGAAACTCTCCGACGCAAAAGCAGAGCGCATCTATGGCGTGCCCAGTCGCGATGGTTAGGGTATTAGCTCCTTGGTCCCGGTCGGCCATCCAGGCCCGGTCTAGGCCTCGCTGGAGCAGTCCCGGCAAAAACATAGTCATGTTGCAGGCCAGGACATCCCCCAGATAGTTTTCGCTCAGCAGTTCCTGGAGCCGCAGCAGAGCTGGATCACACCGGGCCTGCAGCCCTACCAAGTGCTGGACTCCCTTGGTATTGGCCAGCGCAGCCATCTCCTCTGCCTCGTCTAAGTTAGCCCGAATCCACCGAAGGGATACGGCGGCGGTGGTCAGACGAGGGGTCAGGGGTCAGGGGACGGGCAGGCGAGGACCTGATGCCGATGAAATGGACGATGCGGAGCGTGGCTGCCATGCCAGGGGGGTGTTGACCGCCTGTGGTAGCGGTGCTGGGAGCGATCTTCAGCGCAGACCGCAGGCGGAGACCGTCAGGGGTCCAGCCTGGCGCGGCTGGGCCAGGCGTTGAGTGGCCTGGTGGACAGGTCGAACGCCGAGGGCGGCGTCAGGAAGGGAGTGGTAGGGCGCGCAATCGTGCCAGGGCGCTGCTGAACTGGTTTTGCCAAGGCCAGGCCTGGGGGAGATGCAAGGTGAGGCGGCGTGCTTTGCGGGTGAGCCGTCCGGCCAGGGAGAAGATGTGCTGTCTGAGTGTTTTGGTGGTAATCACCGCCCGCTCGGCCAGCCCGATGCGCGCGGTCCAACGGGCCAGATTATGGGCCAAGGCCTGGACGGCCAGCCAGGCGGCGTTGGCAGGAAAGCGGCCCGATGGTAGGTGGTTGAGGCCCACGCCGTACTTCAGGTCTCGGATGGCGTTCTCGACCTCGGCGTGGCGGCGATGATCGGCCTCCAGATCCAGGGTGTCGCCCTCGCGGTCGGTGATGAAAGCATGATAGCTGTAGCTGGTAAACAGCGCCAGTTGGGAGCCGGGTGTGGGCTCGACCCTCCGGACGATGAGCCGCACCGGCGCAGCGTCGGGCTCATTCTGGAAGGGAGTGTACGTGGTTTCGGCCACGTCGGCGGCACCCTCCATCCAGTAGGGGATGGGCGTCCAGTCTTCCTCGGGTATGGCCTCGATGATGTTCCGCACGCTTTGGTGCTGGCGAATGGTAATGGAGAAGCGGACCTTCATCTTCCGGCAGAGGGCGACGATGGCGTGGGTGTAGAAGCCGCTGTCAGCCCGCACGGTGAGTTGGCCTTCGGCTCCGGCGTAGCGCACTCGGCTCACCGTCTCCCGCAGGAAGTGGGCGGCGCCCCGAGCCGTGTTGGCCCGTCCCTGGCGCAGCCGGCACATCAGCACGTCGCCGGTGCCCGCGGCACAATGGCGAGGAGCGGGTGATAGCCTCGCTGGCCGGTGTAGTTGTGCCAGCGGGCCCCCTCCTTTCCCAACCCGTAGGTCTCGCAGACGGTGGAATCAAGGTCAATGGTCAACGGATCATTGCCAGGTCCGGCCCCAGCCGCCCAAGCCCGGGCCAGCAACTGCCGGCTCACCCGATCCAGCTGACGCACGTGGCCCCACCGGAAACTCCGCAGGAAGGTCCCAAGGGTGGATGGCGCCTTGACCACGCAGCCCAGCACCTGTGCACTCCTGCCAGTACGTAGCGCATCGGCGTCGTCAATGCAGTCGCCACCGGCCAATGCCGACGCCACCAGGGTCAGCAACTTGTCTCCCGCATTCGCCCGACCCGGCGCATCTCCCAGGTCAAGGTGGTGATCCACCAGATCGCCCAGTCCCAGATGATGGGCCAGGGTGACCGGAAGCAGCAGTCCGGCATTGGCCACCAGGCGGTGGTCGTCGAAGGAGACATGGACGCGGTCGGTCTGCTCGCGCGGTAGCATCTTTTGGGTGCTCCTCATTTCGGGTCGGTTTTCTGTTTCAAAAACCATTATCCCCGAAGCCAGGAGCACTTTCTCATCCCATCACCATGACGCCACACTCATCATGTCGGTGGATTGGGGTTAAGGAATGACGCTTGGAGCTTCGTGTCGCGGAGTGGTGAGGTGGAACCCTTCTCCTCGGCGTACTGGAAAGGTAATGCTCCCTGGGGCATAATAGTTGCACCTCGTTGGTGACGGTTTGGTGTTTGTGGTTACCATCATAACCGGCTTCGGAGTCGGCTCCAACGAGGTGTTCGTTTCTACTCAGGTGGTGGATTTGGGGCAACCACATACCTGCTGGTGGACTCGGGAGACTCACACTAGTTAGAAGGAGTTCATGCTATGGCAACCAATCAAGACACTGAATTGCAGGCAGAATTGGAGCGCACCCTCAATATGAGAGGATTCCGATATGGTCTACATGAATTTGTGGCCGCGGTAGGCGGGGTGGAGGCTCTAAGGGAGCACAACGAGAGGGTAAGCTATGACAAGGCCACCCTTTTAGACCCCCAAACAAAGGAGTTGATCCGAGTAGCAGTACAATCCACTGGTTTATACCCACTTCAAATCATTCAATGCCATATGCTAATGGCTCACAAGCATGGAGCGTCCCCTGAAAAGATTATGGAAGTAGCAAATATGGCAAGTGGTGCAGGCCGCATGTGGGCACTTGAGGCCTGGCGTCTCGCCTTTCGCCCTGACCTTCCAACTATCTTCCGTGTGGCTGCACTGGAAGAATCAAAGTAAACAAAATGAGCTCACTAATCCGAAGCTTTTGAGGGATTCGACGCAAGGCCATTCCTACTAAACTAATACCATGGTGAAAACTGCATTAAGTTAAACCACAGAGCCTGCTTCGGCAATCGGCAGTGTATTAGTTTGCGCAACCTAAAGGAGCAAAATCCTTCGTGACACCGGCTTACGCCGGTGTCCAGGAAAGTACGTTCTGCACTGTTCCTTGGATTCCGGCGTTCGCCGGAATGACGGTGTTGACAGCGCTGCCCATTCCGGTGTCGATGTAGATTCCACTCTGGCTTTGGTTTAGGTCGCCCCGGACACCTTCCCGATTCCCCCATCGTTGGCCCTTGCATAGGTCAGGGTGACTTTCCCCCTGGCCAGTTGGTCCGGACATTTATGCTGGCCTTCGACACCCCAGCGGCCCAACTTCCCACCGCCATTGACAAAATGAACAACCTCTACGCCGACGAACTGGATGGATACCTGGAGGAGTGGTTGGGCAACTTCTCCAAAGCGGAGCTGCTGGCGAGGAGATAGATCCCTAGCCTGCCCCGGGCTCGACCGGGGCTGATGCTTTGGGTTCCGGCCTTCGCCGGAACGACGAGGGTAATGCCGAGGGCGTTCCTCCCTCGCAAAATCTGGTATGACTCATGCTGTGGGGGATTTCCCCAAAAATGCCCCTCCAACCGTGGTTAGCCGCAAATTCAAGCATCTGTACTCTCGAATCATGCCCAGGGCATCAGCAGTTCGTGCCGGCGAGTCAGTGAACGGCGGGCTGGGCCAAGAGCTTCAACAGTATCAAAAAGGTTAATAAAACCCAGCTGATTCGAACTATCGGAGAGAGAACCTAAGCCCTGGTGGCCTCCTCTATGCGCAAGGCATCTCCAGGAGTCAGGCGCAGGTCAGCGGCGGCGGCGTTGGCTTCCAATTGGGCCACGCTGCGAGCGCCTGGAATTACTATCACCTGGGGATCGAGCAAGAGCCAGGCCAGCGCCACCTGGGCCGGTGTGACCCCGTAGTGTTCCCCCACCTGCCTCAGGGTCGCGACGACCGCCGGAGCCCGCCGCAAGTTATCGTCGTTGAAGATCCCAAAGTTTGCCCTCAGGTCCTGGGGTACGTTGCCGGAACCGTACTTACCACCCAGCAGCCCCTGCGCCAGAGGACTGAAAGCGATGACGATGCGACCCTCTTCGTGGGCGTGGGGAAGGAGATTCCGAGGCCGGCGGTCCAACAAATGGTACTGCACCTGGTTGGAGACTACCGGGCTACCCAGGGCAGCCTCGGCCTCTTGCCACTGGTTCAGGTCGAAGTTGCTCACTCCCACTTGCTGAACCTGGCCATCATCCATGAGGCGCCGGATGGCCCTCATGGTTCTGGCTAGGGGGACGCCCCCGTCCGGTGCATGAAGTTGGTACAGGTCTATGCTTTCTGTGTCCAGACGCCGAAGACTCTCTCTGGCAGCCTGCATAACCCGGTCTGGCCTGAGGGGTGGCGCTACTTTGGTGGCGATAATCGCTTCGTGGCGCCGTCCTCGTAAGGCCTCACCCAGAATCTCCTCCGAGCGCCCGTTACCGTAAACTTCGGCGGTATCGAAGAAGTTGATTCCCAACTCTAGCGCCCGATGGACGATACGTATAGCCTCGTCGTGATCCAGCTCTGTGCCCCAGCCCCAGCCGGCCTCGCCGAATTGCCAGGTCCCCAGTCCTATGGCCGAGACCTGCTGGGTGCCCATCATAACGTATTTCATAGCTCACAACTCGCTCGAAAGCGTAGACCGGACCAAGCCTAAACCAAAGCCAAGGTGGGATCTACATTTGTGGGGCGATGGAGATTGGCTTAGGCGCCACAGTGAAACTCTTCCGCCTGTACCTGGAGGACGGTTTGGCACCGTCTCTTGACCTCCTCCATATGCGTATTTCACCTTGGTATCAGTTTAGTAGACGTATCAGCCTGACGGCCTGGAGCCGTCTCTACGGGCGGCGGTCGGCGCGCCGTCGGGCGGAGCGGGCGATAGCGGCGGCCCCGGAGGATGGTGGACGCCGATAAGACGGGGGAGGCCATGAAGGGGCTGTTGGGGAAATAGGGGGCGACGGCGGGCGTCGCCCCAACATCCACCGCACCGCACCACAACTTCAACTGGGATGCCGAAGGATGGTAAAGCTGGGCAACCTTGGTGTCAACGCGCCTGGACGCCCGCCTGGACGCGACATGAATTCTCGGCGTGGGTTCCAACGGTCATGTGTCCTACACATTGTTGGGAGCGCGGGGAGCCACCGACCCTAGCCGCAGGCCTCGCTGAGGTTGCTTCGGAGGATACCGGATAATAGGCCGGCAACGGGACAAACCTTCCGATGCTGGGTAAAATAGGGAGAGTCGCCAAGCTCCCCTGAGAGAGTCAGATGACCACGCCTGACCGAATCACCGAAATCCTCGAGGAAATGGATAGGAACCCTGCGCTGGCCAGCGCCCTGCAGGCCCGTATCCTCGGCAGTGAAATTCCGCAGGCTGTCAGTCAAAACCAAGAGCAGGTGCTGAAAATCATGGAGATGCAGCTGAGGCTGTCATCTGCAATGCGGGAGAATTTCGGAGCTGTCGCCGGGGCCATTGACAGCATTTCCAGCATGGTCGGCGACTCCATCACCGCCCTAGCAGAACGCATGGACCGGCTGGAAACACGCATTGATCAACTTGGAACCCGTGTCGACCAGCGGATGGACCGGCTGGAAAACGGCATATCCGACATGAAGGGCTTCTACACCGAGCAGAAAACCGCTCAACAGGCTGAGATCATAACCAGCGACCTGAATCTGCAGTGGGTCAGGACACTTACCCCAGGAGAACTGAACCGGTTGGCGCTGGGGGAGGCAGGAGGTCAAGCCCTGACCGATGAACTGAGAAGCTTCCGCGAAGCGGACTTGGTCATTGAGGCCAGAGATGAAGAAGGCAACACGCAGTATCTTGCGGCCGAGGTGTCGTTCACCGGTGCCATCAGGGATACGGAGCGCGCCCTGCGAAACGCGGAGATTCTGACCAGGGTTACAGGCCACCCGGCCAGAGCCGTCGTCGCCAGCGTTACGAACGACCGCGAAGCCCAGCAGGAAATCGAAGACAAGGATATCCACTGGCACCACGTAGTCGGTTGACGCCACTGCCGACCTCATGCGCCCCGATTTGCGTCCAGCAGGGGAAGGATTTCCAAGTGAAGCCCCACCGGCGGGGAGAGCATTGCTAGCACTACATTTGCAGATTTGTGGTGTGGTAGCCGGTCGTTCCGAAAAAGAGGCAGACAAGGTTTCAACGGTAACTTCATCCTTCAGGTGGGGCGGGGAATATGGCCTATGACACATCCAGAGTGAAGGAAATAGGAAAGATTATTGATGTTGTCCAGTTTGGTAGGGTGAGCGGCCCGGGAGATGTCAACCGGGCCAACCCTCGTGGCTCCTGGCCGACGGGTGGAGAACCGGGACTGCCAAAAGCGCTATCCCGGATCACCCTAGGTCGAAGCGGTCCAGGTTCATCACCTTGTCCCAAGCGGCCACGAAGTCCCGCACCAGCGCCTGCTGCCCGTCGTCGCATCCGTACACCTCCGAGAGGGCACGCAGTTCCGGGTTGGAACCGAACGCCAGGTCCACCCTGGTGCCGGTCCACCGTAGGTCCCCGGTCCGGCGGTCTCGTCCCTCGAACGCCCCGCCACCCGTGGAGGACGCCCGCCACTCGGTGCTCATGTCCAGGAGATTCACGAAGAAGTCGTTGGTCAACGCCCCCTGCCGGTGGGTGAAGACCCCATGCTGGGACTGCCCAGTATTGGCGTCCAGGACCCGCATTCCGCCGACCAGAGCCGTCATCTCCGGCGGGGTCAGCGTCAGCAGGGATGCCCGCCCCACCAGCAGTTCCTCCGGCGATTCCCGATGTCCGGCCCGCAAGTAGTTTCGGAACCCGTCCGCCGTGGGCTGGAGCACTCCGAAGGACTCGGTGTCGGTCCACTCCTGAGTCGCGTCGGTGCGTCCCGGAGTAAAGGGCACCAGCACGTCATGCCCGGCGTTCCTGGCCGCCTGCTCGACGCCGGCGCACCCGGCCAGGACTATCAGGTCGGCCAGGGAAACCCCCTTCCCGTCGGTCTGGTCGCCGTTGAACTCCGCCTGTATTCCCTCCAGGATCCGGAGCACCCTCTCCAACCTAGCCGGGTCGTTCACCTCCCAGTCCCTCTGGGGCGCCAGGCGGATGCGCGCCCCGTTGGCCCCGCCACGCTTGTCGGTGCCGCGGAACGTCGCCGCTGAAGCCCATGCGGTAGACACCAGCTGGGAAACGGACAGACCCGTGGCCAGGACCCTGGCCTTGAGGTGGGCGACCTCCCGCTCTTCGATCAACTTGCAATACACGCCTGGCACCGGGTCCTGCCACAGCATCGGCTCCGGCGGGACCAGCGGGCCCAAGTACCGGCTCCTAGGGCCCATGTCGCGGTGGGTCAACTTGAACCAGGCCCGGGCGAAGGCGTCTTCCAGGTCCGCCGGGCTCTCCAGGAAGCGCTTGGCAATGGCCCCATAGACAGGGTCCATCCGCAGCGAGAGGTCCGTGGTGAGCATCATGGGGGCGTGCCTCCTGGACGCGTCGTGGGCGTCCGGGACGGCGGCCGCTCCCAGACCGTTCTCGGGTGCATATTGCCACTTGCCGGCCGCGCTTTTCGTCAGTTCCCAGTCGTAGGCGTACAGATTCTCGACGAACTCGTTGTCCCACTGCACCGGGTTGCTGGTCCAGGCCCCTTCCAGGCCGCTGGTGAAGGTATCCCCACCCTTGCCGCTGCCGAAGCTGTTCTTCCAGCCGAGACCCTGCTCCTCGATGCCGGCTCCCTCCGGTCCAGGTCCGACCAAGTCCTCGAAGCCGGCGCCGTGCGCTTTGCCGAAGGTGTGTCCGCCCGCTATCAGCGCCACCGTCTCCTCGTCTTTCATACCCATGCGGCGGAAGGTCTGGCGAATGTGCCGCGCCGCAGCCGCCGGGTCCGGGTTGCCGCCGGGTCCCTCCGGGTTGACGTAGATCAGGCCCATCTGGTCGGCGCCGTAGGGTTCCTCCAGTTCCCCTCCATCGTCGTGACGGTCGTCGCCCAGCCAGGTGTCCTCGGGCCCCCAGCAGGTCCCGTCCGCCTCCCAGGTGTCCGGGCGGCCAAAGGCGAAGCCCAGGGTCCTGAAGCCCATGTCCTCCAGGGCGCAGTTGCCGGCGAAGATGATCAGGTCGGCCCAGGATACCTGCCGGCCATACTTCCGCTTGACCGGCCAGAGCAGACGGCGGGCCTTGTCCAGGTTGGCGTTGTCGGGCCAGCTGTTGAGGGGAGCAAAGCGCATCTGGCCGGAACCACCGCCGCCCCGCCCGTCGCCGGTGCGGTAGGTGCCTGCGGCATGCCAGGCCATCCGGATGAAGAGGGGCCCATAGTGGCCGTAATCGGCGGGCCACCAGTCCTGGGACGCCTTCATCACCTCCTCGATGTCTTTCCTCAGGGCGTCGACGTCCAGGGTCTCCAGGGCTTCGGCGTAGTGGAAGTCCCGGCCCATGGGGTCCGACGCGGGGGAGTCGCGGCGAAGGGCCTTCAGGTCCAGTTGATTCGACAACCATTCTTGATCCGAAACTACTTCGAGTCCTGGCAGCGTATCATGGTTAAATCGTTCCTCCATGCGTGGGCAGTGCATCGGAATTGCTGCAAGCATTGGGATGGCCTCCTGTCGTCTAATGTATAATCATTATAATCTACTAATGATTATATGACAATAACGTTTATAGTTCAGCCATCGGTTCAGGTGCATCCGGGAGCCGTCAGCTGAGACGGGAGGGCTGCTCCATCCTGGCGTGGGCCTTGCATCGGTGGGCACGGGGAAAGACCAGCGCTCGTTGCCGCCACTGCGTCCGGACCCATGGCCGCTTCGTGGCTGTTTCCTCCCGAACGGCGCCCGGCCGGTGCTGACTGCCAGTTCGTGGAGCAACGCGCATTCCGCAGGCGTCAGCATGGGCAGGGGAAAGACCTCATGCAGTGGAGGCATCGCCGAAGCGGGGTAGCAGATATCGAGCCGCCTTGCCGCGAATGGTCATCGCCTCAGGTTATATCAAACATCGGCTGTCTTGACCTAATTTACCGGAGCGCGAGCATGTTCCCCGCATGGCTCCGCAACGAGGGGTTCCAACGGTTGGACTTGATGGTATATAATAGATTATTATGGATGTTACCAGTCGACGCATCAGCCTGACGGCCTGGGGCCGTCTCTACGGCTTCAACAAGGCTACTACTTCGCGGTTGCACCGGGATGGGAAGCTGCCTGCTGGTCTCAACATTGAGCAACTCCCCAACGGCCGCTATTACGTCATCGTCCCCGATGAGCCTCCCTCTGGTTGTGTGCTCTATGCCCGGGTTTCCTCAGCGGACCAGCGGGAAGACCTGGACCGGCAGGCTGGCCGCTTGGCGGAGTGGGCTACCCAGCGAGGTCTTCTCCCGACCGCGGTGGTGAAGGAGGTGGGTTCCGGGCTGAATGGTCAGCGGCGGAAGCTGGCCCGGGTGCTGGCGGACCCGAAGGTGGGGACGATCGTGGTGGAGCACCGGGAGAGGCTGTGCCGGTTCGGGTTTGAGTACCTGGAGGCAGCCATGCTGGCCCGAGGAGGCCGGATCTTGGTGATGGATGATGGGGAGTTGGAGGATGACCTGGTCAGGGACGTGACCGAGGTGATGACTTCCCTCTGCGCCCGGTTGTATGGGAGGCGTTCAGCCAGGCGGCGGGCAGAGCGGGCGATAGCGGCGGCCCGGGAGGGCTGATGCAGGCCACGTACCAGACTCGCATCTCCGGTTACGGAGGCCGTGACCGGGCATCCGGAGATGCGGCGCTGTCGGCGTATGGAGATCTGTACGGGCGGGTGCAGCGGAAGCTGTTCGCTGATGTTGCGGCGGGAAGATCGGCAGCCTCTCTGAAGAACACCTACCTGGGGCGGTACGGGATACCGGCCCGGATGTTCAACGGGGTGCGGGTATCGGTGGAAGGCAAGGCGGCATCCGTCCGGGAGCAGCAGCGGCTGCGCTCTGATGATCTCAGGCGCCGGATCGCCCGGGCAGAGCGCCAGATTGAGAATGTTAAGGAGAAGGGCCAGCGGGGCCAGGCCCACCACAAGCAGCGGCGGCTGGCGCGTCTGAAGTCCAGGCTGGCTGGGCTGGAAGATGACATTGCTGAGGGGCGGGTGCGCCTTTGCTTCGGGTCCAAGCGCCTGTGGCGCAAGCAGCATGACCTGGAGGCCAACGGCTACGCCAGCCACGAGGAGTGGCTCCGGGACTGGCGGGATGCCCGCAGCGATGAGTTCTTCGTGCTGGGGAGCCGGGATGAGACGGCGGGCTGCCAGCTGTGCGTGGCCAGCGTGGCCGACGACGGAATGTTGACTCTCAGGGTCCGGTTGCCGGATTGCCTGGCTGATGAGCACGGCAAATACCTGGTCATCGAAGGTGTGAACTTCGCCTATGGCCATGAGCAGATTCTGGCTGCCCTGGGGAGCAACGATGACTATGCCCAGTACAGGCGTCTTCACGGCGAGAAATTGGCCAGGAGGTCCGGTCTGGGCCAGGCCATCAGCTACCGGTTCAAGCGGGACGGGAAGGGCTGGCGGGTGTTCACCACCACCCGGCTGATTGATGTCCCGGTTGTTACGGACCGGCAGGGCGGCGCCATTGGGGTGGATCTCAACGCGGATCACCTGGCGGTCTGTGAGACCGACGCGTCGGGCAACTGCATCAACTCCTGGCGGGTGCCGCTGGTGACCTATGGCAAGTCTCAGCGCCAAGCCGAGGCTATCATAGGCGACGTCGTGGCTGGCGTGGTGGAGTACGCCCGTGAGGCCGGCAAGCCCATCGTCATCGAGAAGCTGGACTTCCGTCAGAAGAAGGCTGTCCTGGAGGGTGAGTCCAGAAAGCTGTGCCGGATGTTGTCCAGCTTCAGCTACGGCAAGGTCAAGGCTTATTTCCTGTCCCGGGGATACCGGGAAGGAGTGGAGGTATGCCAAGTGAACCCGGCCTTCAGCTCGGTAATCGGCCGGGTGAAGTTCATGGAGCGTTACGGGCTCAGCGTCCACCAGGCAGCCGCCCTGGTGCTGGCCCGTCGTTTGCTCGGCTGTTCCGAGCGCATCCCCCGCCGGCGGGTCTGTCCCGCGGGCAATGGCGTTCGCGTCACCTTCTTCGTACCTGCAAGGAAACGTGTGAAGCACGTGTGGACGTACTGGGGAGCGGTTTCGGGACAGCTGAGACCGGCGCTTGCAGCGCAGCACCGGCTGGAGAGGCGGAGACGCCTGCCCAATCCGGTCCGGGCTGTCCCTGGTGGGGATGGCCCGTATCCGGACCCGTTCGGTGTTCCCGGGTGAGAGTCCCGGGCGGAGCCGTCCTGAACTGTTGGGGCGGCGGCGCGGCGCGGGTCGCGTCTTCAGAATTGGCTGACGGTAGCCTTGTGACTATTGTCAACCATTTTTACAACGGTAGGTCACTTTCTCTGAGTGGTGCTCCTCCCACTAATGTCGGGATCAGTCGGCCCAACTAGGTGTGGGCGGCGGACATCACCTACCTGCCCATGGCCCGGGGGTTCCTCAACCTGGTGGCGGTGATGGACTGGCACAGCCGGTACGTGCTGGCCTGGCGGCTGTCCAACACCCTGGAGGCCGGCTTCTGCGCCGAGGTGCTGGAGGAGGCCCTAAGCCAGGGTCAGCCCGAGGTGTTCAACACCGATCAGGGCAGCCAGTTCACCAGCCTGGAGTTCACCCAGGTGCTCCACGACCCCGGCGTGAAGATCAGCAGGGACGGCAAGGGGAGGTACCAGGACAACATCTTCGTGGAGCGGCTGTGGCGCACGGTGAAGTATGAGGAGGTGTACCTGAAAGCCTACGCCAGCGTCCTGGAGGCCCAGCGGGGGCTGGAAGACTACTTCCGGTTCTACAACGGCCTCAGGCCCCATCAGGCCCTGGGCTACCGGACTCCCGCCGAGGTGTTCCATGGGGAGCAGGATGTTGTAGAAAGGGACTACAATGAAAGGAGGTGTTCACCGGAAAAGGGGACCCAATCACTGGCAGGAGAGCCGGGACTCCCCACTAACCAAAACTCTCTCACGTTGGCACGGCCTCTGATGGGTAGGGTACAGCCGAAGGCGAGGGGTCTGGGAGTGGCACCAACTGGTAGCCCAGTTGCGCGGCCCGCTGTTTTGCGGCCCGCAGTGCCCTATGCCGGTACTGACTCTCGTAGTATGCGGCTCCAGCGTCCACGTACTGCTGGCCGTAGCGCAGCATGGAGTAGATGATCCGGGCCAGCTTATGAGCCGTGGCGGTGATGGCCTTGGGCGCCCCCAGATGGGCTTTCTTCCGGCGCAGGAAGGCACCGAGAGCGCTGTCGGAGCGGTGCAGCGCGTTGGCTGCCAGTCGCAGCGCAGCCGCCGCACGGTTGGCGCTGGCCTTGGTCTTCGAGCTGATCACTCTGCCGCCGGTGATGCGGTTGTCGGGACTCAGCCCCAGCCAGGAGGCGAAGTGCTTGGCGCTGGGCCATTTCGTCATGTCCGTACCAATTTCGCTGATCACCTTCAACGCCGTGAAACTGTCTACCCCATCGATACGGGTCAGGTCCACGCCGGTCATCCGGTACAACTGGCTCTGGACATCGAAGCCAGGCGCGTTCTTCTGATTGCCCCTCTTGCCGTTGGGAGCCGGAGGTTCGCCGTCGCTGTGGTCTTCAAATCCGGCCAGTTGGGCTTCAATCTCCCCGTCGCACTCAGCTATCTTGCCCTGGTACACCCGGTACAGTTCCATCGCCTGGGCCAGCTCGAAGAGGTGCTCCTCCCGCCAGTGCCCCCGCAGCGACCGGGCTATGGTTGCCTCGTCCGCCTTGATCCGTCGGTCGCGCAACCGGGCCAGCCTGCGGGGATTCCTCTCGCCGCCCACAATGGCTTCGATGATGGCCATCCCGGTCTTGCCCGTGATGTCGCTGATAACGTGCTGCAGCTTCACGTTCATCTGGGTCAGCGCCTTCTGCATGTGCTGGACGTGATGAGAGGCGTACTGCACCAGCATGGCCCGTTGCCGCAGGTAGCTGCGCAGACGTCGTATTTCCTCTTCAGGCCGGAAGGCCCCCGACAACAGCCCGTAGGTGTGCAGCTGTTGCAGCCACTGGCAGTCCACCACGTCGCTCTTGCGGCCCGGCACATTCTTGATGCGTCTGGGGTCCACCAGCATCACCTGGAAGCCCCGTTCTTCCAGCACCCCGAACAACGGTATCCAGTACACGCCAGTGGACTCCATGGCCACGGTTGTTACGCCGCATTCGGTAAGCCAGTCCGCCAAGCGATACAGGTCCGCAGTGAAGGCCTCAAACTCTTGCACCGGCTGTTCCGAACGATCCGCGGGAACCGCCACGAAATGGCTGGTGGCGCCCACGTCAATGCCCGCCGCATTCAAGTTCAGCTGGGGCAGCTCCGCCGGATTCGTGCTGCTCTTGCTTCTATTCATCGGCCCTCCGCCATTGCCGTGTAGGCCCATCGCCGGAGGGAGTCGCGAACTGTAGACAATCTCCCCAACGGGATCGCCCTGACCAAGGCGTCACCAATGATGCCGTCGCAAGTCTCCCGGACCATGCTCTCACTCGGGCAATGCGCACCAGTGTCCACTCGGCCTCAATCCGGTCGACAGGCCTCACCGGCAGCCTACACCACTTGCCGGGCTGTCAGGTTAGTCGCCTCTGCACGGCCCGGATACGGGCATAACATTGCTCTCACTTAACTCGGCCCTGATCCTGTCCTAATAACGGGTTCCACCTCAGACCCCATTGATTGAACAGACCGTCAGCTAAGGCGGGAGGCAGGATTGCAGGCCTTCCGGAATGCTGGAGGGCTCAGGGCCCCCGGCCCAGAGACGCGGAGCGCCTATTTTTCCACGCGGCAGGTGATGACATCAAGGCCGTAGTATTTCCGGTGGTTCACTGATGAGGCGTAGTGGTGCAGGATACGGACGGACAATTCCCGATCGTCTTCCAAGGCCTGTTCCCCGCCCAGGTAGGCCATGCGGTTTTCGATATTCCCCTGAATGGCGTCCTCCGAAGCGACCAGGATTTCCAGCTCGGCGGAGCCGCTCTCAGGGCGAATTGCGGCTACCAGCCTGCGCTTCTCAACGGATCCGCTTCCGCTCTCCGATTCGCCCAAGTATGGCCCGTTGCCCCCCTCTTCCAGCAGGCTCAATACGACCTCTTCCCCCACCAGGCGCAGACGGTTCTTACCTTCCTCCGTCCACGAATGTCCGTCGGCGAATTGGCTGAGAAAATCATCAACGGCCGGCAGGCAGGACTGGGACAGGTCAACTCGCAGCTTCCTGGTCTGGAAACTCGAGATTTCGGTGAACAGCGTCATGCCGATGGCCGAAATGGCGCCAACTACAATGGTATTGCCCACCAGTTGGCTGCCGCCCCCCTCGACAAGTGCGCCGAATATCCCGGCGGACAGGCCCAGCACCATGGAGACGCCGATGATGGTAGCTTTTTTCTGGTCAACCTGGCCGGAGAAAGACGTTTTCGCGCCCTCGACAAAGAGCATGCCGAAAATGATGACGTAAACCGCGCTCACCACCGGGCTGGGAACGGCGACCAGAACGGCAAGGAACTTGGAAAACGGGGCGGCCACAATCGTCATCAGGCCCAGGTATATCCCGACGCTCCTGGCGGCGACACCGGTGAAGCCGACGTAAACCACGGTTACGGCCCACGGTGCCGCGACGGGTAGGGTTCCCATCAGGCCGGAAAAGAGGACACCTGCCCCGGACACGGTCAATCCCCCCTGCACTGCGCGGTAGTCAAGGGCCGACGGGTTCCGGTAGGAGGCCCGGTAAATCACCGAGAGGTCTCCCACCGTCTTCATGAAGGCGGTCAGGTTCACGAACACGAACACAGGAAGCAGCGCCCAGAAATCCGTACCAAAGGCCAGGTCCAGACCCGGCCATCCGAAATCGGGTAAGCTCATCCACGGAGCGTCCGCTATGAGGTCAACGTCGTAGAAGCCCAGGGGCGCGGCGGCAGCCAGTCCGACGGCTACGGTGACCGGCAAAATCCACATGCGCCAGAACGGCGTACCATGCAGGGATATTAAGACTCCAATGGTCAGCGCGGCCATTCCCGGGGCCATGAACAGCATGGGCGATGCGCCTTCCGGCACCACAACCGTCCTGCTTATGATGAAGGGCACGGCCGAAACCGCCACCAGCATCACCACCACCCCGCTGACCGTAGGCGTGAATATCCGGCGGAGGGAGGCGAGGTGCAGGGTCAAAACGAACTGCAACAAGGTGGAAGCCACCAGCAGGCTAGCCAGCAAGCCTGGTCCCCCGGCCTGGAGCGCCAGGGCGCAGACCGCCAAGAACGGAACGTTGAAGTTGGTTACAATGAGGCGGCCCGACCCCAGGTATCGGAACCGGAGGGTGTGCAGAATCATGCCGGCCCCGGAGACTGCCAGCGCGGTAAATATCACCCATCCCAAGTAGGCGTCGGACTCGCCGGACGCCCGCACCACCAGCGCCGCCAGCATGATGAGGCCGATGGTGTTGGGTATGAAAATCTGCAGGGCCGATACCGCCGCCGTCAGCGGCGGACATCTCTCATCCGGCTCGTACCGAATTTTGACTCACCTTTGAGCTTTACTGAACTGTCGAGAGTCCTCTTTTTGCCCTCCGGCCAGCCCAAGGGCGCGCCTCAGCCCCGAGCCGTTAGTCTGCCTCTGACCGGCGGGCTGCTTGCCCCCAAGGTCGCGGGCCTTGTCTTTACCCTGCCCTTGCCGAAGTCGATTATATGAACCAGGATTCCCCGGAGTCGAGGATTTCACGGTGTTTCCAACTCCAGTAATCCCCTGGTCAGACGAATCACAGCTCAGAAATATGGTCGAGAGGGACGGCCCCAGCGACCCGACGGCGGCTGCCAGGAGCAGTCGTTATGATAATATACTCGGCGCGAGTAACGAAACGAGGATGGATAGCGATGCGCGCTGAGCGGCAAGGCAGACTTGAGGCGAGCCGGACAGGACTGACGCGACGGAGAATACCGTACGGGCTGGGCGCGCTGTTCTTGATCT
Source organism: Dehalococcoidia bacterium (assembly GCA_965203975.1). Taxonomy (GTDB): domain Bacteria; phylum Chloroflexota; class Dehalococcoidia; order Lucifugimonadales; family UBA3495; genus CATOSK01. The sequence goes on along the minus strand of CBDBDT010000002.1, from coordinate 928,269 downwards.
TGGCCTTGGCTTCCTTCGCCGTCTTTGCTGTTGCCTGCGGCGGCGAACCTACTGCGACGCCGGAGCCCGCACCCGCAGCGGCGCCGGAGCCCGCACCCACAACGGCGCCGGAGCCCGCACCCACAGCGACGCCGGAGCCCGCACCCACAGCGGCGCCAGAGCCCACACTCGCAGCGGCGCCGGAGCCCGCACTCACAGCCGCGCCGGAGCCCGCACTCACAGCCGCGCCGGAGCCCGCACTCAACGACGAAGATTTCACTATGGCCTACGTGCAGGGGGCCATTGAATTTTACGAAGAGAACGGGCTGGACTCCACCGTCGAGTTCTACCGGACCGGGCCGAGCATCGTGGCCGGGCGGTCTCTTATCCTATTGGATGCGGCGGAAAGCGTGGTGCTGGTGTACCGCCCTATCCCCACCCTGGAAGGCCATTACTTCGGCCCGGGCTCGACATTCACCAGTTTCGGGATGTTTATAGATGCCGCCACCGGGGACGGCCACTGGGCTACGACTCGGGGCCTGAACCCGGCCACCAAGCAGGAAGAACCCCGACGCGTCCTTTCCGTCCTTCACGATGGCTTGGTGTTCGCCGCCAGCCATTCGGCCCTGCCGGAAGATGTGGCGGGTTCAACCAAGGAGTACGTAAACAAGGCCATCGCCAAATACGAAAGGGACGGCCTGAACGCCGCCATTGCTCACTACAACGGCCAGGACAGCCTGGACGGGCAGTTCTACCTGTTCCTCATCGGAGCCGATGATCTCTACCTGGCCCATCCCATATTCCCCCACCTCATCGGCACCGACATCAAGGAGGTGGTGGGGTCCGACGGGCAGGAACTGGGCCGGGAGATAGCCCAGGCCACGGAGGAAGGAATCTGGGTGGAATACCTGTGGCCGCATCCCGTATCCCGGAAGGAACAGCAAAAGGTCACCTGGGCTGTCCGCCGCGATGGGCTGATTTTCGCCTCCGGCTACTACGCCGGTGGGCCCGAGTCCGGCCCGCCGGCCTGGCAGGACGCCGACCCCGAGGAATACACGGTGGAATACGTGGAGCGGGCTATAGAGCGCTACGAGCGCGACGGGCTGGAATCCATGCTCAACTACTACAATAGCGTCGCCAGCTTTGAGGGCGAATGGTATCTCTTCGCCACCGACGCAGATGACATCTATCACGTCCATCCGCTGCTTTCCCGGCTGATAGGGACGGATATCAAGGACGTGGTGGGTTCCGACGGCTACGAGTTGGGCAAGGAGCTGGCCAAGGCCACGGAGGAGGGCGTGTGGGTGGAATACCTGTGGCCCCACCCGGTAACGCTGAAGGAAGTTCCCAAGGTGGGCTACGCTGTGCGCCATAATGGGATGCTTTTCGCCTCCGGCTACTACGTGCGAGTGGAAGACCCAGCGGCTCAGACCAGGGCCTATGTGCAGCAGGCCATCGAGTACTACCAGGACAACGGATTGGACGCCACCATCGCCCTGTACAGCAATCCGGACAGCCTTGACGGCCAGTGGAACCTGACCCTGGCTGATGAGAACGACATTGTGCTCGTCGCCTTCCTATCTCCTCGTCTCATAGGGAGGGATCTGAAAGACCTTGGGGCCTTCTCAGCTGTACGGAAGATTGGTGAAGAGATGGCCGCGGCAACAGAAGAGGGCCTATGGGTCAGCTACATTTTCCCCAACACCAGGTCGTCGGAGACCCTGTACGCTCATACGTGGGCCATCCGCTACGACGGGCTGCTGTTCATGTCACGCTACTACGACGACCGGGCCGACGTTGCCGATTAGGCATTGACCGTCGACGCTCCTGCGTGAGGAACGCGGAGAGGATTGCAGCACCTTAGGAGACGGTAGGACAGGCCGGCGTTGCCGGCCTGTGGCGCTGGTGGCTCCGGGGGTAATTGACAGAGTGTCGTTCTGAGGCGGATTTGGCGGCCACCCAGGGTGGCTGCCCTGGAGGAACATCCCGACGGGGACCACGCCTTCGGACCAGCGGCCCCGCTGGTGGCCGAGTGGCGGGAGGTGCGGACTGTTGTCGAGGAGTCAGCTAGCTGTGTTGGCCGGCCCAGGGCGGCGTTGCCCCACCTGGTGGAGTCCATGGAGCGCCATGGCCATCTCGACCTGCACCCCGAAGTGCGGGAAAGGCTTCTGGACGCCAGAGCAGCCACGCTTGATCGTCTCCTAGTACTGGGTCAAAGCCGCATTGTCACGTAGTACATAGTCTGGCCCTGGATGCTACCTTTTGGCCTGAAGTTGTGTAGTGGGAGGGACATCCATGGTGCAGGAGGTTTACGCAGTCCATCTGAGTGTGCAGGAGAAGGGACAGCTCAAGAGGATGATCCGGGCCGGCAGGAACTCGGCTCAGGCCATCACGCGGGCGCGCATACTGCTCAAGACCGACGAGGGTTGGACCGCTTCTCAGGTAGCCGCGGCCCTTGACGTGTCGGAGCGCACAGTGCGCCGCGCCAAGCGCCGGTACGTGGAGGAGGGGTTGGAGGAGGTGCTGCGGCACCACAACTCGCCCAACCCGTACCGGAAGGTGGACGAGCGGGTGGAAGCTCACCTGATAGCCTTGGCCTGCAGCCCGGCGCCAGAGGGTCACGAACACTGGACGCTGCGGGCGTTGGCAGGCAGGGTGGTGGAGTTGGGGCTGGTGGAATCCTTGTCCCACGAGGCGGTGCGGCTGCACCTGAAAAAAACACCCTCAAGCCGTGGCGGAAGCAGCAGTGGTGTATCCCCAAGGTAGGCGGGGAGTTCGTGGCGGCCATGGAGGACGTTCTGGACCTCTACGCCGAACCCCATGATCCCCAGAGACCGGTGGTCTGCTTCGACGAGACCTCCACCCAACTGCTGGCGGAAACCAGGGTGCCACTACCGGCAAAGCCTGGACGGCCCAGGCGCGAGGACTACGAATATGCGAGGGCTGGCACCCGCAATCTGTTCCTGACCTGCCAGCCCAAGGCGGGCTGGCGTCACGTGGCGATCACCCAGCGGCGCACCATGAAGGACTTCGCCCACCGGATGCGCTGGCTGGTGGATGAGGCCTACCCGGATGTCCCGGTGATCCGCCTGGTTTTGGACAATTTGAACACCCATCGCATGGCGTCGCTGTACGAGACTTTTCCGGCCCCGGAGGCCCGGCGCATCGCCAAGCGGCTGGAGTTCCACCACACCCCCAAGCACGGGAGTTGGCTGAACATGGCGGAGATCGAGTTCAGCGTCCTGGCTCGGACCTGTCTACGGGGACGCAACGGTGACGAGGACAGCTTGGAAAAGGCCGTCACGCCTGCATCTCAGAACGCAATACTGTGGAAGCGGTCATCGCATGGCGATTCACCGCGAAGGACGCCAGACGCAAGCTTCACCATCTCTACCCGTGCCATTCTTGATTTGACCCAGTACTAGAACTGTCCGATGATCGGCACGACTCCACTATCTGGAAGGCCTCCGAGACTTCCCGGTAAAAGAGGGCCCTCAGGCTTTCCTTTACCCGTGGCATGGGGGGCAGCGCACCGTCGATCACCTCGCCGGCGACGTTGTACTCGATGAAGCCATGGGCCATCGCCCACTTCATCACGGTCCGGATCCGCTGCCTCACCCGCCGGGCGGTCTCCGGAGTGGTGCTCCATATGGGGGTCAGGACAGCCAGGACATCAGCCCGCGTTACTTGGTCAACCGGCATGTTGCCGAATACGGGGAAGGCGAACCGTTCCAGGGTGCGAATCCAGGCGGCGGCGTGTTTCGGGTTGCGCCAGCGGGGAAGGTTGGCCTGGTGGACCTGGTGGGCCGCTTCCCGGAACGTCGGCTTCGGCGGTCTCCGCTTCTCGGCCACCGGGTCCCGTCCCTCGGCGACGATGGAACGGTTCTCGGCGGCCAGGTTCCTCGCCTCGGCCAGCCCCACGGTCGGATATCCCCCCAGGCCAATGTCCCGGCGGCGGTGATGGACCACGATGCGCTGTACCCAAGACTTGGACCCGGAAGAAGCCACGACGAGGTAGAGCCCGGCGCCGTCACCGTACCTGCCGGGTTCTGAGATGGACTGGCACTTCAGAGCGGTGAGCTTGGCCACGCCCATTCCTTCATCCCACATTTTCTACCACCTAATGTTGGGGATTTAAGGGACGTTATGGGGACTTACAAGACCAAAGCCGCAGTATTTTGTGCTTACAGAACGGTGTTATGGGCCTTATGGGGAACTCTTGGGATTTTAAGGAAGCGGAGGAAAGGATTCGAACCCACCCGTAAACGGGGTCAATTCCAACGTGAAGATGATCAGTTACCCGACCACCTCATCACTTGTCCCCTGGGCCGAAGATTGCTCCGCCATCTTTCAACTACGACCCATGCTCCCGGAAAGGTTACAGGCTCAATTAGGTGATGGAACCGCCAAACCTCCCGAGCGGCGAGGCGGCTGGTTCAACTCGTCGGTAGCTTCCACCCGTCAAGACAGTCTGACGTCCTGTTGACGCCACGAACATCCATCCCGAACCAGGCTAGGGAAGTACGTCTAGGTGCCGACCACTGTCATCTGGTTAGCGCTACCGCTGTCGTTCGTAGAGTCAGTCAAAGGCAAGACCTTTAGGGGCAAAACCGGATAGCGTCGGTTGTTGGCGTTGAATTGGACGTAACATTGGTAGGGATCTAGATGAATGAGATACAGCTCTTCAACCCGGTGATCAGCAAACTGCGGAGCAATGATCCTGGCATCGTCGGCACCCATTTGGAATCCCGCAAAGCAAGTCACGCTACTGCGCAACGACTCCCACAGTCGGCGGCCTTCTGGCTCTTCCCACGCCAGGGACTTGGCCGTCAGCATAAGGCTGCACCCGTACCTTCCTATGTCGGACAACAGGAACTCCCAATCCGGCCCGGAAACCGCCGGAAATTCATCGCAAAACAAAAGGCATTGGTCCCGCTCGCGGTTGGATCCGGGCCCGCGTTCGCGCAACGCCGATTCGGTCAGGCTCACCAGGGCAGCACTCACCAGTGAAGCCGTTTCGCGGCCGATGTATCTCGGGTCTGCACACACCAGGACCACCAGTCCGTCCTGGAGGAGATCGGAAAGGGCGACGGTGGATTGCCCTGGCCCCAAAACAGATCCGGCCCACTTTTTGGAAGCCAACGCGTTGACGCGGTTACAAACCATTTGCACGGCACCATCGCGAAATAATGGATCCCAGTTCCGGTGGCTCTCAAACCGGGAGCGAACCCACGGGTCACTGACGTGGGAAATAACACCATCTAGCATCGTGTTTTCGCGCGTCCCGGATTCCGGGTCCTGGCTTAGCAGTTCGCCTTCTTGCAAAAGGATGGGGATGTCTGTCACCCCGAGCATTTGATCGGGATGATCGGCCACAGTTGCGTTGAACTCGTAGAGGAGCAAAAGGCAGTTCCGCAGGAGGTCTTCCCAGCGGCCTTCGGAAAACCTCCACAGGTTTTTCCAGGCGTTGACGACGGTATCAACAGCCCTGTCTCTGTCAGGGAACAGGTGAGGGTCTACCAAGTTTACCTTCGTCTGGTTGTCGCACCGGCTGAAGTCAACCAGGCGTACCTTTGGCTTGATCTCCTCCGGGATCAAGTTCAGGATGCCCGGCACCAGATCGCCGCGGGTGTCAACAACTACGACGGCACCGTGATCTTTACCTTCAGCCTTACGCTGAAACTTGTGGGCAAGCAATAATTTGTTCAGAGTGGACTTGCCTACTCCAGATCTTCCCAGGACGAGCCAGTGGTTGAACAAAGACGACTCGGGCAGCCGGATTGGCGTAGCCGCCATCGCCGACAATCCGACCAGGGGGCCGTCGCCGCCACTGAGGCCCCGGGGATCGGGGGTAACAAAGCGCTGGAGATTCGTCATCTTTTGAATCCAGTCGACCTAACCATAACAAAGGTCACGCATGGCAAGAAGGGTCCGTGGAAGGTTTCGGGAAGCGTGTGATGGTGTTCCACCGCGCGGATGAGCCGATGGGCGGTGACGAACCCTCTTGCTGGCTCACAACCGGCCCTTCGGTTTACGCTGGGAGCGTCGCCTTTTGGATAGTCCGGTTCGGGCACCATCCGCCAACCGGTCGCCTGGGCTGACTGCCCGGTGGAATTGCTGGGCATCCTCCTGGTCGAGGGTCCTGAAATAAGTGTCCGGTATTTTACGCCAACCCCCAACGATCTGCAGGACCCGCTCGGGCATTCCTCCCCGGAGGGCGTTCATCGCGTAGCTGTGGCGGAACCTATGGGTGTGAAGTTGGGAAATCCCGGCCCGCTTGCCCAAGCGCTTCAGCATCAGGTAAAGCCAGCCGGACTGCATCGACTTTCCTTGCTCGGAAATCCACAATGCGCCGGTGCCCGGACTTAAGGCGGCTCTGGCCTGAAGATACTCCCACAAGACCGACCGGGCCACATCCCCGATGGGCATGAAGCGTTCCCTGTTACCCTTCCCTGTGACCTTGACGGTGCCAGCCTCCAAGTCGATGCCTTCCAGGGACAACGTCGCGATTTCGGCGCGCCGGCCGGGGGTGTCCCACAGCAGGAACAAGACCGCCCGGTTGCGGAGGAGACGGAACCGGTGGGCAGCAGTCCGGGCCAGGGCCGGATCCACCAAGGTTAGTAGGTCCAGCATCTGCTGCTCGGAAACCGTGGGGACCGCGCGGTCCTCAACCTTTGGACACTCGATCAAACGCAGGGGATTGTCAGCCACGTAACCCCGGTCCACCATCCAGTTGAAAAACCGGTTCAGGCGGCGGTATTGGGCGTTGATGTAACCCGGGGAGGCTGTCCGGGAACTGCCGGGATCCCGCTCTCCGAACCACAGGGGCCGGTGTTGGAGGTACGCCAGGTAATCTTCGATGTGGAACGTGGTAATGGCTGTGACCGAGGGCCAGTCCTGCTCCTCGGCATACAAGGAACTCAGGGCTACCGTCTGCTCCAGCCCATCCAAGTAGGTTTTGGAGTAGTGGTTGGAGGCTTTGAGGCTGACGAGGAACCCTCTGCCAGCCTCGCGAAGACTGAGATCAGAAACCAGCTTGACGGACATTCATCGGTGGCGCCTGAGAGAAAAAGCCGTCAATTTGTGCTTGAATTATACCAGTGGTGGGCCTGGATGGACTCGAACCAACGACCTCAGTCTTATCAGGACTGCGCTCTAACCGCCTGAGCTACAGGCCCACTGGAGATAAGAGAGTGAGATTATAGCAACAGCCGGCGACCGCCGCAACAACCACGAGACAGATAGACCGATTGCAAAATCCTCGTCTGTAATGCGGTTCGGTTGATTTTGGGATTTCGCCGCTGGCGTCCCCACCCTGTCCGCCTTTTATCCGGTGAATCCCGATCCAGACAAAATCGAGAAAGGACCGGCAGTCGCGCGTTGCGCGGTATACCAGCGTGGGGCATAATCCCCGCACGATTATTGGTCTCGGACCGCTGCCAGGATTCCGCAGATTCTTGCGCTAAGGAGGGACTTATGTCAGCAACGATTCCAACGGAAGAAGAGGTCCTGGGTTATTTCTCCAAGTTGTCCAACTGGGGGCGGTGGGGCGAAGACGATGAGTTGGGGACTCCGAACTTGATAACGCCGGAAAAGACCAAACGGGCGATGGGACTGGTCCAGGAAGGCGTCAGCGTGTCCCTGGCGCGGGATATTATGTGGGACGCTACGGCGGACGTGCCCAACCCGCCGGTGCATTTCATGGTGGAGAGCGGCGAGGGTTGGGCCAGCGGGGACAAGGTGAGCGGGCGGCCCAACGCCGCCGCCACGGACTACATCGGGATGATTTTTCACGGGTACGCGGTGACCCACGTGGACAGCCTGGCCCACTTCTTCTGGGAGGGCAAGACCTACAATGGGAAGCCGGCCCACATGGTGTCGACGAACCTGGGGGCCACGGTATGCTCCGTCACCGCGGCCAGGAAGGGCTTCATCAGCCGCGGCGTGTTGGTGGACGTGCCGATGATTCGCGGGGTGGACTGGCTGGAGCGGGGCGAGGGCGTGATGCCGGAAGATATCCTGGCCGCGGAGGAACGGTGCGGGTTCAAGATCGAGGAAGGGGACATCCTGCTGATCCGCACCGGACAACTGCACCGGCGGGGAGTGGAGGGTCCGGTGGACCGGTCCGCCGGTTCCACAGCCTGCCAGGCGGCCTGCCTGCCGCTGTTCCACGAGCGGGGGATCGCGGTGATGGGGTCCGACACCGGGAACGACGTCAGCCCGGCCCAGTACCAGCGGGTGATGCAGCCGATCCACCAGGTAGGCATTACAGCGATGGGTCTGTGGATCCTGGACAACGCCAACCTGGAGGACGTGGCGGAAGCGTGCAAGGAGCGGAACCGGTGGGAGTTCTTCGTTTCCATCGGCCCGTTGCGGATGCACAACACCACGGGCTCTCCGGTGAACCCGATTGCGGTCTTCTGACCTGTTACTCCCGCTAGGGAGAAGGCAGTCCCATGAAGAAACCCGGCGGCGCGGCTGCCGGGTTTTTCGCTGGCTGGACGGAGCAGACCAGTTGACCGAGGTCAGGCATAATCGGGCGGCCAGAGGTTGACGTCGAGCGCCGATTCACACCAGCGGGCCACCCTCAATAGGGGCCCTTCCTGGAGGGGAAGCCCGGCCAACTGGACGCCGAGGGGCAGGCCGTCGGCGCTGAGACCGGAAGGAATCGAGACGGAGGGAAGGCCGGAACTGGTCCAGGGAACCTGGAATACGGCGTCCCCGGTGGTGTTGAGGTCGCGGGGAGCCGGCGCCGGAGCGGAGGGAAGCAAAGCGGCGTCTACCGAGGAGAGGGCCGCAACCATATCCTGCTGAAACTCCCGCCGGAGCCGCTGGGCCTGGAGGTAGCTGACGGCCGGGACCAGCATCCCCATTTCGATGCTGTTGCGGATGCGGGGGCCATACTCGTCAGGGCGGGTCCGGAAGTGTTCCTCATGGACCGCCGCCGCCTCTACGGAGCTGACGATTCGCTGGCAGGCGTGGGCGGAGGCGAAGCTGGCCGGCAAGGGGATTTCCTCGACAGTGGCTCCGGCGGCAGCCAAACGCTCGGCGACGGAGTCGGTGTGATTGCGGACCTCCTCGCTGGAACGGTCATAGAAGAATCCGCGCAGGATGCCGAGGCGGGGCGGACGGTCGAGGACATCCATCTGGGCGAGGTAGTCGGGAACGGGAGCGGCGGCGGAACCGCCGTCCCGGGGATCGTGCCCGGCCATGGCCTGGAGCATCAACGCAGCGTCTTCAACGCTCCGGACAAGGATTCCGACGGTGTCGAGGGACCAACTGAGGGCGACGACGCCGTGGCGGCTAATCCGCCCGTAGGTGGGTTTGAGGCCGACGATGCCGTTGTAGGCGGCGGGCCGGCAGGTGGAGCCGCCGGTCTGGGAGCCGAGGGCGGCAGCGACCATTCCGGTGGAAACGGCGACGGAAGAACCGCTGCTGGAGCCGCCGGGGGTGTGGGCCAGGTTCCAGGCGTTGCGGCTGGGCGAGGGGTCGCTGGAAGCGAACTCCGTGGTGACGGCCTTGCCTAGCACGATGGCCCCGGCTTCCTTGAGCTTCGCAACACAGGCGGCGTCGTGGTCGGGAACGAAGTCGGCCAGGATGCGGGAGCAAGCGGAAGTGAGCATCCCCTCGGTGTAGAAGATGTCCTTGAGGCCGACGGGGATGCCGTGGAGGGGGCCGCGAACCTGGTCCCGGCTGACCTCGTCCTCGCGCTGACGGGCGTCGGTGAGGACCTGCTCCCGGTCGATGGTCACCCAGGCATGGAGGGTGGGTTCAAGGACATCGATGCGGTCAAGGAGGGCTTGGGCGAGGGAGACCGGGGAAAGGGAACCCTCGCGGATTCCCCGGGCCGCGCCGGCGACGCCGAGCTGGTAGGGGGCTGAAGTCATCAGGGTGCCTCCTGGTTGCGGATAGCCGTGGGGTAGCAGGCGGGCTCCACGTAGCCATCGGGGAACTCCCGGGCGATTTCGTGGAGCAGCCGGGAAGTTGTGGCGATGGAGTCCTGAAGCTCGTCGGCGTGGGCCTGGCCCCACAAGGCGGCGGCCCGGGCGGTCAGCGACTGGGAGATAGACTCTGGGGAGGAGTAGGGCGTCGGGTCCGGCATGGGCTTACCTCCAGTTGGAGTCTGGCCGGTTGGGAAGGGTTGCAGGCTTGGGAGAATCGGACAAAGAAAAATCTGTCCTATTTCGTCCCAAAGTGTCCCATTTCAGATGGCCGAAGAATCATGGGGGACAGAACCATCCGGGAACTGATGAACCAATGTAATTGTAATCAGGTTGGACAACCGTTGGAAAGTGGCCCGGCGTCATCATTACCGGCGACTGAATAGGCAGTCCATGCCGGGGTTGCTATAATCCCGGCAATTCCAAGGGATAGAAGGAGGTTGTCATGGCGGACTTGTCCGAGATCATGGAAACGATGGAGCCCACGGTTTTGGCCTCCGGTTACGGCAGGACGGAAGGCCCGCTGTGGCACCCGGGAGGATATGCGACGTTCGTGGACCTGGAAAACAGCCGGCTGCTGCGGTGGGACACCAACGGGGAGGTGTCGGTGGTGCGGGAGGGCACCGGCGAGGGGAACGGCTGCACCTTCGACCGCAACGGCAACCTGATCATGTGCGAGGGCGCAGACCACCGGCGGGTGACCCGGATGGACGCCGGCGGAAACGTGACGGTGGTGGCAGAACGGTGGGACGGCAAGCGTTTCCACAAGCCCAACGACGTCATCTGCCGCTCGGACGGCACGCTGTACTTCACCGACCCCGGGCTGAGATTGCCTGCGGAGCTAAGGGAGATGGACTTCGCGGGCGTGTTCCGGGTGGACCCGCAGGGGAACGTTCACCTAGCGACGGACCAGTGCGTCTATCCCAACGGGCTGGCCCTTTCGCCGGACGAATCGGTGCTTTACGTCGCCATCAGCCGGGCCGAGGAAGCGGACCTGGAGCGGGAGGAGAGGGGCGAGTTCTGTCCCAACCGGCGCATCGAAGCCTTCGACGTGGCGGCGGACGGGACGCTGAGCAACCAGCGGGTGTTCTGCGACATGGCTTCCGCCGACCCGGGGGTGCCGGACGGGATGAAGGTGGATACGACGGGACGGGTGTTCTGCGTCGGGTCGGGAGGGTTCTGGATCATTGAGCCGTCGGGGGAGGTGGCGGGTGTGGTGCGGACCAGCGAAGTGACGCGCAACCTGGCCTTCGGCGGCGAGGACAACCGGACGCTGTTCATGACTCCGGGGGACTCGCTGTGGAGCATGAGGGTGAAGACGCCGGGGATTGGGGCATTCTGAGGGTTTCGGGCCGAATTGACCACCGGAAACGATGCTGACATAATCCGAGCAATTCAACGAGGAGGAAGGAACTTTGACGACGACGAATTTAGTGGGCAGCGGCCAGTATACCTACGAAATGCACACCGATTGGGCCAAGGTGCCGGAAGGCTGGAAGATGCCCGCCGCGGCAGTCTATGGAGACTCGGAAGACCGGGTTTACTGCTTCAACCGGGATCCGGACCATCCGATCATGATCTTCGACAAGGACGGTAACTTTCTGAACTCATGGGGCGGGGGGATGTTTGCCTTTCCCCATGCGATCATTATTGACCCGCAGGACTACGTCTGGCTGGTGGAGCGGAACAACGGCCAGATAATGAAGTTCACCAAGGACGGTGAGCTGCTGCAGACCATCGGCGAAAAGGGGTTCCGGTCGGATACCGGCGCGGACAACACCGACTTCGGATCCAATGGGTGGAGGTTGGTGACCCACGGCGGGGACCCGTTCAACCTTCCGGCGGGCATCGCCATCAACGAGGCGGGAGAGATTTTCATCGCCGACGGTTACGCCAATGCTCGGGTGCATAAGTTTGCTTCCGACGGAATGCTGATTAAGTCCTGGGGTGGTCCCGGGTCAGGCCCCGGCGAGTTCAACCTGCCCCACGGATGCTGGATTGACCGGAAGGGGCGCCTGTTCATCGCCGACCGGGAGAACGACCGGGTGCAGGTGTTCGACCAGGAAGGGGAGCACCTGGCCGACTGGCCCAGCAAGCTCATCGGTCCGGCGGTGATCTACGTGGACGAGGACGACATCGTGTACGTGGCCGAGCACAACGGGGGGCTGGTGAGCATCCTGACCCTGGAGGGTGAGCGGCTGGCCCAGTGGGGTTCGATGACCCATCGCTCGTGCCACGGCATCTGGGTGGACTCGAACAAGGACCTATACGTGGTGGAGCCCTACGAGGGCAGCGAAGGGCGGACGGTGGTCAAGTTCGTGCGTCAGGGCTAGTTGCCCGTGTCTTTTATAGTTGCGGGACAGGGTAGCGTTTGATATATTGATGGAGCGGTGTCCGCCGGGCACCGTTCCTATTTTGTGTGGGGCTGTAGCTCATTTGGGAGAGCGCTTCAATGGCATTGAAGAGGTAGCGGGTTCGATTCCCGCCAGCTCCACCAAAGCGGACTCCTTATATCTCAACCTCCCACCGAAAAGTTCGCAATACGGTACGCTTAGGCCCTGCAGCAGTGCCAGCGCTCGGTCTGGCGCCAAGTCCGACAAACTGCTCACCCCGTACTGCACGCTGCTCCTTTCTGGGCCAGTCGGGTGCTCGCGCACTACTTGACGTGCCATAATCACGCTGGTCAAGCCTGGGAAGTTAGCATAAGTGGCCAGTTCCTCCGATACCCACACCTCCCGCCGTTCTCGACGACCGTGGCCCTGGCACAGCGCGATATGCTCCGGCGGCCTCGGGTCGGAGAAGCGCAATTCTACGTCACGATACAGTTGGTGCCAGTTTTTTAAGTTTCACATAGGTGCAGCACCCGCAACTGCTCGCCACCTTCCCATACCCCACACATGGTCTTCCCATCCATGGCCACCACGCCCACGCCACTGCGCCGCTGCACCGCCAACTCCAGAGCAAACCTCATCAAGACCTGACGCAATTCCCCCACCGACACCATCCGCAACAATCGGGATAGCGCAGGCACCGATGGACTGCGTGGTAGTTTCAACTGGGCCCACGACTCCGGATGGGTGTCCCCAAACCGGTGGATGGCGCTCAACGAACGGTAGCCGCACATCAGCGACAACACGGCAAAACAGAGCACCCCAGCTAAAGGAAACACCTTTGCCCCGCGCAAAACGCCGGTCGGTCAATCGGCTCAATTCCTGCTGCAACAGGACAAACTCGCCTGGCAACTACGTGGAATCTGTCATCCCCGGCCACCGCCACACCCCAATGTTTATACTTTTCTAAGACTTTGAAAAGGCCCCGGTGAGGATACATCGGCGGTGGCGGCAATAGCGGCGGGCTGATATTATTGCAGGATGTGTGCCGGTTGCCGGGTTTTGAATACGGAACCGGCGCAACCAGGGGGCCCATGACTACCAAATCCGCAGCGCAAGTGGGCGGGTCGCTGTACTTCGGATGGTACATCGTCGCAACCTGCTTCTTCGTGGCGTTCCTGTCCATTCCGGGACGGCAGGGATTCGGCCTGTTCGTGACCGAGATGGAGCCGACGTTCGGCTGGAACCGCGCCGATATCTCGTGGGTGGGTTCCATCGGGTTCCTGCTCAACGGCGCGATGCAGCCCATCATGGGTGCGCTGTTCGACAAGTATGGACCGCGCAAGGTGTTTGGCTTCGGCCTGGTGATCATGGGCCTAGCGATAATGAGCCTGGCGTTCATCAAGGATATTGAGGCCACTCTTCCCCTGGGATTTGTGAACATACCGCTGGACCTGCTCTGGTTCATCGTAGTGTTTTCCATCGTTGTGAACACCTGCCTGAGCGCGGCGTCGATCACCAACATGCTGGCGCTGGTGGTGCGGTGGTTCCGGCGCAAGCGCAGCAAGGCCACGGCTCTCGCGGCCTGCGGAACGTCCATCGGCGGCCTTTTGACCATCCCGTTCGCGGCGTACCTGATGGGCGTGATTGACTCGTCGGGCATCGCGTGGGGCGACACCACGCTGGCGGGCTGGCGGACAGTGTGGTTCCTGCTGGGCATGGTTGTGGTATTCGCAGCCGCGCCACTGGCGGTGTTCTTCCTCCGGCCGAGCCCGGCGGAGATGGGTCTGAACCCGGACGGCGATCCCGATCCCCCGGTCGACAGCGGAGGCGCGCCAGTGCAGAGGGCCACGGGAGCCTACGAGGTGGACAGTTGGCGCAAGTGCTTCAAGACAGCGCCGATGTGGCAACTCTCCGGCGCCTACGTGGTGTGCGGCATCACCACCGGGCTGTTGAGCATCCACTTCATTCCATACGCAGAGGATGTGCTGCCGGCGCAGGTGAACTTCCTGGGCGGCGTTTGGGACGAAAAAGTTTTTGCGGGGCTGGTGTTCGGCGTGATGACCGGCCTGAACGCAGCGGGCGTCATCATCACCGGGTTCCTTGGAGACCGCATGCGGCGCAAGAACGTTCTGGCGGCGGTGTACGCGACACGCGGGGTGGCGTTCATGTGCCTGGTGTTCCTGCCGCTGTTCGGCCACGGGATGCTGGGGCTGATCATGTTCGCGCTGCTGTCGGGAATGTCCTGGGTCGCCAGCGTACCGCTGACATCCACGCTGACCGCGGACGTGTACGGGTTCCGGGCATTGGGGACGATCAGCGGATGGGTGTTCTTCGCGCACCAGATCGGGTCGTTCTTCAGCATCCAGTTCGCCGGATACGCCTACGTCTGGTTCAACGAGAGCTACTTCTGGCCGTTCCTGATCGCGGGCTTGACGCTAATACCGGCGACCATCATGGCCTTCAGCATCAACGAGTACCACTATTCGGGACGGTACAACACCGCTCCTGCGCCGCAACTGGCCACGGCCGGCGCGGGCGCCGGAGGCGAAACGCGGGTGTACTAGGCCCAGGAAATTGGACAGGTAGGGGCAGGTTTGAAACCTGTCCCTGCCAGAGGGGCCGGCCGGGCCATGCAACCTGGCCCGGCCGGCCCCTCTGGAATTGCCCGTTCCATAATATGAGCGTTAACGGAAATAGGCAAAGATGATGGGCGCGTTTTTGAGCGTGGTTCTGCTGTCCGTTGGCCTCCATCACGGAGAGGCCGACCCCACGCTGCTGGAGTGGATCATGGCCGCCCTGAGCCACATTCTGCTGGGCACACTGGGGTTCACCGAGCTGACGGTGGTCATCATCATCGGGATCATCATCCTCGCGATTCCGGCGTTGATTTTAGGCGCCTATTGGGCCAACACGCGGGGCAGCCGCTCGGCGACGGTCAATGAACCGGCGCGAGTGGCAGGGGCAGAGGAATAGCCACGATTCCGAAGTTGCGCCACCACGCCGACCCGACCGCGCGACGGCTTCACCAAAGCGTTATTGACGGGTTCCCGTGCCTTTCCAGAGTCGCCACACATTCCGCTCATGGTAAGCCTGTCGAACCACGAGCGCGTCCTTGGACAGGCGCAGAACGAGCGGATGGACTTCAACCGCACGACTTTGGAGAGGCCCTGCCTCTGCCAATTCGTTGGCGGAGAATTTCCCTGGCAAAAGGAAAGAAACCGAAGAATAAACCGCCCGTCAATAAGAATGCTAAACTTGCATCCGTTGCTTTGCTGTCCTGGGCAGGGAAGGAAAGGAGGCCGAGCATTGACGGTCGCCCAGTTGCATCAGGGCGTGATAGACCGGGCCGTACATGTCCAGGTCCAGCGCCAGAGGCAATGCTGGTTCCGCTTGTAAGTTGAGAGCTTGGGATTGGGTCGGGGAAAAGCAGAGTGGCTGGTAACCTGGGGGGCCCGAGCTCTCCAACTGGAAATTTCACTACGGAGTAGTTGTCCAGTTCAAGTTCAGCTATGCCCACTTTCAACCGCCGAACTTCAGCCGGTCGATTCGCCCGCATGGTCCAATATGACCCCGCCGATTACACCTCTTTTTCTGGCCCAACCCTATCTTAAAACATTACCAACACACGTTGGAAATACCGGATTGCGGCCGCGGGAACACCCGGCAACCCAGCTTTGTAGTAAGATGAAAGGCAGGCTGATTTCGTTGTGGCATTCACATCCTCTCCAGTATGAGTCCAGTCCGTGGAGGCGCGAAAAAATGACCACAGCAAGAACCGGGGAATATAGCTGCACCCTGGTACAGGACTGGGCCAGACTTCCCGAAGGTTAGTCTTTCGGCACAGTCGGCGCCGTGGACACCGATTCCCAGGGACCGGGCTTACGTCTTCCATCGGGCCAAGCCTCCGGTTGTTGTCTTTGACCGGGACGGCAACTTCCCCAGTTCCTGGGGCAACGGCAATCTTGTCAGCCTTCACGGTTTATTCATCGCCGACGATATCATCTATCTGACCGACCGGGAAGACTCCGTTGCCATGAAATACAACCCTGTACGGGAAGCCACTGGAGATTCCAGGCACCCATGGGTTTACTCCGACACCAGCACTGGCACAGAAGAGACTGGCACGGAGTCAAGAGCAAGAAGCGTGTCCATGCAAATCGGAATGTTCTATCAGATGCAGGTCCCCAGGCCGTCATCCCGTTCCTACGAGGCTGACCGGTTCCTGGAAATGCTTGACCAAGTGGCCTATGCTGAAGAGATGGGCCTGAGCAGCGTCTGGATGGCCGACCACCAGTTCCGTACCGAGTGGTCCCACTCCAGCGCCCCCGACGTAACTCTTGGCGCACTGAGCCAGCGCACCAGCCGGATGCGTCTGGGCATCGCCGTGGTGGTGCCCCCGGTGCAGCACCCTCTCCACATCGCGGCCCGCACCGCCACCCTGGACGTTCTCAGCAAGGGGAGGGTTGACCTGGGCGTGGGCCGCTCCGGCTACCCCTACCAGATGGCCGCTTTCGGTACAGGCCTGGAAGACGCCACCGGAATGGTGGACGAGGCCCTGGAAATCATCCCGCGGGCATGGACCGAGGGAGAGTTCACCTATCAGGGCAACCACTATAAGATTCCCTTGCGCGAGGTCCACCCCAAGCCGGTCCAGCACCCCCACCCGCCCATCTGGCTCGGTTGCAGCCAGGAAGACACGTTCAGGAAGGCGGGACTCATGGGCTTGGGCTGCCTGGCAATGGCTGGCGGCGGGGCTGCAGGACTGGCTCCTCTCGTGCAAGCCTACCGGGGCGGCATCCGGAACGCCAGTCCGACTACCGGGGTTGTCCACAACCGCGTCTCCGTAAGCACCGTGGCCATCTGCGGGGAGTCGCGCAAGAAGGTGCAGGAACGCTCCGCCGAATTGATCGACTGGTACCGCCGTCAGCAGGCCCTCCGGGACGTCCGCGTGTGGAGCGAACAGGACCCGTCCCGCGTTCCCGAAGACTACCAGTGGCACTACACCCGCTCGACCGCGACCGACTCTCCAAAGCGTGAGGAAACATCATCCCTCGACCAGATAAGGAGTGGACGCTACTGCATCGGCGACCCGGACGACTGTATCCGCTACCTGGAAGCCTATGCCGAGGCGGGCGTGGATGAGGTCATGCCCCTGTTTCAGGTGGGCGGCATATCCCATGAGGAAGTGATGGATACGCTGCGTCTCTTCGGCAAGCACGTCATCCCCCACTTCAATGCGAAGGCAAGTTAGTCCTCCGGTAGCCCTGCAAGACAGATGGTCCCATTCCCTGCCCTGCCGTCAGCTTGCCAGACCACCTGACAGGGCACACAACATCGTCGTCGGAATTCTCAATGTGTGTTGGTTATAGGCCAATCAGCCCTCGTCATTCTGGCGCAACCGGGAATCCGGGAGCCTCGGCAGATACAATTCTCCCGCGGCGGAGGCCCTTAGATTCCCACGAAAGGTGGGGCGTGCCTGCAATACCAACAAAGGCTGTGAATAACAGATCTCCCAACCACATCTCAGAAACGGTTCGGCCTATCGTCAAAATAGTCCTACCGAGCTGGAATCGTCATAGCAGTACCTCCCAGCGAAAAGTTCGCAATACGGTACACTCAGGCCCACCAGTTGGGCGGTGCCTATGGTCGGGTGGGTTCCTAGTATCCTCCGTTCCCCCCAGCGGTAGGCGTCGTCGTGACGGCCCACGTAGCAGAGGACGACATTCTCTCCGGACCGGTGCAGGATGATGCGCAGATCCAGATTCACCCGGGCCGACCAGAAATCCGGGTCACTGGCGCCGGTCAGCCGGTGCAGGCTAAGACTGGGGTGGGCCAGGTTAGTCTGCAAGTCAAAGGCGGTGGTTTTGGCCGCCCGCTGTTGGTCGTTGGGAAGCCGGGCGAGGCTGGAAGTGAAGGTGTCTGCTATGCGGAATTTCATCGGCTCATATGATCCATCTGACTTATCGGATGCACTCCCAAGCTAGTTCGTAATCGTCCAGGCTCACGTACTCGCGCCCTGTTAGCCACACTTGGTCGATCTGCTTAGGGATTCGTGCGGCTTTGATAATTTCGATGATTCCTTCATCCGTTACTAATTCGCTTTCACCGAAGAATTGAACGACGAGTAGTTTCTGGCAGTCGACATACTCATCGTATTTTTTCCCTGCCTTGTTTGCTTCACGTTCGAATCTCTCTGCAAACCCCGCCAACGCTGTTTCTCTATTTTGTCGAAATGCCACAGGGTCCAAGTCCCATTGCGAAGGCAGACTAACGAGAGATCGAACACCGTTCGCGGGGTTCCGGTCATCTATTTCATAGGGTGCCAGTGGTCGAAATCCCCACCTTATCGGATTTCGACCACCAACCCCTACCGACGACTTGGCTTTGCCGACATTTGAGACGATTATTTGAGCAATTTGGTCCGCATATCCGTCCGCTTGCCCTTTATTTTTCCCTTTCATGTCATCCGCATGAAAGGCCAACTGGTAGGTGCAGTCGTTGAATCCTTCTCCTAAGACGTTCATGACCCTATCGGGAAGGACATGTTCCTTGCTGTGATCACGTTGAAAGTCGCTGGGCCATACCACGGCCTTTCGCTCTATGACGATTGGGGGTTCGTCTTCTGTGTCTGACTCAAGCAAAACTTCTGGACGTCTCGAGGCTTGAGCAGGTTGTCTGTTGTCTCTCCCATACACATCAAGACATTTCGACCGACTGTACGATGTGCCGTGCAAGGCGTTAAACGCAATCACAAAGTCCCTGAGATGAAACCATTCGCAAGAACCCCCAGGTACTAAACAAGTGAAGATTACCTGTTCCATTCCGATGACAGCTCCAATGGCAATCGATTTTCTGTTTCTCCCGCACACAATCCGGTTTATCACACAACCGGGGTCGAGCGACACGTATCTTTGACACTGTTCCTAATTGCGAAGTTATGAACCCTTGTCGGTCGGTTTCGAAAACCCAACCACCCCAACCTGAGCACTTTCATTACTTTTCCCCAGAAGGCGGAGGTCTTGGCCGCCCGCCCATGCTCGTTAGGGAGTGGCGCCAAGCTGGCGGTGAACGTGTCGGCTATGCAGAATTGCACGGGGTCACAGCCCTGTGAGTTTACGCAACCCCAACCCAGATTTCGGTATCAAGGAGTTTTGGTTTTCAATATGAGCTGAATCATGCTAAACAAACGATGGAATAGGTAGTCGATGTGTTCACTTTTTCTACCTATTCCTGAGTCACTTCGGTGTGGCGGATTTGGTGGCTATTCCCAATTGAAGTCAATTCCGAAGCTTCCTTTTCTAGGCGTTCTCTGAAATTTGGGAACGTCGAACCTGCTGCATCGTCTAGGAGGGATGTAATCTGGTCTTTCTTATCGGCCCCCACTCCAGTGGTCTTAAGGCGTTCCCAGGCGTCCCACAGTTCGAGAAATGCTTCGCGCCGGATTTCTTCATGTGGATTCAGAAATTTACGATGAGCCGATTCCAAAATATTATCCAATTCTGAGTCACCGGTCACGAATTGAGCGGAGGCTAACTCCTCATTAAGGACGGGACCGACAATCCGCTCGATGTTTCCTTCGTCTGTAAGTCTGTACCGAGACCGTTGCGACTGAATAACCTATTCACTTCTTCAGAGAATTTCTGCCTTCCAGCCTCCCGATCAAATAACAAATGATAATGGTCAAAGAAACCATGACATGTACCTTGAGATGGTTCTGCAACGTGACGGCAGCGAAACTCTAGCACGTCAAGGGCGTCAATAGCATTTGGTGGGTATCCCCAGGTTCCCTTCCACACCTCTTCAGGAAAGTTTGGAACCTCAGCGTGCACGACTGCGCGAAACGCAAATTAGTCAACCCGATGTGCAGGTTATAAAGGGGTTGAAAATCCAGGTTCAAACGCCTCTACTAGAGTTGCTGTTCCCAGTGGAGGTGTGTGATGAACCTGGACACCAAAATAATAGCAGTCTTTTGCCGGATAGATGATGCCTTGAAGCGCCTTTTTCCGGGACAACGACTCCGAAGGAGTGGCCCCGAACCGTTGTTGTCCGACGCTGAAGTGTTGACTATGGAGGCGGTTGGCGAGTTCCTGGGCTTGAACCGGGACACAGCCCTCTACCGCTACTTCCGTTACCACTACAGCCACTTCTTCCCGGCCATGGCCCAAGTCTGCCGCACCACTTTCGTGCGCCAGGCCGCCAACCTCTGGCGGGTCAAGGAGCAGGTCTGGCAAATCCTCCTGAGTTCCATCCGGTATGACCCGGCCCTCGCCATAGTGGACAGCTTCCCCCTGCCAGTCTGCCGCTTCGCCAGGGCCCACCGCTGTCAGCGGTTCCGGGGAGAAGCCGCTTTCGGAAGAGATGACGTAGCCCGGCAGACTTTCTATGGCTTCGGGATGCACCTGCGTCTGAACTGGCCCGGGCTGATCACAGGCTTCGGCTTGGCGCCGGCCAACGTGCATGACTTGGCCATGGTCCCCGAACTGGCCGCAGATGCCCAGGGAGTCCTGTTGGGCGACCGCAACTACTGGTCCCCAGCCCTGACTGAGGGGTTGCGTGACCAAGGTCTGACCCTGCTGGCCCCTTCCAAGTCGAAGAAAAAAGACCCCTGGCCTGAGCGGAGTTGCCAACTCAGCCGGCCCCGTTACCGGATTGAGACCGTCTTCAGTCAATTGGTGGAGCGCTTTCAAGCCAAACAAGTCTGGGCCAGGGACATCTGGCATCTGCAAGCCCGGTTGCTGCGTAAGGTGCTCAGTCATACGCTGGCTTTCAGCATCAATCAGGAGCAGGGAAATCCACCACTCCAATTCGACAAGTTGCTTGCATGGTAGACTTGCACATCGGGTTAGCTAGTCCCACATGTGCCCCGACCATCGGGACATGCCGAAGGGTAATCGATTCCGAACGAACCATCGTCGATTCTTTTCTGGATCATGAATTCAAGAGCTGTCCATACGTCACTTTCGATTACGTCTTGGATTCTTGGCCGTTCACCCAATTCTCGATCGCCGAAATATGTCATCTGTCTCTTCCTTTGAAAAACCAGAGTCAATGTGGGATTTGTACTTTGTGACCATGCCCCATTTTCTGTACCAGCCGTAGTGCTAGTTTTGCGGGTCAATCACCGGAGGTAGCAAACCCGGGATGGGGCTTGTAGCTTGTAGGACCTCCTCCGGGGCTTTCGATTTTCGGGGAATCGCCGCATAATTCCAGTGCAAGGGTGCTATATCCCTCGCCTCATCTGGACGCTGCGTTTCCACGAGTGCAAAGGGTGCCCCGCAACTATGGGGGAGTTTCGGACATAACCATGATCAGGCTCCTCAACATCACCAACTTCGCCACCATAGAGCAGCTCGAAGTTGAGTTGGGGCCCGGCTTTAGCGCGCTGACCGGAGAGACGGGGGCCGGCAAGTCGATCATCGTCGATGCGCTGAGCCTTCTACTGGGAGGGCGCGCCGATGCCGACACGGTACGTTCTGGTGCACGCCAGTCCAGGGTAGAGGGCATCTTCCTGCTTGGCCTCGACATCTCCCAGAAGATCAAAACTGCCCTGAACGAGTATGGAATTGACGTTGACGAGCAGGAGTTAATTCTCGCCCGGGAAATCAACCTGGATGGCCGCAACACCTGCCGGGCGAACGGTCGAATCGTGCCTCTCCGGCTGTTGAGCACCCTGGCCCAACACCTGGCGGACATCCATGGCCAAAACCAGCACCTGTCCCTTCTCCGTGTTCGGGAGCACATGGATATCCTGGACAGGTATGCCGGGTTGTGGCGACTCCGCGCCGAGGTGGCAGAGGGGGTCCACCAGCTAACGCAAGTGCGCCGGGAACTGGACCGCCTGCGGCAGGATGGCGGAGAGCGTGCTCGGCGAGTGGATTTTCTGAGATATCAAGTAGATGAGATCAGCTCCGCAAATCTGCGCCCCGGTGAAGATGACGACCTGGCCATGGAGAGAGACCGGGTGGCCAACGCAGAGCGAATCATCACACTATCAGACCACGCCTATGGAGCGTTATACGATAGCTTCGACCGCCACGATTCGGTGATAGACCTGATAGGGCAGGTGTCCGCAGACCTTTCCCAATTGGAGAGACTGGACCCCTCATTAACCCAGAACCTCGAGTCCGTAGATGCCCTGATGTCCCAGGTGGAAGAGTTGGCGCGGTCACTCCGCAGCTATCGTGACGGCATCGAATACAGCCCGGAACGTCTTCAGGAGATTGAGGGCCGGTTGGACGTGATCAACAGCCTGAAGAGGAAGTACGGCGGTTCCATCGGAGAAATCCTGGCCTTCGGCGAGACGGCCTCCCAGGACCTGCAAAATCTGGATCACACCGAAGAGCACGTGGAGGGATTGGAATCCCGGGAGACGGATCTCGAAAGGGAGGTCGGCATCCTTGCGGGGCAGCTCTCCGAAGCCCGTCAACAGGCAGCCACGCGCTTGGCTGAAGCGATACAAGAAGAGGTCGCCGGGCTGGCTTTGGGGCATGCCCGAGTGTTAGTGGACATTCGTCAAGCAGAATCGGAGGATGGTGTCCCGGTTGAGATCGTGGGTACGGTACCGGACTTAACACCCGGTTCGGATGGACAATCTGAAAGGCGGCTCGCGTTCAACGGTACCGGCATAGACTCCGTGGAATTCTTGATCTCGCTGAACCCGGGCGAACCGCCAAGGCCGCTGTCCAGGATCGCCTCGGGAGGAGAAGCCTCCAGGCTGATGCTCGCCATAAAGACCATCCTGTCAACAGCCGACCAGGTGCCGATGCTCGTGTTCGACGAAATCGATGCGGGGATAGGTGGCCGGGTCGGGAGTGTCCTGGGTCAGAAACTGTGGGGCCTGTCCAAGAACCATCAGGTGCTATGTGTAACTCACCTCCCACAAATAGCGTCCTACGCAGACCACCACACTAAGGTTGCGAAACTCGCCTCAGATGGAAGGACCGTGACATCGGTGGAGGACCTCGACGGTGATGCCAGGGTGAGGGAACTCAGTCTGATGCTGGGCTCAGACAGCGGCGCAACCCGCACCAACGCCTTGGAGATGCTGCAACACGCCAAGAGCTGGAAGGAGAGCAAGGGGGGGCACCACGTCCAGAAAACTCTCGAGTGGCCCGAGGAAACCGGACAGTATCCATGTTAGATTTCGAGTTTCTCGCACGTATACAGGTCGGATTGTTTCATTCGGTTTCCGGCACCCAACGTGTACCCGTCTGGGCCCCGGCGTTCGGCTACAGCAACGGCTTCCCCATCACTGCTACCAGGGCGAACTTCCCAGGCCTTCCACGCTGGCGCAGGCCCTGACGGAAGTGGCCCATTACAGCATCAGCATCGCAGAAAGTTGGGGTGCCCGGGAGGTCCTTGAACGAATTGCTGGAGAGGAGAACTTCGTCCGGTAGAACCTCGGGTATGTCGGTTCACAAAGAACAGGAAAAGCGGTTGGCTAACCGAGATCACGGCAGGTCAGGTCCAAGGCCGGGCAAGTTCCCAAACAGGTAGGGATAAACTGGTGCTCCGACGCCTGCGGCTGGTGCTGGGCCGCCGGCAGATGTCCCGCAGCCCCATGGTGCGCATCAGCCGCTGCGCCCGCTTGCGGCTCACCTGTATCCCACGCCGCTCCAGCAAGGCCCTCTCCGCATGCACCCGTAGAAGGGCGTCTCCAGGTACTGCCGGTCAATCTCGCCCATCAGGGATAGGTCCTCTGCCGAGGCAGTCCTGGGACGGTAATGGATGCTGGAACGGATGACGCCTAACAATGCGCACTGCCTCCCTATGGACAGGGACGGATGCTCCCGGTCCACCATACTCCGCCGCCCAGGCAGACTCATGGACTGGACCCTCTCCAACAAGAAATCCCGCTCGATCTTCTAAATTCATAGAGAGAGGCGGTTAACCCGCCCGTTTCCCCCCACCTGAGCGGGGATTCACCGACCATGAACAGAGGGGCCAGGCTGAATCAGCCTGGCCCCTCTGTTCACCCCCCAATGCTGGATGCTGTCTTTACCCGGTGGCCCAATGGACAGTATAGTCCCAATAACAATCGCCGCTGAGGGCCTATCCGACCCCCGATTCGCGGTGGTTTTAGCAGGGGAGTGAATTATGCACTTCTCTCTTATGAGTACACGTGGTTGACAAGTCAATTTGAGAGTGATACCCTGTATCGCTTACCAAAGATAGGCGGCGATTTCCAACGCACTCATTGAGACATTCTTTCAATAAGGTGCTTTGTGATTCCACACACAAACCTGGTGGCGGTGTTAGAGGAGCTAGGCTATAAAGCCACTGCTCCCAGGATAGCGATAGCCAAGCTCTTAGAGCAGAAGCATGACAGCTTTACAGTAGAGGCACTCAGCGAAGAACTGCCCTCCGTGGGCAGGGCAACGGTGTACCGCACCATAAAGCTGCTTCTGGAGGCGGGGGCGGTCTGCAAGCTTGCCACGATAGACGGGTCCCAAATATACAGCCTCTGCCGAGTTGCTCATCACCATCACCACTCGGTGTGCATACAATGCGGCGCAGTGGAGGAATTCAGGGCCGCCGCAGTCGAGCAATTGATCAGCGCTATTAGCGCCGAAATTCCGGGAGAGGTCGTCGACCACCGTATCGAGTTGTACTTGATCTGCGAGTTGTGCCCCTCCGACAAGGGTAAGTAGGGGTTTGTTCCAACCGACTGAGATTCCGGCGGCGCTTGCTAAAGACTGATACGAAGTATCAGCATAGACCCAGGCCACAGCACGGTCCACATCAAGCTCAAATCACGATTAGGAATAAAGGACTCGGAGTGTCATTGATACAATGTCGCAATACGTCTACCGCTGGCCTGAGCCTGGAGGCCTATTGGCTGTATGACCTATTGCGCAACGCCAGTGCAGATGAGTCCAGATTGATCGTCCTTGGGGAATTCGTTGACCCCATTGAGTTTCCCGGGCCGGACCCACATGGCCCCCACCGGGATGGCCACGGCGAGATGATGACAGACGAGGGCCACGGCGAACCGACGGTCATGGGTCGTTTGCTGATCGGAAACGGGGAGGAGGGCAAAGTCTCCGTAATAGACCTAGAAACAGGAGAAGTGGACCAAGACCGTTTCGACTCGGTGGGGGGACGGGTGCCGTGGCTGGATGCCCGCGACCTGGCGGAAACCGGGCACTGGAACGTCCCTTAAGTGATACATAATCGCAATTAAACCTAAGGAGGATCCTACATGAACACGCCGCACAGAGTACCAGTTACCATCCTCACCGGCTTCCTCGGTTCCGGCAAGACGACCCTGCTCAACCGGATCTTAAGTGAGGAGCACGGCAAGCGCATTGCCGTGATCGAGAACGAGTTCGGGGAGGTCGGCATCGATCAGGCCCTCGTCATCAACGCTGACGAGGAGGTCTTCGAGATGTCGAACGGCTGCATCTGCTGCACGGTGCGGGGAGACCTGATCCGTGTGCTCAACAATCTCGGTAAGCGCCGCGACAAGTTCGACTATGTGCTGGTGGAAACCACGGGGCTGGCCGATCCCGGTCCGGTGGCTCAGACTTTCTTCATGGACGACGAGCTTCGCGCTGAGTACGCCCTTGACGGGATCGTCACGCTGGTCGATGCAGCCCACATCGAGCAACAGCTCGGTAGAAGCGACGAAAGCACGGAGCAAATCGCGTTCGCAGACGTGCTCCTTCTGAACAAGACGGACCTCGTCAGGGACGAGACACTCGACACCCTGGAAGCTCGGCTCCGGGGCATGAACCGAATGGCGCGAGTCGTGCGCAGCGAGATGGCGAACGTACCCGTCGATACTGTCCTCGACCTCGCCGCCTTCGACCTGGACCAGGTGCTAGAGCGTCGCCCCACCTTCCTAGAGCCGGAGTATCCCTTCGAATGGACTGGGGTCTATTCGCTCGATACCGGCCGCTACGAATTCAGTCTCTCCGAGGGACCTGATCCGTCGATGTCCATCGTCGTCGTGCCCGACCAGGGCACGGATGACGCTGCCCTCCGTGAGGGTGCGGAGTGGTGTGTACGGCAGTACGCTGAACCTGCGGAGGCCATTCAGCCAGGGGAAGAGATTGCAATCGGAAAGCACGTGAAACTCCTGCTAGATTCTCCGGGACGCAAGTCGTTCTTCTTCGAGGTCGATACCCAAGTAAGGGTTGGCCTCTACACCCAGCACCTCCCGGAGGAATTCGATTTCCAACTGAGGAACGCGGATGGAGAGGCTTTCAAACTGGGGGGCAACTTTTGCCCTGAGCCTGCCTGCGAAGAGACAGAGACAGACACACACCGCATCAAGGGAGCGGCGGTTCCCGCCGAAGCCGAGCGAACCTGGGTCGCCCAGCACGAGCACGACGATACGGTGAGCTCGATCTCCATCGAGATAGACGGCGACGCCGATCCCGAAAAGCTCAACGCCTGGCTTGGCCAACTGCTCCGGGAGCGCGGGGTGGACATCTTCCGAATGAAGGGCTTCATCAGCGTCGCGGGGGAGTCCCGGCGCTTCGTCTTCCAGGGGGTTCACATGCTCTTTGACGGCCAGCCAGATCGCGAATGGGGAGACGCGCCCCGCCGCAATCAACTCGTGTTCATCGGCCGCAACCTCGATGGGCCGAGTATGCGGCAGGAGTTCGAAGCATGCCTGATCTAAATTTCAGCAGCCCGAAGGGTGTTCTTCGCCCGGGTTGGTCTGGGGCGGTCGGCGACTATGCTATCGCGGGGGGTTGGATCCTGGCCGGTGAGGCGCTGATAGTAGGTGATACAGAGGGTGGAGTCTACGCATTCGACGGCGAGTCTGGCGCGACCGCCTGGGCGCGGCCCGGGGTTCATAGCGGTGGTGTGCTCTCGGCGGCAATCCACCCAAGCGGAAGCGCGTTCGCTACGGCCGGCCAGGACGGCCGAGTCTTAATCTGGAGTGCCTCCGAAGGTCAAGTAAGCCGGGCTATCGACGCCGGAGGCGGTTGGGTGGAAAACGTGGCGTGGTCCCCGGACGGCCAATGGCTGGCGGCCTCCTGCTCGCGGCAGGTTTGTGTATATGGTGAGGACGGTGGGGAAGTTTGGCGATCTGAGGATCATCCCAGCACGGTCAGCGCGATCGCCTGGTCGAGGGCGGGAGAGCTGGCGACGGCCTGTTACGGTCGAGTGATGTTCTTCGACGCGTCCACTGGCCAGCTTAACCAGAAGCTGGAGTGGCAGGGGTCCCTGGTGTCAATGGTACTGACCTCGGACGGGGGTATCGTGGCCTGCGGCAGCCAGGACAACTCGGTGCACTTCTGGCGTCGCTCCACGGAGCAGGACTCCGAGATGTTTGGATATCCTGTGAAACCGTCGGCCCTCGCTTTCGATGACACTGCCACCCTTTTGGCAACTGGCGGAGGGGAGGCGGTGACGGTCTGGAGCTTCCAGAAGGGGGGTCCCGAAGGCACGGAGCCCGGCGTTCTGGAGTTTCATGTTCAACCGGTCACGACCCTTTCCTTCGCTCCCGGTGCGATGCGCCTGGCGTCGGGGGGCAGGGAAGGCGCCGTGGTTGTGTGGTCGCTGCAGAGAGATGGAAAAGGCGCCCCGCTAGGGGCCGCGGTTGTGGCGGGCGCAGTGTCCGAATTGTACTGGCGGCCTGACGGGGGCGCGCTTGCCGCGCTGGACGCGCGGGGCGGCGTGACGGTTTGGCGAGCAGGACGAACAAAGGGCCGAATTGACTGCGTAAGCGCCGGGTTGTTCCGCACCTGGTTGCGCCAGTTGACGGAGTTGAGCAATTGACGGCGTAGGTGCGAGGCTGCGCCACAGTGCGGGCAGCGGCTGATTTTCCGTGGACCCATCGAACTGTCACGCCTGTTGTCCCGAACCCAGACACCGGGATTTGTCCATCGAAACACATCCGGAGGATCGTTTTGCAAAATTTAATGACACAAAAAATGAGTCCGAAGTTACAGGTTAGCTTAGATGTGGCCCCAACGCCACCATTTGACAACCCCTACACTCTGGACTATAGTTTCGTGGTACTGAATGTCCATTAACAACTGAATGGCACCCCCGGGGCACCAGCACGGTTTAATAGGGAAGGCGGTGTGAATCCGCCGCGGTTGCGCCACTGTATGCGGGGAGTCGGCCAACGAAAACCACTGTTCACTCCGGTGGATGGGAAGGTGTGGGCCTGACGATGATCCATGAGCCAGGAGACCTGCCCAGGAAGGTGGAGCACTACTCTGCGCCAAACAGAGATAGGCCCATCGGATCTCCGGCGGCATATGGCAGGAGATCGCGAGGCTAGAGAGCAAATCGCACCCCGGCAGAGTAGATGCCGGGGTTTTTTGTTGCCTCAGTCGAGACTCGCCCGTCCGGCAGGCCCAGAATGGTCCCGGCGTCACTCATTTCCCAACAAGGACGGAAATCCGGTCGACACACAGTGGGAAAGGAGCAGCACAATGAGACCTACCGGACGATTCTTCAGCGTGATCCTGGTGATCATCACCCTGTGGACCTTGGCCTGCGCCGGCGCACAGCAACCTGATGTCGCACCCGACCCCGCCGAACCAGCCGCCACCACCGAAGACGGCCCGCCAATTTCTGCCGCCGATACGCCAGCGGTCCCGGCGGCCAACGCGGTTCCGCAGGAACCGTCGCCAGCGACCGGGGCGTCGGAACAACCGGCGTCCCCGGCCGCCGAGCAAGAGGCGGCAGCGACTGATGATGGGGACCGTCCCATCCTGAACGCCGGCGTCATCTGGCTCGACAGTCCCCTGGACCCGGTGGAGAGCGGCTGGGTCGCCAACCAATCGGGAATGTCCGAAAACTTGTTCCGGCTGTCAGGAACCACCCTCAGTCCCGAACCATGGCTGGCGACTGAGGCTACTCAAGTGGACCCCTTGACCTGGAGGATCGGAATCCGCAAGGGAGTCAAGTTCCACAACGGGAACGTGATGGATGCTCAAGCGGTCAAGGCTTCCCTGGAGAGGGCTATCCGATTGTCGCCAGCTTCGGCCGATATACTGTCTATTGACATCATAACGGTCGAGGACGAGCAAACCCTCACCATCAAAACGATGGCGCCGCAACCCACCCTGCCGGGCCTTTTGATCACGCCGGCCCTTGCCATCACCGACGCGGCGGCGGTGGATGCAGCCGGCGAGGGCAATTTTATTGCTGCCCGCGCCCTGACGGGGCCGTACATTCCCATCGAGTACGTCCAGAAGGAATACCTTTACAGCGTGGCCAACGACGACTACTGGGGTGGAACTCCTCCCCTGGCCGGCATCGATCACGTCGCCATTCCCGACACCAACAGCCGGGAGCTGGCCCTCCAGGCCGGGGACATCGACGTTGCCATCAACGTGTCACCCAATGGTGCCCGGGCGATCAACGACCACCCGGGCACACTGGCCCAAACCGCCGGCATCGGCACCTCCCTGGTCCTGTGGTGGGTTAATTTCGAGCGCGGTACGCTGGCCGATCCCCTGGTGCGCCGGGCGGTGGCCCACGCCATTGACCGGGAAAGCATCGCCGGACTGGTCACCCCTGCCGGTTCCGGGTCCTTCGCTGAACTGCTGCTGCCGGAAGTCCTGGCATCCTGCCCCGGCGTGAGCGCGCCGGGCTACGATCCTGACGAAGCCCGCGATTTGCTGGCCCAGGCCGGTTACGCCGACAGCGACGGCGACGGAATCCTGGACAAGGAAGGTCAGCCGCTGGAGATTATTATCGGTGGTTATCCCGAGCGGTTCCAGCTGCCCATCATGGCCGAGGCCGCCCAGGCGATGCTGTCCGACGTGGGCATCAAGGCCGAAGTGCTCATCACCGAATGGTCAGTGGTCAAGGAGCCGGCATGGGACCTCTTCGGCTGGTACAACGGGGTTGTGCAAGCCGGGGGAGACCCGGTGTTCAACATCAGCCAGTTCGCCGGGTTGAAGGGTGACGCCAGCGGCAGCGGGAGCAACAACTATGGACACTACGACGCTTCCCGCCTGGCGGATATAGTCGCCCCCTCCGTCTCGGTATCCGACCTGGAGGACCGAAAGGAGATTGCCTGCGAGGCCCTGGCGGTGGTCACTGAAGAGGCCGCATTTTTGCCGGTGGCGCATGTGTATCATGTGTACGGCGTCAGTGACCGGGTCACTGATTTCGAGGCCCACCCGAGCAGCTACTATTTCTTCAACCACCGCGTCGGACTGAGCAAGTGATGATGGAAAGGCCTGACTGGCGCAGATAGAAGCCCCCGGCATGGGAGCATACCTGGTCCGAAGGTTGGCCACACTGCCGCTGATGCTCCTGGGAATCTCGGCCGTCAGCTTCGCGCTGCTGAATCTGGCGCCGGGAGAGCCCGCCGAGAATGTCCTGCGCCAGCGCAACCCAGCCCAGACGCCCAGCCCGGCCGCAGTGGCAGCCATGCGCGCCGAGCTGGGGCTGGACGCTCCCCTTCCGGCGCAATACGCCCGCTGGGTGTACCGGGCGTTGTCGGGCGACATGGGCCGCTCCTACGTGACCGAGCAGCCGGTGGCCGCTCAGTTGGCGCGCCGCACCGTCCCGACGGCCCTGCTCACGGTGTCTGCCATGGCCCTGGCGCTGCTGGTCGCCGTGCCAGTAGGCATCCTGTCCGCTCGGCGACGGGGCAGCGCCGAGGATGTCGTAGCGCGCCTGGCGGCGCTGGTGGGAGCGGCGGCTCCGTCCTACGCCCTGGCCTACGGATTGATCATCCTGTTTGCAGTGAAACTGTCGTGGCTGCCGGCCCTGAGCTACGGTTCGTTGTCCCAGGTCGTGCTTCCGGCCATCGCACTGTCCCTTGCGCCGATGGCCCAGTTGATGCGGCTGATACGTGCCAGCATGCTGGAGACTCTGGGGCAGGACTACATCCGCACGGCGCGAGCCAAGGGGCTGTCCGAACGGTCCGTCGCCTTCAGGCACGCTCTCCGCAACGCGCTGTTGCCGGCCATAGGAGCCACGGGAGTGAACCTCGGCTATCTGCTCAGCGGGGCCGTTATAGTTGAGACCATCTTCATTTGGCCTGGTTTGGGTCAGTTGATAGTGGGCGCGGTGATGACCCGGGACTACCCCGTGGTACAGGGGTTCGTGACCTACATCGCTGTGGTGGTCCTGTTGGTCAACCTGACCGCCGACGTTGCCCTGCGTATCGCCGACCCGCGCCTGCGCTACGAGCGGGACGAGGTGTAACGGACGGTGGCGGCCGATACCGAGCATTCCGGGGGACGCGTTCTCGCCCGGCCCGCCACCAGCGGCTCACGCCATGGCCGCCAATGGAATGCGCTGCTGCGCGAGCCGGGAGCCACGCTGGGGCTGTTTCTGGTGGTGTCCCTGCTGCTGGCGGGATTGTTGGCGCCCTGGCTCCCGCTGGATGATCCAACCGAGATCAACCTGCCGGAGCGGCTGCTCTCTCCGTCGACGGAGCACCTATTGGGCACCGACCATCTGGGTCGGGACACCTTCAGCAGGATCATCCACGGAGCGCGCATGACCCTGCTGGCGGCCGCGGCAACCCTGGTCCTCAGTATGACCATCGGCTTGACGGTGGGGATACTGTCCGGATACCACGGCGGCTGGCTGGACACGGCGTTGATGGGGGTGGTGGACCTGCTACTGGCGTTCCCTTCGTTGATCCTGGCGCTGGCGGTGGCGGCAGCTCTGGGTCCCGGTCTGTTCAACGTGCTGCTGGCAGCCGGCGCCGTGTGGTGGGTGGGCCACGCCCGCATCATTCGCGGGATCACCTTGGGGGCGCGACAGATGGAGTATGTGACGGCGGCACGGGCCGCGGGGGCCAGCAACTTGCGGATCATCCTCCGGCATATCGCGCCGAACATCCTCGGCCCGATCATCGTGATCGCCTCCCTCGATGTCGGCTGGATCATCCTGGGAATCGCCGGTCTTAACTTTTTGGGGCTTGGGGCGCAGCCGCCCACGCCGGAGTGGGGTGCGATGCTCAACGACGCCCGCCCGCACTTGCAGACCGCGCCCCGCCTGTTGCTTTTGCCGGGGTTGTCCATCTTCGTCGCGGTGCTGGGGTTCAACCTGCTGGGCGACGGCCTGAGGGACCTGCTAGACCCTCGTATCCAGCGACCAGGGGGCTGACTGAAGAGGACGCAACTCCGTAAATGCCGTTCTATTCAGGCAGGCCCAGTCTGGCAGCGCTGGTCGAGTTCCTCGCGGCGAAATATTCCTTCGCAGCCTTCCGGTCCAGGCCGACATGGTCCCGGGGGAGTGGACCAAGCTGGGCCTATACCTGGATATCGGTAGCGAATTGCTCATGTTGATGCTCATGGTAGTGGCTTCCTTCGTAGTCAGGCGGAAACTCAACCGCCAGTGTTCGAGCCGGACACCCCGGTCCTGAATCCATCGTGGGCCACGACGCAATCAACTCAGCCGAGCACGCCACCGGCCAGGACGCTTACGGGACCGGAGGTTCCGTCCCGGGCCGACCAGCATTGGCCGTTCCAACCCAGCCCGTTTCACGATCTCCGCGGAAGGTGACCCATGATTAGCCCGATGGCCAGGTGGTTCTCCTGCTGCATCGTTGTAATGGTGCTGCTGGCCTTACTGTTCACCGGTTGCACAACCGATGACCCAGAACCGACCCGCGCACCCGTTCCGACAGTCTTGGGCGTCAAGCCAAGAGTCCCCGCCCCAACGGTTGCCCAGGCACGGGCCACCCCGACGGGGCTTGGCCCGGAGTCTCGAGTCTCAGAGGCCTTGGGCTCAGTCCCCCTTGAGTTCTCCGGCCAGGTGGTGGAGTTTGCCGACTACCACAGGTCTCGGGCAGCAACCGGGCTGGAAGAGGCCGTCAGTGCCGAGGTTTTGTTCCAACTGGATCACCGGACCAGAGAGCGGTACCACGAAGGGTTGCGGCTTCACCCTCACCTGAATTCCCGCATTCAGAGAATGAATGACCTGGTGGGGGTGGATTTATTCGCGTTCGATCTGAGCATATGGTCCTGGCAAGATGGAAACAATTCACCCACCTTCATGATGGTTCAGGCTCCTTTCGATCGTGAGGTTGTGGATGGGAAATTCCAGGCACTCGATTACAAGGAGGCAGACTACGCCGGGACTGTCTACTACCGGCTCGATGAGGACTTCGCCCCGGGCTTGTTGACTCATCCCTTGGGCCTTCCACTGAACCGTATTGCTTTCCTGGACGACCGGCTGGCGGCGGCGCCATCCACCAGGATCATTGAGCAACTCATCGGCGTCCATCATGGTCAATCCCCCAGTCTGCTGGAGAGTGCGCCGCACCGGGCATTGGTTGAGGCCGTTGGAGAAGGTATGGTGGGAGGAGCGTTTGTGCCTCCCGGGTGGGTGGTCGAGAACTGGAAAACAGTCGCCGGCAGGTCTGTCGGCTGGTTGGACCGGGGCACCGGCGATACCAGGTCTGTCGACCGGACGGACCGGGGCTCCGTCAAGGCCAGGGCTGCGGCCCGGCTGGACCGGTACCTGGCAGGACCGGACCGCTGGGGGCAGCTTTCTCCCTACGGCCTGGCGCTGATCGGCTACCGGGTCCAGGGAGATGCGGAGGAGACGGTGCTGACCCTGTATTACCCGGACTCCGCTGCGGCCGCCCGGGATGCCGGGGAGCTTGAGAAGCGTTGGAACAGTTTTTACTATGACCCCACAGGGGCTCGTGGAGAATCGGAGGAGGTGCCGGCAACCCTTTCCTGCTCGCCGTTTTCCACCGCCGTCATCGAGGGGCTTCACCACTCGGTGCTCATCGGCACATGTCCGGTGCTGAGAACCGAAGAGCGGGATATCACAGTCAAGGGCCCTTCCCTATGGTCGTGGCTGTTTGGAACCAGGGAGCTGCAGTTCCTGGTCAGAGACCTGGACGATTTGAGGTAACCGGCATTTGCCGGCGCTGGAGGGGGATGCTGATCGGTTCCGGTTCTCTTCGTTGCCGGGGATTTCTCGCCCTGGCGTGCCTCTTTGCATTCGGGGCATGGTCCGGTTGCTCCGGTCCGGACCATCAGGACTCGGAGTTGCACCAAGCTCTTGCCTGGCTGCCCCTTTCCTTCGAGGGTGAGGGGATCTGGTTCTCCAATTTCCGCCAGGCCCTGGAGGTGGCTGGCGTTTCCAGCCCGGAGTCTTTCGAGGAACTGAGGTCCCGGCCCGAGGCCCAACGGGAGAAGTACCGGAAAGCCCTGGGAGGCATATACGGCCCCCATCTTGTCAGCACCATGCGCCAGACGCCGGAGTGGGCCGACGGATTCGGTTTCTCCCAGTTCGATGTGGATGCGTCAGTTGCCACCGGGGAGATGTACACCTGGAACTTCGACACCAGCGTTCATCTGGGTAAATTCGACGCGGACCTCGTCCGAGACCGCCTTGATGCACTGGGCTACCAGGTTGACTTGATAGGCAACCATGAGTTCCACTCCATCGACCTCCACACGGCCTGGGACCGGCGCAGCAACCCCGCTCACCGGGCTATCTACAACAGCCGCGCCCTGCGAATATCCGTGACCGATGATGAGCTTGTGGTGTCTCTGGATACGGATCCCATGGTCCAGGTTCTCAAAGCCAGGGCAGGGCAATCACCGTCGTTGGACGAGTCCGAATCCTTCTATCGGGTTGCGTCGGCGCTCTCCGACCCCCTGAGGGCGGCAATCCTCCCCAGGAAGATGGTACTGGAACCCAAGGCCGCCCGTGCGGTGGATTTCGACCCGCCGGCTGAGTGGGTTAGCCTTCGGGAATGGGACCTGTTCGGCGCCGGCTACGGCAGGACAGCCGAGGTCGTTACCAACTATCTGGTCCTCCACTACCCGCACCCCGAATGGGCCGGGCTCGATGCGGCGCAGCTGCCCCAGAGGGTGGAGCATTTCCTGGAGGAACTGGAGCGGAACAAGCCAGTGCGGGAGTTCTGCCAGTCGTGGGAATCCGCCGTGACGGTCTACGATACCGGTTCAGTGTTGACCGTCACGTGCGAGACCCCGGTCTCGGATGCAGTGGGAGTCGGTGTGGTTGAGCTGGTCTCACCCCGTGTGCTGGGGTTCCTGGCTCCCTAGCCGCGTGCCTGACGGCGATCGATCTGTCCAGGGGAGAGGGCACTAAGAGTTGTTCGTTCCTTCTTTTGGGGGCAGGTTTCCCAGCGATGCTCGCAGTTAGGTCATTCGCCGTCGGCTGACGGTTGCAGGGCTTACTTTCGCCTCCTTGGCCTATTGGATGGGGACGCCTCTCGTGTCCCTGATCTGGAACGGCCACTCGCGAAGAATCAGCAGCCTGATTCTGGCTTCCATCTTTGGCCTTGCCTTTGCGTGAGCAGCCTTCTTCTGTCTTTACCAGCCTTTTCGGACGTTCAGGCGTTAGGGTGGTTCCGGGAGGCCTGCTCGTTGCTGTCGTCGGGTAGCTTTGCAGTTTCCGCCTCATGCTCGGTTCGCCAGCATCTTTCGTATAGGGCCACTTGGCTAGGACGTTTACAATGGCGACTATGCCTTTCTCCATCCTCCACCCTGACCTCAGACTCGGCCTCCTGTTGGTGGTCGCTGCCGTGTTGCTGGATGCGGGTGATCCAGGAACCGTCTGGATCGTGATTGCCGACCATAGTCTCAGCCTCAAACCGCCGCAAGCGGGTCTGCTCTACATCGCCGGCAGCCTGGCAGCTCTGTCCGTGGTAGCCGCGGCCTTCTGGATGGACCGGCGTCCGCCCCACCGGATGATGGTGGCGGGAGCGGGGGTCCTGGCCCTGGGCCTCTTCCTGGCCGCTCTCCCGGGCGGTTTCGGGTTGGCCATCAGCGGCATGTTCCTGGCCTGGGCTGGCGGCGCGTTCGTCGGATCCCTCGTCTTCTTTGCGGTCGCCGTAAAGGGTTCTACCCGGTTCCGGGGGGCGTTGATCGGCGCTCTGGGCCTGGTGTTCAACGTAGATCTGGGGGTTGGGCTCGGCCCCTGGGCGTCAGCCGTCCCAACCACCGTCTGGATTGTTGGTCCGGTCCTGGCAGGTGGAATACTGCTCCTTGCTCTTCTCCCCCGCTGGTTCACCGGCCACTACGGACCGGGGCCGACCCTCAGGGAGGCCTTGGCTGTTCCAGGGGCCAAGCTGAACATCGCCTGGGTGGCGGGCATCTACCTGGTGGCGGCTATGATCATGAACCTGGGAACGCCCTACCTCCGGTTGGTGCCCCCCGGGTTGGTGCGGGGTGCCGCGGGACCGGAGTATGAGTACCAGTTCGTGGCCCTGGCCGGCGGGACCGGTGCCCTGGTCTGGGGAATGGCCTCCGACTTCCTTCCCGCGCGCTGGTTGCTCATCGCCCTGGTAGTCGTCTCCCTGCTGGCGGTTCTGTCCCTGTGGCTCCCCGGGGGTGACGGGACGGACATGCTCATCCTGGCGCTGGGCCGGGGAGGCCTGGTCAGCCTGCCCTGGGTCCTGATGGCCGAGTCCCTGCCGGCGCGGCACTTCGCCAAGCAGGCCCTGGTGGTCACCTGGATGGGCTGGCTGGGGAGTTCCCTGGGAGTGCTCTACTGGAGTAGGGCTGATTACGTCTGGGGTGTGGACGCGGCCTTCTGGATCTTCCTGGTGGAAACGGCGGGGCTGGTGACCGTGGTGGCCCTCCGGCCCAGGGTCCCGGAGGTTGGGGGTTAGTTGGCACGTGATCAGGAAAGTTTGAGTTATGCGCTTCGTTTCTTGGCGAATACCCCTGGGAAGTTCAGGTGCTCCAGAGAGGTGTTTTTCCACATGATCCCCGGTTGGCAACGGCTGAAGGACGCAATGGGCTTGGAAGATGCCCGGAGCGCCGGTTACGGGACTCGGGCAGCCCTGGCGGGGAGCATATTGGGCATCGTTCCCGCACTGGCTTTGGGATTTCTGAGGTTCGCACTGTCCGAGGAACCGGAGGCTCTCCCTCAACTGCCCGGGCACATTGCCTTCACCCTGGTCTACCTGGCGCCCTACGTCCTGGTCCTCATGGCCGGGGCGGCGCCAAACCCCGGGGTCCGCGGGGGTCTCCTCCTGGCTCTCGGGCTGCTCTCCTTGGCTGCGAGCTTCTCGGCCTTCTCCCTGGCAACCCTCGTTTTCCTGCCCGCCACCGTCGTGATCTGGTTCGCAGCATTCAGAAGCCTGACCGGGGCACGCCGCCTTTGGGCAACGGCCCTGCCCGCCGGGGCCGCGGGGTTGTTGATCGCCGCCACGGTGGGCTTCGGTTTCCATACCCTCCTGCTGGCCCAGGACGCTGAGCCCAGGTGTTGGGCTCAGACCATAGGAACGGATGGACAGTCCCGCTGGGAGGCCCGCCCCGGCCCTCAGAGCCCCGGCGAATTCAGGATCACCGGAGGAGGTGGCGCTGGTCGGGCCTTTTGCACGAGCGACATCATCACCAACACCGAGGCCGCCGCCACATTGGGAGTCCTTGCAGCCGGCTTCTTGGTCATGGTGGCCGCCACAAGACTCCGGCAGTCCGACCCACGATTGCCCTGAGTTTCTGGCCACGCTGCCTGGGTTTTCTCGGGGAGAATCCAGCATCCTCCATAATGCCCGGGGAGCCCGTTATCATGGTCTGGAATCTCCATGCTGGCCGAAAATGAACGATAGGGAAACCACATGACGTTCCCCGAGGAGTTGGCATGATTTCCCTTACGCCTATCAACGAGGTGCGGCTGGTGGCCCTTGTCGTCCTCCTCGCTGCTGCCCTCCTCACCGGGCCGGCATCCGGGTTGGTGTCGGGTTGGCGGTACGGACGCCTGGGCAGACTGGCGGGCTTGGCTCTGGGCCTGGGCGTTGGTGCCGCGGCAGTGGTGGTGGTCGCCCTCATGTTGGAGGAACCTAGCCGTCCGCAATTGGTCTTGCTTGAACCACGGGGTTCGGGAAGCCCCATGGCGGGGGACCCTGGCGGGGAGGTCAGGTACACGTTTCCCTCCGACGGACCCCTGACCGGAGAGGTGACGCTGGTCTGGGCATTGCTTTACCCCATTCGCGTCGGGGCGGTGGTCCTCTGTACCTGGTTCGCCACCACCCGGATCTGGTCGGTTGCTCGCTTGGGAGCTTGGTTGATCGCCCGGTCCGATCGCTGAAAAGTAAGAGGGTGGACCATTACTCCAGCGCCCGCTTGCGCGGCTCTGGCCGCGGGAACCTGCCAGCAATGCGCTCGCGTACCCGCTCGATGCTCTCGGTCCACCGGGCTGCCTCCGCCACTCGTCCCTACAAGCAACCACCACCTCACCTCATCAACACACAAGTCGGGATTGGAACGGTGTACCAAGGAAACCGGTCTGGCTCCAAGCCGTCACGACAACCTGTCGTCTGGCATCTCTTGTCTGAGTCCAGTGAACAGGGATGCCTGTCCCGTTTCAAGCGTGGGAGTTACGCTCGCCCCCGGTTCAAGACCAGCTCCAGTACGTCTCGGCTGGTCAGGGCTCCCAAGAAGCTCCCGGATTCCCGGTCAACCACCGGAATGGCGGTGATATGGTTCTCCGCCATGCGCTGCAGCACGTCTTCCACGTGCTCGTCAAGCCAGGCCACCGGAGGGTCGGGCCGGACCAGATGGCCCAGCGTCGTGCTCGACCAGGCGTCCTCCGGCAGGTAGCGCAACATCCCGACAGACACAATTCCAGGCACGGAATCATCATCCAGCACCACGTAGTCGTGCTGGTTGGGGGTGGCCCAGTCCGCCGTGAACGCACGCACCGACATGAAGGTGCGGGGATGGGGGCGCAGCCGGTCCAGGATGTCGTCAACCCTGATGTCGTGCAGGACGAAACGGATGATGCCTTGGGGAATGTCAT
The DNA here is from genome assembly GCA_965203975.1 of Dehalococcoidia bacterium. Classification (GTDB taxonomy): domain Bacteria; phylum Chloroflexota; class Dehalococcoidia; order Lucifugimonadales; family UBA3495; genus CATOSK01. The sequence goes on along the minus strand of CBDBDT010000002.1, from coordinate 889,337 downwards.
CCGGTACCGACGAGGCGGCCTGGTTCCGGCTGGCCCGGGCTGCCGCAAAGCTGATCACCGAAGGCATCAACAGGATGTAACAGAACATCACCAGGACCAGGAAGGAGAACACCACCTCGTTGATGATCCCCGACTCCCGGAGGACCAGCAGCAGAGCGATCTCCGCTACCCCCTTTCCCATCAGCCCTGAAGCCACGGCATAGGGCACCGTCAGACGGGATAGGTAGGCCCCCAGGAATGCCCCCAGGAAATTGCCGATCATGGGGATCAGGGCGAGGACCGCCATGGTCCACCAGGGCATGGTAACGAAGGTAAAACTGAAGTAAAGGCCGGCGGAGGCAAAGAACAGGGGTACAAAGAACCCCTCGGCAACGCTGCGCAGACCCGGCATCATCTCCGAGCGCACCTGGTAGGTCAGCCCTGACAGGGAAGCGCCGAAGAGGAGAGCGCCCAGCGATCCGTGCAGGCCCATGAGCTCGGCGGCGTCCACCACCAGGAACAGGGTGCCCAGGAGCAGCCCCAGGGAAAGCTGGGGCACCTGGATCACCCGCTGCAGCAGTCCCACCAACGGGGGCAGCACCCGGGACGACAGGAGCCAGGCCAGGGCCGCGAAGGCTGCAATCTTCACGATCAGGAAGAGGATGCCGGTCACCGACAGTTCGCCGGTATGGTCGCCAATGCTGAACCCTATCACCAGCAGAGTGAGCAGTTCGGCAATCACCACCACGGTGAATATCTGCAGCCCCACGGGTTCCCGTAACCGCCCCTCATCGGCCAGAACCTTGGCCACAATGCCCAGGCTGCTCATGGAGAGAATCCCCGCCAGGGCCAGCGCCTCCGCAAAAGAGAGGGTCATCCCCAGGTCCAGGACGGTACCGCTGGTGACCAGCACGGACGCTCCCAGGGAGAACAGCACGGAGACAATGGCGGCCAGGAAGTAATGGCCCCTCAGGGTCGCCACGAAACTGGAGATGTCGATCTCGTCCAATCCGATGAGGAAGAAGAAAATGAAGATCCCCAGGGTGAGCAGCAGGTCGATGTGACCCGTTGGCTGCACCGACCAACCGGTCAGCACCTGCAGCACCGGTCCCAGGAGGATGCCCGCCGAGGCGTAGGCCAGAATGGAATTGAGGTGCAACCGGCGAAAAGCGCCCTCGGCCAGCTTGGCAACTATGATCAGCAGTCCCAAGGACAGGAGCGACTGGCGCATGTCGCCGGCCCCGGAGGAGAAACCAACCCCGTCAGCTAGGGCGGTGAAGGAGAGGCCTTCAAACAGCATTCGTCAATTTCCCGGCAGGATCACCGAAGTGTTCGGATTCCTGCCTTATACGTCTGGAGACTCTTTGATCAGCGGTAAGCCTCATTGCTCCCCCACCGCCATCCGATAGCCGACCCGAGGCTCGGTGACAACGAACCGCGGGTTGCCGGCGGAATCCCCCAGTTTGCGGCGCAGCCGCTTCACCACGTCCCGCACCAGCCAGGACTCCCCCACCCTTTCCGGACCCCAGACCCGCTGGAGCAGCACGGAGTGGGTCAGCACACGGGGAGCGTGCGCCGCCAGCTCGTAGAGCAGCGCGTACTCCGTGGCCGTCAGATCGACGGGCTCCCCGTCCACCGCCACCCGGCGCTGGGCGAAGTCGATTCTCAGGCCGTCCCCACCATAGGCTCCCGACGGCTCCCCCAGGAAGGGGTCCAGCCGCTTCCGCAGCGCGGCCCGGATCCGGGCCGCCAGTTCCGTGGGCGAAAATGGCTTGACCACGTAGTCCGTCGCCCCCATGTCGAAGGCCCGGGCCACCGTCTGCTCCTGGCCGTAGGCTGACAGGAAAATCACCGGCACATCGGCAGTCTTGAGGATGTCGTTCATTAGCTGGATGCCGTCGCTGCCCGGCAGCACCAGGTCCAGCAGCGCCAAGTGGGGCTTCTCCTCCGCCATCAGGCGGGGCACGTCGGCCGGGTCGCCGGTTGCGATGGGGGCGTAGCCCGCCCTGGTGAGGACGTCCCGGATGTACCGCAGCGCCTGGGGATCGTCGTCCACGGCCAGCACGCGAACCCGGCCCTGGGTTGCCCGGCGGGAACGGGCGCTGGACGACGGAGCGGGAGTGCTGGTGGTGGCCTCCTCCACCGTGGGCAGAGTGAAGGTGAACCGGGCTCCCAGGCCCGGGCCGTCGCTCTCGGCACGGATGCGGCCTCCGTGGGCCTCGACGATGCCCTTGCAGATGGCGAGGCCCAGGCCCGAGCCGTCAACGCCGGACGAGGGGTCCTCCCCGTGCCTCCGGGAGAACTTGCGGAACAGTTCCGGCAGCAGGTCCGCCGGTATTCCCCGGCCCCGGTCGGCGACGGAGACCGCCACGTGGACCCCCTCCCGGGCCGCGCTCACCAGGACCGGCGACCCCTCAGGAGAATACCCGGCGGCGTTGGAGAGCAGATTGCCCAGCACCTGCACCATGCGCCGCCGGTCGGCCATCACCAGGGGCAGGTCCTCCGCCAGCTCAACGTGCAGGGTGTTCCTAGCCTCCCCGCTCCGGAACCTGGCCCCGGCCTCATCCACCAGCGTTTGCAGATCAGTCGGTTCCGGGACCACCGGCAGGGTGCCCGTCTCAATGCGGGCCACGTCCAGCAGGTCGCCGATGAGGAAGCGCATCTGGTCCGACTGGTCCCGGATGATGTGGAAGAACTGGGTCATCTCGGCGGGGTCCAGCTCGTTGGCCGCCTCCAGCAGCGTGGTGATTGACCCCTTCACCGCCGCCAAGGGAGTCCTGAGCTCGTGGCTCACCATGGCCAGAAACTCGGCCCGCAGCCGCTCCTGCTCCTCCAGGGGCGTCATGTCCTGCAGGGTCACGACGAAGGACACGAGCTGGCCGTCCTCCCCGTAGATCGGCGTGGCATTGAGCAGGACGCTGACGCTCCGCCCGTCGGGGACCCGCAGGGCGATCTCCTCGGCCCTGACCATCTCCCCCGAACTGAGCAACTCCGCCAGGGGGAACTCCCGCAGGGAGACCTCCCTTCCGTCGCTGCGAACGCAGGTTATCACCTCCAGCAGTTCCTCCGCCGGCTGGTCCTCCTCCCGCAGGCCGTCCACGATGCGCATGGCCTCCCGGTTGACTGTCGCCATCTCCCCGGTCTGGGTGTCGAAGACCACGACGCCCACCGGCGAGGTATTGACCAGGGTTTCCAGGTCGGCCCTGGCCCGCCGCTCCTCCCGGTGGGTGCGGGCATTGGCGATGACCAGCGCCGCCTGCGAAGCGAACATCACCAGGGTCTCCTCGTCGGCCCGGGTGAACTCCTCCCCACCCTCCTTGTCGCCCACGAAGACGTGCCCCACCCGGGCGTCCCGGTGGAACATGGGCGCCGCCATGAAGCGTAAGACCCCCACCGGCAGGGGGACACTGAACCCGGTGAAGCCCAAAGCCCTGACGTGCTCCACCAGATCGGGGAGCCGCAGGGGTTCGGAGATATTGGTCAGGGCTTCGAAGAGCTGCCACCGGTCCGGGGTGAGGGTCAGTTGTTGGGCCTCCTGGGCGGTCATCCCGGAGGACAGGAAGTCCTGCACCTGTCCTCCATCGTCCAGGAGCGTCATCACCCCGTATCGGGCGCCGGTCAGGGACCGGGCGGAGTCCAGCACTCCCTGGAGCACAGTGTCGAATTCCAGGCTCTCGTTGATGCGCAGGCTGGCCTGGCTGAGGCGGGCCAGCCGTTCCCGCAGCGCTTCGATCTCCCGGTTCTGCAGGTCTGACTGGTCCATTTCTTCCTCCACGTCCCGGACCCACTCAGTGGGGGCGGGCGTTGCCGCGGGGTGTTGCGGCTTGATTATACAGCGGACCAATCGGAAATATACAACTATTCACACATAAGAGGACATACATAATACTCTCGCAATAGGGATATTTGGCTACTCTTCTACGAACCAGAAAGCCGGTTCCCGGGGTCTTGCCGCCCGAAGAACTGGTTCCAGTTCTGACCTGCCCCGAAAACTGGCAGCCGGAATGCGAGTCTTGTGGGATGACCCAAACCGATGCGAGAGGAGGAGAACGAATGGAGGAAATACCCGATGTTGTCCAAGCCAAGCTGTTCCAACTCGTGGATGACAGCGGAAATGTCACCGCCGAGTTGAAAACCCACCAGACGTTCGGCACACCGACGTTAGGATTCCGCGACCACGAAGGCAATGTCCGATTAGTTTTGACTCTGAATGACCACGAACAGCCGTTCCTGCTTCTGTACAACGAGAGTGCGGAGATTCGCCTATTCGCAGGTGTGATGGAAAACGGCGAGCCCATCCTGACCTTATTCGATGGTTACCGGGAAAAGAGGGACACGGCAGGTCGTTCCTACAGAGGCCCATACCGTCCACCCAAGGCATCCCCAGACGGCCAGAAGGCTCCCAGAAGAAGGTGGTGGTGGCTCTGAAGGGGCCGAGCGGTCCTATCGGAGCCTCAGCTTCGGCAGGTCCGTTAGACCGGCCCTCGGTGTAATACAGAGAAAGGGGCTTCGGCGGCCCTGGCCAAACCCGCAGGGGCGGGAGCCGCCGTTCCTAGACTGGGCCCAGAGGAGAGAGTCATCATGCGACGTGTTTGGTTCGCCGTTCCCGTCATGGTCGCTGTTGCGCTGCTGATTACCCTGGTTTCTACCACAGCTACGGCCCAAAGTGACGTTCCGTTCTACTGGGAGTCCATCGACGTAATCATTGATGTCCAGGACAACGGAGACATGCTGGTCACGGAAACGCACACCTATGCCTTTACCGGGCCGCACAACAGGGAACGTTTCCGCTATATCCCCTTGGACAAGGTGAGCGACATTGATTCAGTACGGGTGTCGCAGGACGGCCACGGCCTCCGGTTCGACACATGGGCCGAGAACAGCCGGCTTTGGATTCGCTGGACCCACCGCCCGCTGCGCCCGCCGGAGACAATGACATTCGTCCTGAAATACCGTGTCGTGGGCGGCCTGCGTCTGGACGACGACGGCGACCAGGCCTACTGGAAGGCCTTGTTCGGGGAGCGGGAAGCTCCCATCCTCAACGGCACAGTGACGGTACAGCTTCCTGACTCCGTTGCGGGTCAGATCAGCGATTACCAGAGCTTCGGCGGCGCGGCTTCGTCGCGCCGGCTGGACCCGCGTACTGTCGAGTTTACCCTGGATGCCCCGTTGCCGCCGGGCCAGGAACTGGAGGTCCAAGTTGCTTTCCCTCACGGATTGCTGAACGTAGCAACTCCTCAACGGCAGGAGGAGAGGCCGGTCGCCGCTTGGTTCTTCGGCGGTCTTTGCCTTCTCTTCGTTGCGCTGCTGGCCCTGTCTCGGTGGCGCTGGAGACGGACTTGGCCCAGACCCCGTTATCCAAAACTGACCGAACCCGTTACCGCGCCGCCCAGCGACCTGCCGGCGGCGGCGGTCTCTGTGCTTGAATCCCGCCGAGTAACCGACCGGACGTTTCTGACGATGGTGGTGGAGATGTGCCAGAGAGGCACCCTTCAGATGACTGGTGGTCGTTGGGGGGGCCGATACCACTACCAGCTGTCCCAGCACGGCGACCCCCAATTCGAGTGGGAACGGCTGGTGTTGGACCTGGTGCCGGGTCAGGCCCTCACGGTTGACGAGTTGAAAGGACGAATGCTGGAGCTGAAGGACCGCTTCGGGGAACAGATCGACAACTTCCTGCAGGACCAGGGCCTGTTTGACGGCAGACCGTTGGAAGTGATGCGGGAAAACCAAAGGAGTTGGCGGTCCCATGGCTTCTGGATCCTGGCGGCGGCCATAGCCGGTTTGGGCCTTGCGCTGTGGTTCCACTTGCTGTGGCCGGCGCTCCCAGCAGTACTCAGCATCATCGCCGGTGGTGGCTTCATGTTCCTCTACTGGAAAATGGCCAACCCCTCGTGGAGAGGGAAGTTGGCTCCCACGGAGAAAGGCGCGGACGAGACAGGCCGTTGGAGGGGGCTGAAGCGGTCCCTGCCGAAACTTTCTCCCGCCACCGGCAATGACTACACCGACCTGCTGTTGCCCTACGCTATTGCCCTGGATGTTACGAACCCGTGGGTAGGGACGGACGCCCTTGCTCCCAGCTGGTTCACCTCCGACTCAACAACGGGTGGACGAAGTCGGGACCCTCGCCGGGACGCCTTTCACAGTTTTCTCATTGCCGATGCTTGGGGGACCGCAGCCAGCAGTGGAGGCGGTGGTGCCGCCGGTGGAGGTGCCGGTGGGGGCGGTGGCGGCGGTGGCGGTGGCGGCGGTGGCGGCGGCGGCGGCGGGTAGGCCGCCACGCCCTGAGACTGGTACCCAACCCCCGTCAATGTGGCATAAGGCTCCCGGTGGCGGGGGAGAAGGCGACTCGCCAACGATCTTCCTCGCAGGGAACACCATAGGTCTTGTCACATCCGTTCCAACGGAGTTTTCCACCACACGGGCTATCCCTGATCCCCGAGGGGCCCTGCGCCAGCCTCAGGTCCCTCGGGTCTTGCTGGTTGGGAAGGGTCTCCGGAGACCCGGTCCCGCTGCCTCCAGTAACGGCGCAGGCGGATGATACCGTATGAGGCAGCGCCCAGCACCAGCCAGACCGGGATGAAGATGGCGGCCCAGATGATCAGCGTTCCCGCCGCCTGGATCACCCCCGACAGGGCCCGGACGGCCGTCCGGGCCGTGTCCCCGGCGCTCCAGCCGGCAATGATCAGCCCCCGGGCCTCTCTCACACGGACAGGAAATGAGCTGGACCCCTCGATGGGGCCGGCGTCGCTCTGGGCGTCCACGGTCAGGGTGACGACGTAGGGCTCGGGCCGGTGGTCCAGGTAGGTGTGGCTGGCGGTGGCCTTGGTGACGCCCTCCTCCGGGACTCCGGTCACCGGTGCGGATCCGTCCCCGAAGGTCCAGCGGTACTGCAGGTCCCACAGCCCCTCGGGGCGGGTGAAGGAGCCGGTGTACTCCTCCTCCTGGCCCTCCTCCACCGCGCGTCCCTCTCCCGCGAACACCGACAGGGAGGGCACCTCCGTGACGGTGGCGATCAGGGTGTCCGAACCCTCCACCAGCCCGCTGGGCCCGCTCCCGTTGATCTCCAGTTGGACGATGTAGGGCGAGTCCAGGTCGTCGTGGTACACGTGGTTGACGGTGGCGGTGACCCGCTGACCCGGCTCGGTGGTGGGCGCGGTCCCGGCGCCGGTGACTGGTTCCGTCCCGTCGCCGAAGTCCCAGGTGAAGAAGAAGTCCTCGATGCCCTCGGGCGGCACGAAGTGGGCCCGGAACCGGGCGGCCTGTCCCACGCTGAAGGTCCGGTCCAGCCCGGCGTCGACGGTCATTTCCACCGGGGCCAGGCTGAGCTCCACGTTGATCTTGGAGAAGGCCGAGGTCTGCTCCAGGAACTTTATTCGACCCAGGATGGTCTCGATCTCGCCCTGGATCTCGACCAGGTCCCGCTGGACCTCCAGGGCCTCCTCGACGGTGGCGGCCTTCTGCAGCAACTGGAGGATGGACTCCTCGGTGGCCCTCAGGGTCTTGAGATGGGACTGGCTGTCCACGTATTCGTCGGTTACGTCCTTGCTGGTCGAGGACTCGGAGACGACTTCGGAGGCCAACTTCCTCACCCGCTTCACCGCTTCGTCCAGCCGTTGGGCCGGCACCCGGATGGACACGAACCCGTGGTGCCTGGAGCCGCGGTCAGTAGTGACCATCCAGCCGCCCAGCTCCTGGGCCAGCTCGGTCACCTGGTCAATGGCCTGGGACACATCGGCTGCTATCAGGGACATGTGGACGGTCCGGACGATGATCCGTTCCTGGGCGGCCGCCCGTGCCTGTACTTCCTCGAGGGACATAGGAAGCTCACCCATGAGTTGGTCAGACATGGCCATGGCAGGCACGGAAGCCGGCATGGCCGCAGGGACCATAGCCGCCTCGGAGGCAGCGACGGGTGCCGGAGTCGGCTGTGGCTGGGCTGCTGGAGCCGCCGTGGCTCCCGACTCCTTGGTCATGATTGACTGGGGGGCCGCGGAGGACTCCGTGAAGTCATCGCCGAAATGGGCGAGTTCTTCGGCGGCGCTGCCGCACGCCACCAGGGCCGCCGTCAGGAAGGCCAGGATGGCAAGAAGGATCCGCTTGTGCATGGCAGGTCCAGCCTGTTCGGGAGATGCTGGTCGGCTTCGCTGGTATTAGACAACGGCCCGGCGAGTGGAGACGGACCGCTGCCCAATTGGGAAGATGGACGAGTCCATGGTAACGTCCCCTGATTGGTCGGGCAAGCGGGGTTTATCTGCAGTCCTGCTTCCTCGTAGGGGGTGACGGGGCCTGGGCTTGTCTGCACGGCTGGGAGATAGTGGACAGCGCCGCCCGGCTCTGCGCCATGAACCTCTACTTGCATGGCATGGGCGGTGACGAGACCAACATTACTGTGGACGACAACCTTCTCGCCCATCCGGGCGTCAACTACGACCTGGTGCTGACCGACCCGCCCTTCGGCCGCAAGTCGGCCCTCACCTTCGTCAACAGCGAGGGCGAGACGGTGAGGTGACCTGACCCCGAATCCTGAGCCAGCCTGAGTGCGAGTTTTGTGGGATGATCCAAACCAATATGAGAGGAGGATCGTCCCATGAAGAAGTCCCGGTACAGTCCCGAGCAAGTGGCCGTCGGGCTGCGTCAGGCGGAGGAGGGCACCCCGATGGCCGAGGTCTGCGGCAAGATGGGCATCAGCGAGCAGACCTTCTACCGCTGGAAGAAGAGGTTCCAGGGCATGGGGGTGGCGGAGGTGCGCCGGCTCCGGGTCCTGGAGGAGGAGAACCGCAAGCTGAAGTAACTGGTGGCCGACCTGATCCTGGACAAGCAGATGCTCCAGGACGTGCTCAGAAAAAAGCCCTGAAGCCTGCTCAGCTGCGGCCCCGGGCAGAGTACCTCCAGGCAGAGTACCGTGTCAGCGAGCGCCGGGCCTGCCAGGTGTTGACCCTGCCCCGGGCCAGCCACCGCTACAGAAGCGTGGCAGATGAGCAGGCTGCACTCAAGATGAAGATCAGGGACCTGGCCCAGGCCCGGGTGAGCTACGGTTACCGCCGCCTCCACATTCTCCTCCAGCGGGAGGGCTGGGGGGTGAACCACAAGCGGGTCTACCGGCTGTACAGCCAGGAAGGCCTGATGCTGAGAAAGAAGAAGCCCAAGCGGCACGTATCGTGCCAGAAACGGATGGAACGGCCGGTGACCGCGGGAGTGGATGAGAGCTGGTCCATGGACTCCATGAGCAATGGGCTCTTTGACGGGCGCCGGATCCGGCTCTTAACGATAGGGGATAACTTTACCCGTGAAAGTCTGGCCATCCGGGTCGGGGCCAGTATCAAGGGGGACGCGGTGGTGGAAGTGCTGCAGCGGCTGAATGAGCAGCGCCGGCTGTCCCGGACCATCCGGGTGGACAATGGGCCCGAGTTCACGTCGAAGCGGCTGGATCAGTGGGCCTACCTGAACGGGGTGGATCTGGACTTCAGCCGTCCCGGCAAGCCCACAGACAACGCCTTCATCGAGTCATTCAACGGCAGGTTCCGGCAGCAATGCTTGAACGAGAACTGGTTCCTGTCCCTGGAAGACGCCGAGGAAAAGGTGGAAAGCTGGCGGAAACACTACAATGGGGAGAGGCCCCACAGCGCTCTGGGCAACCTGTCCCCCAGGGAATTCGCCGCACTGGCGGAAACAGCTGATTGACCCGCAAAACTAGCACTACGGCTGGTACAGGAAATGGGGCAAGCCACCGGATCACGTTTTTTTGGGTCTAAGACCTTCGAGAGTATGTGTCCAGGTACTTTGTTACTCCCTGACAGAGGGCGCTGGTCGACGCGTCCTTGGTGGCGCCAAACTTGATCGTGCACTCTAGGAAAAGGCTTCCCTCAGCGTGTGCAACGCAGACCGGTCGCCCTCTACCGAGGAGAAATCTGATCTGTCGGGCATTCATGAGTGTCCCATCGGCTTCCCATCAGTTGATTCCCTCCAGCATCTCCGTAAACTGACGGGTCTGTTCTTCTCTGGACTGAAGGATGCAGTTGGAGCAATACCCATTGTCCCCTCTGGTGCGCCAGACCAGGCAACATCCGGCCCGCCTGGCGAAGAACCCACTCCTCTCTCCATGCTCAATGACTTCCATACTGACTTGGCGGTAAATCGGAGATGACGGGTCTTCAAAGAAGGTCTCGGCATCCCTGAGTACCAGGCTTTTGTCTTCCACGTGGTTATAAAGCCGGTGCAGGGCCTGGGCACAGGAAGCAGCTACCGCGTTTTGGGAGACCTTGACGCTGGCGGGGACGGAGCGACACAGAGACCCGATCACAATTTCCACGTTAGACTTGAAGGCCCACTCCTTGAGCTGCCGGTACAGGCCGGTCTCGCTGTGCAGGACTTCAGCGTCAGGGTGGCCGGCCGCCGGGTCATTGGGAAGGACGGCGAACTGCGGTTGCCTCAGTCCGGTTGCGTCGATACGACCATCGGTACGATGAAAGGCCAAATTTTCCAGAGCCACTCTGGGGACCCTCCTTCTCAGTACATACTGGCCGACCATCGGATAGATAAATCGTGTGAGGTAGGCGATGATGAAGGCCGAGGCTGCAACATGATTGTTGGTAGTCCCCCATCTTGCGTACCCGTAGCTCATCACCAACTCACGCAAACTGGTATCGCCAGCCCGGAACAGGGCGATGGCTGGGCTCCATCCACTCTCGTTAACGTTAGATACTGGCATGTCGAAGTAGGAGTCTAGCTCTCCAGCTTCCCGCAGACTGCGGACTAAAGGATGTGCAGCCGTGGCCATTACTGTTCACCTCGCAACAACAAAGCCCGACCTCTTCGGTCGGGCTTTGTACAAGTTCGGCTACCTACGCCCTTCCGCGAAGCGTATTCAAGGCACACCCGAAGGCAGGTCTCCTGGCTCCTGGCTATTGGTCACCCGCTCCAACCTTCCCAGTCCGTAACAGACCAGTGGCTCCGCAATGGTGCGGAAAGAGCGGCCTTACCAGTTACAGTGGCGCGACCGCGCCGGATTCTCACCGGCTTCCCTCTTTGGCCCGCCTAGGCGGGCCACCTTCGGGCGATGTTTGCTTGTTAATGTTACTCCGCACATAACGTTGGTTACGGCGATAGGACTATATACAGGTCACTGGGCGCCGTCAACTGGCTGTACCGTCTGGTGGTGCGTAAGTTTGAATGGGGATCCGAACTGGGGCGTGTTTGCAAACTATAACCAGAGTAGCAACGACCCGATTTGGAGCATTGCCAGATAGTTCTCGGCCTTCTTCTCATACCGGGTGGCGATTCGGCGGAATTGCTCCAGCCGGTTGATGGTCCCCTCCACCAGATTGCGTTGCCGGTACCGGGCCCGGTTGAAGGGACCGGTGCGCCGTTCGTCGGTTTTCCGCGGGATGGTGTGGCGAATTCCCCTCCGCCTGAGCAATGCCCGAATCCTGCGGCTGCTGTACCCTTTGTCGCCGCAGACCCGCTGGGGCCTAATTCTGATCTGCTTCCCTGGAGGCAGGTGAAGTAGGGTGTGCGACCACCGTGCGAGTAAAGGAGCGTCTGTTGGAGTTCGAAAAGTACATAGCGATAGACTGGTCTGGGGCTAATAAGCGTCTGACCGATGCAATCTAGATTGCCAAGTACGTTCCGACAACCAGAGCGCCACGGGATGGAACATGTGGAGCAGAGAGGCGGTGCTCCGATATGTGCAACGCGAGGTCGACAAAGGCAGAATCCTCATTGGTCTCGATTTCGCATTCAGGTATCCGTACAGCGAGGAAGGTGGGTACTTTCCAGGCTCGGATCCATCACCAACGGATGTACATGATTTGTGGAAAACAGTGGACCGATTTTGCAAGAAACGGAAGAAAAAGACGGCAGCGAGCTCTGTGGCGAGAAATTCTAAATAGATCCAAGTTCACCTTATAGAGGCTACTACCGCTTCAGGGCACCCGATGGAGAACCCGATAATGTATCTGATCGGGTGCCCCCGGGTGCGGAGTAAGAACCACGCCTCCGGGAGACCGATCAACGAGCCAAGAAAGCTGCAGGACGTAGCCCCATTTCCGTTTTTATGTGCAACTACGCTCAGAATGTAGGAACGGGCTCGCTCGCAGGGATGCGGCTGTTGCACAGGATCCAGCAGAATCAGAAAGCAACCATTTGGCCGTTTGATGTGGCCGTCAAACCACAACGCTCTGGGTTGGTTGAGATATATCCGCGCCTCTTTTTGAATCGTGCCGAAAAAATGCGCCGCAAACACAAACTCTGCAACACGGTTCGAAGGTTGCTAAGGGTCTTTGGTACCACTCTGGTTGACAAGTGCGGCAAATGGTCGGATCAAGAACGGGATGCTCTGGTTTCCGCCACAGCAATGGCTTGGTTTGATGTCCACAAAGAACCCTGGGCGACCCTCAACGCTGCACCTGCTTGGGCCGCAACGCACGAAGGTTGGATGTTCGGCGTAAAGTAATCACCCTCTTGGTGCTCAGCATAACCACTCCAGACTGCCGAGGTGGCGCGAAGCCGCCCGTTGCCGAACAAACCCTTGCGTGAGCAAGCATGAGCAAGAAGGAAAGTGGGGGCCAAGCCACCGTAGTGGATTCGAACTCCGGTGCAGAGTAAGGGATCCTTCGATGGTCGGCCATCCTCAGCCATGATGCCCGTTCCTCATGTGTCCGAGTGTGTGACGACCGATATCCCCCAACAACCCACTCCCAGTTAAGTCGATTGAGTGTCGCCATGTCCCGGACCCCACACTTCCATCACCGGACGCCGAAGCCCCAGACGGTCGCTGCGGGCATAGGCTCTCTCGGTCTCATTCCCCGGGCGATGCGCCAGGGCGTGTTCCAGAACATGGTCGCTCGCCGCTTCCATTTCAGTGCCCCAGTCCCTGAAGGTGCTGCGGAACCCGTGGACCGTGGTCAGGTGGGCCAACTGGGTGTCCCGCAGGAGCTTGGTCAGCGTCATGTCGGAAAGGGGTTCACCACGCTTCCTGGGAGCAGGGAACACCAACTCCGACCCATCGTGGATTTCCCGCGCTCTCGAAAGCACATCCAAAGCGGCCCTGGACAACGGAACCCGATGCTCCAGCCCTCCTTTCATCCGCGCCCCGGGCACGGTCCACACGGCTTGTTCCAGGTCCATCTCGTGCCAGAGCGCGTTCCGTGCTTCTCCACTTCTTGCCGCCGTCAATATGATGAACATGAGACAAAGCCTGGAGCTGTCCGATGACCGGCACGACTCCACTATCTGGAAGGCCTCCGAGACTTCCCGGTAAAAGAGGGCCCTCAGGCTTTCCTTTACCCGGGGCATGGGGGGCAACGCGCCGTCTATCACCTCGCCGGCGACGTTGTATTCGATGAAGCCATGGGCCATCGCCCATTTCATCACGGTCCGGATCCGCTGCCTCACCCGACAGGCGGTCTCCGGAGTGGTGCTCCATATGGGAGTCAGGACAGACAGGACGTCCGCCCGCGTCACCTGGTCGACCAGCAGGCTGCCGAATACGGGGAAGGCGAGCCGTTCCAGGGTGCGAATCCAGGCGGCGGCGTGCTTCGGGTTGCGCCAGCGTGGAAGGTTGGCCTGGTGGACCTGATGGGCTGCTTCCCGGAAGGTTGGTTTGGCGAGTCTCCGCTCCTCGGCCACCGGGTCCCGGCCCTCAGCGACGATGGCCCAGTTCGGTGATAACCTTAACCCTGGCTGTTGTGAGTTGAGCCATCTCCCACCCCCAGTTTATCCCACAATATTTGCCACCTGATGTGTGGGATTTAAGGGACGTTATGGGAACTTACAAGACCAGAAGCGGGGCAATTTGTGCTCAGATGAGGGTTTATGGGGCTTCTGGGGAACTCTTGGGATTTGAAGAAAGCGGAGGGAGTGTCCGCATAATTGCCACAATCTTCAAGCGTGCAATGGGCTGTATTGAGACATCAAGCGGCAATGATATACCAACAGATATACCATCATTTAGCAGGCTGGGCAACTCGGTTCAATCACGTCGGGTTGACCCCTAGGTGTTTCTGGAACAGGTAGATCGATCGTCTTCCAGATGATTTTGCCGTTCGATTCCCCCGATGTCTCCTCAAATAGCGTCTTAATGGCCAACGCTAGTTCCAGTGCTTTTGCAGGATCCCGAACCAATTTCTCGGAACCCGTCCAGTGCATGTAGAGATGCCCTGCCCGGCGCCCCAATCCACCCGGTTAGTTTCGTTGAGTTGCAACGGTCGGAACCGTCACTGGTAGATTTCTTCGCCTCGGTGCAGCCGGAGGGCGATCTGGTAGGTCTGTCCCTGGGCCCGGGGAGTCGGGGAGTGGGCGGCCAGGTAGCGGGACAGGCCGATCATCACCTGACGGCCGGACTCGCCGCCCTCCCGCGAATCGAACTGGCGCAACGCGGCGTCCACGATCTGGAAGGAGTGGAAGTCGGCGTCCTCCCGCAGCATCATCCGGCCCAGGGTCGCCATCAGGCCTTCCGGAGCGCTGCCGCCGGCGAGATAGCCGGACACCGCCTGGGCCGATTCATCCACCTGCTGCCGCACGTTCACCATCTCCAGCAACCGGTCGAGCTGCTCTGCGGCGGGAAGAGGACTGGCGGCGGCGTCCGGGAGCCGTTGCGGAGGCATGTTGAGGAAGCGGTCCAGGTACACGCTCATGGCCACGTCGAACACCCCGCGCAGCAACTCCGGGGTCGGAGTCCGCTGCAGGGCCTGATGCAGAGCATTGGCCGCGGTGAGGGTGTTGTGCACCGTGTCCCAGTCCCGGAATTCGTTGGAGGTGTGGAAGTGGGCCATCCGCAGGAAGGCCGCGTGGGCTACGGCTGACCCCAGCTGCTGGGGGGTGGCGCCATCGGCGACGGCCCGCTTGATGGCCCCCATGATCTCACCGGGTCGGTCTCCCAGGATCTCGGTCGCCAGGGATTCAGCGCCGTTCCAAGTGCCGGAACTTCTGCGGCCCTGCTCCAGCAGGTTTGGCAGTTCCTCCCTGGCCTGCCAGACCATTGAGGCTAGGTCCACCGGCTGGCGCCACTGGCTGAGTTCCTGGCTGCGGCGGGCCCGGGCCATTCCGTGCACCAGGCTGGGCAGCACCAGTCCCGCCATCTCCCAGCCCAGGTGGTCCAGCAGCTCAAAGGCCTTGTTGGCGAAGTCCACCACGTGCCCGCCGTCGAGGTAGAGGTGGTCCGTGGCGGCGGCGAAGATCATGCCAGCGATGTCGTCCCTGGAAAAGCCCAGGGCAATGGCGGTGGTCAAACACCGCTCCGCTCCCTCCTCGTCCCGCACGTCGATGAAGTCCCGGAACCACCGGGAGAAGACCTCCGGGCGGGTCTCGCCGGTGGGCAGCGGCTCCACCGGGAAGCGGGGGGCCTTGCCGGCACACTCCCGGGCGACATGCAGCAGGCCTTGGTAGAGGGCCCTGGGGCGGTCTTCCTCGTGCAGCTTGGGCAGAATGTTGGCGGTGCAGGTCAGGATGCTCATGGCGGCGCCCCAGCCGTTGGCCGAGCAGGTGGCGCCGAACTTGGCACCGATCCGCAGGGGTTCCCGGTAGTCAGCGCCCGTTCCCTCCATGCCCAGCACCGACTTGGCGATGACCAGCCGGATGTTGTGCTCCAGCCCGTCCTCCAGGCGCCGCCGCCAGTGTTTCCCCTCGTCCCGGGGCGCGGGCTCCGGGTCCACCCACACCTCGCCGTCCGCCACGGTCACCGGGAAGCTGCGCACGTCGTCGGCGAAGGGATTGAAGGTGCCGCCGCTGGATAGGTCGAAGCGGGCATGGTGCCAGTGGCAGGTGAGGATGCCGTCCCTGACGCTGCCCCGGTCCAGGGGAAAGCCCATGTGGGGACACCGGTTGTCCACCGCGTAGGCTGCTCCATCGTGATGGAACACCGCGATGGCGTGTCCCCCACCGGTGACCACGGTGCAGCCGCGCTCCTTGATCTCCTCCAGGGTGCCTGCCCTGATGAGTCCCTCCACTGTCGTTGCCATCGGTCAGCCTCCCTTCCTTTGAGTTGGGGAGTATCGCCGCGATGTCTCCCCTGGACATTCCCAATTTCGCGGGTTCAGTGCTGGCCGATGAACTCCAGGACCAGGCCGTTCCAGACCTGGGGCCTTTCCCAGAATCCCGCGTGCCCCGCCTCCGGCAGGGAGACGAACCGGGAGGTTGGAATGTTCGCCGCCAGCATCCGCATCAGCATCAGCGCCGGAGGCGACAGCAGATCGGCCTCTCCCGACAGCACCAGGGTGGGAACTGTCATGCTCTGCAGGCGGGCATAGGTGATGGGCTGGCGGAGGGGCTGCGGGGGCACTGTCCCGCCGGGCCGGCTGGCCCGTTCCATCTCCAGCCACTGCCTGGTCCCTTCGGGATTGGTGCCCCGGTAGGAGGGCCCGAGCTCCCGAAGCTCCACCGGGAGTTCTTGGATCTCGGAGGGACGGAGCCGGCGCTGCACTTCCAGGTAGGACTGGTCCTGGACACCCCCGATGGTGTTGGCGGCAATCAGGCTGCGGACCCTCTGCGGGTGGGTGAGGGCGTAGTCCAGGGCGGTGATTCCTCCCGCCGCCGTCGCCACCAGGTGGGCCGGTTCCAGGGACAGGCTCTCCACCAGGGCATGCAGGTCATCCCCGGCGAACCCGGGCTGGTGTTCCGGGGATGTGGGGCTGGATCGGCCCCAGGTGCGCCGGTCGTAGGCGATGCCGCGGTAGCCGGCGGCGATGAAGGCGGGCAGCTGATGTGCCTAGCCATGGCAGGTCCCGGTGCGGCATGAAGGAAGACTACCGGGGTCCCGGATCCGCCGGTGTCCTCATAGCACAGGTCAACTCCAGCCAGAGACAGGTATGGCAACACTCCCCATTCTCCCGCAGGGTCTGAACCAACCTGGCCGTCTCGGCTTATGCCGTCTGTTCCCTTGGCGTGGCCGCCGCTGGACCCAGTATAACCGCCGTTACCAGGGGGGGTGTAGAGGAGGGTGACGTTTATCTGGGGATCGGGAGATGGCGTCTCGCATAGCTGCCTTCCTGAATTTGACGGTCTACGTCACTGTTCCAAATGTTGGCCTTCTGGTAATTCTCTTCAGCTTGCATGATAGATGTTCCCGAACTCGACACCACTCGCAAGAAACAGGGCGTGATAATTGCTTTTCGTGGAATGCAGACTGATAG
The DNA here is from genome assembly GCA_965203975.1 of Dehalococcoidia bacterium. Classification (GTDB taxonomy): domain Bacteria; phylum Chloroflexota; class Dehalococcoidia; order Lucifugimonadales; family UBA3495; genus CATOSK01. The sequence goes on along the minus strand of CBDBDT010000002.1, from coordinate 872,229 downwards.
CCTAGGCTAATTTAATAATTGATATCGAAACCCGAATTTGCTATGTTTTGCTCAATCCAAATGGGTATTGTAAATCGTTCCCGCCGCCAATGAAGATTTAGGGAACACTAAACGGTAATGCAACCCACTTTACCGAGTAACGGTTTGTAGGAAACGGTACCCCCTCAATAGCTGCGTAGCAGGAGACGAAGAGATGACGGGAGAAACTAAACTGATACCAAGGTGAAATACGCATATGGAGGAGGTCAAGAGACGGTGCCAAACCTTCCTCCAGGTACAGGCGGAAGAGTTTCACTGTGGCGCCTAAGCCAATCTCCATCGCCCCACAAATGTAGATCCCACCTTGGCTTTGGTTTAGGCTTGGTCCGGTCTACGCTTTCGAGCGAGTTGTGAGCTATGAAATACGTTATGATGGGCACCCAGCAGGTCTCGGCCATAGGACTGGGGACCTGGCAATTCGGCGAGGCCGGCTGGGGCTGGGGCACAGAGCTGGATCACGACGAGGCTATACGTATCGTCCATCGGGCGCTAGAGTTGGGAATCAACTTCTTCGATACCGCCGAAGTTTACGGTAACGGGCGCTCGGAGGAGATTCTGGGTGAGGCCTTACGAGGACGGCGCCACGAAGCGATTATCGCCACCAAAGTAGCGCCACCCCTCAGGCCAGACCGGGTTATGCAGGCTGCCAGAGAGAGTCTTCGGCGTCTGGACACAGAAAGCATAGACCTGTACCAACTTCATGCACCGGACGGGGGCGTCCCCCTAGCCAGAACCATGAGGGCCATCCGGCGCCTCATGGATGATGGCCAGGTTCAGCAAGTGGGAGTGAGCAACTTCGACCTGAACCAGTGGCAAGAGGCCGAGGCTGCCCTGGGTAGCCCGGTAGTCTCCAACCAGGTGCAGTACCATTTGTTGGACCGCCGGCCTCGGAATCTCCTTCCCCACGCCCACGAAGAGGGTCGCATCGTCATCGCTTTCAGTCCTCTGGCGCAGGGGCTGCTGGGTGGTAAGTACGGTTCCGGCAACGTACCCCAGGACCTGAGGGCAAACTTTGGGATCTTCAACGACGATAACTTGCGGCGGGCTCCGGCGGTCGTCGCGACCCTGAGGCAGGTGGGGGCACACTACGGGGTCACACCGGCCCAGGTGGCGCTGGCCTGGCTCTTGCTCGATCCCCAGGTGATAGTAATTCCAGGCGCTCGCAGCGTGGCCCAATTGGAAGCCAACGCCGCCGCTGCTGACCTGCGCCTGACTCCTGGAGATGCCTTGCGCATAGAGGAGGCCACCAGGGCTTAGCTTCTCTCTCCGATAGTTCGAATCAGCTGGGTTTTATTAACCTTTTTGATACTGTTGAAGCTCTTGGCCCAGCCCGCCGTTCACTGACTCGCCGGCACGAACTGCTGATGCCCTGGGCATGATTCGAGAGTACAGATGCTTGAATTTGCGGCTAACCACGGTTGGAGGGGCATTTTTGGGGAAATCCCCCACAGCATGAGTCATACCAGATTTTGCGAGGGAGGAACGCCCTCGGCATTACCCTCGTCGTTCCGTCGAAGGCCGGAACCCAAAGCGTCAGCCCCCGGTCAAGCCCGGGGCAGGCTAGGGATCTATCTCCTCGCCAGCAGCTCCGCTTTGGAGAAGTTCCCCAACCACTCTTCCAGGTATCCATCCAGTTCGTCGGCGTAGAGGTTGTTCATTTTGTCAATGGCGGTGGGAAGTTGGGCCGCTGGGGTGTCGAAGGCCAGCATAAATGTCCGGACCAACTGGCCAGGGGGAAAGTCACCCTGACCTATGCAAGGGCCAACGATGGGGGAATGGGGAAGGTGTCCGGGGCGACCTAAACCAAAGCCAGAGTGGAATCTACATCGACACCGGAATGGGCAGCGCTGTCAACACCGTCATTCCGGCGAACGCCGGAATCCAAGGAACAGTGCAGAACGTACCTTCCTGGACACCGGCTTACGCCGGTGTCACGAAGGATTTTGCTCCTTTAGGTTGCGCAAACTAATACACTGCCGATTGCCGAAGCAGGCTCTGTGGTTTAACTTAATGCAGTTTTCACCATGGTATTAGTTTAGTAGGAATGGCCTTGCGTCGAATCCCTCAAAAGCTTCGGATTGAGGTGGACCCGGAATTTCGGACAAGTGGCTAAGTGAGAGTCCCGCTCCTAAACTGAGGGCAGCGGTTGCTGTCGGAAGGAGCAGGAAATGTCGCAAGGACGCAGGAAACACAGCCCAGCTTTCAAGGCCAAGGTGGCGTTGGAGGCGCTGAAGGGCCAGGAGACGGTGGCCCAACTGGCCGCCAGGTATGAGGTCCACCCCGGACAGATTCAGGCCTGGAAGAAGGCTCTTGCGGAGGGCGCCTCCGGGGTCTTCAGCAACGGCAATGACCAGCAGTCGAAGAAGGACGCCACCCTGGTCGCGCGCCTGTACCAGGAGATCGGCCGGCTGAAGGTGGAGCGGGATTTCTTGGCGGAGAGGTCCGGTCCATGAGTCCGGCCCGGCGGCGGCAGATGGTGGACCGGGAGCATCCCTCCCTGTCCCTGGTGCGCCAGTGCGCTTTGTTAGGCGTCAGCCGTTCCAGCATCTACTACCGTCCCCGGGCTGCATCGCCAGAGGACCTGTCCCTGATGGGAGAGATCGACCGGCAGTACCTGGAGACGCCCTTCTTTGGGTCCAGGCGGATGAAGGCCTGGCTGGAGCGGCAGGGGATGCCGGTGAGCCGGAAGCGGGTGCAGCGGCTGATGCGGGCCATGGGGCTGCGGGCCATCTACCGCCGTCCCAGCACCAGCCGGCCAGCGCCGGAGCAACGAGTCTATCCCTACCTGCTGAGAAATGTCAGGATCACCCGGCCCAACCAGAGCCTGCCCCCGCGTAGGCGGGGGTGTGGGCCGCGGACATCACCTACCTGCCCATGGCCCGGGGCTTCCTGTACCTGGTGGCGGTGATGGACTGGCACAGCCGGTACGTCGTGTCCTGGCGGCTGTCCAACACCCTGGAGGCCGGCTTCTGCGCCGCGGCGCTGGAGGAGGCTCTGACCAAGGGCCAGCCCGAGGTGTTCAATACCGACCAGGGGAGCCAGTTCACCAGCCTGGAGTTCACCGAAGTGCTGCAGGACCGGGGCGTGAGGATCAGCATGGACGGCAAGGGGCGGTACCAAGACAACATCTTCGTGGAGCGGCTGTGGCGGACGGTGAAGTACGAAGAGGTGTACCTGAAAGCCTACGCCAGCGTCCTGGAGGCCCAGCGGGGGCTGGAAGACTATTTCAGGTTCTACAATGGGCTCAGGCCCCATCAGGCCCTGGGCTACCGGACTCCCGCCGAGGTGTTCCATGGGGAGCAGGAAGCCGTAGAAGGGGACTCTGGTGCAAGGAGGTATTCACCGGAAAAGGGTATCCAAGCATTGGCAGGAGCGTTGGGATTCTCACTTAATTCAGCCCTGATCCTGTCCAAATAATGGGTTCCACCTCAGATTAGTGAGCTCAATTTGTTTACTTTGATTCTTCCAGTGCAGCCACACGGAAGATAGTTGGAAGGTCAGGGCGAAAGGCGAGACGCCAGGCCTCAAGTGCCCACATGCGGCCTGCACCACTTGCCATATTTGCTACTTCCATAATCTTTTCAGGCGACGCTCCATGCTTGTGAGCCATTAGCATATGGCATTGAATGATTTGAAGTGGGTATAAACCAGTGGATTGTACTGCTACTCGGATCAACTCCTTTGTTTGGGGGTCTAAAAGGGTGGCCTTGTCATAGCTTACCCTCTCGTTGTGCTCCCTTAGAGCCTCCACCCCGCCTACCGCGGCCACAAATTCATGTAGACCATATCGGAATCCTCTCATATTGAGGGTGCGCTCCAATTCTGCCTGCAATTCAGTGTCTTGATTGGTTGCCATAATAGTATAAACTCCTTCTAACTAGTGTGAGTCTCCCGAGTCCACCAGTAGGTATGTGGTTGCCCCAAATCCACCACCTAAGTAGAAACGAACACCTCGTTGGAGCCGACTGCGAAGCCGGTTATGATGGTAACCACAAACACCAAACCGTCACCAACGAGGTGCAACTATTATGCCCCAGGGAGCATTACCTTTCCAGTACGCCGAGGAGAAGGGTTCCACCTCACCACTCCGCGACACGAAGCTCCAAGCGTCATTCCTTAACCCCAATCCATCGACATGATGAGTGTGGCGTCATGGTGATGGGATGAGAAAGTGCTCCTGGCTTCGGGGATAATGGTTTTTGAAACAGAAAACCGACCCGAAATGAGGAGCACCCAAAAGATGCTACCGCGCGAGCAGACCGACCGCGTCCATGTCTCCTTCGACGACCACCGCCTGGTGGCCAATGCCGGACTGCTGCTTCCGGTCGCCCTGGCCCATCATCTGGGACTGGGCGATCTGGTGGATCACCACCTTGACCTGGGAGATGCGCCGGGTCGGGCGAATGCGGGAGACAAGTTGCTGACCCTGGTGGCGTCGGCATTGGCCGGTGGCGACTGCATTGACGACGCCGATGCGCTACGTACTGGCAGGAGTGCACAGGTGCTGGGCTGCGTGGTCAAGGCGCCATCCACCCTTGGGACCTTCCTGCGGAGTTTCCGGTGGGGCCACGTGCGTCAGCTGGATCGGGTGAGCCGGCAGTTGCTGGCCCGGGCTTGGGCGGCTGGGGCCGGACCTGGCAATGATCCGTTGACCATTGACCTTGATTCCACCGTCTGCGAGACCTACGGGTTGGGAAAGGAGGGGGCCCGCTGGCACAACTACACCGGCCAGCGAGGCTATCACCCGCTCCTCGCCATTGCCGCGGGCACCGACCTGCTGATGTGCCGGCTGCGCCAGGGACGGGCCAACACGGCTCGGGGCGCCGCCCACTTCCTGCGGGAGACGGTGAGCCGAGTGCGCTACGCCGGAGCCGAAGGCCAACTCACCGTGCGGGCTGACAGCGGCTTCTACACCCACGCCATCGTCGCCCTCTGCCGGAAGATGAAGGTCCGCTTCTCCATTACCATTCGCCAGCACCAAAGCGTGCGGAACATCATCGAGGCCATACCCGAGGAAGACTGGACGCCCATCCCCTACTGGATGGAGGGTGCCGCCGACGTGGCCGAAACCACGTACACTCCCTTCCAGAATGAGCCCGACGCTGCGCCGGTGCGGCTCATCGTCCGGAGGGTCAAGCCCACACCCGGCTCCCAACTGGCGCTGTTTACCAGCTACAGCTATCATGCTTTCATCACCGACCGCGAGGGCGACACCCTGGATCTGGAGGCCGATCATCGCCGCCACGCCGAGGTCGAGAACGCCATCCGAGACCTGAAGTACGGCGTGGGCCTCAACCACCTACCATCGGGCCGCTTTCCTGCCAACGCCGCCTGGCTGGCCGTCCAGGCCTTGGCCCATAATCTGGCCCGTTGGACCGCGCGCATCGGGCTGGCCGAGCGGGCGGTGATTACCACCAAAACACTCAGACAGCACATCTTCTCCCTGGCCGGACGGCTCACCCGCAAAGCACGCCGCCTCACCTTGTATCTCCCCCAGGCCTGGCCTTGGCAAAACCAGTTCAGCAGCGCCCTGGCACGATTGCGCGCCCTACCACTCCCTTCCTGACGCCGCCCTCGGCGTTCGACCTGTCCACCAGGCCACTCAACGCCTGGCCCAGCCGCGCCAGGCTGGACCCCTGACGGTCTCCGCCTGCGGTCTGCGCTGAAGATCGCTCCCAGCACCGCTACCACAGGCGGTCAACACCCCCCTGGCATGGCAGCCACGCTCCGCATCGTCCATTTCATCGGCATCAGGTCCTCGCCTGCCCGTCCCCTGACCCCTCGTCTGACCACCGCCGCCGTATCCCTTCGGTGGATTCGGGCTAAGGCTGGTGGGCGCCGCCACCATCGACCAGGCCAACCCCGTGCTGCAGGACTTTCTGCCCAGCTACAACGCCAAGTTTGCCGTACCCGCCGAGCTGCCCGAGTCGGCCTACCGATCCAGGACCTGCCAGCAACCCTTGGATCAGGTCCTCTGCTTCAAACATCCTCGCAAGGTAGCCCGGGACAATACGGTCAAGTACCAGTGGCGCACCCTGCAACTCCTGCGCAGCGCAGAGCGTCCCAGCTACGCGGGCGTGACAGTGGAGGTCCTGGAACACCCTGAGGGCCGCCTCTAGGTGCGCCACGAGGGTGAGATCATCCCCAGTCGGCCAGCTCCGCCCCGTCCCGGTGCCCTGCGGGCGGCCCACGGAGGCCTGGCTCCCAACCCCGAAATCAGCCGCATCGTGAAACGCCTGGGGAACCATCGCCTCAGCCAACCCCAGCTACGGAACCTGGCCAACCTGGAGCCCGACCCCGTCGTCGAGGAACCGGCGGTTGAGAACAACCCCAACGAACCTCCGAAGCGAAGGGAACTTACGCCCCGACAGTTGGCCCTCTGGAAGGCGGTTCAGCAGGCCAGGGTCCAAGGACTCGCCTTGCGGGAGATCGCCCGCCAGCTTGGGGTCTCCCGGAACACCGTGCGGAAGTACGCTCGCTCTCTGACTCAGCCGACCAACCGCCCACACAACGGGGGCCGGAGGCCATCATCCCATCAACCCGCCAATCGCTCTGACTGACATTTTCCTTGGACTTTTAGACTGACCAAGTCGCTGGACAACGACAGCGAAAACGCTCAATATTAAGTTGGCGTTGACACTTGGACCAAAACCATGGCGATCTGCCTCCGTCAGTGGCCACCACGCCGATTTTTCCTGGCTATCCGGGACGCCGACCTTCCACCAGGGCCGGTCCCTCTCTGGCTAGGCATTCCCCCGCCCGCGCTCCACCGAGCCGCGGCACTCCTCGCCCTGCCAGAAGTGGGAGGCGACCCGGTCGGGCCCGTCCAGGGCGGCGGTGTCCAGGCCTAGGTCGGCGACTTGGAGGGACTCCCCGCCGGCGAAGGTCTCGTCCTGCCGCTGCTGGATAACCATGCGGGCTCGGTGGAGGTCCCTCGGGAGGGCGAGAGATCGCCGGGGTTCCGTCGCCCGGTTTATGGCGCAGGTCTTAGCCCCGCTCATTATCCGCAGCCAAACCCTTCACCTTAGCGGCCATCGCCATCCGGAGTATGTCGTTCCACAAGGCTGCGGCCTCCGGGGGCAGCTCGTGCTCTTTCAGCGGACGCGGGCCGGGAAAGATTGCGTCCCTGAGGGTCTGCAAGTACTCCTTCGTCTCGCCTGCTAAGGCCCAACTCTCATCGCTCCACACAGCTACCATCCCCTTCCCATCTTTCGTGACGGCTGTCGTCGCCCGGCTCTTGGGTAACTCAATAGCGTAATCAGGATTTGCATGAGCCGTTGCTACGATGGCCGCGATGGCCCGGCTGGCGAGGTTGTCTTGGTTCTCGGGGAAGATGAGGAAATAGCACCCGTTGGGTGCTTCAAAAGGGGGCCGGTCACCTTGATCGTGAACAACCAATTCGATCCGTTCTCTGTTCCCTTCTGCGTTTTCCATGAATTTGACCTCCTCCAGTGTGATCCTGGGTTACCTTGTTGGTGCAGGTTCCGTGCCTGTTCATGCTCCCAGACACGCCTCATCCAGTCATGCTGCCCGCTGGCGAGCTCAACGTACCGATCCGTCTCATCTCTGGACCGATGTCCCATCCTGAACTGTAGCACAGGCGCCGGGACGCCGTTCAGCACGGCGTTCCGCCCGTTGGTGGGCTGGAGAGCCTGGGGATGGGCCCGGGGGATCCAATCCCGCCGCGACGGCCGCATTCCTCATCGACTTGCTGACCCACTGCCGACTGATGTCGAAGTGAGGGAATCCCTTGTGGTTCGCGGGAATCGAGGTTAGGTTTCTTAAGGAACCAACCAAGCCGGGGGTGTGGTGACTTTCCTGCCCTGCTTGCTGTTGTTCCCCGTTACCACCGGCTGGAGGTAGATGATCGGCGGGTCCCGGTTGAACTGGATGTCCTCCGCCCTAGGGGAGAGGAACTCTCCGCCCACCAGGCCCGTGCGGAGCTTCACCCTCATGGCTATCATTATCTAATAGGATGTAGTCGTGGCGATCAGGGCTGGGGCCTCCTCGGAGGTGAAGTAATAGGGTAGCTTTCCGGGTTTTCGTGCCATGTTCATCCTCCCCTCGTGGGGATATCCGCGACCCAATTTCTCCAGCGGGGCCGTCGAGGAAGTTGTCGAACTTGTAAGTGCTCCTATTCGTTCAACTGTGAAATGTTGTACATGATCTTGGCGCGAGTCGTCGCATCCTGAGTCAGCAGCAGAGCCCTTTGAAAATCCTCCATCGCCCTGGAATGTTCACCCAAGTAGCCATACGCAGTCCCCGGGTTGACGTATGTATATGGGCTGGGATCTATTTCGATGGCCCGGTTGAAGTCTTCAATCGCGCGCCAATGCTCGCCCAGATTATTGTAGGCAATCCCCCTTCCGTTATAGGCAGGGGCGCGGCCTGGGTCCAATTCAATAGCCCGATTGAAGTCCTCAATCGCCCGGTAGTGCTCGGCAAGGATGCTGTAGGCGGTGCCTCTTGCTTCGTAGTACCCCGGGTTGTCAGGGTCCAGCTCGATAGCGCGGTTGAAGTCGTCAATGGCCCGGCGGTGCTGGCCCAAGTTGGTGTATGCCATTCCTCTTACACCGTAAGCGAGGCCGTCCCGAGGATCGAGTCTGATACCCCTGTCGCAGTCCTCAATGGCCCGGCGGTGCTCTCCCAATTGAGAATGGGCAGTCGCTCTATTCATGTATGCCCTGCCTAATCCGGGTTCAAGTTCGACGGCCCGTGTGTAATCCTTTAACGCCAAGCTAAACTCACCCATGGCCGCGAGGGTGATCCCCCTCATGGTGTAAGCATCGGCTAATTCAGGGTTACGTTCAATTGCCCGATTGAACCCGTCCATTGCCTCGGTGTATTGCCCTAGGTTGGCGTGGTGAAGTCCGTAGTTATACTCTTCCATAGATCACAACTCCTTGTCTTCATCGCTTACGCTACTGCCATGATTGGTGGGATGCTGACCTAGCTCCTCGCAGACGATCCTGATGGCATTCATCGCCGCGAGTCCGATGCCCGTGCCACATCCACCCACGCTGCTACTGTACCGCGGGACCTCCGTCCGCTTACCCGACAACTTAAACGAGGGCAGGCAAGCCTTTCAGAGCAACCATCTGGAGGACGTGGGCACCACGGTTCATAGCTCAAATCTCCCGAATGGGTTCGTTGTTCCATTCCCATTGGCATTTTCGAGAGGAGACGCCTCCCTTTAGGATGCAGCAGTTGGGCTGGACCCTTGATGACAATCTTGACGCCTCCGGGATTCCCAACATTTGAATCAAGGATATTGTCCGGGGCGAATTCGGGAATTCGCCCCGGACTGGCATAGTCGACGCCCCGGGCCCGCGCCTGCTGGATCGGCAGTGTCACCGCTAAGGCTCCGTTTGACTCCTCTCCTCCATGAGGTGGCGCCCTTCCACCCATAATGGGCCAAACCAGGTCGGCTTGGCCCCTGAAGTGTCGGGTCAGCAACGGTGGCTGACTTGACCCAGTCATAAGCCTCCACACGATATTCTCCGCCCACCCGAAACCGCGGAACTGCCGACGGGACACTTCCTCGTATCGTCGGGGTTTCCGCCCGGCAGCCCAACCCCGGCGGAAGACCCCCTGAAATGGGTTTCCATACGGTACCTATCAGCTTCCAGCGCGGCGGTGCTCTGGTCAAGGTCTCCAATCCCACATCCACCCGGCGTACCAGCAACCGGTCACGCCGGTTGCTCCCGAGGATTCTTCTCTCCTGAGTTTGCCCGGACTTCGGGCCATACTGGGCAGATGTCGGGCGCGCGATGTGGTGTCGTGGGCATTGGTTCAGCCAAACGACCTCCTGTCCAGCAGTTCGTTCTATTTTCGGGCTGCCTATGAGATTGGCCTACATGACATCGATGGGATCCGACCTTTTTCTCGGAAAGTGCACTCCTGCGGCTGAGGTCCTAAACCCACCACTCCCGGCTGGTGGTGAATATCGCCATGCCCTTCGTCATGCGGGGTTCGGCCTCCGCGTTCCTTGCAACTGCCTCATATAAGTCCTCAACCCCACAAACAGGGGCTTAGCTTCGATGATGATGCCCGGTGGACTGCTGCCGTTCCCGGACGAGTTGCTCGCGGGGCCCCTCCACGAACAGGAAGGCCCGAACCTTCCCCCAGTCCAACCCCGTGATATAGAGGGTATTGGGATGTCCGGCTTCGATGACCGCAACTAGTGCTACAGTCGCAGATTAGCAGTGGCCGTTATTAGCTGCTCATCGGAAGTAATGAAGTAATATTGTAGGTCTAGGCCATTATGGACACTGTTTCCAAGACCTTTTGTGCGAGTTGCAGATCTCCTTCAAATACCACCTTTGGCTTGATTTCGCTCCGCCCAACACTCTTTGTGAACAGTTTCCACGCGTCGATCTCTGAGGTGGAAGCCATTATTTGGCTCTTCCGCACTTTCGGTGATGATTCCGAAAAAGCCCGACATTTAAGAGAAAATAGGGACCGAACTAATCGGTCACATACCCGTGAGCCCCTAAAGCCTTTGCCACCCGCGCCGAATTTCGGTCGCCTTCACCAAATTTGCGGGAGAGCCCATTATTTGGACAGAATTAAGGCCGAGTTAAGTGAGAATCCCGGCGCTCCTGCCAATGCTTGGGTCCCCTTTTCCGGTGAACACCTCCTTGCACTAGAGTCCCCTTCTACGGCTTCCTGATCCCCGAGGAACACCTCGGCCGGAGTCCGGTAGCCCAGGGCCTGATGAGGCCTGAGCCCATTGTAGAACCGGAAGTAGTCTTCCAGCCCCCGCTGGGCCTCCAGGACGCTGGCGTAGGCCTTCAGGTACACCTTGTATCTTGGTCTAGATGTAACAATCACTTCAGCAAGGCGGACCCGGGTGCGGCAGACCGATGACACCCTGGTCATGGAAGACCGTCGAGGAGCTAGTGTCGCCGCACCCACCACGAGTAAAGCTCGTACAGTTGCCTGGGCCCACGGAGCCCGCATCGTGCAAGGACGAGCCACGCTCACACAGGAGGTAAAGATGGCAGGAGAAACGAGATTCGTAGGCATTGATGTCTCAAAGACCTAGGTGGATGTCGCTGTCCGACCTGCTGGACAGAGATGGGTCGTAGCCTACGACGAGACCGGGGTCGAGAAACTGATCTCCCAAATGGGGGATTTGGGTCCCGCCCTGGTTTTGTTGGAGGCCACGGGCGGATTGGAACTGCCGCTGGTGGCTTCCCTGGCTGCTGCGGCGCTGCCGGTAGTGGTGGTCAATCCGCGCCAGGTTCGAGACTTTGCCAGGGCCACGGGGACGTTGGCCAAGACCGACGCTCTGGACGCGGCGGTCCTGGCTCACTTCGCCGAGGCGGTCCGGCCTCCCGTGCGCCCTTTGCGAGACGCCGAGACCCAGGTGCTTAACTCCCTGGCTGCCCGAAGGCACCAGGTGCTGACCATGCTGGTCTCCGAGAAGAATCGCCTGGGAACCGCCACTGTCGCCGTCCGGCCCCGAATTGAGGCCCCTATCGGCTGGCTGAAGCAAGAGTTGGACGACCTGGACAAGAACCTGAGGCAGATTCTCCGCCACAGCCCCATATGGCGTGAGAAGGACGATCTGCTGCGGTCAGTCCCCGGGGTAGGAGAGCAGCTTTCCCTCACCCTGCTGGCTCATCTGCCGGAGCTGGGCACGCTGGACCGCCGGCAGATCGCCGCCCTGGTGGGAGTGGCTCCCTTCAACCGGGACAGCGGCACCCTGAGAGGTAAGCGGACCGTTTGGGGCGGACGCGCCCGGGTTCGCGCTGCCTTGTACATGGGAGCGTTGGTGGGTAGCCGCTGCAACCCCATCATCAGGGAAGTTCTACCAGCGGCTTTTGGCCGCCGGAAAGCCAAAGAAGCTGGCCCTCATAGCCTGCATGCGCAAGCTGCTGGTCATCCTCAACGCCATGCTCAAGCATTGCTCACCTTGGCGAAATACGAACTCTGAATTCGTTGGCTTGTCTTGACTCTTAAGACAGTTGCTCCTCGTACTTCATCGTCCGCCACAGCCGCTCCACGAAGATGTTGTCCTGGTACCTTCTCTTGCCGTCCCTGCTGATCATCACGCCCCGGTCCTGCAGCACTTGGGTGAACTCCAGGCTGGTGAACTGGCTCCCCCCCTGCCTTCGCAGGGGCAGGCTCTGGTTGGGCCGGGTGATCCTGGCATTCCTCAGCAGGTAGGGATAGACGGGGTGCTCCGGCGACCTCCGGCTGGCGCCAGGCCGCCGGTAGATGACCCGCAGTCCCATGGCCCGCATCAGCCGCTGCACCCGCTTCCGGCTCACCGGCATCCCCCGCCGCTCCAGCAAGGCCTTCATCCGCCTGGATCCAAAGAAGGGCGTCTCCAGGTACTGCCGGTCGATCTCGCCCATCAGGGACAGAGCCTCTGGCGATGCAACCCGGGGCCGGTAGTAGATGCTGGAACGGCTCACCCCCAGCAGCGCGCACTGCCGCACCAGGGACAGGGAGGGATGCTCCCGGTCCACCATCTCCCGCCGCCTGGCCGGACTCATGGATCGGACCTCTCCGCCAAGAAATCCTGCTCCACCTTCAGTCGGCCGATCTCCTGGTACAGGCGCGCGACCAGGGTGGCGTCCTTCTTCGACTGCTGGTCATTGCCGTTGCTGAAGACCCCGGAGGCGCCCTCCGCAAGAGCCTTCTTCCAGGCCTGAATCTGGCCTGGGTGGACCTCATACCTGGCGGCCAGCTGGGCCACCGTCTCCTGGCCCTTAAGCGCCTCCAACGCCACCTTGGCCTTGAAAGCTGGGCTGTGTTTCCTGCGTCCTTGCGACATTTCCTGCTCCTTCACGACAGCGACCGCTGCCCTCAGTTTAGGAGCGGGACTCCCCACTCTCACTTAACTCGGCCCTGATCCTGTCTAGATAACGGGATCCACCTCAGCAGGTCTCCTCTTGATCGTCGGCGCTACCTTACCATCCCAGTTTTGGGGCTGTTACAATTAACCCCGCAACCGCAAACCAACGAAACTTTTGGAGAGCAATCATGGCTGTTTCCGCCGGAGTATCAAATGCTCTGGAACGTAACTGGGGTATGGTAGACCGCGCCATAGATGGGCTGAGTGATGAGACACTGGCCCGGCGGATATCCGACAGCGACAATTCCATCGGTTGGCTCCTCTTCCACATGAGCCGGGTGGTGGACGTCTTCATGAATACCAGGTTCCAAGGCAAGCCTCAGATATGGATAGAGGACGGTTGGTGCGAGAAATTCGGTCTGAGCGACGACCCGGAGACGACCGGCCAAGGTTGGGACGCGGCGCGCGTGGCCGCCTGGCCGCTTCCCTCCAGAGACGTCCTGGTAGGGTACTACGAGGCCATGAAGGCCTGCTGCCGGGACTATATGTCCTCCGTGACCGACGAGGAGTTGAGCGTGACCATGAGCCTGAGGCCCGGTTCGGACCCCGAGCCGAAAGAGACCATCATGGGTGTCCTGGTCTTTGACAACATCGTCCACGGAGGCCAGATAGCCTTCCTGCGCGGCCACTTGGAAGGCATGGGCTGGTTCGTCTAGCCCGAACGCAGGCTTCCCGGACAATTTCTACAGGTTCACCGAAGAGCACGGCTTGAGTTCACCGTGCTCCTCCTTGGTTCCGCTTTATACACTCCACAGGTGTGCATCAAATGTAAGATCACGTAGCCAAACCAACACCAGGGTAGGATGTGCCTTTCGGGGAGATTGACGATGACCGAAGGGACTCCACGCCACCTGATAGCACCTTCAGGCCTAAACCGGGTGGGCACCGATAGTGCGGTCTAGCAATATGTACATTTCGCCTTGGCTTTGGTTTAGTTCGCTCCAATAACGGGGTCCACCTCAACCGGGCTATAATACGAGGCAACTCAAGGGAAGGTGACGATATGGTAACTGCCATCAGCGACGATATGTTTACCCACGAGGCAATCGCCGACCCCTATACCTATTACGGGCGGCTTCGGGAGGAGGATCCGGTCCACTGGAACGAGTTGTACGAAGTCTGGGTGATCACCCGCCACGAAGATCTGGTGTGGCTGACCCGTCACAACGAACTGTTCTCTTCGGCGGTTTTCAAGAACGATCCTCGGCCTCCCTATCCCACTATCTACGACTCAGACCTGGGGCTCTACGAGTTCGTGCGAGAGTACCAGTCCCGCCAGTTCATTCAGCACGACCGGCCGGCCCACCTGGATATGCGCAAGGTGGTCCACGGCTATTTCACGCCCCGCTCCATGGAGCAGTGGCGGCCCATGGTCAAGGACGTAATCAAGGAACTGTTGGACGAGGCGGAAGAACGGGGCAGCATGGACGTGATGCGCGATTTTGCCACGCCCCTGCCCCTGCTGATAATTGCCGAGATGATGGGGGTTCCCAAACAGGACCGGCCCTACATCCGGGAGGTGGCGGAAAAGCTGCTCTACGTGGGCCGGGGAGAACCCTGGCGGATGCAGAATTTCTCCGAGGGAATCCGGGAAATGATCGACTACGTTTCACCCTTGGTAGAGAAGCGCATCGTCAATCCAGAGAGCGACTTCATTTCGGTGCTGGCCCAGGGTGAGCGGGACGGCTTCTTCAGCCGCGACCAGGTGATTTCCAATTCATCGCTGCTCCTGCTGGCCGGGCACGAGACCACCATCAACCTGCTTTGCAACGGCATCCTGTCCTTCCTGCGCAACCCGGACCAGTGGGACCTCCTTCGGAACGACCCGGAGGGGATGCATGTGGCGGCCACCGAGGAGTGCCTGAGGCACGATTCATCGGTGAAGTCCATCGCCCGCATCGCATCGGAGGACGTGGAGTTGAGGGAGAAGCTGATCAGGAAGGATGATCGGATCCGCTGGTTCATATCATCGGCAAACCGGGACCAGCGCAAGTTTGAGGACCCAGACCGGTTCGACATAACCCGCTGGCCCAATCCCCACGTGGCCTTCGGAGCCGGTATTCACCACTGCCTGGGCGCCACCCTGGTGCGGGTGGAGGGTCAGGAGGCCTTCCGAGCCTTTGCCGAACGGTTCGATTCTCTGCACCTGGATACCACCGAGGACCAGTTGGAATACCAGCCCAGCATCACCTTCCGGTCGTTGAAGTCGCTGCCCATCACCTGGAACTGAGGTTGAGAAACGCGGTAGGCGTCACGCGGCATTGAGAACGACTACAGGGCGGGCACTTTGCCCGCCCTGAGAATTATCGCCTGGCGACCCAAGAATCGTTCAGATGCGGACCCCCCGCACCAGTAGCCAGGGATACGAAGCTGGGCAGACGGCGCATTGTCCTCAGACCGCCGCCCGCGGCATCGCCATGATGGGCTTGGGGTTGGTGATAGGCGGTTGCTGTCCTCCACAGTTGCCAGGGAATCAGACCCTCTATGCGTTCCAGGAAGAGCTCCCGGCGGGTCTTGTGCTTCTTCCCCTGGTATTCCAGGTCGGCAGAGGTGGGCTGGTCCATCTGCCTGCGCTCCCTCAATAGGCACCGGCTGGTTCAGCCTTACTATGCCACCTCCCACCCGACCTGTTGAGAGAATTCCTAGCGCAAAGTTGGGCCCGAGGATTCGGATTCGACAACGCTATGCCAGTTCCTAGGCACTAGTGGGCAGGTCAGGCATCCCGAAAGAACTTCAGTAGGTCGGGTAACTCCACATAAGGGATGTTGTCCGACCTTGGGGCGCCGCGCCGACCCGTTTGTGGAATGCGCTGATTCTAATAGCCCCATGGACTCAGTCTATGGGGGATTCTATAGACCAAGGGGGATCCCGTGCTCAAATTCTCAGTGCTCTCCCCCGCCTGTGAGGGTTCTGTCAACGGTTGTCCGGGGCCTCTGGATGCCACTCCCACTTCCATGCAAGAACCGTCCAGAACATCGTCTGCCTCACACAGCGGGGGGCATCCCTTCAGGTCACTAGATGCCCGCAAGTCGATCCGAACCCTTCATGGTGCGCACCAGTGGCCGAGAAGCGAAAGCTTCGCGAGATTCCTGCCATGAGAAAATCCCGACGTTCCTCCGCCGCCATGTGGAAAAGCGGCCATTCAAGAGATGCCTGACTGGTTCCAACAGAACGGAAGGGCAAGCTCACCTTTGGCTTCCTATTTTTGGGTTGTGTTCCATGAATGTGCAGCACCCCAACCCCTTCCCTACCCCCCATTTCTGCATTGACTTGACCGGGCGCCGGCCGCCCCGATATGATTGAAGCACTTCATTCGAGGAGGGTGTCGCACCGACAATTCGCAGATGAGGGGGCGAGGCTGGGCCCCTGCCAACGAAGTAGTTCCCAAGGTGCGGGAGTGCGATGTCGTTGGTCACCAAAAGTAGAGCACCGTCCCGGACGCCAGGCGCTTCGCCAGGGTCACGACGTGCTTGAGAGATAGGAGTTCGTTCCCGTTTCAGCCACCGGAGAGCAGAACCCCGTTAAAAACACGGACCGCTGCTGCCTGCACACGCATGGACCAGCGGTTTCGAATCGACAGAACAGGAACCATCCGTCCACATCCGGCGGATAAATTCCGAACGGTGTCGCTGCAGTCTCGAGAGACAGCACCACCGGACTGAAACTTCTTAATACCGAGTCTTCGGGCACCCCCAGAGAAGCCCCAGGAGACCGGAATCACCACACAAGGACCGCTGGCCGCCCCGGGGCGTCTGTTGGTCAGGACATCCCCACCAAGCCTGAGGGCTGCCCCGGGTACTGGCGCTTGCCCATGGTTCCAACGCTATGGACGCCGGTCCCGTGAACGCCCCACGGCCTTCACCTCCACACTGAACCCATTGCCGCCGTCAGAGCGGCGCAGGGTCTTTACCGAAATGCCAACCCTGAGGGCCCCATTGGCGCCCCAGGGCCTACATCACCACACTGAGCCCGCGGGCGCCGTCAGCGCGCCCCAGGGTCTTTTTTCCACACGCCGAACCCGCCGGCCCCGCAGGGCGCCGCACGGCCTTTCGCTCCACACCGAGTCCCCCGGTTACGCCGGGGACCCGGGCAGGACCGGAGGCTGCGCACCCTGCCTTTGCCCGACAGTGCGGGCAACTCGCCCGGCGAGCCGCATGACATTTGCACCCTCTCTCGATGATGAAGCAAATGTTGTTGAGGAGGTGAGAGTCCCATGACCACAGGACACGAGGTAGGCGGTCCGGCACCGAAACGCCGCCTGCTCACCCTCAGGGAGGTAATGGACGTGACCGGGTTGTCCCGTGGCACCATCTACGACTTGATCGAAAAAGGCTTGTTCCCGCGGCCCGTCAGGGCCGGCCCAAGGGCGGCCCGTTGGTTGAATGACGAGTTGGATGCGTGGATAGAGGAACTGCCCCGGGCCACTCTACAGAACCTCCATTAACCTAACCGTCCGATGCTGTGCAATCCCATGGCGGGATTGCACAGCTTGGAACCCAACCTCCGGTCTCCGGCCCATCTTCAACCATCAAACAACAAACAGGAGGTCCAGGAACCATGCAAACTCCGATATACCGGCCGGGATCCCAGAGGGGACCCGGATCCCCTCCGCCGGCCGGTCCCACCCACCCCAGGAACCAATCCTATTCCGGGAGGTCCGGTTATGCAGCCCCATGATTACCTACGCCACCTCCGGCTGATGAAGGAGATCCGCACGCTGGGTCCCCTCCAAAGGCAGTTCTGGGAAGAGCTCCTGGTGAAGATGTGGATCTGGCAGCAGCCATACGCCAGCGCCACCGACCTGCTGGTTCACGAAGTGTTGATCCTGGCCCGGCTCTATGAAATTCTGGAATTCCTGCGCAACGGGGGTTACGTAGAGGCCGTGCGTCTCGGCAGCATGCGGAAACGGCAGACCCGTTACTATCTGACACCGAAGGGGGTGAACAGCGTCCGGGAAACCCTGGGCTGGCCCCTGGAGTGGCAGGTCATGAAGGATGGGTTGGAACGGATCAGCAGGTTCGTGCCGTTTCTGGAAGTGGCCTACCGGCTGTCCCCCCGTCTGTGGGGCTCCGCCGCGGCGGCTCCCCTCCAGTATCCCCGGAGCCTCGACCCCGAGAGGCCCGACGTGGTCTCCTTCGACGAAAGCTGCGTGATGTATAGGTTCAACTGGGTGCGCCACAATCCGTCGGACCGGAAGAACTCGATACACGTCGTGACGCAGTACGTCAATGAAGACCTCGACGAGGTGGCGGTGCCCTACTGCTGGTACGGTCGTCTGCACGGACCGGGGACGCTCCCCGATTTGGCCTCCCTCTTCCTCGGCCTCCAATCCGGGGACGCTCCGGCCAGCCCCGAGTACCCGGTGATCCCGCCCGGCGCGGTCTTCGTGTGCGCCGACCGGCTGGCGGCCCTGCGGGTCCAGCGGGAATACGCCCCCCACATCCCCAAGGCGGTGGTGACCACGGACGGGCGGGTCGTGGAGGTCATGCGGCCGGGGGTCCCCAGGCGGTTGTTCCGGATGGCCGAGCAGCCGGCCGGCCGGCGGCCCCAGCCCCCCCAGGGGATCCCGGAGTGGCTGGCGGAGAGCGCCCACGGCGGGGCCCTGGACGGGGTGGAGAACACCCGTGTCTTCTCCAAGGTGGAGGACTACCAAGGCAGCCTGATCACCCAGGTTGCCAGGGGCGCAAGGATCCGCCGGGACACGGTTCGGAAGATGCTGGACGTCATGGCCCAGCATGACCTGGTGAGGGAGCTGGAGGGCGGATATTACCTGGGTGACGGAGGCATCAAGTTCATCGCCCGGCGGGACCGGGAGTCAATCCCGATGGCGCGGTCGCGCTTTTCCACGTACATCGAAGAAGATGGGCGCTACCGGGCCCAGCAGCGGCGGCACGACCGTAAGACAACCGATGTCGCAATTCGCTTCCAGGAGGCGGGGCTGACCCCCTTCACCGGGAGGAGAATGGTGGTGAACTACCCCCATTTGACTCAGATCAAGCCGGACCTGTGGTGCGTGCTCGCTCTCGGTGACGGCACCGTCTTGTTTGTCGCGGTCGAGGTGGAATTCTCCGCCAAGAAGGACAAAGCGATAAGCGACAAACTGTTGCCGTATCGCGTGGTGCAGTTCGAAATCGGAGAGCCGGTCCCGGTGCTGTTCGTAACCGGCACTCCGGACGCCGCCGACCGCGTGGCTCGTCTGGGCGATGATCTGAACCTCTTGGCAGCCTCCTATGACGAGGTGATGAAGAACCGCCCCGACGGGCCCATCTGGCGCTGGCGGGGTCAACGGGTGACGCCTTTCCATCTGGCGAACCTGGGCACTCGGAACGACCTCATCCAAGCGGTGGGACGGCAGCTTGGGTACCCGCTCTTTTGACGGGGCGGCGATTTCCCGAACCTGGGCGATGGGGACTTGGGGTAAACCCATGCCGGCCAGTCAGGCCGCAACTCCCCCGGCGTGGGGCAAGGGGATCAAGATACACCGGGATTCGGGGAGCCCGATGCACCCAACCCGAATCCCGGTCCGAACCCGGCGGTGCTCCGATAGCGCCATCGTGGCCCGGGAGGCAACCCTCACCAGCAAGACCGGAGGGAGGCGCAGACAGTGAATTTTCGCGGGTCCGGTCACACGGGAGTTGAGCAGCCGGTTGGCAGGAGATTTTCGGGGCCCTGGCGCCGGGTTTCCGGCTGCTTTCGCTCCGAGCCGGCCTTTCCCACGCTCCGGGTCGTGGAGCGTGGGAATTTTTCGGGAAAACCGCTGGGTTTCGCTCCGCCGTTGCCGGGTCTCCCCACGAGGGGTTCAGGTGCAATCCAGGCAGTGAATTTTCGAATTGGAGGGACAGACCCCCGCTCACAGCCAGGGCCCGGGGGCTATATCAAATCCGTGCTTGTCAGTCGTGACATTGGGCAGGTTTTTTCGGAGCCCTCCCGGGCCCGTTGAGTGCCAGAACATGAGCCGGCCGCAACGGTCGCGGCGCCGGGCCCGGGAGTTTCCGGCGCTTCGGCGCTGGGCCTCGGGTGCGCCGGCAAGCGCCTTGGGAGTTCGACGTGGTTGAGGTTCCGGTTGGACCGGTGATGATCTCGGCTGCCGGTCCGGGCATGACGGCTCCAGCGGGGCGCATTCCCAGGCGGTGTACTGAAGCAATGTAAAGGAGAGGCATGCTGTGGATAATCGTTTCGAAGGGTTCGATCCCCAGGGTGACCTGGAATACGTCAAGAAGCTCCTGGGAGAGGGGAATGCCGAATCCCTCCGCGAAAAACTCGGCATTGAGTCGCCCGCGGATGCTGCCGAGGCCCGGGATGAAGATGACGGTGGGTGGGGAGAAAGTGATCCCATCCCCGCCGACGAAACGGCGGTGGTGGATCCCGGGGAGCACCCGGCGGAGGATGCCGATTCGATTCCCGAGGTCATTGGCGGCGAGCCAACCCCCGGAACCGATACCGGTGCCCCGGCGGATGGGCCGTTCCCGGAGCGCGACCAGTCCGCGGCTTCTGACCGGGCTAATGGGCCCGAAGGGCGGGGACCGGTTCCGGACCCGGTGAAGCCCAGCGAGCCGGTGCGGGAGCCCACCAGGGTTCCCCCTTCATCAAAATTGTCTCCCGACGAGGAGCGGGCGCGGGACATCGAGCTGTGGTGGGGTTATCATGAAAAGGCGGTCTGGCGCCAGGCTCTCGCGGTAACGAACGAGCAGCATTACCGGATCGCTGGCGGTTTGATTCATTACATCGAACTCACGCTGGTCGAGAAGTTCCATGAATCAGTTCCGTTCCGGGGCGAGAACTGGGACGAGAGCCGCAGGCAGCAGACACTCCGGCTTTTACGGCGCCGGCTCGATTCTGTGGAGGCCCGACGCGAAGCGCCGTTCAAGGGACGGCGGGGACTGGTCTCGTGGTTCCGGGGCAGGAAATTCGTCCCTGCCGGGCTCTTCTATTCGGCGGCGATCATGATGATGGAGCGGGAACCCGACGACGCTCCGTTCCAAGATGTGTGGGAGTGGCTGGACCTGTTGGAGGGGCATCTTCAGCGAATGGTGTGGCTGCATGACTCCAGCGATCAGGCGCCGGAGTAACCCGTCCCTCCCGGGTCTAAACTGCGGCCCATCGGCGAAGTCCCGCGTTCACTGCGTCACCTTCCAGAACAGGGCCGCCATGGCGGGCATCCCCAGGGTAACGGCTGCCGCCATGACGGCGGTCATGGTCCCCATGGCTGGGTCTCCGGCCATGAAGCTTTGGAAGGCCCATGCGCCGATGACGCTGCCGCCCGACACTCCGAAGGCCAAGCCGATTCCGGCAAACCCCCATAACCGGTTCAATTCCAGGAGCAGCACGGCGCCAGGAAACATCAGGGCGAATACCCCGGTATTGATGATGAGCGCCCAGGCCTGGACCGGCATACCCGCCCTGAAAGCACCCAGGGCGGCGACGGCGCAGCCGCAGGCCATGACCGCGCCGAAGGCGGCGGTGAGGGCGGCCAACCCCCAGGCATCGCCCAGCTTGTTCCGCCAGCCTTGGTCCTGGTCCTTACATCCTTCTGTTCCCGGTACCATCGGATTCCCCCTGTCCCAGCCCAGGGGGCGGAGCCGTCCCCGGCCTCGTTGAACGGGTCTGCCGACTGTCGGTGTGGGCCGGTGCGGCGGAATGGCCGGGTCCCTCAGTCCTCGTTCCGGAAGCAAGGGCCATTCCTCTTCCGCCGCGCCAGTCCGGTGCCTCCCACAGAGACCCTGTGGGAGGCACTCCGCAGCTAGGTCCGGTCATCCCACTCCGGCTGGACCGAGTCGGAGGTCCAGTCGAGGGGCTCGCTCAGGGCCATGATGCAGGCCCATTTGTGGAGGAACAGGGTGGCGATTCGCTCGTCCCGGACGATCAACGTCGACTCAAGGGATCTATTTGCCAATCGAGTCGGATTGTAGGACCCGGTCCAAACGAACCTTGGTCTCCACTCCACCTCCCCATTGACACCCAGAGAATCCTGGGGGCCCGGCTCCGGTATGAAGTTCAGCTCGGCGAAAACCAGGAATTTCTCGTGCAGAATCGGGGTTTGCTGCTCCCCACCGGCGTGGTTGATCTGTCCGAAGCACCTGATGCCGGCAATATCCTGCCCTCCCAACAGGCCCCGGCTGCCCAAGGGCTCGGGAAAATTCTGCCGCTGGAAATTGCCGTTGTGCTTGCCCGACGCCGCCACCGCGTCGTAATCCGAACGGAGCAGGTCCTTCCAGCCCGGCCTTGGCCCCGAGTCGTTGGCGGCCCACCAATTCCTCTCCTTCTGCACGACGACGCTGGTCGCCACGGTGGTCATGGCCTCGAGCACGGCAGAGTCGGTGAGCCGGTAGAGGGCCCCGACGCAGACGAGTCCGTTGGCCCGGGCCTCGGCAAACAGCTCGAGCAGAGCGGCCTTGTGGTCGCGCAGGACGACCTCCACGGCCCCGCTGACGCCGCCGTCGGGGTGAGGCCCGGGCACCTCGTCGAGGAGCAGCCTGTTAAGGTCAAGGGGAATCCGGTCCATGGTACACCTCCAGGTGAAGATTGGGGTTGCTGCAGCACCTGCCTGGAGGGAACCCGCCCCCGCCTTTGACGGGAGCGCCCCCGCCCCGTCGGGAGCGGGTCTTCCGTTAAACCGGAACGACCCGCCCCTGTCAGGAGCGGGTCGGCGTGTGTATACTGACACCCGCGTTACCTGCTCACATCAGGTGGCGCCACGGCTCGGGGTGTTGGCGCACCGCCGGGCCACTACGATCTTAACCGGCGTCCGGGACGGGTGTCAACTGCGAGTCTCGCCCTTCCGGGGAGGCGTCCCCAACCCCAGTATGTTGATCCCCTACCCGGGGATGCGCTGGGTATCACGGACGGCCTCCTCATTCATACATTCCCCATGTCGCAGCCGCCACCATAGCAGTTCAGGCTTCGGTTGAGGCAGACTCTCCCTGAGACAGGTTTCCATCTTCAGAGGTGCCGGCGACCCCCATCTCTATTGCCGAATCGTCGAGCGCTTCCCAGATCGCCGCGATCCGGGTCTCCGAAGCATCGGCGCCGATGAACTTCATCCCGGCCCCCCAGGACAACAGCGCCGGCCAGTGTTCCCCCGCCATCACCGGGTTGCAGATGACCTGGTCCGGACGGGCGAAGACGCCAATCAGTTTTTCGAAGGACGCTCTGGATCGACCCCTCCCTGTAGGGAGTCCCGGCGCGTCCGGGACCTGTATGCGGTTGTTCTGGCCATTCGGCCGGAAGGACTTCTTGCCGAAGACCAGCACCGGGAGCCTGGAGACCTTTACGTCGTACTTCAGCCCCGGAACCGCTAATGGGGGACCGTCGAATTCAAGGCCCCACTCGTCGATCCAGGACAGGCCATCGGTGGACAACCCGTCCAGCATGGTCTTCAGGTTCTGGCCGACGCCGATCACGGCCAGCAGTCCCGTTTCCTTCAGAGCGTGGGCCGCGAAAGCCGACAGGTTCTGGCAAAACGCAAAGACGTTCTTGGTCGCGCCCACCCTGGTTATGATGGCGTCCACGCTGGCCTGGGGGACCAGGCCGTGGAGGTCCTCAACGGCGGCGGAGTGGAGGGTGACCGCGTCCCGAATGGGGCTGGACCTGATCGCCTCCCGCTTTTTGGCGTTCTCGTTTTGTGCTATGTCACGCTCCACCTGTTCGACTGCCCGTTTGACTGTCCGGAACTTTCCATTGACCACCAGGCCGACCGCCTTATCCTGAACCTCATGAGGCCGGTCCAGGACCCTCGCGGCGTCGCTGCACTTTATCCGCTTCTCGTCCACCGCCTGGCGCAGCGCCGGCGATGCTGGGCCGTCTTCCGCTGTCACCCTGGCGTAGGTGGAGATGGACTTTACACTGACCCTGAACCGCTGGGCAGCTTTCTCGCGGGTGATAATCGGGAAATTTCCCGATTTTTCCGCGGACGCCGAAGGCCTCCCGCGGGTGGACCACTGGGAAAGCTTGTCGGCTGCCCTCACCCGGTCATCGTAGTCCATGTCCCGGTAGGGGAAGGCTTCGGCATCGAGGTACTCCGTCGGGTCGTCATCATCCGCCAGGTGGCGAAACGTGGGGTCGATGCCAAGTTCCAGGTACGCCATCAGCCGGTGGACCCCGTCAATGATCTTGCCCTGCCAGACGACGATGGGATGCCGGAGTCCGCGCCGGCTGATGCTGGCCTTCAGAGCCTCGTAACTCGGAGGTTCCAGCGGCGGAAGAATCGTCGCCAGGTTGTCGATGGGG
The DNA here is from genome assembly GCA_965203975.1 of Dehalococcoidia bacterium. Lineage (GTDB taxonomy): Bacteria > Chloroflexota > Dehalococcoidia > Lucifugimonadales > UBA3495 > CATOSK01. The sequence goes on along the minus strand of CBDBDT010000002.1, from coordinate 848,096 downwards.
AAGGGGGAGAGCTTCAGCAGGTCCATCATGGGACACCTCCTGGGAAATTGGGTTGCCCCAATTGTGAACCGGTTGGTCCGAGGCAGGCTTTGTCCTCCTGCGAAAGGGGCCGGTTCGGGCAGATCCGGCCCGACAATTGGGAAGCCTGCCCCGTCCCGCCCCCGGGGGATGTTCGGACCGGGCTTCCTTGACACGCCCCGGACGTTGCAGTAATTTGGCGTTGCCACAGCCCAGAGCCACCCCCTACCGGGAGTTCTGCGCAAACCATTGCAGGTAGGCATCATGCCTCCTTGCGACGTTTGCGCATGGGCTCGGCGGCTGTGGCAAGTAGCCAAATCCTGCAGTCGCAAGGGGGTTCCCTCTGTTGGCCACCTCTCCTCCTTACAACCAAGCACCACCAGGAAGCTTCGTGCCGATTGGGTCCGGAAAGCCGTTTGCCCCGGCTGGGCGACGACTCGGACCGGCATGGCCCAAGGCGAGGCCCGTTTGACCGAATCGGTACGCCTTGGGCATTGGTTTTCCAGGGTTGGTCGGGCAAACCCGCTTATGGCCGCCCACGTCCCCACCGGCAATTGATTGCCGGTCCTACGGAATGGGTTCGGCGAAGGGTTCCCGTACCCCGTACCTAACGGAGCACCAACCAAAGCACGCCATCTTGAGTTCGGAATGGGTTGGTGGAGAGGCGAATCCGGCTCAAGAGTGCCCCCTTGCCGAGAGAGAGGACGGGTCGTTATGAGCCTTATGTTGTTCCCCAGTACATCGAAGTGGGTCTTTTCAACGGTGCTCCTCGCAATGTTCCTGCTGGCCGCGGGGGCGGCGTGCGGTGGCTCGGCGGCGCCCGAGGACTCGGCTTCATCCGTCGGTACCTCGGGTTCGGCCACCGGAACCGAGCGTCCGGCGAACGCTTCGGAACCCCAATCTCCCAGGGCATCTTCACCGGCGTCGCCAACTCGGAAGCCGGATGATCCTGAAGCGGACGCCGCAGAACAGTCGCCGTCTCGACCAGCGGCTCCAAACCCCGGGTCGATGGCCGCTGCTCCGGCATCGGCAGGGCAAACCGGGGCCTCGGGGCCTGGAACTGGCTCTCCAGCCGCACCCGATCCCACGCCCTCCCCGACTCCGGCCCCGCCGCCCGGGGAACGGGACCGGGCCGCGCTGACCGCCTTTTATCACGCCACCGGCGGCGACAGCTGGAAGCTGAACCGCCGGTGGCTCAGCGAAGAGCCGCTGGACCAGTGGCAGGGAGTGACCGCCAGCCAAGAGGGAGGGGTGACCAAGCTCGTTCTCCCCGACAACCGGCTGACCGGCGAGATTCCCCCCGAGTTTGCGAACCTGCTCGATCTCACCGAACTGGACCTCAGCGGGAACCAACTGAGCGGGTGCGTCCCCGTGTGGCTTTTCTATCGGGGAAACCTCGGCGGTTACAACGCGAAGGTCAACGTCGATCCCATCACCGCCTGTCCGGAGCCGGACCGGGAGAATCTGGCCGTGGTCTTCCGTGCCATGGGGATGCAGGAGCACCCGGGAGCCATCGGGACCTGGCCTGGAATCCAGCTCGATCAATCCGGTTACGTGAAGACCCTTGACCTTTGGCCCAGAACCCTGAGGCAAGCTCCGGAGGGGGTGCCGGTTGTACCCGAGCTGGCCAGGTTGTCCAAGCTTCAAGCCCTGCGCATGCGAGGGATCGGAGAATTGCCTTCCGAGTTGGGCAAGCTCTCCAACCTGGAGTTCCTCAGCATCAGAGGAGACGAGCTCACCGGGGAGATACCCCCTGAACTGGGCGACCTTTCCAACCTGACGTACCTCCAGTTTTCCGAAAGCAGGCTGTCCGGAGAAATCCCCGCGGAATTGGGGCAGCTTTCCAACCTGACGTTTCTCCACCTCCAGGACAACCAGTTGTCGGGAACGATTCCGGCGGGACTGGGACAGCTACCGAACCTGATATCCGCCCGGGTTGAGAACAATCCGCTGTCGGGTTGCCTACCCAAGAATTGGGCGGTCGTGGCCAGGCCTGGCACTGAAGACCTTCCCATTTGTTCGGCGGCCAGCGGCCCTATCTCGCAGGAAGAGGCTGACCGCGAATTCAGGGCTTTGGCAGCTTTATTCGAAGATGCCGGCGGGGCGGAATGGAAACGCGACGTTAAGCGGAACTGGCTGAGCGACAAGCCGCCGGGAGAGTGGGGTGGGGTAAGGACCGACGACAACGGCTACGTGGTCAGCATCACTCTGTTCGAGGCGAATGGAAATTTGCCGGCAGAACTGGGCGACTTGATGTATCTGAGGACGTTGTACATATTGAGTCCAAGCGCTTTGACCGGCGGGATTCCCAAAGAGCTGGGCAAACTGCCTCACCTCACCTACCTGATCATCGGCGGCCTCAGCGAGCCCGGAAGTATTCCTCCCGAACTGTCCAACCTGTCCCGCCTCAGGCTCTTGGGTCTTACGGGGAATCAATTGACCGGGCAGATTCCTCCGGAGTTGGGAAACCTGTCCGACCTGCGGTTCCTGAACTTGAGCATTAACCAGCTGGGTGGACCGGTACCGGCAGAGTTGGGAAACCTGACTCGGCTGCAGTCCCTCTTTCTATACTCCAACCAATTGACCGGGGAGATGCCCCAGGAAGTGTGGGACCTGCCGGACCTGAACCGCCTGGAGTTGGACACGGAGCAAGGGTGCGTACCTGCCGAACTGAGGGACAGGCTGTATACGGTTCACCGGAGCTACTCCAAGCTGCGCTTCTGCTGAGCCAGGGTGATTCCTCGCACCCAGGGCTGGGCGGCCGTTTCCGTCGCCTGGTCCAGGAACCTGGGCTTTCGGGTTCGTCTCCTTGCTCTGTCCCTTCGGCCCAAGTTCAGCACGGCACCGTCAGCCGCACCATCACGCCGCGGCGGCGCTCGATCTCCCGGAACCCCGGCTCCTGGTCCCCGTACATCGTCAGAATCCCGGTGCCCGAGTGGATCCAGAGCTTGCGCCCTGGCTTCCGCATCTCGGTGACGATCATCCATAGCCCCAAGCCTCGGGTCGGGTCGCCGGTTCCGGAGAAGAGCTCTCGTGTGGCCATCTCGATGGCCTGGGCGTCGTTTTCCACCCGGGGAAGGTTCGGGTTTTGCATCAGGGTGGCGCGGATACCGGCGCCGGAGTCCACAATCACCGCGTCGTAGGCGCTGCCCCTCCGGTGGGGCATGAACCGCACGTGGGCGTGGGCGCCCGCTTCCGACATCCCGTGCTCGGCGGCGTTGTTCACGATCTCGGAAAAGATTTCCACCAACTCCGGCCGCACGTTGGGGGACCCCAGGTTCCGGTCCGACAAGCTGTCCTCCAGCTCGTCCGTGAGCTTCTGGGCCTCCCGCATCGAGTGGAAGACGGCGGGCTCAAGGGCGTATGCCGGGTTCATCTTTCCCGCTTTACGATCTGCATGTGGCGGTGCTGCCGCTGCTCCTTATTGTAGTGCAGCATTCCCGCCGTATGGAGCGGGGTGCCATCCTTCCTCCAGGAATCCGCCGGAGTCTGCGCCCCCATGGGTAGACTTGCCGCAGCAGTTCACGCCGCCCCAGGGGAGTTGGGCAGCAAGCCCGGGTCGGCCGCCGCGTGCGGATCATCTACCACGAACGTCCCTTCCTCGGCCCAGCCTGCGCCCAGAACCCCCGCGTCCCTGCTCCGACCGGCATTCCTTTTCCTTCTACTCCCCCCATACTATTGGCCTTCTTCTGTCTCCTGTCGCCGCGGCCGGCGTGGGACGCGGATCCTTATTCTCGAGCACCGGACCTCTTGCGCGTCGGGCGCCAGCTTCCGCAACTCCTCCAAGGCCGCTTCTCTAGATCCGCCTATGCCTTGATGGGGTGTGTCCCTAGAGTGGGCGACGTAATCCAGGGTCTCCACCAGTTCGTGCTCCAGGTCCCGTCGGAGAGCCGCCATGTCTATTTCAAAATCGGGCAGGGCGCTCTCGTCGTCCGGCCGGATGTGCTGATACATCTGACGACCTCCGTCACGAGCCTAGCGGGCATTCGGCTGTGGCGATGGGCTCGACTACCGGAAGGTTGAATCCGCCGCCGCGCCATTACGGAGGGATTATATCGTGGGGGCGCCGGCCGCCGTCGAGTCGCCCCGGTGTATTCCCGTCGGCCAGTGTCAGTGCGGCATTGACTTACGAACATACGTTCTCTACCATTCCCCGGCGCCTTTCCCGACGGCTCATCAGCCTCCCAGGGGCGGTCATCCGGCTATACACCCGCAATGCGCCACTCGATGTGCGAGCAACGCTGAAGAGGGCAGATCGCCGAGGATAGTCAATGAAGCGCGAACTCGCGAAAATCAAGCCTGACCACGGCAGTCCAATTAACGCTCCCCTGGAAGTCATCGCCGGCCTGCTGGAACAGGACCTGTCCGTGGCGGAAATCTCCCGCCGCACGGGCCTGTCCGATTGCCGGGTGCGGCGGATCGCCTCCGACCGCGGGGTGGCCCGCCCCGCCGACCGTGTGGGAGCGCCGCTCAGGCCGCGTCCAGCCCTGGTCCTGGCCTTCGTCCGGGATTACACGGGCCGCCATTCCGCCCGCCCACGCTGCGGGAGATCGCGGCGGGCTGTGGCCTGAGCGGCACCTCGGTGGCCCTGTACAACCTGCGCCTCCTGGTGAACCGGGGGTATCTCACCCGGATTCCCGGGGCCGCCCGGGGCTTGTGCTAACCGAGCTTGGCTGGTCCTGGATCCCTTCAACGGAGCGTGAGGCGTGAGAATCGCCTGCATCCTCGTCCCCCACCTCCCAGCCAGCGTGGAGATGCGGCGGCGGCCTGACCTGCGGGAGCAACCCGTCCTCATCGCCGGCCGCGCCTCGGGACGGCCCCTGGTCGTCGACCATTTCCCCGCCGCGTCGGGGGTAGCTGCCGGAATGGCCCTGGAGCAGGCCCTGTCCCGCCAGACCGGCGGGGTGGTGCTGGAAGCGGACGAGGCTTCCTACCGCCGGGAGTTCGGCCGGATGCTGGCCTCCCTGCAGGGAGTCAGCGACCGGGTGGAGGGCGCGGAGCTGGGCACGGCCTATGTGGGCCTGGACGGGTTGGAATCCCTGTACGGCGGCGAGGCCCGCCTGGTGACCACCCTGCTGAACGCGGTGGCCCAGGACCTGTCTCCCCGGGCCGGCGTGGGCGGCGGCAAGTTCCCCGCCTACGTCGCGGCCTGCACCGGCCGTCCCCTGGGGGCGGTGCGGGTCCCGCCCGACGTGGCCGGTTTCCTGGCCCCCCAGCCGGTGGACCGGCTGCCCATTTCCCCGGGGGTCACCGCGAAGATGCGCGGCTTCGGGCTGCACACCCTGGGGGACGTGGCGGCCATGACGGTGGAATCCTTATCCAGCCGCTTCGGCCCGGAGGGCTTGCGGGCCTGGGAGCTGGCCCGGGGCGTCGACGATGATCCCCTGGTGCCCCTGTGCGACGAGGAGACCATCGTCGAGCACACGGCCCTGCCCATCGCCTCGGCGTCCCTGGAGCTCCTGCTGGCGGCGGTGGACGCCCTGCTCCGCCGGGCCTACGCCGAGCCCCGGATGCGGGGCCGCTACGCCGGCGGCGCCGCGTTGGAGTGCGCTCTCTACCGGGCCCCGTCCTGGGAGAGGAACTTTCATTTCAAGCAGCCGGTGGGCGGCTGGCGGGAGGCATCCCGGATTCTCCGGGGCCAGTTTGATTCCGGCTATCCCAATGCGCCGGTGGAGGAGGTTTACCTATCCCTCTCCGGTCTCACCGGGGAGTCCGGCGTGCAGCTGAACCTGCTGCCCGACCTGCGGGGAGACCGGGAGCGGCGATTGGACGAGGCGGAGCGGCAGCTCCAGGCCCGCATGGGCGGGCGGCCCGTCCTGCACCGGGTGGTGCAGGTGGCCCCCTGGCACCCAGCCCCGGAGATGCGGGCCATGCAGGTCCCCTGGGATGACTGCGGCGCGGGAGGCCTGAAGCCCCTGTCCCTGCCTTCCCCGGTGGCGGTCCGGGAGGGACCGGAGGGCGAACCGGCGGCAGTGCTGCTGGGGCGGCGGTGGCGGGAGGTGTCCCGCGTCGAGGACCGCTGGTGCTTCGACCTGTGGTGGATGCCCTCACCCCTGACCAGGGCCTATTACCGGGTGGGGTGGGTCGGGGGCGGCGGGGCGACCCTGTTCCGGGACGAGCACGACGGCTGCTGGTTCCAGCAGGACCCATAGAGCAGTGGAGGGATCCTGAAAAACACCGCGAACTATGTACCACTAAAGGACGAAATCGCCGAGAACTATAGACCGGATTTTCATAGTCTTATTAATCTGGCCGCCCAGCCCGCTGATTGTCACCTCTTGCCAGGATGACTACAATCGGCGCCACTTGAGGTCCATGATGAAGGTCTTGATCCGCCATGCAGAGATAGATGACGCCGCCGTCATAGCCCGGGTGCGGGCCGAGAGCTGGCTTGGCGCCTATCGTGGCATCGTGCCGGATGAGTTCCTGGACGCCATCGACGTCGGGGAGTGGGCCGAGCGGCAGCGCCGGAACATGGAAAACGTCTTCGGTGACCTGGTCTCCTTCGTCGCTGAGACCCAGGGAGAAGTCGTCGGCTGGGCCGCCGGCGGACCGAACCGGGAGGATGATCCGGATTACTCCGGGGAACTCTATGCGATTTATCTCCTTCCGGAGCGCCAGCGGCGGGGGATCGGCCTCAAGCTGATGGCGGCGACGGCCCGGTGGCTCATCGGGGAGGGCACGAACTCCCTGATCGTCTGGGTGCTGGCGGAGAACCATCCGGCCCGCCGGTTCTACGAAGCCGTGGGCGGCCGGTATGTTCGGGACCACCAGTCCCAGATAGGCGGGGCGTGGCTGCCGGAGGTGTCCTATGGGTGGAGGGATATGGGACCGCTAGTGCGGCCCTGGGTCCAGGGTCCTGGCGCAGGAACTTTCCTTCCCGGATTAGGGCGATGAAGGAAGAGATGACGGCCTGGGTGTGTTTTCAGGTGAAGTGCCTGAGAATAGCAATGGCCAGCAGGATGAAGATCGCTGGGGCCAGCATCACTGCCAGGGTCCCCAGAAGGATCAGACCGATGGACTTCAGCACTCTCCGGTCTCTTGGCATCGGGGAGTGGTCACCGCCTCTTGGTATTGATGAGCGTGTTCTGCTGTCGCCGCCGGAGATGGGACCAGCCCCCTAGCCTTTCTGCCAGCATCGATCCCAGTGTCTCGAGCACCTTCCAGCCTGAACCGCTACACCTGGGGCCCTGTACCTCGGCGTGCACCTTCCGTTCCGACAATTCCAAGTCCGGGTACCCTGGGGTCCCCTGCCATTGTGGGAGGGGGCACTGTCCTGGGCTGCGCTTTTCAAGCATCAGTCGGCTTGTCAGGCATGGCATACGCTGTCGTGGTGGCCGCTGGGCGGCACGTCCAGGACCGGGTTCGTATCGAAGAAGCCCACCGGCTTGAGGCTGAACCCGCAGCATGCCACCGGGGAGATCGGCCAGTCCTCCGGGCGGGGGACATGGTGGTAGCCCAGTGTGTACCAGAGGACCACGTCCGTGTTCTCCACGTTTCGGTTGTCCCTGGTGTATTCCGGCAGCCCTGCTCCGCCGGGGTGCTGGTTGGGATAGGGACCGGTCGCCGACATCTCCTCAGGTGAGTAGGGAGTGACCCACAGGTGCTTGTTCATGAACCCGGCCCGGCGCATGATGCTGGCGTCAGGGTGGGCAAAGGGAAGGATGTTCTCCCCGGGCATCAGCTTGTACGCCACGGGTTGTCCCAGGGCGTTCCTCACCGATGGGTTGGTCACCACCCAGTAGCGGCCCTTCATGGGGTCAACCACCCTCTGGGCTTCCTGTTCGGTCGTGAGAGGTGTGGCCTCGGCGTAGAAGGCGTTCTTGTGGGGATTGTCCGGCCCCGGGGCTTCCGCCACCGTGTTCACCTCGTGAACGGCGTTCTGTTCTCCGTCCACGCTCATGTCCAGGCGGAAGTTGAAGAAGTGCTGGTGGATATGGGCGTTCAACCCCGGGGCCACCAGCGTGCCGTGCCTGGGCGTCTCGCCCTGGGCTATGCCCGCCGTGTTGATTATTCCGGTCAGCTTGACCTCCAGCTGGATTGTCCCGTCCTGGTAGAAGTACCAGAAGAAGCCGTACTCGTAGTTGCCCACCGTGGCGATGCTGGAAACTACCAACCGCCGGGATCGCCGCACCTCCACCTGGCCGGTACGCCAGTCCGTGTGCTTCCAGAGGATCCCGCAGTCCTCCTCGTGCATGCAGACGGCGTGGGGTATGGTGAAGGCCCCGCCCTTTCCGTCGTTCAGATCGGCATCGAAGTAGTGGATCTCCCCCAGGCAATCACAGCCCAGGGTCAGGGAGTTGGTCAGAGAGCCGATGCCGTACTCGCCGGCGTCGAAGGCGTTCTTCCGGTAGTGGTCCTTGCCGGGTTCGCCGTAGGGCACCACCATGTCGGAAAGGGCGGCCCGGTACAGGATGGGCCGGACTCTTCCCTGGTCCTCGTACCCGACTGTGTGGAGAACAAGTCCCTCCCTGGGGGTGAAGCCGATCCGCAAATGCCACTTCTGCCAGGTGACGCTGTGGCCGTCCACGGTGAAGCTGGGCCCTTCCGGCTGGGTGATCTCCAGGGGCTTGAGGTCCTGTCGAAACCCTCCCACAAACTCGGCGGCGTAGTTCCCCGGGTTCGGCGGGAGGGGGACCACGCCGTAGTCGTCAACCCGCACCACCTCCATGGTGTTGAGGTCCACCAGGACGCTCAGTCCCTCGATGGGGCGGGCGTAGCCGTTGTCGGTGGGACTGGCCCGCAGGAAGCTGCGCGCCAGGGCCAGTCGCCGCCCCTCCTCTTCGGCGTACTCGTAATGACCCGCCGACCAGGGATCGACCATGACCAGCTCGGGCTCGGTGATGCCGCGCTTTTGGAGAGCGTCCCGGAACTCGGGGCTGGCCCTGACTGCAGCCTCGCACTCGGAGAACTCGTCGAACATGATCCGGGGCTGAACCCCGGGGACATGCTTCCAGCCGGTGACCCGTCCCTCATCAAGGGAGACCGACGCTTCGTAGGTCGCCCCGTCCTCGTTGTCCAGGATGACCAGGAACGCCTGCCGCCGGATGGGAACGTCTGTCTGGAAGCTGAGGACCTGCTCCTTGTCCGGTTCCTTGAGTACGATGGTCTCGAACCGCACCTTGGGGCCAAGGCCGGGCCGAGCGCTGAGGATGCTTGATGCTTCCCTGATCTCGTCAGCCGTGAGTGGGTCCAGGGGATGGGAGACAGCCTTCCGTGTCCCAGTCTCATCTGGTGTCCCGGTGGGAATGGCCATTCTTGATCTCCTGCGGGTTGGTCTTGGGCGCCCGGGCATCGTTGGCGTTAGCACCGGGCAGGCGGAGGGTCGTGGGGCACATTGTGGTCCAGCAGTATCTTCAATGGTCTTCTATCCGGTGGGGAGGTCCTGTCCGAGCATCCGGCCGGTGTGGCTCAGGACGGCCCTGATCTGCTCCCAGGTGACGCTGAATTGGCGGGTTATCTCCGGGATGGTGGCGCCGCCGGCCAGGTTCTCGAAGATGGGGTGGAGGGGCAGCCTGGTGTTGCCGAAGGTCCAGGCTCCGGCCATCCGTTCGGGGTCGCGTTCCACGCCGGGGCAGTCGCCCCAGTCCAGTTTCCCTCTGGCGGGTTCCCCCCGGTGCACATGGGTGTCACCTCGTGATGGGTTGTGGCGTCCATTCCAGTCCTTGTCTGAGAAATTCCGAAGTCCTTTGGAAGGGAAGCGCGGAAGGGAAGCGTGAATGCCAGCAGCCTATTCTGGCGGGTTCAGTTCCAGGAGCTTCTCGAACAGGAACCGGTTCCGGACCACGTCCCCCATGGCCCGGTGCGCCCGTATCCGGGAGGCGGGGATCCCCAGGTCTTCGCACGCGGCGGTCAGCCCGGTCCTGATCCCATAGGCGCCCAGGCCATTCACCCGCTGAACGTAGTCCCGGTGGCTCTCCCCCTTCTGCGGGTATTCACCCAGGAGGTATCCCTTGTAGAGTCCGGCGGTGTCGATGAACCGCTCCGCGGCCAGGTCCAGGTCTTCGTCGCTAACCAGCCTGGGATACAGTCCTTCATCCACGGCCTGGCGGTGCCGGCGGGCGGCTTCCACCAGGTAGGGACGGTCCGACTCCAGGACATTGTGTCCGACCAGGGGCAGCCCCGAGGTCCTCTCCATGAACCAGGCCAGTGCATTGCCGATGGGGATTCCACCCGAGGCCAGGTCCCGGTCAGTTATGCCCGTCAGCCGGACGATGCTCTTTGGGATGGGCCGGTCTATCTTCACCAGCACCCGGTCCGTGACCAGCTTTTGCCCTGGGCGGAAAACGCCGACCGCCATCTCGATGATCAGGCCGGTGTGGGGATCGGCTCCGGCCATCTCCAGGTCGATCACTGCGTAGCCGTTATGGAGCTCAAACAAGTGGGGCCACTGTCACTGCCCGAGGGTGGGGGTGGTGGATACTGGTCATCGCCCTTCGCTCCAGTTCAGGACGTACTCCGCCTGCTCCCAGGTCTCGGGGGAGTTCCACACCCTGGACTTGGGGCAGGACTGCCAGAGGGCCTCCAGTTCCTCAAGAGGGTCCTGCCCTGGGGTCCCGTGCTGGGCCAGCCAGCAGCCGATGATGGTCCCGGTCCTGCCAATCCCTGCCATGCAGTGGACGTAGACCATCCGGTCCTGGGCGATGTGCCCGTCGATTGCATCCAGGATCTCCCGGGTCAGGTCGGCGGATTCCGGTACGGAGCCGTCGATGATGTGGAACCGCTGGTGGACTGCATCGCCCAGCCACTGGTCGTAGGGGGGCAGGTCCCCCTCTGCGGTCAGGTCGATGAAGGCGGAAACCCCGGCGCCGGTCAGGGCGGCCACCTTTCTGGGGGATGATTCATCGTCATAGTTCCTGGGGTATTCGCCGGCCAGGAGCTTCCCTGGCACCACCCAGTAGCAGTTCTCGATGGGCCTGGAGGTCATGAGACGTCCTCCACTGGCATCAGAGTGTGGCTCGTATGCTATGGCGCCGGATCTTCCAGGTCAATCAGCTAGGGATTCGCACCGTCTCCTGGGCGTACCGGCCCACAACCGGGAGCGAAGCGGCCTGGCGTAGCTGAGACCGAAGGAGCCGAGTGCTTGCCCAAGGGCATAGCCCGAAGGTATCCCTGACTCTTTCCCATCCCCTGAACACGAGCTTGAAGGAAAACGGGGCGATCTGCCGCGAATCTGGCCCGGGACGATGGTCCCGGGGCCTGGGTACGCCAGACGGAAATGTCCTGACCAGAGGGCATGATCTTCTGCTCGCCCTCCCGTTCTCGTACCTCGTTCACCAGACCCACCACGGCGCTCCCGGCAGGGGGCGGTGTTTTGCCTCCTCCAGTTCCTCCCGGGTGGCTCTGGCTCGGGCCAGCGCCTCCTCGACCAGCATGTTGACCGCCGGGGCCAGGTGCCGGGCCACTGCCTCCTGTTCCGGGCCGGTGAGCGTCGGCATGACGTCCCCCCGGCGGAAGGCCTCGGAGAACTCGGTGAGGCGGCATCCAAGCCCGTCCGGCCCGGCGGTGCCCCTGAGAAGCTCCTCCATCGCCCTGGCCCCGTCCCGGTCCGAGACGGGCCTGGTGCCTTTGAAGTGCCGCCACATCAGTGCCGCGTCCCTGCGGAATCTGGCGTCGTCGTTGCCGGCGGTGAGGAGTCCCTTGAAGGCGCGCTCCAGCGCCCACTGGCCCTGCTGGGCGGGCATCCGCAGCCCAGGGAATCCCCCGTATTCCAGGAGCCGGACGAAGCCTTCCGCCTCTCTCCGCTATGGTAAGCCAGTAGATGGCGGCTCGGCGGATTTCCTGGGCATCCGGTTCTCGCTCGGGCTGGTAGTCCAGGCTTCTCCCCTCGGGAGTCACGCCGTGGCGGGCGGCCTGCCCGGCCTGGGACTGGGCCATGGGTGCCGTCAGATGGAACCGCTCCCTGGTGATGGTGAGCACGTTCACCATCGGGTCGTCATACATCCCCTCCAGGAGATGGCGGAGAAGCTCATCGGTCTCCTGTTTCCCTTCCTCGTCCGGCACCACGGCCGTAAGGTCGATGTCGGAGTCGGGGCGGTGGTCGCCGGCAGCCCGGGACCCCAGGAGGATGACCTCCGCCGGTTGCAGACGTTCCTGCATCTCCCGGGCTATGGCCAGGGCTTCAGGGTCGGGATTGGTGGGGCTCAGGCTCATCCCCTACCGTCGAGAGTCGGGGATACTGTGTCCGGTGCGGTGCCCAGTTCGAGGGACGGGATTCCGCTTTCCCCTTTGGCCCAGCAATCGGCTTTCACGCCGAAATGGTCTGACAGTTTTCTTCCCTCGTGGATGTTAGTGATTGCCTCAACGGAGCCGGCTTCCCAATCCTGGCTCAGGGCGATGTGGTCAATGGGGCGGCTTCCCTGAAAGACAAGGTTGTCAATGGCGGCGGGAAAGTGGGCCTCGTCAACGGGGGATGCCTATCCAGCTAAGATTGCTGCCCAGCTCGCCAGAACCGTCACGAGCACTTGGCAATTCCGCAAATTGGGCGCCAAGGATAACAGCTCACCGGATATGGCTGGTCTTGCCAATTCAGTGATGGTGCGGTATCTGGACTATAACGACAGCGGCATGGCGGGGTTAAGCCGACGCAATCAAATCGGCGGCACGTTCCCCTATCATGACAACCGTTGCATGGCTACCACCTGACCTTGTAACCCGCGGCATCACCGACGCATCGACCACCGACAACCCCTTTACTCCCTTGACGCTGCAGTATTGATCAACAACCGCCATTGGGTCTGAATCCGGGCCCATCTTGCATGTACCGGACACATGCCTGGCTGTTCCAACGGTTTGGCGTATGTAGAGGTCCAAAGCATCGTCGTCGGCCAGAATCTCATCCGTTGGGTGGAGCCGGTAATCAGACACGTCTTTAAAGGCATCGGATTCAAGAAATCTGGTCGCCATTCGGATGCCTTCCCGCACCCGGCGCATGTCGTTTGGATGCTGAAGATAGCGGTAGTTGAAGTCCGGCTGCACTGAGGGATCGGCAGAGGCAAGCCTGACGTATCCCGCGCCGTCGGGTAGCCCGAGGGTGCACGAGATTCGCGCCACCCGGTCCGGGGGAACTTCATCGTTCAGGTACTTGGTCCGGAAACCGGGGACGCGTTCCGGCCGTTCGTCAACCATTGGGGTGGTCCTCAGCAACATATCATTGGCTTCGCTGGACCCGTGGGAGGTGTAATGTAAACAAAAGCGTGCCGCATCGGCATCAGCAATAAGGGTCATTCCGTCTTTGACTTTAAAAGTAATCTGGGCGCTCAGGTGATTAAATAGGTTCTGTCCCACTCCGGGAAGCTCATGAACGAGAGGTATCCCGAATTGCTGAAGTTGGTCCTTGGGGCCGATTCCCGATAGCATGAGCAGGTGGGGCGACTTGAGAGCGCCAGCGCTCAACACAACCCGGTCTGCTTCAACATTGAAAATCTCGCCTCCGCTTTCTACTTCCACACCGACGGCCTTTCGATCCTTGATCAATACCTTCCTGACGAAAGCTCCTCCCCTCACCGTGAGGTTAAGACGGTGGCGCATGGGATTCAGGTGAGTGATAGCAGCGCTCATCCTCCAGCCGTCCAGGTTATTCGAGGGCCACACGCCAACGCCCGAGGGGTTCGGGCCGTTGGTATCCTCTACTACTCCATGACCCGCTTCCAAACAGGCTGCTTGGAAGGCCTTTTGGATGTCTGGTAAGGGCCCGGATTGACGGCGCCTTACGGGCATCGGTCCGTCGGTCCCATGAAAATCATCCCGAATGTCGAGATCGTACTCAGATTTTCTAAAGAAAGGCAGTACCTTGTCATAAGACCATTGATCGTTGCCCATAGCAGACCAAGAGTCGAAATCCTCAGGCAACCCCCTTTGCATTGCCTGACCGTTGATGGACGATCCTCCTCCGATCACCTTGCCTTGGGCTACGTGGATCTCCCCTTGCTCCTCGGTGATCGTTCCCCGCAGGGCCCAGTTATGCTCCGAGTCTGGGGACTCTGCATAACTCGTGTAGCCGAACTTTATCTCGTCCGGAAGATAGGCGGGATCAGGGTAATCCGGCCCGGCTTCCAGCAACAGGACGGAGGTATTCGCGTTTTCAGCCAATCTGCTGGCCAACACCGACCCAGCCGCTCCCCCACCGACGATAACAACGTCATATTTCATGGGCCCTCCTCAAAATGCTTCGTCTTCTAACATGGGATTTCCCAGTTTTAACTGATTCCGCTGGGAATAGGACGTTCTGGGATTTCTCCAATCATGAACCGCTATTCTCCATATCGGCCGACCAGCAGGTTCCGAACAGGGTAGTTGGAGCTTAGTGTCGGTCTCCGGTGCTGTCAATCCTCTTTCGCTCCTGCGCACGGCTTGTGCAAAGTTGGCGCGCAAGTTAGCTCCTCCGTTCGCCCTGAGCTTGTCGAAGGGCCACCCGTTCATGGTTCGACAGGCTTACCACGAACGGGCGTTGGATTGATTCGGACTTTGCACATGCCCTGCCTCTGCGTGGGATAAGGTTTCCGCCGAACACCCAGGCAAATACGCCTCACAATCCTGGCCCGGTCGGATAAGATTCTAGAGGCCTGTGAACCTCAAGAGGAAGTGGAGGGCATCTCCAAGTTGCTCGAACATCTCGCTGAACAGGAGGCCACTGTGGCGGTGTGCGAGTCCACCGGGGGCTACGAACGGTTGGTGGTGGACCACCTGCGCAAGAACGGGATACCTATGCATTTGGCCCAACCGGCCCGGGTGCGAGCCTTCGCCCGGGCCTGTGGTTACCAGGCGAAGACGGACCCTCGGGATGCCCAGGTTCTGTCCCGTTTCGGCAGCGTGTTCCAAGAGCATGATGCAGGGACACCGCCCCCGGAACCGGAACTCGAAGAGTTGCGGGACTTGCTGCGCCGGCGTCGGCAGCTGGTAGAACAGCGAGTACAGGAGTTGGGGCGAGTCGACAAGGTAGTGTCACTGACCGTTGCCGAATCGACCAACCGCCACATCGCCTGGCTTGAGGCGGAGATTGAGGTGCTGGACCGGGAGTATCAGGAAAAGGTGCAGAGCTGCCCAACTTTGGCTCAGCGGGCCGAGCTCTATCGCACGGTACCAGGTGTGGGTAATTTGACTGCTGCCATACTGGTCGCTCACCTGCCGGAATTGGGTTTGCTGGACGCCAAGGCCCTCGCTTCCCTGGTGGGCGTCGCTCCCTGGTCCCGGGACAGCGGACAAAAGAAGGGCCAGCGGGCCATCCGAGGTGGCCGCAGCGTGGTTCGGCGCGCTCTGTACATTTGCTCCTGGTCGGTGATCCGGGTGAGTGGCCCATTGCGCAATTACTACCAGGGCCTGCGCCAGCGTGGAAAGCCCTGGAAGGTCGCTCTGGTAGCGGTGATGAGGAAGCTGTTGCTGCATCTGAGCGCCGTGGCCCGGAGGGGTACGCCTTGGGTGCCGGAGATTGCATGAAGCAACTTGTCCTACTTCCCCGCGAGAATCTTGACTTTTAACACGGATACTGTACAAATTTCCGGGTCCACCTCACTAGAATCGCATGAAAAAGTCTGAGGTGTAGATTTTTCTGTTCCCAATTTCGTTGGCCGTCGAGGAACCCCATGCCGGTTGCCTGTTTTCGCCATACTTGAGCGACTGGTCGAGACGGTCATAGACCTCTGTAGTGATCTGCGTAACGGGCCCCGACCTTGCCGAAAGCTTGGCAGCGTGGTTCGCCGCTCGTCCTACCCACACCAAATCGTTGGCTCTGCGTATCCCAGTTCTCGTAACCAAAAGCTCACTCGCGTCTATTCCTACCGATTGCCTTACCCCATATCTGGTATCAGGATAGAGTTCAGCGACCGCTGGGTTTATTATTTCCTTGACAGCGAAATTTATCTTGAGGGCACTCCGGACCGCCTTGCTGTGTCTATTCTTACCAGTGTAGACCGCCATAATGCGGTCTCCATCATAGGCCGTGATAGCGCCCTGATCCGATTCAATGATCCTGGCGGCGCATACCAAGTAAGTCTTGTATATTTCCGCAGCGAACTGAGGCCTTTTGGTGTCTACCAACTCCGTCGATCCGTCGAGGTCGGCGTACAGGACGGCACCGTGCACTCTAACGGCGTCGTTTCTGAGCTCTAGGTCAACCGATTCCGGGACAACTCCCCTTGAGGCTGTGGTCCATCGTTCTTGAAAGATTTTTCTTACTTCCGCTCTCAGGTCGTCGCCGAGCGCCATTTCGTTCGATCTCCTCTAATTAGGTCAGCGAGGGCCTGTCGCCAGGATTGTTGCTCGCATTTCTTCGCAGACGGACGCTACGGCTACCGAGTTCGGCACATCCCGGCCTGTCCGGTAGGTCAGGGGCGTGAAACCCGAAAGATCCGTTGGGATTTTGATGCTCGAACCGCGCGGGTGAAGCAGGAACGTGCGGGAATGTCCCAGTGCTCCCATGCACAGGCCCAGTTCAAACACTATGTTGTCCCTGGGTGCTGGTGCCTCGGTATCCCGGCTGATTACGGTGTCGTCCGGGGACAGGACCAGAGCAGCGAAGTCAGCCTTGGCCAACTCCCGCTCCAGGGACTCTACGGGAAACTGGGATGGCTTGAAGGTATCATCCGTCCAGATTCTGGCCACAATCGGGTCGTGTTCCAGCGCGGATTGGATTGCCCGGCTTATGGACAGGGATTCGGTTGAACATCCCACGAATAATACTGGACGGGGATTCGCGGGCGGCACCAACCTGTTGCGCTGCCGCAGTCGCTCCGCCACCACGCGGGCAACATTCCGCCACAACCTGGGGTTGGCGTCGGCCAGGGCCACAAAGCCGGACGCGGAAATGCGCGCGGCCACCACCTCTCCGTCCGCCACAGCAGACGCCGAGCGCGGATGCCCGGGATCAAGGAGCGCCATCTCGCCGAGGTGCTGACCGGCCTGCCTGACCGCTATCTCCCGGCCCGAAACGCGGATGGAGACCACGCCCGCCAGGATGAAGTACAGGTCATTGTCGGGTGCCGATTCCTCAATGATGTTCGAACCCGGCTCGAACGATGCCACCTCAACGCAGCCGGAGATTGCGTTTGCAATGGCGGTATCCCCGTTTACGATTGGCTGAATCTCCAGCGCCTGAACCAGGTTGAAGTGTCCACCCGGCCCACTGAATCTCTGGAACATGTTCGGCAATTCCGTCCGCAGTCTCGACTGAGCTCTATCTGTTAGCGTCCGGGTTTATCTTCCTTCAGAATAGCCCATGAACACCAGGAAGCGACTCGGTGTGAATTTTTTACTCTACTGGCCAGAGACAATCGGCTTGCCGCGCCAGACTAGCGGCTCCCCGGTTTCAGCATCAAGGACACCATCCAACTTGGGCGGGTTATCCGTCTCGACCTCAGCTCGGTCAAGCTGGGCTTGGGTCAACCCCTTCGTTGCTTGTCGGCCACCAACAGAAAACTCTGCACCAGATAGGTTGGCATCTGCCAAGTTCGCTCGGCTCAAGTCCGCATCCCAGAAATGTGCGCCGGACAGATCAGCCCCCGAAAAATGTGCGCCGGACAGGTCGGCCCCCAGGAAACCTGCCTCAGACAGATTCGCGCCTTCAAACCAAGCCTTGGCTGCGGCTGCTTCCTGAAAATTCGCCCCGTATAGATTGGCTCTGAGCAGATTTGTGCCAGCCAGGTTCGCGTAGTGGAAACCTATCCCGGGCAATTCGGCGCCTTGGAGGATAGCTCCTGACAGGTTCGTAGACCAAAGTCGCGTTCCTGTGAACTTCATGTCATGAAATTCGGCTTGTGAAAGGTCAGCGTAAGACAGGAAGGAATCGGTGAGATCCGTATTGGCAAAGTTGACATTCGACAAGCGAGCGTGATGAAACATGACATGGGACAGGTCTGCATCCAACAACTGCGTGCCGTGAAGGTTGGCTCCTCGTAAGTCCAGTCTGAATCCCATTTTTCGCTCCAGCGCAATTCGCAGACTAGAGCGAGAGCCAATCGCCTGCATGATGGCATCAACGTCCTGACGAATCCCCAATAGAGTACCCGGCTCAATGGTCGGCTGCCGGGATTCGAGGCTCTGGTCCTTGGTGGGAAGGCGCACAAACGCACACAACAGTCTCATGACCTGTATATGATAATGGTCTGGATATTCCTCAGCGAGACGCTGGAGCGCGTAGATGCCGCCCAGGCGCACCGCTAGAACCTCGCTGCCCAGCATTTCCGCTCCTTTCTGGTACCGCTCGTTCAGCAGTCCTTGTTGTGCCGTTTCGGATTGATGCCGTGCCGTTTCAGCTTGGCGTTCCGCCAATACCCCGCGCCACACGGCAAACACCAGAGCAATCACGCCGGCGATCAGGAAACCGACATTCCGAATCGTCGTGCTGTTAGACTCCCCGCCATTCCCATTTGCTCCGGAGCGCAGCCAGTCCCATCCAACGGCTGGTAACAGAGCGCTACAAACCATTACGCTAGCCAATACTGCAAGCCAGAATGCGGGTGAGTTTGGGAGATTTCTTATCCATCCCATCACCGACCATCTACCCCCACCAACAACTGTATCGCCGCGATTCGCCGGGCCGTGTCGGCGAAGTGCTGCACCTCTTCCGGCAGTAGGCTGCGGCCCAGCATCTTGCTTCCCCGGTAGGACAGCCACTTCTTGAGCACCTGGTAGCCGCCCAGCTTGTAGTTCCATACGGCGGTTGGTGCGTTGCTCCACCGGGTGTTGTCGTTCAGGTGGATGTTGTAGGCACTCTCGGCGACAGTGCCTACAACATCGCCCAGCACCCCCCGCTCGGCGGCGGTGTATTCGCGCTCCCTGGCGCGACACAGGGCCGGCATCACCGCGTCGCCCCAGCCGGCGGTCAGCGCGAAGTCGTCACCGGTCCTGTTCCGTCCGTAGCCGGTGGATGGGACCGCGATGGCCGCCAGCTCCGAGCGCAGCGTTCCGGCGGTCAGCCCCCGCCAATGGCGTCTCCGGGTCCAGCTCGCGGCGAACTCCTGGCCTTGGGCGGCGGATGCTGCCAGTTCGTTGCCAGCGCGGGGCACGTTACCATCCGGCTAGGCGGTTCCACTAAGATTATCCAACACTGCAAGTATCCCTTGCATTGTACAACCATCAAGCAACCATGCAGAGTTGTTGATATGCGAAGCTCCGAACGCTAACCTGAAAGTAGCCCTATTGCCCCGCTATTTCATTTACACTTTATCCTGGTCTGGCGGGACAAGGGAGGGAAGAAATGCTTGGACCCGGATTCACAGTCGAGCCTGATGCATTCGTCAATCTGGCCCCCGACAGAGCAGTCTTGCTATTTCGCCAATTACTCTGGGCGGAGGCAGGCCGCGTAGAAATTGGCCGCCATCTCGTAAATGTACCGAACTGCATCAATGTTGGCGATGGCGGAGTCGACGCCTTCATCGACGACGCCAACCCATCGGACGACGACGTCATCCCTGGTGGGTCATCAGTCTTCCAAATCAAGTCATCGGACCTTGCACCTACAGCCTGCAAACGAGAACTCCACGTTGCCGGCAACCTGAACGCGCCGATAAAGGAAGAATTGGACTTTCGGCTAAAGCAGGGAGCCGCATACGTCCTGGCGCTTATGGCAGATATCACGGACCAGATGATAAGGAATCGCCGTCATGCCATTCAAGAAGAGTTGGCCGATTTCGGGTACGAGGGGACTCAGGTCAGAGTCTACACAGCCAACCAGCTTGCAGGGTTTACGAACCGATTTCCGTCACTGGTGGCGTCGCTTCGGCCGGAGTTCTCCACTTGTCATCCCTACGAAAGATGGGGTAGCTGGCGGGATGTTAGACACCCTGCGGTCTTTGTCGCAGACTCTCAGCGCCGGGAACTGTTGGACCAGATAGCCCTGGCGTTGCGGGAAAGATCAGGGTGTCCAGTGCTGCGGCTGACAGGACTGCCGGGAGTTGGGAAGACGCGAACCCCCTACGAAGGGCTCAGGCCTGATGATCTCAGGAACCAAGTCCTTTTTGTGCCGCAGGCTGGAGACCTCATCAACTCGCAGCTTTTGCACACATTGGTTAACGACCCCAAATCCTCTGCGATTCTTGTGGTGGATGAGTGCGGCCTTGAACAACACAGAGCACTCACCAATGCCTTGGCTGAGCAAGGACCGCGCCTGGCTCTCATTACCATGTCTTACGAAGTTGGGCGTCTACCAATTCCAACCGTCGAACTCAATGCCGAACCCTTGGAAAGAGAGACCATAGAGGAGATTCTTCACCAAGAGTATCCGGGAATCCCTTCCGAAGTGACCCGCCGTCTTTCTGAATTCGCCGACGGGTATCCTCATATCGCTGTGTTGTTAGCCGACCAATACGTGGTGGAGGGGAGCACAGGAGCTTATTTCTCCGTTTCCGATGACACGCTAATGCAAAGGCTGATCGGGGGCTCCACATCCCATGACTCCTATCAATTCAGAATTACTAAAGCAGTCCTTATGGGTCTCTCGCTTTTTCAACGCATTGGTGTGGCGGGGATAGGAGAAAGCGAAGGTCAATGGCTGGCCCAACAAATGGACGTCTCATGGCAGGAGTTTCAGGAGGTGGTGTCCAGGGAAAGAGGGCGCGGCACTATCCAGGGAGAACACTACGTTTTCGTAACGCCGTTCATGCTGAGGATTCACCTGCTGGAAGAGTGGTGGCAAGTTCACGGATTCAAAGATGAGACCGGCCTCAGCGAGTTCGTGTCTGGTATGCCGGACACCGAGCGGGCGAATCTTCTTCGCAGGTTTTTTGAGCACTTCCCCTACGTTGCTTCGTCACCACGAGGGGGCGAATTCGTCCGAAAGATGCTGGCAGAGCACGGGAGCCTTTCCAGTTTTGAACTTCTTAACAGTGATCTTGGCGGCAGGTTTTTTCTAGCCCTGACAGAGGCCGATCCGGTTGCGGCTCTACAGGCTGCGCAACGCGCTATTGGCAGTAAGAGTCGTGAGGAACTCTTGGAGTTCCGCGAGGGCAGACGGTCTCTGGTTGAGGCACTGAAGCGCATGGCCGTATGGAAGGAGTTGTTCCAAGATGCTGCTTTGCTCCTTCTCGCACTGGCCGAGGCGGAAACTGAATCGTGGGCCAACAACGCCAGCGGAGAGTTCGCAAACCTGTTCAGTGTTGGACCTGGACCATTGGCACCCACTGAAGCGTCTCCTTCCGACAGGTTCCCGGTCCTCCGAAGATCACTGTTGAGCGATTCTCCAGAGCGAAGACAGCTAGGGATTCAAGCTTGTGTGCGCGCATTGAGCGCCGGGTCCTTCCACCGGGTCATCGGTGCCGAGTACCAAGGAGTTCGGCGAGAACCCGACCTGTGGCGACCTGAAACGTACGGAGATATGTTCGGCGCTTACCGGTCTACCTGGGACTTGATGAAGGAGTCGCTGGGCTATTTGGATAGCGGGGAGAAAGCACAAGCGGTCAACGTGCTATTGTCCAGTGCTCGCGGCCTGACTCGCCTAGAACCATTGGCTGACATGGTAATCGAGACAATCCGCGAACTGGCCTCCGACCCTGAGGTGGACCGGAGAGATTTGATCGGTCGAACGGTGGAAATCCTTCACTACGAAGGCAAGAGAATGGGAGCCGAAACAAAAGGCAAGTGGGAGCGGTTGGCTAAGGAACTGTCCGGGGACGACTTCAGTTCCCGAATGGAACGGTACGTTGCCATGGAACTTCTTGAAGACGAATTCGACGAAGAGGGTCAGCACGTGAACCAGGCCCAGCCCCACATCGAGGAGTTGGCATCCCTGGCCATGGAAACGCCCCGGTTGCTATTGGCCGAACTGAATTGGCTCGTAACCAAGCGAGCCAACGCCGGCCATAGGTTCGGGTATGAGTTGGGAAAACGCGATCTGGACAAAGTGCTCCTGGAGCCCATTTTGGATGCTCAAACAGCAGCGGAAGATGCTGCGGATCTTTCGTTCATGGGCAGCTACTTCAGAGCCTTGTCCGAACGTGGACCAGACGAATGGGAATCCCTACTGGACACTTTTGCTCAATATCCTGGCAGAGCCGGGTGGGTGGTCGAGTTGACCTGGCGTTCGGGAAGCGTCAGCCAACGAGCTTCGCGGCGGGTTCTCCAACTGACGCAGGCGGGTGTCACCGACCATTCAGCATTGCGAATGTTCAGGTATGGTGCAGCAGTAAGGTCACTTACTGCCGAGGACTTCTCTTCTTGGGTGGACGTGCTTCTGGAGGCGGGTAATTTAGGCGCGGTGTCCACCGCCCTGGATCTCTTGGTAATGTACGGAGGCTATGCTGTTTCTGAAGAGCCTGCACGTAGGATTGTGTGCCATCCCACTTGGTTCAGGCCGGCGGTAGGACGGTATCGCCCCTCACACGATACATTCTGGTGGGCGGACGTAGCTGAAGCTCTGTGCGAGCACCATCCTGAGGTGGCACTAGATCTCGCTCGCTTGATGCTAGAACACGCCGGTGAAGCGGGAACCATCGTTGAGTGGCTCGATGACGAGCCCGGGCGAGTGCTAGACACGGCCTTGCGGCAGAAGCCGTGGGAAGTATGGCAAATTGCCTCTTCTCTGCTTGGTCCCCCAATAGACGAAAGGGCCTATGTTGTCGGCCTCTGGCTGAAGGGCAGCGATATGTTCGGGAGTGGAGGCTCGCACATTCTCCAAGAAGTCCCGCAGGATTTGATATGGATGTGGGTCGAGGAATCCCCTGACTCAAGGGCAATCAGATTAGCCGAATTTGTTCCTAAACTGATGAGTGGCCCCTGCGATGACCCTAGCCTAGCTCGGGAATTGTTGGTGCGGTATGGCCACGAACCAGGTGTGCGAGACGCTCTTAGAGGCAACTTCTCTACCGAAGGATGGACCGGCCCTATGAGCCAGCACCTGCTGGAAAAACGGTCTTGGCTACTCAACTTGCGGAGTCAAGAGACGGACAACAATGTGCTGGCGTGGATTGATGAGTATGTGGCGGAGATAGACCGGGGCGTCGAATATGCTCGGCAAGAAGAAGAACGAGCAGGTAGGTGAACTGACCGACCCGTTGGGCAGGGTTCTAATAAGTACATGACATATAACAACGGACGGTTGGCGCTGGAAGGTCCGCTGGTCCAGCAACTATGCCTCTTGGAAGACCCCTTAAATGACCAACTTCAACGTAAGTGTTCTTATCGTCCACTCAATCGGGGTTGTCCGGTCGTCCCCCGGGCCCCGACTGTCGTAACCGGTGTGGTAGGCGTACTCGACCTCGGCGCCCTCCCACATGCACTCGACCGCCAACCTGTGCCGGTGCCGCGCCCTGCCGCCCGTCCTTCTTCCAGCCCTGCACCTTGACCCCGGAGAGCACTTCCCGTTCAGCGGCAGGGGCCCCTCAGCCAACCCGTTCCCTTTTACCCCAAGCGCAACCCCCTGCGCTTCGCCCTCCCGCCAGTGCCGCCCCATATCTGATGACACTTGCCCATTGCGCACGCCCGCCCTGTTACGCGATCATTAACAGGAGCCGCCCAGCGTCTGACAGACAGTAAACGGCGACGACGCTGGCGCTGGCGGCTCCACTCCACCTCCCGGACTCTTACCCATGCCCCACGTTGCCATCTACGTCAAGGACCCGCCGGCCCCAAGACACGGCGTCATCCCCCAGGAAGCCCAGGAAACCGCCTGCCTCGACTACTGCGACGCCCACCAACTCACCGTCAAGGCCGTCTATGCTGACCCGCCCGGCAGCACCGGCAAGCTCGCCGACCTGATCGCCCTGGCCACCTCGGATGAAGCCCCCTTCGACGCCATCGTAGTATGGAAGACCAGCCGGATCGCGGTCTCCCTGGAGGAGACCATCTCGCTCCGCGACCGGCTCCGGCGCACTGCCACGAGGCTTATCTCCGTCACTGAGAAAGGATTCGACGAATGACCAGTCCGGCAAGCCCTGGACCTCCCCCCCGTCGGAGCCAACGAGTCAGGCTACTTCCACCGGCATTCCCCCAACAGGTGAGGAAACCAGCGCGTCGAGCGTCCCCTGCGGGAACAGCCAGAGACCATCGAAGGCGGGAGTCTGACAGCGATGCACCGCAGGTTCCCGCCCTCATCATGCTGAATCCGGCTGCGCCGAACCCAACAGGGTCTATCACAAGCCGCCATTCTCTCTGACCGCGCTGTCCGACGCAGAATCAGCCCGGATCACCCTACCCCCTCGCCATCCTGTACCCCACCCTCGGCTCGGTGAAGATGTAGGTGGGATTGTCCGGGTCGTCGCCCGCCGAGCCCCACACGTGCTGGAGCAGGTGCTCGTAGGTCAGAACCCGCCCAGCGTGGGCCGCCAGTTCCGCCACCAGCCGGTACTGGATGTAGGCAGCGGCACCGGATCGCCGGCCAGGGTCACCCGGCGGTCGGCGAAATACACAGCCAGGCCCCCCAGGACGAAGGGGTCCGGCGCTTCGGGAACCCGCCGCTTGCGCAGCTCGGCCCGGACCCGGACCGCCAGCTCCATGGGCGAGAAGGGCTTGACGATGTAGTCGTCGGCCCCCATGTCCAGGGCCCGGATGACGTTCTCCTCCCGCCCGTAGGCCGACAGGAAGATCACCGGCGCGTCGGACGGGTCGACGGTCCCGACCACCAGATCGACGACATCGATGTCGTCGATGCCCGGCACCATCAGGGGTTACCTGCACAAATGCTCGCGCATCGCGGGTAAAGTGGTCCGCTCTGACTACCCCGGATGCGGCACTGTAGAGTCTTGGCTATTCAACTGGACGTATCAGGCGGCACAGTCGATTCGACCGGACCGTCGGTGCGTCTCTCGCTGGGAGACAAGGGCCACGCCGACGTGCTGTCGTCCTGCCAAGTGGGAACATCAGAACCGGGGGCGGGGCCAACCCAGCTTTCTGTACCCGACGCAAGGCATTAACGAAACTGTACGGGAAACCGGGTCCGGGCCTCCTGGCGATAATGGTTAAGCTCTCACGCCGGCGACGCTATCACCGTCAATCAACCGGATTCCAATGGAACCTGTCAGAACCTGGATTCACGGGATAAGGGGATTTTCAAGGCAGCCATCTGCGAGAGGCGAACCGGGCGGCTCGCGTTGTCCACTAACTGCGAATTGCGATAGCGGCAGTGCCCACAATTGTTCCGAGGCCGACGATCAAACCGGCGGCAACGGCGACCAACAATGACACCACTCCCCATGTCTCTGGCAGGTCACATCCGACCGATATGAAGACGGCGGGTATCAAAGCTACAAAAGAAGCGATTGACGCTGCTGCCACTCCCGCTAATATAGGCGCAACAAAAACCCGAATCGCGAATCGGGAATGAAATGCCAGGTCCTTTATCAATAAGCCTGTGACTATGCCGGCAGCGATTAATATCGTCCAAATCCCAACCTCGCTGTTGCTCGCAGCAAGAGCCTGGTCCGCTTCGATA
This sequence comes from Dehalococcoidia bacterium, assembly GCA_965203975.1. GTDB lineage: Bacteria > Chloroflexota > Dehalococcoidia > Lucifugimonadales > UBA3495 > CATOSK01. Next base: position 822,721 of record CBDBDT010000002.1, on the reverse strand, counting down.
TACGCCCCGATTACTGAAATGACTGCCCCGCCCGCGGCCAGGATGGTCTTTAGGTTCAGCTTTGGGGATATTGACGAGGCCGCCGTAATTCCTATGCCAGCGAACGCCAGTAGTTTTGTACGGGACCCGGATAAGTCCTCGTTCGTTATCGCCAAGTAGGCGACCAGAACCATTATCAGCGCCAGGACAATCTGCACGAATGGGACTATCCCTAGGTACGCTTGATCCGGTTTGGTATCCGACTGGTCAATGCTGTCGTCTCTGTCGGTCGCTGGATTCCGGCGCGCTCTTCGGGCCTGAAAACTGACGACCGCTGCCAGAGCGGCCACCATGCCGGCGCTGGTAAGTCCAGCCGCCACACCGCCCACCATGTCGCACTGTCGCGTCGGCCACCACGTCAGTGCCAGTATGGTTGCGGCACCTGTAATCGCAGCTATGTTGGCTGTGGATGGATACTCAAGGGCTTTCCGATGGCATAGGTACGCGAAGCACACGGATGAAAGTATTGTGAAGCATATCCCGAATATCCAACCGGAAATGAAGCCGCCCCAACCGACGCCCTGCGACTTCCAGACTCCTCCCACTTCCATCGCGTAATAGGCAATGAGTGCGGCGACGACACCGGCAACTGCCGGTGGCAACACCTTTGCCGTGTGTTTGTTCCCATGGCTGAGTAATTCGGTAACAGGCATCAGGAGGCTCCTTGCACGCGCTTACGGCGTCCGGTCTAGACTATTCCGCTTGAGCTGCTCCTTGATTCTGATGCTCCCCGATACCGAAATGAGTGAGCTCTTTTGCCCAACACGAAAGGTCACTCAGATTATGGCTGGGCGCATTTGAGGACAACGAAGCCCATGTCCTAACCATCACGCGGCGGCAAAGGGTGCTAGGGACTGACTCCTGGCAAGCCGTCGATTGCCATGACCCCGATTGAAGCAATAGTGAACGTAGTAGCTTCCGTTCGACGAGCACAATAGAAACGCAGAGCTCAGATACTCATGGTTGGCCGCCTTGGCAGGCAGTTGACTCGGAGGGTAGTCCAAGGTTAGGCGTGCAATTCGATCCCCCCGTACGTACGGTGTTCATATGCCTTCCGAGTTTCCGAAATCTCGATAATTCTGCCAAGCAAGGACCACCGCTCGATTGCCTCTTGAGACCTCATCGATAATCGTTGCCAGTGCCTCGGTTTCGGTCCTGTGAGTGCCGACATAACCAGAGGAAATCAAGCTAATCATGTCGGCTTGGCGCAAGTATGTTCCATCCAAGGTATCGTAACTCACGCGAATGGCGCCCTTTGCTCCTTGGGCTTCAGGGGATGTCAGGATTCGATTTAGATGATCCAGTGAGACCAGAAAAGACGTAGGCGAGCTACCCGTGAGTTTTCGCTTCACAAATTTGAAGAAGAACGGGCTGCTATTCAGTCGATAGTCCGTGATCGCTCCTTGAGAAGGCGGGATCTGCATGCGTATTACTTCAGATTGGAATTGGTTGTCTGGCCTAAAGAGCCAGTCGCTGGACCCGTCTCTCCGTCTCGCTTCTTCCAGCATTTTGTACTGAACCATGACGATGTTGCCCTTAGTCTCGTTGATATAGATCAGGTCTACCCCAAGCATCTCTTCTAGGGGAAACTTGTTGGCCGTGTAGATTGTCAGCCGCTCGCCACCCCTTTCAAAGACAGTCCTTCCGGTGACGTCGGATGCAATGGCATCAAACCCCGGCAGTTGGGATGCGTCCGCTCTAATACTACAGTTGCAGATGTGATAGGCGCGTTTTGTAGTGACATTGGCGGGCCAAGGCTTGGTGGCGCCGTCTCCACCACGACTAGGACAGGATGAAATCAGGCGGTTGGTTCTCCGTCCATACCAGGCGTGTCAGCAGACGCCGCACCTCCGGGACAGTTGCAGGAATCAGGTCTTCATCTGGGCCGTAGTGGCCCCTTTTTCTCCTCCTTCCATCGCCTGATGCCTGATTACCGTCAGGTAGGCGTGGGCTAGCATCGCCAAGGTGATGTGCCGGTACCACCCGTCCCAACGCCGCACCTCATACTGGTCCAGTCCCACCTCTCCTTTGGCCTCCTCAAAACACTCCTCTATGGTCCAGCGCCTCCCAGCCACTCTGACCAGTTCCTCCAAGGCCGTCTCCGACGGGCCGTAACAGACGTAATAGGACAGTTCCTCCGGGTTGGCCACGCTGCGGCGGGTCAGCATCCAGTAGCCCTTGCCCGGTTCTCTCAGCGGCCGTATTTCCACGGCGGCCCAGTCGTAGACCCGCGGGCCCTTGGCACCATCGCCGGCGCTGCATCTGATCCAGTCCGGCTCCTCAACTCCACACACCAGCCGGTCAGCCCTCACCTGACGGGGTCCCTGCTCCGTCAAAGCCCACAGCTTCTCGTTGCGTTTGATGGCCAGCACGTGGGAGATCTCCTCGCGCTCCAGCCACAGCCGCAACTTGCGGTCGTTGCCGTAGACCTCGTCCCCGGTAAACCAGGCGAAGGGCACTCCCGACTCTACCGCCCGCTCCAGCATCGACTGTGCCAGTTGCCCCTTGGTCTGAAAGCCAACACTCTCAGGCACCCCAGCCTCACCCCGGCGTTCCCAGTCATCAGCCCACACCTGAGGCAGGTACAACTCCCGGTCCAGCAGCGTCCTGCCATTGGCCGTGGCATAGGCCAGGAACACTCCAACCTGAGAGTTCTCGATCCGCCCCGCCGTGCCGCTGTACTGGCGCTGCACCCCAGCCGATTTCTCCCCTTTCTTGAGGAATCCGGTCTCGTCCACCACCAGAACCGCATCTCCGGCGCCCAGATGCTCGACCACATACTGCTTCAGATCATCCCGGACCAGGTCCGCATCCCAGACGTAACCCGACAGCAGCCGCTGCACACCGTAGGGAGTGGCGTCGCCCGCCTGCTCCGCCAGTTGCCAGCCGTTCTTGCGCTCCACCGGACTGAGCAGTCCCCGCAGATAGGCCAGAGCCCGACGACGCGGCTCCGGTCGCCGGAACCGACCAGCGATGCACTGGTGTACCCGCTCGATGCCATCGGCCCATCGGGCCACTTCCGCCACCTCATCTCTCCCAGCGACCACCGCCTCACCTCATCACCTCCTGGTTGCCTGAAATTCTACCCTTTCCTGATCTGCAACTGTAGTAGCAGCATAGTCGATGCGGAAACCGGTTTCACTGCGCCACCACAGAATTTGTTCTGTTCAGTTGGCTCGTCTTAGGCCCCAGGACCGCCCTACGATAGTCGCACTGTCCTTCCGGCCGACTTCTTCGACAAGCCTATAACTCCGCCCATTACAGAGAGTACTGTCTGCTGTAAAGTCCGGCACACTCTTCTGACCTTGCTTGACGATAGGCAGTGCCCTCCAGAAGTTTTCCTTGCATGCTAAGATGAAACCGGCTCCTAAAATAGCCATGGGTTGACAATCCATGCCCAGGGTATCTTTTGTCGATGAGGAGTTGACTGTGGGAGGGCGGGGTGGAATCCTAAAGGAATTGGAACAATCGGATGAGGAACAGCAGCAGGAGCGGCAACCTTTACACCCGGGTGCATTCCTCGTTGGCACTGGCAGTTTGCCACGCAAGAGCTAAGCCCGAGCTTGGTACAGGAAAATGATGCGAAACCATTTCACGTGGCACCAAATTTAGCGGGGCTGTCATCGGGACGCGTTGGCAAGCGCATATAGAAACTGAAGCGTGAGGCTATTGTGGGACGTCTAATTGTATTGGCGGGCGGAAGTTCTAGTCAGACACAGGCCACAGGAAGGGGCAAATTGTTTGAGCAGCTAATGGCGGCTGTGGTCAGACACTACGGTTACCGAATCGACAGAATCGCGAATGTAAACTATGCCGGAATGGAAATCGATATTGAGGGGAAAGCTATTGCCACTGGTATCCCCATTTATGCAGAGTGCAAGTGCTACGCAACGGATGTAGATAGCCCAAAGTTTCAGGCGTTCTTCGGTAAATACATGACTCGTTGGTTTCTGGACAAGCGTTGTCAAGGCCTATTCATCGCCCTTCCTGGAATTAATAGCTACGCGAAGGGCTTTTATCGCGACAATTGTGAACAGAATAGAGACATCACTGTTCGGTTAATGGAAGAGGAAGAGGTGTTGAAGGCGATGTACTGAGGTGGACCCGGAATTTCGGACAAGTGGCTAAGTGAGAGTCCCGCTCCTAAACTGAGGGCAGCGGTTGCTGTCGGAAGGAGCAGGAAATGTCGCAAGGACGCAGGAAACACAGCCCAGCTTTCAAGGCCAAGGTGGCGTTGGAGGCGCTGAAGGGCCAGGAGACGGTGGCCCAACTGGCCGCCAGGTATGAGGTCCACCCCGGACAGATTCAGGCCTGGAAGAAGGCTCTTGCGGAGGGCGCCTCCGGGGTCTTCAGCAACGGCAATGACCAGCAGTCGAAGAAGGACGCCACCCTGGTCGCGCGCCTGTACCAGGAGATCGGCCGGCTGAAGGTGGAGCGGGATTTCTTGGCGGAGAGGTCCGGTCCATGAGTCCGGCCCGGCGGCGGCAGATGGTGGACCGGGAGCATCCCTCCCTGTCCCTGGTGCGCCAGTGCGCTTTGTTAGGCGTCAGCCGTTCCAGCATCTACTACCGTCCCCGGGCTGCATCGCCAGAGGACCTGTCCCTGATGGGAGAGATCGACCGGCAGTACCTGGAGACGCCCTTCTTTGGGTCCAGGCGGATGAAGGCCTGGCTGGAGCGGCAGGGGATGCCGGTGAGCCGGAAGCGGGTGCAGCGGCTGATGCGGGCCATGGGGCTGCGGGCCATCTACCGCCGTCCCAGCACCAGCCGGCCAGCGCCGGAGCAACGAGTCTATCCCTACCTGCTGAGAAATGTCAGGATCACCCGGCCCAACCAGAGCCTGCCCCCGCGTAGGCGGGGGTGTGGGCCGCGGACATCACCTACCTGCCCATGGCCCGGGGCTTCCTGTACCTGGTGGCGGTGATGGACTGGCACAGCCGGTACGTCGTGTCCTGGCGGCTGTCCAACACCCTGGAGGCCGGCTTCTGCGCCGCGGCGCTGGAGGAGGCTCTGACCAAGGGCCAGCCCGAGGTGTTCAATACCGACCAGGGGAGCCAGTTCACCAGCCTGGAGTTCACCGAAGTGCTGCAGGACCGGGGCGTGAGGATCAGCATGGACGGCAAGGGGCGGTACCAAGACAACATCTTCGTGGAGCGGCTGTGGCGGACGGTGAAGTACGAAGAGGTGTACCTGAAAGCCTACGCCAGCGTCCTGGAGGCCCAGCGGGGGCTGGAAGACTATTTCAGGTTCTACAATGGGCTCAGGCCCCATCAGGCCCTGGGCTACCGGACTCCCGCCGAGGTGTTCCATGGGGAGCAGGAAGCCGTAGAAGGGGACTCTGGTGCAAGGAGGTATTCACCGGAAAAGGGTATCCAAGCATTGGCAGGAGCGTTGGGATTCTCACTTAATTCAGCCCTGATCCTGTCCAAATAATGGGTTCCACCTCACCCTACAAGCTTAGGTACCGCGGGGGATACGCTTGTTTTCTACACTGACCAAGGCTGCTTTGTAGGGCAGTATGTCATCCCAATCGGAGTGGGAGTTCCTAACTCGCTCTCCCTATTTGATGCGAAGGGTAATCCAATTACCAGTAGCGATACGACTGATTACTTGACCAATTTGTGGCCAGAACTGGGTGACTTTGCCCTTCTGCCGATTGACAATGATCCGCCTGCTAGGGAACCAACAACGATACTCGAAGATGAGCAGATCGTAGAGGTAAGGGGTAGCTCATCCTGCTTTGAGTACCAGTTTCCAGCATCCCCAGAATTCTTCGTCGGTCGGGAAGTCATACTCAATGACCTAGATTTATTCGTAAACGAGGTGATCGGAAAATCAACGTCGTCACGCGGGCTCGTATTTGAAGCTAATTCCGGATGGGGGAAGAGTTCCGTAGTTCTTGCAGGCGTGGCCCAACTGCGAAGCGCCGGCCATTACGCAGTCGCGATAGATTCAAGAACCGCCTCGACGTCGCAATTCATACTCCAGGCCATTGACTATGCACTCAAGTCTTCTCATGGCACTAACGGCCCGCTAGTGCCAGACGATGCGAGTCGTGTGATTACAGGATTTGACGGTGTAGTTGATGCCTTAGTGAAGGTCGGTAGGGAACTTGAAGAACGCGGAAGAGGGTTGTTCATTTTTCTCGATCAATTCGAGAATGTGTTTTTCCTTAACGAGACCCTAAGCCGTATCAGGGATCTGTTTGTTAAGCTTGTAGACGCCCAGACCAATGTTGTTTTTGGATTTTCCTGGAAGACCGATCTAGTTGGGCTAACCAATGAATTTCCCTACCAAATTCGGGATACTATTACCAGTTCTAGTAAGCGGCTGGGGCTGAATACCTTTTCTGATGTTGAAACCAGTACTCTCCTAGACCGCCTTAGTGAAGACTTGCGTGCCACCCTCAGGAAGGACTTGAGGTTTTTCTTGTCCGAGTTTTCCCAGGGTTATCCTTGGTTGCTCAAGAAGCTTTGTGCCCACGTAAAGGCACAACGAGAAGCGGGAGTACACCAACAAAACATAGCTGAGAGCCTCCTAAACGTAGAAGAACTGTTCCAGGGAGACCTTCGAGGATTGTCAGCTGAGGAGGATGATACTTTACGGCGGATCGCCAAGGTGGCCCCAGTAAGCGTACTGGAATTGGGAGAGGAATTTAAACCAGAGGTGGTTCAAAGTCTTGTCGATGCCCGCCTTTTGGTCCGCGTCGGTCCGAAATATGACGTCTATTGGGATATATTCCGCGATTACTTGAACGTAGGTAAATTGCCGATTCAAGAGAACTACATCCTCCATATTCCCGCGACCACGATGTTTAAGCACACTAAGTTATTGGCGGACCAACAAGGTGGGTTAATCCTGTCGGCATTTAAGGAGCGCACACAGTTGGCGGACAAGTCATTCTACAACGTCATGAGAGAAATGCGGCTACTGGGCCTTGTGTCTCTCGAGGACGAAAATGTAGCGTTACAGACCGAACTACCCACGGAGGAAAAAGTCTTTGAAGACATCTTCAGAGAACATGTCAGAGAGCGTCTACGTCGAAATCGCCTAGTCTCACACATGTTGGAAATGCTAGAGGCTGAACGAACATTGACGATTGATAAGGTTTCTAACCTCCTCAAGATGCGCTGCCCTTATATTTCTGCATCGCAGTCTACCTGGGTTTCCTATTCCCGAAATTTCGCGGAGTGGATGGACACAGCTGACTTAGCTACATACAACAAGAAGGAGTCCACCATTGACCATTATCCTCCAGGGACGCAACTACGGGATCGAGACCTCCTCCAGGGGAGAAGTCGCGGAGGGACAGATGTGCCGACCATACAGTACGGCGCGGTTGAGGATGTGGCTTTGAGAGTGGTTAATGCCCTTGAAAATAATGCTAGGATCGACTGGACAGGAGTCAAGGCATCTACTAGGACAAAGGCATTGGAGTCCCTGGAGGAGCTAAAATTCATCACCAGGAGGTCTGGACGTATAAGAGTGTCCCGGGGCCTTCGTGAATTCGTGCACAACCCAGACCAGCGAACTGCGATGTTTGCATCGCGAGCCCTTGAAATGAGTTCCTTTGCAACTTTTGTCAATATACTCGACCGACACCAATCGGCTGGACTATCGCTCGTCGAACTAGGGGTTGAACTTAAACGCGAACTCAAGACCGATTGGAAAGAGAGTACGTCTGAGGTAAATGCCAAGGTGATGCTAAACTGGGCCCGCCACGCGGGATTAGCCCCAGGGGCTTTTGAGAAGAGTGCGAGATTCGCTCACAAAGCGGAACAGTGGGGTGGACCCCATCGGTTGGGCGGGGCTAGTCCAGATGTTAGTGGGGGTGGTCGCTTAGGAACTAAACGCTCCTAAAGTCGTGCAGAGTGGCAGTCATTAGAGGGTTTGGCGTGACAAGCTCATCCACATCTCGAATACGGTAATTGAGGTGGAACCCATTATTAGGACAGGATCAGGGCTAAATTAATCGACAATCCCGGCTCTCCTGCCAGTGAATGGGTCTCCTGTCAATGGCGGCAGGCTCTGGTTGGGCCGGGTGATCCTGACATTCCTCAGCAGGTAGGGATAGACCGGGTGCTCCGGAGACCTCCGGCTGGTGCCAGGCCGCCGGTAGATGGCCCGCAGTCCCATGGCCCGCATTAGCCGCTGCACCCGCTTCCGGCTCACCGGCATCCACGCCGCTCCAGCCAGGCCTTCATCCGCCTGGACCCAAAGAAGGGGGTCTCCAGGTACTGCCGGTCGATCTCGCCCATCAGGGATAGGTCCTCCGCCGAGGCAGCCCGGGGCCGGTAGTGGATGTTGGAACGGCTCACCCCCAGCAGAGCGCACTGCCGCACCAGGGACAGGGACGGATGTTCCCGGTCAACCATCTGCCGCCGCCGGGCCGGACTCATGGACCGGACTTCTCCGCCAAGAAATCCCGCTCCACCTTCAGCTGGCCGATCTCCTGGTACAGGCGGGCGACCAGGGCGTCGGCGTTCCTGGACTTCTGCTCCTTGCCGTTGCCAAAGACGCCGGATGCGCCCTCCGCAAGAGCCTTCTTCCAGGCTTGAATCTGCCCGGGATGGACCTCGTACCGGGCGGCCAGTTGGGCCACCGTCTCCTGGCCCTTCAGCGCCTCCAGAGCCACCTTGGCCTTGAAGGCCGGGCTGTGTTTCCTGCGTCCTTGTGACATTTCCTGCTCCTTCCGACAGCAACCGCTGCCCTCAGTTTAGGAGCGGGACTCTCACTTCGCTACCTGTCCTAATTTCCGGGTCCACCTCAGATACTGGGAGGGTGGAACCAATGAATCCAATCATCGGATTCCTGCCACCGACGCTAGTCTTGAAAATAGCGCGGCGCCTGTGGTATAAGCTCTGCCTCTTGCGCTATCTCGCGCAAGATAGATCAATTTCAGCACACCCTTGTCCAAGTTGTGATGTAAACGTTCCTCCCCGCAGGGCAATCGCGTCTTAGTTGAATCCAAGCAGTAGAAATCCGTCATTCCCGCGAAAGCCGGAATCCAGGGGGTTTCATTCCCGTCATCCCTCGGGCGGATGGTGCGAGATGGAATCCAATGCAGCATCCGGGGCGGAATTTTCGGGCACTGGATTCCCGCTTTCGCGGGAATGACGGCGCAAGTGCCCGGTGAAAAGTTAAGCCGCGATTGCCCCGCCATTGACACACGGGCGTTGACGGTATGCTTTGCCCACTCTACGATTGCGGGGCGCGACCCAGATTCCCAACCGGCAGGCAGGTAGCTGTCAGGAGACGCAATGGCTGAGCAACATCTTTCCGACGAGGACCGGGTGCGGGAGTTGGCCCGCCTTTCGGGCATTTCCATCCCCGAGGACGAGGTGGCAGAGGTCGCCAATCGCTTCGGCAGCCTCATGCTGGAGTTGGACAAGATAAGAGACCTAGACCTCTCTGACATTCAGGCAGTCAGCATCTTCCCCGACGAAGGGTAAGCCGGAACCCCTAAACACCACCGAGAGGCCGACTTCATGGCAAGCAACGAGATTGCATTCATGTCCGCCGCCGCCACCGCCAAGGCAGTGCGGGCCGGTGAACTGTCACCCACCGAGGCGGTCGGGGCATACATGGAACGCATAGACCGGCTGGACTCCCGCCTCGCCGCCTACATCACAGTGACCCGCGAGGAAGCCCTGGACGCCGCCCGGCTGGTGGAGGACAAGCTGGAAAGGGGAGAAGATGCCGGGCCACTGGCCGGTGTTCCGGTGGCCATCAAGGACCAGTTCTGGACCGACGGCATCCTGACCAGCAACGGCTCCCGCGTTTACCGCGACTTCGTCCCCACCGAAGACGCCACCATAGTCCGGCGGCTGAAGGACGCGGGCGCGACGCTGCTGGGCAAGCTGAACCTCAGCGAGCTGGCCATGGGGGGCACCCAGGAACCCCCGTATGGCATCCCGGCCAACCCTTGGGACCTGGAGCGGACCCCCGGCGAGTCCAGCAGCGGCTCGGGCGTGGCCCTGTCGGCCCACCTGTGCGCCGCTTCCATCGGCGAGGATACCGGTGGCTCCGGGCGTGGGCCGGCGGCCTACTGCGGCGTGGTGGGCCTGCGCCCCACCTTCACCCGGGTCAGCCGCTACGGGATGACCCACATGTGCTGGTTCATGGACGCCGCCGCTCCCATGACCAAGACGGTGGAGGACTGCGCCATAGTGCTGGGGGTCATCGCCGGATACGACGAGCGCGACCCGTATACCAGCGCCCGCCCAGTCCCGGACTACGCCGCCGCCCTGGGCAAGGGAGTCCAGGGACTGCGGGTGGGACTCATCCGTGAGTTGCACCACAGCCCCGATATGCACCCGGATGTCAGGGTGGCCGTGGAGTCGTCGCTCGACACCCTGCGCGGTCTGGGCGCGGAAGTGCGGGAAGTGTCCATACCTCTGGTGGAACTGGCTGGAGCCATCTTCGTCGGCGTGGCCGACACCGAGGGGGCGGGGGCCAGGGACGAGATTCTGCGCACCCGCGCCGATGAACTGGACCAGGCCAGCCGGACCCGTCTGCTGTCAGCGTCGCTGGTACCCTTCAAGGTCTACAACCGCGCCACCAAGGCCAGGGTGCTGCTGAGAAGGCAGTTCATGGCCGCGCTCAACGACGTGGATGTGCTGGTGTCTCCCACGTCGCCCTACCCGGCGCCCCTGCACACGGCGCTGACGGCGCGGTTCGAGAGCGCAGAGGACGTGCGGACGCGCTTCTTCTTCCGCCGGGCCTACACCGGCTGCTACTCGCTGACCGCACTGCCTGCCATTTCCATACCCGGTGGCTTCACCAGCGACGGACTGCCCATCGGCCTGCAACTCGGGGCGCGGCCCTTCGCCGAAGAGACGCTGTTCCGCGCCGCCCACGCCTACGAGCAGGCGACCGACTGGCATACCCGAATCGCACCGGCGGCCCAAGCATAAACCGACAGGAGTTGACGCCATGACCGACACAATTCGCGTGGGAATCATCGGGGCCAACGCCAACTACGGCTGGAGCAAGCGTGCCCACCTGCCCGCCCTGCTGGGGATGCCCGACTTCGAGCTGACGGCGGTCTGCACCTCCCGCCCCGAAACCGCGGAGGAATCCAAGGCGTTCTACGGCGCAAATCTGGCCTTCCACGACTACACCGAGATGGCCAACCACCCCGACGTTGACCTGGTGGTGGTATCGGTCAGCGTCCCGGCCCATTACGGCATGGTGACAGCCGGGTTGCAGGCCGGCAAGCACGTCTACTGCGAGTGGCCGCTGGGAGCCAACACCGTCGAGGCCGTCGAGCTGACCAGCCTGGCCCACGACAAGGGAGTACGCACCCTCATCGGCTTGCAGGCCCGCGGCGGCCCCGCGCTGCTGCGCCTTCGGGAACTGGTGGCCGAGGGCTACGTGGGCGATATGCTGTCCTGCAACATGACCATGTTCCTGCCCGGCCTGATGGGACGCGGCGTAGACCGCGCCTGGATGGCCGACCGGGCCAAGGGCGCCAACAGCCTCAGCATCGCCTCCGGCCACGCCCTCGACATCTTCTGCCACTGCGTCGGCGAGTTCCGCGAGTTGTCCGCCCAGGTGAGCGTGCAATTAGGCCAGTGGAGCACCAGCGACGGCAACACCGTGGACGTGAGCGCGCCCGACAACGTGATGGTGAGCGGCACACTGGAAAACGGCGCGGCGGCCTCGGCCCACATCGCCACCATCCCCTGGAACGGCAGCGGCTGGCGCATGGAGGTCTACGGCACCCAGGGCACTCTGTCGGCCCGCTCCCAGGAGATGGTGCAGTACGGCAACGTCCAGCTCTATGGTGCCCAAGGCGCCGGACAACCCTTGCAGCCGCTGGAAGTGCCGTCCCGCTTGTCGCTGGCCCCGGAGGGTGTACCGGCGGGCGAGCCGTATAACGTGGCCCAGCTTTACCGCTTCATCGGCGACGCCATCCGCGACGGTTCGGACGCGCAGCCCGATTTCGACACCGCCGTTGCCCGCCACCGCTTCCTCGACCTCCTGCAACAGTCGTCGGACGAGGGCCGGAGGGTCAAGGTGGGATAATAATGCGGGCCGGGTTGCATACTGGGTGATTATCTGTGGCGTTACGGTAGGGGCAACCCTTGCAGGGCAATCGCGTTTTAATGGCCGCAGTCCAATTTGATGTTAGTTGTCCCTTGCCAAGCCTTGTGACCATTCCCTAGCATGGATCCATCTGTATTTCAGATGGCAAGCTCACCGGCCCTGTTGCGCAGGTGGCTCCACCCTGAACCCAACGCTAACCCTCCCTGTTCACGCCAATGGCAGGGAAAGAACGGGAAACCGAAAAATCAGCCCCTCCAACCGGCTACACCGCCAACGTGAATCTGATCGAAAAGGTTCTTGATTTTGACCAGTTGGGTGGGGCAAGGTCAAAGTACGATTGTCCGACGCCGGCGGGTACCTTTGCTTAGACCCATTGTCGCTGGATGACGGTCTGCTCGGGGAACACCCGGCCCAGGGGGCGCTGCGCGTGCATGAATCCGGGGTGCCCGTTGACGAAGACCTGCGAGACGCACTCCGAATGGAGCACACGGTGGAGGATGACACCGGCCGGAGCGCTTCCTTCGGTGACCGCCTGCTGGCCATAATCCGCCGGGGCGCCGGACAGAACACCAAGTACTTCGGACACGGCTGGTACTGGCTGGCGGACCGGTTGGCGGAGTTGGATGTTTCCTGGATGGAGGAATGCGATACGGCGGGCTCGGTCCGTGCCTACCGCAAGAAGGGAGATCTCGTCGACAGCCATTACGTGGTGGTGCGACGTTCCCTGGAACCGGAAAAACCGAGCGGTACCGGGTGCTGGCGCTGGACCGGGACGGGTCGGCCGGGGAAATCTACACAGCGCCGGGAATCGCCCCGATGGCCATGCCTCTGCCTTCGTACGACAACCATTGGCTGTTGAGCACAGAGGGCTGGGAATCTCCCGACGGGAGGGAGGCAGATCCCCGGTGGCAGTCCGTTTACCTGGCAGACCTTCGGGACCCGGAGGGACACTCCATAGTCCGGTACGCGATCGACCAGTTTCCGGACGCGCCGGCATCGGGCCTCTACGGAGTTTCTCTCAGGTTGAGCGCCGACGGCAGATTCCTCTTGAATACCCTGTACGGCTTCGAGGATGAAGGGGGAGGGATCTGGGTTTCGGACATTGCGGGGGATGGTTACCACGACCATCCCGACTCGTTCGCCCGGATCGTGGCCTGGGACCACACGTTAATCTGGATGAAACTGGAGCCGGAAGGAGCGCATCCCCCGCCGCACTTCCACCTCTTCATGACCGGGAAGGAAGTGGCGGACGACTTCGCCATGACTGCGATCGTCCTCAGGGTGAAGGATGCCGGACTGGAATCAACGGTCACGTACCAGGAGCAGTTGCTGTAAATGGGGGGTTGGAACCCAGTTCCGTTTGCGGTACAGCGGTTGAGCGACACCCGTTTCCGGGTCGCCGTGACGAGGAAGTCCGACGCAGGCGGGTGAAACAGATGGGCCCGGGCGCCGGACGGGCCAGGCTTTCCAGTATTCTACCCCAGATGGGATTGGAGGGACCCAAAATGACGACGGGGCCGTTGATCGAGATTCCCGCCCGCCGGGGCAAGGCGACGCACATATCCAGGGGCCGGAGCATCAGGGTCGTGAACACTCACGGGCAGCAGGTGGTCGATACCTGGGCCTTCCGGAGGGACGACCTGACCGAGTTCATGTCTATGGAGCACTCCCGCACCAGCCTGGGAAGAATCATGCCTCTCGCGGGGCAGTCGATGGTCACCAACCGGCGGAGACCAATCCTGACCCTGACGGAGGACACGCCGGGAGGGATCCACGATACCCTGCTGGCCGCGTGCGACCGGTACCGGTATGAACTGCTGGGTTGCGAGGGATACCATGACAACTGCGCCGACAACCTGGCGTCGGCGCTGGCGGAGCTGCGGCTGACGGCTCCGGAAACCCCGAGCCCGTGGAACCTCTTCATGAATATCCCGGTGGAGCCGGATGGGTCGGTGGGATTCGAGCCGCCAGTGTGCCAGGCGGGGGACCATGTCACCCTGCGGGCGGAGATGGACTGCATCGTTGTGTTCTCCGCTTGCCCGCAGGACATGGTACCCATCAACGGCGTTGACTGCGTGCCCACCGAAGCCCACTTCCAGTTAATCTAGGGTGCGCCGCCGGGGAGAGACCGGACGGCGAACCGTTTCATCCTCCTGATGCCAACGGGGAACAGGGTGCGGGTTGGGGATGACCGGGCCAGAGGGAGGCTTCGGCGGGTCCTGGCATCTCCGGACGGTCACGTTGCGCTATAATCGCCCGGGACGCGGGCTTGGTCCGCAATTTCTGGTTGGATCATCTTCCGAAACCGCAAATTTGGGAGGCAATCATGCTGGACCTGATCATAAAAGGCGGGACCGTGGTTGCGCCTGACGGCCCCGGGCTGATGGATGTGGGCATTCAGGGAGAGACAATCGCGGTGGTGGCGTCTGCCGGGACCCTGGATGACCTGGAGGCAGGGGAGACCATCGACGCCACCGGAATGATTGTGCTGCCGGGGGGAATCGAACCCCACGCTCACATCAATGTGCCGGTCCCGGATTACTGGGCCGGCGGCGACCCGGACGTCTTCACCCAACCCCCCGAAGCGGCCAGCCGGGCGGCGGCCTTCGGCGGGGTCACGACCTACGTGGACTTCGCGGGCGCGCTGCCCCTGACACCAGGGGAGGTCCCGTCGGCCGCTCCGATCATGTCCCAGATTGAAACGCGGCGGGACACTTTCCGGGGACACTCCTACATCGACTACACCTTCCATTACATTCTTGCCGGAGCCGTGCAGCCTTCCACGATGGGCGAAATTGGCGAAGCGATCCAGTCGGGCGTGGCAAGCTTCAAGATTTTCACCACCTTTTTTGCCCGGGTCCCGATGGGACACCTGTGGGAGATTTTCCAGGAGGTGGGAAGACACGGCGGGATCATGGCGGTCCATGCGGAGGAAGACGATATCGTCACCTATATGGAGGACAAGTTGGAGCGGGAGGGACGCGATCATGCCTCCAACCTGCACCTGGCCCACAACAACATCTCCGAGGACATCTCCTTCCGCAAGGTGGTCCGGCTGGCCCAGAGCACCGAGACTGGAATATATTTTGTACACACGACGGCCAAGGAGGGGGTGGCGGCCATCGCCGAAGCCCGGGCGGCGCAGCTTCCGGTCTATGGTGAAGCCCTGCACAACTACCTGGAGTTTACCTGCGACGATTACCTGGCGCCCGAGGGACTCGCGATCCACACCTATCCGGCGATCAAGTTCTCGAGCGACAGGGACGCTCTGCAGCAGGGACTGGTGGACGGCCCCATCTGCACCACGGCCACGGACGAATGGACCACCTACAAAAACGTCAAGCTGGCCGGGGACACGATCCGCACCCTGTGCGGGGGACACAACGGAATCGAGACCCGCATGCCGGTGACCTACACCAAGCTGGTGTCCACCGGGCGCATTGACCTGCAGCGGTTCGCCGCCGTTACCTCGACCAACGCCGCCAAGATCCTGGGGATGTATCCGCAAAAAGGGGCCATTGCCGCGGGCAGCGATGCCGACATAGTCATCTTCGACCCAAATCTGAAGAAGAGGATAACGTTGGACGAACTGCACTCCGATTCCGACTATTCAATCTGGGATGGATTCCAATGCGAGGGGTATCCGATAATGACGCTGCTTAGGGGCAAAGTCATAGTCCGCGACGGGAAACTTCAGGGGGACTCAGGGGATGGGCGCTGGCTCTCCCGGAGGGTGGCCCCGGGCGTGGTTGCCCGGACCTCGGTGTAGGCCCGTCATCTCAACAACAGGGATGCTCTCAAGACCGGCAATGAGAGGGATAAAGCGAGAACGCCTTCCAGAAGCTGACGATCTCGGTTGCCGCCGGCCAGGACGTCAGGGACTGGGCAACCGAGATCATCGGCAGGGACAACATCGAGAGCATCGTTCTGCGAGACCCCACCCTGAAGGAGGCCTAAATCAGCATCCTCCGGTAGTCCGCCGCCTTTTCATCCGGGGCTGGTGGTGAGACTGGCGATCAGCCAGTCCGAGACGCGGCTGGAGAGGTCCGGCAGCACCCGGCGGTTCAGGACTAGGCCCCAGTGGGAAGCCCCCACCGACTCCAAGAACTCCGCCGGCAACGTCATGCCGTCATAGGCCGACCGGGGCCAGTTGCGGTCCTCGCTGCCCGTCACCACCAGCAGTGGGCAGGGCAGAGAAGTAATCACGACTCCCGCTCTGCGCTCGTCCCGGGCCGTCCTGGATTCCGGGACGCCGAACCCAGAGCGACCAGACGTTCCTGGGTGTCCAGGTCAGGCATTGCGGGTCGGTCGGCAGGGTCATCGCCGGTGATGCCGTACTCTTCCGGGCCGAAGGTGCCTGCTCGGATCTCCACCCTGGGGTCAGGCTCGTCGGCGGGAGTGCTTGGCGCCAGGGCGACGCAGGCCCGCGCCAATCCCCTGGCGGCAAACATCAGGGCCACCAGGCCGCCCATGCTCCAGCCCATCACCACAGGAGGTTCCAGCAGCCCCGAGGCTGCCTCGGCCACATCGTCCGCGTAGTCCACCATGGAAGCCCCGTCCACTGAGCCCGGGCTCCAGCCATGGCCCCGGAGGTCCAAGGCATGACTGCTCCACCCCAGGCGGGCCAGGGATTCCTGCCAGTACCTCCAGACGGAAGACGAGTTGGCAGCCCCGTGGACCAGCAGGATCGGGGCCCGTTCGGAGGGGCTGGAAGGGTGGACGGTGGTCACGGAGATCGTGCGGGTTCCGCTCCTTCTCCCATATCAATAGCGAGCTAGCGCCGTTCGCCCCCAAAGATCAGGTTGAGGACAGCCGCGGTATCCGACAGGTCGGGGAGGACATGGCTGGGATGGCATTGGGCGAGGTCTTCTGTGGAATAGGCCCCAGTAGCCACAGCGATGGTCTCAATCCCGTTGGCAATCCCTGCCTCAATGTCCGACGGGGTATCCCCGACCAGGAAAACCTCTCCCACGCCGTAGACCAGCCCAGAGGCTTCCTGGCACCGCTCAACGGCGGCGGCCACCACCTGCCGCTTTTCCATGTGCTCTCCGCCGAACCCGCCGTCAGAGAAGTAGCGGTCCAGCCCGTACCGGCGCAGCTTGATGAAGGCGGCTTCCCTGAAATTGCCGGTCTCCAGCCCCAACTGCCCCCGCCCGTCGGAGGACAGGGCTTCGAGCAAGTCGGGGACGCCGGGGCAGACCTCACCCCCGGTCCAGTCGTCCAGGTTCCTGGCCAGGTGGTCGAAGTATGCCGCTTTGAAGCCGGACATGTCCGGCAGGGTGCCCCATTCCTTCGGAATGAGGCCCCACATCCCGTAGACCTCCATCATCAGGGGCAGGTCCATGCCGCCGGTGAAGGCAACATCCTCGAAAGCATCAGGAACCCCGTAGGCCAACTCAAAAGCCTGGTTCATCGCCCGCCGCTGGGGGAGGTTCCCCGAGCCGATGCTGATCAACGTGTTGTCGATGTCGAAGAGGACCAGGCGCTGCAATAAGTTCCCTCCCAGATTCAATCAGCTGGCCCAGTTTACCACCCTTATGAGGTGTGCCTCCCCACAGGTTGTGCCTGCCATCAGGGCATGACATCATGGCAGTCCAACCGGACGCTAGGAGGAGACGCTAGGAGGAATGGACCAATGGCCCAACGGCTCAACCGGGAAATCAAGGCGTACTGCCCGGACTTTTCCCCCGCCCGCCAGCTTCTTCAGGACCTGGGCGCAATCTTCATCGAGGTCAAGACCCAGGTGTATTCCTACTACCACCTGCCTGCCGGAGGCGATTCCGAGGGAACCCGCCGGTTCAAGCTGCGGGTCGAAAAGGGCAAGGGCGAGCTGGTCTACTACCAGGAACGCCAGGAAAACGGGGCTCGCACCAGCCGGTTCCAGACCTGGGAAACCGACGATCCCCGAATAGGTGAAGTCCTTGACGCCGCCCTGGGCACCCGAGCCGTGGTCCGCAAGCAACGCGAGCTCTGGACCAGGGAGAACGTGCTCTTCAATCTGGACACCGTGGAAGGGGTGGGACAGGTCCTCGAGGTGGAGGTCAAGGAGCAGGAGGGCTGCGACATCGACGCCCAGGTAAGTGAGTACCGGCGGCTCCTGGGACCCTGCCTCGGCCCCGACATCCACGGGTCCAACGAGGACCCGGTGGCCGGGGTTCCCCGATGACCACCGGCCACCGGGGCCTGGCCGATCTCCATCTCCACCTCTACGGGTCGATTCACTGGCGGCAGTTCCTGGATTTCATCAGGACCCGCTCCGTGAACTGGACTTCCTACGAGAACGCCTTCCTGGAAGCCTACGGCGAACCTCCACCCATCCGTGAAGTCCTGAACCGCTGCCGTGCCGGGCATCCGTCAGACGAAGGGGAGTTCCGGGGGCTCTTTGTATTCCGGGACGAGGACGCCGGGAACTTCGCCAAGTTCCAGGCCAAATACAACATGCTGGTTGCCGCCAGCAACTGGGCTGCCTTTGCCCAGGGAGGTTCGTCGTCCTCGGAGGTGGTCACCGAGGTCTGCCGGTTCATGCGCCGGATTCTGGAGAGGCAACGAAGGGAGAACATCGCCTACGCCGAGCAGCGGATGACCCTGCACCCCAGGTTCACGCCGACCGAGGCGGCCGAGCTGTTGCGGGGGATGCTGGCTACCTATGCGGAGTACGAGGACTCGGATGTCCAGCCCCGCCTTGCCATCAGTCTTCCCAGGAGCGACCCCTGGCCCCATTGGGAGGTGGTAAGGGAAGCCGCCCTGGGTCCCAACGGGCACCTGTTGACCGGCATAGACTTCTGCTACCTGGAGGAGGGGTATCCGCCCAAGGACAAGCGGGAGTTCTTCCGAGCGGTGAAGGACTTCAACCAGACCCATCCCGAACGGGCCTTGGCAATCCTCTATCACGTTGGCGAGAGCTTCAACGACAAGTCCCTTGAGAGCGCCGTCCGGTGGGTCCACGAGGCCGCCGAGATGGGTGTCCACCGCCTGGGCCATGCGATAGCCCTGGGGGTCAACCCAGACATGTACGGGGTGCACACCCGCCAGGAGTCCGTGGCGGAGCGCATTGACCAGCTGCACTACGACCTGAGGCACCGGGACGGGCTAGGCGAAATGGGTGTCCAGGTGGACGTCGAAGCCGCCTCGGAAGAACTGGAACGGCTGAAGAATATGCCCCAGGAGGAGGGCATCAAGGTCGAGTACGACGATGGGAAGCTGGAAGAGGTACGGCGTCGCCAGCGTTACGCGGCCAGCCGAATCAGTGAACTGGGGTCGGTGGTTGAAGTGTGTCCCACCTCCAACCGCCGCATCGGCGGCATCTCCGATGGTAAGCACCATCCCGTCCGGCAGTTCGCCGACTTTGGGATTCCCTTCGTGGTGGGCAGCGACGACCCTGGAATCTTCGACACCACCCTGAACGATGAGATCAAGTCCGCCATTGCCATAGCCGGATTGCCTGGGGACTCCTACGAAGAACTTGTTGATAGGGCCTGGCAGTCCCGGAGCGAGGTGTTGACTGGAAGGACCCGATGACCGGCATGGTGAACCGATTCCAGTAGAGGCCCAGTCCGGGCCTTTCCCAACTTGGTTCTCCCAGTCCTACGATCAGGGACGCCTAGCCGTTCAGCGTATCCCCGCCCAGGTCGAGCCGGGCATCTAGGCTGGTGGGCAGGGCCTCCAGGTCGGGGTGGTCCAGGACGGCCTGGATGCACTCCTGGCTCCCGCCGACGTAGGTGTCATAGAGGTCGATGTCCGTCGCGACGCACCAGCTCCGGTCCTCGGGCCACCAGATATTCGGGGAGTCCCCCCAGAAGGGGAACGGCCTGTCAACCAGGAACGCCATCACCCCGTCCAGCGGGCCCTGGAACAGGAGGTAGTCCCGACCCCGTCCCTTCACTCGCGAACCGGCAGGATACAGGCGAGCGTCGATGTTCCCGTATCCCTCCCAGAGGCCAAAGAAGCATCGGTCGGGAGTCTTGGTGAACCCCCGCAGGATATCCATCAGGGTGCGGCACTCCGCCTCGGGGATGGAACCAATCTGAGGGTGCTCTCCCCAGGGCGGATCCGGGTACATGGTCTCCTCGCTCAGTCCGGCGACCCTGGGGAACTGCATCAGGGGATGGACGGTGCGTCCGGTCCACGAGGCCACCGTGGACCACCGGATGGGATGCTCCTGAGTGTCGTCCAGGTAGGCTGGATGAAACACCCGTGCATAGGCGGGAAATCCCGGGGCAGAAGGGAGTGGAGCCGGGCGAATCCCGACAGATCTTCCTCGACCCAACGCCCCGGGGAGACGTCCTCGCAAAACTGCAGGCCATTGGGGGCCAGTTCGGTCTGCCGAATCAGCACCCCGCCTTCCGGGGAAAGCCAGGCCATGCTGGTCATGCCCGCGTCGCCGTCGCTCCCCAATGACCGGCGTAATCTCTCAATCAGGGACTCCTGGGGCGAGTCCATTTCTTCGTTTGCCATGCCACCGCCCTGGACTACTGTGAAGTCCCCCTCCCGCCAAAGGGGCAGGGGAGTTCCGTTTACAAGCTGCCCCTCTTATCTTAACCTTCTTACGTCGTCTGTGCCGGCTTGGCAATCGTCCTGGGCATACACCAGAGATTTCTGGATTTCGGCCTCCGCGGCAATGATGGCACGCCAGCACGGACAGTACGTTAAGAACTTTGAACAGATGTCCCCCGGAGGTGGACTTGACCACCGTTATCGCCAATACAATCGTAGTTACCGGCAATTCGGCCCGCACGGTTTTGCACGACGCCAGCATTGCCGTCAGTTCAGACCGGATTGCCTCCGTGGGGCCAGCGGCGGAAGTTGAACGGGCCTATCCCGACGCCGATGTGGTGGACGGTCGAGGCAAGGCGGTCTTCCCCGGACTGATCAACTGCCACACCCACCTCCTGGCAACAGGAGACCGGGGGATACTGGAGGACTTCGGCTTCCCCACCCGGCTGGCCTTCCCGGTATCGGCCCGCTCTCTCCTGAGCCGGGAGGAACGGCAGGCGCTGGCCCTGTTGGGCGCCCTGGAATCCATCCGCAGCGGCGTCACCTGCCTGCTGGAAATCTCGGCAGATGTAGCCGGCTACGCCCCCGACCTGGCAGCGACGGGGCTGCGGCTCGTGCTGGCGGAAAACCTAAACGACGTTGACGAGGCACAGGCCAGGGAGGGGGTTTATCGTTTCGACGAGTCCCGGGCCGACGCCGCGCTCCAACGGAGCGCGGACCTGGTGGAGTCCTGGCATGGCCGGCAACAGGGGCGGGTCAACTGCTTCCTGGCTCCCCACGCCCCGGAGACCTGTTCCCCAGGCCTGTTGCGCCGCAGCCGGGAGATGGCAGAACACTACGGCGTCGGCTATACGATCCACCTTTCCCAGAGCCGCCAGGAGATCGAAGCGGTCATGCGAGTCCGGGGGGTGTCCCCGACCCATTACCTCTTCGCAAACGGCTTCCTGGGGCCGGACCTGCTGGCTGCCCACTGCCGGTACGTCAATCCCGCAGAAATCGCCCTGCTGGGCCAGCAGGGAGTCAGGGTTGCCAACAACGCCGCCATCGCCGCCCGAAGGGGCGCGGCTGCGCCGGTGCGGGAATTGCAGGGGGCCGGGTGCGTCATCGGAATGGGGTCGGACAACATGGCCGAAGACATGGTGGAGGTAATGCGGGCCGGGCTGTTCCTGGAGCGGGTGCGGCGCAACGATGAGGTCTATCCCCAGCCCGAGGATGTTCTGGAATGGGCTACCTCAGGGGGAGCCAAAGCGCTGGGCATGTTCGACGCCACCGGCAGCCTGGAAGTGGGCAAGAAGGCCGACCTGTTCGTGGTGGACCTGCTGCGGCCTCACCTGGTGCCAAGCCTCCGCGTCGTTTCCGCCTTCGTGCACAACGGGCAGCCGGGAGATATAACCTCGGTGATGGTGGACGGCAACTGGATCATGCGCGACGGCAGGGTGCTGACCATGGACGAAGGGGATGTGGTGCGCCGGGCGGAGACGGTGGGCCACGCAGCATGGCGCCGTTTGCTGGAACGTTATCCCAACGTACCTTTCCCCATTTCCATTTCTCCCCCCGTAGTCTGACCTCGGCCGCTGGGGAGGCTTCCGCAGATTCCTCTACATGGTCGGCCATGCAAGGTGAACCCATCGGGGAGAGGCGTGTCATGATGAGGGGCCCACTCGACTCTTCCAGGAAGAGGACGGCCACCACCAGGAGAAAGCCGAGCTTTAGGTCGGGGTGGAGGTTGGAGAAAGACCCGCCCGCCATTGTAACCACTCCGGCCGGAACGCCCCGCCGGAACCCAGGCGATGCGACATCCCGGAGTGCACGGAGGAACCCCTGTACCGTCGTCTCCGGGAAACCGCTTCAGAATCGCCAGATCGGCCCTCCAAACCATCCCGCCGGGCGGGCAGGAGCAGGAATCCCCTCCAGCCGGGCTTCTATTCCCGGTCCAGGCCCTGGGACGGGCACATTCCTGGATAGCCCAGGGCCCTTTTCCCGCCACCTAGGCATAGGTTCCCCGTTGCTGACACCGGAGACGGGGCAACTGCCCGTAACGGGCTTCAACTGAGCGAAGAAATATGTCGATGTCCAGGGAAAAGGTCCGGTTAAGTGCTCAGGGAAAATGTCCATTAGTCCTGTCCTGAGTGGATAGGTAAGCGGCCCGTCTGGCAGTCCGGTTGACGGGCGGAGCCGGCAGTTCCACGTACTTCCTGACCGTGTTTCGGGAAATACCCAGGTCCCTGGCGATGCCCCGTAGGGAGACACCCTGAAGCCTGGCGTGGTGAACGGCTTTCCAAAGGGCCTGCTTGCGCGGGGTAGCCTCCCGGGGCGGTGGAGCGTCGGGCCTGCGGGGTTCAGCGTCCTCCTGGCGCTGGGGGACAGCAGCTTCCAGGGTGGCCAGGCGCTGGAGTTGCAATCTGGTGAGGCCGTGCCGTGCCAGGTTCCTGACCACCTGGGCCATCTCCGGGGTGGGCGCCAGCGCGCCGTTGGAAGCTCTCAAGGCCCCGGGCCTGGGCGGAGCTTCCCGGTGGGCGATCACTTCCCCATTGTGCTGGACCATGAGCTGGCCATTGCTTTGCTCCAGGACCTCCACCTTGGACCCGGCATAGCTGGGCCGTTCCTCACTGGGCAGCAACTGCAGGGTACGCCACTGGAACTTGACGGTGTTGTCCCTGGCCACCTGGCGGGTGTGCTTGAAGCAGAGGACACGTTCCAGGGACAGGGATGAGTCCAAGGAGCGGTAGGCTACCTGGGCCTGCTGGGCTGGGACGCGGAACTGCTGGTTGAACCGGGGCAGAAAGTCCTGCAGCACGGCGTTGGCCTGGTCGATGGTGGCGACGCCCGCCAGCCTTAGTTCGCTGACCAGCCGGTCCTGGAAGGTGCCCGCCATGCGCTCTACCCGGCCCTTGGCCTGGGGAGAACGGGCGAAGACCTGCTCAATGCCCAGTTCCTGCATGGCTCGGCTGAAGTGGGTGGCTTCCACCGGCGGCTGGATATGGCGGGGCTTTCCGGCAAACTTGAAGACCCCGTGCCGGTCGCCATAGAGGGCCAGGGGGAGCCCATAGCGACGGATGACCCCTTCCATCAGTTGGAAGTAGCCCCGGGTGTCCTCCCCAGGCTGGAAGACGGCGTTGGCGACCGTACCGGTGGCATCATCCACGGCCAGCAGCAGGACGAACCGGGGTCCCCGCTCCTCCAGCCAGGCATGGTGGCTGCCGTCGATCTGCACCAGCATGCCCTCCTGGGGCATCCGCTCACGCCGTACCCGGTGTTTGGGTGGACGGTGCCGTCTGGCGCTGGGCAGGCCGTGGCGGTTGAGGAGGCGGCTTACCGTCTGGCGGCTCAGGTGAATGTCCTCCCGTTCCGCCAGGGCCTCGGCCAGGTG
The DNA here is from genome assembly GCA_965203975.1 of Dehalococcoidia bacterium. Lineage (GTDB taxonomy): Bacteria > Chloroflexota > Dehalococcoidia > Lucifugimonadales > UBA3495 > CATOSK01. The sequence goes on along the minus strand of CBDBDT010000002.1, from coordinate 798,769 downwards.
GCTGTGGTTGAAGCCGGCGTATTTCTCGCTGGCCAGGATGACCACGGCGGAGGCGACCTCTTCTGGAATGGTGTTGTTAGGCTGGCGGCCTCGGTTGCCGTGGACCAGTGCGGCGGCCCCGTCCCTCCGGTAGGCCGCCAGGACTCGCCGGAGCTGGAGTTCAGTGATCCCCAGAAGTTCGGCCGCCTGAGACCTGGGTAGTTGATATTCCATCACGCTGTTGAGTACCTGGAGTCTGGCTTGCTCTCTCTGGTTCAATGTCACGTCCTTCATAGGCGGACATTTTCCCTGAGCAGTTCAAGCGGACACTATCGTAGAGCATTGACAGGATCGCCGGTGGTGATCTGACCCACCGGGCTCTGGTTGTTGGTGTCGCCGGTTTAGAGTTGACCCACCTCCATCTGTTTGATTTCGGTATCGCCGGAGTAAAACTGACCCACCTTGTCGCTACTGGCCAGCGATTTCGTCAGTGCCCAGATGACCAGCGGCTTTGTCAGTCGGAGTAGTTGTCGTTGCCGTTCTCCGCTCCCGTGCCCAACAAATGAAGGGAGCTGAAGAGTCCCGCCTGGCGTTTCTCCCGGAGACGGTAGCTCTCCCCTCGGATGTTCAGCACGTGGCTGTGATGCAGCAGCCGGTCCAACACCGCCGACGCGATGACCGTGTCCCCCAGGAGTTCGCCCCACTCCCCGAATCCCTTGTTGGAGGTCAGGATGATGCTGCCCCGCTCGTAGCGGGCGGAGACCAGGGTGAAGAAGGCGGTGGCGGCGTCCCGGTCGTAGGGCCAGATGCCGAACTCGTCCACTACCAGCACCTTGGGCGCCAGGTAGACCTGCAGCCTCCGGTCCAGGTTGTGCTCGGCCCTGGCCTTCCTCAGGTCCTCCATCAGGTCGTAGGCTCGGACGAAGTAGGCGCCGTACCCGTTCTCGATGGCCTGCTTGGCCAATGCCACCGCCAGGTGCGTCTTGCCCACGCCGGGCGGGCCCAGCAGCAGGATGTTGGTGGCCTCGGCGACGAAAGCCAGGCCGGCCAGTTCCCTGATCTGATGCTCGTCAACGGAGGGCTGAAAGGCGAAGTCGAACTGGTCCAGGGTGCGCTGGAAGGGCAGGTGGGCCATCTTGGTCCTGGTGGAGAGGTAGCGCTCCCTGCGGGCGGCGACCTCAGCGCCCAGCAGCTGCTCCAGCATCTCCGGATAGGTCAGCTGCTTGTTGGCAGCGGCGTCCAGGGTGTTGTCCAGGGCCTCGACCGCCTGCTTCAGTCCCAGGGTCGCCAGGTGCTGACGGGCCTGCTCCAGGGCGATGGTTGTCACCTGGCACCTCCCAGAGCGGCCAGCTCGTACACTTCCAGGGAGCGCCGCTCCACCTCCCCCAGGGGGACCTGCACCGCCACCGCCTCCTGACGGGGCCGGTTGTCCCCACGGGGCAGTCCCGACCACTGACCGGGCAGGATGAAGCGCTGACCAGGACGTTGAGCCCGGGGATGGACCGCGATGCGCTTGTCGCCGGCCCAGACCTCCAGGGTCCCCCGCCGCTCTCCCATCTGGACGGTCTTTCCCACCCATTTCCAGTGGACGCCGTAGCGGGAGCCCTCCCAGCTGACAAACCCGTCCCGGGCCACCTTCCGGTCCTCCCGCAGGTAGGGCGCCAGGGTGGCCCGCTCCGGCAGCTTCCCCAGTTGAGGGCACTCCTCGGCCAGCATCTCCCAGGGAACCCGGTGAGTCGTCCCGTGGATCCGGCGGTTGGCCACCGTGTCGCACCACTCCAGGGACTGCCGGTTCAGGTCGGCATCGTCGGTGAACGAGATGCTGGGCCACATGTTGCGCCGGACGTACTTCACCCCGCTCTCGACCTTGCCCTTGGTCTGCGCCCGGTAGGGCGGGCAGAGTCTCGCTTCAAAGCCCACCCGCAGGGCGAAATCCAGCATCCGCTGGTTCCCGATGGGCTGCTTGTCCTCGTCCCGGCCCAAGGTGATCACCTTGGCGTTGTCGTAGAGGCAGCGGCGGGGGACTCTGCCCAGATACTCAAAGGCACTGACGTGGCACTGGATGAAGGCGGCGGTGTCCGCGAGGGCTGAGGCTACATTGCGCTGGCCTGGCGCCAGAATCGCGCCAACCAGAAGAACCTGGGCTTTGCGCCAAATAGGGCCGCGAAACAGTGTTGCGAAAGGGATGAGAACGGGTAGAATCGCCTCGGGCAGGGTGACCATGGCGAGACCTTTTGTGAGAGAGGGGTCTAACCAGATTACTCTGCCCTTATCATTTGTCTACGTTTTGTACGAAGTCCAGCTAAGTATGCCGCTGCTCCACCAGGACATCCACTTCGGACGGCCTCTCGTAGAATGCTCCACGGAGTATGGCCTGTGTATCGATACTGTGGAAGGCCCTCCGCATGATATCGATTATCGCTCTTATCCCTTCCCAATCGTAATCGTTGATCTGTTCAGAGCGATTTTCGCACCGCTCAAGCTTTTCCATGAACCTGTCGAGGACTCCTTTTTTGTCCAGGATCGCTCCTTGGTACGCGAGGATTTTCCGATCGTAGCCCGTCCATTGCACGGGCGGGAACCCGCCTCCATCGTCTTTGAGAACATCTTGTCCCATATAAAGCTCCAAACTTCCAGCCAACCCATTGACATCCATTCTAGCTTGGCCCGACGGACCCAAGGTTGGATAACTCCTAGCTAGAGGGAGACTTGGGTAGTATCGAACCGCGATGTTGCTGGGAAGGCTGTCTGTGTCGAGATTGCTCAATGCCGCCTTGGCGGCAGTGTCGTTGTCGAATAGAGCTAGTACGCGATGACGAACGTCAGCCGCAGCGAACGCTTTAACGAGGTTGGACAGTTCTCCTGCACCACCCCCTACCTTTCCTAGGTTGAAGTCGAAGAAGTGGAAGTATTCAGAGAGATGGGGGTACAAGAGCTTGAGGGAACGTTCCAGAATTCGCCGGTCGGTATCTCCTTCAGTGAGAACGATTACTCTTCGGGAGAGCAAAAAATCCTCATTCATGATGTCCTCGGCCATTCCCACAAGATCGTCTGCTTCATCCACCCAGCCGCTGGCGATAAGGTCGCTTAAGTCGTATGTGAGTTGATCTTGCGGAGACGCCGTTTCGAGGGCTATCCTAACTGCATGTCGACTATCGAGTCCAGGAAAGCCGTAGAATCCCCATGAACTCCCAAGCATATATCGTAGAAGTGGGAACTGAGGATCATCCGGGGAAAGTCCATCTAGCCTCTCTTTGGCCAGTTCCTCTTGCTTGATACGAACAAGCGCCTCCGACCAATTCTTAACGGTAAGTTTCCTCAATACTCGAAGTCGGTCTGCGAAGACATCATGGATCCTTGAAAACCTTTCGTCGCGGTTCTGTCTCTCATTTTCCTGGATACTACCTTCGAGTTCCCTTAGGAAAGTTGCTTCGGCGACTTCGTGGGTGAAACCTTGGAGATCCAGTCGATCCCGAGCCGCTGCCGCCGTACATCCATACTCCACACTAGTGAACGGGTTGTCTTCGTCGTATTCCTCAATAAGGTCTTCTCCCACGTATCTAGCAAGTCCGCTCCGGTCCCGGCAGTCGAGTCGCATGGTGTGCTTGTCGGATGGACGAAATATCCGTAGAAGCCCAGGGTCGACGTCGTTTCTTGTAGATCCCAACACCAGGGACCCAAGAGTCAGTATTGCGTAACCACTCATAAGTGCAGCGTTGCCTTAGTAACACAGATAGGGGCGAAAAGACCGCCCAAGTATATTGTAATGGAACCGCTTTGGCTGGCCCTGTCCTTGGCATCAACACTAAGGCGTTCTCGAACTCAACGGCCTAAGGCTGGAAACTACGCCCGCCACCTCGTGATAATCAAGGCCGCTCTCGGCCCGAAATAGGACCGGGAGGAGCAATGGGTAAGCGCCCAGCACGGCAGATAGAGGGCGATCGCCTAAAGGCGACGCTCCTCCGAATACGGCAGTGGGCGGGGGTTTTGCCGTTTCAACACATCATGGCCCACAGCGGTTTCCCCAATGTGCGACCAATGCCGACCGAGCTAGATGCAACATCCTTCTGCAAACTCGCCTTCACCGGTTCTCACCGCAGTCCCCCCTGGCCCACCGCGATGGACTCAAACTATCCCTAGCCGCAAGAGGCTCGAGAACACAGTGCGTTCCTTCGCGCCTGCCATTGCGGGTTCTGGCTTAGTGATTGCCCGGGCACGGGAGCTAATCCCCTCTGGAACACCAACTGAAGCTACCGCTGGTTCTCCGAACCACAGAATGCAGCCCACTCTTCCATCAACGGCCTTCGGACCTCAAGGAGGTCCGTGTGCTGGATGTAGGCTTCCTGGGTAGCATTCCCCAGGTTGTGGGCCAATGCGGCTTCGCTGGGCAGCCACGTGGCGTCAGCCCCCTTGGTCTCCATGCACCACTTCTTGAAACTGCTCCGGAATCCATGGGCCACGGCGGGAATCTCCAACCTCCTCAGCATCGTCGTATACACCATGTCCGACAGCGGACGTCCCCCTTTTCCGGACGGGAAGATGATCCCGCTGCTTTGAATGTCCAGGTCCTTGGCCAGGGATAGGATCTCCAGGCACCGTCCGGACAACGGGACCCGGTGCTCCCTCCGGGCTTTCATCCGTTCCGGCGGCACCGTCCAAGTGGCAGTCTCCAGATTCACTTCCGACCATTCGGCAAGCCGGACCTCGCTGGACCGGGCCGCGGTCAGGACCAAGAGCTCGAAGGCCAACTTGGTGACCGGATCGGCAGTCGACTCCTTGACCCGCTGTAAAGCCTCGGGGACCTCGGTGTAAGGTAGGGCGGTGTGGTGGCCCTTGAGCTTGGAAACCTTGGGCAGTACCCGGAGAATCCCCTTGCCTGCTGGGTTGTCGATCCTCCAACCCTGGAAGATCACCCAGTCGAAGATCGTTTCCAAGCGTTGCCGTACCCGGCTGGCCGTTTCCGGCTTGGTGGTCCAGATGGGAGTGAGGATCGTGAGGACATCGGCCGTGGTGACCTCATCCACCGGTTTCCGGCCGATTACAGGAAAGGCATACGTGACTAACGTGTTCGTCCACTGGGAAGCGTGCTTTGCATTGCTCCAGGTGGGGCTCCGCATGTCGATGACCTGCTCGGCTGCTTGGGCGAAGCTCGGGATGGCGGGCTTCTTCAGTTCCTCGACAACCTGCCGCTTCTCGGCCAGCGGGTCCCTCCCCTGACGGATCAGCCGCTGGTTCTCGGCGGCCAGTTCCCGGGCTTCGGCCAGGGAAACGGCAGGGTAGCCGCCCAGGCCGATGTTATGGCGCTTCCCACCGATGGTGACCCGCTGCACCCACCAACGGGATCCGGAGGGCACGACCTTGAGGTTGAGACCGTTGCCGTCTGCATATATGCCGGGATCGGCGACGGTGCGGACAAAAGCGGCGGAGAGAGATTGCTGAGGGACTTTGCGAGGCATCCGGCACCTCCGGGATGGTATACCTACTGTTATACCTAAACCAAATGGATTGTACCGGATTCAGACGGACGTTACAAGACGCTAAATTCGATAATTGAGACTATTGTGAAGGTTGGAACGGAGGTGTTTTGAGATTATTGAGGGTAATTCAAGAATAGTCCTGGCGGAGGGAGTGGGATTCGAACCCACGATACCGGGTAGGTATACCGGTTTTCAAGACCGGCGCAATCGTCCGCTCTGCCATCCCTCCATTAGCGATTTACAAGCCCGGAATCGGGCATCGGGCCCAGTTGCCGTAGCCTTAATTGTCTGACTTGTGAATCCTTTTGTAAATCCAAGCCCGTCACTGGGGCGGATGTTCACTCCCGCTCCGCCAGCCCACGCCCCGGATAACCGGGAAAGCAGGGATTGGCGGGGAACTTCAAGAGCAAGCCGGGGAACAAGCTGCCGGATCCAAAGTTGGTCCGCAGTTAGCTCCATATGAAGAGATTGACCGAGCAGCACCTGCAGAACACGCGCCCCAGGATTCCGCAACCTTAACCGTGTACAATCCCCGTAATCCCTTCGGGTCCAGCCAAGCTGCCTCGCGACAGCGAGTCCGCGAAGAACCCCGACCGGAATCCAACCGCGACCCAACGCTCTGGAATGAGGTGTGATCCGGCATGACCGGCTACGAGATTTTCGACCTCGGCAACCTCAGGCTCCAGTCAGGCGCCACTTTGCGGGGAGCAAAGCTGGCGTACCAGACCTACGGAAGACTCAACCGCGCCAGGAACAACGCCATAGTATTCCCCACCTTCTTCGGCGGGCAGCACTACCAGAACGAGGCAGTCATCGGCCCGGACCACGCCCTGGACCCGGGGCGGTACTTCATCATAGTGCCCAACATGATGGGCAACGGGCTATCGTCGTCGCCTTCCAACACGCCAATGCCCTATGACCGGGCCCGTTTTCCGCAGGTCTCGCTTTACGACAACGTCGCCAGCCAGCACCGTCTCGTCACCGATATGTTCGGTATCGAACGAATCGCTCTGGTGGTCGGTTGGTCGATGGGAGCGCAGCAGGCCTTCCAGTGGGGAAGCCTGTATCCCGGGATGGTGGAGCGCATCGCTCCCATCTGCGGGTCGGCACGGACATCGAGGCACAATTTTGTGTTCCTGGAGGGTGTGAAGGCCGCGCTGACCGCCGATGATGCCTGGGCCAACGGGTGGTACGAGAAGCCACCCTATAAGGGGCTGCGGGCCATGGGCCGCGTTTACGCCGGGTGGGCGGTGTCCCAGGCCTTTTACCGGGAAGAGGTGTATCTGGGCCTTGGCTATTCTTCCCTGGAGGACTATCTGGTGGCTTTCTGGGAGGGACGCCGGCTGGGAGCAGACGCCAACGACCTGCTGGCCATGATCTGGACCTGGCAGCATGCCGACATAAGCGCCAACGAAGAGTTCAATGGGGACCTGGCCCAAGCCCTCGGAGCCATCACCGCGAGAGCCATCGTGATGCCGGGCCGCACCGACCTGTACTTCCCACCCGAGGACAACGAGGCTGAGGTCGGTATGATGCCCAATGCAGAACTGTGGCCAATAGAATCCATCTGGGGTCACCTGGCAGGCGGACCGGGGTACAATCCGACCGACACGGCCTTCGTTGATGCGGCTCTGCGGGAACTGCTGGAAAGCTGAGACCCGCCTAAGGCCTTCGCCCAGGTTTCCGTCAACGCAGCCAGAGGATGGACAGAAGCGGCCGGTAGCCACTTTAGGCCCTGGCGGCTGCTGCGCCGAGCCCCCAAGGAGCCTTGGACAAGTTACCCACCCTGGCTGAGCCTGCCCCTGGCGACTGAGGAGGGACGACGAAGGAGGGAAAGGGGGAGGGGCCAGAGATTAGACCGTCCAACTGGGGTTATGTCAGCGGGTTGTCCGGCTTCAGCCGTCCCCGGCAGGCACCGCCTTTCAAGGGATGCGGTGGAAGGCTATATTCGTCCATGACAACCCGTCCCCTTCCTGCGAATGGTGACGAAAGGCCCAGATGGGGTAAAATCGCCCCGACACCAGCCTTGGAGGACAACATGGAGATAACCACCGAGATGGACAACGGTGCTGTGATCGCCCGGATTTCGGGAAGGGTGGAGGGAGGTCTCGTTGCCAGCCAGTTCACTGAGCAACTCCATGCCGTCCTGGGGGACGGCGTTGAGGCTGTGGTGCTGGACTGCGAAGAGATGGCATACATCAGCAGTTCCGGCCTCAGGGCCATTATCATGCTGGTCCGCAACGCTCAAGCCAGGAAAGTGCCGGTTGCGGTTTGCCGGATGATCCCCAACGTGCGGGATGTCTTCAGCGTCAGCGGGTTCGACCGGATCGTGGACATCCACGAGACCCGGGAGGAGGCCCTGAGAGCGGTGAGCGAATGACCTCGGACATACGCTTGGAGTTCGAACCTCAGGCCAACGGCGCGGCCGACCAGTCGCAGGTGCTGGAGGCCATCGCCGAGGCCCTGGATGGGCTGGCCGAACAGAAGGGGCTGGGACAGGACACGGTTTTCCGAGCCAACCTTGCCGTGGAGGAATTGGTCTTGAACGCCATGATCCACGGTGGCGCTTCGAGTGCCGCGCCGCCCCGCATGGATGTGGCGTTGGCGTTGGGGCCCGACGGCCTGACCATCGAGGTTGGGGACAACGGGCCTGCCTTCAACCCCTTGGAAGACGCTCCCCCGGCGCCTGACATCGGTCCGGGACACGATCTGTCCGTCGGCGGGTTGGGCATCCACCTCGTCAAGAACATGGTAGACCGCATGAGCTACCGTCGGGTGGAGGGCTGGAACCGGATCACAATGGCCCTCGATGCCAAGGGGTAAAAGCGCCGGTTCCGATTGCCCGTGACCAGAGCAAGAAGCGGGCGCACTCCGGGATGCCGGCCGCTGAGGGCTCCCCGCCAATGGGAATCGTTAGCTGAATTCCAGGTCCAGGCTGATGTCCAGGGCGCTGGTGGAGTGGGTCAGGCTTCCAATGGATATAAGGTCCACCCCGGTCTCGGCCACATCGCGCACGGTCTCCAGGTTAATCCCTCCCGAAGCTTCAACCACCGCGCGGCCGTCGACGATGGACATGGCTTCCCGCATGGTGTCGACCGGCATGTTGTCCAGCATGATGATGTGGGCCCCGGCGTCCAGTGCTTCCCTGAGCTGTTCCAGGGTTTCCACCTCGACCTCGACCCGGATGGTGTGGGACGCCCGGGCGATGGCCGTCCGCACCACTTCCCACAGGCCCATTTCCCTGGACCGCAGGGCTTCGATGTGGTTGTCCTTGATGAGGATCCCGTCGGCCAGGTTGAGGCGGTGGTTATGGCCGCCGCCCATCCGCACGGCGTACTTGTCCAGGTAGCGGTGCCCCGGCGCGGTCTTGCGGGTGTCCACGATGCGGGCGGCGCACCCTTCGACGGCCCGCACGTAGCGGTTGGTGTCGCTGGCGATGCCGCTCATGCGCTGCATGAAATTGAGGGCCACTCGCTCGGCCTTGAGGATGCTGGCCGCGCTGCCCCCGACCCGGGCGATTTCGTCCCCGGGGGACACCGGAGAACCGTCGGCCATCCGCACCTCGACTTCCAGCGAAGGGTCCACCCGGTGAAACACGGATTTCGCCACATCCACGCCCGCCACGACCCCGATGGCCTTGGCCCGCAGGGCGCCGGCGGCCCGAATGTCGGGCGGGATCAATGTTCCCGTGGTTGGATCATTAAATGCCTGATCCTCGGAAAGGGCGGCGTCAATCAGGGTGTAAACTTCGGGCGGCAACTGGCTCACGACCCAACCTCCTTGAATTTCTAGTCCGTGTCCCGTCTCAGGGAAGTCCTCCCGGTAGTGGGAGCCCCTGCTTTCCCTTGACGATGTAGTGTAATCGCAGCCCTTCAACGGATGGTCGTATTGCCTTTGGGTCCTCGATAGGGCAGGAAGAAATATAGGAGATTATAGACGAAACCCCCGGCTGGGTGTGTTCCCGGCTGGGGGTTCTGGTTGTTCGAAGAAAGCTGAACCGGCGTTGGACCGCTACCGGAGTTCCAGCATGCGTTCGAGGGCGATGGTGGACTGCTCCTTGATGTCCTCGGGGACCGTGATTTCGTTGACCACGTTTCCTTCTACCATATTCTCCAGCACCCACAGGAGATAGGCGGGATGGATGCGGTACATGGTGGAGCAGGGGCAGCTGACCGGGTCGAGGCAGAAAACCGTCTTGTCCGGGTTGTGGATGGCCAGCCGGTTGACCAGGCTGATTTCGGTTCCGACAGCCCAGACGCTTCCGGCTGGGGCCTCGTTGATCGTCTTGCGGATGAATTCGGTGGACCCGTTCATGTCGGCGGCCTGCACCGTTTCCATGGGACATTCCGGGTGGACCAGCACGTTCACGTCCGGGAAGCGTTCCCTTGCCGCGGCAATCTGCTGGGTAGTGAAGCGGGTGTGGACCGAACAATGCCCCTGCCACAGCACCATCCTGGCGTTGATCAGCTGCTCCGGAGTGTTCCCGCCCAGGGGCTTGAAGGGGTTCCAGACCACCATTTCTTCCAGGGGGATCCCCAGCTTGAGGGCCGTGTTGCGGCCCAGGTGCTGGTCGGGAAGGAAAAGAACCCTTTGGGCATTTTCAAAGGCCCACTCCAGGACCCGAGTCGCGTTGGACGAGGTGCAGACAGCCCCGTTGTTGCGTCCGCACAGGGCCTTGATGCCGGCAATGGAGTTCATGTAGGTGACGGGAACGATCCCGCCGTGGTTGCCCAACACTCCCCATAGGTCGTCCCAGCCGTCTTCCACGTCCTCCATGGGAGCCATGTCGGCCATCGAGCAGCCGGCAGTGATATTGGGCAGGATTACCTTCTGGTGGGGAGCACACAGGATGCAGGCTGTCTCGGCCATGAAGTGGACGCCACAGAAGACGATGTACTCGGCTTCCGGGCGGGACGCAGCTTCCTGGGAAAGCAGGAAGGAGTCGCCCTGAAAGTCGGCGTACTTTATTATTTCTTCCCTTTGATAATGGTGGCCCAGCACGGTGACGGTGTCACCCAGCTTCTGCCTGGCATCGTGAATGCGCTCGTCCAGTTCGGCGGCGCTGTATCTCAGGTATTCCGGTGGAATCCTCTGCCAGCGGACGTTGACCGCGATTTCTTCCGCCAAGGATTTGGCGGGCAACTCGTCGGCGGGTTTGCAGAAAGCCGCGTGCTCGATCTCGGTGATCGGGACGAAGGGTTTGCGGACTCTTGTCGTCATCTTCTGTCCTCATGGTCCCGGGCGGGTCAGCGCACCGGGCCTCCCGGTCCGGGTTTCAGGGGGACTCCCTGCAGCGACCAGGGACCGGCTTTTTCGATCTGGACATTCACAAGTTGTCCCAGCCGGTCAGCGTCGTCGGGGAAAAATACCAGCTTGTCGGTGCGGGTCCGGCCCTGCCACTTTCCCCTCTTGCGCCCGTCCACCAGGACCTCCACCGCAGTGCCCAGGTACCGGGCGTTGATCTCCGATGCGATGCCCTCCTGGAGTTCGTCCACTGCCTTCATGCGGCGGGTCTTCTCCTCTTGGGGCACGTCGTCGGGCATGGAACGGGCCGCGATGGTGCCGGGCCGGGTGGAGTAGGCGGCGCAATGGACCTTGTCGAAGCGGAGCTCTTCCAGCAGAGATACGGATTGCTGGTACTGTTCTTCGGTCTCGCCGGGGAAGCCAACAATCAGGTCGGTGCTCATCGACACGCCGGGAACGGTCTCGCGGATGCCGCTCACCAACTCCCGGTACTCTTGGCTGGTATAGGGGCGGCGCATCCTTTGGAGTACCTCGTCGTCTCCGGCCTGCACCGGCAGGTTGATGTGCTCGCACACTTTGGGCAGATCGGCCACCGCCTCCACTATTCGCTGGCTCATGTACGAGGGGTGGGAAGTCAGGAACCGGATACGCTCCAGGCCCGGAACGTCATTGAGCCGTGTCAGCAGGTCGGCCAGGTCCGGACGGTCCTCCAGGTCGTGTCCGTATGCGTCAACGGTCTGTCCCAGCACGGTCACTTCCTTGACGCCCCTCTCGGAGAGCAGGGAAACTTCGCGCACCACCTCGTCAACAGGGCGGCTGACCTGCCTCCCCCGTCGGTAGGGGATGATGCAGAACGTGCACATCAGGTCGCACCCGTGGATGATGGGAACGTAGGAGGTAACCTCGGAGTGGAGGGGAGCCAGGGAGCCCACGCATCCTTCCCAATCCACGGAAAGCCGTTCCCCCACCAATTCCAGCAGAGGCTCGTACTGCTGCGGACGCATGAACAGGTCGACGTGGGGAAACCGGCGTTGCAGGTCATCGGCTTTCGGCCCGACCATGCAGCCCATCAGGGCGAGCACCTGTTCCGACCGCTGCTTCTTCACCGGGCGCATCTGGAACAGGTTGTTGGCAACCTTGTCCTCGGCGCTCTGCCGGACCACGCAGGAATTCAGGACTACAACGTCAGCGTCTCCCGCCTTCTCCACTTCCTGCAGGCCCAGTTGTTCCAGGGCGGACCCCAACCGGTCGGAGTCTGCCTTGTTCATCTGGCAGCCTATGGTCCAGATATAAAATGTTTCCATTCGGCCGTAGTGTGGGAGTTTCCCTGGGCTGGTCTTGAAAACCAAAAGTCACGCCCAAGGTGGTTTGCCGAGCAAAGTGCCTGGCTGATTCGCCCCAACCCGTGACGCAACTGAAAGTGCCAGTATCGTATCACCAATCCCGCCGGATTGCCACCAATGCCGCAGCGGTGCAGGGCTATCGCATGAAGTCTGATTCGGTCCTTTCGACGCTCTTCCCGTCATTCCCGCGCAGGCGGGAATCCAGACCCCCGTCGTACGTTCCCGCAATGTCGTGTTGGCCGTTCACTGGAAGTCTGAACGAACTGGCACTCATGCGATAGCCCTGCGCAGCGGTGCAGGACGATTGCAAAGTCGAGTCAAGTGTCCCTTCCCCCTTGATGGGGGAAGAGCCTGCCCCCGCGAAGGCGGGGGTTAGGATGGGGGTGAAATGCCGCCGCACTATACAGATGTAACGCACACTCTATGTTGGCTAATAGTTTTGAGATAGTTTCTAAGTAACTGTTCAAAAGTCCCTTCCCCCTTGACGGGGGAAGAGCCTGCCCCCGCGAAGGCGGGGGTCAGGATGGGGGTGACAAGCAATGCGGTGGCATCTTTGCGTTAGCCACAATCTTCTCCGCTGGTTTTCAGAAAGTTTCTAAGCCTTCATCGCGACGGCTTCCCCGAAAGCCAGGGCCCCGAAGGCTCCCGCCATGCCTTTCCAGTCGTCGATGGCGGTCCGCCACTCGGCGAGTTTCTCCTCGGTGGCCAGACCATAGGTGGTTATGGCCGCGGTAACCTGGGGGGAGAAGAACCAGTCGCAAATAAACTTGTGGAGAAACTCCACGTCGTCGGCCCCTCCAAACGAGTCGAAAGACGCCGTGGCGCGGATGCCGGTGAACCCGGCGTCCAGGAACGCCTGCTTCAGTTCCTTGCCCATCTGGGGGTGACCGCCGTTGCCGGCCAGCAGCCGGGCGAAGGTGCCCCACGCTTCCAGGGTATCCTCGTGTCTCGGCTCCAGGAAAGACGAACCGACGATGAACTCCCGGCTGGAAACGACCCCTCCGGGCTTCAGAACCCGCTTGACCTCGGCAAGGGTCTTCGCCGTGTCGGGCACGTGCATGAGGACCGCGTGGCAGTGGGCGACGTCGAAGAAGTTGTCGTCGAAGGGCAGGTCGGTAACGTCTCCCACGTGAAAGTGAACGTTGGAGTGTCCTCCCGCCTCCGCGGCGGAGCGGGCCAGGTTGATCTGCGATTCTTCTATGTCGATGCCGTGTACTTCGCCCGGCTCGACGGTCCTGGCCAACCCCACCGTCATGGTCCCTGGACCGCAGCCGAAGTCCAGCACCTTCAACCCCGGTTTGAGGTGAGGAATCAGGTGCCTGGCATGGGTTTCCAGCGAACGGCGGTTCAGCAATTGGCGAAACTCCTCGCTGTACCCCATCGTGTAAGTCTGGGAAGCATCGTTTTGTTCAGTCATGGAATGTGCTCCTGGTGGTGAATTCTCTGGTGGATAGTCCGCGAAACGGGTTCCTTGGCGCTCATTATCGCCCAGATACTATTACGCAGAGGATATGGGACATGGTTTCATTTAGCGCCTTTCCCCAGAAAGTCGGAAAGCGCATGGACATTGGTCCGGTGGAAGCGATTTGCAGTCCTTGACATCCCCGGAGAGGTTGGGTACAACGGTTCAAATCGCGCGGCGGCCATCCTGACAGGAGACGCTGTGCTGGGCATTCCCGCAACACCGAATGGAGGACAGTTATGGCAGAAATCCTGGGCATCGGACTGACTCACGCACCCACCCTGGCCCGCCCCGACGGCGACGGCGAGTTGGCGCTGAAGCGGACTCTCAAGAACAACGACCGGGTTCCGCCCGAAATGAAGAACCCGTCCAACTGGCCCGAACCCATGCGCATCGAGTTCGGCGAGGATGAGGGCCTGGCCTCCTCCAGGGTTCTCCGCGAGCGAATGGTAGCCGGCTTCCGCAAGCTGCGAGCCGAGTTGGACGCCTTCGGGCCGGACTTCATCGTCATCTGGGGCGACGACCAGTACGAGAACTTCAAGGAGGACATTATCCCTCCCTTCTGCGTGCTGGCCTATGACGAGATGGACTGCCAGCCCTTTGCCGGCCGGGACGGCGCCACCAGGGCCAATGTCTGGAACGAACCCGGTGACAAGCACTTCGTATACCCCGGCCACAAGGAAGGCGCCCGCGCCCTGGCGTCGGGCCTCATCGACAACGGCGTGGATATGGCCTACGCCTACCAGCCGCTCCACCAGCCTGGCCTTGGCCATGCCATCCTCAACACTCTGCTGTTCCTGGACTACGACCGCACTGGACTGAACTATCCGGTGGTGCCCTTCCTGGTCAACTGCTACGGCAGCCGGGTCATTCGCAACCGGGGCGGCTCCACCGAGTACTCCAGCGAACCCGATCCTCCGGGCCCATCCCCGAAGCGGTGCATGGAGGTGGGGGCCGCCACCGCCCGCGTCCTCAGGGAAAGCCCCTGGCGGGTGGCCCTTATCGGCTCCTCCAGTTGGTCCCACGCCTTCCTGACCGAGAAGAACTACTGGCTGTGGCCGGATATCGAGTCCGACCGTGCCCGCTTCGAGGAGCTGGCGGCGGGGGACTACGACGCCTGGCGCCGCCTGACCACTCCCCAGATCGAGGACGCCGGACAGCAGGAACTCCTCAACTGGATGTGCCTTGCCGGAGCCATGTCGGAGCTGGAACGCAAGCCGGAGATCGTCGACTGGTACGAGACCTACATCTTCAACTCCAACAAGTGTCTCGCCGTCTTCAAGTAAGTCCCGGCGCGGGACTGCACCCCGGACGCGAAACGGGCCGGCTCAGCTTGAGCTGGCCCGCTGTTCTTGAGACCTCCCTCCGCAGGGTTGGGCTGTGCCTTGTCCGCCCTTTATCCCCCATTCCAACACTGAGCCACCACGGGTCAGCATCCTCCCGGATTTCCCCGTGCATTACCTTCCCGAAACGGCGGAGGGGAAACCATCCTGTTCCAACGCCCGGCCCGCACCTCTTCCGGCGCCTGCGTATCGGTCAACTACGGGTCGGACTGGCGCTAGTCCATCATCTCCCGGCCAGTCGGCGTCCCTCCTCCAAACCCCGGGTGCTTGTCTCCGGCGCGGTGATTATGATGCTGAACCCCTGCTCCAGCCGCATCGGAACCTCTGCCGCCGTGCATCCAGTGGCGCACGGCACACCCGCCTCCTTGCACGTCTCCAGGATTCGCAACAGGTTGGCCTGGACGTCGGGATGACCCGCGTTCCCCTTGTGCCCCATCGCCACCGACATATCCCCCGGTCCCGCCCAGATGGCACCGATCCCCTTCACTTCCCGCAAAATGTCCTTCAGGTTCTCCACCCCGTGCGGCTCCTCAATGATCCCCATCAGGAGCATGTTGCCGTCCGGGTCCAACGGCCACAGGTCCGCGGCGTCGTAGTACTCCGACGGCGTCAGTCCCCAGTACCGCGGGGCTATCCGGTACCACCAGCCCCTCTCTCCCTCCGGTTCGAAGTCCGCCACCCCCGGCACCTGCGGATAGCGCGCTGCCACCACCGCCGCCTGGGCATCCTCCACCGTGTTCAGGTGGGGCAGCACCAGGCCGTACACCCCGGTGTCCAGCGCCTGTTTCAAGACCCACTGGTTCCTCTCTCTCACGTTGGGCGGCACCCTCACGAAAGGCGCCGGATCGGCCTGCAGCGATCCGCCCTCCGCTATCCTCTTCCGCGACAGCAGGAACTGCAGCGACATCCTCAGCTTGTCGAAGTTGAAGTCCTGGTGCTCCATCTCGATGATGGTCATGTCGTAGTTGGAATCGGCGACGAAAGCCAGATCCTCCAGGCTTCCGTTCCACACCATTCCCGAGCAGAATACCGGCTTGCCTTGTTCCAAGAGTTCGATAACCTTGTTGTAACGGACCATACTTGCGCCCCCTATTCGGCGGTCCTGCCGCCCGTTTTTGGCTGACCCCGTTCTTGTCTGACCAGGAGTCCTTCCCGGCCAGTTTAATCGCTTCCCGAAAATTCCCGCAAACCGCAAAAAAGCTGCGGGAGCCGTCAAAGCGGCTCCCACTCGATTGCCACCCGTCCATTCCGCATTTGGCCTTAGTCGGGCTTCCCTTCCCTGATCCAGTCCGCCACCCGTTCCCCAATGGCTATGGCGGTCGTGTTCGTGTTCGCCCTTACCACGTCGGGCATCACCGATGTGTCCGCCACCCGCAGTCCCTCGATCCCCCGCACCCGGCAGTACTGGTCCACCACCGCCATCGGATCGGAATCGGGCCCCATCTTGCAAGTGCCGGCCAGGTGCTGGGACGTCGTCACGTTCCGGTTCAGCCAGCCGTCCAGCGCGTCGTCCGTCGCCACTTCCTCCGTCGTCGGCGTCAGGGGAGAGTCCACAATATCCCCGAACGCCTCGTGCTCCAGCAGGTCGAAGCAGATTCTCACCGCCTCCCGCAGCCGCTCCCGGTCCGCGTTCTCCTCCAGGAACCCGTAGTACAGGTTCGGCTGGTCGTGGGGGTCCGCCGAGGCCAGCGTCACCGAGCCTTTCCCCGCCGCCAGTTCCAGGATGCACGAGAACCGCACCCCCTCACCCTCCAGTGGATCTCCCCCCAGCGGGAAGGAGAAGGAAGACGGCATAATCTGCATATCGTTCCGCAGCTCGGAACCGGAAGCCGTGTAGCGCAGCCCGGCTTGGATTCGGGGCGCTTCCGCATCCTGGGGAAAATCGTCCCGTACCCTCATCCGCACCGGCGCCATCGGATGGTCCCGGAAGTTTTGCCCCACTCCCGGCAGGTCCCTCACTACCGGAATCCCCAGCCCTTGCAGGTGTTCCGCCGGCCCTACTCCCGACAGCATCAATATCTGGGGCGACGCGATTGCTCCTCCGCTGAGGACGATCTGCTCCGCCTCCACCTGGAAGACTTCACTGCCGCTTTCCACTTCGACCCCCGTAGCCCGGTTCCCGTCGAACAGGATTCGGCGGACCAGCACGTTCCCCCGCACTGTCAGGTTCAGCCGGTGGCGGTTGGGATTGATGTAGGTCAACCCGGTGCTCATGCGGATTCCGTTGGGGTTGTTCATCGGGATTGGCCCCACTCCGCCGGACTCCGGGTGATTCATGTCCGGGTCTTCGGGATAGCCCGCGTCCAGGGCAGCACGGTAGAAAGCCGTCTGGAAGGGCAGCCAGTCGCTTTGGGCGAACCTGCGCACCGGAATGGGGCCGTCGGTCCCGTGGAAGTCGTCACGAATGTCCGTATCCGTCTCCAGCTTGCGGAAGTAGGGCAGCATCTGGATGTATCCCCACTCGTCGTTGCCCAGCGCCGCCCACGAGTCGTAGTCCTCCGGAACGCCCCTCAGGATCACCTGTCCATTGATCGCGCTGGTCCCTCCAACCACCTTGCCCCGGGGCACCGGCATCGGCTCATCCTGTTCCGGCCTGCCCTGGGCCTGGAAGGACCAGTTGTGGGGCGCATCCGGGGCGGAGGCCGTCGCGTTGTACCCGAATTTCAGATCGTCGGGATAGGTCTCGAAGTCCGGGTAGTCCGGCCCGGCCTCCAGGAGCAGGACCGACCTTTCCGGGTCTTCCGAAAGCCGGGACGCCACCACGCATCCCGCGGACCCGGCTCCGATAACGATAACGTCGTACTTCATCGCCATGTTCCTCCCGTCCGAATTCCTGGCGCGATACTAACACATCATGGGACAGGGGCGACCGGGAACCGTCCACCCGTCCAACCCAGTGCCGACGCGTAAGAAAGCAACCCTGGGATGATCGCCGTGATGGAAGAATTGCTGCGCTTTGGGTGGGTCTTAGGATGAGGCGGGGGCCGAACCGGGCCCTCCGTGGGACGCCACCATACCGGTCAGCAGGAAGGCCGCAGCGTCCCGGGCCTGGTCCAGGTTTTCGACGAACCGCTCTTCCGGCACGTTGTCCAGGGCATTCAGGGCCCTCAGGACGATTGACGGCTGGCCGTCCAGGCCCATGACAATGCATTCGGTGTCCTCGTCGCTGGCCACGTCGACCATTTGCTCCACCACCAACGCCGCGCTGTCATCCATGAAAACGGTGTCCGTGAAATCCAGGATCACCACCTCGTGCTCCGCAATGTCAACCCCGATGGTGTTGATGAGCTTGCCCGACGACGCCACCGTGAAACTGCCGCGCAGAGCCACCAGTCCCGCCCTGGCGGAAAATGGGTCATCCGGGTCGGTGGCCTCCGGCGGTAGGAAGGACTGGTCCAGCAGGGGAACCGAGACAACGCTGTCCAGCTCCAGCCGCTCGAATTGCCGGGAAGCCGCGATTCCCGCCGCGATCAGCCCGATGGCCACCGCCGTCACCAGGTCGACAAACACTGTCAACCCCAGTGTCAGCACCATGACCAGCAGGTGTTCCCGCTGCACGTGGTGGATACGCTTGATGAACCGCCAGTCGATGATGTCCCAGCCGACCTTCATCAGGATGCCAGCCAAGGCCGCATGGGGGATGGCTTCGACGTACCGTCCAAGGCCCAGCACCAGCGCCAGGAGTATTCCCGCGCGGATGCATCCCGAGACGGGGCTGCGGCCGCCGGCCTTGATGTTGACCACCGTCCCCAGCGTTGCGCCCGCTCCGGGCAACCCCCAGATGAATCCTGCTATCGTGTTTCCGATGCCCTGGCCGATCAGCTCCCGGTTGGGGTTATGCCGCGTCCTGGTCATGGCGTCGGCCACCAGGGACGTCAGCAGGCTGTCGATGGAGCCCAGCAGGGCGAAGGTCAGGGCTGGCGTAACCGCGCCGGCTAGGATGCTCGGGGTCACCTCCGGCAATTGGAACGATGGAAGCCCGGTGGGCACCTCCCCGATCACCGGGGAGTTGGTCAACCAGAAGATCCCCAACGCCGTCCCGGCGGCCAGGGCGGCCAGGGTCGGCGGCAAATACTTCCTCAGGAACCCCGGCCACAGCACTCCCACCGCCAGGGTCGCCGCCGCAATCGCCAGCGCCTGGAAATTCACCTGCATGACCACTTGGGGAAAAGCCTTCACCGCCGCCACCGGCCCGCCCATGGCCACCGGCGCTCCCATGAAGGGCAGAAGCTGTAGCAGCATGATGATTATCCCGATTCCGGACATGAAGCCGGAAATTACGGAATAGGGCGTGAACGCCACGAACCGGCCGATGCCCAGCAGTCCCATACCGATCTGGATCAGACCGGCCATGATTACGATGGTGAACGCTTCTGCCAGGGTGTCGGCGTGGGTGGTCACCACCACCGCCATCGCCACGGCCATTGGGCCGGTGGGGCCGGAGATTTGGGACTTGGTGCCGCCGAACACTGCCGCGAAGAATCCCACGGCAATGGCGCCATAGATGCCCGCGATGGCGCCTAGGCCCGATGCAACCCCGAAGGCCAGGGCTACCGGCAGACCCACCACGGCTGCGGTGACGCCGCCGAATACATCTCCCTTGAGAGCCTCCAGGTCGTAGTTTATGTTGAATGGCATTGCGGGCCTGATTATGCCAAAAATTCAGACATTCGCCTACACCCCTCGCCGGATAAGCGGATAATCTGTGAAGATCGTGTAAAGGCCCTCGTGGGTTGGGCACAACGGATCCGGGCCACGCCCCGATTGCCGGACGGGCGGGTCCAGCCCATGAACAATGGTTGAGGGACGAGACGGTGCTTAAGCGTCCTTCACGGGTGGGCGTGGTTGGGGTCGAGGTTCGCTGAGTGCTTCACCTGCGGAAGACGGCAGCCGGATGAGAGAACTGCTGAGAAGGCCCGGCCTGGACCTGCGATCGGTGAACCCGTGATTGATGAATCTGCCGGGTTACAACCCGGACTTCAACGCCGGCTAGGCCGTCTGGGGCCGAGCGAGAGAGGAGACCACCGGGAAGCAGTGCCTGGGAAGCAAGGAGGTAGTACCGGAGAAAGCCGACGGCTTCCTGTCCGGGCTGGCCCACCGGAAAGAAGAGGCCCGGTGCAGTTGGCGGATGGCGTACAATCAAAGGCCGGGGCACTCCTGCGACACCATGCGCCCGGCCCCCGGTGTCAGGCAAATGCCCATCCCGCCTTGGCCTTGGTTTAGTTCTTGCTCAGGACGGCGTGAATCCAGGACAAAAAAGTGGATGGTTCCAACCTGCGGTTCAGGCAGGCGTCGGCTCCCCAGGCCATTACTTGCTGGTTCGACGGGCAGTGGCCGTTTCCGATGACGACGATGGGCGCAGAGGTCAGGCAGCGGGCGGCGCGCACCATCCGCTGGGTCTGGTCCTGGCATCTGCCGTGGGAGAGGATGACTATGCTGGGCGCTTGTTCAAGGATTTGCTTGAGGCCGCCGAGGGACTCGACGGTTTCGGAGACATGGAACCCGGCATTGCGGAAGGCCCGGACCACGGTGTGACGCCCCTTGTAATTGCCGATGACCAGGGCTTTGGCTTCAGTAACCATAATCCCTCCTCGACGTTGGCTTGGCTGGTGGCTTCCTTTCTGTTTGTGCTAATAAAACATAATAAATACTATCAGTCAACATTGTGTAAGACTTCACAAACTGACAGTGGCTGAGGCCCAGCCGGGGGGATAAAGGGATCAAAAAAGAGTCCGGCCCGAGGGCGGACCCCGGGCCGGATGTATCGTGTTATTTTCTGGTTTCCCGGTCGGAACAGCAGCGCTGGTGGCTCAAGCCGCCAGTTCTTCCTGCTCCGTCTGCTCCCGCTCCCAGCGCTCCACCATCCTGCGCAGCGCCGGACGGTAGTCAAAGGTGTAATGCTTCACCCCTGGGCAGGGGACGGAATAGAACATCGGCGCGCTGTCGGGTTCAAAACCGCCCAGTTCCCGGATGACCGCCCGGTCTTTGACCTGCAATTCGGGAGTAGCCATAGCTCACCTCCTCGTTTCGTACCGCCGGGCGCTCCTGGTGGGGAAATCGCCAAGAGTGCCCGGCGACCGTTTAGTATTGCTAGGGTCAATATACCATATTGTATTCGAGAATGTCAATGATTTACGCCAAAATTCGTTAATCCGATATTGATAGCGGCCTATCATTGGATATCTTTTAACGAATAATACTCAGACATCCCGTATATTGTGACGGTATTCACATACCGTCAAACCCGGGAACGTGGGGAGACGTCTGGAGGAGCGGCAGCCGGGGTTAGCTTGAGGCCCAGGGGCGGGAGCGTGTCACCTGCCGGAGGGCGCGGGGAGTCGTGACCGGCGCCAGGCAGCGCTCTCCCATGCAGGCGTAGAGCGCCGCCCCGCCGTGGAGGGGGAATCCCAGGCTCCGGATCTGCTCCCCATCCTGGCCGGAGTCCAGGGGCTGCACCACCCGGTGGGGCGCGAAGGTCCGCAGCGCCGCCCGGTGCAGACGACGGTAATCAGTGCTGGAGGAGTCACCAACCAGCAGCATTTTCACCGGCCCGTGGGTCACGATGTCCTGGGCCCGCCCCCAGGATGAGCCCGCCGGCAGGAACAGCGCCTCTTCGTCCTCCTCCATGCGGCGGGAAGCCCGGTCTCCCAGGTAGCTCCGGCCCGGCACCACGCTGCGGAAAACGTCAAGAGTTGCCGAGGCTTGCTGCTGATAACCCTCGTCCCCGGTGAGGTGAGACAGGAGCACCAGCGCCTCGGCCCACCCGCCGTTGTCCTGGACGGGCTGTTCCCGGGGCAGCAGCGAGGCCTCGAAGGACCTGGGGGCTGGCCCATCGTAGCAGCCGCCTCCGGAAGCGCCGAATACCCGCTGCACCGTGTTCGCCGCCTCTACCGCCTTTGCGAGATGCTCGGGTTCTCCCGAGGACTGGTATAGGGTCAGCCAGGCTTTCAGGAACCAGACCTGGTCGGCCAGGAAGGGCGTCCCGCCGCCCCCTTCCCCCACCCGGCGGCTCAGTCCGGCGGATGGGTCCCAGCCCTCTCGCCACAGCCGCTCCAGGACACCCGCGCCCAGGCGGCGGTACCCGGCGTTGCCCAGGACGTTGGACGCCTGGATCAGCGCATCGGCGGCCAGCGCGTTCCATCCGGCGTAGAAGGTGCGGTCAATGGGCGGCGGTACGGATGCGTCCCGGTCCTTCCACGGCATCTGGTAGTAGGGCTCGTCCGCGTCCTGGCTCGCATAGAACAGGCCGCTGTCCCGGTCCTGGAGGGTCGTCAACAGGTAATCGACGATACCGGCCGCCGCATCCCGGTAGACCGTCCGGCGGGTCAACAGATAGCCCTCCAGGTAGGCGATCAGCAGGCTGGCGTTGGTGACCAGCATCTTCTCGTAATGGGGCACCTTCCAGTCCCGGCTCACCGAGTACCGGAAGAACCCCTGGTCTTTCTCGTCGTAGATGCCGTGCTGCATTCCCTGCAGGGTCCGGTCGACCATGTCCAGCAGGGAACGGTCGCCGGAAAGGCCGTAGCGGGCGGCCAGGAAGCGCAGCGCCTCCCACGGTGGCTGCTTCGGTTCCATCCCGAACCCGCCGAACCGGTCGTCGTACAGCTCCCCCAGCCTTTCCAGGACGGATTCGACGGAGGCATCTGCTCGTGAAGCGTCCCGGGCCCGGGGCGCTGCGGGAGGCGTCGCCTCTCCAATCGACACCCGCTCCAGCAGGGCCGCCATCTCATCCGGCGGCGTGTAGGGCCTCCCCGTGATGAACTCCCCTTCGCCGGTGATGAAAGCAACGGAAGGGAACCCGCCCTGGTTGTAGCGCAGGGAAATGTCGGGCCGCTGGTCCACGTCCACCCGCACCGGGATGAAACGGGCGTTGATCAGCTCGATGACCCGGGGGTCGGAGTAGGAGGTCTGGTCCATGACGTGGCACCAGTGGCACCAGGTGGCTCCCAGGGTCAGCAGCACCGGCTTGTCCTGTGCTCGGGCGTCCAGGAAAGCGTCTTCGTTCCAGTCCCGCCACGGGATGAGGTTGGAATGTCCGGTCTCGGTCATGGCCGCAGCCCTCCCCGTGGTTGGTGTCGCCCGTGGGTGGTGTCGAAAGGACGCGAAAGCTCAGTTGCCGTAGCGGGCCATCATTCCTTCCAGGTGGCTCTTGACCCGGGGCCACTCCGACTCGATGATCCCGTAGACCACCGTATCCCGGTAGGTGCCGTCGCGGCGGATCCGCTGGTTGCGGATGATGCCCTCGTGGATGGCGCCGATGCGCTCCACGGCCCGGCGGGAGCGGGTGTTGGTGACGTCCACGGTGAGTCCCACCCGGATCGCCCCCAGGTCCTCGAAGGCATGTTTCAGCAACATATACTTGCACTCGGTGTTGACCCCGGTGCGCTGGTAATCAACCCCGTACCACGTGGCGATGTCCAGGGTGCGGTTCGCCCGGTTTATGCTGGCATACCCGGTGGAACCGGCGAACTTGCCGTCGGCCAGGCAGGTCACCGCAAAGGGCAGCCGGATTCCGGCGGCGGCGTCCGACAGCCGCCCCTCAATCCAGTGGGCCGCGTCTTCCACGGTCCTCGGTGCGGGCACTGCGAAGAACTGCCAGATGGCTTCATCCTGTGCCACGGCCAGCATGGCCTCGGCATCGTCCATGGTCAGCGGTTCCAGCCTCACCACCCTGCCTTCCAGGGTCAGCGGTTGGGGATCGAATATCGCCGGTGTCGTCAACATGCACCTCGCGGAAAATTGGTGTCTCGGAAAGGTCGGGTCGCTCGAAGTTGGTGTCCGCCATTATACGCCACCGGATTTTTGCTGACACTTGGCCGTTGACACCCCTGCTGCCGGGCGTTTAGCGTTCATTGTAGGAGGATGGGCTCCTCCTGCCCCTGCCGTCCCATCCGCCCTCGCTTGGAGCGCCCCATGGAAGTTCCAACAACCCGCCCCGCCCTTTCCCGCCCTCATCGTCGGGAGCTTGCGTCCTCCGCCCGAGCGTTGGCCGGAAAGTTGGGAAGAATGTCCCGAAAATGTCTCAAAATGTCCCACTAGTGTCCCAGTAATGTCCCGCGGCGTCCCAATCATGGTCCCGTTATGCCCCGCAAATGGCGCTGATTGCCCATAAAACTGCGTGTTTTGAGCACAAAAACCGCGAATGTCTCACAAAACAAAAAACCGTGCGACAGCCCCGCCTGCCGCTGCGCAAACCGCCCTTGTGAAGGGAGGGGGCCTGTGCTATCCTACCAATGTCGGGGCGTAGCGCAGCCCGGTAGCGCACCTGCATGGGGTGCAGGGGGCCGCCAGTTCAAATCTGGCCGCCCCGACCAGAACCATCACAAAACCTCATTGACGAAGCCACCCGTTTGGGTGGCCTTTTCTCTTGCCCGTTCATCCTGGCCCCGTCGAAAGGAGGCGTCATGGTTGTCCTGTCGGTCTTGAACCCGGTAGCCCAGCAGCGCGGAGTCATCAGCGCCCGGTCCATCAACTCCCGTCCCTCCAGCCTGGACGGGCTGAAGGTGGGCCTTCTGTGGAGCGGCACGGCTATGGGAGACGTGGCCCTCGGCCGCATTGAAGAAATGCTCCACCAGCGGGCGGACACCGTGAAAACGAAGCTCTACCGGGGTGGCCTCCCCGCCCCCGAGGAGATATTGGAGCGGGTCGCCGCCGAGTCGGACGTCGTCATCGGAGCCACCGCCGATTGAGGGTCCTGCACTTCGTGGATGGTCCACGAAATGGTGGAAATCGAGAAGCAGGGCACCCCGACGGTGCTCATCGTATCTGGGCGGTTCGAGCACGACGCCCGCGCCAGTGCCCGGGCATTCGCCATGCCCGGCATTCGTTACGTGGTTGTCCCCTGGATCTACCGGAACCTGGACCGGGATCGGACCCTGCAGCAGACCGAGGCCGCCTTCGACTCCCTCGTGGGAGAGCTCACCGGCGACCTGCAGTCCCTTGGCCAAAACGTCCAGCTGCCCCCCACCCGAATGGAGCGCTTCGAGGGGACCGGCTACCTGGAAGCCCTGCAGTCCATGAACCGGGAATTCCTTGACCGGGACTGGGGCGATGGTTTCCCAATGATGCCCGCCACGGCATCGGAGGTGGATCGGATGCTCAAGGGTACCAGCCTCCCTGCGGACCACGTCGTCTGCGACCTTCCCCCAGGCTACGGTCTGGCCACGGTCGAAAAGATCGCCATCAACTCTGTCATGGCCGGGGCCGAGCCTGAGCACATGCCGGTCATCATCGGCGGCCTGAAGGCTCTCTCCCAGATGGACCCGGAGTGGGTCAAGAGCCTGCTGACCTCCACCAGTTCCCATGCCTCCATGCTCCTGGTCAACGGCCCCATCGCCAGGGAACTGCAAGTCAACAGCCAAGCCGCCTGCATGGGGCCCGGCAGGCAGAATCGGGCCAACCTGGCCATCGGCCGGGCCTACACCCTCTGCCTCAAGAACATCGGCCACTGGTATCCGGGACAGTTGGACATGGACGTGCTGGGCACCGTCCGCAAGTTCACTGTCTGCATCGCCGAAAACGAGGAAGCCAGTCCGTGGGAACCCTACCACGTCGAGCAGGGATTCTCCGCCGGGGACAGCGTGGTCACCGTCTTCTCCACCTCAGGGGAAATTGACGTGGCCGACCAGGGCAACAACACCGCCGAGGGCCTGCTCAAGACCATCGGCTACAACTGCATCTTCAGCCAGTGGGACCTGGTGCGCCAGGGCCGGGACGATAAGGGCAGCGCCTGGAACACCATCGTCCTGGTTACGCCGGACATCGCCCGGCATGTCAAGGAGGCCGGCTTCTCCAAGCAGGACGCCCGCGAGTACCTCCACGGCCTGGCCGAGTACAGCCTGGGCCGCATGGTCCACTACTACCCCCTGGAGGGCAAGCCGCTGCCCGAGGAATGGCAATGGCTGCAGGACCTGTCCGAGCAGGAACTCCACGACACCTGGGTGCCCGTGCGGGAGAGCGCCGACGACTACGTCCTGCTCTGCGTCGGCGCGGACCGGGCCAAGCCCATCGTCATTCCCAGCCGCCCGGCCTGTCCCCAGTCCGTGTGCGTCGATCCTTACCGGGCCGGGTAGCGTCGAGGGAGCAGCCGCCTAGCCGCCGGAGATGGCGCACCCCGGGGTAAGGCGCTCCGGGAACCGGCGGCAACGTTCCGGACGGTCCCGGTAGATGCGGCATGCGAAGGTCTCCCGGTCCAGCATGGGGCAGCACTCCCCGGGATAGTCGGAGAAGCGGACGCCTGCCCGTCCCTGCGACAGCGGCAGGAAGTCCACCTCGGTCCCCAGAGCGGCGGCCCGGCTGCGAAAGTCCTCCGCTTCGTCAGCCGTCAGCTCCAGGATCAAGGGCCCGCGGCAGCACATGGCCCGGCACTGGTCCATGCAGATTTCGCTGGCCTGCTCGGGTGTCAATCCGGGCCTGAGATATGCCGCCATTCAGGGACAGACCACTTTGAAACTATCTCAAAAGTCCCTTCCCCCTTGACGGAGGAAGGTTAGGATGGGGGTGAAATGCTGCCGCATTAACGGATGTAACGCACCCGCTATGTTCACTCATAGTTTTGAGATAGTTTTTTAGTCGTAAACCAGAATGCTGCGGGCCACCTCGCCCCGGCCCAGGGCATCGTAGGCGGTGTTGATTTCGTCCAGCGGATAGGTGCGGCTGACCAGCCCATCCACCTCCAGCTTTCCGTTCATATACAGGTCAACCATCTTGGGCAGGTCCACCCATGGGCGGGCCGAGCCGTACCAGGACCCCATGATGATCTTCTCGGTGCGGGGCAGCGACAGGGAGGAGATAGTCAGCTCGTCGTCCTCGGCGGCCATTCCGACGACCGTGGTCGTTCCGCCCAAGCAGGTGGAGTTGTAGGCCTGGAGGATGGTGTTGTGGTTGCCGATGGCTTCAAAGGCATAGTCCACGCCGCCGTCGGTCATGTCGATGATGCGGCCGACGGTGTCGCCGTGGCTGGCGTCGATAATGTCGGTGGCCCCGAACTCCCGGGCGTAGGCCAGCTTGTTTTCCAGCACGTCCACGGCGATGATCCGCCCCGCTCCCGCCAAGGCCGCGCCCTGGATGATGTTCAGGCCCACCCCGCCGCAGCCGATGACGACCACGCTGCTTCCCGGCTCCACCTTGGCGGTGTTCACCACCGATCCGACGCCGGTCATCACCGAGCACCCGATCAGGCAAGCCTTGTCCAGGGGCATGTCCTCCCGAACCGGCACGGCTCCGGACTGGGGCACCACCACGTACTCGGCGAAGGAGGCGGTGCGGGCGAAGTGGTACAGGTCCTGCGTGCCCTTGTGCAGGCGGGAGGTCCCGTCGAACATGACCCACCGGTCGGTGGCGGCTCCGTTGCACAGCACGGGCCGTCCCACGGAGCAGTAGCGGCACCATCCGCAGTTGGGGCGGAAGTTGAGGATGACGTGGTCGCCGGGCTTGCTCATGGTCACCCCCGGGCCAACCCTCTCCACCACGCCGGCGGCCTCGTGTCCCAGGACAATGGGCATCGGTGGCTTCCATTCCCCCTTCATGACGTGGTAGTCGGAGTGGCAGACGCCCGCCGACGCCAGGCGCACCAGCACCTCGCCTTCCTTGGGGTCGTCCAGTTCCACGTTCTCAACCACCAGCGGAGTGTTGGCCTCGTAGAGCACCGCCGCTTTGATCTGCATTCCAGTCACCTCTACATCATTTGGGAGGCTCACCTGGGAAGGGAGGCCTCCGTGGGTGTTCACCGAGATTATATCCGCCAACGCTCCGGGGGCCAACTTGCCGCGCCGGGAACCCCCGTGTATATTCGGCGCAAAATCAGGGAGGGACGGCGTGGCGGAGCATTCCGCGTACAACTCGGAACTTCATCCTCTGCTGGAACTTCAGGAGGAGGTGACCGCCTGCCGGTCTTGCCCTCGCCTGGTGAAGCACCGGGAAACGGTGGCGGAGAAGAAGCGGCGGATGTACCTGGACTGGGACTACTGGGGCAAGCCCCTGCCCTCCTTCGGGGATCCGGAGGCGCGGCTCTTGGTCATGGGGTTGGCCCCGGCGGCCCACGGCGGCAACCGCACCGGCCGGATGTTTACCGGGGACCGCAGCGGGGACTGGGTGTTCGAGACCCTGCACCGGTTCGGGTTCGCCAGCTCTCCCGATTCCCAGCGCCGGGACGACGGGATGGAGCTGCGGGGAGCCTACATTACCGCCGCCCTGCGCTGCGCTCCGCCTGCTAACAAGCCTCTGAGGGAAGAGTTAGCCAACTGCCAGCCCTTCCTCCTCCGGGAGTTGGAGATGCTGGAAAGGGTCGAAGTGGTGGTGGCGTTGGGTAAGATCGGGTTCGACGCCTACCTGGGGACTCTGGCGCCGCGAGGGATCGAGCAGCCCCGGCCAAGACCTAAATTCGGGCATACCGCCGAGTACGTGATGGAAGACGGAACTGTCCTCATCGGTTCCTACCATCCCAGCCAGCAGAACACCCAGACCGGCCGGTTGACCCAGGATATGTTCAACGACGTATTCCGGCGGGCGCGCGAGATTGTGTCCTGCCCTGCCACCTGACCCCGGCCTTCCCGTAAGGGCTATGGTGTATAATGGCCGCTGCGGAAATCCAGTGCAGTTGAACCGCTGGCCGGAACATCCCATTGACTGGCCCAAGGCAACTCCAACAGGAATCTGGAAGATGACCGAAGAACCCCCCGGGGAGCAGCAACTCGGAACCCTGGTCTACTGGGACAAGCACCGCATCCCGGTGAACCTGACCATCATCTTCGCATTGGCGGTGGCGGTCTACGGGCTGTGGCTGACCGTCCGGGGAGCCGAGGGCGGTGCCATCAACCCGATATTCATCGTGATCCTCGGGCTGGGCACGGCGCTGTATTCGTGGCTGACCAACCCCCGCACCTACCTCATCTACACCGATGCCCTGTACATCATGTATGGCCGGCCCAGGATCAAGCGGCTGGGCTTTGAGGACATTTCCCACCTGGAGATGCGTACCCTGAATACGCCCGACCGGCTGCGGGTGTGGCCGGTCCGGGGACGGCGGGTCGTGCTGATGGCCCGGGACCCGGACATGTTCCACGACCAGCTACAGTCGGCCCTGGACGACTACCGCCAGGCCCACCCCGAGCTGCACATTCTGGAGGAACCACCGGAGGGGAGGCCTCCCTCGGCGGAACTGTTGGACGACACACCCGGCGGGGACGACGAACCACCCCCAACCCACGGCAGCAACGGAACTTCCCGGGGCTGAGACCCCGCCCGCTCCCCTTCCCGTCATTCCCGCGCAGTCCCTTCCCCCTTGATGGGGGAAGAGCCTGCCCCCGCGTAGGCGGGGGTCAGGATGGGGGTGACTGGCTAGAACAGCCTCGCCGTACTACGCAACCGCGAGACCCCGCGTCTCCCCTCCCATCATTCCCACGTCAATAAATCACCTGCTCTTCGACAAGCCTGGCCATTTCCGCTTGAGGGAGGCCGAGAAGCTCCTCGAAGACGTAGGAGTTGTGCTGGCCCCGCCGCGGCTGGCCGGTGATGCGGGCTTCTACTTTTCCATCGAAGCGCCAGGGTACAGTAGGCAGTTCCCGCATGGTCCCGGCGTCGTCGTTCTCCATGTAGGCGCCGAAAAATCCCCGCTCCCGCAGGTGGGGGTTCTGCCATAAGTCCGCCACCGATGCGGCCGGACCGGCGGGAATGCCGACGTGTTGCAGCCGTTCCATGAGACTCATGGCATCCCACTCAGTGGTGAGGTCGGCAAGGATAGCATCCAGTTCGCCCTGGTGCCGGAGGCGTGAAATAGAGTCGGCGAAGCGAGGGTCTTCGGCCAGGTCGGCGTCGCCGAGAATGCGGCAGAGGGCCTCCCACTGGGCGTCGCTCCCCACCGTCAGCCCGACCCACTGGTCCTCGCCGCGGCAGGGGTAGTTGCCCGAGGGGGCACTGGACGGGTGGCGGTTCCCCGACGGTGACCATACCCGCCCGTTCATGGAGTAGTCCAGAATGACCTCAGGTAGAAGCATAGTGGTGGCCTCGGCCATGGACAGGTCGAAATACTGGCCTTCCCCGGACTGGCGGCAGCTGTGGACAGCGGCGCTGATGAGGAATACCTCCAGCATTCCCACCATGGGGTCCGTCCAGATGCCGCCGATGTCGGGCTCCCGCCCGGGGTAGCCCTGCAGCGCGCTCCAGCCGGTGAAGCACTGGATCAGGGTGCCGTAGGCCACCTGCCGGTAGTCCGGGCCCGAGTGTCCCAGTCCCGCTGACGAAAGCATGATGATCTCTGGGCGTACCTTCCGCAGTTCCTCGTAGCCCAGCCCCAGGCGTTCGATGACCCCGGGGGCGAAGTTCTCGATGACAACGTCGCTGAGGGCGATTACTTCCTTGGCCAACTCGACGCCCCGGGGTTCGGACAGGTTTATGGTGACGCTCTTCTTGGACTGGTTGATGAAGTGGCTGATGCTCCGCTCCCTGTAGGGGTCGGGGCGGCGGTTGCTCTCGATGCGAATGACCTCGGCCCCCATGGAACCCAGGTAGCGGGTGCAGGTGGGGCCGGCAATCTGCCAGCTGAAGTCGGCGATCCGCACTCCATCGAGGGCCAGGGGCTGGGGCTGGGGCTGGGAGTCGTTCACGTTGTAAACCCTGACGGCCCTTACCGCTGTTCCCCCGTCCCTGCCGGTGCGGCGTCGGGATGGTAGACGGGGCGGACCATCTCGAAGACGTCGGCGGTGTGACAGTACATGCTCCCGGCAAGGCGTCCGGTGGGCTTGAGGAGGTGGTGGTCGACCCGGTGTCCGTCGATGATGTCGTCCCGGATGTGCAGCAGGACAACTTCCCCGATTACCAGGCCGTGCTGGTGGTCCCCCTCCCCCAGGTTGACGACCTGCTGGAGTCTGCACTCCATGTTCACCGGGGATTCAGCAACCCGGGGAGCGCGGACGATGTCCGACGCGGCGGGAGTCAGTCCGGCCACGTCGAACTCGCTGACATCGGCGGGGAACTCGGCGGCGGTCCGGTTCATGGCCTCGGCTATGTCATCGGACACGATGTTGACGACGAACTCCCCGGTGGCCTCCACGTTGTCCAGGGTGTCCTTGCTCTTTGAACCGGCGCGGCGGGACGAAGAAAAGACGATGGTCGGGGGATTGCTGGCCACGGCGTTGAAGAACGAGTAAGGCGCCAGGTTGTTGACTCCATCGGGAGATGTGGTGGAGACAAAGGCGATGGGACGGGGAACCACTACTCCGGTGAGCACCCGGTAGAAGTTGCCGAAGGTTTTGGGATCTAGCTTGGCCATGCCGGTTCTCCTGGGATTGCATTTCGCTTGCTGGGGGAATGGTTACATCTTCACTGCCCGGTCCACCGGCTGATTCTACCGCATCCCCTGATTCCACAGCTCGGCCCGGCGCAGGAACACGGAAGGGTCGTCCAGCCACTCGGCATAACCGATACGCCGGTTATCCGTCAGCCAGTTTAGCCGATCGTCTATGCACGACGCCAATTCCGAGTCGGTGGCCGCCAGAGTGAAGCCGCCGGTCTCGGTCTCGGCATCGAGGGCCGTGACTGCGTAAGCGCCGCTGGAGGCAACGACTGCCTCGCGGTTGCCGATTTCGCCTCGGGCGATTGCGTCTATATGGCCCGAGTCCAGGGCGTCGAACATCGGCGTTTCCCCGTCTTCCCCCCCGAAATAGGCCACTTGAGGCATGGTCTCCGAGGGTGGATACAGGTGCTTCCTGCTGGCGACATTCTGGGAAGCCCCGCCCGCCGTGATGAAGTAGTTGGGAGTGCCGTCGGCAACCACACTGCCTCCCAAAGTCTCCAGGCGTGCGCCCTGGGCCAGGGTCCCGTCAGCGCCGGCAAGACCAGTAAGCTCAAGCAGGCGAGACTCCCCGGTTGTGCCCACCAGAACTCCGACCCTGATATCACTGGTCAGGTCCTCATGGGCGGCGATGCGTTGGGCATCGGCGGCGCGCACCAGCAGCGACTGGCGGAAGAGGATATGCCCGGAAGTGAAGGTGACGGCCTTTTGGCCCGCAGCGTCCAATGTCCGGGAGTCCAGAATGGTGATTCCGCCCCCGACAATGTCGAACTCCGTACCGGCGGAACGGAGCCAGATGTCCGGCCAGACCGCGATGCCTTGGCGGGAAAAGGAGAGTCCAGCGTCTTCCATCTCCTCGAGAGCAGTCAGGAGGTCTGCCTCGTAGCCCAGATGGTTGTTGAACCCGGGAGAAACCGGGTCCAAATCGACGCTGTAGCTTACGGGCTCAAAGAAGGCGTAAAAGCCGGCATTGAGAACCCGCCCCTCATCCAAGCAGGGTTGGGCCTGGGTTGGGGCAGTGGTGGAGGAACAGGCTGCGAGTGCAATTGCCAGTATTCCCAGGACAGCGGCGGTGGCAGCGAGGATGGCCCGGCAGGATGCCGTATTGAGGGTTTCCTTCAGATTCATTGAGGGGCCGCTTCCGGTGGCACGAAAACCCGGAAGCGGTGAGGAGGAACGTTTCATCCACAAACGCAAGGGTGTTGGGTCTGCTAGATGGCGCCGGCGGCCCGTAGCCCGGCCAACTCGTCGCTAGTGAGACCGAGGCCGTTTTCGCCGAGGACGGCGAGGTTGTCCTGACCGAGCATGGGGGCGGGGGACGGCTCCAGCCGCTGACCAGATCCGAGGCGCACCGGCAGGCCGGGGTGATGCTGGGGACCAGCAGCGGGGTGGTCAACTTCGATGAAGAAGCCCCGGTCAATGAACTGGGGGGACTGGAAGAGGTCGGCGGCGGTGTTCAGGGGAAAGGAAGGAACGTGGATGCCCTGACACTGGCGGTAAACATCTTCCTTGTTCCGCTCGCCGGTCCAAGCGATTAGCAAGGGTTCCAGGACGTCCCAGTTTTCCAGGCGGCTGTCGCGGGTGGCGAAGCGGGGATCGCCGGCCCAATCGGGGTTGCCCATGAGGTCCACCATGCGCTCCCACTGGTCCTGCTGGCGAGGGGAGATGCCGACGTAACCGTCGCGGCAGGGAAGGAGGGCAAGGAGAGACTGGCGGGGGTAATCGGCGCGGCTGCGTCCCTTGACGGGGCGGCCGAGGGAGAATTCGGCGAGGGTTGTCTGGGGCAGCACGGCCAGCGCTGCCACGCCGCAAGCGTCGACGTGGCAGCCGGACCCGGTCACGGAGCGGCGGTTGAGGGCGAGCATGGCAGCGGTGGCGGCGGCGAGTCCGGCCAGGAACTCCCCCTGGTGAGCGGCCAACTGGAGCGGGGGCTGCCCGGATAGGGACTCCACGGGGCCGGGATGCTCGCGGGCGTGGCCGCTGAGGTTGCTGACCACCAGGTTGTTGGCCTGGAAGCCGGCCCAGGGGCCAGTCTGGCCCAGGGGCGTCACCGAGGTCAGGACCACCCTGGGATTGACCTGCCGGAAGGCCGGATAGTCCAGTCCGATTCCAAGGAGGTAGTCCGGGGGGAAGTCCTCGACGATAAGGTCGGAGCCGGCTGCGAGATCCAAGAGAAGTTGGCGTCCGGCGGGAGTTTCGAGATTGAGGGTAATCCCCAGCTTGTTGGTGTTTAGTGCGAGAAAGAGGCCGCTGGTTTCGGGGTTGGGGGCGTCTCCGGGGAAGGGGCCTTCCCGGCGGGACCGGTCTCCCCCTGGCGGCTCGACCTTGACGACCCGGGCTCCCAGGTCAGCGAAGAGCCGGGCGCAGAAAGGTGAGGATATTCCCTGTCCGAGGTCAAGTACATTAAGGCCGGCGAGGATGTCCAGCGGCATTCCTGAGTCTATTCCCCCATCACTAGATCCCGGAGTGTCACAATGCCTACGGGGTTGCGGTCCTGGTCGACGACGACCGCCCGGGACACGTCGAACCGGGTCAGCAGGCGCACGGCGTATCGGGCCAGCATGTCGGGAGGGAGCGTCCAGACAGGCTTGGACATGATCTCGTACACGTTGACTCGGTCCGGTGACCGGTCGGGAGCGACGACGTGGCGGGCAATGTCCGAGACGAGGACCAGGCCGACCTCATCGTTGTCGTCCCGCCGGTTCACCACCAGCGAATTAACGCCAAGCTGCCGCATCATCGCCATGGCATCGGCTACCGTGGCCAGCCCATCGATACTGTATATTTCGGTGACCATCACGTCACCGACCCGGATTTCCCTTCTTGAACTCATATTTCCTGGGTCAATTCCTCGTAAATGGCGGGCAGTTGGGTCACCATGCCCACCGCGTCTTCGATGTCAATCTGAAAGGCAATGCCGGCCCCGTGCTCAGAATCAAAATGGCCGGCATCGCGGATATGCTCCAGGATATGCCTGGCCCGCGGCTCGGCGACGAGTAACAGGATCACGTCGCGCTTGGCTTCGAGCGCCAGGCCGAAGAACGTCTTCTCCGGTCTCAGGCCCTCTCCGCGCACGCTGGTAATAACGGTCGCGCCGGTGGCGCCCGCTTCCCGGCCCGCATCCACCACCAAATCGGTCTTATCGTCGCTGACCAGGGCGACGATCAGCTTCAGTCTCATGCTTCAACCCCACCTCCATGCCGCTAGAGTCAGATGCACCCGAATCGCGCCAGCGGCTCCACCACGCCGCCGCGATGGAATATCCCAACACTGTCATTATAGGAAACACGCTGGCGAAAGCAATCAGTCCGAAGCCGTCGATGAGGGGGCTTCGGCCCGGGATGCTGGCGGCCAGACCCAGCCCCAGGGCCGCCACCACGGGAACGGTGACCGTCGAGGTAGTCACCCCCCCGGAGTCGTAGGCCAGTGGGATAATGGTCCTGCTGGACCGGAAGGTCTGAACGATCACAATGACGTAGGCGGCGATGATGTACCAGGGAAGTGGGGTCCCGGTGACGATCCGGAAACAGCCCAGGGAGACTCCCAGGGCCACCCCCACAGCCACGGCGATTCTGAGACCCCAGGCCCGTACCGTGCCGCCGGAAACGTCCTCGGCCTTCAGTGCCACGGCGATGAGAGACGGTTCTGCCACCGTGGTGGCGAACCCGATGGCCGCGGCGAAGGCATATACCAGCCAGTAGTCCCGCCAGTCCACCACCCCCACTTCCCGCGCGGCCCCGACGGTCTCAGGCGAGGTAAGCTGCCGGGCCATGGTTTCTCCGATAGGAAACAGGGCCTGTTCCAAGCCGACCAGGAACAGAGCCAGACCCAGGAGTACACAAATGAACCCGGCGATCAGGCGGCGGGGATTGGGAATCGCCCGCCGCAGCACCGCGACTTGAAACAAGACGAGGATTACGGCGATGGGGGCCACATCCAGTGCCGTGGACCTGACCGAAGCTACCAACGCGTGGAACAGGACCTCCAAGGCTACACTACCATTCCGTAGCCCAGTACGCAGATCATCGGCGTCAGGCTGGCGAAGGCAATGAGGCCAAACCCGTCAACCATGGGATTCCGGCCCCGAATGGAAGACGCCAGTCCCACCCCCAGGGCGGTCACCAGGGGCACGGTTATGGTGCTGGTGGTGACGCCCCCGGAATCGTAGGCTACCCCGACAATCTCAGCGGGGGCGAAGATGGTCATGACCGTTACCAGGACGTATCCGCCGATTATCAGGTAGTGGATGGGCCATCCCTTCAGGATTCGGAAGACGCCCAGCACAATCGCCGCTCCCACCGAGAAGGCCACGACCATACGCAGGCGGACCGCGTAGTTGCTGCGGGCCTGGTCGGAATCCTCGATTACTCCGGCTTCCGATGCCACCGATGCGGACTCGCCGGCCACGGCAATAAGGGCCGGTTCGGCGACGGTGGTGCCGAACCCGAGGCAGAAAGCGAAGGACAGCAACGCGATGACGCTCCCCTTGCGGGCGAACCCCTGGGCCAGCACTTCGCCGATGGGGAACAGGCCGGTCTCCAGGCCCTGGATGAAAAGAGCCAGCCCGATGACCACGCAGACCAGCCCGATAACCACGTTCCCCAGGTTGGGGAAGGGCTGCTGCAGCACGACAATCTGGAAAAAAGCTATAACGAGGATAATGGGGGCCAGGTCCCGCATCGAGTCGGCTATGCGGCGGACGACCGGGGTCAAATGGCGCACGCTGTCCCTCATCCTCGGGCCGGGCTCAACCAGTGGACGGAGCCGCCAGGAGCCTTCCCCAGCCAGGAACTGCCCCGAGCGAAGGCCGGGGGAAGGTCGGGGAGCCTTGGACGAGTTGCCTTAATTGGCGACGGAGACGGCGACCCTGGGTAAGACCGCATTACCCGGCCGGCGCCGTCCAGGCCGTGTTGCCCTCGGACATCGCGAACGGCGGCGAAGTGGCTGAAACGTATATGAGCTTCCCATCCCCCACGTTGCGGATTGAGTGGTACGCTCCGGGTGGCACGAGAATGGCCGTGCCGGGGCCAACTTCCTGCACCTCGTCATCGACAGTCATCGCTCCGGTGCCCTGTACGACAACGTACACCTGTTCCCTGCCGTCGTGACAGTGGAGAGCCTGTTCGCTGCCGGGCTCCCCTTCAACCCAGGTCACGGCCAGGTTCTCGGAACCGAACTGGCCCGACGACAAAAGGAGGTGAGAGACCTGCCCACCCCGATGGTTCCGCGGGCTCTGGTCCAAGGTCTGGATGTTCATTGGAATACCCTCCTGAATGAGCCGCCAAGAGCCTGCCCGCCTTTAGCCCCGCGGAGGCGAGGGGAAGGCCGGGGAGTCTTGGACAAGTTACCTGAATTGGGGACGAAGGCGGCGGCATTGAGAACAGGCGGCGATATTGAGAACAAGAGGACGTGGCCGGATTCCCTACCATCCAACAGCGTACCCGTCGTAGCGGGGGTCGGCGGCCCCCATGAGCGAACCGTTGTCCTGGTCCACCTCGATCGTCATTTCCCGCCCGGTTACGCCATCCCAGGGTTCCAGCACCCGGACGTTATGGCCCCTGCTTTCCAGCCCGGCCACCGTCTCCGGCCGGAACCGCCCTTCGAGCAGCAGTTCGTTTTCGCAGACGTGGGGAATGTTGGACTCGGTGGGGCTGTGGTTGTCCTTCCAGCGGGGCGCTTCCACCGCCTCGGCGACGGTCATGCCGAAATCGAGAACGTGGCTGATGACCTGGAGATTGGCCTGCACCTGGGTATCCGCGCCCGGAGTCCCGAGGACCAGCTTGAGCCGTTGCCCCGCCCCGTTGCTTCCGGGGGGACTATCCTCGAAGACCATCACCGGATTCATGGTGTGCCGGACGCGCTTGCCGGGCTGGAGGCAGTCAACATGGTCTTCCTCCAGGTGCCAGTAGGTCATCCGGTTGTTCAGCAGGATGCCCGTGTCTCCGGCGATCATGCTGGAACCCCACGCACCCTGGAGGCTCTGGAGCTGGCATACGGCGTTGCCCTGCCCGTCCACTACTACGAAGCAGGTCGTGTCCTCCCGCTCCTGGGAGGCGCCGTGGCGTCCCGAAGCCACCGCCTGCCGCTGCCGCTCCTGGAAAGCCCAGGGATTACCCGCTGGCGGGGATGTCGCGGCCTGCTTGGGATTTATGAGACCGGCCCGCTCCCGGGCGTACTCCTTGGAAATCAGGCCCTCCACGGGCACGTCGACGTAGTCGGGGTCGGCAACGTAGGCTTCCCGGTCGATGAATGCCAGCTTCTTCGCCTCGGCCATCAGGTGGACCGTCTCCGCCGTTCCCCAGCCGTACCGTCCCAGGTCGAACTGCTCGACGAGGTTCAGCTCCTGGAGGAGGATGTGGCCGCTGGAGTTGGGCGGAGCTTCGTAAACCGTGCGCCCACGGTAGGTGGTGGATATGGGTTCCTGCCAACGGGAACCGCAGTTCGCCAGGTCCTTCATGGAAAGCAATCCACCCTGTTCCTCGCTGAACCTGACCATTGCCTCCGCGATGTCGCCCTGGTAGAAAGCGTCCCGACCATCCTTGGCAATGGCCTCCAGGGTGCGGGCCAGGTCACGCTGGTATAAGAGCTGTCCAGGCTGAAGGGGGACCCCGTCCCTGGTGAAAACCGCGCGGGATGTGGGAAACTCGCACAGCATACGGTCGGTAGCGATGGCCGCAGACAGGTAGTGGGTCACCGGAAAGCCGTTCGCGGCCAAGTCCAGGGCGGGGGCAAAGACCTGGGACAGCGGGAGGGACCCGTACCTCTCGTGGACATCCAGCCAGCTATGGACCAACCCGGGGACGGACACGGACAGGATGCCTTTGACCGGAATCCCGTCCCTGAGGTAGAAGTCACGGGTGGCGGCATAGGGGGCCGCGCCGGTGCCGTTGGATACCTCGACGCACCCGGAGTCCTTCCGGTAAACCATGATGAAGCCGTCGCCGCCGATGCCGGACATCATCGGCTCGACCACGTTCAGGGCGGCGGCCGTGGCAATGGCCGCATCTACGGCGTTGCCGCCCCGCTGCAGGACGGAAATACCGGCCTGCGAAGCCAAGGGATGGCCGGAACAGACCATGCCGTTCCGTCCCATCACCACCGGCCGGTGGGCGTCGAAGTTTATCCCGTGAGGCGTTGCGGGCATCGCACTGCTCCTTCCATAGAGTGACCGATTGTCCTGGGCCGGGATGGACCTTACTAGCTCATGGCCGCGCGCCGGCGGGCGATGGCCGCCTCCGCCCGGGGACTGATGGCTCCCTGGATAGCCACGTTAACCAGGGCCGGCTTGCCGGATGCAAAGGCTCGCTCGATGGCCGGCTTCAGGTCTTCGGGCTTTTCCACGAACTCGCCGTGGCCGCCCAGCCCCTGCACCACCTGGTCGTAGCGGGTCTGGAGCAGGTCGGTGCCCACCGTCTTGCCGTACAGGCCCAGCTGGATCTGCCGGTCGATGCCCCAGGCCGAATCGTTCCCCAGGATGGTCACCACGTTCAGGTTGTGACGGACTGCGGTATCGAACTCCATACCATTGAAGCCGAAGGCGCCGTCGCCGGAGAAGTTAATCACCCGCGAGTCGGGATAGGCCACCTTGGCGGCCAGGGCGTATGGAAGCGAAGTACCCAGCATTCCCAGCGTCGAAACGTAGAACCAGCGCTTGCTCGTCTGGGCGGGGAGCAGGGCCCTCCCGAAGTGGCAGTAGTCTCCGCCGTCAAAGCACATCACGTCGTCGGGCTGCAGCATGGACTCCACCGTCTTGTGGACGTACATGGCGTGCATGGGGGTTTCAGCAACGGCCAGGCTCTCGGCCCATTCGGCGTGGGCGGCCCGGCTGGCCCGCATTTCCTCCAGCCAGGGCAGGTCTTCCCATTCGTACCTGGAGGCTTCCTCGGTCAGCTGTTGCAGGACGCTGGTGACGTCTCCGACCATCCCCACGTTCACGCCCCGGTTGCGCCCGATCTCAGCGGCGGCGGGGTCGATCTGGATGATCTTGGCGTCGGCGGCCACGTTGGGAGGACGGCAGAACCCGATGGTATAGTCCTGCTTGCGTCCCAGCAGGATGACCAAGTCGGCGTCCCTGATCTTGGTGGCGGCACGGTTCAGGCCCCGCTCGAAGAAACCGAAGCCGTAGGGGTGGTCGTCAGGTACCATGCCCCGCGCCTGACCCTCGGTCAATACGGGGATTTTGGTGGTCTCGGCAAACCGCTGCAGCGCATCGCCCGATTGGCCGTATCCGGCGGGGTCGCTGGCGACGGCGAAGGGCCGCTTGGCCTCGCGCATCAGCTCAACCGCCCGGCGCACCAGGTCCGGGGAGGCCAGCACCGACTCGCTGGGCCGGTATTCGTCGGGGTTGTAGAAGACCACCTCTTCCTCATCGACTTCCTGGTCCTGAATGTCGATGGGGATGGTGATGTGGACCGGCCCGCGGCGGCCGCTGAAAGCGATACGGACCGCCCGGGCGATGGTGTCGGGGATGCGGCGGGCGTCGTAGACGGTGAGGGATTCCTTGGCCACCGGCTCCGCCATGCCCACCTGGTTGATCTCCTGCATCGACCCACGCCCGGCCTCCGACAGGTCCGCGGAGCCACTGATGGAAAGCAGGGGGCTTTCGCTGTGCATGGCGTTGGTCAGGCCGGGGATGGCGTTGGCGAACCCGGGAGTGGTGTACATGGCAACGCCAATCTGTCCGGTGATGCGGCCATAGGCGTCGGCCATGTGGACCGCCGCCGCCTCGTGGCGGGTGTCGATAAACCTGAAGTCCTGGTCCGCCATGACGTCCAGCACCGGAAGGATGTGGTCTCCGGCCAGGTAGAAGACATCGTTGACGCCTTCCAGCTTCAGGGCTTGTCCGATCAGGTGACTACCGGTTACGCGGGCCATTTTTCCTCCTTGGAGATTGACTAGAGATTGAACAGAATCCACCGGGCAAGTGAGGGAGATTGTCCGCCAATCTTAGCCCACCGAAGCGGCTAATGAAAGGGCCGGAGATTAACCCCCGGTCTTTTAATCGTTCCCTCCCTCCTATCAGGGGAGAGTCAGGGAACCTCTGCAAAAGTGGCTGGCGCTAGAATTCCTTGAATGAGCGCGTTCACCCCCATCCTAACCTCCGCCTTTGCGGGGGCAGGCTCCTCCCCCGTCCAGGGGGAAGGGACAGAGTTGACCTGCCCCGGTCACCCCCATCCTGAGCGGGGGCAGGCTCTGCGCGGGAATGACGGTAGGAGAGGTGAGTTGATCCTTGCGCCCCAAGGCCGCCGCCACTCCCACCTCTACACAGCGCCGCCGCGCCGTACCACGGCCTGATCCGGCGGCACCGGCACCCAGCCCACTTCTGCCGCGTGGCGCACCATCGGCATCTGAACGGTGGTGGGCTCGGTGTTGTTCATGGGGGTCATGGCCGGTTCTCGCTTTGACAATAGCCCGAAGTTAGTCATACAGTTAGCTAAGTGAATCTTGCGGAAGGGTAACATGACAACGGTAAACGTGCATGAAGCCAAGACCAACCTGTCGCGCCTGCTCAAGCAAGTCGAAGCCGGTGAGGAGGTCATCATCGCCCGTAACGGCAAGCCTGTCGCCCGGCTGACACCGGTGCGGCAAAAAGGCCAACCCCGGCCCGACGTTCTGAAGGGAGAGTTCGTCCTGCCGGACAGTTTCTTCGACCCGTTGCCGGAAGAGGAGTTGAAACTGTGGGAAGGGGAAGGTGATTCCGATTGCGAGTCCTGTTCGACACCCACGCCCTGATCTGGTGGCTTACCGATAGCCGCCGCCTGCCTGAGGCGGTTCGCCGGGCCATTCTCGACCCGGCAAACGAGAAGCTGGTAAGCGCGGCGTCGGCTTGGGAGGTTGCCACCAAGTACCGCCTGGGCAAACTGCCGGAAGCTGAAACTCTGACTTTTGATTTCGTGGGAACGATAGCTCGTCAGGGATTTGAAGAACTGCCCATAACCGTAAGCGACGCGACCCGCTCGGGGAGCCTGCCTGGCCCCCTCCGCGACCCCTTCGACCGGATGCTCATAGCGCAAGCGCAGACGCTCAACTTGGTCCTCATATCCAACGAATCCCTCTTCGACCAGTACGGCGTCCGCCGGATGTGGTAAGCGGCTGGGCGCAAAAGAGCGCACACCTACAATTCATCCAAAGAAATCG
This sequence comes from Dehalococcoidia bacterium, assembly GCA_965203975.1. Taxonomy (GTDB): domain Bacteria; phylum Chloroflexota; class Dehalococcoidia; order Lucifugimonadales; family UBA3495; genus CATOSK01. The sequence continues at coordinate 757,496 of CBDBDT010000002.1, read as the reverse complement.
GCTTGGTTCGTCCCGCGCGGTGTTCCGACAGAGCCTCGTCAGCCAGGCGTTCCAGCAGCTCCTCCGATTCGGGCCTGGCAAACATTTCAGCCCAACGCCGCTCCGATTCAAGTTCCGCCAGCAGGAACCGGGCGAACCTGTCCTGCTCTTCTTCCGGGAGTTCCGACGCTCTCTCGAAAGCCTTTTGAAGAAGTTGGTTCATCTGCACTCCTCCATTCGCGAATGAATCCCAAAACTCACTCTTCACAAACCACCCTAATCCGCAGGCAATGGGAAGCCAATCGGATTTTGGTCGATCAATTCAACAGCGTGCTTGATACCTATGGCAACGACAAATCCTGGATTCTCACGAATACCGATTGGATTGTTGTTCTGATCAAATACCTGCTCTCCGCGATTAGTAACAACAGGTCGAATCTTTGGCGTCGGGAAATTGACGACAATACCCGCAACTTTGAATTCGTTCCGTTGGCTTAGAGGCTGACCGTTCGGTACAAATACTAGCGGTCCTCCGCTGAATCCTTCGTTGACCTGTGCATCGAGAAAAATTTTTGTCGCGTCTTCAAATATGATTGCGCTGAGAACGCCAGACTTTACAAACGGCATAGAAAACCCCCGATTGATATGCTCAGCGCCACCATCCCACCCAAAAGGAAATCCCAGAAAGTACACTTGTTGCCCGTGCGTCAACCCAGCCCCAGTCGCTTCCAAGGGAAATGTTGGAGATAGCTGCATTGAGGTTGCTAGAACCGCTATGTCAGCTTCTCCCTCACCAACGCCAACAACATCGACCCTGATTTCCTTCCATTGCCGGTCGTGGTGGATATTGACATGATCGCCCGATGTAATTCCCTCAACCACGTGGCGAGCGGTGACAAGATACTGTCTAGAGTCCTTGTCTATCGTGAACGCCGTTCCAGTCGAACCACCAAACCTGATATGGAACGTCCGCTGTAATACATTGGTAGTTATCATTCCAGCTTGGCCTCTTGAAGAACATCTGAAAGATCCAACTCCCCCACCTGTATCTCCCCCGTCATCAGCTTGTGCAACAGCGCCCTGAACAGTCTCCCGTGGTTGGGCGCCCGCCGGCGGGTTCCTTGGGCTCCCCAATTTCAGCACGTCCACACCACCGGCTACGGCGGCCGGGGCCTGATCTGACGGTGGGCGCAACTACCTTGGGGTTGTTGATGGCCTTGTGAGCGGGCGGAAGTCTGCCGGACAGGATTGTAAACGATTTGGAGCCGGTGGAGTGCCGCCACTCCACCGGCTCCGCTGCTTGGCTGCACTTATGGTTAGGCGCAGGTGGGCACGGGGTCGGGAGTGAGGTCCTCGACCGTGTCGAGCCAGCTGGTGAACGCCTCGTCGTCCGGGGCGCACAGGCCGGGGTTGGCGACGGCCAGCCGCTGCAGGTTCGTCAGAGCGGTGAAACCCGACGGCCCCAACCCCCTCCCAGGCGCGCGCCAACGCCAACCTACTCCCGCACCGTCACCGTCAACCGGCCCACCTCGGCGCCAATCGGCACGTCCCACCCGTGGGCGTTAGCGTCAGCGATCTTGTGGATCAACGTCACCGTGTCGCCGGCGGCGGCATCGTCCAGGGCCCTCACCGTGACGGTCTGCGGTTCATCCCAGTCGGGCCAGGTCCGGCCGTGATCGATCTGAATACCGCTGAAGTACAGCACCGAGGGGGCCACCGACACCTTCTTCGGGTCGCTGGACTCGACGGTGACGACTATGACCCCGTCGGCCTGGGAGTCCAGCACCACCTGGTAGGTCGCGGTCTTCCGGACGTCATCGCCCTTGGACACCTCCAGCGGTTCGCTTCCGTCCGGCGGTTTGCTTACTATCAGCGTCACGCCGGGGTCGTCGTTGTCGTCCACAATCACGTCCAGGGACGGAATGGTTACCGTGTCGTACTCGTCCGCGCTGTCGGCGGCGATCACCGTGTGGGTGATGGTCGCCTTTTCGTCGTCCTTATCAGTATCATCCTTCCCGATGATCATCACCGTCCGGGTCAGTTCGCCCAGCTTGAAGGTCAGCAACTCCGGATGCACCGCAACCTTGTCGGGGTTATCGCTCTTGACGCCGATCATCACGTCGCCCGTGGGCTTGGTGTCCAGTCGCACCGTGTAGAAGGACGGGTGCTGTTCGTCTTCGAAGCCCGGTTGCCCTTCCTCGATGCGCCTAGTTCCGTGACTGACTCTGGTATCACCTTCACCTTCCGTGTCTTCGACCAGCCGTCCTGCTTCACTCACCGGCGTCGGGGACAGCGGGCCTATCGTGACGCCCGGCCGGTCCGAGTCGTTCACGGTTACCGTGACGGTAACGTTGCTCAGCCCCGTGTTGTAAGCACCGTCACCGCTGGTCATCCGGTGGCTCAGCATGGCCGTGTCATCCGCCGCGTCCGCGTCCGTATCCGCGTTGACCGTCACCCGCTGCGTGCGGCTCCAGTCGTCGGGAGTGAAGGTGAGGCTGGCCGGCTGGGTGGTCACGTCGCGGTTGTCACTGTCCACCGTAATGGTCACGTCGGCGGTCGGCGCCGTGTTCAGCCGCACGTTGTAGCCCCCGCTGCGGCCCTCGGCGATGCGCAGCGTCTCCGGGCTGACCCGCACCCCCGGCGCGTCGTCGTCGGACACGGTCACCGTCACGGATGCCACGCCCTCGCCGTCGTACTCGCCGGCCGTGGTGCGCTGGGCGTCAATCTCGTGGGTGATGGTCGCCCGGTCCGGCGCGCCGTCCTGGTCGTGGACGGCGCTGACCGTCACCGTCCGGCCCGCCCGCCAGTTGCTGGAGTTCAGGACGATGGTCGCCGGGATGACCCGCACGTCGGGGTTGTCGCTGGCAGCGGTGATGTACACGCTGCCGGCGGGCTGGGTGCCCAGGCTCACCGTGTAGGTCTTGCCACCCAGGCCCTCGGTCACGCTTATGCCGTCGGCGGGGGCGCTCACCGTCACCCCGGGAATACCGTCGTCGGTCACGGTTACGTCCAGGGACGCCCGGATGCCCCGGTACTCCACAGCCCCGCTCGCCCGGTGGGTGATGGTGGCCGTGTCGTCCACCGCGTCGAAATCATCCGCCGCCCTGACGGTTACCGTCTGCGGCTGGTCCCAGGCATCGGGACCCGTGGGCGTGAAGGTCAACTCGGCCGGCACCGTAACGTCCCCGTTGTCGCTCGTCAGCCGGACAGTTACGTCGGCGGAGGGCTCGGCGTTCAGCGCGACCGTGTAGGTGGCCGTGAGGCCCTCGTCCACGTCAACCGTCTCCGCGCTCAGCTTCAGCCCGGGGGCGTCGTCGTCCTCGATTGTCAGCGTCAGGGAGCAGGTGGTGCACCGGGCGTTGGCCGCCACCGCCGTGATGCTGACCCGCTCACCTTGGCTGTCGTCGTCCTCCAGGGCGGTGATGGTCACGTCGCTCGTGGCCTCCCGGGACCCGGCGGGGATGGTGAGCATTTTGTTTTCGCTGACGGTGAAGGCCGGCGCGCCGTCCAGGTTGCTGCCCGAAGCCGGCTCCACCGACATCGCCACCGTGACGTCCTGGCTGGACACCTGACCGGTCAGCGTGGCGGTCACCGTGGCGATGCTGTCCTCGGTCACATTGGCGGGGTCCTCCGGCTCCTTGATGCTGGTCTTGTCCAGGTGCAGGACCACGCCGGGCTGGGCGCTGCCGTGCTCCGACCAGGGCCCGGCCAGGCCCTCGCCGTTCACCGCCCGCACCCGGTAGCGCGGCGTCTGCGCCCGGTCCTCGTCCGCGTCCTGGTACTCCGGGTCCTCCCCGGCGGCCGGCGGCCGCACGTTGCCCAGCAACTCCCACTCGGCGGTGTCCAGCCGCTCCACCTGGTAGAAGGACACCGGCGACCCGAACAGTTCGTCCAACCGCTCCCACCGCAGCACCAGGATGGGGACCGCCCTGGCCTGCGCCCGCTGCAAGTTCAACGTAGGGGCCGGGTCCTGGGACAGGTAGATGTCGTTGTTGCTGTCGTCGTAGTCGTACACGTCGGCGGTGTGCCAGCTTCCGCCACAGGCGTTCCTGTTGGCCGGCTTGGGCAGGACGTCATTGCCGTTGCTGTCGATGCAGACGGTGTACTTCACATGGTTCTCGATATAGCCGATGCGTTCATCCCCGGCCAGTTGCTCAGGGGTCAGGACCACGTTGGGGAAGACGCAGGTGCGAGTGGCGGGCAGATATTCGTCCCGGTGTCGGAACACCCCGAAGTCGCAGATTTGGCCGGTCTCCAGCACCACCCGCGCGCCCAGAGAGCGGTCCGGCCCGTTGTTGACGGCGGCTATCTCCAGTCCCCCCGACGTCTGCCGCACCGCCACCACCCCCAGCTCCGCCACCGGGCCGACGTGGAAGGTGTACATCTCTTCAGCGGTGGTACGCTCGACGCCTGAGTGAGTACCTTTGTAGGCTCTGCCCACTTTGTAGGTGCCCAGCTCTCCGAAATGGAGTACCACAGTGGTAGTTTGTATCCCGTTTCTGCCCCCAAAATCATACGCTGTACTGAAACCAGTATTGTCGGCATCAGCAATTTTGAAATTTCCTCCGGTATTGAAGATGCGCACAGTTCCGGGTTTACCTGCGGTACCAATGCCGGAAGCCGTTAGTTTGTCCTTTGCGCCAGTCCAAACCGTTGATGCTGTTGTATTGCTCACGCCTAGAGCGGCAACGTTCTCCCAAATCTCAACTCCCGTTATTGCATCCCCTCCCTTCGTTTGCCACGTCATGCTGGTGACACCATTATCCCTAACAAAGCCGCGGGCGAGAGGATTAACTTGGATGATAAACTTTTCAGGGCTGAGTTTTAGGTCAGGATCGCCTAGCCCTATACTACGAGAGCGAAGTTCCGAGTTAAGTAGTGTATTCACCTGTGTAAGCAGTACTAAGTCATTTTGCGCGGTTGCCTCAAGGGTAAACAAGTCCACCCGGTATTCATCGAACAGCACCGTCGGATCGTCGCCCAGGCATTGCGTGAGGCTGCCGGGGACGTAATCCGGGCTGGGTGGGGGGAGGCTGTCCTCTACCCGGGCGGTGATGCACCGCTCCTCCAGTGGAATGTCTGTTAGAGTCGCCGATGTCAGTTGGGTCTCTATATCAATCTTCTGTGAATCAGGAAATATATTAGAAGCGGTGTAAGTGGCCGTGTCCGGCGGGGACCAGGTTGCCGACTGGCTGCCTGATTTCACAACATCGGACGGATTCCAGGTTCCTTTGAATTCCAGCCCATCGGATAATTCCACCTTGATCTTTACATCGCCGATGAGGTTGCTGTAGAGACTGTCAGGGCTAAACTCATTCTCGTTACTGGCGGTCAGGTCGAAGTTCACATCGTCCCCTGCATCCGGCCGCAGGTCGTCCACGGACAGCAGGAGCGCCAGGTTGCTGCCATCCATGTGAAGAGTTGCGCCAGCGCCGCTCTCATCAAATGAATATACTTTAATTTCATTATTGGCCAACAGGAAACCCGGTTCGGGCTGATTGGATTTAGCTGTGGCGGTTATTACCCCGATATGGCCCGGGGTGGTGTGACCGGGGTGGAGCTGTGTTGAGAATATCAATTGGGCCGACGTATCGCCCGGTAGTATTGTTCCAACCTCCCATGTAAACCATTGTTCTTTGGTAGCGTTGTCAGTCCTCTTGTCCGTAATTTCAGGAGGCACATCTCCAATGCTTATTTGCAGGTCCTTGATATGAAATGAAACGGTCACTCCGGTTGCTGTTGCCGTGCCATTATTCCGAACGCTGTATGCAACTCTTGAAGTGTCATATTCATAATTCATTACCAAATCCACGTAGCCGTCTTCCGGTCCTCCCTGGGCCTGGAGCGGAGGGGAAAAAAGAAAAGCCACCGCGAGTGCGGCGAGCAGGGACAGGACTAGGTCTTTCCAGTGGAGTCTCTTGAGTTTCCCGTGGGAGGAGGCTTCGGCGTTCATGGATTGCATGGCTGTCCAGCGCATCGAGCGGTCCTCGGTTTTGTGTGGATCGGGGTTACGCAGCCGGAGGTTTCACCCCCACCCCCGCATCAAGTGCGGGGCAGGCTCCACTCTCCCCCCCGTCAAGGGGGAGGGGATATTTGGACTGCGTGATTCCTGTATGGAAGCGCCCCGGCCGGAGACACATTGGCCGGCCGGGGATCGTAGTCTTTGTGCGGTCCCGCTGCTATGGCGACACAAACGTAAGGGTATGTTGGGCGGAAATACCGCCGCCAGGCCACTTGATATGCACTATGTAGGTCTGGGAGCCCGGCTGCTCCTCAGAAGCGGGGAAGTAGCTGGTATGGATCCGGTTGCTCCAGAGTGGGTTGTACTGCCCCTGCTTTTCCCAGTCATAAGTCAGTGGGCCGTCCGGCAGGGGTTCCAGCGTGGTCCGCAGGTCGTAGGTCCTTCCATCGGCCACCGGATTGCCTGTGACAGCATCTTGCGAGTTGTTAGGGGTCAATTTGAAGGTCACCGTCGGGTGGACAGTTTCCTTGACGTCAACCACCTGGACCAGCACCGGGATGCTGTCGTCGACGGTCTGGAGATCTATCTCTCCGTACATCCGTGTGATTTCCTCGTCGCTGACGTGAAGGGTCAGATGGAACTCCGCCTGCTCGTCGTAGTTCAGGGTATGGTCGCCATCGCGCAGGACTATCTGCCCGTTGGAGTGCGCCTCGAACCAGTCGTTGCAGCGCCCGGACAGGGCGTAATGGAGCTCCCGGCCGTCGGGGTTAATGGCGGCCACCGGATCGCCGGCGTGGGTGCCCGCGACGGCGTGCTCCACTATGGAGCGGGTCACGCCCGGGAAGAATGGAGCCGTCACCACCGAGCTGTTCGTCCGGACCTCGACCGAGGCGGTGTCGTTCAACTCGTTGTCGTCCACCGTGGAGCTGTGGACCACCGAGTCTACGGTGAAAGACTTGGGTCCTGAGGTACTGACGACGGCAGTGAAGTCCAGGGTGCGCGACGCGCCGGGATCCAGGCTCCCGGCCTTCCACGATATGACGCCGCACAGGTAGTCGATGTTTGCCGGCGCAGGGTTGGGAGGCGAGTAGTTCAGATCCACGGGCAGGCTGACTTCCACCACGACGCCCTCGGCGGTCTCGGGGCCGTTGTTGGTGGCGGTGACGCTGAAGGACGCCCCGCGGTCGGTCACCGTGGTGGTGTCGTCTCCGGGGGTCTCGTCGTTGTGCGTCAGGGTGACGCCCAGGTCGGCCTCCGGCCCCACGTGGAAGGTGTACCACTGGACCGGGCTGGTTATGGACTTTTCATTGCTGATGGGACCATCCCAGTTCTCTTCGCCTGGCGGGGCAATAGCCCGCACGTGACCCTGGACATTCACCTGCACCAGGTATTCGCCGGGTTTGGTGAAGGCGAACTGCAGGGGCTTGTACTGGCCGGTCGGCATGCCGACTTCGCTGAAGTTCGCGGTATCGGCGTCGCTCCACAGCGGATCATTCAGGCTCCCTCTCATTGGCTTCTGGTCGAAGGCGAAGAAGTTGGCGCCCAGGACGTGCGTTTCCACCGGGGCCCCAGCCTCGAGCACGTGTACGGCCTCGAACTGGAACTCCACCGGGTCGCCGCCGTCCGCGTTATGCCAGTACTTCGAGTCCATCAGGTCGGTGGAGAGGCCCAGCTGCAAGGGCGACGTCTGGCTTCCACGTCCAGTCGGGTCGCCGTCGTACCTGACCCACCAGAGGGGAGTGTGGGCGAATTGGCCATTTTCGTCCACGGCCGATACGACGCCATTCCTAGCCAGGAAGGGGTAATCGGCAATGTCGATGGTGGGACCCGTGACATCGCTGGAGGTGCCGTTCACAATCCCCGGCCGGGTGTCGATCACCGTGACCTTGTAGCTTGTCGGGATGGAGAAGGCGGTCTTGCTGATGTGGATTCTGGCGTCGGTGCGGCCGTACACCTTAGTTCCGTTGCGGTTTGTTTTCCCCGTGTCCGTCGCTTTTGGGGGGCAGAAGTTGTTGGACAGGTGCCCGACTTCGTAGTCCCAGAAGCCTTCGAAGACCGGGACGAAGCCGTTGGTGATGACCCTGGCGGTTTTCTCGTCTGGTTCCGATTCCTCGGAGCAGGGGACGGGGGCAGCGTAGTGGTTTGCGTTGGTGGTCGTGTCGTCCTGGGCCAGGGTGGGGCCGGCGGTCAACGCGACCGCCAGGATGATGGCCAGGGCAGCCATTGCCAGGGTTGCTCCCGTGAGCAAGAGGTTCCTTGGGTTAGTGGTTAGTCTTGCCATGGGTTTCGCCTTGATTCTCCTTGTCTTTGCCTTCTGGTTAAGTGGTCTTGGTTTCGCGCCTGGGTTTTTACACTGGACTGCCTCCTGGGTAGGTATCGGCCACTGGTCCCGCCGCTTGCCTTGCCGCGCCGGGCTCAACCTTCCTTTCGTCTCCCGGTAAACCGGTACTATGTCTCATTTATGCCCGTTATTAACACCGCATGACCTGGTTAATGACCGATGTGTGGGGCAGGAATACTGGGGTCGGCGAGTAATTGGGAGACAATGTATCACTTTTCCGATTGCAAACCGGTGTACCCGCCTGCAAATCCGGTGATACTTTGGTGGCAGTTTTGAAGACGGCAAATCCAGGCAGCCACCGGCGGCCGCAGCCCGGGCCGGGCCCCGTGCTAGAATGACAGTAAAGGGATGCCCGGTATCAGGAGCGACACGATGGCGGCCAGGACTGTAAATGCCAGATTCAGCAACGGGGTGCTCACCCCGCTGGAGCCTCTGGACCTTCCCGAAGGCAGCCTGGTGAAGCTGAGCATCCAGACCCTCGCTGACCCCGGCCCCGACGCGCCGCCCTCCGCCGCCGACGATGAGGAAGCGGAAGACGCAGGGCTGTTGCAGGCCATGCTCGAGGCGGGCATCGACGACCCGAACGAATTCGTCAGCGAAGCGGAGGTTATGGCGACGTTGCGGGGACTGCGGGACTCGCGTGGGGAGTATGGATTCCCGCTTTCGCGGGAATGACGGTTGGGTCAGTCGAAGTCTGGCTATTGATTCACCCGCCGATAGTGGCAGTTTTGTGAGCCGTTAAATCCATGCAGCACCCCCGGGTTGACCTGGAAACCCTGATCAACACCTCGCCGGTGGGCGTGGTGGTCTTCGACGTCGGCACCGGCGCGCCCCTCTACGTCAACCGGGAGACCCGCCGGATGATGGAGGTCCTGCGGGAGCCGGGGGCCGAGCTGGAGCAGAGCCTGGACGCGCTGTCCTTCCGTCGGGCCGACGGGCGGGAAATCTCCCTGGCCGAGGTCCCCCTGGCCGAGGCCCTAGCCGCCTGCGAGACGTTGCGCGCCGAGGAGGTGGTGGTCACCGTTCCCGACGGCCGCAGCGTCACCGTGCTGGTCAACGCCACGCCCGTCCTGGCCGAGGACGGCCGGGTGGAGACGGCGATCATCACCCTGCAGGACCTGACGCCCCTGGAGGAGATGGAGCGGCTGCGGGCCGAGTTCCTGAGCCTGGTCAGCCACGAACTGCGCGGCCCGCTGACCTCCATCAAGGGCTCGGCGGTCAACCTGCGGGAATCCCTGCACTCCCTGGACCCGGCCGAGCTGCTCCAGTTCGTCCGCATCATCGAGGCCCAGGCCGACCGGATGCGGGACCTGATCGGCTCCCTGCTGGACGTGGCCCGCATCGAGAGCGGGGCATTGTCGGTGACGCCGGAGCCGGTGCGGGTGGCGGCCCTGGTGGACGAGGCCCGCAGCGCCTTCCTGGCCGGGGACCCGGGCCGCAGCCTGACCCTGGACCTGGAGCCGGACCTGCCCTGGGTGCTGGCCGACCGGCGGCGCATCGTCCAGGTGCTGGGCAACCTGCTGTCCAACGCGGCCCGCAGCTCGCCGCCGGAGTCGGCCATCCGGGTGAGCGCATCCCGGAAGGAAGGCATGGTCAGCATCGCGGTGACCGACCGGGGCCGGGGCGTGGCCCCGGAGCGGCTGCCCTTCCTGTTCCGCAAGTTCTCCCGCCCCGACGAGAGCGGCTTGGAGGAGAGCGACCGGAGCGATTACGGGGAGCCGGCGGCGCTGGGGTCGGGTCTCGGCCTGGCCATCTGCAAGGGCATCGTGGAGGCCCACGGCGGACGCATCCGGGCGGAGAGCGAGGGGTTGGGCCGGGGCAGCGTGTTCACCTTCACCCTGCCCGTGGCCGAAGGGGTTGCGCCGGAGCCGCCGTCCGGTCCCGCCCAGCCACCTGGGGAAACGGGGGAGCGCCCGCGCATCCTGGTGGTGGACGACGACCCGGTGACCCTGCGCAGCGTGCGGGACGCGCTGACCCGGGCCGGCTACGATCCCCAGGTGGCCGGCGACCCGGAGCAGGCCCTGCGGCTCTTTGCCCGGGAGCGGCCCCGGCTGGTGCTGCTGGACCTGCTGCTGCCCGACGGCGACGGCATCGAGGTGATGGGCCGGTTCCTGCGCATCGCCGACGTGCCGGTGGTCTTCCTCTCCGCCTACAACCGGGATGAGACCATCGTCCGGGCCCTGGAGGCCGGCGCGGCGGACTACATGGTCAAGCCCTTCTCGCCCACCGAGCTGGTGGCCCGGGTCCGCAACGCCCTGCGCCGGACGGCCGGGGCCTCCCCCAACGAGTCGGCCGGGACCTTCGTGCTGGACGACCTGGCCATCGACTACGCGGCGCGGCAGGTCAGCATGGCGGGACGCCCGGTCCACCTGACCCCCACCGAGTACCGGCTGCTCTGCGAGCTGTCCTTCAGCGCCGGGCAGGTCCTGACCTTCGACCAACTGCTGGGGCGGCTTTGGGGCCTGGAGCACGCCAGCGGACGGAACAACCTGCGCACCTACGTGAGGCGGCTGCGCCGCAAGCTGGGTGAGGAGGCCGAGAACCCCAGGTACATCTTCGCCGAACCCCGCGTCGGCTACCGCATGCCCAGCCCGGAGACCGCGGAAGAGCCGGAAGGGTGACTGCCCGGCACTGACCGTTAACTGAAGCCTTCCATCCTGGATTCAGCCGGATCTTGCCCAAATCCCAAGTCGGCCCATTCCCGTCAGGCACTCCGCCCAGCCACCCCTGGAATCCCTGGTAGGCCGGCGCCCACAGGCCGGGGCGGCGCCTCATGCCCGCCCCGTCAGGATGCGGGGGCGACGCAGCCGATTTCCGCCAGTCTTTCCCGCGCCTCCGGCTCCAGGAACTGCTCCGCCTGCTGGAGGTTGATGAAGCTCGCCAATACGGGTGCGAGGATGAAGGGGTCCACCGGGTCCTCTGGCGGCTGGCTGTCCACCAGTTCCTTCACCCCCTGCAAGTAGGCTTCGACCGCCGTGTGCCATTCGAAAATTTCCGCCGGGGGCGGGCCGGCCGGGACTGTTTCCAGAACCTGGTCCAGGTGGGCAGAGAATTCTCCGAAGGTCTCAAACTCCTGCGTTTCCTGTCCAGCCAGGTAGGTGCATAGGGAAAGGTACTGCTCCAGGACAGTGTCACCGGATACCGGGGCCGGGGCAGCCGCCGGCTCGGTTGCCGGCGGGGACGGCTCAGGCGTGGCAGTGGGAGCCGGCGCTGCGGTAGGAGGCGGTGGCGCGGTTGGGGCCGGGGCCGGAGCCGCCGCCGGCGCGGGCGCGGCGGTGGGCGCCGGGGCTGGCATGGCCGTTGGAGTTGGAGCCGGAACCGGCGTAGCGGTAGGAGTCACCGCGGGCGTAGCCGTGGGAGCCGGGGCCGTAGTCGCCGCCGGCGCGGGCGTTGGGTCGCTGCCGGTGCAGCCGGCCACCAGGCCGACCGCCAGCAGCCCCAGGAGCGGAATCAAGACAGTCCGGCGAGCCGGAATACAGCGCAATTTGTTCATTCTTGTAGCCTTCATCATGTTTACGGCGCGGGAACGGCCCTGAAGCCGCCCCTGCGGGGGGTTCCGGCCCCAGTCTTAGTTGTCCTCCTCAATCACCACCCGCACCCAGGCCGGGTACTGGACACCAGCCCCGCTGGGGTCGTGGATGATGGCAGCCCAGTTGTCGAAGCTGTCGTTGTCCGCCTGGGCCTCAATGGTTACGGCTTGAGGCTGGTCCCAGTTGCCGGCGGTGAAGCTCAGACCTTGCGCACTCACGTTGAGCAGGCCGTCGGGGACGCTGGAAATCTGCACCGTTGTTTCATCCCCTTCCAGCGGCGGGTGCCCCATGACCACGGTGTAGGTGGCCTGGGAGCCCTCGGTCATGGTGATGGCGGTGGACGTCAGCTTCAGGATCACGGGGACATCCAACTCCTCTCCTTCCGCCGGCTGCTCCGGCGAGAATTCAGAGAGGTTCTCCGACGACCGCGTCTCGAAGCTCGCCAGGGGGTTGCCGCCCCGGTCAACCAGGATGCCCGGGGCAGCTTTGGCAAAGAGGTTGTCGTAGGAAACGCTGACCTTCTGTTCATCGGTGATGGGTTGCAGCACGGACAGCCACATCTGCTTGCCGGTTATGGAAGCGCTGGAAGGCACCACCTCAAAGTCGTCCACGTAGACATTGAACAGGGCCTGGTAGAAGACCCCCGCGTCCACCCCCACGGCCTGGGCCGCCCGAACCAGCAGGGGCGCCGGCCCTATCTCCTCGCTGAAGGTGATGATTACCTCCTGGCCGGATGAGGAAACCTCGGCGTCCAACATCTCGGGGGGCAGCGCGTCCACCAGGAAGTTGGGCCACAGGGCGCCTTCCCCGTAGGTCAGGATGGCCGCATTGCCGGCCCCGTCGGTGATTGTCCCGTTGTTGAGGTTGATGGCCTTGGACGGGATGAGTATCCCGTCATGGTCCTGGTCTCCCAGGCTCACCGTGTAGGCGAAGAAGAGGGAGGCGCCCTCGGCCCGCTGCAACGCGGCGTAGCGGGCCGTGTCTCCGATTACCAGCGCAAGCTGCGGCTCTCCCGTTATCGTCACGTCCTCGGTGAATTTCGCTTCCAGTTCTATCTGTTCGCCCTCGGTGTAGATGCGGCTTGCTTCCGTGATGTTGATCAGAATCACGTAGCTGAGAGACGGCGCGGTATCCACCGGGTGGGCGGCGTCGGACGGCACGGCGGCGTGGGTCAGCACGGCGTCGGCGGAATCGCTGTCCGTTATGGTCCCGCCGTTCAGGTCTATGGCGTCGGCGGGAATGGATATGCCGTCGCCGTCGTGGTCGCCGGCGGCGATGGTGTAGGCGAAGACCAGGCTGGTCACGCCGTCATAGTTGAAGGTCTTGTAGGCCGCCGTTTTAGCCGCGCCGCCGACGTCCAGGGTCAGCTGGGGCGCGCCGGTGACCGTGAGTTCACCGGGCGGAGCGAAGGCAACGGAAACTTGGACCTCGTCGCCATCGCTGTATGCGCCGTCCTCGCCCGGGTCGGAGATGATGGCAATCGAGGCGATGGTCGGGGCGGTCTCCGGCGCGAGGTTCACCTTGTGGTCGGCGCTCGGGGCGGTGGCGGCAAAGTCCAGCGCCGCGTCGTTGCCGGCGGCGTCCCGGATGGTGTCGCCGTCCAGGCGGAAGGGGTTGGCCGGAATGACGATTCCGTCGTCATCCGAGTCCCCCTCGGCTATCGTGTACTCGAAGAAGATGCTGTTGTTGGCGTGGGCCACAAAGTCGGCCACCTTCTCCTCGCCGCCGATGTCCAGCGCGAACTGGGGCCGGCCCACCAGGACAACGTCCTCGTTGAAGATGACGGCCACCTTCACCTGTTCCCCGGTGTCCAGGCTCCCGTCCTCCGGGTAGGACGTCAGGTTGATTTTGGAAATGGCGGGGCCCACCAGGTCCAGCATGCCCACGCTGGGTATGTCGCCGGAGGTCCAGCTTGGCCCCACCTCGTTGGCGGCCCTGATCTGGAAGGTGTAGGTGGTGTTGGCCAGGTCCAGGCCCGTCACCGTGTAGGTGTCCACGTCCCCGCCGGGGATATCCGTCCACGCGGTGGGAATGTTCTCGATGCGGTACTGGTAGTGGACCGGCAGAGGCTCCGTCGAGCCCGGGGCGACGCCCTTGGACTCGGAGCGTTCCCACCGCAGCGCCACGCTGTCCGGGCTTTCCTGGCCGACGGCCTCTGCCGTCAGATTCTTCGGCGGGGAAGGCACCCGGCCCACCGCCACGATGTCCCCGGAGGTCCAGCTATGCCCATGGTCGTTGATGGCCCGGATCTGGAAGGTTAGGTCGTTGTTCCACAGGTCCCAGGACACCGTGTGCGAGCTGGTTTCCTCTCCGGGGATATCAATCCACGCCGTGGGGATGTTCTCGACGCGGTACTGGTAGCGCGGCCGCTTCTGCAGGCCGCCGATGAAGCCGCCGTGAATTGACTGGTCCCATTCCAGCAGCACGGAGGCGGGGCCGGTGACCCTGGCCCGCAGGTTCCTGGGCGGCTCCGGCGGGAAGTCCCGCCGTGCCGCCGTAAACAAGTCGGAAGGGTCCGAGACCCCGGCGTCGCTTACCGCCCGCACCCGGAACTCGTAGTCAATCAGGCCCAGGTTGATGCCCGGATCCTTGACGGTGAAGGAGGTGATGTTGTCCCCCTCCATGTCAACCCACCCTACCGCGGTAGCCTTGTTGAACGTCGGCTTGCCAATCGGAGTGATGTGGTACTGGTAGCGCAGCGGCTGCTCTTCACCGTTGACGGTGCCGCCGCCATCTTCGCCGGCCCGCCACCTGAGATGCACCCGGTCCGTTCCCCAGACCTCGCCATCCAGGTTGGTGGGCGCGTCGGGCAGGGTGTCGTTGTCAGTGATGGGGAAGTTCCACGTCCGCTCCCCGATGCGGTTGTACGCCAAAGTTGGATGACTCGGGCTGGCGCCGAGGTAGACGTTGTCCAGGTTATAGGTGGTGTACGTGCCCGTAGTGTGCCCCTCGGTGGAGTCCCCAAGCTGTGTAAGGCCTACTTCATTGAGGGTAATTTCGACGCGTTCCCCGGGATCGGCCACGGAGTCGTCCACCAGGGGTATGCGGACCCGGAATATTGAGTGGTACTTGCCGTAAGTGAGCTGACCGACGTTTGTATACGTCACCTGCTGTCCCAGGGAGACGTCGAAGTCGAAGTCGTCATCCGAGGCGCCGTCCTTCCCCACCACCGTGTACTTGACGGTGATCTGGTCCAGGTTGGTTACGGGCTGCATAGCGTTGGTTTGGGCATGTCTGAAATACAGGGAGAAGCCCAAATAGGTCTTGCTCTCATCGAGGTTACGATTAAAGCCGATGGATTTCAGGTTAAGCCGGTCGTGGCTGGCGGAAGCCTCCGGCGGGTCGGCCAGGCTGACCAGCCCGGTGGCCACGGCCAGGAAAGCAACCAGGGAAATCCTCACGAACCAATTGAGCGGCATTCTTCTCTTCCACATACTCAATACCTTCCGTTTCTTGTTAGCCCGGATGTATCATTGCTGGAAACACCCACTAAATAGGATACCACCATAGACATTTCCGTTACGTCACTTTAATTGTAATTTCGTATAACTTATTGTAACGCCCCACAGATTGCTGCATAATTCACCCCGTGACACCCATTCCCACAGAGCGGTTGCTGCGCTACTTCAGCCAACTCCCCGGCGCCCTCCGGGTCGCCGACCTGAACGGCCACCTGAGATCAATGGGCCTGCCGGGGCTGGGCCCGCCCACGGATGCGGCAGCCGGGATGTCCTCCTGCTGGCTCCCATCACCAACCGGGGCGGGCAGGCGGGATACATCCTGCCGGGGGAGAAGGAAGGGGGGCGGGAGTTCAGCCAGGAGGAAGCAGTCGAAAAGAAGAAAGGCAATGTAGTTTTCCGGGAACTTGTAACAAGGTCGTCGCGCCTTGACACCCAGGACCTTTGTTTGACGATAATTGCTCCATTGACCACCGTTACTCACCGCACAGCGGAGGAACTGAAAAGTGCGAGCAATTTACTGGAACCTGGTCTTGCCTGCGGCCTTTCTGCTGGTCCTGGTGATGGCATGTGGCGCGGATGTAGTGGCAACAGAGGAATCAGCGCCGGCGGCGGCAGCGCCGGTATCCGGCGAGCCTTTCCTGATCGGCGTGATGGAGTCCGTCACCGGGCCGGGCGAGACCTACGGGAATGTGGCGGTGCGAGCCAAGCAGATGGCCGCGGATGAAATCAACGAGGCAGGGGGAATCAACGGGCGGGAGTTGAACCTCATCGTCGAGGATTCCAAGTGCGCCGCCCAGGACGCCATCACGGCCTACAAAAAGCTGACCGAGGTAGACGGGGTCAAGATAATCCTGGGCACCTCGTGCAGCGGCGCCATGCTGGGTGCGGCGCCCCTGGCTGAGGCTGGTGGGGTGGTGTTGTTTTCAGGGTTGGCGACGAATCCCGACATCGCCAACGCGGGTGACTACATCTTCCGCACGTCCATGAGCGACCAGCAGCGGGGCCTTGAAACGGGCAACGTGATGTGGCTCGACGGCGTCCGCACGCTGGCCACCATCACCGAGGCGACCGATTACGCCGAGGGTATTCGCCGGACCACCGTTGAGCAGTTCCAGAAGCTGGGCGGGACGGTGGTGGCCGGGGAGCGGTATGCTTCAGACATCACCGACTTCCGGACGTATCTCACCAAGCTGGTGGCAGCCAATCCCGACGCCGTTCATCTCGCCGCGCAGTCGGAATTCACCGGCGGGACAATCATCAAACAGTTGAGAGAGCTGGGTTATGAGGACCCCATTTATACGGAGGATGTGGGGGCCGGAACGACGGCGCTGGAGATTGCTGGTGAGGCCGCGACCGGGGTGAAGGCCATCTTGGCCGACATTGACCCTTCGAACGAGAAGGGACGCCAGGTGCTGCAAAAATTCAGGGAGCGCTATGACTACTTGACCCTTTCATGGTACGTGGGATCGGCATACGACAACGTATACATCACCGCGGAATGTCTGCGGCGAATCGACGACGGCCAGGACGCCGACGGGTTCAGAGACTGCCTGTATGGAATCACTTGGAGCGGCGCGATAGGCGATAGCTACAGCTTCGACGACAACGGCGAGGTTGTCGGATTGGCAAACGTGGTTGTCGAAATCCTGCCCGTTCCGGAGCGGACGGAGGAAAACAATGGCTACCGGGTACTCGGTCCGGCTCCCGAGTAATGCGAAAACGCCTTTCGGCGGGCCAGGCTGCGGTCGGCGAAGATAACCACCCAGCTCAATCACGGTTGATTCGTCCTGACCCGTGAATGAACACGAATGGTCATCATCGGTTCTCCCTCGCCCCTAATCCCGCAGTGAGAGTGCTAGAATTGCATCAACCCTGTCCCGGAGGAGATAGCTATGACGGCCCTTACTGACGACATGACCTTCGGAATATTCCTGGCCCCCTTCCACCGGGTGGGGGAAAACCCCACCCTGGCCCTGGAGCGGGACCTGCAACTGCTGGAGTGGCTGGATGATCTGGGCTACGACGAAGCATGGGTCGGCGAGCACCACAGCGGCGGCTGGGAGACCATCGCGTCCCCGGAAGTCTTCATAGCCACCGCCGCGGGACGCACCAGCCGCCTCCGCCTGGGTACCGGCGTGGTCAGCCTTCCCTACCACAACCCCTACATGGTGGCCAACCGGATGGTGCTGCTGGACCACCTCACCCGCGGCCGGGTGATGCTGGGCGTGGGCCCCGGTTCCCTGGCCTCCGACGCCTACATGTTCTGCATCGACCCGGAGCGCCAGCGGGAGATGATGGACGAGTCCCTGGGAGTAATCCTCCAGCTCTTCGAGGGCAGGGAACCGGTCACCTGCGAGACGGACTGGTTCAAGTTGCGGGAAGCCTCGCTGCAGCTGCGCCCCTACCAGAAGCCCTCCCTGCCCGTCGCCGTGGCCTCGGTCCAATCACCGGCCGGAGTGTTCGTGGCCGGCAAGCATGGTGCAGCGGTCCTGTCCCTCAGCGTCCCCCGCTCGATGGTCCGGCAGACCACCCTCAAGGACCAGTGGGACATCGCCGAGAAATCGGCCAGGGAACACGGCAAGGAAGTCCACCGCAGCGAGTGGCGGCTTTCGGTTCCGGTGCACCTGGCCGAAACCAGGGAAAAGGCTTTCGAGCAGGTCAGGGTGGGCGCCGGACGGGTGGTGACCGAGTACACCGGCGGCACCAACGGCCACCCCATTCCCGACGTGCCCCAGGATGAAATTGTGGACTATATGGTGGACGCCGGGCAGTGGATTGTCGGCACTCCCGATGACGCCGTTGCCGCCATCGAACGCTTCCAGGAGTCTAGCGGTGGCTTCGGCGGACTCCTGGTGCGGGCTGAGGACTGGACTACCCGGGAGAACCTGTTCCACAGCTACGAGCTGTTCGCCCGTTACGTCATGCCCCGCTTCCAGGGCAGCCTCTCGGGGATTGAGGAGTCCAACAGCCGCTTCTCCGAGATGCGGGAGTTCCTGCAGGGCAACCGCCGCGCGGGTCTGCAGAGGGCCACCGACACCTATCTGTCCAGGGCGCGGTGAGCCGCGAAGCATCCCGAATAAACCCACCCGGCGCCGGGTGCTGTTTCGGACCCGTCCCTACCTGGTGGTTTCCTCTGGGTTGGCAATCGGTGATCTCGGCCCGGCGTACCGGGCCATGAAGCCACGGATGGCGTTGAAGTACTGCCTAAAGCCTACGTACATCAGGTCATTGTGGCCCGCGCCCGGTATGATTTCCAGGTGCTTGTGGACGGTCTCCAGCTTGTTGAACATGTCCACCGCGCCAGCCAGCGGCGCCGAGTCGTCCCACTGGCTGTGAATCACCAGGGTGGGAATGGAGATGGAATAGAACCTGGCCTGGTAGTCCTCCTCCAGCGCCTGTATCACCTCGGGAGCCAGCCCCTGGGCTATCCGTCCCAGGTTGGCCCGCCCGCTCTCGATGATGACGCCGTTGATCCGGTCTCCGGCGGTTACCGACAGTTCGCCCGCGGCGTGACGGCCCATGGAGCGCCCCATGACGTAGAGGGGGCCCGTGAACCTCAGTGCCTGCATCGTTGCCTGCAGCCAGTCCAGCACCTCGTGCGCATCGGACAGGATGGCGTTGAAGCCCGGCGTTCCACTAGACGCGCCGAAGCCCCGGTAGTCGGCGACGAAAAAATTGACCCCGATGCGGGTGTAGTGCGGCGCGATGTCGTCGTACCGGGCCACATTCTCGCCGCCGCCGTAGAAAAACAACACGGTGGGGTTTGCCCGCCCCACCGCGAAAAACCGGCACGACAGGGTGGTCCCGTCGGCGACGGTCACCACGCAGTCCACCGCGCCGTCGGGCGTTTCGGTCCAGCCGCGTAACGGGTGGAAAGAACGTGCCGATGCTTCAAGGTTGTCCAGCACGGAGTAATCAACTGCAGTCATGGCGCCCTCCGCAGGTGGTAATGTCCCGCATTATACTCCGGCCCCGGACACCGTTCCGATTCCCATACAGGGCTATCGCATGAGCGCCAGTTTGTTCCAACTTCCGGTGAACGGCTAACACGGTATTGTAGGGAACATACGACGGGGGTCTGGATTCCCGCCCCTTTCCCTCCTTCGTCGTCCCTCCTCAGTCGCCAGGGGCAGGCTCTGCGCGGGAATGACGGGAGGGACGCTGGTGCAAGACCCGTTGAGTCCGATGGTCTATAATCCGGCTGAAATAGCTCCCCATCTGTGAGGCGGCAATGCGTTTTGGCTCTTTTGTTTTTCCGGTCAGCCACCACCCGGAGAAGGATTCGGCGGTGATCGACAACACGCTGGAAGAGATCCTGCTGGCCGAGGAAATCGGGATGCACTCGGTCTGGCTGACGGAGCATCACTTTGACGGGGCCGCCGCCCACGCCGATCCGCTGGTCTTGGGGGCAGCCATCGCCGCCCGCACCCAGCGCATCAAGATAGGGTTTGCGGTGGTGGAACTGGCCTTCCACCACCCGGTGAGGCTGGCCATCCAGACGGCTCTGCTGGACAACCTGAGCCACGGGCGGCTGATCGTGGGGACGGGCCGAGGCTCGGCGTACAACCACTACGAATACCTGGGGTTCGGCATCACCATGGAGGACGGGATCGCCCGGCTGGACGAGGCGGAGCAGCTGATGACGGCAGCCTGGAAGGGAGAAGACCTGCAGCACCGGGGCGAACACTGGGAAGTGCAGTTCCCCCGGCTCAGGCCCCGCCCATTCCAGCGTCCCCATCCACCGCTGGTGCGGGCCTGCATCAGCGAAGCTTCAACCATCAAGATGGCCGAGATAGGACGCCCGATAATGATCGGGATCCAAACGCTGCCCACGCTGCAGTCGCGGTTGGAGCGGTACCGCGCCACCATGCTGAACGCCGGTTTTTCAGAAGGGGAAACCGAGGCAACATTGGACCAGTGCTGGGCTTCCCGGGACCTGTTCGTGGCCGAGAGCTACGATGAAGCGCTGGAAATAGCCTCCGCCGGCTTCGAGCGGGAGCGCAGCCACTTCCGGTGGGCCAGGGAACAGTACAACCCCGGGGGATTCCCGCCACCCGACCCCAACCGCCCCAAGCCCGCCGGAGAAGTCCTGGAGCATGCGTTCATCCTGGGCACCCCGTCTCAGGTGGCCGACCAGGTGGCGGAGATGCGGGATATCGGCGTGCGGAACCTGATGCTCAAGCTGAACACCGGAGAAATGGACACCAAGCAGGTGCGCAAGTCCATGCGGCTCTTCGGCGAGAAGGTGATGCCCCTCTTCGCTTAAAACGTCTCCGAACGGGCCGGCTACCCGCCGGCGGTCCGCAGGAGGATATCCGCCAGCTCGCGGGGATGGCTGATCATCGGGTCGTGTCCTGAATCGAGGTGATGGGTGTCCCATCCCGCGGCGCGGACCCGTTCGGCGACGGGTTGGAAGCCGGCCTCTGCACCGGCAATGAAGCTGCGGGGAATGCTCCGGGCGTCGGGATTTCCTATCCGCACCCGGCCGGCCATGGCCGCGGCAGGCTGGGGCGTCACCCTGGAAAACACCCACTGGCGATCCGCCGGATCGGGGATGCCCCACCGGCGTCCGACCTCCTCCGGTGAGGCCGGCGCCGGCAGGCAGCCCTCTCCCCGGTCAATGCAGCCCTGCACCCAGGCGGCGAACTCGGGCCCCCGCACGGGCAGGAGTTGGTCGGCCATGGACTCGCCGTCGGAGGGAACAACACCGTTGATGTAGACCAGGCGGGACAGGCGCTGGGGACAGACTTCGGCGACGCCGGTGATGACCATTCCAGCGTAGGCGTGGCCCACCAGGACCACGCCGTTCAGCGACTCATGGGAAAGGAGCTGGGCAATGTCGCGGATGTGCAGGTCCAGGTCCAACCGCGCCGGGTCCAGCACCTCAGCCAGGTGGGCCCGTTCGCCCAGCCCGCTGAGGGTGGGGGTGTAAACGGCGGCGCCCGATGCACGGAGGAGGGGAGCCAGCTTGCGCCAGCACCAGCCGCCGTGCCAGGCCCCGTGCACCAACACGAAGGTCGCCAATTCCTGATCTCCCATCACCGGGCCGGATACTGGTCCAGCCACCACCGGGCGATGTCGATGCGGCGGGGCAGCCAGACGTCGGGCTTCCCCTTCACGTATTCCAGGAACCGGCGCAGCGCCGCCGCCCTCGCCGGCTTCCCGATGATGCGGCAGTGGAGACCAACCGACATCATCCTGGGGTGGGTCGCGCCTTCCCGGTAGAGAGTGTCGAAGCAGTTGCGGGCCGACTCGAAGAAGTCCATGGGGGTTGACAACTGGCCGCGCCAGAACCCGTAGTCGTTGACCTCCAGCGAGTAGGGGACCACCAGCCACGGGTTCCCGTGTACCTGGGTGTAATAGGGAAGGTCGTCGTTGTAGGCGTTGCAGTCGTAGAGGAACCCGCCTTCCTCCACCACCAACTCGCGGGTGTTGACGCTGGGCCCGTAGCGGGTGTACCAGCCCAGCGGCCGCTGCCCGGTGGTGCGGGTGATGGAGGCCACCGCCTGATGGATGGCTTCGCGCTCCGCATCCCGGTCCATCTTGTAGTATTCTTCCCAGCGGTTGCCGTGGCCCATTACCTCGTGTCCCCGGCGGACGATCTCCGGCCCCACCTCCGGGTTGCGCTCCAGGGCCAGGGCGCAGGCGAAGAAGGTGGAGTCGACTCCGTACTCGTCCAGCAGGTCCAGGATGCGCCAGACGCCGACCCGGCTGCCGTACTCGAAGAAGGACTCGTTGGCCAGGTCCCGCTCTCCCAGGGGCACCGGCGACGGCGACTCGCCAACCGTCTCGCCGTGGGGGTCGCCGTCGAGGATGGAGTTCTCCGACCCCTCCTCGTAGTTGACGACAAAGGAAACGGCGATGCGGGCGCCGTCGGGCCATTCCACCACCGGGGGATTGGGGCCGTAGCCGATCAGGTCACGTTGTGTCATGAGATACCTCGATTGAAAAGTCGCCGCTTTCGCGCCCAACATAGGTAACCCCCGCCTGCGCGGGGGCAGGCTTGTCTAAGAGCGCTGGGCGGTTCCGGCGTTGGCCTAGGATGAATTTTACACGCTTTTAACCCCCATCCTAACCCCCTCCTACGCGGGGGCAGGCTCTTCCCCCATCAAGGGGGAGAGGACTTGTCCCAACGACGGGGGTCTGGGTTCCCGCCTGCGCGGGAATGACGGGAAAGAGAGCAGCGGCTGTCGCACGGTGTTAGTCGCGGGAAAGACGGGGTCGAAGGAGGCAGGTCAGCGCAGCTTGGCGTTCCGGGGGTGGGTAGCGGCGGCCACGTCCTCGGGGGTAAGACCGGCGAATCGTTCCGGGCGGTAGGGACCCAGCACCGCCTCAGCCGGAACCCCATCGCAGATTTCCTGGGCGGCCAACTGGCTCAACGCCGGCGCGAGGGTAACGCCGCTGTGGGTCAGGGCCACGTACAGGTTGGGCGCCTCCGAAGCGAAACCCATCACCGGATAGCCGTCCAGCGGCATGGGCCGCCACCCTACCGGCACCGGGACGGCCCTTGCATCCTTCAGTCCCGGCAGATACCGGCAGGCCCGCTCCAACAGGTCTGCGGCGTGGGCCGGGGAGTCGTCCTCGGCCAGGCTCTCCTGGTCGCCCTCGCCGATCATCATGCGCTCGTCGGCGCACTGCCGCAGATGAATCTCCCGGCGGCCGTCGCCGAGGGCCGGAGCATAAACCACGGGGACATTTTGGAGCAGGGGAGGCAGCGGGTCGGTCCTGATCACCACGCCGGGGCTCCTGGCCTGGGGCACGTTAACTCCGGCAAGCGCCGCCAGCCGGGTGGCATCGGTGCCCGCGGCCAGGATCACCGCATCCACATCCCGGCCCCCAGAGGCCGTTTCCACGCCGAATATCCGGCCATCATCACGCTGCCGGAATCCGCAGAATTCAGTGCCGGTCTCAATCTCGCAGTCCCTCTCCCGAAGGCGGCGCAGGCAGGCATCCACCACCATCTGCGGCTCCACCTGGCCTTCGTTGGGGCTGTACTCGGCGGCGGCCACCGGTCCGGCATCCAGCGCCGGTTCCAGGTCCTGGAGCTCGCCGGCATCCACCAGGCGCGTCGGGTATCCCCAGGACTGGAGCTGACGGACGCGGGCCACCAGTCCCTCGGCAGCCTCCGGGTCGGATTCCCAGGACACCTTGCCGCCCCAGCGTAGTCCGACGCTGTCCGGATCGCCGCCGTCGGCGATGGCGGCAGCGAAACGGGTCCACATCTCCAGGGAGCGGCGGTTGAGGTTGTGATAACCGATGGGCTCCTTGGCCCCGGCGTTGATCCAGGCAAAGCTGTGGCTCGACGCTCCGTCACCAGGCCGGTCCTTCTCGATAAGGACCACGTGGACGCGGCGCCGGGACAGTTGCCAGGCAATGGCCGCGCCCAGGATGCCGGCGCCGATGACCGCGACGGTCCGGGGTTTCCGGGAAATTGTCATTGGGTACTCCTCCTTAGAGGGTGGGCGGGAATTGAGTTTTCACCCCCATCCTAACCCCCGCCTACGCGGGGGCAGGCTCTTCCCCCGTCAAGGGGGAAGGGACTTGTCCCAACGACGGGGGTCTGGATTCCCGCCTGCGCGGGAATGACGGGAGGGGAGCCGCGGGGTTTCGCGGTTGTGTAGCCCGGCGACGCTGGCCTAGCCGGTCACCCCCATCCTAACCCCCGCCTGCGCGGGAATGACGGGCGGGGGCGGGGGAAGGGACTTTACGCTTAACGGAATTTGGGCATTACTTCTTTGGCGAAAAGGTGCATGGAGTGCAGTACCCTGGAGTGCTCCATGCTGCCAAAGGACATGCTGGCGCCAAAGTAGCCGATGCCGTGCTGGTCCCGCAGCCGGGTGATCCGCTCCACGCATTGTTCCGGAGTGCCAAACCAGGCGGTGGTCTCAAGTTCCGACTCATAGCTGGCGGGTTCCACGGTGCGGGTCCGGCGCCAGTGATCCAGGTCCACGTTTATTTCATCGCCGTGGGTCAGCGTGCGCCGGTAGCCTCCCAGGTCCCGCACCCAGGTCAGGGACCGCCGGGGGTACTCCCGGGCCGCCGCTTCATCTTCATCCAGGTACACAAACCGGAAGTAGGGCATTTCCCCCAGCGGCAGGTCTTTCCCCGCGGCGGCGCACCTTTCGGCGTAGAGGGAAAAGAGGCCCAGGTTGTCCGCCTCGGGGGTGGAAAAGCTGGTCAGGATGGGCAGGCCGCGGGAAACGGCCACGTCCACGCTGGCGGGGGTGCGGGACACGGCCAGGTAGACCGGCGGATGGGGCTGCTGCACCGGCCGGGGAGCTATGGTCAGGTCTTTCACCCGGTAGAATTCCCCCTGGAAGGTGAAGTTATCCCTGGTCCACAGACCCAGGATGATGTCCAGGGCTTCCCGGGTACGTGCATCCCGGGTGTCGAAGTCAATGTTAAAGTTGCCGTACTCGTAGTCCGCCGAGCCCCGGCCAACCCCGAAGTCCAGCCGGCCGTTGCTCAGCACGTCCAGCATGGCGCTTTCTTCGGCCAGGAAAATGGGATTGTGGAAGGGCAGGACGCTGACGCCGGCCCCGATCCGGATCCGGCTGGTGCGGGCCGCGATGTGGCTGAGGAGGGGCATCAGCGAGGGACAGATGCCGTACCGGCTGGAGTGGTGCTCCGCTATCCAGATGGAATCGAAGCCCAACTCCTCGGCACATTCAACCTGTTCCAGCATTTCGCCGAAGATGCGGCTCTGGGCGCTGGCCTCCGGTTCGGTCCAGGAACCCAGCAAAAACAGGGCGAACTTCATGGCGGGTAGGGACCTCCTTCTTAGTGACTATCTAAAAAAGCACTATAACAGAGGCCGAGGGCGCGAGGGGGGACGACGGGAGTCTGGATTCCCGCCTGCGCGGGAATGACGGGAGGGGGAGCGGGGGTGACGGAAGGGGGAGAGGGGGCGACGGGGGCCTGGGTCCCTGCCTCCGCAGGAACGACGAGAGGGGGACCTACGGGGGCCTGGATTCCCGCCTGCGCGGGAATGACGGGAGGGGGGAGAGGGGGTGACGGGGGTCTGGGTCCCTGCCTCCGCAGGAACGACGAGAGGGGGACTACGGGGGTCTGGATTCCCGCCTGCGCGGGAATGACGGGAGGGGGAGCGGGGGCCTGGGTCCCTGCCTACGCAGGAACGACGGGAGGGGAAAAGAGTGGAGGCGCCGGTGGGGCGCCTCCAAGTTGGGTGCCGGTTGCGCCGAAGGCGCGGGGTGGGCCTAGGAGCTGCGGCTGAGGTACCAGATGCCGGCCGCTCCGGCCAGGGCTACGATGGATACTACCAGGGCGATGATGCCCAGGGTGTTGCTGCCAGCGGGGCCCATGGGACCCGTTGCTCCGGCGGCGCCGGCCTGACCGGGTTCGCCGGGAGAGCCAGCAGGACCCTGGGGACCAGCGGCGCCCTGGGGACCAGCAGGACCCTGGGGACCAGCAGGACCGGCGGGACCAGCGGCTCCGTCAGAGCCGCTGGAGCCGGCAGCACCGGCAGGACCGCGGGGGCCAGCAGGACCGCGGGCTCCGGCGGGACCCGGAGGGCCCTCGCCGCCCATCATCATGCCGGGGCCCGTCATCATGCCCTCACCGGCCATGAGGTCCATCATGGACGCGCCGCCCATCATCCACTCGCCCTTTTCCATCACCATTGCGTCGCCGACCATGAAGCTGACCTCGTTGCCGTCGCCGGCCTTCACCGCCAGGGCGTACTTGCCGTCCATGACGGTTCCGCTGCCCTTCATGGCATCCCCGATCATCGCCGTGACCATGGTGCCGTCCGGGGCCGTCCGGCCGTCGACCATGGCCTTGCCGGTGAAGACGTGGGGAGGAATGCCCGTCCCCTGCCCGTAGGCCAGGGCGGGGAGGGTGAGCAGCAGGGCCAGCGCCGAGAGCACGGCCAAGAACTTTATTTTGCTCATAGATTCTCCTTTGGGGGTCCCGACGGTGCGGGGTCTCGCCTGCTACTACGCCGGGACGGGGGTTTCGGTTTCATCGGCGCCAGCTTGCGCTGGCTTGGTTGGTTCTCCGCCTCCGGTTACCATCTTGCCTGTCCCGTTTTACCGGGGTCTGGATTCCCGCCTGCGCGGGAATGACGGGAAGAGGGGCGGGTCCCTGGGTGTGGGGGAGCGGATGGCTCCCCCACGAGTTTGTGCCGTCAGCCCGTGCTAGGGAATCGAGATCTGGTTCCAGCAGTCCTCGTTCTCCATGCCCTCGTTGATGCAGGAGAGCGTCGTCGAGGTGCCGAGGATGTCGGCGGTGACGGACTTGGAGACCTTGATCCAGACCAGGTCGCCGGAGGACAGGCCGGCCAGGTTGTTGGTGCTGGCAAAGGCCGGGTCGCTGATGTACCACTGCCAGTCCTTGGTCGCGTTGTTGAACTTGAACACCCGGTCCAGGGCGTCCTCGCTGATGACGTTGGCCAGGATGGAGTCGACCGAGCCGTCCACGACGCCGCTGCCGGACACCACGGTAAAGGTCTGGGTAGCCGTCACTTCGGAAACCTTGACCTTGATGATGTAGATGCCGGGGTCGGAGCCGGGGATGCGGACATCGAACTCCACGTCGCCGGTGGTGTCGGTGCTGGGCTTGGGCGAGGGAGTGATGTCCCGGTCGCCGAACATGACCTCGTCGACGCTGGTGTAGCGGGCGAAGCCCTCGGCACTGATGGAGAGCATGCTGCCCTCGGCGCCGCTGGCCGCACCGAAGGCTACCGTACCCTGGGGAACCCGGTGGGTGCGGGTCTCGGTGACGGTGGCGCCGCGGTCGTCCATGAACTGGACGGTGACGGTGTTGTTGGACGGGATGCCGGCGTCCTCGGGAACCTCGAGGATGACGGTGAAGCTGCCCAGGCCGTCGGGCTCCACGTCGTCGTCGTCTATCTCGCCGTCGGCGTCGTATTCCACGGTGATCTCGACGTCACTGCCGTCGTCGTTGGCCGCCGGGAAGTTCTTGCCGGTGATGATCACCTCGGAGCCGACGCGGCCCCGCTCGGGGCTCATGGTGACTTCCCGGTCCGGGAAGGACAGGTCCACGGTGGCAACGCCGCCGCGGCAGTCAATGATCTTCAGCTCGCGGGTGGAGGCGGTGGTGGTCAGGGAGTTGACCGGCAGGTCAATGGCCGCGGCCCAGGTGCCGCCGCTGGTGACCTCGATGGCATCGCCGTCGTTGACCCGGTTCCAGGGAATCTGGGTCCCACCAAGGAGGACCGCGCTTACCTGCGTGTTGCCGCAGGCGCTGTCGCTGGGTATGTCGGCGTTAAGGCCGATATAGGCCGACGACTGCCCCCGGCTGGTGGTGAAGCCAGAGCCGGTGAGAGAGATGCGCTGGTTGGGAAGCACGTCGGCGCTGGACACCTGGAGGCCGCCCAGTCCCACCCCGAAGGTGGTGTTGTCGTCCCCGCCGGTGGCCCAGATCTTCAGGTCCTGGGCGCCGGGGGTTATGCCGTTGGGAATCTCAAAGCTGAAGCTGAGGCTCCCGTTGGGCCCGATGGAGCCGAACTCGCAGGACATGCCAGCGGTGTCGTCGTTACAAATGTCGCGGCTGCGGCCGAACTGGATCCGATCAACATCGCCGTTGGGCGTGAAGTCGTACAGCTGGACGTTGATGTTGTCCCCAGGGCTGCCCGCCTTGGGAGAGACGGACATGGAGGGCTCCAGCTCGATCACGGGCAGGTCTGAGTTGGTGCCTGTCGTGTCATCACCGTCGTTGGCCATGTTGTTGCGCCCGTCAACGGCGTTGATGTAGTTGCCCATCGTGCCGCCCACGAAAGGCGGGTTGGACAGGGTGAAGTTGCACTCGGCTATGTCGTCGCCGCTGGCGATGGCGGAGCAAAGCACTACCTCGTCCGAGTCCCTGGTCCCCATGTTGCTGGCGTCCCGCCAGAACTGGACGGTGGTCCCGTTCTTGAACCCCTTGCCGACCGCGGTGATTTCCTCGCCCCGGGCGTCGCCGTAGGAACTGAGTTCAATAATGAAGGGCACCGTGTAGACGCTGTCAACCGCGGTCAGTTCGTCTTCCCGGCTGGTCCGGTAGAACCAGTCGTCGTCGCCGCCCTCGGTGCGGTTGGTCAGGCCCGCTTCCTGCCGGAAGGTGACCGTGATGTTGCCGGACTCCAGGTCCTGCGCCCCGTCCACATCGGACATGTCGCCGACGAAGATGGTGAACCGGTACCGCTCTTCCACATCGTCGGTCTCCACGACTACGGACCGGGGAGAGGCCGTGTTGGTCCCGTCGGCGATGGATACGTTGCCCGCCGCCACGGAGCCGGGAACGCCCATGTCGTCGCCCACTTCAATGACGATGGACTCGTCAATGTCCAGCCCGTGATCGAGCGAGAACTTGACGGTAATCTGGGCCGCCGCGCCCGGATCGGTGGGCAGCGCGCGGACCGTGCTGTCGTACATCGGCATCTGGCCGTTGCCGTTGCCATTACCGTTGCCATTGCCGTTGCCGCAGCCGGCCCCAACGGCAGCTTCCATGTCGCCGCCTATCGTCATGTTGGGGGTGCTGCCCCTTTCGGCATACATGCCGGAGAAGGTGCCGCAATCGTCCGCATCGGGCGCCATGACGGTGTAGGTCACGGAAATGCCGGAGACCACGGCGAACGAGAGCATTTGCCCATTCCGCGTGATATTGGGGTCATAATCGGCTCCCGTGGAGTCCACGGCGCCCTGATAGGTCCAGTCATCAGGTATGGTCTCCACGACATCCATTGCCAGGGCGGCGGACTGTGCGATGGTCACCTCCACAGTCTGCCCCGTCACGCTGATGCTCCTGGTGACGTCCTGCGCCTGGACGGGTTGGGCGGCGCTGAAAGCGAAGGCGCCAACCATCCCCGCGAGGGCCAGGGTGGCAAAGACCGCCACGCCGACCAGCATTTTGAATTGTTTACTCATCTTTCAATCCTCGTTTATGAGTTGAAGGTAACTCGCGGTCAATCTGCTGTTACCGGGGGTTGACCCGAATCGGGTCAACCCCGGAGGGTACCGGGTGTTCCATACTCTCGCGCTCCTCCAAAACTGCTACAAGCTACTAGTTTGCCTGATTCCTGTAGGTGTCGATCAGGGTCAGGATTTCGGCTATGGTGGTGTTGTTGCGACCCTCTCTGTAGTCATCGATGGCGTTGAGGATCTCGGCTATGTCCACCCTGCCGTTGCCGTTCCCTCCGTTGGCTGTGGAATCGTACTTGTCGATGATCGCCTGGGTCGGGTCCACAGTAACCATGCTGGTCGTCGCGCCGGACATGGCGCTCTGACCGGGGCCGTGCCCGTCGGTGTACATCACAGTGGCCCGCAGGTAGTAGCCGTCGTCGGCTGCCACCGGCATGTAGCTCATGCCCGTGGCTCCCGTGATGTCCATCCAGGAACTCATGTCCATGGACTTTTGCCACTGCCAGCTTTCGCCGGTGACGCTTCCGTTGGCGTCGGTCAGGGAGGCCGTGATGGCCACGCCCGCCACCGGTTCCATCGTCGACAGGGTTACCACGCCCGGATGGTTCGGGACCGTGGTGACCGGCATCGCCGTGGTGGTCATTGCGGTCTGTGCGCCCAGGGCGTCCGTGTAGCTGGCCGAGATGCGCAGGTAGCGGCCTTCGTCGGCGGCCTGCGGAGTGAGGTTGGCCGTGGTCTCTGCCGGATAGGCGGTAAACGGTCCGCCCATCGCGGTGGAGTAGGCCCACTGCCACGTGACATTGCTGATCGAGCCGTCCGGGTCAGTCAGCATCGCCATCATCATGGTCCCGACGCTGGGCCGGGCCGGGGACAGGGTGATCATCCCGTCTTCGTTGACGTTGGTCACGTTCACCGTCACCGCTATGGTGTCGATGGCTCCGCTGGGGTCGGTGGCCGTGATGGTTACCGCGTAGCTGCTCTTGGCCTCGTGGTTCAGGACCGCGGCGGTTGCCAACTGTCCCGTCCCGGAGGTGATGATGAAGCTGGCTGCATCGCCGCTGCTCGGGATGCTGTAGGTCAGGATGTCCCCGTTGGGGTCGGTGGCCGCAACGGCGCTGCCGACCAGGGTGCCGGATGCCATGTTCTCCGCCACGTCGCGGCTGGCCGTGGCGCCCTCGCCAAACTCGGGCGGCGCGTTGGCCTCAGCAATCGGATCGGTGGTGGTGAACGATTCTTCCTTGTTGGGTCCTTCCCCGTCGGTGTAGCTGGCCGTCACCCGCAGGCGGTTACCCGCGTCGGCGGCTACCGGGGTGTAGACGGCGGCTCGCGCCCCGGTGATGGGAGTGGAGCTGCCGGCCATGGGGACCTGGTACCAGAGCCATTCAATGGATCCGACTACACCGTCTTCGTCGGACAGCTCGGCCGTGAGAGGCACGCCAACCTGGCCGCCGGTGGACGGCGTCAGGGTGATTGTCCCCCGCTCGTCCATGTTGGTGACGTTGACCGTCACCTCAATGGTGCCGCTGAGGGCTTCCAGAGGATCGTCGTCCGTCGCCGTGACCGTCACGGTGTGGCTGCTCATTGTCTCGTAGTCCAACGCCTCCTTGGTCATCAACTGACCCGTTTCGGAGTCGATGGAGAACTGGTCGCCGCTCACCGTGTAGGTGATGGTGTCGCCTTCCGGGTCCACGGCCACAATCGGAGCGCCGACGTTGACGCCCGCCGCGGTGTTCTCAGCCACCATTCGCTCGGCGGTCGCGGCTGCGAACGCGGGGGCAAAGTTCTGGCCGGGCCCGATGACCGGCTGCTCGACAATGTCGGTGACCCGGATGGTTATCCGGATGCTGTCGGTCTCGCCATCCCGGTCGGTGGCCCGGACCGTCACGGTGTAGGTCGGCCTGGCTTCGTAGTTCAGCTTTTCCCTGGTCAGAATCTGGCCGGTGGCCGGGACTATGTCGAACAGCCCGGCGTCCGTCCCGGTCAGCTCATAGTGCAGGCTGTCAATATGGTCGGGGGTTGTGTTGGTATCGCCGTAACCCCCGGAGGCAAAGATGCTGGTGTTGTCGTCGTCGGTGGCGACCACCGGTATCCCGACGTCCAGGTTTGGCGCTTCCGGCGCGATGTCATTCGGTTTGCCGACGCCCCGGTTCAGCAGGGGGTCCCGCTCCGCGTCGTCGGGGTTCTCCGTAATCTCCAGGACAGCCGGGGTATTCTTGAACTCCGGCACCTCATTTTCGTCGGTCACTATGACGGTGACCTTTACAAAAGCAGTCTTGCGGGGATATTCAGCATTCGTAGGATCGTTGGAGAGGGGATCCTGGGCTGTGACCCTTACCGTCACCTGGTACCGGTTATTCGCCCCTACGTCCTGCGGCTTTTCGAAATTGGCAGGCTCCCTGAACCTGAGGGCGCCGTTAAGGCTGCTGATGGTGAACAGGGCGTGGTCTTCAATGTCGGTTGCTGAAAACCCGGTAATACCGGTAATCTCCGGGGTAAGGCCGGTCTCGCTTTCAACGATATCGTAGATCATCCCAGCATTCTCTGGATCGGTCCCCTGGTAGGTGGCCACGGGGCCGGTGCCGTTTTCCACGTACCTGACCAGGGTCTCCCCTTTCAGCTCCGGGCTTTCGTTATAGTTCGTGATGCTGACGATGACATTGACGCTGTCGCTGTCGCCGGATGGGTCGGTTGCGGTCACAGTCAGCCGGTACTCCCTCTGGCCAGCGTCGTAATCGAGCTTCGTGTCGTCCTTGATGCTCAGCTGACCGTCGGTGGCATCGGCACCTAGTGTTGCCGGATTGTCCACGCTGCCGATTATCTCGAAGTGCTCGGCATCCGGCCCGCTCAGGGTGTAGGTCAGGACATCGTCGCCGGCGTCAACGCGGGGAGCAGTCTTGGGATCCGCTTCATCGTCGATGGCGGACATGACGGCGGTCAGGATAAAGGGTAGGGTCGCGTTCTCCACCACCTCTGTCCTGTATTCACTCACGAGAGCGCTGGTAGGGACATCCTCGTTCGCGTGGAACTCCGGCTTGGCGTTGTCATCGTCCTCCACCACCACCGGGTTGTGCGAAATTGCATGGGCCGTCTCGACCCCACCCGGGTTGGTGGCGTCTGCGGCAAGTCTGCTGTCCACGTACTCGACCGTGGCCAGCAGGCACTTGCCCGCGTCGTCATTGGGGTCTCCGTCTTCGTCCCACTTCGGCCTGTAACTGTCGGACGTTTCCCCATCGATTTCTGCCCAAGCGGCGGCTACAGGCGCACCACCGGTGAATAAAGCAGCAGTAGGAGTAAATTCACCGTCGGTTACAGTACCGCAGGTGGCCTCGCTACCCTCCGCCCCAGCAACCGACCGGTACCACTGCCATGACTCCCCGGTCCAGGGGGCGTCAGCGTCCTCGAGGGTGGCCGTCAACAGGGCGGCACCCTCCGGCTGCCGGTTGGAGAGCTTCACCTCTCCGGGCGTATTGTCCTCGGTGCTGTTTATGACTTTCACGGTCACGTCGCGGGTGTCCATGTTGACCCCGGTGCTGTCCGTGACAACGATGGTGACCTCGTAGACGTTGTTCTTATTTGCGTCCCCGGGCGCCTCGAAGTCCGGGCCTTTCTTGAAGGCGAGCGTAGTCTGCGCCCCCATCTCGGGGGTGAGCCCGAAGATGTCCGCGTCGGGTCCTGCCAGCGACCACATGAGGGTAGTGTTGTCATCCTCCGGGTCCGTTGCGGTGTAGATGGCAGGCTGAAGCTCTGCATCAGCGAAGGTGCCATCAATAGCTAGGACACTGGAGTCCAGGTCTGTATCTATGGCTGTGGCAGGACGGGCTGTGTTGTCATCCTCGTAATGGGTCATCTCGGTGGGAACCCTGGCCCCGGCAGCCTGGCCGCCGTGGGTGCCGCCGGCGGCGGGAATTGCCTCGGCGTAGGTCCTGGCGATCATGGGCCGCTCGTCCACCGGGAGGACCGTGATGGTGACTACCATCGACTGGTTTTCGTCGCCATCTCCGTCAACAGCCCGCACCTGGACCATGTATGCTAGGGCCTCTGTGTTGGCTTCTTGTACGGCTGTCGTCAAGTTCAACATCGCGCCCGGGGCAACCATGATCTGGCCGGTGGCCGGGTCGATGTCGAAGTGGGTGGAGTGGCCGTCCATGTTGGCCGGAGTGTTAGCGTTAGTGTCGGAGTCATCAGTCTCGTTATCGAACAACGAGTAGGTGAGGATATCCAGGGTTGTAGCGTCGTCGAAGGCCGTCACCGGCGCGCCGACGAGGGTTCCCGCCGGGGCGTTCTCGGCTACGTACCGGTTTGTCGCTACCCTGGTAAGAGGGAATACGCCATCCGTCGGGGTGCCTACCCCCAGCGAGCTCTGGTCCGGGTACGTGGGGTCAGCGTTGCTGGTAACAATGTCCTTCCGCACCGGATAGTTGGATACCGTTTGCTCGTCCTTGATGTCGTCACTTTCCCGGTCCTTGTACCGCACTTCCACCCGCAGGTAGTCATCCCGGTCCCCAACGACAGGCCGGTAGGTATTCGCGAGGGAATCCGCGCCCTTATCGACCCAATCCGTAACGTAGTTCCAGGGGCCGGTCTTGGACGGGCCGGTGGACCACCGCCACTCTCCGAAGCCCACCTGTACGTCCAGGTCGTCCAGCATAGCCTCCAGCTGGGTGCCGACCTGGGGCTGCAGGGGCGAGAGGGTAACCGTCCCCGGCTCGTCCACGTTCATGACAGTGATCACCAAGTCCACGGTTCGCAGGTCATCGCCGTCATAATCGTCGTTGGGGTCGTCGGGAGTGGCCAGGCCGTCTTCACCGCCGCCGCCGAACCGCAACGTAACACGGTAGATGTTGTCAGATGCTCCCTCTCCCGCATCAACGGTGCCATTACCGTCGAGGTCATGCGCCCCGTCCGCGGGATTCTCGAAGTCGGGCTGACTCTTGAACCTGAGCACGCCCGTATAGCGGCTCGCCCCGATTCCTTCTACCATGAAGTCGGCGGCGTCGGGGCCGCCCAGCGTCCAGTAAAGGACCGGGTCGTCCACGTCCGTCGCCGAGTAGCTGTAGACCGCATCGGTACGGTCCTCATCGTAATCAAGCCTGACGAGGGCTTCGCGGTCTGGTGTGGTTCCCTGGGCCATGACCGACTGGACGGCCAACATGCCCACCAGCCCCGCCAGGGCCAGGAAGGCGAACACCGCCACCCCGGCCGGTAGACTCATTAGTTTCTTGTTAAATTTCATCGTTCCTCTCTAGGGAATGAAATCACTGGCTGCCTGGGCCCGGCTCCCGCGCCGGACCGGGGTCGTGTCCCTTGTCTGCTACATGTGCTCCCTCCTGGATGGACTGTTGGAAACTCGGTTCTACTGCTACGGCTCCTGCGGCCTGCAATCTGCTCCATTGGTTGCGTGTGGGCAGAGGGCCCCGGCAACGCTCGTTGCCAACGTCCAGTGTCCCACAGCAACAATTACCAAAACATTACGAGACCCCGGGAGCATTACGAGACCGCACCCATCATAACGAGACCCCCAACCCAAACTCCAGAGAAATCCGCCCCGGTTTCACCATTTTTATCCCACTTTTACCCTTGACAAACCGCCCAGCCCAAAAACCCCCTCCCCCTCCACGCGCCTAGGCACATTTAATAACAGCAAAGCGGGCAGGGAGAACTAAAACGCCCTACCTATCTAATAGCCCCTTCCCCCTTGACGGGGGAAGGTTAGGATGGGGGTGACAGGCGTATAATTGGCTAGACCGTCCAGACAGGAGAGGGGAAATGGCTACGTGGCAACTGCAGGACGCCAAGAACCGCTTCAGCGCGGTGGTCGATGCCGCCCTGGCCGGCGAACCCCAGCGGGTCACGCGCCGCGGCAAGCCCGCCGTTGTGGTGCTGGCCGAGGAAGAATACCGGCGGTTGCGCAACCGGGAGGCGGGCAACGCTCCCAATTTCATCGAACACCTGCTGGCCATTCCCAGGGCGGCCGATGACGACGCCTTCGAGCTGCCGCCCCGCACCAGGGACTTCCACCCCGGGGAAACCGGTTTCTACGGGCTTGACTTGACGGTAGACAGCACCACCTCCGGCAACAAGGGTTTCCCGAGGATGATCTTCGATTATGTCCAGCAGGCCGGCGGACAAGGCCAGCCAGCGTGAAGCCGCGGCCCGCAGCGGGGACGTGGTCTGCTTCGGCTTCCTGACCTACACGCTGCTCCTGATGGTTGACCGGCTGCCGCCCCGGAACGGCGGTGCGCTGGTGCTGGACTCGGTGGAAACCGTGGGTGACGACGCCGCCATCGTCGCCAGCATCCTGACCAGCTGGGGCGCCCCGGCGCGGCTCATCACCTCGCCCCTGGGCAACGATTATCAAGGGCAGAAGGTCAGGGAGCACCTGGCGTCCTGGGGAATAGACGCCGGCCCACGGACCATCCCGGAATGGCCCACCCCCATGGAGATAGCCATCCTGGACCCCGGCGGAGGCCGCACCTATTTCCAGCGAAGGGACCCGGCCGTGCTTGCCGAGCTGAAGGCGCCGTCGCCGGCCCAGCTGGAGGGCGCCGGCCTGCTCTACGCGGACTGGTACGACGGCCCCAGCGTGGTGTCGGCCCTGCAGACCGCCTTCTCCCAGGGCGTACCCGTCTTCCTCAACCTGGAGTCCCAATTCGACCGGGAACCCTGGCGGTCGGGCCTGCTGCGTTATGTCCGCATCTGCCAGGTCTCCCTGGACGAACCCGGCGCATCCGGCCGCCCGAAGGATGTCGCCCGCTCCCTTCTCGAGCAGGGCGTGGAGACAGCCGTGGTGACCCTGGGCGCAGGGGGCTCCCTGGTTGCCCAGAAAGGAGAGGCCTGGCGCGTCAGGCCTCCGGCGATAGAGGCCGTTGACTGCTACGGGGCCGGCGCAGCCTTCGCCGCCGGCCTGATATACGGGTTCCGGGAGGGCTGGCCCCTGGGGGAGACCGCCGGTTTCGCCACCGCCTACGCCGGGATCAAGTGCGGGTTAAAGGGAATGGCCGGACTGCCGGTCAACGCAGTCCTAAAGGAAGCGGCGAAGCTGGATGTCCGGCGGGTAACCCTGTGAATCTCCGATCCTAACTCTTCTCCTGATTCTTCCTCACCCAGAAGGCGCAGTACCGCATCGGCTTGGGGTCGCTGAAATAGAGCATCCCGCCCAGTTCCCCGCTCTCGCCCGCTCCCACCAGGGAGCAGCCGCAGTCCTGCAGCACTTCCAGCAGCCGGTGCTCGTCGTAAAGCTGGAATGACCGGTCCACTCCGTCCGGCCCATAGGCCCGGTCGCTGACCGTCGCGACCCCCGATCCGATTTTGAACATCAGCTGCAGCACCCCACCGGGAGCCAGCACCCTGGCCAGCTCCGGGATGGTCGTGGCTTCGGCGGTCTCGGGCGTCATGTGCTGGATTACGGCATTGCACAGGACCAGATCAAAGAAGCCCGTCTCGAAGGCCAGGGGCTCCCGCATATCGGCGACGCTGAGCTTGTCCGCGATTTCCGGATGCAGCTCCTGGCCCAGCCGGATGTTCTCCCCCACCGCGTCGATTCCGTAGGCATCGTATCCCCAGGTGTGCAGCAGGTAAACGTCCCGGGCCCCGGCCCCGCACCCTGCATCCAGCCCCCGTCTGCCCGAGGCCAGTTCCGCAACCCGGTTCAGCAGGTCCATGTCGCCGTTGAGGGAGGGATGGGAGGAACCGGTATAGACCGAATGGGTGTACTCGTGGGACAGCTGGGAATATCTTTGGGCGTTTTCCCGGTAGAACTCCAGCGAGTCGAACTGCATACGGGCACCTCCGCAGGCGCTGGCATCATCAATAACGGAATAAGAACTTAAATTTGGCTT
The DNA here is from genome assembly GCA_965203975.1 of Dehalococcoidia bacterium. GTDB lineage: Bacteria > Chloroflexota > Dehalococcoidia > Lucifugimonadales > UBA3495 > CATOSK01. Next base: position 720,505 of record CBDBDT010000002.1, on the reverse strand, counting down.
AACAGTTTACTTTACGTCTAGTTCTTTGTACAATCGACCTTTATTCTTCATAATTTACTATTGTATGCCTGTTTTGTTTTGAAGGCATTTCGGCTTGCCTGGGATGACGAGATGATTTCAGAAGAAAAGGGTCTACACCAGCTTTTTCAGGCTCAAGCGGACAAGACCCCGGACTCTCCGGCGGTAGTGTTCCGCGGCCAGCGGATTTCCTACGCCCAATTGGACCGGAAGACCGACGCCCTGGGAGCGCACCTCCAGCGCTGCGACGTTTCCACCGATGATCCGGTGGGCATATTCATGGAGACCTGCCCTGAATATATCATCGGGGCCATCGCAACCCTGAAGGCCGGTGCGGCCTTCATGCCCATGGCCCTCGATTCCCCCGACCCCATCCTGCGAGCAGTAGTGTCGGAGTCGCAGCCGAAGGTCATCATGACCAAGGGGCAGCTTCTCCCCAGATTACGCCAATTCGCGGGAACGCGCATATTGCCCATAGACAGCGACCGGTCCCGGAGGAACTACGGCACGAGACACCACTTTCCGCGCGTCGCGGCTGGGGACCTGGCCTTCCTTCCCTACACCTCCGGCACTACCGGAGACCCCAAGGGGGTGATGCAGACCGTCGGTTCGATGGCCTCCTCGTACTTCGCCAGGTACAAATTCAGTTCCTACGCCGTCGGAGACAGGGTTGGCTGCAACATCTTCTTTCCCTGGGAGTTCCTTCGCCCGCTGCTGACGGGCGGAACGGTGTATGTAATCCCGGACGATGTTGTGTTCGTCCCCCGCGCTCTCACCAGGTTCATTTCAGAACACCGGATTTCCGAGGTGCTGTTCACTCCGTCCCTGCTGCAGGGAGTCCTGAGTTCCTCAGACCGGGGACTGCTGCGGGAACAACTTGCGTCCCTGCGGGTTGTCTGGCTGAACGGGGAGGTGATGCCGGTAAGCCTGCTCATGCTGGCGCTGGAGGTCCTGCCCGCATCCGCCCGTATATTCAACACCTACAGTATCAGCGAGGCCCACGACGTCTGCACCATCGATCTGACCGACTGGTGCGGGGACGGGAGGGACACCTGCCCGGTGGGTTTCCCCATGGACGGGGTGAAGGTCATGGTACGCCCCCAGGACCAGTCCACCCTGGCTCCCTGCGGGGTCGGCGAGTTGATGATCGGCGGCCGGGGACTGGCTCGCGGCTACCTGAAGCGGCCCGACCTGGATTCCCGCAGTTTCGTCTCCTGGGAAGGCGAGCGGTACTACGCCACCGGGGACCTGGCCGAGGTTGGGAAGGATGGCATGACCACCATCGTCGGCCGTACCGATTCGATGGTGAAAATCCGAGGGTACAGCGTTTACTTGGGTGCCATCGAGGAGATCCTGCGCAGGCACTGCGACGTCTCGGAAGCGGCGGTGGTGGCTGAAGCGGTGGACGAAACCAGCAAACGGCTGGTGGCCCACGTTGTCCGGGGCCCGCAGGCAACCTGGAGGGTGGACGCCAGGAGCGGGACGAGCCGGGATCTGCGTGCCCTGCTGGAGCGCCATCTGCCGCCCTACTCGGTGCCCAGCCACTTTGTGGAACTGGAGGGGCTTCCGATAAACCAGCAGACCGGCAAGCTGGAAAGAAGGGCCCTGCACCGGCTGGAGAAGGGCAAACCGGTCGTCGGGGAGCGAACGGTGCTGCCGGAGCACTCCACGGCGGCGGAGAGACGCAGAGCCCTGCGGGAGTTGTGGGCCGAGGCTCTGGAGGTTGACAGCGACACCCTGGAGGATGACTGGAACTTCTTCGATCTGGGGGGCCACTCCCTGTCGGGTCTGGCTCTCACTCTGGGCATCGAGAATACCTTCAGGATCGGGCTCAGCGGAACCGAGGTCTACGAATACCCCACCATAGGTGACCTGGCCGCATACTTGGAACACAGAGAGCCGAATATGACATCCAAAATTACGCTGGCTGAAGACTCAATCCTGGACCCGGAGATTTCACCAAGGGGCAAGGCGAAGAAAACGCGATTGAGCCAAGCGTCTTCGGTATTGGTCACCGGTACCACCGGGTTCCTGGGAGCCTTCCTGCTTGACGAATTGGTTCGCAATACCCGAGCAACCACGCGGTTCTACTGCCTGGTACGGGACCGGGCCTCCGGGCTGGAAAAGCCTTCCAACCGGGTGTTGGAGACTCTGGAGTTTTACGGACTCACCGGCCAGTCTGCAACCGATCGAATCATTCCTGTTCCGGGAGATCTCACCCTCCCTCGGATGGGACTGGACACTGAAACTTATCAGGAGCTGGCGGAAAGTGTCGACCTAATATTCCACTGCGCCGCCTCAGTGAACTACGTCTACCCCTACTCCGCGGCCAAGCCCCACACCGTCGGCGGCACTTTGGAGGTGCTCAGGTTCGCCTGCACCGGCACGCCAAAGGGGGTGCAATACATTTCATCCAACGGCGTTTTTCCGGGAGGCGACCACACCCCCTACCTGGAGAATAATGAAATAGACCACTTCGTTGACCGGATGGAAGGAGGCAACAACCAGGCCAAATGGGTCGCAGAACGGCTGGTGTGGTCCGCCGTATCCCGGGGGCTGCCGGTATGCCTCTACCGGCCGGGCAACATCGGCCACCACAGCGGGACGGGAACTGTCAATCCCAATGACTTCCTGTCGTTGATAATCAAGGCCTGCGCCCGCCTGGGCAGCGCACCCCTGGCTCGGGACTGGTTTTTTGAAATGACCCCCGTCGACTTCCTCGTCTCCGCCATCACCGGGATATCGGACGATCCAAAACACTACGGGAAAGTGTACAACGTAGTCCAGCAGCGCCCTGTCCCCGCCGGCCAGGTCTTTGCCAGCATGGAGAGGGACGGACTAATAAAGGGTTGCGTCGACTTGCAGGAATGGAAGTCGGAGTTGGAATCAATGGCCGACCGCGACGATGATCTGGAGTTGAAGATGCTGTCCCGCTCCCTGGACTCTGTGGAAGCGTACCTGGCCGACACCAGCGCATACGACATTAGTCAGTTCAACGGGGCGCTTTCGGAAATTGGTCTCACCATGCCGCGGGTTGATGCGGCCTATGTCACCATGTTCCTGGAAAAGTAGTCGATCAGAAGCTGCCCTGCCTTCCTCGAACATGGTACAGTTTTCTTCTCACAGGGCAATCCTGAAAGGGTCGGCGATGCCCAGACAACCGACAGGCCCATCCGGTGGTAATCGGCCGAACGGGATTGCTCCAGCACCCGGCAGGCCCGCCGCTCCGATACTCCCAGGGCCGACCTGACGTGATGAACGCCGCGGCGGCGGTGCGCATCTCCGCCGCGGCAGAGTGGTCGTGACCGTGCCGTGCTTCGGTGGTCATGGGCGATGCCTCTTTTGGCATTCATGGGGTATTCCGGTCAGGCGTCTCGGCATGGATTGGTGCCGCCGGTCCGCCGGTGATTCTGCCTGTATCCTAACCCCGGTGACGAAGGGTTGTATCAAGGAGCCAGGACGGTGAAGGGAGCGATGGGCAGGTTGCGCAGCAGCCAGAAGGCAAGAACGGCGGCCAGCAGCCCCCACACCGCGCGGTCGGACAGGTCCAGGCGCGGCGGCGCGGGGAGTCCGTAGGCGCGCAGTCCCGAAACGGCCAGGGAGTAAGCGATGGCTGGCAGGACGAGCATGGAGTAGGGGTTGTAGCCAAAAGCGGCCACCGGGTTTCCGTGAAGGAGCTGGTGGAGGGCGCGGAGGGTGCCGCAGCCGGGGCAGTAGCATCCGGTCAGTCCGAAGAAGGGGCAGACGGGATAGGGCCCTGGGTTGCGGGGGTCGAAGAAGTAGACCACGGTCAGCCCGCCGGCGCCGGCCAGGCCGAGAACGGCATAGGCCAGCCACAGCGGGATGTCCAGTCCGCCCAGCAACAGGCGGGCACCGCCGGAGTGGGAAGACCCGGTTGCGCCGATGTGTGCCAAGTCAGTCCCTCCTCAAAACACGCCCAACGCCCCTCCTATAAAGGTAGCGAGGAAGTAGATGATCGCAGCGCCGCCGCCCAGAAAGGCCGAGATGATGACCCAGAGCCGGGCGCTGTTGGCGTACCGTTGGGCGGTGGCATCGTCGCCCTCGGCCAGCTTTCCGTTAACCTGGGCGGCATAGACAATGGCGACGATGCCGGTGGGAACGCAGCAGCAGATGGTGGCTAGGATGGCCCAGACCAGGTTGTTGTCGATGTGGGTTGGCGAGCCGTAGTAGGGCGGCGGCGCTGAGGCGAAGGGGTCGGGCCGCTCCTGGGAAGGTTGGTCCTGTCCGGTGAAGGGCGGGGGAGCGGGTTGGGAAACCGTCAAGTCCGTCCCGCACTGGCGGCAGAAGCGGGCGTCGGCGGGGTTGGCGGCGCCGCAGTTGACGCAGAATACGTTGGGATTCCCGGCCATCAGCGCGCTGCTCTCCGGTCACGACTGCCCGTTGGGGGGCGGGACTTCGGAATCAATGCCATCACCAAGGCAACAGGTCGGAGCCACAGCTGAAGCCGTAAAAGACCATGCCGGCCACCACGGAGAGCGTGATCCAGAGGCGGGCCTTCCTGGAGAAATCGGCCGCTCCCGCCATGTCCCCCTGGGCCTGCTTGCCCCTGACCTTGGCAGCATAGACGATGGCCAGGATGCCGGCGGGGAAGCAGCAGATGGTGGAGAGGACCGCACAGAGAAGGGTCTTGTCCCTCTCCAGCAGATCGTACCACAGGTGGCGCAGGATACCAACGAAGAGGCCTGGGGAAGGGCCCGAACCATAAATCCGGCGGCCGCGGATAGTGCGCCACCGGGCCTGGGAGGCTGGGGGCCGAGGGGCGGGCCGGGATGCGTGCAAGGCCTGTCCGCACTGGCGGCAGAAGCGGGCGCCGGCAGGGTTGACGGTTCCGCAATCGCCGCAGAATACATCGGGGTTCTGGGCCATCGGGGGAGTTCTTCGCTATGTCCCGGCGGCGGCTCGGACGGATGCCAGGATGCGGCCGTAGGCGTTGCAGCGGCATAGGTTGCCGGAGAGGGCCTCGCGGATCTCATCGTCAGTGGGAGTTGGGTTGGCGTCGAGGAGAGCACGGGCGGACATGACGAATCCGGGCGTGCAGAATCCGCACTGGCCGCCGTCCTGCTCCAGAAACGCCTGCTGGACCGGGTCCAGGCGGCCGTCGCTGGCCAGGCCCTCGATGGTGACGATGGGCCGGCCGCCGGCCTGGAGAGCGAGGATCTGGCAGGAGTAGACGGGTCTGCCGTCCAGAAGGACGGTGCAGGAGCCGCATTCACCCCGGTCGCAGCCCCGCTTGGAGCCGGTGAGGTCGAGTTGCTCGCGTAGGACGTCGAGGAGGGTCCAGTGGTGGCGCACTTCGAGGTGGTGGTCCCGGCCGTTGACGGTGAGAGAAACCGGGCTGGCGTGAAAGGCTCCAGGGGGAGTTGCTGCCATGCACCCTCACGGAGGCGGCGGAGAGTCCGGGGGTTGATTGGGGTATCCTAACGCACCCGGTCTGGCGGTGACAAGGATGGGGGAAGACAGGCAGTCAGAGGAGCTGTCGGGTGGCAGGGAGGCATGGAGTTGGGACAATGAGTTAATTATTGACTCGGCAATGTTATTACCTATGAACTCTTCCCGTGCCCCGGTAGCTCAATGGGACAGAGCGGCGTTCTCACGAAGCGCAGGTTGCAGGTTCGAGTCCTGTCCGGGGTACCTTTCCCGCGTTGAATACCGCGGGCTTTCTAAAGTAAGGGGATTCCAAAATCTTGACAACTTCCCGCATCTGGAATACGATTTTAATGCTTCGTGAGAGCGCGCAGTGAAGTCCTATTGAGGGGCTGAAGGCTGCACCGGGGCCGGGGTTTGAAAACCGCAAGGAAGAAAACCCCGGCTTTTTCTATTTGTGTCTTGCTGTTGCCAGTCAGCCGGCGGGGAGCACTTCCTGGAGGGTTTCTTCCAGTTCTTCTAAGGTTACGTAGCCCTCGAACTTTTCGTGGATGCGGCCGTCGGAGTCGAGGATGTATGTCCAGGACTCGTTGAACCAGTGAGGGATCCGGTCAAAGCCCCATTCCCGGACGGCTTCGGTTATTTCCGCCTTTTCCAGGTCGCCCTGGATCTCGTGAGGGTTGTCGTAGATTTCGACGTGGATGAAGTTGGCGGCATCATGATGGGCGTCCTGTAGTTCGGAGAGGGTTTCCGCTTGGGGCCCGCATGTGGGAGTGGTGCAGAAGGCTGGGGATGAAAATACCACGACGGCGGGCTTGGACTGCTCTATGGCATCGTCCACGCTGACCAGGTAGAGGTCCAGGTCTGGGGAGTAGTCGGTGGTCAGGGTCTTCAGAGTCCCCTCGCTTGCCAGGGTCTTGGTCCGGCTGGCTGGCGGGACGGCGCCGTTGTCTGGCACGACGATGGCGTCGGCTACTTCCACCTGGAGGGTGGCGGTTCCCTGGACTTCGGCGTCATCAACGGCAATGTCCAGCTGCCAGGGGCCCGGGGACGGGAAGGTCAGCTCGGTGTCGTAGGCGCCGCGAATGGCGTAGGGCCAGAGGCGGAAGCCGGCGTTCACGGTTTCTCCCTGCGCTTCACCCTGGCCCAGGAAGGTAGTGGTGACGGTGACCTCGGGGGCTTTTACCAGGGCGTCGGGGGTGGTGAGCAGGAAGGAGACGCGCTGGCTCCCCGTGCGGAGCAAGGTGGTGGCCAGTATGGGGGATACACCGGACCCCTCCGGCGCTTCACCGGAGGCCATGGCCTGCGGTTCGGATGGTTGGGACGCCCCTGACTGTTGGGGTGGGGCCTGGTCCGTTCCGGCGGGAGCCGTAGCGGCGCTGGAACAGGCGGCCAGGGCCAGCGCCGCTACGGCCAGAAGGGTCAGCGCTACGGCGGGGCGGTAAAGGATCGTCTTCACTAGATTCCTCCGTCATAGACCCCGAAGGTGTAGGCGAATAGTCCGAAGTCGTCGGAGTTGGGGCTGAGGCGGAGTTCCTTGCGCTTGACGTACTCCGGGTTGTCGACCAGGGCGTAGAGGCGGGGCTCGTCTACAAGAATGTAGCTCTCCCCGCTGTCGTCGATCATGACGTCGGCGCCCTTGTTCTCCTCGGTGAGGTATTCGCCGTCCATGGTGACGCGGACGCGGTAGGGTTCGCCGGAGTCGGAGGTTATGACGGCGTTGACGCTCCTGGCGGAGTAGATGATGGCGATGTAGTCCTCGTAATCGCCGGTGGCGCGGGCGTGCTTGACGCTCTCCGGGCCGACGAACCACTCGCCGTTGAGGTAAATCTTGTGGGGTATCCGCTCTTCAACTGCCGGGGCATCGAAGTCTCCTACGGCCTCCCGGTTCTGGTAGAACTCGGTCTGGACGACGTAGGGTTCGCCGTAGAAGGCGGCGGAGAAGTTGCGCTCGTATCCGGCGTACAGCTCCCGCGTGAACTCGACGGCGGTGGGGTCGGTTTCCAGCATGGACCGGAAGGTGGAGTCGCGGCTCTGGTCCTCGGGGAGGGCGCCGGTGTCGTCGGAAAGGTCTGCGCCGGCTTCGAGCAGGAGCTTGCGGATCTGCTCCTCGGTCTCAGCGTAGTCCCCCTCGCCGAAGTGGGTGTAGCGGACGATCCCGTCCTTGTCGATTAGGTACTTGGCAGGCCAGTACCGGTTGTTGTAGGCGCCCCAGGTGTGCATGCCGTTGTCCTGGGCCACGGGCCAGACGATTTCGTGCTCCTCGGTGGCCTGCACGACGTTGTCGTAGTCCTCCTCGAACTCGAACTCGGGAGCGTGGAGGCCGACGATGAGAAGGCCGTCGTCGGCGTATCGAGCGTTCCACTCTCGGAGGAAGGGGAAGGTGCGGATGCAGTTGACGCAGGTGTATGTCCAGACGTCGACCAGGACCACCTTGCCGCGCTCGTTGAGGATGCTGATGGGCTCGGAGTTGATCCAGTTGTCGATGCCGATGAAGTCGGGGGCCTCGTCGCCGACCTTGCCGCCGACGTTGCCGGTGGGTTCGATGTCGGGGGTGGGGGCAGGGTCCGATGGAGCCGTTTCGGCCTTTACCGGAGCCGAAGGGGCAGCGGTGGGGGACTGGCTTTCGGCCTGGGGCTCAGCAGGGGTAGTTGGGTCAGACACGGCCACGGCAGTGTCGGTCCCGTCAGTTTCGGATGCTGCGGGGGCGTCGGTCGCCGCAGTCTGCGGAGCAACGCTCTCCGACTGGGCAGCGGGAGCGGCGGGGGCACTGGCAGCGGCCGAGTCGTCACCTGTGTCCATGCTGGCAGAGCTGCAGGCGACGGCAGTAAGGGCGAGGAGGCCGGCCAGGAAGAGGATGGCATAGCGGGAGGTGAGAGAAGTCTTCAAAGCTTGTCCTTGGCTGCCCGATAAGATGGGATTGGGGGACGCGCGGTGCCGGAGAGTCTACCGGGCGGGAGGTTGTCGGGCAATCTGGTATGTACTACGTTCCACGGGTTGGGCTGGATGTAGCCCCGCTCCGGCAGGCCTGCCGGATCCCCAGGAGGCAGAACTCTTCAAGGACAGTTCCGGATTGGAACTGTCCTCTGGAAGGCCCGGTAGGGGGCGGACGAGCAGGTTGGGAGACGGGTCTAGGCCAACCCGCCAGGCCAGACGGGGTCATGGTATCCGAGGGGCACGGTGGGCCTGGTCCAGTGGGGTTGGGTCTCGGAAAGACGGAGGGCGGGAGCGAGATGGGTGAGCTTTCCAGAAGGGGTGTCGGTGGTGGTGGTCCAGCTTTCCAGCTCGTCCGGGGTGAATTCGGAGGGGATGTCGCGGAGTTCGGACTCGGGCACCTGGCCACGGTCGACGAGCCAGCGGCCGGTCTGGGCCAGGGAAACACGGACGAGCCAGCTTCCACCCTCGCGGACGCGGCGGTTGAGGGCGACCAGGGCGCCAAAGGCCATCAGGTAGCCGGTGAGGTAGTCGATGGCGGAGACGGGGTAGAACTGGGGCCCCGGCTCGGCGCCTGGGAAGAGCCGTCCCTGGCGGTCGGTGATGCCGCTGACGGTCTGGACCACGGTGTCGAAGCCGCGGCGCTGGGACCAGGGCCCCTTGCGTCCGAAGGCGGAGAGGGAGACATAGACAATGCCGGGGCGCAACTCGGCCAGCTGTTCCGGTGAGAGCCCTCGTCCGGCGAGGGTTCCGGGACGGTAGCCCTGGGAGAAGACGTCGGCCTGGCGGACAAGTCCCTGCAAAGTTTCCAGATCGCTTTGCTGGCGGAGGTCGATGTGGGCGGAGAGCTTGCCGTGTCCGGTGTCCAGCTCCTGGGTGGGGCTGAAGGGCAGGTGGGGGCCGGCGATCTTCATGACGTCGGCGCCATGCTCGGCCAGCGTGCGAGCGCAGGTGGGGCCGGCGAGAACCCGGGTCAGGTCGAGGACCCGCACCCCGGACAGGGGGCGGGAACCCTCGGGCAGAGGTTCGGGCGGGCTGTCGGCGATCTTGTCGATTTCCAGCAGGGGCAGGGAGGCGATGGCGGCGGACTGGGGGTGCTGGGCCCACTCGTCCATGGAGCGGACCATTCCCCCGGCGCCGTTGGCGGCGATGATGGCCTCCTCGAGCTCGAGGGCGTCCCACTGGGCGACGGCGCGGCGGACGGCCTCCCGGTCCTCCTCGACGCCGAGGACCCCGAGGGCGGCGTCCCGGTGGTTGGGGAAGTTGCAGTGGAGGTAGCTCCAGCGGCCGTTCTTCGCAGGATAGACTCCCATGACGGGAGTGCGCTCGGCAGCGGCGCGGGTGCCGTCAATGGCGAGGTAGCGGCCGCTGCGGAGGGAGGCAGTGGCGCGGCGGGTGTCGATGGAGACATCCTGGCCCCGTCCGGTGCGGGACTCCCATAGGTCGGAAACGGCAAGACCCACGGCGGCCAGGCTGGCGGCGGAGGCGGCCCCGATGCGGAAGGAGGTGGGCAGGATGGGGTCGGCGGGGCCGGTGATTTCGGGTTCGGCGGCGCGGGCCGGGTCCCAGCCGACGGCGGAGATGATGGTGGAGAGGGTCTGGTCGGTCATTCTGGAAGTCGCTCCTCTTTTGCTGAGGGAACCTTACCACAGATTGGAAGATGGGGGATGGTTCCCGGCGGGGGCGGGCTCTGCGCGGAGATGACAGGAGGGTGGTGGGGGTGCCGATAAATAGTATCCTGTGTTAAAATCCGCCGTACTATTTTCAGGCTTGTTTCCTTTGAGGAGGTCACATTTTGACCGCCACTTCGTCACCCACCGCGTCAGCCCGGCGCATTATTGAAAACGTGGACAAGGTGATTGTCGGGAAGACCACGGTGGTGGAACAAGCCCTGACGGCCCTGGCGGCGGAGGGTCACCTGCTGGTGGAGGATGTTCCCGGGGTGGGGAAGACGATGCTGGCGAAGAGCATCGCGCAGTCGGTGGGGTGCTCGTTCAAGCGCATCCAGTTCACGCCGGACTTGCTACCAAGCGACGTTACGGGAATTTCGGTCTACAACCAGCACGAGGAGCAGTTCGAGTTCCGGGAGGGGCCGATCATGGCCCAGGTGGTGCTGGCGGATGAGATCAACCGGGCTACTCCCAAGACTCAGTCGGCCCTCCTGGAAGCGATGGAGGAACATCAGGTCACCGTTGACGGAGTGACGCGGCACCTGGGGTCGCCCTTCCTGGTGATGGCGACGCAGAACCCGATTGAATACGAAGGCACCTTCCCGCTGCCCGAGGCGCAGCTGGACCGCTTCCTTATGCGGGTGAGCCTGGGATACCCGGAGTTTGCGGAAGAGATCTCCATAATCGAGTACCAGGAGCAGGAACACCCGATAGACAGCCTGGGGGCGGTTGCATCACCCGAGGAGGTGGTGCAACTCCAGGCGGCGGCCAAGGGTGTGTACGTTGACCAACTGGTACGGCAGTACATCGTATCCCTGACGGAGGCATCCCGCCGCCACGGAGAGGTGGCGCTGGGAGCGTCGCCGCGGGCCTCGCTGGGCCTTTTCCGGGCTTCCCGGGCGTTGGCCCTGATAAGGGAACGGGACTATGTGATTCCCGACGACGTGCAGCTGCTGGCTCCGGCGGTGATCGCGCACCGGTTGGTGCTGACGCCGTCGGCCAGGATGCGGGGAGTGCAGGCGGCGGCGGTGGTGGAGGAACTGATCCAGACTACGCCGGTGCCAGGAGCGAGCCGGCAACAGACGGGCTAAATGGCCGCCGGCATAGGTAACCCGTACAAGGCGGCTGGGGGACTGCCGTCCAACGGGGCGGCGCGATGAATCTCCGTCTGACCAAGAGGAAGATCGGCTTTCTGTTGCTGCTGGGCGTGGTCATCTTCTACACGCTGGGCACGGGGTTCACCTTCTTTTTCCGTCTGCTGTACGTGGTGGGGCTGCTGTATGCCCTGGGCCTGGGCTGGGCCTGGCTGAACCTTCGCGGAATAGACGTGCAGCTTTTCCGGCTGGGGAGCCGGGGACAGGTGGGGGGAAACCTGGAAGGCCGGATGCAGGTGTTCAACCGCAACCGTCTGCCCAAGTCGTGGCTGGAGGTGCGGGAGGTCTCGGACTTGCCGGGGTACGCGGGTGGACGTGGCATCGGCCTGGTCAAAGAGCAGAGCCGGGCCTGGCGGACGGAGACCTACCTGGCGCGGCGAGGGGTTTTCCAGGTGGGGCAGGTGGAGGTAACCAGCCAGGACCCCTTCGGGCTGTTCCGGTTGACGCGGCGTTTCCTGGAGCCAGAGGAGTACATCGTGCTGCCGGCCGCGGAGCCGCTGCCGGACCTGGACCCCAGACTGGCGAACCTTCCCAGCGACAGCCGGTACAACCGGCGCTCGGACCACATCACCCCTGACTCGTCGACGGTGCGGGAGTATGCCTACGGCGACAGCTACCGCCGGATCCACTGGCCGACGACGGTGAGGCTGAACACGCTGATGGTGAAGGAGTTCGACATCGGGATTTCGGCCGAGTCGTGGGTGCTGGTGGACATGTTCCAGCGGGCCCACATGGGGTACGACGAGGTGGACAACACGGAAGAAATGGCCGTGACGGTAGCGGCGTCGCTGGTGAACCGCCTGACGGAGCTTTCGATGCCGGTGGGGCTGGCGTCCAACTCGCCCCAGACCAACCTGATCCGGCCGGACAGCAGTCCCAGCCAGATCAGCAGGTTGATGGAGGCGCTGGCGGTGATGCGGGCGCAAGGCCGGGTCCCACTGGAGCGGTTCCTTTATGACCTTCGGCCCAACCTGTCCCGGTTCAACACGCTGACGGTTATTACCGCCTCGGGGCGGACGGAGTGGGTGACGGCACTGGCGCAGATGCGGCGGCAGGGAGTTACGGTGGCGGCGGTTTACGTGGACCCGGTGGACTTCGGGGCGCCCCCGGAGGTTGCCTCGCCGCTGGAAGCCCTCTTCAACAACGAGATTCCCACCTACGTGGTGCGCCGGGGCCGCCCGGTCAACGAGGGCCTGAGTGCGCCGGTGCAGTGGGAAGGAATGCCCTTCCAGGAACCGGCCCGGGCGGCGGCAGGGGAGTAGCGCGTGCTTCCCGGGAGCATAGCGCAACGAATGCCGGCCCTGCCCGAGGGGTTCATCGGGGAGTGGGCCTGGGAACGGATCCTGGCTTTCCTGGCGGCGTTCCGGCCTCCCGACGGATGGCTCTCCATTGTATTTCTGGCCCTGAACCTGTCCACGATTGTGTGGACGGTGGAGCGGGCGGAATGGGCGCCGACTCCGAACCTGATCTACATCATCCTGATGGGGATGCTGGTCGGGCTGGCCCTGTCGCGCTTCGGCCTGAGGGACGCCGCTTTCGCCGCCAATCGAGGCAACTTGTCCCGGACGGTTCGGCGGCGTCTGGACTGGTGGGCAATCCTGCTGCTGCCGGTGGGACTGGCCATTGGTCTGCTGACAGTGGTCTGGCAGATGGTCTCGTACCGGGGCGAGGGGATGGAGCTGGCCAACGCCGGGGAGCTGTGGGACCGGCTGTACCTGTGGTACGAGGCGGCGCGGATCGGGTCGATCAACATAGACACGGTGCCCTTTGGCTTCGGGCTGGTATGTGCATCGTGGCTTTCGGGGTTCCTGGCGGCGTGGGTGTTCTTCCGGTACCGCAATTTCTGGGGAGTCTTCATCCTGGGCGGCGCCGGGGTTATGTCGAACCTGACCTACCTGCCGGACACGGCGAGCACGGACCTGGCGGTGTACCTGCTGACGGCCCTGCTGTTGGTGGGGCGGGTGCAGTCGGTGCGGCGGAGGCAGGAGTGGCAGCGCCGGAACTTCCAGTACGATTCCCACCTGGGTCTGCTGGCGATTTCGGATACGGTGATGATAAGCCTGGCGGTGCTGGTGGTGGCGTACCTGCTGCCATCGGGCTCGCTGTGGACGCCGGCGCACCAGGTCTACGAGCGGCTGCGGTCGCCGATGGTGGCGTGGGAGGAGGACTTCAACCGGCTGTTTGCGGGACTGCCGGCGCGGCGGGCACTGCCGTACCGGATCTGGGGAGACTCGATAGCCTTCCAGGGAACAATCAATCCGACGACGACTCCGGTGCTGCAGGTGAACTCGCCGGTGGCGATGTACTGGAAGGCGCGGAGTTACGGGACCTACACGAACAAGGGGTGGATTTCGTCGGATACGGTTTTCAAGACGACGGACTGGTCGCCCGAGTATTCGACTCCCGCTCCGTACCTGCAGCGGTTCGGGGTCACCTACGCGATAACTCCCAGGTACGACTCCAGGAACGTGTTCGCCGGCGGGCAGGTGCTGGGGGTGGACCGGGAGGTGCTGGTGGAGACCTACGATTCGCCGGTCTACCGGATGGATATGAACGGGTCTCCGGTCCGAAGGGACCTGCATCCGACGCTGGCGGCGGCACGGGCCAACCTGGAAGGAGCGATAGCGCAGCAGGGCAACAGCGTGGCCAACTCGTCGCTGGCCCAGGCGCTGCCGGCCGGGCTGGAGCTGACCGGGGTGGAGCGCAACCGGGGCATCATCGAGTCCGTGACATTCGCCGAGGTCATTCCCGAGCAGCCGGACACGCTCTCAGTGCGTTCGGCGAAGGGGAACGTGGAGCCGGGGGATACGTACCAGGTGACGTCGTCGGTGTCGCTGGCGACTCCGCAACGGCTGCGGCTGGCCGGGGAGGACTATCCGATCTGGGCCCTGGACAAGTACACGCAGCTGCCGGACAACCTGCCGCCGCGGATTGGCGAACTGGCTGGGAGGATAACAGAGGGGCATAACACGCCCTACGACAAGGCCAAGGCGGTGGAGACCTACCTGAAGACGTCGATCAAGTACAACTTGGCCATTGACCCGCCCCCCTTCAACGCCGACGGGGTGGACTATTTCCTGTTCGAGCAGCGGGAGGGGTACAGCGAATATTTCGGGTCGGCGATGACGGTTCTGCTGCGGACGCAGGGGATTCCGGCTCGGCTGGTGACAGGGTACACGGTGGGGAACAAGCTTCCGGAGCATGACCTGTACATTGTGGCGGACAGTCACAGCCACGCTTGGTCGGAAGTGTATTTCCCGTCCTACGGTTGGATTCCCTTCGAGCCAACCCCGGGGTCGAGCATTCCGGTGGTGTCCATTCCCAAGCCCAAGGAAGAGTCGCCCAACCTGCCTGGAGAACTCCAGATTTTCGACGAGCTTTGCGAAGACGACGAGGACGAGTGCGACCCGTTGTCGCAGGTGGAACGGACCCAGGGGGACGATGCGGACGCCGACACGGTGACGCTGGCCAAGCTGGCGGCCCGGTTCTTCCCGTGGATTGCGGGGGGCCTGGGCGCTCTGGTGGTCCTGGGGACACTGGTCCGGGTGTTCTGGAGTCGGTACCTGGCTCCCTCGGAGGAGCCGGGGGACGCGTTCCGGCGGCTGGGGTTCCTGGGCCGGCTGAACGCGGTGGGGGTTATCGAGGAGCAGACCCCCTACCAGTACGGGGCAAGGCTGGGGGAGGCGTTCCCGGAACAGCGAAACGATCTGGCGGGCATTGTCCAGTGCTACGTGCGGAGCCTGTACGGACGGAAGGAGCTGACGGACGAGGAGCGGGAGGGGCTGGTGCAAGCGTGGCGGAACGTCAGGTTCCCGATGCTGTTCCACGTTATGAGCCGGAGGACGAATGAGCCAGGCTAGATACCATATTTTCGAGTCACCCATGGGGTGGGTGGGCTTGGTACGGGAGACGGGGGGACTGAAGCGGCTGTCCCTGAAGCCGACGGTGGAGGAAGTCCTGGAGGACATGGGAGAGGACTTGAGGGACGCCGTTGATGATCCCGGTAGATTCGGGGAGGTGGTGGGCTGCCTGGAGCGGTACTTCGAGGGGGATGCCACGGCCCTGGGGGAGATCGAGCTTGACCTGGGAGCGGCGCCGCCGTTCTTTACTGCGGCTTGGGAGGCCTGCCGGCGGATCCCACCTGGGGAGACGCGGAGCTACCAATGGCTGGCGGCAGAAGCGGGGAATCCGCGGGCGGCGCGGGCGGCGGGACAGGCCATGGCCAGGAACCGCTGGGCGCTGGTGATCCCGTGTCACCGGGTCATCGGCAGCGACGGCGACCTGCACGGCTACGGGGCCGGGGGGTTGCGGGTCAAGGCGCGTCTGCTCCAGATGGAGAATCCCGACCTGCTCTCCTGACGCAGAACAGTTACCCACGATACAACCCGGGCATAGGACCCCTTCGCGGAACTTTCCCTAATCCGAGAGAGATTTCCGGGGTAACTTCACGCTCTTTTTTGTAGGATATAGGGGTGGAGGGCATGGGATGAGGATGTTGCTTTGCTTGCAGGGCGCCGCTTCGGTCGTTAATCGGACCAACTTGTCCCGGGCGGTTGGGTGGCTGATTCTGACTGCGCTGTTTCCCATTGTTCTGCTGGCGGGTTGCGGGCAGGAAGCTTCCGAGGAATCGGCGGCGTTGCTGGCGGAGGACACGGCGGAAATGGCCGCGGTTGTCTCGCAATCGGCGCCAGCGGACGCCTTCCCAGAGCCTGGCCCGGGGTTCGGCGCTTCTGAAAAGCGGGCGGTTTCCGTCGATGGGATGATGGCTGAGGCGGCGCCGGCGGAAGGCGGCCCGGCGTCACTGGTTTCCAGCCAACGCCGCACCATTTCCCGGGCGTCGGTGTCGGTGGAAGTGGAGGAAGTGCAGCGGGCGGTGGAGCGGGTGAACGCCATCGCTGAGGCACACGGGGGGTTCGTGGAGCAGCTTTCTAGCTCCGGTTCCGGCCCGGCGATGCGGGCGGATCTGACAGTGCGGGTGCTGCAGGAGAACTTTACCGATGCGGTCCTGGAAATCCAGAACCTGGGAGAAGTGCAGGACTTGAACCTGGGACAGGAGGATGTGACGGAGCAGTTCATCGACCTGGAAGCCCGTCTGAAGAGCGCCCAGCGGGAGGAGGAGAGCCTGCTGTCCCTGCTGGACCGGGCCTCCAGCATTGAGCATGTCCTGACCATAGAACGGGAGCTGTCGCGGGTGCGCTCGCAGATAGAGCGTCTGCAAGGACAGTTGAACCACCTGCAGCAACGGGCGGACCTGGCGACGATCCATGTTTCACTTTTCCCGCCCGAGGGACGGCTCCGCCTGCCTCCCTCAGCCCACCTGAGCATCGAGGAGACCGGAGTGAGCGCACGGGTCAACGAGTTAAGCAAGCTCGTGGAGTCGCTGAACGGGGAGATTGAGTGGGTGTCGGTTACCACCCACGACGGGCGGGAAAACGCGGATGTGGCGGCGCTGGTGCCTCCCGAGGAGTTCTCCAAGGTGGTTTCCTTCCTGGAGCGGCGGGGCGAGGTGGTCTACAAGGAAGTGCAGGAAGGGACCCGGGCCGGCGGCGAGTTTGGCAGGCCCTTGCCGGACAACCCGGAGGAGTCCCGGGTGTCGGTGAATTTCTACGAACCCGAGCCCCTCGGCCTGGGCCCGCTGATAATCGCCGTGCTCGCGGGGGGCGTAATCCTGGTAGTCCTTGTCATTGCCTTCGTGTTCACCTACCAGCGGGGGAGGAACCGGCGGGACCGGTTCTACTCGGAGACCTGATCCCGGGGATTCGTCCCCCAACCCGCCCTGTAAGACGAGACGCTGATTCCTGACCGGGCCGGTGCTGGAACGGTCAGGCGAGCGGGCCGTATGACCACCACCCACCCCAGCCCAGGAGTTCGTAGACAAAGGCGATTCCGGCCCCTCCGGCCGTGCAGAAGAGGACGACGACCCAGGGGGGAGCGCGCCACAGGGTTAGGAGGGCGAAGGCGGCGGCGGCGAGGGCAAAATCGTGGGGAGTCCTGACCGCGCTGGTCCAGACCGGGTTGTAGAGGGCGGCCAGCAGGATGCCGACGACTCCGGCGTTGATTCCCAGCAGGGCGGCGCGGAATCCCATCCGGCGGCGCAGCGAGTCCCAGAAGGGCATGACGCCGATGACCAGCAGGAAGGCCGGCAGGAATATGGCGGCCAGGGCGATGGCGGCTCCGGTAACGCCGTTGGGAGACGGGCCCGAGGCCGCCCCCAGGTAGGCGCTGAAGGTGAACAGGGGGCCCGGGATGGCTTGGGCCGCCCCGTATCCGGCGAGAAAGCTCTCCTTGTCCACCCAGCCAGGAGGCACCACCTCGGCTTGGAGCAGGGGGAGAACGACGTGGCCTCCGCCGAAGACTAGGGCGCCGGAGCGGAAGAAGCTGTCGAACATGGCCAGCCAGTGGGCAGGATTGACCTGCCGCAGCAGTGGCAGGGCCGCCAACAGCACGGCAAACGCGGCGAGGCAGGCGACGGCCAGCCAGCGGGGAATTCCCGCTGAAAGGACCGATTCGTCTCCGTCAACGGGGTCCGGCTTGAGCCATATCCAGCCGATTACCCCGGCCAGAGCGATGATCAAGAGCTGGGTCCAGGCGGTGGGGAAGCTGAGGGCGGCGACCGCGGCAACGATGGCGATGGTAGCCCGCCATCTGTCCGGGGCGAAGCTGCGGCCCATGGACCAGACGGCCTGGGCCACCACTACCACCGCCGCGATTTTCAGTCCTTGGAGCCATCCCGCGCCGGAGGTGTCCCAGGCGGCGACGCCGAGGGCGAAGAGGGTGAGGATGATGGCCGAAGGGAGGGTGAATCCCAGCCAAGCCGCCAGGCCCCCAGCGAGCCCAGCGCGGGTCATGCCGACGATGATACCGACCTGGCTGCTGGCCGGGCCGGGGAGAAACTGGCAGAGGGCGACGATGTCCAGGTAGGTGCGGTCGTCCAGCCACTTGCGGCGGGCGACGTACTCCTCGCGGAAGTAGCCGATGTGGGCGATGGGGCCGCCGAAGGAGATGAGCCCCAGCCGCAGGGCCACGAAAAAGACCTGGAAGGTGTGCTTTATTGAGCGGCCTTCCATTGCGGCACGGTCAGCAACCGGAACGGGCCGGCGACATTATTCCTAGAGGGCGCGCTCGCCGCCGTTGCAGTGGATGGTCTGGCCGTTGATGAATCCGGCGGCGTCGGAGCAGAGGAAGGCGCACAGGGAGGCGATGTCGTCGGTGTAGCCCAGCCGTCCTACGGGAATCTCGGCGATGCGGGCGGAACCCCGGGTGGCATTGGACAGTCCCTCGCGGCTGGTGTCGATGGCGCCGGGGACGATGCAGTTGACGACGATTCCGCTGGGGCCGAGCTCGGTGGCCAGGGCGCGGGTCAGGCCGATCAGTCCCACCTTCGCGGCGGAGATGTGGGCTCCGCCGTGGCGTCCCTGGAAAGCCTGGAGGCCGCTGAGGTTGACCACCCGTCCCCAGCCCTTCTGCATCATTCCGGGCAGCGCGGCTTTGGTGGTTAGAAAGGCGGAGTCGAGGTCGGTGGCTAGCACTCCCCGCCAGTCGTCGTAGGTCATTTCGGCGAAGGGCTTGTGGGGACGGGTGGCGGCGTTGTTCACCACGATGTCGAGACCGCCGAACTTGTCCAGGGCCTGGTCAAGGAGCGCTTCCAGCTGCTCCTTGTCCCCCACATCGGCGAGGATGGGTAGGGCCCGGCGGCCGAATTCTTCCACCTCGGCAGCGACGGCATCGGCCTCGGCGCGGTTGGAGCGGGCGTTGACGATGACGTCAGCTCCGTCCCGGGCCAATGCCAGGGCAATGGAGCGTCCGATGTTGCGTCCCGAACCGGTAACGAGGGCGGTCTTACCTTCCAGGCTCATGGGTCCTCCTGTGGTGTCTTGGGGGATGTGCGGCCTAGAGGCCTTCGGCGAAAACGACGTTGGTGTTGGCGGACTCGTGGCGGAGCTTCATGGGGCCGGCGTACTCGGGGGAGTGGTACCACTCCTTGGCGCGGGCGAGGGATTCGAACTCGATGACGACGAGGCGGCGGGGGGTCCAGACGCCCTCGGCGGTCTCGGTCTCGCCGCCCCGAACGATGTAGCGGCCGCCGTACTGCTCGATGGTGGCGGCGACCTGCCCGCGGTAGACCTCGAACTTGTCCGGGTCGGTGACCTCGACGTCGGCGATGACGTATCCTGCCATGACGGTCTCCTTTCGGGGGGCGCGCCCGGAACGACGGCGGGCGGGCCGGTGGATAGCGACGGTGGACGAATTCCGTTGGTATTGTACTAGCGGCGTCAACATAGGAGAGGGCCGGTATTGCCCCGGTGGGGCGGCGGTGTTAACTTACCGGACAGGCAGAATGGGTGGCCCACCAGCGGGTTTCTTTATGTACACTCAGGAACACTTATTTGAGGCGGGCCGAGGCCAAAGGAGAAGGCGATGACCACCACCGAAACCAGGACTTACCAGAACTACATTGGGGGAGAGTGGGTTGATTCGGTTTCGGGGGAGACCTACGCCATCACCAGTCCGGCGAAGAAACAGGAAGTCATCGGGCAGTTCCAGCGGTCCAACGTGGAGGATGCAATGCGGGCGGCGGAGGCGGCCGATGGGGCGCGGGCGGCGTGGGCGGATATGCCGGCCCCTGGACGTGGGCAGATCCTGTACCGGGCCCTGGACGTGATGGAGCGGCGGGCGGAAGAGATTGCCCGGACCATCACCATTGAGGAAGGCAAGCCCATCGCCGATGCCCGGGGCGAGGTGCGCCGCGCGATGAACATCATCGAGTACTCGGCGGGGGAGGGTCGGCGGATGTTCGGCTACACGACCCCGTCGGAACTGGCCAGCACCGTTGCCTATACGGTGCGGCGCCCGCTGGGGGCGGTGGCGCTGATTACGCCGTGGAACTTTCCCATTGCGATCCCGGCATGGAAGCTGGCGCCGGCGCTGATCTGCGGGAACACGGTGGTGTTCAAGCCAGCGTCGGGGACGCCGCTGAGCGCGGTTAAGCTGGTGGAGGTGTTCGAGGAGGCGGGGCTGCCGCCGGGGGTGCTGAACCTGATCACCGGTCCGGGGGCGTCGGTGGGCAACGCGCTGGTGGAAAGCCCGCAGATCCAGGGGATTTCCTT
Source organism: Dehalococcoidia bacterium (assembly GCA_965203975.1). GTDB lineage: Bacteria > Chloroflexota > Dehalococcoidia > Lucifugimonadales > UBA3495 > CATOSK01. The sequence goes on along the minus strand of CBDBDT010000002.1, from coordinate 700,237 downwards.
CACGGGTTCGACCGAGATCGGGACGGACATCTACGCCCGGGGGGCGCGGCTGTTGAAGAAGGTGCAGTGCGAGATGGGCGGTAAGAACGCGGTGATCCTGCTGGCCGACGCCGACCTCGACAAGGCGGTGGGAGGCATCGTGCAGGGCGCCTTCGGCTCCACCGGGCAGCGGTGCACCGCCACCAGCCGGGCCATCGTGGAAGCGGACATTCACCAGCGGTTCGTGGACCAACTGCTGGACCGCACCAGCCGGCTGAGGATTGGGGACGGGCTGGACCCGGAGGTGGACGTGAGCCCGCTGTCCAGCCAGTACCAGCAGGACAAGGTGCTGGAGTACATCGGAATTGGTACGGAGGAGGGGGCGAACCTCGCCCACGGCGGCCACGCGCTGACCGGTGGGATTTACGACGACGGGTATTATGTGGAGCCGACGGTTTTCACTGGGGTGGACCGGGATATGCGGATTGCCAAGGAGGAGATTTTCGGGCCGGTTCTGACGGTGTTCGAGGCGCAGGACCTGGACGACGCGGTGGACATCTCCAACAGCGTGCAGTTCGGACTTTCGTCGTCGGTGTACACGCGGGACCTCCACCGGGCGCACCGGTACATCAACACGGTGGAAACGGGTATGGTCCACGTCAACGCTCCGACGCTGGGGGGCGAGGTTCATCTGCCCTTCGGTGGGATGAAGGCGTCGGGAGTGGGACAGCGGGAGCAGGGCACCGAGGCGGTGGACTTCTTCACCGAGGTCATTACGGTCTACATAGATTACGCCGACGAAGCCCGGACACAGGCCCGGTTCATCTGAAGCCGTGGGGGGAATCCTTGCTTCCGGATGGATGACCGCCGGGCTGGTCGGGGCGGCCCTGCTGGTGATGGCCTGCGGGCCGTCAGAGGAGGAACTGAACCGGCTCATTGACGAGCGGGCCCAGGCTATTGTAGAGGCTGTTCCTACTGTGACGCCGGTGGCGTTTCCGACGCCATTGCCAACGGTGACGCCGGTGGCCTTCCCGACCCCGCTGCCGACCGTCACGCCGGTGGCGTTTCCGACCGCAATGCCGACGGTGACGCCGGCCCCGACTCCCACCCCGCCGCTGACGGCGACGCCGCAGCCTACGGCGACCAAGATGGTCCTGCCGGCCACCCCGACGCCGCAGCCGATCAACGACTTCCGGGAGGTGCGGTCGAATGCGTGGCCCTCGGTGTTCATGGTGGATACGCTGCGAGGGCATGGCACCGGGTGGCTGATCGAGCCCGGGCTGATCGTGACCAACGAGCACGTGGTGCGGGGCAGCAACCAAGTCATCGTCCGGCAGTCGCTGCACCCGTCATTCCAGGCAGCCGTGCTGGGGTTCAACCGGAGCAAGGATATTGCCCTGCTGCAGTTCGAGCAGTCGGGAGCCCAGCTTCATCCCAGTGCCGCTCCCCTGGCCATGGGGCAGATAACCACGGACAATGCCGCGGAAACGCTGCTGGCGTTGGGATACTCGGGTTCCGGCGTGTGGCCCAACGGCACCGTGGGTTCGGCGTCGGCGAACGTGGGGGTGCTTTCCCAGGTATCCAACTTTGGCCGGCATTCCTTCGGGGTGAACCTGAAGATGGACGCTCCGGTGGATCCGGGGGACAGCGGCGGGCCGGTGCTGAACTACAACGGCGAGGTGGTGGGGATGATTCGCTCTGCGGAGGAGCGTACCTCGGGCGGGCAGCGGGTGGTGGGAACGTTCTTTGCGGTGCACGTGGATGAGATCCGGGACGCTCTGCCCGACTTGAAACGGGGAGTTTCCCGGTAGGAAGCGGCGGCGTTGCAATTTAAGTGTTTTCGTTCCCGGCCGCCTCCTCCACCGTCATTCCCGCGCAGGCGGGAATCCAGACCCCCGTCGTCTCTTCCCGGCAGTATCGTCTTGACCATTCACTGGCAGTTTGACCAAACTGGCACTCATGCGATTGCCCTGTCGGTAGGAAGCGGGACGGTTTTCAAAGGAACGGGAAAAAGGTAGAATCGTTGAGGCCGCTTTCGGCTGATGGCAGCTTGCCGCGTTTTGGAGTAAATAGTGTCTGAAGCGATCATGGAAAAGGGGAAGTCCCGGCGGGGTTTCCTGGTAAAGATGGGGTTGGGCGTCGCGGCGCTGGCCGCGATTTCGACGGGACTGGTGAGGTTCGGCGGAAACGGGAAGGCCGAGGCGGCGGGACAGGAATTCCCGGAAGAGGAGTCGATCTTTCACCCGGCCCAGGACCCCCGCTCAGACCCGCGACGGGTCTAGCGGCCGCCGTTGCTCTAAGGGTCTCCTCTTCCGTCCGCCCGGGGCGGGTTAGCGGCGGCCGAACTCCCGTTCCATCTGATACTCGCTGAAGTGGATCAGCGTGGGCCTGCCGTGGGGGCAGGTATGGGGGTTGTCGGTCTTCTCCAGTTGCTCCAGCAGCGAGACCATTTCCGGTTCAGTCAACGGGTCTCCGGCGCGGATGGCGCTGTGGCAGGCTACAGATGCCGCCATCGTGTCGTCGCTCTGCCGGGCCACCCCCTCGAAAGCGGCCATGTCCAGGATGCCAGCCAGCGAGACACCCGGGTCGCTGGAGGTCATGCAGGCGGGCACGGCGCGGATGAGATAGCCGTTGCCGCCAAAGTGCTCCACGATGAACCCGCATGAGGCCAGCATCTCGCCCTGATCGGCCAGGGTCTCCTCCTGGGACGGGGTCAGCTCGACGGTCTGGGGCACCAGGAGAGGCTGGGACTCGGGGGATTGCCGTTCCACCTGGCGGATAATGCGGTCGAAGAGGACGCGCTCGTGGGCCGCGTGCTGGTCCACCAAGTACATTCCATCCGGGCCCTCGGCGACGATATAGGTGGAGCGCACCTGTCCCACCACCCGCAGGGCGGGGAGGGCCTGCGAGGGGGAGAGCCCCTGGTTGAAAAGCTCGGTGTATTCCAGGCCGCCGCCGGCAGCCAGAGCGCCGGCGGAACCCGAGGCAGCGCCAAGGGGGTTAGGGCTGAACGTATTCCCTCGACCCGGGCCATCCAGCCCCGGACCGGTCTGCCCGGCTCCGGGCCGGTCAAAGGGGCTGCGGAAAAAGGCGGGAGTCGCATAGAGCTCTCCAGAGGGCTGGGTGGCGACGGCCCGGCCCACCTGGGGAACTGGCGAGTGCGCGATGAGGGCCGCGCGGACGCCCCGCTGGAGGGTAGCGTAGACCTTCGATTCCTGTAGGAAGCGGACCTCGCGCTTGGCGGGGTGGGAATTGACGTCAACGTGGGCGTAGGGAACAGTGAGGTCGAGGCAGGCCAGCGGATAGCGCTTCTCTGGGAGCAGCCCGTGGTAGGACTCCTCCAGCGCAAAGGACAGCATCCGGCTCTGCACCCAGCGGCGGTTGACGAAGAAGGCGAAGTGGGCGCGGTTGGAGCGGTTGAGACGGGGGGCGCTGACGAATCCCCTGATGCCGTATCCGGAATCCTGGTCTGATTCCTCGATGCGGAGCATTCCCGAGGCAACGTCGGGGCCGTAGACAGCGAGAAGGGCCTCCTGCGGGCTCCCGCTGCCGGGGGTGGAAACAACGGTCCGGCCGTCGGCGGTCAGGAGGAAGGCGACTTCCGGGTAGGCAAGGGCGCAGCGGTCGACGAGTTCGCGGACCCGATTGGTCTCGGCGGAGACGGAGCGGAGGAACTTGCGGCGGGCGGGCAGGTTCCCGAAGAGGTCCTCAACTGTGACGGTCGTGCCGGGGGCGCATCCCCGGGGCCCCAGGTCCAGCATTTCCCCAAATTGGTAACGGATGCGGCAGCCGTCGGGAGACTCGCGAGGGCGGCTGGTTAGGGATATGCGCGAGACGGCGGCGATGCTGGGAAGGGCCTCGCCGCGGAAGCCGAGGGTGCCGATGGCATCCAGCTGCTCGGGGCGGTCCAGCTTGCTGGTGGCGTGGTGGCAAAAGGCCAATTCCACTTCGCCGGCCGGGATGCCGGAGGCGTCATCGGCGACCCGGATGCGCTCAATGCCTCCTCCCTGGACTTCCACCGAGATGCGGGACGCCCCGGCGTCGAGGGAGTTCTCTACCAGCTCCTTGACCACTGAGACGGGGCGTTCGACGATTTCGCCGGCGGCGATCTGGGAGGCGAGTTGGGGTTCCAGTACCTGGATGGGCATGGCAGTCAGACCGGGTTGTTGGTCCTGCTGGAGACGAGGCGCGGGCTAGAATAGGGGGATGGTGGAACCCTTTGCACGGTACTGGCGGTCCTCGGATGCGCCATCGCGGATGAAGTCGTTGATGATGGCGTAGATGCGGTCCATCTGCTGGTCGACGTTGCGGGAGAAGAAATAGGGGGGCACCCAGACGCCTCCGAAGGCATGGACGACCTCGGGGTAGTCGTCGATGACGAACTCGGGCTCGAAGGGCACCTTGAGCTCTTCAAGGCGCTCATGGAAGTGGTGGGTGGGCTTTTCGTAGACGCCGCTGACGAAGCGGTGGAGGTCGAACTTTTCGATGACTTCCCACCGCTCGCCCATGCCGGACCAGATGTAGATGTCGTGCCCGTCATCCTTGAGTTTCTGAAAGGTCTCGATGGTATTCGGCCGGAGGGAGTCATCCAATCCCAGAATGGTGTAGTCGACGTCGAAGAATATTTTCATTGACGGGCCGTGGTCCTCGCGGTGTTGGTCGGTGGGCGGAAGTAGGACAGACGCCCATGTTAACACGGGACCAGCGGTTGGCAAAGAGCGGGAATGGAACCGCCGTTGACGGGAGTGGGGTTCCGGCTCTAACATTAGGTTAGTGCCAGGTTGTGATGCTTTGTGAGCGTCACTTCCCTGGCGCTCTGGTTTTTCAGGGCTGATCCGGTTCGATGCTTCCCTCGTCAGGGCCTCCGTAATGCAGGTGTTCGGACATGAAATACAGACCGCGAAGAGGGTAGCCCTGAGGTGGGGTCAGATCTTTCGTCTTGGCCTCAACTGTCCGGTAATATCTGGCAATGGCCCTCAGATATGGATCGGATGTGTTGGGGTTCCGGGACAGTTCGGCTTCATGGTACTGTCTGATTGCTCCTGCCACCAAGTCCGCAAGTTGAATCCCCACAGTGTATCGAGAATCGACGAAGTACGGCGTATCCACGACGTTCGTCATGGCTTGGCCCTCGCGGAACCTGTTTAGATAGCCCTCGAATTTTGCTGACAGTCCCCCGTACTGGCTTCCGTCGCCATCAACAAGCACGACAGCCGTAGCCGACCCGCCTGAAAGCAAAGCGTCGACCCGTTGCAGAATGTACCTGTATTGCCGCGGCAACAGAGGGTTGTTTCTTGGGATTACATCCGCCGGCTTTTCCATGATAACAGCGAAAATCGTGAGGTCAATGTTCCGAATTTGATCGAAAGTTTCCTCTACAAGTTCCCGGATCTCGGGTTTCCTTGTGAAGGTCCTTCTGTTCAAAATGGCGTTCGCTTTAAGTTCGAGTCCCGCACGCTCGCCGCCAAGAAGGGAGCGCTTCATTGCAAACAGTTGGCGGCTGATGGACCGGGATGCCCGTTGAGGGAAGCAAACGGCGGCTAGAACAGGACGTGTGGACGGGTCGTTTGGGTGAGGATGCCCACTCTCGTCGATAAACACAAGCATGGTGTTATGTTATGTGTTCATATGGAACCTGCTGATTGCCCACCTGGGACCCAAGGCTGGGGTATTCTTAGCGACATAGTAGATTATGCCCCCCGGCGCGAGCAGCAGCCCGCCCTTTCCCGTCAGCCACCGGCCAGGGCGGACTCGATGGCCTTGACGCTGCCGCCGATTATGAGCTGGTCGCCCAGCTTGATGAGGGGGCGGCGGACCAGGCGGGGTTCCTCGAGCATGAGCTCGAGCATCCGGTCTTCGCTGAGGTCGTCGGGGTTGAGACCCATCTTCTTGAGGCTGGGACTGCGGCGGGCAAAGATGGCGGCTATGCCCACATCGGCGCTGAGGGAGCGGAGTTCGTCGGCGATGAACTTTTCCTGGAAGTAGTCCCGGTCCTGTACTTCGACGCCGTTCTGCAAGAGCAACTCTCTTGCCTTGCGACAGGTGGATCAACGGGGCCACCAGTAGAACTCGGCGGTAGATGCCATGACTGCCCTCCTGAATCGGGGATGTTAGCGGGGGTCGATGGCCCATTTTAACCAGCCGGGTGGGGAATCACCAACGGCGGACCGGGCAAAAATGGGCGGGTTCGTTTATCAGATGGAGGGCTGGAGAATTTTTTCTGTCCTATTTTGTCCCACTCTGTCCCATTTCAGTGGGAGGGAGCGCCATCGGCGCCATATACGCAAGAATGGTACAGGAAGGACGGCGGGGTTGGTAAGGGGGAGAGCGTCAGTACCCAGGGCTATCGCATCAAGTATGACTCGACCCTTTCACCTCTCCTCCCGTCATTCCCGCGCAGAGCCTGCCCCTGGCGACTGAGGAGGGGCGGCGACCCGGGAATTTCGCACCGCTCCCTCGTGGTCTACAATCGAACACTAAACCCGTGGGAGGGAACTGTCACTCGTGTACAATACGGGGGGCGGCGACCCCACTGGACGTACTACGACAATGAACACTGGAAGCCCAACGGCACCAACTACTACCGTTGGGATGGATCACAGTGGAGGGTTGAGGAATCCATCAGCCCGGGGTCGTGGCGAACCACCGGGAGTGCCGGGGACCTCGACATTCGGTACCACAATGACGATGTGGACCTGGAGGGTGGCGGCAGGGTGGACGACTTCATCAAGTACAAGGCCGACCACATCATCTTCGATTCCCTCGACCAGGAATGGTCGGGGCTGACACATCGACACTTCTTGGAATGAGGTGACCCAACCATGAACGCAATCAGAAGCTGGAAGGCATGGGCCTCCGTCGGGCTGGTGCTTGCTGCCGCCGGAGTGGCCTTTCTCCTGGTGGACGGCGCCCGCGCCGAACCGAAGGACTGGCCCGCGCTGACGATGACCTACAACGTGACCACTGAGGTCAACGGGGTGGAAATCCAGCAGACCCGGGAGCTCGTCTACGCTTCGCGGGACGCTTGGACCGAGACCGTTGTCTCGGCTGACTCGTACACAGTCTCGCAGGGGACGTTCAGCGACTTTGGCAGCTACCAGAAGGTCGCTGGGGGGCAGTATAGTTCCTATAGCGCGACGACGGGCCAGACCCGGACGGAGAGTATTGAGGACGGCTCGGTCCATATCCCCAGGGCTCACCTTTTCCCAATGCCGCTGGGCGATATTGAGGAATACACCAACAAGAGCCTTACCAGCACCGATACGGGGACGCGGGTGTGCTTCGACGACGAATGCACCGACAGCGCCACCGGCTGGAAGTGGGAGGACGCCGACATCGTCTTCGCCGACGACGCACGTGGGATTCCGGTCAAGATCGGGGACTTCGTGGTGACGGAGGTGAGGGTGCAGGGCGGTAAGGAGACGCTCCGGTAGCGCGACCTTCCTGCAACGCACAGCCTCAACCAAGGCAATCGGCCCCTCCTGAACACAGGAGGGGCCTTTTTGATGCCGGTCGGACTTCCACTGAATCTCCCATGCCGCCGCCCGCATGGGGTTTGCCCGGCAACCTTGGGGGCCTATCCGCTCACTGGGAGTTTTGCACTTCTCTCCCGGAGAAGAACCGAAGGAATCGCCCCCAGGAACCCGGTTCGGGAATAAAAACCAAATCGGCACTAGTAGGGGTTCAGTGTTGGATTGATGGATACAGGGACTTGAGTTTGAATCGGGCGTCCTCGGTAGTGAATCGCCAGTCGGCACGTATCCCGTCGTGGTTGCGCTGGTTCTCCCAGGCCTCGGTTTCGTGTTTCAGGACGTCTTGGCTGGGAATCCGGCGATCCAAGCACTGCCTCGCCAGCACTGCAAGTTCAATCTCGGCCATATTCAGCCAACTGCCGTGCTTGGGCGTGTAGTGGATTTCCAGCCGTTCCGCAATCCGCCTCGCCTCCCCAGGCTCGAATGCCTCGTACAGCGATGACGGATGGTGGGTGTTCAAGTTGTCCATCACCAGGACTATCCGGTCCTTGTCCGGGTAGTCCACGTCCACCAGTTGCCGCACCACCCAGGCCCAATCCACCCTGGTGCGCTGGTCCGTCACCTCCACTCTCCGCCACCCCTCCAGGGGCGCGAACAGCATGAACAGGTTGCTCACCCCGTTGCGCTCGTATTCGTAATCGTAGGCCGTGGCAACTCCGGGACGCGGCGGCAGGGGTGTGCGGGTCTCCTTCACCTGCTGCTTGCTGGTCTCGTCCAGGCACACCAGAACCTCGTTGTCCCCATACTGGCGATGGTAGACTTCCAGTACGTCCTCCATGGCGCAGACGAACTCGGCGTTGGCCTTGGGCGGGATGCACCAGCACTGCTTCAGCCAGGGCTTGACCTCGTTTTTTTCAGTGTCTGGCGCACCGTCTCAGTGCTGATGCTCTCCACTATCTCCCACTCCACCAGCCGGTCCGCCAGCAGTTGCAGCGTCCAGCCGGCACGGCCCTCCGGCGGCTGGGAGCAGGCCATTGCCACCAGGCGGGCCTCGCCATCGCCGTCCAGCTTTCTCGGACGACGGTTGACCTGCCGCCGGCGGCCCAGGGCGGCCTCTACTCCCTCCTCCACACAGCGGCGGCGCACCCGTTCCACCGTGGCGCTGCCCACCTTCAGGACCCGGGCTATCTCCTCGTCCTTCATCGCCCCGCCATCCTGGGCCTCATCGACCAGCAGCAGAATCCGGGCATGGGTCTGCTGGTATGCCGCCGCCCGTCCCCGGGACACCAGCCCCTTAAGTTCCTCTTGCTCCTCCGCACTAAGCCTGACCCGGTGCTTCTTGGCTGGCATACCCATCCTCCCAACATCACCTTGACTATTAACCTATCCCCTCATCAGTACAACCTATTATCCATCAATTCAAAGCTGTTGTACTACTAGAAATCAGGAATAAAAACATTTTTCGTGCAAAGCCCCCCTGGGCTATAACTGTTCGGGGAGTTCTCGGGCTTTTTCCTGGAGCTCGTAGAGCTTGTTGATGGCGCCCAGGGGGGTGAGGTTGGAGATGTCCACTCCCAGCAACAGGTCCTGGAGGGCGCGGCCGGGGTCGAAGCCTGCCCCTGGCGAGCGGAGCGAGGGAAAGGGGAGCGGCATCTGCAATCCCTGGGGAGCCGGGGCGGGACTGGAAGCGCCGTTGGCATGAGACGAAGGCTGCTCCAGGTCGTTGAGGACTTCCCAGGCGCGGCTGATGACGGCGGGGGGCAGTCCGGCTAGGCGGGCCACCTGCACGCCGTAGCTCTGGTCGGCGCCCCCCGGGACGATGCGGTGGAGGAAGACGACGCCTTCCCCGTCCTCGGCCACCGCCACGTTGAAGTTGGAGACGCCGGGTAGGGTGTTGGCCAGGTCGGTCAACTCGTGGTAGTGGGTGGCGAAAAGGGACTTGCATCCCAGGCGGGGGTCGTTGTGCAGGTGCTCGACAACGGCGCGGGCGATGGCCATTCCGTCGTAGGTGCTGGTGCCTCTTCCTATCTCGTCCAGGATGACCAGGGACCGGGGCGTGGCCTGGTTGAGGATGGCGGCTGTCTCGACCATCTCCACCATGAAGGTGGACTGGCCGGTGGTGAGGTCGTCCTGGAGGCCGGCTCGGGTGAAGATGCGGTCTACCAGTCCGATGGTGGCGGACTCGGCGGGGACGAAGCTGCCGATCTGGGCCAGGAGGACGATGACGGCGGCCTGGCGGATGTAGGTCGACTTGCCGGCCATGTTGGGCCCGGTGAGCAGGATGATGCGGCAGCCGGGGGAGAGGTGGACGTCGTTGGGGACGTACAACCCGGCGTCGAGGGTCAGCTCGACGACCGGGTGCCGGCCGTCCTTGATGGTAATTTCGTCGCCGGTGTTGACCACCGGGCGGACGTAGCGGTTGCTGACCGCCACGGCAGCCAGGGAGGCCAGCGCGTCCACGGCGGCGATGCCTCCCGCGAGCCGCTGGACCGCTTCGGCGGACTCGGCGAGCTGGCCGCAGACGCGGCGGTATAGGTCCCGCTCCAGTTCCTCGATACGGTCGCGGGCGGTCAGGGCCATTTCCTCGTACTCCTTGAGCTGGGGGACGATGAACCGCTCGCCGTTGGTCAGGGTCTGGCGGCGGACGTAGTCCTCCGGCACTTGGGGGAGGTTGGCCCGGCTGACCTCGATGTAGTAGCCGAAGACCTGGTTGTAGCCCACGCGGAGGTTGCGGATGCCGGTGCGTTCCCGTTCCTGCTCTTCGAGACCGGCGATGAAGCGGCGGGCGTCGCCGGCGGCTTCCTTGAGCCGGTCCAGCTCGGGGGAAAAGCCGGGGCGGATGACGTTGCCCTCGCCCGGTGCGCCCGAGGGTTCGTCGGCGATGGCGGCAGCGATGAGGTCAGGCACCTCGGGAACGGGGCGCAGTTGAGGCCGCAGCCAGGATGCGGCGGGGCATCCCGCGATGGTATCCGATAGCCCGGCGGCGGCGGTCAGGCCCGTGCTGAGGCCGGTCAGGTCCCGGGGGAGGGCAGTCCCGGCAACGATGCGCCCGCAGATGCGCTCCAGGTCGGCAATCTGCCCTAGGGCAGCAGTGGCAGCGGAGCGGAGGAAGCCGTCTGCGGAGAAGGCTTCGACCACATCGAGGCGGCGATTGATCTCATCCGGGTCCAGTAGGGGTTGTCCCAGCCAGCGGCGCAGCAGGCGTCCGCCCATGGCGGTGCGGGTGTGGTCGAGGACGGAAAGGAGGGAGTGTTCTTCCGTGCGGCCGCGTCCGGCCTGGAAGAGTTCCAGGTTCTGGCGTGTCTGGGCGTCCAGCACCATGAATCCGCCGGTGGAGTAGACGTTGAGGGGAGACAGGCGTGGCGTGGCGGCTTTGTGGGTCCGGGACAGGTACTCGATGACGGCCCCGGCGGCCCGGACGGCTAGGGGAAGGTGGTCGCAGCCGAAGGACTCGAGGGTAATGGCGCCGTAGTGTTCCAGGAGGCGGTCGCGGCAGGACTCCAGCCGGAAGGATGCAGCGGCGAGAGGAGTGACGGTGAAGCGGGGGTTGACGCACCAATTCCCGCCTTCCTGGGAAGTTTCGGTGCCCTCACCCCCGTCTGTAGCCAGGACCTCGGCGGGAGCAACGCGTTCCAGTTCCAGGGGAAGGCCGGAGGCCTCCAGTTGCGCGGCGGAGAACTCGCCGGTGGTGACGTCGACGTAGGCGAATCCGGCCCAGCCGTTTTCCTCGATGACGGCGGCGAGGTAATTGTTGGCCTTGTGTTCCAGCAGGCCGGTCTCGACGACGGTGCCGGGGGTGACGACGCGGACGACGTCGCGCTCCACGATTCCCCGCGATTTGGAGGGGTCGGTGAGCTGCTCGCAGATAGCGACCTTGTGTCCCTTCTTGATGAGGCGGGCCAGGTAGGAGTCCAGGGAGTGGGCGGGGACGCCGGCCATGGGCACCTTCAGGTTCTTGCCCATGCTGCGGGAGGTGAGGGTGATTTCCAGCTCGGCCGATGCCAGTTGAGCATCGTCGTCGAAGGTCTCGTAGAAATCTCCCAGGCGGAAGAGGACGATGGCGTCGGGGTAGGAGTGCTTGATTTTGAGGTACTGGCGGCGGATCGGAGTCACGGCAACACCCAGCAGCGCAGGTGGGCCTATTTTACTCCTAATGGGACGGGGCTGCCGCACCTATAAAAACACCGGCAGCGTTCCAATTTCAGGTGGCTTCGTCCCCGCCTCCCTCGTCGTTCCTGCGGAGGCAGGAACCCAGACCCCGGTTGCCGTTGGACTGCACCATCTGAAACGAAATGCTGCCAGGATACCAACATGTTGATGCCGCAGCGTGCTACCTATACTTGTGTATTGTAATTATTGCCTTATGCTGGCTCTCCGCCTGTCCCTCCCTCGGTTTGTCCGGTTCCCCGGGTGGACGTGGGAAAAGCGAATCCCCGCCGTTGGTGTGCTGACAGCTTCGGCGGGGATGGCGTTCCGCAGGGTAAATCGCGGCGATGGAGCCCTCAAGGAGCCTTGGGCAAGTTACCCACCCTGGCGACGGAGGGGTGACCCTTGGAACGAGCCCGGTTATTCCTTCCAGAATCGCTCTTCGATGAAGTTCCAACCGGCGGGCGCTGCCTGTTCCTTGACCGAGGCGATCATGCCGGGGTGGCCGCAGGCGTAGACCATGGTGTCGTCCTGGGGAAGGTCGAATTTGTCCAGGTATTCCTGGAAGATGTTGTTCACCCTGCCGCGGGCGCCGGTCCAGCCGGCGTTGCGAGGCTCATCGGGGCGGCTGACGGTGGGGATGAACTTGATGCACTCCGGGTGTTCCTCGGCGAGAGCGTGCAGCTCAGTATCGTAGGTCAACTCGTCTTGGTAGCTGGCGCCGTAGAGGATGTAGAAGACGTGGCCTTCCCGCTGGTCGTGAAGGTACTGGCGGACCATGCTGACAGTGGGGGCGACGCCGGTGACCGTGGAGACCATGAGGTGATGGTGGAACTGGTCCTTCATGACGAAGAGGCCCTTGGCAGTAGGGCGCATCGACATGGTGTCCCCCGGCTTGAGCTTCCACATCCTGGGGGTCAGCTCTCCCTCGGGAACCAGCTCGACGAAGACCTCCAATACTCCCTCGTAGGGGGCGGAGGCTATGGAGTAGGCGCGCTCGATGCCATCAGCGCCTAGGGTGCAGTACTGGCCGGGCTTGAAGGTGAAGCCGGGGTTCTCGGGCCTGAACCTGACGACCATCAGGTCTTCGGTGATGTCTTTCCGTTCGACGAGGGTCGCGCGGGGCAGGCTGGCGAGCCGGGCTGCACGGAGGTTAGTTGCTGAACTGGTCATGCCGCTCCTGTTGCTGTTGAGTGAAGGGGCTGTATGGCGCTGCTCTTTCCATTGTAGCCGTTGGGCGGAGATTTTTCCGGCGCCGGTCAGGCGGCGTTTGGCGATGTCTTGACGAGGCGGGCGGGAACGATATCCAGGCCCGGAACCGAGGACATGGGACTGGGTTCGCCGCTGGCCTGGAGTTCGACGGCGAGTTCTCCGAAGAGCTGGGTCATTCCGAGGACGCCGGGTGGGACATTTTGATCCAGGTGGGCGATGCCGGACAGGCGGGTGCCGCCGGTGACGACTTCGACGGTGTCACCATCGGATATGGAGATTCCGGCGGCGTCGTTGGGATTGACGACCACCCACTCTTCCCGGTCGATGCGGTTGTTCCTGCCGCGGGTGACCTCTCCAGGATGGTCCTGGTCCAGGAGGACCCGTCCGGGGACCAGCCAGGCGGGGTAGTCGGGATCGGCCTGGGATTCCGGCTGGCGGAACTGGGGGGTTATGGGGTCGGCGGAGCCGTTGGGAAAGCCGTCCTGGTAGAGGATCGGCCGGGATGACGGGTCGTCCGGGGTGCAGGGCCACTGGATGCCCCGGTCTTCTTTGCCGGAGTAGAGGAGCTGGGTGGGTTGTGGAATCTCCATGTTGGTATGAAACATGGTGACGGACTGGGCGGCCAGGGACCGATAGGATACTCCGGAGTAGATGGGGCTGACGGAGGCGATTTCGTCCATGACCTGGGAGGGGGAGGCGTGGCCGAATCCGGCGGCACCCATGCGGCGGGCGATTTCGCCGATGACCCACAGATCCGTCTGGGGGCCGTCTTCGGAGTCGGCGGGGCGGAGGGGATTGAGGCGCTGGATGCGGCGTTCCAGGTTGGTCCAGGTGCCGTCCTTGCCGGAGAAACCGGCGAGGGGGAGCACGACATCGGCCAGGGCGGTGACGGGGCTGTCGAACTCGTCCAAGAAGACGAGGAAGTCCAGGTTTTCCAGCGAGGACAGGCCGCCCTCCAGCTTGCCGTTGGTGAAGTTGGGGCTGCTGCCGGAGATGAGCATGGCGCGAATTTGGCCGGCGGCGGCCGCAGACCAGGCGGCCTGGACGCCCATGCCCCGAGGGCCGGGAAGAGTGGACTGCCAGGCGTCCTCGACGGCCTGGCGGGCATCGTTGTCGCGCATGGGGCGGTTGCCGGGAAGGCGGTCGGGGGCGCAGCCGACGTCCCAGGCGCCCTGCTCGTTGACGCCGGGGCGCAGGGGATAGATTCCCGCGCCGGGGCGTCCGACGCTGCCGGTGAGGAGGGCGAGATTGGTGAGGGCCTGGGCGCAGTCCCGGCGGAACCCGGCGGCGACGTTGTCCATGGCGAAAACGATGGAAGCGGCGTTGGCGCTCCCAACGGCCCGGGCGGCGGCGGCAATGTCACCGGCCGGGACATGGGTGATTTCCGATACGGCGTCCAAGTCCAGGGCGTTGAGGGCATAGTAGAGGGTTTCGGGAGGCTCGCAGTTGGCCTCGATCCATTCGGTGTTTTCCAGGCCCTGGTCGAGGAGGGACTTGAGAATGCCGCCGAGGAGGGTGAGCTCGGTGCCGGGAACCGGACGCAGCCAGGTGTTGGCGTAGCGGGTCAACTCAACCTCACGGGGGTCAATGACCACCAGGCCAGCGCCGCGGCGGGCGGCCTTCTTGATGGGCACTCCGACGACGTTGTGCTCCTCGGTGAGGTTGGAGTTGAAGACGAGGATGCAGTCAGATTTTTCCAGGTCCCAGATGGAGCCGGTGGCGGCGGCGTAGCCGAGGGAGCGTTCCAAGGCTATGGTCATTTCCGGGACAAGGTTGGAGGTCTGGTCGACGTTGTTGGTGTTCATCACCGTGCGGGCGAACTTCTGGGACAGGTAAAGCTCCTCGTTGGTGGCGTTGGGCGAGGCCAGCAGGGCGAAGGAGTTGTCCCGGAAGTCCTGAAGGCGCTGGGCGACGAGGTCCAGGGCCTCGTCCCAGGAGGCGGGCTGGAGTCCGCCGTCGCGCCGGATGAGAGGCTGGGTCAGGCGGGTTGAGCCGGGGCCGGTCTTGTTGATGAATTCCAGCCCGAACTTGCCCTTGATGCAGGCCTGGCCGTGGTTGGCGGGAGAGTTGAGCTCGGGGACGACGCGAATCATCTCACCCTTGCCGTTGAACTCCAGGTTGAGCTGGCAGCCGACCGGACAGTGAGGGCAGACGGTGCGTTCGACGCGGCGGGCCTTTTCCCACTTGTGGTCCCGCTCAGTGAGAGCGCCGACGGGGCAGACGTCGATGCAGGCACCGCAGAACTCGCAGCCGGACTCCAGCAGCGACGTTCCGAAGGAGGTACCGACGAGGGCCTTCCCTGACCGTTCGGTGAAGCAGATGGCCGCATCGCCACGGACCTCCTCGCAGACGCGGACGCAGCGGCCACAGGTGATGCAGAGGTTGTAGTCGCGGTCGTAGAAGGGGTCGCCGACCTCGAGGGGAATCTGCTTGTACTCGTAGTTGAGGGGGGATTCCAGCTCCATTCCCAGGAAGCGGACGGTGTCCTTGAACTCGCAACGCTCGTTCTTGGGGCAGGTGACGCAGCGGTCATTGACGGAGACGTGGCGGAGGCAGATGTCGGTGGGGCCGCAGATGTCGACGCGGTGACAGGTGAGGCAGCCGTTGGGATGCTCGGCGATGAGCATCTGCATGACGGAGCGGCGGAGTTCGTTGACGTCGTTGGCCTCGCTGCGGATTTTCATTCCGTCCTGGACGGGGAGGGTGCAGGCGGCGGGATAACCGCGTCCGCCCTCCACGGAGACGACGCACATGCGGCAGGCGGCAAAGGGCTTCATGCCGGAGTGGTAGCAGAGGTAGGGGACGTAGACGCCGGCCTCGATGGCGGCTTCCAGCACCATCTTGCCGGGCTGGGTGCTGATGTCTACTCCGTCAATGGTGATGGTAATGTCGTCTGGCATGGTTGTCCGCCAAGCTCTCCAGCGCAGTCCGGGGAGGACTGGAATATATGCTATTTCAACAGGGGTTCAGGGCAATCGCATGATTGCCAGTTTGTTCAGACTTCCAGTGAACGGCCAACGCGATACTGTGGGGGACAGAAGACGGGGGTCTGGATTCCCGCCTGCGCGGGAATGACGGGAAGAGCGTCGAAAGGACCGAATCAGACTTCATGCGATAGCCCGCCTCAACAGGGGTTACCTTCGGGTCAACCGGGGGGAGAAGGTCTGCCGGGAACAGGCCCCGGTGGGGCAGCGGTGTTCGTTGATGTGGGCCTCGAACTCGGGGCCGAAATACTTGATGGCCGAGGACACTGGGTTGAATCCCAACTGTCCGTGGCCACAGAGGGAACCGGCCTGCATGTTGAGGCCGATGGTGCGCATAAGCTCCATGTCGCCGGGCTCGCCTTCGAGGCGGCATAGGCGCTCCAGGACTTCAAGCAGGTGGCTCATGCCCATACGGCAGGGGAAGCACTTGCCGCAGGACTCGTACTGGCAGAAGGCGATGAGGGCGCGGGTGAGGTCGACGATGCAGGTGTCCTCATCGGCAGCGATGATGCCGCCGGAGCCGAGGATGGCGCCGGCATCGCGGAAGACCTCGAAATCCAGCACCAGGTCAAGGCTGTCCGCCCCAAGAACGCCCCCCAGGGGGCCGCCGGTCTGGACCAGCTTCAGTTCCTTGCCGCCCTTAACCCCTCCCCCCACGTCGTAGAGGACTTCGCGGAGGGACAGGCCCATGGGGACCTCGACCATTCCGGTATAGTTGAGAGCGCCGGACAGGCAGATGATGGCGGTGCCGGTGCTGCGCTCGTGGCCGATTCCGGCGAACCACTCGCCGCCGCGGGCGACGATTTCGGGGACGTAGGCGAGGGTCTTGACGTTGTTGATGTTGGAGGGCTGTCCGAAGACGCCGACCTGAGCGGGGAAGGGCGGGCGGTAACGGGGCATGGAGCGCTTGCCCTCGATGGCCTCCATGAGGGCAGTCTCCTCACCGGAGACGTAGGAATCGCCAGTAAGGGCGACTTCCAGGTCGAAGGAAAATTCGCTGCCGAGAATGTTGTCGCCGAGGAGCCCGAGGTCATAAGCCTGGTCGATGGCCTGACGGGCGCGATCGATGGGGCCGTTGTGGCCGTGGCGGATGAAGATGTAGCCGCGGCGGGCGGCGCAGGCGTAGCCAGCCAGGGTGACTCCCTCGACCACGGTGTTGGGGTCGCTTTCGAGGATGCCCTTGTCGTTGAAGGCGCCGGGGTCGCCCTCCTCGCAGTTGCAGAGGATGTACTTCATGGGAGCAGGGGAGCCGGCGAGGAAGTTCCACTTGGTGCCGGCGGGGAAGGCGGCGCCACCCCGTCCGCGAAGGCCGGAGGCGTTGACCTGCTCCAGCATTTCCTGGGGGGTCATCTCGGTGAGGGCCCGGTTGAGGGCATGGTAGCCGCCGCTGGCGATGTACTGGTAGATGTCGCCGGGGTCGATGGTGCCCGCGTTGCGGAGGGCGATGCGGGTCTCGTTCCGCTTCATGGGGTGCTGGGAGATGTCGGGGATGCCCGGGACGGAGCCGCCCTGGGTCCCCAGGGCGAGATCGGCAACGGGGGCGGCGTTGGCGACGTGGCCTACGATGATCTGCTCGGCGGTCTCGGGGGTGACGTTGCCGTAGAATACGCGGGGGCCGTTGGGAAGCTGGATGTCGACGAGGGGTTCGGCGAAGCAGAGGCCGAAGCAGCCGACCTCGCTGACGTGGGCGGAGGTGATGGTGTTGCGGGCGAGAACGTCCTTGATGGCGTCAATGACGGCGTCAGCACCGGCGGCCTTGCCGCAGAGGGCAGTCCCGACCCGGATCCAGGGGACGGAACCGGCGGTGAGGACAGGCGCTTCCCCAGCAGGGCCGCTGGCGGTGTTCTGAGGGTCGCCTGCTCCGTCGCCGGGGTCGGTAACTTGTCTAAGACTCCTTGCAGTGCTCGGAGGGTCGCCTGCTCCGTCGCCGGGGCCGGTAACTTGTCCAAGGCTCCCCGCAGGCTCCGCGACATCACTACTGGCCCGCCGGGGCCAGCGGCGGGATGCCTCGGCGGCAATATCGGCGAAGCTCATGGCAGGGCTTCCGAGATGACGGTCCGAACCGAGTCCGGGGTCTGGCGACCCATGAGGTGGTGGTCGACGGCGATGACCGGGGCCTGGGCGCAAGCGCCGAGACAGGTGTTGTAGCGCAGGGAGAGGCGCCCGTCGGGGGTGTCTCCCTCGCCGTCCATGTTCAGGGCCTCCTGGGCGGCGGCGATGACGGGCATGGCGCCGGAAAGGTGGCAGGAGGGGCCCCAGCAGATTTCGAGGCGGTGGTCGCAGGGAGGGGTGAAGCGGAAGTTGGGGTAGAAGGAGGCCACGGCCCAGACGTCGTTGATGGAGGCGCCGGTCCGGTTGGCGACGGCGGCGATGGCTTCCTGGGGGATGTAGCCGATGGCGTCCTCCACGGCGAGCAGGGAGGAAAGAACGGTGACGGTGGGCTGGGGCTGGTTGTTGACGGCGGTGGTGATGCGTTGTTTGAGTGAATCCACCTCTGTCCCCTCCGTGGCCGCTCGCCGTGGAATCACGATTGGCTCGCTGGGGCGCTGGCCACCTGCTGAAAACCGGGGTTAGGGGTGCGTGAATTTTGTAACAATCCGCCGGGCCATATTAGCATAGGGCCGGGAGGCGGACAACTTAAGGGTGATGGGAGGCGAGTGCATTTGATATGCTTGGTGGCTGGAGGAGGGGGTATTACCCTGAGCGGTAGGCGTTGGCGTATTTGAGCCGCTTTATAATCCGCGCACGATCCTCTGTTGAGAAAGTTGCGAAACTTTGGTTCGCTTACATGGAGTGGGGAAATTAGTTAAGGTTTTGTGGAAGTCGTAATGGGGTTCAGGCGGCAGTGTAGGTGGATTTGAGAGATGAGATCAGGCTCTTGAATTGTTCTTTGAGCCGTGTGGCTGCGGTCTCGACGATACGGTTGTGGTCGGGAGTGTCGGAGTTGGGGATCCGGTAGTGGGGTACTGCCACCGTAAGTTCCAGGCGTTCGGTTGCGATAGCCCCGGGTGCTGGTTCGGTGGGAGAGATGCTGAACTCGACTTCGGCGGTGTCGTTGGATGGGAATCTGATGCCTGCCAGGGTTAGCAAGAGATTGGCTTCTTCCTGGAGGAAAATCTCTGACATAGTGGCTCCTGGGGAGGGGAATTGTTTGGTCAGATAGTATAAAGTATGGTCCATTGGCGGTGCAAATTTCGGGTTTACAGGAGAAAATTGCATAAGTCCTGCTGACCAACCAGCAGGTCCAGAATAGCACGCAGGGGTGACGAAAACCGTCACCCCTGCTTCATTTAGAGTGAGCTCAAATGAACCTGTCTCGACCTCGAATTGGTCCCCCATTTGCTCACCCTCTTGCTCTCTTTTTCGTTGACACTGAGGTAATGGTATGTGAGGCTCAACTGAGGGATGCGGGCCTTGAGAGGCTTATTGCTTAGGGGAGCCGAGGACACTATTCCCGGCTTTCTCGGAATGTGGTAGGGTTCAACTCGGCTAAAGCCCGGTGTTCTAACACCGTATCTCACCAGCAGGGTTGCAATGAAATGGAGGACTTCCCAAGTGATAGAACGTCAAGTCGACGTGGTGAATCAGACTACACAACCCCCGCCAGCACCACCGCCCCAAGAACCGCCACCACCGCCACCACCGCAGGTGGAGCCAATAACCCCGGGAGTAGAGCGTCGGGATGCGCAACCCAGGGAGGCCCCCCCGCCCCAGAGGACAGAAACCCGCGACAGGTGAATCACTATTCCAGGTAGGTGCTAACCGCGAAGGCTCCAAAGACCGCAACCTCAAGCAGAAGACCGACGATTGTTAGGTCCATAGCTAGGCTCTTCCGCTTGAGGACTTTGCCGTTCTCCTCCGTCGATACGCTGAAGGAGTCACTCACGACGCGCATGAACTCCTCGTTCAAATCGGCGTTGCCCGAAATGGCATCCAATCTATTCGCCAGGTCCGGCCCTTGGGGTCCATTCCGCCATTGTCGTAACCAGATGACCTGGGATGCGGCCATCACGGTCAGGAGAAAGAATCCTAGAAGGAGCGCGAAGAAGAAAAACGGCCATTCCCCGGCAGGACGCGCCACATTGAGAATGATGCCGGCACCACCTATTAGTGCGCTTCCGAAAGCCAGCATCGTGCCGGTCTTCGTGCCGTATTCACTGTTCAAAGCCTCTTGGCTTCGGTGCTTGTCCCTAACGACCTGGTAATAGACTTCGACTGGTTCCATTACCGACCCTTACCTATCGGATAAGGTCGATTGTAAATTATGATGGCTTAACCAGCCAATGCCCCTCAGAAGGCCCCTGCGTGACGGACTAAATTCAAGACTCCCCGATCCCCAGGGCTCTCCGGGCCAGCTTGTAGAGCTCATTCCTTTGGCCTGAGGTAAAAGCATGCTTCGCCTCCGGTTCAATGAGGAGGTCGAACGCCGTGATGTCGGCTCTCACCTGGTCGATGTTGCCGTGGCGATAGTTCTCTAGGACTTGGGTAATTTGTTGCAGGGTGGTCTCGCCGGGTCCAGCCATGAAAAACCTCCGCCCCGGAAATCCTGGATGGAAGTATTGCGCCCGCATGCCGACACTGATGAGATCGGAGGGTCTGTCTGGTGAATCGTCCAGGTATTCCGAGCAACGTCCCCGCAGTTTCCGCAGCGGGGCGTTGTGTTTATGTTGTTCAGCTAGGTCATGGGCTGATTCTAGCTCTTGGGAGATTGCTGGTCAACGCAACTCCTTTTATTGAGACTACGGAATCCGCCACCCCGCGCACGAATCCCCCACCGAGCTAATGGGCGGGGGACTTACGCAAGATTCTCCTTACAGGAGGCAAGTGTATTTGGTCGAAAAGGCCGACAGGTTGCTGGTGTTAGAAAAGTTGTGCGGACTGGATTCGCTGTGGTGAGGGTTGGTGTTGGACTTGGTGTGGGTGCAGAATCGCCGGGTTTCATGCTTGGAGGTTTCGATGATTTACGATGTGGCGGTATTGCAGTACCTGTGCAACAATAGTAGTGAAGGAGATAGAAAGAGGGTGGAGGAACACCTAAACCAGAAGGCTAAGGACGGTTGGGAATTGGATCAACTGGTGATTCAGTCCTACAACCGACTGCTGGTGGTGATGAAGAAGCCTGGGTCTGGCACGGCATTCCCAGTGAGGTGAGAGCCTTTGCTTTCGGAGCCTTGGCGGTTCCCGGAAATGCTAGTTAGCCTCGCCGAAATCAGTCTTCGTCGATAGGGTCGTAGTACCGCTGGTTGAAGAACCACCATCCTATTGTCAATGCGGTGGTTACAAGCAGGCAAATGCCACCGTATACGAGAGCGATCCAGTTCAAGGGGTTTCCAGCCAGAATTAGAGTTACTACTAGGATCACGATTACCGGCAGGAAGGAAACGCAGAGCATTGACGTTCTTCCGCCGGCGATCATCATGCTGAAGTCACCCTTTTGGATGCTTAGGAATCGGTCCGCAGATGGTTGTTGTCGATGTCGCATTGGGGACCTCTTAAGGGTGGTTGCTAGGTGTGCTGCTGGGGAGGGGGGCGGAAGCCGATCTTGGGGTGTTCGGGCTGTATTTCTGGAAGGTTGTGGCGTGTGTTCTTTTCACGTTGCTCTTTGAGGGTGATTCCAGAGTCGTTCCAAGCCGATACGGTGGTGGAAATAGCGGTGAATGCGTCCTGGTAGGACGTGGCAATTCCCTGGGCAATAATGACCGTCGAGTCTCTGGCCATTATGACATTTACTTCCCATGGCCAAGAATCGACGGCTAAGGGGAGCCCAGGGGAATACCATATTGTGGCGTAGTGGTTATTTGGGAGCAGGAACCAGGCATTGGGGATGAGGTCTTTATTGTCATTAAATGATTCTTGCGGCAAAGAGGGGCTCCTTTAGGTAGGGTCAGGCCTCGGTGAGAGTGTTACCAGAGCTTGTCATCTTCTGGACCGTCGTTTTCCTGGGTGTTGGAAGATCTGGACGCCCAAGTGGATGAGCCATAGGGTGATTCCGAGTGCGATTGGGACTTGGATGGCTTGGGTGAAGAGTTCAGACATGAAAATCCCCTCCTGGGTCAGCGACCGAAACGCTGTCAGAAGGGAATGTAGTTGCCAAGGCTCTCTGCCGGTTGATAGAATCCGGCTGAGGTCCTCAGAAAACTCCTGGCCTGGCAAGCTGACAGGGGTTTCGGCGCGGGTTTCAGATCGGTGAGACGTTCTGAGCCCGCGTGCTTTATGTTTAGTTGGATTATAGCGATAGTGAGGCCCGCCGGGAATAGGCGGGCCTTTTTTGTTTGGGAATGTTTTGGTGGTTACCTCCTGAGCATCCCGCGAAGTGCCTGAGCGTGATGCAGGGGGCAGTACCTGGAGACGTTGCCGTTGAAGAACCCGGGGTCGTAGACCTTGCGGTGGCAGCGGCCGTACTGGCATTCTCCGGGAGCCTTCTTGGGGCGGCGTCCTCCGAGCTTTCTGGTGCAGTTGGGGCAGTAGGCTTCTGAAGGGTGTCTGCGGTTGCGGTGGCAGATTGGGCACCGCCTGCGGTTGGATGGAGGTCGCGGCACGTCTTTTCTCCTTCAGGTTCTCGGAAGTTAATGGCTTGGACGGTTGAGCCGGTGCAGGGCTTCCCCGATGTGGATGCCGAAGGGCTCGCTTGTCTGGTGAAGGATGACCTTGGAGTGGATCCACTTCCGGGGGATTGGCCCGAACTCGGAGGAATCGAGGGAGATGTTGCGGTTGTCTCCGAGAACGAAGAAATGGTCGGGCTCTATCTTGGTCAACTCAACGTAGATGAGCTGGGTGGATGGGTCGGCGAGCCAGGGTTCCGCTATTGGCTGGCCGTTGATCATCACCTGTCCGTCCGCGACGGCGATCACCTCGTCGGGTAGGCCGATGACTCGTTTCAGGAGCGTGGCGTCGCGCTTGGTGGGGTCCTTGAAGACAATCAGGTCGCCGCGATTGAAGTTGCGGGCCCAGGGGTTGACGACCACCTGGTCGTCCCCTGTCATGGTGGGCCGCATGGAGCCGCCGTCGAGGAGCTCGGCGGGTTGATACATCTGGAACCACCACATCGCGGCTGTGCCGAAAAGGAGGGCGCAGAAGAATGTGGTACCGACGACGATGTTGCGGAGCCTGCTGCTATGGTCTTGGGGAGGTTGAGCAGGCTGCGTATCTGGCTGTGGCGCCCGGGCTACGGGTGGCCCGAGTTGAAAAGTCTGGCCGCAGATGGCGCAGCCGTAGAAGGGACGTTCAGGAGTGGGAAGCCGGATGTTGGAGCTGGAACAGGAAGGACAAAAAATCTTGCTAGTTGCCATCGCGGGAACCCCCTTCACGTGCTGGGGAAGGGCTCCTGCGACGGTTGCCTGTCCCTGACGAATGCCACGCAAAGGGGGCACGGTTGCCCATTCCGTGCCATGGGACATTCGTCAGGAATTGGTATTCTGTTGAACAGGGTTAACCGTCGCACCGGGACGGTAACAGGAAGGGGAGTTCCGGTCAAGGCGGGTTTGACCCTCCCGAGTTCCTCTTGGTACTGTAAGCTTATCGTTGAGCCAACGAAAAACCGCCTCAAAACGTTGGCGCGTCGCAGAGGCGGCAGATCGGCGAGGGCAGGTTTACGGGTGTCTTAACTTGCAACCGAGACACCCGGAACTTACTAGCTCCGTTTGAGCATTGTCAAGCCTCCGCCGACGAAACGGCGGAGGTTTTCATATTGCCGTACCTCTATGAGTTTGCGGTTATTTGCTTCCTGGTCTCGGTTGTCACGCCGGTTGTCTTGATCTGGCGGGAGGAGAGGAGGAAGCGGCGGTGATGAGTTGGGATAATTTAGAGAACAAGGTTCAGTTGTTTCTTGGTGAAGTGAGTGATGCCCTATTTTTTTGGGGTATTGCACTGGCTGTCTTAGGTTTCCTTATCTTTCGGTTTGGTCCGAGAGGCTGGAAGGTGTGGGATATGGTGGGTTCTGTTGAACTTGGGTTGGTGGTGTTTTCAGTCGGTCTATTTCTTTTTGTGCTCGGCGGAGGTCAATGTAGAGCGTGATGATGAAAGCCGCCATAATAATTATCATTCCCATTGTTAGGGCGTAGGTGTATGTGTCCATTAGAACCTCCCTTTGATAAGTTGATTTTATCTGTAACGGATTGAAACCGGGAGTCCTATATTTAGGCTACTTTTCTAACCATCCATCGCATATCGTCCAGTTGGCCGGCGCGGACCTTGACCAGCGCTGTGGCCTGGAACCCGATGACGGACATCAGAGCGTGCAGCCTGATGCCGCGTAGTCCCCGGACGCAGTGCTTTTCCAGCCGCCGACTCTCTTTGGCTCCCTTGAAAAAGCGTTCAATGGCCTGGCGCTGGTCGTAGAGGGCTTTCCACTCCTTGGAGTGTCTTGGAATCCAGGAAAAGCCTCGTGGGTTGTTGTCGGGGTGTTCCCATGCTTCGTAGTCGCAGTGCCGGACTCCGGTTTTCATGGAGTTCTTGAGGTCGCATCCGCTGGAGGGGCACTGGTAGAGGTGGCCCTGTGCCGGGTCCGTGGTTACGTAATCCATTGGCAGGCGTCCCATGCAGAGCGGCCGTCCGTCGAGGGTGTGGTCGTCGTCGAAGCTGTCCTTGCCGGGGGCCCGCTTGATGCTGATGATTGGTACGACGCCTCTCCCCATCAAGTAGAGGTGGTTCGGTTTCCCGTCGTAGCCCCGGTCGGCGATCATGGCATTGGGCTGAAACCAGGGGTGGACCTGTTGGGTATGCTCGATGACCTTGGGGAGAAAGGGCGAGTCGTTCCGTTTGGCTGTGGTGACGATATGTCCGAGGGGAAGGCCGTACTTCGCGTCTGCGAGTGAATGGAGCTTGTAGCCGTAGTGCCATTCCTTGCCGTCCTTCTCCTTGGCCCTGGGCGAGTTCTTCGCCGTCCAGGAAGCCTGGGGATCGCTAAGGACCTTGCGGTTTGGGTTGCCGTGGGTTCTGACGGTAGTAGAGTCGATGGCTACGACCTGCCCGAGGTCGGGCAGCATCTCCTTCAGTTCTTCGGTGAGGTCGGATAGCGCGTCCTCGAAGAGAATGGGAAAGTGTCCGAGCTTCTGAATGAAGCGGTTGAAGGTGGTCCGGTGAGGGAGTTCGCTTCCGAAGCCGCAGATGGCCCGTAGGAGCGGGTCGTCCTCCAGCCGCCGGATCAAGGCATTGGTGTGAGGGAGGTTGAGGACGAAGGAGGCGAGATATGCCCGCCAGAGGGGTTCCAGCGGAAACCCGTGCCGGTTGTCCAGGCGGTCAAGCTGGAGACGGGTAAGAAGCCGGAGGGGGTTGACCGTGTCCAGGATGGACTTGAGTTCCGGGAGGGACCGGACTCATTGGTCCATGATCACTCATTGGACGTTGGCCCTGGTCTCTTCGTCGGCGATGGGCTGGCCGACCAGCCACCAAGTATTGTTGCCGACGTTCCAGAACCTCGTCTTGGCTCCATTGAGCGAGTTGCGGAGCTGGAGCCTGGGGTCGTTGTCCCCCTTGAAGGTGATGCCCTGCTTCTGGGCCCAGTAGAGCAGGTTGTCGATGTACATGGGCTTCCCGTGAAGCTCAAGGATCTCCTGGAGGACTTGAACATTGGGCTTGCCGCCCTGCTTGTGGGCGAATGGGTCCGGCTCCGGGCCCTGGGAGCGCGAAGCCAGGATTTTCTCGATGTTGTTAGCAGAGGCGTATTCCTTGGCCTCTTCGAGCATGGCTGAAGCGCGGTCCAGCAGTTCCCTGTACTCTTGCAGGGCCTTGGCTTCCATCTGGATGTTCTCCGCGTCGACCTTGATGTTCTGTTCCGTCGACCTGATGGACCTGATTATATCGTCGAATCCGTTCATTTTGTGCTCCTGTTAACACTTGGTATTCCGGTTGTGCTAATTTCGATGGCTGTGGATGCTTCCTAGGAAGCGCTTCTGGTGTATAATGAAGTTGGTGGAGCCAGGGAGGATCGAACTCCCGCCGCAGTGGTTTTGAAGGCCAGCGGCCCCCAAGGTGGCCCCACTAAAAGTGGACTGGAAGGAAAACCTCCTTCTGGTTCTGCTGAAGAGGCGGTCCCTGCTGTGACAGGCATTAGGGGGGCCGCTTTCTCTTTGCTTGACTAAATTATAGAGAACCACTCCGGGTTGCGTCAACGGCCGGGAATGGCAAATTACGAAAAGTGCCTATATGCCGGGTTGAATTGTGGAAACCCGGTTGATGGGTCCAAGCCGGGTAGATTCCGGGCTGAGAGGGAGTTTAGGCCCTTCTGCGGTGGCGAAGGGCCAGTTTTCCGGGTTCCGGGCAATCTGAAGGGATTTTGGAGGAGTCGCGGCTATGGTCGAGTGCTGGGTTTGTGGGGGTAGCTTTGATCGGTTATCCCTGGAGCATATTATCCCTCGTGCGCTTCACGGTTATGTTGTTACGCGGGATTTCTCCTGCGAGGCTTGTAATCGTAGCTTTGGGAAGGAAGAGGAGCGGTTTGCTTCTCTCGGCATTTTCATGGAGCACTACGAAAATGCTCGGGGATATTCCCGTCACTCGTTGCCTCGGGGTGAATCTCCCAGGAAGGATAGACGGTGGAAGTTTCAAGATGGTATTGGGATCGAGTTGTTTTCTGGGGGAACGGCCCGTGCGGGGGCATGGGAAAGTTCGGTGGGTACTGAGTTTTCAGGGGAGAGTCTGCGCTTGCCAGGGACTCTGAATTTTGAAACTGGTTCTCATCGGCCCATGGTGAAGGCGCTTGTGGCCTTGGCTTGTGAAGTGGGGATTGAGCAGCGATTACTGTCGGTGCCGTTGGGATATTTGAGAGGAGATGAGGAACAGTTGTCGGCTATGGAGCCGACGTTTGTTGGCTGCGGCCCCCCGGAATTTTTCGCGGCCGTGTGGTTGGTGGTTCCGCCAGGCCATGAGCGTCGGGGATTGTATGGGGTCGTGGTCTACGGTCCAATCGCTAATGTGTACCGGCTTTGTCGCGGCGAAGGGTTTCCGGTGCCCTTCGTCTGTGAGCTTCGTGCTTATCAGAAAGAGGTGGTCTGGCGTGCTGGTGTCTCTGAATTTAGGAAATGGTCGGAAGAGATTGGAGCTGGCGTTGGAGGCGATCCGAGGGGGCGGTTTGTTGAGCGAGTGGGGCCTTACGATATACGTGAGTCGAGTGGGAGTTCCTTGTGGATTTGTGAGAGCAACCCTTCTGCGGCTGCTCGGGATTTGAGGAAAGGTTCCGAGTTGCTCCTTCGTTTGCCGAGGGGAGCGGAGAGGTATGGGCAGGAGGTTCGATTTGGATGTTGGGCCAGGTCTCTTAATTTTGAGGGGGATCACTCCGCTTTTTTGGAGGGAGCCCGGGAGTTTGACGAAGACGTAGGAATGTATCTTGGATTGGTTCCTTCGGCTTTTATGTGAGCCCTTTGCGGAGGTTCCTTCCGGTGCAGGGTCTTTTTCTGGTTGGTAGAATGGAGGCGATTCGTATGGTTTTGGGTGAAAATTCCTTGTGAAAAGTATCAAATGCACTCGCCTCTGATGGCTCACAAACCGTAATCGTTTTTCAACTGTTCTTGTCTGGGAGCTTAGAGTTGAAATCCCCATCTTCTAGGTTGGGATTAGAATTCCTTAGCCCCCGAGCATCTCGGCGATATCTTCCGGAATGGCGACCTCGTATTTCCCTTCAAACGTAGCAACGCTGCCGAAATCGGCGCGGAACGGAGTTTCTATGTCAGCCCCCAAATCCTTAGCGGTAATTAAATCCGTTCTTGCCATGTCCCATTGGCACAAAAACAAGTGGGTTACACCCCTGTTATGGAAGGCGCAAATGTGATCCTTAGCCAACTCTATTGCCCGATCAAAATCCCCGATTGCTTGGACATAGTTGCCTTTGTAGACGTGACAAATCCCCCTGCCACAATAACTATGGGTGTCATCTGGGTCTATTTGAACGGACCTGTCGAAGTCCTGGATAGCTCTGTCCAACTTTTTTGTTTCCAAGTAAGCCATGCCACGGAAGTAGTAAGAACGGGAGGCAACAGAGTTGTCCAGATCGCGATTCAGTTCGATCGATCGCCCAAAGTCCCTAATGGCATCGTCGAAATTCTTTAACTGGAGGTAAACCTTGCCCCGATTGGTGTAGGCACAGGAATGGGTTTCATCAATTTCCAACGCTTTATTGAAGTCTTGGATGGCCCGTTGAATGTCTCCGTTGCTGAAGAGTGCACCACCACGACCACAATATGCATGGTCGAGCCTTGGGTTTAGTGAGATTGCTTGTGTATAGTGGTCGATCGCGTGGTTCAAATCCGGGTTGTCTTCACGGTGATATGTGATGGCTAGATGTAATTCCCTGTAAGCCTGCTCATGAAGTTTTTGCTGACGGATAAACCCATGAAGGTCGTTGTATATGGTTTCGGTGCTGACGTTGTGGTTGCGTCGAAGATATTCAAGAAGAGGCTCTTTCAAATTCTTGGGTATGTTGAATATATCGTCCGGCTCAACAAAGCCTTGCGGCGGCATCACAAAGATACTTTTCTGAGTTATTGGCCGACTAGCTACGTTGGGACATTCTTTAATGTAATCTGTTGCTGGCCCAGTCTTGTTCAATAAAATCAACCTGCCGTCTTCCAGAGGAAAACCATCACAAGCGAAAAAAAGAGCTACCAAATAATCAGCGGTGAAGTCTATGAGGTTTGTTCTACCCCCATAGTGTTGTAACTCGCTCAAAATCACGATCTGGTCGGTCTCGGTTGTGTATTTCTTGGCCTCGTCGACGATCCCTTGTTGAATTGCATCAATGGACAAGTCCTCTCCTTCGCCGGTCTGATAAAGCCGAAAAAGGTTTGAAGACACTTTATCGTAGTTTTTGGGTTCGCCTCTAAAGATGTAATCCCCGCCCGCCGTCCTCCGACTTATCGAATTCATGATTTCCAGGATCTGAGTCAGGTTGTCGGGAAGCACTGCAGATTGTTCTGGGTTAATCATTCTTGCCATCATCCTAAATTTCGATGGGGAGTGGCTAAAATTAGACCCAGCCGTGTAGGCCGTCCGGCGTAGACAACTCGTTCCTACCGAACGGCCCACACCTCCATCGAATTTTGAAGACTATTATACCAACCACAATAGAGCAAAATGGTTGGCCACATGGCGCGGTGCTCCCTAAGGCAAGTATTAAATGGTTAGGAATTGTATTTAGCGGCGTTGGGCCAGGATGGCGGCGTAGTCCTCGCGGCGCCAGCGGTAGGGGGAGGAGACGATGTGGCCGGGCTCGGAGGCGGTGATGAGGACTTCCAGCGCGTCCTCCAGAACAACGCGCTGCTGGTCCGGGCTGCCGGGGGCTCCGAAGGGACGGCCGAAGGGGAAGCGGAGGATGAGGCCGCGGGGGACGGACATGGTGGCGGCCTTCTGGCGGTCGACCATGACAACGACGGTGGGAATTCCGGCGGCTTCGATGGTGCGGGCGATCAGTCCACCGGACTGATGACAGCGGGGTCAAGTGGTCCCGATGACGACTCCATCCACGCCGTCGTCCTTGAGGCGTCCGGCGACCTCGGGGGCGCTGACCTCCATGAGTCCGGCGACGTCGGGGATGAAGCCCATGAAGCTGAAGGTGGGGTCCTGGGCCTGTCCGATGAAGCCCTCGGCGGCCAGGTCCCGGAGGCGGTGGATGGGCAGGACAGCGTCCACGTCCTGGGCGACGCCGCTGGTGTCGTAGTGGGAGTGGGCGACGCGGAAGTCGTCCAAGGGGGTGTCCAGGGGGATTTCCCGGTAGGACCAGTCGCCATCCACGTCGAAGGGTTCCTGAGCGGCGGTGTGGATGCCGCCGGTGGTGAGGACGGCGATGCGTGCCTCTGCCAGGGGCTTGGTGAAGGGGGCCCAGGGGGCGGAGTCGAAGGCCATGGGAAGGGCGAGGCGGTCGGTGAGGATGTCCTCCCAGCGGTTGAGAAACTGCTCGACGGGCTGCCAGTTGTCCTCATCCTTCGCGACCGTTGACAGGTTGAAGAGCTGGTTCATGAAGCGGGTGACGTCCTCGTCGGACTGGCGGACGAGGTACTTGAGGCGGGAGAAGGGGATTGTTTCCGGGTTGGCGACGAGGTCCCTGGGGTCGATGGGCATGGGAGGCCTCCGGGGAGAAAATTGACCCGGAACATGGTGTCCCGGGCCATTCAAGCCAGCTATTATTCCGGAAGGGTTACTCCTCCAGGACCTTTTTCATGGCGGACTGGAAGATCTCGTAGGGGTGGGCGCCGGTGAAGAGGAGGTTGCCGACGACGAAGGTGGGGATGCCGCGTATCCCGTACTGGAGGGCCTGCTGGTACTGGGTCATGACGGTTTCGGTGTGCCGGCTGGTCTCCAGGTGGTTGAGCAGCTCGGCGGAGTTGAGGGATACGGAGCCGGCGACTTCTTCGATGACGGCGAGGTCTCCCAGGTCTTTCCGGTCTTCCCAGTAGGCCTTGTAGGCGGCGTGGTGGAACTCCATGAACTTGCCCTGCTGCTGGGCGTACTCGGTGGCCTCAAGGATGTACATGGTGTTGGGGGTGACCGGGGGCGGACGCATTATCAGGTTGGCGTCGCCGGCCTGGCTGCGCAGGGGTTCGCTGAGGAGGTCTTCCGTCTCGCCGGGACGGGGCTGGCGGATGATGCCTTCC
Organism: Dehalococcoidia bacterium; assembly: GCA_965203975.1. Taxonomy (GTDB): domain Bacteria; phylum Chloroflexota; class Dehalococcoidia; order Lucifugimonadales; family UBA3495; genus CATOSK01. The sequence goes on along the minus strand of CBDBDT010000002.1, from coordinate 669,862 downwards.
TTTGGGGTATCGGGCCGCAGCAGGTAGGCCTGGCCGACTACGGAGATGTTGTAGTCCTGGGACAATCGGTCGACCCGCTCCAGGCCGACATAGCACCAGGGTCAAATGTAGTCGTACCAGACGATTACCTTGACGGGCTCGGCGGGGTCGCGTTCGAGGTGAAGGGGCTGGGTCATTGCGGCTCCTGTACTGGCGGAGGGAGACGTTGGGTTCTGCCCGGGTGTCCGGTTGTCCCGCAGAGGATGGGAAGAGGACTAGCCGTGCTGGTAAGAGTTGAGAGACTGGGGGGCGCCGGCGAGGACGGGGGGCAGCTCGTCCAGGGATGCTATCCTGGTGCAGTCGTTGACATCGGAGTGGTAGCCGCCCCGGTCGAGGAGGACGGCGTGCATTCCGACGGAACGGGCGCCGAGGACATCGGCCTTGTGCTGGTCGCCGACGTGGACGGCTTCTTCAGGCTGGGCGGTGGCCCGCCTGAGAGCGGCGTGGAAGATGGGAGGGGCCGGCTTTTCGGCACCGGCGTCGGCGGGGCTGAGGACGAAATCGAGGTACCGGCTCAATCCAAGGCGGTCGCAGAGCTCGTCCATGTTGCGGCGGAGGTTGGAAAGGATGCCGATCTGGTATCCGTTGTCATGGATCTCGGCGAGGGCTCCGGCGGTGTCCTCGAAGGGGGTGAACTCCTTGGGGACGGCGGAGGCCATCTGCCATACCTGGCGGGCGAGGTCGAGGGAGACGCCGAGGCCGGCCTCCTGGAGGATCATCTGCTCGTAGACCGTGAAAAACTCGAGGCGTTGGGAGTCGGTGCGGAGGGTGAGGGGAAGCCGGGCATTCTCGCTGTTGAAGAAGACATCGGCCACGGCGTAGCCCCGGGTGATGCCTTCCTCGGAAACGTTCAACCCGAATTCCTGACACGCCGCCTGCTGGATCTGCTCCAGCGGTGGCCAGAATTTGACCAGCGTGTTGTAGAAGTCGAAGGTTACAACTTTTATCATTGAGAGCTTGCTTCTCCCCGATGCTGACGCCGTGGAGTTGTTTGTAACGCCCGCCCCTTCTCAGGCACAAGCCAGGAAATTAGTCCCAGGGTCCTGGCCGGCGGGGCCCGGGGTTACCGTGAGGATGCCGGGAAGAGAAGCCGCATTCTAGCACAATGACCGGGGATTGTGAAACTTGCCGCAAATCGGAGAAACCGGATGGCAGGTCCGGGCGCGGGTAGTACAAGCCTGTTGAAAGCGTTTCCTTTGACCAATAGTCTCAAGCAGAGCAAAATGGAAATACTCGCTAAAAGAGGAACGGGCGCACTGGAGAAGGAAATATGGACATCTACCAACTGAATTATGTGCTGCACGAGCCTACGGAAGACCAAGGATGGATGTACCAGGCGGAGGTTCCGGTTCTTCAAGGTTGCGTGGCCTGGGGCGATAGTCCAGAAGAAACGCTCAAGAGCCTGTTGGCAGTAGCACAAACGATTATCCAAGTTTGCATGGAAGATGGGCAAGGGCTCCCACCGGAGCTCACTCCTTTGTACAGTCCCGAGGGAACATTGACAGTTACAGTATGACCTACCGGGAACTATGCGCGAAATTAGAGAATATGGGGTGCAGGTTCCGTCGTCAGGCTGATGGGTCCCACGAGATGTGGGTAAACCCTGCCAATGGACGGCGTGCTATCGTTCCCAGGCACAGCAATCGCGATTTGGCCACGGGAACCGTCCACCGAATCAGGAGAGACCTGGGAATATCCAGGCCGGATTTTGACCAAGCGTAAGCCAAGCAGCCCGATGGACTCCCCCCACCTATTCACTGTTATAAGAGGATGTGTGAGAACGAGTGCATGCTCTCATATTGACTGTGACTTTGCAGGCGGACGGGGGTCTGGGATACCGCCTGCGCGGGAAAGACGGGGGAGCGGGGGCAGGCTCTGCGGGGGAGTGACGGACGGGCCCTTACAATACCGCTACCGGCAACGTACAATGGACCAACACCCCCCATGGAGCCCTCCCCATGGCTACACACGAACAACGCATCAGCCGCCTCGAAGGCGCTTACGAGCAGGTCGACGCTCGATTGGACTCCATTGAGAGCCGGATGGGGTCTATCGAGAGCCGGATGGCGTCCATTGAGAACCGGATGAAATCCCTTGAGTCAAGCATAAACTCCCGCTTCAACAACCTGTATATCCTGATGGGCGGGGCGTGGATAATCCTGATGGCCACCATGATCACCCTCTCCCTGGCCATGTAACGCCCGAAATGTAACGGCGGAAAATTCCTTCAAACTTTTTGGCGTGTCTCTTGGATTGGTTTTCCCGCCATTCTTCTAATAGTCACCGCTAGTACCCTGAGAAGTTTGCCCCCGCGTAGGCGGGGGCAGGCTCTGCCGGGAGGGTGACGGGAGAATTGGTGAGTGGGGCCGGGCAACGCCGGGGCGGGGGAGTTATTCTTTCGGGAACAAGTTGAGGAGCAGGCGGAGGGTTTCGGCGACCTCCCGCGGGGAGTCGACCCGGTAGGCGGCTTGGGTGGGTTGGCGGGCGGAGCCGACGAACACGGCGATGCCGTTGGCGTCCTGGACCACCTGGAACCCGTCCTCGTCGGTGAGGTCGTCGCCGAAGAAGATGGGAAGGGCGTCCCGGCCGGCGGTTTCCAGGATTTTCCCGATGGCCTGGCCCTTGCCCCAGTGGATGTTGGGGCGGACTTCCAGGACCATTTTCCCGTGGGTGACTCGGATGTCCTCCGGCGGGGCGGCGGAAACGACTTCATCGAACACGCGCTGGATTTCAGGGATGGATTCCGGGGAAGCCTGGCGGTAGTGGACGCTGAGGGTGAGGCCCTTGTCCTCGACGATGACACCGCCGTAGGTGTCGAGGCGTTTCCGCAGTTCCAACGCAGCCAGTTCCAGGACGGGACGGAGATTGGCGGCCTGGGGGTGGGTGAAGGAGTTTTCTTGGAAGGAGGTTTTTGCCGAGGGGATCGCCGGGAATGAGATTTCCAGGCCGTGATTGCCGGCGTAGATGATGCCGGGGAGGTGTACCCGTTCCCGCAGGTCGGAGAGGCCGCGCCCGCTTACAATGCCGACGCGGAAGCGGGGGTGGGCGGCCAGGTCGGCGAGGGCCTGCCGGGTTTCAGGAGGAAGGACCGCCACCTCAGGGCGGGCTACGATGGGGCTGAGGGTGCCGTCATAGTCCGACAGGAGCAGTACTTGGGGCACGGCGGCAAGACGGGAAGCGACGCTGGGCCAGACGTTGAGGAGGTGGGGCACCGGAGGACTTTCCCAGGGGTTTAATCCGCGGAAGAGAGGGCGGGGGCTGCGCCGGAGAAACGGCCGCGGCGGTTGAGCTGGAGCATCTGCACCAGGAGTTGGGCGGCCCACTTGTAGATGTTGTTCTCGCGGACGGTGGCGCGCATCCGGCGCATCCGCATCTGACGGTCTTCCAGGGGCATGGTGACGGCCTGGAGGATGTTGTCGGCGAAATCGTCGGTGGCATAGGGGTTGACGATGAGGGCCTGGGTCAACTCCAGGGCGGCCCCGGCGAAGGGGCTGAGGATGAGGACGCCGTCCTCGTCGAAGCGGCTGGCGACGTACTCCTTGGCGACGAGGTTCATGCCGTCGTGGAGAGAGCTGACCACGCAGAATTGGGCGAGGCGGCGCAGGGCCATGAGCTGGGTACTGGGGAGGTCGGTGGGAAGGTAGATGATGGGCTTCCAACCGGCGGTGGCGTAGCGGGAGTTGATCTCCTCCAAGAGTTCATCGACCTGCTCGGCAAGGCGTTGGTAGGCGTCGATGTCGGTGCGGCTCATGACGCCGGCCTGGACGAAGACGACCTTTTCCCGGTACTGGGGGTATTTCTGGAAGAAGCGTCCGATGGCTCGGAAGCGGTGGGGGATGCCCTTGGTGTAGTCGATGCGGTCGATGCCGAGGCCGACGATGCGGCCTTCCAGTCCAAGCTCCTCGGTGAGGGAGTCCATTTCCCGGGTTACGGCGGCGGAGCGGGACTCCCGTTCGATTTCATCGAAGTCGACGCTGATGGGGAAGGGACGGACGAGGGTGGTCCTGTCCCGGTGGTTGACCAAGCTGTAATCGCGGTCGACGCGGGCGTCAAGGCTGCGGGCGACGGTCTCGGCGAAGTTGGTGGAGTGCTCGCCGATGTGGAAGCCAAGCACGTCGTTGCCCAAGAGTCCTGCCAGGATTTCGTCCTGCCAGGGACAGATGCGGAAAATGTCGGGATTGGGCCAGGGGATGTGCCAGAACTGTCCGGTGATGATGTCGGGGTTGGAGTCCTTGAGGAGGTGGGAAAGGAGGGCCAGGTGGTAGTCCTGGGTGAACACTACGGCAGGGCGGTTGCCGACCTCGTCGAGGACTTGGCGGGCGAAAAGCTCGTTGACCCGGCGGTAGGCCTGCCAGTCCCGGGAGTGGAACTGGGGTTCGGTGTAGGCGTTGTGGCAGAGGGGCCAGAGGGCGTTGTTGGAGAAGCCGTAGTAGTAGCCCTGTTCCTCCTCCTCGGTCAGCCAGAGGAGGCGGAGGGTGTAGCTGGGATCGTGGGGCGGGACCATGACCTTGTTGCCCGACTCGACGACCAATCGGTCGCCGGTGCCGCCGCCGTGGGCGATCCAGGTGCCGCCGCAGGACTGCATGAGGGGGTCGATGGCATTGGTGAGTCCTCCGGCGGGCATCTCGTAGCTAACCTGCCCGTCGACGAGCTTGTAGATGTAAGGCTGGCGATTGGAGACCACCACCAGGTGGCAGTCGCCAAGTTCACGTTTGACCAACTGCTGGAGGCCCTGGCTGGTCCACACGGCGCGTGCGGTTGTCATGCGTTCAATTCCATGATGGGAGCCGTGCTGGTTTCTAACGGCAGATTTAACGATACTGTTTATCATTTTCTCATATTATGTGGCCGGCGTCAAATTTTGGGGAAGGTGGTGAAGGTGCGGGATTCTGCTGGACATGGCGATTGGATGCCGCTTATTCTGGCATCAACCGGCGACACGGGCTTGAACCGTGGGAGCACGTTAAATGCCTTTCCATCTACTGCCAGGAAGTATGATCTTGTCGGACCCGGTCAAGGTGGATGCCACAGTGATAGTGGTGTTCCTGGTGGTTCCAGTTATGATAATCGTGGGTTCACTGGCGGCCATGACGTGGCGGGGCCGGAAACGCAGATCGAGGGGTTGGTGACAGCGGCAGAGACGGCGCGTATGATGACGGCCCGCCAAGAGCGGAGGGTTCATCCGAGCGCCGGTAGTTGAAGGGAGAAAGAATGCAGGCAGGACAGGAAGGGCCAATTACTTTGCGGCTGATGGAGACGTTCAGGACGGTGTTCTACACGCCCATCTTGGTGTCGGTGGCGGGAGGGTTTTTGCGGGAGGAGGGGCTGGACGTGAGTTTTTCGACCTGCCCGCCGCAGTTTCCGCACCCGTTGAGCGCGCTGAAGAATGGGGCGGCGGACATCGTGCAGAGCGGGATAATGCGGTGCATCATTGCGCTGGACTGGGGGGCGGAGACGACCCCGCTGCACTTCGCCGAGATAAACGCGCGGGACGGGTTTTTCATCCTGGGGCGGGAGCCGCAGGACGAGTTTTCCTGGGAGTCACTGCGGGGAGCGCCGGTGATCCCGGTGGGGTTCTCCCCGATGCCCTGGGCGTCGTTGCAGTATGCGATGCGGAACAACGGGGTTGATCCGGCCGAGCTGGACCTGATGATGGGGCTTTCCCTGGATGAGGCGGTGGGCGCTTTCCGGGAGGGAAGGGCGGACTTCATCCATTTGCCAGAGCCGGCGGCGGGACAGCTAGTTGACGAGGGAGCAGGACACCTGGCGGTGGCGCTGGGGACGGTGAACGGGCACATGGCGTACAGCTCCTTCGCGGCCACCCGGGAATTCCTGTCCGGGCAGCCGGATACGGCGCACAGATTCACGCGGGGGTTTTCACGGGCGCTGGAGTGGATACAGTCCAATGAGCCGGCGGAAATTGCTGGCGCTATTGGTGAGTTTTTCCCGGATGTGCCGGCGGAGCTTCTAGCCGGGTCGGTGGGGAGGCTGAAGGAGCAGGGGACGTGGCCGGCGACTCCGGCCCTGGAGCAGCCGGAGTTCGAGCGGCTGCAGGAGGCGTTGATGGGGGCTGGGCTGGTGCGGGAGCATCAGGCTTACGAGGATGTGGTGACGCGGGAGTTTGCGTAGGGGGTATCCAGATGGACGTTCATAGTTATTCCTACCGGGTGATGTGGTCGGGAGAGGACCAAGAATTTGTTGGGCTGTGCTCAGAGTTCCCGTTGTTAAGCTGGCTTTCGCCTACCCGTGAGGAAGCCCTTTCGGGTATTCGGGTGTTGGTGTCCGATGTAGTGGCTGATATGGAGTCCAATTTTGAAGCAGCCCCGGTGCCGATGTCGGACAACGGGTAGATTCCTTTCCCACAGGTCGTATCCGTCAGGCAAGAGCAGGCCCCCGGAGATTTCCGGGGGCCTGGTTTTTCCAGAGGGATGCCGGGAACGGCGGGTTCAGTTGCCGGCGGCGGTGGCGGCTTTCTTCTCCTTGGCGGCGAAGTGGGGGACGACGTACTTGCCGAAGAGGCGGAGGGATTCCATGACCTCTTCGTGGCTGACGGGGCCGACCTGGAAGAGGGGCATCATTTCGTCGACGCCCATGGCCTCGTACTTCTCGATATACTCGATGCAGTCGTCGGGGTTGCCGATGCAGAAGCGGCCGCCGTCGTTGACCAGGTCGATGGAGGCGGTCTCATCGCGGCGGACGGTGTCTCCCTGGGACCGCTGGTAGTGCCACTTGTAGTCCTCGGGCACCTTGTTCGGGTCGTAGCCCTGCCAGACCTTGGCGTCGCGGAGGCGCTGCTGGTGGCGGTACCAGTCGATGAGCTCGGCGCCGCGCTCGCGGGCCTTCTGGCGGTTCTCGGCGCAGAGGGCGACGGTGTTGCCGGCCACCCGGTCGTAGACCATCTTGGTGACGGGCTGGGGGTCCTTGATGGCCTCCTTGTAGATGCGGATTATCTGCTCGGCGCGCTCGGGGCCGACGCTGGTCTGGGCGAGACAGCCGAGGCCCTGTTCGCCGACCTTCCGGGCAGTGTCGTCCTGGCTACAGGCCTGCCAGATGGGCGGGTGAGGCTTCTGGACCGGCTTGGGCACGACCTCGCGGGGCGGGATGTGGTAGTACTCTCCCTCGAAGGAGAACTCCTCCTCGGTCCAGGCGCCGGGGATGACCTTGAGGTACTCCTCGACCATGCCGGAAACGTCCTTGAGGTCGGAGCCGTAGGGCTGCATCTGGTAGGGGTAGCCGGAGCGGCCGATGCCCAGGTCGACGCGGCCGTTGCTGACGACGTCGAGGGTGGCCATGCGGGAGGCGATGTTGAGGGGGTGGTGCAGGGGCACGAGGACGACGGCGATGCCGAGGCGCATCTTCTGGGTGCGCTGGCTGATGGCGGCGAGGGTGATGTCGGGGGCGCTGGAGTGGGACCATTCGGAGCGGAAGTGGTGCTCGACGAACCAGACGCTGGTCATGCCGATTTCCTCGGCGTAGGTCACTTCTTCCAGCATCTCGTGGTAGCGCCTGGATTCGCTCTGGTCGTTCCAGGGCTTGGGGACCTGAATCTGGTAGAACAGGCCTAGCTGCATGGGTGGGGCCTCCTTGCGTGAAGTCGGGGGCGGGTTGGAGGCATTTTAGCAGAACGGGGGAGGGGAGGTGTCTTCGAAAGAGTAACATAATGGTAAATTGCCAGCGGGAATGTGGGTGTGAGGTGGGGCATGGCAACAGTGCATCTGCATCACGACCTTTCGAGCCAAGAATGCACAGACAACAAAGCGTAACCGCCAATTTGGGCAAGAGTTGGGATGAGGCTTACATGGCAAAAGAACAAACTGGGAAGGAGCCCAAAGAGTTCCTTTTTGACCGTTACGAGCGAACAGACCGATCGGGCGGGCGAAAAGCCGAGTGCGCTTTTGAGTTCTTGAATCGCTCTGCTTGGCGATGTGCTGAAATAGCTAGGTATACCCTTGAATCATGGTTTACCAACGTACCCGACGACAAAAAGGCTGACGTACGAGGTAGATTCAGGGGCGATGATGGACGTCACCCATCCGCACTTTTGGAATTGGTAACTCATGAAATTCTGCGTTCCGTTGCCAGGGACGTCCAAGTAGAGCCGGACTTGGGAGGAGGGCACCCGGACTTTTCGGCCTCGTACCGCGGCACAAAGTTCCTCACAGAGTGTACGATTGCCCAAGAGTCAGACGTGAAATTTGGTGCCCTTCGGAGAGAGCAGGTAGTTCTGGAGGCCGTCAATTCGATTAATGCTGGAGCTTTCCGACTGATGCTCCAACCCTTATCTATAGGCGACACTCAACCTTCCACCTCTAGGTTGTGTAACTTCTTGCAACGCTGGTTAGCATCTCTGAATCAGGAAGTAGAAACTTCATCTGAACGAATTGGGCATTCTCTCGGACAGAATACCTGGGAATGGCAGGGTTGGAAATTGCGTTTTGATGCCATTCTTGTGAACTCCCCGGTCAACAATCGCGCAATTGGAGTCACAATCAGCGGGGCGCAACTTGTAGTAGATGATAGCATCATCAGCCGGGCATTGAAGAGGAAGTCTGAAAGGTACAGTAAACCGCAAGCACCATATCTTGTTGCTGTCGCACGAAGAGAAAGTCTTGGAGAGCCCGCGGTCATTCTCGACGTCCTATTCGGCCCTGAGCGTTGGCAATTCGATTTCGATCGTGCAGAAATTTCAGTTCAACCGAGACAATTCGACGGATTCTGGGGGGCACCGTCTCGACCTAGGCATCGGCACGTTTCCGCCGTTCTCTACAAACGGAATCTGAAGAATGTGTGGGACGTTTGCAGGCAAAACCTCGCCTCCAACGATTTTTCTCCTCTGCGACCGGTGCCGGAGTGGTATTTGGTGCATAATCCTTTTGCAGATTTGCCCTTTCCGGAAGGGGTGTTTCGATTTGCCACCGAGCTTATTTTGCGTTCAGGGACCATGGAACCCCAAAGACTGTCTCGGACTCTGAACGAGGTATTGGGGTTGCCAGACCCGTGGCCAGGTGAAGAGCATTAACCAATACGTTATCCATTGCGGGCGCAGGCTAAATCCCCAGCAACTGCTCCAGGTTCTTGCCCAGGATCAGCTCCTTCTCTTCGTCCGTGAGGGACTGGAGGCTTTGGATCCAGCCGGCGGGGGAGGGGTCCCAGGTGACGAAGGGCCAGTCGCTGCCCAGGACGACCCGGTCGGCGCCGACGGTGTCGATGAGGAAGCGCAGGGCGGGTTCGCTCATGGTGATGCAGTCGTAGTAGAGCTTGCGCTGGTAGGTGCTGGGCGGGTTGGCGATGACCTGTCCCTGGCGCCGCTCGGCCCATCCCCGGTCGATGCGGTTCATGAGGACGCAGGCGGGGCCGCCGCCGTGGGCGATGCAGACCTTCAGGTCGGGGCACTTGTCGAGGATGCCGCCCAGGATGAGGGTGGCGGTGATGAGGGCGTCCTCCATGGGAACGCCGATGCTGTTGGGGATGGAGTACCGCTCGATGCGGTCAACCATCATGTTGTGCTGGGGCTGGGGATGGTAGAAGAGCACCGCGCCCATGGACTCGGCGGCTTGGAAGAGAGGCAGGAACTCGGGCTCGTCCCAGTTCTTGCCGTTGACCTCCGTGTCCAACTCGGCCCCCTTCAGGCCCAGGGTGTTCACCGCCCGGTCCAACTCGGAGATGGAGGCCTCCACGTCCTGCATCGGCAGGGTGGCCATTCCGGCGAACCTCTCGGGCCACTGGCGGGCCATGCCGGCGACCTCGTCGTTAAACTCCCGGGCGTGGGAGAGACCGTCGGCGGCGGGGAGGTGGTAGCCCATGACCTGGGCCTGGATGGAGACGACCTGGACATCGGTGCCGGACTGGTCCATGTCCTCTAGTCGCTGCTCCGGCGTGAACTTGGCCTTGGGGGAGATGCGGCCGGCCCTTCCGGGACGGGTGACCAGAGTGTCCCGGTCGCCGGACTGGTAGTGCATACCATACCATTCCCCGCCGTCGTCAAGGGCGTTCCAGAGGCATTGGGGGGCCAGGTGGGCGTGAATGTCGATGGTCCTCATCTGTCGACCTCGCTGGAAGAGTGGGGAAGGGGGAAGAGCCTGGCCAGAACGCGACTTTATTCGGAGATGTCCCAGCCGATCCAGTTGCAGATGGCGCGGCCCATGATGAGCTCCTTGTCGGCCTCGGGGAGCCAGTCCAGTTCCTCGGTGAAGAGGGAGACGCACTGGGCCCAGGGGCAGGGCATGCGGGTGATGTCGGTGCCCCAGAACATGCGGTCTGGCCCGAAGGCGTCGTAGACCTGGCGGATGAAGCCGTGGATGTCGGCGAAGGGGTAACTTTCGCTGGAGTAGCCGGGGCCGCCAGTGGCCTTGACGGCGACGTTGGGGTGGCGGGCCAGCTCCAAGAGCTGGGGCAGGCTCTCCCAGACCCCCTCGGTCTGGGTGCCGCCGCCGGCGCGGCCGAAGTGGTCCACGATGAGCTTGACCCCGGGGTGCCGCTCGGCCACCTGTCCGACGGCGGGCAGGAAGTTGCCGGCGGCCAGGGCGACGGGGATGTTGGCGTCGGCCACGGCGGGCCAAAGCCAGTCCATGGTGCCGTCGGTCAGCCAGGTCTGCTGGTGAGCCTGCTGGAAGGAGAACCGCAGGCCCAGCATCCCAGGCTGGGCCTTCCACGTCGGTACGAGGTCGCGGCTCTCGGGGCGGTCGAGGGGGAAGTTGCCGAGGATGCCAAGGCGGTTGGGGTGCTCTCTTGCGGCGTCCAGAGCGACCTGTCCCGAGTTGGGGTCCCAGCCGGGGGGATGGATGAGGGCGGCGTTGACGCCTCCGGCGTCCATTTCGGCCAGGAGGTCTTCCTTGGAGTAGGAGGTGATCTGGCGGTGGGCTGGATTGGTGGGGAGTCCCTGGGACCAGATGTGGACCTGTCCGTCGACTACGAGCATGGGCGGCTCCTTCTGCTCCGGTGGCTAAGGGGAGCGGGATAGTTGGAATCCGGGGGCCGCGGGTTTCATAACATGGGGGCTGGGGCGTGTCAACTTGGGGTATCGCCGTTGGAGACGGGCGAATGCAGCCGGGAAAACCCCACGCTGGACTTGTCCCCGATGTTCAGGGTGTTGTCGCCGGTGATTTCCCTGAGACGGCGGCGCTGTCCTATGGACTCTATTTCAAAGGAGCGCGGATGCAGGGAGGCTTCCTCCGCCAAGCGCTCCAAGGCCGGAAGGTGCCGCTCTACGGCGTCTACCAATGCCTCGATGTCGTCGAAGTCATACTGGTTCTCGTAGAAATTGACGTGCCCGATATGGTACGCACCCCAAAGGGTGTCCGCGATGGCGGTTGAGTCCAGATCTGGATACTCGGCCCTGACATGATGGCCGATACTTTCGAGTTGGCGATGGGAATGGTGCTGCCAGCCCCGTTCCTGCCCCACAATCTTGAAGAGCTGGGCCACCGCTCCCCATGCCTTCTCCCCGGCCTGCAAGCGGTTGCCTTGCGCCAGCTCGTTGCGGGCCTGGATGATGAACCGGCGGCTGATGGCCCGACGGTGCTCGGGGGTTTGCCGACCGGGTTCAACCGGGTCGGGAAGAGGGGGTACGGGTTGAGCGGTCAAGATTCGGCGTCTCCTTTTCCAGTCATAGGGTCATGTTAGCAGAAGAGGCTTGGTGGTTGTATCCAGCGCCGCTTGTTCCGGGGCAAGGGGTCTGATATAAGGGGCAGACCTATGGCGTCCTCTTTCTCTTGTCAAAACGCCCGCCTCCTTCACGCCCAAATGAGGCAACTTGTCTGAGGGCGCTGGCCGGCGGGGGCTGCTGAACTGGCGTCCCAACACTCCCTTTTACTACGGCTGGCTGGTGCTCGGGCTTTCGGGCACGGGCGCCTTCGTGGCGACGGCGGTGGCGGGCGTGGTGCTGGGGGGAGTGCAGAGCTACATCCTGGAGGACACCAACTGGCCCCGTACCAGCATCGGCCTATCGTCAAGCTGCGGGGTGTGGATGTCGGGGGTGTTCGCTCCCTTCGCGGGGCGGCTGGCGGACCGATACGGACCGCGCTGGCTGATGCCCATTGGGGTGATCGTCCTGGGCCTGTCGATGGTGGCCATCGGCGGGGTGAACGCGGCGTGGCAGTTCTTTCTGGCGGCGGTCATCGGAAGGGCGGTGAGCCAGCCCTTCCTGATCGGGGTGGTGCCACGCACCATGGCGGTGAACTTCTTCAACCGTCGGCGCAACATGGCGCTGGCGATAACCGGCGTCTACCGCCCCATCAGCGGGGCGCTGATCATCCAGGCCGTCTCGGTTATCGCCGTGCTGGCGGACTGGCGGGCGGCCTTCCGCCTGCTGGGAATCTTCAGCCTGTTCCTGTCGATTCCCATGATTATCATCATGCGGCGGCGGCCGGAGGATATCGGCCTGCTGCCCGACGGGGCGCGTGCTTCGCCCACTGTGGGGACGTCCGAGACCGTTTCACCGGGACGGGGAGGACACGGTCCGGCCAGTGGGACTGCGGTGCAGGCGGTAGCGGAGGTGAGCTGGACATCCCGGGAGGCGATGCGGACCCGGGCCTTCTGGATGGTCTCGATGGTGGCATTCCTGAACGTGACGGGGAGCTCGGGCCTAGGGTTCAGCCTGGTGCCCTACCTGCACGAGTTCGCGGGGTTGACGACTCCGCAGGCGGCGGGGGTGCTGAGCGTGAGCACCTTCCTGGCGTTGAGCAGCCTGGTGTGGGGGCAGGTGGCGGGGAAGCTGACCCCCCGCTGGTGCATCGTGGGGGCCATGGCGGTGGCAGCAGTGGCGACGCTGGCATTGCTGGAGGTGGACTCGCTGGTAGCGGCGTACACCTTCGGGGTGTTCTGGGGGCTGTTCCACAGTGCGCTGGAAGTGCTGCTGTACATGGTGCTAGCCGACTATTTCGGGCGCAACTCCTACGGGGCCATCGCCGGAGCGATGCGTCCCTTCGAAGCCGGTGGGCTGGGACTGGGTCAGATAGTGGGGCCGGTGGTGTACGACGTGACGGGAAGCTATACGATCCTGATCCTGTTCTCCGCGGCGGTGCAGGGGATGGCGATGTGCCTGATGCTGCTGGCGCGGCGGCCGGAGCGGCGGGAGGTGCTGGCGGCCGCGGGGGCGAGGACGGATTGATCCTCCCGGAACGCCGGTTGTGGAAAGGAAGGGCTCGGGTTAACATGGGGCCGAAACGGCCTGGGAGCGGGTGACTAAACCTTGTACGCGTTGACCCTGATTGTCCGGCGGCTGAACTTCGTCGGGGACTTCAAGGAACTGGGCTCCTCCGAGCAGCGGAAGGCGACGCTGTTCGCGCTGGCCTTCGGACACCTGCTGGTCCAGGCCACCTTCATTCCCATCACCCTGACCATCCCATCGGTGGCCGACTACTTCGCCGTGGACGTGGACGATGCGTCATGGTCGGTGATCATCCGGCTGCTGGTGCTGGGCAGCACTGTTTTCCTGGCGGCCCGGCTCGGGGAGAAGTACGGGCACATCCAGGTGTTCTTCACCGGGCTGCTGGTGATGACGGTGGGGAACCTGCTGGCGGCCACGTCCCAGAGCCTGCTCCAACTCATCGTCTGGAGCGGTATCGGCGGGTTCGGCGGGGCGCTGATCACGTCCAACGGGAACGCGATGCTGGCGATGGTGTTCGAGCCCAACGAGCGGGGGAGGGCCTTCGCTGTTCCGGTGACGGCGTCGCGGATCGGAACGCTGCTGGGGGTGGTGCTGTACGGGGTGTTCCTGGAGTGGTTCGACTGGCGGCTGGTGTTCGTGCTGGCGGTGGTCATCGGGATCATCGCCCTGTGGTTCAGCTATCCCATCCTGAAGCACAGGGAGAGGCAGAGAGCGGAAGAACGGGAGGGGGTCAACATCAACTATCCCAGCGCGGCGCTGCTGGTGGCGACGCTGGCGGTGTTCGTGCTGTCCGGCTCGCACCTGCACGACGGGGCGGAGTCGTTCACGACGCCGGAGGCGCGGGGGTATCACATTCCGATGCACCTGCTGACGCTGGCGCTGTTCGGGCTGTTCTTCGTGGTGCAGTCGATGAGCCGGGAACCCTTCCTGGACTTCCGGTACTTCAGGCGCAAGTATTTCTCCATGGCGTTGTTCAGCAACACGACCTTCCATCTGTCGATGCTGACGGTGTTCACGCTGGTGCCGATAGTGGTGGAGGACGGACTGGGATACTCTCCCATCGTGGTGTCCACGGTGCTGCTGTGCCACCAGAGCTTCGGGCTGTGGATTCCTCCCCTGGCCGGGCTGATCTACGACCGGTACAACCCGCGCTGGCTGGGGCCGCTGTCCCTAGTGCTGGTGGCAACGGGGATTGCGGGGATTGCGTTGTTTGCGGCGCGGGTGCCCATCTGGGGGCTGCCCATCCTGCTCCTTCCGGCGTCGGTGGGGACGGCGTTGTTCATCTCCCCATACAACGCGCTGGTGATGAACACGCTGCCGGAGAACCGGAGCTTCGCATCGGGGATGCTGGAGACGACGCGGCAGATGGGGCACACAGTGGGGACGACGCTGGCGGCGATGGTGCTGGGGATCAGCCTGCCAGCGACGGTGGAGATGATGTCGGCGGTGGACGCCCAGCCCTATTACCAGCAGGGATTCCGAGCGGCGGCGATGATCGTGGTGTGGATTGTGCTGGCTGGAGCGGCGGTGGCCTTATTCCAGCGGGTGCCGGTATCCATCCGGCGGGAAGCCCCGCCCGAGCCGTCTCCGCAGGCCAGCGGGGGGGATTAGGGGGCGCGGCGGCGTAACTACGGACGACGATGCGGGGCTGACAATCCAGCAGTCCCTCGGTACCATGGGATTCCACAGGCGGCACGGCGCGGGACGCAAGGGGGGCGACATGATGGTGCAATTGGTTCCTGTCAGCGTCAGGAACAGCAACAACGGCAAGATGTGGTATGCAAGGGCCTTGACCCACGACGCCTCAGGCCGTGGGGACAGCCCGGAGAAGGCGCTGAACAGTCTCGAAAACGTGGTGAAGAAGCAATTCGGGGCGGAATCCATTGAGCTGGTCGTCCGGTCGGTAGATGTGAGCTTTCCTACGGCCAAGAACATACAAGAGTTCTTGGATTGGATGAACAGCCTGGACAGGGCGACCAGCGATGTCGCCTGACGATGATCGGATCGCGGCCCTAGAGAGTGATGTTGGCGACGTAAAGGAACGGTTGGGACGTTTGGAGGGGCAGGCAGCACGGGTGGAGGGGGCCTGGTGGCTGGTCAAACGGGTTTCCGTAATCACCGCCGCATTGCTCACCATTGGAAGCGCGTTGGCCGCAGCCGTGTTCACCGGGCTGATGTACCTCTCGTCCAGGGGAGTATAAGAGGTTCGAGACTCCAGCCGGACGTAACCCTGTGACATGCACGAATCCAGAGATCTGAACCTCTTGACGGGACCCATTCGGGTCCCGTCAACATTGTTGTCACCCCTCTTCGATTTCCAGCCGCTGGAAGAGGGGAGTGACGTTGTCCGACTCTCCCACTGCCAGGAGACTGTTTTCCAAGTCCAGGGCCCGGTCTGAGTTGACCCGCAGGCCGACGAGGGTGCGGAACTTCTGCTTTATCTCGTCCTCGGTCATCAGGGGGTAGCGCAGGTCTTGGGTTACGGCCTCTCCGTCCCGGGTGCGGACGGTGATGCCCATTTCCAGGCGGGCGCCTTGGCTGGCCCGGCCGGCGCGGGGGATGATGAGGATGCGGGCCCGGTCCTGGAAGGACGCGCAGCGGGGGTCCTGCAGGTAGGACGGGTCGTGGATGTGGTTGAAGGTGATGTCCCCGTAGACCGCGGCCAGGGTCAGGACCGTTTCCATGTGGACCGACGGGTGGTGGTTGGTCTTGACGGTGTGGAAGGCCGACTCGGAAACGGACACCTCGATCTGCTCGATGTCGTCGGCGGTGAACTCGTTGGCCCGCATCAACTGCAGGAAGGCGTACAGGGGAGTCTGGTCGGGGCCGCCGACCGGATAGCGCTTGTAGGCCACCTCGCGCATCAGGTACTCGTCGCCCAGGCCGGTCATCACGTCGTGGCCAGCGCCGGGCAGTCCCAGGAAGGCGTCGAAGAAGCCGTGCTCGGTGGTCATCACCTCGCGGGGGCCGCGGAAGCCGTCCTGGGCCAGCAGGGCGGAGACGACGGCAGCCTCGGCGGCGCGGCCGTGGTTAAGGGACTTGATCTGGTGGGTGTCGTCCTGGTGGTGGCTGGACAGGCCGCAGGCCCCGGAGGCGGCCAGGGCCAGGGCGTTTTCCATCTGGTCCTCGTCCAGTCCCAACAACAGGCCGGCGCTGACGGCCGCGCCCATGGTGCCGCCGACGCTGCCGACGAACTCGGGGCGGGTGCCGTAGTGGCCGAGGACGCTCTGGAAGCGGGCGGCTACCTCGGAACCAAGGGTCAAGGCACGCATAAAATCCTGGCCGCTGGACCCAACGTGCTGGGCCATGGCCACGGCGGCGGGAACGGTGGTGGCGGCGTAGTGTCCCGTCCCCTGCTGGCCGGTGGAGTCCACCTCGTCGCCGTGGGCGATGGTGCCGTTGGCCAAGGCGGCGTTGGTGACGGATGTCCGCAGGGGCAGTCCGACGATGCTGCACTCGCCAGAGCCGCCGAGACGGGCCGCCAGGCCGGCGACCGGGCGGCAGGAGGGCAGGGTCGCGCTGGCGATCATCCCTCCCAACTGGTCGTAAAGGAGGGTGACCGATTCCTGGCGGACCTCTTCGGGGATGTCCTGGTATCCGGTCTCGTCCGCCCACCGGCATAGCCGGGCGGTGGGGCTGTTGGCTGCTGGCATGGGAGCCTCCTTGGGGAGCAAGAGTTGCGGTCTAGGGGGGGTCGGGGTCGCGGATGGCCCATTCTAGCACAAGGGATGGACATGGCTACGATTTGACGCCGCATTTTCCGCACCTGCCGGCGGGGTTGGGCCGGTTGGGAACAGTTTCGTTTCCGTTGACGTTGCGGCGGGGACTGCCTACAATCCGGGCACGCTCATGCCGATGCCAATGCCACAGGAAGGACGACTGCTGCCGCCGTACCGGGTGCTGGACCTGAGCGGGCCGGAGGCGGTGTTCTGCGGCAAGCTGCTGGCGGACTACGGAGCGGACGTGGTGCGCGTGGAGCCGGTAGGAGGGGACTCCTCCCGGACCAGGGGGCCATTCGCGGGCGACGAACCGGGAACCGAGCACAGCCTCTATTTCCTGTTCTACAACACCAACAAGCGTTCCGTCACCCTGGACCTGTCCAGGCAGCGGGGGCAGGAGCTCTTCCGGCGGCTGGCGGCGGGAGCGGACGTGGTGCTGGAGAGCTTCGCGCCGGGATACATGGACTCGCTGGGGCTGGGATACGAGGCGCTGCGGGAGACTAATCCGGGACTGGTAATGGCATCGGTGACTCCCTTCGGGCAGACGGGGCCGTGGCGGGACTACCAGTCCTCGGACCTGGTCGCGCTGGCGGCCAGCGGGTTCATGCAGATTACCGGGGAGCCGGATGGCCCTCCCATGCGGCAGGGGAACGATCAGTCCCACTTTCCGGGGGCACAGTACGCGGCGGCGGCCATCCTGGCGGCGCTGTACCACCGGGACATGGCGGGCGGCGAGGGACAGTACATTGACGTATCCCTCCAGGAGGCGCTGATTACCTACTACACCGACGCGCATCCGGCCCTGGCGTGGATGCAGCTGGGTCAGAATGTGACCCGGGTGGGGGCCACCTCGAACCTGGTGATCCCGCTGGGGGCCTATCCCAGTGCGGACGGGTGGATTTCGGCGGGGATCATCACGCCGCGGGAGTGGGACACGCTGGCGGAGTGGATCTACGAGGTGACGGGAAACGGGGAGGTGCTGAATGACGCCTACCGGGGTGGCAACCAGGACCGGGCGCCGCACAACGACATCATCACTGCCCTGGTGGTGGACTTCACCACCCGTTTCACCAGCGAGGAGCTGTTCCACGAGGGGCAGCGCCGCAACCTGGTGTTCATTCCAGTGAACACGGTCTCGGACCTGCTGGCAGACCCGCAACTGGAGGAGAGCAACTTCTGGTTCGGGCTGGAACACCCGTCCACCGGCAGCCTCCAGTATCCGCTGGGGGTGTTCGACAGCGACGAGGTGTCCCCGGCAACGGAATCCGCTCCCAGGCTGGGGCAGGACAACCGGGAAATCTACGGCGGGGAGCTGGGACTGACGGAGGGGGAGATGGAAGAGCTGCGCCGGGAGGGGGTGATCTAGGTGGCCGCTAATGCCGCGCTGGCCGGGGTAAGAGTCCTGGAGCTGGGGCCCTACGTGGCGCTGCCGCTGACCGGCCGGCTGCTGGCGTCGCTGGGGGCCGAGGTAATCAAGGTGGAAACCAACAAGGTGCTGGACGAGATGGCGTTCATCCCGGCTTGGTCCCGGGGGGCGGGTCAGCCTGAGTTCCAGCGGGGCAAGAGGCGGATAACCATTGACGTGCGGACGCCGGGCGGGCTGGAGGTGTTCCGCGAGCTGGTGAAGATCAGCGACGTGTTCATGACCAACTTCCGGCGGAACATTCTCGACCGTTGGGGGATAGATTTTCCCGAGGTGCGGCGGCTGCGGCCCGACATAATCATCATGTGGCAGACGGGACTGGGGGGCATCGGGCCCTACTACACCTACAAGTCCTACGGGATCCTGGTGCAGCACATGGGCGGGGTGTCGCTGATGACCGGGGACGAGGGTACGCCGCCATCGGCAATCAACACTTCCTACTCCGACTATCACACCGGGGTTTTCCAGCCGGCGGCGGTCATCGGGGCGCTGATGCGGCGGCAGATGACCGGGGAGCCGGTGACGCTGGAATCGTCCATCTTCAAGTCGGGGGCGGTGACGGCGGGGCCGGCTATCCTGGACTACCAGGTGAACGGGCGGCTGCCGGAGCGCCGGGGGAACCGCCACCCGGAGTGGGCGCCCCACGGGGTCTATCCCTGCCTCGGCGAGGACCGGTGGTGCGCCATCGCGGTGACCAGCGACGATCAGTGGGAGGGTTTCCGGCGGGCGACGGGCCATCCCGATTGGTCGGATGAGGCGGAGTTTGCATCCGCGGAAGGGCGGCTGGCGGACCAGGACCGGCTGGACGGGCTGATTGCCGAGTGGACGGGCCAGCTATCCGCCGAAGAAGCGATGGAGCGGCTGCAGCGGGAGGGGGTGCCGGCCAGCATCGTTTCCCAGGGGCAGGACCTGTTCGCCAACGAGCACCTGGCGGCGCGGGAGTTCTACCGGCCATCGCCCTACTACACGGCGGAGCGGGGGACTCCGGCCTGGGAGTGGGAGAAGGGGGAGAGCATCGCGTGGTCAACGCCGGCCAGGCTGTCGGGCACACCGATGGAGTTCGGGGAGTACAGCAACATCGGCGAGGACAACGGCTACGTTTTCCGGGAGTTGCTGGGAATGGCGGACTCGGACGTGCAGGCGCTGATGGAAGACGGGTCGCTGTACTAGCCGTGACTCGGGCCGTGAGTTGCCCGGCCATCCTTAGATTTCCACAGTCATCACGGCTCGTCGAAGAAATTCTCTGGCACGTAGCGCAGTTCCGCAGGTATCACGCCGGTCAATTGGTTGTCTTGGAGGGACAGCACTTCGAGGTTGGTTAAGTTGCCCAACTCTGGAGGTATCTCTCCGCTCAACCGATTGTTAGTGAGCCACAATTCTTCCAGGTAGGAAAGGCGGCCCAGTTCGGGTGGTATCTTTCCGCTCAGGCGGTTGTCGGCGAGGTGGAGTTGTCTTAAGTGCCTGAGACTGCCCAGTTCCACCGGTATCTCCCCGGCAAGGTTGTTGCCATAAAGTATCAGCATCCTCAGGTGGAGGAGGCCTCCAAGACACGGCGGGATTTGCCCGCCCAGTTGGTTGGCACCGAGGGATAATTCCTCAAGGTGCGACAGGCGGCACAATTCGGTGGGGATTACACCATTCAGTTGGTTGTCGTGGAGGTACAGCTTTTCCAGGTTGGTTAGGTTGCCTAATTCTGCTGGTATCTCCCCGCTCAACTGGTTAAAGGCGATTTCCAGCCAACTCAGACGGGAAAGGCGGCCCAGTTCCGGCGGTATCACGTCGCTTAGTTGGTTTTCTGCTAGCAACAGCTCTTCCAAGTTGGTCAGGTGGCCCAGTTCCGGCGGTATCGTCCCGCTCAATTGGTTGCTTTCGAGATACAGTCCCGCGACACGCCCGTCGGTGTCAGTAGACACACCGTACCAATCCCCGATTGGAGAATCGCTTAGCCAGTTTTCATGGTTCTTCCAGTTGGATCCGTTCGTGGCTGCATAAAACTCCTCGAGCGCAGCCCTATCATCCTTAGCGGCCGTGGACGTCTTCTCTACGTTTGAAGACTGCTTCTCCGATGACCATAACCGTGAAATCAGGATACGGAGAAAAGCTAGCATCCTCGCTCCTAGACTATGTGTTTCTGTGGCGGAATTTGGCATTCCAGTCAATCGTGCAGTGGTCGCATCACCCTCATACCGCTGTCCATCCATTCGGCGTAGGAGCCGTCGTAGAGGCGGATGTTGTAGCCGGCCTGCTTCATGGAGAGGTAGGCCAGGGAGGCGCGGACTCCACTGCGGCAGTAGGCGATGACCTGGTCCTGGGGTGCGATGCCGGCGGCGGAGAGCTTTTCCCGGAGCAGGGCGGAGTCGATGAGGAGGCCGCCGTTGGAGCCGGTCATTGCCAGGTGGGGGAGGTTGACAGCGTTGGGGATGTGTCCGGGGCGGTGGTCCATTTCCACCTGTCCGCCGAATTCCTCGGGGGAGCGGGTGTCAAGAAGGGTGGCTCCAGCGGGGTTGGCCGCGTCTTCCAGCGTGGCCCGGATGGAGGGGTTGAGGCGCACGGTGAAGGGTTGAGGCTCGGTGGGGACGGGGCGGTAGAGGACCTCGCGGCCCTGTTCCTTCCAGGTCTCGAAGAGTGGGTGCATTATGTGGGTGTCGGTGCGGCCCAGGTATTCCAGGACCCAGGCGGCCATGGCGGCGTTGCGGCCGTCCTGGTGGTCGTAGAGGATGGGGACGACATCGTCGCCCAGTCCCACGTCTCCGAAGGCGGCGGCAAGCTGCTCCGGCGGGCCGAGGCGTCCGTCGGGGCCCTGGAGCTTCTTGAAGGGAAGGCTGACCGCTCCCCGCAGGTGGCCCATGAGGTAGCGCATGGCCGACCGGGGGTCGATGATGAGATACCCCGGGCGGCCGATATGCTCGGATACCCAGTCGGCGGAAACGAAGGTGGTCACCAGTTAGCCATCCTTATCCAGCCATCCCTAGCCGACCATTTCGAAGTCGGTCTCGACGGCGGTTGAGTGGGCGACGGACTGGGTGACTGGGGAGCCCTCGACGGCCAGGCGCCAGATTTCGCGCAGCACGTCCTCATCGGCGTCGGCGCGGACGAAGCACTTGGCGGAGATGCGGCCGTAGCCGGGGTTGCCCTCGTCCTCGACGCCGGCCCACTTGCGGATGTTGTCGAAGTAGCCCTCGACGGCAATCTCCAGGTCGTGGATGCGGACGCCCTGCTTGGTGGCGTTGACGACGAATCCGACGGTCATGCAGCTGCCGATGGCGGAGAGAAGCTGCTCGTGGGCGGAGGCAGCGACGTCGGTGGCAGTGAGGTCGCCGGGCTCGTCCATGTCAACCTGGTGGTTGCGCATGTAGGCGCGGGCCCGCATCCCGTCCTGCCAGACGACGCGGGACTTCCAGGGGCCGGTGACGGCGTTGAAGACGTCGGGGTCGCGGAAGGAATCGAGGACTTCGGCCAGCTTTTCGCGGGGGAGGCCGTTGAGGTTCTGCTGCTCGGTCATTTTCTGCTCCTTTTCGGCCACGTATGAGTCATGGCGGGATGTTCCTGGTCCAACCTGGTCGCGCAATTACCTTTTGGTAAGCCGTCTTATCAGTAAGCCGTCGCTGTAACACTATTCGCCTAACCAGTGCTTCACACCGGAATAGACCCAAGCCGCCGACTTCTACCGGATGCGGTAGGACACCTGCAATCCCACAGAAACTTCCACCTCCGGTTCGGAATCGAAGGGGAGCAACGCGGCATACCTGGAGGGGGTCGGTCCGGTGCAGGCGTTGAGGTCGGCGCCGGGATAAACAAATGGGACGTTCTGCAGTGGGTACTCCAGGGCGCCGATCACCTCGCCCAGTTCCAGGTCCAGGGCGTCAGCCAGGTCACCGGCGGTTTCTCCGGCCCGGGGCACCGCCTCCCGGCGTGCCAGGGACAGGGCCTGGTCACAGTTTTCTTCGGACAGACCGAACCTTACGCCAAAGGATTCGGACCGTCTTACGATTTTCTCTATCGCATCCACTATGGCGTCGCCTGTACCGGCGAAATCGTCGACCTCCACCTCAACGGAGACGATCGAAGGTTCGTACCGGCCCAGGTGTTCGAAATCGACGGCTTCCTCGTTGAAACCGATTGCGGCCAGGTTCGCCAGAATATCCTGGCGGTCTTCCAGGGACAACTGCTCCGGTCCGGAAGGGCCATAGTCCCTTTCGGGAATCACAACCACGTAAGCCTCATCGGGAGCTACGGTGACCGTACCGACAGCGGAAACCGTCAGGCTGCCCTCTGCCGCCATTGTCTGGGGGAGCGGCGATAGACTCAATCCGCCGATGGAGCCCGATCCAGGCCCGGACGGCGCAGCTGCCGAATGGGAACCCAGTATCATCAATCCCCCGCTCGCCCCGCCAGTTCGTGACTCAGCCCTGGCCGCAGCGGTGGGCGTGGGGGCTTCCGTCGAAATGGCCGCAGGCATCGGTGTGACGGCTTCCGTAACCGGCGCAACGGCCGGCAGACCTGTGGCAGCGGCAGCGGTGGGCGCCTCGGTCGGCAGATTTGGGGCAACGGCAGCCGTGGGCACATCAGCGCCGGTTGGCGCGGCTGTCTCGCGCTGTGACACTTCCTGGCTGCAAGCCAGCGAAATGGCCGCCGCGACGAACACCAAAAGGCACCACAGACCAAGCCCTTTCATTGTCTTTCCCTTCATAGATGTACATCTCCCGTCTTCGATGACAGGCTGGGGAGACTACTGGTACTCCGCCCGGAGCTGCTGGGCGGCCTCGGTTATGGTCCGCATCTTTTCGGTGGCGACCTGGTGGGTGTTGACGTTGCGCTCGGCGAAGGTGCCGAAGCCGCAGTCGGGGTTGAGGTAGATCTTGTCCGGGTCGAAGTACTGGAGAAGCTCTTTGACGCGGGCGACAATCTGCTCCGGCGGTTCGATTTCGTCGGTGCGGGGGTTGACGACGCCGAAACCGATTTCCTTTTCGTTGGAATACTCCTTGAAGACCTCCATCTCGCCGGCGCGGGGGGTGGCGCACTCCAGGACAAGCTGGTCAATGTTCATCTGGGTGAGGTAGGGGAGCATTGGGCCGTAGTTGCCGGTGAGGAGGACCTCCTCGCGGCGGCTCCAGTTGCCCCGGCAGATGTGGACGCCGGTGCGGATTCCGGTGATGCCCTCGGTGGTCTGGTTCATCAGGCGGACGGCCAGCTCCAGCTCGTCGGTGGGGTCGCGGCGGTTGGGCAGGGCGGCGCACATGAAGGTCTCGGTGCTCTCCTCGCCAAAGACGACCTGGCTGAGGATGGGCTCGTCGAGCTGCACGAAGTCGCAGCCCTGGTCGCGGAGGGCGACTATCTCCTCGCGGAGGATGGCGACAACGTCGGCGGCCAGGTCCTCGGGGCTGGGGTAGACCTGGTCGGACAGGCCCTCGAACCAACTGGAGCGGGTGAGCATGTAGGGGCCGGGCAGGGGAATCTTGATCTGCCGGTCGGTGTGCTCGCGCATGAAGGCCAGCTCGTCGAGGGCGAGGCCGTTGCGCTTGCCGATGCGGTCGACGACGATAGGGCTCTTGATGGCGAAGGAGGGCACGTCCAGGGCGCGGAGGACCTCCTCCATGCGGGCCCGGTCGCGGGAGTAGTCGAGAAGCTCGGATACCTTCATCAGCTGCATTCCGGTGAGCTTGTCGACGGCGAAGGAGTAGAAGTTGTCGCGGCGCTGCTCCCCGTCGCTGATGATGTCGACGCCGGCTTCCTCCTGGGCGCGGATGCAGTCCAGTACCTCGCCGTCGGCCACGGAGTTGAACTGGTCCAGGGTAATCTCCCCGGCCTCCTTGCTGCGGAGGGCGCGGACGAGGCCGGTGGAACGGGGCCAGCTCCCGACGACGGTGACGGGGAAGAGGGGAGTTTCGGGCATGGATTCTCCTTGCGGGCTTGGGGGTTACGGGTTGGGACTAACCTTAAAGAGGCGACGGAAATGTGTCAACGGCGGGAGTCTGACAAGGATCGAAAAGCGCGGGGACGGGGCACGTTGGGGGATTCATCCCCCAAACCCCCGGGATGTTGGGGCGGGGCAGGATATTGCTCCGTCAGGGGCGAGGGATTTTTGAGGCAGGCGCTTGCATCATTCAATAGTTGATGGGAGGGTTAGAAGTGCGCCAAGGAATAGCACCAATCTTTGGGTGTTTTGCCAGTGGGGCGACTGCAATTTGCGGCAGGGTTGTGGGGTGGGTTTTTCACCCCCATCCTAACCCCCGCCCCCGCGTGTGTGGGGGAGATGGGTGGGGGACATGGCTGGTCTTGCGTTGTCCGAGGTGGTTCCCGGGAAGGCTGATGGGTCCCTGCCTCCGCAGGGACGACGGGGGGAGGGTTTGCTCCGGTTGCCGTCCTTGAGGGTAGGAATGGCCGGGGTTCCCCACCTGCGTGGGGGCAGGCCCTTTCCCCTCAAGGGGGCAGGGAGAATCGAAAGGCCCTAGGGTTGGCGGTGAGCGTTGTTGAGGATGGATGGGGGGCTTGGTACAATTTCGCCGCAGGTTGGCCGCAGGGCGGCGGCTCTGTATTCCGATTCAAGGACTTTCCATGACGACATCCGGCAGGTCACCGATTCACGAAGTCAGCGCCGTAGACGCGGTTGATGAATGTTTCCGGCGGGGTTGGACCGACGGTCTGCCGGTGGTGCCGCCGACGGTAGACCGGGTCCGGCAGATGCTGGACTACGCGAGGCTGGAGCCGGACCACATCCTGGGGGAGGTGCCGGTGCGGCGTCGGGTCTTGACCGCCGAACAGGCCGCCGCCAACACGGTGATGGCGGGGTGCCTTCCAGAGTATTTTCCCGTGGTGCTGGCGACGATGCAGGCGCTGTTCGACCACGACCCCAACTGCATCCACGAGCTTTCGGCGGTGACCAACTCGGTGGGGGTGCTGACCCTGATCAACGGGCCCATCCGCCACAAGCTGGGCCTGAACTGCACGGACAACCTGTTCAGTCCCGGCAACCGGGCCAACGCGACCATCGGACGGGCCATCCGCCTGATCCTGATCAACGTCTTCGAGCAGCGGCCGGGGGTGCTGGACCGGGGGTGCATGGGGTCGCTGGGGAAGCACGGGGTCTGCTTCGGGGAGGACGAGGAGAACAGTCCCTGGGAGCCCTTCCACGTTTCCCAAGGCTTCAAGCCCGAGGACTCGACGGTGACGGTGGCGTCCATACAGGACCCGGAGATGCTGGGCAACCGGTACGGGGCCACCGGCGAGAGCCTGATGGACTCCATCGCCGAGGGAATGGCATCCCACGGATTGGCGATTTACTTCGGGCGGAACATCAAGTGGTTCTGGATCGTGGGACACTGGCATTCGGAGCTGCTGGGCCGCCTGGGCTGGGACCGTCCGGCGATGCAGAAGTACCTGCAGGAGAAGGCCTTCCGCTCCCGGGGGCAGCTGAAGGAGCTGGGCTACATCAACGGGGAGATACAGCCCGGGGACTACGAGGACAAGGTGTACGCCGCCGACCATCCGGAGGACATCCTGATAGTGAAGGCGGGGGGGAACAGCGGCATTTACAGCGAGCTTATAATGAACTACTACGGCCTGGTGGCCGCCACAGCGAAGATCAACGATCCGCAGGCATAGAACCGCACCCGCAACGATCCAAGGGAGGTACCGATGACCACTGCTTCTATCCAACTGGTAGACCCGACGGGGGCCGATCCCGGGCTGGTGAACCTGGACCTGTCGCCGCGTCCGACGGACCTGCGGGGGCTGCGGCTGGGTCTGCTGGACAACTCCAAGGCCAACTCGGACGTCATCCTGCACGCCATCGCGCGAATCCTCAGCGAGCAGTACGAGTTCTCCAACGTCTTCTACGCGAAGAAGCATTCGGCGTCGCTGCCGCCGGTACCGGAGATCGTGGCGGACCTGCACCGGCACTGCGACGTGGTGATCGCGGGGGTGGGGGATTGAGGGGGCTGCTCGTCGGGCAGTTTGCACGACGGAATCACCCTGGAGCAGCAGGGGATGCCCACGGCGACGATAATAACTTCGGTGTTCACCACCACGGCTCGGGCCTATACCCGTCTGATGGGTGTGCCGGACTTTCCCTACCTGGTGTGTCCCCATCCGATAACCAACGTGAATGGGCCGGCGCTGGAGGAGCGGGCGCAGGCGCTGGCTCCGCAGGTGGTTACTCTGCTGCTGGAGGGGCGGGTTTAGGAGGCGTTCCGGCGCGGGGATTATCCCGCAACGTCGGTTAGAGTTATGAGAGAGGCCCGGCGCTGGAGGAGCGGCGGGCCTTTTGCGGTTGGGGATTCTCCTGGTTCACGGGGTTGGGGATGAGTGAGTATTTCCCGATAATGAAAGTTGATCCGGAGTGGGCCGTCGACCGGGAACCGATGGGTACCAAGGACAAATTCTGGTATCAAGAACCGGAACAGGACGAGTCGTTGTGGCTGTTCAAGTTTCCGCGGGAAAACACTGGGGAGCATTGGGCGGAGAAGATAGCTGCGGAAGTGGCTGGACTGCTGGAAATTCCGCACGCCAGGGTGGAGTTGGCGGAGCTTGAGCCGGGTCAAACGGGTTCAGCGGTGGAGCTAGGGACGGTCTCGGAATCCTTTCTCGCAAATGATGCCGAACTGATTCATGGAAATGAGATTTTGGCTTCGGCCTTGGAGGAGTATGACCCTGAATTAAGGTTCGGTCAGGGCCAACATACTTTCCGAAACATAGTGGAAGGGACAGACCCGTTTTTCTTCACAGAGTCGCATAGGCGCCAAGCCGCAGAGCGGCATTGTGGACACGTGGTGTTGGATGCTGTTATCGGGAATACCGATCGCCACCATGAGAATTGGGGAGTTATCTCATCGTTCCGAGGGGAAGGGTACGTCTTTGAGGTTGCGCCGACATTCGACCATGCTTCTTCGTTGGGACGAGAGCTAACGGATAATCGGAGAGAGCTAATTCTGGCCGAACAAGGGGTTGGAAAGTATTCCGAACGGGGTCACGGAGGAATTTATTGGTCTGAGACTGACCGTCGCGGTCCGAGTCCTCTCCAACTGGCCCGGTTAGTTTGCTGGGAGTACCCGGACCTGTTCTTGTCAGCGTTGCGAAGGGTAGGATCGATAGAACTTGGAACAGTTGTTGAAGTGGTTAGACGGGTTCCGCAGGGTTGGATGTCGGAGGCATCCCGCGAGTTTGCGATAGCGTTAATGGAATATAATTGCCAGGAATTGAAGAAGTTGTTGGTAGAAGTGTCGCCATGACCACAAGCACTCTGTACCTTGCCTGGCAAGACGGGGAAGCCAGCCGTCAGTGGTTTCCCGTGGGACGGTTGGATGCTGATGTTGAAAACTCGGAGTTTGAGTTCCGATACATTCGGGGAGCGGACAGGGCGAGACGGGAGGCACATTTCGACCTGATTGTGGGGTTCCCCCAAATGGGGAGTGTGTACCGTTCCGGGGAGTTGTTCCCGATTTTCCAGAACCGGGTGCTTTCTCCGAAGAGGCCTGATTTTGGGGAGTACCTGCGCGCCCTGGACCTGGGCGAACACGCCGACCCGATGCAAATGCTGGCAGTGAACGGGGGCCGCCGGATGACGGACTCATTCGAGGTCTTTCCCAAGCTGGTGAAGAACGAGGACGGCAGTTTCGTCTGTCGGTTCTTCCTGCACGGGTGGCGGCATACCAACGATGTTTCTCAGGAGCGGATTAAGTTCCTACAGCCTCGTGAGGCTTTATACGTTGCGATGGAGCTGACTAATCCGAGGACAGGGCTTGCGGTGCAAATTCAAACGACCGACTACCAAGCGCTAGGGTGGGCCCCTCGGTACTTGGTGGACGATCTAACCGAGGCGATGGCCGAATCGTCGGGTGAATATCAAGCCTCGGTGGTGCGGGTGAATCTGCCTCCAACCCCGGCGCACGAACGGGTGCTGGTTGAGATGCGGAGCCGCTGGGACGGGCACGAGCCTATGTCTGGGCCGGACTATCAGCCTTTGGTGGATTAGGCGGTTCTTTTCCTTGGCCGCAGTTTCCCCACCAGGCGCTTGGCCTGGGCTACGGGGCGGAAGCGGGGGCGGAGGTTGTGGGCGATGAGGGGGGCGAGGTCGGGGTTGCCGGCTACCAGGGGGGCGACCCAGCGGCGGAGTTCCTTGAGGCTGGGGGGCTTCTCATCCCAGGCGGGCACGAGGGAGTCGAGGGGGTGCCAGGATTTTTCGCCGCGGAACCGGGTCATCACCGTCCCCTTCGCTTCCTGGACGGCGATGGCCCCGCCGAGCATGTCCCACATCCTGGGAGCGCCGAAGACGGCGTACTGCATGGCCCCCATAGCAGTCATGGCCAGCTCATAGGCGATGCTGCCGGTGGTGCGGGGCTCTCCCAGGCTACCCTTCCAGTCCTGCCTGACCCGGGTTGTGACGGGGAAGAAGCCGGGGAGCCCGACCAGTCGGTTGCCGACGGGTTTTTCGGCGGCGAACACCTCCACCGGGTCGTCGTTGGCGAAGCACCCGTTGCCGCGGCGGCAGTGTAGAACCAGGCCTCCATCAGGGTTGGGCCAGGGGAGGTAGAGGGCGCCGGCGAGGGGGCGTCCCCGGTGGAGGACGCCGATGGATGAGGCGTAGACGGGCAGGCCGTTGAGGAAGTTGGTGGTGCCGTCCAGGGGGTCGAGGACCCAGAGGATGTCTGGGGCGGGGTCGTCGGACTCGTCCTCGGCTGAGGTCTCCTCGCCCAAGATGCCGTGATCGGGGAAGCGGGCGGAAATGGCATCGGCGAGGTACTGCTGGGTCTCCTTGTCGGCGGAGGTCACCGGGTCCAGGTTGTTCTTGTCCTTGTATTCGATGGTGAGCTGGCTGCGGAAGCTGCGGGAGAGGATGTCTCCGGCTCCCCAGGCCATTTCGACGGCGGCAGCTTCGATTTGCTGGGCCAGATCGGAGGAGACGGCGGATGATGGAGAGGACATGGGGGGCTCCTTAGTGAGGCATTATCAGGCTTCCGGTGGGCGAGAAATCCGGACCCTGCCGCCTATAATCGTAAGTATGGCTCGACCTTCAAGGGCTGGGCCGTAACGGTCGATGAGGTCGTCAACCAAAGCGATGCGGAGGGGCATTCTCACGTCGGGCAACCGGACCAGCCCAGCATGGGGGAGTCCGTGCAGGTAAATGAGTCCGCCAAAGTCCTTATCGACAGTGATCAGGATGCGGTTCTCAGTTGCTGCTCGTTCCAGCAAGGCCCTGTCGCCAGGGTCGGGACCAAGGTCGTTGGCGTCGAGTACGTCGTGACCGTTGTTCCGTAGCCATTCCGCGAGACGGCGGCCCGCGCATCGGTCTACAACAAACCTCACGGGCCTTTGACCGATATAGCGTCTAGGGTGTCGCCGGATATGACGGTGTGGGCGTAGGCGATGCAGGCAAGGATGTCTTCCGGTTCCAGGTCCGGGTAGTCGTCCAAGAGTTCGTCCTGGGTCGCTCCCTGGCTCAACAGGCTCAGGACTAGTTCTACTGAAATCCGCATATCACGGATAATCGGCTTGCCCCCAAAGACGTCGGAGCGGGTTGTTATGCGTTTAAGGAGTTCCTGACCGGCCGGCATGATTACTCTCCATTGGGCAAAGATTTGCCCAGGCCCGCACGAACAAGCACAGGGATGGTCAAGTATAGCATTGGCGTTGGAGGGCGTTTCTGTTCTGGAGGAAGCCGGGGGCCGTTGGGGGATTATCCCCCAATCCCCTGGATGAAGTGGGGGCTTGCGGGCGGACTCGCTGCGGGATACTCTCGGGAGGGACTTTGTCCGAAGGGGTGGCGCGGCTTTGAAAGGCACCTTTCTATTGTTTTCAATAATGGTAGTAGCGGCGGGGTTGTTTGCCCTGGCCTGCGCGAGTCCGGCAGCGATGACGGAGGAAGACGCGTTGATTGCTGCCGGCGGGGAGGCGGCGCCCGAGGTTGCCGGGGCTGTTGACCCGGAGATTCTGGTGATCGTGGAGTTTGCGGACTTTCAGTGCGGGTACTGCGCCCAGTTCGCGTTGAAGACGCTGCCGCTGCTGCAGCGGGACATCATGGACGAGGGGATAGCCCGGTTCGAGTACCGGCATTTTCCCTTCCTGAGCCCGGAGTCGACGACGGCGGCGGAAGCGTCGGAGTGCGCCCGGGACCAGGGGATGTTCATGGAGTACCACAACGGTGTGTATGACCTGCTGGCCCGAAGGGAGGGGATGGGGCCGGACAACCTGCGGGGAGTGGCCCAGGGCCTGGGGCTGGACCTGGCCGAGTTCGACGCCTGTACCCGAGACCGGGTCCACCGGGAGACGGTGGAGGCGGACAAGGAGTACGGCCGCAGGCTGGGCGTGCGGGGGACTCCGGCGTTTTACATTGACGGGGAGGTGCTGGACTGGTACAGCTACCGGAGCCTGCTGGAGGGGGTGAAGGAACACGCCGGGGTTAGGGTGGAGGACGGGTTGTGATCCCGGGGTGACAGGGTTGAGGACGAGGGCACGTTGGGGGATTCATCCCCCAAACCCCTGGATTTAGAAGGTCGGTCTCCGGTGCGGGGATACGGGTGATATAATCCGATGCGCTGGCCGCCGGGGGCGACTTTCCCCGTATTTTCCTGGTCAGCGTGAAGGAGACTATCCGCATGGACCTGGAACTGACAGGGAAGGTAGCCATCATCGGCGGGGCGAGCCAGGGCTTGGGACGGGCGAGCGCCGAGGTGCTGGCCGAAGAGGGATGCCGGATCACCATGTGCAGCCGCACCAGCGAGAGCCTGGAGCGAGCGGCGGCGGAGATCCGCGACACCACGGGCGCCGAGGTGATGACCTACGCCGGCGACCTGGAAAGCTACGACACCATCAAGGACCTGATCGCCAAGACCGTCGAGCACTACGGTCAGCTGGACATCATGGTCAACAACTCGGGCGGGCCCCCGCTGGCACGGTCGGTCAACGCCACCGAGGAGCTGTGGGAGACGGCGGTGCAGCGCTCGCTGTACTTCTTCGCCCGCATGTCGCGGGAGGCCGTTCCACACCTGAAGGAACAGGGCGGCGGCCGGATCATCAACATCTTGGCCAGCACCGTCTACCAGCCTATTCCCAACCTGGCCCTGTCCGGCGCGACGCGGATGGGCGTGGTGGCCTTCGCCAAGAGCCTGGCCGACGAGGTGGGCCGGGACGGCATCCTGGTGAACAACGTCTGCCCGGGTTCCATCCTGACGGAGCGGATGCTGTCCAACGTGACCAACCGGGCCAACGAGCTGGGCATTTCGGTGGAGGAGGGCCTGGCGTCGCGGGCGGAGGAAACGGCAGTGGGACGCATCGGCGAGCCCAAGGAACTGGGCTACCTGGTGGGCTTCCTGGCATCGGGCAAGTCCAGCTACATCACCGGCACGACCATCCTGGTGGACGGAGGGCTGGTGCGGGCGGTCATGTAGGCCGTCCGTCTGCAACGTTTCCAGGCATGACATCACGATTCAGCCCGCCGCCGGAACCCACCGACGCGGCGAGTTTCAACGATATGGGGAACCGGTACAGCCGGAACGGGGTGTACGACCAGGCGATTGAGAACTACACCCGGGCCATCGAGCTGGACGGTTCCTTTGCCGATGCCTACTTCAACCGGGGAGTGTCCCACTACGAGTTGGGGTTGTACGACAAAGCCATCGAAGACCTGACCCGGGCCATCGAGCTTAATCCCGCCGACGACAACTACTACGGGCGGCGGTCGCTGGCCTACCTGTTCAACGACCAATTGGACCTGGCGCAGGCGGACTCGGACCGGTGCGACGAGCTGCGGGCTTCCGGTTGAGGGATGCGTTGGGGTGTGTCCGAATAGACAGGGGCGATTCGCGCTAGAATGGTTAGTGCGGACCGCCCCGAAGTCGTTTTTCCGGGGATGGCGGTCCGGCCTGAGATTGTCATGCTGGACAGGCCGATACAGGTTGCCGATGGGGTTTTCCAACTGCGGGTCATCGGAGCGCGGGTGACGGTGCTGGTGGAGGACGGGGAGGCGCTGCTGGTGGACGCTGGGCTGCCGGGGAGCGCGCCAGTCATCTGGCGGGGGCTGCGGCGGCTGGGAGTCTTTCCCGAGGACCTGACCCGGGTGGCCTTGACCCACTACCATCCGGACCACGCCGGAGGGCTGGGACAACTGGTGGCCGGACGGGACGTGGCGGTGGCGGCCCATGAATCGGAGGCGGAGATCATCGAGGGAAAGGAGCCGATGCCCACGGTGCTGCCGGAGGGGCCGCTGGGAGAGATGACGGCGCCGGTGATCGCCAAGCTGATGGGGCGTCCGGTGGCGGTGGACGACCGGCT
The DNA here is from genome assembly GCA_965203975.1 of Dehalococcoidia bacterium. Taxonomy (GTDB): domain Bacteria; phylum Chloroflexota; class Dehalococcoidia; order Lucifugimonadales; family UBA3495; genus CATOSK01. Next base: position 637,308 of record CBDBDT010000002.1, on the reverse strand, counting down.
GGAGGACGGGGATGCGATTCCCTTCGGGACGGAAGTGCGGGTGATCCACCTTCCAGGGCACACCCGGGGGAGCATCGGTCTGCTGCTGCCGGAGAAGGGGACGGTGATAGTGGGGGATGCCCTGCAATACAAGCTGGCCCGCCGGCTGACCCCGCCCATCACGCTGAACGAGGAGCGGTTCCAGCTGGCGATGCGCTCCCTTAAGAAGCTGTCCGGGCTGGACTACGAGACGATTGCCTTCAGCCACTTCCCGCCCCTGCGGAGGGAACCGCGGGAGGCGGTGCGGCGGCTGGTGGAGCGGGTTGGGGGGTAGTCGAAATTTGAGGAAACCTGGGACCGGGGCCCTGCAGCCGAGAGCAAGAACATGGCGGAGCATTGTGTTGCTTTATAATGCCCTAGAACACCGGGTTGGGATCAACTTAAACTTGGGGGCCACGTCTGATGCCGATCAATAGCCTTCACTTTACTGGCGTAGGCCCATTCGACGAGATAACGTTTGAGTTCGACCACCGCGTCAATATCTTCACCGGCCCCAATAACTCGGGGAAATCGACGGCACTATGGGTGTTGGGGGAATTGTTGGTTTATCCCTTCACTCTACCGTACAAGATGCTCCGCTCTGAAGGCGCTGAGTGGGAATTTAACTTTGACACAGGCAAAGATGCGCGCCTAATTCAAGGAAGTTTTCCATCTAGCATCGAGGAATTGAAAAGTGCTTACGAGTTTCTAGGGTACACCTGTTTTATCCCGGCTCAACGGCACGGAAGTGGCTATCGTCCTACGGGACCCACAGTGGGGGAAGACATTGAATCTCGTGTCGATGAAGAGTTGGAAATGATTTTGCGGGAGCGACCTTGGGTGTTGAGATACGTGGGAGTGGAGAAAGCGCGGCGAATAATTCGGGAGAGAACTGATTTTGATGACCCCGTTTTAGATAAGCGCAGGAAGTTGATTCTGACTGACACGTCATTGGTGAACGACACCGCTGTCCTGCAAAAGATGGTGAACTTGGACTACGCTGCTTACAGAAAGGGAGAACCGAGGTATAGGAACGTCGTCGAACAGATTTTCTGTGTTGCTACGGAAATTACCGAAGGGTTTCCATTAGAGTGGCGGGGCTTCGTAGAAGCCGATCACCAGGCGGGGCTGCTCCCCCAATTGAACACTCCCTTTGGGCCATTGCCTTTCGATGTTTTGAGCCAAGGAACCCAGTCAATTGTGCATAGCATAGCCCGCTTTCTTCTCGGGTATGCTGAATTTTATGAATTCCCCGAAGATCTTGGAGAACAACCCGGGATTTTGATCATCGATGAAATCGACGCCCATCTGCATCCGTCGTGGCAACGGCGTCTTTTGCCGGCTTTGACTCGTCATTTTCCCAACCTGCAAATTTTTTGCTCCACGCATTCTCCCCTTATGCTGGCTGGTCTTGAGCAGGGACAAGTCCAACTTTTGCGACGGGGTGACGACGGAAAAGTCACGGTCTCCAGCAATGAAACGGATATCGTCGGTTGGACATCCGATGAAATCCTGCGTGGGTTTTTGGAGGTGCCGAGCCCGACGGATTTGGAGACGGTAGGGCACTTGAATCGGTTGGAGGAATTGGAACGCAAAGAAGTGCTGACAGTGGAAGAACAAGAGGAGTTGGACCGCCTACGCCGAGTCGTTAGCAAGGATTTGCTAAATGGGCCGGTGTCTGGGCTTTTGGAGCGTTTCGCAGAGGACCTGCGCCGGGCTTCCGAATAAGGCTGGTTAAGCAAGTCTCAGCCAATATGCACTGGGTAGACCGTGGGCCTGAACCGCCAGGGTTAGAACGAATCAGGGTTGAGTATACGCCTCGTTGGGTTAATTACTACCGGGAACAAGTCGGCGACCCGCCGCGGGATAGCCGTTGGCGGGAGTTCCATGAAGACCTGCGAGTAGCATTTGGCGGCCTTTGTGCATATTGCGAGGAAGTCGATAAAGGGGAAGTAGACCATTTCCGCCCCAAGAAGTTGTATCCAGAATTGGTGTATGAATGGGTAAATTGGGTCTTCGTTTGTCACACGTGTAATCAGTTCAAGGGTGAAAAGTGGCCCAACCATGGGTATATTGACCCTTGTGAAGAGTTCCCGCTTCCCCAAATAGAAACCTGTTTCGAGTTTGATTTAGCAACTGGGAGAATCCAGGCCAAGCCGGACTTACCGGTTTTGGAGAACTCCAAGGCCCAAGCTTTGATCGATGATCTTCGGTTAAATGCGTTTCACCACTTGCAAAGACGGAGAACATTGGTCGAGCTTTTGCACGTCGTATTACAAGAATCCCTTGATCTTCATAGCTCAACCATGGAAAACGTCCGATTGTTAAGAACAGCGCGGACCGCAGAATTGTCGAGCCTAACCAGAGCTTGGTTTAACGCACAGGAACTTCCTTCATCAGATTAATTGCTCTCGCCTACCGGCTGTCTGACTGCGACTAACTCGGAACGCACATTGCTGACGGGTTTGGTGCCAGAGTTATTTTCACAAGCCGCGGATTGTTTCCAAGGAACAGGGAATCGGTATGAGCACCATAAAAGGGGTGCAGGCCCCGGGGGGCGGTAGGAGTCACGGGGGGAAGGCGCGGTCGAGCTGTTCCAGCTGGGCCGGGGTGAGACGCCAGCCGGAGGCGCCGCAGTTTTCCTCGGTGCGGGCGACGCTGTTGGACTTGGGGATGGCAATGACGTTGGGGCGGGATACGCACCAGTTCAGGGCGACCTGGGCGGGGGTCTTGCCGCACTCCCGGGCGACGGCACGGAGGGTGTCCAACTGGCGGCGGCGGCCGGTCAACCGTCCGGCGGCGCGGCGCAATCCTGAAGCTTTCCCACGGGAGTCGGCCGGGGTTGGGGCCAGGTCTCCGTCGGCCAGCGGGGTGTAGGCCAGGACGGTGACATCGTTCCGCTGGCAGTAGGGCAGGAGGTCCCTTTCGATGTTTCTCCGCTGGAGGTTGTAGAGGACCTGGTTGGAGACGACGGGGTGGTGGGGCAGGGCGGCCTGGGCATCGGCAAGCTGCTGGACGGAGAAGTTGCTGACGCCCACGTAGCGCACCAGGCCGGTGTCCACCAGGTGTTGCATGGCCCGCATGGTCTCTTGGATGGGGACGCGGGAGTTGGGCCAGTGGACCTGGTACAGGTCGATGCGGTCGATGTCCAGCAGGCGGAGGCTCTGCTCGGCGGCGCGGAGCACTTCGTCATAGCGCAGGTGGCGTCCCAGGACCTTGGTGGCGATGAACACCCGGTCCCGGATTCCCCTGACGGCCCGTCCGACGGCGTCCTCGGTGCGGTACATCTCCGCGGTGTCGATGAGGAAGGCGCCCAGCTCGATGCCCCGCTGCAACGGCGCGTCGCCGCCGGTGTACTTCCACGTACCCAGGCCGATTTCGGGGACCATAACGCCGGTGTTGCCTAGGGGCTTCAGTTCCACTTGGTTGCCTTCAACTGAGAGCGTGATCCGGGCGGCCAATGAGGATTGACCCTAGCCGAAATGCTGTTCGCGAAACCAGTCAATCATGCCATTGGGACGGCATTTGAGCAATGGGCGGTCACGGCAAAGGAGGCGGGTCCCTCCGGCGCATGAGGAGGGAGGGGAGGATGGCCAGCAGGGACACTACGGCGGCGGAGCGGAGGAAGTTGTGAAAGAGGGACAATCCCGCTTCGGTGAGCCGCCTGTCGTACTCGGCAACCCGGGCTGAGACCTCGGACAGATCCTCGCCGGGTCGGGCCAGGGGCAGTTCTAGTCCCGATGTCAGGGCCTGGAAGTGCTCGACGCCCCAAGCGGAGAGAGCAGCCAGGCCGAGGGTCATCCCCAGCATCCGGGATACCACCACCAGCGAGGCAACGGCGGCCCGGTATTCCCCGGATACGGCGTCGAGGGCGTGAGCCGCGATGGGGGAAATGACCAGTCCGAAGCCCAGGCCGGCTATTGCCAGATGGATGGTGAGCCAGGGGTCGGCGATATCGAGGGTCCAGTTTCCGGCCATGAGCAGTCCTGCCGCCGCCAGCAGCAGCCCGATGACGGTGACGGGGCGGGCGCCCAGGAGGGGGAGAAGGAGGCCGCCGAGGACGGCTCCGACGGGGATGGCGACGGTGAGACGCAGCAGCCACAAAGCTCCGGTGAAGGGATCGCGGCCCATGACGGTGTTGGCCATCAGGGGGATGGTGACCAGGCCGATTATCAGGGCGATGCCCACGAGGAACTGGGCCAGGTTGGCCGTTACCAGAGGCAAGGACCGGAGGAGGGGGGGCGGAAGCAGGGGGAAGGAAGACCGCCGTTGCTGCCAGAAGAAAAGGACGCACAGCAGCAGTCCCGCGGCTCCGACGACGAAAGGCAGGGGGGAGGAAAAGGTGAAAAGTCCCTGGCGGGAAACGGCCATCGAGAGGGTGAACAACACGGCGGCCAGCAGAATGCTGCCCAGGTAGTCAATCCGTTCTTCCCGGTTGGGGCGGTTGGCAAGTCCGGCCAGGGCCAGCATGAGCAAGGCCGCCTGGGGGACGTTGAGCCAGAATATCCAGCGCCAGCCCAGCCACTCCACGATTGCCCCGCCGTAGATGGGGCCGAGCATGGAGCCAGCCTCGGCGGCCCCGCCCACAATGCCCAGAGCAAGGCCCCGTTGTTCAGGGGGAAGCAGTCCCGAGGCAACGGCCATGCCGACCGGCACCGCAGCGCCTCCGCCAACGGCCTGGATAACCCGCGCGGCGATAACCCATTCGAGGGTCGTCCCCAACGCGACGAGGGATGTTCCGATGATGAATATAACGAGGGAGGCCTGGTAGACCCGGATGTAGCCATAAACGTCGGCCAGGCGTCCGAACACGGGCATGGCGGCGGTGTAGCCAAGCAGGTAGGCGGTGACCACCCAGGAGACCCGGTCCAGCTCGGTGAAGGGAATCTTGAGGTCGAGCATCAGGGCGGGCAGGGCGGTGACGACCACGGTCTGGTCCAGGGCGGTGACCATCGCGCCGGAGCCTACGATGGCCAGGACCAGCCAGGAAGGCAGCCCCGGGCCGCGGTGGGTGGAGGAGGAAGGCCCGTTCCCCATGGTCAGAGGCCGGGCTTACTGTTCCAGGCCGGGGGGAATGGCGATCTCCACGGGTTGGTCCAGGCCGGTCAATGACAGGGTGCGGACGACTTCGGAGACATCGGTGTCCACCAGGGGGCCGGTGAGGGTGGCGTAGGCGAGGGCCCCGGTGGCCCGGTCCACCCACAGTTCCATGAGAACGTCGTGTCCCTCGCCGGCGTTGGGGACGAGAACACGGAGGTCCTGGGACCAGGAGCTGCCCCGGATGCGATAGGCGTCCCTGCCGTCAATTGGCTCCTCGCCGACCAACTCCGGCTCGCGGACGTTTTGGAGGACAAGAGCTAGGGAACGGCCGACATCGGTAAAGTTGAAGGGGAGGGACCCGGGGGCGACTTCCTCCCAGTTTCCGGTGAGGAAGTTGGTCATGTAGGTCCGCCCGTCGAGAACGACGGCATGGGTCTCGAAGTAGGAGCTGCCCAGCCGGGCCTCGACGGTGAAGCGGAACCCCGTGCCGATGTCGGTTTCACCGAAGGCGCGGGTCATCTCCACGCCGGGGAAGAGCTGGGTCGAGCCTTCCTGGTGCTGGAGGTCGAAGGCGACGGTGCGGAGAGCGACGAGGCGTTCCGCGGCCTGGTCAAGCAAGGCGCGGGGGTCGGCCGGGGGTTCGGGAGTGGGAGCGGGCGGCGTGCCGCAGGCGGCGAGGACCAGGGGCAGGAAGGACACCGCCAGGATGCCCAGGGCAGCCCCCGGACAACGGAAGGGGGTCACTTCCAGGACCAGAAAGCCAGGGTCCCTTCGGCGATTTCCTGGGGCGGCTCCGCGCCGGAAACGTCGATGACGAAGACCCGGGACCCGGTGGGGGTGTGGCCGTTGCGCCGTTCGTAAGGCAGGGTCTCCGTTCCGGCGACGACGAGGCGGGAGCTGTCCGGGGACCAGGGGGAGTGGGAGTAGGCGTACTGGTCGAAGAACCCCAGCATGGTCAGCACGTCCCGGGAGGGCTGGAATGTCATCAGCGCGCGGCTCTCGCCCGCGTCCCCGGGCAGGGGCGACGCGGCGTTCCAGACGTTCCAGTTGAAGCTGTGGTCTTCCTGGTTAACGCCCACCCAGGCCAGGCGCCGTCCATCCGGGGACCAGTAGAAGGCCAGGGAAGGGTCGGTGGTGACAGGACTGACCTCGCCTCCGGCGGCGGTGACGATGCGCAGGCGGTCGAAACTCAGGGCGCGGCCGTTGGCCTGATCGCCCACGGCCAGCTCGGCTCCGGTGGGAGACCACATGAAGGCGGAAAACTCGTTGACGTCAACCAGCGGAGAAGGCCGGCCCAGGTCGTCGACGCCGGCAACGAAGAGGGCGTTTCCCGCATCGGTGGGGCCGATGTAGGCCAACCACTGGCCGTCGGGTGAGAAGGCGGGAACCCGGTAGCCCTGGGCGGTGGACAGGAACTGCTCGTCAAAAGCGCCGGAGGAATGGCGGAACAGCTTGAGGTCGCTGCCGACGTGGACGAGCAAGGCGCCGCCTTCGCCGCTCCAACTGTAGTAGAGGGGAGCGCCTCGTTCCACCAAAAGCGGGGGGCCGGCATTCCCGGTGTCCGCTACGAAAAGTCCCAATCCCTGGCGGGTGGCGGCGAGGAAGGATAGATGGCGGTCGTCGGGAGACCAGTAGAGGTAGTGGGGCGACCCGTCGGCCACCAGGCCCGGAAAGTCGTTGTTGTAGACGGTCTGGGAGCGTCCGGTGGCGGCGTCCAGAAGCTGGACGGAAACCTCAGCGGACCGGCCGCCCAGGTTGCGCACGCGGGATACGGCCAGCCTTTCACCCCCGGGCGACCAGGTGGGCCAGGCATGGAAGCTGTCGAAATCGAGAGACTGGGCCAAAACTGGGCCTTCCGGGCCCGAATCGGTGCGGCTGCCCTGGGTCAGGGCATGGCGCTGCGAACCATCGCCGTTGATGGTGTAGACATCACCGGCAGCATTGACGTAAGTAATCCGATCCACGCTCACGTTGTCCGCTTTACCCAAGTCCCTCAACCCATTTTCTATGGCGGTGACCGGCCAACCGGAACAGCCGCCAAGAACCAGCGCCATCCCCACCGGGAGCAATAAGGACCGGGCCGACTGGACCGCCCGGACTGCCAGGAGAGTGTGGGGGAGCAGCGGCAAACCCGACCTCTTCAGCCCCGGGCAGGTAGATTCCATGTCTCGCCAAGGCCCGCCAAGCGACAATCTCAGAACTAATCCTGTCACCCCCATCCTAACCCCCGCCTTCGCAGGGGCAGGCTCTTCCCCCGTCAAGGGGGAAGGGACTATGGCCCTTTCCCGAGCAGGAAGTTCTGCGGTAAAGGCACATCGGAGGCCTTGAGATAGTTTCCAAAGGATAACATCGGGGGAATGGGCGGGCAACGGAGGCCCGGAGCAACGGGTTTTCACCCTGTCGGTGATATAATGGCGTCCCCATGAGAAGGCCGCCTCATCCCCCGCCCCGTCTCCCTTCCGCGTTTGCCAAACGGCCAATCCCCGAACGTTTCCCCGTGGCCTGACGGTGGAACACCTGTACATCTGGGTCGCCCTCCTCAGCGCGGGGACGCTGGGCATGGTGACCGTCCTGGACAAGCGGCTGGCGTCCTACAACATGCCCAGCCTGGGGTCTTTCTACGCGGGGGCGTGCATCCCCCTGCTGGTAATCGGCGTGGCGTGCCTGGCCTACTTCCGAATCCCCAGCGGCGCGGACAACTTCCATATCCTGCTGGGCGGTCTCTCGGGCCTGCTGTGGGGCGGGGCGCTGTGCCTGATGTTCTGGGGATACAAGCTGGAGGAGGCGTCCCGGGCCTCGGCGATAATCCACACCTTCCCGGTGTTCGTCGCAGTGCTGGGAGTGGTGTTCCTGGACGAGGTGCTGTCGGCGGCGCAGTGGGCGGCGGTCCTGGTGGTGGTCGGAGGAGCGTCGACCATCTCGCTTTGGGGGACGGCGGGAGGGTTCATCATCCGCATCAACCGGAGCCTGCCAATCCTGCTGGGGGCGAGCCTGCTGACGGCCCTGGGGCTCATCACGGCCAAGGCGGCGCTGGAAGAACTGCCAATCGGGCTGGTGTTCGGCCTGCGCTACGTGGGGATGGCGGCGGTGATGATTTCCCTGACCCGGCCTCGGGACTACCGGGACCTGTACACGGCGGTCAAGGACTGGAGGACGGCTCTGGGGCTGTTCCTAGCGGAGTACAGCCTGGCCCCGCTGGCGGTGGTGCTGAACGTGACGGCGATCAACCTGGGGCCGGTGGCCCTGGTTTCCACGGTCACGGCGACCCGTCCCATATTCGTGTTCATATACAGCACCCTGTTCAGCACTCCGGTTATCGGGCTGCTGCACGAGCCGCTGGACCGGTCCACGCTGCTGGTGAAGATGGCGGCGATCCTGCTGGTGGTGGGAGGGATTGCCGCCCTGACGATGCTCTAGCGGGATGATGGGGATAATCTGAATCAGAAGCGCCCCGTCGGTGCTCTCAAGCCGGACGGGGCGCTTGCCTGGGTCAAGGGTGCGGTCTTATTCGGCGGAGTTGCTGCCGAGGAGGATGCGCTCGACCTCGGGGGCGAGCTCGATGGCCCGCTGCCTGATTTCCTCGCTGGTGAGGCTGGAGAGGGGATGCTGGGCGACGACGTAGTCGAAGTCGGGGACGCCCATCATTTTAGTCATGGCGTTGGCGGTGTTGATGAAGACGTGGGTGACGATGGAGGCGGTGGGGATGCCCAGCTTCTCCATCTCGATGCCGTCGTGCACACTGCACGAACTGCAGGACCCTCAATCGCCAACCCCGGTTATCAACAGGTCCACCTCGTCGAGAACGGACTGGATGACCTCCGGCTTGGCGGGAACCGAGGCGTGGTGCTTACTGTAATACCTGACCTCGGCGAACTCGTACTTCTCCTTCAGGACCTCGCCCAGCTCGTGGAGCAGCTTGTCGGAGTTGTCCTTGGAGTTTTCCATCAAGCCCAGGCGCATTCCGCTGAGATCGCTGGGCCGCCGGTTCAGCGAGAACCGGCCCGGATCCAGATCGACCCCCTTGGGATTGACCAGCCGCATGTTCCGAACGGTTACAGTCTCGGCCATGATTCCTCCTGTCTGCATCAGTTTCCGGGACGCCCGGTTCCAGGGCCGGGTTGAGGGCCGCCGGGCTTTCCCGCACGGGAGAGTGTTTGGGGCATTATGGCACAGACGAGGCGGGCGGGAAAAGCGGGTGTGGGCCTTTCCCGCCCATGCAACCCTTCTTGACAGGGTAAGCGGGTAATCTATACTGGCCCCCGGAGCCGGCCAGCGCCCTTAGACTAGTTGCCTACCTTGGGCGCGAAAGAGGCGGCCGTTTCGAGCAGACACTGCCGGGAACCCCTGCAAGCACAAGGATGGCCTCGCTTGAGCACCCAACCGACAACACTCACACAAGCTGCTCCATCCGCCCTGGCTGGGGTGCGGGTGGTGGAGTGGGGGAACCTGGTTTCCGCTCCGTTCTGCGGGAAAGTCCTGGCCGAGCTGGGCGCGGACGTGGTCAAGGTGGAACCCCCGGTACGGGGGGATGAGAGCCGGGGGCTGGGCCCATTCCCGGGGGGAAAGGCGGACCCGGAGGCAAGCGGGGTTTTCCTGTTCGCCAACCTGAACAAGCGCGGCGTCACGCTGGATGTAGAAGATGCCCGGGGCAGGGCGTTGCTGGACCGCCTGCTGGAGGCGGCCGACGTGCTGCTGGAAAACCAGCCGGGGGACGCGCTCCGCAACGCCGGCCTGGACTACGATACCCTGAAGGGCAGGTTTCCACGTCTCATCGTCACGTCCATTTCTCCCTACGGACGCACCGGGGCCTATAAGGACTACAAGGGGTACGATCTGACGGCCAACGCCATGAGTGGGTTGAGCTTCGGCACGGGACATTCCCACCGGGAGCCGTTGACCACTCCGATGCACCAGGCCAGCTACCTCGCCGGGGTCGGGGCGGCCTTCGCCACGCTGGCGGCCATCCTGGGGCGGGACCTGACGGGAAGGGGGCAACTGGTGGACGTGGCGGAGGCGCAGGTAATCGGCACCCTGCTGACGGGATACCACCTGCCCACCTACATCTATCGCGGGGTGGCCGGGTTCCGTTCCGGGAACCGGATGCGGCTGGGGCTGTTCCCCAACTGCGTGCTGCCCTGCCGGGACGGGTACGTCTGCATCGACGCGCCCCAGATGGAGCAGTACCAGCGGTTCCTGGACCTGCTGGGCGACCAGGAGTGGTTGTCGGAGCCGCGCTACCGGGACCGGCGGGCCATGAGCGACCAGTACCCGGAGGAGGCCGAGTCCCTCATCGCGCCGTGGTTCATGGAGCGGACGAAGGAGGAAATCCTGCAGGCCTGCCTGGAGAACCGGGTCCCCTGCGTGCCGGTCAAGACCTTCGACGAAGTGCTGGCAGACCCCCAGCTGAACGCCCGGAATTACTTCCAATCCGTGGAGCATCCCCGGAGCGCCCAAGGAGCCTCAGACAAGTTGCCCAACCAGGCGACGGAGGGCGCGACCCTCAGAACCTCGGAGTACCGCTACCCCGGCGCTCCCTACCGCCTGTCGGCCACCCCTTGCCGGGCGACGCGGGCCGCTCCAAGGCTGGGCCAGCACAACGGGGAGGTGCTGGCGGGAGAGCTGGGACTTTCCGAGGCGGAGCTGTCCGGCCTGGCGGCGGCGGGGGTGGTGTGACCATGACCGGCCCCGCCGACGGACAGCCACCCCTGAGGGGTTACCGGGTCGTGGACTTCGGAACGGCCTGGGCCGGTCCCATGGCGGCGCAACTGCTGGCCGACCTGGGAGCGGAGGTCATCAAGGTGGAGAGCAGGGAGCGGATGGACGGGCTGCGGCTGGGGCGTCCGATTGTGGGGGAGGACATCGCAGGCGGGGACCGGGGGTTGTGGCCGGACCTGCAGCCGGTGTTCCACGGCATCAACCGGAACAAGCTGAGCGTGACGCTGAACTTGAAGACGGAGGCGGGGCTGGGCCTGGTCCGCCGCCTCATTGCCGCCAGCGACGTGGTCATGAACAACTACTCCCCGGGAGTGCTGGAACGGCTGGGCCTGTCCTACCCCGACCTGTGCGGGCTGCGTCCCGACATCATCCTGGTGTCCATGCCGTCGGTGGGGGAATCGGGGCCGCTGCGGGATATTCTGGCCTACGCGCCCATCATCCAGGCCCTGTCCGGGCTGATGAGCCAGGTGGGGTACGACGGCGAGGAGCAGCTGGTGGGGGAGCTGCAGGCGCCGTGGAGCGACGTGGTGGCCGCGATGCATGCGGCGCTGGCGGCGCTGGCGGCGCTGCGTCACCGGAACCTGACCGGCCAGGGCCAGTTCGCGGAGGTGGCCCAGCTGGAAGCCACCACATCCATGCTGGGGGAGGGCATCCTGGACTACCAGATGACGGGCAGTGTGCCGCCCCCCTCCGGGAATTACGATCCGGACTTTGCTCCCCACAACAACTACCGCTGCGCCGGGGATGACCAGTGGGTGGCCATCGCCGTCAGGGACGACGAGGAGTGGGCGGGCCTGCGGCGGGCGATGGGGGATCCGGCGTGGGCGTCGGCGGAAGGGTTTTCCACGAAGGCGGACCGGCTGAGGAACATATCCGAGCTGGACCAGCAGGTGTCCGGCTGGACGGGGCAGCTGTCCGCCGAGGAGGTGGTGGAGCTGCTCCAGGGGCACGGCGTGGCGGCGATGAAGGTGATGAACATCGAGGACCAGTTCGCCGACCCTCACCTGCAGGAGAGGGAAGCCTACGCCGAGATCGAGCATCCGCTGGTCGGCATCGAGTGGGTCTACGGTATGCCGTGGCTGCTGAGCGGGACCCCGGGAGGCGTCCGCACTCCCGCTCCGTCGCTGGGGGAACACAACGGCTACGTGCTGGGAGAGCTGCTGGGGGTGTCGGCGGCAGACCTGGAGCGGCTGGTGGAGGCGGGGGCGGTGTATTGATGCCGCAAGCGGCGGTAGGGGGTTGCGGGGGGCTGGCGAATAATGGGTTCTACTTCAATAATCGCTGCAATTCGCTGCAGAAACGGTCGAACGATCTGGAACGACGACGGGCTATGGGAACGTTGATGCGGCTTGAAAAGGAGGCTTGGTCAGCGGTTTCCTTGTAGCGCCTGTTGAGGACGTTCAATTCCAACCACATCTTCGGGTTTTGGATTTCTTCAATGTTATCTGGCACTGCAAACGTGGAGTTGGTGCCCACATGTTCCGCGATTGACTCAGCGCTAGCGACAAACCAACTTTCATATTCACGATCCGCAACGTTCACGGAGACAGGTTGATTTGGGAACCTGTGGATGAGACGCTCAAACAATTTGGGCCCCAACTCAGCCGGACAAGAACCGTCCGCGTCAAGCAATACCAACAATCGTGATCCAGGACCACCTTCCCGCAAGACGATTTCGGCGCATTGTTCAAGCTCGTCGGCCCTGTTGACCAGAGAGCCCCAAGATTTTCTGAACGGAGCCATTATCGTCGGATAAACCAAACTTTCGGTGCTCGCTATGATGTTATTCAACAATGGACGTAGTGCCGCTTCCTCGCCGTGTCCTTCGACAATCGCTACTATGGTGGGCGGAACCATAACGTCACAGATCGTTGAACCGAACTGACTGGCCGTTGCTCCTAGTATTGCTAGGGCGCAGCCTCTTTTGGCGCAGCAACTCGCCTGGGGTAGCTAGTCGATCCCGTATCAACTCCCTGCTACTTTCAATAACCGGGCCGATTTGCGTTGTGCCCGCTTCACTATCGGTCGCCAAGATGACCTCCGTGGCAATGTCCTTGCGATCGAGGAGATCCGGACTGTGGGTAGTCACCAATACCTGCGTGATATCTTGGCCGTCTTGTATCGCATCCCACAAGATCCCTGCTGCGGCTGGATGCAACGCAATTTCTGGTTCCTCGATCCCAATAAGAGAGGGTGAAACACCATCGCCTTGCAATAGTGCAGTTAATACGGCCAACCCCCTCAACGTACCATCAGACATGTTGATAGCCGGGAATCTCCAAGGTGCGCTCTGTCCCGCAACCCATTGACGAAATTGAAGAGTTTCCAAATTGCCGATGGCAATGCGCTCAACGCTCTCGACTCCGGGTGTTATCTGCCGAAGGTACTCTTCAATTTGCCTGTGGTTTGCTACGTTTCGTTTTTCCAATGAAGCGAGCACACTGGCCAAATTTTGCCCGTCCGACAGAAGCATGTCCCCGGGATGCGGGGCCTGCGGCCATCGCATGACATCGGGAGAGAAACTGTAAAAGGCCATGTCAGTGAGGGCATCGTAGACGGGTCTGAATTCAGGGATATTGCTGGCGCTTACCAAGAATAGGCGATCAGGAGATGGCCGAGGCAACGACACTTTGATATTGGTCCGTTCAACTGAGCCCTCTGTGACAAAGAACTGCGTAGGTGGGCCGATAGCGCTTGTTGTTCCAACTTCACAGCTTTCGTTACGAACGGAAAAACCACCATTACGCTCCGAAATTACCTCGAAACCGTATCGCCCTTGAGTCATCCCGTCAGCTAGAGTGAAATGCAGCTCTATCGAGAAATTAGAAGGATGCCCTCCCGAACGGCGTCTAACTTCGTTTATCCCGCCCCGTTCGCGCAACGCGTGATCCAACGTCATGTCCAAAGCCTGCCGGGTCAGCGCCAAGGCATCGAGGAAGTTGCTTTTGCCGGAACCGTTTGGCCCCACAAGGACCGCCAATGACCCTAGTTTGACGTCGCATCGGCCAATGCTCTTGTAATTGCGCAGCTTGACACGGTGTATGAACGGCGCTTTCGACATCCTCGCTGCTCCTAGGCTCAGGCGGGCGAATCAGACCGGGGCAGTTTCCAGCCAGGCGACACTATCAAGAAGTAAGGAACGGGCAGTTGGAAAAGTAGCCCTTTTGACGATTGTTGCGAATCACGGGTTCCGGTAAGAGGGCGGTTCATCAACTGCGAGAAGTGAGTAAGCTCACATCTCCCACGCCTTCAAGGAATTTTACTCCCTTCCAGCTTAACAACAAAGGTCGCCGGCAGGGCAATCGCGTCATAGATGATAGACTTGGCAGGGTGAGAGAGTTGGGTTGTTAGGTGGAACCCATCATAAGAACAGCATCAGGGCCGGGTTAGGTGAGAATCCCGCCGCTCCTGCCAGTGCTTCGGTCCACTCTTCCGGTGAACGGCTCCCTCCTTTGGACTCCTCTGCTACACTCTCCTTCCCTTCGTGAAAGACTTCGGCCGGGGTCCGGTAGGCCATGGCCTGATGAAGCTTGGGCCCATTGTAGAACCGGAACCAGTCTCCATCCCCGCGGGGCCTCCAGGACGCTGGCGCAGGCTTTCAGGTACACCTCTTCCTACTTCACCGTGCGCCAGAGCCGCTCCACGAAGATACGGAATTCAAACACTGCCGCAGTCTCAAGTCTCTCCGCCGGGGCAAGAACCGGCGGCAGGCGGTTTCGGGACGTTGGGGCGTTCACCAGGAGAGAGGATTGAATCACCGGCAGGGGAGGCGGGGATTCTCATTCCGGCACCTGCCCGATGATGGGGCCGCGTCAGTATGCAGGTGTGTATAATGGCGGCGTCACACATCTGGCAGGAGGACACATGGCTATAAAAAACTGGGATACCAAGACCTCCCGAGTCGTTTACCGCCGCTTGGAAGCGGGGGAATCCCTTATTGAAGGCCTCGAATCCCTGGCCCACTCAGAAGGCATTCGCGAAGCCGCCGTAATCTCCTGTATAGGAAGCCTGCGCCAGTTGAAACGCCGCAATCTTTGCAGCCTCGAGAGAGACCACGAGAGGGAAACAATCAACGAAATTCTTGAGTTGGTGAGCGCCGAGGGTTACATTCAACCCGTGGAGGAGGGTGGAATATACGTTCACATCCACATCGCCGCCGCCCGGCCTTCAGGCGAAATTGTCGGCGGTCACTGTGAAGACGCCACATGCTTCACCGGCGCATACGTATATCTCCAGGTCATAGAAGATACACAGGACTGAACCGTTCCTCCTGAATCTCTGAGAGAGTAGTGATCATGTTTCCGTTCGCTTTTAGGGTATCGGGTTGGCAGTTGGCACCTAGCGTACTCTAAATCCGAACGGAACCCCGATTGGCCCTTCCTTTGGGCTTGCTTCAACATGTTGTGGTATCGTTGCTGTTACAACCATTGGCTGCAACGATTCCCGAGTAGCATTCATCCCTGTTCCTGGTGCGGTAGTGCGCTTTGCCTGGCGTCAGCCGTTCCAGCATCTCCAAAATCTTGCCCGAATCTTCCCTAACTAAAGCTTCCCCAAATGGGGACTGCCAGCAGGGTGGGCGTCAATGCCCGCCGTTCAACCAATCCGCTAAGGAATGTAGACCGCAGACCCTGAAGTCGCCATACCCCACAAGCAAACGGAACCGCCCCGGTGGCCCGCGCCCCGGCGGGTTGGAGCGGCTGGTATACTGGGCGGGTTGATTTCCGGCGCGGCGCCGAAAACCGCCGCACGACTCCCCCTCCAAGAGGCCGAACGCCGCGTTGACAATCCAGATGACAACCTTCTGGGACGGTTTTCCGTCCCTCAACCCAGGAGCCTACATTGGCTGACGCTCCGGTGCAGCAACCGCCGGAGGGGAACCCTCCAGGACAGGCCAGGGCATCCCGCCAACCCCGCATCTTCTACGGCTGGTGGATAGTCGCCATCAGCCTGATCGCCGACGGGCTGAAGCACGGCAACTTCAATCGCGGATTCACCATTTATGTCATCCCCATCCGCAACGAACTGGGGATCGGGGTGGCGGCCATCGCCCTGGCCGACATGCTGGGGCGGATGCTGGGGGGAATCCAGGGGCCGATTGTCGGGTATCTGACCGACCGCTACGGCGCGCGGGTGATGCTGTTCTTCGGAGCGGTGGCGTCCGGTCTGGGGTTCATCATCCTGGCCTTCGTCCACAACTACGTCTTCTTCCTGCTGGTGTTCGTGGGGCTGCTGTCCCTGGGGTTCCGGTCGGGGTACAACAACGCCTCGGTGACGGCCATCAACAAGTGGTTCCTGCGGCGGAGGGGGCTGGCGATGTCCATTGCCTCCGTCGGGAACGGCCTCGGCGGGGCGTTTGCGCCCCTGGTGGGACTGCTGGTGGTGACCGTGGGGTGGCGTTACGGGGTGTTCATCTCCGGGGCGATCATCATCCTGATTATCGGGCCGCTTTCCCTGCTGCTCCGGGACAACCCGGAGAGCATGGGGCTGCTGCCGGACGGGGACCGCCCCGAGGAGGGGGAGTCGGGCCAACAATCCGGCAACCGTCCGCCGGGGAGCATGGCGCGGCGAAGGCGGGCGCGCCCTCAGGACACCGACTTCACGGCCAAGGAAGCGATGCGGACCCCGACCTACTGGCTCATCGTCATGTCGGTGGGCTTTCGGAACACTGTCCACTCGGGTATTTCGTTCCTGCTGGCGCCGGTGATGGTCTGGTTCCTGCAGGGGGCAGACCGGGGAGAGACGGAGAGCCTGCTGATAGCCTCCTTCTTCGTCATGGCCCTGGCCCTGAGCACCATCCTTTTCAATCCGGCGGTGGGAATGCTGGGAGACCGCATAAACAAGCAGAAGTTGAGCGCGGTCTGCATGATTGGCGGGGCCCTGGCCATCGCTACCTTGCTGAACCACAGCGGCCATCTGTGGCAGTTGCTCATCTTCGCCGTGCTGCTGGCCTTCTCGGAAAGCGCCAACCCGCTGGCCTGGGCCATCATGGGGGACACCTTTGGCCGAAGGGCCTATGCGACGCTGCGGGGGTGGCAGCACCTGCCGGACCAGTTCATGTCGATGAGCACGCCGGTATGGATGGGCTGGATCTACGACCAGACCGGCAGCTACTTCTGGGCCCTCGTCCCGCTGGTCATCCTGTACCTGATGGCCGCCGTGGGCTACTGGACGATCCCGCGCCCCCGGCCTCCGGCCAGGCTGCGCGCCCGGAGGCAGGTGGGAGCGGCCGCGGGCTGACCTTCACCCACCAGGGTTGCTGCGCCCAAAATCCGGGCGCAGGCCGAGTTCTGCTTTCGGGTATAATCAACAACAACCATTCCGCGTACATGCGACCGCTGAAGAGTGTTCACGCGAGCGTCCCCACCCAAGTATTCGGGAGTAAGTCATGGTCCTAGAGTCTGGAAGAATCACTCAGGAAGGCATCGACCGGCTGCGCGCCAGGCTGGGCAGCTTCAACCGCCCGCGCCAGTACGGGGTCGGCCTGTTCAACGAGGAAGCGTCCCGCAGCGCAATCCGTCATTTCTGCCAGGGCATCGGCGACTCCAACCCCCTCTACTGGGACGTCAGCTACGGGCAGACCAGCAAGTTCGGGACCATCATCGCTCCCGCCTGCTTCCTGTACAGCGTCTACTGGTGCTCCGGCCGCACGGGCGGGCTGCCGGGGGTCCATGGCTTCCACGCGGGGAACGACTGGGAGTGGTACCGGCCCATCTACCTGGACGACAAGATTTCGGTGCAGGAGCAGTTCACCGGCCTGGAGGAAAAGGAGAGCCAGTTCGCCGGTAAGATCCTGATCCAGTCCAGCGTGACCCACTACTACAACCAGAGGGGCGAGGCGATAGCCAAGACCCGGGGCTGGCAGGTGAGAGCCGAACGCACCGCCGCCCGGGAGCATCAAAAGTACACCTTCGAGCCCTACCAGTACTCCCGGGAAGAAATCGAAGCCATCGCGGATGCGGTCCTCAACGAGGAGATACGGGGCAACAATCCCCGCTGGTGGGAAGATGTCGCGGTGGGGGACGACCTGAAGCCGGTGGTGAAGGGCCCCATGAGCCACGGCGACATCACCGCCTTCGTCGCGGGGTGCATCGGCGGAATCTCCCACGGGATCCAGCTGCGGGAGATGCTGCGCCACCCCTCGTGGGGATTCACCGATCCAAACACCGGGGCCCAGGAGGCGATCATCCGGGTCCACGACATCCAGGAGGCGGCGGAAAGCGCCGGGCTGCCCGGGGCCTACGACTACGGCTGCCAGCGGTGCTGCTGGATGGGCAATCTGCTCACCCACTGGATGGGAGACGACGGGTTCCTGAAGAAGATGTACGTGGAGCTGCGCCGGTTCAACGTGGTGGGGGACACCACCTGGTGCAAGGGAAGGGTGACAGGCAAACGGGTGGAGGACGGCGAACACCTGGTGGACCTGGAGATCTGGGGGGAGAACCAGCGCCAGGAAATCACCACCAGGGGCACCGCAGTGGTGCGCCTGCCCTCCAGGGGAACGGACGGCTAGGCGCAGGAACGTGAGGGATGGGGCAATTGCGGCCCCGTTTAGGTCATGCCATGACGCAACCAAAGCCCAAGGCCAAGCTCACCGTCGCAGACTATATGAACACGCCCGACGACGTGCGCTGCCAGTTGATTGACGGAGAGTTGATCTTGGCCCCTTCACCGACCGATAAACACCAAGCTATAGCTATCGAGTTAGTTTCAGCCTTGTATCAGTATGTCCGGCAAAGAAGTCTGGGTGTCGTGCGGTTTGCACCCTTGGACGTGGTGTTTCCCGACCGGGAGGTGTACCAGCCGGACATACTGTTCGTTTCCAACGAACGGCGGGGGATCATCACCGAGGCCAACATCCAGGGGGCGCCGGACCTGGTGGTGGAGATCCTGTCCCCGTCCACCGCCCAGCACGACCGGGGCCACAAGCAGGATATCTATGCCGAGCGGGGAGTCCTGGAATACTGGATCGTCGACCCGGGTGCCAGGACAGTGGAAGTGCTGTCCGCCGGGGCCGAGGGTTGGACGCTGACCGCCACGTTTAGCGTCGAGGACTTGCTGGCATCCCCGCTGCTGCCGGGGTTGTCCATCGATTTGGGGCAGGTTTTCGCGGACTGATCCTGGGACTAACTCCCCGATCCGGCGAGGTGGCAACATGACGCAACCAAAGCCCAAGACGAAGCTCACCGTCGCAGACTACATGAACACGCCCGACGACGTGCGCTGCCAGTTGATTGACGGAGAGCTGATTTTGGCCCCTTCACCGACCACCAAGCACCAACGCATTTCCCTGCGATTGTCCCTCACGTTAACCCAACACGTTGATGAGATGGGTCTTGGCGAAGTCTGTATTGCCCCCCTGGACGTGGTGTTTCCCGACCGGGAGGTGTACCAGCCGGACATACTGTTCGTTTCCAACGAACGGCGGGGGATTGTCACCGAGGCCAACATCCAGGGGGCGCCGGACCTGGTGGTGGAGATCCTGTCCCCGTCCACCGCCCAGCACGACCGGGGCCACAAGCAGGATGTCTACGCCGAGCGGGGCGTCCTGGAATACTGGATC
The DNA here is from genome assembly GCA_965203975.1 of Dehalococcoidia bacterium. Taxonomy (GTDB): domain Bacteria; phylum Chloroflexota; class Dehalococcoidia; order Lucifugimonadales; family UBA3495; genus CATOSK01. The sequence continues at coordinate 617,975 of CBDBDT010000002.1, read as the reverse complement.
GTTGACCCGGGTGCCAGGACGGTGGAAGTGCTGTCCGCCGGTCCAAACGGTTGGACGCTGACCGCCACGTTCAGCGCCGAGGACTTGCTGGCATCCCCGCTGCTGCCGGGGTTGTCCATCGATTTGGGGCAGGTTTTCGCGGACTGACCCTCAGAGACCGAACCGCTCCGCAGTGCGGGCGAACCCGTCCATCGCCCCTTCCAGCACCCGGTCCTCGACGCAGTAGGAGATGCGGAAGTAGCCTGGAGTCCCGAATCCCCGCCCGGGGACCGTCAGGACGTTGAACTCCTGCAAAGCCTCCACGAAAGCAACATCATCTTCCACCGGCGACTTGGGAAAGAGGTAGAAGGCTCCCTGGGGCTTGACCACCGAGTAACCCATTTCGGTGAGCTGGGAATGGAGGAAGTCCCGTTTCCGCTGGTAGTCCCCGGCGTCCACGCTGACCCCCTGCAGCCGGCGGACAACATGCTGCATCAGCGCCGGCGCGTTGACGAACCCCAGGGTGCGGTTACAGAAGGTGAACCCGTCCGCCAACTCGCCCCGGTCGGGGCAGGCCGGGCTGACGGCGATGTGCCCGATGCGTTCCCCCGGCAGGGCCAGGTCCTTGGCGTGGGAGGTGACCACGATGGTGTTGTCGTAGTGGGGGAACACCTGGGGATAGGTCAGGCCGTCGAAGATGATGCGCCGGTAGGGCTCGTCGCTGATCAGGTAGATGGGACTCTCGTTGCGGGACTGGCATCGCTCCAGGAGTCCGGCCAACTCCCGCAGGGTATCGGCGGAATAGACCACTCCCGACGGATTGTTGGGCGAGTTGATGATGATGGCCTTCATCCGGGGGGAAACGGCGGCTTCGATGGCGGCCAGGTCCGGCTGGAAACCTTCATCGGTGGACACGACCACCGGACTGCCCTGGTGGTTGTCTATGTAGAAACCGTACTCGACGAAGTAGGGCGACAGGATGATGACCTCGTCCCCCGGGTCGAGGATGGTCTTGAGGACCACGTTCAGCGCCGCCGCCGCCCCGCAGGTCATAACCACGTCGCCGGCGGTGAAGCCGAGCCCGGTTTCCTCCCGCAGGCTGTCGGCCACCGCCTGCCGGGTCTCGGGATAGCCGTTGTTGGGCATGTAGCGGTGCATCCCGGGCAGCGGCGTCTCGGCCAGCCGCCGCAGCTCATCCCTGAATTCAGCGGGAGGCTCCACCACCGGGTTTCCCAGGGAAAGGTCGAAAACGTTGTCCTCGCCGTACTGGGCTTTCAACGCGATGCCGGCTTCGAACATCCGGCGGATCCACCCGCCCTGCTCCAACGACCTGCGGACACCTGAAGAAACCGGCATCGGATACCCCCTGATCTGTTACGGCGGCCAACCCCGGGTCACGGCAACCGGACTGCCCGTCCCCGGGCAGCAATCATACCCGGCAGGTGGACGGGTTGTCGAAAGGGGTCCTCCTACTTGGCGGGGAGGGTTGAGGCGAAGGACACTCCCCGCTGCACCCACTCATCCAATGCAGCGGCTTTGCTCCAAAAGTCCCGTTTGATGCAAAAGTCCCTCGGCTGATGCGAAAGTCTTTCATCTAACTTCCTCTTACAACCCCAACTCAGGCGGCTTGATTTGCGCCCATCGCTCCTGCCCCCGCTGGGTCCGGCGGTGGAACGCTTCAAGCAGTTCATCCCGCAACGCGGGTGTGCTGACCCGCCCCGCTTCCAACGCCCGGTCAATCGTCCAATACAGGCCGGCACCCGGTTCCAGCAATCATAGTTGGTACCGTCCCCTTCAGTTTTGGAGTATGGCAATTTCGCAAATCGTGGACTTCGACGGTTCGGGTATTTCGACGGCGTCCGCCATGCTCTCGGCAATCTGCTTGTAGCTCATGCCAGAGTAGAACGCCGGACCGCCGTGCCCATCTGCTCGGTCGGCACCTGCCTGCCTTCGGGGATTCTGTTGGCACTGAACTGCTTGGAGCATCCCCGGCATAGGTAGCATTGCTGGCCGTTCTGGTAGCCGACCTTAACCACCTTCCGGGACTCACAGGCCGGGCAGTTTACCGTTTAGGTTATGACTTGGGTAAATTCCGCCATTTCGTAGCTTTCGGGGAGAGTTTGGAGCGGATTCCGGGTTGCCCCGGTGCCGAACGGTTGGATACCATAATCACAAGAAACGACGGAAGGGGCAAATCCGATGGGCAAGTAAGAGATAACCCCGAAACGAAGAACCTCCAGCGCACCACCGCTGGGGACTCCGTGCAGGGGTAAAGGTTTAACCAAAAGTCGGGTTTTGGCCCGTGCTCGACAAAGCACGGGAATAGTATCCAAAAGGGTGCTGTGCGTCAGCCTCGCCGAGACAAGAAATCGGCGGGCTGGTTTTGTGCGCGGAAGGCGCCCCAGTAATCACACAATGGTTAAAGTAGAGGGGATGAAAGGATTTCCAAATCAAATAGCTGACATCTCTAAGTTGACTATAGCCTTGTTCGTTTTGGCAGAGCGGATAGATTCCGGGTTACCTGTTGACGACGACTCATACGGCGAGGCACTCCTTCGCCAAGAGGTAATCCGGCCAGGTCGGGGCGGGGAAACCATAGACCAATACCTGGGTAGAATGCGCCACAACGCCCCTTCAAACCAAAGTCACCGGACAACTGCCCGACAGCTAAAGGAATTTTTTCGCATTGCGAATTTGGTTAGGGATGAAGGGGAATACCTGGAACTGGTTGAAGCCGGCGAATCGTTGTTGAACCACTGGGCTTCACATGACGAAGCAATTTGGCGAGACCAATGGCGAATGGTTGCAAACAACATCGCCCTTATGGACGAGCATGAGACCATTTCTCATCCCTACCGAATAATGCTTAGACTCTTGGCGGAGAGGCCGGGTTCTCCAAGGGCATTCTGTGCACTAGCACTGGAAGCCGCAGACGATTCGGAGGAGGAATTTCAGAGAATCCTTGGATTGAGAGACCTCGACGATGAGGATGTGATTATAGAAAACTTGGGTATTAGCAGATCCAATTGGGATAATGCCAAGAAGATTCTTCCATCAATTGCTGAACAAATAGCGGACGTTGCCCGCACTAATGGCGGCCTGTACTTAGTGAATGGAGCTTCAGTTGGATCGGGTACTTCCAATAGCTCTGGAACAGACCCTTCGACCACGACAGCACGTCCTGCAAGAAAAGTAACGCCAGTAAGTATCGCGACTACCAAAGTTCCAGAGCAATCCGACGAAGGCCCTGACACTGCCGACGCTGATCTAATTTCCTTGGCTGAAGCGATCGCTAAGCGAGCAAGCAGGAGTCACAGTCATAATTTGCTGGTGCAGCAACTTGCGGCTGCGTTTAGAGACCCCGAGGAAATATGGGAAGGTGACTTTGACTGCCTAACAGTGACTTCGACATTCGTGATATTGGCAGAGGTAAAGACACTCGACGGAACTCAACTAGACGAGGTCCGACAGGTAAGGAACGCGGCAAGTCAACTCCTCTACTATGAGGCCTTTTCGATTCCTGATTCAGTAGGCGAACTAACGACACGGTCGTTCCTAAAAGTTGCGGTCTTTGACAATGCACTAATGGACGCGCACGTCCGATGGTTGGAGTCCCTGGGTATTGCGGTGGCCTGGGTTAGTGATCCCGGTCTTGTCGCTACTAATCACTCATCCCAATTGTTGCTCCCCCATCTCGATCTGAACCCTGGATAGTCTTTCCTCTGCTATTGCTACGAATTCGGGGTTGATTTCAGATCCGACGAAGTTCCTACCATGCATTCTGGCAGCCACACACTCTGAACCAGAACCGACGAACGGAACAACCAATAACTCGCTCGGCTTGGAAAAGTGCTTCACTAGCCGAGAGGAAAGTGCCAAAGGTTTCTGGGTTGGATGCTGGACTCTCTCGTCGGAGAACCTGCGACCCGCCAAAGTCGGGATATTCCAGACATCGCCCTCATGCCGACCATCTGGATTTGGAACCCACAATTTACCGTTCTTGGAGATTTTGTGTCGTAGGCGATCACCGCTCTTGTATGGCTTTCGGATAGGATCGTATGTTGAGTTCTTATCCTTGGCGAACCACAGTATCACTTCGTATTCTGCGGCCGGAGCTTTTCTGTAGTTCGAAAAACCATTCTCGTAGTGCCAGATGATCTGGCGGCGGTAAATTAGCCCCCTGTTGTGTAATTCAACATGTAGAAACGCTGCTGACTGATGCAAACTATATATCATCAAGTTTCCATGAGGGGATAACACGCGTATAGCTTCATGCATCCATTCTTTGGACCACTCTACCCACTCTTCCAAGGTGCGGCGGATTGTATTTGAGCCGAATTGCTTTGGTAAGCTGTAAGGTGGATCGGCCAGGACGAGTCCTGCGCACTCTGCCGGGAGTCCCCGCAAGAACTCTATGGCATCGCAAGTTGATATCGTATTAATTTCCATGGTCCACTTGGGAAATTAATAGGTACTGATGGTGAACGTTGGGTACGAATGCACTGGGGTAGCCATAGGGGAAAACACGTTTTTGGGACTGCCATAGGACCACCACACCCTTAGTCACGAACCCATGAGATTCAAGCTCTTCAGCTAGATGTGCATGCAACAGATAGTATTTGGACTTGTGCCTAAAGTCGCTGATCACAACGCACAAATGCCCGTCTACGGTCATGGCTCCCTTGGATAACGCAAAGGTTCTACCCAACTCAACGACAAATTTAGCATAGTCATTTATGTTGCCCAGATCCGATACGTCATCGCTATAAACATGATCCAACTGCTGGGATACCCGTTCCTGCTTGGCCTTATGGTCGACCTTGTGGAGGATATTCCAGTAGGGAGGACTTGTAACTACCAGAGATGCGTTTCTGCCGTCCAGCGTAGGTAGAACCTCTCGAGCATCACCAACGATAACCTCTTGGGTCGTCTTCATGCGTTGCTTTTCTGGCACCTCCACCAAGAGCCTCTCTTCGGCTAACTGAGCGTATTTGGAACTAAGCTCTATACCTATGCCATTCCGGCCTTCAAGAGCAGCAGCTTTGAGAGTGGAGCCGACACCTACGAACGGATCCAGCACCGTGTCCCCGCGCTTGGTAAGCAGTCTAATGGCTCTACCCACGTCCTGAAAGGAGAACGGCGCGGGGTGTTGCCTTTCAATCTTGGCATGAGGGTGATTCTTGCCCAAACCTTTCTGAACCCACACTGACACGGTTTCACGGACCCACTCCTTGGCCGTTAAATCATTCAAGCGGCGTTTAGTCGTTTTGGGTTGAATTTTGGTAGTGGCGGCACGGGCATCTATTCCAGGCATATTTCTTCAGCCCCTCGGACCCCTGATCTTGCCGGTTCCTGGATGGAAGGCTTTCTGAATGCCAGACGCAATGGTTCCTCCGGCATTTGCGTAAACCTGCCGAACCACTGGCGTCGCATAATACACTAGGATTAATCTCGTCGTCGACCAGCGAAAGTCAGTGGTTTATTAGGCAAGGCAACGCTATTTCTCTTATGAACCAATCCTACAGGCACCCACTCGATGTATTTGCTATGCCCGTCCGCCCCCCTCTTCAACTATAGCTTCACCCCGCATCGGGCTTGCGCCGGATTGGTAAATACCGTCTATCAATTCTCGACGTTGCTCTCTGTTCAGTTTATCGAAAGGCGGTTTAACGTGTTCGTCCCTCGTGCGCATCGGCGAAGCATGAAATTCCAACGGTTCCTGTAATTCGGGGAAATACCTGGCCTGCAAAGCGTCCATGTCTTGCGCATACCAATGCAATTCACGCTCAAAAACTGCGAGTCCGGCCAATACGAAATAATTCGCGCTGCTGTGAAACCCGGACTCGTCAAGGTAAAGGACGAACATAAACAAAAAAGGAGCCGGGGAGGGCGAACCCTCCGCGGGCCCCATGGTGTGGCCCTCCTAGCTCATTGGTAATTATGAGTCCCGGAACCCTTGATGTCAAACAACGCCACCACCCGTTTCGGTATGTGACCTAATTACACCGCCCGATGATGATTGAGAGCATCCCACAAAATCCAGCCCCATCCCCTCCCCAAACCGGACCGCCACCAGCTCCGCCACCTCTGCCAAGTCTAGCGGATGGCCCAGGACGCGCTCCATTGACGTAACCCGGCCGTCTTCAATGCCGCAGGGGACTATCCGGTCGTAGTAGGAGAGGTCGGTGTTCACGTTGATGGAGAAGCCGTGGTAGGCGACGCCGCGGCTGATTTTGACTCCGATGGCGGCGATTTTGGCGTCTCCTACCCAGACGCCGGTCAGGCCGGGTTTCAGTCTGGCGAAGATGCCGAAGTCGTACAGGGCCTTGATGATCACCTGCTCCAGCGTCCGCACGTACTTCAGGGGGCCACCCCATCCCCTCAGGTCCACCACCGGATAGGCCACCAGCTGGCCGGGGCCGTGGAAGGTTATCTGACCCCCGCGGTCGGTTTCCACCACGTCCGCACCGGCAGCCGCCAGCTCCTCCGGGGAGGCCAGCAGGTGCTCCGGCTTGCTGAGGCGACCCAGGGTGTACACCGCGGGATGCTCCAGGAGGATCAGGGTGTTGGGCTGCCGTCCCTCGCGGACGGCATCAGCAAGGGCAACCTGCCACTCCCACGCCCGGCGGTAGTCCACCGTTCCCGGCATGACTACCCGGCAGACCGGCGGCAACGGAGCCGCCCAGCGAGTCTTAGACAAGTTACCCAAGTAGCACGAGCGAAAGCGGCGACCCTTGGAACGGCGCTAGTAGATGGGCGTATCGGCGTCTATTGCTTCCAGACGCCGCTTCACCGACTGGAGGAACGCGCTGGACTCGGCGCCGTCGTTGATGCGGTGGTCGAAGGACAGGCAGACGTTCATCATCGACCTGATGGCGATGGCGTCCCCGTTTGTTGAGTCCGAAACGACCACCGGCCGCTTCTGGATCGCCTCGGTAGTCAGGATGGCGGCCTGGGGCGGGTTGATGATGGGCTGGGAGACGGTGGAGCCAAGAACGCCGGTGTTGTTCAAGGTGAAGGTGCCGCCCTGCACATCGTCGAGGGTCAGACGCCGGGAGCGGGCCCGGGAGGTCAGGTCGGCGACCCGGTGGGCGAGGCCGGCGATGCTCAACTGCTGGGCATCGTGGATTACCGGCACAATCAGTCCCTCCGGCCCGGCCACGGCGATGCCCATGTTTATGCGCCTCTTGAGGATGATGGCGTCTTCGCCCCAGGATGCGTTCAGCGTGGGATTCTCCCGGAGGGCCTCGACCACCATCTTGATGACGAAGGGGAGATAGGTAATCTCCACGCCTTCCCGCTGCTGGAAGGAATCCCTGAGCCCGCTGCGCACCGCCACCAGGCTGGTCACGTCCACCTCGACGGTGCTCCAGGCGTGGGGTATCTGGGTCACGCTGCGGACCATCGCCTCGGCAATCATCCGTCGCACCGGCGTCAACGGGATGCGCTCTTCGTCCTCTCCGCCCGGCCCGGGTTCGGAAGGGGGAGGGGCCGGCTGGGGTGCCGCTGCTGCCGCTGCCGGAGGAGAGCCAGCCGGGGCTGCCGCAGCGTCTGACCGCTGGGACAGGTGGGTTTCCACGTCCTGCCGGGTGATGCGTCCGCCCATCCCGGTGCCCGCAACCTGGGACAGGTCTACGTTGTGCTCCCGGGCCAAGCGGCGCACCGCCGGAGACAGCCGGGCCGGTTCCGGGTCGGCTTGGGGAACAGACACGGATGATGCCACATCCGACCCAGGAGGCTGCCCTCCCGGCCCGCCCCCGGTCGGCCCGACGGGGCGCTGGTCCCGGATCAGATAGCCCGTCGTCCCAGGGCTGGCCGGGGCCGCCGGAGCGGATGGCGCGGACGGCGCGGCTTCTGCAACGGATTCCGCAGGAGCAGCCGCAGGCGCGTCATCGGTCTCCACCTCGGCGATGGGCGCGCCCATGGGGACCACGTCCCCCTCCTGCGCCAGAATCCGCAGCAGGGTGCCGGTGACCGGGGACGGCATATCCATGGTGACCTTGTCCGTCACCACTTCCACCAGCGGATCGTACCTTTGGATTGTGTCCCCCGGCTGCTTCAGCCACTTGCCAATGGTGCCCTCCACCACCGACTCGCCAACCTGGGGAAGTTCAATCAAGAGCGCCAAATTTCACCATCCCAGTTCAATACGCCCCCAGCCGCTCCAGCGCCGCCCCTATCTTCTCCGCCGTCGGCATGTACGCCTCCTCCAGGCTGGAGGCGAAGGGCATCGTCGGAACGTCCGGCCCGCACACCCGCATGACCGGCCCGTCCAGGTACTCGAAGGCCTGGTCCGCCGCCAACGCCGCGATCTCCGCCCCCACCCCCCCGGTCAGGTTGTCCTCGTGGACCACCAGCAGCTTGCCCGTCTTCCGCACCGACTCCAGGATCGTCCCGGCGTCCAGCGGACGCAGGCTGCGCAGGTCCACCACCTCCACGTCAATGCCCCGCCCGGCGGCCTCTTCCGCCGCCTCCAGGCAGTAGTGCAGGACCAGACCGTACCCCACCACGGTGACGTCCGACCCGACCCGCTTCACGTCCGCCGCCCCGATGGGCAGCAGGTACTCCTCCTCGGGCACCTCCCCCCGCACCAGCCGGTAGGTCTTCTTGTGCTCCAGGAATATCACCGGGTTGTTGTCCCGGATGGCGGCTTTCAGCAGCCCCTTGGCGTCGTAGGGCGTGGACGGCGTCACCACCTTCAGCCCCGGCGTGTGGAAGAAGAGGGCCTCCACGTTCTGCGAGTGGAACAGCCCGCCCCGGATGCCGCCCCCATACGGAATCCGCACCACCATCGGTACCGGCAGCTGCCCGTTGGTGCCGTAGCAGGTCCGCGCCGCCTCCCCGATGAGCTGGTTGACGCTGGGCCAGACGAAGTCGGAGAACTGGACTTCCGGGATGGGCCGCATCCCGCCGAAGGCCGCACCCAAGGCGATGCCCATGATGGACGCCTCGGCCAGCGGCGTGTCGATAACCCGCTCCGCGCCGAACTCCTCGATGAACCCCTGGGTGGACAGGAACACGCCCCCCCGCCGCCCCACATCCTCCCCCATGACGAACACGGCGGGATCGCGCTGCATCTCCTCCCACATCGCTTCCCGTACTGCCTCAATTACCGTCTTCTCAGCCATTCCCACCTATCCTGCCCCGGGATTCTCCTTCCTGCATCCCCTCATCGTTACCCGAAAACCGGGGAGCCCAATGCCGGAACCCATACATCTAGGGGGTTTGGGGGATGAATCCCCCAACGTACCCAACGGCCCCCCGGTCACCAGGAAAAAGGCCCTCCTACTCCACGAACAGGTGGTCCAGCATCGTCGACGCCGGCGGCGGCGGGGCCGCGTCCGCCGCGTCGGTGGCCTCGTCCACCGCCCGCCGGGCCTCCCGGACAATCTCCTCCAGCCGCTCCGCCGTGGCGTAGCCCTGCGCCGCCAGCAGCTCCCCCAGCGACTGCACCGGGTCCCGGGCCTTCGCCGCTTCCACCTCCTCGGCGGGACGGTACCGCCGGTCGTCGTCGTCGGTGGTGTGGGGCATGAACCGCTCCAGCTTCAGCTCCACCAGCGCCGGCCCCTCCTGCCGCGCCCGCCCGATGGCCTCGCTCATGGACTGGTAGACGGCCAGCAGGTCCATCCCGTCCACCACCACCCCGGGGAAGCCGTACCCCTCGGCCCGGCTGGCCACGTCGCTGATGGCCATCTGGGACGCCTGGGGGACAGATATGGCGTAGCGGTTGTTCTCGCAGACGAACACCACCGGCAGCCGGTGAATGCCGGCGAAGTTCATCGCCTCGTGGCTCTCCCCCTGGCTCGACGCCCCATCCCCGAAGAACACGACGGCCACCACGCCGGTCCCCCGCATCTTGCCCGCCAAGGCGAACCCCACCGCCTGGGTCATCCCCGCCGCCACCACGTTGGATATCTGGATCACCCGCCGCTCCAGGTCGGCCCCCTGGAGGGGAAACTGCCGCGCGTTGCTGTAGGGCTCCCCCTCCTTCCCCATGAAGGACTTCATCACCTGGGCCGGCGAAAGCCCCACCGACATCTTCAACGCCAAATCCCGGTAATAGGGAAAGAAAAAGCAGTTCCCATCCTTCTCCGCCGCCAGCAAAACCCCCAACTGCCCCGCCTCATGCCCCTGGCTCGACGCCGCAATCGGAACCTTCCCCTGGCGGTTCATCATCCAGATGCGCTCGTCGGTGGTGCGGGCCAGCACCATCCGAGTGTAGATGTCCACCAGGTCCTCGGGATTGAGCCCCGCAGGAAGGCCCCCGGCAACATCGCCAGAAATCGCGCCGCCCAGATTGTCGGGAGTAGCTTGCGTCATTCTATCCATCAGGTCCCGGGGCTCAACTAGAGCGGGATATGCTTCTCCGAGGGATTATATAGGCCGTCTCCCGGCCCCGCAATTTTCCGCCTGCAGTCCCCCGCGTTCCAAGAAACCATTTTCAAAAGTTCCTTCCCCCCTTTCCCTCGCTCCCCCGGCTCAAGGCCGGGGCTAAAGGCACCCAGCCGCCGCTCTACCTCTCCGCCTCGGGCCTCGGAGGGCACGTGCCAGCAACCCCCCAATCCCCGCCCAAAACCTGCTTGACACCCCCCGGACGTTGTGATAATTTTCACTAGGCTCGCGACCGGCCCCCAATTCCGGGGTGAAAAAGCCCCCCAGCGCCGGTCCAACCGAGTCCAGTCAACCCGAAGCAACCGGCCCAACCGGACAGCACTGACGAGTATCACCAACCGACCATGCCATTTCCAGACCCCAACGGCTTGACCAGCGCTGACTGGGCTAACCTGCACACTTGGCTAACCCTGCTCTGGATATTCTTCCCCCTGGTCATCACCTTCGCCTTCTGCATGATGATCGCCCACGCGTTCATCCCATCAGGCGTCGCCACCGGAGACTACCCTCCGGTCCTCGCCAAGCTCCGCATCCCCCTCACCGTAATCGGACTGATCTGCGGCGTCATCGCCCTGGTGCTCTTCATCACGGCGGCCTTCTTCACCCCGCAGGCCCTCAACCTGTTCTGGAACCGGTACTTCGTATGACCACCCCGGCCTACGCTCGGGGCAGGCTCCCGGTTCAAGCCCGGGGCAGGCTCCCGGCCAACACCGCCGCCCCCCGCCGCACCGGGAGTTCCCGCTCGCGGAACGAGGCCATGCCGTTGAGACAAGTTCCCCCGTATCGTGCGGGAGCCCTCTAGCTCATGCTGCCCAACGTCAACATGCTGCCCCTGGCCATCGTCGGCCTCATCGTCACCGCCATCGTCGGATTCGTCGTCGTCGTGCTGGCCATTTCCTGGTTCTCCAATCCCCCCTTCGGCCTGGGCAACGCCCCTCCGCAGCCCATCGCCTTCCCCCACACCGTCCACGCCGGCGCCCCGGAAGAGGGCGGCATGGGAATCCAGTGCGAGTTCTGCCACCGCAACGTGACCAAGGGAGCGGCGGCCACCGTCCCCGCCGTCGAGAACTGCGTCTTCTGCCACGGCCAGATCAACGCCGAAAACGCGGTGGACCGCACCCAGGTCAGCGTTGACCTGGATGAGATACAGCGGGTGGTGGACCGGTTCCACGACGACAACCCCATCGACTGGGAAAGGGTGCACCGCCTGCCCGACCACGTGCGGTTCGTCCACGAAGCCCACATCCGCTTCCTGACCAGCGGGCCGGAGCGGACCGTCAGCCTGCCCATGGGGTCGGGAGACCCGGTGAACCTGCCCATGCCGGCGGGCCAGACCTGCTCCGTCTGCCACGGCGACGTCGCCGCCATGACCGAGGTCCAGCCCCAAGCCGGCCAGTCCCTGAAGATGGGCACCTGCGTCGACTGTCACCGCGAACTGAACGCCGCCACCGACTGCACGATATGTCACAAGTAGCAAGTCCCTCCCCCCCGCCTCCACTCTCCCGTCCCCGGCCTTCGCTCGGGGCAGGCTATTCCCGCGCAGGCGGGAATCCAGACCCCGGTCGTCCCTTCCCCCTCGACGGGGGAAGGCTAGGATGGGGGTGCGCAACGCCCAGTCCCTTCCCCCTCGCCGCTCTTCCGTCATTCCCGCGTAGGCGGGAATCCAGGCCCCCGTCAGGATGGGGGTGCCAGTTTACCTCGCATCGCGCGGGAGCGTTTTAGACATGAAATTTACTCGGCGCAACTTCCTGGCTTGGGCGGGCCTGTCCGCGGTGGGCGCGGTGGGCTGCGACATCTTCGGAAGCGAAGGACAGGAGCTGCGCATCCAGAGCCCGGCCCGCCAGCCGGAGGACCTGGTCAAGGGTCGGGACAACTGGTACGCCACCCTCTGCCGCCAGTGCCCCTCCTGCGAAGGCGTCCTCGTCCGGGTGATGGAAGGACGAGCCAAGAAGGTGCAGGGCAACCCGATGTACCCGGTCAACCACGGACGCCAGAGCGCCCGCTGCGACGCCGGCCTCCAGGCCCTGTACCACCCGGACCGCATTCCGGGCCCCATGCGCCGCACCGGGCCGCGCGGCTCCGGCCGGTTCACCACCATGACCTGGGACGACGGGCTGGACTGGCTGGCCGCCGAGCTCCGCGACAAGGGCGACGGCCTGCTGCTAATGACCGAGCCGGTGGGGCCTCATCTCGGCATGATCGCCTCCCGCTTCGCCGATGCCTTCAACGGGACTCACCTGGGGTTCGACTCCCTGGAACAGGGCGTGTACCGGCAGGCGGTCAGGAACGTGTTCGGCCAGGACCTCCTCCCCGACCTGGACATAGCCAACGCCAACTACCTCCTCTCCTTCGGCGCCGATTTCCTCTCGACGTGGGTGTCCCCCACCCGCTGGTCGGTGGGGTACGGCGAGTTCCGCCAGGGAGCGCACCGAACCGCTCTAAACCTTGGGCGGGGCACTCACATTCATGTCGATACCCGCTATTCCATGACTGCGGCCGCCGCCGACAAGTGGCTGCCCATCCGGCCCGGCATGGAAGGCTACCTGGCCATGAGCCTGGCCCAGGTTATCCTGTCCGAGGGACTCCAGGCTCCCGGCGTGGACGTGGACGTTCTCACCGGAGGCCAGGGCATCCGGGCACTGAACGGATTTGAGCCCGACGCCGTGGGTCCCACGCTGGGGATTCCCGAGGGGATTCTCCACGGCAAGTCCCCGGGGGATTACATCCGGGACCTGGCCCGCGACTTTGCCGGACACACCCCGGCCCTGGCCATCGGCGGCGGCACGGCGGCCGCCCAGAGCAACGGCCTGTTCAACCTGGAAGCCATCTATGCCCTGAACTACCTGGTGGGCAGCGCGGGACACAAGGGCGGCTTGCGGTTCAACCCGGGCAGCCCCGTTCCCGGCCTACCGTCCCAATCAAACGTGAGTTCCCTGGCCGAGCTGGTTGCGGGCCTCAACTCCATCAGGAGCGGCGACGCCAAGCTGGTCATGATCCACTCGGCCAACCCGGCTTACGGCCTGCCCGAATCCGTGGGCGTGTTGAACACGCTGGACCGGGAGGACATATTCGTGGTCAGCTTCTCGCCCTTCATGGACGAGACCACGGCCATGGCCGACCTGATCCTGCCCGACCGGGTGTATCTCGAGGACTGGGGCAGCGATATCCCCAACCCCGGCCCCGGCTACCAGATGATCGGCATTCAGCAGCCGGTGGTGAACCCCCTCAGCGACCTGGACCCCCGCAGCTTCGGGGACATCCTGCTGAGCATGGCCCAGGAATCGGGCCGGGCCGACGACCTTCCCTGGGCCAACATGCAGGAGGCTGTCCGGGAAACCTCCGACGCCCTGTTCGAGCTGGGACGGGGTTCGGTGGCCGGCGCCACCGCCGCCGAGTTCTGGAACAACCTGCTCCGCCAGGGCGGCTGGTGGGACGAGGGCCAGGCCGGCCCCCGGGTCCAGCCGCCGGCCGACCTCCTCCGCACCATTGCCGGCAAGGCCAGTCAGCCCCAGTTCTCCGGCGACGGCCTGTACCTGGTTCCCTTCGCCCACAACACCCTGCTGGACGGGCGCAGCTCCCATCTGCCCTGGGCCCAGGGGGCGCCCGACCCCCTGACCACCATCGCCTGGCAGACCTGGGTCGAGATGAACCCATCCCGCATGGCCGGCCTGGGCTTCCGGGAAGGAGATCTGGTGCAGGTGGCGGCTCCCGAAGGGGCCATCACCGCTCCCGTCTATCCCAACCCCGGAATGCCCCCGGATGTCATCGGCGTTCCCATGGGGCAGGGCCACGACCGGGGCTCGGACTACGCGGTGGCCGGGCGGGACGGCGACAGCGCCAACGTGCTCAGCATCCTCTCCACCCGGCAGGTGGACGGGGCCGGCAGCCTGGCCTGGGCGGCCAACCGGGCGCGGGTCACCGCCGCCGGACGGAGCATCCTCCTCGCCAAGTTCGAGGGCTCCTTCACCAACCGGGAGGTCGGCAACCAGATAGACAACAACCCGGGCGAGGAGGTCATTAAGACCACCACTCCCGGCGGAGCTGCTCACTAGCCTCGCTTGCGGAGCGAGCGCGTGATGTTTAGACAAGTTTCCTTGCGCTGCGGGAGAGCGATTTAGATAAATATGGTCACCAACAGAACAGATCACAAGTGGGGAATGGTCGTCGACCTGGACAAGTGCACCGGGTGCCAGGCCTGCGTCGTCGCCTGCCAGGCCGAGAACAACATCCCCATCAACGACAAGGACTCCTTCCTCCAGCGCCGCGCCTACGAGTGGATCCGCATCGAGCGCTACTGGGAAGGCGAGTACCCCAACGTCAAGGCCCGGTTCATCCCGGTCCTCTGCCAGCACTGCGAGAACGCCCCCTGCGAACCGGTGTGCCCGGTCTTTGCCACCTACCACAACCCGGAGGGCCTGAACGTCCAGGTCTACAACCGCTGCGTCGGAACCCGCTACTGCATCAACAACTGCCCCTACCAGGTCCGGTTCTTCAACTGGTGGCACCCCAACTGGCCGGAACGCCTCCAGAACCAGCTCAACCCGGACGTGACCGTCCGCAGCCGGGGCATCACGGAAAAATGCACCTTCTGCGTCCAGCGCCTCCGCAGGGGAGAGCTCCAGCAGGAGCGCACCAAAGGAGAGCGCCTCACCGACGCATCCCTGGAACAGGGTAACTACGCCCCCGCCTGCGCCCAGGCCTGTCCCACCAACGCCCTCATGTTCGGCGACCAGTTGGACGAGACCTCCCGGATCAGGCCCTACTTTGACGACGTCAACAAGCACGACATCCACCACGAGCACGAGCGCGAGACCCGCGGCTACCGGCTCATGGAGGAAGGCGCCACCAAGCCCAGCGTCATCTACCTCAAAAAAGTCGAACCCTACCCCCTGGACAAGGCGTGAGCCAACCGTCAATCCGCCTGTCCCGTCATTCCCGCGCAGGCGGGAATCCAGGCCCCGGTTCCCCCGGCCGCCCAGGAAAAGCTAAAATAACCAACATGCAACACCACCAAGCGATCAAACATGGCTGAACACTCGCAACATAGCCCCTTCCCCCCGGACATGTGGGTCTTCCCCGACAAGCCCGGCATCTCCGCCGACGTGGCGGAAAAGCGCCGCACCCTTCCGTCCCTCTACCGGACGGCCCTCATCGTCACCGGCATCCTGGCCATCCTCGGCGTGGTCGGATTCGTTCTGCGGGTGTCCACCGACGGATTCTCCCAGCACGGACCCTGGGGCTACTACGCCGCCATGTTCTCCTTCGTCTTCCTGGTCACCGGCTCGGCCCCCCTCTTCGCCATCGCCTTCCGCATCACCAAGAACCACTGGCGCAGGCCCATTTCCCGGATAGCCGAGCTCTTCGCCGTCCTCGGCATCCTCAACGTCATCCTCTACATCCCCCTCATCTACGCCCTGCCGCCCATCAACAACCCCGCCTTCGGCCCAGGCTCCCACGGCGAGCTGGAAATCCGGCGCACCCTCTGGATGGAGGTCCCCATCGGCGCGCCCCACTGGTGGAACCTGCTGGGCATCATCGCCCTGGCCCTCTGCTCCCTGGCCATCCTCTGGCTCTCCGCCGTCCCCGACATGGCCGAGTCCCGCCAGACCGCCACCGGGTTCCGCGGCGCCCTCTACCGGATGCTCTCCGGCCACTGGTTCGGCACCAAGCGCCAGTGGTTCTACCAGAAGGCCTCCCTGGCCATCCTGGGCGCGCTCTACTTCATGATGCTCATCTTCGTCCAGTTCCTCATCGTCAGCGACTTCGCCATGAGCCTGGTCCCCGGCTGGAAGGACTCCATCCTGCCGCCCCTCTACACCGTCACCGGCTTCCAGTCCGCCATCAGCCTCACCCTCATCATCGCCTTCATCATGCGGCGGAAGGGCGGCTACGACAACTACATCGGACGCTCCCCCTTCTGGTCGGCCAGCAAGGTCCAGCTGGGCCTCACCCTGCTCTGGACCTACCACCTCTTCGCCTTCTTCATCACCATGTGGTACGGACGCCTCGAGGTCGAGCAGAACCTGATCAAGTACCTCATCTTCGAGTCCTACACCGGCATCTTCTGGGGGAACGTCATCCTCATCTTCTTCATCCCCTTCTTCATGCTCATCTGGAACCCCCTGCGCAAAAGCGACTGGGGGCCCTCCCTGGCCGGCCTGTCCATCCTGTGCGGCAACCTCCTCTTCCAGCTCCGCATGTTCGTCGCCGCCTTCAACTCCGGCGACATCTACGACCTGGGCCTCAGCCGGGTCCCGCCCCCCGTCTTCCCCGACCTCTGGGACATCTTCATCGTCATCGGAGGCATCGCCCTGGCCGCCTTCATCTACCTCGCCGCCGCCCGCCTCCTGCCCCTCATCTCCCTCTGGGAGGTCAAGGAAGGCGCCCTCTACCAGACCAAGGACCGCCTCTTCCGCGGCGAGTACATGGTCCTCGCCAAGCCCGAATAACTCCGATTCCCGTCATAGGTCAAGAGCTCCGGCCCGCGCAGGCGGGAATCCAGACCCCCGAAACGACCAAAGACACTGAAGTGAAAATGAAAACCAGCGCCAACACAACCGGCACGCCCACGGGGGTGAAAAATGCAGGAAGGTAGGCCCCTCTCCGCCCCGGAGATCAACCGGGACCTGCTCCGGTCCATCCTGGACACCCCCCGCTGGTTCTGGCCGGCCGTCGGCGCCCTGGCCACCATCGTCCTGGCCGCCGCCATCACCATCGGCGTCATGATCGACCGGGGCCTGGGCATCACCGGCCTCAACCGGCCCATCGTCTGGGGCTTCTTCATCACCAACTTCGTCTTCTGGATCGGCATCTCCCACGCCGGCGTCATGCTCTCGGCCATCCTGCGCCTGGCCAAGGCCGAGTGGCGCCGCCCGGCCACCCGGGCCGCCGAGGTCCTGACCATCTTCTCGCTGATGACCGCCATGATCATGCCGATCATCCACACCGGCCGCCCCTGGCGCATCCTCTACTGGGCCTTCCCCTACGACTTCGCCCGGGGCATCTGGCCCAACATCCGCACCCCCCTGGTCTGGGACCCCTCGGCCATCCTCACCTACCTGACCTCCAGCACCCTCTTCGTGCTCATCGCCCTGGTCCCCGACTTCGCGGTGCTGAGAGACCGCCACTCCCAGAGGAACCACGGCGGCTGGGCCCACCGCATCTACTCCCTGCTGGCCATGGGATGGGAGGGCAACCCCCGCCAGTGGAAGCTCCAGATCATCGCCGGGGTGCTGCTCTCGGCCCTGATCCTGCCCGTCTTCGTCTCGGTGCACAGCATCGTGTCCTGGGACTTCGGGATGGCCGTCGCGGTCAAGTCCTGGCACTCCACCATCTTCGCCCCCTACTTCGTGGTCGGCGCGGTCCACTCCGGCGTCTCGGCCGTCGCCTTCGTCATGATCATCCTGCGCTACATCTACGGCTGGCAGGACTACATCCGCCACGAGCACATCGACGCCCTGGGCCGCCTCCTAATAGTAGTAGCCACCGGCTGGTTCTATTTCTTCGTCATGGAGGTCATCTTCGGCATCTACGGACGCGAGGCCGACGAAGTCGCCGTCCGCAACCTCCAATTCTTTGAATGGCCCATCAGCGGCTGGACCCTCGTCTTCGTCCTCACCACCTACTTCATCCCCGTCGCCCTCTGGCTCACCCGCGCCGCCCGGCGCAACCTCTGGATAATGTCCGCCGCCTGCATCTCCGTCAACATCGGGATGTGGCTCGAGCGATACATCATCATCGTCCCCGGCCTGGCCAACCGCGGCCTCTTCTCCTTCACTTGGCACAGCTACGTCCCGGCCCCCGCCGAAATGATAATCATCGGCGCAACCTTCGCCTTCGTGTCGATGCTCATGCTGCTATTCAGCCGCGTCTTCCCCTTAGTCCCGTTATACGACATCAAGGAAGGCGAATTCCTCAGAACCGAAGTCCAGATCGGCCGCCGCACCGTCCCCGCCACCTTCCGCGAGGATTAGCCATCATGCCGACCACGTTGACATACCACCCCGTCGTTCCTGCGGAGGCAGGAACCCACACCCCGGTATATCCAGGGGGTGTGGGGGATGAATCCCCCAACGTAACCCCGGCCATTCCCAATCAGCCCATCATGCACCCCCGGAGCATTTAACCATGGCCAAACGCCCCCTCCTCGGACTCTTCCAGGACCCCAACCAGGCCGCCGACGCCGGCGACGGGCTTAAATCCGCAGGCATCCCGGACACCGACTACGACTTCCTCACCGACGCCCCCTACCCCGAGGGCGCCTTCGGCGAACGCGAAGAAAAACACCGCCTCTACCTCTTCCCCTTCATCGGAGCGCTCCTTGGCCTCACCTCCGGCATCCTCCTCACCTCCATGACCCAGATGGCCTACCCTCTGGTCACCGGCGGCAAGCCCATCCTATCCCTGCCCCCCATGGCCGTCGTCAGCTACGAAGGCACCATGCTGGGCGCCATCCTCTTCACCGTCCTTGGCATCATCTTCGAGTCCCGCCTGCCTAAGCTGAAGATGGGCCTCTACGACACCCGCATCACCGAAGGATACATCGGCGTCCTCGTCCAGGCCGAAGAAGACCAGCACGACAACCTCTCCAACGTCCTGACCCAAGCCGGCGCAGTAGACATCAAAAGAGAAGCCTAACCCCCGCCGCAGCGGGAGCCCTCGCGAAGCGGAGCGAGGCCATGATGATTAGACGAGTTACCTAGCATCATGGCCGAGCGAATCAAACAGAGAAACAAATGAAAAACCTGTTGCCTGACATACCCGGAACGCCCGCCCGGCGCAAAGCCCCCCTCCTGGGAGGCATCCTCGTCGTCGCCCTCCTCCTGACCCTGGGCTGTGCCCAAGGCTCCTACCCCCTCGACATCTTCTACGAGATGCACTACCAGAAGTCCTTCAAGGCTCACGAACCGCCCCGCCTCAGCGTTCCGGCCACCGCCGTTGGCTGGTTCGACGCTCCCGCTGAGACCATCCCGGTCGATCACCAGGGCGCCCGCCTGTACGAGGTCAACTGCGTCATGTGCCACGGCGCCAACGGCACCGGCAATGGCCCGGTGCTGACCAGGATGATGGATACCTACGGGTACACTCCGTCCATTACCCCCGACCTGACCAGCCAGACAGTCCGGGACCTGGGCCCGGTGGGAATCCAGGGGTTTGTTACCAGCGGCCTGATCGTCATGCCCGGCTTCTCCAAGCTGCTCACGGAAGAGGAGATTCGGATAACCTCCGAATACGTGGTCAACTGCATCCAGGGCACCAACCTCTCGGCCTGCCCCTGATCCATTACCGCCCCCTGTTTGAGGGATCCTTCCCCAGGGCATGTCCAGGCGTCACGGCCGGGATGAAGCCTTGGCAGGGTTTCCGGTCTACCCTTCCCTTCCCTGAACCGTTCTCGAGGGTCTATTTCCTAACCGCCGCGTCTGCCAGCAACCGCGCGGCGACTGGGCTCCACCCCTTAGCGCACTCCGCCAAAACCCTGTTGTCCGTCGCCTAGTCCCGGGCGGCTGCGGGAGCCGGCTGCCCGGAGGGACGCCAGACCAGGGGGGTGAAAAACACCGCGGGCAGCAGGAGCAGCAGCCCGGCGCCGGCGTTGGCGGATATGGCCAACTGGGTGCTGAAGACTGATGCGATCCACCCGATTTCCAACGTGCCCAGCGGCGTGCCCACCCCTATGCAGAAACTCATCAACCCCATCATGCGGCCCCGCAGCTCGCGAGGGGCGGACAGCATGGTGATGCTGCTCTGCATGGTGCCGAACCCGGACTGTCCCATGCCTCCCAAGGTCAGGAGCGCGAAGGATACGGCGTACCAGGGGGACCACACAAAGAGGATCGCCATGACCAGCACCACCGTGGACCCGATCATGAACACCAGACCGTGACGCTGGAGGTTTCGGGTGGCGGCCATTACCGCCGCTCCCATGAGCTGACCGACCCCTTCCGCCGCCGCCAGCAGTCCCACCAGGGTTGCCCCGACTCCCAGGTAGTCGCGGCCAATGGCCGGTATGAACTGCTGCACCGGGAAGGCCAGCGCGTTCATGACGATGGTGACGTAGAGCATCCCCAGCAAGGCCGGGTTGCGGAAGGCATGGGCCAGGCTGTCCGACAGGCTGCGCCACACCGGTTCCAGGGGGATGCTTCCCCTTTCGAACGTCGGTATTCTCACCCGGGTGAGCAGTCCCAGGGTAATGACGTGGGCAATTACGACCAGCACGTAGGCGCCGGAGAAATCGATGGTGTCGATGAGAACGCCGCCCAACAGGGGACCGGACAGCTTCCCCGCGGTGTTGGCGATCTGGTCCAGGGACAGGGCGTTCACCAGGCGGCGCTCCCCGACGATGTCCAGGATGGCGGTTCTCCGCGAGGGATCGTCCAGCGCCTTGGTCAGTCCCTGGACGAATACGGCCAGGAAGACATGCCAGGGTGCGATGTTTCCGGCAACGATCAACGCGAGGATGGCCCCCGCGGTGGCGGTGTTGATAGCCTGGGCGACGAAGATTATGCGTTGGCGGCTGAACCGGTCGGCCACCAGGCCGGAAAATAGCGAGAAGAAGGGCCGGGGCAGGTTGTTGAAGACGAGGACAAGGCCGAGCTGGAATGGGGAGTTGGTCGTCTGGAGGATGAGCCAGCTCAGGATGAGCATCTCCATCCGGCGGGAGACCTCATGAAGCCCGCCGACGTACCACAGGGCCCGGAAATCCCGGTCTTGAAGGACGGTAAAGGCGGGGGCGTTGGACGGGAAGCGGGGGCGCAAAGGGCGGACAACTCTCTTCCGAATCGCTCACGCCAAAGGCAAGGATACTGGTGACACCCTTTGGCGCTCGCTCCGGCCACTGGCCGGGGACTCGCTTCTGAATCCCTGGCGGGCTACACCTTGGGAGGCATAGCAGGGATCAGTCCGCCCATTGTACCCTACCTGGAAACCGAGGCCGTTGGGAGAGACCGGATTAGATTCCCCTGATTTCCAGGGTCCGTACTGAGTCGTTGTCCAGATCGGCGACACGAATAAGGTGGTTGTTGGTGTCGGCGATGTACAGCAGACCGTTGGCGAAACTCAAACCGCAGGGCTCCGAAAAGGCCGCCTGCTTTCCGGGACCGTCCTGGCATCCGGCTTGACCCGTGCCGAGAACAGTGAAGACGCTGCGGGTCTGGGGCAGAACGCGCTTGATCTTGTGGTTGTAGGTGTCGGCGATGTAGGCGGCCCCGTCTTCCCACGTTACTCCTTGGGGGTGCTGCAGGCGGACGTGGTGGTCGGAACCGTCGAAGTCGCCGAACTCGAACAGGCCCAGCCCCACGATGGTCGCGATGCGTCCACCGGGATTGAGGTCGGCGGTCCGCACCGAGCTGGTCTCGCTGTCGACGAAATAGAGCTTGCTGCCGTCAGTGGTTATCCCACTGGGCTGGGCCAGGGTGGCTGACGCCAGCGGGCCGTTGTCGATGGACTCGCCGCCGGTGCCCGCATACACCCCGACCTGTCCGTCGCCGAGGGTCATGGACCAGAGCTGATGGGTGCCGGCCATGGCGATATACAGGGTATTGTCATGGAAGGCCAGGTCCCAGGGAGAGTTCAGCTCCATGGACAAGCCCGGCCCGCGTCCTGCCCGCATCCGGCCCTGGCTGCCGTTGCCCGCTATGGTCTCGACCTGCCCCAATGCCAGGTCGACCCGGCGGAGGGCGTGGTTCTCGGCATCGGCCACGTAGAGGTTGTCCCCATCCAGGACCATCCCCTGGGGATGATTGAAGGTGGCAACTGCAAAGGAACCGTCGTCCAGCCCGGCTTTCCCCGATCCGACGACCTGCTGCACCTCCCCGTCCAGCGAGGTAATGACAAGCCGGTTATGGTTGGTGTCAGCGATGAACAAGCGGCCCGAGGCGCCATCGGCCAGCAGCTTGCCAGGGAAGGACAACGGACCCTCCGCAACGGTATTCATTTGTTCCACCGGACCGAAGTCGAGGCGGGTGCGGCGCATCAATCCCTTGGCGTCGAACTCAGAGATCATGTCCCTCAGCAAGTTGTCCAGGGACTCATAGGGGATTTCTCCCTCGTGCTTGCCAATGACCTTCCCCTCGGGATCGATGAACATGATGGTGGGCCAGGCCCGGCAGGCGTAGGAACGCCAGACGTGGAAGTCAGCGTCGTTGATAACCGGGTGCTGCAGCTCGTTCCGGCGGACGGCGTTGTACAGGTTCTGCTTGTCCTTCTCGTTGGGGAACTTGGCGGAATGTACGCCGATGACCGCAACCTCGGTGGCGTACTGCTCTTCTATCTTCCGCAACTGCGGAAATATGTGGACGCAGTTGATTCAACAGTAGGTCCAGAAGTCAAGGATGACGATCTTGCCCCTAAGGTCGGACATGGCGACGGGCCGGTTGGTGTTCAGCCATTCCAGGTCAGGAGGGAACTCCGGGGCGTTGACCTTGCCAGCGTAGGACCTGCTAGTCATCGTCGTGCCTCCGCCGTCGCGAATACCGTCGCGCGGCGTCAGATGCCGGCCCGGAGGCCGGAAACAAATCGGGGGGAGGCCGCGCCGGGAACACCACGCGGCCCCGGGATGCTCTGGCTATTCCAGGGCCAGGGTGGCGTACCGGAAAAAGATGGTGCCCACGGGTGTGCCGAGAGGGGCGTTCCCCACCAGGACAGCGATGGTGTGGGTGGTCCCAGGGGTGGCCGGATCGGCCATCAGGACCCGCTTGCCCACGTTGTTGCCGGTTATGACCCCGATGTTCCGGTCGATTTCGCCGTCGATGTAGACTTCGCCGTAGTTGTCCACGTTGCCCTCGAACCACGCCCGGCGGCCCGCGACGCTCTCTCCCCCCACTTCGGCAGGAATAGTGACCTTGATCCTGTACCAGGCGAAGGTGAAACCGGAGGAAAGTCGTTCCTGGATGTCCACGTTGTGGTCCCAGCCGGAGTCGTCGTAGTCGGCCAAGCGGGCTGGGGAACCGGCCAACTCGGCGACGAGGCCCTGGTTGGGTTCACCGGGCACCAGGCCCATGGCGCGGCTCCAGCCGGAGGAGCCCAGGGTCTTCAGATCATCGGCGTTTTCCAGGTTAAGGGAAATTCTTGCCATTTCGTTCCTTCCTTACTGATATTCGCCGCTTTCGGGCGCGCAGTTCAGGCAACTTGTCTAAGAAACTATCTCAAGAGTCCCTTCCCCCTTGACGGGGGAAGGTTAGGATAGGGGTGAAAACTCATACGTCTCGCCCTAGGCGCTGACCGCCGCTCCCTTGAGGTGGCGGTCGAAGAACTCGATGGTGCGGGGCCAGGACGCATCGGAGGCCGCCTGCTGGAAGCGGCCGGCGGTGAAGTCCATGAAGGCATGGTCGGCCCCCGGGTACACATGGAACTCATGGTCGATCCCCAGCCGGGTCAGCTCGGCATCGAAGGTAGCCATATCCTCCGGAGAAGGATTGACGTCCACCTCGCCGAAGTGGAACAGGACGGGGCACTTCATGCCACCGGCCAGCTCAAAGGGAGACTGGGTGCCCGAACCCCAGGGGACGAGGATGTTGCCGCCGTAGTAGGGCGCCGCCGCCTTGATGTGAGGGTTGGTCGCCGCGCCCAGCCAGGCTTCCCGGCCGCCCATGCAGAACCCGGTGATGCCGATGCGCTCGCCATCAATCCCGGGGTGGGCCCGGAGCCAGTCCACGGTGGCGTTGATGTCGGCGATAGTCTCCGGATCGCTGAGCACGTCCCAAGGGCTGGGCCGGGGGGAGGCGTTCATCCGCTCTGCGGGGATCCGGTGATACAGGCTGGGAGCCACGCCGGCATAACCAGCCTCGGCCAAACGGTCGCAGATGGTCTGGATGAAGGTATCCACTCCGCCGCCATGCTGACTCACTATGACTGCGGGAAAGGGGCCGGACCCGCCGCTGGGGACAGCGGCGTAGAGGTCCATTTCGTTGCCGTCGACTTGGAGCTTTTCCCAGAAGGATGGCATGGGGTTACCTCCTCGAAATGTCGGATTGGGTCCAGAGTCCAGCCCAGGGATTCAGACCGCAGCCGTGGCTCCCTGCAGGTGCTCGGCGAAGAACTCCAGGGTGCGGGGCCAGGACGCGTCGGCCGCCTCCTTGTGGTAGCGGTTGGGTTGGGCGAAGTCCATGAAAGCATGGTCCGCGCCGGGATAGGTGTAGAACCGGTGGGCCTTCCCCAGCCGGTCCAGCTCGGCGTCCAGCTTCCGCATATCGTCCTGGGAAGGGTTGGCATCCACCTCCCCGAAGTGGGTCAGCATGGGACAGTTGATGTTGGCGGTGAGCTCGAAAGGGGGCTGTGCCGCGTCGCCGCGCGCGGCCCAGAGGTTGCCGGGATAGTAGGGCACGACCGCCTTGAAGTGGGGGTTGGACGCGGCGGCCAGCCAGGCAACCCGCCCTCCCATGCAAAAGCCCGTTACGCCGATTCTGTCGCTCGAAACGGCCTGGTGGGCGATGAGCCAGTCCACGGTGGCGTTAATGTCGGCAACAATCTCGGCATCGTTGAGGAAGGCGTTGCGGGCGGTGCCGTCGGCGGTCATCTCATCGGTGACCCGGTGGAAGAGGTCAGGAGCCACGGCAGCGTATCCCGCCTGGGCCAGCCGGTCCGCGATGCTCTGGGTGAACTCGGCAACCCCGCTGGCAGGGTGGGCTATGACTACCGCCGGAAAGGGAGCACTGAAGCCCGCGCTGCTGGACGGGACGCTGGCGTAAAGCTGCATGTCCTGTCCGTCCACCTGGAGGGTTTCCCAAAAGCTGGCCATGACCCGCCTCCATTCACAGACTGGGAGTTTGGGGCGATTCTAGCAGAAAAGGGGGTTGGCGGCTAACGGGGCGCTTATCCTTCACTGTTCATCAGATTGCTCGAGTGTTGTTGGCGCCGTCAACGACCTGCTGCGTTCCTCCCAGGCCTCCTTGAACTTCCAATTGAGCCACGATGTGGTTGCCAGCAAGATGAATGCGGCTCCCAAAACCCCGGGCAGGTCAACATCGCCGATGGCGAAGCGCTCCCTTGGTATGTGCGTGAATAAATGCGGAAGGCTCTCGATAATGTATTGCAGCGCAAGGAAGCTGATTCCCAGCATTAGGAGCAAGCGACGGGCTTCTTTTAGGTTCATGCCTTCGTCACTCTGTGAACATGCTGATCACCCAAAGGGTGGTGCCAAACCCTATCAAGGCCGCAACCCAGGTGATAAGGATAGCCTCTGGGATACCGTACTGCATGAACGATAGGAATGTCACAATGGCAAGTACCAAACCCATGGACGCCGAAAGTAACAGCCTGAGGTTTTTTGCGTTCAGAATATTCATCGTGATCTTCCAGGGGTTGGATGACACCAGGGTTCACGAAGGCTCGCCTACACCAGCCCCTCTTCCCTCACCGCCGCCAGGGAATCCTCCACCGCCTGGAGGGTCTGGTCGATGTCGGCCTCGGTGTGGGTGGCGGAAACGAGAAAGGCGTCCCGTCCCATTATGTCCACGCCCTGGTTGAGTAGGCCCCGCTTGAACGCCGTGACGGCCGGCGATGCGGTTGCCCGCTTGATCTGGCCGTGGGACATGGTGCAGATTTCCCGGCCGCAATCGCAGTCGTCCAGGATCACATGGATCATGGAGGCGATGCCGTGGGCGTGGCCCGGAACTTCCATCCGCCCGAAAATGTCGTTGAGACCGGCCTTCAGGCGGTCGGCCATGGCATCGGCCTGCTGGTTGATGGGTTGGGACGCGATGATTTCCAGGCAGGTGGCCCCGGCGACGGCGGTGAGGGGATTCCCGTTGAAGGTCCCGGGATGGTACACCCGGCGGTTGTTGTCCCAGTCCGGGTCCCCCCGGTGCGCGATCATGTCCACGATGTCGGCCTTGCCCCCGACGGCTCCGCCTGGAAGGGCGCCCGCGACGATCTTCGCCATGGTGGTCAAGTCAGGGGTGACGCCGTAGCGCACCTGGGCGCCGCCGGAAGATGCCCGGAATCCGGTTACGACCTCGTCAAAAATGAGCACAACGGAGTGTTTCGCCGTCAACTCCCGCAGCCCTCGCAGGTAGTTGGGGACGTCGAAGGGCAGTTGCCCATAGTGGGCGCCGGTGGGTTCCAGAATCAGCGCCGCGATGTCCGGGTCCCGCTCCAACGCCGCCTCCACCGCCTCCAGGTCGCCCGATGGAACGATAACCATCGTCCCAAACGAATCGGCGGGAATGCCGGGGGCGGGACGGTCGGAGCCGGCCATGGCGTAGTCGTGCCAGCCGTGGAAGTGGTCCTGCAGCTTGATGACCTTGTTCTTTCCGGTGTAGGCCCGGGCAAGCCGCATGGCCATCAGGGTGGCCTCGGTGCCCGAGCTATGGAAGCGGATCCGTTCGATGGACGGCATCAGCGCCTGGACGGCCTTGGCCCACCGCACCTCGTCGTCGGTGCAGGCCCCCAGGTGCGTCCCCCGCCGGATCTGCTCCGATACGGCGTCGGCGATGGCCGGATGGGAGTGGCCCAGGATCAGCGCGCCGTGACCGGATACGTAGTCAATGTACTCGTTCCCGTCCACGTCCCACTTGCGCGGCCCCTCCCCGTGAGTGATGTAAAGGGGAAAAGGCTCGGCGTACCGGTTGTCGTGGGTGACGCCGCTGGGAAAGATTCCCACGGCTTCAGCATAACGCTGGGCGGACCCGGGGTGCTTTGCGATGTACTCTTCCAGAATCGTTGGCATGGCGGCTCCTTTGTGTGCTCCCTTGGCAATTGCCGGAGAATCGGCGGGGCGTCACCTCATTGTAACGGAACACGGTGTTATCCGCCCGCAGGAAGACCCTCCGCAGGATATGCGGAGGTATCCCCGGGGCGGGGTAGCCTCGTTCCGGAAAAGGTCAGGCTGGGCTGACTGCCGACTCCGCCTCCGCCCGGGTTAGTTGTGGGGGTTTGCGGATGACGAGGAAACAGAGGGCCGCTATGGCCGCGCATATTCCGCCGGGGATAATCGCCAGGTCGTAGTTGCCAAAATAGTCGAAGACCCATCCGGCGTACACCGGGGAGACCACCAGGGCCCAGCTGTGGGAAAAGGTGATGTACCCCCGTAGGCTGGCGAACCGTTCCCGCCCGTAGTATTCCCCCACCGCCGCCCAGACGATAATCCCCGCGCCGTCACCCATCCCCTGCAGGACGATGAAAGTCAGCACCAGGGTGACGCCCAGCGCGGTGCTCCAGTCCCCGTAGTAGAGGGCGAAGAAACCCAGCGCCTCGATGGCGAGAGTCCCCGCCAGTATCAGCGACTTGGACCAGCGGTCTCCCATATATCCCAGGATGAGGCGGGAGAAGAAGTTGATGCCGAACATCAACCCGGTCAGGTTCGCGGCTTCCTGCCGGCCCATTCCCTTCAGCTCCAGGATGGGCACGATGCTGACCAGGATGCCCAGGGTTGCCACCTGGCGGAGACCCGCCCCGACCATCAGCAGCCAGTAGGAGCTGGTGCGTAGGGCCTCCCGCACGGTGTAGTCCCGCACTTCCAGGCGGCGCACCGCTCCGCCCCCGCTTCCCGATGGCACCGCCGCGGTCTGGGGGCGGGTATCCCCGTCGGGCCGGAGCCCCATGTCCTCCGGGCGGTTGCGGAACCAGATGCAGAGGGGAAGCAGGATTATCAGGAAGATGAACCCCGAGAAGTAGGAGGCCCGCTCCCATCCGTAATGGATGATTATGTAGGAGATGGTGGGCACCAGGGTCAATCCGCCCAGCGACGAGACCGCCGCCAGGATGGATATCGCCAGGGACCGCCTGCGGTGGAACCACTGGTTTATCCCGGCGAACATTGCGTGCTGGAAGGCGATGCTGTTCCCCAGCGACACCATCAGCAGGTAGACCAGCGCGAAGGTCACCAGGTCGTGGACGAACCGCCCCAGGACAAAGTACCCGGCGACGGCCAGGATAATGGAGGGCACCAGCAGCTTCCGGTTGCCGAACTTGTCGATGAGCCAGCCGGCGAAGGGGCCTTCCAGCCCTCCCTCGGCCCGGGCCAGCGAGAAGATGAGGTTGGTCTGGGCCTGGGTAATGCCCAGCGAGTCCCGGATTGCGGGAACGAATACGGTGAATCCCCGGAAGAACACCCCGCTGGCGACGAAGGCCATGGCCGACGTAATGGCGACCATCCACCAGCCATAGTAGATGCGGGGTTGCCGGGGACTGGCCTCAGTAGAGGCGGGGTCTTGCATTGTGCCAGTGTACTTTCCCTCCGGGCGGGGCGCAACGCAATTCAATGGAATAGTAAAGATAGTTAATGGGAATACCAGCAAAGGGTGTTCCATTTACGTAATCTGTGGTCTGGCGGCGTTGATATGACAGTTGTCCGGTGCCGCCCGTCAAGTTGCGGAGTAAAATGGGAAAAGCTCTTAACGGAAGTTATCCGCAATCTTGGGTCTGCAAATGCCATGTCCTGGGACGGAATAATGGACGACAACCTTCCGCTCCGTCACATCCTCCACGCCGACCTGGACGCCTTCTATGCGTCCGTCGAGCAGCTGGACAACCCGCAATACCGGGGACAGCCGGTGCTGGTGGGCGGCAGTCCCCAGTCCCGGGGCGTGGTCGCGGCGGCGTCCTACGAAGCCCGCAAGTTTGGGGTCCATTCGGCCATGCCCATGTCCACCGCGGTCCGGCATTGTCCCCATGCCGTCATCGTCCGGCCCCGGTTCGACCGTTACCGGGAGATGTCGGGAAGGATCATGGACATCTTCCGGGAGGTCACCGCCCTGGTTGAGCCCCTGTCCCTCGACGAGGCCTACCTGGACGTGACGGAGGCGGTCGCGGCTGGCGCCACTCCAGCGGCCATCGCGGAGGGAATCAGGGAGCGGGTCAAGCGGGAAACGGGGCTGAACATCTCCGTGGGAGCGGCCACCAGCAAGTCCGTGGCCAAGATCGCATCCGACCTGCGCAAGCCCGACGCCCTGGTGGTCGTCCCGCCGGGAGAAGAGCAGGAATTCCTGGCGCCCCTGCCTGCCGGAAAACTGTCCGGCATCGGCCCCAAGGCGGTGGAGTCGCTCCGGCAGGAGGGAATCGAGACCATCGGGCAACTGGCGGAACAACCCGCCGACTGGTTTGCCCGGGTTTTCGGGAAGCGGGCGGCTTCGGTGCAGGCCAAGGCCCTGGGGCTGGACCGGGACCCGGTGCAGCCCACCAGGGTCACCAAATCGGTCAGCGCGGAAACCACCTTTCCCTCAGACCTGAGTTCCGCCGAGGACCTCTACCCCGAGTTGGCCAGGCTTTGCGGACGAGTCGCCCGGTCCCTGGAGCGCAAGGGAATCGCTGGAAAGACGGTGAACGTGAAGCTGCGGTTGGCCGACTTCACCACCTTCACCCGCCAGGTCACTCTCCCGAAGCCGACCTCGTCCAAGGAGCAGCTCCTGGAGACAGCGTGGGCATTGGTGGAAAAGGAGCTTGCCCCGGGGCGGGCGTTCCGCCTGATCGGCGCCGGCATGTCCTCCTTAGAGAACCCCGGAACAGGAGAACCGGCTGACGGGCCAGAACCGGGTCCTCAAACGGAATGGGTCGCCAGGCAGTTGACCTTGCCGCTGTTCGAGCAAGCATCGTAGGAAACCTCTGGACCAGTCCCTTCCCCCTTGACGGGGGAAGGTTAGGATGGGGGTGATGGCATCCCCTATACCTCAAACTCGGACGTTTCATTCCTGAATTAAGACCGTCGCTTTTGCACTGATGACTTGTTCAGAGGTTTGGTAGGAAACCAGCTATCGGAACAGGTCCTTGTCCGGGTCCCGCAGCAGGCTGTCGTGGGTTGCGGTCTCGCTGGGCTCGAAGGGGTAGCCCTTGATCACCGCCACCGGAACGTTGGCCACCTTGCCGCCCACCAGTTCAGCCATCGCGGCCAGCTCATCGGCCACGCAGATGACGGTCGTGTACATCATGTTCCCGTGGGTGTCCTCCTGCCCGACGTAGCTCAGCATCGGCTCCAGTCCCGCAACCCCAATGGCAACGTCCGTGGCCCCGTTGCGCCAGGGACGCCCGAAAGTGTCGGAGATGATCACTCCCACGGTTGCTCCCAGCTCTTCCTCGATACTCTGCCGGATCCGGCGGGCCGAGGCGTCGGGGTCTACGGGAAGGAGGGCAACCGTGCCCTCGCCGGGAATGTTGGATGCGTCGATGCCGGCATTGGCGCAATGGAAGCCATGGTAGGTCTCGCTGATGATGACCCCCCGGTCCATGCGGACGATCCGGCGGCTTTCCCGCAGGATCAGCTCCGTGTGGCGCGGGTCCCGCCGATGCCCCTCGGTAATGGCTATCGCCAGGGGGGAAGCTTCCACGCTGTCGATGAAGACAACCCGCCCCTCGGCCTTGGAGACGATCTTCTGGGTTACGACCAGCACATCGCCCGTTTCGATGGCCGTGCCCTGCCCTCGAGCGGCTGTAACAATCAGGGCGGCAACGTCGTCGCCGTCCCCGACTTCAGGGATGCCTTCAATGCCGATGGCGCGTATCTCTGGGGGCATGGTCTTTACCTCTCGAACCTCTCGCTGAAGGTTGGCTTCAAGCAGCGTCGCCGGCCCAACGCAAGCCCGGGCGGCTGGCTCAAGCCCACAGGCGTTCAAAATGGGCTTTTTCCGATGTCGTGAGATTGACGCGGTAGATGTCAGGCATTGACAGGGCCTTCCATTCTTCAAAGCCCACCGAGGAATCGTAATGGTTCATCAGCAGGGCCAGCAGGTTTCCGTGGGTCGCGAGGGCGACCGGGTTTACCGGGTGATTCTCGGCAATCTTCCGAAATGCGGCAACCGCTCTCCGCTGAGCTGCAGCGCTGCTCTCGCCTCCCGGCAGAGCGAAGGAAAAATCTCGCCAACTCCGCTCCAGAGCGGCTTCCCAGTCGTCCACCGGAACATCGCTAAGGGTGCGTTCCCGCAGGTCGGGAACCTCCAACACCGGCATTCCCAATTTGCCCGCCAATGGCTCCACGGTTTGCCGGGCCCGTGGGTACGGGCTGGAGTAAATGGCCTCAGGGTGGACCGGCGCCAGGATTTCCGCGACACGGAGAGCGTCGCCCATGCCCGCCGGCGACAGGGGACGCGTCTCATCGGGAGTCCAGAATGAATGGGCATGCCTGACCAGGTAAAGACAACTCACCTTTTGTTCCCAGCGCAACGTAACGGAGTCGTTTCTCATCTTCCCAAGATAGCAGGCTCCGCAAGCAGACTCCTGTGGATGGTTCCAGTATAGTCCAAACACCCGATTTGCGCCGTGTTAGACTGGACGGGCGCCCGTACCCCAGAGCCGGCCACGGTGGGAGGGAGAGCGGCGGCGAGGCCGGGGGCGGCGATTTGGGCAATCTGGAGGGACCGCGATGGCCGGGGAAAACGAAAAGACAACCGGATACGTCATCCTCACCGGCGTGATCGAACCGGAAGACGAAGGCGGGTTCACGGCAGTCTGCCCCGAATTGGGAGTGGCCAGTTGCGGTGACACGGTGGAGGAGGCCCTGGATATGCTGGGGGATGCTCTGGAAGTGCATTTGAACGCCCTGGAAGAGATCGGCGAGGTGGACCGGGTTTTCCTGGAGCGTAATATCGAGATTCGTCCCGACACAACGGATCCCGGAAACGTTTCTGTAACGATACCCACCAATAAAACCGTAAGGGCATATTCGCGGGCAGTACAGTCAGCCGGCGCCTCCTGACTTGGGAATGCCGGGGCAAATACCTCTTTGTTCAAGCCAGCAGGTGGAAAACGCCTTGAAGCGATTGGGTTGCTATCCGGTAAGATCAGGTAGCGGCAGTCATCAGGCTTACTGCCGCGAACTGCCCGACGGAACCAGGCTCACGGCGCCCATCGTCTTGGGCAAGCGGGAGATTCCAAGAGGTACAATCAGGAATATACTCAACTTGCTCCAGATCCCCGTGGCGGAGTTTCGCGATGCCCTCCGATAGTCTCTCCTCCCCGGGCATTGTGCTACAATTGCCATGCTCTCCGCGGCATACCGAGCGCGCAAGGGCCTGCCCCAAGCGAAGGCCGGGGAGCCTTGGACAAGTTACCCAACTTGGCGGCGGGTGAGCCTTTAGCCCCGGGCGGAGACCCGGGCGCGCGACCCTTAGAACAGTGTGACGAGGTGGCAGGCTTGAGTTCATCATCCTCTTCCTACCGGAAAAAGGTCTATACCAAGTTCGGCGACAAGGGCGAGACCAGCCTGCTCTACGGCGGCCGCGTTTCCAAGGCCAGCGTCCACACCGAGGCTTACGGCATCACCGACGAGGCCGTATCCGCCATGGGCCTCGCTCGTGCCTTTTCCTCGGACCAGAAGGTCAAGGACATCCTCCGCGACCTGCAGCGCGAGCTGTTCACCATCGCCGCTGAGCTGGCCACCGACCCGGACAAGTACGACCTGTTCCAGCAGCACTTCACCCCGGTGACCCCGGGAATGGTGGACAACCTGGAGACGATCATCGACTCTCTCGAAGAAGAGTTCGAGATGCCTAACGTGTTCGTTTTGCCCGGCGGGTCCCCGGCGTCGTCAGCCATCGACATGGCCCGCACCATCATCCGCACCGCCGAACGGCGCGTTGTGGTCGTGGCCGAGGCGGAGCGGTTGACCAACGATCTGATCCTCACCTACCTCAACCGCCTGGGCGACCTCCTGTTCGTCCTGGCCCGCTACGAAGACCGGGAGCTGCCCATCGAGCGCGCCACCGGCGACCGCAGCTAGGCCCATGTCCGGCGCTCCCGACAGGGCGCCCGGCGGGCCCCGAAAGCGCCCGTTATCAATCGTCGTCATTGACTACGAGTCCGGGAACCTGCGCAGCGTCGCCAAGGCCCTGGAAACCACTGGCGTAACTCCGGTGGTGACCGGAGACTCCTCCGCTCTGACAACCGCCGACGCCGTGGTCCTCCCCGGGGTAGGGTCGGGGCCCGCAGCGATGGACGCTCTCCGGTCCCGCAAGCTGGTCGGGCCCCTTCACGAATTCGTCAACTCCGGCAAGCCCTTCCTGGGCGTCTGCCTTGGCCTCCAGCTTCTGCTGGACCACACCGAGGAAGGCGACGCCCCCTGCCTGGGCATCGTTTCCGGGACCGTAAAGCGGCTGCCCCCGGGGCTCAAGGTCCCCCACATGGGATGGAACAGCGTCGAGATACGGGGCGATCATCCCATGCTGGAAGGCATACCCCAGGACGACTACTTCTACTTCGTCCACAGCTACTACGCCTCGCCGCAGGATGAAACGGCCGTGGCAGGGATAACCGAATATTCGGTGCCCTTCTGCAGCATATACGCGAGGGACAACGTGGTTGCCACCCAGTTCCACCCGGAGAAAAGTGGGGACGTGGGCCTGCGCTTCTACCGCAACTTCGTCGCCTGGGCCGACGGAGCGCCGCAGTAACCGGCAGCCCGAACCGTCAGCGGCGCCCCCTTGTCTATCCCCTGACCCAAGGACACTACATGGAAGTCATTCCCTCCATTGACCTGCGAGGCGGGAAGTGCGTCCGCCTGTTCCAGGGAGACTACCAGCGGGAGACCGTTTTCTCGGAAGACCCCGTCGCCGTGGCCCGTTCCTGGCGTGAGCAGGGGGCAACCCGCCTCCACCTGGTGGACCTGGACGGGGCGGTTTCGGGAGAACCCGCCAACCTCCCCATCATCGCCGCGATAGCCGGCGCAACGGACCTGCGGGTGCAGGTGGGCGGCGGAATACGGAGCTTGGCCACCGCCGAAACGCTGCTGTCCGCCGGGGTGGAGCGGGTAGTGCTGGGAACTGCCGCCGTCCAGCAGCCGGAGCTTGTCCAGCAGATCTGCGCCGGCCACGGCAGTCCGGCGGTGGTGGTCGCGGTGGACGCCCGCGACGGGCGGGTCGCCATCAGGGGTTGGACCGAAACATCCGAGGTCAGCGCAACGGAGTTGGCCCTTCGCATGGCCGCGCTGGGCGCCGAGCGCCTTCTCTATACCGACATTTCCCGGGATGGGACGTTGACCGGACCCAACTTTGCGGCCAACGAGGAACTGGTGCGGGCCACCGGCCTCGCGGTCCAGGCATCCGGCGGAGTCGCCTCGCTGGAACACCTGGCCCGCCTGCGGGAAACCGGCGTGGAGGGCGTAATCATCGGGCGTGCCCTCTACACCGGCGACATCAACTTGGGCGAAGCCCTGGACCTGGTCCGGCCGGCTCCGGGAAACTGACCGGCGTCCTGGGAAGAAACTACGGAACACCCAAGGAGCCTTAGAAGGTGTGTGACAAATACCAGTCTGCCATCCCGTCATTCCCGCGCAGAGCCTGCCCCCGCGCCTCCTTCTTTCCCGTCATTCCCGCGCAGGCGGGAATCCAGACCCCCGTCGTCCCTATTTCGCAGATTTTGGCCTTCGGAATGTACGTTTTGAGATAGTCGCTAAGCCTGCCCCTGGCGAGCGGAGCGAGGGAAAGGGGAGGGTGTGACCCTTAGAACAAAGCCTCGGGCGTCTCGCTGGGGTCGGCGACACATACTCCGCCCCGGTCGCGCAGGTAGTCCCAGCGAATGGCCAGCCTCCGGGGCCCGTTTTCCAGCCAGTCCTCGCGGAGCACTTCCATCAACAGGAAGTCGTGCCCCATGCGCCGGACTGAGCGGACGGTTTGGAAGCCGCACCTGGCAAAGCACTTCTGCGCCCGCTCGTTCCATTGGAGCGTGTGCAGGTAGACCCGGTCCAGGTTGATCCTGTGGAACAGGTGGTCCAGCAAAGTGACCACGGCGTCGAAGCCGTAGGCGCCGCTCCAGTAGTCCCGGTCGCCGATGACGATCCCCAGCTCGGCCTGCCGGTTGATGCTGTCGTAGTCGTAGTACATGCAGTTGCCGATGAACTTCCCGTCGGCAACCTCGATTCCGAAATGGTGGGACGCCGGGGTGGGATAGCGGAGTTGGTCCTGGAACATCTTCAGGTAGCGATCGTAGTTCATCGTCAGCGGATAGGCCGCGTCCAGCCGGGCCAGTTCCGGGTCGCAGCGCCAGATGTAGTCCGACTCCGCGTCCTCGATACGCTTGTCCCGCAGTATGACCCGGACACCGAC
Source organism: Dehalococcoidia bacterium (assembly GCA_965203975.1). Taxonomy (GTDB): domain Bacteria; phylum Chloroflexota; class Dehalococcoidia; order Lucifugimonadales; family UBA3495; genus CATOSK01. The sequence goes on along the minus strand of CBDBDT010000002.1, from coordinate 582,645 downwards.
CAGCTCTACCATCGGCGCTCCCTATTCTCTCTGTTTCGATTCCCGTTTGGCCACGAGTTGGAGCGCATCCCGCAGCACATCAGCTTCGTTGGCGTAAGCCATGGATTCCAGGGCCTTGTCGCAGGGAAACCACTGGACCACGTCGAACTCAGGGTCATGGAGGTCAATGTGACCCCCGACGGGAGTCATCAGGTAGAAGTGGACGGTCTTGTGGTAGCGGACGTCGCCGTCCCGGTCGGCGAACCAGTAGTCAATGCTGCGAATCCGTTCCTCGATCCGCACTTCCAGGCCGGTTTCTTCCCGGACCTCCCGCAGGGCCGTCTCCTCCATGGTCTCGCCCGGGTCCGGCGTTCCTTTGGCCAGGCTCCAGCGGACCGGGTTGTCCCGTCCGCACAGGACCGTTTCCAGGCGGCCGTCAACGGTGCGGACTACAACGCCGCCGGCGGATACGGGTTCTTCGATTCTGGGTTTCTTGCCCCGGGCCGACGCCGCCCGATTGCGCGAGTTGCCGTGTTTTGCCATGGGATAGGGAAGCTCCACCAGGTTTGGGATTGCCGCAACGCGAGGGGATTGAAAACGCGGTTCCGGCGAGTGGGGAAATGTCGCCGGGGCGACCGGATACGCCGCTCGGCTGCGACACCAACTCCGAGCATTGTACGTGGCGTGCCGGGGGCAGTCAACGCCAATGATGAGCGGCGGCAGGGCTATCGCATGAAGTCTGACTCGATCCTTTCACCACTCCTCCCGTCATTCCCGCGCAGGCGGGAATCCAGGCCCCCGTTAACCGTTCCCCGCAGTATAGTCCCGGGGATTGGCGGGTCTCCCGGCCAATGTTGCACTCATGCGATTGCCCCGGGAAACGGGACCAGCCGCTTTGACAAACACCCGGTGGCGGAATAGCATTCCCTAACCCCGTTTCCTTGGGGAAACCGCTCCAATGGGTTTTCGCTCAACCACAACACCTGTATGGGAGGTCGAGAAATGGAAGCCACCGGAATTTCCCACATCGCCTTCTGCGTCAGTGACATTGAAAAGTCCCTGGAGTTCTACCGCGACATCCTGGGAATGACCGTAATCTTCGACCAGGTGCAGGACACCACCCGGGGAGGACTGCCCAGCGTTTACGAACACTCCCGCCAGACCCGGCGGACCGTCCACCTCACCATCGGCGAGGGGAGCAACGCGCCCCACCTGGTGATGACCACCCACCCGGGAGACGACGCCGACGGGTCGCCCATCAAGCTGGACCAGGTGGGCATCAGTCATTACAGCTTCTCCGTCAGGGACACCAGGGCCTTGGCCGCCGAGTTGGTCTCCAAGGGCGTGGAGTTGGCCGGTCCGCTGGAAAACTGGACAGACGCCGAGGGCAACATCAGCAGCTTCTACGTCAAGGACCCCGACGGCATCCTCGTCCAGTTCGACCGGGGCGGCTCGGCCTAGGACCGGAGGTAGCACCATGCCCAGCCGCGCCGATGCCCATGACGCCGACAAGCTCCGCCGCTGGCGGACCGACCTGTCCGATTCGCCGTCCCAGACCTTTCCCGTCTACGCCATGTTCCTGGTATCCGAACGTGACAGGGCCGCCCACGATGTCTTCCGCAGCTTCCGCAGCAGCTTCGAGGATAGGGGAGCCGGGTTCGGCAACCTGGTAATCTTCGGGCAGCACGGGGTGTCCAGCACCGTCCACCTCATGCTGCAGAAGCTGGGACTTGCGTCCGACGCCATCCCTCTGCTTGTCCTGTGGCAAAGTTCGGAGTTCCCCCAGGTCTGCCACCTGCCACTGCCAGCCGGGGAAACCGGACAGGACTCCCGCGACCTCCCCAACCCTTCAGACCTGCTGGGCCGGGTGGAACAGTTGGTATCCGGTTTGGATAACCAATCGCCAACCTCAGACATCCCTGCCATATCAACCGCGTCGGTCGCTGCCCAAGATGTACTGTCCTGGGTATCCGGCCTCGCCGATACGGTCGCCACTGCCGGATAACGCTGCGGGGGGACTGGTATTCCCCGTCGGTTTGCTTCGGAATAACCAGACTGGGAGACGTAATCGCTCGGAAACCCCCGCCCCCGGTATCCAAAAACGGACGGGGCCGAAATTGACCCCCTTCTGTGTCCGGCGTATATTCCCTGACATGTCAGGGAAGTTATGCTGACAACCGAACGCGGCATCCAGGAACGGCGGCAGGGCCGCTTTTTTTATGGCTGGCGTGTCTTGGCCGTGGCATCCATCCTGGGAATGTTCGGCAACGGGGCAATCTCCAGCGGCTTTCCCCGCTTCTTCGAGCCCATCCGCATGGACCTGGGGATCTCCTACGCCTCCATGTCCCTGGTCTTCAGCCTGGCCCGGGCCGAGGGAGGCATGGGCGGGCCCCTGGTCGGCTGGGCCGTGGACAAGTTCGGAGCCCGGCCCCTGGTGTTATGGGGCGGCCTTACCGCGGGCATCGGGTTGATTTTCCTCTCCCGCGCCGATAGCTACTGGATGCTGGTGTTTCTCTTTGCCGGCGTGATATCCGTCGGCAAAACCGCGGGGCTGGGGCAGACGTTGATGGCCGCCGTGAACCAGTGGTTCATCCGGCGTCGGGCTCTGGCCCTCTCCACCCTGATGACCGCCTTCGCCGGAGGCGGGGCCTTCGTGGTCCTGCTCCTAGACCTGGGAATCTCCCAGCTGGGCTGGCGCTGGACCGTCTTCTACACCGGCCTGTTCATCACCCTGTTGACCCTCCCCGTCGCCTTCATCCTCCGCAGCCGCCCCGAGGACATCGGCATGCTGCCCGACGGCGACCCTCCGGGAGGACGGCCTGCGTCCGCGGGGCACGGCCGGGGAGGACGGCCCACTTCCGCCGAAACCGAGCAGAACTTCACCGTCCGGCAGGCCCTCCGCACCACGACCTTCTGGATGATGCTAGCCGGAGTCATCACCCGCGTCTCGGCCACCAACGCCGTCATCATCCACATCTTCCCCATGCTGAAACTGAAGGGCCTGGACGAGACCACCGCCAGCTTCTACGTGGCGGCGATGTTCTTCATGGCCATCCCCATGCGCTTCTTCCTCGGCGTCGCGGGCGGCCGGTTCTCCTCCCGGAAGATGCTCTTCTGGGGGATGAACTTCGGGGCGGTGGGACTGTTCGCCCTCTGGGGCCTTCCCGGAATGGTGGGCGTCGTGGTGTTCATCCTGGGGTTGGCGGTGGTAGAAGGGATAACCTCGGTCAACTGGCTCATGCTGGGCGACTACTTCGGACGCGCCCGCTTCGCCAGCCTCATGGGAGCCATGAGCGTGTTCCACAACGTCGGGCTGTTCGTCGCTCCCATCTTCGCGGGATGGGTAAGGGACAGCACCGACAGCTACGGTCTGGTGCTGCTCACCTTCGGCCCCATGTTCGTAATGAGCGCAGTCTTCTTTGCCCTGGCCGGCCGTCCCACCCTGCCGGAAACATCCCAACCCCAGGCTGAATCAACCCCCGCTCCTTAGAAACTATCTCAAAAGTCCCTTCCCCCTTGACGGGGGAAGGCTAGGATGGGGGTGACGCTCCCGCTGTTTGAAGCTGTCCCCCTCTCCCTCTCCCACCAGGGGTGGGGGAACCTCGCAATCGTCCTGCAAAAGGCAGGTAATGCAGGTAATCTGGTTGCTGGCCTACACTTGGTCGAACTCCGTCCTGGAGATCCCCAGGTTTCGTCTGATCCGGTGGAGGGTTCCCGTAGCCAGGTCGCGGTTGCCGTGCCTGGGGATAGGTGTCCGCCTCCCGTTGGCGGGATTCACCCACATTTCGTGGGAACCGTCAGCATTTCGCTGGAATCTGCAACCCAGGGTTTCCAGCTTTCTGCGCAATTCCCGGTAGGTCATGCGGTTACGGTCAAGGTGCCCTCGGCGCTGTGCAGCGAGGTTATCTCCGGTGGCAGCGGCTCTCCGCTTTCTCTGCGGAGCTGGATGATGGTCTGTGCTACTGCCAATAGGCTTTTCAGGGTCTCTTCCGCAGTATCTCCCCAGGCCATGCAGCCCTGCAGCACCGGAATTTCCGCCACGTACATCCAGCCTTCGCTTTCCTGGGGTTCGTGGAGTACGTAGTCTAGCCGGTAGATATCCATTCTTCCCCCGCGGACCCGCCGCTGCCATTATCAGGTACTCTGCATTTTGCCCTGCTGGATTGTCCCGGTCAAAGGGTACTCGGCAGGCACGCAGGGCCATCGCATTTGTTTGAAAGATACCACCATGCAGATGCCGCAGCTCGACACCCATATACTACATAGTCAACTACTGACTTGAGCAAGCTCTTGACTATCCATTCCGGCTTCTTCCAGTGGGCGGGTGCATCGTCAACGTGAATGGGTCTTCAGGAAACCCAATTCAGTCGCCCTGCGCCCTCTCCCGGCGTTGCTGACAGTCAATAGTGCCGGTGTTATAATTCCGCACGGAAGGAGGTGGCTCTTGGAAGCTATCGATTATGTTGCACCAACTACTATAAATGAGGCCGTTCAGGCAATGGCCTCCAAAGGTGACCGCGCCCGGGCCCTGGCCGGCGGCACCGACCTTCTCGTCCAGCTTCGAGGCGGACGCCGCTCCGCCGACCTTGTGGTGGATGTCAAGAACATCCCCGAGCTGAACGAAGTCTCCTACAGCGCGGGCAGCGGCCTGACCATCGGTGCCGCCGCTCCCTGCTACCGCATCTACCAGAACGACGATGTGGCCTCCAACTACCCCGGCCTGGTGGATTGCACGTCCCTCATCGGAAGCATCCAGATTCAGGGACGGGCCAGCATCGGCGGGAACCTCTGCAACTCCGCTCCCAGCGCCGACGCCATACCCAGCGTCATCGCCCTGGGCGGCGTCGCAACCATCACCGGACCCAACGGGACCCGGGAAGTTGCCGTGGAAGACTTCTGCACCGGCCCTGGCCAGAACGTGCTGCAGCCCGGCGAGATCCTGGTCAACATCAGGATTCCCGCTCCCCAGGCCAACTCTGGGGCCAACTACCTGCGGTTCATCCCCCGCAACGAGATGGACATCGCCGTCGCCGGAGTCGGATCGTCCGTAGTGCTGGACGCCTCCGGCCAGAACTTCGTTTCCGCCCGCATCTCCCTGGCCTCCGTGGCTCCCACCCCGGTGTTCTGCCAGGAAGCCGCCGCCAGCCTGGCCGGCAAGGCCGTTTCCGACGAGGCCATCGACGAAGCCGCCGAGAAGGCCATGGCCGACGCCCGCCCCATCACCGACATGCGCGGCACCATCCGCCAGCGGGTACACCTGGTGGGTGTGCTGACCCGACGCACCCTCAACAACGCAATTGCACGAGCAAGGGGAGAGTAAACAATGCCCGGACTGGTTCACGTTTCCACCACCATCAACGGCAACCAGGTAGATTTCCTGTGCGAGGCCCGCCAGAGCCTTCTGGAATGCCTGCGCGACGTCGTCGGCATGACCGGCTCCAAGGAAGGGTGCAACGACGGCAACTGCGGCGCTTGCACCGTGGTACTCGACGGCCGCATCGTCACCTCCTGCCTCGTCCTGGGCGTGGAGGCCCAGGGCAAGGAGATAACCACCATCGAGGGCGTTGCCACCCCCGAGGGACTCCATCCCGTGCAGCAGGCCTTCCTGGAAAACGCCGCTCTCCAGTGCGGCATCTGCACCCCCGGGTTCATCGTCGCCTCCAAGGCACTCCTGGACCGGGAACCCGACGCCGACGAAGCCCGCATCCGCCACTGGCTGGCCGGCAACCTCTGCCGCTGCACCGGCTACGACAAGATTATCCGCGCCGTGCTCGACGCCGAGGAGCGGATGAAGGCTTAACGCCGCCTGACCAACCCGACAGCCCACTGACGCAAGCGAGCATAGCGTTGCGGCCCGGGCACCGGAGAACCAGCAGATAAACAAGGAGCCGCCCAGCCGCCTTCGACATTTTGCCCACCCTGGCGGCGAAAGCGGCGTTTTTCGAGGGTGTGTGACAAATCCGCTTAATCGCACACCGCACCTGAATTAGTGCTGACTCAGTCCCTTCCCCCTTGACGGGGGAAGGTTAGGATGGGGGTGAGAATTCAATTCCCACACACCCTCTTAAGAAGGAGCAACGCCGTGGCTTCCAACGTAGTCCTTTCCGAGGTGGAGTACAACGTCGTCGGCAAGCGCCCGGTGCGCCCCGATGGTGTGGACAAGGTTACCGGACGGGCCCAGTACGGCGCCGACCTGCAGCTGACCGGCCTCCTGCACGCCAGGGTGCTCCGCAGCCCCCACGCCCACGCCCGCATCAACTCCATTGACACTTCTGCCGCCGAGGCCCATCCCGGGGTGCGGGCCGTGGTCACCGCCAGGGACCTCCCCTTCGCCTCCCTGACTAGGGAGGAATTGGGCGGCGACTACCAGCGCCTCAAGTTCGCCAGCGACAACTTCCTGGCGTCGGACAAGGCCCTGTACAAGGGCCATGCCGTCGCCGCCGTCGCCGCCGACACCGTTCACGCTGCCGAGGCGGCCCTGGCCCTCATCAAGGTGGACTACGAGGAGCTCCCGCCCGTAATGGACGTGCGGTCGGCGATGAAAGACGACGCCCCGCTCCTGCACGGCGACCTGCTCCACACCACCTACCTGGGCAACGCCTCCGACGACCCCAGCAACATCGCCGCCTACCTCAAGTTCGAGAAGGGAGACGTTGAGCAGGGATTCGCCGCCGCCGATGTGGTGATCGAGCGGGAGTTCGAGACGGCCTCCGTCCACCAGGGCTACATCGAACCCCACAACGCCACCGCCTTCTGGAACTCCGACGGCCAGCTCACCATCTGGTGCAGCACCCAGGGTTCCTTCGTCGTCCGCAACAACACCGCCGACGTCCTGCGCCACCCGGTCTCCAGGATCAAGGTGGTCCCCATGGAGATCGGCGGCGGCTTCGGCGGCAAGGTCACCTTCTACCTGGAACCCGTCGCCGCCCTGCTGTCCCGGATCACTGGCCAGCCGGTCAAGCTCCTGATGAGCCGCACCGAAGTATTCGAAGGCTCCGGCCCCGCGCCCGGCACCTGGATGAAGGCCAAGATAGGCGCAACCCGGGACGGGAAGATTACCGCCGCCCACGTCACCCTGGCCTTCGAGGCCGGTGCATTCCCCGGCTCCCCCGTAATGGCCGGAGCCACCTGCGGGCTGGCCGCCTTCGACCTCGAGAACGGTGCCATCGAGGGCTACGACGTCGTCGTCAACAAGCCCAAGACCGCCGCCTACCGCGCCCCCGGCTCCCCCCAGGCCGCTTTCGCCATCGAGTCCGTCATCGACGAGCTTTGCCAGGAACTCGAAATGGACCCCATCGAGTTCCGCCTCCGCAACGCCTCGAAGGAAGGCACCCGCAAGGTGGAAGGGCCCGTCTTCCAGAAGGTCGGCCTGGTCGAATGCCTGGAAGCCGCCCGCAATCACGAACATTACCAGGCTCCGTTGGAAGGGCCCAACCGGGGCCGCGGCATCGCCGCCGGCTTCTGGATGAACCGGGGCTTCCACTCCAGTTGCAACATCACCGTCAATCCCGACGGCACCGTCAGCCTCATCGAGGGTTCTGTGGACATCGGCGGCACCCGCGCCTCCATTGCCCAGCAGGCCGCCGAGACCTTGGGCATCCCCTACGAGGACGTGAAGCCCACGGTGGTGGACACCGACTCCGTCGGATACACGATGGTCACCGGCGGCAGCCGCACCACCTTCGCCACCGGCTGGGCCGCCATCAAGGCCGCCGAGGACGTGAAGCAGCAGATGGTGGAACGGGCTGCCCAGATCTGGGACACCGACGCCGAGAATGTTGAGTACCAGGACGGGGTCATCTCCCACCTGTCCGATCCCGAACTCCGAATGACCTTTAAGGAGCTGGCCCGCCAGATATACCCCACCGGCGGCGCAATCACCGGCACCGCCAGCCTGGATCCGGCCGGCGAGGGCAACTCCTTCGGCGTCCACATCGCCGATGTTGAAATCGACCCGGACACGGGGAAGACCACCGTCCTCCGCTACACCGCCATCCAGGACGCGGGCAAGGCCGTCCACCCCAGCTACGTCGAAGGGCAGATGCAGGGCGGCGTCGTTCAGGGCATCGGCTGGGCGTTGAACGAGGAGTACTTCTTCAACGACCGGGGCCACATGGCCAACTCCAGCTTCCTGGACTACCGGATGCCCACCAGCCTCGACCTCCCCATGATCGACACCGTCATCGTGGAAGTCGCCAACCCCGGGCATCCCTACGGAGTGCGGGGCGTCGGCGAGGTGCCCATAGTCCCTCCGCTGCCGGCCGTTGCCAGCGCCGTCTCCCGGGCCATCGGCGTACGGATGGACAAGCTTCCGGTCAACCCCGGGGCCATTCTCGAAGCCCGCTGGGCCAACGGGCACTGACCCCGCAACAACAACGATAACCACGGAACCGGCCCTCTCCCCCAGGCGGGGGTCGGTCGCCTTTTCCAGGACCTACACCCCATGACTGCACCTGCATGGCGGCACCGCATCCTGGTGATTCTCACCCACATGTTGGTGCTGATCTATGCAGCATGTTCCCCCCCGGATTCGACCGGGTCCGGCCCACCCGGTCCTGGGCCAACCAGCCCTCCGTCCGCCCTCCCCGGACTGCCGCCCCAGGCCCAGCCGGGAATGGAAGCGTTCAACGCCAACTGCGCCCTCTGCCACGGGGCCAACGCCTCCGGAACCAGCCAGGGGCCGTCTCTTGTCCATCGGGTTTACGAGCCCAACCACCACCAGGACTTCGCTTTTCGTAACGCGGTCCGCAACGGGGTCCCAGCCCACCACTGGCAATTTGGCGATATGCCGCCCGTCCCCGGCCTGTCCGACGAAGAAGTGGACTCCATAATATGCTACGTGCGGGAGCTGCAGCGGGACGGGGGTATAATTAGGGCTGACGCACCCGCAACCTGGTGCTAGCGTGCCGCCTTTCAACCGGAGGTGACTGATGCCTACCGTTTACGTTCCAACCATGCTCCTGTCCGTAACCGGCGGGGTTAAACAAGTCGACGTTGGAGCCCGCAATGTCCGCCAATTGGTGGACAAGCTGGACGAAATCTATCCCGGCATCAAGGACCGGCTCGTTGAGGACGGCCAGATCCGCAGCAACCTCGCCGTCGCCATCGACGGGGAGGTCGCCCGCCTCGGCATGATGGAGCGGTGCGGGGACGCCCGGGAGGTTCACTTCGTCCCGGCAATAGGAGGCGGCGCCCGGTAAGGCGCGGCAGGGGTTGGCCCCCGTCCTCGAACAGCCCTTCACTGACACTTGGCCCTTTTGGGGTCTACCCTCTTTCGGTTAACATATCTATGAGGAACAGCAACACCCCGCCAGTGCCCCGCGCGAATGCACCAAAATGCATCAAAATGCGCCGTAAATTTTTCTCTACCCCCCGCAACCGGCCCAATCTGCCCCGGTCAGGGACCAGACCGGGGAGCGGACGAAGACTCTGGACGACCCCTGCCTCCTTCTTGAAATGGGACACTTTGGGACAAAATGGGACAGAATTTTTTCCCTGCCCGCCGGTTTCAGCCCCAACCGGACAGCGGCAAACCGCGGCACATGTACCCGTCTCCGTGCTGAATTTCGCGTCACGTCGTACTCAAGCCAAGTCCAAACCATGACCGGAAGCCCGACAGTCCGCCTTGACACCGGCATCCCTGCCCTTTAGGATTTAGCGGTTGAGGTTTTTATGGACTACGCTATTTTCAAGACCGGGGGCAAGCAGTACCGGGTGAGCCAGGGCGATGTCTTGGACGTCGAGAAGCTGCCCCTGCCCGAGGGTGCAACGGCAGAGTTCGACGAGGTCCTGGCGGTTTCGGAGGATGGAGCGGTCAACATTGGGACCCCCACCGTCGCCGGCGCCAGGGTGGTTGCCCAGGTACAGTCCCAGTACAAGGACAAGAAGATCCTGGTCTTCAAGTACAAGGCCAAGACGCGGTACCGCCGCAAGAAGGGCCACCGCCAGAACTACACCCGCCTGGTCATCCAGGACATCCAGACCGGAGGTTAGACTCATGGCCCATAAGAAAGCCGGCGGCAGCTCCAACAACGGCCGCGACAGCAACGCCAAGCGTCTGGGCGTCAAGCGATACGGCGGGCAGAAGGTCACTTCTGGTTCCATCCTGGTGCGGCAGCGCGGCACCAGGATCGCTCCCGGCACCAACGTCGGGTTGGGCCGGGACTACACCCTCTTCGCCACCATCGATGGCGAGGTCAAGTATGAATGGGCCTGCAAGGGCAAGCGGCGGGTCAGCGTATATCCTGCGTAACCCGTTCCGAACTTCTATCCAACAGGCAGGAATCAACCCATGAAGGCAGAAATACATCCCCGGTTCTACACCGCGACCGTCACCTGCTCCTGCGGCAACGTTTTCCAGACGGGCGCCACCAAGCCCGCCCTCCGCGTGGAAGTGTGCAGCAAGTGCCACCCCTTCTACACCGGCGAGCAGCGCATCGTGGACAGCCAGGGCCGCATCGAGCGACTCCGGCGGCGTTACAACCTCACCTGACCGCCGTGCATCCCCTTCCGAATACCCGAGGGCTGGCTCCCAGCCCTCTTTTTCGTGGCAGCAATTCCAACCACTCGTCCGGCGCCTCAATCCGCCGGTTCAACCCTGATCGAGGTCTCCTTGGCGCGAGAGAATAACTTCATCTACGGAGGACAGGCCGTCATCGAAGGCGTGATGATCCGGGGCCGCACCTGCTACAGTCTGGCGGTGCGGCAGAGAGACGGCAGTATCGCCCACTCCCACGGCCCTCTCAACTCCTTCCTCACCGGCCCTCTGCGGCGGATATGGTTCCTCCGTGGCGTTGCCGTCCTGGCCGAAACCCTGACGCTTGGCATGAAGGCCTTGCACCAGTCGGCGAACCTGTCCCAATTGGGCCAGGATGAGGAGGAACCGGAGGAACTTTCCGGTTGGGCAATGGGCGTGACCCTGGCTGTTTCCCTGGTCATTGGGATTGGCATCTTCTTTGTTCTCCCGCTGCTGGTGGTCTGGCTCATCGACCCCTTCATCACCTCCGACCTCCTGAGCAATACCATCGAGGGGCTGCTCCGGCTGGCAATAGTGGTCGGATACATCTGGGGCATCGGGTTGATGAAGGACATCCGGCGTGTCTACGCCTACCACGGCGCCGAGCACATGACCGTTCACGCCCACGAAGCCGGGCTGCCGTTGACCGTGACCAACGTGCGGCGGTTCCCCACTCCTCACCCCCGCTGCGGGACCGCTTTCCTGCTCACCGTCGTCCTGGTATCGGTGGTGGTGTTCGCCTTCCTGGGACGGCCCGATATCGAGTGGCGCATCCTGTCCCGCATCGTGCTGCTGCCGGTCATCGCCGCCGTCAGCTATGAGATGATCCGGTTCAGCGGGGTCCACCAGTCCTGGTTCATCGCCCGGGCCCTGGCCGCTCCGGGACTGCTGCTGCAGCGTCTGACCACCCGGCAGCCCGACGACGACCAGATTGACGTGGCCATTGCCGCCATGGAGCTGGCGCTGGCCACTGACGCCGGCCTCCAATACCCGCCGCCGCCTGAACCCTTGGAAGCAGCCAGCGAACCCATCGACTCCAGCGGATAGTCCTGGCGCCTTCCCTCTCCTTTGGTACAATGGCGTCAATCGAGGCCCCGCCTCTTTGCCGAACGCCGTTCGCCAGACTCAACCGGAGGTGCCAATCATGACCATGCCGCCCGATCCGTGCGAGTCCTGCGGACGCGACCTCAGCGACTGGCAACCGGACATCTACTCTCCGGCGGTGACGGGACAGCAACAGGATATCCGGTCCATCGCCGCGGAGAACCTGAAGCGTTACAACGACACCCTCGACAAGCTGACCGGGCAACTGGATGAAGTATTGGAACTGGCCAGGGACGGCTCCGTCGACACCCAACAGATCGTCCAGCAGCTCGACGCGCTGAGGCAGGAGTTGACTCCCCGCCACGGCCTTTGCATCGACCGGAACTGCGCCATGTGCCGCATCCACGAGGAAGCCATCAAGGAGCACGTCCTCGTCTACGTGGACTGGCGAGTCCCGGGGACCATCCAGAAGCTCCAGCAGGCCCGCCACCGCAACTAGACGGACGCCCCTCCGCCCGGAATCAGTGGGCAAAGCGCATGATGTGATACATGTGCCGGCCCAGCTTGAGGGCGCCCCAACCCAACTGGAACCAGTTCCGGTCTGCTCCGGGCCGGACGTGGTCGAAGATGTTGGTCTCGGTGTAGAGCACGTCGTCCCGGCCGGCCACCGCCGCCGCAAACCGGCGGGACTCACCCACGGGGATCAGCTTGTCTCCCTGATCGTGCATAATCAACAGCCTTCCGTGCAGGTTGTCAACGTGGTTGCTGGGAGATATGAAGTCCAGCTTCTCCAGGAATGACGGAGGCATCTGTTCCATCAACTCGGCGGCCTCCGCGGGAGTCGGCCCTTCCAGGAGGCTCCTCACGACCGGGGCAGTCCCGGTCAGAGGAGGAAGGGTTATCGCGGCGGCAACATCATCCTCCCCAAACCGGACTGCCAACGACTCCCGCTGCTGTTCATCCTCTACCGGTTCCAGCAGTTCGTTGCGGAACACCCGGCGGGTCAGCTTATCGACCTTCCAGGGCTCGGTGTCCCGGTCTCCCACTCTCTCCGTCTCCTCGTAGAGGGAGGGAAACCAGGAGTTGCTGGCTATCTGTACGAAGAGGTCCCGCGAGTCGTAGTAAGCGCCCATCGAGTTGACGAAGGCCACTTGCCGGTTGATCCTTGGGTCGGCCGCCGAAACCATGACAAAGGACCCGCCCACCGAAAACCCAGCCATCCCCGACTTGTCCGACCGGACATAGTCCTGCCCGGCTAAGTACTGGAAGGCCCGTACCAGGTTCTCCAGTTCCCCCGGGTCAACGTTGGCCCTCTGTCCCATCGTCTCCGACCAGTGGATCATCGTTACGAACCCCGCCCTGGATATCGCGTAACCAAGGTTCACAACATCCTTGTCCTCCCGGCCCGCCGCGTTGGCCCCTAGGAAAATCAGGATGGCTGCCCTGGGCTTCCCGTCAGGGATGCGGTAGATGTCCGCCTGCAAACCGCCTGACGGGCCGGGGTAGGTGACCTCTTCTCGCGCGGCCTCCTTGGTGAACCACGACTGGGGCTTGACGGGGAGGTCCAGCACCTGCAACACGAAGAAACCGGTGTGGGTAGCCGCCCTCACCTGGGGGAGGATGGCGAAGGCCAGCAGGTACAACACGATCAACCCGGCTATGCCCAGCAGGACCGGCATCACGACCCTCCGCCACAGGAACCGCAGGACTCTCTGGGTCATCGCCATCTCGACCGCTACACCTTCACCCGGGAGATCATTCCGACTGATACCAGCCTGGTCACCGCCATAGCCAGGAAGACCGCCGGCCACGGGCTGCCCGACAGGTCCAGCCACACGCTGAAGACAAGAGCCTGGAGCCCGGCGTAGGCATAGCCGTGGGCGTCCAGAAGGCCCGAGGCTGTCCCGGACATCCGGCGGCCCGCCAGGTCCACGGCGATGGTGGATATGGGCGACAGTCCCATGCTGATCCCGCCGGCCAGCATCAGACCGGCACCCAGGTAGGGGTCGGAAGGGGGCGCTGCCGCCACCGCCACCAGCGCGGCGGCGCTACCCGCGCAGGAGACGACCAGCATCGGCCGCCGGGAACTGGACAGCCAGCGGTCAGAAATGAACCCGCCCAGGGGAGGAGCAACGAGATAACCCAACGGCAATAGAACAGTCAGGATAATGGTGGACTCGATGGACAGCCCGCCAGCCTCGTGGTAGTAGATTGGCACCCAGGTGGTCAGGCCGTATCGTACCACGTTTTCCAGTCCCTTCACGTGGGACGCCAGGTGGAACTCCCGGCGGGACAGCAGTTCCCGGTAGGGGCCGAATCCACGCAACCGTTCCTCCGAAATGGCCTCCGGCTCCGCCGAAACCTCATGTTCTTCGACGTAGTCCGGCAGGCCGACATCGCGTGGCCGGTCCCGGGACACGAAGTAGAAGACCAGCCCCGCCGCCAGGATGATCAACGGCGGGTAGCGGAAGGCCGCCCGCCAACCCCACTCCACCGCCACCCAACCGGAAACCCACCACATCACCAGCATCGCCCCGCCGGACGCCGTGCCGACGATTCCCATGGCGATCCCCCGCTCCCGGCGCGGCCACCATTGGGAAATCATGCTGATGGCCGGGGACCAGCAGGCCGCGTTGACGAACCCGTTGATTCCCCAGGGGATGGCCAGCGCCAGGGCCGTCGTGCCGAAACTGGTCGCCCAGTTCATCACGACGGTGAAAGCTGCTCCCAGCAGTACCCACAGGCGCAGGCCATAGCTTTCGGCCAACCTGCCGTGGACCAGGTCTCCCGCTCCGAACCCCCAGAGCAGGAGCGCGTTGATGATTCCGATCTCAACGTGGGTCAGCGCCAGGTCCTCCCGCACCAGCGGCGACACGGGCCAGAAGTTGAAACGGCCCAGGTAGACAAAGAGGTAGAAGATGCCGAAGGCCAGCAGTACCCGCCACTTCCAGCGGTGGTAGCGGGGAGGCAGGTCGCCGTATTCGGCGAAGGATGAGGGGTAGCCGCTTTGACCCATCTATGGTCCAAGGGAGGCTATTGGACGCCAGATTCCAGCATTGCCCAGGCAGCGGTTGGGCCTATGAAAAAGACGCCCGAATTGTTCCGGGCGTCTGGCGGTCGGGGGTGGGCCAGGGACTAACGCTTGGTGAACAGCAACTCCCTGGCATCGGTAAGCAGTTCGTCGTCGGAGCGGGAGAGGTCGATGGGGTCGCCGTGGGGCTGGGGGACCGGGAAGCCGGTCCGGTAGTACAGCTCAACCCGGTTGCCCTCCGGGTCGAAAAAGTACATCCCGAAGGCGTTGCCGTGGCTGACGATGCGGTCGATCTTCATTCCCTCGTCGTCCAGTGCCGCCTTGTACTCCCGGAGGTCCTGGATGCTGGGGACCTTGAAGGAGATCTGCTGGATAACCTGGGTCTCGTCGTCGGACTGGCGGCCCTTCATCAGAACGAACTCGTGGTGTTCAGAAATAGGGTCGGAACTGAGGAAGCACATCCCCCGGCCTTCCAAATCCTCGTCGGCGACCTCCAACCCGATAACCCGGGTGTAGAAGTCGCGCATCTTCATTATGTCGTGGGCGTAGATGCCCACGTGTCCAAGTCCTGCAGTCCGCGCCATGACTATTCCCTCCGTCATCAGTGGGGTGCCGCCGGGACACCGCCAACCTAGTTGGATTCGATTATAGCACCAAAGGGCAAGGGAGCCGGGCTATGGGCCCTGGCGGGGACAGGCGGTCTTGACCATCCGCAGCACCTGGTCCACCACAGGGGCGATGTCGGCGGAGGAATCGACCCGGATGTGGGGGTGCTGGATAGGTTCTTGGCCTGGCCTCAGGCGTCCGTAAACCTGCCAGTCCGCGTCGGAATAATCATCGGGGAACAGGCCGTCGCTGCGGAGGCGCAATCTCTGACGGACCAGGGAGCCGGGGGCAGTGAAACCGACAACGCAGTAGGGAGAACCGGCGCGGGAGGACAACTCGTAGACGGGGCGGCGGAACCCCTCGGTCAGGTTGGTGGCGTCGAAGATTACCCGGTATTCCTCCCCCAGCAGTTCCTCGATCAGCCGGTGGCAGGCGGCGAAGACCCGGATATGCTCGGATCGCTTGTATCGTGGCTGGGGGACCAGGGTCTTGCGCATCCGGTCGCTGCCGACGGTTACGAAAGGGAGCCGACCGCTGAGGCAGTTGGCGAAGTAGGACTTACCGGTGCCGGGCAGGCCGCTGAGGATTACCAGATAAGGGCCGCGATGGCCGTCCGCCCGGTAATCCCGAATGTCGGGGGACAGGGCACGGCGGAGGGAAAGGACATCGGCGGCGACTCGGGACGGGTCGGGCTGGGCCTGAGAGGGAGTGGCCAATGGGCGACCCTAGAAGGCCAAGAAAAGGCTGGGACCATTGAGAAGCAGCGACACGATCAAGAGGTTTCTCCGGCAGTCAGATGAGGACGGCCTTTATGAAATACCGGAGGATCTCGAGCAGGATAATAGCCACCATGGGGCTGAAGTCCAGGCCACCGAAGGTGGGAAGCACCCGGCGGATGGGTCCAAGAATCGGCTCGGTGACCTGGGCCAGGGCCTGGTAGATGCTGACCAGGGTGAGATTGGGTTCCCGTCCCAGGAGCGGAATCACGAAAGAGAGGATGATGCGGCCCAGGATGGCGATGAAAACCAGGTTGAAGAGCCAATCGATGAGCCTGATACCCAGTTCTTCCAAGGGCGCCTCCCGCTAGCCCTGACCCAGACGCACGGACTTGGCGTAGGCGGCGTTGACGGCATTGACGATGGCGGCGGGAACGCCGGCCTGCTCCAGGGCCTGCAGGGCCTCGGCGGTGGTGCCAGCCGGGGAAACCACCATATCCTTGAGCTCGGCTGGATGCTTGCCGGTCTCCATGACAAGGCGGGTGCTGCCGTAGACGGTCTGGAGGGCAAGGGTGCGGGCCATGTCGCGGGGGAGACCCACGTAGACCCCGGCGTCGATGAGGGCCTCGATGAAGAGGAAGATGTAGGCGGGACCACTGGCGCTGAGGGCGGTGGCCATGTCGAGGTACTTCTCGTCGTCGACGTATATCTGCTGGCCAACGGTGTCGAGTATGGACCCAGTCAGCTCACGCTGTTCCCCACCCACGTCGGGAGCAGCGGTCCAGAGGCTCATGCCAGCTCCGATCTGGGCGGGAGTGTTGGGCATGACCCGGATGATCCCGGCGTGGTCCAACCCCTGGGAAAGGGTAGTCATCCTGGCTCCGGCGATAATTGAAGCAACCGCCTGTCCCCGTTCCAGCTTGCCTTTAAGCCCAACTCCGGCCTTAGCGAGATCCTGAGGTTTAACGGCAAGGACGACCAACTCGGCGTCCCGGGCGGCTTCCAGGTTGTCTGCCACTGCGGGAAGGCCGTAGTGTTCAGATAAATACTTGCGACGCTGGGGAATGGGTTCCCCTACGGCGATGTCCTCGGGCGGAGCCAGCCCGGCGTTGAGAATGCCGCCGATGATGGCCTCGGCCATGGTGCCGCCGCCGATAAAGGCGAGTTTCATAAGGGCACGTCCAAGAATTCGTTTGGCGTTGGGAGAATGAATCCACGAGGCCGGGTGGATTATAACATTACCGACCGGCCCGGATGGTCGGAAAGGCGAGCCAGAGGGGGGACACCCGGCAGGTCGAGGCGGACGGAGGTTTTTTATCTGCTACATTTTGCTGCATTCTGCTACATTGGGCAGCGGGACCCCCCGGAATTGGGGCAATGAACCCTAACGCGAGCACCACACTATCCCTATGGTAAGAACTCGGCACCAGGGATGGCAAGGGACAAGTGTCAGGAAAACGGGGGTCAGAAGTCGGACAGCCCGTTGCCCCGGGCCAGTTCGACGGCGAGGCGGATGGACTCAAGCATGCTGACGTGCCCGGCGATGCCCTTTCCGGCGATGTCGAAGGCGGTGCCGTGGTCGACGGAGGTGCGGACGAAGGGGAGGCCAAGGTTGGCGGTGATGCTTTCCTCGAAGCCGTAGACCTTGACGGGAATGTGGCCCTGGTCGTGGAACATGGCAAGAACGGCGTCGTAGCGGCCGTTGATGGCCTGGTGGAAAACGCTGTCGGCAGGGACCGGGCCGGTGGCGTCGATGCCGAGTTCCCGGGCGGCGGCGACGGCCGGGGCGATTTCCTCGGCTTCCTCGTGGCCGAGGAGTCCGCCGTCGCTGTTGTGAGGGTTGAGGGCGGCGACGCCGATGCGGGGAGCAGGGAAGCCCCACCTAACGAAGTTGTCGTTGGTTATCTGGAGGAACTGGACGATGCGGTCCTGCTTGACGTAGTCGCAGGCCACCCGCAGGGAGCGGTGGGTGGTGAGGTGGACCACGCGGAGGTTTTTGGCCATGAGCATGGTGGGCACGGCGGGAGCGCCACAGAGCTCCTGGAGAAGCTCGGTGTGGCCGATGGACTCGTAGCCGGCCATGGCGGCGGCTTCCTTGTTCAGGGGAGCGGTGGCCATGCCGTCCATGACGCCGGCGAGGCAGAGCTGGCCGGCCTTGGAGACCCACTCCATGGCGGCCTTGCCGCAGGCGACGCTAATCTCGCCGACGGTGATGTCCTCGGGGTTGAGGTTGTGGATGTCCACGACGTCGACGACGGAGGGGTTGTCCCCGGCAGCGGTGGGGTCATCGGTCTCGTTGATGGCCAGGGGGAGGCCGGTGAGGCGGACGGCCTGATTCATGGCGTAGGTGTTGCCGATGACGACGGGGCGGCAGGAGGCGTAGACGCGGGGGTCGGCGAGGGCCTTGACGACGACCTCGGGGCCGATGCCGCAAGGGTCGCCCATAGTGATGGCGATGGCGGGTTTTTCAGAGTTGGGCATGGTGGAGGCTCCTTGGGTGGTACATCGACCACACGACTAGGTCGGGACCAAAGATGCACCGAAGGTTTAGGTTTGGTCGAGGCCTCAGTTACGTTATAGCAGGGAATAGCAAGGAGATCACGCGGCGGCTGTCGCCAGTTCCATACCCCAAGGCTTCTACTTTCATTCGTTCGTACATCGCTCCGCGCTTGGTAATGTCGGGGACGAGCATCGTACCTTCGGTCGAATCGTTACCTTGGAAAGCTTCGTAGATGGCTGAGGCTTTGGTAATCCTCTTTAATGTCGGACCGTGGAATCTTGAACGACCACACAATCCATTTTGGACATGCCATGCTGGAAGAAGCCTGCCGCCACCTTTTTGCGATGGCCTCCACAAGACCGTTACGCAGGGGGTAGGCATAACCTCAGCAAATCGAATGGCCGTAGCCGACATGGATGTGTCGAACTGACGAGCTAGTCGCGGGATGCTGGTTATTGCCCATGGCGGAGCGTGCCGCACGAACAACGAAGTTGGCATCAACAAACGGGCAGCCAATTTGTCGCATTGGCGTTCCAATTGAATGTTGGCATTTCGCTTGGCGTTGTCCGGTTCGTCCCGGTATTCTGTGAGTCCATCTTCGTTGCCCTGCGATAGCAAGATGTGACTAATTTCATGAGCTAACGTGAATCTCTGCCGGGACCGTAACCTTTCTCGACTGTTCAAAAAAATAACGTATGAGCCGTTTTGGAAAACGACCATTCCCGGATTGTCTAGAGGTCGACATTCTATTTTGGAAACCCAACAACGGTCGGCTACGCGGTTGAGATCAATCGGCAAATCCCAACCCGGTTCATCGCCAAATACGTTGTTGGCAATGCGTTCGATGAACGCTTCATCAATTTTGCGATCGGCCATTCTAGCCTCGCAGGCGACTCAAGTAGCAGAGTTAAGCCCCAGATTCCTCGTTGTCCAAAATGTTGTGGATAAACGCAAGGATGACATCATCACGAATCGAATCGTAGTCTCTTTGCCGGTAACCTCTTACTTGCTCTCGTAAACCGTTTTGAACTTGTTGGAATAAGTCCATTCTGTCGAGAATTGTGAGGTGCCAGCGGATCCGTTCGTCAAGCCGGTTTTCCCAATGCCCTTTATCCATCTCAATCGCGCTCCGGTCCACCCTGAACGCCAACGCAAAACGCTGGATTTCGTCTTCGGAAATATTCGGATCATCCGCCATTAGAATCACCGACAACCGGGCTCTATTAATGCCTGACCTCTTTGCTAGTTGATGGACATTAAGGTTGTTCTCGTTCATCAAACGCTTAATTCTATCTACCATGTCCCACCTCTCTTAATCGCACTTGTTCCAGCCGCAGTAGGTGTCGGCGCAGCTGAGGCAGCCTTCCCGGTACTCGACGGGGCCGTTGCAGTCGGGGCAGCGGTAGGCGGACTGGAAGGCATCGCGTTGGGGCGGTACGGCCTCGGTGGTGAAGCGAAGCTGGGCGGCCTCGGGCACAGGAGCGCTGCTGCCGTTGGTCCCGTTGGCGTGCTCCTGGAGGTGGCGCTGGAGGGCCAGGGCGACGGCGTCGGGGGCGGAGCGGACGAGGGTGCCTTCATCCCAGGCGGGGCAGCAGGTAATCCCACGGAGGTGGTCGACGATGGCCTGGGGGTCAATACCAGAGCGGAGGGCGAGGGAGACGAGGCGGGAGATGGCCTCCAACTGGGCGGAGTCGCAACCACCGGCCTTGCCGAGGGTGCTGAACAGCTCGAAGGGCTGGTGGGCTTCGTCGAAGTTGACGGTGATGTACATGTTGCCGTGGCCGGTGCGGACACGCTCGGTGACACCGTGGATCTCGCGGGGGCGCTCCCGGGGGATGCGGTAGATTTCGGCCCCGGCCAACTGGTCCGCCTCGGCCTTTCCGGTCTGGCCGGTGCTGAGAACCTGCTCGGACTTGCTGCCGTCGCGATAGACGGTGATGCCCTTGCACCCGGTCTCGTAGGCCAGCATGTAGGCTTCCCAGATGTCGTCGGTGGTGGCGGAACCGGGGAAGTTGATGGTCTTGGAGACGGAGTTGTCGGTGTGGGTCTGGAAGGCGGCCTGCATCCGCACGTGCCACTCGGGGGAGATATCCTGGGAGACGCGGAAGACTTCCTTGACCCAATCCGGGACGTCCAAGCCTTCGAGGGTGCCGGTCTCGGCAAGCTGCTCCATGAGTTCCGGGGAGTAGAATCCCTCGCTGCGGGCGACGGCCTCGAAGTAGGGGTTGACCTCGACGAGGCGGGTGCGGTCCATGACGTTGCGGACGAAGGACAGGGCGAAGAGGGGCTCGATGCCGCTGGAGGCTCCGGCGATGATGCTGATGGTGCCGGTGGGAGCGATGGTGACCGGGGCAGAGTTGCGCATCCGGCGGACGCCGTCGGGGCGGTCCGGGTCGCTGTAGATGCTGCCTTCCCAGGAAGGGAAGGGGCCGCGGGTCTCGGCAAGCTCGCAGGAACTCTTGTATGACTCTTCCTGGATGTACCCCATCACCAGCTCCGCCAGTTCCAGGGCTTCCTCGGAGTCATAGCGCAATCCCAGCTCCATGAGCAGGTCGGACCAGCCCATGACGCCGACGCCGATGCGGCGAGTGGTGCGGCTCATGTCGGCGATCTGCTGGATGGGGTACTCGTTCATGTCGATGACGTTGTCCAGCAGGTGGACGGCGGTGCGGCACACCCGGGACAGGCGCTCCCAGTCGATGCTGACGTCGTCATCGGTGTAGCGGACCATGCGGGCCAGGTTGATGGAGCCCAGGTTGCAGGACTCGTAGGGTAGCAGGGGCTGCTCGCCGCAGGGGTTGGTGGACTCGATGTCGCCCAGCTGGGGGTTGGGGTTTTCCCGGTTGATCCGGTCAAGAAAGACGATGCCCGGATCCCCGGTCTGCCAGGCGAGATCGACGATCTGCTGGAAGACCTTGCGGGCTTTAAGGGGGGCGACGACCTCCTTGGTGCGGGGATTGACCAGGTTGTACTCCCGGTCCTGCCGCACGCGCTCCATGAAATCCTCGGTGACGGCGACGGAGATGTTGAAGTTCTGCAGGTGGATGCCGTCTTCCTTGGAGTGGATGAAGCGGAGGATGTCGGGGTGGTCGACGTTGAGGATGCCCATGTTGGCGCCCCGGCGGGTCCCGCCCTGCTTGACGACGTCGGTGGCGGCGTCGAAGGCGTTGATGAAGCTGACCGGGCCGGAAGCGACGCCCCCGGTGGAGCCGACCACGTCCCCTTCGGGCCGGAGACGGGAGAAGGAGAAGCCGGTCCCGCCGCCGCTCTTGTGGATGAGGGCGGTCTCCTTGACCTTGGAGAAGATGGAGTCGAGGGAGTCTCCGACGGGCAGGACGAAGCAGGCGGAGAGCTGCTGCAACTCCCGGCCGGCGTTCATCAGCGTGGGAGAGTTGGGCAGGAACTCGAGCCGACGCATCACGTCGTAGAACTCATCCTCGGTGGCCTGGCGTTCGGCCTCGGCGGCGCCGTAGTTCAGGTCGGCCTGGGAAAGGTTGTTGGCGACGCGCCGGAACATCCCTTCCGGGTCCTCGAGGACGTTGCCCTCCCGGTCCTTGGAGAGGTACCGGCGCTTCAGGACGACCAGGGAGTTTTCGGTAAGCTCGTCCGAGCGTTCGTTAACCTGCCGGGCGATGCCGGCCCTGGTCAGGGCTTTGCGCACGTGCTCCCGCGCTTCCTTCAAACCAACGCCTAAGCTATCGTGCGTTGCTGTCACTGCTAAATCCTCCGTAAGGAGGCCAAAGCGACTACCCGCCAAAAAGACTTTCTAAGCCTTCTTGTTTTGGGTTGCCCCTGCCTTGACCTCATTCCTGCCTTGTAATAAATGATTGCAGTCCCGATGGGAGGTCGGTCTGGGAACTCCCTAGCCGCTTCCTGGTAACAGAAGGCCCCTTCGCTGCAACGAAGGGGCCTTCTTGCGCTAAGTTAGCTAGGAAACTTGGCCGGGCCAAGGCCCGACACCATTCGCCCCTTTATTTCCGGCGTCAATCTCCCTTGAATATTTTCTCTCTTCCCTGGTAGCAATAGTCCTGGGGCATTCTCCTTGGTAAGCGGGCGTTTCGTTAACTCCCGGCGGATTAATCCCCGGCCAAACTGGGATTGGGCGTCGGACGGCGTGACTTGGCCGACAGGAGCAGGTCGAGGACCACGTCGCGGTGGAAGAACATGACCGGCACCAGGCGGCCGGCGGACAGGGCCCCGCCCGGGGAGCGCGCAACCGGGAATCCGGTCAGCTTTTCGCAGACAGCCGCTCCGGTGTGCAACGCCTTTTGGGGAAGCTGCCGGCCAAGCACTCCGATGAAGGTGCCCAGCGGGTTATGGTCAACGCGGTTGATGACGCCGGACCGGAGCCGGAGTCCGCGGGCGGTCAACTGGTCAATGAGGGCATCGGCTAGGTCCTTGAAGACACCGTCGGCGAGGGGGTGGGAGGACTCCAACTCGACCGTCAAAGAAGCACCGGAGCACTCATACCCGGTGAGATTGAAGACGGACCGCAGGGCCTCCACGATTTCCCCGGCGTATTGGGCAGGGGATGGCTCGCATTCGGCTTTGATCTGGTATTTGAAGGGTTCTGTCAAGGTTTCTCCTGATGAACTGGTTAGGGGTCGGACGATTCTGATATGTCCTATATAGCACCACTTGGCTGGCTGCGTCTCGGCCCAAATGTCAGTAAAGGGACTCGGGTTGCCATAAAATGGACGAATTACATTATGTATAATAACAGGATTGGTGGGAAATAGCCCCAAATTACCGATTTTGGAAACGCTTGGACACGCTTGCATAGGGACGCTATTCCTCGACTTCCGGCGCGGCGGGCATGGCCAACCAGGCCGTGACGAGACTGGCGCGAGCTTCCCGGTCGATTTCGTTCTGGATCTCCGCGAAGGGATTTATCTCCAGGGCTTCCGCTTGGGAATCCAACTCGGCTGGGTAATCGGCCGGGACGTTCATGCGGTCCAACATTTCTTCCAAGTCATGCACCCGGTTGTTGTGGGTCAAAAGCCGGGCGAGAGCGGCGTATGGGACGCTGGTACTCATGATCGATCTCTCCTTGACAAAGCGCACTCCGGCCCGCGGGCCGGGTCATGCGTCCTGGTTGAGCGTTTATTCGGTCTGCCTGTTCATTGGCCTGGGCTGCCTGCGGCGCTGCCGCCGCGGGGCATCCGGCCCTATGTCCGGCAAGGAGAGCTGGGTATTGTCTTCCCTGAGGTCCCTCACCACACGCTCAAAGCTCTCGATGTCCTGGAAATCTCGGTATACGCTGGCGTAACGGATGTACGCCACTCTGTCCAGGTTTTTCAACCGGTCCATCACGATGGCTCCGATGTACTTGGATGACACCTCCCCCTGGCCCAAACGGAGAATCTCGGTCTCGATATCCTCAGCCATTTTTTCGATTACCCTGGATGGGATGGGACGCTTGGCACAGGCCTTGCGGATCCCGCTGGTTAGCTTTTCCCGGTCGAACTCCTCGCGGCGGGAGTCCTGCTTGGCAACCATCAGAGCGGTGGAGTGGACCCGCTCGTAGGTGGTGAATCTCACCCCGCACTGGCGGCACTCCCGTCTCCGGCGGATGGCGTTATCGGTCTCCCTGGAGTCGGTAACCCTGGAGTTGGGGTGCCCGCAAGCATGACACCGCATCTCCCACACCCTTTCTTAGATTATTTTCAATGTTTTCTAAGAAATACCAAATGTTGTATTGACCCGTTCAATGACCACAACTTATGGTAGCGAGATTCTATTTGGACAACGAAGATGCTGTCAATACAAAAATCCCGCGAAGTTTCGCGGGTTGCGGGGGTTGACAAGAATCGCGGAAGAAAATTGGAGGGAGAATTGAGGAGGCCGCCCCCGAACGGGAACGGCCTCAAATGTGGTTCTCGGCGCCCAACTGTTGCAGTAGATAATGGGAACTAGTCCGTGCAGGCCTCCGAGAATATTACTCCTGGTTGAACCGGGACCGAACTATGTTTCGGTGCTTGATCGCGGGGGTTGGATGGTGAACCAAACCACGGATAGGGTACCACGTGAGGCGCCGGGCTGGCTCGGAAACCCCGGGCGACTTTCGCCCGTTTTCCACACCGTCCTGCCCTGCCGAGCCGGCCGGCGCCCCACCGGGTGGCCGGACCCTGGAACGGATCCTGGCCCGACCGTCGAGGTTACCTGAAGAAACCCCTCCTCCCGCTGGAACCCTTGCGCAGGAAGCTGGGAACGTCCAATTCTTCTTCCACCTGCGGGGAAACGTCCTGGAGGAGCCGCTGCAGCTCAGCCTCTTGCAATTGCTGGGTGTCGTTTATAAGAGGAAAGGCGGCGGCGACCATAGTCATCTTGACCTCGTCATCCAAGCGCGGATCACGGCTGGTGCCGAAGATGATGTTGGCGTCGGGGTCGGCCACTTCTTCGATGACCCGGGCAGCGTCCTGGACCTCCTGAAGAGTGAGGCTGGAACCGCCGGTGATGACAAAGAGGATGCGGCGGGCGCCGTCCATGGCGATGTCGAGGAGGGGACTGCGGGTGGCCATCTTGGCGGCATCGGCAGCCCGGTTTTCGCCCTTGCCCTTCCCGATGGCCATCCAGGCGGGGCCAGCCCCGGAAAGGATGGTCTTGACGTCGGCGAAGTCGACGTTGATTTCCCCGGGAACGGTGACCACCTCGGCGATGGCCTGGATGCCCTGGTGCAGGACCGAGTCAGCCATCTTGAGGGCGTCTTCCCAGGTGAAGGCCTGGTCCCGCTGGTGGTTGAGCTCGAGCAACCGGTCGTTGGGAATGGTAATCAGGGTGTCTACGTGGTCCTTGAGGCGGTTGATGCCTTCCTCGGCGTTCTTCCGGCGGGCGGCGGCTTCGAAGGAGAAAGGCCGGCTGACAACGGCAATGGTGAGAGCCCCGCTTTCCTTGGCCAACTGGGCGATGACCGGAGCGGCGCCGGTGCCGGTGCCGCCGCCCATTCCAACGGCCAGGAATACCATGTCGGCGCCTTCGACGGCGGCCTGGATGTCGCCGCGGGACTCTTCGGCAGCCTGCCGGCCCAGCTCAGGCTGGGCGCCGGCGCCCAAGCCCCGGGTAAGGTTCTGGCCCAGGGCGACCCGGTGGGCCACGTCGCAACGGAACAGGTGCTGGGCGTCGGTGTTGAGGGCATAGTATTCGACGACGGGCAGCTTTTCCTTGTACATGCGGCTTACCGCGTTGCTGCCGCCGCCCCCGATGCCCATGACCTTGATCATGGGGACGCCGCGGGCAATTTCGGGTATGAGGTTCGACGGCCGCTCGCCGATTTCCCCGTTGGGCTCCCACGAAGCTGAATTATCCAGTAACATTCTTGTTCCTCCGAACGATTAATTTCCGAAATTCCCCTTGGACTGCCCCATGGCTATAGTCTGCTCCAGCAACGCCACCCGGCTTCCGCAAAGCGGTCCGGCCTGGAGGCGCCTCTAGCCTCTCCGACAGACCAAGGCACTGGGTCAGGCAGTTGCCGGGGGAGACCTCTAGCGACCACCACCCATCATCCAACCGCCTCTTCCCGAGGTTTGGAGAACCGACGGAACAGGGATCGGGGACCCTCTGTCGAGGACTTGCCGCGGTCGTCGTACCTGCGGCGTTCGCTCCCGTGCTTGATGCCCCAGAGCAGGGCTCCTACGCTGGCCGAATAGGCCGGCTTGCGAAGTTGAGATGGCAGACCGGCCACCTGGCCGGGCGTGGCGATTCGCACCGGTCCACCCAGGGCGTTGTCAACCATTTCCTTCAGGCCTTCGATTTCCGCTCCGCCGCCGGTGAAGACGATGCCTCCGATGGGAAGCCTGCGCAGACCGGCCTGATTGACGCGCAGCATCACCAGCTTGATGATTTCGATCATCCGTTGGGTCAAGGGCTGGCAGACGCCGCGGCGCCGGACCAAACGGGGCGGCTGGCCCTGGAAGCCCGGGACGACAACCTCTTCGCCGGCGCCGACCATTTCCGGCATGACGTGACCCCACTTGACCTTGATTTCCTCTGCGATGTAATAGGGGACGCGCAGACCTACGGCCAGGTCCCGGGTCATCTGGATGCCTCCCACCGGCAGGACGCCGCTGTACCAGGGCTGGCCGTGAAGGTAAATGGAGATGTCGGTGGTGCCAGCTCCGATGTCCACCAGGATTACTCCCATCTGGCGCTCGTCTCCGGTCAACGTGGCCTCGGCGGAGGCGATGGAGTGGGTGACCAGGCTGTTCACGGCGGTTTTGCCGTTCCTGATCGCCTTCACCGTGTTCTGGACAGCCTGGTCGTCGCCCAAAACGACGTGGGTCTCCAGTTGAAACTCGCCGGCTTCCAGAGCCGCCGGGTCGCGGACACCCGATAAACCATCCACGTCGTACCCGTAGGGTATGACGTGGAGCATCTGCTGGGAGCGGTCGAACCCGGGGACCTCCGCTTCTACGAGATTGCGGAGAGCCATCGCGGAAAGCCCGCCCGGTTCGGTTCCTTCCCCGAGGCTGGCCTTGGTGTTGACCGAGTTGATGTGGGAACCGCTGATTGTTGCAAACACTCCCCGAACCACGCCGGACCCGGCGTACCGCTGGGATTCGGCGAGAGACGCGGCAATTGCGTCCCTGGTTTCTGCCACGTTCTCGACGACTCCCTTCTGAACGCCTTGTGACGGAGTGATGCCGGCGCCCAGGACTTTCAGTTCCCCCTCCGGGCCTATCCGGACCAGGATGGAACAAATCTTGTTAGTTCCGATGTCGACAGAGCTGTAGTAAATTGCCTTAGCCAACTCGATTCCGTCCTTCAACTTGCCCGAGCGCAGCTTCGCAAGGCCCGACGGCAAGCCACCTGATTGTTTGGGAGCCTTGTTCCTCCAATCCAGGGGGAAGGGAGGAAGACAGGACGGCTCTCCACATGCCCGGCCTCTCCGCCGGGCGGGATTCACAACCGCTGGGCGACCCTCAACCGGGCGCTGCGGCTCCTGGGATTCCCGGCGGACTCTTCGGGTCCGGGCCGGATAATTCTCCGGTTGACGATGCCCAGTTCGGGAGTGTGCCGGCAGACGCACTGGGGCAACGCCGGAGGGCAGATGCAGCGGGCGGCGAAGCGGGCGAAAGCGTTTTTTACGAGGCGGTCTTCCAGGCTGTGATAGCTTATGACCGCCAGCCTTCCGCCAGGCTTCAGCATTTCCACCGCGGCATCGAGTCCGTGAGCGAGGTTGTCCAGCTCATTGTTTGCCGCAATCCGCAGGGCCTGAAAAACCCGGGTCGCGGGGTTCACTCGGCGGTTGCGTCCCGCCCGGACAGCGCCTGCGACGAGAGAGACCAGCTCGGCCGTGGTGTTCAATGGCCTCTTCCGGACCACCTCCCGTGCGATGCGGCGGGCATTGGGATCCTCGCCAAATTCACCGAAGATGCGGGCGAGTTCCCCTTCCTCGTAGTTGTTGATGATTTCATGGGCGTTCGGGGCGCCGCTGGCCGGGTCGTACTGCATGTCGAGGGGTTCGTCCCGTTGAAAGCTCAGCCCATAGCCGGGCGTGTCGATCTGAAGAGACGAGAACCCCAAATCCAGCAGGAAGCCGTCAACCTTGTCGACCCCATTGGCACGGGCCAGGACCGGGGCGTCGCGATAGTTGCCGGCAACCCCGACAAACCGTTTTCCGTAATGAGCCAACCGGCGGCGTGCCAGCGAGAGAGAGCGAGGGTCCAGTTCGATTCCCAACACCACACCTTGAGGAGCCGACGCCTCGAGGATGGCGGAAGCGTGTCCGCCGCCACCGAGGGTGCCGTCACAATAAACACCACCCGACCGCACCGCCAAATGCTCCACAGTCTCCGGCAGCAACACGGGCTGATGACCGACGGAACCGCTCACCGGGGCCTCCGGTTGGAGGCTCCAGACAGGCTGATCGGTACCGGCTGGTTCAGCCCCGTACTGCCGTTGGGCCTTTGCCACAAGAGACACCATGCCTTCGAAATCAGGACCTCACTCTCAACACGCTGGAGACCGGGCGCCGAAGGAAACGCCGAAAAGCACTACCCGGGGCGGCACGACAGGGTTTCTCTACGGACCCCACTGTCCATGACGCCGCCAGGGAACGGCCCCGGTTAAGAATCGGTTCGGTTGCCCTCCGCTGGGCGAAGGTTGGCCGATGCAGACCGACGCAGTGCTGAATTTGGACTCAGCCAGGCCGGCAATCGAGCGGGGGCGACCCGAAGGTCTTGCCACACAAACCCCACCACACAATCCACAGAGGCAAGTTATCAATCCGGCCTTTCGAGTGTCAACGAGACTTTTTTACGTTTTTAGAGATGTTTTAGAAAGTGACAACATCCCTAACTGAGCCATTCCCCGCGGAGCCGGGGGAATCGTGCCAAGCCCCCCAGGAGGCGGAGGACCGGGGCAGATGGACGCGCCTCCGGGGACGGGCTGCATACCTTCCCCAACGCGCGGGGAGGTCTATCCAAACTGTTGACGGAAAGGCGTTTATGCTATAATTTTCGGCGTCCCACTTGAGCAAATCCGCCGCAGCGGTTGTGTCGAGTGGGTACTGCTGTGACGCTCCCGGAGAATTGTTGGTGAAGGTTACCAGAGAATCGGCCACTCCCATAGAAGTCACCCTCACTATCGAAATGGACTCCCAGGACGAAGACCCGTTTATTGACCGTTCCTACCGGCGGTCGGTGGGCAGGATGTCGATTCCCGGGTTCCGCCGGGGGAAGGCTCCGAGATCCATAGTGGAGAGCTTCGTGGGCAGGACGGCGCTGCTCCAGGAAGCCCTGGAATTCATGATTCCCGAAACCCTGGACCAGGTGTTGCGGGACGAGGGGCTGCAGGCCTTCGTGGAGCCGGAAATCGAACTTAACGACTTGGAGCCCGTTTCCTTCAAGGCCGTAGTCCCGCTGGAACCGGTGGTGGACCTGGGAGACTATCAAAGCATACGAGTCGAAGAGAATCCGGTGGAGATCACCGACGAGCAGGTGGATGAGATCATCCAGCGCCTGCAGCAGGAAGCGGCCCCGTGGGAGCCGGCCGACCGGGCGGTCCAGTACGGGGACCTGCTGAATTTGAACGTTCAGGGGACCATCGATGGGGAACAGGTGGTGGACGACGAAGCCGTCGACTACGTGCCCGAGGAAGCTAACGTCCTTCCCTTTCCCGGATTCGCGCAGCACCTGGAAAACATGACCGAGGGGGAAAGCAAGGACTTTACCCTTACGATTCCCGATGACTACCCCCGCCCCCAGTTCGCCGGCAAGGACTGCGAGTTTCACGTGGAAGTCCTGTCGGTCAAGGAAAAGAACCTTCCTGAGCTGGACGACGAGTTCGCCAAGGGCGTCGGGGAAGGGTTTGAGACCTACGATGCGCTCCTGGAGCACGTCCGAAGCCGTTTGACGGAAGAATCCGAGGCCGAGGCGGCCCGCGAACTGGAAATCAAGAGCCTGGACGAACTGGTCAGCCTGGCCAGGGTGGAAGCGTCGGAGACCCTGTTCCGCCGCGAGCTGGACAGCATGCAGCGGGAGCGGGAGCAGATGCTCCAGAACCAGCGTCTCGACATGAACACCTACCTGCGGTTCATCGGCAAAACCGAGGAGGAGTTCCTCGACGAGTTGCGCCCCAACGCCAACGACCGTTTGACCCGTTACCTGGTGATGCGCAAGCTGTCCCAGGTGGAGGAAATCGAGGTTTCAGACGAGGAACTGGAATCCGAGATCGAATCCCGGCTGGAGACGGCCGGAGAGTCTGGGGAACAACTTCGCCGGGCGTTTGCGTCGGAAGCGGTGCGGGACAACATTCGTTCTTCCATGCTGAACCAGAAAATCGTCTCGCGGCTGGTGGAAATAGTGCGGGTAGGAAGCGGCGAGGATTCCACGGAAGCGGTGGACAGCGCGGATGACGGCGCCGCATCATCCGGCAGCCCCGAAACCGGGGAAGAACCCGCAGGCGAAATGACACCGGAAGAATCCCCGGAACAACCTGCTGAAGAGCAGCCAGAAGCTTCGACCACGTGAAGCTTCGACCCTCTAAGGAAAACAATAACAGGAAAGACATTCTACTAAGGAGCATTTTTCGATGTTGAACAACCCCTTCGATTCGCCGTTGGTTGTTCCGAGTTCCTCACTGGCGACTCCCAGCAACATCATCCCCATGGTCATTGAGACCAGCCCCAGGGGGGAGCGGGCCTTCGACATTTACTCCCTGCTGCTGCGGGAGCGGATCATCTTCCTGGGAACGCCCATCATGGACCAGGTGGCCAACACAATCATCGCCCAGCTGCTGTACCTGGAAAGGGAAGACCCGGACAAGGACATCAACATCTACATCAACAGCCCGGGCGGGTCGATCTACGCCGGAATGGCGATTTACGACACGATGCAGCTGGTCAACTGCGCCATCTCGACCATCTGCCTGGGAACGGCGGCGAGCATGGCCACGGTCCTCCTGTCGGGCGGCACCAAGGGCAAGCGCTATTGCCTGCCCAACTCCACGCTCCACATGCACCAGGCCCAGGGAGGTACCCAGGGCGCGACTGCCGACGTGGGCATCCAGTACCGGGAGATGAACCGGCTGCAGGACCGGCTGCAGAACATTCTGGCCGACAACACCGGGCAGACGCTGGAGAGGATCATCCAGGACTCGGACCGGGACTTCTACATGACGCCTGCGGAGGCGGTGGAGTACGGCCTGGTTGATGAGATTCTCAGGGGCCGCAACGGGGACGCCGCCGATTAGCAGCATCCTTCCGGACCGGCGCTATCGCGGCATGACATGACCAGCACCCGAAGCAGTTCCAGGGCTTCCCACTGCTCGTTTTGCGGAAAGCCGCAACCCCGCTCCAACCTGGTGGTTGCCGGACGCGGGCAAGCCACGGTTTGCTACGAGTGCATCCGGGTCCTGGGGCAACTGGTCGAATCGGAGCAGCCCGCCGGTAAAGCGCCAAGAAGGGACACCGAGAAGCCCCTGGTTCCCCGGGCCATCTATGCCAGCCTGGACGAGTACGTAGTCGGGCAGGAAAAGGCCAAGAAGACCCTCAGCGTCGCCGTTTACAACCATTTCAAGCGCGTGTTCAACGGGTCTAGCGCCTCGGGCGTCGAGCTCCAGAAAGCCAACATACTGCTCATCGGGCCAACGGGCTGCGGCAAGACGATGCTCGCGGAGACGCTGGCCCGCACTCTCGCCGTGCCGTTCGCGGTATGCGACGCCACCTCTCTCACCGAGTCAGGTTACGTTGGCGAGGACGTCGAGAATATCCTGCTCCGCTTGATCCAGGCCGCCGACTGGGATATTGCCAAGGCGGAGCGGGGCATCATCTACATTGACGAGCTGGACAAGATTGCCCGGAAAGAGGGTGTCAACCGGTCAATCACCCGGGACGTTTCCGGCGAAGGCGTACAGCAGGAACTGCTGAAGATCATCGAGGGGTGCATGGCCAACGTTCCCCCACAGGGCGGGCGGAAGCACCCCCACCAGGAATTCCTGCAGATCGACACCAGGAACATCCTGTTCATCTGCGGCGGGGCATTTGACGGTCTGGAGGAGATTGTCTCGCGGCGGATTGCCTACACCGGGTCCCAGATGGGGTTTTTGTCCGGCTCCCGGTATCGGACTGGTCCGGAGGGCAATGCGGTGAATTACGTGACCCCGGAGGACCTCTTGGAGTTCGGGTTTATTCCCGAGATGGTCGGGCGGCTGCCGGTGGTCACATGCCTCGAGCCCCTCGGCCGCGAGGACTTGATCCGGGTCCTGGTTGAACCCAGGAACGCCATAGTTAAGCAGTACCAACACCTTTTCACCTACGACGGCGTGGATCTGACCTTCACCCAGGACGCGCTGGAAGCCGCGGCGGAGAAGGCGCTGGCCCATCAGACCGGGGCCAGATGCCTGCGTTACGTGGTGGAAGAGGCGTTGATGGACGTGATGTACGAACTCCCGTCGCTGGAGGCTGTCGTGGAGTGCGTCGTGGACCGGGCGGCCATCGAGGGCATCGCTTCGCCGGAGTTGGTCACGGAGAGCGGACAGCGTTTCAGGCTGCCCGACACCCCGGCAATGCAAAAGTCAGCCTAGTCCCTCACCGCGCCCGGGGAAGCCCGTCCTTCTCCATAGCGGAGGAAATCGCATCGTCGAGGCATCGCGGTTTCCATTGGGCCCAATCCGTTGATGCCGGCGGCAGCAGCCCATCCGCCACCGCCCTGAGGGTCTCCAGGACCAGGTAGGGTTCCCTGGCGTAACCGGCGGCCCGTATCTCCCGGAACAGGGGAAATTCTTCTCCCTGTTCCTTCCTTGCTTCAGACAGGTCCGCGGCGCCCGCTTCTTCCCACAACGCATCGAAGCTGCCGCCCCGCAGCGGGACCGTGCAGTATGACATCACCGGACCCCGGTCAACCTGCTCCGTGGCCAGGTGGACCATGGCTCCGGTTCGAGGCGCGCGGGTCTCGATCAACTCCCAGATGACCTCCTGCCAGGTGCCGACAGGGCCGTCGGGAAGGGCCGGGTGGAGGTTCAGAAATGGATAGCGGCGGCACATCTCACCGCCCAGGATCAGCATGTAACCGGCGAGGACGCACACATCCACCTGGTAGGGTTCAACCAGGCCGATAACCCGACGGTCGAAGTCCTGCCGCAATTCCGCCCACGGCCGGCCCTCGGTCCGGCGGAATTGCGCGGAAGACAGGGTGACCAGGGGAATTCCACAGCGGCGCACCAACCCGAAAAATTCGTCGGAACCCTCCGCCTCGCCGGGCTGGCGGTTGCTGAACACATACTGGATGCGGGCATCCAGCTTCCCGTCCTGGATATGGGCCTGGACAAACTCCAGCAGCCCCCGGGAACCGGGTCCCCTTCCCGTGCTGAACCAGCCGATTTTCAGCAACTTATTCGTCCGGCTCCTCGTCCCAATCCAGGTCAGGGCCAGGGCCGGGACTGGAGTATGCTTCCTGCAGCTGGGTTATCCTGAGCTCGGTCTCGTTGAGGAGCCGGTTGCAATATTGCATCAGGGCCATTCCCTGCTCGTACACGGCGACGGCGTCGGCCAAGGGCAGTCCCCCCGTTTCCAGGCGGTCCGCGGTTTCGCCCAGGCGGCGGAAGGCATCTTCGAAACTCAGGGATTCGATGTCGTCATCGAAACCGGGTTGGTCCGGGGTAGTCATCAGTGCAATATCCTCTACCGCAGAGGGGCAGGATGGGGGCGAGCTCTTCGTTTGGGGGAAGGGCCGCCAAGCCTGACCAGCTATAACAAGCGTTCCATGGCCTGCTGGGATTGAGTGGCCTTGGATCTTCGCCGGCCCTTCTGGAGAACCGGCGAGGACCCGGCGGCAGACGGCATGTTCTCCTTGCCGGTTCCTTCGGAGCCGGCGCCCGCAACTGCGGGGAATTCTCCGTCGGACACCGTGACGGACAGGACAGTTCCGGGAGGGGCGTGGGCCACGCCGGTCACAACACTGCCGTCGGCCTGCCCCGTCACCACCGCGAAACCCCGGCGCAGGGTGGCCGAAGGGTCCAGGGCTTGAAGTTGTCCGCCGAGGCCCGAAACTTCAAGACGCTGGATCTTCAGGCGGTTGGCTAGGGAGGAACCGGCTGAGCGGTCCAGGTCGTCTATCCGCCGCCGCCAGGTTGCCAAATCGGGCAATGCACCGTCGAGGCGGGTCCGAAAGTGGGCGACGCTCTCCTCGGACCGGGCCAGTTGGCGGCCTAATGACCAATCGCAACGCTGCCGCACATCATCGAGGGCACGGACCAGCGCGCCCCGGTCCGGCACCACCAGTTCGGCCGCGGCGGACGGCGTGGGAGCACGCACATCAGAGACCAGGTCCGATATGGTATGGTCGGTCTCATGTCCGACGGCGCTCACCACCGGGGTCACGCTGGCGTATATGGCGCGGGCAACCGGTTCTTCGTTGAACGGCCACAATTCCTCCAGCGACCCGCCCCCGCGGGCAACGATGATTACGTCGGCACGGCCGTTGCTGTTCAATCCTTCAATGGCGGAAACGATGTTGGGAGCTGCGCCGTCACCCTGGACCTGGGTGGGAGCCAGAACCAGTTCCACCAGCGGGTACCGGCGGCGGATAACGTTCTGGATGTCGTGGAAAACCGCCCCGGCGGGAGACGTGACGACACCGACCACCGCGGGAAACTCGGGCAACGGGCGCTTGCGGGACTCCTCGAAAAGCCCCTCCGCCCGCAGGCGTATGGTCAACCTCTCCAGTTCCAGGGCCAGTTCGCCGACGCCCTCGGGCATGGCTAGGTCCACCATGAAGTCAGTGGAACCGCGAGGCTCGTAGAAGCTGAATCGCCCGTGGGTTGATACCGAAGCGCCGTTGGACAGCAGGTCTGCCCCGGTCTGTCCCTTGAACATGACGCAGTTCAGGACAGCCTGGCCATCCTTCAGGGTGAAATAGGAGTGACCGGCCCCCGACACCCGCAGGTTGGAAACCTCGCCGAGGACGTACAGGTCGGAGAGGAAGGGGTCGGCTTCTAGGGACTGGCGAAGGTAGGCGGTTACCTCGCTGACGGTGTAGACAGCCAAGGCTCAGCTGACCCGCTCGGTGTACTCGCCGGACCTGGTGTCCACACGGACAACGGTGCCGGGAGTTATGAACATGGGAACGTTGATCCGCAGGCCCGTTTCCAGGGTGGCGGGCTTGTTGCCGCCCTGGGCGGTGTCACCCCGGAAAGCCGGCGGAGTCTCGACCACTTCCAGTTCGACGTGGGTCGGGAAGTTGACGTTGATCGGAGAACCCTTGTAGAACACCATCTCGACGATCATGTTCTCCTTCAGGTAGTCCAGCGCGCCTCCCAACTGTTCCCGGCTAAGGTCGTACTGGTCGAAGGTCTCCTGGTCGAGGAAGTAGAAATAGGTGCCGTCGGTGTACAGGTACTGCGTCTGCCGGTTGTCAACGTCGGCCACCGTGAAACCGGTGTCGTACCGCTGGAAAGTCCTTTCGACGACGGCGCCGGAGAGGAGGTTCTTCATCTTGATGCGGGTCACCGGGGCGCGCTGCTGCATCTTGTGACGTTCATAGTCCATGACCTGCCACGGCTGGCCGTCCAGTTCGATAACCATTCCCCGGTTCAGGTCGCCAAAGTTGATGCTCATATCGCCCCCATGCGAATCGGTTGGGCCCGGCCGGAACAGTCCCAACTCGATGTGCTTCAATCAACCGGTAGTGTACTTTAAGCGGCACCTTGAACGCCACCACGAAACCCAATCGAGCCCCACCGGAAAGGGGTCAGGCCTCTTCCCGGTCGCGGAGCAGCCCGGCCATCACCTCGACGGCGGCGGTGTAGCTGCGCCAGCCGAACCCGGCAATCTGCCCGACGGCGGTATCGGCGATGACGGAATGCCGGCGCCATTCCTCCCGGGCGTGGATGTTCCCCAGGTGGACCTCGATGACCGGGACGGCCGCATCAATGAGGGCGTCCTTCAGCGAATACCCGTAATGAGTCAAAGCGCCGGGGTTGATGATGATGCCGTCTACCTGTCCCCAGTGGGCCTGGATGTGGTCGATGAGATCGCCTTCGCTGTTTGACTGGAAGAAAGAGACTTCGACCCCCATGGAGTCGGCTTTCGATTGGACTTCCCGGTTTACTTCTTCCAGTGTGCGGGAACCATAGATACCCGGGTTCCGGCGCCCCAGGAAGTTGATGTTCGGCCCGTTGAGGACCAGGACTCGAGCCATCCCAGGTTAACTCGCCAAAGCGGGGAACCCGGCGGCATCCATCAGGACCGGGACGCCAGCGGGTGACAGTTGAGGTAGGCGTTGCGCGCTTCCTGCTTGGTAATGTGGGTGTAGATCTGGGTGGTCGTGGGGCTGGAGTGGCCCAGCAACTCCTGGATCACCCGTAGGTCGGCGTCCCCTTCCAGCATGTGACTGGCAAAGGTATGCCGGAGGGTGTGGGTGTGGATGCCATCCCTGAGGCCCGCCTCGGCGGAGTATCGCCGGACGAGATTCTCGTAGGAACGCCTGGAAAGCCGCTGTCCGTAGCGGTTGAGAAAGAGGGCCTGGGTGGGACTGCCCAGGAGCTTGGGGCGGGACTCCCGCAGGTATTCCTGGAGGGCGTCCCCCGTGGGTTGTCCGAAGAGGACCCAGCGCTCTTTCGAACCCTTTCCCCGGACGAGAATTTCCTTGCTGGAGAAGTTAATATCGTCCAGGTTGATGCCGTGGATTTCGGCCAGCCGGATCCCGCAGGAGTACAGGACCTCCAGAATGGCCTTGTCCCGCAACCCATAGATGTCCGAGGTGTCGGGAGTGTTCAACAGACGGGCCATTTCCTGCTGCCCCAGGAAGATGGGCAAGGGCTTTTCGACCTTGACCTGGAAGGTGCGGCCCGTGGGTATGGGACTCGACTTGAACCAACCCTCCTGTACCAGGAAGCGGTAGAACGAACGCAGGGCGGTCAGCTTGCGGGTTATGCTGACCCGGGCATAACCGTCCCGGCCGCCCTTGGCGGAAGTCGCCAGCCAGGCCAGGTAGCCGCGGACCATCGCCCGGTCCATGTCCCGGAAGTCCAGCTTGTCATGGTGCAGGAACTGTCGGAAGGAGTCCAGGTCGTCGCAGTAGATTCTGACGCTGTTCTCGGCGAGGCCGCGCTGTCCCCTCAGGTACAGCCTGTACTTCTCAAGCAGCGCATCGGTTTCTTCCGGGCCGAGGCCGGGCATACCGAATTGGACCGGAGGCGGAGCCGCTTCCGGCAGGGTATCCTGGGACAACGCCTGCTCAGTCGCCAACGGACGCCAACTCCTTTTCAGCCTGGGCCGGGGATTCCGCGGGTTCCCCCTGCCAGGCGCATGAGCTGCACCGGATATTGTTCTGGGCCTTCTCCACCATCATGCCGCCGCACTGGGGGCAAGGGCCTGGCACCGGCCGGTCGTTGACGAGGAAGTCACAATCAGGATACTTGGAGCAACCGTAGAAGGGACGGCCCGACTTTCTGGCCCGTCGCTCCACCAGGTCGCCACCGCACTTGGGGCATGGAACATCGCTCTTGTTGACGATGTTGCGCCGGTTATCGCACGGATTCTCCGGTGCATTGTAGCCTTTGCAGGCCAGGAATCGCCCGTAACGCCCCGTCCTGATAACCATCGGACGTTCGCATTTCTCGCAAATCTCGTCCGTTTCCTCATCCGCCGGACGCTCGCCGTTGTCGCGCAGGCTTCTGGTGTTTCGGCACTCGGGATAACCTGCACATCCCAGGAACCGTCCGAAACGGTTCATTTTCATCTCCATCGGGCTGCCGCACTTTTCGCATGGGGGGGTGAATTCGTTCTTGGTCTCATTCACTTTTTCGTGGAACGGTTCGTAGAATTCCCGCAGCATGGGCACCCAATCCTGCTCGCCCTGGGCCACACCATCCAGGTCCTCCTCCATCTTGGCGGTGAACTCGAAGTCCATGATGTCGGCGAACCGTGCGGTCAACAGGTCGGTCACGGTGCAGCCCAGTTCCGTCGGTAGCAGACGCCTCTGCTCGCGCTTCACGTATTCCCGTTCCACCAGCGTGGCGATGGTAGGTGCGTAGGTGCTGGGGCGGCCAATCCCTTTTTCCTCCATCTCTTTGATGATGGTCGCTTCGGTGAACCGCGGTGGCGGTTGCGTAAAGTGCTGGTTGGTCTGCAATTTTTGATTGATCAGTCCGTCGCCGGCGGTCAAATCCGGCAGCGCGCTCTCATCGCCTTCCGTTCCGTCGTCCCGCCCCTCCCGGTAAACTGCCCTGAACCCCGCGAACTTCAATACCGACCCGGTGGCGCGGAACCGGAACACGCTGTCCGAGGGAGAGACGCAGCAGGCATCTATTTCCACCGTGGTCGCTTCCAGAACGGCGTCCGACATCTGGCTAGCCACCATCCGCTCCCATATTAGGGTGTACAACCGCAATTGGTCTCGGTCGAGGTATGCCGCTACCCCCTGTGGCGTGCGCGCGATGGATGTGGGACGGATGGCTTCGTGGGCTTCTTGCGCGTTCTTGCTTCGGGTGCGGTACGACCTGGGTTTATCCGGAACGTACTCTTTGCCAAACCGCTGACGGATATAATTCCGGGTCTCCCGCATCGCGGACTCGGCAACGTTTACGCTGTCGGTACGCATATAGGTGATCAGGCCAACCGAGCCTTCCTTGCCGATGTTCAACCCCTCATACAACTGCTGCGCCACGGCCATGGTGCGTTGCGCGGTGAACCGCAACTTGCGCCCGGCCTCCTGTTGCAAGGTACTGGTGATGAACGGCGGTGCCGGCCGCTGGCGGCGCGGTTTCTTCTCCACGCTGTCCACTGAATACGCCGCCCCCCGCAACTCCGCTTCCAGGCTGCGGGCGGCATCTTCATTGCCAATGGACAGTTTCCTGGACCCCTTCCGGGAATGCAGCGTGGCGGTGAACGTATTGGGCCGGGCTGCGGGATCGGTATCCTTGTGCAGTTCCGCTTCCAATGACCACCATTCTTGTGGCACGAATGCGGCAATCGCCCGCTCCCGGTCCACGATCATGCGCAACGCAACCGACTGCACCCGGCCAGCTGACAGCCCCAACTTCACTTTCAGCCACAGCAGCGGGCTGATTTCGTACCCCACCAGCCGGTCCAGGATGCGGCGCGCCTGCTGGGCGTTCACCAACTGCATATCAATGTCGCGGGGATGCTCGAAGGCTTCTTCAACCGCTTGCTTGGTGATTTCGTGGAACACCACCCGTTTGGGCAGCCGCTCAAACTTGTCCCAGCCGGCCGCTGCTTGCAGATGCCAGGATATGGCCTCACCCTCCCGGTCCGGGTCGGTGGCCAGGAAGATGTCGGACGCTTTGGCCCCGACCTCTTTCAAGCCCTTGACCAGGTCACGCTTGTCTTTCAGGGTCAGATACTTGGGCGTAAATTCCTGTTCGGTGTCAACTCCCAACGTTGATTTGGGCAAGTCCCGGACATGGCCCATCGACGCCGTGACCACATATTTGTTGCCCAGGATCTGCTTCACCGTGCGAGCCTTGGCCGGTGATTCGACAATGACCAGCCGCTTGCCCGTGGCGTCGGGAACAGCGGTCTTCCGCTGGGCGGCAGTCTTGGCCCGGGTTGTCGCTGCTTTACCGGACTTGGTGGCTGCGGTGGTTTTCTTGGGGGTTGCCTTGCGTTTGGTGGCTGCGCCTTTCGCGGGCGACTTACTGCCGTTTTTCGTTACCATATCTTTTGACCATGCCTCTGATAGAAGACGATGAACGGGCCAGAAATCTCAGGCGGCCACGGCCGGACCGGGCGAACCGGTTCTGATGTAATGCATGCAGCCTACCTGGCTGATCCAACCCTTCAGTTCCATCATCGTCAGTACACTGCTGGCCTCGCTGGTCGCCAAGCCAGTGCTCCTTACGATGTCGTCGATGTGAACGGGGTCGCCACCCAACACGCTCAACAACCTGGACTCCGACGGGTCGGGAGCCGGGGATTCAGCGGCGGGAGGATTCGCCGTCGTCGGTTCCAAATCCATTTCAGCCTGGCGCGCCACGGAGGTCAGATTCAATTCCTCCAGGACGTCGGCTCCGTTCCCCACTAGTTTAGCACCTTCTTTGATGAGCCGGTTGGTCAAGCGGCTGGCGGGAGAGAAGATGCTGCCCGGTACGCAGAAAACTTCCCGGTCCTGCTCCAGGGCGTGGTGGACGGTCCAGCGGGCGCCGCTGGTCTCCCCCGCCTCCACCACAACCGTTCCCAGGCTTATGCCGCTGATCAGGCGGTTGCGGCGGGGAAAGCTGCGGGAGTCGGGACGGATACCCAAAGGCACCTCGCTTATCACGGCGCCCGATTCGGATATCCGCCTGGCCAGAGACGAGTGTTCCCGGGGATACACAATGTCCAAGCCGTTGGCCACCACGGCGATGGTCCTCTGACCAGCATCGAGGGCTGCCCTGTGCGCAATCCCGTCGATGCCGAGGGCCAGCCCACTTACGATGGTCAACCCCGCTGAAGCCAGTTCGCCGGCCAGGTGAGCCGACGCCGTCCGTCCGTACCCGGTTGGGCTCCGCGTCCCGACCATGGCCACCGATAGCTCGTCTTTGGGCAGCATTTGGCCTTTGACGTAAAGCACCGGGGGCGGATCGGGGATTTCTTTCAGGCGGGGAGGGTAGCCACACTGTCTCCAGTGGACCGCAGTGACACCGGCGCGTTCCAGGGAAGCCATTTCGTCGTCAGGACAAATCAGCGCCCGGGCATCCACCAGGTTTCGGGCCACGCGGTCCTTGATACCGGCTGCTTTGATGTCGCTCAGGGACGCGCGCCAGATTTGTTCAGCCGACCCGAATCGGGCCTCCAGCCGACGGGCCCGGACCGCACCCAGGAGCCGGGTGCGATTCAACGCTATCCAATATTTGAGGTCTTCGGACCCTGTTTGTTGCATGGTGCGGATAATAGCACACCGTCAGAAAGCCGAACAATGGAGATACTGACAGTAATCAGGGCTATCGCATGAAGTCTGACTAGCTCCTTTCGCCGCTCTTCCCGTCATTCCCGCGCAGAGCCTGCCCCTGGCGACTGAGGAGGGACGATGAAGGAGGGAAAGGGGGCGGGAATCCAGACCCCCGTCGTATGTTCCCCACAATATCGTGTTGGCCGTTCACCGGGAGTTTGAACAAACTGGCACTCATACGATTGCCCTGTATCCGTATAAGAAACGCCGTTCCTTGCTACCCATGAAGGGGTATGTTAGGCTGAATGCCCGCGCCGAGGGCATCCTTGGCGCCAAACTCGGAACGGGACCGGAAGAAATGCGGTGTGAAATTTGCTTGAAGGCCGGTATGAGCGGCAACAACGTCAGCCACTCCAACCGTCACACGAAAACCAGGTTCAAGGCCAACGTCCACAAGCAGACCTTGCTGATCGATGGCAAGGTCCAGCGGGTAAAGATTTGCACCCGCTGCCTGAGGACTCTCAGCAAACCTCCTCGTGCCAGGAAGTCGGCGGCCACCGCGACCTGACCCGGGTGAAGACAACCCCAGGGGGCCGGGTCGAGAGTCAGAAATCTGGCCCCAACCCCCGGACACTATCCCGCATTTCCCGCATGGCCTCCGCCACGGACTGCCGGGGGTTGAAGATGGCGGTCCCAGCGACCAGGATGGAAGACCCCGCGCGCACCGAGTCCTGAGCGGTTTCGTCGGCTTTTACGCCGCCATCAACCTCGATTTGGGCTGCATATCCGTTTTCGTCGATTAACCGGCGCAGCCGTTTGACCTTGTTCAAAGCGGCCGGTATAAACGCTTGCCCCCCGAACCCCGGGTTGACGGTCATCACCAAGACGATATCCACCAGGGGCAGCACTTCCTCCACCGCGGCGACCGGCGTGGCCGGGTTCAACGCCACCCCCACCTGATGCCCGCCTTCCTTGATTACGCTCAACGTCCGATGCAAGTGGTTGCACGCCTCCGCGTGGACCAGCACCTGGTCCGTTGGGGATTTCACCAAGCCCGGGAGCAGGTAGTCGGGTTCCCTCACCATCAAGTGAATGTTCAGCGGCAAGTCGGTGGACTGGCGGACAGCGTCCACCACCACCTCCCCGAAGGAGATGTTCGGCACGAACTGCCCGTCCATGATGTCTACGTGAATCAGGTCGGCGCCGGCTTCGTCGGCCTCGCGGACCTGGTCGCCAAGGCGGGAGAAGTCCGCGGCCAGCAGCGACGGCGCAATCTGGATGTGGTAGTCAGCTTCCACGGGACACCCCTTCCATCTCCAGGGGTAACCTAAGAGGCGATTCCAGGACCGCCCGGGCCCTTTCCATCTCTTCGGCAACCCGGTTGGGGGCGGTTCCTCCCGGGTTGTTGCGGGCTGCCACCGAAGAAACGGCGGTTATCCCGTAAACATCCTCATCGAAACAGTTGGAGAACTCGCGATATTTCGCCAGGGGCAGAGACTGGAGCTCCAGGTGGTTATCTTCGCAGTACCGGCACAGGCGGCGCATTACCCCGTGGGCTTCCCGGAAGGGCACCCCTTTCCCAACCAGGTAGTCGGCCAGGTCGGTTGCCAGCATGTAGCTTTCGCCCGAGACCTCGGCAACGCGGTCCTCGTTCAGCGTCAAGCCCGGCAGCATACCCTGGAAAACATTCAGGGTTGCCAGCAGGGTGTCCACGGTGTCGAAGAACCCTTCCTTGTCCTCCTGGAGGTCACGATTGTACGTCAAGGGCAAGCCCTTCAACACGGTGAGAAGCCCGAACAGGTTCCCATAGACCCGGCCGGTCTTCCCGCGGGCGATTTCCGCAAAGTCCGGGTTCCGTTTCTGGGGCATGATGCTGCT
This sequence comes from Dehalococcoidia bacterium, assembly GCA_965203975.1. Lineage (GTDB taxonomy): Bacteria > Chloroflexota > Dehalococcoidia > Lucifugimonadales > UBA3495 > CATOSK01. The sequence goes on along the minus strand of CBDBDT010000002.1, from coordinate 540,047 downwards.
GCCGGTGGTGAACTCCTCCGCCAGCGTGATGAAACCGAACTCCCGGCTGGACCAGAGGACTATCTCCTCCGCCAGGCGGGACAGGTGCATCATACACGTCGCCGCCGCCGCCTGGAATTCGAGCAGGAAGTCCCGGTCCGAGACGGCGTCCATGCTGTTGGCGGACACCCGGCTGAACCCCAGCTCCTCTGCCAGGAATTCCCGGTCGGTGGGATAGGGCACCCCCGCGAGAGCGCCGCTGCCCAACGGGAGAACGTCGACCCGCCGGAAGCAGTCCCGGAAACGTCCCTGGTCCCTCTGGAACATTTCAAAGTAGGCCAGCATGTGGTGGGCGAACATCACCGGCTGCGCCCGCTGCAGGTGGGTATACCCGGGGATGATGGCATCACGGTACCGGTCCGCCAGCCCGACCAGTGCCTTCTGCACCCCCCGCAACGCATGGAGGGTTTCCCCGATCATTTCCCTGGTGTACATCCGCAGGTCGACGGCGATCTGGTCGTTGCGGGAACGCCCGGTGTGGAGCCGTCCCGCCACCGGCCCGATCAGTTGGGCCAGGCGCGTCTCGATGTTCATGTGCAGGTCTTCCAGCTCCGGCTCCCAGGGAAATTGACCGGACTCGATTTCCTTTTCCACCGCGTCCAGGCCAGTCAGGATTTCGGTAGCGTCGCCTTCGGGGATTATTCCCTGGCGCGCCAACATGCGGACGTGGGCCCTGGACCCGGCGATGTCCTGCCGGTAAAGGCGTTGGTCGTAATGAAGCGAGACGGTGTAGTCGCGGTATTGACTCATGGGTGTGGTTGACTGGGCCTTCCCATCGGGTTGGCAGGCGGGTTGTCAGGAGAGTTCAACGGGAGCGCAGCCCCTGTTCGGCCAGCCACAGGAAGTAAGCCCGGTTGGCCTGAGACGCCTGGTACAACGCCTCGTCATACTCGTCGAACAGGCCTTCCGGGTAGTCCATGGTGCACTTGCCGATCTGGAGTTCCAGAACGGACTGCAACACATCGACCCGGTGCTGCTCGGCTTCGACCCAGGCCCGGCTCAACTGCCGGTGTTCTTCCACTGGATCCGGTGTTTCGGAGACCATCTGCTTCCTCCCCACTCGCAGCCGGGTTATTCCCCGGGCCAGAGAAACCGGTAGCTGGCCGACAGGTTCTCGAAGACATCCTGGTGGGGCGGGATTTCCATGATGGCCTGCCCGGTGTAACCCTTATTGTCCAGGACGTCCCGCATTGCCCCGCAGTCCAGGTCTCCCGTATCCACGGAGGGATGGGCGTCGCCGTTGCGGGCCTGCTTGAAGTGGACGATCTTTATCATGTCCAGCGGAAGCGCTTCCAGTTCTGCCACCGGGTCGGTGTCCGGGAAGCGCCGCAGTTGGTTGGTGGGGTCGGGACACAGGCCGAGGAATTGCCCTTCCTCCAGAGACAGGCGGGAGCGGACCTCGTTCACCAGCAGGGCCATGCTGGACAGGGGTTGCCCCGAATTTTCCATCGACAAGATCACGCCCTGGCTTGCCGCTTCCCGGGTCAATTCCACCAGCCCCCAAGCCGTCTCCGGGAAGTCGTCCGGCCCCTGCCAGGCGTCACCGGCCGCCCCGGGGTCCACGGTGCGAAGGTGGGGACTGTCGCCGCCCACCAGCTTCGCCCCGGCCAGGGCCGCCTGGAAAAGGCCACCCTTGGGGTCGATGGATTGGCTCAGGCAGGGCAGTGCCATCGCCAGATCGAACGTCAGCTGGGGGAAACGGTCTACCAGGGACTGCATTCTCGGAAACACCGGGCGCCAGTCGTCTCCCTCGCCCGTCTCGTAATTGCCCAGGCAGGTCTGGCGCAGTTCCACGTGTTGCGCCCCCTGGGACTGCGCCTGCTCCACCAGGTCGGACAAGTCCTGGTCGGCCAACTGGATCCGCCATGAGTTTGAAATCGCCCCAGGTATCATAGTATTACCTCTTCCTGCCCCGGGGTTTCCCAGCCTGGAAAACCCCGGGGACACGACGTTCCATGTTCAGGTCGAATATACTACCCTTTGGCTTGAGCGTCCAACGGCCGGAGATGTGGTTCGATGAGGAGTGGTTGGGTGTTGAGAACAACCCTGCTGCGGCCGGTTTGCTAGAATGAAGCAAGGGAAGAATGATTGCCGATTCCATAACCCATCAGGAGCGCGATATGTCAGACGAGCTTTACAGGCAAAAGTGCACCGCTTGCCGGAGGGACTCGCCCCACGTCACCGAGGACGAAGTAGCCAGGTTCAAGCCGGAAATCCCCGACTGGGAACTCATCGAGGATGCGGGCATCCCCAAGCTGGACCGGGCCTACAAGTTCCGCAACTTCCAGCAGGCCCTGGACTTTACGGCGGCCATCGGGGAAATGGCCGAGAGCGAGGGGCACCACCCGAAACTTGTCACCGAGTGGGGAAGGGTCGGGGTAACCTGGTGGACTCACAAGATCCGCAACCTGCACCAGAACGACTTCATCATGGCGGCCAAGACGGACCACGTTTATCAGCAGCACCAGGAAGAATCTGCCCCGGCCTGAGCCGGCCAGCGCCCTTAGACAAGCTGCCTGACTTGGGCGCGAAGTAGGCGGCCGTTAAGAAAAAGGGGAACTCCGGCCGGCCAGCCCTGGGCACGTTCAGGCGTTAAGATACCGCCAACCTAGAGTATCCAGGTTGAAACGGAGCCTTCGGAATCCCTCGGCGTGGGCCAGCCCGACTTCTTCGCCCTGGCGGGCCGTTCCTTCCTTGATCCGGTCCAGGCGGTGCTCCGGGTTGCGGCCGCGCATCTGGCTGACGTGTGCGCTGAGGGAGTCCGCCTTGGCCTCCAGGTAGCCGTCTACGTCGACGTAAACGTCCGCCTGCTCGGTGCTCCACATGAATGCTTCCGGGACCCGGTGGGGCAACAGCCCTTCGTCCGAAATCTGTTCGGGAAAGTGGAGGTAACTCCAGGCGTAGGAACCGGCTGCATCCAGCGCCAGGTGCCCGCTCATGCGGTGGTCCCGGTGGGTGTGGCTGACGCTCCGGTAAGGGTCGATGCAGAAGACGATGTCCGGGCGGTGGCGGCGGATTTCCCGGACGACCTGGCGCCGGGCCTCCAGGCTGTTCTCCAGGGCGCCGTCGGGGTAGGCCAGGAAGACCACGTCCTTGACGCCCAAGAAAGCTGAGGCGTTCCGCTGTTCCTGCTCCCGGATGGTTGCCAGGTCTTCGGGGATCATTTCCCGGTCGGAAGTGCCCTTGTCCCCGTTGGTGCACATCAGGACGACGACCTCGGTCCCCGCCTCTTTCACCCACTTGGCTATGGTGGCGCCGCACCCGCCCTCGGCGTCATCCGGATGGGGTGTGACCACCAGCATGCTCCTGGGTGGATAGGTGATTATCTCCATGGAACCTCGACTGTGACCCTCGACTGCCCGGAAAATAGAGAGGGCGGCAGACCTGCCGCCCCCCAAGCGTTTGCGCCTACAAGTGGAACACCACCATCTTCAACTCGGTCATCTCCTCGATGGCATACCCCGGGCCTTCCTTGCCCATTCCGCTGTCCTTGAGGCCCCCGTAGGGCATGATGTCCGCTCGCCACTGGGGCGACGAGTTGATATGCAGGTTGCCGGACTGGACCTCCCGGGCAAACCGCATCGCCCAGTCCACGTTCTGGGTGAAAATTCCGGCGGACAGCCCGAAGCGGGTGTCGTTGGCCATCGCGATGGCCTCGTCGATATCACCGAAAGCGCTGACCGCCACGGCGGGACCGAACAGCTCCTCCCGGGACACCCGCATATCCGGCTTCACGTCGGCTACCACCGTCGGCGCGTGGAGCGTCCCTTCCCGGTCTCCGCCGGCGACTACGCGAGCGCCCTGCCCCACGGCCTCGGCGATCCAATCATGCACCCGGGCGGCGTCGGACTCGCGGATCATCGGCCCCATCTTGATGGACTCGTCCAGCGGATTGCCGGCGACGAAAGCCTCCGTCGGCGCGACGAGCGCGTCCAGGAAATCGGCGTACACGTCCCGGTCGGCAAACACCCGCTGCGTCGAGATGCAGACCTGCCCGGCGTTGGCGAAGCCGCTGGCCACCGTGGCCGCCGCCACCTTCTCGATGTCCGCGTCGTTCATCACGATGAGCGGGCTGTTGGAACCCAGCTCCATCGTGACCTTCTTGATGCCGGCGTTCCGGCAGATCTGGTCCCCAACCTCCATGCTGCCCGTGAAGGTGATCTTCCGCACCCGCGGGTCGCCGGTGAGGGCATCCCCAATTTCCGCTCCCGAGCCCGTGATGGTCTGGATGGCCTCCGCCGGAAGGCCCGCATCCAGGAGGATTTCGGTCAGCTTCAACGCTGAGAGGGGCGTATCCCCCGCCGGCTTCAACACCACGGCATTGCCCGCCGCCAGCGCCGGCCCAACCTTGTGGCAGACCAGGTTCAGGGGAAAGTTGAACGGCGCGATGGCCGCAACCACTCCCACCGGAACCCGGATGGTGAACCCGAACTGGCTGGTAATGCCCGGAGCGCCGTCCAGGGGAACGGTCTCCCCGTGGAGACGCTTGGCTTCTTCGGAGGACAGGGTGATGGTCTGGATGGCTCGCTGCACTTCACCCCGCCCCTCAACCAGGACCTTGCCTTCCTCTCTTGTTATGGTCTGGGCCAGGTCCTCCGCCCGTTCCGCCATCAGGTCGGCGGTGCGCCGGAGGATCATGTACCGGTCATAGGCGGGCATCTTCCCCATGACCTCCGACCCGCGGACGGCGCTGGTCACCGCCGCATCCACGTCGGCGGCCGTCGCCCGGGGGACAGTATCCAGTTCAGACTGATCGAAGGGATTCCTGACCGGCATCTTGTCATCCCGGTCAACCCAGTTTCCGCTCAGGTACATCTTCATGATTGGCGCCTCCCTGACAGACTACTCTCCGGTCCCGGACCGCAGCGGGACCTTCCCGCCCAAGTTGAATAAACAGTCCGAAAACCCCAATAGGATAGTCTCTGCCGCATTCCCACGCAACAGCAGGGCGGAGGGACTCCAGGGCTATCGCATGAAGGGCGGCTCCACGCAGTCACCCCTTCCCCCGTCATTCCCGCGCAGGCGGGAATCCAGACCCCCGTAACCCGCTCCCCTCAGCAACGCCTACCGGAGCAGACCTTCTCTCCCATCACCCCCGCGTAGGCGGGGCTGAGCGGGTGGAACGACGAACTTTCTCCCCAAGCTCGAACGATCGCCGGGTTTGCCCTGGGAACTGGCCCCCGGTGGGCAGGGGGATCCTGTACTGCAGGTGCCCCTTTCCGGGTTCTATCCAGATGCACTTGAGGAAGGTCTTGAGCCAGGGTTTGCACCTGCTCGTCTCTTCGTCGCTGAGGAAAGACGCCAGCTCCTTCGTGTAGCCCACGACGTCCTCGGAGTTCTGGAGGATGATGGAACTCTCGTCCATCGCGGACATCGCGTTGTCCCGCTCGGCCTTGATCCGCTGCTTCGTCTCCTCGTGTTCCCTGTTCCGGGCGGTGTATCGCTGCAGCTCAACCCCTCCCACTTCGTAGGCCTCCAGGAGGCGGTCCTGCCTTCGCTCGACGTCCTTCAGCCTCTTCTCGATTTCTTCCAGTTGTTTTTCAGCCTTGGTGACTGCCTCCCCCGACTCGGCCCGCATTTCCTCGATCAGGTGGCTGGTGTGCTCCGGAACCAGCAGGTCATCCAGTATCTCGGCGATCACCATGGGCTCGAACTCGTTGGCCGGCATCCAAGGGCTGTCGCAGGCCTCAACGCCGTTCTCCTTCCGGTTGCTGCACACGAGGTAGAGGTGTTTCTCTCTATCCCTGCCAGTGATGGAATAGGTGTAGCTGTGGCCGCACTGTCGGCACCTCACAAGCGCCGCGAAGAGGTGCTCGCTTCCCGCGGTCCGCGGGTTCACGGCTTCTCGGGCGCGGGACCTTAACTTTTGCTGGACTCTCTCGAACTCCTCCGGGGTCACGATGCCTGGGTGGGAGTTGGGAGCGATCACCGGATCGTCCGAGTTGATCCCCCAGACGATGGTTCCCTCATGGTGGCGGTTGGTCAAACCGTCGTGGACCCGGTTCGCTTTCCACCGGCCTCCGTTGGGGCCGGGGATTCCCTCGGCATTCAGGGTCTTCGTTATCTGACCCTCGGTTCTGTCCTCCAGGGCGAGATCGAACATCCGGCGCACGTATGCAGCGGTCTCGGGGTCGGGAGCGAGCTTGTTCCTTTCCTTCCCACCGTCTAGGACCTTGACCTTCATCATCCCGTAGGGAGGGACCCGTCCCATGAAGAACCCCCGGCTGGCGAGGTTGTGGGTTCCTCTCCGAACTTCCTCGCCTATCTGGTCGGACTGGAATCCGTCGATTGCCTCGAGAAGGCTCTCGGTGAGCCTTCCAACGGAACTGTCATCGACCGGTTCGTTGACCGAGATGACGCGGACATTGTTCTTCCGGAGCTTCTGCTTGTAGAACGCTGACTCGTCCTTGTTCCGGAAGAACCGGGAGAACTTCCAGACAACCACCCCGGCGAACTGGCAGTCTGGGGATTCCGCGGCATCCACCATCTCCTGGAAGTCCGGCCGCTTGTCGGCCCGGCCGCTCCGGGCTTTGTCGATGAACTCATGGACGACCACGTAGCCGTTCCGCTCCGCCCATGCCCGGCACTCCTTCAGCTGGGCGTCGATGGAATTCTCCACGTCCTGGGCATCGCTGGACACCCGGGCATAGATGGCGACGGGTAGCCTACCGTCCGGCCACCTGAGGCTCTCTGGGGTTCGTTGCTTCTTCCGTGCCATCTGTTTCCTCCTCGGTTGTCCGGCCTGGATCCCTCATGCGAGTTCTAGGGGGTCTGTTTTCTTCGTCCTGGTCCCAGGGTACTGCTTGTCTTTCCTTGGGAATGTTGATGGATCTGGGCCTGTTCCAGTATGGCGTCTTGCACTTGGGACACACCTTGGGGTCGTTCTTGGGCCGCCTCCCGGTGCCGTTTCGGGATCCCCAACGGTACTGGCATCGCTCGCACATGTATCCCTCGATGAATACGTAGGCCATCTTGCATTCTCCTGGGGCGAGAAGAATCCCTTCTGATCCCTCCGTTACGATCCCTTCGGACGTCATGGCCAGCGTGCTGCCAGAGTTGGGGAAGACTCCTCGGTCTTGCCTGGCGCTGCAGTCCTATCGTCCCGCGGGTACCGGCTGGCCGACATGTTGGTCGTTTGCCTGTTCCTCCGCTTCTTCCCCCACGCATCTCCCTCGCTTTCTCAGATGTTTCACAGGGAGTGGCGCCTGCCATTTGGTTCCTCTAGCCGATTGGTTGCGGCAACCTCGGCTCTCTCTTTTTTTGACCCACGGGGCTGCCTTCTTTTCCTCGGGAATGTCCAGCTTCCTGGGTTTGTTCCAGTAGTGGCTCTTGCATTGTGGGCAGACCTTGGGATCGGCTTCGGGGCGGAACCCGGTCCCCGTTCTGGCGCTCCAGCGGTAGGAACATCTCTCACACATGTAGCCTTCGATGAGAACGTAAGCCATGTCTGTTGCCTCCTGGGGCTAAATCCGAGCAACATACCAAAAGGTAGTTACTTTGGCAAATTGTCAGGGCCCGGTTGACGGCGGATGGGCCGTTCTGGTAGCATCCGGGCACACACAGTTTAGCACATTTATCCAATAAGTGTGTTGGGTTTGAGACCGTCTCTATGTTGGATACCAATTTGGTATTTACTTAAGGGATTGGAAGCCGCGCAGAAATCCCACTGCTGCGCGGCGGGTGCGGGAGCTGGTCACCAAAAGGAAACCGCCGGGGTGGCACCCCCGGCGGTCTCGGGTGAGCTGCTCTGACGACCGGGAGGGACGTTCAGCGGCGCTCGCGTGCATTCTAAGGTGCGGTCTTTGGTTTCGGCAAGTATGTCCTTGGACCCGCCGTGCCTGGATCTCCCTGTCGCGTGAGCCCGCTGGACCCCGGGAGGGGTCTGGTTTGGCTCGGAAGCACGTTGATCGACAGATACGGTTGTTTCCCCTGGGGGATCTGGCTGACCCCGATGAAGGGGAATCCGCGCCTGAGGAATCCCCCGGTGACTGGGACGCCATTATGCGGGACCTCGGGGTCCTCCTGAGGGAGGCCAGGTTCGAGGGGTATCTGGCCCGGCAGAGGCCCAGCGATGACGGCTAGGCGTCTCGCTCAGACCTCGAGCTCCCCGCCGGGGCCGGGCCGCCCTCTATGCCGGCAGCCCCGGCGGCCATTCAATCTCCTGGTCCCGCTTCCCGGGCCGGACGCTGTCGTCGGGCAGCGGTATCGCGTAGTGGACCACCGCCCGCTCCTCGTGGACCCGGATCTCCCCGATGAATCGACCGAGGATGCTCTGGACTTCTCCCGGGCCGTCGGCCGCTTGGAGGAGCAGATCCGGCCGCTTCGTCAGGTCCTCGATGTCCCCGCGGGTCATGGCGTGGCCCACTTCCCCCTGGCCGTCCGGTCCGCTGTTCGCCGCTTCCAGGAGCACGCCGGTGTTCCGCTCGGTCAGCACCATCTGCAGGATTTCCCCGATCAGCACCCTGTCGGTGTCGTCTGCCGGAAGCGGGGGCATCGCGCAGCCGCTCCGGCAGACGTACCGGGGGTCAGGGTCGTCCGTGAGGGCCATCTTGGCGCTGCAGGTCCCGCAGACCAGCAGACCGTCAAGGGGGGTTCTGGGTGTCGTTTCGGTGGTCATGTTCTTCTCCTGTTCCTTCCTTGGGTTTCATTGTACGGCATCCGGGGGCCGCCTCGTTTGGCGTCAGCTCCACCACGCTTAACACATCGGGTTTTTGGAGGCTTCTATGGTTCCAGACACTGAAGGTATTCCCCCTTCGCCTCGGTCCTCGCGGGCCATCTTCTTCTCCCGGGTATCCAGAGATGGTTCCGGTATGCCGGACAGCTTGGCCGACCAGCTGGAGGAGTTACAGCGGTACTGCGCCGAGCATGATCTCGAGATGGTCGGCTGGTATGCCGACGCGCATCGGGGCGGCGTCTCCGGGGCCCGCGCCCGGTTGGCGGCCATGGCGGCCGGCGTTCAGCGCCACGCCCAGGAGGCGTTTGCCCGTCTCCGTTCCGGGCTGAAGAGGAGGTAGCGAGTCCCCTTCTCCGCTGGCGGGTCCGGCGTCGTTGCCCGGCCCGCCAGCGGGTTCAACCAGGTTCCCTGGGTTGGGGAACCCAAGCATTTTCTTGGAGGTAAACATGGAAGAGGTCAAAGTGTTGGATGGCGGTTTCGCCGTCGGGTACGTCCGGGTTTCGGGACACTGTCCTGATGGCCCTCTGGACCCGGCCGTCCAGGAGCACGGCATCGCCCCGCAGAAACAGATGATCTTGGAGTATGCCGAAGTCCGCGGGATGCGGGTGGTCGACTGGTATGTCGATGTGGGCCAGGGCCGCGACCTCCCTGGCCTGGAGCGGCTGCTGGCTGCGGCGGAGTCCTCGGAGCGGGAGTTTGGCACCGTTCTGGTGGAGTCGCACTCCAGGGTGTCCCGGGTGCGGCTCAACGCGATCAGGGCGCGGTGCCGGCTCCGGGATGCTGGCGTCAGGCTGGTCTCGGTCACGGAAACGGTTTGGGATGACTCGTCAGCTGCCCGGCTGGTGGAGGAGGTTATCCAGGCTCTTGACGAGATGTGGAGGGAGAACCACCGGGAGGCTACCCGGCAGGGCATCCGGGCCGCCCGTGAGCGGCGGCGGATCGACGGACCGGCCCAGCACCCTGGTTCCTGAGCGGGCAGGCCGGCGGCCGGTTCTCCGGTGGGTCTTTCCCCATGGCGTCGACGAAGGCCACTTCCTCTCGGGAGGTGGCCTTGAACTCATTCAGGGAGCGGCTCCAAGCATTGCTCCGCTGCATGACGTTCCGAGAATAATCTTCTCGCCATCCACGTTGGTCAGCTTGTTGTAGGCGGTGATGGAGTCCTGGGCGGCACACCGGAGTCCTCGACCACGAGCTCGGACATCTTGCCATTGATGCCGCCCGCTTCGTTGACTTCCCCGGCGGCCATCTGCTTGGCTTGCAACTGAGTCGCGCGGCATTCCTGTCTACCGGCCCTACTCCTCCCGGCCCCAGCCGGAGCCGAAGACGTGGCCGTCGTACTCCGCCACGAAGACCCTCAGCGACTCGGACTCCACCCATTCCCCTTCCTCGTGGGCATGTACCGGCTCCCCGCCGAACAGGTCCCGGGTGTCCCCTCCGATCATCGACGGGTCGGAATGGCCCACGATCTTCCCGCTCGGATCGCCGATGAAGGCGAACCACTTGCCGTCCACCGTCTCGGCGGCGTTGTAGTAAGCGATGGCCGCATCCAGCCCCGCCAGGGCGCTCCCCGGACTGGCGAAGTAGGCCATGGTCCCCGTCAGCCCCAGATCGCGGTACTTGTCCACCGCCACCGTCACCAGCTGTTCGGTGAAGGCGTCGGCGTCAATGTACCAGCCCGAGGCGAAGAGCAGCCCGTCCCGCCGCTCCACCCACACGTTCTTGAGCTCGAAGTCGCCGGAGCCGATGCCGCCGCTCTCCGGGTTGCGGTACACGTAGGACACCCACGCGCCGCCCTCGTCGGCCGCGAGCGTCGCCGACCCGAACTCGTAGCCGTTGAGGTCGGTGCCCACCCAGCCCTTCAGGTCCAGGCCCAAGCGTTCGGGGTCAGGGTGCCCGATGACCAGGTCGTTCTCGTCGATGATGAAGACGTACCACTGGCCGTCCACACTCTGGGGGCTGTTGTAGTGGGCGAGGGTGGCGTCCAGGCCCTGAGCTTCGTAGCGGGCGATGGCGTTGCCCACGAAGTGCCGGGTGTAGTCGGCGGGGGCGGACTTGGACGGCATGGAGGCGATTGCGGTTCTGACTATCTCCTCCACCTCGGCGCGGGTCAGGCCCGGCTCCGGTTGGGGCATCCCGGCAATGGCGTCGTTGACGATCCCCTCCACGTCGGCGGGGACCACACCGGGGGAGGCTCCGGAGTCCTGGGACTGCGCGGCCATCTCCGCCCGGACTATCTCCTCGACCTCGGCGCGGCTCAACCCGGCGTCGCCGCCGCCGCAGGCGACAAACATCGCAGGAAGTATGAGCAACAGCCCCGCAGCCAGTGCAATGCGTCGCATCCCGCCGGTCACGCTCGCGCCGCTCTCTTCCTACAGGCCGCCTACCCGCTCGAGGGTGAGGCTGTCGCCGAGTCCGGTCTGAGCATGGCCCTGGTTAAATTGCTGGCTGCCCCAAAGTCCGCCCACAAACTCGGCTGAATCAACATTGACCGTCACTGCACCGGTACCGCTCGGAGTGACGGTAATCGGTGAGCTTGTCTTGCTCCCGGCGGCTACGGTGGCGGTTCCGGTGGAAAGGCTGCCTCCCTCAGCGGACAGGGTTACCGACATGTCGGTGGGAGCACCCTTGGCCACCCTGACCACCACAGCGTTGTTTCCCTGCTGTTCCAGTTCTGCCGTGAAGGTGAACGGGGCGCCCGGGTTGGGACGAAGGTAAAACTGGCGAAGGTTGCTGATTCCATCGAATGTCCCATCGGGCAACTCGGCAATCCGGTTGCTATTCAGTTCCAGCCTTTCTAGCAGAGACAGGCCATCGAACACCTCCGAGGGCAACCGGTCTATCTGGTTGCCATCCAGTAACAGTGTGTATAGGCTGCCGAGCCCGTCGAAGACATCCTCCGGCAGCGAGTCGATGCGGTTAACGGCGAGATTCAGGAACCGTAGACTGCTGAGACCATCGAAGACATCCTCAGGCAGCCCATCGATCTGGTTCCTGTACAAGACCAAGCTCTCCAGGTTGCTGAGACCGTCGAAGACATCCTCCGGCAACGTGGTTATCTGGTTCTGGTCCAGTAACAGTTTCTGTAGGCTGCTGAGCCCGTCAAACACATCCTCCGGCAACGCGGTTATCTGGTTTAGGTTCAGCGCCAGTATCTCCAGGCTGCTGAGTCCGTCAAACACATCCTCCGGCAACGCGCCCACCTGGTTGAAGCGCAAGTTCAAGATCTCCAGGCTGTCTAGCCCGTCGAATACGTCCTCAGGCAGCGCCGTCAGCTGGTTGCCGTACAGATTAAGCTCTTCCAGGCTGTCGAGCCCGTCGAACACATCCTCCGGCAACGCGCCCAGTTGGTTGTTTCCCAAGTTCAACTTTTCCAGGCTGTCTAGCCCGTCGAATACGTCCTCCGGCAGCGAGCTCAACTGGTGGTCGGGCACAGGCGGCTCACCCGCCAGGCGGAATGACCTTTTGCCCACTTTCAGCTCTTTCAGGCTCCCAAGACCGTCAAACACATCCTCGGGCAATGACTGGAGTTTACCGATGGAAATCAGCAGGTATTCCAAGCTGTCAAGCCCCTCGAATACGTCCTCGGGAAGGACGGAGACTTCGTCGCTGATCAGCTCCAGGTCTGTCAGCGCGCTCAGCCCTGCGAAGTCGTTGGACTTGATGGCCTGCGCGCTTGTGAATCTCCATTCGATAAGCTCGGTTATGCTGGCCAGGTGCGAGTCCGTCACATTCGCGCAGTCGCTGACACCCGTTAGTTCGTCCAGAATCGCGTTTTGCACTTCCTGGGTACGGTCGCATATGCCTTCAGTGGAGTCGAGTTGCGCCTGAGCGATGGGCATGGAGTCGTGGACGAAGAACACCGCCAGCCCGATTAGGGCGGTGCTCAGCAGCAGCCTGGGGAACAGGAGAAGACTGCGGACCATACTGGCACGGAGGTGCGGGGGGTGAATGGCCGCCCTCAGCAGGCGGCTTGCCCTGTTCTTGTTGTTGCCGGTGTCGAGCATGGCTGCGCTGCCTCCTCGCAGATCTCTGGCGGTTTCCCGGTGGGGTCGGCACGGCCTATTGGTCCCGGGCAGCGCGGCGCCCTGCCTCCGGCTCGCGTACCCGGTGTCCAGCGCCGGCATCGGCGCATGAACCCAGAGTTACCCTACACCATAGGCTATATGGTGTAAGTATTTTTCAGGGTTTCTTATGTGTGATTAGTTGTGTAAAACTGGTGGAACCGCCCGTCCTGTCCTCAGCTGGTGGCGTGGAATGCCGGCGGCGCCCGGGTGCGGAGCCATGGGGGACCTTTCCCAGGGGGCGAGCCGTCATGGCAGTAGAGGTCAGCCCAGGTCTCCGGCGTCGCTGTCGGCGCCTGGATGACGTCTGGAGGGTCTGCCGCCGCCCTGGGAGAGATCGGCGGCTGGGTCGTTGGTCCCGCCTCCCCGGCCGGCTCGTTCCCCGTGCCGGCGGGACCGGATGGCAGGACCTGGATGGGGCCCGAACTGGTGGTAATGCTCCGCATGCCCCCTCCCTGGCGCTGGTCTTGCTCAACACCATAGGGGAAGAGGGCTGTGCTGGGCTTTGTCTTTCGGAAACGGGGTGCTTTGCCGATTCTTGGGTGTGGGGCAGGCTTGAGCCCGCCCCGGGCCGCTGGGGTGTTGGCTCGGCGACTTGGATTCTAGATCTTGGAAATCGGCCGAGGTTCCCGGGCAAGGGCGGTTAGCCCCTCCCCCGGCAAGCCGGGGTGGTCAAGGCTAGATTCTTCCGGGAATGGCCAGGTTCCGGGCCGTCAGGAGGAGGCTTCGCCTAGGTCCGGAAGACGGGCCTCTAGGAGTGGCAATCATCGTCGGTTACGGCTTTGGCAGCGGTACTTCTTGGATCTCGTCCCCGACCTTCAGGATGCAGAAGGACTTGCCGTCCCGGTGTTCTCTGCCTTGATGCTGGATGATCTTTCCGCCGACGGTCATCACCGTCGGGTGGGGGATGCCTCCTTTGTCCTCCATCAGGCAGGCATGCTCCAGGCTATTCATCTCCATGGCTGTCGGCCACTGGAATCCCCTGACCTCGAGTTCCTCCACGGTCGGAAGCCCGGCTATCAGGTCGCTGGGGAGGATGGGGGCGTCTTGGGTCTGGCCTGATGGCGGCCATTTCCTCTGGATATTGACGTGCCTGATGCTGTTGAGGCTGGCCAGATCGGCGGCGGATATTTCCTCGATGTTCCCGAGGCTGATGTACTCCAGTTGGTCCAGCCCGTCGAGGGCTCCCCCCTCCAGGATGAGATCAGCCTCCCTGTACGTTGTGTTGCTGTCGTTGATCGCCAAGCTCTTCAGGGAGTCTAGGCCGGCGAGTATCTCAGTGTTCAGGACGAACTCTGTGGGCCTTGGCCTTCCCCATTCTTTCCATCCGTCAACTCTGGTCTGGATGTTGAGATCTTCGAGATTGTTCAGGCCATCGAAAGTTCCGCCTTCTGGGAACATCCGGAGTCCGGTGATGTGGAGGATTCTTAGGTTGGGCATGTGGTCGAAGTCCCCGGGCTTCGCCTTGGGGAGTATCACCTTGAATTCCCTGATCCTGAAGAGTTCAGCCTCGGTGATCAGCTGGCAGGATGGGATCTTCAGGAGCTCGATGAGGGCTGCCTGCACCTCCGGCGTCCGCCAGCAGATGTTGCTCGTCGCGACGGCGGGTCTCCCAGTTTGCTCCGGGTGCGCTGGTTCCGGTTTCCCTTCCATGTAGAAATTCTCGTGCCAGGTCTTGGACCTGGCTTGGTAGAGCCAGCAACTGGCGCCGTCGGAGGGGCCGTTGGCGAAATCAAGGTCGAAGTAGACGATGATGTTGTTCTCCGAGTCGCGGCCGGACTTTACCGGACTCTCATAGCCAGCGTTGGTCTGAATCAGGAGGCCATGTGGCATCTCCGCATTCCCAACCTTCGATGCAGTCGCAGCGGCGTCTCGGGTGGAACCGGTAGCCTTGGCGCCGGCAGTGCCGTAGCAACTGCCAACAGCCGGAGGGCCTAGGTCCAGATCGAGGACCGTCGGGTTCCAGACCTCAGCATCGCACTCCGGGTATTGGGACTTGACTTGGGACACGAGGATGTTCATCCGGTCGGCGTTGGAAGCCCCCCGCTGGAAGACCAGCTGGTTGCGGAAAATGCCGTCGCAATTGAGGCCGGTCCCGGGCTCCGCCGTAGCTGTCGCTGTCGGAGCGGTGGTCGGGGGTTCTGTTGTCGGTTCCAGCTCGGCTATGCCCTCTGGCATTTCCGTCGGCCTGGAATCGCTTGCCGGCTGGGTCGTTGGAGGTCCTGGCTGGACGGCGTTCAGTAGGTTCGGTTCTCTGGGCGGTTCTTTTCCCGTGCAGGCTGAAGCCAGCGACAGGATCAGGATGAGGCCCGTGATGATGGCAGCTTGGCGCATGTTTCCCCCTTTGCGTTGATCTTGCTCAACACCATAGGGGACGAGGGCCCTGCCCGGCTTTGTCTTTTGGAGACGGGGATTTTTGTTGCTTCTGGGTATGGATGACGGGCTCGGCACTGCGCCTAGGCTGCTTGGGTGCGGGTCCTCGGGTACCGCGTCAGGTTCCCGGAGAAGGGCTGTCGGCCCCTTTCCCGGTAAAGTTGGGTGCTCAGGGACAGTTTCGTCCGGGAATGGCCCGGTTCCGGGCCGCAGGGAGGAGCCTTCGACGCAGGTCCGGGTAGCTGGTCCGGCACCCGGCGCTTCCACAGCCGCCTTTCCTCTGGGGCAGGAATGCCTGCACCTAGGTCAGGTTGGTGGCGGGGGAGGTCCGTCAGCCATCGGGTGCCTTCCGGAAAAAGCTAGGCGCTAGCGGCCTTGGGAGCCGGGTTGAACTGATCTAGGCTGTTCGGATCCCTCCTCGACCGCTTGGTCAACTCCAGCTACCAGGTCGTCATTGAAGGGTCCATCCACCAGGAAGGGCTTTCCCCACACCGGGGCCTGATGGAGGTCATTGGTATTTCTCAAGCAAGGGTGCGCCTCAGCGGCTGGTCCACCTTCCATACTAATCGCTTCATGTTTGAACACTCGGGAGAAACTCGATGCTGCTGCGGGTTACCCTCGGCTATTCTGGTGGCCTCTCAGGAATCAGTTTAACGCTCAAATAGGCGTAAATAACCAGGAACCCGAAGCCAATCAAGGGCACGAGCCATAACCAGGTTGGGTATGGTTTGTCGGAAAGCGCTCGCAATATCGCGGTTAGCCATGATGGGACTGCTAGAACGGGCAAGAGACAGGCGAGCACGACCAATCCCAACATGTTGGCCCTGCCTATTTCGGAGCCGGTCTCCTTGCGGAAGTATTCCGCTACCAGCGCAAAAACCAATCGGTGCTTATCCAAGTGGCATACCCTATTTATAGGCGCCGCAAAGTTCTCTCCATGTAGCGCCGGTTTGTTGCGATGGAAAGTCCGGCTACAACTGCGAGAGCAAGCGATCCACCCAGGAGGTACATATCCAAAATAGGATGAAGCACCGAAACCCCTTTGGAGAAGAACATGAACGCATCCGTGGCGCAGAATCCCAGCAGAAGACAACAAGCCCCGAGAACTGCCTGAGCCAACCAGAAGATCCGAGATAGGTGAGCAAGGTAGGACCGTGTGTTATCGGATTGTGTGGCTGGCGCGGAAGTGGGAGTACCGACCAGAAATCCGGCGTTAACTTCCGAGGTCATGGGGCTCCGCGTAGAGAGAAGTTCGGGGCCGCTGGGGGTGCTTGCCGCCCGGGAGGGCGTCCCTACGAGCATCCCTTCAGGAGATATACCGTACCTCTCTGTTGGTTGGTGTGGCGGATGCGTTAAGTAGTTCCCCAGGGCATGGGCTCCGACTATCTGAGCCGCGCCGGGCATCTCGGGATGTGCCTGGGACCACGCCACTTCGTTGATGGGCTCGTCGTCAGCGGAACGTGTTGGCAACGCATACTCTTCTCGCGCGCTCTCTCTTACGGGGATGGCCAGTTCTGCGACCATATCGACTCGTCTCCACCTAGCCTTTGTTCAGCATTTGGCTAATGGCGTCCTTGGTCAATTCCATGCCTCGAAGCCAAAAGTCGGTTTCGTCGACCATTTCGCTAATTGTTAGATCCCGCCCTCGGGAAACGTAACAATCGAAACTCACACTCTCAGAGTTGTTACTCTGAGGCATTATGCCTTGTTCCACGATCCTCGGCGCAATCTGGAAGTAAAAATCTTCGTTGGTCAACATCACTTGCGGGGTGACTGACTCGACCACAAACTCATGCTGCCAACCAACGTTAAGAAAGGTCTCAACCAACCATGTCAGCGGGTCGGGAACGTCTGCGTAGAGTTTCCAATAGAACCAGAACCGCCGGGTGGGCAGGTCTGGGAACGCGTTGAGAAAGTTCCGCGCTAGCGTGGGAGCGAGAACTGCATCGTCTTCTTCGAGGTAGGTGTCCAAAGTTTGGGCGGGATTCCGGGTAATCCATAAATTCTGCTGTGTCATGTGCCAACGGACTCGATCGAAATCAACGGTAGCCGCCGCTGGACCTCGCACCACGCGGAGGCACCGCCAGTCCTGACTGACCAAACCTTTGGACCGCAGAATCTCGGGAACGAACCCTGCCGGATCGTGGGATTCGGCACCTATAATGGCGCTTTCTTCGTACAACCACAACCCTGACGGCTGGGTAGTTGGCGGTTCCTCCCTCATCGACTCCCCCATCTTCGCGGACGTTCCAGCAGTAGCGGACGCTGAATGACATCTTCTCTTAGAAAGTCTATCACCCCGACGCACGCAGTCAACTTGTGAATCCGCTACGTACCCGTATGCTTTCCCCTGATGCTATCTGAGTGCGCGCAGCACGGGCCACCCACTGGAATCGCCTCTCGGGGGCGGCACTGCCTTCAGACGAGGGGTTGGCGCCCCGATGGTCAGATGGTTAATCATGACCATCTGGCGTGTTCCGACTTTATGTCGGAGGAAGACTGGCGGTGAGTGCGGCGATGATGGTTACGGTGATCGCAAGTCCTATCAAGGGCCTGCTCAGATGGGGTTCTTCGTTCCTGTCCACATTGGGTGCGATCAGCATTGCTATGGATGCTCCGATCAGCATCCCAAATGAGTGTGCTACCCGTGGGGCTACATCTGGGTTGTTCCATTCCACTGCGATCGCCGAGGTCAGCCACATCCCCGCTGCGGCTATTCCTACTATGGCGCCGAACGTGTTCCACGGCCAGTCTCTTGTTTCCCTGAACATTGGTACGTATGAGAGGATTGTCCCGAGGTAGGTGGTGGTTACTCTCCCTCCGATGTAGACCCCGATCATGAAGGTGGCTTGTGCCACTGCGCTGAAGCCGATTGGGTTGCTTTCCGTCTCCCAGTATTCGGGTACCGCGATTGCGGACATCACCGCTGCAGCTACTGCTGTGGCTAGGATGATCGCGACTAGCTTGGTTTTTCCTAGGTACAGTTCCACGAGGGCTCCGGATGGAAGGAAAACTAAAAAAGCGTTTTCTATCAGATGCCCGCGGTCCGCGTGCAGGAAGGAGTGCGTGAGCCACGAGACGGGGGTTCCCGGGTTAAGGCCCCAGGTTGCCCTGATGCTTTCTATGTTCCCTTCTAGGGCGGCGAATCCGTGGATGGTGCATAGAAGAATCACCGTGCCGAGGGTTATTGGCATTGTCCTCAGTAACCACGTGATTTGCGTCTTCCCGTGGACGATCATCAATGCTACAAGGGAGATCGTCGCCCAAGGAATGAGGATATCCTGGCCGTGGAACTGGGTGATCGAGTATGACCATGCGTCCTTCAGATATAGGGCTGCCAAGACGCATACCAGATTCAGCACCAGCACGGCTCTGAGGATGGTGCCTAGGGGGTTTGATAGTCCTGTCCCGAAATCTGCGAAGGTTTGGAGTGCTTTCATTGTGTAACTCCACGTCAAAGACTCCACCTGTCAGGGTGGGTGTTCTTGGGCTCGGCTGGAGACGTGGGGTTACTGTAACCCGCGAGCTACTGAAGCGATCCCTGTTGCTGCTACTAGGCGATCCTCGATGTCCGAGGGCTCCCTGTTGGAGAGGGTGATCTCGCGGTGGGCGTTATACGGGCACGGGGCTTGCCCCTCGTGGCTTTCTGCCGGGGGTGCCCACAACTGCCTTGCTTTGAATATGAGGAATCCGGCCCCCTTCCCGTTGCTCCTTTTGCGGTTGTACTGGGCCCTCATCGCTTCCAGGGCTATCCAGAGGGTTCCGACCACGTAGCTGATCAGGAAGGTCTGAGCTACCGCTTCGGGGCCGAGGAATTGTTTAACTGGGTCGAATGCTTCGGTCCCGATGAGTGGGAAGAGCAGGATGCCGGCAAGGGCCAGCGCTGAGGAGATGAGGGCGATGAAGGCCGGGCCTATAAATGCCCCAATCTTGAGCCCAGCGGTCGTTTCTTCTAGGAGGCAGGTCATTGTGGGGTTCTTACCCATGCTTGGATTGTACCATCTTGTCCCGAAATATGCGGAGCTTGGTGTCCTCTTGGGAGGAGAGGGCGCCGTCATGGGTGGTGTGCTGGACTCCCTGGGCCCAGCCGTCGGCGATGGCCTGGGAGACGTCGTCCTCGGTGGCCCGAGCGCGGGTCGCGATGGCCTAGAGAGTACTCCGGAGGGCGGTCTCGTTGAAGCCGGAGGTGCTGGCGGCCTGGGCGGCCAGCTGGGTCATCTCCCGCATGCCCTGGGCGTGCAGGTCACGGCACTGGCCGTGCTGTTTTCGGAGGAAGCCGGCGGACGATTTCCTGGAAGGCCTCTTCGTCCTCCCCGAGAATCTGGCCCAGGGCCATGAGGGCCTCTTGGTCTCCGTTGTTCGGGCTGTCCAGGAAGGGCATGTTGAGGACGGGCATAGCGTCCTGACCGCCGTTCCGGGCCAGTAGGTCCGTGACGGCTTCCAGGAGGTCGACCTCCTGATCAGCAACACCGTTCCTCGTCCACGAATAGTTCCTGACCTTCTCGTAGGCCTCGGGCATGTGTTCCCTGAGCCACCTCATGTTGCGGACGTCGTCCAGTTTGCCGGTCTTCCGGGCGTCGCCTGACGGCGTCGGCCATGTCGGCATGGGTGCCGCTTCCGGCTCTGGCACGAAGGTCGGTGTCATCGTTGACTTGGGCACGGACGCGTGTGGGGGCACCGAGCTGCTGGCCGCGGGAAGGAAGCCCGCTGCAACTGCTCCCGCCATGAGCGCCCCGACAGCTAGAGTTACTGTGATGATCGGCAGTATCCTTCCCATGATCGCCTCCCGAGTGGGTGGCTACATCATGGGGGATCAGAGGGCTCCGGGAGTTTGGCGGATGTTTCTGTTACCTCAGACAGTTCTTGGGGCCCTGCGGTCTGGCACGAGAGAACGGAAGACCGGCGCGGGCTTCCCCGGTGCCGGTCTCTTCACGATACTCGCCCACTGGTGCGCGGAAGCCCCGGAGCGTCCTGTTCAGTTCCGGTCGGCGGTCGGCCTCCCCGATGGGTTGCAGCCTCCATTGGTGGATCAGAAGGGCACGGCCCTCTCGGGCGGGGGTCTTCTCGTTTCTGCGCGCTGTGCACCCGGTACCCGGCCGTAGACTCCGGTCATCGGAACGGTGGCGCCCGGCCCCTCTTCGTCTCCACCGGGGGACAGGCGACTAGGGATATCCTTCTTCCGGCCTGGTTGGTCACGGCATGTGGAGGATGGTCATGGATGTCTCGCTCCAGTCACCTGAGTTGGTGCCTGAACCTAAATTTCGTGTGTTCTTCCATAAGGTCAATGTGGAATAGTTCACTGGTTCCTAGTGAATCGAACCCTATTATTTTTATAGACATTTCTTCCTGAAAATGAACCCCACAGTGTCTTGCGTTTTGAACCAATTCATTAGCTTTTGCACGAATTTCCTTTTCCGCCCTCTTGAGGCTTTTGAAGCACCTATCCCTGCTGATCACTGCGAGTGTTTCCATGATTGTTCCGTGCGGTAGATACACTGTACCATCGAAGGATTCGTAGAGTGCGACAATATTTTTGTTTCTTGTAGACCTGATGAATTCGTTGTCTACTTTGGGTTCAACGTTTGATGCGCCTTTCACGTAAAGTCTTTCTCTTAGTTCTGGCCAGTTCTCGTTGATTATGTCCATCAGCTCTTGCTGATACCAGACCGGTATCGGGTCTTCTGCGTGCGGAGATACTTTGAGGAAATATGCGTTTTCGTACTCCACAAATACGATTAGAAGGTGGTTCGTCCTTTTCGAGAATCCGTCTTTTTCTATTTCTTCTCCTAGATGAAGGTGGTGCATTCCCAGATAGTCGAGCAGGTGGTCTTTCTTCAAGAATTGGTATCCTCTGCTTCTGTAAGGTGATGTCTCCTCTCCCTTCCGGAATATCTCCTCCAATTTGCTTACTATGTAATCATGCCCCATTGTGTTGAATCCGCTGGGCTTGTAGACGTTCCTAGGCATCGCCGGAATTAACATCCTCCTTGACTGGAAGAACAAGTTTATGGCGTCCTCTGATTTGTCAACAACTTGAGGATTAAACCCCTCTCTCTTCATTTGATTTCTCAGTATTTCAGAGACGTCTTCGACGAAGTCCATCTTTATGTCCCGCATTTCGCCTTGGCTCCTTGCTCTTAGTTAGGAGGCTTGCCGGAAATAGTCGGCTACTGTGGCCTTGCACGAAAAATAATCTATATACCGATTATTCGTGCAAATTTGTTTTTATTCGTTCTCCAGGTTCCCGCAGAGTGGGGTTCACGGAGAAGGCCGGTCGGCCCCCTCCCCGGTGGGGGTTGTGGCGCCCAGGGTGCGTTTCGTCCGGGAATAGTCCTGTTCCGGGTCACCAGCAGGGATCAGTCCGCGTTGGAGTGGGTTTCCCGCCCCCGGTGGGCGCTTGGTCGATGAGCTTTATCATGTGGACCGTAGGGTTGCCATACGATCCTCCTGAAAGCGATTCAGGGCTGCGGTGCTCGATCACCGGTCCTCTGCCCATTTTGCTGCGCCATGCTCCGCTGGGCATTTGAATGCTCGCGTGCTGCCAGGTGCCGTCATCCTCGTAGAGGGCGATCTTTTGGTGTCTGTCTTCGTGGTTGCCGTCGTTGCATTGCTCGTATCCCAGGCCGACGAACACTTCAATCAGGCTGTCGATTCGGCCTGACCTGGACGCATGGGGTGGCCAGTAGCGGCGGGGTGTGTGGTCCCACCACTGGCTGGTGTCCCCTGCGACGTAGGCGACGCAGTTGTAGCGGTCTGATGGTGGTTCTATTACCGTAAACCCTTCGTTACGAAGGTAGGGGAATGACAGGTTGAGCCACGTCATCCACCTAGGCGTAGCCATGGTCTTCGCCCCATTGCAGCCAGGAATTCTGCATCGCTGCAATGTTGCCGTAGTCGGCTGGCGATACCGGATCTGCTCCTGTTATCTGTTGTAGCGCTTCAAACCAGTGCCCTCCCTGGTAACGCATCGTCTCAAGGATCAGGGGCGTTGCCGGTTGGCCCATACTGATGATTTCCTGAAGGGCGGGGTGGGCATTAACCTGTTCCGAGTTGGACAGGAAGATTGTTTCCTCCTGCCACCGGTCCGCCAGTTCTTGGAATCGTTCGCGGTCAGCAGGGTCGATTTCCACTTCGTCCCCGTATTGGCCGTATCCGAGGCCGCGGACATGGGGTTCCTGGTGGAGCAGCAGGCGCAGGCGGGCCAGGTCCGAGTCCTCCCAGCCGATCGCCTCGGCTACCGCCTCGTCCCACAGGCGGCGCACCTCGCACTCGCCGTCGCGGAACTGCGGCACGGTCATGTCCCTGGTGCGCTCCCAGCAGTCTGCTAGGATTTCTCGTATTTGGGTGTCTTTCACATCGGGCACTTTTACTTCACTGTATGCGCTTGGGTTGTAGGTCGGGAAGCTTATCATTTTCCCCACATTCGCCATGAGTTGTACTCTGCCTGCAGTGGAGTTAATAAAAACTGACACGGCTTTTGACTCTTGTGCGGTGACTTCCGGGACTGGCATCCACCCCACGCCTATGTATTTCTCGTTGGAGGCTACTGCGTTTAGCCTTCCAGTGCCGGAGCGTTGCCCGAAGGTTAGGAGCAAATGGCCCTGGTTTTCCTCATACCTCTTTGGCCCTCCCTTGCTAGTGTCCCATATGCTGTCCGGGCGGGCCTCGATCGTTTGTTGGCCTCCCGCACCTTTAGAGGCTAGGACGGGTATTTTCGCTCCCTCGCCCGTTGTGTTTGTGCCTTGTTCAAGGGTTTTTGCTGGTATGCTTGCGCCAGTTTTTCTGGGGGAAATCCCTTGCCGGTGAAGGGGGATGAGGCCTTCCGTGTTCTTGAAGGTCCATGCCGCCTCCGCCAGTTCGGGTGACCGCCAGATAGCCGGCGTCCAATCGCCGGCTCCGATGCGCTCTTCGGGCCAATATGACACTTCCCCCCAGCCGTTGGCGATGGAACCCTTTACGCATGAAGTCAGGCATTGATGGAATTCGTCAACTTCGGCTTCGTCCACCGGCATTTTGTCCAGTTGAACGAATCGCGTCGGCGCTTTGTCCCCCACGTTGCGAGTGGCAACAATGATGCTCTCGTCTATTTCCGTGTTCTGGCTCAAGGTGAACTCTCGAGGCCAGCGGCCGGTAAGCACGGTGTGGATGTGGAATCGCTCGGATAAGATGCGCCGCTCCTGCTGTCCAGAGGTGGCAGTGAGGGCGATAGTGGGCAGCACCGTCGTCATAATTCCTGTTTTGGAATCTATGCACCGTTCGGCGAGGGCCGCGAACAAGAGCCGGATAGAATTCTTGTCCACGAAATCATCCATGTTCTTGTCCGACTGAACCAGCAGCCGCTCTAGGTCGTCTACTCGTTTCCGCAGGGACCGCTGAGTTTCCTGCGGGAATTTCTCGCCCATCTTAGAACGGTTGCTGAACGGGGGGTTCATGATCACTATTCTGACGCCGCCTTTTACCGCGTCCACCGCGTTTTCCATGGTTTCGCCACCCTGCGTCCAGACCTCCTCTGACGCTATCCAGTCGTCGGGAAGGTCGAGTTCGCCGCTGCGCTTTACTATTTCCTTCTGCCCCAAGAGTTCCAGCGTTCCCGCCGACACCTTGGACGGGTCGCCGGGCTGGGGGCCATAGGGCATCCGGTGGAGACCCATACGGCGGTAGCCGATGTCCTGGTTGCCGGTCATGAGCTGAGACGCGGCAAGTTGCAGCGAAATGGGATTGATGTCCATGCCTTTCAGCGTGTCTTCCACTGCCGTCTTTTGCAGACTCCCGATTTCGCTGGGCGTTGCGCCCTGCTCTCTGGCCCGGCGCTTCATCTCGGTCAGCATGGCGGTGAGAAGCGTGCCGCTGCCGCAGGCAAGGTCCACGGTCTTGTGGGCCCTCCAGGTCTCCTCGTTGGTCCAGTCCTGCTCTCCCAGGGCGTCCAGGGTGAGGCGGGCGGCGATGGAGCCGGCCACGGGCTTGGTGAAGAAGGCTCCGTCCGATGCTTGGTTGCCCATTACCTTGTTGAACAGGGGCCCGGCGTGGTCGGCGCCCATGTCAGCGTAGGTTTCGGCGATCCTTTCCGCCTCCGCGGTGAGGTGACGTAAAGCCCGCTCCAGCCCGGCCAGTCTGCCAGTCCTTTCTATTTCGTCAATGACTTCCACTGCCGGCTCCAGCACTGGATGAAAGTCGCGGCACATGATGCGTTTCCATTCCTGGCGGATGGTACGAATTATATTCACATCGTGCTTGATTTCCGACAGGTTGCTGATGCCGGAGAGCCAACGGCCGTTGGCGATGCGCTGGTGGAGCATGGCGGCGTTCATCAACAGCAGGGCAGCGGTAACACAACCGTCGGCGGCCTTCCCTTCCTTAATCGCCTTTTGTGCCTTCTCGTCCAGGTTGTCCAGCATAAAGTGTCGGTCAAGGACCGGTTGCAGTTGGTCTTCCCGCAGGTGGTGGGCGGCCTCCTTGACGCTGGTTTCCAGGATGTTCAGGTCCCGGGCCACCCGGTTATCCACAAGGCCCGACTTGGATAGCAGGTTCATCCTGATGGCGTTGCCCTGGTCCTCCAGACCGCTGAGCTTCAGCTGCCTGAAGAAGGCTTGGTCCATTCGCTCCTCGCGGGTGGGGCCAGGTTTCTTCTCCTTGGTGGGAGTGAGACGAACCCCCTTGCCCTTGTTGATCATGTCCCGCGCCTTATCCTTGGACTTCCTGAAATCCACTGGGCCGCGAGTTCCGTCGGGAGCGGGTTTGGCGCGGGCCACGGTGTCCATGCGCAGTTCGATCGCTCCGTCGTAGTTCCCCTTTCCCACGACTATCTGCGTCATCTCCACCGCATGGGTCTCATGTCCTGTCGGAGATTGTCCGTCGCCTGGGTCGGCCGGCGAGGCGGTTATCTCCGTGGCTTCACGGGCAACTCCGGGATCCTTGGTCATACCCTCTTGGTTCTGGTCTTTCAGCAATGGAGCAGGGCTGTCTTCGGTACCAGCAGCAGGGTCACTCGAAACCGCATCCGATGTAGGAGCCTCTGATATTGGACGAAACTCCCTGACTAGGGTGCTTTTCCCTTCCAACACTCGCTCCACTGCCGCCTGGGCTTCTCCCGGAGCGCCCTGGTGTTCCCGGTATTGGATGCGCTTGTCCTCGCCGCCGGCTATGGCGATGAGGGTTCGGACAACCTCCGGCGGCTTGGGGATGTGCAGGTGGAGCAGTTCGACCAGGTTGTCCTCGATGCGCTGGTCGTGGGCCCTTAGGGCCAGCAGTATCTGGCCTAGTTCCTGCCATCCCTCCTCCTTGTCGCTGGTGCTGAGCCACTGTTCTGGGTCTGCGTTGGCTGGGATTACAATGGGGCAGATGATGTAGCCCATCTCCTTGCCCTCGCTGGTGCGCATGGCCCGGCCCACCGCTTGGATCACGTCGATGGGGCTCTTCCGAGCTTCTAGGAAGGCGACGGCGCTGAGGGATGGCGAATCGGTGCCTTCGCCGAATATGCCCACGTTCAGGATGCCGTGGGGATGTTCGCTGGTAGCTTCGGCGAGGCGCACCTTGGCATTATCGCGGGCTGTTACGTTGTCCTTGGCTTCCAGGTGTTCCAGTTTGTAGTCGGCAGCCTTCTGCTCAATCTGGTTGTCGTCCAACCAGTCTTGGATCCATTTCCGCACCGCCGGGGTTTGGAGCGCGGCCTGCATGTTGTTGGACTTGTCCGTAGTATTCATGAAGGCAATGCAGGACTTTATTGATACCGTACCCTGTTCGCTGTCATGAGTGGCGCCGCCCATGGCCAGGGAGAAAGCCAACCCGCGCAGGAAGTGTGTGGAGGTTAGGCGGTTGGTCCCCTTGCCCTTGTTCTCGCCGGCCAGGGTGTTGGCTATCTGGTAGGCGTCCGGGCCGTTGACTCCCACGGCGATGATGCGGTAGTCGGCCAGCCATCCGTTTCTGACCGCTTCCACGTAGCTCTTGCGGTACAGCTCAACGCCGAAGACAGTCTCGTCGTCCATGGTACGGACGACCCAGTCGCTCGCCCGGTCCTGGTTTACCCTGCGGGTGTCGTAGATGCGGGGAGTCGCGGTCTGGTAAACGCGGTACGTCGCCGGAAAGGCATCGTTGTCGTGGCACAGGGTGAAGTCGCGGATACGCTTCTCAGTTTCGGAGATGGCACCATTCTTCGCGGACCGCTTACGGCGCAGTCCGGCGGTTCGGTGGGCCTCATCGGCAATGAGGACCTTGGCGGTGACGCCGGTTTCCTTCAGGGCGTCCGCAACCCGGCTGCCGCTCTGGTAGGTGCCGAAAATGACGCTGACCTGCTCTGAGTCAAAGCCCTCGCGTATCCACTGGGCGATCTCGGCGGAGTTGGTGGTGACCTTCCCCTTCACCTCGGAGGCGCTGACATTGCTGCTGTCCGCCGTGGGGTCCTCCGCCGTGTTCCTCGTGTTTTCCTTCTTGGGGTCGTAGCCGGCGGTCTCGTCGGAGCAAACGGCCAGGGCCCGGAGGTCTTTTTCGGCGTGTTGCAGATATTCACGCCGAAGCTGGGCAACCAGCGCGATGGAGGGGCAGAGGACGATGGACAGTTGGCCCGGCGGCGTCAATTCCTCAACGATGCGAAGGGATATCCTGGTCTTCCCAGTCCCGCAGGGGAGTATGATTCTGCCCCTGGCCTGACCCCCGGGCAAGCCGCCGCTGGAGGAGCATTCGTGTTCTTGGAGGATGCGCACGCTTTCAGAGACGGCTTCGTTCTGCATGCAGGACCTGGATTGCTGGCGCTCCTCGCCCTCGGGGTTGGGCTGGCAGTGGGGGCATTCTTCTTTGACGAAAGCATCCCGCTGCTGTTGCAGATCGCTGGCGATGTTGACCATCTTGACCGGTTTGTCGGTCATTTCCAGGATCGTCTTGACGTTGGGTCCCAGAGAAACGTCGCCGTTGGTGACAATCCAGCGTTCAGCCCAGAGGTCGCTGGCGGAAGGGCTGGCGAAACTGTCAAACTCCCTCTTGTTAATGGGGCTGCCGCGGCCGTGTTCGTCAAGTTGGCGAGACTTGCACTGGATGGCAATGTGTTCGCCGTCGCTCCGGCGGATAGCAACTACGTCGATGCCGATGTCCTGGTCCGTGGGACGTTCGGGCCATTCCCCCCACACATAGGCACGGGCTATGTCCCATTCCCGGATTTGGGGGGCGATGTCGGCGGTAAGGTATTCCAGCCACTTGCCGCCGGTAGGTTGGCTACTGCCCTCGGCAACCCTGTCGATGGCTTGGTCAATTTGCTCCTGCTGGGCGGTAGTCTGCATAATTTCTGTCCCCGGTTGGCTTTGCTTCATCTCTTCACGGGGGGAGATGACACTTGGGCAGCCCGGATTATACTACCGTCTGAACCATTTGATATTTCGTTCCGCCCTACGCCTCCATTCTCACGTGCTCCGGCAGGAGCGGCATTCCTCACATTCCTGCATCTCTTGGGAGTCAACCGCCGACCTGGTTATCCTCGGCATCTTGATGTGCATCTGCGGCATCTCCGCGTAATCGCCCGACGCCAGCCTTCCCCATGAGATCAGCGCGTAGCTCAGGGTAGACATCCGCCCCAGGAGGCTCAGCCGATCCTGTCCCGGGTTCGGCTTCCCAGCGCCTCCGCTCCACCCGGTGCTTCTCGGCGCAGCGGCGCCCTTTCCCGCCCTCCGGGTTCTGGAGCCCGGTTAGGTGGAAAACGGGGCGATCTGCCCCCGTACTGGCCCGGGACGAAGGTCCCTGGGCCTGGGTTCGGAGCTTTCGACTTGGGATAAAGTCCCAACCCGACCAGGTGACTGCGAATGGTGGAAATCGGGTTAGAACAGGTTGGGCTGCTGGGTGTAGGGTTCAAGGACCGGAATATTGGTCAAATCGGAGAACTTGACCAGCCTGGGTTCGTAGGTGTGGAACTCGTTGATCGGTATGCCGATCTGGGAAAGCCAGACCGCTGTGGCCAGGTGGGCCGCATCCATTGATCGCAAGCTCCAGTTCCGCAACATGGATTGCCGGATCAGATCCCGGGCTATCCTCCCGACCCGTTCGTTGTGTTCCACTGATGTTACCGCGTTGGGGTCTGTCCAGAGATTATCTATCTGCTCAACTACGGCTGGGTCCAATGCTCTTCTCTGTTGTTCAGAGGCTCCGTAGGCCACTTCGATGTGAGAGAGGGTCGAGGTGTAGATCTTGACTGAACCAGCCGGTGCGGCGCTGCTCGACAGCAGGGCGTCGATGATAGGTGCCCGGTCGAGGTCGTCGTTGATGTAGTAGAGGAACACATTGGCGTCCCAGTACAGATTCCTCCTGGGGTCAGGCATCGCGCAGCCGTCGGATGACTTCGTGGGCTGGCTCCGAGCCCGGTTCCGGGCGGACTGCTCCCCTGGCGATCCGGTAAGAACCTGGTGCTATGTCCTTAAGGACTTCCACCTCTAGGATATCCCGCACCGCCAGAGCTCTTCCCGTGTCGGCTTCCCTGGTTACTCTGCCACTAACACTGGCCCGGCGCCCCCAGGCTTCCCGTACGAGTTCTTCCTGGCCCCCCTGGAGGTAACAGCCTACTGCCTTGTCGAAGGTGGAGTCATACAGGTTGAACCGAAGCCTTCCTCGGTTGCTGACGGTCTGGATTCTGCCGGTGACCGATCCGATGCTCACGGCGAGCTTTGGGGGAACGGTGGAGTTGGCTCCCGTGACGACCGTGTAGTCGGCCTCCGCAGTCTGGAACCGGACGGCATCGACCTTCTCTGCGAAGTCGCGGATCTCTTCAGCTGCCCGCTTCACTGTAGGTTGGTATGTGAGGTATTCCCGGGCTTCCAAGGCACGCCCCACGTCTGCGTAGCTGTGGACTATCCTGCTGACTTCATGGGGTGTTTCAGATTGCCCCTCAAGGGTCACGACGGCGCTGCCCGACTGAAGGTCCTCCACGATCCACTGGACCCCCGTGTCCGCCGTGAGCGCGGAGACCAACCGGTGGAACAGGCTGAACCCTGTCGCCAGTTGATCGACCGTTACTGTTCCGCCGATTTCGAAGGTCAGCGTTTCAGCAGTCATTGTCATTGCTCATGCAGGAGTGATGTAGAGGAGCATCCCGTCCACCATACGTGAGGCTTTGCGGAAGACTTGTACCAGGGGTTTCCCGACATCGGATCCGGTTTCGCAATCTTACCCCTTTTTCATTGGCCCCGGTATCCCCATCAAGTGCTTTGCCAGTCGTATCTCTCCTTGCCCTGGTTCCCAGTTGGTTGACTCCCAGACCGATGCCCTACTTTGAGAGTCTTCTTAGTCGAGTTCCAAGCTGGACTGATTGGTCCTGGGCTGGGCCGCCCGATCGGGCCAGCATTTCCTAGATCAGCATCCTGACTGCTGGCCCACTGCCTCCTGTTCTGGTCCGGTGAGGTCCGGCATCACCTCCGCCCGGCGGAAGGCCAGGGAGAACTCGGTGAGGCGGCATCCCTGAGGAGCTCCTCCATCGCCTTGGCTCCGTGCCGGTGACGGGCCCGGTGTTCTCGAAGTGCTGCCACATCAGCCCAACTGGAGCGGCCAGCCTCCCCTATGAAGTGCAGGGAGCGGTCTTCGTACCGGACTTCGTGAAACCGGCTCCTGGAGAGAAGGCGTAATTGCCTGGTGGTCGTGGCAATCACAGGGGGTAGCTCATGAAGGGGTCGTCGCCGTGGACGTCATCCTCATGCTCCCGCTCTCCACAACTCGTCGGCCGTTCTGGTTATCAACTCCCGTTCGGCGAGGAGGTCTCTCCACTCCCTGGGGATCCCGTCCATGCCGTAGTACGCTCCGGCGATCTGGCCGTAGATGGCGGCGGTGGTGTCGGCGTCATCGCCCAGGTTCACTGCCAACAGGCATCCTTCCTCGAAGCTCTCCGACCGGTGGAATGCCCACAGAGCGGCTTCCAGGGATTTCACCACGTAGCCGCTGCCAGCGATGTCGGGCGGGTTTCTATGGCGGAAGGACCCGGCGGCCACCTGGTCGATCTCGGTGCACAGGGGCTCCCTCTCCCAGAGTCCACCCACGGGTGAGTACCGCGGAGCCAGCAGAGCTTCCTTGGTCTCCCCCAGCAGGGCTCCTGCGATCATGCCGCCGAAGTACCGGCAGGCGTCGATGCACGCATCTGTCCCATGGGTGGTGCGGGAACTCTCCCCGCTCATCCGGATTGCCGCCTCGGGATCCCTGGCATAGAACAGCGGCACCGGGGCCAGCCGCATCAGGCTGCCATTGCCCGCGGAGTAGGTATCGGTTGAACCGGCAATTGGATCGCCGGTATTCCGGTACCGCCTCAGGGCATCGGAAACGGTCATCCCGATGTCAAAGCACCTGCCGTTACTGCTCAGGTAACCCTCCGTTTCCCAGCGGACGTAGCGGTCCATCTGGTCCCGGACGTCGAAGTCCCCGCAGGTGACCAGGCTCTCGGCCAGGCACAGCGCCATGGAGGTATCGTCGGTCCACTGCCCAGGTTCCAGGCAGAACGGGCCTCCGCCCGTCATCCCGATTACGGGCGGGAAGGTCCCCGGGGACTTGAACTCCACGGTGGTCCCCACGGCGTCCCCGGTCGCCAGCCCGATCAGGCTGCCCCGGTAGCGGTCTAGGCCCGCGATCATCATCTCTCCTCCCAGTTGAGGATGTACTGTTCCTGCTCCCACCCTTCCGGAGACCGGTAGTATCGCGACTTGGGGTTGTCTCTCCAAAGTTCCCTCAAGCGTTCCAGGGCCGCCTGCCCAGGATGCCCGTGGCGGGCCAGCCAGCATCCGATGATGGTGCCGGTGCGCCCGATCCCGCCCATGCAGTGGACGTAGACCATCCGGTCTTGGGCGATATGCCCGTCGATGGCGTCCAGGATCTCCCTGGTCAGCTCGGGGGATTCCGGTACGGAACCTTCGATGATGGGAAACCGCTGATGGACCGCATCGCCTGCCCACTGTTCGTAGGGGAGCAGGTGTCCCTCTTCCGTCAGGTCGATGAAGGCGGCGACGCCAGCGCCGGTCAGGGCGGCCACCTTCCCGGGTGATGACTCTTCGTCGATGTTCCTGGGGTACTCGCCGGCCAGGAGTTTGCCCGGCACCACCCAGTAGCAGTTCTCGATGGGCTTGGATGTCATGGGGGCGGTCCTTGGAGAGGATCGGAGTGTGGCTCGTATGCTATGGTGCCTTCCCTTCCAGGTCAATCAGCCCGATATAAGACCGTCGGCTGGTCTTTTGCCTGCCTCGGGGCCGTGTACCGGCACGATGGTTCCGCCTGGTAGCGGCTGCATCCCCAGAAGTCGGTGCGCCCGGTCCTGGGGACCAGCACTCCCTCCCCGCATCTGGGGCATACCCTTGGAGATTCCCCGCACCCCGGGTTGGAGCACGCCGCCCCGTCCCGGTTGATGGACACGTATCCCTGCCGGCATCCCGGGCATCTGGGAGCCATGTGTCCACACTTCGGGAAGTTGCTGCACCGCAGGTTCTCACCGCTGGCCGATGGAACCAGGGATCCCCGGGGACACCTCGGGCATGGCGGCGCCAGGTCGCCCCGGTTCTCCACCTCCGGGGAATTCTTGAGAAGTTCTCTCACGAAGGGAGACGGGTTCTGGGCGTCGGCGATCAGGTAGGCTGACCTGATGGCCCTGGTCAGGGCGACGTAGAAGAGGCGGCGCTCCTCGGCATGGGGGAAGGCCTGGCCGTGGGCCGGCGGCAGCACCAGTTCCATCAAGGGGTCATCCTCGGCCATGCAGGGGAAGCCGTACCGGCCGTCGGAAAGGTCCAGGACGATGACGTACTCCGATTCGCGCCCCTTGGCGGCGTGGGCGGTGCTGAACTCCACGTTGGCGGGAATACGCCCCCGGAGTCCCCTGACCATGTTGTTCCGGCTTCGGTACCGGCCCAGCACCAGGATGCTGGGGCGCCGCCCCTGGTTCCTCTCCAGGATCTCCTGGACGGCCCGGTTCATGCCCTCCCTCTGGTCCTGGGCAGCCATGACGACGATCCCTTCCCCCTCGCGTCCAGTGGTCAGTTCCCGCCTGGTCTGTTCCGGGTTCTGCTGGATGAATCTCCCCGATGGGCCGAGGATGCCCTCCCCGAACCGGAAGGTGCGGGTCAGGACGGTCCGCTCCGTGTGGCCCAGGTGCTGGTCGCAATCGTGGACGAGGCTGACCTGGCTTCCGGCGAAGCGGTAGATGGACTGCCAGTCGTCCCCGACGAGGAAGTAGGCCAGCCCCTCCTTCTGGAGGGCCTCCAGCAGGGCCATGCGCCCCCGGGAGATGTCCTGGAACTCGTCCACGAGGAGGTGGGTGAAGGGGTTCTGCCACACATTTCCCCTCATGATGTCCGCGGCTCGGTTGATCAGGTCGTGGAAGTCGATGGCGTTCTCTTGGAGCAGGAGCTGTTGGTAGCGCTCCCGGACCTCGTGGAACACCTGGAGGAATTTCTCGGTGCGGCCCTTGTCCCGGGCATTCTGGGCCCTCCGTTCGATCTCCTCCCGGGCGAGGTTGCCCGACTTGACGTGTTGGAGGAATCCGCCCAGCAGGTGGGCCAGCCAGTTGATGCGTTCCTGGGAGAGTCGCTGTACCAGTTCCTCCGGCGGGACTGGATTGAACTCCACGCCGTGACCTTCCAGGTTGGCCTGGAGGGTGTCCAGGAGGGTCCCGTCCCGGTGTTGCCAGCTGAAGGTCTCCACCAAGGCGGTGCCGTTTTCCTGGTGGATGCCGCGTTTCCACTCCATGTCGGCTAGGTACCGGTCCCAGCCCGGGGGAGCTTCGCCATTCCTGTTGACCGCGAAGTGTTCGATGTAGATCTTCCGGCTGGGGATGTGGAAGTCGGGCTGGTACTGCCGGTACTGGCCGGTGGCCGTCCGGACCTCGTAGGGCGCCTCGTACCGGAAGTCCACCCCGTTCTCGGTGAGGAAGTTGGCGATGGTGAGCTCCTCGAAGCTCTTCACCAGATCGCCGCTGAGAGTGCGGAGTTCCACGTCCTGGACGTACTGCTCGTACTCGGCGGGGTCCTCGAAGTCGAAGGGGGAGCGGTACTCGGCGGGCATGGAGCCGATGAGGTCCATCACACTCCTGGACAGGCCCGGGTCCTGGAGCAGTTCCTGGACGATCCGGTCGAGGGCCTGGCTGTAGGCGAAGTCGTCGGTGGCGAGCTTGGAGACCGTCGGCGCGACGGCCGCCGCGGCGATGATGCCCAGTCCGAAGGAGTGGAAGGTGGAGATGGTGCATCCCTTCAGGTCGTCGGGGAGCCTCTCCCGGACCTCCAGGGCCGCCTTCCGGTTGAAGGCCAGGGCCAGGATGGTCTTCGGCTCGACGCCCTGGTTCCGGACCAGGTGGGCGATCTTCCCGATGATCACGGCGGTCTTGCCGGTGCCGGCCAGCACCAGGGTGCAGTCCTCATCGGTGGCGATGGCCTGGGCCTGTTCCTGGGTCAGCCCGTTGGGCAGGATGTCCCGGGTGGCGGTCTGCACCCGGGATTCCGTCCGCTGCAGGTATTCCCTGTTGGCGGCGGTCCTGGACTCCTCCAGTTCCTCGGGGTTGGCGGCCTTCCGGAGTGTGGTTGTGACGCCCTTCAGGTGAAATTCGAGATGTCGTTCCGTCCGTTCGTCGCACCCTTCCAGGAGTTCCTGGGCCCTCTGGGGGATCCAGGTCATTTCCGAGTGCCTGGTGTACCGGTCCGGGGAGGTGATCTGCGTGATAGTGTCTGCGAGGCTGGCCATCTCCGGGGAGAGCTTTGCCGCCCTGCTGGCTGCCTCCCGTTCCTGTGTGTCCTCCGCTGCCTGGTGGAGGAGTTGGTAGATTCGCTCCGACTCCTTCTTGGGTAGGCCCCCCGCCCAGATGGTGTTTCCCTGGACGGTCCTGGCCTTGATGCTGTTGTGGAATCGGCCCCGGCCGATTTCCGCGTTCCGGATCTGGCTGGTCGCTACTCCGTGGATGGTCTGTCCTTCGCTGTCCAGGAGAGCGAATCTTTCTCTCTCCCAGCGTGCCTCGTGGGTCGTGCTCCCGCTGGTTATCCGAGAGAGCCAGGTCGTCCTGGCGACGATGGGTTCCTGTTGCGGCATGCAAACCCCGGCGGATGGTTCAGGTTGTTAGCCGGGATTTTAGCACCGCGGCTTCCGTGCGTATGTTCGCAGTGCTGGTGAGCCGGTCTCCGGGTTGGATGTCACAGTGGGTCCGGAGGGCTGGGGACTTCCAGCATCTCCGCGGCCTTTCTGTTGGCCTGCCACTTCCTCCGGCTGACCCGGTGCTTCTCGGCGCAGGTCTCACACCGTGTCTGACCTGGGATCGCGGGTTCGCCGCATTGCCGGCAGAGGCCCGCCTCCCTGGCCTTCTGGCGGCGTTCCTGGGCGTGGAGGCGGCCGTACTCACGCCGCTCCGGGGTCTTGTTCCTCTGGCGGTCGCACTCCCGGCGGCGCTGGATGAGTTCATCAGAGGCGGTGGTGGGGGTCGGGTTCTGCCGCCGCTTCGGGGCGGTTTCCCTGGTGGTCTTGACCTTGGCAGTCTTCTGCCGCCTCGTCTGGACCGGCTTCTTCTTGGGACTACTGACCCCGTTCTTGGGCCAGGGAAGGTCGAAAGAGAGCTCCCAAGTTCGTCCTTCTACCCGCCCGTGCGGGGGCCCAGACCCCCGTTACCCGCTCCCCTCAGTAACCTCTACCGGAGCGACCCCCTCTCCCGTCACCCCCGCGCAGAACCTGCCCCCGCGTAGGCGGCGGCGAGACTACAGGGCTATCCCATTTTTGAAAATTACCACCATGCAGATGCCGCAGGCCGACACCCATATACCCCATTCTCAACTATTTCTCAAAGCAATTTCTTACCTGTCCATATCGGACATCAAAGGGGACATGAAAGGGCCGCCCGGCGGGCGACGCCAGCCAAAGAGGAGAAAGTCTTTCCCCTAAACGAACTCGTCCGGCATTCCGAAAGCCTGCTCCGGCAGGGCCGTCTCGCGCCCGGTGTCCGTTACCGTGTAAAACCCCATCCTACCCGGCACCCGCTCCAGCCACCCGAACTTCACCCGCGCGGCATTCCGCATCGTCTGGACCAGGCTGTGGGGCCGGGGCCATCCGGCCAGGGCAAACAGGGCTTCCAGGGTGTGAGCATCCACGCTGGGCACCCCCAGCAGGCGCTGGGCGCCCTCGGCTGCCACCACCGCCCGCCGCATATCCCCCGTCGGGTTGGCGTCTCGGCAAAACTCCCTGAAACGCAGTTGCTCCGCGGAAAGTTCGCCGTTGGCATCGGGCAGGATGTTGGCGAACGCGTTCCCATAGGCGCCGTTTCCCCCTACGCCGGAGAAGTCCGCACCCCCGCTGGAACTGGCCGCGTCGGCGGAACGTACAGAGGCCCCCACCGATGCGGCGACGCCGTTTCCTCCTGTGCGTGCGCCAACCCCGGCGGCGGGCCAGTCGCCGGGAGATGTCTCCTGTCCAGCCTGCGCTTCCCCAGTGCCGCCGGTTTGCCCGGGCAGCGCCGGAAACTCCTTCAGCGACGTCATGATTATCTCCTGGACAAACTCCGGCTCCGCGGACTCCAGGGTGAGTTGAGCGCCGTTGGGAAAGGTGAGTAGCAGCTTCACGGTGCACCGGCCTAGCGTGAGTTTCGGTTGCGTATGCTTGGGTTATGGTAAGTGGGGGTCGTCCGCCGAATCAATAACTGGACGCCGCGATTTGGTCGGAAATTGGCCTTCTCGACGAAATCGGCAAGGGCCGGCAGGCTTACAGCGTCTGTTTCAGCCGGATGGCCAGGGAGCGGGTCAGTCCCGGGACGGCGGCGATTTCATCCACCGGGGCGTCCTTGATCGCCTGGACCGTTCCAAATTTCCGCAGGAGCATCCGCTTGCGCTTCGGACCAATGCCGGTCACCATGTCTATGGAGGACTTGAGGCTCCCCTTGCTGCGCAGGTTCCGATGGTAGGTGATGGCAAAGCGGTGGGCCTCGTCCCGCAACCGCTGCACCAGGTATAGGGCTTGGGATGTGCGGGGCAGGACGATGGGCTCCGGCGTGTGCGGCACGAACAGTTCCTCGTTCTCCTTGGCCAGGGAAGCCAGCGGAACGTCGTCGAGACCCAACTCCAGCATCACCTCCAACGCCGCCGACAAGTGCCCTTTGCCCCCGTCGATAAGCACCAGGTCCGGCACGATTCCCCATGCATCCCCCGACTTGTCGGGACCATTGGGCCCCGGGGCATCGCTGGACCGGCCCTTGGCCCGGGTATCCGCCAGGCGCTTGAACCTGCGCCGGAGCATCTCCTGCATGCTGGCGTAGTCGTCCACCCCCTCCACCGATTTAATCCTGAACCGGCGGTAATGGGCCGGCTTGGGACGGCCGTCCTGGAAGACCACCATGCTGCCCACGACATTCGAT
Source organism: Dehalococcoidia bacterium (assembly GCA_965203975.1). GTDB lineage: Bacteria > Chloroflexota > Dehalococcoidia > Lucifugimonadales > UBA3495 > CATOSK01. The sequence continues at coordinate 503,587 of CBDBDT010000002.1, read as the reverse complement.
CCCTGGATGTGGGAGATGTCGTAACACTCCATGCGCTGTGGGGGAGAAGGCAGGCTCAACTCTTCCTGCAGGTCCGCGACGGCCTGTTGGATGACGCTGGTATTGTTCAGCCACTTTACCCGCTGCTGGGCCAGGCCCTGGCTGGCGTTCTCGGCCACCACATCCAGCAGTTTCCTGTACTGGCCGCGCTTGGGGTACAGGAGTGTAACCGCCCCGCCCCGGCGCTCCTTCAGCCACTCATGGATCAACTCATGTTCTTCAAGTTGGTGCTGCAGCAGGATCCTGCGCGGAACCATAGTCGCGGACTCGTAGAATTGCTTAACGAACTGACCCAGGATGACCCCGGGAGCCTCTCCCTCGGCGCCTTCCATCAGGAACCGGTCCCGGCCCACCAGCTTGCCGTGCCGGATGAAGAAGGTCTCGACCCAGGCTTCGTTGGCCTCCTGGGCCATGGCGATGGCGTCCAGGTCCCCGACCGGTTGGGAGTCCATCTTCTGCTGCTCGGCGACGCGCTCGATGCTCCGGATCTGGTCCCGCAGGACACCGGCCCGCTCGTATTCCAGCTTCTCCGACGCTTGGGTCATGGAATCCCGCAGTCCCCGGGTCACAACATCGGTGTTCCCCTCCATGAACATGATGACCTGTTTGATGACATCCGCGTACTCATCCTTGGAAGCGTAGCCGGAGCACGGGGCGACACAGCGATGGATGAAGTACTCCAAGCATGGCCTGGGATCGGTGCCGGTGATGGTCTTGGTGCAGGAGCGGTAGGGGAAAAGCTTCTTGACCAGGTCCATCGTGTGGCGGACGCTGCCTGCGGAGGCGAAGGGGCCGAAGTAGCGGGCCCCATCCTTGGCGACCTGGCGGGTTATATAGACCCGGGGAAAGTCCTCGCTGAGGTCAATTTTCAGGAAGGGGTAGGTCTTGTCGTCCTTGAGCCGCGCGTTGTACCGGGGCTTGTACTTCTTGATCAGGGTGTTTTCCAGGATAAGGGCTTCCGACTCGGTGTCTGTAACGATGAACTCGAAATCCGCGATCTGGGGGACCAGGCGGCGGATCTTGGGGGCATGGCCGGAAGGGGACCCGAAGTAGGAGCGCAGCCGGTTGCGCAAGACCAGGGCCTTGCCCACGTAGATGACGTTATCCTGGGCGTCCTTCATCAAGTAGACGCCGGGTTTTTCCGGCGCCGACTGGAGGCGGTGCTCGATTAACGGGGTGGGCATGACCGCCTATGGGATGACGAAGGACAGTGCGATCAACCCCACCAGCAGCACGCCGGCCATAATGGAAATGCGACGCACTTCAGGGACCATGTAGTTGTACGCCGCGGGACGATCCCCCCGCGACCGACTCGGGGCGGACTGCGCGGGGGCAGGGGCCGGGCGCTGCTGTTGGGGAGTCTCCCGTGCCACCGGAGCAGCTGAGTGCCCCTGGGGTTCGGCAACGGGAGCGGCGTTGGGGGATGGGCCGGCAGGAGGCGCAGCCACTGCTGCCGACGCCCGGTTTTGTCTCCTCCTTCTCCGGCCAAGCTCGGCCTGACGCGATGCCATCCGGCGACCCTTCCCAGGCATATCAACCACCTCCCCGTCCGCACCCGCCAGGGTCACGGACTTCCTGTTCGTTGTTGAACTTCGTCAATCGACGTTTGATTCAGTATACTACAAACGCCTCGCGTCCAATTGAGGACACGCCAAGCAGGACCACCGGGGCAACCTGAGCCTATGCAGCCGGGGGAGCGATCGTGGCGACAGAAGAAAACCACGCCGGCGAAAACTGGGGATACTCGGGGGCGACCGGGCCCGAATACTGGGGCGGCCTCTCAGCCGATTATGCTCTTTGCGCCGAAGGCTTGCAGCAATCGCCGGTGGACATCACCGGGTATGAAACCGGCGCCGGGCAGCCCCTGGAGTTCTCGTACCGCGGCGACTCAACGGTGGTGAGGAATGACGGCACCTTTGTCCACCTGGACTTCCAGCCGACCTGCACCCTCAACGCCGGGGGCAGGCTCTACCATCTGGCAACGGCCCACTTTCACTCTCCCTCGGAGCATTGGATCGACGGCAGCAGCTTCGCGGCGGAGCTGCACCTCGTCCACCAGGATTCCGGCGGAAATCTGGCAGTGGTGGGAGTCCTGTTTGAGTTGGGGGAACCCAACCCCTTGATGGAAGAGGTCTTGGCCATAGCCCCCGTTCCCGGCGGTACTGCCACCGCGCCGACTCTCAACCCGACGGGATTTTTGCCCGGGGAATGGGACTATTTCCGCTACGACGGGTCGAAGACCACCCCTCCGTGCGACGAACCGGTCGATTGGTATGTGCTGCGCCGGCCCAGAACGATTTCCCTGGACCAGGTCAACCGGCTCGGGTCCCTTGGCCGGAGTCCCAACAACCGGCCCGTTCAGGCCCTGGGAAACCGGGGAATCACCTGGGTGCAAACCTAGGGGCGGGTAATTTCCCGGGTCGGGCGCGAAAAACAATCGGGGCTTCCTTGAGGAAGCCCCGAAACACAGGCAAATAAAGAATTATGAATTATTGCGCGTGGGGGTGGCTCTTTTCGTATTCCTGGCGAAGATGGGTGTTGGTCAGGTGGGTGTAGACCTGGGTGGTGGAGATGCTGGAGTGTCCCAGCAGTTCCTGTACGTGCCTTAGCGACGCCCCGTTCTGGAGCAGGTGCGTTGCGAAGCTGTGGCGCAGGGTGTGGGGCGTGATCCGTTCCTCGACACCCACTTTCTCGCCGCAGGTCTTGAGGATGTTCCAGATCCACTGGCGGGTCAAGCGTTCGCCCCGGTGGTTCACGAACAGGGCAGACTGGTCTTCCTTGGCGCCCAACAAGGCGACGCGGGCCCCCTTCAGGTAAGCCTTCAGGTTTTCCAGCGCCTGCGGGTAGAGGTAGGCGATCCGTTCCTTGGAGCCCTTTCCCCAGCACCTGATGTACGATTCCTGCAGATCGATGTCCTGCACGTTGAGGGACACCAGTTCGCTGACCCTTAGTCCGGTGGCGTAGAGCAGTTCCAGGATGGTGGCGTCCCGCTTGCTCTCCCAGGTGTCGGACTGGCCGGCCACCTCTAGGAGCTGCTTCACCTGCTCTTCGGACAGGTACTTGGGCAGCGCGCGGCCGACCCGGGGCGACCCAAGGGACTCGGTGGGGTCTTCCGGAACATCCCCGTTGGCGGTCAGAAAGCCGTAGAAGGACTTGATGGCGGCAACCTTACGGGCTGTGGTCGTGTCGCGATAACCCTTCCGATCGCGGAGGTCGGAGATGTACTCGTTCAGCAGGTTAATGTCTACCGATGTCCAGGGAACGCTGCCGGTGATCTGCTCGGTAATGTGGTCTTTGACGAACACTTCAAACTGGCCGAGATCGTTGCGGTAAGCATCCAGGGTGTTTTGCGAGAAGCCTTTTTCCACCACCAGGTGTTGCAAAAAAGATTTGACAGAATTTTCCATATGCGCGTCCTTGAAAACGAAGAATAGTGCTGTTGAAGGCCCAAGCCCAGGAATACAAGCATCCCCGGCCGCGACATCGACCCGAAAACGTAATTTCCCCGCGTTCCGGAAACACTGAAATAGAATGAAAACGGGGGCAGTCTAGCATGGAGATGCCGTGCTCCTCCGAGACAGCCCGGTGCGAGTATTGAGCAAAGTGGCGCCGGTAAACATAACGCCGGAGGCCCCCCGAACCCCGGCAAAACGCGCGGCTTACGTCCGAGGAAGGGGGTGAGAATTGAATTCTCACCCCCTTCCTAACCCCCGCCTACTCGGGGCAGGCTCTTCCCCCGTCAAGGGGGAAGGGACTTGTTCGGAGGGCAATCGCGTTCGGGTACCTGAAACTCCACTGATTCCTATTTGAGACCTGACGAGTATCGAACTCCGTCGCGCAGGCATCGCATTTTGGTAACGCTTTTGTTACCATATTAGTATGATCGAGATTAGAGAATACACCGACACCCAAGGCCGTAGTCCTTTTGGCCGGTGGTTCGATGATCTTGACGCCAGGGCGGCGGCCAGAGTGAGGACGACCCTCGCCCGCATGGAGGCCGGCAACTTGTCAAACGTAAGAGGCGCTGGCAGTGGAGTGCTGGAGTGTCGCATTAATGTCGGTCCAGGCTACCGGATATATTTCGGCAGAGACGGAGACACCCTGATAGTCTTGCTTGGCGGTGGTACCAAGGCACGTTAGCAGAGGGACATCGAGGATGCCCGCGAGCTCTGGCAGGAATATAGACATCGCAAGCAGCAGGAGGTATGAGATATGCCACTCACTCGTGACTTCAAAGAGACCGTGCAGGCCCGCGCCGAGCGAGACCCTGCCTTCCGGGAGGGACTGCTGAAGGAAGGCGTCGAGTGCCTGCTTGCCGGAGACGTCGAAACGGGCAAGATCATACTGCGTGACTACATCAACGCTACCATGGGTTTTGAGGAGCTTGCTTCTCTCACTGACAAGCCGACCAAGAGTCTCATGCGAATGTTCGGACCGACCGGCAATCCTTACGCTCGCAACCTGTTCGAGGTCATCAGCCGTATCCAGCAGCACGAAGGCGTCCGACTCGAAGTGAACGCTGTTCGATAATCCGGAGACCCCTATTTGGCATTCGACGCGTCCCCCCGCCTACGCGGGGGCTTCGGCGGGGCACCGGACAACCGGACCGACGGAGGGATGGACAGGTGCAGTCATGTCATAAATCAAAGGTTGCTAATGGGAGCTATATGCACCAAAGAGTAGCACCAACATGGTGGTGTTTTCCATGCGCGATGGCCCCGGGATCCCCGGTGACCTGGTGAGGCGGGGGTCAGCCCGGGGAGAGTATGCGCTGGACCGAGTTGGCGGGAATCATCCCGGAAAACAGGGAGGGATGGATGAGTTCGGCCAGGATTTCCAGGCCAGCGACCAGGCGGGGTCCCAGGCGGCTGGTGTAGGCGCCTCCGTCGACTACGTAGACGTTGCCGCGTTGGACGGCGGGGAGGGAGCTCCAGCCAGGGAGAGAGGTGAGGATGGGGATGTCCTCCATGGCGCGGTTGAGGTCGAAGCCGCAGGGCATGAAGAGCACCATGTCCGGCCGGCTGGCTACCACCTCGTCCCAGTCGAGGCGGGATGCTCCGGAGTGCCTGGAGCCGAAGCAGGGGTCTCCGCCCGCCAGCTCGACCATTTCGACGACCCAGTGGCCGCCGCAGAGGAGGGGGTCAATCCATTCCAACTGGAGAATGCGGGGCCGGCGGGACACATCGGCCGTCCTTGCGGCCACGGCGTCTATGCGGGCCTGAAGCCCCTCCACGAGACCAGCAGCGCGGTCCGGCACGCCGGCAGCCTCCCCAACCCGGCGGACATCTTCGAGGACATCGGCGAGATAAGTCGGGGTCAGAGACAATACCCGGGGTTCCTTGTTGAGGACGCCGCTTAGCTCGGCCACCTGCCGAGGAGAGAGGGCTCAAACCTCGCAGATGTCCTGGGTCAGGAGGAGGTCGGGGTTGGCGGCCCGGAGAAGGTCCTCGTCCACGTTGTATATCTTCTCACCGCCGGCGAACCGCTGGGCGATGGTGCGGCTGATTTCCCCGCTGGAAAGATGCTGCCCGTCGAAAACGCTACTCACCACGACGGGCTTGGCGGCGGCGCCCGGCGGGTAGTCGCACTTGGACGTGACGCCGTAAAGGTCGTCCTCCAATCCCAGGGCATACACGATCTCGGTAGCGCCGGGCTGCAACGAACAGATCCGCATGGCAATTCCTCCCAGAGGGTGTGCGACAATTGGGTTTTCACCCCTCATCCTAACCCCCGCCTTCGCGGGGGCAGGCTCTTCCCCCGTCAAGGGGGAACTGAGTAACTATCTCAAAACTAATCCTATCACCCCCATCCTAACCTTCCCCCGTCAAGGGGGAAGGGACTTTTGGGGGAGTTTTTTAGTCCGGGGCTATTTCGACGACGCACTCGCAGATGACGGAGGTGTTGTTGGGCAGGGCAGCCATGCCGGGGGCGGAACGGGCGTGGCGTCCGGCATGGCCATACAGCTCGACAAAGAGGTCGGAAGCGCCATCGACGACCTGGGCCTGCTGGAGGAAATCGGGGGAGCTGTTGACCATCCCCACGACCTTGAGGATGCGGGAAACCCGGTCAAGGGAGCCCAACTCGGCCTTGATGCGGGTCAGCAGGTTGAGGGCGCAGAGACGGGCGGCGGCATACCCTTCCTCAGTCGTTAGGTCCGCGCCGAGCTTGCCGGTGACGACGGGCCCGTCGACCTGGCGGGAACCGACCCCGGCGAGCCACATGATGTTGCCGCTGCGGGCGGCGGGAAGATAGTTGCCGGCCGGGGGCGGCGGAGGCGGCAGGGAATAGCCCAGCACATTCAGCCTGGCTTCGATTTTATCCTCGGTGTCATGGGGCATGGATTCACCTCCCTGGGATGCAGGACCGCCGACGCGGAGGCCGATGAGGCAACGGGGCACGGGCGGACGGTCAAATGTCCCGGAAGCGGGAGTCACGCCAGTCCAGGGCAGCCCGAAGGCCCTTCTTCTCCCGGATGGCGTTGAATTCCTGCTGTTCCGGGGTGACGCTGATGTCGAAATGGGTCATCAGCTCGACGTTGGTTTCGATGGCGGACAGGAACCCCATGCCCTCGAGGGCGCGGTTAACGGACAGCTTGGTCATGCGGACGCCGACCTCGGACATGCGGGAGATCTTGGTGGCCACCCGCTCGCACTCCTCCATGAGCCGGTCGTGGGGGACGACCCGGTTGACCAGGCCGATCCGGGCGGCTTCGTGGGCGTCCACGGTGTCCCCGGTGAGGAGCATCTCCTTGGCCATAGCGAGGTTGACGCTGAAGGGAGTAATCAGCAAGGGGGGCCCGAGCCCGGCCCGAATTTCCGGCTCGCCAAGGACGGCCCGGTCGGAGGCAATCTTGACGTCGCAGACCTGCACGAGTTCACAGGCGCCAGCCAACGCGTACCCGTTGACCGCGGCTATGACGGGTTTGCTCAAGCGCCAGACCTTCAGGAAGGTGTCGACGAAAGCGTTGAGGTGCTCCCGCCATTCATGGGCCTGCATGTCGTGGGGGTCGGCGGAGTCGGGGCCCCGTTCCAGGTCGAACCCGGCGGAGAAGGCCCGGCCAGCGCCGGTCAAAATCACCACCCGTATGTCGGGGTCGACCTCGATGACATCCATAGCCTCCCGAAATTCGGTCAAGATGACGCCGTTCAATGCGTTCAGCTTGTCGGGACGGTTGAGAGTCAGGTAGCAAAGGGGGCCCTTCTTTTCGTACAAGAGGCACTGGAAAGCCACGGAAAATACTCCTACAGGATTGGGGAAGGTGGAAAGGGCGGCGAACCCATGGGCAGGCTGATGAAGCAGCCGAGGGAAGGCAATCCGACGAGTTTGCCGGAATCACACCAAGCCAGCAATGGGTGGGTGGACGGGCGGGGCCGGGTCGAGATGTTGCGGCCCAGCCTGGCCACGGGTGGGGCAGTTAAGAGCCATCCTCGGAAATCCGAATGCTTTCGATAATAATCGTTTCGGTGGGGACCGAAACCTCGCCGGAACGCGCGGCGCGGACCGGGGTGTTGGCAATGGCATCGAGAGTGCCAATTCCGGAAACTACCTCCCCAAAGATGGTGTAGCTGGGAGGGAGCCCGGCATCGCTGGAGTGGACGATGAAGAACTGGCTGCCGTTGGTGTTGGGACCGGCGTTGGCCATGGCCACGATCCCCTTGGTGTAGTTCCGGCCGACGGGTTCGTCGGCGAAGCGGTAGCCGGGGCCGCCGGCGCCGGTGCCGCTGGGGTCTCCGGTCTGCACCATGAAATCCTTGATGATGCGGTGGAAGGGGACTCCGTCGTAGAACCCTTCCCGAGCGAGGAACACAAAGTTATTGACCGTCATGGGGGCGTCGGCAGGATAGAGAGCAACCCCCATTTCGCCGCGGTTGGTAGCGATCGTCGCGGTGTACTGCCGGCTGGGGTCGATGGCCATGGGCGGAGGAGAGGCATACTGCTTGGGGCCGGTGCGGCGGGGTTGGGCGACCGCATCGGAGGGGGAGCCGGAGGATGCTCCCGCGGGGGACCCAGCACCGGAGCCGGAGGCAGGCACGGGCGTGGGGGTGGATTGTTCCGATACGGGAGGCGGGCCGGTCGGGGCCTCGGAGGGGGCTTCCGGATCCTCCAACAGGAGGCATCCGGCAAGGAGCAAGGTGGCCGGAAGCAGCAGCCAGGGGAGTCTCGCAAACAAAGTGGTCAGCGATTTCATTGGTTACAGACCATCAAATTCATAAGGTGTGCCGCAGTACACTCCCGCCGTTCCCCCAATGGGCCGCGCCGGGAGACGGGCACAGCAGGGGGAGACACAAGCGCGGCACGAAAACTGCCCAACAACTAATAGGGGCGGGTAATCTTGGCGACTTCCTTGAGGGCCTCCATGGAAAAGTCGGGAGACTGGCAGACGCTAATTGTTTTGGCCTCGTAGTCGGCGATTTCCTGGACCTTGGCGGGGATGAGGTCGGCGAGTTCGAAGGGAATGTGGCTGACGCCGTGCTTGTCCCCATGGATGAGGTCGCCGGTGTTGACGGTCAGACCGCCAACGGTAACGGGGATTCCGATTTCCACCAGATGGGTATAGGCATGGGAGACACAGATGTCCCTAGCAAAGAAGTGGAACCCGAGGCCGTGGACTTCATCGAGGTCGCGGACCGTTCCGTCGGTGGCTACTCCGACGGCTCCCAGGGCCTTGTGGATGTTGCCCTGGACCTCTCCCCAATAGGCGCCCAGAGGGGGATTGTCCATGTCGTGAAGGATGATGAAGCGAGGACCCGGCACGGAGGCGATCAGGTCCCACCATTCCTCGCGGGCGACGTTGCGGCCTTCGGGGCGCACCGAGCTGACGACGCCGGTGACGGCGTAGCCGAGAGCCGGGGGCAGGTCCGAGTAGATGGATCGGATTTCGGGGCCCATGAATCCTTCCGCCTTGGAGCGGTAGTTGAACCCCTCGATGGCGTTGCAGATGCTGGGGCCGTCGATCTGCTGGAGGGCGGCAAAGGTCTCGTCGCTGATGGTCTGGTACAAGGCGGGGCCTCCTCAAGTTCTTCGTTTGGGCGCCCGGGGTTTGATGGGCGATGGGACGGTCCCGGCGCCGACTGCTTCCGAATTCACAATGACGGCAAGAGCATACCAGAAACGGGGATAGAGGTGAAGGATACCTAAGCAGGCAATTGCAATACCCCCCGCAGGAGAAGAAAATACGGTCAACGGACGGTGCGAAATGGGAACGGTATTTACAACAATAGAAGTGGGAGACCTCCAGGGGAGAAATTCCCAGAGAGTGGAGGTCGAGGTGGACACCGGCTCCACCTACACGGCTTTGCCCCGGGGAATGCTGCAGGCCCTGGGAGTGGCGGCCACAAGGACCATCGCCTCACGGCTGGCCGACGGCAGCGAGCAACCCGTCCAGGTAGGTTACGCCAACGTCAGGCTGGAGGGGACTGAACTCATCACCCCCGTCATCTTCGCTGAAGAGGGAGAGCCCAGCCTGCTGGGGGTAATCACCCTGGAAGACGCCCTGCTCGCCGTGGACCCGGTGAACAATGAGCTGATACCGGTAGTGGCCAAGCGATACTGACTAAGGGTCGCGCCCTCCGCCGCCAGGTAAGGTCGGAAGGCGGTCAGCTTTCCCAATCGTCCGGGCCCAGGTCCGCCCATTCGCCTTCCTCGCGGCGGGAGCGAAGCTTGCGGAGGGCGTACTGGACGGCCCAAGCGGCCATGACGAGCAGGATAAGACCGCCGAGCATGGCGGCGTTGAAGGTGAGGAAGAGGGAGTTGGCGTCCAGGCCCCGGCCGCTTCCACCGGACGCACCCCCGCCGGACACGCCCCGGTCGCTGGCCATCCAACGGGCTTCGAGTCCAGGGGTGTCGAAACCGTAGGTAGCCAGCAGGGCCTGGTCGGTGGACAGGCCGTCAGTCAACCGGTCCAGGAAACTTCGGAACGAAGCCGTGCCGTGTTCCTCGATGAGGAAGGCGACGACGCTTTCCGACTTGAGGTAGAAGATGCGTATGTTGCCGGGGGTGCCGGAGACGGCGGCCATGGCGGCGAGGGGCGGTCCCCGCTCCGCGAGACTGCGGCCACTGCGGGGGGCCGCGCCGGGTTCCACGTAGCTGGCGAAACCTTCCTCCAGCCACGCGGGGGGCGGGTAGGAAGCGCCGGCCAGCTTCTGACTGAACATCAGGTGGGCCGACTCGTGGACCAAGAGGTCCCGGTCCAGACCGATACCGAGGAAGACGCGCTGGGAAGGGAAGGCGAACCCGTGAAAGACCTGCTGCCGGGTTACGGTCCGCGACTGGTTGGGGAAGGCGGGGGCGGCTTCCTCGAAGCGGTTGTAGACGATCCCGAGCATGGGTTGGACGGCATCCAAACCGAGCATCTCCTGGACGTATCCGAGGTCGTCCGCAGCCTGGGCGACCACCCGGGCGGCGTGGGACGAGGACCGGTCGTGGTACTGGAGAGTGAGGGGGCCTGACTGCACCTGCTGCCAGTCAAACCGGGTGTCGGTGTAAAGGATGTCGCGGGGGACGGTGTCGAGAGAGTATCCCTCGGCGTCTTCGATTTCCCAGCGGTATTCGATGGTGGTGCCGGGAGGAATGTAGCCGCCGGGGGCGATGATCCCGTCAAAGGCGGCGCTAACCCGGCGAGAGGGCGCGAAACGGGCGGAACCGCTGAACCATGGGCCTGATCCCTTGATTCTATAGAGGATGCGGATATCGGTAATCTCCCATTCGCTTTCGGCGGTGAGGGAGACCCGGAGGTTGCTGGGGAAGGTTACGGCGTGGCCTTCCTCGATGACGCGGATGGGTTGGTATCCCTGCCCATGCAGCGTCGCGGGGAGCAGCGCCATGACGGCGCCAACCAGCAAGGCGAAACGCAGAACAAGGTATGTCATCCGGCGGGAAGAGTGGGATGGCCGGGGGATGGGCGACACTTTAGAGCGTGTGAAAATTGAGTTCTCACCCCCATCCTGACCTTCCCCCATCAAGGGGGAAGGGACTTGTTCGGAGGTTACCCTTTTTCCGGGCGAGGCAGGTCAAGCCGGACCAACCTGCTGCGGCACCCGATTCAGGCGATCCAGGGGTCAGGGTTCTAGGAACTGCCGGCGGGCCTGCTCGGTGATACGCTGCAAGACCCCGGGCAGGGGAAGCCCCGATTCGAGGGCGATGCGGCGGCAGTCATCGAATTCCGGGGAAACGCTGACGGGACGGCCGCGGAGGGACTTGATCTTGACGCTGACGGTCCCCAGCTCGGTGGACATGGACCGGCTTTCCCGGGCGGCCACGTAACGGTCGACGAGGCGGGTGCGGACGCCGAGGGTGGGGGTTTCGGCGAGGATCAGGTCGGCGGCGGCGGGCTCGAGGTCCTGGGGTACGAGGGCGGACAGCAGGACGCCGGGGCGGTTCTTCTTCATCTGGATGGGGGTGTGCCATACATCCAGGGCGCCGATGGCAAAGAGACGCTCGTGGACGTAGCCGAGCATTTCGCCGGTGGCGTCGTCGAGGTTGGTCTCCAGCAGGACGACCTGGGACAGGGCGGCGCCGGCGGGGTTTCCTGCCACCTGTCCCAACCAGAGGCGGACGGCGTTGGGGAAATTTTCCGGGTCCCTGGTCCCGAGGCCGACACCGACCCGGTTGATGGACATGGCGGGACGCTGGAACTTGGCAAGACTGGTGAGGATGGCAGCTCCGGTGGGGGTGGTGAGTTCGCCGGCTCCGTGGTAGATGGGACGGTCGGCGACGGTTGGGGCGTTGGCCATGGCGACCAGCTCCAGGGTGGCGGGAGCCGGGTTGGAGTATCCGTTGGGCCAGCGGGGGGGTTGTGCCTCGCCCAAGACCAGGGGGGCAGCGAAGACCTGTTCCACCCCGAGGTATTCGAGGCATACAGCCACTCCGACGATGTCAATGAGGGTGTCCAGGGTGCCCAGCTCTTCCAGTTCGAGGGCTTTTTCGGGTTCGCCGTGAACCCGGGCTTCCGCTTTCCAGAGGGCGGAGAGGACCCGGGAGGCGCGGGTCTTGACGGTTTCGGAGAGGGTGCTGGCGGCGACGGCGTCCAACTGGGCCTGGGGAGGAAGACACCGGAACTTCTCGGGAACCTGATCCAGGGAGACGGACAGGTGGGCACCGCGGACTTCGCGGCGGATGGCGGTGGCAGACTGGAGGGAATAGCCGGAGAACCCCAGCTTGTCGAGTTCGCGGACCACCACATCCAGATGAGCGCCGGCGTCGAGGCAAGCAGCCAGGAGCATATCGCCGCTGGCGCCTCCGATGGACTGGAAGTAGGCGGCGGTCGCGGCAGGTGACAACGTCACTCGCTCGCACCTTCGAGAGACTGCATACGTTCTTTCAGCTGTTCCTCTGCTCTCTTCCGCCGCGTTTCTTCCCTTAGCCTCAGTCTTTCTTCATGCTCCTCTGCTTGTTTTCGCTGAACTACTTCTTCGGCAGTTTCGGGCATTGCGGCGATGCGGTCACTTCTCCACTTTCTTTCCCACGATGATGGCAGACTTTTGGGCCGATATTCGTAGCTGACGGGACCAAATACAGACCTGTTGTGGGGAACAAAATTACTCGTGCCGTCCAACACTGCCCGGTGAGCCTGCTCGAAAGCTTCCTGAAGGTTTTCGCCCGGCTGCAAGTGGGCCTCGACAGCGAATTCCGTTTCTTTGATCCCCATTTCTTCCGATTCCGAAGAGTAGTACACAACTTTGACGTTGATTTTTGTAATCTCCATTCCGATACGGCTCCATATCATCCGCTATGGACTCTGCTCATCTTTGGCAGGCTACGAGACTTTCAACTGGAGGTTGAGGCTGCCGGAGCGGAGCCCGGTGAGGTCAAGGGACACCCAGAGGTATCCGAGTTTCTTGAGTGCGGCCGCTATCTCGCGGCGGTGGGCCATGGCGAGGTCCATTTCGTCTTCGGCAACCTCGATGCGGCAAACCCGGTCATGGTGGCGGGCGCGGACTTCCCGCAAGCCAAGACTGCGCAGGTAGTCCTCCGCCTGCTCGATTCGGGAGAGGGTTTCGACGGTAACCGGCGTTCCGTAGGGGATGCGGGAGGAGAGGCACGGCTGGGCGGGTTTGTCCCAGACCGGCAGGTCAAGGGTCAGGGCGATGGATCGGACGAGGTCCTTGGACATGCCCGCTTCGACCATGGGGCTGCGGACGCGGTGCTCGGAAGCGGCCTGCAATCCGGGCCGGTAATCACCGAGGTCGTCGGTGTTGGCCCCGTTGGCCACCCACTGGTAGCCCTCGTGGGCGGCAAGGCGGTCCAGGCGTTCGTACAGCTCAGCTTTGCAGAAGTAGCACCGCTGGGGAGAGTTGGCAACGTACCCTTCCCGTTCCATCTCAGCGGTGTTGATGATGCGGTGGGGGAAGCCGAAACGTTGGGCCAAGTCCTTCGCTTCCTCCAACTCCCTGGACGCCAAGGCGGGAGATACCGCTGTAACGGCGAGAGCGCGGTCCCCCAACACCTGGTGAGCGACCACGGACAGCAGGGCGCTGTCGACGCCGCCGGAGAAGGCGACGATCACCGAACCCATTTCTCCCAGAATGGACTGCAGGGATTCGAGGCAGGGGCGGGAGTCTTCCGAGGAGGTGTCGGGCATGTTCAGATCTCCCGGGATACGAGTGGACGGCTCCATTTTACTACCCGCGACGGCACCGGCCAACCGGAGACCGTTGACTGGCAGCGCTTCGTCCAAGAGGGTGCGCCCAAGAGGGTGTGCGACAATCGAGTTTTCACCCCCATCCTAACCTTCCCCCTTGACGAGGGAAGGGACTAGAGCCCTTCCCAAGCAAAAAGTTCTGCGGTGAAGGTACATCGGAAGGTTGTTGAGATAGTTTTTTAGGAAATCGGGGGTGACGGTAGGAGGTGATTATGCAAGTTTCTCGCTCCGTCAACCTTGTCTATGAACAGCCGTAGTAGTAGACTTGGGCGTGACTGTACCAGCGATGCGGGCATCCAAAACCGTAAGATTCGGGGCAATCCCCAGCCCGCTCAACGACGGCTCCCCGGTACTCAATCGAAAACAGGCGGCCGCTGAGGGATTCCAGGCCCGAAGTTCGCCGCATTCGCGGGACCTTTATACATCGAATCGGTACTTTAACGATCCCGCCCAGGAGTTGCAGATGGCCCCTCGGAACTACGATCTTTCCATCGGGATTGGCGGTGAAGCCGGACAGGGGATCGCCACTCCGGGTGACATTCTGGCGCGCATTTTCGTGCGGCGCGGGCTCCACCTGAACACCTACAACGCCTACCAGTCGATCATCAGAGGCGGGCACATCTTCCTGACCGTCAGGATCTCCGACGAGGAGATTTACACCCACGGGGACCGGCTGGACCTGCTACTGTGCCTCAACCAGGACACGATGGACCGTCACCTGAACCTGATGGGGGACGGCACACGCGTCGTATACAACTCGGATACGATCCAGCCCGGGGAGGTCAATCCCGGGGCCCAGCTCTGCCCGATACCGGTCGGGGAAATGAACGAGAGCCGGAACCGGCTGGTGCAGAACACCATCGCCGTCGGGGTGGTAGCATCGCTGATGGGGCTGGAGTTCGACGTCCTGGAGGAGAGCCTGGCGCTGCGGTTCCGCCGGCAGGGGGAGGCGATCGTCACCCAGAACATTGATGTGGCGAAGGCCGGGTTCGACTACGCCGGAGAACACTTTGAGCCGTTTGCCCAGGCGCTGCCGAAGGGAGGGAAGCCGCTGGGGGTCTGGGCGGGAAACGACGCCATCGCGATGGGCGCCGCCTGCGCCGGGGTGAAGTTCTACGCCGCGTATCCGATGAGTCCCTCCAGCGGCATCCTGCACTGGATGGCGCAGAACGCGCGGAACCTGGGGATCATGGTGCGACAGGTGGAGGACGAGATTGGCGTGGCCAACATGGTGATCGGGGCAGCCCACACCGGGGCCAGGGCGATGTGCGGAACATCCGGCGGAGGCTTCGCGTTGATGACCGAGGCGGTGGGGTCGGCCGGCATGATGGAAATTCCGGTGGTGTACATTAACGTGCAACGGGCCGGTCCATCCACGGGCGTTCCCACCAAGACAGAGCAGGGGGATCTCTGGCAGGCATTGGGCGCCAGCCAGGGCGACTACGAGAGATTCGTGGTGGCTCCCAGGGATGCTCTGGACGCCTTCCACACCGTGGCGGAGCTGTTCAACCTGGCGGACAGGGCGCAGTGTCCTGGGATAATGATTTCGGACCTGCTGATTTCGGAAGGGCGGTTCTCATTCGATCCCGGGGACGTGAACATGCACCCGGTTATCGACCGGGGTGAACTGATCACCGAACACAAGCCAAGCAACGGATACCAGGCCAGCAATGGGTACCAGAGGTACCTGGACACCGAGACGGGCATATCGCCGAGGGCAGTCCCGGGTACCGAGGGCTATGTCCATGTTGCGGCCACCGACGAGCACGACGAGGACGGGGTGCTCATCAGCGACGAGTTCACCCACCCGCACAAGCGGCGGCAGATGGTGGAAAAGCGGGCCCGCAAGTTCCAGACCATCGCGCAGGATGTGGCCGCGCCGCAGCTGGAAGGTGAGGAAGGCGCAGAGGTCACTCTCGTAGGATGGGGATCGACCTACGGCGTCATCAGGGAAGCGGTGGAACAGCTGGCCGAGAAGGGAGTCGCGGCGAATCAACTGGCGGTGAGGTGGCTGATACCGCTGAACGGCGAAGCCATCCGGGAGACACTGGAAGGCTGCAAGAAGGTGATAATCGTAGAGAACAACTACTCCGGCCAGTTCGCCCGGTACCTGCGGAGCGAGAGCGGATACGCTGCCGACGGGCATATCCGCAAGTACGACGGCGAGCCGTTCATGCCCCACCACGTGGTGGACGGGGTGATGGAACAACTGGCCGGCAAGACCAACCATTACGTGCCATACCAGGAAGTAATCGTCTAGCCGCTATTGGGGCAGGAACTTCTCAAGAGATCGCAAAACGAGGTGAACCGATGACCACTACCGTAGCCGAAGGCCAACCGATCCAACTGACGGCCCGGGACTTCAAAGGGAAGGTTGACCCCGACTGGTGCCCCGGTTGCGGCGATTTTGGAGTGTTGAACAGCCTGCAGCGGGCCTGTTCCGAGCTGGGACTGCGGCCCCATGAAATTCTGGTGGTCAGCGGGATCGGCTGCTCGTCCAACCTGCCCGGGTACATCAACGCCTACGGAATGCACACCCTCCACGGGCGGGCTTTGGCGGTGGCGACCGGGGCCAAGATGGCCAATCACAACCTCCACGTCATCGCAACCGGCGGCGACGGGGATGGGTACGGCATCGGCGGCAACCACTTCACTCACACCGCCCGCCGCAACGTGGACCTGACCTACGTGGTGATGAACAACCAGATCTACGGCCTGACGACGGGGCAGATTTCTCCCACGAGCCGGGACGGGATGAAGACGAAGAGCACTCCCTTCGGCAGCGTGGAGATGCCAGTCAACCCGATCACCTCGGCCATAATGAACGGGGCCACGTATGTAGCCCGGGGCTACAGCGGCGACATCCGGCACCTCACCGAGCTAATCAAGGGCGGCATTCAGCACAAGGGATTCGCCCTGATTGACGTGTTCAGTCCCTGCGTGACCTTCAACCACGACAACGGGCATCCCTTCTTCAAGGACCGGGTGCAGAAGCTGGAAGACGAAGGGCACGACACGACGGACTGGAAGACGGCGTGCGAGAAGGCAATGGCGTGGGGAGACACGATCTACACCGGACTGTTCCTGCAGGTGGGCTCGCAGGAAAGCCTGGACCAGCGGGAGCCGATCCTGGACGACGGGCAGTCAATCTCGGCCCGCCCGCTGGGCTTGACCGACGAGCAGTGCGAGCGGTTGATCCAGTTCATGATGTAGGGCGTCCGGCGCCGCGTCCCAGGATGATTGGTCCAAGGATGATTGAATGGTAACGGACACCGATCCCGGCAATCCGGTCAACGCCGACATGTGGCGGGCCATCGGCCGGCTGGAAGGGGCGGAGGTGGCCCGGATAGAAGGGGCGACCGCTGCTTTGCTGGAGGGACAGCGGGAGATAAAAGCCGGTTTGCAGGCACTCACCCAGCACCTTGACCGGTTGTTCTACACGATTCTCGCCGTTGGAGGCGCGGTAATCGCCGCGGTGGTTGCCACCCGGTTCATTGGCGGGTGATGCCGCAAGTCCAAGGAGACTGACATTTCCGGGAGGAAAACACCCATCCGTATCTCGGATGGGTGTTTTCCTTTAGCAACGGTCAGGGCGAGGGCAGAATGCCCAAACGGATGGCGGTGACCACCGCTTCCAGCTTGGTTGAGGCATCCAGCTTGCGCCGGAAATGGCGGATGTGGTTCAGCACCGTGTGGGGGCTGACCTCCAGATGCTCCGCTATACGGGGCGTGCTCCAGCCCAGGGACACCAACTGCAGAACCTCGATCTCACGGGCAGTCAGCGCCCTCCCCCGGGCCGCCACAGGCAGTCCCTCGCCTTCCCCGTACCTCTCCGAGTGTGAACCTTGCCCATCACTCTCCTCGGCACCGCCCGGTGTTTCCACGAAGAGGTGCATCACGACGGCGGGTTCCTGCGGGCTTCCCCCAACCACCACCGGAGTGACCGAGACCAGCTTCCGCTCCCCCGACGCGCACATCACCCGTAACCGAGTCGCCTGCGGCAGCCTACTTTCGCGGAGCAGCCGCATCGACGGGCACCCTTGCCGGCACTCGGGTGTAATGCCTCCGGGAATAACCCCCTGGATTACTTCGTAGCACTTCCGGCCGACTGCTTCATCCAGCCCCATGCCCAAAATACGTTCCGCCCCCCGGTTCCAGAACAAAATCGTCTGGTCCGATGACACCGCATAGACGCCGGTTTCCACATCGGCGAGGGAGGCGAAGAGGGATTGGTTAGTCACGGAGCTGCTTCTCCACTCCTTCGGGTTTGCAGGATCTGAGAAGAGGTCTTAAAGAATAGTACAGGATGTCACCCGCCGGTATCCCAATTCGCCCGTAACTCAGGGTCAACCCGGGTTTTCCGGCGACTCACCCGGGACACCGTCGCCGGCCGGCCGGTGCTGAGTCCAGTAGAACAACACCACCCCCACCGGCAAAGCCAGGATGAAGCCGCCCAGCAGCACCACCATCAGCCACGGGCCGACACCGAACAGGTGGTCCAGCAGGCCCTTGGCCCACTCCAGCAGCGTCGGGTCGGCCGGTTCGTCGTGGTGCAGCGGCAGGGCCAGCAGGACGGACCAGCCCATGGCGGACTAGTCCCCCGCTCCCACCGCCGCCGGCTGGGCCGCGTAGCGGGATGAATACCTACGCTCCCGGATGGTGAAGGCCGACAGGGCGGCGGGGAAGAGCAGCGCTCCCGCGATGCCGAAGGGCAGGTTGTAGGAGCCGGTCAGGTCGAACAGGAAGCCGGCCAGCCAGATGAACACGAAGCTCCCCAGGGCGTGGAACATGAAGGATATTCCGCTGATGGTCCCAATGGCCCGCAGGCCATAGACATCGGCGGTCAATGCCGAGGTCAGCGGCGCGGTGGCGATCCAGGAAAGTCCGGCCACCGACGCGAAGAACCACAGGCTGGGCTCGCCGGGGACGAAGACGAGCAGCATGTAGGCGCAGCCTCGCAGGAAGTAGGTGAAGGCCAGCAGGTTCTTCCGCCCGACCTTGTCCGAAATCATGGTGGCGCCGACGGCTCCCAGGGCGTTGAGTGCCATCATGTATCCGAAGGCCAGGGCGGCCATGCTCGGCGACACGCCCAGGTTGAGGGCGTGGGGGACGAAGTGCACGGCCAGGGTCGCGGTGGTGGCGCCGCAGACGAAGTAGGACAGGGTCATCTGCCACATGGGCATACTCTTCAGTGACTCCATCCACTTGTCGGTGTCTAGGGGGCCGCGCCCGGAGCGGGTGCGTCCGCCGGGTCCGCCCGAAGCGTCGGGGTCGCCGTCGAGGTGGAGGCCCATCTGCTGCGGGTCGTCGCGGATGAACAGCCAGGCCAGGGGGGCGCCGATGAACAGGACGAGCAACCCCAGGGCGGCCCAGGTTACCTGCCAGTTGGTCGCCTGGAGCAGGTACATGGCGAAGGGGACCATTATCAGGCCGCCGATGGACACTCCGGCGGAGTTGAGTCCCATAACTGTGCCCCGCCGCCGTCGAAACCACTTGCTGAGGAGGGCACCGGTGGTGGTGATGGATATGGCGCTCAGGGCTACCGAGCTGACCACTCCGAACATGAAGATGAGGAACCACAGGTGGAAGGTGAAAGCCAGGGAGAAGGTGGACAGTCCCACCACTATCAGCCCGCCGGTGATGACCAGCCGGCCTCCGAACTTGTCGAAGACCCCGCCGATGAAGGGCTGGACAATGCCGTTGAGGAGGAATCCGAGGGAGGCGGCGAAGGAGATGCTGCTGCGGCTCCAGTTGAAGTCGTCGCTCATGGGGACGACGAAGACGCCGAACCCCTGGCGGGCGCCGACTCCGATGAAGGCTATGAAGACGGTGGCGGCGACGATGTACCATCCGAAGAAGACGGGTCGGCGGGAACCGGAGGGGGAGAGGTTACCAAGCAAGGGCGGGCTCCTGGGGGCTTAGGTGGGGGTAGTATACCCTACGGGGGAGGGGTTAAGGCACCGGAAGAAAACCGCTGTCCAGGGAACAGGGTCAACACTGTGGTGAAACATGATGATTCAACGCCAGTCCCCATATTCGGCATATACGTGCTGAACGCTATTCCACCCAAGCTGGTCTCCACTATCTCAAGGCTACCAGTACGAACTTCGGGCGGTCGGGAGCGCAGGTTCTGAATCGAAGAGTTCAAGTCGGTCAGATTAGCATTGCGGGTCGATAGCGCATGCCATCTCCCAAAGCGAGCTTGAATTTCACGGTTGTGTAGCGCGGCGACCCTGCCCAAGCCTGTCACCCCCATCCTAACCCTCCCCCATCAAGGGGGAAGGGACTTTTGAGATAGTTTCTGAGTACTAGGCCCGGTCCGTTGGAGCCTGGTCTTCGGCAGATACCTTCCCATTGGCCACGGCCAGGTAGGTGGCGCCGTCTCCCAGGTGTTCCCGGAGGGCCTGGGGGTCGGTGGTGGTGATGAGTACCTGCCGGTACCTGGTCAGCTTGTCCAGGACCCGCCGCCGCCGCTGCCCGTCCATCTCGGAGAGAACGTCGTCCAGCAGCAGCACTGGCTCGTCGTCCCGGGCCTCCCACAGGTAGGACGCCTCGGCCAGCCGGAGGGTCAGCGCCAGGGTGCGGGCCTCTCCCCGGGAGGCGAAGGTGCCCATGTCCAAGTCGTTGACCAGCAGCCGGAAGTCGTCCCGGTGGGGCCCCACCACCGTGGTGGCGGTGGCCAGTTCCCGCTGGTGGGCCTCGGCCAGCTTTTCCCAGAACCCGGTTTCGGTGGACGCCAGGTCGTCGCTGCCTGGAACGCTGGGATGGTATTCCAGGCGGAACTCGTCCCCCCTTTCCCCCAGCTGGTCGTGGTGCTCTCCTCCCAAGCCGGACAGGCGCTGCATAACCCGCCGCCGCCGCCAGGTGATCCAGGCCCCTTCCTTCACCAGCTCCCGGTCCCAGAACTCCATTTCGTCGAAACCGGCCCGCCCTTCCCGCACCATGCGCAGCAGCCGGTTGCGCTGGCGGACCACCTGCTGGCATCGCTGCAGGGAACGGATGTAAATGGGGTCGGCCTGGGAGATTAGAATGTCCAGGTAGCGGCGGCGCTCCGACGGCGGGCCGTAGATGAGGTCCACGTCCCCGGCGTGGAAGAGAGTCGCGCCCATCAGTCCGACGAGGCCGGCCGCGGTTTTCCTCTGGCGGTCGGCCCGGACCTGCTTGCGCACGGAGTAGCCCAGCCCGGCGCGGCCTGGTGATCCGCCGGAATCCTCCCCATCCCCCATGGCTGGCCGGGAGCTGCTGACCGGCTGGTAGCCAACCGCCAGGGATATGCGTCCCGTCCTGGTCTCGGCTGTGCCCAGGACCAGCGTCTGCTCTCCCGCAGCCCCGGCCCGGAAGTTGACGACCTCGCGCTCGTTCTCAGCTCGAAAGGAACGGGCGATGGCCAGGATATAGGCGGCTTCCAGCAGCGTGGTCTTGCCCTGAGCGTTGCCGCCGGAAAGCACGACGATTCCCGGCGGCAGATCCAGGTCCAGCTGGGTAAAGCCGCGAAAATTGGTCAGGCTGATCTGCGTTAAGGAGGCCATGACGAACAGCCCCGGTCCCGGCACAGGTTGGAGACGGCCGCGGGGCCGGTGAGGCTATTCTAACAGGGGCAAGCGGAGGCAGGCCCGGAGCGGGCGCTAGTTGCGGTCGGGGTCGCAGCCGGAGCACCAGCCGTAGAAGTCGACCCGCTGGGACGAGACCTGGAACTGGGACTCAGCGGTAACCTGATGCTCCAGCTCGGCCACCAGGTCCAGGCTCACCTCGGCGTCAATCACCGAGTCGCAGCCGATGCAGACCAAGTTGGCGTGGGGCTCCAGGTTGGCGTCGTAGCGCGAGTGCTTCTGGAAGGGCAGCTCGCGGACAATCCCCGACTGTTCCAGGGTGGCTAGGGTCGAGTAGACGGTGGCGATGGTCACGTAGGGGAAGAAGGCCCGCACCCGCTCGAAAATCTCGCGCACGGTGGGGTGGTCCGCCGAGTTGATGACGACTTCGGCGATAGCCAGCCGCTGGGGGGTCAATCGGATCCCCAGGGGCTTGAGCAGATCAACTACCTGGGACTGGCTGGCCAAGGGCTTCTCTCCCGGGAGGGGGCGTTAAAGGTATATTGTATCACAAAGCGGGAGGGCACCGGATGGCGGAATGGAGCGTGCGAAGTAAAGAGATTGCTGCACTCAACGGACCTTTGGATTTCAACGCAGTGGCCATGCTTGGATGGCTAATTCGGAAAGTCTTGCTTGCCTCTTTTCGATTTCAGCCGGGCCCCATGCAGCTTCGGCCCCTATCTCTTTTGTTAACTGGTATTCCGATGATTCGAACACGTTCCTCTTGTCGTCGAATGCATCGTTACCGATGTCTCTATTCAGCGACCCGGCCAAGAGTGCCATGTTCCCCAGCCTTTTGTAGTAGGTGGAATGTATGGCTGGTTCAATCCCCGGCCAATTTTCACCTGGATTTTGTGGCAGGACATGTTCCAATGTAACGACGGTATCTTCGTTCGGAACCCACTCTGGTTCTGGTTCGTTGTGGTACGTAACTTCCAGGGTTCTCAAGTAATATCTCGCTAACCTGTGATTGGCTACAGTCAAGTTGCGAAATGCTAAGGCGAATGCAGAGTCATTGGGCAATACCGGCTCCAAATTATCCGCTAAGTTGTTGGCCGATTCGATTTCCCCGCTAGTGACCATTTTGGCAGCAATCCCTATGGCCGACTCTACTCTCCCTGACCTGGCTCCACCGGCAACCAGCCATCTCACCGACCAACATACGAACCGTTTGAAAGCAACTTCCGTCTCGATTCTGGTGAAGTTTCTGACAACTGCGAGCATGAGAGGGCGCAATGGCGTGACTCGAAGCAGGAGCAAATCATTAACAAACCGACGCAGCTGCGTGTAATTTCCTGACCATTTCGCATTGGTGGGTGTCTGGATAGCCACATAGTCGCTGGCCGCAGAGCTGAGAACATCGAGAAATGCTACTGACGGAGCTCGACCGTTTATGTTTCTTCGGACTACTTCCAAGACTTCTCGTTCGCGGACAGGTCCGTAAGATGATATCAAGAGATGCCGCAAGAAAGTTATTGTGGCGTCATCATCCTCAAGGATTTCTAACGTACCGTTCATTGATGACCATCGGTCTTGTGCCTCTGCGATCCTGTTCCCGGCCTCCTGAAACAAATAATTCTTAACCAAGTCTGACTGTGATACACGAAGCCCGCGGTCGTTGAGTGTCTCGAACATCACATAGGCATTCATATCGTCCGGAACTTTTAACGTGATTACTTGAACTGAATTTTCCAAAAAGTCTAGCCATCTATTCAAGTGGTCGTTCTTGTTGGCGTCGCTGAGTGGGCTGAGAATATTCTGGATGTGCTTTGCGGCAATGTTTGCAGCCTGGTTCAATAAGTGGTGAGATGGTTGACTCGGCAATGCTTGCTGCCTCGGTGTGCTGTTCGGTAGTTCTAGTAGGGGTTCAGTGTTGGATTGATGGATACAGGGACTTGAGTTTGAATCGGGCGTCCTCGGTAGTGAATCGCCAGTCGGCACGTATCCCGTCGTGGTTGCGCTGGTTCTCCCAGGCCTCGGTTTCGTGTTTCAGGACGTCTTGGCTGGGAATCCGGCGATCCAAGCACTGCCTCGCCAGCACTGCAAGTTCAATCTCGGCCATATTCAGCCAACTGCCGTGCTTGGGCGTGTAGTGGATTTCCAGCCGTTCCGCAATCCGCCTCGCCTCCCCAGGCTCGAATGCCTCGTACAGCGATGACGGATGGTGGGTGTTCAAGTTGTCCATCACCAGGACTATCCGGTCCTTGTCCGGGTAGTCCACGTCCACCAGTTGCCGCACCACCCAGGCCCAATCCACCCTGGTGCGCTGGTCCGTCACCTCCACTCTCCGCCACCCCTCCAGGGGCGCGAACAGCATGAACAGGTTGCTCACCCCGTTGCGCTCGTATTCGTAATCGTAGGCCGTGGCAACTCCGGGACGCGGCGGCAGGGGTGTGCGGGTCTCCTTCACCTGCTGCTTGCTGGTCTCGTCCAGGCACACCAGAACCTCGTTGTCCCCATACTGGCGATGGTAGACTTCCAGTACGTCCTCCATGGCGCAGACGAACTCGGCGTTGGCCTTGGGCGGGATGCACCAGCACTGCTTCAGCCAGGGCTTGACCTCGTTTTTTTCAGTGTCTGGCGCACCGTCTCAGTGCTGATGCTCTCCACTATCTCCCACTCCACCAGCCGGTCCGCCAGCAGTTGCAGCGTCCAGCCGGCACGGCCCTCCGGCGGCTGGGAGCAGGCCATTGCCACCAGGCGGGCCTCGCCATCGCCGTCCAGCTTTCTCGGACGACGGTTGACCTGCCGCCGGCGGCCCAGGGCGGCCTCTACTCCCTCCTCCACACAGCGGCGGCGCACCCGTTCCACCGTGGCGCTGCCCACCTTCAGGACCCGGGCTATCTCCTCGTCCTTCATCGCCCCGCCATCCTGGGCCTCATCGACCAGCAGCAGAATCCGGGCATGGGTCTGCTGGTATGCCGCCGCCCGTCCCCGGGACACCAGCCCCTTAAGTTCCTCTTGCTCCTCCGCACTAAGCCTGACCCGGTGCTTCTTGGCTGGCATACCCATCCTCCCAACATCACCTTGACTATTAACCTATCCCCTCATCAGTACAACCTATTATCCATCAATTCAAAGCTGTTGTACTACTAGCAGTCCAATCCAAATTGGAGGCAGGGAAATTAACTGCTACATTCAGTATAACAAGAGCGCCCCGCCCATCCTTGCGAATGGGCGGGGCGGTTTTTCCGGTGTTGCGCCGGGGAGTGGTCTACGGGGCCGGTGGCTTACAGGCGGCCGCTGGCGCCGTTCTCGCCCGGTGCATAGAACACGGGGTACTGCTTGTGGAAGATCTGGATGCGGGAGCGGGCGGACTCGACCACGAAGACGCGGCCCTGGCTGTCACAGGCCACGCCAACGGGGCCCCAGAAGTCCTTCTCGCGCTCGATGCCCTGGGCGATGGAGCGCTCGTGCCACATCTCGGGGTTGCCGCCGTCCAGCTTGTTGGTGCCCCACTTGGACAGGGTCCCCTCGCCGGTGGTCAGGGTGAGGAAGTTGCCGTCCGGGTCGAACACCTGGAGCCGGTCGTTGTTCCAGTCGGCGACGTAGATGTCGCCGTCCGGGTCTACGGCCACGTCGGTGGGACGGTTGAACTGGCCCTCACCGTCTCCGGAGGAACCGAAGGCCAGGAGGAAGTTTCCGTCGCTGTCGAACTTCTGGATGCGGTCGTTGCGCCAGTCGGCGACGTAGACGTTGTCGTGCTTGTCCAGGGCGATGCCCCAGGGCATGTTGAACTGGCCGTCGCCGCTGCCCTCGCTGCCCCACTGGGAGATGAACTCTCCGTCCTTGGTCAGCTTCTGGATGCGGTTGTTGTTGCTGTCCACCATGTAGAGCACGTCGTTCTTGCCGAAGGCCAAGCCGGAGGGATGATCCCACTCGCCCGGACCGGAGCCGGAGCGTTCCCACTTGCTCAGGTAATCGCCGTCGGGGGTGTAGATGGAGATGCGGTCCAGGGCCTCGTCGGCCACGTAGACCTTCCCCTCGCTGTCCAGGGCGATGGCGGTGGGCCAGATCAGTGCGCCGTCCCAGGCCACGGGCTCGCCGTCGCCCTGGGTGGTGACGCCGCGGGCAAACTCGCCGACGTAGTCCTCGTCGACGGTGCAGATGGTGATCCGCTTGCCGTCGGGACGGTAGTCATAGGAGCGGTTGAGCACGTACATCGTCTCGTCTTCGCCCAGAGCCACCGCCACCGGGTTGCGGAACCCCGGCCCGCCGAACTCGGCGCGGCCGATGGTCTTGTCATACTGGAGGGTTACACTCAGAGTCTGAGTAGTCATTCTCACCTCGCGAATGTGATGGTTGCCGGCGCCTTCCCCCACGCGATGAGGCGGGGGGAAGGCGGACTGGCGTTGGCCTAGATGAAGGCGAACTTCTCGAAGTTGCCGTTCACGATGGGCTGGGCGTCCATGCCCATGTGGTTCTCGAGAATGGTCGTGTAGATGCTGCGGAAGTCGTTGTTGTAGTGCAGGTCGCCTTCCAGCAGCTTCTCCTCTTCGAGGGACGGGTACTCGCCGTAGAGGCCGCCCTGGACGTTCTCGCCCACCACGAAGGCGACGCCGCCGGAGCCGTGGTCGGTGCCGGAGCCGTTGTCGTGGACCCGGCGGCCGAACTCGGTGAAGACCAGCATGACGACGTTGTCGGCAGCGTCATGCTGCTTGACGTCGTCGTAGAAGTCGGCGATGGCGTTGGAGGTCTTGGTCCACAGGTCGGCGTGGGCCATGAGCTCGCCGGCGTGGGTGTCGAAGCTGTTGTAGGGGGCCGTGGTGTAGAGCACCCGGGTGCCGAATCCGGCCAGGTGCACCTGGGCGATGTTCTTCATGTACTGTCCCACCACGTCGTCGCCGTACTCCACGGTGGAGGAGTAGGACTCGGGGGCGGTGGCCAGGATGTCGGCGCCCTTGAGGGCGTCCATGCCGGTCTGGGACAGGTAGTCGACGACCATGCCGCGGCCGAGGGTCGGGGAGTAGATGCGGGAGAAGACGTCGAGAGCGTCGGCCCGCTGGTCCTCGCCGTCAATGCCGGTCAGCACGCCGTAGGTGGCCAGGTTGCCGACGGAGGCGACGGGAACGCCGGGGGCGGCCAGGGCGCGGGGAAGTCCGCGTCCGAAGTTGACGCCGGTCAGCACGTTCTCCTTGTTGGGGTCAATGTCCTTGATGGTCCGGCCCAGCCAGCCCTCGGTCCCCTGGGTGTCGGGCTCGCAGGTGTGCCAGATGTCCATGGAGCGGAAGTGGGAGCGGTTGGGGTTGGGGTAGCCAACGCCCTGGATGACCGCAACCTTGCCCTCGTCATAGAGCCTCTTCAGGGGGCCCATGTTGGGGTTGAAGCCAACCTTGTCGCTGAGCTTGAGGACCTGGTCCTCGGGGGTGCGGACGGAGGGCCGGTGGTCGTAGTAGAGGGGGTCGCCGTAGGGCACCAGCGTGTTGATGGCGTCGTTGCCCCCGGACAGCTGAAGGACTACCAGCACCGGGTCTTTCTTGGTAGAAGTCATGTCCTGTTCTCCTTGTAAGTGATGGAGTCTCTGGGTTGGTCCGGGGCGACTAGGCGAACTGGTACTCCTGGGTCGCCACGATGAGCTGCAGGATCTCGGCCACGCGGTTGGAGTACTCCTCGGTGCCGGGGCTGACCGGGCCGCCCTTGGCGGCGTGGTCGATGAGGTACTCCAGGGTCTCGCCGGCCAACTGGTAGCTGCCCACCAGTTCCAGGCACCGGTTCACCAGGGCCGCGGGGTCGCTCACGTTCTCGGAGCCGAGGCGGTTGATGATGTCCTGGACGCCGGGGAGGTCGGTGTTGCCCACCTGGTCGGCGGCGAAGTTGATCCGCTCCACCAGGGTGCCGCTGTCGATCCACTCCTTGCCAGTGTGCCAGCCTTCAACGGTGGGGGGATTCATCAGGTCCTGGCCCATGTACCGGATGTTATTGGCCAGGGGCTGCAGGCCCACCTTGGGGGAGGTGAAGTCCTTGACCAGGCGCATGGTGCCGATGACCACTTCGGTGGGGCTCTTCACCTTCTCGAACCGGGCGTTCTTGAAGGCGTCGGAGTTCAGCAGGGCCCGGAGCATCTCGCCGACGTCGTAGCCGGTGTCGAAGTAAACGTCTTCGAGCATCTTGATGGTCTCGGGATCCCGGGGCGGCGTGCGCTGCCAGGCGGGGACCTCTACCTCGTCCGCCACGAAGAAGTTGTAGAGGTGGCGGGCCACGAAGCGGGCGGCGGAGGGCTGCTTGCAGATGATGTTAATGATGTCGTCACCATCGAAGTTCCCGGTCTCGCCCTGGAAGGTCTTTTCCTCGTCGTCGTGGTCGTAGCGGTTGTAGATGAACTGGGCCTCGTAGCGGCCGTAGGGGTAGCGGGGGATGGCGTTGGTGATGGTCCAGCCGGTGAAGGCGCGGGAGGCTTCCTTGACGTCGTCCTCCGAGTAGTTGGCCTCATCGTCCATGCCGACGCCCATGGAGAAGAGCTCGAGAAGCTCGCGTCCCCAGTTCTCGTTGATGGCGCCCTTGTGGCTCATGCAGTTGTCCAGGTAGAACACCATGGCCGGGTCGCGGGCCAGGCCCCGGAGCAGCTCGTCGAACTTGCCCATGCCCTGGTTGCGGAACATGTCCAACTGGAGCTGAATCTGCCGGCCATGCTCGCACTTGGAGTTGCCAGTGCAGAAGATGCCGTGCCAGAAGAGGGCGACCTTCTCCTGGAGGGGGCGCTCGGTGTTGATCATCCGGTAGGTCAGGTACGCCTGGTTGATTTCCAGGGCGTTCATTTCCTTCCAGTCTATGAACCGGCGCTCCAGCAGGTCCATTTCCAGGTCGGGCTGGCTTTCCGGGTTGAGGAGCTCTTCAACGGTCGCCTCGTATCCCTTGGCGGCCCGCTGTTCCAGTTCCTCATACGACGCACCGAACCCGGCGCGGCGCATCAGGTGAGCCATTAACGCGAGATCTTGTTCTGCCATTCCGGTCCTCCTGTTTAATTTTGCCGTGGTTAATTCGCTTTCGACGGGTTTGCACACGGTGGGCCACGGTTGTCCCGGAAACCTGTCCGGCGTGCCGGACAGCACCCGCTTACTTCCGATTGGCCCGTATCGACGCCGACCGTCGAGTCATGGCTACGGTTTCCCGCAGTCACGCAGGAAAAAGCCGCTTTTTCGCCGCCCTGTTCGGGTGGTTTTCGTAAACGACTTCTACCTTTGAATGATTATAAATGATACCACGCGGGGGGTGAATGTCAAGGCGCAACGCCTTCAGGCCATGGCCCCGGGACTGCTGGTCCCGGCCACGACGGCATACGTTTTCCCCTCGCCCGCGTGGAGATAATTTCTAGTTCGCGCCGAACCGGCGCTTGTGCTGGCGGAGGGTTCAATCGTTCTGGATGACCGGGATGCCGGCGGCTTCGGCCTTGGCGGCCGCCTCGGCGTGTTCCACGCCGTCCTGCATCCAGATGTACTTGGCCCCCACCTCGATGGCCTCGTCCACCACCGGCGGCACCAGCTCGGACCGGCGGAAGATGTCCACCATGTCGATGGGTTCGGGCACCGATTTCAGGTCCGGGTAGCTCTTCTCCCCCAGCGCTTCCTCGATCATCGGGTTCACCGGGATAATCCGGTAGCCCTGTTCCTGCATGTACCGGGACACGCCGTAGCTGGGCCGGTCGGGATTGTCGGACAGCCCCACAACGGCAATGACCTTGCTATTGCGAAGCTGTTCTTCCACCAGGTCCATACGCTTCCTCCTTCTTGAATTGACGGCAGGTACGACCCGATTCGATTCCTATCCTGCGGGCCCTCTCCTGTGGGCTCGGCTTGAGCTTAACCCAAGGCGCAGCGTCGGGCAACCGCTGGAACACCCTGGAAGATTCAGGGGCGGCCGGCAGTGCTGTCCCCCGAAACTTCGGGCGGGAGCAACAAACGAATACGGTCGAGGAAAGCGGCGGCAGCTTCGCATGCTTCGCGCGCGTTCGTCTCGTCAAACACGGCTGTCGCGTCGTAATCTGCCGATAGACGCGCCCTGAACGAGTCAGCGATTCTTAAACTCCACTCGGCTTCGATCAGACCTGTCCGCACTAGATGGAGACCAAATTGATTCCTTAGCCCCCGATGACTAGTGGGGCTGATTTGCCGGGACTCCAGAGCTGCCTTCGCCCCATGCATCATGGAATAATATGTCCGGGAAACACAATCGGCGTAAAAACCTGCGTCCATGCACATCCGGGCGGCCCCCAAACATTCCGCCGCCCGCCGCCATTCCGCTGCCATATTTTGGGCGATGATGTGCCTAATCCTCGGAGGGCAACCGGAGGAACGGCAGCCTGTGTTCCCGTTTCCGGCGCTCCCAATCTTCTTTTGTATAGACCAAGGTGAACGGAAACGCCTCGGTTAACAGTGCCAGTTCTTGCGCCAGGAGTTCGACGCCCCTGATGATCTCGCGGTCTCCCTTTTTCAGGATCACCACGACGTTGACCATGTACTTCGGGATGTGAATTTTGCTGTCCGCCCGGTCGAAAGTGAACAGCCGGTCGAACACCCCGGCGTATTTCTGCCGGAGGGCTTCCTCGTATTCATCGAGCCATTCCTGCTCGTAGGGCTTCAGTTTGACAGCCACGGTGGTCCTCCGGGAGTCGTGGGACTTGGGGCGCCTTTCCATTATAGCCGAGGTGCTTCCCACACGTAGGTCAGTTTCGGCGGTACACCCTCCGGATGGTGAACAGCACCAGCCCGCCCAGAGCGATGAGGACCAGCGGAAGCATGAAGCGGGGATTCAGCCGTATCCAGCCCAGGTTGTAACACAGCATCGCGGCCCCCACCGCCAGCAGCGGGCCGGACTTCCAGCCCAGCCGGTATCCGTCGGCGGCGAACCGCCAGAGACCCACGCAGACCAGTATGACGGGCCAGTACTTGCGGAGAAACCCGCCGGTGGTGAAGGACTCGCCCAGGAATCCCAGGTTTCCCAGGAGGAGCAGTCCGCCACCGGCCAGCAGGACGAAGGCGGCAACAGCGGCGCCGGAAAGGGAGTTAGATTTCATACGGGTAAGGTACTCGAGACCCTCCCCTACCCCAGGTTATTGCCGGTAAGGCAGAAGGTCATTAGCTCGAAACGGCTTCTAATCCTTCACCTCTATGCCGCCGAAGACCACAGTGCCGGTAATGGTCAACTCGCCGCTGGCCTGGTCCGGGCCGGGTTGGGAGCGCTCCACTTCCGTGCCACCGAACAGGGTGGTGGTCTCGATAGCGACCCGCCATTCCCGGGGAACGCGCAGTTCCAGCCCTCCGAAGACCACGGTGGCTTCCAGGACAGCTTTTCCGTGGGCCAGTCCGGCGTCGCGCAGGTCCAGCTCCACGCCTCCGAAGACAGCCGAGATTTCTCCGCCGCTGAACTCCGGGGAGGTCACCTGCTCCTTGCCACCGGAGAAGAAATGGCTGGCCCGGAATTCTCTCCCCCGCTCCCTGCCCTGGGTCTCTTCTTGTCCCGCGCTGCTCCCGCTCTCGATGACTTCTGCCGATACCTGGGAGTTGCGGGAGGAACGTCGGCCCCGGCGGGGAGAGAACCTCTGCCAGGACAGCAAAGCCAGTCCGACGACTATTAGCACCGCCGGCCAAATCAACCTGCCGCTCCAATCCAGCAGGTCGAGATTGGACAGCAGGAAGGCTACCCCCACTGCCAGGATGACCAGGGGGAAGAAACGGAAGCGAAAGCCACCCGCCAGAAGCCCCCAAAGCCCCACGGCAATAAGGAACGCCGGCCAATAGGTGGCAACGATGCGGGCGTCGGGACCCAATAGGCCCGAGTTTTCCAGCAGGAACATGGCGCCCAACGCCACCAGCACGACGCCAATCAAAGAGCCAACAGAGACTCGGCTCCTGTTCATAATGGCCCGCCGGGATTGCTCTTCCGAGAACCTGCGGCGGGGGTGGAGCGCATATCGCAGTGACGCATCGATACCCCTCCACCCGCACCGCGTTGGTTGCCGAACCGGCTAGCGGACGATGCCGGTGATGGTGATGTGGGCCATGGACGAGTCGGCCCTGGCGCCGTGCCAGTGATTCTCCCCCGGCAAAATCTGGACCACGTCTCCCACGCTGACATGGTGGGACTCGTGCTCGTTGGCGACGATGCCGTTGCCGCTGGTGATGACCAGAAGCTGGTCGGTGGCGTGGGTGTGCCAGCCGGTGGTGCAGCCCTTGCCGAAGTTGACCACGCTGCTGCTGAACCACTCGCTGGCTCCCTCGGGAAGCAGCGGCTGGCGGGTGCGGCTCACCTCTCCCCCGGTCCAGCCCTCGATGGGCGTGGCGGTGGCGATGGGTTCGTGGTCGATACGGGACAGTCTCAGCAGTTTCATAACGTCCTCCATTCCTTTATATGGTGCACATTTGGCCCATTATCCGGCCGCAGCGTCGGGCCGGATGGTTGGATATTAACACGCCAGCCCCTCGTGTGGGCGTGCCTACGCCCCCGGCGATGGCACCGGAACCCCGGCTACGTTCACCCGAACGCTGCCCAGTGTATGACGGGTGGTGAAGTAGAGGGTCTTCCAGTCGTCACCGCCAAAGGCCATGTTGGTGGTGCCCGGGTAGCCGTGGACAATCGTCCCCAGGTGGTTCCCCTCCGGGTCCATCACCCAGATTCCGCCGGAACCGCCGCAGTACACATTCCCTTCCTGGTCCACCTTCATCCCGTCCGGGTTGCCTGGACGGTCCCCGCTCAGGTCGGCAAACAGCCGGTCCGAGGCTAGGGCGGGCATACCGTTGGGCTCCACGTTGAAGGCGCGGATGTGTCCCCGGCGGCTGTCGTTGATGTAGAGTACGCTTTCGTCTTGCGAGAAGGCCAGCCCATTGGGACGGGCAAAGTCCCATACTATCAGGGTGATGGTCCCCAGGTCCGGCGAAACCTGGAATACCCCGTTGTAGTCCAGGTCCAGCCCGGGAGTGGGAAAGCCAGGATCGGTGAAGTAGATGCTGCCGTCCGACTTGCAGATAACGTCGTTGGGCCGGTTCAGGCGTCCTCCCCGGTAGCTGCTGGCAACCACTGTAATGCTCCCGTCCGGTTCCTCCCGGGTGACCCGGCGGGACTGGTGCTCGCAGGCCAGCAGACGCCCCGACGGGTCGCGGGTGAGGCCGTTGGCCTGGTTGGTCGGCTCCCGGTAGACGGAAAGCTCGCCCTCCGGCGTGTACTTCATCCGGCGGCTGTTGTGAATGTCGCTGAACAGCAGAAAGCCGCCGTCGGTCCACCACACCGGCCCCTCGGCGGGCCCGCTGTCGCCGCCGAAGCCGTCGGCGAGGTGCTTTATCTCCGCATCCGCGGAAACCAGGCGGTCCAGTTCATTGGAAAGCTTCTCGATGGGCATGGCTTACCTCCCTTCGCAGATTCGCGGTTGGTTGCCGGGCCGGCCGGTTACCGGTCCGTCGGAGCGGGAATCCCGGCGATCTTGCACTGGACGCTGCCCATCGTGGTGCGGGTGGTGAAGAACAGGGTCTTCCAGTCGTCGCCGCCGAAGGCCAGGTTGGTGGTGGCGGGCTGGCCGTGGACCACCGTGCCCAGGTGCTTCCCCGACGAGTCCATGATCCACAACCCACCGGAACCGCCGCAGTAGATGTTTCCCTCGACGTCCACCTTCATCCCGTCGGGAATGCCCGGCTCCGGGCCGGTCAGGTCGGCCACCACCCGGTCCGTCGACAGGTCCAGGGTGCCGTCCGGCGCAACGGTGAAGCCTCGGATGTGTCCCCGCCGGCTGTCGTTGACGTAGAGCACGCTTTCATCCGGGGTGAAGGCCAGCCCGTTGGGGGTGAGAAAGTCCCCCACCAGCAGGGTCAGGGTTCCCAGGTCGGGGGACACCCTGTATACCCCGGAGAAGGTCAGCTCCCACTGCTCCCGGGGACGGCGGTGGGTCCAGGGGTCGGTGAAGTAGATGCTGCCGTCGGACTTGACCACCACGTCGTTGGGACGGTTGAGCTGGCGTCCCTGGAAGCTGTTGGCGACGACGGTGATGCTGCCGTCGTGGCCGGTGCGCGTTACGCGGCGGCTGTCGTGCTCGCAGGCCAGCAGCCGTCCCTGGAGGTCGCGGGTCAGGCCGTTGGAGCGGTTGGTGGGGGCATGGGCCACGGTCAGCCCGCCGGATTCCGACCACTTCATGCGGCAGTTGTTCTGGATGTCGCTGAACAGCAAATAGCCGTCTTCGTGCCACCACAGCGGCCCTTCCGCCGGGCCCTGGTCCCCGCCGAACCCGGAGCCCAGCTCCCTGATCTCGGCGTCGGACGAAACTATCTGCTCCAACTCGGGAGCCAGTTGCTCAATGGGCATAGAACCCTCCTTAGGAAGTTGACTTGGGCAGGTTGACTTGGGCGGGTAGATGTGGGTGTGACCGGGGCATTATAACCCGCCGCTCCCGGTATTGGGGCACGATTACCGAGTGGGCTGGCGGCCGCTTTACATATCGATTGAATATTCCCCGATTCCTGTTGACAAATCCCTTGAACCGCCGGAAGACGGTACGCTTTAATGGATTTCAACGAGCCTGCGATAGATGCGGCGCCCAACGGCCGGTCCTGCTGACCATTTGGTCCGGCTTCCCAGGTTCTTTGCGGAGCCATCTCCCTGGAACAGGTCCCGACAGGTGGATGTGATGCGGTGGATGAGGTGACCC
Organism: Dehalococcoidia bacterium; assembly: GCA_965203975.1. Taxonomy (GTDB): domain Bacteria; phylum Chloroflexota; class Dehalococcoidia; order Lucifugimonadales; family UBA3495; genus CATOSK01. The sequence continues at coordinate 469,695 of CBDBDT010000002.1, read as the reverse complement.
GGGGACTGAAATTCCCCGGCTGCAAGGCCCTCCTTCAAGACTGGCAAGCAAGACCGGCAAGGCTTGCCCAATCCCCGTGGCCAGGCCACCAGCCCCGGCGCCGCCGGATAACGGCGCCGGGGCGAACCGTAATCATCCTATGACCATTACCCCGGCCGGCAGGGGCGGCGGCGGGAGAGCGATCCAGGGGCTCATCCCCGGGCGCGGGAGAATCCACTACGAAACCTAAGGAGACAGAGTATGGTAGACCTGAACACTTCGACGCTCGAGGAACAACTGCGGCGGGCCGAAGAAGCCGCACAGGAAGTGAGCCGGCTGGAGCACCTCGCCTCCCAGGCCCCGGCGCTGCGGGAAAGGATTGCCAAGATCCAGCGGCAGGAGGAACGGGAGCTTAACCGGCGCAACGCCCTCGACCTGGCCGAGCAGGAAATCCTGGCCGCCTCGGAAAAGCAGGCCGCCATTCCGGCCAACCTGGACACCGTATCCCGGCTGGTATTCTCGCTGTACTCGGCGCTGAAGGAGATCGACAACCACCGCAAGGCGGCATATCACGCCATGGGCGTCGTGGACCAGATGGACTACGAGCAGGAACTGGAAGAGCTGGGGGAGCAGCAGAAGGAGATGGGCCGGGACCCCCAGACCGTCGAGTACCTGGTAGCCAGCCGCCACGGCCAGACCCGGATCAAGCAGCTCATCGACCAACTGGACCCGGATTTCGGCTACCTGCGGAGCTGCGACCTCAAGGAGCCGCTGCGCCGGGACGTGGCCAACTTCATCCTGGCCCAGGTGGTCTCCCCGGACAAGCTGGCCGCGGAGAAGTCCCAAGCGCCAGCCCCCCAGCTGCCGGCGCAGCCCACGGTGATCCCCCAGCCCGCCAGCAGCGGCAACGGGTCCTCCGGGGACGAGCACAACGACCTGTCCCCCTTCTAAGAAGTTATCTCAAAACTAACCCTATCACCCCCATCCTAACCTTCCCCCGTCAAGGGGGAAGGGACTTTTGAAACAGTTGTTAAGCCCGCCGGCCAACTCTCCGCCAGGTGAAGGCAGGACAAGAAAAAGCCCCCGGCTGACCACCGGGGGCTTTCCTTTTTCAGATTTGATGTGGGATATCAGGCCCGAAGAGGGACCGGCACCGCTGCATCAGAAGGACCGGGCCGGCAGTATCCGGCGGTACACTCCCGGCGACCCGGGAGCGTGTCCGTAGGTGCCGCCGATGTACTCGTGCATCCGGTCTTCGCCCCGGCGCTGGGTCCACACCGCGGTCTCGGGGACCTTCTCATGCTCGAACTCGTAGATGGTGGTGTACTTGGGACTGCCTTCCACCACATGGTACCGCCGCACCGCGATGCACCCCGGCACCTCGAGGTTGGCCGGCGTCCGCACCGTGTCGTAATACTCGTTGTACTTGTCCTCGATGTCCGACGGAACGTCCATCCGCCCGACCTGCAGGGCCGGGGCCATCCCCCGCCCGGTGCCGTTGGGGTCGATCTCCTGGGGATAGATCTGGGTGCAGATGTTGCGGACATAGCTGCGGCCGTTCACCGAGAGGGACATCTTCCTCGTCCACTCCGATGGCTCGTTGCGGAACTTGAGGTACTCCGGGGTCTGGAGAGCCTCCACCGACTCCAGCTCGTAGCAGGCCAGGTAGCGGGGCCCGCCCTTCAGGGCCTGGTACCGGCCCGCGTTGAGGAAACCGGGCATACCGAGCAGGTCGCCTATGTGCTCCTGGTCGTACCAGGCATTGAAGTCCGCATCCATTTCCGCGTCGATGTCCACGAACACCATCATCACCGCCGAGCCTTTCCTGGCTACCATGGCAAGACCTCCTGCAATCAAGTATCGGGAAACCCGGGACCCCGAAAGAACCGCCTCCTGCGGCCGGGCCGGGGAGCGTGGGACTGCCGGAATCATAACCACCGGCCCCCGGTCTGGCAAGGAGCAGCCCGCCTGCCCGGAAAACCGCCGCCCCGGCCCGTTTCTCCCGTGACAGGCGCAACCCCAACCCTGCCACAACCCTCCTAATATCACAATATGTTATAATGAGTATGTACATTAACCGGGGGTTAATTTACCGTTAACAATACAGGTTGACAATAGGAGTGCGGCTGCGGGGAGGCGGCGGTGACGTCTCAACCAGGAGCGGCGATATGTGGCTTAAAGACCGCGCAGTAACCGCTGGCATTCGTCAATCGCGCCGGAAGCCCGCCAGGTTCCAGGGGTACATCCAGGTGAAAGGTGGAGCGGGACAGTGCATCATCCCGGTGGGACCGTGGCGGAATTCCAAGGTGCAGGCCTTGACCGATGCCAAGACGGCGGAAAGGGTCCACCAGGAAAGACGGGAGCGGGAACCGGAAGAGTGACTGCACCCGGACAACCGACAAGAGGGTCCAGCGACAAAACATTTGGGGGAGAGCTTGAGCTCTCCCTCTTCTTTTCGTGCCCCAAACCGCCTGGGCCGCTTCTAAACCCTTCCTTCGTACCCTATACTGGCTCCAATTATCCGCCGGGTTTGCCCGGGATATGAAGGAGGCCATCGTGGCTGACCGGGAACGCCTCGTCCAGACCCTTATGGACCTGATACGCATCGACAGCCCCACCGGGGAGGAGGACGCCATGGACGCCGAGGTGTCGGCCCGCCTCCAGTCGTTGGGATGCGCCGTGGAGCATGACTCCTTCCGGAACGTCATCGCGCGGCTCCCCGGGGCGGGTGAGCCGGTCATGCTCTCCGCCCACCTGGACACCGTCGAGCCGGGCCGGGGCATCAACCCGGTCCTGGACGGCGACATCCTACGTTCCGACGGCAGCACCATCCTGGGGGGAGACTGCAAGGCCGGCGTCAGCATCATCCTGGAGGCCCTGACCTCGGTGGTGGAATCGGGCCGCCCGCACCTGCCGGTGGAGATCGCCTTCAGCCGGGCGGAGGAGGGAGGTCTGAACGGAGCCCGCAACATGGACATGGGACTTCTCACCGCCCGCCGGGGCATCGTCTTTGACGGCGAGGGCGAGGTCAACCGCATCACCGTATCCGCCCCTTCCCAGAACATCGTGCAGGCCGCCATCCGGGGCCGGGCGGCCCATGCCGGGCTGGAACCGGAAAAGGGTATCTCCGCCTTGGTCATTGCCGGGCACATCATGACCCAGCTTCCCCTGGGGCGCATTGACGCCGAAACCACCGCCAACGTCGGGCGGCTGGAGGGCGGCCTGAAGCGCAACGTCGTCCCCGAGGAAGCCTTCCTCGACGGCGAAATCCGCAGCCGGGACTGGGACAAGCTGGAACGGGTCACCGGCGAATTCCGGCAGGTCTGCGATGAGGTTGGGGCGCGGTTCCCCGGGGCCGAAATCCGCCTGGACATCCGCAACGCCTACCGCTCGTACAGCGTGGGGGCGGACAACCCGGCCGTGGACACCATCGCGCGGGCCCTGTCGGCATGCGGTATGAAGCCGGTGCTGGAGGCCAGCGGCGGCGGGTCCGACGCCAACGTGTTCTTCGAGCGGGGCATCGCCGCCCTGCCGGTGGGCATCGGCGTTCGGGGGTTTCACACCAGAGAGGAAACCGCCCTGCTTCCCGAGATCCTGCAGGCGGCGGAGGTCTGCGAGCAGGTCATCACCGGAGCCTAGCCGCTCCGCAGCCGGCATTGCAAGAACCCGCGGCCGAAACTGAAACCGGCCTGCGATGGCAACTCGCAGACCGGTTGGTGTCTTTGAAGATGTCTGTCCGGGCTAGCCGCTGCCGAAGCGGGTCAGAAGCTCGTCAACCCTTACCTCGGTCTCGCGGCGCAGTTCCAGCGACCTGCTGCGGGACTCGTCGAAAGCGCGGAAGGCGTCGGTGCTAAAGGGGCGCCAGTCGTACCCCAGCACCCGCAGCGCCTCCTGCTCCTGTTGCACGGCATCGTTCAGCGCGTTCCCCATTGGCCTCAAGAAGGAGTCCCGCGGCAGGGCGCGCACGGCGAAGGCGATCCCGCCCAGAGTTTCGGAGAACCCGGCCAAGGCCCCGGCGACCTGTTCCCGGTCGCAGCCGCCATCCGTCGTCCGCCAATCGGTGTAGCCGGCGTGGAACCGGTCCCACGCCTTCACCAAGTCCTCATAGGCCGCTTCAAACTCCTTCACGCTTTCCAGGTCTACATCCAGCCCCTCGTCGGGGTTGTCCATAATCTCCTCAATCCTGGTCCGAACATCGGACCGGACACCAGCCGCGTCGGCAAAGGCGTCGTCGGCATCGTCGAAAGAGACATCGGTAGTACCCGCGCCGTTCCCGCCGTCCGGGGTCGGGGTCGCAGCCGGAGGCGGTTCTTCTTCTCCCGGAGTACCCTCAGGCGGGTCAATCTGAATCTGCGGATCGGGGTCCTGCTCCTGGGAGCTGGGCAACGGACTGCCACCCTGGATTCCGGGAGGCGTGGGCGGAAGGACGAACAACGAAGAGCGGGTCAAAGGCTGCCCGGACTTGTCTGCCGATTTGCTGGAAGAGGTTTCCTCCCCCTTGCCGCCCCCCTCGAAATCGCCTATGAGCGCCTGCAGAGCGTCAATCTGGTCGTCCACGGCATCCAACATGTCCTTGACCAGACGGTCGGTAACAGCCGACGAGGGCAGTTCTTCAATGTCACTCCTGACGTCTTTAAGGTCGGTCACAACACCGTTCAGGCCATCGATGGACTCCTCCGCCGACATCGTGTTCTGCCCGTCGCGGACTGCTTGGTAGTCGTTCTCCAGTTCGGCCCACTCGTCCGCGACCTTCTCGAACTCCGAGGAGAATTCGTCGAGAGTGTCCTGGATGTCCGGGTCAATGAAAGTCAGGTCGTACAGGCCGTCGGCGACGGAGGTTTGGGCGGCGTTGGAGGCGAATCGGGCCTCATCCACCGCTTCAAAAAGCGAGACTGTGCCGGGCTGCCACTGGATGCTCAGGCGCCGGAAGGCGGTTTCTTCCCCCTCGCCGGCTTCCACAAGCAGGTCGGCCAGGGCCCGGGTGTCCGCCGACCTGGGGAGGTCAAGGACAAGAGACGAAATGCCGGCGGCATCAGAGGCAAATCCCCGCAGGCTCATCTCCGCGGCATTCCTGCTGCACGAGGTCAAGCCAGCCCGCCACGAGTCGAACTGCTGGTGGTAGGCGTCCCAGTCGGCTTGGATGTTGGCCTGGGCCTCGGCAAACTCGTTGGCAGACGCTATGGCAGAGGGCGGCACCGGGGTTGGAGCCGGTGCGGCTGCGCTTTCCCGGGAAAGGAGGCCGTCCGCAGGAGGGGCCGTTTCAGCGCATCCCACAAACAGGACCGCAATGACGCCACAGGCCATTACCCGCAGCAGGCAAGTCTTCAATCTCATTGTGTCTTGTACACCCCTACCGAATCGTTGACCAATCCCCGCTGGAGAGTACCTGCCGTCACCCTGGATATGGCGCTGGAAACGGCCTCCGCCGTGTCTCCCAGGATTAACAGGACCTGCCGGTCGCCGGTCTGGAACAGCGTTACGACGGCTGTCTTTTCCCTGGAGACGCCGGAAGCTCCGGGAAGGCTGATTTCATCATCGACCCTGATGCCGTTGGCTTCCAGGTAGACCGCAACCTGCTCAGCATGGTCGAACAGTCCCAGGAACACGGTGTCCGCCGCCAGGTCTTCTTCTTCCCGAAGTTGCGCGCTCACCTGCAGATTTCCGAGGGAGTGGCGGAGAGAAGTGCCCTGGGAAATGAGGGAGGAATCCCCGAGGACAATATCCACACTTCCTTCGAAGAAGTCGGGGAAGTTGACCAGGACAAACTCCCGTTGGCCCCCGGTGAGAAAGTCGGCCAGGTTGGAAACCAGCCGGTTGTTGTCGGCCACCAGGTTGTTGGGCGGCACCATGAAGGTCAGGTCGTAGACGCCGACCACGTTCCGGTTCTCGCCGGTGGCGATGGGGGACGCGCCGGTGGCCTTGCCGTAAAGAGACGATTCCGTGTTTTCGTCGGTGAAGGCCAGGCCGGACCCGGCCGACCTTACCGTTCCGGTGGAGTGCAGGATGATTTCATCCAACCCGGACGTTATCTCATGGGGCTGAAACTGCCGGACAATAATGTGCTGGAAGTTGAGGTCATAATCAACCGAGTTGAACAGGTAGTCGGGCTGGAACTCCAAGCCAAGAGGGCCGGCGATGCTGTTGACGTCATTGGGCCGGGAAGGTTCGGCAACCACCAGCACCCGTCCGCCGCGCTCCAGGAATTTCTGGACAGCGAACACCTCTTCCCGGGTATAGGACTGGTAGGGCGACACGATGAGCAGGCTGCTGGCCTCGGCCAGTTTGGCATTCAGCGCGGCCGAGGGGTTGGCAACGGAATTCCTAGCCGGCGGTTCCAGGTATTCAATGGCGAAGCCCCGATCCGCAACCCGGGAAATAAGCTGGGTCAGTTCTCCAGGCAGGAGAATGTTCCGGTGGGCATGGTCCACCACCAGCGTCCCCCGCGCGCCCCCAACCCGGGGGGAATCGGTGAACTCCACCTGGCCATTGACCGGAGTGTTTACCGTCAACTGTTCGAAGGGGAACATCTCCGTTTCCGGCGGGCTGTACGCGGACCCCGGCTTGAAATAGAAAAGCCAGGCGACAAACACCACGACAGCCGCCGCCACTGGGACCAGCAGGTAGGAGAGAACTTTAAGGAGTGTCAAGGGCTGTCGGGTCCCCGGGTTCGGTCTCGCCGGTGTACCCGGTGTAGAGGTAATAGATTTCGGGGGGCTTGATCTCCAGCGGCAGTTCGGGGAACGGGTCGCCTTCCGGGTGGGTCAAAGCGCCGGTAACCGCCAGCCGGTTCAACTCCATCAGGGTGACCGGTTCGGTCCGCCCCGAAGGGGGAACACCCGGGCCGGAAGCAGCGGCTCCGGGAACATTTGGCGAACCGTAGGGCATGCCGAGGGCCGCCGAGAGTATCCCGTCCACCTCTCCAGAGTCCGACTCGGCGAATATGCGCCGGATCTTCTGGACGAATATCCGGTTGACCTCGGTATTCACATCCAGCAGTTCGTAGTTGGATATGCCGGCCATGTCGGCGGCCTTCTCGATGGCCGCGGAGTCGTCCCCGATCTCGTCAGCCAGGCCCAGCCGGACCGACTCAATGCCCGAGTACAGCCTGCCTTCCGCCAGCTCTTCGGGGGAAACTGCCAGCTTCTCACCGCGCTCCGACACCACCATCTGGACGAAACTCTGCTTGAGCAGGTCCACCAGGCCGATCCATTCCCTCCGGGTGGCTCCCGGGAGCTTGGACTTTCCAGTCACCACGATGAATTCAGGGGGCACGAAGGGTAGGAAGGGATTGGAGCCGGCAATGACGCCCACGTTCCCCACCAGCGATGACGTTTTGACGTAGGTGTGGCTGGTGCCCATGGCCATCATGTACCCGCCGCTGGCCACCAGGCCGTTCATCACCATGACCACGGGCTTTTCTTCCCGCAGGCGACGGGTTTCCAGATAAAGCCGCTCACTGGCAGCCGCCCCTCCCCCCGGGCTGCTCAACGTAATGACCACCGCCTTGATGTCGGGGTTGCGGCGGGCGTAGTCCAGGTAGCTGGTTATGACGAAGGCGGAGTCTTCGTTAATAACGGTAAAAGGGAGGGTGATAACTCCGATCTGCGGCTTGCCTGGGTATACGTTGACCGCGACGATTACGCCAACGGCGATACCCAGCGCCGCCAGGACAGGAAGCACCACGAAAGGTCTGACCAGTCCTCTACCCAAGGCTCCCAGCACGTTCGCAAGTCCTTTTATCAAAGGTCACTGTATCTTCCCGGGGCCGGTGCCAGTTCCAACCTCACATTGGTCCCAGGTTCCGGGCACGTATGCAAACTGCAATCCCGCGCGTAAAGTCCAGCGATGATACGTCCGGCGCGCGAGCACTGTCAATGAATACGGCGCGTTCCGGCAAGCGGATTCACGCCGCACGCCGGATGCCGCGATTCAACTCTGAGCGCAAGCTCGGAACGCGGATTCCCCGGTGATGGGGCCCGAAAGGGAACCGGTCAGTTCCAGATAGCCGCCACCCGGTAGGCCAGCTGGGTCTGGGACTCCCGCACGTCGACGATTTCCGCGGGGATGTCGCCGAGGATCCCCAGGCCGATGATCCAGTTCAGGATTTCGTGGTCTCCCGATTCCTGGAGCTCCTCGGGAGTGAGTCCCGCCAGCTTGCTCCCCTGGCCCGTCCGCACCAGTTCCAGGTACCGTCGGTCGGTCTCGATGTCTATGGACCGGCACTGGAACTTGTGGGCCAGGAAACTGTGGGACCAACTGGAGGACGCCACCACGGCCACCCGTTCGTCCCTGGTGTCCAGGAACCGGCGGATGCCCTGTCCCAGCTCGTAGCACCGTTTGGGGGTGGGCCGCGGCGGGTAGTCGGGCCCGGCCTCTTCGCCGTAGCAGTTGACGAACAGGGGGAGCAGCGGGAACTTGCCCTCCGGGTCCAGAAACACCAGCGGGTTGATAATGGCGTGGGCCAGGCCCCAGTCCCAGCCCTTGAGAGCGCTGGAAGAGGCCATGTCGAACCCGTCCCGGATCAGGTGGTTGCGCAGGTCCCTGGAAAACTCCTTGGGACAATGGAAGGAGAACTTGGTCTCCGGGTCGGCGTTCCACAGGTTGGTCCGGGCCGCAGGGCGCTGGAAGGGATAGCCGTCGACTTCGGCGCCGGTGTACAGGCAGAAGGGAGGCAGGTTGTCCTGCAGGAAGTTCTCGGCCTGGTCGTCCCCGATGACCAGCAGGACATCCGGTTCCCACTCGTGGAGGCGGTCCCGCATGGTCTTAAACGACTCGACGACCTTCTTCTGGTCGCTGATGTCCTGGCTCAGTCCGTTGTCATCCCCCAGCTCCTCCAGCAGCTGGGCGGGCGGCTCGTAGCCCGGCACCCGGGCGAACAGCCGCTCCCTGCCCTTGGCCCACACTTCGGGCGGAGTCAGAATGATCGGGCCGTGGGAACATCCTATGCCTAGCAATTCAGCCATTGCGTCCTCCTACTTGGCGTGGACTTTAACGCGGTTTGTGCTTTTCGGCTCTTTACCCTGGCGCATTCGGCGCTGGACGGCGGGGCAGAAATGCCAGCGCCGGCAAGGACTATTCAAAAGAACTATTCATCCGGGGGCAGGTAGGCGTTGGGGACAACCGCGCTGCCCTGGCCTGCTCCCGTGGTGTCGCCCCGCTGGTTTTCCGCCTTTATCTCAACGGAAACCCGGCTCCCGTTGACCTCCCTGGTCACGCCAACAATCTTCCCGGTAAAGGTTATGGTATCGCCGGGACGGACCGGCCGCAGGAACCGCAGGTCAACCGTGCCGGCGTGATTGTAAACCTCACTGCCGAAGAACCTTCGCAGCATCTCGATGGCGAAGGACAGGGACATCCTTCCCGAAGCCACCGTCCCCTCCGTGCCGAGGGTCTCCCGGGCCGTCTCCTCGTCGGTGAACTGGGACGGGCCGGACTGTCCGGCGCTGCCTTCGAAGAGGTTGATGGCCTCCTGGGTCATCTCTTTCACCAGGGGCGGCAGCTCATCCCCGGCGGCGTAGCTCCGGATCAGCCCCCCCATTTCTTGCCCACCTCGGTCGGCTGCTTCAGTTCGTGGGTAATCACCCGGTCGATCAGCCTGCCGTCCTCGTCCACCGACACCGCCTCGGTGACGATGTAGTTCTTGCCCCGGCGCAGGTACTTGTCGGCGATCCAGGCCCGTACCTTTATCTTCTTCCCGGCGACGGGAGGATTGTAGCAATAGAAGGCGCAGCGGGCGTTCACCGAACCGGCGTCCCGGTACCTGGCGTTGTACTGCTTCACGTCCACCTTGTGGGATATGGTGGGAAAGCCGGCCTCCGGGTCCATTACTCCCTGGCGATAAGTGTCGATCATTTCCTGGGTCAGCAGGTACTCATAGGTCTCGAAGGTCTCGCCGACCTCCAGAGCATCCCAGTCCAGCAGGATTCGCGCATCCGCTTCAACCATGGCCGGGCCTCCTCCATTGCGGATAAGGTTCTTCGGGAGCAAGTTTACTCCAGGTTCCTGTTTATTCTCCAGTATTGCTGCGCGGGGATGGCAGCCTCGCCGGGGACGCCGGCGCGGGTCTTCCCGGGCGTTCCGGGCCTCCCGCTAGTCGGTAGCTCTGATGTTGGCAGGCAGGTGGCTCTCCCAATCGGGGATCAGCGTCGCCCGGGGAGAGGGCAGCATCCAGGCGGAAATGAGCCCCATCAGGCTGAAGGCGAAAGACATAACCAGGGGAGCCACCGAGGTCCCGGTCAGGTCCCACAGGAACCCGGCGCATACCGGCGCCATTCCCATGCCCAGGCCGTTGCCCAGGTTTTGCCACCCGAAAAGGCTGCCCTGGGGAACGTTGCCGTAATACTGGCGGTTGGCGATGGGGAAGGTGGGCACCTCGCAGCCCTGGCCGATGCCGAGCAGGACTGCAAAAAGGTAGAAGGCCCAGGCATCGTGGAAGAAGAGAACGAGCAGCAGCGGGAAAGCTTGCAGGGACATGCCCACGATCCAAATCGTCCGGCAGCCCAGCCTTTCCGCCACAACGGGCACGACTCCCCGGGTGACGACTCCAACGCCCTGTATGGCTGCCAGGATTCCGGCGGCAACTCCGAGGGACAGGCCCCGGTCGACGGCGATGGCCACCACCAGTATGTTGATGATGTTGTGGCCCATGCATCCCCAGTAGTGGATGCCGATCAGGTTCCAGAAGGTGGGGGTGCGCTGGGCTTGCTGAAGGAACACCCTGGCCCTTATCTTGGCGGCCTCGTCCCTTCGGGGCTTTTCAACCGGCTCGTTTCCCAGGTCGCCCAGGGGGCGCAGGCCGATGTCGGCGGGCACGTTGTGGAAGAACCTGACCAGCAACAGCAGCAGGGCGCCCCCCGCTATGCCGGGAAGCCAGAAGATCCACCTCATTCCAAGTTGATCGAATGCCGCGCCAATCAGGATGAGGAGGGCAATCGTTCCGATCCCCTGGAAAGACCACACGACCCCCATGGCGGCTCCCAGGTGTTTCCTGAACCACAGGGTGACACCGGACACCGGCAGCACGGTGAAAATGGTGGTGGCGACTCCCAGGAGCACGCCGAAAAAGAGGTAGAATTGCCACAGGTTGCTCATGATGCCGGTGAGCATCATGCCGGCAATGAAAAGGAAGGCTCCCAGCAGGAGGAGCCGACGGACTCCGTACCGGTCTCCCAGCCATCCCACGCAGGGACTCGCCAACCCTAGGACCATCCACTGGAGGCTGAACGCCAGGCTGATTGCGCCGTAGCTCCAGCCGAACCCGGACGATGGGTCGCTCAGGTGGGGCACCAGGGCCGCCGCCGCGAACCGCATCGAAGAGGTGATGAACCCCATTGCCGCGGCGATGGCCACGATGATCCAGGCGTAATGGACTTGCTTTCTTGAGAACATTAGAGACCGTGAACCGGGAAACCGTGAACCGGGGAAGGGCGGCCGCCGGAACGAGGGCCGTTTCGACAAAAAAGCGGTGGTTATGGCGGGAACGACCCGTATGATACGCACGGAGTATACACCCAGGGGGATGCGGGCGAAGAATACCGCCATCCCGGTTGGGCAAGCCTGCCGGCCCGCTCAAGGGGGATTGGCCTCCGTTCCCTGAATCGGGGTGGGGAGCGGGTGGAATCATGGCGAAAACATTACAATGGGAGGGTACCGGCCGGGAGGCGAACCCACCGAGGCGGCGGCTACCGGAAATCGGGTAGAGAATGGAGGGCAAGTTGACGGCAGGAGCGCTGGAAGGGGTCAAGGTGCTGGACCTTACCCATCACATTGCCGGGCCATATTGCACTAAGCTGCTGGCCGATTTCGGCGCGGAGGTCACCAAGGTGGAACGGCCGGAGGGAGACCCGGCCCGCCGGATGCCCCCCTTCTACCACGACGAGCCTGAAACGGAAAAGAGCCTCCTGTTCCTCTACCTCAACACCAGTAAACGCAGCATCACCCTGAACCTGAAGTCCCGGCTGGGCCAGGAAATAGTCAAAGAACTGGTGCGGGAATCGGACGTGCTGGTGGAGAACTTTTCCCCCAGGGTCATGCCATCCCTGGGACTGGACTACGCGGCGCTGCGGGCGGTCAACCCCGGGCTGGTGATGGCCTCGATTTCCAATTTCGGCCAGACCGGGCCCTACCGGGACTACAAGGCCACTGAGATCGTGGAGTATGCCCTGGGCGGCTTGATGTACATTTTCGGGGGCTACGACCGGGAGCCGCTGAAACACGCCTTCAGCCAGGCCCAGTTCAAGGCGGGGACCAACACCGCATCCGCCGTGCTCATGGCCCTCTACCACCAGCGGCTGACCGGGCATGGACAGTATGTGGACGTATCCATCCAGGAGAGCATCGCGTCGGCGCTGCGCGATGTCACCAACAACTACACCTACTTTGGAGGGGTGCGGCGGCGTCAGCCCAACCACAGCGGCGACCTGACCCGCCTGCGGGCGACTTCAGACGGGTATATCCTTCCCAACCCCGGCGTGTCTTCCCGGGTCGACTGGGGGGCGATGGTCGAGCTTCTGGACGCGCCGGAGCTGGATGATGAAAAGTTCAGCAACGCCTCGGCACGCCTGGCCAACGCCGAAGAGCTGGGAGAAATCCTGGACCGGGTGTTCGAGTCCAGGAAGAAGCAGGAGATGTTCTACGCGGCCCACCAGCACAGGTTCATCTTCGGCGTCATTGATTCTCCGGAAGAAGTCCTGGCCAATCCCCAGTTTGAGGCCAGGGAGTATTTCGTGGACCTGGAACACCCGGAGATGGGCAGCATCAAGTTCCCCGGCGCTCCCTTCCTGATGAGCGGCACCCCCTGGGAAGCGCGCCGGGCGGCCCCGGCCCTGGGCCAGCACAGCCGGGAAGTCCTGCTGGACCGCCTGGGGTACTCGGAAGCGGACATCGCACAGTTCCGCGCGACGGAGGTAATCTGACCATGACCAGTCCCCTCGCCGGTGTCCGGGTGATCGAAATGGGCCAGTTGATCGCCATCCCCTATGCCATGAAGCTGCTGGCGGACATGGGCGCGCAGGTGATACGCCTGGAGTCCTGCCAGCGCCTGGAGAGCTACCGCTCCGATTCCCTGTACCGGAACGACGTGGAGGGGGAGTTCTGGAACCGGGCAGCCAACTTCTACGAGCAGAACCGCAACAAGCTGGGCATTACCCTAGACCTGAGCCAGCCGAGGGGCCTGCAGATTCTCCGGGAGCTGGTCGCCGTCAGCGACATCTTCGCCGAGAACTTCACTCCGAGGGTAATCAGGAACTTCCGGCTGGAGTACGAGGACCTCCGGCGCATCAAGCCGGACATCATCATGGTGTCATCCACCGGCTACGGGTACGACGGCCCCTGGGCCAACTTCGGGGCCACCGGTCCGGCGACGGAGGGAGCGTCCGGGCTGGCCTACATGACCGGGTACCGGGGCGGCGGGCCGGTCATGTCGGAGATTCCCTACACCGACTACACCGGCGGGGAGCACACCGTCTTCGCCGTCATGACAGCCCTGATGCACCGGCTGCGCACCGGGGAGGGACAGTTCATCGATGTGTCCCAGACCCAGACGGCCAGCGCCACCGTCCCGGAGGCGTTGCTGGACTACACCGTCAACGGCCGGGTCCAGCCCCGCATCGGCAACGAAGACCCGGTGATGGCGCCCCACGGGTGCTATCCCTGCCGGGGCAACGACCGGTGGTGCGTTATCGCCGTGGCCAACGACGAGGAATGGACCGCCCTGTGCCAGGCGCTGGAAAGACCCCGCTGGCTGGAAGATGTCCGGTTCGCCGATTCCCTGTCCCGCCGGCAGCACGGGGAGGCACTGGACGAATGCATCGCCGAAGCGACCCGGGACTGGGACTCCCACCGGCTGATGGATGCGCTCCAAAGCCGGGGAGTACCGGCGGGGGCGGTGCTGGACAGCAAGGACCTGCTGCTCAATCCCCACCTCAGGGCCCGCAAATTCTACGAGGTCGTGACGCACCATCCCGGCACCGGGATGCCTCCCCTTCCCTACGCCGGACGCCCCTGGAAGCTGTCCGAGACGCCCGCGGTTTCCGGCCGGGCCGCGCCGGTCATGGGAGAACACAACCGGCTGGTGTTATACGAGGTTCTTGGGTACACGGACGCCGACCTGGAGGGCCTAGAGGCCGAAGGCGTCATTGGCTATGCTCCCACCAACCCGGTGGGGGTCCAGCGTCCTTCGCTGGACGAGCAGGTGCGACAGGGCCGGCTGCAACGGTACGAAAGCGACTACGCGGAAACGGTGGCACGGGAATACGATGCACCCCAGTAGCCGCCTGGTAGTTGGCCGCCAGTCGCCTTCCTTGCGGGAGGCGTTGTGGGAACTGGTCGGCTCTGCCAAGAACGGAGACCCTCTGGCCCCGGTTACGGTGGCGGCACCGTCCCGGTATGCCAGCCTGAGCCTGCGTCATGACCTGGGCCAGCGGGGATTCGCCAACGTCAGGTTCATCGAGCTGCCCATGCTGGCGGAGTTGCTGGGAGCCGTCCACCTGGCCGGAAAGCGGCCGCTCACCGCGGTGTTGCAGAGCATCTTGCTGCGGCAGGTCCTGGAAGAGGATGATGGCCCCCTGGCCCCGGTAAGGGACCACCGCAGCACCCAGGACAGCCTCCGGTCATCCTTCAACCAGCTTCGCCGCCTGGAAGAGCCCGCGCGGGCCGCGCTGGAAGCCCAGGGCGGTGTTCCGGGAGCGGTGGCGCGGCTTTACCGGGAATACCGGAAGGCGACCGGACAGGACTGGTACGACGTAGAGGACCTGACGGCCGCCGCCGCCGAGGCCGTCCGCAGCGCCGCCGCCCCCGCCCTGCAGGACCTGGGGCAGATCGTTTTCTACCTGCCCCGCCGGATCAGCCCGGCCCAGACGGCCCTGCTGGAGGCATTGGCGGAGCTGGGCTGGTGCGCCGTCGCCCTGGGGACAACCGGAGACGAAGCCGCCGACGCACCGGTACGGGAAACAATCGAAGCCCTGAAACCGGTCATGGGGGACCCAATCGAGGCCAGCGCGGGGTCCGCGCCGTCTCCGCCGGCGGGAGAAGCCCGCGTTCATATCGCCCCCAACACGCACGAGGAACTGCGGTGGGTAATCCGGCAAATCGCCGGGGAAGCCGAGCAGCAGGGCACTCCCTTCCACCGGATGGCGATTCTCTACCGGATGGAAAACCCCTACGGCACCCTGATCCGGGACGAACTGCGTCTGGCCGGCCTGCCCGTGGCCGGTCCCGGCAGGGACTCGTTGGCCGACACCGGGGTGGGGCGATCCCTGACCGGGCTGCTGGAGGAAATGCCGGAAGGCGGCTACACCAGGGAAGTGGTGATGGCCTGGCTCACGGGTTGCCCCGTCCTGCCGCCCGGCGTCCATGAATCCGCCTTCAACCCCAGCCGCTGGGACTCGCTGGCCCGGTCGGCGGGGGTGGCCGGCGGGCTGGAGCAGTGGCGGGACCGCCTGGGCCGACACGCCCGGCAGTTGTCGGAAGATGCGGAACGACGGGAGGCGGACGGAGAGGTCACGGAGGCCCGGGCCTTCCGCATGAAGGAGGAAGCCGCCGCAGCCCGCCGCGTCCTGGCGTTCGTGGAAAAACTGGCGGCGGACACGGCCCCGCCGGATGCGGGCCGCTCCTGGACCGAATACTGCGACTGGGCCGGCCGCCTCCTCAACGAATACCTGGCGCCGGGCATCCCCGACGCCGAGCGTGCGTTCCGGGAGCGGGTCGACCGGGTCCTCGAGGAACTGCGGGGCGCCGACCGGGTCCGTTCCTCCACCACGCCCGGGGAGTTCCGGCGCACCGTTGCCGACTCGCTGCGGACCCCGGCGGGGCACCTGGGGCCGACCGGACGGGGCGTGTTCGTATCCCCCTTTGCATCCGCCGCCGGAATGGACTTCGACGTGGTGTGGCTGGTGGGCATGATCGAAGGTGCTGCACCGCCGGCCATCACCCCCGACCCACTGCTGCCGGAACCCTCCTGGCGCGCTGCCGGCGGCCCCTCCCGAACCGAGGAGCGCGTCGCCTCGGAACGGTACGACTACCTGTCGGCGGTGGCTTCGGCGCCCCGGAGGTTCCTGTCCTATCCGGTGGCCGATTCCGCCTCCCAGAGGCAGGCCCACCCGTCCCGCTGGCTGCTGGAACAGGCTTCGGCCCTGGAGGGACGGACGGTGCACACCAGCGGGCTGGCCCGGTTGGGCGACCGCCCGTGGCTGACGGTGGACGTATCGGCGCAGCAGAGCCTGGCCGCCCTGCCCGACACGTCCCTGGCGGACGGCCACGACTATCGCCTGAACCGTCTCCTGCGGTGGGGCGGCATGGAGAGGCCGATGGCCCACCATCCCCTGGCGTCCCGGGGAAGCCTGCTGCGAGCGCACCGCCTCGGACGGAGCCGTTACTCGGACGGCCTGACCGAGTTCGACGGCAACCTGTCGGGAGAGGGTGGGAGCGGCTGGTTCGGGGACCGGCTGCAAGGACCGGCCGTGTCGCCCACCAGCCTGGAAACGTGGGCGGGCTGTCCCTACCGGTATTTCCTCGGCCACGTGCTTCGCATCTCCGCCCTGGAAACCCCGGAGGAAACGACCGCCATAACCCCCCTGGAGCGGGGCAGCCTGGTCCACCATATCCTGGAGCGCTTCGTCGCCGAAACCGGCGCTTCCGGGGCCATGCCCGGTCCCGGGAAGGGATGGGACGAGAGTGCCCGCAGACGGCTGATGCACCTGGCCGAAGAGGCTTTCCAGGAAGCTGAGTCCCGGGGCGTCACCGGCAAACCCCTGCTGTGGGACCTGGCCAAGGAGGACATACGGGAGGACCTGACCACTTTCCTGGAGGAGGATGCCCGGCTGAGGGCGGCCAACGGCACCAGCCGGCTGCTTCCCGAGGTCCGGTTCGGGCTGGGAGGCGCAACGCCGGAAGTGTTTGACGAGGAGACAGGCATCCGTTTCCGCGGGATCATCGACCGGCTGGACGCCAACGGCGACGGCAGCGCTGCCCTGGTGATCGACTACAAGACGGGGGGCAGCCGTCCTTATGCCAACCTGGAGAGGGACCCCATCGACCGGGGAAAGCGGCTCCAGCTGGGAGTCTATTCCCTGGCCGCCCGCAGCCTGTACCCGGACGCCGCCCTCGTCCGCGCCGCCTACTGGTTCACTACCACCCGGGGAGGGTTCCAGTTTTACCCCCGGCAATACTTCGACATCGGCGACGAGGCCACGGCCCAGCGGTTCCGGGATGGGGTATCCACCATCGTCGAGGGAATCCACCAGGGGGTGTTTCCCGCCAACCCGGGGAACCCGGCAGGCCAGGGCGGGCCGGAGAACTGCCGGTTCTGCGACTTCGACTCTCTCTGTCCCTCCCGCCGGACCGACATCTGGGAACGCAAGAAAAGCGATCCGCTGCTGGACTCCTACCGGCAACTGTCGGACGGCGAAGTGCCGGATGAAGGCGATGGAGGGGAATAGAATGGCTCAGGAAGCCGCCCCCGGCATCACGCCCCCCGGAAGTTTCCGGCCCAGCGATTGGGAAGCCCGCAACGTCATTGAGACGGCACTGGAAGAAACCCTGTTCGTCGAAGCCAGCGCGGGCACCGGCAAGACCCACAGCCTGGTTTCCCGGGCGGTCAACCTGGTGGCCGAGGGTTGGACCACCCTGGACCGGATCGCGGCCATCACCTTCACGGAAGCCGCCGCCTCTGAACTGCGGCACCGCATCCGGGAGAGGCTGGAGGAAGAGGCGGAGGCTACAGAGGACTGGGCCCGCCGGGAGCGCTGCCGCCTGGGTCTCTCCGACCTGGACCAGGCTACGATCCGAACGCTTCACTCCTTCGCCGCCTTGCTGCTCCACGAGCGGCCGCTGGAGGCGGGCCTTCCGCCGGGGTTCGACACCACCGACGAGATCGCGGCCGGCCTGAAGTTCGACGACGCGTGGGAAACCTGGCTGGACGCTGCCCTGGAGTCCGACTCCCCGCTGGCGCAGCACCTGGCCATTGCGCTGACCCTGGGGTTGACCCTGCCCCAGCTCAAGACGGTTGCCCGGGCTTTCCATGAGAACTATGCGGACCTGTCCGATGCGGGCTTCAACCCGGAATCGGCGTCCGTTGGGGAAGCCGTTCCCGCAGTGCTGGCCCGGTGGCCGGAAGCGGAGCGGCTCTGCGAGTTTTCCAGGCTGGCTGAAGAGGACCGGCTGTTCAATCACGTGCAGGGGAAACAGGCCGCGCTCCGGAGACTGGCCGAGGCTGGGCCGGGGTCGGTTTCGTCGCTCCGGCTTTTGCGGCGGGCCCTGCCATTGAAGCAGACCCGGGGGCGGCAGGCCGATTGGGAGACCGACCCGGTCACCGGCGTCAACGCATGCAAAGCCCTCAAGGACTTGCTGGAAGAGTTGCAAGAGGCCGTTGTCCAGGAAGTGGCGTCGGCCCGCCGGCACTCCCTGGCTTTCATTCTCCAGGGTCTGCGGGGCTTCGCCCTGGAGTACGCCGGCCAGAGGAGGGCCGAGGGAAGGGCCGAGTTCCACGACCTGCTGGTCTGGGCCCGGGACATGCTACGGGACCAGGTGGAGGTGCGGGACCACTTCCGGCGGCGTTTCTCCCACCTGCTCATTGACGAGTCCCAGGACACCGATCCCATCCAGGCCGAAATCGCCATGTTCCTGGCGGAGGACGTTTCCGAAGGTCTGCCGGATGAGGATCGCCCCAGGTCATGGGAGGGGATAGTCCCCGCGCCGGCCAAGCTCTTCGTCGTAGGAGACCCCAAGCAGTCCATCTACCGCTTCCGCCGCGCCGACGTTCAGCAGATGCGGCGGCTACAGCAGCAGATGGAGCGGGCCGGGGGCCGCACCGTGAGCCTCGTGCAGAACTTCCGCTCCCAGAGTCCCGTCACTGGTTGGGTCAACCATCTATTCTCCCAATGGATGGCCGAGGATGGTTCCGGGGACGGCTATGTCCAGGCGCATTACGAGGCGATGACTCCCCGTTGGGAGGCTCGCACGGACAGCCCGGCCGGCCCCCGGGTCTGGGCCCTGAGCGACGAGGCCATGCCCGGGCCGATGGATGGCGTCCGGCGGGCGGAAGCCTCGGACATCGCGTCGCTGCTGCGGCAGATCGTGGCCGAGGGCTGGCAGGTCCTGGACCGGGGCGCCACCGAAGAGGCCGGCCGTGAAGTTTACCGCCCGGCCGTTTACTCCGATATCTGTGTGCTGATGCCGGCCCGGACCGCGCTGCCTTCTCTGGAACGCGCGATGGAAGGCCGTAACCTTCCCTACCGGGTGGAGAGCGCATCGCTGGTCTTCGAGACCCAGGAGATCCGGGACCTGCTCAACTGCCTCAAGGCCATCGACAACCCGGCGGATCAGGTCGCCACCGTGGCGGCGCTGCGGTCGGTGGCTTTCGGATGCAGCGACGTAGAGCTGTTCCGCCACCACCAGGCGGGAGGACGGTTCGATTGCCTGGCAGACCATCCCGATACCCCTCCTGGTCCAGTGTCCGAAGCCTTGTCGGTGCTGCGCCGGTTTCACGAGGAACGCCTCTGGGAGCCGACCGCTGCCCTGATCGACCGTTTCGTGCGGGACCGGGAGTTGATGGAGGCGTCGGCGGGACATCCCCGCATGCGGGAGCAGTGGCGCCGGTACCGGTTCATGGTGGAGCGGGCCTGGCAGTTCGCGTCCGCGGGCGGCGGTTCGCTGCGCGCCTTCATCCAGTGGGTGGAAGACCAGATGGCCGAGGGAGCCCGGGTCACCGAGTCGCCGACGCCCGAATCTGACGAGGAATCGGTGCGGGTGATGACCGTTCATGCGGCCAAGGGGCTGGAGTTCCCGGTGGTGGTGCTGACCGGCATCAACTCCCAAGGGAACCGCCAGGGCGACCCAGCCCTCTTTGACCGGGCAAACGGCAGTGTGGAAGTGGGTTTTGGGCGGAAAGAAGACCGCTTCTGCACCTCAGGGTTTGAAGAGTTGCGGGAATGGGAGAATCTGATGGCCTCGGCGGAGGACGTGCGCCTGATGTACGTCGCGGCCACCCGGGCCCGCGACCACCTGGTCCTGAGCCTGCGCCGCATCTCCGGGACCTCGGGCGAAAATACCCGCGCCGGCTCCATCTCCCGCTACCTTGCCGACGCCGCTCACCTGTGGGAGCCGGTAACCCTGACCGGCGCGGGGTTGGCAGAGGAACCGCAAGGAGATGACGACGCAGCCGACCATCCCGGGAACGCCGATCCCGGCCACTCCATCGAGGCCTGGGAGCGCTGGGAGCGGGACCGGGCGGAGCTGGTGGAGTCCCGGTCCCGGCCATCGTATGCCGCCGCTACCGGCTTGCACGGCCCCGGGGAAGAGGAAAAGCCCGAGGGAGAAACGGCGGAGGAGCCTTGGAAGAGGGGCCGGGCCGGCACTTCCGTGGGACGGGCCGTCCACGCCGTCCTCCAGTCCATCGACCTGTCCACCGGCGAGGGGCTGGAGGAGAGGGCCCGCGCCCAGGCAGTGGCCGAAGGCATCCCCGGACGCGAGGACGAAGTCGCCCACCTAGCGCGGGTTGCGGTGGAGAGTCCCATCGTGGAGCGGGCGGTGGCTTCCGGGAGAATGTGGCGGGAGGTCCCGGTGGCGACACCCATCGGGCAAGGGTCCCTGCAGGGTTTCATTGACCTGCTGTTCGAGGAACCCGACGGGTTGGTGGTGGTCGATTACAAGACCGACTCCGTATCCGCCGAGGAAGCGGGGGAAGCCGTCGCCCGCTACCGGCTGCAGGGCGGGGCCTACGCTCACACCGTCGCTGAAATTACGGGCAAGCCGGTCAAGGAGGTGGTCTTCCTCTACCTCCAGCCGCAACGGGAAGTGCGCCTGGAAGACCTGTCCCAGGCCATGCGGGAAGCCGTGGAAGCGGCGGAGAAGGTGCTGGGCGGCGCAAGGTAGCCCCGCGAGTTGCGGGAACGGACATTCCTGGCTGGTCATTTCCGGGCTGCCATCCGATCGGTTTCGTTTGCTTGTGGGGTATAGAGCCATCATCTCACGATGGTACATTACAAACGCCGAACTGGTTTTGTCCCCCGGCTGTTTGGGGTTGAATTTCCCGCATTTGAGGCTGACGTATAGGACTTCCCATTCAAGGGCCATTTCCAACAAAGGAGTAAGCGAAGGGGCGGGTTCGTTGAACCCGCCCCTTCGGTCAATTCTTGAGTGGTGACCGCAATTAGTTTTCGTTGCTATCAGCAAACATCTCAAAAAGAGCGACCTTAAACTGCTCGGCGACGCTGCTCTCAAACCCCTGCAACTCTTCGGCATTCTGGATGTCTTCCACAACCTGGCTCCAATAAAATTCTTTGCTGTTATCTCTCCCCGTGTAGGGTATGTGGAAAACCATGAATCCGTCCGCCCTCTCGAAGGTGTAGGGCTCGTTAGCTTGCGGCGTAAGCCCTATTCTGCGGTAGACCTCCTTGAGTTGGTC
This sequence comes from Dehalococcoidia bacterium, assembly GCA_965203975.1. Taxonomy (GTDB): domain Bacteria; phylum Chloroflexota; class Dehalococcoidia; order Lucifugimonadales; family UBA3495; genus CATOSK01. The sequence goes on along the minus strand of CBDBDT010000002.1, from coordinate 448,316 downwards.
ATAGGATATTCGTTCGGGTACTGCCATCGCCACTTGTAGTTATCACGCCGCGATGGCGAAGTCTCTGTTCGCCATCAATCCTACCGTGTGCCAAGCCTGCTCCGAATGCCCCTCGCAAAGAGGGTCGGGTTCTTGAGCATGGGAGTTGGTGTCTTCAAACCCAGGTCGGTCGTCGGGATATTGGTCAATCCACCACCACTCGACGCCAGACCTGTTGAGTATTTGCTCCAGCTTACCCTTTTCCCTGTAGGTGCGTATAAATCGGTTGAACAACTGCTTGAAGTTGCTCATCGCTTCTTCCTCATCATCCCCATAAGCAGTCAACCCAAGAGGCGAAAAACGCATGGCGAAGACCTTGTCCTCGGAATGAACTTGGACACGGCACTTAATATTTACGACTACCTGCGACTTCATTTCGTGAACCTCTTTCTGCCAGGTTTTTCTAGTCTATAATACTACTAAACCCTTGACAACTGCTCCTGCACCGAGATGGCCCCAAAAATCGCAGTGCGGCATCGAACACGGGCATTTTAACCAGCACTGAGAATAGTCCATACCCCACAAGCAAACGAAACCATCCGATCTGTGGGGCCAGCTTCCGGCGTGGTTGTGTTGACCGCTCAACCATGTTGGGTTAGATTCAACGCCAGAACAGGCGGACGGAGCCGGGTCCCGCAGCACAACCAGCCACTTGAGGTCGTTGTGGGCAAATTCCAGCCCGCCTGTGGCGCGTCACATCAACCCTGGAACCTGCTGATGGAGGAAAAGTGCCATGCCGTTCTACGAAAGAGGCTCCACCCGCATCTACTACGAAGAGGTTGGTTCGGGATTCCCCCTGCTGATTGTTCCCGGCGGCGGACTGAATTCCACCGTCGCGTCGCTGGACCAATCCTGCCCCTTCAACCCCATGAAGACCTTCGGGGACGACTTCCGCTGCATCGCCGCCGACCTGCGGAACGCCAACGGAGGCCAGTCCAGCGGGCCGCTGGAAACCGACCGGCCCTGGGATGCCTATTCCGACGACCAGCTCGGACTGATGGACCATCTTGGCATCGACCGGTGCGGGGTGATTGGCTTCTGCATCGGCGGGCCGATGATCCACAACTTGCTCCGGCTGGCCCCGGAGCGCTTTGTGGCCGCCGCGCTGATGCAGCCCAGCGGGTTCCGGCCGGAAATGCCGGACCTCTTCTACCAGAACAACACGGCGGGATGGGCGCCGACCCTCTGCGAGAACCGCCCCGACATCACCATGGCAATGGTCCACGACTTCCTGACCAACATGTACACCAACCGGGCCGACTTCGTATTCACCACCACCCGCGAATATGTGAGCAACCTGCAGGTCCCGCTGCTGATAGCGCCCGACGACGTTCCGGCCCACCCCTACGCGCGGGCCATGGAGGTGGCCGAACTGGCCCCCAACGCCGAGGTGACCATCTATCCGTGGAAGGACTCCCAGGAGCACATTGACGAGGTGGTAGCCCACGCCCGGCGCTTCCTCAAATCCCACGTTCCCGCAACTGCGACGGCCTAACGACTCCCCGTCCTGAGCCATCAGGGGCCCCGCAACTTCCAGGTGAATCAGGGAAGCGGCGGGGCCTTCGAGTTTCGACGCCCGGTCGAGACTCAGGGACCGGGTCACCCGTTTATTCTGGACAGGTTGGGGTTACGGGAAACTGCAAAATGTCCTCTTAACTGACCGGCAATTCCCGCCCCGAATCCGATGCCTCCTTGATGGTATCCAGGAAACGGTGCAGGTCTACCGCCGTGTCAAACGTGGGTAGGCGGTTCTCCCCGGTCCGGATGGCCTCGGCGAACAGGGCGTACATCTGCCCGACGTTGAAGGGGTCGCCCTTGGGGAAATCGGACGGAACGTAGACGAAACGGTCGGGGATATCCAGGTCTTCCAGATGATGGCTCCTCTGCGCCCCCTGCACCCGCAGCATCTCGCCCCGCTGGGATGATACGTTCCCAGTAACGATCAGGCTGCCGTCCCGCCCGTAAATCTCCATCCGATACCCGCTGCCGGCCCAGGGGGCTGCCCCGACGTGGACCGATGCCGCCGCGCCGCTCTCCAACTGCCCGCTGACCCGCACATTGTCCGGCGAAGTGACATCCACGAACTCCTCCGTGTCGGTCTGGTACCATTGGCTGGCCTGGGTGCTGACCATGCACGACACCCGGGAGAAGTCGCCGGCGACGAACCGCAGGGCGTCGATGACGTGCCCGTTGGCGATGGTCAGGGTGTTGGCGCCCATGTCGGCGTCGCGCTGCCAGGTGCGGCTGGACGGACGTTCCAATGTGCCGTCGCGCATGGTGACCAGACTGCACGAGAGCACCTCGCCCACATACCCGGATTCAAGCAGCTCCTTGACGTACAGCAAGGCGGGGCTGACCCGCGATTGCAGACCCACCGCGGTCTGAACGCCCTTTTCCCGGGCCAAGGTTGCCAGTTCCTCAGCTTCAGCAGTGTTCCGGCCCAGGGGCCACTCGGTGTAGACGTGCTTGCCGGCTTCAATTGCGGCTTTCGTTGGCTCGTAGTGGGACGGCACCCGCACCACCACGGCCACCGCGTCGATCTCTGGCGATGCGGCCATGTCCCGGAAATCATGGAAGGCGAGCTTCGCTCCAAAGGCTTGCCGTGCCTCCTCGGCGCTCTCGGGACGGGTGGTGCAGACCGCGGTAAACTCGACATCCGGACTGGCCAGCAGGGCCGGGAAATGCGATTGAGAGGCCCAGGTCGAGTTAACGTTAGCTCCCACGAATCCCAGGCGAATTTTGTTGGCCATTACACGCGCTCCTTGGATTGTCGGCGGATTGTTGGCATCCTGCTTTCTGTTAACCGGGGCGCCCGGCGGGGGAAGCGCCGCCAGCCCCGCCCCTTGACCAGTCACGCCAAGGCCCGATGATCGTAACACCGGCCAGGTTGCTCCGGCAAACACCGGCCCGAGGCTCGCTCTGGTTAGCGTAGCCACCGGAGATGGGGCGGTTATAATCTCCGGGACCGCCACCGCCGGCTCAGTGCCTTCCACCCCTCAATCCATAGCCCGGCCCGAGGCTTCCTGCGATGATCCACGTCAGCGTAATTCCCGACCGGTACACGAGGAACACCTTCGACTCGTCCCGATACCGGGGGCTTCGGGCCGCACCCCCGCCGGAGGCGGTCATTGAAGTCTGCACCGATGGACTCGTGCTGGACCTCTCGGGAGTTGTGCTGGATGGAGAAGGGGCCGGCGGCGTGGGGGTCTGGATTCACGACTGCAGCGATGTGACGATATTCAACGGAATGGTCATCGGTTTTCATTACGGCATCCACGCTGAAAACGTCAGCAACCTGACCATCCGGGGCTGCGTTGCTTCGGACAACGCCAACCCTCGGGACGTTGGGTGGCTCCCGGATACGGAGGCTCCGGTCGAGAAGGGGTTCGGCGGCGGGATATATCTCCGTCAAGTCCGCACCAGCGTTGTGGAGAACAATCAGGTCAACAACAACTTCAACGGCATCAGCCTGGTGCGGTCGGAACACAACGTCATCCGGGGGAATAACGCATCGTACTGTGGGAACGTGGGGATATATCTGCTGATGTCCAGCCAAAACGAGGTGCTGGACAACCGGGCCGAGCACTGCATCCGCTACACTGGCCGCTTCTGGTGCGACACCGCCGACTCCGCCGGGATACTCCTGGAGGGCGGCTCCCACCACAACCGGATCACCGGCAACTGCCTGCGTTACAGCGGCGACGGGTTCTTCATTCGAGGGAGCAGCCGGGAGCCCTCCAACCACAACCTGATTTCCGGGAACGACGGCAGCTATTCGCCCAACAACGCCTTTGAGGCTGGGTTCTCCTCGGGTAACGTTTTCGAGGACAACATCGCCAACTTTTCCAACTACGGGTTCTGGCTGGGGTATTCGACCAGCACCACGGTCAAGGGGAACGAAATCAAGGCCTGCCGGTTCGACGGAATCGCCATCGAGCACGGGCAGGACAACCGCATCGGTGAGAACCTTATCCGGGGGAACCGCAACGGCATACGCCTCTGGAGCAATCCCTTGCCGGAAGGACAGGAGGGCGGGGCACGGCCCCACTGGACCTACAACGTGTCGGGGAACCGAATCACGAACTCCCGGGACTGCGGGATATCAGTGACCGAAGACCACGACGTCAATCTCGGGGACAACGCTTTCCAGGGCAACCAACGGGACTACCGGCGACAACCCCTCTAGTCCTGTCCGCCTCTACCGGTCGTCGGGCAGGCGGGTGGCAACGGCGCCCATGGATGGGGGAGGCCAGTCCCCGGTCAGATAGGGTTTGGGATACTGTCATAGCTTCAATTCCATTGAGCTTAGGACAGTCGCGCCGCCTCAAACCGCGAGAGGTTGTCCGGCCCGCTGCGGGGGCAATCCGGGCCTTGACCACGCTGGGCGCCCACCGCTAGCATGGGCAGGCCACCCTTGGAAACTGTCTCAAGACCTTCCCCTGTGCCTTCACCGCAGGACGCTTCACTTGGGAAAGGCCTTGGTCTCTGCCGTAAAATTCCAGCCAGTGACAGTTGCCCATTGACACCCCCGCTGCCGGAACACTAACGTTGTTGGGGAAGAGAATTGGTGCGGGAAATTAGTGCGGAAGGATATTCGGATGACATTCAGTCATCTCGTGCTGCCAGGCCTTGAGCTTTGAATCCCGCTGGACTTCCCGGTTCACAACAGGCGGACGGCACCGGAGCCTTCAACCAGGGAAATGTCCCTTTTCCCACGCTCAAATGTCCCAAAATGTCTCAACCTGTCTCAGACCGTCTCAATCGTGCCCCGTACGTGTCCCGGAACGGCCCTCGAATGTCCCAAATTTGGCGCTGAAATTCCCTGGATCAGGGGGGTTTTGAGCACGAAACCGCCCAAATGTCTCACAAATCCGTTTTTGCCGTTTTTTGTTAGGGAACCTCTAGACATGTCCCTCGGCGGGGCAAGACCCTGACCCAGCCGACGCCGGGGTCAGGATGGGGTGACAGGATTGGTTTTCAGACGGTTTCTTTGTTTAGTATTGTTAGCGTAACGCGTATTCCGTCCCGACGGAGCTTGATTGATGACCAGCAGTGACCTTGGCGCCCGCCGCCATACCTTCGATTCCTGGGATGCCGCCCAGGAGTTTTACCTGGACAACGGGCTCAGCGACGGCCTGCCGGTGGTACCGCCGACGCCGGAAAAGGTGCAGGCAATGCTGGACTTCGCGGGACTGGCCCCCGAAGCCTTGGTGGGAACAGAAACAATCCGCGGGAAGCGGTTCACCGCCGAGAAGCTGGCGGTAAACGCGGTCATGGCGGGCTGCCGGCCGGAGTATTTTCCGGTTGTGGTTGCCACCATAGCCGCGGCCTGCGAGCGCCCCTACAACCTGCACGCCAGCAGCACCTCCACCAACGGCGTGACCATCATGGCGCTGGTGAGCGGCCCCTACGCCGAAGAAATTGGCATGAACTCGGGCGTCGAGCTGATGGGCAACGGGAACCGGGCCAACGCCACCATCGGGCGGGCCGTCAACCTGGTGAAGACCAATTTCTACGGCTCGGTTGCCCAGGAGATGGACAACAGCACCTTCGGCCATCCCGGCAAGTTCAGCTTCTGTTTCGCGGAGAACACCGCCGTCAGTCCCTGGCTGTCCCTGGCGGAGGATATGGGCTTCGGCGCTGGTTCCAGCACAGTTACCGCCGTGGCTGCCAACTCTCCGCTGCAGGTCAGCATCTACGGGGACAAGCGGCCGGAAACTTTCCTGACCCAGACCGCCCACGCCATGCTGGCCCTGGGTCCGTCGGTGTCCGAGGTCGTGGTGGTTATCAGCCCGGAGCTGATGGCCTACGTGGGCGAGGCCGGCTGGAGCCGGGCCCAGGTGCAGGAGTTCCTCTTCCAGAAGACGCACCGGCCCGTCCGGGAGTGGGTGGCCTGGAAGCGCCTGGACCATCCCGGCCCTGATGAAGACCTGGGGCTGGTGCGGGGGTGTTTCGCCGACCCCGACCGCATCGTCGTGGTCCCCGGCGGAGGAATGGCCGGCGCGTTCATCGACATCATATCCTCGTGGGGCAGTAGCCGGTCGGTGACCAGGCAGATTCAAGCCTCCCGCCCTTCCGGCTAGGGACCCACCGGCAGGCGCAGACGGTTAGTAATCCAGGAGGTAAGGTATGACCACTTCCCAGCCAATCGTGACCCTTGACCCCCGGGACGAAGGCAGCCCGGGCCCGGCGGCCCTGGCTCCTCGGCCCGTCAGCCTGGATGGCAAAGCGCTGGGGCTGTTTTCCAACAACAAGCCGCACTGCGAAGAACTGTTGCGGATGATCGCGGACGTCATCGCCGAGCGATACCAGATCAAGGGCGTGGTCGAACACAACAAGGGAGGGCACCAGTGGCCGGCCCAGCCGTCCGATTTGCAAGCGCTGGCCCGGGAGTGTGACGTGGCGATTCACGCCACGGCGGAATGAGGTTCCTGCACCGCGTGCAGTGTGCACGACGCAATGGAAACCGAGCTGCTGGGAATCCCATCCACCGTCCTGACCACCACTCCCTTCGTGAGCCAGGCCCGCACCATGTCCCGGATGCGGGGCGATCCGGCCTACGGCCTCGCCATCATTGACCACCCGATTGTGACTCTGACCCATGAGGAACTGCTGGAACGCGCCCGCACCGCGGCGGAGCAGGTGATTCAGCACCTGGTGGACCGCTAGGGTCGCCGGGGCGCGGCCGCTCTACCCGGCTTAATTGCCCGGCCCTTTTGGCTGTTGGCCGGGCTGATGGGCACCGCAACCAGCTTGTCCCGTCAAGCCGGGCTTGTTTCCGGGACGGGTCCCACGGTCCGCTTCAGCATGGGCGTGACGATGGCCAACGGGACGATCATTACCATTGCCAATGCGGCGTTGAGCCCGATGGCGAAGGTGATGCTCACGGCGTTGCCGATGGCCCCAATCTCCAGCGGCCCCACCATCTGCGCGGCTCCGTTGGTCAGGCTGTTCACTCCGACGATGCGTCCTCGGATTTCCGCCGGAGAGGCGAGCAGGAGCATCGTGCTTTGCATGGTGCTGAACCCGGCGTGGGCCACTCCCGCCAGCAGCAATAGGACGAAGGAAAGGGCGAAGTAGGGAGACAGCGCTACCGCCAGCACCATGAACGCCATCACCAGCGAACCGGCTACGAACAGGCGGCCGTGGTGCCTGATATTCCCCTTGATCGAAATGATGGACGCTCCGATCAAGTTGCCGATTCCTTCGCTGGATGTCAGCAGTCCGATGAGCACCGGCCCGACCAGCAAGTGGTCGCTGGCGATGACCGGGATGAACTCCTGGATCCGCAGCACCATGGCGTTCATGACGATGGAAATGAGAAGCACCCCCAGGACCGTCCGGTTGACCAGCGAGTAGCTGATCCCCTCTTGCAGGCTTTGCCAGACCGCCGGATGTCCCGCAGCGCCTATGCTCCGGTGGGGCAACCTCAACTGGATGAGGAGGAAGAGGGAAGCCAGGTCCAAGGCGGCCAGGAAAACGTAGGTGCCGGTGAAACCGGCCGCCGCAATCAACACCCCAGCCGCCAGGGGCCCAGCGATTTTGCCGATGGTGGAAGTCATGGATTCCAGAGCCATCGCGCTGGCGATCCGCTCCGGGCCCACCAAGTCGAACATGGCGGTCCGGCGCGACGGATCCTCCAGTACTTTGGCGAGTCCCTGGAAGAAGACTACGACAAAGACATGCCAGGGCCGCAGGGCGTCCATGAAGAGCAGCACTAGTATTGTCCCCGCCACCGCCATATACGCCGCGTGGGCACTGACCATTATCACTCGCCGGTCCAGGCGGTCGGCGATGACGCCGGCAAATAGGGACAGCACGGGGCGGGGAGCGTTGAGGAAGACTGCCAGCAAGCCCAGTTGGAAATAGGAACCGGTGATGTCCCGGATCAGGAGGATGAGAACCAGGAGCTCCATCCGGCGGGAGGCCTCGTGCAGCACCCGGGAACCCCAGAGTATGCGGAAGTCCCGGTTCTGCAGGACCGCCAGGGCCGGGACGCTGGAAGGCCGCCCCCAATTTAACCGGAGGGATCTCAACTTTCAGAGCGACGCTAGGTCTGTTTCGCCGCGGCCCGGTTTCGTTTCTCCTTTTCGCGGAAATGGGGAATGACGTATTCACCGAAGAGGCGGAGGGTCTTCATGGCCTCTTCATGCGTGGTGGGTCCCTGCTGGACGTTGCACATCACCCCGTCCACTCCCAGCGCCTCGTACTTCTCCAGCGTTTCGATACAGGTGTCCGGGTTTCCGATGCAGAACCCGCCGCGCTTTTCCAGGAACTCCTCGGGACTGATAGCGTCCTCCTGCCCGGCGGGACGGTATCCGCCTCCCGGAACGTATACCTGGTAGTCCACCGGCACCGCGCCGGCGTCCACCCCTTCCCATTCCCTTTTCTGGCGGGAACTGCTGGTGTTCCGTGCCCAAGCCCCGATCTGGCCGCCTCTTTCCAGGGCGAGTTCGTCGGTCTCGTCGCAATGGGTCATTATGGAGACCATCACCCCGTCGTTGACGAAGGAACCGACCGGCCTGGCGCTCTGGATGGCTTCCTTATAGCTGGCAATGGACCGGGCTGTCTTGTCCAGGCCGCCCATGGAGTTGAGAAGACACCCCAGGCCCATCTGCCCCGCTATCTCGAAAGTGTCCTCCTGGGTACAGGCCACCCAGATTGGCGGATGGGGGTCCTGCACCGGCTTGGGCACCACCTCCCGGGGCGGAATCTGGTAATACTCGCCGTCGTGGGAAAACTCCTTCTCGGTCCACATCCTGGGGATGATGGACAGGGACTCGATCATGCGGCCCCGGGCGTCCTCGAGGCCCACGCCGAAGGGGGAAAGCTGCCACAGGTTCTTGGTGCGGCCGGCCCCGAAATCGATGCGGCCGTTGCTGAGGATGTCCATGGTGGCTATCTGGGAGGCCAGCCGCAGGGGATGATGCACCGGCACCAGCGCCACCCCGAATCCCAGGCGCATGGTGGAGGTCCGCTGGCTCAACGCGGTCAGGGTAATTTCCGGAGTGCTGCTGAAGGACCAGTCGGGAACGAAGTGATGCTCGACAAACCAGGCGTTGTCGAAGCCCATCTGTTCCGCGTAGACAACCTCATCGACCGACTCCCACAGCCGCTGGGCCTCATTCTTGGAAGTGCGGAGTTCGTCGGTCTGCACCAGGTAAAACAGTCCAAATTTCATTGAAAGACTCCCTTCTGCCGGATTTTCGCCTCCAGGCGACCATGGCGCCAGCGAAACACGGCGAGAACACTATAAGCGTCCTCGCCCGAATCGTCCATTGGAAGTCCTGGCCGTGAGGTCAATGCCCCCCGCCGACGCCGGCCCGCTCCTCCATTGGCTGTCCCGGCACCCAACCGGGAGGGGGCTTGGGCTTGGGAATCGTCCAGTACAAGACTGCGGAGGCAACGTAGGCGCCGGAAAAGACACCGATGACCAGATCGTAGCTGCCGGTCTGGTCAAAGACCCGTCCGGTAAACACTGGCGCAGCCATCGGCAGAAAGCTGCTGATCAGGCCCATCCAGCCCCGCAACGTCGCGAAGTTGCGTCGGCCGAAAAGGTCTCCCACCATGGCGTTGGCGGTGGAATTGACGCTGTCCGCCGTGCCGAACAGGAACACGAAGAGGGTCAGTTCCCACCACCGGCCGCTGCTGAAGGCCAGCAGCCCCATCCCCACGATTCCCAGCGATACCCCTAGTGCCGCCACTTTCTGACGGGACCAGAGGTCCCCTATCCAGCCCATGAAGAGGCGCATGGCCATGATGGTGAACAACATGAACACGATGTAAAACGTGGTGTCCTCTTCCTGGACTCCCTTCCAGACCAGCACCGGCACGAGGTGGACGAATATCCCGCCGTGGCCCACGTTGCGGAAGCTGTGCGCCATGGCGAACATCCAGAACGCCGGGGTCCTGGCGGCCTGCCTTACCGTGTATTCGAACCCGGATGTTGGCCGGGAAACGCTGCGGCCAGAGGTCCCGCCGAGGCTCCGTCTCGGCCTCTCCCCGTCGGGCAGGAGTCCCATACTTTCCGGCGACCGCTTCACGACCAGGGCCAGGGGGATGACTATCAGCCATATCGCCAGGCCCGACATCAGGGCAGCGGTGCGCCAGCCCATGGTGAACACCACGAAAGCCACCAGCGGCGTGATCACCAGGCCTCCCACCGCGCTGCCGGTGGAGACGAAGGACATCGCCAGGCCCTTCCTCCGGATGAACCAGGTGTTGATAGAGGCGAGCATGGCGTGGTTGTATCCGGCCTTGAACCCCACCGAGAGGATGCAGACAAAGACCAGCAGGAACACGATGTAGCTGTGGGTGAAGGAAAGAAGCACGAACCCCAGCCCGGACAAAAACCCCCCGGCCACCACCATGCTTCTCGGCCCGAACCGGTCAATCAGGTAGCCCACTATGGGGCCCTCGAAGGCACCTTCCAGCTTGGCCAGGGAAAAGGGCAGGGACGCGGCGGCCCGGGAAATCTCCAGATCCCGGGTTATGGGAAGGAAGTAGAAGAGGAAGCCTTCGTTGAAAGTGCCTCCCTTGAGCGCGTCCTGAATTGCGCCGGCAATGGCAATCCACCAGCCGTAGAAAACCTTCCTGCGCTGTTCGATAAGCCATGTAAGGGACAAATCCGTCATCGCAGCCCTATCTTATACCAATCGAGGGGGTGTCGTGACGGGGACTGCGCTGGGGGATGCGTCCCCCAAACCCCCTGGAAGAGGGGGTGTTCCGGGTTAGTACCCCTGCAAGGAACCCCTCATCGAAGGTTCCTCCCTTGACCGCGTCCGCGTCCTGGACTGCCCCGGTAATGGCGATTCACCAGCCGTAGAACACTCTCTTGCGCTGTTCCAAGAGGCGGGCCAGGGGCGAGTTGGGCATAGCCGACCAGTTTTATACCAATGCAGAGTAAGGGGCCGGGGGGAATACACCGGAAACGGGTTGCGCCAAAGCGAACCAGGTGACGGGCAGTTGGGCGCCGATTCGATAACGCTGGGAGCCATCCATTCTTGAATCGGACTGGCACCCGCAACCGATGGACGGAATAGCTTGCGGCCTTGGGCTGGTGACTTTAAGATAAGCCAACAGTCCCCCGTAATCCGATAAGAACAGCAGCGAGGAGGCAGCCATGGCCGAGCAACTCCAACGCCCCAAGGACAAGGCGGAAATCTACTGGTTTTCCGAGCAGCCCTACGGGCACATCACCAACCAGGACCTGGAGCAGTACGACTCCGGTCGGCTGGGGTTCCCGAACACCTACTTCGACCCGGAAAAGGCCCACGTCCTGTACAACCAGTACCATGAGCAGTACGCCCTGGCGGACGAGGCCGGGTTCGACGGCATCATGAGCAACGAGCACCACGCCTCGTACTGGTGCATGAAGCCGTCGGTCAACCTGGACGCGGCGGTCATCAGCAAACTGACCAAGAGGGTCAAGATAGCCATCCTGGGCAACGTTATCGCCGTCAACGACCCGATCCGCATGGCCGAGGAAATAGCAATGCTGGACTGCTACTCCGGCGGCCGCATCATTTCCGGCTTTGTGCGGGGCACCGCGGTGGAGACTCTGCAGGCAGGCATCGCCCCGCCAGAGAACCGGGCGCGGTTTGAGGAAGCCCACGACCTGATAATCAAGTGCTGGACCGAACCCGGTCCCTTCCGGTACGAGGGGCAGTATTACAAGTACCGGGTTGTGAATCCCTGGGTGCTTCCCGTGCAGAAACCCCATCCCGACATCTGGTTCCCGGGTACGGGCAGTCCGGAGAGCGTGGTCTGGGCAGCCAAGCACCGCCACCCCTACATGAATCTGGGCGCCCTGGTGGACACCACCGAGTGGCTGCGGCAGGTCTACATCGACACCGCCAAGGATGAAGGATACCAGGCCGGCCCCGAGCACTTCGGATACCTCCTGCGCTGCCTGGTGGCGGATACCGACGAGAAGGCCATCGAGATCGGCCGGGAGTTCATGTGGACCATCGAGCACCGGCAGCGGGGGCCGATGGAGCACAACGACCCGCCCGGCTACCAGTCCAGGGAGGCGGTCCAGGTGAAGGCCCAGCGCCCTACCGGCAACGTGGCCGGCGCGGGCGGCCTGGGAGTGGGCCTCAGCTACGAACAGCTCCAGGGCGTGAACAACATCATCGTCGGCAGCCCGGAAACTGTCACCCGCAAGCTCACCGAGGTCATCGAGCGCCTCAGCCCGGGATACGTGCATATCTATGGCAACGAGGGCCACATGGACCACAAGGACGTGATGCGCTCCATTGAGCTCCTGGGCCAAGAGGTCATTCCAGCCCTCCACGAAGTGAAGCTCCAGCCCTACGAATAGACAACCAGACAGAGGTGCCGGCTCTTTATGGCGGTCCGGCGCCTCTCAGGACATTTGAAGGGAGAGTTGCATGGAGGTCGGATACCAGGTTGGCCAAGTGGTTTTGCGGGACACCGTTCCGCTGCATAAGCAGTGGCAAGACCACTTGGAACAGTTTCGGGCATCCCGTGACGCCGGATTCGACATCTACTGCTGGGCCCATCACTACCTCATCGATCCCTTTCAACATTTTCAACCCTTTCCGGCCCTGGCGCGGCTGGCCGCTGAGCCCGGTAACATGAAGCTGGCCACTTCGGTCCTCCTGCTACCCCTGCTCAACCCGGTGGATGTAGCGGAGCAGGTGGCCACCCTCGACCACATCTCGGAAGGACGCTTCATCCTCGGGCTGGGACTGGGTTACCGACCCGAGGAAAGCGAAGCCTTCAACACCAGGATGGCCGACCGCGCCGCCCGCAACTCCGAAGCGCTGTCCCTCATGATCAGGTTGTGGACCGAGGATCAGGTTACTCACCATGGCCGCTTCTTTCACGTCAGCGACGCGCGACCCACTGCCCGTCCCTACCAGATTCCTCATCCCCCAATCTGGCTGGCCGCCATGAGCGACCCGGCCGTGCGGCGGGTTGGTCGCGAGGGACATACGTTATTCGTAGGACCGGCCCAACCCTTTGAGACCATCCAGAGGCAAATCGACTTGTACCACCGGACTTTGGAGGATCACGGGCATCCACGCCCGGAGGAAATGGTGGTCGTCAGGGAATTTTTTTGTGGGCGGACCCGGGACGAGGCGTTGGAATCGGCCCGGCGCGGATTTGAGACTAAATACCGCGTTTACGACGAACACGGGTTCCAGGGTACCGACGAAGAACTGACCAGGAAGATATCGGGGGACCTGGAAGGCCTTATGGATGACACCTTTATCGTCGGCAGTCCTTCCGAATGTGTCGAACAGATTGCCCGGTACCGCCAACTCGGGTTCACTCAAATCTCGATACGGCTGTTTTACCCGGAGATGGCGCAGAGAGAAGTCCTCGATCACATTGAACTGGTGGGCAGGGAGGTACTCCCCGCCGTGCACGAACTTTGATGACGGGGCCTTGCGGGTGGATTCCCAACGGCCCCGTTTGAAGGAGGAATCATGAAGCTCGGCCTGTTTATGATGCCGTCCCACCCTCCGGAGCGGGACATCTACGATTCCCACCAGTGGGATCTGGACTACCTGGAGCTGGTCGACGGGCTGGGTTACGACGAGGCCTGGATTGGGGAGCATTTCACCGCCCCCTGGGAGCCCATCCCGGCCCCGGACCTGATGATCGCCCAGGCCCTGCAGCGCACCAGCCGGATCAGGCTGGGGTCGGGAGTCCATCTCCTTCCCTACCACCACCCGGCGGAGCTGGCCCACCGGGTGGCCTACCTGGACCACATGGCCCAGGGACGGTTCATGTTCGGCGTCGGCTCCAGCGGGCTGCCCAGCGACTGGGCCCTGTTCGACGTTGACGGCAACAATGGCCAGCACCGGGATATGACCCGCGAGTCGCTGGACATCATCCTGAAAATCTGGCAGGCGGAAGGTCCCCTGGAGTACAAGGGAGAGTTCTGGAACGTCAACGTTCCCGACGAGATGTACGGCGTGCTGCGTCCCTTCCTCACCACCTACCAGAAGCCTCACCCGCCCATCGCGGTGGCGTCGGCCAGCTACCGGTCTCCCACCCTGGTCATCGCCGGGGAGCGGGGGTTCATACCCATGAGCCTGGCGTTGAACACGGACTACTGCCGCAGCCACTGGGAGGCCATCGAGGAAGGGGCAAACAAAGCGGGGAAGACTCCTTCACGAAAGGAATGGCGGCTGGTCCGCGATGTGTACGTGGCTGACACCGACGAGGAAGCCCGGGAGGCGGCGGTCGGCGGCATGACGGCCAGGGTCTGGCGGGACTACCTGCTCCGCATATTCAGGGAATTCGACCTGATCCACGTATTCAAAGACGACCCGGACGTTCCGGACGAGGATGTCACGCCGGAATACATGGCAGACCACATGTGGCTGGTGGGTTCCCCCGATACCGTCGCCGCCAAGATTCGGAGGCTGTACGAGAACGTGGGCGGGTTCGGCGGCCTCCTCGTCCTCGTCTACGACCACTGGCAGAACCAGGAGGGGTGGGAGAAGTCCACCCGCCTGCTGGCAGAAGAGGTGATGCCCCGGGTGGCCGACCTGGCGCCCGCCTGAATCCACAGCAGAGTGCCCCGCATTCACCGACACAACCGAGGGAGGGTTTGAGCTATGACTACCGTGGGCACCGGAAAGTATACCTACGAACTGGTGGACAACTGGGCCAGGCTTCCCGACGGCTGGATCCTGGGCCAGACCGCCATCGTCACCGACTCGGAGGACAGGGTCTACCTGTTCAACCGCAGCGACCACCCGCTGATCGTCCTGGACCGGGACGGCAATTACCTGGCCTCCTGGGGAGAGGGTGTCCTGACCGACGCCCACGGGATGTTCATCGACGCCGAGGACAATCTCTATCTCCCGGTGAAGAACAACCACGTGGTCCTCAAGTACACCCGCGAGGGCAACCTGCTCCTGACCATGGGCGTCCGGGACCAGCCTTCGGACACCGGCTGGTCCGGCAGCTACTCCGACACCGTGCTCCGCGCCGCCGGCCCCTTCCACTGCCCTACGGACGTTGGGCTGGATGCCCAGGGCGACATGTACATCTCCGACGGCTACGGAAACGCCAGGGTCCACAAGTTCACGGCGGACGGCGGCCTCCTCTTCTCCTGGGGCGCTCCCGGAAAGACGGGGGAGGGAGAGTTCCACGTTCCCCACGGGGTCTGGGTGCATACCGACGGAAGGGTATTCGTGGCCGACCGCGAGAACGACCGCATCCAAATTTTCTCCCCCGACGGGACTTTCCTGGAGCAGTGGACCGGCTTCGCCCGTCCCTGCGACATCTACGTGGACGGGGACGACACGATGTTCGTCGTTGAGCTGGACGGCTTCGTCAGCATCGTCACCATCGAAGGGAAGCTGATCACCCGCTGGGACCCGCCCACCGAAGGGCCGCATGGCACCGGCGCCCACGCCCTGTGGCTGGACTCCCGGGGGGACATCTACGTCAACCGCAACCTGGAGGGTCAGCGGCTGCTCAAGTACCGGCGGGTTGCCTGAAGCGTCCGGGATGCGGTTGGGCGGCGGGCCCGCATATCCTGCCATCCCTTGGGAGCGGGTTTGTCCACCACCGCCGGTTGCGGGGTATAATGGGCCGAACCCAAACTCGGAGGTGTCCCCGTGGCCAAAATCAAGCACGTCGCCATTACCTGCCAGGACCCCGACGCCGTGGCGAAGTTCTACAAGGAAGGCTTTGACCTGGTCGAGGTTGCCCGCAACGACCGGCAGGTCCAGCTTTCTGACGGCGACATCAACCTCACCATTCTCAAGTGGAAGACCAATGATGATGCCGACGTTGGCCCCAACGGCGAGAACTATGACGGCATCCACCATATCGGCTTCCAGGTTGACAGCCTGGAAGAGACGGGCGCGCGTCTCCAGCAGATCGACGGCCAGGAAATTGTCCGCCGCGATGTCGGAGGAACCGGCACCGACCGGCCACCCCGGGCCGAGGAGAAATGGGCCGGCCCCAACGGACAGGTGCTCGACATTTCCGAGCCCGGCTGGCTCCACAAACTGCCGCTGGACTGACGCCATCGTGGATGCCCCAGGGATGGGCGGCAGCATTGGCCGTCCATCCTCCCCCTTCCCAGGGCCGGTTTCCGGTCAGTAACTGCATTGATTGCGTGAGGCGAGCGTTATGGAAGCAACCTGCGTAACCCACATTGGAATCTGCGTCCGGGACATGGACCGGTCCCTGGCCTTCTACCGGGACATCCTCGGCATGACTGTCCTGGGCGACCGCATGACCGACCCCACCGAGGGAGGCCGCCTGCACAACTACCGGCGCAAACGGCAGGCCCGACGCTGGGTCAGCTTGGCCTACGGAGACGGCGCCACCCCGACTCTGACGCTGACCAGCCATCCGGGGGACGACCCCGACGGACAGCCCATCAAGCTGGACGAGGTCGGAATCAGCCACATCTCCTTCGGCGTCGCCGACGTCAAGGGTTTGACCCAGGAACTGCTGGGCAAGGGTGTAGAGCTGGCCGGTCCCGTCGAGTCCTTCACCGGGTCGGATGGCGACATCCGCAGCATTTACGTTTTCGATCCCGACGGCATCCTCGTTCAGTTCAACACCCCCCATTAAGCTGGCAGGGCAATCGCATTTGGGTCCTTGAAGGCCCATTGACGTTCACGATACAGCCGCCCACTGGATAAAGTGGGGAATGGATAGCCAACACTTACTCCAGGAAATAGTTGAAAGCGGGGTAGATGGGTGTCGACCTGCGGCATCTGCATGGTGGTATCTTTCAGATACGATTGCCCTGATTGAGCTGGCACCCCGGGAAGGACGGGCGTGGCCGTGCGGGTGAACAAGACCATCTGGCGATTGGGGCACCGCCTCAGTATGGCGGGCCTGTTGGAAGCCGCCTGAGCGCTCCGGGAGATAGCGGGCCGGGACGCCCCGCCGGACGATGATCCCGTTTCCGATGCCCTGGCGCTGATGGATTCCCTCCCTGATGGCCTGCTGTTCGGAGCAGGATTAGACCGGGGTTTGTTGCAGGACGAACTCGGCGCGGGCCGCCCGTACCTCTAGTTGGTGATGGCTATGATTGCGCTCACCGGGCTGAGCCGCACGGGAACCTCCACTCCTTCCGGCACCTCTACTGTGATCCGTAATTCGTAGCTCACCACTCCCCGTTCCGTGCGCGGTTCATCGGCCAGTTCGGTGACAAAGCCCTGGAATCGCCGGCCCGGGACCGACTCGATGGTGACCCGGGCGGCGCTGTCCACCCGGACGTAGGGGACGTCGTTGGCGCCGATTATCCCGTCGACGGCAACCTCCGACGGATCAGTGATTTCCAGCACCCTGGAGTCCTTCGTCACCAGGTCTCCTGCCTCGACGTTGACCAGGGAAACGATGCCGGAAATGGGGGCGTGAAGCTCCAGTTCTCCCATTTCCTCGTGGATTTCGTCAATGCGGGTTTGCACCGTCACCAGCGTGTCCTCCAGCACCTGAATTTCCAGGAGTTCCGGCTCCTCGTTCAGGTCTTCCCGCCTCTCCCGGGCCAGCTCCACATCCCGGCGCATCACGGCCAAGAGGGCCTCGTCGGGACCTTCCTGCAGCTCAGCCAGGTCGTGCTCGGCCTGGGTCAGGGCCACCCTGGCGGCATCCACCGCCGCCGACAGCCGCCGGAAGCCCAGGTCCTCCTCCACGAAGCTCTCCAGTTCGTCCAGGTCCTCCCGGGCCTGGTCCATCTGGGACTGGAGCAGGACGAGCTGGGATTCCCCCTCCTCCAACTCAAGCTGCCGGCTGGACTCCAGGTCGTTCAGGGTGTTCTCCCGGGAAAGCAGATCGACCTCGGCTTCACGCAGGAGAGTCTTCAGCCGGTTAAGGATGTCCAAATCGATGGGCTTGCGGTTGTCATAGTCGGGGATGGGGTCCCGCAGGAAGGCGGTCACGTTGTCCTCGGCCACTTCGACGGCCACCTCGGCCTGCTGGAAAGCGACCCGCGCCTTCGCCTCCCGGTCTTGGTAGTCCAGGTTGATGTTGTCCAGCCGCATCCGGACCTGCTCCATGCTCAGTTCCAGCGAGTTTATCCTAGCCTTGAGGGCCGCGATATCGAGGGTGCGCTGCCTCCGGTCACGCAGGAAGTCCTCCTCGTAGTCGGCCAGGGCGTCCTCGGCGCTGGCAACCGCGAGTTCCGCATTGGTCCTCGCCGTCTCGGCGTTCACGATGAGCTGGGAATGGTCGTACAGGTAGTCGGTGATCCGCTCCTCGGCGTCGGCGATCTCCTGCTCCGCCTTGACTATATTGCGTTGACGCTGCGCGTCTTCCAGGGGGAACAGCTCGTACTTCAGCCGAGCCCGGTCCAGGGCTTCGTTGGTCTGGTCCACCTTCAGGACCGCCTCGGACAGTTCCTGCTGGAGGGCGATGGTTACATCCGGGTCGAGGCGGGCCAGCAGCTGTCCCGCTGCCACCCGGTCCCCCTGGGAGACCAGCACCACGTCTACCTCTCCCGCCGTATCGAAGGACGTCTCCACCCGGCGGGGAAACACCAGGCTTCCGTTTACCACCACCTCCGTCCGGACCGGTGGAGGCGGGATTGGCGTCGGAGTCTGGGGTACCGCAGTCGGGCCGGACAGGAAGGGCAGTTCGGTGCACCCAGCTCCCCCTATGATGGCGGCAACCACTGCGGCTGCCAGCCGGGTCTTGGACCAGCTAAACCTCATCTCAGAAAGTTCTCTCTATTTGGTAGTGGCCTAGATCGATGCGGACCCGCCGCTGGTCCATATCCGGTTGGAAACGCAGCCGGTCCGCTGACGGGTCCTGGGGCACGGTTCAGGCTCCGGCACGGATCAACCTGGGCAGGCCCCGCACCAGCCGGACGGTCCGGCCCGGCAGGGACGCGATGACCCGGAACGCCCAGGGAATGCTGGAGTGCATGAAGGTGTAGATAACCGGCACGACGATCAGGGTCAGGAAGGTTGAGCTGATGAGTCCCCCGATGACCACCGTCGCTAGCTCCGCGCCGATGATCCCGCCGTCGTCCGGGTCGGAAAGCGCCAGGGGCAGCAGGGCGAAGGTGGTGGTGAAGGCCGTCATCAGGATGGGACGCACCCTGGTCCTTCCTCCCTCGACCAGGGCTTCGTAGACGCCCATGCCAGATTGCCGCAGTTGTTCCACGAAGGTGATCAAGACGATGGCGTTGGTCACCACGACTCCAATCAAAAGCAGCAGGCCCATCAGCGCCGACAAGCTCAGGGTGCGATCCGTCACCGCCAGGGCAGTCATCGCTCCCACCACCGCGAGGGGAAGGCTCAGCACCACCACGAAGGGATCCCGCAGGGACCCCAAGCTGGCGACCATCACCAGGTACACCAGCACGACGCCGACGCCCATCGCCAGGAAAACGTCCTGGAATCCCTCGTCAATCTGCTCGAATATTCCGCCGCTCTCCACCTTCACTCCCGGGGGCAAGGCCAGGGCCGCTATGGCCTGGTCCACCTCGGCGCCCACCGCCTGGGTGTCCCTAGCGGTGATCTCCCCGCCGATGCTGGCGGAGCGTTCCAGGTCGAAGCGGCTGATGCTGACCGGCCCCTGCCGGATGCCGATCCGGCTGATGGACCCCAGCTTGACCATCCCGGCCGGACCGGAAATCTCCAGGTCCTTCAGCTGGTCGAGGTCCTCGGCGTCATCCGGCTGGCCGCGCACAACCACATCGAGGGTCTGCCCGTCGATGTCAGCGGTGGTGACCTCACTGCCGATCATGAACAGGTTGACCTGCCGTCCCACCTCGAAGGCCGACAGCCCATACTCGGCGGCGGCGTAGGGATCGACGTCGATGACCACCTCGTCACGGGCCACCGACAGGTCGTCGGTCACGTTGGTGACCCCGGGGACCTGTTCGATCCGGGAGACCAGCTCCCGGGTGACCGCGCCGACGTCGGTGAAGTTGTTTCCGATGACGGTTATCTCGAGCTCGTCGGAGGGAGGCCCGTCGGTGATCTCCGTCACCCGAATCGTCCCGCCTTCTATTTCCGGCATGTCGGCGTGCATCCGGGCCAGCGTGGCGGGAGTCATGCTGTCGGAAAGACGCACGAAAAAGGCGGATCGGTGGAATCCCGCGGACTGGTCAGTCCCGATGAATTCCTCGGAAGAGCTGCCCAGGGTGGTGTTGTAGACCTCCACGACCCCATGCCGGCGGTAGTGCTCCAGCACTTCCTCCACCTTCATCGTCTCAGTGAAGGTCCGGCTCACCGAAGTGCCCACCGGCAATTCCACGTCGATGGTAAGGTACTCGGGGGCCGCCTCCGGGAAGAAGGTTACCGGCACCCGCTGGAACAACAGGACGCTGGACCCGACGATGGCCAGCGCCGCCAGCAGGGTCAACGGCTTCAGCCGGAGGGACCAGACCAGGATGGGAGTGTAGATCATCTGCAACAGGGTGTCCCGCTGACCGGCCGACTCCTCCGAGTCCTGAGGGAAGTCCCCTTCCCGCAGCAGCACCACGCCGAGGACCGGCACGGCGGTCAGCGCCACCAGGGTGGAGGCCAGCAGCGCAAAGCTCACCGACATGGCGAAGGGGGCGAAGAACTCGCCCACCAGTCCCTGGATGAACGCCAGCGGTACGAACACCGCCACCGTCGTCAGCGTGGACGAGATGATGGCGGCGCCAACTTCCCGGGTGGCGTCCAGAGCGGCCGAGACGCGATCCTCCCCCCGCTGCAGGTGCCGGTACATGTTCTCCAACACCACGATGCTGTCGTCCACCACCCGGCCCACGGCGATGGCCAATCCCGACAGGCTCATGAAGTTGAGCGACAAGCCCGACGCGCCCATAATCAGGACGCCGGTCATGATGCTCAGGGGTATGGATACTCCAATGATGGCCGTGGGACGCAGGGTGACCACCGGGCCCTTCAGCAGCCCGGGCCGGAAGTTCAGCAGGAAGATGAAGACGGTGGTGATAGCGAATACAAAACCCCAGAAGCCTTCCCGCAACAGCCCAGTGAGCTGTTCCTCCACCTCGGGGCCGTCGTTCTGGAGGGTGACGATCTCGATATCCGGCGGCAGGCCCTCGATGCTGTCCAGGGTGTCCAGGACGGAGGAGGTCACGTCGACGGTGTTGGCATCCGGGTCCTTGATGACCAGCAGGTTGAGGCTGGGCTTGCCGTTGGCGCGAGAAATCGTCCTGGACTGGGCCGTGCCGATTTCCACTTCGGCGACGTCCCGCAACAGCACTCGGCGTTCCCCCCGGTGACTGGCGTGGGCGATGTGGGGACGCGAGGGTGATTGGATCGATAGTGAGCTACGCGACCCAGGCTCGAATCCGACGGTGAGGTCCAGGATATCCGACAGGGCGCCGAACTCGTAGGAGGCCCGCACCGGGTAGATCGCGCCGTTCTGGTAGATCTCCCCGGTGGGGAAACTGGTGTTGTTCCCCTGGATGGCCCCGGTCACCTGGGACATGGTTAGCCCCAGTTCCTGGAGCTTCTCCGTGTCGACGGTTACGGTTATCCGTTCCTCCACCGTGCCGAGGACGTGGATCTCCCCCACGCCGTCGATCCGGTCGATGAACGGAAGGATATCGTCGTCGAAAATCCGCTGCAGGGAAGGAATGTCCCGGTCTCCGGTGACGCTCAACCGGAGCACCGGGAAGGTGTTGTTGTTGATGCGGCTGATGAAGGGTTTGCCCACATCGTCGGGAAAGTCGATCCCGTTGATGTTGCTTTCAATCGACCGCTCGGCCTCTTCCATGTCTTCGCCGAATTCGAAGGTGACCAGCACCTGGGACGTGGAGCCCGAGGAGGTGGACTGGATATCCTGGACGCCGTCCACCCCCTCGATAGCC
This sequence comes from Dehalococcoidia bacterium, assembly GCA_965203975.1. Classification (GTDB taxonomy): domain Bacteria; phylum Chloroflexota; class Dehalococcoidia; order Lucifugimonadales; family UBA3495; genus CATOSK01. The sequence continues at coordinate 426,490 of CBDBDT010000002.1, read as the reverse complement.
TCCTCGATGGGCTCGGTCACGTCCCGCAGGACGGTTTCCGGGTTGGCGTTGGGATAAATGGTGGTGACGGTGATGTTGGGGAACTCGATCTCGGGGAAGAGCTCCCGTTCCAGGTTTTGATAGGTGTAGACCCCGGCCGACAGCAGGAGGATGACCACCAGCAGGGTGACGGAACGGCGTCGCAGGGCGAGCTGGGTGAGGAAGGTCACGGTGCGGTTTCCCAGGTGGGGGTTGCCGGCGGCAAGGCGCGGCGGAGCCCGGGGTCAGAGGGAGGTTGATGCAGCATGGCGGGAATGGGAGGGGTTAGACGGCAGGCTGTTCGGTCGTGGGCGTTTCCCGGAGTTCGTCCACCGCTCCGCAGAGCAGCTCGAATCCCTCAACCACCCGTTGCAGTTGCCCGGCTTCCAGCAGTTCCACTACTTCCAGAATCCTCATTCGGCCGATGCGCCAGAACTGCTCCATCGCGTCCCGGCCCTGGTCCGTAAGCTGGCAGTTGACCACCCGCCGGTCATCCTGGTCCGGCACCCGCTCCACCAGGGACTTGTCCACCAACCGGTCCACGATGTTGGTGGTGGCTGACAGGGCGCTCCCCAGGGCGTTGGAGATGTTCCCCATTCGCATGGGCCCCTGGTCCTGCAGGAGCGCCAGGGTCTTAATCTGGGGAATGGTCAGATCCAGCCCTTCCCACTCATCCATGGGGCGGCAGTGCATGTGCTGGTTCAGGTGCTCCACCAGCTCCACGAACCGGTCGGTCAATTGTTGCTTGGAATCGCTTTGCATGAATCGTTAATGATTCACGTACCATGAATAATTATAGGAGCGTGAATTACCGAAAGTCAACGGTGTGTGGCGCCAGGGCGGTACCAAATTCCGGTTGGCCCGTCGGAAAAGAATGGGGCGAAAAAGGAAATGTGGGACATTTGGCCGGTTTGAGCACGGAATCTCCCGATTTGCGGGACACAGGCGCACGTTTTGGGGGCACATCGGGACGCATTTGGGGCATCAATTGGGGCGTGGTGGGACAAAGTGAGACATTTTGGGACATTTTCCCGCGGCACCTGGGGCGGGGCGACCAAGAGAGGATTCGGCGGGACCGAGCATTGACGCGGTTTCGATGGAGATGGTCCTGCGGCGGGGAGTGTCCGGGGCCGTATATCAAGGTTATGCCGGGCAGGGGCGGGTGTCAACGGCGTGGTGTCAGCAACCGGAAGGGGGCCGGAGTGGAGTGTGCCACCGGCTACCCGATAACGCCTTCGTCCCGCAGTCGCGCCACCTCCCCTTCGTCCATTCCCAGCACACCACCGAAAATCTCATCGTTGTGCTCCCCGTACCGGGGGATTGGCCCCGCCGTGGTGGGAGTCTTGGAGAACTTGATTATGGTCGGCCCCGGAACCAGCATCTGCTTGCCGCCGGGCTCGTCCACGTCGGCCTTCATCATCACCTCACGCTCCCAGATCTGCTTGTCCTCCAGCACGTCGGGGATGCTCATGGCCCGTCCGATGGGAATGTCGGCTTCGACCAGCGCCGCTTCCACCTCCGCCACGGTGCGCTCCTCGCACCACTCGTGGAGCAGCTCCATCCGGGTCTCCACCTGGGCCGTGGCGAACATGGGGGCAGCGAACTCCGGGTCCTCGGCCAGTTCGTCGAACCCCATCACCCGCAGCATACGCTCCCACATGCCGGCACGGGCCGCGCCGGTGGTGATGTGTCCATCCTTGCACTGAATGAAGGACCCGCTGCGGCGGAAGTCGTTGGTGCCGGTCTCGTAGCACATGGCGAGGGCGACTTCCTCCAGGGTGATGCCCCCGTCCATCATGGCGACTTCCAGCCATTGGCCCTCGCCGGTGCGGTCGCGGTGGCGCAGGGCGCCCAGGATGCCGATGGTCGCGTGAAGGGCTGCCGTGCGATCCATGATCGGGCCTTCCGCCATTATCGGCTCCCCATAGTCCCGCCCGGTCTGGTGTCCTATCCCGCTCATCGCCTGGATTATCGGGTCGAAGCACTGGCGGTCACGGTATGGCCCGTACTGGCCGAAGCCGGACACCGAGGCCAGGATGATTCCGGGGTTGACCTTCGCCATCGCCTCGTAGCTGAACCCCATGGTTTCCATCGTACCGGGACGGAAGTTCTCCAGCACCACGTCCGACACCTCGACCAGGTCCATGAAAATCTTCTTCCCCTCGTTGTGGCGGGTGTTCAGCGTGATACTCTTCTTGCCCCGGTTGTAGGCGGCGAACTGCACACTCATGTCGTCGACGAAGGGGCCGGAGTTGCGCAGGTCGGCCCCCTTGCGCCACTCAATCTTGATGACTTCCGCGCCCATGTCCCGCAGCACCATTCCGCCGCGGGGAGCGGCCTGCCAGCGGGCCAGCTCCAAGATACGGACTCCCTCGAGGACCTGGGGTGCTTGCGCCTGAGCCATGAAAATCTCCCCTGACCGCCGGTGCAATGGCGGCCGCAAAAGGCTGGAAAAGCCGGGTTCCGGGTGGGACAACGGCAATTGTAGGGACGGCTTCCCCGGCGGTCAACCACTCGAATTGACAGCCGCCCGGCACCCAACTACACTCCCTTTGAACTCACCGGACCGACGCCGGAACGACCGCGCGCCGGTCTGATTTCTCCGGTCTGATTTTTCAAGGAGGACTGTCAACTTATGCTGAACGGCAACACGCGGCTGAGGAACATCAACCACATCACCTACAACGTCAAGAATAAAGACGACGCCCTAAAGTGGTACCAGGAAGTCCTGGGCCTGAAGCAGATCCCCAAGATGGTGAACAGCGACCACCTCTACTGGCTCCAGCTTCCCAGCGGCGCCATGGTCCACATCATCGAGAACCCCGACGCTCCCTCGGCTCCCTCCCACCACACCGCCTTCGAGGTCGAGGACATCGACGCCGCCCACACCCAGCTGGAGGGCATGGACATCGAATGCACCGAGATCCAGACCCGCAACGACGGACAGCGTGCCTTCTACCTCAACGACCCCGACGGCAACCGGATTGAAATCTGCACGTACTCGGGGTTCGGCGTCCTGGTGTAGCCCAACCCGTCAACAACGCAATCGCTAATGTCGCGGGGCAGGATAAATTCCTGCCCCGTCTCCTTTCACCCCCGCACCGTCAACCCATCCAGCAGCCGACAGCTGGCCTGGGCAACCTCCGCCACCGCCGCGTCGAATGCCTCCCGGTTCGTCCTGGAAGGAGCCCGGTACCCGCTTATCTTCCGGACGAACTGCAACGCCGCCTCGTAGATCTCTTCCTCTGGAACCGCACCCTGCGGGCGGCGCAACGTCTTAATGCTGCGGCACATGCTCCCAAACCTCGCTTAACAGACAATTAAACCCTCGGAGCAATTCAGTACGTCAATGCCCCATCCACGTACAAAATTCCCAGCGCCTCCCGCGCCGCCTCCGCCACCTGTCGCCGCTGCGCCGGATCAACTCCTTCCAGGAGCTGGCCGATAACCTCTCCGGCAGTGCTCCGCCCGTCCAGGCGGGACACCAGGACGGCGACCAGTTCGCCGCACTCCGTGCCTTCCGGGCGGTCCGGTGTCGACAGGACGTATCCCCACCTGAACCGCCCTCCCGCCAAGACGGGCTTGCGCTCCAGGTGCACCCCATCGGCCAGCCTGAACCGCCGCGCCGACATGTCCGCGACGGCGGCCTCCCCTCGACGGCGTGCTCGTTCCCCCTCAACGCTTCCCAGGCTCTCCACGAACGCCGCGGGAAGCTCTCCCTGCTCCAGCACCGCCCGCTCGTAACCCCGGGGCGGCTGACCCGCCACCGCCCGGATGAAGGCGTTGCGGGGAGAAAGGGATTCGTCTCCCTCCAGTATCCGGCGGGCCTCCCAGAAGTAGGAGTCGGCCGTGCGGTTGCTGGAGTAAAACAGGCGCGCCAGCTCCCGGAAGTGGGTGTATTCCTTCAGGTACAACTCCTGATACACCGTTCCCGCGGGACAGGCAATCCCCGGGTCCGCCAGCGCCGACATTACCCAAGCCGCCGCCATAACTCCCGACATCAGCGCCAGGTGTACGCCCGAGGAAAAGAGGGGATCGACGAAGCAGGCGGCGTCTCCCGCCAGGATGTACCCGTCTCCCACCATAGGGCGGCAAACGTAGGACCAGTCCCGCACCACCGACGGATCGTCCCGCAAGGTCCCATTGCGCAGCATCTCCGACATGTGCGGCGCTTGCCCAACCTGTTCCATGAGGAAATCGCGGGTTCCCACGCGGTTGATCCCCACCTGCCCGGCCGCGCTGTCCACCACCGCCCCAACGCTGGAACACCCTCCCGGGAGCGGGATGTTCCACAGCCACCCATCGGGACAGGCCTCGATGAAGATGTTGTTGTCGTCGGGCGAATCCAGCCGTTTCCCGCCGTCGAAGTACCCGTACACCGCTAAGTTCCGAAAGAAGGAGTCCCACTCCCGCAGGCCCAACTGCCGTCCCAGTAGACCGTTCTGGCCGCTGGCGTCGATGACAACTTCCGCTCCCGCGAACCGCTCCCGGCCGCCCTCGTCCCGGTAGCGCACTCCCGCGGCTCGACCATCCCGGAAGACCACCTCGATGACGTGGTGACCCTCCCGCACGTCCACGCCCTTGGCCCGGCTGTTGTCCAGGAGAATCTGGTCGAACTGAGGACGCCATACCTGGTATGCGTGGGGATAGGTGCGGTTGGTCTCCCGGAAGTACCAGCTCCACGGCTGGGAACTCTTCCCCCACACCATCGTCGCTCCCCACTTGGGCAGAAACCCGGCCCGCTCCACGGCCGGAATAACCCCCAGTTCCTCCAGCACGGGAATGCTGGCCGGAAGCAACGACTCCCCCACGTGGGCCCGGGGAAAGCGTTCCCGCTCCAGGAGCAGAACCCGAAGGCCCTGAGAGGCGAGCATGGCAGATGCTGCGCTTCCCGCCGGCCCGCCACCGATGACGATAGCGTTGGGGGAAGAATTCACTCTTGTTCCGCCCGGCCCGGGTTAGCCGCGGAGAAATAAGGGGCCAGCAACTTTGCGGCGCCCAGCAGCTCGAACCCCACGACGTCGAATCCATCCTCTTCCCCAAAATCGACTATCAAGCTTTCGCTGTGTTCGACGGTAGACGACGTAGCGATCTGCTGACCAGTCCAAATGGTCAGAATGTCAACTTCAGGGTCGTACCTAACCTGCAGGCTCATCGTAAACCTCGTCGAAGAAGTCCCTGTTTGAATGGTATCTTCTTGTTGCGCGGGTGTCGAAGTGTGCGGTTAGAATCTCGGTCCCATCCCGGGAAACGGCAACCTTCAGCAACCGGCTGCTGTCTCCGACGAATCCGTAATAATTCATGGATTGGTGAGATTCATCCCACCGTCGGGCTACCCAGTTCAGGAGTACGTGAAACACCCAATCGTTGGCTATTGCACGTTCAACCATCCGCTGGCGCGCGTGTCGGGCGAATCTCCATCCTCTCCCATTCGCCGCTGTCATACTGGCTAGCTACAAGCGGGGCGGGCCGTGCTACCAAAACAGGGGCGCGGCATCCCGCACCCCCGTTCCGCGTGATTACCCTACCAGGGTTGCGGAAGCTACGCCGGGGCCTGCTCCCACATGGCTTCCAGGACGCTGCCCGGGTTCATTGGGAGGCTGTCCAGGCGGACGCCGACGGCGTGCTTGATGGCGTTGGCCACCGCCGCCATGGGAGGCACCAGCGACACCTCGCCGACGCCCCGCACTCCCAGCGGGTGCCCCGGGTTGGCCACCTCGACGATGACCGTGTCGATCATCGGCAGGTCCAGGCTGGTCGGCATCCGGTAGTCCAAGAAGCTGGAGTTGAACATCTGGCCTTCGCCGCCGTAGTAGTATTCCTCGTTCAGCGCCCAGCCGATGCCCTGCACCGCGCCGCCCTGGATCTGGCCCTCGACGTAGCTGGGGTGGATGGCCTTGCCCGCGTCCTGGAGGGCGGTGTAGCGCAGGACCTCCACCTTCCCGGTGTCCGGGTCCACCTCCACGTCAACCACGTGCAAGCCGAAGGCATTGCCCACACCGCCGGGGTTGGCGGTGCCGTGACCCACTACCGGGCCGCCGGTGCCGTTCAGCCGGCGGGCAATCTGCTTGAAGGTCAGTTTCAGTTCAGGGTCCGACTTGTGCTGCAGGTTGCCGTTGACGTACTGCACGTCGTCAACCTCGACGTCCCAGATCTTGGCAGCTCGCTCAATCAACTGGGTGCGGATGTCCTCGGCGGCCTGGTAGACCGCGGTACCCATCTTGAATGTGACGCCGCTGCCGCCCGCGCCGGAGCTGTAACCGATGGAGTCAGTGTCCACGATAGACGGCTTGACGTCCTCGGCGGGGATGCCCAGCACCTCGGCGATGTGCATCGCCATGGCCGCCCGGCTTCCGCCGATGTCCGGCGAGCCCTCAACCAGGCTGACCGTGCCGTCCGGCGCGACGCTGGCGACGGCGCTGGCAGGCCCGGTGCCGTTGAACCAAGCTCCCGCGGCCACTCCCCGGCCGCGCCAAGGTCCAGCAATGGGCTCCGCCAGGTGCTGGTGCTGCTGGGCCGCCTGGAGAATTTCCACGAAACCAATCTTGCGGAAGGTCGGGCCGGTGGGCTGGCGCGACCCTTCCCTGGCCGCGTTAAGCAGCCGGAACTCTACCGGGTCCATCCCCAGCTGATCGCAGAGCTCGTCGATGACCTGCTCGGCGGCGAAGGACGCCGCCGGCGAGCCAGGGGCGCGGTAGGCCGCCGACTTCTGCACGTTGGTCAGAACGTCGTAGCCCTCGATGAACGAGTTGGGAATTTCGTAGGGCGCCAGCATGGTCCGGCAGCCCGAGGGAACGGGCGAGCCGGGGAAGGCCCCTGCTTCGTAGATGAGGGTGCAGTCCGCCGCCACCAGCTTCCCTTCGTTGGTGACACCCAGCTTCACCCGGATGTGGGTGCCGGAGGTGGGGCCGGTGCCGACGAAGACGTCGATGCGGCTCATCTGCATCTTCACCGGGCGACCAGTCTTGCGGGAGAGGGTGGCAACCACCGGCTCGATGTAGCAGCCGCCCTGACCCTTCCCCCCGAATCCGCCGCCGATCTCCATGGGGATGACCTTCACCTTGGAGACGGGGAGACCGAGGATGCGCGCGGTGTGGTCGCGCAGGGCGAAGTGTCCCTGGCTGCTGGCCCAGATGGTAACGCTGTCGTCGCTGTTCCACTGGGCGGTGGCCGAGTGGGGCTCGATGTAGCCCTGGTGGACCGGCTTGGTGTGAAACTCCTGCTCCACCACCACGTCGGCCTGCTTGAACCCCTCCTCAGGGTCGCCCAACCGGAACTCGAAATGGTTGGAAACGTTGGTCGGCTTGTCGGTGTCGCCCCAACCGCCGGCCCGCTGGGCCGGATTGGCCAGGGTGACCAGCCGCTCGTGGAGCGCTGGGGCATCGTCCTTCATCGCAGCGTTGGCGTCCAGCACCGGAGGCAGGACCTCGTAGTCCACCTCGATCAACTCCATCGCCTGCTCCGCAAGATGGGGGCTGGCGGCGGCGACAGCGGCGATGGCGTGACCCCGGTACAGCGCCTTCTCCCGGGCCAGCACGTTCCGGCTGTAGAACCCGTAGTTGACAGCGGCGCCTTCTTCCTGCTCCGACAGGTCCGGGGATATGTCCGGCAGGTCGGCGGCGGTCACCACCGCCTCCACCCCGGGCAGGGCCAGGGCCTTGCTGGCGTCAATACTCCTGATGCGGGCGTGGGCGTGGGGACTGCGCAGCATCTTGGCATGGAGCATTCCCGGCAGGTGAATGTCGGCGGCATAACGCGCCCGCCCCATCACCTTGTCCGGCCCGTCGTGGCGCACTGGACGGGTCCCCACCACCTGGTAGTCCTGGGTCGAAATCACCATGTTCGGCTTGTAGTCAAGCATCCTCGACCTCCCTGAGCATTGTTCACATGAAAACGGAAACCCGCTTGGGCCATCGCCTTTTCTTAACCGCCCTCCTCAGCCCTCCCCGCCGCTCGCTCCCCCCGCTTCGGCAGGTCGTGGGGCGGGGCAGGCCCCCGATAGTTCACCCTAATTTACCACAGAGATGACAGGCGACTAGATGTTGTCCTGCCACCCAATCATGTTACTGGTCCGGTCCAGGGCAAGTTTCTAAGCCAGCGGCGTCCCCGGTATGCTGTCATACCGGTCCCACTCGCCAATGACCCTTTCCTCGCGCATTCCCGCAATTTCCTCCTCGGAGTACCCGAGCAGGTCGCTGAGGATGTCTTCGTTGTGCTCGCCCACCCTGGGGGTTGAACCCACCACCGCCGGGGTCCGGCTGAAGTGCCAGAAGTCTCCAGAGACGGCGATGGTGCCTGCCAGGAAGTCGGGGACCTCCTGGTAAGCTCCCCGCTCCCAGGGATGGGGGTCCTCAGCCGCTTGCGCGATGGTATTGGCCGGCGATGCCACCACGTCGAACTCGGTGAAATGCGCCGCCACTTCCAGCGGAGTCATATCCGAGATGAACTCGGTAATGGCCTCGGCAAGGAGTTCCTTGTTTGCGTTGCGGGCGTGGCGGGTGACGAATCGCTCGTCCTCTTTCCATTCGGGCTTGTTGATAGCGTCGCAGACCCGGGGCCAGGGCGAGCTGGCAGGAAGGGTGACCAGGACCCAGCCGTCTTTGCAGGGAAAGATACCGCCGCCGCCGGCAACGCCCGCATCCACGCCCCGTTCCTGGGTTACCTTGGTGCCGTGGTAGGCGGTGATCGGTATTTCGGTATAGCTGTAGCCGGAATCGGCCAGGCAGACGTCAATGGACTGGCCCTCCCCGGAAACCTCCCGCTCCATCAGCGCGGCCAGGGTGCCGATGGCGGCGTGCAAGGCGGTGGTGCGGTCAATGATGGGGACGCCGGTCCGGATGGGCGGCATATCGCGGGAGCCGGTGGTCATGGTGATGCCGGAGATGGTCTGTCCGATGGGGTCGACGCCGATGCGCTCCGAGTAAGGGCCGAACTGCCCGAAGGCCGAAACGTTGACCATGATTATCTTGGGGTTGAGCTGCTTCAGCGTCTCGTAGTCGAACCCCATGGTCTGAATCGTCCCGGGTCGGAAGTTCTGCAGGAAAACGTCGGAGATTTTCACCAGTTCCCGCAGGACCTCTTTGCCCTTCTCAGTGCGCAGGTCCATGCTCAGGCTCTTTTTCCCGCTGTTGTACTGGACCCAGTATGCGCTTTGCTTGCCCACCCAGGGCTGGCTGTACCGGGTTTCCTCTCCCCCCAGCCGCTCGATCTTGATGACCTCAGCGCCCAGGCGGGCCAGCACCTGGGCACACCTGGGGCCAGCTTGCTGCCGACCCAGGTCCAGGACCCGATAACCTTCCAGCGGCGATTTCCGATTCTGCATAGCACTCGACCTCACTTGATTGTTATACGGGACTATACTGCCGCGCCGGACGGCAAGCAACTTTGCGGGTTGTCCGGCTGGTCCGCGAAGCCATCCACGGAGGGGATACGCCGGAAGCCGGGGCTTACCGACGTGCTCCACCTCTGCCCACGACCGGCATCTCGTCCTGCCGTTGGGCACCCGCGGGACCCCGTTCCTGGAGACCCTCTCCCTCCTGCGGGCGCGGCCGCTCCCCCCGCACCAGAGCCAGAATCATTCCCAGGGTGGTGCAGCATCCCAGCGCGACGAAGGCCGCCCGCAGCCCAGCGACGAAGGCGTCGGCCACCTGGGGCGAGACCGCGTCCAGGCTGGGCTCGACGCCCCGCATTCCCATGATGGTGACGACGATGGTTGTCGCCAGAGCGATGCTGACCACGTTGGCCGAGTTGCGGATGAGCTGGGTCAGGGCCGACACCACTCCGAAGCTGGACCGCTCCACTGCGCTGAAGATGGAACTGTTGTTGGGAGAGTTGAAGAACCCCAGACCGGTGCTCTGGAGCATCAGCATGGCCACAATGAGGATGACGGGCGATCGCTCGGCGATGGTGCTGGCCAGGGTGAACAGCGCCAGCGAGGTGATTGCCAGCCCGCCCACGGTGAAGGTCCGCCAGCCGAACTTGTCCGAAAGCCTCCCGCTGAGCGGGCCGCACACGATCATGCACACTGCGGCGGGGATGAGGAGCAGCCCCACTTCCTTCGGCGTCAGGCCCAGGACCCGCTGCAGATAGAAGGGCACCATGAACCGCACCGCCGACATTCCGCAGAAGGAAAGCCATCCCGCCGCCACTCCCAGCGCGACCAGCTTCCGGCGGAACAGCCGTAGCTCCAGCATCGGCGACGGCACCCGCAGTTCCCACCACACAAAGGCCACCATCAGTGCCACCACGACAAAGGCTCCTCCGACCACCGCCACCGACGTCCACCCCAGCCGGTGTCCGTTGCCCACCACCAGCAGGAACAGCAAGAGCATCACTCCGGAAAGCGCCGCTCCCACCCAGTCGAATCCCTTGTTGCTATCCCGTTCTTCCTCCTCGGGTTGCCGCCGTTCGAGGATGAGCAGCGAGGCGATCATGATGAGGATGCCGAAGGGGATGTTGATGAAGAATACCCACCGCCACCCCAGGGCGCTCACCAGCAGGCCGCCCAGCGCGGGGCCGGCGATAGCGCCGCTGCCAACGACGCTCATGTTGGAACCGAGGGCCTTGCCCCGCTCCCGGGCCGGAAAGGAGGAAATGATCATCGCCATGGCCAGCCCCTGCATCATGGCTGAACCGATGCCCTGCAGGACTCTCCCAATGATGAGCATGGCCATATCCGTCGCCAGTCCCGAAACCGCCGACGCCACCAGGTAGATGGCCAGGCCGGCCACGTACACCCGCTTCCGGCCCAGCATGTCCCCCAGCCGTCCCATGGGCAGCAGAAGGACGCTGATGGCCAGGGCGTAGGCTACCACCACCCACTGCACGGTGGGCAGGTCCGAATCGTAGTAGGCTTCGATATCCGGCAGCGCAATCTGGACGCTGCCGTGGTCGACGACCGAGAAGAAGATTCCGGCTCCGATGGTGGCGAAGACCCACCACTTGTACCGGGGGCTGGTTCCTATGTGCTGCAGCATGACGTCATGGGCGAGTTCCGTGCTGGCCGGACCCGCCGGTTGGAGAAAGTGCCAGGTTCGGGAAACACTGGGCCGGAAGTGGAGGTTGTGAGGACTGTGAAGAGGAAACGCAGAATATGCCTTTGCCCGTGCGCTGATGGTGGTTCCTGAAGCCCGGCACACTATACCATCAACCGATAGCCCTGTTCCGGGTTCACCATTGTTCCGAACTGTTTGGTTGACGCCCACAAAGGCGCCCTTTAACCTATCACAGCGGTCTCCATCCCGTTTTCATCCCGGACAGCATCACCCGCCCGCAACCCAAGCAAAGGAGAAGGACATGACCCAGAACAGCCATGCCACCCAGCCCATTGGGACGACCATCCTGGTTGTGATGATGGAAGTGGACCCGGCCGACGACGAAGTCTTCAACAAGTGGTACGACGAGGAGCACCTGCCCGAGCGAATGTCCATCCCTGGCTACATCAGCGCCCGCCGGTTCCGGCTGGAAGACGGCGACGAATTGAACCGGGGCGGAGTCCTTCGCTATCTGTGCATCTGGGAACTGGAGGACGAGAGCCCACTCCAGTCGCAGATCTACAACGACCAGAACGCCAATCCGACGCCCACCAAGGAAGCGGCCGGAGAGGTGGTCAAGCAGCGGGCGCGGGGCCTGTACCGGCAGATAACCCCGGCCGTCGGGGCCTTCACCGACAAGGCCGGCTACACCTACCCCGACGGGCGGCGGTACGCGGCTGTTTAGGAACCGGAATGCCCTAAATCCGCGTCAGGCGCAGGACCTCGCCGATGTCCTCGACCTCTTCCAGCTTCCACAGCTTGGCGAGAAGCTCGTCGGTCTGGTCCGGGGAGAGCAGGTCCTTGGCGAGGGAGCGGAACTTCTGCTCCACCTCGGCATCGGTCATGGGGTTCTTGTAGTGTCCCTTGTGGTAGGGGACTTCGGCCGAGTAGATCTGGCCGCCCTTGGTGACCACATCCACGAAGCAGAGCATCGCTTCGGGGACTCGCCGCTCCGCCTCCTCTGAGGCCTCGACCTTGACCCGGCTGGTCAGGTCCAGCAAACGCTCATCGAAGATGAACCGGTCGTCGAAGTGCCCCTGGTCGACGTACCCGTGGGTCAGGGCTACGGCGGTGGTGTAGGGCATGGAATGGTCGGCGGTCTCACGGGTTTGGGGACGCCACTTTTCGTCGTCGCCGGCCATGATGTCGATGGCTTTCTGGAGGGTGCGGATCTTGACCTCGGCGATGTCGTCCACGTTCACCTGGGACATCTGGTCACGGCACTCCAGGGCTCCCTGCACCACCGTCTGAGAGTACTGGCCCAGAGGGAAGCGTTTGATGCTGCACTCGGCAATCTTGAAGGGTTGGTCGTTCCCGCCGAAGGCTTCCAGCTCATAGGCTCCACGGGAAACTCCCCGGAAGAATCCGTACTCGCCCTCGAAGATGGGAGCGGGGCCGGTCAGGCCGCGCTGGGCCAGCATGGCGGCGAATACGGCGTTCCGGCTGGCGTTGGCGTAGGCGCAGCCCTTCCAGTGAGACAGGGTACCCACCCGGGTCTGTCCCAGGGCAACGTTGGGGACGACGGCAAGGTTGACCGTTTGCTCCGTCAGGTCCGGCGGCAGGCCCAGGGAGCGGGCCGCCCCGACAGCGCTGGCGATGCAGCCGTTGGTGACGTGGTCGAACCCCTCGGCCCGAATGGGAGCGGCGTCCCCCAGCCGGCAGAAGACCTCGTAGGCGATGACCGTGGCCGTGATGGCCCTCCTTCCGCCCAGACCCGCCAGCTCGGTTGCCGACAGGACGGCGGCGATGCTGTCGCTGGGGTGGCCGGACTCGTTGCTGGTGTAGCCGTCGTTGTAGTCCAGGTACCGGATCATCACCCCGTTGGCGAAGGTGGCCAGGTCCGGGCTGGTGGTCTGGCCGCTGCCGATGATGGTGCAGGGATTGGCGCTGGTGACGGTCCCGGCCACGTCCCGGGCAATCTTGCTGGGCTCGCTGGTGTACCCGCCGATGGCGCAGCCGATGGTGTCGATAATCATCCGCTTGGCCAGATGCACCACGTCATCGGGGTAATGCCGGAAATGGGTTGCGGCGGAATATTCGGAAAGACGTTCGGCAATGGTAGGCATTGGTTCGCTCCTTGAAAAGGCTTTCCTTTGATTCGGTCTGCCCGCCAGCGTAGTCCAATCAACCACCGTTGTCTATGCGACCTCTACCAGTTCTTATGAGCTTGTTTAGAAGCGGCGGGAACAAATGGCCCTTGCCTTGGTCTTGGGGGTTACTTGAGGATATACTGAACACAAACTCCAACGTTAGAAATTGTTGACTACACTCAAAACCCCAATAATGAGACCGACAATTGCCAAGCCGATGACTAATCCGTTCGTAGCAAGACCCACTGCTGTAGATCCAGTGAGCGGTTGATTCCGATGAGGCTCATCGCGAAGCGCTTTGAGTGAGCATATCGTTCCTACTACGCCACAGATCACGGCCGCCCCTCCTGAATAAGACACGAAGAACGAACCTAGCAAAGTAATCATGGCCATGATCCCGAAGACCATGCCTGCCGTACTCAAGCTGCCTCACCTTGGCCTTGAAATCGTGCAAACCCGTGCTAAACCCCGTACTTGTTAGACTCGGGTGTTCCCTTGATGCAACCAACGACCACAAGCAGTACCAAGCCTACGAAAGGTATCAGGCAGAACAAACTAAACCAGCCGGAATGGCCTATGTCGTGCCAGCGCTTTGCCAGAAGCGCAAACACAACGTATATGGTGGCCGCCCCTAAACCTAAGTCGGCACCGGATAACAACACTGTCCCTGTCGGAGAGTCCTGCCATCGAAAGTACGACTCCGACCCGAACCATAAAGTTATCGCCACATATATCAAGAACCAGAACGCGTACCAGACACCCCAAAGTGCCAAGATTGGCAACAACCCCTGCAACCAAAACACCTTGCGGCCAATTCTGCCGTTGAAACTGAACCAAACTGAACCCATTGCTATCGATTCAGACGTCAATGGTAGACTCTTTGGGAGACTGCGGTGCCCACTATCTGACTACAGAAAGTTCAAAAGTTGAGCTTGAAGAACACGACGACGCTACCCACCAAGATCACTGACAGCAAGAGTCCTATAACCACGCCCATCCCACCGACAAACAGTTGTGCTGCAGTGTTCCTCCCGAAAATTGCAAAACTTAGAATCGTTAGAGGTCCGAAGGCTAGTAAGATCAGCCAATATAGAATCGCCGCAGGTATGAAACCCAATACTATCGTGGCGGCAATCGCCCAAAACAATCCAAGCCAACTCCATATGGCTATGAACCACCAGAACAGGGCAACCAATCCGCCAATAAAGCTAACCAGCTGGACTCCACAAGCTATGCCGGGGTTTAAGTTGTTGTCCAAAGGGTTCATCGTAAACTTTGCCTAGCATCGTTGGCCTTCAGAAGTGTTTCCAATTAACTCTCCTGGTTCAGAGAGTTGTGATTCATAGACCAACTCGGCGGAATCTAGGATGCTCCGGCGGATTATCCAGTTTTGGCTGTTTTCAACGCCCCGCTTGCTAACCAGGTCAACCTTGCGTCCCAGCAACTCGGCTAATTCCCGCTCAATTCGCACATGGTCCAGCAGACTCCATCCTGCATTGCCAGAGAACCGTACCAACAAGTCAATATCGCTGTCCGGGCCGAAGTCGTCCCGCAACGCTGACCCGAACAGCGATAGCTCGATGATTTTCCAGCAGCGGCAGAAGTCTTCCAGTTCAGTGTCTGAGATGCCCAACCGGGCGCGTATTTCCTCCCGCATTGCCAACCCTATCTCCTTGGAAGATTCGGCTTGAATCCCCCGGTCACCCCTCAACCCGGTCCAGGAAGTTCCGTAGCAGGTCCTTACCGACCGGGGTCATGATGGACTCGGGGTGGAATTGGACGCCTTCCACCGGATGCTCGCGGTGCCGCAGGCCCATTATCAGGCCGTTGTCCGTCCAGGCCGTAACCTCCAGGGAGCCGGGCACCGTTTCCGGGTAGACCACCAGGGAGTGGTAGCGGATGGCCTCGAAGGGATCGGGCAGGCCGTCCAGCACCCCTTTCCCGGTGTGGTGGACCATGGAAGTCTTGCCGTGCCGTATTTCTCCGGCCCGGTCCACCGTCGCGCCGTAGACTTCCCCGATGCACTGGTGGCCCAGGCAAACTCCCAGCGTGGGAATCTCAGGCCCGAAGCGGCGGATGGCGTCCATGGATATTCCGGCCTCTTTGGGAGTGCATGGGCCGGGCGAGATTATCAACCCCTGCGGGGACATGGCCTCGATGTCCTCCAGGGTAATCTTGTCGTTGCGGACGGTCTCCACCTCGGCGCCCAGCTCGGAAAGGTACTGGTACAGGTTGTAGGTAAAGCTGTCGTAGTTGTCGATGAGGAGGAGCATCAGAGAAGCTCCACGAATTCCAGCCAGTTTCCGTCCGGGTCCTGGGCGTACATCACCTTGCGGAAGAGGTTGCCGTTCTCGTCGTAGTTGGGCGCGGGCGGGTTGACCGGACGGAGTCCCTTCTCGGACTTCTCCGCGTGGAAGGAATCAATGTCCTCGACGTAGAAGGCCAGGTGGGCCGCCCCCAGGTCGTTCCGGTTGATTCCACCCGGGCCGCTGGGCGGGTTGATGTACTGGATCAACTCGAGCTGGTGTCCCTCGCCCAGGTCCACGAAGGCCCCCTTGATGTGAGCGCCGTCAAACCCCAGCACCTGGTCGATGAACTCTCCCTGCCGCTCCATACGCATTGCCACCCGGAACCCCAGGACGTTGGTGTAAAAGTCCACCGCCTCCTCCACGTCGTCCACGATGAACCCGGTGTGAAACATTGACTTGAGCATGACCCTTTCTCCTTTCCCGTCTCTCCGATTATCTCCCGTCAAGTGGTCTAGGCAGTGACCCGTCCTTCGGCCACGTCGATGGCCCGCATGAGCGCGCCGGACTTGTGGATGGTCTCCATGTACTCGTCCTCGGCCACGCTGTCGGCCACGACGCCGCCGCCGGCCTGCACGTACATCATGCCGTCCTTGTAGATGCCGGTGCGGAGCACTAGGGCGGTGTCCATGTTGCCGGAAAAGCTGAAATACCCCACCGCGCCCCCGTAGGGGCCCCGCTTCTCCCCCTCCACCTCGGCGATTATCTCCATCGCGCGGATTTTCGGCGCCCCGGACACCGTGCCTGCCGGGAAGCAAGATCGGAGGGCGTCGTAGGGAGTCATGTCCGGTTTCAGCTCCCCCTCGACGTGGGACACCAGGTGCATGACGTGGGAGAACCGCTCCACCTCCATAAGCTGGGTCACCGACACCGTGCCGGGTACGCTGACGCGCCCGATGTCGTTGCGGCCCAGGTCCACGAGCATAATGTGTTCCGCCCGCTGCTTCTCGCTGGTCTTGAGCTCGACCTCGTTGGCCCGGTCCTCCCCAGGGGTCTTTCCCCTCGGCCGAGTTCCCGCGATGGGATGGGTGGCGGCGATGCCGTCCTCCACCTTGACGACGGTCTCGATAGCCGCCCCGACGATCTGGAACCCTTCCAGGTCCAGGTAGTACATGTAAGGAGACGGGTTTACGCTCCGCAGCGCCCGGTAGACCTGGAAGGGGTGGGCGTCCGTCCTCCTCGAGAAACGCTGGGAGTTCACGACCTGGATGATGTCCCCAGCGTAGACGTACTCGATGCACTTTCCGATGACGCCGGCGTACCGCTCCGGGGTGAAGTTGGAGTCCACCGGCGCTCCCGCGGTGGCCCCGAAGTTGCCGTTGTGCAGTTCCGGCGGCAAGGCCAGGGGTTGGAAGAGACGCTCTACCATCTCGTCAATCCGGGCGGTGGCCTCGGCGTAGGCCTTTTCCACGTCTCCGTAGAGATGGGCATGGCTCACCACCTTGATGTCGTGGCGCAGGTGGTCGAAGATGAGGATGGTCTCCCCGAACATGAACACCGACTCGGGCAGACCCTGGGGGTCTTCCGGCATGGGCGGAACCCGCGGCTCGAAGTAGCGGATGGCGTCGTAGGCGACATAGCCAACCGCTCCGCCGTGAAACCCGGGCAGGCCGTCCACGGGGATGAGCTCGTACTGGGCCATCTCCTGCTCCACCAGCAGCAGTGGATCCACCTCTCCCTCGGGCAGACCTGCTCCGGTCTTGATGACCTTGTAGGGCTCGGTGCCGATGAAGCTGTACCGGCCCAGACGCTCCCCGCCCTCCACGCTTTCCAGCAGGTAGGAGTAGGGGCCGCGAGCCACTTTCAGATAGGCCGAGACGGGCGTTTCCAGGTCGGCGTTGATGGAGCGGTAGACCGGCACCAGGTTGCCCTGGTGAGCCAGGGCTTTGACTTCTTCCAGGGATGGGTAGTAGTACATCAGGTTTAGCTCGGCTCCTCTACAAAAAGATAGCCCCGTCCACAAGGGACGGGGCTATCCGTGTTGCCACCCTCTTTGCCGACTTGCTCTTGGGCGTAGACGGAGCGTCGTCAGCTTCTCAACCGGCGGAGAGGCCCTGAGTCTACCTGGCCTCTGTGCCGCGGGCCCTTAACGCGGCCCAAGCGTCCGGGCCTACTGGGATGGATGGGTGTTTTCAGGAAACCCAATCCACCTGTTCAACCTGCGGCTCCGGGGTCCATTCCCTCTTCCGCGCCTGGCGCCGGCTCTCACCTTACCCGGCTCTCTGTGCCTCGCTGGAAGAGCTACTACTCCCCATCGCAGCCTTTGCAAATTCAAATGTCAGCTTCGAGTATAGGAGCGCGTTTCCGGCAGTGTCAACACGCAAGGTCCGGCGGCTTTTCCCCGGGTTTGCGGCTTGCCTAGACGTTGATGTTCCGGTCCTGCAGCTTCTCGTCGTTCACCACCTCGTAGATCTCCAGCTCGTAGGAGGTGAGAAGCTCCTGCATCTTGGCGTTGTTGGTGCGGACCGCTTCGGGAATCCTCTGCCGCCAGTTGGGGGCGATGCTGTCCTGGGTCCACTCGGCGTAGGCCACGTCGACGCTGCCCGCCAGACCGGGTCCGCCCACGGAGATGGTGGCCTTGGGCCGGCCGTTCTCCTCGTAAGCGGCGCAGATCTTGGAAAGGTACGCGGCGACTTCCCAGGCCCGCCCGGGCTGGGTCCTGGCAATCCTTCTCAGCAGATACATTCGTTTGACCTCCAATCGGTGTTAGCGGGTTGCTGTTCGCTACCCTATTATAGGCTCCGCCCATTATTCAGCCAACACTAACCATCCGATTCCCTACGGCGTCAACAGAATCTTCCCGGTGGTCATCCGGCCCTCCAGCTGGCGGTGGGCCTCGGCAGCCTCGGACAAGGGCAGCTCCAAGCCGATGTGCAGCTTGAGCTCGCCGGACTGCACCCAGCCCAGGCATTCGTCCGCCCGCTGGAGCAGTTCCTCCCTTGTCGCCGTGTAGTCTCCCAGACCGGGGCGGGTCAGGAACAGCGACCCGTTCCTCAGGACGCCCGAGTCGATGGGCCCGACCGGACCGCTGGCCTGGCCATAGAACACCATGTGGCCCCGGCGCCCCAGGCACTTGATGCTGTTGTCGAAGGTGGTGCGCCCCACCGCGTCGAAGACGATGCGGATGCCATCCCCGTCCGTGGCCTTTCTGACCTCCTCGGCGAAGTCCGCTTCGGTGTAGTTGATGGTCACGTCGGCCCCAGCGTCCCGGGCCAACTGGGCCTTGTCCTCGGTGGAAACGGTGGTGAAGACGTAGACTCCTACCTTCTTCAACATCTGGATGAGGAGCAGACCGACGCCGCCCGCTCCGGCGTGGACCAGGGCTGAGTCGCCGGAGTTCAGGCGGGTGATGCCGAAGGTGAGGAAGTGGGCGGTCATGGCCTGGAGCATGGTGGCCGCGCCGGTGGCGAACTCCACGCCATCCGGCAGCTGCACCAGAAGCCACGACGGAACGACGGCCTCCTGGGAGTAGGAGCCGGTATGCATGGCGTAGGCCACCCGGTCGCCTACCGCCACCTCGGTCACGCCCTCGCCGACCGCCTTGACCACTCCGGCCGCCTCCCGACCCGGCGTCCACGGCAGGCTGGGCGGAGGGTTGGTCCCTTTCCGGCTGGAGACGTCGGTGTAGTTGACCCCGATCGATCGGATGTCCAGCAGCGCCTCTCCGGGACCGGGGGAGGCTTGGGGGACATCCTCGTACTTCAGGACTTCTGGGCCACCAACTTCGTAGGCTCTGACCGCTTTCATCGCATATCCTCCCGGTTGTGGTAGATGGGGGACTTTGTTGGGACTCTCGGCGCTGGGACGAAAAGGGGGCTGGACCGGCTATCCCCCCAGCACCGACGCCATGCCGGTGACGTTGACGATGTCTTCCAGCCCCCGGAAGCTGTCGATGGCCTCTTCGATGTGGTCGGCGGGAAGGATGTACCGGGAGCAGTACAGGAACTTGGCGTCCATTTCCTCCCGGTCCAGGGGAAGCTGCGGGTAGCCCCGCGCGTACTCGGCCCGGTGCCTGAGGATGCGTCCGTCGGCCAACTCCACCGCCACCGTGCTGGGGTTGGGGATCAGCCGGGTGGCGGTCTCAGAAGCTTCCACCGTCACCCGGTCCATGGCCTGCCGCACATCCGAGTCCTGCACCGCGAGGTCGGAGAAATGGTCGATAAGGGGGTGTCCGTGGAGTAGAGTAGCCGCCGCGATGTAGCTGAGGCACGCCTTGGCCTCGGCACCGCCGGCCGGAGTGGGATAGGGCAGCGCACCCAAAGCTTCCTGTGTCACACCCACGTGGACCGACGCAACATCGGAAGCCTGGATCTGGTATTGCTGCATCAATTGAAGCAAAGCCTCCACGGTGGTGTGGCTGGCGGTGGCGCAGGGATAGAACTTCATCGTGACGCCAGGGTCCATGACGTCGTAGGGATTGCCGAGCCCGCTGAAGAACCGGTCCACCCTTTCGTAATCGGCCTGACCCACACCCCAATGGGTGTCCAGCCAGCCCCCGGACGCTTCCAGAGCTCCCGTTGGGGCGGGGATGCCCTGCTGGGCCAGCACCCCGGAGAGCACCCCGGTCATGGCCGCCTGCCCCCGTTGCATCGCCCTCGCTCCGGTTGGAAGGACGCCTGTGCCGCCCGCCGCAGCCCCACAGGCAAGTCCCAGCGCGTTTTCCGTCTCCGCAATATCCAACCCAAGCACGGCCGATGCCGCGCAAGCAGCCCCGATTGCTCCCGCTGCCCCGCTTGACAAGGACTTGGGTGGAACGTTCCACCAGCCGGCGGCGCCGGCCCCCTCCAGCTTGGCGACAACCTCGCAGCCGACCACATACGCCGCCAGCACGTCCGGCCCCGGCGACCCATTCATCTCGCCCAGCGCCATCACCACCGGAAACACCGCCCCGGACGGATGGATCCCCCTCCCTGCGATTTCGTCGTCGAAGTCCAGCAGGTGGACCATCGTGCCGTTGGCCAGCGCCGCGTACACAGGGGAAGACCGCAACCCCATCCCGATGATGGTGCACTTCCCGTTGCCCTGCATATCCTGGGCGAACTTGGTGATGGTGCGGCTTTCCGGCTGAGCGGCAGCGGCCAGGGCAACCGCCGCCGCGTTGACCATCATTTCCTTGGCCCGCTCCGCCACGTCTGGAGGCAGCGGCGAGCCGCCGGAAAAGCCATGCACGTATTCGGCCAGACGCCGGGTGAAACCCATTTAGCTCTCCTGCTAGAAGGAACGCTGGATTAGGGCTGGTTCAGATCAGGTAAATTGCCGGACGGTACCGGGGAGTTGGTGCGGGCTTTCCGGCAGACTCGGCAGCTTCCAGCCGCCGTCCTTGCCCGGGTCACTTCGGCGAGAGCCTCCTCCGGCGTGCTTCCGAAGGCGGAGCACGACTCCAGGTCGGGAATGTCCGCGATATAACCGCCATCTTCGCTGTGGAAGATATTGATGTGATAATCTTTCACGATTAGTCCTCTAACCGGAGTTCGTTCCGCTCCACCAGCCTGAGAAACTGCCGAATCTGATAAGGTTTGGCTTCTCGTCCGACCCTCTGCAAGTTTATCAGTTCGTCAATACTTGGCTGGGTGAATATATGGTGACTGCCGTTTACCCGCACAAGGCCAAACCCGAATCCTTCCACCATGTCAGCAAAGGCGACGTTGTTCACCGAGCCGCCGCCCAGCCTTCGGAACGATCTCCGTCTGTTCATTGACACCCCGCCGACTGCTCGACCCCAATGATAGCTTTTGGGATGCAGCGGGTCTATAACGCTCAACGCCGGTTGCAGACCACGCCGGAGAATAGAGAGGAGTTGCCGGTCGACGCGCTCCCGGAAGCCGTCTACTTTCCCCATCGTTTGTGATGTATTATGGGACTCACACTGCCAGCGGGCGCTGTTCGAAGCAGCCCGCTGAACACACACCTTAACCCGAACAGGAGTCATCCGACCATGAGCTACGAGTTCATCAAGACCGACCAAACCGACCGCGTCGCCATCATCACCCTCAACCGTCCCGAGGTCCTCAACGCCCTGAACCTGGGACTGTCCCGGGAGCTGGACCAGGCCATCACCAGCATGGAGGAGGACGAGGACGTCGGCGCCATTATCATTACCGGGTCGGGAGAACGCGCCTTTTCCGCCGGGGCAGACATCCACGAGAACCGGGAGCGCACGGCGGAGGAGCGGGAGGAGGCCCAGAAGGAGCGCTCCGAGTACACCTGGCACCTCACCACCTCGGTCAAGCCCATCATCGGCGCCATCAACGGCCTTTGCTACGGTGGCGGCACCGTCATGGCCACCGCCATGGACTTCCTGGTGGGATGCGAGAAGACCAGCTTCCGCTTCCTCGCCGTCAACTACGGGCAGATGAACGCCACCTGGAGCCTTCCCCGACTGGTGGGCATCAACCGGGCCAAGGAGTTGCTGTTCAGCGGCCGGGAGATCTTCGCCGACGAGGCTTACCACATCGGCCTGATCAACCACCTGGTGCCCAGCGAGCAGCTCCTGGACAAGACTGTCGAGGTTGCCGCCGGCATTGCCAAGAACCGGGCAGTCGGCGTCGCCAACATCAAGCAGATGCTCCTGGAGCACAGCGGACAGCCCCTGGAAGACCAGTTCTGGGCCGAGATCAACGCCCGGGGCGGACGCTTCCAGGGCCTCTCCGTCGAGGAGGGGTTCCGCGAATTTCTCGACCGCAAAGGCCGCAAGCCCCGCGTCTCCTAGAGCGAAGGGGCAACCTCAGCCGGACAAACAAAAATCCCCCGGCGTTGCCGCCGGGGGATTTCGGATTCCAATAGAGGACCGCAAGCCATGCCCCACCCTGTCCCTCCCCTCGGCCGCCGCCGAGATGCTCCCGACGCCATCGCCCCCGACGGATCGGAAATCCGCTTTTTGATCGACGCCGCCCATGGAGCCTCCTGCGCCAGCCTTGTCGAGGTGACCCTTCCTGCCGGACAGGTCTCACGGCCTGTCCGCCACCGCACGGTTGAGGAGATCTGGTACATCCTGGAGGGGGCCGGACAGGTCTGGCGCTGCCCGCCGGATGCCACACCGGAAAGCGTTCCCCCAATGGATGTGGCCCCAGGGGATGCGCTGGCCATTCCCACCGGATGGTCCTTCCAGTTCGCCGCCGCGCCGGACGCTTCCTTCCGGTTCCTCTGCGTCACCATGCCCCCCTGGCCCGGCGAGGACGAAGCCCAGCCCGCCGGTCCAGGTGGATTGGGGCCTGCCACCGTCTAGCCGTGAATGCTCCCCGGTCCATATAATCCGGTTCAGCAGAAACGCAGCACAGTTGCAAGGAATACCCGCAATGACCAGCCAATCAGCCAACGTGGTCGTCATCGGCGGCGGCGTCAACGGCACCAGCACCGCCATGCACCTCGCCCGCATGGGTGCCGGCAAGGTCCTCCTGGTGGAGAAGGGACACCTAGCCGGCGGCGCCAGCGGCCGCTCCGGAGCCATGGTCCGCGAGCACTACCTCCACCCGACCCTGGTCCGGATGGCCATGGAAGCCAGCGACATCTTCCACCATTGGCAGGATGCCGTGGGCGGCGATGCCCGCTTCATTCAAACGGGACGCCTGCTGCTCTGGGGTCAGAACGACGCCGAGGCGGTCCGGGCCAACGTCGCCATGAACCGCTCCCTGGGAGTGGAAATCGAGCTTCTGACCCCCTCCGACATTGCCGAGGTCCTTCCCAGCCTGAACACCGAGGGCGTTGCCGTGGGCGCCTACGAGCCCAACTCCGGCTACGCCGACCCCATGGCCACCACCTACGCCTATGCCCGGGCAGCCCGGGACCGAGGGGCCAAAATCCTCACCGGATGTGCCGTCACCGGCATCAGGACCGTTGGAGGGAAGGTCGTGGGCGTTGAGACCGACGATGGCCCTATCGAGGCCGACGCGGTGGTCGCCGCCACCGGCCCCTGGGTCAACCACCTGGCCGCTCCCCTGGGAGAAACCCTGCCGGTGACGCCCATCCGCGTCCAGATGGTCCACCTGCGGCGCCCGCCGTCCCTGGAGTCCCTGGACACGGCCGTCATTGACAATATAACCGGGGCCTACTTTCGCACCAACGCAGGTTTCAAGACCCTGGTCGGCGGCGAGGCGCCGGGTGACCTGGAAGAGGTGGTGAACCCCGACGCCTTCGGCCTGAACGCCGACCATGACACCATCACCCGCTACTGGGACCGGGCCAGGTTCCGCTTCCCAGAGTTCGCCGCCGCGACCCAGATGGGTGGGTATGGCTCCCTCTACGATATGACGCCGGACGGCAACCCGGTACTGGACAAGTCCGCCGCCGTTGACGGCCTCTACTGGGCCGCCGGCTTCTCCGGGCACGGCTTCAAGCTGTCCCCCGTGACGGGGCGGATGGTGGCCGAGCTGGTCATGCACGGCGAGTGCAGGGACCACCCGGTCGGGGACTTCCGGGCCAGCCGCTTCGCCGAGGGCGACCTCCTCACCGGCGACCATCCCTACGAAGGGCGGGCCCACCAGTAATGGGCCCGGTCAACGTCTCCGCCTTCTTCCCTAACGCAGGACGATAGCAAAGTCAGGTTACTGGCGAGGACGGCCGCGTCAAACTGAAGTCCCCTTATCACTCAATCCAACATTGAGGGGCTGGCAGGCTTCATTCGAGGCGGCAGAGCCGGAACCAGCAGGCTGCTACTTCCCGAAGACTGTGTCCTGCTTGCCGGGGATGCCGAGGTTCTGGATGCGGCGGTCGTGCAGCGGCGGCGTTTCGGCACTGCTGAAGGGGATTTCGGCGTGGAAATGAGCCAGGTATTCGGAAAGGGCGTCCTGCTCGCTGCCGGGAGCGGCAAACCCCGCCAGCCCCGGGTCGACATCCACCGGCCCGTCGAGAACGCCGTTGCCGTTGGTGTCGGGGAAGTCCGGGTCCTGGGGGTGGGCCTGGCCTGATTCTCCCTTCAGATCGACGCGAGTTGGATTGGGCAGGGGGAAGGGGTAGCCGTCACCCCGGCTGGCCAGGAAATCCAGAGTCACCATCCTGATGGGGCGGGTGGGGTCGCCGGTGAGCTCTCCACCGACGACCACCCGGTCCATTACCTTGTCTTCGCCGTCGATTATGGCCAAGGAAACGATGCGGTCCCCCGGGGGTGCGCCGGGGTCGAAGCTGAAACGCATTCCACCGACCTGGGGGAACTGTCCGCCAGTAGCGATCCCGACACCGTCGAAACTGATGCCATGCTCCATCAAGGTCAGGAATTGCCGGGCGGTCAGGGTCAGGATGACGAGGCCGTTGTTGAAGCGGAGGGCGCCTTCTATGTCGAACTGGGATATGTCCCCTTCGTTCTTACCGGCTGCCAGGTTGGCCGCGGGGGGCAGGAAGAGGACATCGGCTTCGCTGGCAGCGCCGGGGGGCTGGACCACAGCTCCGATGTGGCCGCGGATGCCGCCCCCGTTCTTGAGGGACACGGCCACTTCAGGGTCAACCATGCGGGCCAACCACAGGTTGGCATCGGCGGTGAGGTTGCCGAGGTTGGTCTCCTGGGTACGCACGTCGCCGCGCCGTCCGGCCAGGTATACGGCGGTGCGGCCGTAGATATTGGCGTCCCGGCCGCCCAGGACGACGCGGAGGGATTCGGCGATGCGGGACACCTCGGGGATGGGGCGACCGGCGAAGGGCTGGCCTTCCCCGCGTTCGGTGGCATAGGCACCACTGACATGGGGGTTGACGGATTCCGGGAGGATATGCCCCCGGGCGTTGAAGTCCACCACCAGCCGGCCCAGGTAGCGGTAATCGCCGCCGGTGTTGACCACCAGCACCGGCTCCCGGTCTTCCGGGGTAAAGACCAGCGGGTATTCTCCGGCGCTCTTGTCTCCGGTCCACAGCCGGTCGGTTCTGTCGGCTAGGATGGTGTTGGAACCGCCGGCGACGATGATGTCGACGTTGGTCAGCCTTACGGCGAGGTCCTTTTCGACGTCCAGACGCTGCATGTGGGAGAGGAGGATAATCTTGTTGATGCCCTGCGCCGCCAGCGCGTCCACCTCTTCCTGAATGACGGCGGCCAGCGCGGCGACGCCCGCGTCCGGGGACGGCAGGATGGTGACGTGCCCGGCCTTGGTGAGCCGCTTTAATCCAGGAGTGGTGGCACCGACGATGCCGATGCGCTGTCCGCCGACCGTGACGACCGCGCTGGGGGCTACCCTTCCGGCAACCAGGCCCGCTTCCTGCCCTCCAGGGACGGCCAGTCCAGCCAGGTTTCCATCGTCCTGGAACAAGAGGTTGGCGGAGAGGTAGGGAAAGGAGGCCCCGGAGTAGGCGCCGTGTTCACCGGCGTCGAAGCTCACGGCGTCCGCAAAGGCCCCGGTGCCCTGGTCGAACTCGTGGTTGCCCAGGGCGGACGCCTGGAAACCCATGGCGTTGAGCAGGGCGATGTCGGCACGTCCCTTTCCGGGGACGCCGAGGACGGGAGCGGTGGATTCGGCGGCAGCGGCGAAGTAGCGGGGGCCGGGGATGAAGTTGTCGCCGGAGCTGAGGACCAGGGTGTTGGCGGGGTACTGGCGGCGGAAACCGTCGAGAATGGCGGAAAAGTTTTCGACGTTGGCCAACGCTCCGGTGGAGCCGTCCATGTCGGCGGCGTGGAGAAGCTGCAGGGTGAACACTGGCTCGTCCGCGGCCGGAGCAGGCTGGGCCAGCCGGTCGATGCGTTCCAGGGTTGCGGAGTGGCGGGCGGATGAGGTTGCTTCCAGTTCGCCGAGCCTAGCGTCGAGGGCGTCCATGCGGGCAACGAGAGGGCCGTCCGCTTCGCTTGCAGTGGTTTCCGCCTGGGGTTGGTCGGCGCTATTGATGGAACTTTCCAGGCCGGTTACCTGGTTACGAAGGGAGTCGATGTCCTGCCGCAAGGACTCGACGGCGGCGAACTTCTGCATTTCCAGGAGTTCCAGTTCCTGGGTGTCCTGGCCTCCGCAGGCGAGGGAAAGAAGGAGAAAGGTCGCCGCAACCCAGAGCCGGTTAATCAACGGGGGTGTCTTTCCTAGGCAGGCTCATGGGGCGAGCGCAAGGGGCCTGAGGAAAAATTCCTGGCGCATTTTGGTGCTTTTTGGTGCATTTGCCGCGACGTTGCTGGAGGAACCGCCCGGGCTGGGATGTTGGCACCCTGCCGCAGGAAAAATTTCTGTCCCATTTTGTCCTATTCTGTCCCATTTGGACGGTAGAACGCGGGGGATGGATGTTTGGGCCACTTGCATCTATCCATAGTAACGGCAGGAGCATGGGGTTGGAAAGAAGCAACTGTCAGCAGTTTTTCGGGCGCTGGCCGCGAGTAGACACTCTCTGGACACAGTGGCAGCCGCAGGCAGGTAAGCCGGATTGACGCTAATTTCGGCGAAAGTTTAGTATGGTTTCGGCCTGAGATTGAGATGGGAATCCACGCAGAAGCAGGAGGGGGTGCGCAGTGTTTTTTGTTCCGAAAGTGATGAGTACCCAGCACCCCGACAACGCGACCCCGTCGCCTTTCGCCGACGATGCAGGGGTAATCCGGGGAGAGGGGGAGGTCCAGGAGGCGGCCGCGGTGTTCGCCCTGGGCTGCAATGAGCAGATGTGGGACTCGGAGGGGAAGGAGGCAGACAACCAGGTAGTCCGCAAGCTGCTGACCGGATACCCGGAGTTTTTCCAGGAAGAGCGGCGGCTGGGGCGGGACGTGATCCTGACGCTGCGGGTGCCCAATCCAGGGATCGAGCGGGATATGCGCAAGTCGATGGTGGAAGCGTTGCAGAGCGTTCCGTCGGCGTGGGACATGGCCCACAACTTCTACGGGGATGGGGACGACGAGACGGCACCGATCCAGGAAGTCATCCTGCCGTTCACGACGTCGGCGGAAGAACTGGCGCTGGTGGAAGCCTACTATCGGAGGGTGATCGTCGGGCAAGAAGGACTGACCCTGTTCCAGGGGCGGATGGTGCGGGACTGGGTGGGGGAGTTCTTTCCCAAGCGGCTGCGGGTGATCCCACTCATCGAGGACATGGAGAACCTGTTCTACTGCGACCGCATCGTGGAGGAATACCTGTACGGACGGGACCTGCCGGCCCAGCGGGTGTTCCTAGCCCGCAGCGATCCGGCGCTGAACTACGGGATTGTTTCCGCCGAGCTGGTGCTGAAGGTGGGGCTGTCGCGCCTGTACGACCTGGAGAAGCGGCTGGGCATCCCCCTGTATCCGATAATCGGCGCGGGTTCGGTGCCGTTCCGGGGGCACCTGACGCCGGTGAACATTGGCCGGGCCTTGAAGGAGTATCCCAGCGCCCACACCTTCACCGTGCAATCGGCGTTCAAGTACGACTACGACCAAGAAACGGTGCGGGAAGGGATCGCTGAACTGCGGGCCCACGAGCGCGGCGAACCGATCCCCATAGACCAGGAACGGGCCCGGGCGGTGATGGACAAGTACACGGCAGAGTACCAGGCGCAGGTCCGGAACCTGATAGGGACGATCACCGAGGCGGCCCGTCATGTTCCGAAGCGGCGGGAGCGCAAGCTGCACGTGGGCCTGTTCGGCTACGGGAGGTCCCTGGACGGAGTGGGGGACGAGGTGACGCTGCCGAGGGCCATCGGGTTTGCGGCCTCGCTGTATGCCATTGGAGTACCGCCGGAGCTGCTGGGGCTGACGGCCCTGGACGGGGACGACCTGGCCTTCGTGCGGGAAGTCTATCCGAGCCTGGACGATGACCTGCGGGCGGCGCTGCGGTTCGTCAACGAGCGTGCCGTGAAGGAACTGCTGGGGGATGAGTACCTGAGGCTGACGGGAAAGTACACCGACGAACTGGACCGGGTCCACGAGGGGTTGACCAGCGCGATCCAGGCCGGCATCGCGTATGGGTCGCGGGTGGACATATCCCACTACGTGGAGGAGGCGGCGCAGCTGCGCCGTTTCCTGGGTTAAGGGCTCCCGTGGAGCTTCTGACCAGGGGGATGGCGGAACTGGGCCTGGTATGGGACGAAGCCCAACTGGAGCAGTTCCGCGTTCTTTTCCAGGAGCTGATCGTGGGCAACGAGCGGGCCAACCTGACGGCGATCACGTTGTGGGAAGAGGTGCAGGTCAAGCATTACCTGGATTCCCTGACGCTGGTGACGGCGGTGGGGGCGGAAGAGATTGAGGGGATGAAGGTGCTGGACCTGGGGGCGGGGGCCGGTTTCCCGGGTCTGGCGGTGAAGATCATGTTCCCGTCGGTGGAGTTGACCTTGGCGGACTCGGTTCGGAAGAAGACCCGGTTCCTGGAGGGAGTGGTTGGGGCGCTGGGGCTGTCCGGCGTGACCGTGCTCACGGGAAGGGCTGAGGAGCTGGCCCATGACGCCGGCTTGAGGGAGGCGTTCGACCTGGTGCTGGCGCGGGGAGTGGCGAAGCTGCCGACCCTGCTGGAATATTGCCTGCCCTTCTGCCGCACCGGGGGCAGGGCAGTGGCGTGGAAGCACGGGGGAATCGACGAGGAACTGGCCGCCGGCGCCAGGGTTTCCCCGGTACTGGGCGGCGGCGTTCCGGCGGTGCGCCGGGTGCCGGTGACGGGGTTGACGGACGACCGCATCCTGGTGACGGTGGAGAAGGTGACGCACACTCCGGCGGAGTTCCCGCGGCGGACGGGGGTTCCGGGGAAGTCGCCGCTGGCGGGTCCGGTTGCGCGGGCCGGCTGACGGCGCGGCGGGGGAGAGAGGGGGACCGGGGCGTTCCGTGGCAGTCCTCACGACGCGGGACGTAGTTGGGGCGGTGGTCATTCCGGCCCGGATAGGCACGGGTGAACGTTTGGGCGGGTCCGGGCGCAAATGATATAATCCGTGCCGTTGCCCAAGGCCAATTCCCCGGGGTTATTTGATGTTCGACCACTTATTCGGCGCCGTTCCGCTGCTCGCCCTTCCCCTGGCGGGGGGCGGCGGCGAACTTTCGGAAGCCGTCATCCGGCTGCTCATCCAGCTTGCCGTCATCATCGCCGCGGCCAAAGTGGCGGGAGAACTGGCGGTCCGGTTCCTGAAGCTGCCGTCGGTGCTGGGGGAACTGGGGATGGGAGTGCTGATCGGGCCGTATGCGCTGGGAGCACTGCCGATACCCGGCTGGGGGCCGATCTTCCCCAACCTAGCCACTGACGTCAACCCCATTCCGGTGAGCGTGGAGCTGTGGTCCCTGGCCCAGCTGGGTTCCATCGTACTGCTGTTCCACATAGGATTGGAAACCAACCTGCGGCAGTTCCTGCGGTACGTGGGGCCGGCGACGGCGGTGGCGATAGGCGGGGTGGTGCTGCCCTTTGGCCTGGGAGTGGGGGCGACGGTCATGTTCGGATTCGCGGACAGTTTCCTGTCGCCGGAAGCCCTTTTCATGGGATCGATCCTGACGGCCACCTCGGTGGGGATCACGGCGAGGGTGCTGACGGACCTGAACAGGCTGGATGCGCCGGAGGGCGTGACGATCATCGCGGCGGCGGTGGTGGACGACGTGCTGGGCATCCTGATCCTGACGGTGGTGGTGGGCATCAGCGCGGCGGGAGGGTTCTCGCTGGTCAGCCTGGGGCTAATCAGCTTCAAGGCCATCGGGTTCTGGCTGGGCCTGACGGCGGTGGGGATGCTGATTGCTCCCTACCTGGAAAAGATAATGGACAAGTTCCAGACCTCGGGGGCGATCACGGTGATTCCGCTGGCGCTGGCGTTCCTGGCGGCCGGCCTGTCGGAAATCTTCGGGCTGGCGTTCATAATCGGAGCGTTCTCCATTGGGCTGGCGCTGTCGACGACCCGGATGGGGCACCTGGCGGAGGTGTCGATGATCGGGGTAATTGACTTCCTGGTGCCGGTGTTCTTCGTGGTGATGGGGATGCTGGTGGACGTGAGCTCGATGCAGGGAGCGGTGGTGTTCGGGCTAATCATCTCCGTCCTGGCCATCATTTCCAAGGTGGCGGGATCGGGACTGCCGGCGTTTGCGACGCGGTTCAACTTCCAGGGGAGCGCCCGGGTGGGGGTGGGGATGATGCCCCGGGGAGAGGTGGCGCTAATCATCGCCGGAATCGGACTGTCCCAGGGCATTATCCGGCAGGACCTGTTCGGGGTCAGCATCATGATGACGGTGATTACCACGCTGATCGCGCCGGTGGTGCTGGTGCAACTGTTCAGCAAGGGCGGCAGCGGCGTGCGGGGGGAACTGGAAGGGGAGCCGGCCACGTCGGCAGCACCGGCAACAGCGGAGGCTGCGGAAGACTGATAGTCCGCTATCCCGGGCGGGTTTTTCCCCTCCGGGAAGGGCCGCGGGGATTTGATCCGGGCCGGGGCAGGCGGGAAGAGCTAGAGCGGGAAGAGTTGCAGAGGAGGGACTGGCGTTATGATCGGCGTTTTGACTCACCATTGGGCCAAGGAAGACCGGGTGGAGGATGCCCGCAAGCTGCTGGACGGCAATGGGCTGGCCCAGAGCAAGGCTCCGGGGTTCGGCAGCAGGGAGACGTTGTATTCCCTGAGCGACCCGACGAAGATCACCACCCTGGTGACGTGGGACAGCAACGAGATATACGACGCATGGCGGGCCAGCCCGGAGCGGGCGGCGGCCATGGCCGGAGCGGAGGAATTGTGGTCACAGCCACCGGAATCGGAGCGGTTCGAGGTGGCA
This sequence comes from Dehalococcoidia bacterium, assembly GCA_965203975.1. GTDB lineage: Bacteria > Chloroflexota > Dehalococcoidia > Lucifugimonadales > UBA3495 > CATOSK01. The sequence continues at coordinate 395,466 of CBDBDT010000002.1, read as the reverse complement.
GGGTAGGGCAACCGCAGCCCCGGCGCGACGCCGGGGTTTGTTTTTCCAGCGCCGGAAGGGTCAGCCCAAGGAGGCCAAAGCGGCGGGCAGGTCCAGGTGCTGCTCCATGAGATGGGCGAACCGTTCGGCTTTGGCGGATGTGTGGGGGAGCGAGAGACCCAGGATACCGTCAAGGGCCTCGGCGGTGGTCATGGTATCGGTTGGGACGGAAATCAACGGCACACCGCGCTTGCCGGCTTCGACCCGGATGTACTCAGTAGGCTCTCCGCCGCCGGTGAGGACCAGGCACCGGGTATCGCATTCCAGGCTGGCAAGCTGGATGTCGGGACGCTCGGCGCGGGTGATGACCGCCTGGGCGGAATAGCGTCCGAAGTAGTTGGGCCCAGAGTCCATGATGTTGCCCCCGATGAGGAAGTGGTCCACGGGGGCGTCAATGTTCTCGGGTTCCTGCACCCACCGGCCCTGCAGATGGCCGGCGATCTGCCGGACCGTCACCGACAGCATGGCCCGGTCTTCGGTTATGGTTCCCCAGACGGGGAAGCCCACGTCACGGAGGGGGGAGGCGACGGTTTGTTCCAGATCGTGGGCGCGGTAGATGGGGCAGTGGTTGAACACTATGCCGGACAACCGGTCCCGCCAGCCTTCGGTCCATTCCTCCACCGCGGCAACGCCAAGGCCCGGTTGCCAGCGGACGAGGAGGATGATTTTCGAGGTGATGGCGGCGGACAACTGGTACGGGAGGGACGAGAGGGAACCCGGTCCAATCATGAGGTCCGGGCTTTCCAACAAGACATGGTCAACGGCGGAAGCGACAACCTGAACGCTGTCCCTGACTGCCTGTGTTTCCTGGTCAGACAAGGCGATGGCTGCCGGGGACGGGAGGGGAGCCGGGACGGCGGGCGGGGAAGTGTTTTCCGGTGCGGCTTCGGACAGGAGGGTTGCGAGGAAGGCCACGTCGGGGTCGGACGCGGGGTTGCCGGAGAAGGACTTGCAGTATCCGGCGGTCCGGCCCGATGAGGCGATGTGGCGGAGGAGGCCGGCGATGAAACAGGTCTTGCCCGCTCCGGCCTGGTTGGCGACGACTTGCAGAACTGTCACCGGGTTCTCCTGAAAGCAAGGTACGGGGGGATTTTAACACGGAGACCGAGTCCGTTCTGCCGGTGAGTCGGGAAAGGGGAACGAAAACCCGACTTTCCGACGGGCGGAGTCGCAGGTAGAATCGAACATCGCGAAATGCCGGAAGTCAGAAATGGACGATGGGCAGGTCGCCCGAACCAACCATTAAAGGGCGCTGCGGGAGGAAAGAAGTCAATGAGCCTGGAAGACATCGAGCGCAGGCTGCGAGTCCTGGAGGATGTTGAGGAGATCAAGCGCCTGAAGGCGCGTTACTGCGGCTACTGCGACGACGATTATGATGCGGACAAAATTGCCAGCCTCTTTGTGGAAGATGGAGTGTGGGACGGAGGCATTCGGGGGAAGGCGGAAGGGCAGGAGGCGATTCGCGAGTTCTTCGTCAACGCTTCGCGCAGACTGCCGTTTGCGGTCCACATGGTGATGAACCCGATCATCGAGGTGGATGGGGACACGGCCACCGGCACCTGGTACCTGTTCCAGCCCTGCACCTACTCGGAGGGCGACCGGGCGGTGTGGGGCTCGGCGAGATACGACGAGGAGTATGTCCGGCTGAACGGGGTATGGATGTTCAAACACCTGAAGCTGACGTCCCACTTCTGGACTCCCTTCGACGAAGGGTGGGTCAAAGCCCAGTTCGTTTAGGCAGGCAGGCTGATGGGACAGATGGACGGAATGGTGGCGATCGTCACCGGGGCTAGCCGGGGACTGGGGCGGGCGATAGCCAGGGAGTACGCCCGGGAAGGGGCCAGGGTGGTCATCTGCGCCCGTGGCCAATCGCCGACCGGACTTCCAGGGACACTGGAAGAGACGGCGCAGGCTATCAGAGAAGACGGCGGGGAGGTGCTGGCGGTGGACTGCGATGTGACCGTCGAGTCCGAGGTCAACGAGATGGTCCGCCGGACAGTGGAATGTTATGGCCGGATCGACGTGCTGTTCAACAACGCGGGGGCCATGGTGCTGGGAGAGTCGATCCTAGAAATTGACCCAGTGCGCTGGGAACAAATCATGCGGGTTAACGCGAGCAGCCCATACCTATGCAGCCGGGCAGTGCTTCCGATAATGATGGAGCAGAGGCGGGGAAGCATCATCAACCTTGGTTCGAGGATGGCTACTGATCCCAGCCAGGGAGGGGGAGTGCTGTACAGCGCGAGCAAAGCGGCCGTCCACATGTTCAGCCTGTGCCTGGCCGATGAAGTGCGCGAGTACAACATTGCGGTCAACATCCTGAGTCCCGGGGCACTGCGCAGCGAGGGTTCGGCGGCTATCCCATGGACGCAACGGGACTGGCATCAAAGGGTGGACCCGAGTGTCGTGGGCCCGTGCGCGGTGTTCCTGGCCCTGCAGGACGCCAGCACGTTCACCGGGCAACTGGCGGCCCGCGCCGACTTCGGCAGAACGTGGGGGCCGAGGGCGGAAGAGAACTCTCCCTGACTAGCGGATGCGGTCTAGTCGACGGCGTCCTTGGGGCCGGTGTTGAGGGGATCGAAGTTATCGGGGAAGTGGGTGGTGTTGTCGTATTTGGCCATGCTGAGGTCGGAGCGGTGCAGGCTGGCCATGTCGAAGTTGGCGTGGCGCATGTCGGTCATTATCCACATCGAATCGCGGATCATGGCCTTGGTGAAGTTGGCACCTTCGAGAACGGCACGGCTGATGTCGGCGCCGTTCATATTGGCGGAGGAGAAGTTGGAGTCTTTCAGGTTGGCGTTGCGGAGGTCAACCTCGATCATGGTGGACTGACTGGCGTCGGCCCGGGTGAGGTCGGCGTTGAAGAAGGACGTGCGCATGGTGCGGGAGTGGCGGAGCACCGCCCCCTCGAGTTGGGCGCCCCGGAAGTCGGCCCAGTAGAGGTTGACGTTGGTGAAGTTGGCTCCCCGGCAGTTGGCGTCGGCGAGACTGGCCCTCCCGAGATCGGCGCCGGTGAGGTCGGCGCCCTCCAAGTTGGCCTTGGCGAGGCTGGCGCGGAAGAGGCGGGCGTTGGCGAGGTTGGCTCCCCGCAGGTTGGCGTTGCGGATGCGGGCTCCGGCCAGGTTGATGCCGGAGAGGTCTGCGCCTTCCAGGTCCAGCTCGGCGGTCAGGTTTTCCTTGCGCCATTCGGCGAAGGCTTCGGGTCCCTGTTGGACCAGCTTCAGGTGTTCAGGATTAGCCAAGGTTGCAACTCCAGGTGCAGACCGCTGCGGGGAGCGGTCCAGAGTTTCCAAAAATATACAGCCCAGACACGGCGGCCCGGGCTGCTGATATGAAACGGCGTTGTGGTGCGCCGGACCGGGCGGCTAGTTGCCGGCGGCGATGGCCTCTTCGACTTCGAAGACCTTGTCGGCGATGACCATCTTGAGTTCGTTGACCTTGGAGAGGTTGGGGTGTACCCCGCCCTCTTCCTTGACGTCGAAAATCTTCTCGCCGTCGAGGTTAACCTCGAGCCTGCCGCCCCCGGCGGGAGTCAGCTTGATGGCAACGTCTCCCGCTTCCTGGGAGCGCCAGATCTCTGTCGCCAGCCACATGGCGACTGCGTGGTACCCTCAAGGCACGCAGTAGACGATTTCGACTTCGACTTTCCCGAATTCTGCTCCCGGCATGATGCTCCTCAACGGGATGACTTTCCCGGCTGGTGTTCGTCCCATGATGCCCCCCGCTGGGGAATATCGCGAAGGCGTTGCGGGGACTATTTGACGACGGCGCTGCCCTGGCCGACGGCTGTCATGTCGCCGTTCTGGTTGCGGCAGGAAACGTCGACGATGACCAGGGTGCCGTCATCGGTGTCCTGGCTGCTGTTGTAGGCGCCGCTGATGGTGAGGGTGTCGCCTTCCTTGACGGGGCGGAGGAACTTGAGGTTGACCACGCCGCTGTGGTGGAAGGCATCACCGCCGAAATACTCCCGGAGCAGCTGGGACGCGAAGGCGATGGACATGCGCCCGGAGGCGATGGGGTAGGTGGTGCCCAGCCGGCGCCTGGCGAGCTCGGGACTGTTGTGGATGTTCTCGCGGTCCCGGATGCCGCAGGACTCGAACTGATTGATCTTGACCTGGGTGATGGTCTTGGTGAGCTCGGGGATGGCCTTGTCTTCTAGCCCTGTGGATGCCATTTCTTTCCCACCTCGTCGGGTTTTTTCATCTGGTAGGTCCGCATCTTCTCGATGAGCCGGCCGTCCTCGTCGGTGGCGGTAGCCTCGATGACCAGGTAAGGCTTATCGCGCCGGGTGTACTTGTCGTGGATGCGTCCGGTGACGCGAATGACCTTGCCGGGGATGGGGGGGTTGTGGAGCTCGATCTCGTTGCCGGCGTTGACTCCGCCGGTGTTGTCCTCGTAGGCCATTCCCAGGGCGGTGGCGTCGTGCTTGACGGCGATGGTCGGGAACACACCCTCGGGGTCATCCACCGACTTGCGGTATTCATCGACCATTTCCTGGGTCAGGACGTACTCGTAAGAGCCGAGTTCCTCGCCGATCTGGAGGTTGTCGTAAACCAGTTCCGGCAGCTGCTGTTGGGCCATAAATGCAACTCCTTCTGAGGGGCCGCCGCGCTTGCGACGGATGGAGTGCCCCTGCTGGTGGAATCGGGTATACATTACTTTAATTCACTAGGCAAGTCAACGTGAAACCACGTGGCTGGCGAGGGAGGGGGGACGGCGTTAAATGGGATTTGTCCGGGTGGTTAGGGGCAAAGGGTTTCGCCTATAATGGCTGGAAAGGCGATCAAACAATGATATGAAACGGCGGTGAGCGCGGATATGAACCTGTCATTTGACCGAGGAGACCCGCAACGGCCCAAGGGGCACGCACTGCTCTACTTCCGCGTTTCGACGGAGCCGGACAAGGTGTATGCGACCTACGCGGTGGTGCTGCCGATACAGGCGGACCTGAGCAAGTACGTGCCGCCCTTCCTGGCATCGCACCTGGGGTCGGCCCCGCTGAGCGAGTTCTCGGCCTTCGCCATGCCGCCGGTACCGGAGCCGGTGGACAGCTACCAGAAGGTGGAGCACCTGAGCCGGCTGCGGGACGATGACCTGGTGTACGCCGACAGCATGTTTTCCTTCGACCTGCCCCGCATGATGGAGGCGGTTACGGAGGCGGTGCAGGAGTATTCGCGGATCTGCGGGCAGTTTCTGGATACGGCCGTGGCAGGGGATGCGCCGGAGACGCGGGTGGTCGAGGGGAGCATCGCCGAAAGCGATTCGGAAGCGGGGAATGACGCGGCTGCCGAAGAAGACACGTCGCTCCAGGTGAACGAGGTGCTGTTCAGCCTGATGAGCGAAGGCGACAAGCTGACGGAGCTGGCCAGGCTGCTGGGGAAGCTGCGGTTCGCGCAGGAGGGACGGGACACGGGGATGGCCAACGAGGCATCCGCCGAGATTACGTCGCTGGGACGCCATTTGCCGGAAGATTTCAGAATGGCGGGGCTGCTGGCGGCGGCGCAGGACAACTCCCAGAAGGGGTCTCGGCTGGCGCAGCTTTACCTGGACCGGTGCTTCCGGCTGTCGGCAGGGGACGCGGGGTCGGCGCAGGACCTGGAGACGGAGATCCGGATGCTGGAGGCGGAGGGGTAGGGGAGTCCTTACTCCTAGTCCACGAGTTCGTGGAGGGTCTCGTCTACCAACTCCCAAGGGATGTCCTGGCGGACGACGGCGCGTCCCACTTCCTCGAGCATGACCCAGCGGTTGGTGCCGGACTGTACCTTCTTGTCCAGGGACATGGCGTACCGGATCTGGTCCACGGACATTCCCGACGCCTTGATGGGCAGGTTGAAACGCTGGAGGATATCGCGGTGGCGGTCGACGACGCTCTCGGGGATCATTCCCAGGCGGGAGGCCATGCGGGCGACGCCCATCATCCCGATGGAAACCCCCTCGCCGTGCATGAACCGGCCGTACTCGGTGGATGCCTCCAGGGCGTGACCGATGGTGTGGCCGTAGTTGAGCAGGATGCGGATTCCCAGGGTCTCGCGCTCATCCTGGCTGACAACATCGGCCTTGATGGCCATGCTGCGGCGGATGACCTCGGTGGAGATTTCGGGCTCGACGTTCATCAGGGCCTCGGCGTGTTCCTCGAAAACATCGAGGAGGTCAGCGTCGAGGATGAGGCCGTGCTTGATGGCCTCGGCCCAGCCTTCGGAAAGCTCGCGCTTGCCCAGGGTGGAGAGGGCCTGAACGTCGGCGATGACAGCCTGGGGCTGGTAGAAGGCGCCGACGAGGTTCTTGGCCTGGGGGAGGTTGACGGCGACCTTGCCTCCGATGCTGGCGTCGACCATGGCGGCCATGCTGGTGGGGACCTGGAAGAAGGGGACGCCGCGCAGGAAGGTGGCGGCGACGAATCCGGCCAGGTCTCCCACGACGCCACCGCCGACGGCGATAATGGGGTGTCCGCGCTCCGCCTTCAGGCCGACGAGCCACTCGTAGATAGACTGGGCCAGTCCGAAGGTCTTGCTGGGCTCGCCGGGGGGGATGATGAAGACGTGGGCGGCGATGCCGGCACGCTGGAGGGCCCACTGGGCGTTGCGTCCGTAGGGGCGCATGACGTTGTCGTCGGTGATGATGTAGGCGGGGCCCTTGACGCCCAGCTCCAGAAGTCTCTCCCCAAGGCAGTCGATGAGGCCCCATCCGGCGACGACGGGGTAGGAGCCGCCGGAGTGGTGGACGGTTGCGGCGAGGTCGGTGTCGGTCATGTCAGGTATTCTCCCCATTTGGTTAAGGCAATTGTAAGGTGTTCTTCGGCCCACCGGATAAAGCGTGGACTAACGGCATCGAATGATTCTTCGTTGGTGAATGTGAATGGGCTAACGGTGCAGTTGTGGAAATCCCGTCTTGACGGGAGCAATTCGTCGGACGATTGGTCAGGGTAATGGGTTATTAAGGCGAAGGAGGTAGCTTCCATGATGCCGGTTAAAGTTCGTCCGACGTGGTGCAACGATACAACGAAGACGAGGCGGGGATAACCGGACAAATTAGGAATCGCAGGGCTAACTGACAATTGTACAAAGAATTTGTTTTCGTTCCAATTCACCCATTGCCCAGCGTTGTTGGCCGTTTCGATGACCTCAGATCGCCAATAGTGTTCTTTGTCTTCAGGGCCTCCCGTGACGACCACATCTTCCATCACCATACCCGCGGTCTCTAATCTCCTTGTTATTTCCCCACCCCTGCCATCAAAGTACTCCGCTGTTGCATCCCTAAGACGACCAGCGACTCCGTTAACTGAGCGTAGCTGTGCTTCCTGGGCACGTTGTTTGCGCTGGATACTCTGAACGATGTGGTCGAGGACTTGGTCAAAGACAGCCAATGCAGGAGCAGGCTCAGGTTCGCTCAGAGCCTGCAAGATGGTCTGCTTTTCCTGCTGGACCAAAAAGTCTACAAAGGGCGTCAAATCGCCTGCATCGGCCTGTTCAAGGCAGGTGATGTAATGCTCCCGATCATCCCTGGACACGACGATCGGCCAGTAACCCTCTTTGACCAGGTGCCAAGTCAATAGGGCCCGGGCAACCCGCCCGTTGCCGTCCTGGAAGGGGTGGATCTGGGTAAAGCGGTGGTGGAGCCAGGCTCCGACCAGCAACGGGTGGAAGTCTGCCTTTTCAAGGTCAGATGCGGCGTAGAAGCAGACCAGGCTATCCAACTCGCTCTCCACCTGGATGGGCGGGCAGTATTCGTGGACTGCGCCGTCTCTTCTGGTGGGGTTGTTGGGCATGGTCTTGAAGCCGCCACGGTCCAGCGGAGTTTCGAACACCGTCCCGAATTGGTCGACGGCCGTGTAGGTGGGCTGGTGGCGGGTCAATATCTGATGCAGTTGCTGGATGAAGAACTTAGAAAAAGGAGTCTTACGTCGTATGCTCTCCGTTACGAACTCGGCAGCCTCGACATGGTCCTGAAGCACCGCAACCAGCTCTTGGGGGTTCTTGTTGGTAGACCCAGCGTCGATTAAGTCAGCAGAAAGGCCATGCTCTACCAGGGTCTGAGTCATACCTTGGCTTATGTCGTATATGCCTTCGATGATACCGGTCTCGATGGCCCAGCGTCGCTCGAGACGTTCCGAAAATGCTTTATATGTATCTGGATTTTCAGCTTCTCTGCTGTCTTTGACGTCTAACCACCGGCGCTGCAAAGAGTTGATCTCGCTGAAATCAAATGATTCCAGATCGCGGTCCGGGGGTTTTATGGGATGCCACCGGTGGAAAATCAAATGATTATTCTCCCTGGATGGGGGATCATCCGTTGGTGGATTCGAGGATAAGGGAGCGCAGGATTGCTGCTCAGGTGTTGAGCACTTCGTTGATGTTGAGGTACTCGACGAATGTCCATTCTACCGAGTCATCGTCGGAGCAGCCACAATAGTCTTCGTCGTGGTCGCAGTCGACGAGATAGACGGCGTGGGTGGCATCGTCGTCGCGCTGGTCTTCCGGGATGGGCACGTCGGCCCAATCGGGAGTCTTGACGAACACCCGGTCGGCCCAGCCCGCGTGTTCGATGACCCATTGGCGGGTAACCTGGTCCGGCATACCGTGGAGGGAAGCAGGTCCACGGGGAATCATCTTTACAGCTCTCCAGCCTCAATGAGATTAAGGACGCGCTCCGCCACCTCTTTCACCGTGAGGGCGTCGGTGGGGATGGTGTGGTGGGCTTGGGAGTGGGCCTCGGCGCGGGTTTCGAGCAGGTCGCGGATGCGCTGGAGGGGGTCGGCTCCGGCCAGCAGGGGACGGATGGGGGTGTCGGGGCCGGCTTCCTTTTGAATGCGGGCGTAGATGGTTTCCGGGGCGGCGGTGAGGCAGAAGACGAGGCCGCTGCGGAGCATCACATCCCGGTTAGCGGGCTGGACGAAGGCGCCGCCGCCGGCGGAGATGACCTGATTTTTCCCGGAGCACAGGTCGGCTATGACCTGGTGTTCGAGGGTGCGGAAAGCGGCTTCTCCATCGCGGGCGAAGATTTCATCGATGGAGCAGCCGGCACGGCGGACGATTTCGTCGTCGGCGTCGCGGAGGGGCCAGCCGGTGAGTTGGGACAGGCACCGTCCCACGTGGGTCTTTCCGGTGGCCATGAATCCCACCAGGATGATGTTGGCCGGTCGGTCAGCGGGAATGGTCACGGGATCGGCTAAGCCTAGTCCGGCGGGAGCTGGGTCAGGTGCATCCGGCTGTCGCGAGTGCAGGCGGTGTCGAAGTAGAGCACCTGCTGTCCGATGGAGTTGGTGTTGGGAGCATCGGCGACGAACTGGAAGCCGCGGCCGCAGCAGTCGTCGATGCCGGCGGCGATGTCGTTGACCACGTATCCGACGTGGTCCATGGCGATGGCTCCCCCGAGGGAAGCAGGATCGCCGGGCTCGATAAGCTCGACCTGGACCTGTCCGAAGTTGACGAAGGCATTGCGGCCGCCGCGGCGGGAGGCGCCGCCGCCGACGTGGACGCCGTCGAAGTTGTCCTGGTACCAGGCGATGGCGTCTTCGAGGTTGGGGACCTGGTATCCGGCGTGGACGATGCGCTGGACATCGACGCCCTGGCCGACGCCGGTGGCGTTGGGGACCTGGGGCTGCTGGGTGAGGTGCATGAGGCAGCCGTTGGTGGTGGCGGGGTCGAAATACAGGACGCCCTGCCCGAGGACGTTGGTGAAGGCGCGCTCGGTGGCGAAGCGGAAGCCGCGGGCTTCCAGATCCGCCTTGGCCTGCTCTATGTCGGCGACGACGTAGGCGACGTGGTGCATGTTGAGGGCGCCCGGGGAGAGACCTGCCTTGTCGCTAGGTTCGATGATTTCGACTTCGACCTGTCCGAAGTGGACGAAGGCGTTGCGCCCTCCGCTGGGGACGGCGACGGAGGGGTTGAGGTTGCTGCCGCCGGCGTTCTCGCCGCCGAAGTTGTCGCGGTACCAGTCCACGGCAGCGTCGAGGTCGTCGACGAGGTATCCGATGTGCTGGATCTTGTCGAACATGGCGACTCCTGTGAGGGGACGTAGAAGGTGGGACGACCTGTGGAGGGCGGTCGGTATTATGCCATAAACCCGTATGGGCCGCACGAAGGGGACGGAAGGGATGCGGCCGGTTGCGCTGGACAGGGAAGGGGGCGGGTTCTATAATGGCCGACGCGGTTAGACATCCTCCTTGCCTTCCGTGCGCGTGAGGGCGAGGGCCTCAGTGCCTGTCCCCATATTTCCCCTCAACAGCCTGGAGAGGTGCCGGAGTGGACGAACGGGCGCGACTGGAAATCGCGTAGGGGCTAACCGCCTCTCGCGGGTTCGAATCCCGCCCTCTCCGCCAGGGCTATGCTCAAATTACCGTCAGTCGTCTCAGTTAACTCCCAACTCCGTGTTCCCAATAGTCTCAATTAACGAATTTACCGTCTTGTAACGTCCACCGGCATCCGGTACGATCCATTTGTTTTAGGTATAACAGTAGGTATACCCATCTGGAGGTTTCGGATGCCCCGCAAAGTCCCTCAGCAATCCCTTTCAGCCGCGTTCGTCCGGACCATCGTCAAGCCCGGCATGTACGCTGACGGCAATGGCCTCAACCTCAAGGTTGTGCCATCCGGGTCCCGTTGGTGGGTGCAACGGGTCACCATTGGCGGGAAGCGCCACAACATCGGCCTGGGAGGATATCCCGTGGTATCCTTGGCCGAAGCCCGGGAGCTGGCCGCCGAGAACCAGCGGCTCATCCGCCAGGGAGGGGACCCTCTGGCCGAGAAACGGCAGATTGCCGAGGAACTCAAGAGACCCGCCATCCCAACCTTCGCCCAGGCTGCCGAGCAGGTTATCGAGATGCGCCGGCCGACTTGGAGCAACGCCAAGCACGCCTCCCAATGGACGAATACACTGGCCACCTACGCCCATCCTGTGATTGGGCGTAAGCCGGTGGATGAGGTCACCACCGGGGATGTTTTGGCCGTCCTCACCCCTATCTGGACCACCAAGCCGGAGACGGCCAGCCGGGTGCGGCAGCGCTTGGAAACGATCTTCGACTGGGTGATCTTTCAGGGTTGGAGGATCGACAACCCAGCCGGCAAGGGGATCCTGAGAGTCCTACCCAAGGTTTCCAAGCTCAAGGGCCACCACACCGCCCTGCCTTACACCGAGGTTCCCGAGGCTGTGCAGAGGATCAAGGAGTCCACCGCCGATCTGGTCACGAGGTTGTCCTTTGAGTTCCTAGTTCTGACCGCGGCCCGGTCCAGCGAGGTCCGGCTGGCCGAATGGTCGGAGGTGAATCTGGAGACTGCCACTTGGACGGTCCCGCCAGAGCGGATGAAGGCCCGCCGGGGACACCGGGTCCCTCTTTCCACTCGGAGCTTGGAAATCCTGTCCGGGGCCAAGGAACTGTCAGGTCACGGCAAGGGGATGATATTCCCCTCGGGGAAAGACGCCAAGCCTTTGTCGGACATGGTGTACACGGCAATGCTGAGGAGGTTGGAGATTCCCGCGGTGGCCCATGGATTCCGGAGCAGTTTCAAGAAATGGTGCATGGAGACCAAGGGGGCCGACGCCACGTGGTTGCCCAGCGAGGCAGCGTTGGCGCACAACTTGGGGAATGCCACCCAGGAAGCCTACATCCAGCACACGGACCTCCTTGAGGTCCGAAGGCCGTTGATGGAAGAGTGGGCTGCATTCTGTGGTTCGGAGAACCAGCGGTAGCTTCAGTTGGTGTTCCAGAGGAGATTAGCTCCCGTGCCCGGGCAATCACTAAGCCGGAACCCGCATTGGCAGGCGCGAAGGAACGCACTGTGTTCTCGAGCCTCTTGCGGCTAGGGATAGTTTGAGTCCATCGCGGTGGGCCAAGCGGGACTGGGGTGAGAACCGAGCTGCGTGTTATATTTCAAGAAGGAGCAGGTGGCTTCCCAAGGGATTAGGGTTTTGGGTTTATGAGACTTTAGGGCAGGGCTCGTCTTCGCTGACCGGGCTGGTTGGCCCCATAGGGTAGCGGAAGTGAAAATACCGTATCTACCTGACGAATATGAGTGGAAAGCCAGAGCCATTCCAGTTTTTCTGGTGGTGATTCCCGGGATTGCGGCAATTTGGCTATTGCCCATCCCGTTCGACCCGATCCCTTCCGGGATCGTGGTTACACTAATCTCCAGCGCCGTCATTTACTTGGCGGCGGTGTTAGGTGGCTTGCCGGGTAAACGGATCGAAAATGGCTTATGGGAAAAGCAAGGAGGCCGACCAACCGTTAGATTCTTGCAACACGGAAATAGCGAATTCAACCGGTTCACGCGTCAGCGAATCCACGAGAAGCTCATTGGCTTGGGCCTTGACATCCCATCAGAGAAACAAGAAAAGGAGGAATATAAAACTGCCATTACGAAATGGGAGTCGTGTGTCGAAGCCTTAATCCAAAGGACGCGAGACAAGAACCAGTTCCCCCTCGTGTTCAACAACCTGACTGCGTATGGGTTCCACCGAAATCTGTTGGGCATCAAGTACATCGGTGTTTCCGTGTCGGGTGCTGTAGTTGGCGTGAGCACCTGGACAATAATTGCACAACCTTTCCAGATGACCGGACCTGTTGGACCGATTGTTACAATTGTTGTCTCGGGGGTCATGCTGCTTGTTTGGGTGACAATGGCAACGCCAGGGAGCCTGACAAGGTCGGATGAACGCTACGCACGGTCCCTTTTGGAAGCTGCGCTAGAGTTGGACTAGAAATGTCTACGATTCACTTTCTCAACGTCAACGAAGGGGACTGTTCCATCATCCAACATCCGTCCGGCAGGGTCACGGTCATCGACGTTTGCAATGCTTCGATACCAGATCTTGCTAATAAAATGCTCCACTTGATCCGAGTATTACAGGCCAAACAGGACCATGGTTCAGGGGGCAACTTTCGGCAAAAGGAAAATCCTGTCAATCCAATTGCCTACCTCGGTGACCAGGGAATCGACCAAATATTCCGGTTCGTGTTGACCCACCCAGACATGGATCACATGGATGGGATCCGGGCGTTGTTTTCAGAATTTGAACCGCTGAACTTTTGGGACACCGACAACAACAAGGAAATCGATGTCGCTTCGTGGACGGGCTCGCTCTATGACCCTGAAGACTGGTGCTTTTATAAGTCGTTGAGGGATCACCCTCAGGGTCACGACCACAAACGCCTTGCACTCCAGTCTGGAGCAAGCGGCAAACTATACAACAATGGGTCACCGGACGGGATGGGTGACCAGATTTCCATCTTGGCTCCGACAGCCGAGCTAGTCGATGAGGCCAACCGCACGGGAAACTACAATGATTGCTCCTACGTCTTGTTGCTCGAAACAGGCAATCACAGGATCATTTTTGGGGGGGATTCCCACGACAAGACGTGGGACTCGATTCTTGAAACCTACGAAGGATACATCAAAGACATTGATCTGCTTATAGCCCCCCATCATGGACGCCGGTCAGACAGATCTTACCAATTTTTGGATGTGTTAAGGCCAAAATTGACGTTGTTTGGGAACGCGCCCTCTCAGTATCTGGCATATGGCGCTTGGAACTACCGAGAATTAGACTATATCACCAACAATCAAGCCGGTTGCATAATCGCTGACGACATCGTAGGGCCGTTGGTAATCTACGTGACCCATGAGAATTTCGCCCGGCAGAGAAACCCGGAAACGTGGTACAACGAGAAGCTGGACGCATGGTGGTTGACGATACTCTGACATCCTAAACCTAAGCTAAGGTGGGATGTGCATTTGCAAGTCGCTGGGAATTTTGCTACAGCCTTTCAGCCCTTGATTGAAGGACCGTCCGGCAGCGCCGTTTCACTTCGACTTTCCGGTTGACCAGACCGAAGAAGAAATGGGTGACTCTCGCCTGCACTGCGGTTTTGGTCCCCAAGCACAGATTGGCGGTGGCCTCCTCTCTCACCCACCTCCAGATGGCCTCGTCAGCGTTGAAGTCCGGTCTGTACCCTGGCAGATTCACCAGCCGCAGGTTCAGTCCCGGGCTCCCCAGGCACTCCCGCAACGCCTCCCCCCGACGGGCCGGGGCATTGTCCCAGATCACGTTCAGCCGTCCTCTGTGCCTCTCCCGCAACTGTTCCAGGAAGGCAACCGACGTCCCAGAGTTGCTGTTACCCTCCAGTTCCATCCACTCCACCTCCCGGTCTCCACCGCTCACATGTATTAACAACGGTACTACTTCCTCTTGAGGTTCACAGGCCTCTAGAATCTTATCCGACCGGGCCAGGATTGTGAGGCGTATTTGCCTGGGTGTTCGGCGGAAACCTTATCCCACGCAGAGGCAGGGCATGTGCAAAGTCCGAATCAATCCAACGCCCGTTCGTGGTAAGCCTGTCGAACCATGAACGGGTGGCCCTTCGACAAGCTCAGGGCGAACGGAGGAGCTAACTTGCGCGCCAACTTTGCACAAGCCGTGCGCAGGAGCGAAAGAGGATTGACAGCACCGGAGACCGACACTAAGCTCCAACTACCCTGTTCGGAACCTGCTGGTCGGCCGATATGGAGAATAGCGGTTCATGATTGGAGAAATCCCAGAACGTCCTATTCCCAGCGGAATCAGTTAAAACTGGGAAATCCCATGTTAGAAGACGAAGCATTTTGAGGAGGGCCCATGAAATATGACGTTGTTATCGTCGGTGGGGGAGCGGCTGGGTCGGTGTTGGCCAGCAGATTGGCTGAAAACGCGAATACCTCCGTCCTGTTGCTGGAAGCCGGGCCGGATTACCCTGATCCCGCCTATCTTCCGGACGAGATAAAGTTCGGCTACACGAGTTATGCAGAGTCCCCAGACTCGGAGCATAACTGGGCCCTGCGGGGAACGATCACCGAGGAGCAAGGGGAGATCCACGTAGCCCAAGGCAAGGTGATCGGAGGAGGATCGTCCATCAACGGTCAGGCAATGCAAAGGGGGTTGCCTGAGGATTTCGACTCTTGGTCTGCTATGGGCAACGATCAATGGTCTTATGACAAGGTACTGCCTTTCTTTAGAAAATCTGAGTACGATCTCGACATTCGGGATGATTTTCATGGGACCGACGGACCGATGCCCGTAAGGCGCCGTCAATCCGGGCCCTTACCAGACATCCAAAAGGCCTTCCAAGCAGCCTGTTTGGAAGCGGGTCATGGAGTAGTAGAGGATACCAACGGCCCGAACCCCTCGGGCGTTGGCGTGTGGCCCTCGAATAACCTGGACGGCTGGAGGATGAGCGCTGCTATCACTCACCTGAATCCCATGCGCCACCGTCTTAACCTCACGGTGAGGGGAGGAGCTTTCGTCAGGAAGGTATTGATCAAGGATCGAAAGGCCGTCGGTGTGGAAGTAGAAAGCGGAGGCGAGATTTTCAATGTTGAAGCAGACCGGGTTGTGTTGAGCGCTGGCGCTCTCAAGTCGCCCCACCTGCTCATGCTATCGGGAATCGGCCCCAAGGACCAACTTCAGCAATTCGGGATACCTCTCGTTCATGAGCTTCCCGGAGTGGGACAGAACCTATTTAATCACCTGAGCGCCCAGATTACTTTTAAAGTCAAAGACGGAATGACCCTTATTGCTGATGCCGATGCGGCACGCTTTTGTTTACATTACACCTCCCACGGGTCCAGCGAAGCCAATGATATGTTGCTGAGGACCACCCCAATGGTTGACGAACGGCCGGAACGCGTCCCCGGTTTCCGGACCAAGTACCTGAACGATGAAGTTCCCCCGGACCGGGTGGCGCGAATCTCGTGCACCCTCGGGCTACCCGACGGCGCGGGATACGTCAGGCTTGCCTCTGCCGATCCCTCAGTGCAGCCGGACTTCAACTACCGCTATCTTCAGCATCCAAACGACATGCGCCGGGTGCGGGAAGGCATCCGAATGGCGACCAGATTTCTTGAATCCGATGCCTTTAAAGACGTGTCTGATTACCGGCTCCACCCAACGGATGAGATTCTGGCCGACGACGATGCTTTGGACCTCTACATACGCCAAACCGTTGGAACAGCCAGGCATGTGTCCGGTACATGCAAGATGGGCCCGGATTCAGACCCAATGGCGGTTGTTGATCAATACTGCAGCGTCAAGGGAGTAAAGGGGTTGTCGGTGGTCGATGCGTCGGTGATGCCGCGGGTTACAAGGTCAGGTGGTAGCCATGCAACAGTTGTCATGATAGGGGAACGCGCCGTCGACTGGATTGCGTCGGCTTAACCCCGCCTTGCCGCTGTCGTTATAATCCAGATACCGCATCATCACTGAATTGGCAAGACCAGCCATATCCGGTGAGCTGTTATCCTTGGCGCCCAATATGCGGAATTGCCAAGTGCTCGTGACGGTTCTGGCGAGCTGGGCAGCAATCTTAGCTGGATAGGCATCCCCCGTTGACGAGGCCCACTTCCGGGCCGAGGCCGGACTGCGGGGCAAGTGGGTGCTCAGAGGGGAACCGGCATTGATGGACTCAACAAGCCCGCAGTATGGCGAGGAGGCCAGCTACTACTCGGCGGTGTGCCTGGAGACGGGAGAGGTGGAGTGGATGGGACTGGAGGGCAACAGCAACTCTGGGACGTCGGTTGCCTTCCTGGAACAGTTGCGGGGGAAGCACAGAGGACGGCTGAACGTGGTCTGGGACAATGAGCCGGCCTATCGGGGCCAGGCGTTGCGGGAATACCTGCGGACGACTGGCCTTGACCTGAGGTTGGTGAACCCCGTGTCAAGCACGGGGCAGGCTCTGCCAGGCTACAGTCCGGACTTCAACGCTGACGAGGCCATCTGGGGCTGGGCGAGGGAGGGGGCCACTGGCAACCTGTGCCTGGGAACCAGAGAGGCAGTACAGGAACGAGTCGGGAACTTCCTGGCCGGGCTGGCCAACCGGCCAGATGAGGTGAGACGGCGTTGCCGGACGGTGCTGCAATCAAGGGCCGAGGCGCTCCTGCGAGATTCCCAGCCCGATTCCCCCCCTCACGCAAATGCACATCCCACCTTGGCTTTGGTTTAGTACTCAAATCGGATGGACCGCTCATCTTGGATCGTCTTCATCCACCGTTCACCAACATCAAAACCGCCGCGATCCGCCGCGCAGTGTCTCTGAAGTGCTCGATCTCCTCGGGGATCAGTGGCCTGCCTAGGACCTTGCTCTCCCGGTAGGACAACCATTTCTTAAGGACCTGGTAGCCGCCGAGCTTGTAGTTCCAGACGTCGGCGGGAATGTTTCGCCAGAAGGCGCGTTCGTTCAGGTAGATATCGAACGTGGTTTCGCCCAAGGTAGCCCCAGCATCCCCCGCAGCCGCTTGCTCCTCGGTCCGACCTTAACCGGGCATCACGGCATCGCCGGTCCCGAAGTGTCCCCATCCTGCGGTGACCGCGAAGTCGTCGCCCATCATGTACCCGCCCTCGGTGGTCGAGGGGACGGCGATGGCGCCTATCTCCGGGCGCAAAGTACCGGTCATGACCCCTGGGACGGGTGTCTCCGGGTCAAGGAGGGCCGCCAGTTCTCTACCCCACGCAGCGGAGGCTTTCAGTTCGTCCCTTGCGCCAGGTATGTCGCCGTCTGGCCATCCTGGTAGGGGGATCCGGGGCCACCCCGTTCTCAATGCTCCCGCGTTGGCCTCCCGGTAAGAAGGGTCGTGCAATACTGCCACGATGTGATGGAACAGGTCCTCGACGCCGAGGTTAAGCTTGTCGAGATACACTCGGGCCGCAGCTGACAGGTTAGGTCGGCGCTGCTTACTAACCCGATGTGCAGGTTATAAAGGGGTTGAAAAATCCAGGTTCAAACGCCTCTACTAGAGTTGCTGTTCCCAGTGGAGGAGTGTGATGAACCTGGACACCAAAATAATAGCAGTCTTTTGCCGGATAGATGATGCCTTGAAGCGCCTTTTTCCGGGGCAACGACTCCGAAGGAGTGGCCCCGAACCGTTGTTGTCCGACGCTGAAGTGTTGACTATGGAGGCGGTTGGCGAGTTCCTGGGCTTGAACCGGGACACAGCCCTCTACCGCTACTTCCGTTACCACTACAGCCACTTCTTCCCAGCCATGGCCCAGGTCTGCCGCACTACTTTCGTGCGCCAGGCCGCCAACCTCTGGCGGGTCAAGGAGCAAGTCTGGCAAATCCTCCTGAGTTCCATCCGGTATGACCCAGTCCTCGCCATAGTGGACAGCTTCCCCCTGCCAGTCTGCCGCTTCGCCAGGGCCCACCGCTGTCAGCGGTTCCGGGGAGAAGCCGCTTTCGGAAGAGATGACGTAGCCCGGCAGACTTTCTATGGCTTCAGGATGCACCTGCGTCTGAACTGGCCCGGGCTGATCACCGGCTTCGGCTTGGCGCCGGCCAACGTGCATGACTTGGCCATGGTCCCCGAACTGGCCGCAGATGCCCAGGGAGTCCTGTTGGGCGACCGCAACTACTGGTCCCCGGCCCTGACTGAGGAGTTGCGTGACCAAGGTCTGACCCTGCTGGCCCCTTTCAAGTCGAAGAAAAAAGACCCCTGGCCTGAGCGGAGTTGCCAACTCAGCCGGCCCCGTTACCGGATTGAGACCGTCTTCAGTCAATTGGTGGAGCGCTTTCAAGCCAAACAAGTCTGGGCCAGGGACATCTGGCATCTGCAAGCCCGGTTGCTGCGTAAGGTGCTCAGTCATACGCTGGCTTTCAGCATCAATCAGGAGCAGGGAAATCCACCACTCCAATTCGACAAGTTGCTTGCATGGTAGAACCTGCACATCGGGTTTACTAACTGCGTCCAGCCCCAAGCCATCATCGCGAAGCCAGGCGGGGAACATAACAGCTCCCCGCTCGATCAGGTGGAAAGATCCAACGTGTCTCGCAATGCAAGCTTGAGGCTCGGACTCACCTTTGCGAAGATGTTGCGCCGAGGACAGCCATACATTCCCTTCAAAGACATGCTGCCAGTAATCGGGAGATGGTCCGGTAAGCAGTCGCCGATCATCTTCCCAATATAGCCAACGGTTGTCGAAGGGGCGGTAAGAATCACGCACAAAGGAGCCTTCGACAGGTCCCCCACGGTTCAGCTGAGCTTCTCAGACCAAGCGCCCATCCGAGACAGCGAAGGCGGACGAATTCCTTATAGCGGCCGGATAGAGCCGGGAAATATCCTCGTGGGTAAACGCTCGATCGAAGTAGTGGTCGACTCTTTGTTGGAGGCGGTCCAAATCGATGTCTATCAAGAATCGGTCCCGCCCCGTGTGAACTCCTGGAAAAGATGCAGGGATTAAATCGGGAAGCGATGGCCAATCATTCCACTTCTGGTCGACGGACACTTCTATGAAGGGCAGGCCCAAGGGCAATCTCGGCACAATGGGTTCGTAAAGGACCGCCGGTTCCTCTTCGGCGGTTGCGATCAGTTCGGCCAGCTTGGCTTGTCCCCATAGGTGCCGGAAGGAAACGTCCTCGGCGGGGGTGTGGTTGTCCTTCCTGATCAGAATTGTGATGGCGGTGCCCACATGGATCCCCACTGGATCTTCAGGAGTGGGGAAGACGCTGGGATCCAGTAACCCGTCGGGCGTTGTTTTCCCGGTCTTGTACTTATCGCCGTTGAGACAGTCGATGCGGATAGAATCGAAGGCCTCAAGATAGCTCTCCCGCATTCCTGCATAAGACAGTCCATCCAGCCAGGAGTAATTGGAAATGAAACAAACGATGCCCATCCCGGTCTTTTCAGCGATTCGGCGCTCCGCCATTCGAAAGAACCTGACATAGGGGTCGTTCAATCCTCTAGCACCTGTTAGTCGCACGCGCTTGGGGGTTCGATAGGTTTCCAGTAAGTCCCATTCCTCGTCCACCGCCACGCCGGCGAACCCGTTGTAGGGCGGGTTGCCCAAGATGACCAACACCGGCTTGTCCTGCTTCACCTCGTCGACTCGATCCCGCTCCTCCTCCAGCTCAGGGAAGGGCAGCGGCTTCTGCGCCTTCGGTTCCCACCCGGTGAGGCCGTTGGTCAGGAACACTCCCGCTCTCTCATCGCCGTCATCGGCAAGGGGAGCGTCCAGGGCCTGCATGGTGAGTCCGACCTGGAGGTGGGCCACCACGAAGGGTGCCGGCATGATCTCGAAGCCGAACACCCGCTGGGTCGCGGCCTGCTTCACCTTGGCCCCGACGAGGGCTCACACACCACTGTCCTCGAGGTTTGCCGCGATCCGCTTCAGCACCTCTGACAGGTAGGCCCCGGTCCCGCAGCAGGGGTCCAGGATGTAGACGTTCTCGGCGGCCAGGCCGTCCTCGATGCCCAGATCGTCCTTCAGGGCGAGGTCGACGCGGGCGACCATGTACCGGACCACCTCGGCAGGGGTATACCAGACCCCCAGTTGCTTTCGGAGGGCGGGATCGAAGGCCTCCAAGAAGGGCTCGTAGAAATAGGGGACGGCCTCGCCCTCGTTGAACTTGGCGAAGAACGAGTCGCGGTCGACCCTGTCCAGAGCAGCCGCGGTCCAGTCCAGGACCTCGACCAGTCCCAGGGGCTGCAGCTTGCCCGGGTCGGAGAGCTGCTGGAACAGCGCCCTCAGGACGGGAGCCCGAAGGTGCCAGACAGCTTCGTGCCAGTTGAACGGGCCGGTTGGTGCCGGTGTCTGCCTTGCCCATAGCACCCAGGCCGAGAAGATCCCGTAGAAGAGGGTCTGGACGGGGGTGGATCGGAAGAAGGCCGCTCCGCGGTCTCCCTCGAACTTCACTCCCAGCGCCTCCCTTACCGGGTTGAGGGACTGGGCTGCCCCCGCCGCTTCTACCCGGGACAGTCCATCGCGGGCGTAGGAGGCGAGAAGCCAAGCCAGGTCCCGGGGTTCGGACAAGCTGGCCCGGTGGGCGAGCATGCGACACAGGTATTCGCTGAGAGCGGCTCCAACATCCCTGCCGAAGGCCACCGGATGTTGGAGCCTGTCCTCGAACTCGGCGGCGGAACCGGCCAGTCGGAAGGTCTCCAACTCGACGGGATGGCCGTCGGCGTTCTCTCCCACCAGCACGAAGTCCCTCGTGTTGGTCACCAGGACGAGCCGGTAGTGATCCCAGTACTGGCTGACCTGGTTGCTGTCCGCGGTTAGCCAGGCGTCGTCACTGGCGGACTTGACCTCCACGACGCCCCGTTCGGGAGATTGCCCCTGCTTCACCTTGCCCTTCTGCCTTTGATGGGCTCCGTAGAGGCCAATGTCGGGGTGTCCGGCACCCTGTTGGGCCAGCTCGGTCACGCAGAAGACCTTGGGCTTGAGGGAGCCGCCCACGGCATCCAGGAGGTTGGAAAGCGGCGGGTAGTAGGACCGCTCGTCGGTGGCTCCACCGGAAGAGCGGATGATGTTCAGGTGCTGGAAATAGGCCTGAACGGCCTCGGTCAACTTCGTATTGGGGCCGGGCATAGTTGGTGCCTCGGAGATAGTAACATGACCCTCGCTACTGAAGGCTTGAGGGTCATTTTACAAGAAAGGTTCGGTGCTTACTATTCGGAAACGGAGAATCTCTGTAGATTTGCCTAGTGTTGAGTCAAAGCTGAAGTGTCAGGATATAACCGGCGGAGTTTGGTTCTGGCGTCCTTGGCGGTGAAACGCCAATTGATGGTTGCCCCCATGGCATTTCGCTCCGCCTCGCAAGCGCTGATATTCCTTTTCAGGGCGCATTCATCAGGGTTGCGGCCCTTGAGACAGGCCCGGGCCAGTACGCTGAACTCGATCTCCGCCATGTTCAGCCAGCTGCCATGCTTGGGGGTGTGGTGGAATCCAGGCGCTTTGCTATGCGACGCGCCTCAGCCGCCGGAAAGGTCTCGTAGAGGGCCGCCATCCTATGGGTGTTCAAATTGTCCAAGACCACTCGGATCACTGGGACATCCGGGTAGGCCTCATCCACCAGCC
Source organism: Dehalococcoidia bacterium (assembly GCA_965203975.1). Taxonomy (GTDB): domain Bacteria; phylum Chloroflexota; class Dehalococcoidia; order Lucifugimonadales; family UBA3495; genus CATOSK01. The sequence continues at coordinate 373,614 of CBDBDT010000002.1, read as the reverse complement.
AGCGCATCTGATGGGCAAAGTCCTGCATCGTGCGCCGTTCCGTCACCTCCACATGCCGCCAGCCCGCCAAGGGCTCGCAGGTAAGGAACAGGTTGCGGGTCCCAGCCCACAGGTATTCGTAGTCCTCCCGCCTCAACCTTCCGGGCTTGGCGGGTAGCGGGTCGCTGATGTCTGCCAGCAACTGGGTGGAGGTCTCGTCAAAGCAGACCACCGGCCTTTCCGGGTCGTAGGGTTCGGCGTAGATATCCAGCACGTCCTCCATGTGGGCCACAAAGCCGGCGCTCACCTTGGGAATGCACCATTGTTTCTTGCGCCACGGCTTGAGCGTGTTTTTTTCAGGTGCAACCGCACCGTCTCGTGCGACAAGGACTCCACCAAACCGAGTTCCACGGTCTTGCCCGCCAGGGCACGCAACGTCCAGTGATCCTGGCCCTCGGGTGCCGGACTGCAGGCCAAGGCGATGAGGTGAGCCTCCGCCCGATCGTCCAGCTTCCGGTACCGGTTGACCTGGTTACGGCGATGCAGCACCTCGTCCAACCCCTCCTCGGCGTATCGCCGCTTGGCTCGGAACACCGTGCGCTCCGAGATGTCCAGAGCGGCCGCCACCTGGGTGGCGGTCCAGCCCTCGTCTATCTTGAGCAGAATGCGCGCACGGGTGATTGCCTGGGCCGAACTCCGGCCCGATCGGATCATTCTCCGCAGTTGCCCCTTTTCCTGCCATGAGAGCTGAACCTCATACTTTTCCTGAACCATGAACGCCACACCTCACCCAGCACAATTCCCCACCCAAAGGTAGCACCACCCTTCATCGGAAGATATGCCTGACACTACCAGTTTGACTCGGTACTAGCTTTGCGCCAATATACTGGCTATCGAACCAACTCAAGGAAGATCCAAGGTCGAAGATACTTGTGGCCGACAAACGAAGGTTCATAGTTCCTCCCGTCTACGACAAGTCTACGTTGTTAAGTCATGAGAGCGTGCGAAGCCTATGGAGGCAGGCAAGAGAAAAAGCGCTGCAACCTGCTGGCAAATTGTTTGTAATTGGATATTCGCTACCCGAAACGGACTTAGCCATGCGTTCACTTTTGTGGGAGGGTAGGCTATTTCCTGCTGGTGCTGGTTCTGGGACGGAGCTTCGCGATATTGCCCCGCTCACGTGATCACTGCCCAAGGGCCTGCGGGAATGCCACGTCCCAACGAGGGACCACCTTTGGGGAAAGGGAGAGCCTGAGGCCCAGGGGCTCACCGGGCTGGAAGTGCACCCGGAAACCGCCGGAGCAGCACTTCCTTCGTTCACTTCTTTTGCGCCTGGGTGCATCCCGCCAATCACGTTGATTCAAGCCGAAACCTTCCCGGTGCATGCCGCGTTTTTCCCCGATCCAACGGCGTAATCCTCTCCGATGAACTGGCAGCAACTCCGCTCCCCAACCAACACCCAATGCGTTGGCGGAAGACCTTCGCGCGAGCAATTATGGTCTTGAGCTTGATCTGACGCCCTCCGGCTGGGGCAGATTGGTTGGTGTAGAATTCGTGAACTTTATGGGCGACATTGGGATGAAGCCTGGCCCGCAGAACCAACTAATGCAACAGGAAATTCAGATCCAGCAATCGCCGGTTTCCGAACTCGCCATCGGTGCATTACACTGTCTCTCTATCGACCTGGAAGTCAGCGTTAAGGACAACCGCATCCACGCCCTGGCGGGAGTGCGGTCGGACACCGGAAAGTCCCTGACCTGGTCCGGTCCCCCCGGAACGCTGGCTTCCGCCCTGGAGCGGCTGGACGCCTTCGCCGATGGCACGTCCTTCATTCTCGGCCACAACCTGATCGCCTTCGACCTTCCCCACCTGAAGGCGGTGGATCCCAACTTGGGGCTGCTGGAATTGCCGGCGGTGGACACCCTTCGGCTGAACCCGCTCGCCTTCCCGCGCAACCCCTACCACCATCTGGTCAAGCACTACCAGGACGGCGGACTGAAGCGCGGGCGGGTCAACGACCCCGAGCTGGACGCCAGGCTCGCGCTGGAAGTCTTCCACGACCAGTTGAAGGCTTTCTTGGAGACCCCTCCGGACCTAGTGACGGCCTGGCACTGGTTGACCGCTGCGGAGAACGGCACCGGGTTCGACCTGGTTTTCACGTCCTTGCGAAATTCATGCCGTCCTTCGGAAACGGAAGCCCTCAACACCATCCGCGCTCGCCTGGACGGCAATACCTGCAGAACCTACGCCAGGGAAGTCCTCGACGATCCTGCTCTCCGGAGCTGGCCCCTAGCCTACGCCCTGGCTTGGCTGTCGGTAGCCGGAGGTAACTCGGTCATGCCTCCCTGGGTACGGCACCAGTTCCCCGAGGCGGGCCGGCTGGTGCGCCGGCTGCGGGACAACGCCTGCACCGATCCCGCCTGTGATTGGTGCCGGGATAGGCACGACGCGGAGAAGGAGTTGACCCGCTGGTTCGGCTTCCCAGGATTCCGGACGGAACCGGCGGACGACGAAGGACGCCCATTTCAGAAGATCATCGCCGAGGCCGCGATGGCGGAAGAGCACGTCCTGGGAATCCTGCCCACGGGCACCGGCAAGTCGGTCTGCTACCAGGTGCCGGCGCTCTCCCGCTACGACAAGACCGGCGCTCTCACGGTGGTGATCTCTCCCCTGGTGGCCCTGATGGCCGACCAGGTGGCAGGCCTGGAGGCCCAGGGCATCGGCTCCTGCGTCACCGTCAACAGCCTCCTGTCCATGCCGGAGCGGTCCGATGCCCTGGACCGGGTCCGGCTGGGAGACGCCGCCATCCTGCTCATCTCACCGGAGCAACTGCGCAGCGTGTCCCTGCGGCGGGTGATGGCTCAACGGGAGATTGGAATGTGGGTGCTGGACGAGGCCCACTGCCTCTCCCGATGGGGCCACGACTTCCGTCCCGACTACCGTTACGTCGGGCGCTTCATCCGAGAACGGGCTGGGGAGGAGCCGGTCCCGCCGGTACTCTGCCTCACCGCCACAGCCAAACCCGAGGTGAAGGCCGAGATCGTCGCCTACTTCAAGGAGTCGCTGGGCATTGACCTGAAGGTGTTCGACGGCGGCGCGCAGCGCACCAACCTGGAGTTCGTCGTGGTGCCCACCAGCGGCGACGGCAAGTTCGCCCACATACACCAGATCCTGGAGGCCGACCTTCCAGAGGACGGGCCCGGCGGCGCCATCGTCTACTGCGCCACCCGCCGGCAGACCGAGGAGGTTGCCGAGTTCCTGAGCGCCAAGGGCATGGCGGCGGACTACTTCCACGGAGACCTCCCGCCGGAGACCAAGAAGAACATCCAGCAGGGCTTTATCGGCGGCGACCTGAAAGTGATCGCCGCCACCAACGCCTTTGGCATGGGGATCGACAAGCCCGACGTGCGGGTCGTGGTCCACGCTGACATCCCCGGCTCCCTGGAGAACTACCTGCAGGAGGCGGGCCGCGCCGGACGGGACCAGGAAGCGGCCCGGTGCGTCCTCCTCTACACCCAGGAGGACGTGGAGCGCCAGTTCGGGATGTCCGCCCGCTCCCGACTGACCCGGCAAGAAATCCATGGCGTGCTTCGTGCCCTGCGCAACCTGGACCGCCGGAAGCGGCTGGAAGGCGAGGTCGTGGCCACCGCCGGGGAGATCCTGGGGGAAGACGATGAGGGCGCCTTCGAGCGGGACTTGGCCACCGACGACAACCGGGTGCGCACCTCGGTGGCTTGGCTGGAGGAAGCAGACCTGCTGACCCGGGAGGAGAACCGGGTCCAGGTGTTCCCCTCCTCCCTGCGGGTCGGTTCTGTGGAGGATGCCCGTGCCCGGCTGGAGAGGGCCACCATCACCGACGACTACCGGCGTAGGCTGCTCTCTATCGCGGAAACCCTCATCGAGGCCGACCCGGACAGGGGCATCTCCACCGACGAATTGATGGCCGCATCCGGGCTGAACTCAGAGGGAGTGCGGGGCGCCCTCTACGACCTGGAACGATGGGGCATCGCCAGCAACGACACCGCCCTGACCGCCTTCGTCCACGCCGGGGTGGAGCGGTCGTCGCGGAGGCGGTTCCAGGAAGCATCCGACCTCGAACAGTCCCTTATCACGCTGATGCAGGAATCGGCCCCGGACGCCGAAATCGGCGAGACCCATCCGCTGCATCTCCGGCGGGCCGCCCAGCAGCTCAAGGACGAGGGTCTATCAAGCGCCCTGCCGGAACGGCTGCGGAGGATTCTCCACAGCGTCGCCGCCGACGGCCGAGGGGAAGGAGGCGGTGGGGGCAGCCTGTCCCTGCGAGGGCGGGACCGGGAGATGATGCAGGTGACTTTGCTGCGGGAATGGGGGCGGCTGGAGAAGATGGCGGAGGTGCGCCGGGCCGCCGCCGGGCGAATCCTGGAACACTTGCTGACCTGCCTGCCTCCCGGAAGCCGGGGGACCGATCTCCTGGCCGAAACCACCCTGGGCAATCTGCTCCTGGCGGTGAACTCCGACCTCCTGGTCAGAAGCCAGGTCAGGGAGCCCTCAAGGCTGGTGGACCGGGCTTTGCTGTGGCTTCACGAGCAGGAGGTCATCCGCCTGAACAAGGGCCTGGCGGTGTTTCGTCCCGCCATGACCATCCGGCTCAGGCCGGAACGCCGCGGATTCGCCCAGGCCGACTACGGTTCCCTGAAGCTCCACTACGACGAGCAGACCCTCCAGATCCACGTGATGGCTGAATTCGCCCAGCAAGGGCTGGCCTCCATGGCCCAGGCCCTCCGGCTGGCCATGGACTACTTCAGCCTGCTCCGGGACGACTTCCTGTCCCGCTGGCTGGCGGGGCGGGACCAGGAGACGTCGCGCCAGACCACGCCGGAATCCTGGCGATCCATCGTGGAGAGCCTGAACAACCCGGTCCAGCGGCGCATCGTTGCAGATGACCGGGAGCAGACCAACGTCCTGGTGCTGGCCGGGCCCGGCTCGGGCAAGACCCGGGTGCTGGTTCACCGCATAGCCTACTTGGTGCGGGTCCGGCGGGAAAACCCCCGGGGAATCCTGGCCCTGGCCTACAACCGCCACGCCGCCGTGGAGATCCGGCGAAGGTTGGCAGACCTGATCGGCGGCGACGCCCGCGGGGTGACTGTGCTGACCTGCCATGCCCTGGCCATGAGGCTCACCGGCGCTAGCTTCACCGGACGGGCCAACCGGCTGGAGGAGGGAGACTTCCGGGAGGTTGTCCGGGATGCCGTTGCCCTGCTGAAGGGTGAGGGGCTGCCACCGGAAGAAGCCGACGACCAGCGGGCCCGTCTGCTGGCAGGGTTCCGGTGGATTCTCGTGGACGAGTACCAGGACATCGGGCCGGACCAGTACGAGCTCATCTCCGCCCTCGCGGGCCGGACTATCGCCAGCGAGGACGACAAGCTCAGCCTTTTCGCCGTAGGCGACGACGACCAGAACATCTACGCCTTCAACGGCTCGTCCACCGAGTTCATCCGGCGCTTCGAGGCCGATTACAAGGCAAGGCCCGCGTTCCTCACCGACAACTACCGCTCCACCGGACATATCATCGAGGCGGCCAACGCAGTGATCAATCCGGCAGCCCAGCGTATGAAGGTCGGGAATCCCATCGCCGTCAACCGGGCAAGGGAGAAGGACCCCCCCGGGGGCGAATGGACCCTCAATGACCCGGTGAGCCGCGGGCAGGTACAGGTCCTGCCAGCGGGGGATAGTCCGATATCCCAGGCACAGCTGGTGGTCACCGAGCTGAAGCGTCTGGCGAGTCTCGACCCGGATTGGGACTGGTCAACCTGCGCGGTGGTGGCGCGGGAATGGCGGTACCTGGACCCGCTGCGCAGCCTTTGCGACCTGGAGGGAATTCCGGTCCAGATGGGCAACGAGGAGTTCACCGGGGTATGGCGGTTGCGGGAGACCCGGGCGTTGGTGGGCTGGGTCCGGCAACGGGACTCGTACATGGTGAGTACCGCTGATCTTGAAGACCGTTTGAAAGAGCAATCTCCGGGCCCGTGGACCGAGCTGCTCCAGGAAGCCGTGGCCGAATACGCCCTGGAAACCGGCGGGAGCGAGATTCCGGCGGAACACTTCATCGAGTGGCTGGCGGAGTGGGCACGGGACGTGCACCGCCGGCAGCGGGGACTGCTGTTGCTGACCGCCCACCGGGCCAAGGGCTTGGAATTCGACCACGTTCTTGTGCTCGACGGGGGCTGGGAGAGGATCGGGGCCGGAGAGGACACCGACGCACCGCGCCGCCTCTACTACGTGGCGATGACCCGGGCGCGGAAGACCCTGACGCTGGCCCGCTTTCCGGGGCCGCACCCGTTGCTGGATACCCTGGAGGGGATTCCCTCTGTGCTGCGCCGGGACGGGCCGGCCGAGCTTCCGCCAGCGCCCCATGAGCTGTCCCAGCAGTACCGGCGGCTCAGCCTGCGGGACGTTTTCCTGAGCTACGCCGGATACCGGGACGCAGCCCATCCCGTCCATCAAGCCATTGCGGCCCTAACCCCGGGCGACCCGCTGGAGGTGAGACACGGAGCGATCCGCTGGGAACTCCTGGACCGCAACAGGGTCGTGGTCGGACAGCTGGCCGGCGGTTTCGAGATTCCCGCAGGGATGGGTCGTGCCTCCGGAACCGTGTTGGCCATCGCAACATGGGACCGGGAGAGCTCGGAGCCGGAGTACCAGGGCCGCCTCCGCTGCGATTCCTGGGAAGTTGTGGTGCCGGAGTTGGTGTTCGAGCCGCCGGGTTGACCGGTCCCAACTCACTCGGTTAGGTTGGTCTGGAAAACAGTCAAGGCAAATCACCATGACAACTTCCAGGAGAACAAGAACCTCCCGCAACGCGACGAGCAAATCCGCCCCCGCCGACGCACCAACCGACTACCGGTCCGAACTCTGGCGCATGGACGCGGCCGAGTACAAGCACGTCGTCCTCGGCTTGGTCTTTCTCAAGTACATCTCCGACGCTTTCGAGGAAGCCCACGCGGTGCTGGAGTCTCAGCGGGACAAGGGAGCCGACACCGAGGATCCGGACGAGTACACGGCCCAGAGCATCTTCTGGGTGCCCTCGGAAGCCCGGTGGGAGCACCTGAAAACCCAGGCCCGCCAGCCCGAGATCGGCCGCCTGGTGGACGACGCCATGATCGCCGTGGAGCGGGACAATCCCGCCCTCAGGGACGTGCTGCCCAAGGAGTACGGGCGGGACGCTCTGGACAAGCAGCGGCTGGGACAGGTCGTGGACCTGGTCAGCAACATCCGGGTCGGTGGCGCTGAAGCTCAGGCCACCGACGTCCTGGGACAGGTCTACGAGTACTTCCTGGAACAGTTCGCCCTGGCCGAGGGACGGAAGGGAGGGGAATTCTACACTCCCCGCTCGGTGGTGCGGCTGCTGGTAGAGATGCTGGAACCCTACCAGGGTCGCGTCTACGACCCCTGCTGCGGCTCCTCGGGGATGTTCGTTCAGTCGGTGGAGTTCATCCGCGCCCACGCCACGGGGAACGGCAACGGCGGAAAGGCCAAAGGGGACATCTCCATCTACGGGCAGGAGTCCAACTACACCACCTGGCGGCTGGCCCGGATGAACCTCGCCATTCGGGGCATCGAGGGACAGATCGCCCACGGCGACAGCTTCCACAATGACCGCCACCCGGACCTGCGGGCCGACTACATCCTGGCCAATCCGCCGTTCAACGTCTCCGACTGGGGCGGCGACCGGCTGCGGGATGACCAGCGGTGGGAGCACGGCGTTCCGCCGGCGGGCAACGCCAATTTCGCCTGGGTGCAGCACTTCCTCCACCACCTTGCGCCCCGGGGGGCGGCAGGATTCGTCCTCGCCAACGGCTCCATGTCCTCCAACCAGTCGGGAGAGGGGGAGATCCGCCGGAACATCATCGAGGCCGGCCTGGTGGACTGCATCATCGCCCTGCCGGGACAGCTCTTCCGGTCCACGCAGATACCCGCCTGTCTGTGGTTCCTGTCGCGAGGAAAGCGGGACGGGCACCGGCCGAAGCAGACCCTCTTCATCGACGCCCGCAAGATGGGCGTCATGGTCAACCGCACCTTGCGGGACCTTGCTCCGGAGGAAATAGCCCGCATCGCCGCCACCTACCACGGCTGGCGGGAGGACGCGGCCGGCTACGAGGATGTTCCGGGGTTCTGCCGGAGCGCTCCGCTGGAAGAAATCCGCCGCCACGGCCACGTCCTGACCCCCGGACGGTACGTCGGCGCTGAACCCCAGGCCGACGATGGCGAACCCTTCCCGGAGAAGATGGCCCGCCTCGCCGCCCAGTGGCGGCAACAGCAGGAGGAAGCCCGCCGCCTGGACGCCGCGATCGCCGAGAACCTGGAAAAGCTGGGCTTCGGGGTATAATTTCGACCTGTGCGGATTATTGCGAGACGTACGCTGCGAGAGTTCTGGGAGCGGCACCCGGAGGCCAGAGCTCCATTGGAAGACTGGTACGGTAGCGTTAGCAAAGCCGATTGGGCTACTCCCGCTCAATTAACCTTGGATTGGCCTCGGACCAGCATAATTGGCAGTGAGCGGGCGGTTTTCAGGCTCAAGGGCAATGATTATCGCTTGGTTGCCGTTGTCAAGTACCCGTACCGTCGTGTCTATATCAGGTTCGTGGGGACACATGCCGAGTATGACCAGATAGATGCGAGGAGAGTGTAGCAGGCCGCTATGTACCGGATAATGAAAGTGCAGACCGAGGAAGAATATAGCGCAGCGATGGCTCGTATTGAAGAGTTGCTCGATTGCGAGGAAGGAACTCCGGAAGCAATGGAACTCCTGGCAATAAGCGACTTGGTGGAACTGTATGAGGATAAGCACTATCCCATCGGGCTGCCCAGCGTTATCAGCGCCATCGAGTTCGAGATGGACCAGCGGGGGCTGACCCCAGACGATTTGATACCCTGGATCGGCAGCAGGCGGAAAGTGACCGAAGTGCTGTCAGGGCACCGGGACATCACCATGCCCATGGCCAGGGCATTGCACAAGCACTTGGGCATACCCGCCGAGACGCTGCTCCAAGAGACGATGGCGGGCAGCGAGCGGCAAGACTGACTCGGCCATGCCCGTTGAAAAATGGGTGCGGATATCGCCGACCCACCTCCAAAATTTCCTCCGTCAGGTCGCCCAGCTCACCTGGGAAGCGAGGGTGAACCCGGTGGTAGTCGCCCGACCGTGTCTGCCATGAATGGGGCAACTACCGCCTCCTCTCCCAGTTCGTCGCCACTGGAAAGGTGCGCCGACAGTTTGAGGACAACGCCGAAGTCCCAAACAACCCCCGTCAGGTCAAACCATCCCGTTAATCGGAGAAGTTGGCCTTTTATGGAGGGATAGGCATGGTAAGTTCCGAATGGGTCCAGCGGCCGTTTGAAGAAGTGATTGATTTCCGTGAAGGTCCTGGCATCATGGCGAAGGACTTCCGTGAAACCGGTGTCCCGCTCATTCGTTTAGCTGGCCTCAATCGAGGGGCTTCCGTTTTGGAGGGTTGCAATCATCTCGACCCCTACATGGTCGAGACCCGATGGAAACAGTTCCGTCTGACCTTCGGGGACGTGTTGTTGAGTAGCTCCGCATCCTTAGGCCGGATAGCCGTCGTTGGGAATGAGGGAGTTGGCGCAGTTCCTTACACCGGAATAATTCGCATGCGTCCGAGAGACAGCACTATCCACAGCCCGTTCATTCGGTATCTTCTTGAAGGCCCTGAATTCCAACAGCAATCGGAAATGGTCGGTGTTGGGAGCGTAATACGCCACTTCGGCCCGATGCACCTAAAGCAAATGACCGTGAAGCTCCCGCCCCTCCCCGAACAACGCGCCATCGCCCACATCCTCGGCACCCTTGACGACAAGATCGAGCTCGACCGCCGGATGAACCAGACCCTGGAGGAAATGGCCCGCGCCATCTTCCAGGACTGGTTCGTCGACTTCGGACCCGTCCGCGCCAAGCTGGAAGGCCGCGAACCCTACCTCCCGCCGGAACTCTGGTCCCTCTTCCCCGACCGCCTGGTTCCGTCCGAGTTGGGTGAGATACCCGAGGGGTGGGAGGTGAAGACGTTGGGAGATGTGACCGAAATACACGATAACGTTAGAGTACCCCTTAACAACCGACAAAGGGCGGCAAGAAAAGGCAAGTATAGGTACTATGGGGCTGCCGGCGTCATGGACTTTGTCGACGGTTTTCTGTTCGACGGCATCTATGTCCTGACTGGAGAAGATGGCTCAGTGGCTGAACCTACCGGGCGGCCGGTAACCCAGTACGTTTGGGGCCAGTTCTGGGTCAACAACCACGCTCACGTCCTCAAAGGAAATAGTGGGGTGTCAGACGAACATCTCTATCTCTTGCTGCGTGAGCAGGACATCACAGCGTTCATAACTGGAGCGGTGCAACCCAAGTTGAGCCAAAAGAATCTTAAGTCCATCCCAGTAGCAGTTCCTCCTCTCCAGATTTGCGAGGGTTTTGACGCTCTCATTCAACCTATGTTTGCAACGGTACGGCAGAATACAGCCGAAATCCAAACCCTGTCTTATCAACGGGATACCCTGCTACCGAAGCTGGTATCGGGGGAATTGCAGACTGCCGGGTTATTGTGATACGTTCCGGGCCGAGAGTCATATGACAACCGCGGTTAATGAATCTACATCTGCGCCCGTTTGGGATGGCATCTATGAACCTGCCGAGGCCGCCAGGTATCTCAAGGCGGATTTACACGCAGATGTCATCTATCCCCTGAGTTCGGCCAAGCTCATCCGCTGGATTCGCAACGGGCTGGGGGACCCTGCTCACGCCCACGCCCAGGTCCCGGGCCGTGAATTGGTCATTGCTTTCCCCGACTTGATCTCAATGCGTGTGGTCGCAGCTCTCAGGAACTCCGGCGTCAGCTTGCAGGCCATAACCACGACGGAACGGTGGCTCCGCGAAGTTACCGGAAAGCGCCATCCCCTCGCCACTGAAACCATCTGGGCTGGTCAGGGTCAGGTGTTCGCCGAGTGGGAACACCAACTGGTTTCCGGGAGTGCTCGGGGGCAAATGGCCCTGGAAATGCTCAGGGAGTACCTGGTTCCTGTCCACGGCCTGACCTTTGACCAGGAATCGGGCTCCGCCGTTTCCTGGGAGCCCTTCAGCGGAATAGTCCTAGAGCCGCAGGTCCAATTCGGAGCGTCTTGCATCAAGGGGACGCGTATTCCCACCCGTTCCCTGGCCGGCATGGTCGAAGCGGGAGATTCGGTCGAGTTGGTCGCGAAGGCGTACGATCTGACGCCCCAAATCGTCCAGGCCGCTTGTGACTGGGAACATCGTCTCCAATCCGGATGAGCCGCTTTTCCTTCTGGATGAGTCGCTGAGTCCTTCCGTAGCTGCTGCCCTGAGACTGGTGGGACACAACGTCGTCACCGTGCGGGACGCTCTCGCTGGCCTGGGTGTCCTCGACCCTGATATCATCGCGTGGTGCCAGAACAATGACGCAACCTGGATCCACGCCGACGATCAGGCCCGCAAAGCCCACCGCGCCTTGCTCCAGACCAGTGGCATTAGAACTTTGTGGTTGTATCGTCGGGGGGGACGCATGACCAGCAAAGAGCAACTGCGCATCCTCAGTTTCGTGCTGCCGAAACTGTTGGACAACTGGCAACGGCGTCCCGCTGTCCGCCATTACCGGGCAACCGCCGTAAACCCCCTTGCTACTCCATCGTTAAGGCCAGTAAATATATGACCACCCTCTCCGAATCCGGCGTTGAACAGGCAGCACGAGGTTTATGACGATGGACTGGCGAGACTACATATCATCCGACCCAGCAATATGTCACGGGAAGGCGTGCATTACCGGAACCCGGGTGATGGTGTCCGTCATCCTCGACAGCTTGGCCGAGGGACTGGCAGTCGAAGAAATCATGGCGCATTATCCCTCGGTGTCCGAAGAGGCGGTGCGGGCAACCCTGTTCTACGCCGCCGAGTTGGCCAGGGAGCGGGTCATGCCCCTCGTTGCGGGTCGCTGCAAGGTCAATTGTGGATAGTGGAAGACTCCAGGATTCGCATCAGGGAATAAATGATGACCACCCTCTCCGAATCCGACGTCGAAACCGCCGCCCTGGAATGGCTCGCTGCCCTCGGCTGGCAGACGGCCCACGGCCCCGACATCGCTCCTGGTACTCCTGGGGCGGAACGGGACAACTACGGGCAGGTGGTCCTGGAAGGACGGCTACGTGCTGCTCTGGCCCGTTTGAACCCCTCCCTGCCCGCTTCGGCCCTCCTTGACGCCCTCCGCAAGCTGACCCGTCCCGAGGGAGCGGCCCTGGAAGCCCGCAACCGGGACTTTCACCGGATGCTGGTGTCCGGCGTCACCGTGGAGTACCGGACTTCCGGCGGCGCCATCCGGGGCGAGCAGGCCCGGGTCATCGACTTCGACGATTGGGCGGCCAACGACTGGCTGGCGGTGAACCAGTTCACCGTGACGGAGAACCAGAACAACCGACGCCCCGACGTGGTCCTCTTCGTCAACGGCCTGCCCATGGGCGTCATCGAGCTGAAGAACCCCACCGACGAGGACGCCACCGTCTGGACCGCCTGGCAGCAGCTCCAGACCTACAAAGCCGAACTCCCCAGCCTCTTCTCCCTGAACGGGGCCCTCATCGTCTCCGACGGCTTCGCCGCCCGCATCGGGACCCTCACCGCGGGCAAGGAGTGGTTCAAGCCCTGGCGCACCATCACCGGCGAGGGTCTGGCCGATGCGTCCCTCCCCGAGCTACAGGTCCTCCTGGAAGGCGCCTGCTATCCCGAGCGCTTCCTGTCCCTGGTGCGGGACTTCATCGTCTTCGAAGACGACGGCAGCGGCAGGCTGGTCAAGAAGATGTCCGGCTACCATCAGTTCCACGCCGTCCGCACGGCCGTGGACGAGACCCTCCGTGCCGCCGACCTCCAGGTGGCCGCGGAACGTCCCCCGGGCCACTACGAGTCGGGAAGACGCCCGGGAGGTACCGCTGGAGACCGCCGGGTCGGGGTCGTCTGGCACACCCAGGGATCGGGCAAGAGCCTTACCATGGCCTTCTACGCCGGTTCCATCATCCGCGAACCGGCCATGGGCAATCCGACCATCGTCGTGCTCACCGACCGCAACGACCTGGACGACCAGCTCTTCACCACCTTCTCCCGCTGCCGGGACCTGCTGCGCCAGCCGCCGGTACAGGCCGAGAGCCGCTCCGACCTGCGGGACAAGCTCTCCGTCGCCGCCGGAGGGGTGGTCTTCACCACCATCCAGAAGTTCCTCCCCGAGGAGCGGGGCGACACCTTTCCCACCCTGTCGGAACGGCGCAACGTGGTGGTCATCGCCGACGAGGCCCACCGCAGCCAGTATGACTTCGTCGACGGCTTCGCTCGCCACATGCGGGACGCCTTGCCCAACGCTTCCTTCGTCGGCTTCACCGGCACACCCATCGAGCTGGAGGACGCCAACACCCGCGCTGTCTTTGGCGACTACATCAGCGTCTACGACATCCAGCGCTCTGTGGAGGACGGCGCCACGGTCCCCATCCACTACGAGAGCCGCCTGGCCCGCCTGGTGCTGGACCAGTCCGAGCAACCCGCCATCGACGCCGACTTTGAGGAAGCAACCGAGGGAGAGGAGATCGAGCGGAAGGAGCGGCTGAAGACCAAGTGGGCCCAGCTGGAGGCCGTGGTTGGCGCCGAGAACCGCATCAAGCAAGTGGCTCGGGACATCGTCGACCACTTCGAGCAGCGGCTTGAAGTCTTGGACGGCAAGGCGATGGTAGTGTGCATGAGCCGCCGCATCTGCGTCGACCTCTACAACGAGCTTGTTCTCCTGCGCCCCGACTGGCATGACCAAGACGACGGCAAGGGAACTATCAAGGTGGTGATGACCGGCTCCGCCTCCGACCCTTCCGAATGGCAGCAGCACGTGCGGAACAAGCCCCGGCGGGAAGCCCTGGCGAACCGCTTCCGCGACTACGAAGACCCCTTTCGGGTGGTGCTGGTGCGGGACATGTGGCTCACCGGCTTCGACGCGCCCAGCCTGCACACGATGTACCTTGACAAGCCCATGCGGGGCCACGGGCTGATGCAGGCCATCGCCCGGGTCAACCGGGTGTTCCGGGACAAGCCCGGCGGCCTCGTGGTCGACTACCTGGGAATCGCCCAGGATCTTCGTAAGGCCTTGGTCACCTACACCGAGAGCGGCGGCACTGGCCGCACCGCCATCGACAAGGAAGAGGCAGTGGCGGTGATGCTTGAGAAGCACGCGGTCTGCTGCGCCCAGTTCCACGGCTTCGACTGGTCCAAGTGGACCACGGGAACCGCGTCGGAACGGGTCGCCCTGATTCCGCCGGCCCAGGAGCACATCCTTTCCCAGGAAAACGGCAAGGACCGCTGCATCGCGGCGGTGCGGGAACTTTCCCAGGCCTTCGCCCTGGCCGTTCCCCATGAGGAGACCCACCGCATCCGGGACGATGTGGGATTCTTTCAGCAGGTTCGGTCCGCGTTGTCCAAGGCTTCACCCTCAGAAATCCGCTCCGACGAGGACCTGGACTTGGCGGTGAGACAGATCGTTTCCCGGGCCGTTGCTTCCGAAGGTGTCATGGACATCTTCGCTGCGGCGGGACTGGACAAGCCCGATATATCCGTCCTGTCCGATGAATTCCTCGTCGAGGTCCAGGGGATGCCTCAGCGCAACCTGGCCGTGGAACTCCTGCAGAAGCTCATTCGCGGGGAACTGAGCCTCCGGCGGCGTTCCAACGTCGTCCAGGCCCGCTCCTTCGCGGAAATGCTGGAGCAGACCCTCCGGCGCTACCAGAACCGGGCCATCGAGGCCGCCCAGGTCATCGAGGAACTGATCCAGTTGGCGCGGGAAATGCGGGAGGCCAACGCCCGGGGCGAAAAGCTGGGCCTTAACGAGGATGAATTGGCCTTCTACGACGCCCTGGAGACCAACGACAGCGCCGTCCAGGTCCTGGGGGACGAGACCCTCCGCGACATCGCCCGGGAACTGGTCGAGACCGTTCGCAGCAACGTCACCATCGACTGGACCCTCCGCGAGAACGTCCGCGCCCAGCTCCGCGTCCTCGTCCGACGAATCCTGCGCAAGTACGGCTACCCTCCCGACAAGCAGGAAAAGGCAACCCAAACCGTCTTAGAACAGGCCGAGGTTCTTTCCGAAAGGTGGGTGGCTGGCGACTGACCGATCCCCGCCCCATGGATACTAGCAAAGCTCAAGAACTGAAGAAGCTCCTCGACCAAGCGGTGTCCCGTATGTGGATGAAAGGCTCGTCGAGCAACGTCGAAGCCATCCCCGTTTCTGCCTACAGGGCAGCAGCCCGATCTAGGATTCAATCCCACAGGCCAGGGCACGCGCATTTACCGATGCTCTATAAACCGGAGATACCCGAATCACACTACGGGAAAAACTCTCTGAGTTTATGGAGCAGGAACTTGCAGCTTACTTGTATGAAGGGCGAGTCCAACTTGGCGTATTTGCCATTTATGGAGGCCCGGGCAGTGGATTTTCAATCGAAGATATTTTAGACAAGCTCTTGGAGATTGCGGTTGTATTTGGAACGAACCACGCCGTAGAAGTCTTCGCGAACTCAATCCAAGATCAGCGATGCCCTTTCCAAGAAATCGCTCTCCTCACCGGTCTCGCGGTCGAGACCGAAATGAGAATCTATAGGGGTGTAAAACTAGTAGTACAACAGCTTTGAATTGATGGATAATAGGTTGTACTGATGAGGGGATAGGTTAATAGTCAAGGTGATGTTGGGAGGATGGGTATGCCAGCCAAGAAGCACCGGGTCAGGCTTAGTGCGGAGGAGCAAGAGGAACTTAAGGGGCTGGTGTCCCGGGGACGGGCGGCGGCATACCAGCAGACCCATGCCCGGATTCTGCTGCTGGTCGATGAGGCCCAGGATGGCGGGGCGATGAAGGACGAGGAGATAGCCCGGGTCCTGAAGGTGGGCAGCGCCACGGTGGAACGGGTGCGCCGCCGCTGTGTGGAGGAGGGAGTAGAGGCCGCCCTGGGCCGCCGGCGGCAGGTCAACCGTCGTCCGAGAAAGCTGGACGGCGATGGCGAGGCCCGCCTGGTGGCAATGGCCTGCTCCCAGCCGCCGGAGGGCCGTGCCGGCTGGACGCTGCAACTGCTGGCGGACCGGCTGGTGGAGTGGGAGATAGTGGAGAGCATCAGCACTGAGACGGTGCGCCAGACACTGAAAAAAACGAGGTCAAGCCCTGGCTGAAGCAGTGCTGGTGCATCCCGCCCAAGGCCAACGCCGAGTTCGTCTGCGCCATGGAGGACGTACTGGAAGTCTACCATCGCCAGTATGGGGACAACGAGGTTCTGGTGTGCCTGGACGAGACCAGCAAGCAGCAGGTGAAGGAGACCCGCACACCCCTGCCGCCGCGTCCCGGAGTTGCCACGGCCTACGATTACGAATACGAGCGCAACGGGGTGAGCAACCTGTTCATGCTGTTCGCGCCCCTGGAGGGGTGGCGGAGAGTGGAGGTGACGGACCAGCGCACCAGGGTGGATTGGGCCTGGGTGGTGCGGCAACTGGTGGACGTGGACTACCCGGACAAGGACCGGATAGTCCTGGTGATGGACAACTTGAACACCCACCATCCGTCATCGCTGTACGAGGCATTCGAGCCTGGGGAGGCGAGGCGGATTGCGGAACGGCTGGAAATCCACTACACGCCCAAGCACGGCAGTTGGCTGAATATGGCCGAGATTGAACTTGCAGTGCTGGCGAGGCAGTGCTTGGATCGCCGGATTCCCAGCCAAGACGTCCTGAAACACGAAACCGAGGCCTGGGAGAACCAGCGCAACCACGACGGGATACGTGCCGACTGGCGATTCACTACCGAGGACGCCCGATTCAAACTCAAGTCCCTGTATCCATCAATCCAACACTGAACCCCTACTAGTTCCGCTCTCGAAGTCAACTGGGGACCTTCCGCACTACCTGCCGATGATGATCGGCGACAATATTCCTTTGACCCATTTTCTAGGAGCTACACTCCTCATAGTTGATTGGTTCGTATTCCCTCGCTTCCTCAAACCGGATGAAGGTTACCTTTCATCGGCATTTGATGTGAACCCGTTCCAAAGGGCACTCCGGGAGGAAGAAGCTCCAGACTTCAACCTCTTCGAGTTCTTTAAAGCGCTGTCTTTAGCTTGCGATTCCATGGTTACACCATCGATCCAGTGGAGTTACATTCCCGACGACGAACTCGTCAACGTAAGGGGAGCTGGGGGTGGTTTCAGCTACCGAAATATCTCTTCCCACGGTACTAAAGTCCGGATTTCCGATGACCAATTGCAGGACGCGAAACGTTTGTACCAGGCACTCATGGAGTTGAACCCAGCCACTAAAGAGAAGCTGGAAGTTCCAATCAGCAGATGGATTGAGTCCAAAAGTGGCAAGGGAAGGGTCGACCAAATCATCGACCTGGGCATCGCCCTTGAATGTCTCTATTTGCAGGATGCCGGACCGGAATTGCGATTTAGGCTTGCTATCCGAGCCGCTTGGCACCTGGGGGCTGATGCCACGGAGAGGGAACTATTGGCCAAGCAATTCAGAGCCATTTACGATATCCGCTCCAAGGCCGTACACGCAGGGATGATTCCAGACACGGTTCGAGTAGGGGGAGAGTCGGTCAGGTCTTCAGTGTTAAATTCAACCTCGCAGGATCTGTGTTTACAGGCGATACGCAAGGTTGTAGATGAGCAATTTCCAGAATGGGACAAGTTGGTGCTAGGTTAGCCGGCAGGTCTCAGGCCCAACCCGCCTAACCTACACAAGCTGGTGACGTGTCTTACACGTGTCGAAAAGTTGTCTGCTCCACAGATCAGCACCAGACCAAGAATGGTAGATTGCCGAGACACTTGGCAAAGCCACTTGGGTCTGAGCGAAGTCAAAACTTGGATGAGTTGGACTGAGCGTGGGCTCGGAGGAGGCCGGGCCTCAGGAATCACAGAAGTTCGCCCATGCCTAGTGTTAAGATCAACCTCCTCTTGCTACCACGATGTCGAAACGCGGTCGTGTTACCAGGATTTATTGGTACACAGTTAGGTACATAAATCCTCGTTATAGTCTTAATAAGGCATAATTCACGCATAACTTAGAAAAATACTGGCGGAGAGGTCGTCCGTAGTACCACGGTATTATTTGAGCGTTATATGAAACGTTATGAGACTAATAATGCCGTTGATATACCTAAACGTATACCAATCTTGGGTTGCCGATTTTGGGGGAATAGAGGCCTATTCCTGCTATGGGAATCGAACAGCACATTTCAAGTTAACGCCTCGCCAACTTTGCCAAGTTTAAGGTCTGGCTTCCGCCTCCATGGACACAATCTTCAAGCGCGGCGCATTTCTTGGGAACTCGCTAGCTGTCAAAGCGGCTCAATTTGTCAGCCTGATATCCTCTGCCGAGCCCGCCATCTTCAAACGGTTGCCAAGCTTGGCTCGAAGTCTGTCTAGGTGCGGTTTCCAGACTTGCCCGTCTCTCTGGTCGGCGTCGAATTTGAACACTAGCAGATGGGGTTTCGCGTCGATGTGCAATTGAGCATTTGCTTCGTTGATCCTCTTCAGGAGCTCATGGCGACCCGGGTGGCGCTCGGCAACACCATCCAACATGAAAAGATTACGGCAAACGTTGCGGTAACTGTTCTCTATTTTAGAACCTTGCTCGTTCAGCAACCTGCCATAGATGCAGATTTGGTCAAACACCTTCGGGTCCCCTTGACTAGCCCTGAGGTCTCCATGATTGGAGAAGAGTTTCGCCTCATAGAACCTGACCTGCCAGCGTCCGTCCACCTCATGCAAGGCTGCCAAATCTATGCGGGGAGCCCTTCCGCCTTCGCTGATCGCTACCTCGACATCCAACACGTTATGATTCGCAAGGATTATCTCGTGGACCCATCTTTTCTCTCCGCGAGCGTAAGGGTTGGCAGCCCTCTTGAGGTCGCCAACACTGCCGAAGTCATCCAGGAAAACCAGATCCTTGTGCTTATCCAGCTGGGGTCTGCCATCTTTAACCGTAACGGACCGCTGGATTTCTTCGAGTTCAGGGCGCAACACATACTTGTAGTCAACCGAACCCACAAGACCGCTCCGCCCAAACGTTAGCGTCAGGAGGCTACTGCCACGATAGTAGACGTCCACAGCATTCTCCCTGATAGCAACGAATGTTTGCCGGTCGTCCACAAGGTTGCGCCACCAACCACCGTTCCTGTATTCCGCGTTCAAGGCACTTACAAACTCGTCGCTGATTCCACGGGCGAATTTACTCGTAGCCACTGGATTTTCCTCCCTTTTCTATACTTCCCACCATAGGCCGTCCTGCTCTTGGACGACGTTGTCGAAGAACTCCGAAAAGCGGTCTCCCTCGAAGGAATGAATGGGCACCAGTTTGCGTGGGGCGAGGGCGTCGGCGAACCGTTGTAGGTCTGCTGTGGAGGCATGACCTGATGTATGAATGCTTTGCCACGGGATTCCGTGGCTTTCCAACCACCGCACCACCCTTTGCGTGCCAGGATCCGCGAGGTACCCATCCCACATCGAATAAGTGAAACGGGCGCCTTCCAGCACTTTCTGAACCCCCCAGTCCCCAATCATCGCGGGCGTGAACAACATGACAGCTCGTTCCCGCAGGCTCGTGAGATCTTCCGGAAAGACTCGGTTCTTCCCATGTCGGCGAAGGTCTTCGAACAACTCGTTCTCCATGATGTGGACCCGTTGCCTGTGGGGAATGTATAGGTTCACCCCTTCCCAGTCGGATTGCGGGATGGTTTCCCTTGCCATCGCTTCTAGGACAACCGCTGTGTACAGCCCGATCACTAAGGTTCGCCCCGTCCTCTTGGCCGCTCGAAAGATTGTCACTAGGCGGTCGATGTTCTGAGTCGAGGTCCACACGAAATGGACCCCCGATGTCCCCCGAAAAGCTTGGACGAACTGCCACTCCAGTTCGTTCTCGGTGGCAAATCCCTCACTCGAACCCGCCCTTCCGATGGTCGTACCTTCCATAACCAGGACGTCGATATCGGACGGGGGCCGCTCTATCAATCGTTCGAACATCTGGCTCTTGCGCCCATGGCCCCGAAAATCCCCGGAGTAGTAGACTCGTTTACCATCGGCCTCTACCAGCAGGGCGTAGGAGTCAAACCCGCTGTGATCAACCAGGTAGGGCGTTATCCGAAACGGCCCTATGTCAGTCGTCGCCCTATGACTAATGAATTGCGGGTTTTCAAAGTAATGAGCCCCGGGAACATAGGCGCTGGCGGCTTTGAGGATGTTGTGCGTTCCCTCACCGATGTAGACGAGTACCTCGGGAAGGAGATGCTTGGCCAGCCCGTAATGGTCCTGATGGGGGTGTGAGATAAATGCGCCCAGAAGGTTTTCGTCGAGCTCGCGAAACCCGGAAACATCCGGCAATAGAGCCTCTGATTCCTCTTCAACGGCGTCGAGGGGCAGGCCCACATCCAAGACGATGCGGCTTTCTCCTGCTTCCACCTCGATGCAGGTCCCACCGATCTCCTGTGTGCCCCTGTGGATTCGAATTCTCATCTGCGGTTTTTCCTGCCTGGTCCAATGCTAGGCCCCGGTTTGAGGCAAGCCTCCGCCCTCTACAGAGTACCTGCTCCGGCTGCCCTTGGAAACGAAGTCCCACATATTGACAATCGGAGGATGCCATGGCCCCTTGTAATGGTGGTTCGTTCCAACTCAGGATGTACTGCTCCTGCTCCCAAGTCTCAGGGCAGTCCCGATGCCTGGACACGGGACAATGCTGCCAGAGTTCGTCCATACAGGCCAGGGCGGCATCACCAGAATGGCCGTGGCGGACCAGCCAGCAGCCTATGTTCGTACCAGTCAGACCGATTCCCCACTTGATGTGGACTTAGACCACTCGACCTTGGGCAATATGTACGTCTATGGCATCCAGTACGGCGGTGGTCAGTTCTGGGGATTTGGGCACGTAACTATGGGCCACCGGAAGACGCTGTTTAGTTTCGGTGGTCAGCCACTGCGCGTAGGGCAGCCACTCCCCTTCCTAGGTCAGATGTATTCTATAAAGGCGGCTATGTCGACTGCGGCGATACGGGCTGGCGTGTCCCGAGAGGACTCGTCATCGGCGTCCTCAGGGTACTCGCGGGCGAGAAGTTTACCCGGGACTACCCAATAGCAGTTCTCAATTGGGGTGGGGTGTCATGAAGACGTGGTTCACGTCTGGTGTGGAACACCCTTGGATTTTCAGTGGTGGGCAGTAGTCCTTCTGGAACGTCTACAAAAACTACACCTCCGTTGGCGATGACGGAACATCAAAGAAAACCTTGCGCCGAGTCACCCTGAGCAGGCCATGGAATGTCTCGCCAAGTGGACTGACCCCCTCGGAACCCAAACATTTCTATTTTGGGAAACCGGGTCCGCCCTATTCTGTCCAAATTGCCGGGTTGACCTCAGCATTGACTGGTCCTCATTGCCGAGGCTCCCGCACACCTCTTGGCAGGTGCGAGGGGCATCGGATCAAGGGCAAGGCTCTGCCGGGAATCACGACAAATCCGGTTTCACCTGACACTCGCTTATAAATTCGTCTACCCGCATTATCGGTACTCCATTTCGTCGAGCCTGTCTTGCTTTCCCGCTCATCGAAGCCGGATCATTGGCTACGAGCAGCTGGCAGTCTCTCGTTACATTTCCAACGGGCAGGAGGCCATTTCTGACCGCCAATGCCTCTATTTCCGGTCTGGTGAGTGTTCTACCGTCGAAAGCAGCTTCTCCTGTGAAACAAATCTTCGCGTTTACTACCAGTTTGGTCCTCCTAGAGTAGCCTGTAGGACGCGGAAGGTCGAAATCGTCGACCTTTAACGACCGACACATGGTGCTTAACAAGTCATGCTCCGCCGGTGAAATGGTGCCGTCTCGATGGGCGGCCTTTATCACCAAGTCTAGGTACTGCCGGTACAGTCTCTGTCTATCCTCGTATGACAACCCATAGGCTCCCGCCAACTCTACCAACTGTTCCTGTTCCTGATCAGAAAGGGTATGGTCATCAAGTACGTGATCCAAGGCATCCAGATAAACCAGTTCAGGATCTACCAAGAAACTCAGGTTGCCAAAATCAGTGATGTGAGAAATGCGACTCCTAATAGTTCCTCCCTGCCCAGTACGCCTGGTTGTGCGAGGGATGTGCCTGATACCCCGGGTGTTCACTCTGGCGGCTGTGTAGTGCGAACCATCGTCAGTGGTGAAATTCAACAACGCGGCCGACGCTACCGCATCGTCGTAAGCACGATGGGTTTCTGTTAGGGGGACACCAAACTTCACACAGGCGGACGCCAGTTTCAATCCAGTGGACCGCAGGGTACATCGGCCCTTCCCCCAATCGAACGAGCAATTTAAGCGGCCGTATTCTTGGGACAGCATTCTCAAATCGAAGGGGAGGTTATGCGCGACCAGAATCGCCCCTGTAAGCCGTCGGGCCAGAGCCGTAGCGATTTCTTCGAAGGTCGGTGCTGTTTCTACCATGCTTGGCGTGATGCCGTGGATGCTGGTGGGACCGATGTCCCGTTCAGGATTGACGAGTGTTTCGAACTCGTCAACGACTTCTCCCGTCTGTGGGCTAATTGTCACGGCCGCGATCTCGACTATTCGGTCGGACTTACCGATGCCAGTTGTCTCAGTATCGATAACCACCATTCTCGGATTCATGGTTTCTCACTCACCTGGCCCTAGGCCAAAATCAGACGTGTTTGGTTCTTCATGACTTCTCCAGTTTGGCGCCAACTCTGTCCCATTGGATGTTCCGGTTCGCTCCAAACCAACCCACCAGACCCCTTCCTGGGCTTGAACTCCCAACCCTACCCTTGGGGGGCCCGTTTAACCCAAGAATTTGGCCTTTCAAGAGGCAACGATTCCGACGTCGGTCCCACCCGGCTGAAGTTCAGCCTTGTGCAGAACGCTTGGGTGCCCCAGCTGTTCTACCTCTTACTAGAATATGTCGGCACCTAGCTTAACCAACATCACCTCGCGCGATATCTGCGGTGCTGCGACGGTTCGCCGCTTTGGCTTACCGCCCAGCCATACTGGCGCTGCAAAGGACAGAGTGGTCACATTCCCCGCACCTTAGCGGCGTTGGTTGCTTTTCTAACTCCATCCGACGGAGCACCGAGGTTGCTGCGACAGTTTGGTCCCTAATGTCTTCAAGCAAATCGCTTTGCACAGGTCTCGGATGTCTGGCGCCATCTTCCAGTTCGTAGACCTCTAGGCAATCCGCATTCCTGCCGGTCAGTTCCCGGTATCCGAGAGCGTAAGTGTTCAGTTGAGCTTCGGTCACGGACTCGGACTGGGAGAGTTGGTTGGATTTGAAATCAACGATAGTGACTTCATTGGTGTCTGTACGTCGAACCAAATCGATCCGACCTTTGATACTGATTCCCTCCGGTAGTGAGACCATTACTTCTTGCTCCGAATGCTCTATGAGATGCATCTGGCCCGCGTTATCGGCAATGTAGTCAGTCAAGTTACGCTCCGCGGACCGCCTGAGGTTGTCCCGAACCTCCTTGTTTGCGTAGGGCAATCTCAGATGTCGTTCAACAAGGTCAGGAACATCGTTCACCCCCAGAGGCCGCCCACGTAGGTATCGTTGGTGTATCTCAGCGAGAGCGTCGTGAAGGGACTTTCCATACCCCATGGGCAAGGCGATGGGGCTGCCAAAGCCATACAGAACCTTGAGCTTGAACTGGTACTGGCATTCGAGAAGATACTTTAGGTCGCTGAAGGAAAACTCGACGTTGGCGACCCGTGCCCGCGCCTCTGGGTCGGCTGTGAGGCCGTCCGGAATAATCGGCCCTGCGACGCCTGACCCATTTCGAAGCCAACACGTCGTCCCAGAATGAGGACTTCCTCCGGTTGTTCTTGGGTCTGGTGAGCGGTGCCCACGTCATGTGCAAGTACTTCTGGCTGCGGGTCATGGCCACGTAGAACAATCTTCGCTCATCATCGGGAGATCCATCGTAACGGTCCGGATTTGCTATCGCTCCCCTCGGAATTACTTGCCACAGGTCGCTGCTCCGTGTTCGGGCGGGAAATATCCCCTCCTGAAGCGCAGGGAGAAATACAATGGCCATTCGCGGCCTTTGGATTGGTGAACGGTCGATATCCGGACAGCATTGGGGTGGCGTAAGGGTTGCTGCTTTCGCCTTCGCTGTACAGGTCAGGCGCGTTGTAGTAGATATATGCCGCAAAGTTGCTAAGCTGTTGCTGCGCCCCGGTACGATGGTTAATGGATTCCCAATCGCCGATCAGCCTACTGAAAGCTCCCAGGTTGAACATGGCCGCCTCTCCCAGGCTTGCGGGCATTGCCTCCTCCCTGACTTGGAGACGGTCGAGCAATTCCAAGAACGTGGCCTGGAGGCTGATTATCCTGTGGGGAGCTTCGAGGACCCTGTCCTTTAGTTCGCCAGCATATGCCAAGGCCCGTTCCACGTTGGCCCGGTCCAGGCCGAGGCGGGGCTGAAGCAAACACTCCCGAATTTCGTCAGCATCGGGGGCTGCTATGTCCTTTACCTCTTCTCCAGCCAGATAGTGGAACAGCTTCCGAGCGATTTGGGCCTCTGACGTTTCGAAAAGGTCAGCCAGACCGTGAACTACAAACGGTATTTCGGCTTTCCGAAGAGCGTTGGTAATCTCGGCCCCTTCACGCCGCACGCTCCTCAACAGTATGGCCATATCGGAGTAGTCCAGGCCACGGGGACCGACATCTGGGTTGTCCTCGAAGGCCAAACCTCGGAGGGCCTTGATCGTCCCGGCAATGTACTCCGCCTCCTTCTCAGGCGTATCCAGCATCAAGGCAACCAGATCGCCAAAGTCGTCCGGTTGTGCACCTGCAGGTTTCATCTCTTTTTCGAGCCTGTTGCCCAACTTCTCGACGAAATCCCGTGCTGTTTCAATGATCCCAGCACTGGACCGGAAGTTTTCTTCCAGGCGAATTGGAGTTACATCCGGATAGCGGTCCTGAAAGGTCACAATGTTGCTGACTGCACTTCCTCGCCATTGGTAGATCGTCTGGTCGTCGTCGCCCACTACGCACAAGCCTGAGCCCAGATCGTGTATCAGCCGGATTAGCCGCTCTTGGATTGGATTCACGTCTTGATATTCGTCTACGACTAGATACTTGATGCGGTCAGACAGACGGGCCCTCAATGCTGCACTGTGCGTCAACTCCTCCACGGCCAAAACCTGCATTTCGGAGAAGTCGAAGTACCCGTTCAGGGCCAGCGTGTCGCGATATGCCGCTAGCCCGTCGACCAAGGTGCAGCCATTGAGGGCTGCTTCATCGATATCATCCTCCCTGAGTGCGGAAAGGGCTTGGATGTACAATTTTAGGTCAGAACTGCCCCAGGTATACCGCCTCAACGAATTGCCGTTCAATCTGGTCGAGGTGGTTAGTCCGGTAATCCGGCTGTTGCGCGTGATGTAAAGGCGTTGGCGGATTTCATCAAGTGCTTCGTACTTCAGGAAGCCCGGAACCTCCGTCTGAAGAAGGTTTTGGCAAAAGCCGTGAATAGTGCCAACGTACATCTCTGCCAGGCCGATGGGTTCCTGTCCAGTGGCCTCATACGCGCGACGGACTATTCGGTCCTGCAACTCGGCCGCAGCCTTGTTAGTAAAGGTGAATGCCACGATGTTTGCGGGTTCCAAGGATTCCTCTGGCCTTGTCAGCAAATGCGCAATGCGTTGGGCCAGGACTTCCGTTTTGCCGGAACCGGCACAAGCGATTATTTGAAGATTGCGTCCTCTGTGATCTACAGCCTGCTGTTGAGTAGAAGTAAGTTGCATATTCTGTGTATCTTCCCACTGATGTGGCGGAGCGGCACCCGCCTGCCCATGGACTCGAACTGGGTTAGGCGAACTTCCCGCCGCTCCCTCCACCCTTCCCAAGATTGATTCTGACCGCCTGCCCATGCGGCGTCACCTGCCGGTGGCTGAGGGGGATCCGGTCATCGGGGTCCACCTTACCCCTGTCCTGAAGTCCCACTCATCCTAACAGTTTCGGTCGGAATAAACGTAAGAGTCACTGGTAAATTTCCTCGCCGAGATGCAGGCGGAGGGCGATCTGGTAGGTCTGGCCCTGGGCCCGGGGCGTTGGGCAGTGGGCGGCCAGGTAGCGGGACAGGCCGATCATCACCTGGCGGCCCGACTCGGTGCCTTTCCTGGAGTCGAACTGCCGGAAAGCGGCATCCACGATCTGGAAGGAGTGGAAGTCGGCGTCCTCCCGCAGCATCATCCGTCCCAGCGTGGCCATCAGGCCTTCTGGGACGCCCCCGCCGGCGAGATAGCCGGACACCGCCTGGGCCGATTCTTCCACCTGCTGCCTGACGTTCACCATCTCCAGCAGCCGGTCTAGCTGCTCAACGTCGGGAACAGGACTGGCCGCAGCGTCCGGGAGCCGTTGGGCAGGCATATTGAGGAAGCGGTCCAGGTACACGCTCATGGCCACTTCGAACACACCGCGCAGCAACTCCGGGGTCGGAGTCCGCTGCAAAGCCTGATGCAGGGCGTTGGCTGCGGTGAGGGTGTTGTGCACCGTGTCCCAGTCCCGGAATTCGTTGGAGGTGTGGAAGTGGGCCATCCGCAGGAAGGCCGCGTGGGCCACGGCTGACCCCAGCTGCTGGGGGGTGGCGCCCTCGGCGATAGCCCGCTTGATGGCCCTCATGATCTCACCGGGTTCGTCTCCCAGGATCTCGGCCGCCAGGGATTCAGCGCCGTTCCAAGTGCCGGAACTTCTGCGGCCCTGCTCCAGCAGGTTGGGCAGCTCCTCCCTTGCCTGCCAGACCATTGAGGCCAGGTCCACCGGCTGGCGCCACTGGCTGAGTTCCTGGCTGCGTCGGGCCCGGGCCATCCCGTGGACCAGGCTGGGCAGCACCGGTCCGGCCATCTCCCAGCCCAGGTGGTCCAGCAGCTCGAAGGCCTTGTTGGCGAAGTCCACCACGTGGCCGCCGTCGAGGTAGAGGTGGTCCGTGGCGGCGGCGAAGATCATGCTAGCGACGTCGGCCCTGGAAAAGCCCAGGGCAATGGCGGTGGTCAGACACCGCTCCGCTCCCTCCTCGTCCCGCACGTCGATGAAGTCCCGGAACCACCGGGAGAAGACCTCCGGTCGGGTCTCGCCGGTGGGCAAGGGTTCCACCGGGAAACGGGGGGCCTTGCCGGCGCACTCCCGGGCGACATGCAGCAGGCCCTGGTAGAGGGCCCTGGGGCGGTCTTCCTCGTGCAGCTTGGGCAGAATGTTGGCGGTACAGGTCAGGATGCTCATGGCGGGGCCCCAGCCGTTGGCCGAGTAGGTGGTGCCGAACCGAGCGCCGATCCGCAGGGGTTCCCGGTAGTCCGCGCCCGTTCCCTCCATGCCCAGCACCGACTTGGCGATGACCAGCCGGATGTTGTGCTCCAGCCCGTCCTCCAGGCGCCGCCGCCAGTGTTTCCCCTCGTCCCGGGGCGCGGGCTCCAGGTCCACCCACACCTCGCCGTCCACCACGGTCACCGGGAAGCTGCGCACGTCGTCGGCGAAGGGATTGAAGGTGCCGCCGCTGGATAGGTCGAAACGGGCATGGTGCCAGTGGCAGGTGAGGATCCCATCCCTGACGCTGCCCCGGTCCAGGGGAAAGCCCATGTGGGGACAACGGTTGTCCACCGCGTAGGCCGCTCCATCGTGATGGAACACCGCGATGGCGTGTCTCCCGCCGGTGACCACGGTGCAGCCGCGCTCCTTGATCTCCTCCAGGGTGCCTGCCCTGATGCGTCCCTCCACGGTCGTTGCCATCGTTCGGCCTCCGTTCTTTTGAGTTGGGGAGTATCGCGCCGATGTCGCCCCTGGACATTGCCACTTGCCTTGGTTCAGTGCTGGCCGATGAACTCCAGGACCAGGCCGTTCCAGACCTGGGGCCTTTCCCAGAATCCGGCGTGACCCGCCTCCGGCAGGGAGACGAACCGGGAGGTTGGAATGTTCGCCGCCAGCATCCGCATCAGCGCCGGGGGTGAGAGAAGGTCGGCCTCTCCCGACAGCACCAGGGTGGGGACCGTCATGCCTCGCAGGCGGGCATAGGTGATGGGTTCACGCAGGGGCTGCGGGGGAACCGCCCCACCGGGTCTGCTGGCCCGTTCTATCTCCAGCCATTGCCTGGTCCCTTCGGGATTCGTGCCCCGGTAGGAGGGCCCGAGTTCCCGAAGTTCCACTGGCAGGTCCTGTATCTCGGCGGGACGGAGCCGGTGCTGCACTTCCAGGTAGGACTCATCCTGAACGCCTCCGATGGTGTTGGCCGCCACCAGGCTGCGAACCCTCTGCGGGTGGGTGAGGGCGTAGTCCAGGGCGGTGATTCCTCCCGCCGCCGTCGCCACTAGGTGGGCCGGCTCCAGGGACAAGCTTTCTATCAAGGCATGCAGGTCGTCTCCGGCGAACCCCGGCTGGTGTTCCGGGGAGGTGGGGCTGGAGCGGCCCCAGGTGCGCCGGTCGTAGGTGATGCAGCGGTAGCCGGCGGCGGTGAAGGCGGGCAACTGGTGGACCCAGCCGTCGCAGGTTCCGGTGGCGGCATGAAGGAAGACCACCGGGGTCCCGGGTCCGCCGGGGTCCTCAAAACAAAGGGCAACTCCAGGCAGAGACAGGTATGGCAAGACTTCCCGTCCTCCCGAAAGGGCTGGCCAAGGCAGGCATTGCGGCTTATGCCGTCGCTCCGTTCGGCTTGGTCTAGGTTGAACCCAGTATAACCTCCGCTCCTGGGGGCTTGTAGGCGAGGTTGAACTTCATCCAGCTATGGGGAGCAGGACTTTCCCTTGCCTGGTCGTCTGTCTTGTCGGGTGTACCTTGGCAGCGGCTTGCTCGTCAGCCCTATGGACTGGTTTGAGAGTCGGTTCAACCGCGAATGGGGATGTTGGCGGCTGGCTTCAGGACAAGCGTTTTCACAGTTGCCGCCTCAACGGCTTCGCCGGTCCAGGCAACCGGCACTCCGGTACCCTCCAGCCACGCGGGCAAAAGGTCCTTGTAGTGGGGCGAGAGCGGGTTGCCCGATTGTCCGCCAGGCAGCGAGAACAGCGACCGGTCCCAATCGCCGACGTCCAACACCATGCGCATCGACGGGACTACCCCCGGGCCAGCCAACGGGTCTTCGCCGAGGGTGCCGGCTTGAGCGACCGTGTTGACGTCTCCGGGGCACTGGAACGTCCCCAAGTTGAAAATAGCACCCAACATTGGCATCCGACCCAGTGGGTGCCTGAGCGTGGCTGTACGGGCGCGGCCCCAGTGCCAACGGGCCGTGGGTTCACCCAGTCGCCGGACTGCCTCCGAGTACGCGGAACCCAGCGCATCGTCGATTTCCGCCTGCCAGCCGCCCAGGAACCATCCGGGAGGCCGCTCTCGAATCAGGCGAGACACTCGTCCCACCTGGCGCGCCGCGAAGGAGGTGCTTCCGCTGGCCGTGAATAAGCTTCGGTCCAACAGCCAGGCCGCCGAACGGGGTGCCCTTGCCGTCACGACCCGACGAGACATTTCTGCCAGGAAGAGATGGAACAGGGTTGCACCAGCAGAATCAGGGGCCATGCGGCCGTCCCAGGTCTCAAGAATCTCCCGCGCCGCCCGGGTCTCAGCGTTGACTGGGGTGTCGGCCAAAAGAGACTCTCGCATCTCGGACCATGGCAACGACTTAACATCCAACTGGAGGGCTGCGGTCAAATCAACGTCCCAGTCCCGACGATTTTCCAGAGCCTCCGTGATCCTGCCCAGCCGGTAACCATCGAGCCAGTCGACCCCCAGGAATGGACCGGAACCGTGGGGTTCGGGCTGGGTGTTGGCGGCGGCGAGGTAGCCGCAGGATGGGTTGAGTGTCCGCGGCATCTCGTCGAAGGGAACACCTTCCTCTTCCCACCCCGCGCCCGGCACCCATCCCGCGCTGGGCAGGACTCCGTAGCCGCGCCGCCGTCGCGGCGCCTGGCCAGCTAATAGGTAACCGACGTTCCCTTGGGCATCGGCATAGACCAGGCCGAGAGGAAGAATGGGCCAGTCTGAGAAGGGGGCGCGAAACTCCTCGAACGTCTTCGCTTCGAAGATGCCCAAGAATCCCCGCACCGGGAGGGGGTCCAGCCAGACCGCCCGCATCGAAAGGGCGGCAAGCTCGCCATCCAGCGCGGGACTGATTATTGGCCCACGCGGAGTGACCAGGACCTCCTCAACAACTGGGTCGGCGCCCCTGACGCTGATCACTTCCCGGCGGACCTGGCACTGGACGTAGTCGCCATTCTCGAGAACCGACCGACCGTCGGGTCCAACCCGCTCCAGGAACAGGTCGGTGTTATCCGTGAGCCCAGCGGTGACACCCCAGGCGCATTTCCCGTTATGGCCGGCCACTATGGCCGGAGTTCCAGCAAGAGCAGCGCCGGCGACGGCCCAGAGCGGAGACTCCATCCGCGCCAGGTACCAGTGTGGCGGGACGGCAGGCGAGAGATGGGGATCGTTGGCCAGCAAGGGGTAACCCGACCGGGTCCGGCTACCCGACACCGCCCAACTGTTGGAACCGCCGCCGGTTCCAACAGTCTCCTGAAACAATGCCAGGTCTTCGGCGAGATGTTCTGCGGCCTTGCCAGCCACACCGGAGGAAGGCGCGATGATCCGGTGCCACTCGGGATATCCAGGGTCAAGCTCGAGGAGCGCATCCGGGCCGTCCATGTCCAGAACCATCAACCTGGCAAGTTCAGAGTCCCAGTTGGACGGCATCTGGAACGACTGTAGCTTCAGAATGGCCATCACGTCGACGGCCGAAAACTCGGTGGGTTGGGCCCGAAGCAAGACAAACTCGTGGGGACGGCGTGCCAGCCCTGTATTCCGGCCCGCGTTCACGCCCAAAGCAAAGGTGTCGACTATGGCAGCAATCCGGGGCTCCAGGACGTGGAGTTGTTCTTCGGCTGCGGTGTGCAGCCCGACGCGACGGAAAAGGCGGTCCACCCGCAGGGTTGCCTGCCCGAACAACTCCGATAGGGTTCCAGAAGCCGCACGCTTCAACAGTTCAATCTGAACAGCCCGGTCTTGACCCTGGCAAAAGCCGAACCCGAAGAACACGTCGAGTTCATCCTCGGCCTTGATCATCGGGATGCCATGCCGGTCCCGGCGCAATGTAATCTGCCCGCGGGGGCCTTCAACACCCAGAGCGCCGGTTGTGATGGGCAGCCGGGAACCCAGCAGCAACCGGAATAAGCCGAGGTTCAGGGCGGACACGTTGAAGGCACCCTGACTGTTCAACGAAGGCATGCGGTCATAGCGTGTAGCGAGCGCAAATCATTGGCCCGGATCCCGCGTCTAACCCAAACGATGGGTTTACAAAAGATGGAAAACCGCTTCGCTGAACATCCCCTTCAGGCCAGACCACCGCCGAAGCCATAACAAAGTCCATTGAAAAGCTAGCAGGTCTTCCGTACTCCTGGATGTCACGAAAACGGACCGCTTCATCAGCGTCCTGGTCAACTCCCCTAATTATGGAAATTAACTGCCGCCATGACCGATAAAGTCCGCTGCCGCTGGCCTCGGCTTCTTGCTGCTGACGACCCCATCACATTGAAATTCTAACCCCGGCGCATGAAAACGGGGATTTTTTCTCAGTGATCTGTTCCCATTAGCCTGATCCAACCACTGGAAACGGGTCAGATCACAACAGCGACCTGTCGGGGAACCGGGATACTCTCATTCACTTGCGAAACGTCGCCGATTGCATTACACTCGCGAGAAGTCGGCAAAATTTATGCATATTATTTGGATTCACCCTTCAAAAAGGGATGAACATGATAGGAAATCGGTACTAAAGAAGGGAGATGAGAAAATGAAAATGGAATTCGTTGGCATTCTGCTCCTCCTAGGCATATTGGTCGCCTGCGGTCCGACGGCCTCAGCCCCTACCGACGCCGAGCCGGCGGCTCCGGCGCCAGGGGAAGCCCCGGCGTCGGCCCCGGTTGAGGTAGTTCCTACCGCCGCACCATCAGCGGCTTCGCAGTCGGCGGCGGACGAGATTACCGGCACTCTCACCATCATGCAAGCCGTTTGGGGAAACCAGTTGTTCGATACCCGAGACGCCAGCGCCGAAGTCCGCCGGTATGGGCAATTGGTGCATGGCTTTTGGGTTGCAAGCAATGAAAAGGTCGAGTTGATCCCCGGCATCGCGGAAAGCTGGGAACTGTCGGATGATGGATTGTCGTGGAGTTTCGTGATCAGGGACGGCGTGAAGTTCCATGACGGGAACGACCTTACCGTGGAGGATGCCCTGTTCACCATGACCGACAGCTTTGTTCCGGATGCTTTCGCCAGCAAAGTCTCCGGTTTCGGCAGGAAGCGGGAAAGCATCGAAATCACCGCACCCAACACGGTCCGATTCACCATGACCGACATAGATACCAGCGTCGCGTCGGTCCTGGCCGAGTCCTTCCCTTCCAGCAACTACGGGGCCATCATGCCCCAGGCCTACCTGGAGGAAGTGGGCCGTGAGACCTACAATGATAACCCCATCGGGGCCGGCGCCTTCCAGGTAGTTTCCTTCGACCGGTCAGAGAAAATGACCTTGGAGCGGTTTGACGACTACTACTACCAGCCGGCATACGGTTTCTCGGAGGACCGCCGCCCCAGTTTCCAGACCATTGAACTTCGCTTGGTGCCGGAATCGGCTACCAGGGCTTCGGCGATGGAAGCCGGCCAAGCCGACATCATCGAGGCCAACCTGGAGGTAAAGAAGCAGGTCGAACGCGGGGGAGGGCGCATCCTGCTAGGTCCGGAGGCTACGTACTCCATCGTCCGAATGAACGGATGCTGGGACCCGGAACTGCCGTGCAGTGACAGTAGAGTGCGGTATGCCCTCTCATTGGCAATCGACAAGGAACTCATTATGAAGGAGCTTTACGGCGAAGCAGGGCACGCCAAGGGATGGGACATCGTAACTCCCAGTTCCCTGGGTTACACACCGGAACTGGACCCGGCTCCTCAGAACATCCCCGAGGCCCAGCGTCTGCTGGCCGAGGCCGGTTATCCCGGCGGAGAGGGTTTCCCTAAGCTGGAGATTGACACTTGGGCAGCCGGGGAAATGCCTTTCATGCCTGAGTTCGCCCAATTGATTGCAGACATGATCCAAGACAACTTGGGGATCGAAACGTCGGTAATCGTCGGGGAGTCCGGTGCGGTCAAAGCTGCGGTCCGCAGCGGGCAACGGGACGGACACCTGTTTGTGCGTCCCAACGAGGCTCGCCGGGACGGTGGCAGTTCCATGAAAAACTCCTACGGCGATTTCGAAGCCAAGGGTCCCATCGCCAAGGACCCGGCTCTGCGGGACATCGTTCTGGAAACCCTGGCCATCCGGGAACCGGAATTGAAGCACGAGGCTTACAAGAAGATGTACTTGGCACTGCGGGAGGAGCAGTACGCCTTTGGCGTGGGCTACGTCGACCTGCCCTGGGGCGTCGGCCCTCGGGTCGTGACTTGGGAACCGTGGCCAATGAATTCCAACCCCACAGCATGGTGGACTATCGATCTCCAAGAGAATTAGCCTTTCATGCAGCGATACATAATGGGCCGACTGGCCCAGGGGATAATCACCCTCCTGGTACTCAGCCTTGTAGTCTTCCTGGCCGTGCGACTCTCGGGCGACCCTGCGTTGTTCCTCTTGCCCGTGGAAGCGACTAGTCAGGAAGACTATGAGCAGATGAAGAAGAACCTGGGATTAGACAAGCCCCTTTACGTCCAGTATGCCATTTTCATGGGCAACCTAGCCCGCGGGCGGTTCGGGGACTCCATCATAGACCGCCGTCCGGCCCGGGAAGCCCTTCTTGAGCGGTTGCCCGCCACCATCCAACTGGCAGCGGCAGGGATGGTGCTGGCCACCGTCCTAGGCATCCCTCTAGGGGTGCTTTCGGCGATCAAACGGGATTCCCTATTCGACCAGACAGCGAAGTTCTTCGCCATAATAGGCATGGCTACCCCGGCGTTCTGGATTGCCATCATGGGAATCCTCGTGTTTGGGGCCTTGTTGAAATGGTTGCCGACCTACGGACGGGGCGGCCCGGAACACTTCATCTTGCCGTCGGTGGTCCTCTCGTGGTCGATCATGGCCGGCATGGTCCGCTTGGGCCGTTCCAGCATGCTGGAAATCCTGGACAGCGAATTCGTCAGGTTCGCCCGGGTCAAGGGCTTGGGCGAGCGTCTCGTACTTTGGAAACACGCCCTGCGGAATGCTTTGATCCCTCTGCTGACCTTCAGCG
Organism: Dehalococcoidia bacterium; assembly: GCA_965203975.1. GTDB lineage: Bacteria > Chloroflexota > Dehalococcoidia > Lucifugimonadales > UBA3495 > CATOSK01. The sequence continues at coordinate 339,358 of CBDBDT010000002.1, read as the reverse complement.
GGTTGAGTCTAGCGGGTCTGCTGAACGGCACTATCGTGGTGGAAGTTGTATTCGCCTGGCCGGGAATCGGCCGTCTGTTGCTGGAGGGAGTGGTGCGGCGAGACATTCCAGTGGTGCAAGCCACCATACTTGCCTCCGCCTTCTTCTACATCGTTATGTCCTTGGTGGTTGACATTTTGTACGCCTACGTCGACCCCAGAATAAGGTTCAATTAGCTGATTGTTTCGCCGGGGGTTGCTTGGACGCGGCAAAAAACGTTCTGACGAGTAGAGCCATCCCCCCCGGGGCGCTGTTCCGTTGGGCCAGGGGGCGCAGGCTCCCATGGATCCCTATGTCAATTCTGGCGATACTGCTGTTTTGTGCCGCCTTCGCCCCGCTGCTGGCTCCTCACGACCCGTCGGACATAAGCGTTTTGGACAAGAAAATTCCCCCAGGTGAGACCTTGGAGTTCCCCCTTGGCACTGACTTTCTGGGGCGCGATGTGCTAAGCCGACTTATCTACGGGGCTCGCACCTCCGTTTTGATTAGTCTATCTGCTTTGGCCACAGGCGCTTTGGTTGGCACCATTTTGGGTATCCTAGCCGGTTATATCGGTGGGCGGGTGGACGCGGTAGTTTCCAGGTTCGCGGATGCCGCCCTTGGCTTTCCCTCCGTGCTGGTGGCCATGTTGATTGTCGCCTTCCTGGGGGTGGGAATAGAAAATATCATCCTGGCCGTGGCCTTGACCGTGTGGGCGAGGTTCACCCGGATGATCCGGGGAGACGTGCTTAGCGTCAAACAAGCGGATTTCGTTACTCTGGCGAGGATAGGGGGGGTGGAACCGGCTACCATCATGTGGCGGCACGTCTTCCCCAACGTGGTCAATACCTTGCTTGTGCTCACGAGTTTGCAGGTGGGACAGGTCATCCTCCTAGAGGCTTCGCTGAGTTTCCTGGGGTTGGGGTTGCCTCCAGGCGCCCCTGCCTGGGGCATCATGGTTGCCGAAGGACGCGAGCTCATCTTGGACATGTGGTGGCTGTCCTTGTTCCCCGGCCTGGCCATCACCATCGTTGTATTGGCGTTCAACTTCTTCGGAGACTGGATGCGGGATTACCTAGATCCGAAACTTAGGCGACGGTAAGTCTGGCCCGGATCCCTTGATGCGCTTTCTGTCTCGGCTTTTTGGGGAGTTCCTTGCCGTATTTGGAGAGCCTTGTCACTTCACCCCTCCGGATTTCGAACCATAACCTCCCGGTTGGTGGCCGCGAACCCGCGCCGGCTGGGCAGGTTGCAACCTCTGGACTCGCCCCGCTCGCCCCCGGCGGGTAGAATGAAGCAATGAAATGGCTGTACGTCGTGTCCGCTATTGTGGGAGGACTGATCCCGGGGATTTACCTTTTCTCCCGATTCCGAGTCAACTCAGCTTTGGACCTAGGCGACATAGCGCTGTTGGGCTTCGGGCTGGGTCTGGTGGCTGCGCCTCTTTTCTTTTGCCTGGCCGTTTTGATGGTGCGATTGCTCCACCTGTCGCTGGGTTTAGTTCGTGCGTCCCGTCGGAACCCCCGCAGGTCGTGGGTAGGGCCAAAAATTTAACGCTTCAGCCAATCACTCGGGATTCGGCTTAACTGCTGATCCCCGCGTCCGTCATCAGTGCTTGCCGACGATTCGGGATCCGTGATGGCGGGCCTGCGCCCGCCCAGTTCCATGTCAACTCGAAACCTCCATCCCTCCGTCCATTGGCTCAACTCCTAACCTATGGATGTCGGGGGACGGTACACCTTTGGGATGTTCTCAGAAATCGGTTCTTTCGGCACGGTGTAGACTTAGAATGAAGCTGTTCGAGGGGTGGTATACGACAATTATTTCTGCCGGCTCCCGTTGCCTCATTGGTGAATATTACCTAACACTCAACACTTGGCGGCGTTCCCCGCCAGCACTATCCTAGGCATTTCACTCGGATCTAGGAGCGTTGGTCCAGACGAATCGCAGACCAACAACAGGTCCTGCCTTGATGGTTGTACCATCGAGTGTGAGGGTTTTTCGGGTTAATCTTGTGTTCCGACAGTAGGGCGAACTGCCGTGGGACAGATCAGGGTCCAATTGTCTTCTTGCGGCTTTAGCTTGAAGTCCCACCAAACATAAGTGATGTTGTCCGGCCTTGGGGTGCCGCACAGATCCGTTTGTGGAATGCGCTGAAAAATAGTCTCGTGGACAACGTCTATGGGGGATTCCCGAGACTAAGGGTGTTCCGTACTCAAATTCCCAGTGCTAGCTCCTGCCTGTGAGGGTTCTGGCAAGGTTCATTCATGGGCTCTGGATGCCACTCCCACTCCTTGCAATGCCCCTCCAGAACTCGCATAACGGGGAACCTCCCTCGAAGCCACTAGATGTCGGCGTCGTCTACCCGAACCCTTTATGGTGAGCGCCAGCAGCCGAGAAGCGAAAGCTTCCTGAGATTCCTGCCATAAGGAATTCCAAGCGTTCCTCCCTCCACGTTCGGAAAGGGGACCATTCAAGGTGTGCCAAGTAGGTAGAGCAGAACGGAAGGGCAAACTTACCTTTGGTTTCCGATCTTTGGGTTGTGTTCCATGAATATGCAGCACCACAACCCCTTCACGGCATCCCAATTCTGGGTATTCCCAACATGTGTTGGTAATGGTTTAAGATAGGGTTGAGCCGGAAAACAGAGGTAATGGGGAGGGGGGGTGATGGCGCGAGCACGGATATACCGGAAAGACCAACAATGTCCTCGTTGCGGGTCCAACTGGCTGCCCAAGTACGGACGATCTCGGGGGAAGCAGACCTACCGTTGCGGTCAATGTCTCTACCATTTCACCCCTGGGGCGGAGCATCCCCACCAGCCGGAGGGGGTCAGGAAGCTGGCGGTGGATATGTACACCGAGGGGAGCAATCTGGAGGCCATCGGGCGGGTGCTGGGGGTGAAGTCGGGAACTGTCTATTCCTGGGTCAAAAAAAGCCCAGTGGGCCTGGGAGTTGATGAGAGTCCTGGTGGCGCAGCAGGCGGGAGGCCGCCAGCCGAGGCCAGTCCGGGTCATATCCCTGGATGAGATGTGGACCTATGTGGGGGTGCGGCGGGGGAAGAAACGGCGGGAGGCGTGGGTCTGGACGGCGGTAGTGGAGGAAGAGGACGGCCGGCGCTGGGTGGACTTTGAGGTGGGAGACCGCAGCGAAGCCACCTTCTTGGAGTTGTATGCTCGGCTGCCCGAAGCCCAGCGGTATGTCAGTGATGCTTACCGAGTATACGAGTGGCTGCCCCAGAACCGGCACGTGGTGGGTAAAGGCCTGGAAGCCAACCGGAATGAGGGGTTGCACTCGGTATTGTGGGACAAACTCAACCGTCTGCATCGGAGAACCAAGGGCTACAGCAAGAGCGTGACCATGCTGCGGGATTCCATCGCTCTGGTCTGCCTGCGCCTGGGCCTAATCTAATACCAACACACATCGGGAATACCGGGACGCGAGAATTCCAGGACCATGACCGTTGCCCCTCTGATCCCAGATCCTCGACCAAGCCGGAGGATTCGGGTGTTCCCTACATCGCCGCCGACGCGGTTCAGGCCGTGGCTGGAGTGGCTTCTCCCTGAGACAGGTTTTCATCTTCAGAGGTGACCGCGACCCCCAGCTCTATTGCCGCATCGTCGAGCGATTCCCAGATCGCCGCGATCCGGGTTTCCGAAGCATCGGCGCCGATGAACTTCATCCCGGCCCCCCAGGACAACAGTGCCGGCCAGTGTTCCCCCGCCATCACCGGGTTGCAGATGACCTGGCCCGGACGGGCGAAAATCTCAATCAGTTTTTCGAAGGACGCTCCGGACCGACCCCTCCCCGGATGGAGTCCTGGCGCGTCCGGGACCTGTATGCGGTTGTTCTGGCCATTCGGTCGGAAGGACTCCTTGCCGAAGACCAGCACCGGGAGCCTGGAGACCTCTACGGAGTACTTCAGCCCCGGAACCGCTAATGGGGGACCGTCGAATTCGAGGCCCCACTCGTCGATCCAGGACAAGCCATTGGTGGACAACCCGTCCAGCATGGTCTTCAGGTTCTGTCCGACGCCGATCACGGCCAGCAGTCCCGTGTCGTTCAGAGCGTGGACCGCGAAAGCCGACAGGTTTCGGCAAAATGCAAAGACGTCCTTGGTCGCGCCCACCCTGGTAATGATGCCGTCCACACTGGCCTGGGGGACCAGGCCGTGGAGGTCCTCGACGGCCGCGGAGTGGAGGGTGACCGCGGCCCGAATGGGGCTGGACCTGATCGCTTCCCGCTTTTTGGCGTTCACCTGCTGTTCGATGTCACGCTCCACCAAGGCGACCGCCCGTTTGACTGTCCGGAACTTTCCGTTGACCACCAGGTCGACTGCGCGCCTCTGAACCTCCGGCGGCCGGTTCCGCACGTTGGCGGCGTCGATGGCCCCGATCCGCCACTCCAGCACCGCCTGCCGCAGTTCCGGGACAGCGGGACTATCCTCAGAGAGGACCTGAGCAACGTAGGTCACGGCCTGGTCTTCGCCCCGAACACCTTGGCGGCATCCTCTTGGGTTAAATTCCGCAATGTTGCGGATTTTTCCTCGTCGGTCCGGGGCCTTCCCCGCCTGGACCATTGGGAAACCAGGTAGGCCAACACCGCCCGGTGGTTGTTGTCCAAATCCAGGATGGGAATGGCTGCGGCAACGAGGCTCGGCAGGGGTTCCTGATCGTCGGACAGCGTTTCGAACACGGGTTCCACGCCAGCCTCGGAGTAGGCCTGCAGGAACTCCTTTCCGAAAAGCACCTCTCCCCTCCACACCAGGATGGGAGGGCGGAAACCATGCTCGCTGATCCGTGTCACCAGGGCGGTGTGCCGCGCCCCGCGAGACACCGGGAATCGCTCGGCGAGGTCAGCGAAGGGATAGGGACAGACTTCCATGGGCACCATGATGGTTCACCTCCTAAATCGTGTTGCACGGTATTGTGAAACAGGAGGTCGCCTCCAAAGTTTGTCATGGGATTTTGAGGGTCTCGAAAGCAGGGACGGACGCGGGTCTGGCCGGCCTCGAGGGGATCAGGCCGAGGCCAACGACCCACAGGGTTCCCCAACGTCAATCCCCTCACCTGCCTTCACGTTCGCCGGGCTCGGACTCGGCAGGTCCATGACGAACGCTATTTCTCGCAAGTGCTCCTTCAACCTACCGTCCGAGGCGGCACCTCGGTGGCACCCTTTCCCCCGGAGAAAGGGGTATTCCCGAGGTGTGTTGGTATTAGATCAGGCCCAAGCGTAAGCAGACCAAGGCGATGGAGTCCCGCAGCAGGGTCACACTCTTGCTGTATCCCTTGGTTCTCCGATGCAGACGGTTGAGATTGTCCCGCAACACCGAGTGCAATCCCTCATTCCTATTGGCTTCCAAGCCTTTGCCCACCACATGCCGGTTGTGGGGCAACCACTCATATACCCGGTAGCCATCGCTGACATACCGCTGGGCCTCGGGCAACCGGTCGTACAACTTCAGGAAGGTGGCTTCGCTGCGGTCTTCCACCTCAAAGTCCACCCAGCGCCGACCGTCCCCTTCCTCCACTACCGCCGTCCAGACCCACACCTCCCGCCGCTGCTCTCCCCGCCGCACCCCCACATAGGTCCACATCTCATCCAGGGATATGACCCGGGCTGGTCCCAGCGGGCGGGCGCCCGTCCGCTGCGCCACCAGGAGCCGCAACAACCCCCAGGCCCACTGGGCTTTTTTTGACCCAGGAATAGACGGTTCCCGACTTCACCCCCAACACTCGCCCAACGGCCTCCATGCTGCTGCCCTCGGTGTACAGGTCCACCGCCAGCTTCCTGACCACCTCCGGCTGGTGGGAATGCTCCGTCCCTGGGGTGAAATGGTAGAGACATTGACCGCAACGGTAGGTCTGCTTGCCCCGAGAACGCCCGTACTTGGGCAGCCAGTTGGACCCGCAACGGGGACACTGCTGGTCTTTCCGATATACCCTTGGTCGCGCCATCACCGCACCTCCCTATCCCTTCCTGTCCCTCTCTTTCACTATTTTAGCCCATTACCAACACACGCCGGGAATGCCGGTACCCGTCGGCTATTGAGGTTCCTTCGCCGAACTCCTCGAAGTTGCTGATGACCGAGTTGTCGCCCTTGTAGTCCCGGTCGTCGCCCTTGGGCGTGGTGAAGATGCTCATCTTCATGGAACCGGTCTGGGCCGCCCACTCGGTGGCGCCGCTCTGCTTGAACCTGGAGTCATCGCCGATGCTCCAGTTCACCCTTCCGATCTGCTGGTCTGAATTGGCCAGCTTCAATTGCCCTATGCTGACTCCATCGGCCTCGACCCTGACGAAGTACGTGGTGTTGGCCGTCAGGCTCAGCCCGGTGGCGTGGCTGAAGGAATGGAGCTTGCCGGTCAGGGCTGTGCTGGTGCCCTTGGGGCTGGTCAGCGTGCCGATGTCGCTGCCCGGGTCGTCGCCGCTGCTCCGCGCTATGGCGACCTTGATCTTCGATCCCTCGGTTCCGGTCGGTATGCTGTTCCACAGGATGGTCACCCGGTTGAAGGTGTAGCCGTCCGGGTTGTGGCCGGTGGTGAAGCTGGTGGCCAGCTGGTCTCCCGCGGCGACTGTCTTGTTGGACGAACCCGTCTCCTCCGCGTTGGCGACACTGAACTGGTATTCCTCGTTTTCCAGCCCGGTCAGGGTGAACTTGATGCTGAGGCTATTGGTTAGCCAGGTGGTTCCCGTCAATGTCGAGGATCCGGCTGCGATGTCCCAGCCGGTTTTCCCGCTCTGTTCATTGCTGGCCGTGCGCTTGAAGTTATTCAGGTGGCCTTCGCCGTCAATTGCCAGGAAGTAGGTGGTGTCCGGGTCGAGTTGGAAGGGCGTCGGGGCCGTGAAGGTCCTGTCTCCCGCGGACAGGTCCGATGGGTTGGTGAACGTGTAGATGGTGTTTCCTGGCCGGTTGGGCCGGTAACCCTCCCTGATGGTTATCTCCACGTCGTCGGAGGTCATCGTATTTGTCCCCAGGGAGAGGGTGACTGACGATATGGCGTAGCCCTTCGGCCTGGAGCCGGTGGTGAAGCTGGTCGCGTTTATCTTGACCAATGTACCTACCGCACTCGCTGACGAGCTCTTGTCTATGTTGGATACCAGGGTCTCCGGGGCCCGGCCCTCCTGGGCCTGGAGGTCGAACTTCAGGTTGGCGTCGCTGTCCGAGAAGGTGTCCCCCGGGGCTGCCTGGGAGCCGCCCAGGCTCCAGCCATCGGCCAGGTGGGCGTTCTCCGATTCCGTGGTCTGCAGGCTGCCGATGGCCGCGCCGTTGGCCTTGACCATCAGGTGGTAGCTGGTTTCGGCGTCCAGTAGTGCGCCGTCGGGCGCTTCAAAGGCGTAGGTCTTGGGCCCGGTCTGGAGCCCGCTGGTGGCGTTGAACCGGAAGACCTCGCTGCCCGGGCTTCCGCTGTCGTCCTCGTGGACGGTTACCCGGATGAGCGAGGCGCCCAGGCCCGAGGGCATGCTGAACCAGGGGATTCTTACCTGCTCGATGCCGTACCCGCCGGCGCTGGAGCCGGTGGTGAACTGGGTCGCTAGGCGGTACTGGTTGGGCATGGCCAGCCCGTCGCTGAACTCCTCCAGGTTGCTGACTACGGTGTTTTGTCCTTGAAGTTGGGGTTCTCGCCCTTCGGGGTGGCGAAGATGCTCATCTTCATGGAGCCCGTTTCGCTGACCCAGTCGTCGCTGCCGGACTTGAACCTGGAGTCGTTGCCGATGGTCCAGTGGAGCCGGCCCTTCTGCTGGTCGGAGTAGGCCAGCCGGATCGGGCCGATGTTGGTGCCCTTGGCCCGGACCATGATGAAGTACTTGGTGTTGGCCTCGAGCCCGAACCCATTCTCCTTGGTGAAGGTGTAGAGGCCTCCGCCGTCTATTTCCGGGGGCGTCGAAGGTGCCTATCTGGGTTCCCGGATTCTCTCCGTCGCTTCTCTGGAGCCCCACCTCGATGTCGTCGCCCGTGACCCCGGAGGGAATGGCGTTCCACAGGGTGCTGACCGCATTGAGCTTATAGCCGTTTGGGTTGTCGCCGGTGGTGAAACTGGTGGCCAGCCTTGTGTTATTCAACCCCTTGGAGGTGGAGTTGGCCTCATCCAGGTTGGACACCGCGAACTGGTAGTCGTCGTGTACCACGCCGCTGACAGTGAAGACCAATGAGCTGGTGCCGAAGTCGCTCAGTTTGGGGCGACGAAGAGCATGTAGTTGTCAGCTATGGTCCAGCCTTCCTGTCCAGTTTGGTTGTCATGAGCTGTGATGTTCGGTTGTCCGAAGGCGCCGCCGACGGCCGCCAGGGTTATGAAATAGCTGGTGTCTGGTTCGAGCAGCAGCCCGTTGCTGACGGTGAAGGTGTTGGTCCCTGACGACAGGGAGGAGGGGTTGGTGAGGGTGGCCAGGGCCCGCCCTGGGTTGCCGTTCTTTTCGGAGTTGATGGTGGCCACCAGCTTGTCCACATCGAAGGTGGAGCCTCTGAATACGATCGATACTGAGTTGACTGTGTAGCCAGCGGTGTTGCTGCCGGTGGTGAACTGGTTCGCTATCTTTCTCCCGTCGCTCACGGTCGTTGTGTCGCTCCCGGTGACTGCCAAGTTGGACACCAGGCTCACGTCTGTTGCTTCTGCCGGCCCGGCCTGGGCCATGAGCAGCCAGGCCAGGGTGATGAAGGCCGTCAGGGCCAGGACTCCCAGGAGTCCTGCTCCCAGCGGGGTCCGGATGTTGCGGCGGATCCTGGTCGTACTCATGTCTCGTTTCCCTCTACCTGTGGGTTCTGTCTCTTCTAGGGGGTTGGCGTGCGGGTCTGCTACTCCCCGCGGCAGGTGAACTGGACGGTGGCGAAGTAATTCACACCGTCCCTGCTGGGGACAGCAACCTGAGGAAATGGACCGTTGGGGGCAGGGGCTTGGCCGGCCCGCCTTGGTTCGGATTGGGGCCGCTGTAGGCGGCGGGCCCCAGCAGCAAGATGCAACCGGCTGACCGGAGCAGAACTGTCGTGATGGGTCGCCTGGCAGTCAACATCTCATCTCCCCTTCGGTGGTGTGATCATGGGTGCCACCCTGGTATAGGCCATATCGAGTTCGCCGGAGAATCTTACTTCGAAGTAGGGCGCTGCCCAGCAGGTCCGGGCGCTTCAGGTGCGGGTGCCTTTGGCGCTTACCACGCATCCTGTGCCGTCCTCGGCGCTGACAGAAAAGAACAACCCCCCCTCCGGCGGCGTGGACTCGCCGGATCGGTCAGAGCCCCAGCAGGCGACGATCCCATTGGTTCTCACCCCGCAGGTGTGGTGATTTCCTGCGCTGACGGAGGAGAACCCCCCTCCGGCGGCGTGGACTGACTGTCTGCAACACCCCAGCAGGCGACGGTGCCATTGGTTCTCACCCCGCAGGTGTGGAAACCTCCTGTGCTGACGGAGGTGAACTCCCCCTCGGGCGGAGTGGACTGACTGTCTGCAACGCCCCAGCAGGCGACGGTCCCATTGGTTCTCACCCCGCAGGTTTGGTGGTAATGCGCGCTGACGGAGGTGAACTCCCCCTCCGGCGGAGTGGTTCTATCGGTTAAGTCTTCGCCCCAGCAGGCGACCGGGCCGTCGGCCCTCACCCCGTAGGTGTGGTGACTTCCTACGCTGACCAAGGCAAAACGCCCTTCCGCCGGCGCGGCTTGCCCCTTACTGTTCAGTCCCCAGCAGGTGACGGCGCCATTTGTTCTCACCCCGCAGGTGTGTTTATCCCCGGCGCTGACCGAGGCGAACACGATGGTCTCTAATTTACAAACTCCGGCCAGGATCGTCCCTTGCTGCCATTCCACATCCGGCGAACATGTCAGACCACCAGTTTCACTCGTGCTGATCCTCACGGTTCGCAGGCTGGTCAGATTGCCCAGCTCCGGAGGCAACTCCCCGGTTAAGCCCGAGAGGCTCAAGGCCGCCACTCTGCCGTCGATTCCGACGGAAACACCCTGCCACTCACTGATGGGTTCACGGCTCAACCAATTGGGCAGGTTGGGCTTTCCCCATGCCTGATGCAGGGCAATGAGTGCCTCTGTGTCACCGGCATGGCTCTCCGGAGAGCATACCGGGAGAGAGTCAATGGAGTCGGGTGCCTCGTCCCTCAGGAAGTCGGACTGGCACCCGCTCAACTGGTTCCCATTCAAGTTCAGTCGCTGCAGGCCCAGGGCGAGCTGATCCAACTCCGGCGGCAACTCCCCATCCAGTTGATTGTTGCTGAGGTCCAAGGCCGTCATTTCCATAAGACCGGCCAGCCAGGAGGGAACCTCCCCGGTCAACTGGTTGTCTGCCAGGTTTAGCGTTTCTAGCTTTGCCAGCCGGGCCAGCGTGTCCGGCAGCCGTCCAGTCAGCCGGTTGTGCCCCAGGTCTAGTGACCGCAGGTGGGTCAGGTCGTCCAGTCCAGGCGGTAACTCCCCGCAGAGTTGATTCCCCCCCAGGTTCAGCGTCTCCAGGCTGGACAGGTTGCCCAGCTCAGGAGGGATTTCTCCGGCAATCTCGCTGTCGGTGATTGACAGCTCTCGCAGGGCGGTCAGGTTGCCCAGCTCCGGGGGCAGGTCCCCGCTGATTCCATAAAGCTCCAGCGAGGTGACCCTGCCATCGCTGCCGACGCCCACGCCACGCCACTCCCCGATGGGCGATAGGCCTACCCAGGTGCTGCTGGTGTCCCAGGTCTCCCCGCCGGTGGCCTCAAACAGGGCAATTAGGGCTTCCTTGTCCGTCTCTGGCGACGTCCCGGAAGGGGGAAGCACAGCATCCGGGTCCAGTTGGCACTGCGGGCAAGGCTGCCCCTCGCGCGACGGCAGCAGGGCACTGGAGGCTGAGGAATCCTTCGGAATTTCTATGGCTTGGTCTCCGCCCACACCCAGGGGATCATCTCGGGTGGCGTCCGGGGCGGACTCGCTCCCGCCAAACAAGGAGGAAGTAGGTCGGTCCCTGGCATCTTGGTCGGGCCGGTCCGCTCCTTCCTCCGAAGCGCAGGCCCCAAGGATAGGCAGAATAAGGACCAATGCAAGTGATGCAGACAGCGTGAGGAATCTCCGGGGTATTCTCATGTCGTTCTCTCCATATGGTCTAGCCAGCTTCGGTATTCACCCCCATGAGCTAGGACGGAGCTATTGCCATGATCGCCAGGGCTCCCAGGAGTCCTGCTCCCAGCGGGGTCCGGATGTTGCGGAGGATCTTGGTCGTATTCATGTCTCGGGTCTCTCCGATTGGTGTCTGCTTGGTCTACTCCTCCCGGCAGGCGAACTGGGCGGTGGCGAAGTGGTTGGTACCGCCCCTGCTGGCGACGGCCTCGATCTCCACGTCCCCGTTGTAGTCCGGCTCGCACTGGAACTCGGCCGAGAAGGTCGTGTTGGTGTCGACCGCGCCGCAGCACATGTGGCCGGCGTCTGATGGAGTCCAGCCATGTATCCCGGAGTCGCTGTACTCCGCCCCTTTGGGTACCGGCAGGATGCAGCGGCCGGCCCCTTGGGTTCTTCCGCCCACAGGGGGACGGCCGCGGCGGCTTTCACCGTGACCGCTGCGGCCTTAGGGCTTGGGATTTTGGGCAGGAATCTTCCTGCACTGTTGCCGCCCCGTTCCGGTGCTGCCGGCATTGCTTTTCTCCTCGATTCTCCCAGGGTTCGCGTGCGCGGGGCTCCTCGATCAGGAGTATGGCTGGACTGTTATCCCCTGGGCTTTATCCCTTACCGGGTCGTTTCTCCTGGTCGTGTAAGCCGGAGTTGAGGGTCAGGCGGTTATGTCTGAGCACCCGCCGGTGCTTGGGTTCCTCCTGTTTTTCATGGCGTCATTCTTCGGCGTCAGTCGTCCAGAAGCGTTACCCTCAGCTTGTAGACGCCCTTCCGGTCGGCGCTCCTGGATCCCACGCCCACGAAGTGGTCCCGGGTCTCGGCGGCGGTGAACGTGACGGCGGCGGATGTGCCCGACCCCTCGGCGGTCGTGTCCGCGATCAGGTCCCCGTTGGCGTCGAAGATGCCGGTGATGGTGGGGGCGGTGAGCTGGTGCTTCCGGGCCACCTGGTCCCAGGCCATGACCTCCACCCGGTACTTCTGGCCCTCCTGGAAGCGGCTCCGGTACCAGTCCTCGTCGTCGTCGGAGTACCAGTCGTCTCCCATGAAGCCCAGCACGGTGTGGTGGACGCCGGGCTGCATCGGGATCTTGCGGTCGGCGCTGGTGTCGGCGGGGGGGGGTCGTGGACGTAGCCCTCCGGGCCGCCGTCCCAGGTGAACTGGGTGTAGCCGTTCTCCTCGGTGCAGAGGTCGTTGAGCCGGACCTTCAGCTGGTAGGTGCCGGTGCCGTCGTCGCCGGCGCTCACCTTGATGGTCTTCGGGCCGTCCCCGGCGAACCGGACGACGGCGTAGCTCTTCCCTCCGATGATGTTGGGTCTCCGGGGCAGGGGCCGGAGGTTGTAGCCGTTGCTCCCGTCGGAGTTGGCGACGGTGAGGTGCCCGGTCTGCTCCAGGGTCAGGTCCCCGTCATAGGTGTCCTGGCCCAGGACGTCGTAGCCGTTGGCCTTGCCCATCATCTCGACGATGTAGACCTTGAAGGGTTCCATCTCGACCGTGTAGGAGTCGATCTCGCCGGCCTCGCTGATCTCGGCCACCAGGTCGAGCAGGATGGTGCTGCCCGGGTTGTCGGGGCACCGGAGGGTGGACTGGTCGTCGTCCAGGATCGTGACGGTGGCGGTGTTGCTCGTGCCCCGCTCGGTCCCGTCGGGCATGTCGCCCATCCCGATGGACAGGGACTCCCCGGGGTCCACCTCCTCGTCCTGGAGGGCCTCGATGGTGAATACGGCGTCGGTGTTGCCGGCGCTGAACGTGATCTCATCGGGCAGGCCGGAGTAGTCCTGCCGGGTGATTCCGCCCAGCTCGGTGTGGACCAGGGGCACGGTGATGTCCTCGGTGCTGGTCCGGCTGAGCCTCATCAGGATGACCGCGCTCCCGCCCTCGTCGACCTCGAACACCGAGTCCCGGAAGCTGACCTGGATGACCCCCTCGTCCTGGTCGATGATCACCACGTCGTCGTCCTTGATGGTCACGGTGGCGCTGGCCGGGCTTCCCTCGTCCACGCGGGGCGGGAGGGAGCCCAGGCTGATCGTGACCCTCTCGTCGTCCTCCACATCGCTGTCGTCTTCGGCCTAGAAGCTGAAGGTCCGCTCGGTCTGGCCGCTCTGGAAGGTGACGGTGGCGGGCACGCCGGAGTAGTCGTCGCCGGAGGCCCCTGCCTCGCTGGTGGAGAGGGGGATGATCACCTCCCGCTCCGGGTCGGAGCTCAGGGTGAGCTTTATGGTGACGGACTTGTTCTCAACGACCTGGTATTCGGCCTTCCCAAAGCTGACGGTGACCCGGGGTCGTCGTCATCGGTGGCCGTGATGGCAACGCTGCCCCCGGGGCGGCCCTGGTAGTTGGCGTCGGTGGAGGAGGCCAGGTGGGTGATGGTGGCGGAGTCATTGGCCGAGTCGTCGTCGTGGGCGGCCTCGACCGTGACGGGCTGCTCCTCGTGCCAGTTGTCTCGGGTGAAGGTCAGGCTAGGCCGGTCGGTGGTGATGTCGCTGTCGCCGGTGACGGTGATGGCGACCGTGACGTCGTGGCTGGGCTTGGTCTCCAGTACCACGTCGTAGGTCCGGGGGCCGCCCTCGGGCACCGTCAGGGATGTCTCGCTCACGTCCACCTTGGCGGTGTCGTTGTCGATGATCGTGACGAGGGTGGTGGTCTGGGTCCCGCTGCCAACCTGGGTTGGCAGGGTGCCCAGGTCGAGCCTGACCGACTCGTTCTCCTCGTCCTCATCATCCTCCAGGGCCCGGAAGGTGATGGTCTTCCTTTCCTCCGTAGCGTTGAACGTGACGGTGGCCGGTATGGTCCCGAAGTCCAGGTCGGAGATGTCCCCCTGCTTGGTGGCCGTGATGGGGATGATCACCTCCCGCTCCGGCTGGGCGCTCAGCTCCAGCACCACGTCCACGGTGTCTCCCTCGCCGGCCTGGTAGGCGGCCGAGCCGAACCTGACGGTGATGTCGGGCAGGTCGTCGTCGGCTATGGAGATGACGGCCTCGTCGTCGTCCCCCGCGCTGACTCCGGCGGGCAGGCCTCCGAAGGTCAGCTTCACGCTGTCCTGGTCGTCGTCCTGGGTGTCGTGGAGGGCCTTGAACGTGAAGGACTTTTCCGTGTCTCCTGACTCGAAGGTCAGGGTATCGGGCACGCCCTGGTAGTCGGCGCTGGTGGCCCCGCCCTGGTGGGCCTTGTTGATCGGGATGATCACCTCCCGCCCCGGGTCCTTGTCGAGGGTGGCGGTGATCTCCACCTCGTTCTCCTTCACGTCCATGGTCGCGGTGTCGTCGGTCTCCTGCACCGCGTAGGCGGCCGATTCGAACTCCACCGTCACCGGGGTGATGTCCAGGTCGTTGATGGACACGATGGTCTGGCTGGTGGTCCCGGCGGTCACGGCCAGGGGTGTGGCCGGAAGGGTCCCGAAGGTCAGCTTGACCTTCTCCCCTTCGTCGTCCTCTGAGTCGTCCGCGGCGGCGAAGGTCAGTTCCTTCCGGGTGTCGTCGGACCTGAAGGTCAGGCTGGTGGACGTGAGGGTGTAGTCGGCGTCGGAGGCCTCGTCCTGGTTGGTCTTCGAGATCGGGATGGTGACGTCCTGCTCGGGGTCGTCGGAGAGCTTGACCAGCACCTTGATGCTGGCGCCCTCGTTGACGCTGTAGGCGCTGCTGCCGAACTCGACGGTGAGGGCGGTGGGCTTGTCGTCGTCATTGATGGAGATGACCGTCTCGCCGTGGTCGCCGAGGCTCACGTCGGCGGGCAGGCCGGTGAGGGCCAGCTTGACGCTCTCGTCGTCGTCATCGGCGGTGTCGTGCTTGGCGGTGAAGACGAAGGACTTCTCCGTCTCCCCGGAGTCGAAGGTGATGCTGGCGGGCACGCCCTCGTAGTCGGCGCTGTCGGCGCCCATCTGGTCGGTCTTGGTGATGGTGACGACGACCTCCCGTTCCGGGTCGGCGTCCAGCTTGACCTTGACGGTGACCTTGTTCTCCTCGGTCCCGGTGGTGCCGGAGTCGTCGGACTCGTCGACGCTGTAGACATCCTTCTCGAAGCTGACCTTGACGGGCACGTTGTCGTCGTCCAGTACCTTCACGGCGACGCTGCTCACATCGGTTCCGTTGAAGTCCGAGTCGGTGGAGGTGGCGGCGTGGCTGATGGTCGCTTCGTCGTCGTCGTGCCCGTCGTCCTGGGCAGCCTCCACCGTGACGGTCTGGGCCTGGCTCCAGTTGCCCGTGGTGAAGGACAGGGGCCCGGCCGGGCTGAAGGTGACGTCGGAGCTGCCGGTCTTCGAGATTGCGATGGAGACGCCGGCATCCGGCTCCTCGGTGAGGACGACCGTATAGGTGTCGTCGTCCCCCTCATCGATCTCCAGCCTGGTGGGGACGACCCGGACCAGTCGGGCGTCGTCGTCCAGGATGGACAGGGTGGTCTCCTTGACGGTGCCCTCGGTGATGCTGACCGGCGTGGTGGGCAGGGTGCCGAAGGTGAGCTTGACCGACTCGGTGTCCTCTTCCGCCGTGTCCTGGACGGCGGTGAAGGTGATGGACTTCTCGGTGTCGCCGGAGGCGAAGGTGACGGAGGTGCCGCTCACCGGGATGGTCACGTTCCGCTCCGGGTCGTCGGAGAGCTTGATCTTGACGGAGGCGGTGGCCCCCTCGGTTGCGCTGTAGGCGGCGCTGCCGAACTCCACCGTCAGGGCGGTGGGCTTGTCGTCATCGGTGATCGAGATGGTGGCGCTGCCGTGGGTCCCCTGGGTGACGGCGCCGGGCAGGGGTCCGAGGGTGAGCTTGACCTTCTCATCGTCGTCGTCGCCGGAGTCGTCCACGGCGGTGAAGGCGAAGGCTTCCTCCAGGGTGTCGGAGTCGAGGGTCACGCTGGCCGGTATGGCCTCGTGGTCGGCGCTGCTGGCGCCGTCCAGGTAGGCCTTCCCGATGGGAATCACGATCTCCCGTCCCGGGTCCTTGTTGACCGAGACCTTGATGGAGACGGAGTTCTCGGTGACGTCGTCCGTCGAGTCATCGTCGGCCTCGGCCACCGTGTAGGTGTCCTGCTCGAAGGTGACGGTCACGGGGATGTTGTCGTCGTAGTCGTCGTCATCGGAGGCCGCGGTGTGGGTGATGTCGGCGGTCCCGCCCTCGTGCCCGGCATCCTGCCCTGCCGAGACCCGGACGGCCTGCTCGGTGTCCCAGTCGTCTTTCGTGAAGGTGAGGGCGGTCTTGTTGAGCGTGACGCTGGCATCCCCGGTCTTGGCGATGGTGATCACCACGTTCTCGGAGGGCCGGGAATCCAGGACGACCTCGTAGTCCTTGTGGTTCCCCTCGGTGATGTTCAGGACCTTGGGGGTGATCGTGACGGTGCCCGGGTCGTCGTCCAGGATGGAGATGGTGGTCTCGTTGGGCGTGCCCGGGGTGACCCTGGCGGGCAGGTCCCGGAAGCCGAGCTTGACGCTCTCCTCGCCGTCGTCGATGGTGTCGTGGACTGCCTTGAAGGTGAAGCTCTGCTCGGTGTCGCCGTCCTCGAAGGTCACGCTGGCCGGGACGCCCGTGTAGTCGTTGCTGCCGTCAGTGCCCTGCTGGGTGACGGTGAGCTGCACGATGACCTGGCGGTCCGGGTCCTGGTCGAGCTTGACCTTGACCGTTGCCTCGTTCTCCTTCTCATCGTCCCCGGTGGTGTCGGGGTCGTCGGACTCGGCGACGCTGTAGGTTGCGCTCCCGAAGGTCACGACGGCGGCGGGCTCGTTGTCCTTGACCGTCACGTCCACGTCCTCGGCGCTGGTGACGGTCCCGTAGCCGGACACCGCGTGCTCCAGGGTTGCCTCGTCGTCCAGGGCGCGGCGTCCTCCGCGGCCCGGACCGTGACCTCCTGGGGGGTGTCCCAGTTGCCGGTGGTGAAGGTCAGGGGAGTGGTGGGCGCGAAGCTGACGTCGGCGCTGCTGGCGCCGGTCTTCGTGATGGTGACGGTGACATTGCCCGCCGGCTTGGAGTCCAGCACCACGTCGTAGGTGTTGCTGCCTCCCTCGTTCACGTCCAGGTCCTCGGGGTCCACCGTTACCCCGGCGGTATCGTCGTCCACGATGGTCACGGCCGCGGTGGCCTGGGTGCCGGCGGCGTAGCCGGTGGGCAGGTTGGTGAAGCCCAGCGTGACGGTCTCGTCGCTCTCATCGACGTCGTCATGCTCGGCCTTAAAGGTGAAGGTCTTCTCCTTCACGCCGGAGCCGAATACCAGGTTGTCCGGCACCCCGGAGTAGTCGCTGCCGGCCCCCCGTCCCCAGGGTCTGGCTGATCGGGATGGTGACCTCGCCGGTTGGGGCCTGGGCCAGCGTGACCCTGACGGCAACCTCGTTCTCCTTCTCGTCATCCCCGGTGGTGTCGGGGTCGTCGGACTCCTGCACCGAGTAGGCGGCGGCCCCGAACTCCACGCTCACATCGGGCGGGTCCTCGTCGTCGTCCACGTTGACCTTGACCCCGTCGACGCTGATGCCGTTGAAGTCGTCGTCGGTGGAGGCGCTGGTGTGCGTGATGGTCCCGGACTCGTCGTCGTGGCCGTCGTCCTGCTTGACGGTGACGGTCACTTCCTGCTCGTCGTCCCAGTTGTCCTCGGTGAAGGTCAGCTCGTCCTGGTCGGCGGTGATGTCGGTGTTGGCTGGTTCGGTGATGGTGATCACCACGTCGTGGGAGGGCTTGCTCTTCAGCACGACCTTGTAGGTCTTGGAGGCTCCCTCTCCGATGTTCAGGACGGTGGGGCTCACCTGGACCATCCCGGCGTCATCGTCCACGATGGTGATCACGGTCTCCCGGATGGTTCCCGGGGTGACCTTGGTCGGCAGAGTGGCCTGGAAGGCCAGGTTGACGCTCTCCCCGCCGTCGTCGGCGGTATCGTCCAGGGCGGTGTAGGTGATGGTCTGCTCGGTCTCCCCGGACTCGAAGGTGACGCAGTGGCAGGTGGGCGCGAAGCTGTAGTCGGTGCCGGAGACGGCCCCTCCCTGGTCGGTGCGCAGGATGGTGAGGGCGACCTGCCGCTCCGGGTCCTGGCTGAGCTTGATCTTGACGGCGGCCTGGTCCTCCCGGACCGTCGTGGTGGTCTCATCGTCCTGCTCGTCGATGGAGTAGGCCGCGCTCTCGAAGAAGACGGTGACGGCGGGCTCGTTGTCCTTGACCGTGACAGCCACGTCGTCGGCCTTGGTGACGGTGCCGTAGCCCGACACCGTGTGGGTGATGGTGGCGGTCTCGTCCAGGGCATCGGCGTCCTCGGCGGCCGAGACGGTGACGGTCTGCTCGTCATCCCAGGTGTCCTGGGTGAAGGCCAGCGCCGTGGTGGGGCTGAAGGTGACGTCGCTGCTGCCCGTCCGGGCCAGGGTGACCGTGACATTCCCGGCGGGCTTGGTCTCCAGCACGACCTTGTAGGTGTTGGAGCCGCCCTCGTTGACCTCCAGGGTCGTGGGCTTGACGGTCACGTGGTCGGCGTCGGCGTCCATGATGGTCACCTGGGCGGTCCCGTTGGTCCCGGCGGCGTAGCCGTCCGGCAGGGTGCCGAACCAGACCGTGAGGGTCTCGTCGGCTTCGTCCAGGCTGTCGGGCTCGGCCCTGAAGGTGAAGGACTTCTCGGTGTCCCCGGACTGGAAGGTGAGGCCCGTCGGCACTCCCGAGTAGTCGCCGCTGGTGGTCCCGGTTCCAGGGACGGTGGTGAGTGGTATGACCGTCTCCTCGGTGGGGGCCCTGCTGAGGGTGACCTTGATCGAGGCCTCGTTCTCTCTGGTGCCGGTGGTGTCCGGGTCGTCGGACTCCTGCACGGTGTAGGTGGAGTTCTCAAAGCTGGCCTTGACGCTGGTGGTGTCGATGATGTCCAGGCGGGCCGTGTTCCTGGAGCCGGTCACGGCGTTCCCGGCGGTCCGGTACAGGGTGAGGGCGACGTAGTCGCCGGAGTCATCGACCTCGTCCGCGGGGGCGGTCACGGTGAACTCCGCCCGGGACTCGCCGTCCTGGAAGGTCACGTTCCTGGGTATCCTGGTGTAGTCCTCGGGGGTGGTGGCCCCCCGCTGTCCGACGCTGCCGATGATGGCGGTCACCTGCCCATCGGCGGGCTTGGTCAGCACGACGGCGATCTTGGCGCTGCTCCCCTCGGTGACGGAGTAGTTGGAGGAGGAGAAGTTGATGCCGGTCTCGTCGTCGGTCACGGTCACCGCCACCGCCGCGTCGTCCAGGGCGTTGTACTTGGCATCGTCATCGGACGAGACGCTGTGGGTGATGTCCCCGGTGTCGTCGTCGGCGTCGTTGTCCTGGGCGGCGCTGACCGTCACGGTCTGGTCGTCGGCCCAGTTGTCCTCGTCGAACTCCAGCTCGTCGGGGTTGGAGGTGATGTCGGTGTTGCCGGGGTCGGTGAGGGTGACGGTGACATCCCCGGCCGGCTTGGTGGCGAGCCGGACCTTGTAGGTGGCGGTGCTGCCCTCGTTCACGCTCACCGGGGTGTCGGTGAAGACCAGGGCGGAGGTGTCGTCGTCCTGGATGGTGATCCGGAAGGAGTTGCGGGAACCCTCGGTCACCCGGTCGGGCAGGTTGGTCCCGAAGGTGACCAGCAGGGTCTCGTTGTCCTCGTCCAGGTCGTCGTCCTCGGGGTATATCCTGATGAGCTTGCGCCGCTCGTTGGCCCCGAAGACCATCCGCCGGTTGTCGGGGGTGAGCCGGTAGTCGGAGCCGGAGGCGGTCTCGTTGGTGACGACGAAGGGTATGGTGATCCGGCGTTCCGGGTTGGCGCTCAGCTCGATGTTGGACGCGTATGAGGGCCCGTCCTCTGGGACGGAGGCTGAGGCAAGCCGGAACTTGACGGTGATGTTCGGGTGGTCGTCGTCCTTGATGGCCACCACCGCCTCGGCGTTGTCCCCGGGGGCCACCCCGGCCGGCAGGGTCCCGAAGGCAAGTCTCACCGTCTCGTTGTCGTCATCCAGCTCGTCCCCGGCGGCGGTGAAGGTGATGGTCTGCTCGGTGTCGGTGGCGCCGAAGGTCAGGGTGGTGGGCGAGATGCTGAAGTCGGCGGCGGTGGCCCGGTTCTCTCCGGTGGCCGTGATGGGGACCTGCTTCTCCTCCCCGGGGGCCTCGGTGAGGGTGACCTTGATGCTCACCTGGTCCTCCCGCACATCCGTGGTGCCGGCGTCGTCGGACTCCTGGACCTCGTACTCGGCCGACTCGAAGCTGACCCCGATCTCGTCGTCGTCCACGTTGACGGTGACGCTCTGCACGTCGATTCCGTTGAAGTCGCTGTCGCTGGAGGCGCTGGAGTGGGTGATGGCGCCGCTCTCATCGTCGTAGCCGTCGTCCTGGGCCGCCTCGACGGTGACCACCTGGGGGTCGTCCCAGGTGGTGTCCGTGAAGGTGAGGGTCGTCTTGTTGACCGTTATGTCGGTGTTGGCCGCGGGCGGGGTGACGGTGATCACCACGTCCTCCTGGGGCTGGGTCTTCAGGACGACGGTGTAGGTGTTGTCGTCTCCCTCGTCCACGTCCAGGGTGGTGGGCGAGATGGCGACCATGCCCTGGTCGTTGTCCACGATGGTGACGGTGGTTGTGCCGGGCGTCCCGGTCTTGACCTTGGCGGGCAGGGCGGTGGGGAACCCCAGGGTCAGGGTCTCGTCCTGCTCGTGGGCCGCGTCGTCCACGGCGGTGATCCGGAGGGTCGCACTGGTGTCGCCGTCGGTGAACCGGACGTAGGACTGGGATGTGCGGTAGTCGAAGACGGTGACGCCGGCGCCCCGGGTGATGGTGATGGGCACGATGAAGGCGCGGTCCGGGTCCACGTCGGCGTTGACCTGGATGTCGGCGTTCCCGCCCTCGGTGACCTCGTAGCTGGTCTCGTCGAAGCTGAGGGTGACCTCGGGCTCGTCGTCCCTGGCCGTTACCATGACCCGGTCTATGTCGGGCATCTGGTGGTACTTGGGGTCGGTGGACGAGGTGGAGTACTCGATGGTGGCCGAAGAGTCGTCGGCGTCGGCGTCCTGGGGTTCCGATACCTGGATGTTCTGCGGTTTGTCCCACCGGGTGTCCCCGGAGGCCGTGAAGGTCACGCTGCTGGGGGACAGCGTGATGCTGTCGCTGCTTCCCGCTCTCTTGGCGGCGGTGACCGTGACGGCGTGGGTCGGCTGGGAGGTCAGGACCAGAGAGTAGGTCTTGCTGGAGCCCTCGTCGATTTCCAGGGTGGTTGGGTTGACGGTGACGCCGGCGGTGTCGTCGTCCTCGATGGTGACCACGGTCGTCTTGTTTCCCGTCGCGACGTAGGGGGCGGATATCAGCGAATCTCTGATCGAGAGGGTGACGGTCTCGTTTCCCTCCTCGGTCTGGTCGCTGGTTGCGGTGAAGGTGACCTCCTTCTCGGTGTCGGCGGCCCCGAAGCTGACGGTGGCGTTCACCGCGTTGCCGCCGTCAGCGGTGCTGCCCGAGAGGTCATAGTCCGATGCGTCGGCCGTGCCCGCTCCCACGCCCTGGATGTAGATGTCCTGCCCGGTCCCTCCCGGGGCCGAGCTCAGCTTGACCTTGATCGTCACCTGGTTCTCGCTGATGTCCGTGGTATCGGCGTCGTCGGACTCCTTCACGCTGTAGGCGGCCTGCTCGAAGAAGACGCCGATCTCGTCGTCCTCGATGGTGATGGTGGTCTCGTCGGTGTCCCCGGCGCTCAGGTTGTCGGGCAGGTTGTTGAAGGTCAGCTTGACCGACTCGTCGGGGTCGTAGAGGCCGTCGTGGGTGGCGGAGAACTTGACGCTCTTCTCGGTGTCGGTGGCGCCGAAGGTGACGCTGGTGGCGGCGAGGTGGTAGTCGGCGGCGGTGGCCCCGCCCTGGTTGGTCGCGGTCAGGTTCACCGTGACGCTCTCCCCGGAGCTCTCGGAGAGCTTGATCTTGATGACGGCCTCGTTCTCCGCGACGCCGGTGGTCGCCGTGTCGTCGGTTTCCTGGACGCTGTACTCGTCCTTCTCGAACTCGACGGTCAGGCTGGCGGGTTGGTCGTCGTCCTCGATCCGGACGGCGCTGGAGTAGTTGGTCCCGGTGCTGACCCCCGGGGGCAGGGTCCCGATGGCCAGGGCCACCAGATCCCCGTCGTCGTTGTCGGAATCGTCGGCGGCGGTGAACTTGACCGTCTGCTCGGTCTCGCCGGACTCGAAGGTGACGCTGGCGGCCGAGAGGGTGTAGTCGTCCCCGGAGGCGTAGTTGGTCTCGTCGTCGTCCTCCAGGTCGTCGCTGTCGGCGTCGGTGACCGCAATGGGGATGACGACCTGCCGCTCCGGGTCCTTGTCGAGCTGGACCTTGATCAGGACCTCGTTCTCCTTGGTTTCGTCGGTGCTGTCGTCGTCCTGCTCCTTCACGTCGTAGAGGGAGTTCTCGAACTGGACCGAGACCTCCGGGCCGTCGTCGGCGGTGACGGTGACCGCGACGGGGTCAGCGGCGGTGAGGGTCCCGTAGCCCGTGACCGCGTGGGTGATGTTCACGGCGGTCTCGTCCTGGCCGTCCTCGTCGTGGACCGCCCGCACCGTGACGGTCTGCTCATCGTTCCAGTTGTCCTCGTCGAAGGCCAGGCTGGTGGGCGAGACGGTGAGCTCCGCGCCGCTGGGCACCGCGGGGGTCACGGTGACGTCCTGGCTGGGCTGGGTCTTCAGCACCACACCGTAGGTGTCGGTAGCTCCCTCGGTGATGTTTAGGGTGGTGGGGTCGATGGTCACGCCGGCCTCGTCATCATCGGTGAAGGTGATGAGCAGCATGTCGTTCCCATCACTCTTCCTCTGCACCCGGTCGGGCAGCTGCCCGAACCGGAGGGTGATGCCCTCTCCCGTCTCGGACTGCTGGTCGTCCCTGACCATGAAGCTGAAGGACTTCTGGGTCTCCCTGGGGCCGAACTCCATCTCCTCCGGGATGCCGGTGTGGTCACTGCTGTCGGTCCCGCCCTGGTAGGCGACCTGGAGGGGCAGCTCCACCGGCCGGTCCGGGGTCATGTCGATCTTGAGGAGCACGGTGACCTCGGCGCCCTCCGGGGCGCTGGTGCTGTCCTCGCCGAACTCGGTGTTGACGATGGGGAGGTCGTCGTCCTGCACGTTGATGGTGATTCCATCCACCGTTACCCCGGCGTAGCCGCCGCCGGAGACGGAGTGCCCGATGGTCACGGCGGCCTCGTCCTCGCCGTCATCGTCCTGGCCGGCGGTGACCGTCACGGTCTGGGTTTGGGACCAGTTGTCGGTTGTGAAGGTCAGGGTTCCGCCGGTGCTGGTGGCGGTCACGTCGTCCCCGCCCAGGGTGAGCTCGGCCCCGCTGGGCACCGTGATGGTGACGGTGACGTCGCCGGTGGGGAGCTGGCCCAGGACGATGGCGTAGGAGGCGGCCTGTCCCTCGGTGATGTTGAGGGACTTCTCGGAGACGTTGACCCCCAGGGTGTCGTCATCCAGGATGGTGATGCTCACGCTGCCCTCGGCCTCGTCGTAGCCGCCCCCGGAGGCGGTCAGGTCCAGGGTCAGGGTCTCGGCATCGGCGTCGTCATCGTGGTCGCCCGTGACGGTCAGCTCCTGGGGTACGTCCCAGTCGTCCTCGTCGAAGGAGAGGGTTGTGGGGCTGGCTGCGAACCGGGTCCCGGAGGTCTGGGGGGTGACGGTCACGGTCCCCATGGGCTGGTGGGCGAGGGTCACGTCGACGGTTTCCCCGTCCGTATCCCCCTCGGTGACCTCCAGCTCACCGGGGTCGGTCAGAATGGCGGGGTCGTCGTCGTCCACGATGGTCAGCTGGAAGAAGGTGTGCTTGCCGCTGTAGTCGGCGCCCAGGGCCCAGATCCTGACCTGGATGGTCTCGTCGGCGATGTTGCCGTAGTTGGGGGCCGTGAACGTCAGTTCCTGGGGGGTCTTCCAGTTGTCCTTGTTGAAGGTGATTCCGGCCGCGGGGCTGTAGGAGATCTCGCTGCCCCCTCCCCAGTTGGCCCGGACCGTGACGTTTCCGGTGGGCTGGGTGCCCAGCCGGACGGAGAGGATGGAGCCGTCCGCGGTGGCGTCATCTCCCTCGCTCCCCTCGGTGACGTTCAGGGCGGTGGGGCTGAGGATGATGGACCGGTTGTCGTCGTCCCGGACGGTGACCGGCAGGTCGCCGGTCACGCCGTTGAAGTCCGGCTGGTCGTTGATGGAAATCTCGGCGGCGGTGTGGGTGATCTTCTCCCGGTCCCGGACGGCGTCGTCGTCCTGGCCCGGGGTGACGGTCACGGTCTGGGCGGTCTCCCAGGTGGTCGGCGTGAAGGTCAGCGAGGTTTCGTCCAGGGTGAGGTCCGAGCCGGCCGGGGTCGTGATCGTCACGGTCACGTCATCCGCGGGTGCGTGGGAGAGCCTCACGGTGTAGCCGGTGCCGGTGCCGCCGCTGTCCGACTCGTTGAGGTTCAGGCTGGTGGGGCTGAAGACCAGGTGGCGCTGCTCCCCGGCGGGCAGGTCGTTGTCCACGATGGTGCCGGTGGCGTTCTGTGCCACCGAGGCGATGAGCTTGTCCTTGTCGGTGGTGATGGGCGAAAGGAGGAAGGTCTCATCGGGCTCATCCAGGGTGTCGTCGATGATCACTATCTCGATGCTGCCGCCGGTCTCCCCGGGGTCGAAGGTGAAGCTGGTCTGGCTGGCCCCGGTCACCGCGGTGAAGTCGTCGTCGGAGGTGGCGGTCTGCTCGTTGGTGGAACTCTTCCCCACCGTGTAGTACTGGAAGCTGGTCTCGAACTGGCCGGGCCGGTTCAGGGAGACGTCGAAGACCATGTTGCCCGAGTCCCCCTCGGTGAACGTGGCATCGTCGATCGTCAGGGTTGGCGCGGCCTCGTCGTCCTGGATCTCGCCCACCAGGGTCAGGGTGGTGCCGCCCTCCTGGAGGACGGCGTTCCGGAGGTTGCTGATGACCAGCCGGAACTCCTCCTGGGTGGGCTCGTGGATGTTGTCGTTGATCACCGGGACCTTGATCCGGAACTTGGTGTCCCGGGTTGCAGCACCGCGGTCCCGCTGACCGGCCCGAAGTCCCGGCTCATGGTGGCGCTGGGGTTGGCCCCGTCGCCGTCCAGCACCCGGTAGTCGAAGCTGACCGTCTTCCCGCTGGGCAGGCCGCCGGCGAATACGGCGTCGTCTAGGTCCGCGACGTCGTCCGTCCGGGGGTAGAGGATCAGCACCATCTCGGGGTCGTTGCCGCCCTCCTGCCCTTCGAAGGAGGTGGTGAAGGGGTGGAGCATGGGCGGGTCGGTGGCGTCCTTGATGGTGCCGGTCCCGGCGCCGGCGCCGTCGACCACGACGTGGTTGTTGGGGTCGGTGAGGGTGACCGTGAAGGTCTCGTCGGGTTCATCCAGGGTGTCGGCCTTGACCTTGACCTTCTGCTCGGTGTCGCCGGGGGTGATGATCTCGGTCTCGTAGAGGTTGGCCCCGTTCCCGCTGGTCAGCTGCTCGTAGTCCAGCCCGGCCTTTGCTGTGCCGTCGCTGGTGACCACCCGGACCCGGGCGTTCTGGTCGCTCATCCGGTCGATGGTGAGGGTGAAGGACAGCTCGGCGTCTGGACTCCCCGCAGCAGGCTCGGTGATCTCGCCGTCGGAGACGGTGATCCTGGGCCTGGGGTCGTTGTCCCGGATGGCCGCGGTGGCCGAGATGCTGTCGGGCTTGTCGGGCTGGCCCTCGGCCTTCTGGAAAGCCGCGTTCTGCGGGTTGCTCAGGGTCAGGGTGAGATGCTCGACCCGGTGGTCGTACCGCTCATCGTCGGTGATGGGCACGCTGATGGCGGCGGTGGTCTGGCCCGCCGCGATGCTCAGCTTCCCCGTGGTCTCGGTGTAGTCCTGGCCGGCCACGGCGTCCTTGTCGTCGCTGTCCCCGCTGCCGTCGCTGGTCGCGTAGTCCACCGTGATCATCGAGTTGGAGTGGGTGGCCTTCCCGGTGGTGGGGTGGAACAGGGATACGGTGAAGACGGCGTTGCCGGCGTCCTCGTCTAGTGTGCCGGGGCCGGCGACGGTCAGGTCCGGGTCCGGGGAGCTGTCCTGGATGGTGCCGATGGCGTGGCACCGGTCGTCCCCGCCCACCGTGGCGCAGCCAGCGTTGACCGGGCCCGTGAGCTGGATGTGGATGGTCTCGTCGGTCTCCACCTCGGTGTCGTTCTTCAGCGGGACTGCGATCTCCTTGTAGTGCTCCCCGGGCGCGAAGGTGAGGGTGCCGCTGGAGGTGGTGTAGTCGGTGTCGGCAACGGCGGTCCCGTCCTCGGTGGTTGCCCAGTTGACGGTGACCGTCTGCTCGCTGGGGTTGTCGAGCTGGACCGGGAAGCGCATGTCCACGTCGCCCTCGGGGCCGGTCACGTCGGACACGTTGATCTCCGGCTTCGCGTCGTCGTCGGTGATCGTTGCCTTGAGGGGAAAGGGGTGTCCCTAGGTCAGCGGCACGGCCCGGGGGTTCAGGTCCCGCTGGAAGGGGGTGTGCATCACGTACCTGAACAGGAAGAACTCGCCGGGACCGGGCTCGTGGAGCCGGTCGTCGATGATGGGCACGTCCACCTCGACCCAGATGGGGTCGGCGTTGCCCACGTCCGCGGGCAGGGTGATGGTGCCCGAGGAGGCGGTGTAGTCCTGGCCGGCCAGGGCCAGCTCGTCTGGGTCCTTGAACCGCGGGGGTCCCCCGTCCTCCGTCCGCCAGTCCAGGGTGTAGTCCCAGGTGTGGTTGTTGTGGGTCAGCCGGACCCTGAAGGTGGCTTCTCGTCGCTCTCCTGGACGCTGGGCCCTTCGACGATCAGCTTGGGGATCTGGTCGTCGTCGATGATGTTCTCCTCGATTCTGGAACCCGGTGCGACGACGGTGGAGGATGTCCAGCGCTCGTTGAGGAACAGGTGGTTGCCGGACTGGAGGCTGTGGTAGTCCCATTTCTTGAAGCCTTCCGGGCTGTAGTGCCCCTGGGGTGGG
Organism: Dehalococcoidia bacterium; assembly: GCA_965203975.1. Classification (GTDB taxonomy): domain Bacteria; phylum Chloroflexota; class Dehalococcoidia; order Lucifugimonadales; family UBA3495; genus CATOSK01. The sequence goes on along the minus strand of CBDBDT010000002.1, from coordinate 312,412 downwards.
CCGCCTTCAGCTCTTCGGCGTTGGCCGGGGTCAGGACCCGTGCGACGACGCTGGGGTAGCACTCCACGACGATGTCCTGGATGGTCGGTACCCGGGCCTCCTGGTGGCTGGCCCCGGCCGGGATGGTGAAGGTCATGACCTCCAGGCTGGCGGCCGCGAAGGGGTTGGCCTCCCGGAAGGTCAGGTTCTTGCCTCCCGAGGTTCCCCCCAGGGGGCTGAGGCACTTGTCGTCCAGGACGCTGAGCTGCACCCGCACGTCGAGGGCCTGGCCGGTCTCGTCCCGGTACCGGTTGATCCAGAAGACGTAGTCGTCGCCTTCTCTTATATCCGGGTTCCTCGACCCGTAGCTGTACTCGGGGGTGTCCGCGCTTCTTGAGAGGGTGACGATGGCGGGCTCGTTGTCCAGCACCTTCACGGTGTCGGACCTGAGGGTGCCGCCCGGCAGGCCCGGCTCGTAGTTGCCGCCCTCCACGGCCTCCAGCTTGACGTTGCCGTGGAGCTCGTAGGCCGGCTGCCAGATCCGGTCCAGTTGGTTTCCCAGGTCCCGCCAGGCCTGCCCGTCGCTGGACCAGAGGCGCCGGTCGTCCACGGTGGGGACCTGGATCCACACCCGGTCGTAGCCGGCCGGGATGGTGACGGTGAAGACCCCGTCGGAGTCGGAGGTCAGGCTGAGGGGGGCGGACAGGATGGTTTCCCCGATGGGCAGCACCGCGTAGACCTGGTCACCGTCCCGGAAGTCCCCTTCCTGGGTGGCCTAGAGGGTGACGATCAGATCGCCCCGGTTGGTGATCCGGTCGTCGCTGAGGGCCGGGCCCTTCCCACTCCCGCCGGGTGACCAGGAAGGTGGCGTTCTGCCCTTCCATGATCTCGGAGAGCAGGGGGTTGGATCCCTCCATTTCCCTTGCTTGGAGGTAGACGTGCTGCCGGGCGTCGCTGCTGGTGAGGGTCGTGCTGGCCACGCCGGGGGCGCCCACGTCGTAGGTCCTGAGGTCCGCCAGCGTCAGCTTGACCTCCCCATCGGCCTCGTGGGTGTCGTCGTCAACCAGCGGGATCGAGAAGGTGGCGGTGCTGTCCCCCGCCAGGATGGTCTGTTGGATGTGGGTGTCGGTGGACTGGAGGTAGTCGCCGGTCTGCTCGATGGCCGCGCTCACCACCAGTTCCTCCTCCAGGTAGCCTGCCCGGGTCACCGTGAAGGTGGCGGGGCCGTCGCCCTCTTCCAGGCTGGCCTGGTCGGCCTTGATGGTCACGGTGGGCTTCTCGTCTCCAGGACCTCGAACCACACCTCGTTGTGGACGGTCCGGCTCCAGCGCTCCCGCTTGGTGGAGCTGGCGGTCTTGTCCCGCATGACGATGAGGGCCAGGGTCCGGTCCGGGCCGTCCTGGTCGTCGTCGGCGCTGGTCCAGGTGAAGTCCTTGGTGTTCTCCCCGGCCCCGAAGGTCACCAGGTGGCCGGGGTCGGACTGGTCCTCCGGGTCCACGACCCGCTCGGAGTAGTTGCCGTCTGAGTCCCGGAACTGCTCCTTGATCTTGACCCTGATGTTCAACGCCCCGCTCATGTGCGGGCTGGTCTTGCCGTCGGGCAGCGACCTGGTGAGGGTGAAGTTGACGCTGTCTCCCTCGGTCACGCTGAAGGCCTGGCCGGTCTTGAGGCTCTGGGTGATGGTGGGGGGCGGGGTCGTCGTCCCGGATCCGCCAGCCGGTGCAGTTCCGGTCCGGCCCGAACCGGTCGTCGTGGAACTGGTATCCGCTGGGGGTGCCCGCGATGCAGGCGAAGAGCCAGATGTCCCTTTCCCACTCGTCGTCGTCGGTGGTGGACCAGCTGGCGCTGGCCTGGGTCTGGCCGGCGGGTATCGTGATCGAGTCCGGCCGGGGGTTGTCGGTCGAGCTGAACTCGATCATGTTGGATATGTCGGGGCTGCCCGGCCGCTTCTCCCAGCGGATCCCCATGGTGAGGGGGGCGGTGGTGTCGCCGTCCCGCCTGACCGTGAAGGTCATGTCGCCGCCCTCGGTGACGTCATGGGGGACGCTGCCGGGCAGCTTCCACGCGTCCATCCAGACGTAGGGTCTGCCGTTGTCGTTGACGTCGTCCGCCGTCTGGGCCTGGGCTATGGCGGTTCAGAGCGCGGCGGTCAGGAGGATGGCGGTAAGCGCCAGGACGGCGGTCAGTGCCGTCCTGGCTCGGGTTCTGCTCATGGGGTTGTGGTCGACTCCTTGGCGGCTGGACGGGCATGGAGTTTTCTCCCTGGTCCCCGCCCTTCCCCGATTATCCACGCTGGACGGGACCCTGGGTTTTGGCTGAGCATGACTGGCCGGCGGCCCTGCTCCGGGCCGTCTGTCATGGGTAACACACGGCGGGGCAGGAGCGTCAGGTTTAATCGTCCTGACTTTTTCACCGGGTCTTCGGGTTGCGGATCGCACACTGAACCGTTGCACCGGATTCACACCGGCCCCTGGTGCGTTACGGTCTGGCAACCGGTGCTTTCCGGGGGTAAATTCAGGCTGTGATTCTGTTCTGGAGGGAGCCTTGCTGACCGCTGGATTGGCACGGTTTGACCGTTTCCTGCGGGACGCCGTATGGGCCGGCCCCGACGAGGTCCGGGTCGCCGTCCGGATCTGCGTCTGGACCCGCTGGGTGGCGGCCGTGACCTGCGTGTTCTTCTTCCTCTACCGCCCGGCGGAGCTGCCCGCCGCCACCTACCTGGCCCTGTACGCGCTGGTGGGCATCCTCATCGTCTCCAACGCGCTCCTCCACCTGCGGGTCCTCTCGCCCCGGCCCATGCCGGCCCACTGGATGCTGGGCGACAGCCTGGCCGACAACCTCATGGTGACGGCGGCCGTCATCGCCTCGGGCGGGTTCACCCACTACTTCGTGTTCCTCCTGTACTACCCGGCCCTGGCCCTGTTCGCGGTGGTCTTTCCCTCCACCCGGGTCAACCTGGCTTGGGTGACGGGGGTGGCGGCGGTCTATACGGCGGTCTGCGTCTTCGTGGGGGACGGCATCGACCTGGCGTCCCTGGAGGAGAGGACCGTCCTGGCCCGGGTGGTGATCATGTACCTGGTCAGCATGGTGGTGAACCTGGTGCTCGGGGTGGAGCGGAGCCGCCGGATGGAGAGCATGGAGCGGGAGCGGGCGCTGGTCCGGGAGCGCCTGGAGGTCTCCCAGGCGATTCACGACACAGCCTCCCAGACGGCCTACATGGTCGCGATGGGGATCGACAATGCCCGGGCCCTGGCCGAGGACGCGCCGGAGGGCCTGAAGTCGTCGCTGGCGGCGGCCTCGGAGCTGTCCCGCTCGATGGTCTGGGAGCTGCGCCGTCCGGTGGACTCGGGCCGCCTCTTCGAGGGGGCCCGGCTGGGCCCGGTGCTGCGCTCCCACGTTGAGACCTTCCGGCGGATCACGTCGGTGAACGCGGTGATGGTCCAGTCGGGGGAGGAGCCGGTCCTCGACCTGGAGGTCCGGAGACGCCTCTTCGCCATCGCCCACAATGCGCTGACCAACGCCTTCCGGCACTCGGGGGCGGACCTGGTGGAGGTCTCGCTGGACTTCCAGCCGGATTCGGTGCGGATGTCGGTCCGGGACAATGGGACGGGCCTGCCCCCGGACCATGAGAGCCGGGGCCGCGGCTTCGCCGGGATGAGGGCTGACGCCGGGTCTCTGGGCGGAAGCCTGTCGGTGGGGTCCGGCCTGGACGGCGTGGGGACGGCCGTCGTCTGCACGATACCTTCAGGAGGGAGCTGAGATGAGCGAGGTGGAGCTGAGCCGGGTGATGGTGGTTGACGACCATCCCATTGTCCGGGAGGGGTTGCGGGACGCGCTGGTGCTGTCGGGGGAGTTCGAGGTGGTCGGGCTGGCCGGCGACGGCCATGAGGCGGTCAGGAAGGCCCGGGAGCTCCGGCCCGACATCATCCTGATGGACATCATGATGCCTGGCAAGGACGGGATTGAGGCCTGCCGGGAGGTGCTGGATGAGTTTCCCGAGACGCGGGTGCTGGTCCTGACGGCCTCGACGGAGGAGGAGGCGGTGGTGGAGTCGGCGGCGGCCGGCGCCGCCGGGTACCTGCTCAAGGACACCCGCCGGGAGGACCTGCTGGAGGCGGTGCGGGAGGTGGCCCGGGGCCGGATCAGCATATCGCCGGACCTGCTCCGGCGGGCCTTTGAGCTGGTGCGGTGCGGCTCCCGTTCGGGGCCGGCCCGCCGGCGGGCATCCTGACGGCCCGGGAGCGCCTGACCCTCCGGCTGTTCTGCCAGGGGCGTTCCTACGCGGAGATCGCCGGGGTGCATGGCAACAGCCCGGCCACGGTGCGGAACACGATCTACCGGGTCCAGGACCGGCTGGGAGTGGGTTCCAAGCCGGAGCTGGTGGTCTGGGCGGTGCGGAGCGGTCTCCTGGATGATGAGGATCGCCGGAATGATGAGGCCTGACCCGCCTGTGGGGCTCCGCGGTCAGGTGGAGCGGATTAGGGCCCGTCCCCGGACCCGCCGGTATACCGGAGTGGAGACCTATCGGTTGGGCCGGGCATCGGCGATGTGAGCCTGGCTGGCCGGCTGGTGCGTCTCACGCCCAAGGAATTCCGGCTGTTGTCCGCGCTCTGCTCGGAGGCGGGCCAGGTGGTGGAGCATGGGGTGCTGGGCCAGCTGGTCTGGGGAGAGGACTGGGGGCAGTACAACGCCTACCCGCTCCGGTCCTGTGTGCGGAGTCTGCGCCGCAAGCTGGAGGACTCGGCCCTTGAGCCCCGCTACATCCTGACCCGTCACAAGGTGGGCTACCAGGTGCCTGCTTCGGAGGACCTGTGAGCGTGGGTCTTCTGTCGTCGTTCAGGTCCCGGCGGTCCAGGTTTTCCCCGTGGGTACAGGATGACCGCACCTGCACGGCCCATGAGGAGGGGTCTGCGTGGGGTCAGACGGGGTCTTTGCCGGCCGTTCCCGAGTTGAGATCGTGGATATTATCCGTCGGGCGCAGTGTGGACTGTTGCCGGCGAGCCCGGACTCCCCAGGAAAGGGGACAGGTCCTCCGGGATTCAGCCCCAGGGCGGGCCAGGTTGAGCCTGTCTCATCGAGACCCCAAGAGAGTTACCCCCGCATGGTATTTCAGCAGCCTGAACAGCAGAGGGCGGAACGGAAGATGGCGCGAGTGAACGAGCACATCAGGTATGAGCCGGAGCAGAGACCACCCCACCTCCTCTCTGCCGGACTGGGACTTCAGGCGACCGCGATCCTGCTGGCCCCCATTGTGGTGGTCGTGGGCATCATAACGAGGACCGCCAACCAGCCGGAAAGCTATCTCACATGGGCGGTGTTCGCCGCAGTAGTCATCAGCGGCGCGTTCACCATGCTCCAGTCAGCCCGCATCGGACGCTTCGGTTCCGGGTACATACTCTTCATGGGCACCTCACCCACCTTCCTTGTCGTATGTGTCCTGGCGCTGGAGGCCGGAGGCCCGTCCATGATGGGGACTCTCATAGTCGCCTCCTCGGCGCTCTACTTCCTGATGGCGGCGCGGCTATCCATGCTGCGGCGCGTCATTACTCCGCTCGTGTCGGGCGTGATAATAATGCTCCTGGCAACGATGGCGGCTCCGATTATGTTCAGGCTGCTGCAGGACGTTCCGGAGTCCACTCCCGGCGCAGCCGCTCCCATGATCTCGGCGGTGACCATAGCCGTTGTAGCCCCTCTGGCGCTGCGTGCGCCAAAGGCGCTGCAGCTGTGGGCACCCCTCATCGGATTGGCTGCCGGCTGCGTGGCGTCGTCGTTCTTCGGGCTGTATGACCATCAGAGTGTCCTCGACGCGGCATGGCTCGGTCTGCCGGACCCGGCATGGCCGGGTTTGGGCCTGGAACTGGGCCCGGAGTTCTGGGCACTCCTGCTTACGTTCGCCCTGGTCTCACTGGTCAGCGCCCTGGAGACAGTCGGCGATGGAGTGGCGGTCCAGCAGGTTTCACGCAGGCAGTTGAGGACAACGGACTTTCGGGTGATACAGGGCGCCCTCAATGCGGATGGTCTGGGCAATGTGCTGTCGGGACTCGCCGGCACTGTGCCGAACACCACCTACTCGTCCAGCATTCCTCTGATCTCACTTACCGGGGTTGCGGCCCGGCGTGTGGGCCTGTACGCGGGCGGAATCCTGATATTGTCTGCATTCTTTCCGAAGATACCCGCCCTGCTGCTGGCGATCCCGGGCCCGGTGGTGGGGGCATATGTGACGATATTCCTGGCGCTGGTGTTCGTTGAAGGGCTGAGAACTCTGGTCAAGGAAGGGCTGGACCAGCAGAAGGCCCTGATAGCCGGGATGGCATTCTGGATAGGTCTGGGTTTCGAGTAAAAGTTCGTCTTCCCCGACCTCCTGAGTGGGTCGTTGGGGACCATTCTGGGAAACGGCATGGTGGTCGGCGGCATCGTTGCCATCGTACTGACCCAGTTCGTGGGGCTATCACGTCATCGCAGGCGCATCAGCCTTGATTTGAGCCCGTCGGCCCTGCCGGAGATCGACGAGTTCCTCCGCTCGTTTGCATCACGGATCGGTTGGAGCGAGGCAGCGACCGACCGGTTGCGCTCGGCTGGCGAGGAGACGTTCGCAAGCCTGTTGCAGGATGAAGATGAGACGCGTACCGGAAGACGCCTGGTTGTGACCGCCAACCTGGCGGAAGGGACGGCGGAGTTGGAATTCTCCGCGGCGGTCGGTGATAAGAATCTCGAAGACAGATTGGCGTCCCTGCCCGAGCAGTCGGAGATTGAGGACGAACGCGAAATCTCCTTCCGGCTGCTGCGTCATTACGCGTCTTCGGTCCGCCACCAGAAGTACCACAACATAGACATAATCACGGTGCAGGTCGATGGAAAATAGCAGGTGTCAATGCAACTGCCCGACGTTCCTGCCCCCCATTGGACCGAGCACCTGTCGATTTACAGCATCATTGACCCAAGAATTTGTCGTTGTCCAGCGATTCGGTCAGTTTTACCTCGGCGGTAAAAGGGGTAGGGGTGAGCCGGAAGCGGGTGCTCCGGCTGGTGCGAGGCCGCCGGTAGATGGCCCACAGCCCCTTGGCTGTCAATGGCGTCATGTAAGCCTATCTATATTCTATCTGCTGTCCGGCATGTCAATCTGGAAACTCAGCTGTCCATCTGGCCCTTGTTCGGTGTGCTGATAAACTCCTGAAATGTTCAACCTTCCATGAAACTCGCGGTTCTCCGGTTTTCCTATGACCCATTTCTCACCTACGATGACCCAACACAGGGCTAAGCCTTGGTCGGCGAGATATTCTCTTACCAGATCCTTACGCAAGAGCAAAGCGGTGGGGCCGCTCTCGTGGGCTGTTGGGTCAAAGGCGGCTAGTTTGCCCTCCTCATCCACAAAAGCGCACCCGACTCCATCCCACTTCAGTCCAAGACGACCAATGAAATCGTGATGAGGTAACGAAAGGCTCATGCCATCATCTGCCGAGCAGTCGAAACTACTGATCCCAGCGTGATAGGTCTGGCAGGTAGGCAGAGCTAACCTCTGCCACTCTGATGCCTTGAAAGATTTGGCCCCGTTATCGCCATCCTCTGACTCGTCGGAGTACTCGAAAGCTGGCGCCCATCCATATTCACCGATAAAGACTCCGAATAAATCCAGTGTTCCAAGATTTGTCAATCGCATGTTTTCAGCAGATTTCGTCCACTCAGCAAACGCCCCTACATCTCCCTCTTTGATAAAATAACCAACACAGGTGAACCAAATCTCTCTCCTCGCTATATCAAATGGGTTGATGTCGGCCGGATGGGGTTGTTGCCACGCAAAGTGGCCATATACATTCAACCAACGCGTACCATGGGTGGGATGAACGACTTCCAACAGGGACTTGACCTCGGGGATGTCCGCCGTCCGAGACACCCATTCGCCGTGCTCAACTTCCTCATCCCAAGATTCGTACAGCCCATTGCTCCACCATGCAGGGGTGTGAGGCCCCCAGGAGGTGCCGCCCGGTCTGGACTGGAGCGTAAAGGAAGGATCAATGTCACGCAGCATCAACTGCCAAGGGCCTAGATAATGGCGGTCATCTTGTGAACCCCACCGGTCCCGATAGTGAAAATGGTCGGAGATGTAGGCTAGGATTTCGTGATAGGCGATCCATTGATACTTCTTCCCCATGCGCTCTGGCTTCGCCGCGTCCCTACCCGAAGTTCCGACGTCGAACCGGTCGAAGCGCCCGAAGCGTTCAATCGTCCACCCCAAGTCGAAGACTCGCCAGATGATGTACCTTTGGATCAGCCGCTTGTCAAAGCGCGGGCCTAATCTCCCTTCAATTTCGTTTTCTTCACTTAGGATAGATTCCATCTCGGCACGATGTTCTTCAGTTAGCTCCGCCATCAAATGCTCGTACGAAATCTCAACTTGACGGTGGGCCTGCTCATAGGCTTCTTCGTCAACAGCAGGGAAACGGGAATCCTCCGTATTATCCGAGTCTCCCTCGGCATCTCTGATTTTTCTGAATGTCAGACTAACTAACCGTGGCACCTCTGCTTTGGCTGTTTGATATTCATCCCAAGCCGCTAGCTCGGACGCGTTTAGTTCTAGCAGCAGAGCTTCAATACGCTCTTCTGGAGACCTCCAAGGTTCTTCCTCCAGCCGAAGCGACAACCAATTGGCGGGGGAATCGTTACCTATCACGTAACGAGCGAAATCATCGCCTGTGACGGACCGTCGGATGCGGTTCTTTGACCACTCCAAGTCCCCTCCGGCCCATGCTCCTTGAGGTGGAACCCATTATTTGGACAGGATCAGGGCCGAGTTAAGTGACAGTCCCAACGCTCCTGCCAGTGATTGGGTCCCCTTTTCCCGTGAATACCTCCTTGCACCAGAGTCCCCTTCTACGGCTTCCTGCTCCCCATAGAACACCTCGGTCGGGGTCCGGTAGCCCAGGGCCTGATGGGGCCTGAGCCCATTGCAGAACCGGAAGTAGTCTTCCAGCCCCCGCTGGGCCTCCAGGACGCTGGCGTAGGCCTTCAGGTACACCTCCTCGTACTTCACCGTGCGCCACAGCCGCTCCACGAAGATGTTGTCCTGGTACCTTCCCTTGCCGTCCATGCTGATCCTCACACCCCGGTCCTGCAGCACCTAGGTAAACTCCCAACTGGTGAACTGGCTCCCTTGGTCGGTGTTGAACACCTCGGGCCGGCCCTGGCCCAGAGCCTCCTCCAGCGCCTCGGCGCAGAAGCCCGCTTCCAGGGTGTTGGACAGCCGCCAGGCCAGCACGTACCGGCTGTGCCAGTCCATCACCGCCACCAGGTAGAGGAACCCACGGGCCATGGGCAGGTAGGTGATGTCCGCGGCCCACACCCCCGCCTACGCGGGGGCAGGCTCTGGTTGGGCCGGGTGATCCTGACATTCCGCAGCAGGTAGGGATAGACTGGGTGCTCCGGCGACCTTCGGCTGGTGCTGGGCCGCCGGTAGATGGCCCGCAGCCCCATGGCGCGCATCAGCCGCTGCACCCGCTTCCGGCTCACCGGCATCCCCCGCCGCTCCAGCCAGGCCTTCATCCGCCTGGACCCAAAGAAGGGGGTTTCCAGATATTGCCGGTCGATCTCTCCCATCAGGGACAGGTCCTCTTGTGATGCAGCCCGGGGTCGGTAGTAGAGGCTGGAGCGGCTGATGCCCAGCAGCGCGCACTGCCGCACCAGGGACAGGGACGGATGCTCCCGGTCCACCATCTGCCGCCGCCGGGCCGGACTCATGGACCGGACCTCTCCGCCAAGAAATCCCGCTCCACCTTCAGCTGGCCGATCTCCTGGTACAGGCGCGCGACCAGGGTGGCGTCCTTCTTCGACTGCTGGTCATTGCCGTTGCTGAAGACCCCGGAGGCGCCCTCCGCAAGAGCCTTCTTCCAGGCCTGAATCTGGCCCGGGTGGACCTCATACCTGGCGGCCAGCTGGGCCACCGTTTCCTGACCCTTAAGCGCCTCCAACGCCACCTTGGCCTTGAAAGCTAGGCTGTGTTTCCTGCGTCCTTGCGACATTTCCTGCTCCTTCACGACAGCAACCGCTGCCCTCAGTTTAGGAGCGGAATTCTCACTTAGCCACCTGTCCGAAATTCCGGGTCCACCTCACTCCGTCAAAATGCAACTCGGCACGTCCTGTCATTTGGAACAGAAGGTTTCAGCCTCGAACTGAAAACCTGAACATCCTCTTCGGCCCCAATGGATCCAACTCCTGGAAGGTCGAACCGGTCTCCTCCCTGTCGATCCGCTTCACCTAATTGACAGGTTCCAAATCGACTGCCCACGAGTACCGGAGTTTTCCGTTGCTACTATGTCCGTCGAATGAAGGCTCTTGATTTTATCCGGTTTGGTGGGCATGAACCACATGGCCTGGCGCATGGCCAGTCTGGAGGACCTGGTCGACTTCTTCAACAACCTGAAGGAAGAGAACTGGCCCATCCAGCGGGTGTCGGACCACGGCCTGTCGCTGGGCATCTACATCAAGGACCCGGACGGCAACGGCATCGAGGTCTACTACGAGACGCCGCGAGAGGAGTGGCACCGGCAGGACAACCTGTTCATGAGCGGGGACCGGCCGCAGGGCAACTTCCCCGGCCCGTGGGAAGCCGATCTGGTGCCGGATGGCGTGGCGGCAGCGCAGAGCCGCTAAGCCTAGGAGACACTCGTCAACTGAAGCGGGGCGCACGGCTGTGCGCCGCCACACTTTTGCCGTGGCTCCCGATAGCGCTTGGATTAAGGTCGTTAGCACCGGGGGCTGGTTTGAAACCTGCCCCTGCGTTTTGGTCGCGAGCCGGGCTACTGGACGACGGCAATCGCTTCGATTTCGATAAGCATGTCGGGGTCGACGAGGCGGCTGATCTCGACCAAAGTGCTGGCCGGGTAGTCCGATTTGAAGAACTCGGCGCGCACCTCGTGAATGGCGGAGAAGTGCTCCGAAATGTTGGTCACAAACACGGTCACCTTCACCACGTCGTCCAGCGTGGCGCCAGCCTCGGCCAGCACCGCCTGCGTATTCTCCAGGACCTTGCGGGTCTGGGCGCGGATGTCGCCGCGGCCCACAAGCTGGCCGTCAACTCCGCGGGCCACCTGCCCGGAGGCGAACACCATCCGGCCGGCCGGGACGGCTACTCCCTGGGACATGATGCCGGAGGGAGTCGCGACTTCGCTGCTCTGCAGAATCGTTTTAGCCATTCTCACCCTCATCCTAACCCTCTCCCTGGGGGAAAGGGGATGTTAATTAACGGGTCCTCTCCCAGGGGGATAGGGAGCAAAAGTTACTTCCACTCGGCGTCGGTGGGCCAGACGTTGGTGCTGCCCCGGGCCGCGCCCTGCAGAACCGGGTCGGCCCGCATGGGGCCCATGGTCTCGATCGCCTTGAGATAGTGTTCGGACGCCTGGTGGGCCTTGAAAGCGTCCTCGTCGACGTAGATTTCGTAGACCCAGAGCCGGTTGGGGTCACCGGCGTCCTGAATAACGTCGAAGCGCAGGCAGCCAGGTTCGGTGTTGGCGGCCGCTTGAGCGTTGGGCAGCAACGCCTTGACGAATTCGTCCTTGCAGCCTTCCTTGATCTGAATGGGGGCGATGATGACGTACATGGCACTTCTCCTACTTCCACTCGGCGTCGGTTGGCCAGACGTTGGTGCTGCCGCGGGCCGCACCCTGGATGCCCTCGACGCGGATGTCGGCAGTGGCGTCGCGGAACTTGATGAAGTGGGGCGCCTGGGTGTGGGCCTGGAAGGCCGCCTCGTCGTCGTAGACTTCATAGAGCCAGATACGGTTCTCGTCGCCGGCGTCTTGGATGACGTCGAAGCGTCGGCACCCGGGCTCATCGTTCACCGAGCCGATGGCATCGGGGATAATGGCGTCCATGAACTGCTGCTTGCATCCCGGCTTGATCTGAATGGGCGCGATGATCACATACATCTTTCGTACTCCTTCGACATGTTCAGAATAAAATGGTGAGACTGTCGCAACACGGCCGAATCGTATCATAGTCTGAACCGTGATTTCTGTGATTGAATGATTGCCCTGAATTCCACGACGCGAGTGACCTGACCCCCGGAAATCGATCCAGAATCGATGTTAGGATTTTGGACAAAACGGGGGATGAGAAATGCCAAGGAGGAAACACACGGCCGAGGAAATCATCAACAAGCTCAGGGAGGCGGAGGTGATCATCGCCTCGGGCGGCACCGTTGTGGAGGCCGTCCGTCGCATTGGGGTCTCGGAACAGACCTTCTACCGCTGGCGGAGCGAGTACGGTGGCCTTCGCGTCGACCAGGCCCGGCGCCTGAAGCAGCTGGAGACCGAGAACAGCCGGCTCAAGCGGGCGGTGGCCGAACTGACCCTGGACAACCAGATTCTCAAGGAAGCCGCGGAGGGAAACTTCTGAGCCCCGACCGTCGCCGCCTTTGCGTCCAACACGTCCGGTCAGTGCTGGGAATATCAGAGCGGCGGGCCTGCAAGGTGCTGGAGCAGCCCCGCTCCACCCAGCGTCACGAGCCGCTGGTCAAGGACGACGAGCAGGCCCTGACCAACGACATCGTTACCGACTGACTGAGGCCTGGCCACCCGGTTCGGCCGCTACGGCTATCGGCGGACCACCGCCTTGCTGAGAGGTGCCGGTTGGCAGGTGAACCACAAGCGGGTGGAGCGGACCTGGCGGCGGGAGGGGTTGAAGGTGCCGACCAGGCAGCCCAGGATAGGGCGGCTGTGGCTGAACGACGGGTCCACTTTCCGGCTGAGGCCGGAAAGGAGAAACCACGTATGGGCCGGGCCTACGACTTCGTCCACATCAGGACCAGGAACGGGCGTCCGGTGCGGCTGTTGACGGTCATCGATGAATACACCAGGAAGTGGTTGGCCCTTCGGATGGGACGGAGCATCTGATCCTCGGATGTGATCGAGACCCTCAACGGGCTGATGATGGCTTTTCTACCCTGAGTGTCGTTCCGAAGGTACTACGCTCGCAATTCACAGCCAAGGCGATCAGAGAATGGCTGGGAGGAGTGGGAGCCAGGACCCTGTACATCGAGCCCAGTTCTCCGTGGGAGAACGGATACGTGGAGAGCTTCAACGGCAAGCTGAGGGATGAACTGCTGGACCAGGAGGCGTTCTACACTTTGCTGGAGGTGAAGGTGCTGACCGAGCAGTACCGGCAGACTTACAATCGCATCAGGCCGCACAGTTCCCTGGGCTACAGGCCTCCAGCGCCGGAAACTATCCAGCCTCCAGATCTTGTCCCGGAACTGGTGGCACTAACATAGAGGGTGGTACAACTACAGGGAGCAGGTCAACAGCATCCAGGAGCCGGCGGTCCACGGTGATGGACGCGGACCAGTCGAAGTCCTCCAGGCGGCAGGTCTCCTCGAAGCCGGCGGCCCTGATTCGCAGTTCCATGCGCCGGTGAGCCCGGCGGTTGACCTCGTCGCTGAGGGCGATTTCCAGGAAGGAGGCATAGTCCAGTTGCTCCCGGCGGGCCAGGGCAATGCGCTCGGTCAGGGTGTCAGCCATGGCGCCCAGCTTGAGTTGCTTGAGCAATGGTGTGAGATCGGTGGTCATGGTCATGTCGGTCTCCTCATGCCGTACGGCGGTGTTGGTTGGTCTGGGCAAAGACGGATCCTGGGCGGGCGAAGCGGCCCTGGGTCAGCGGCAAGGGGCCTGGGGCGTGGGCTCCTCTTCCAGGGCCTGGACCAGGATGCGTTCCAGGCGTCTGACATCGATGAGGTCCACCTCCAGTGTCCTGCGGCAGGCAGCATCCAGGCGCTGGGGCGTGTAGCGCTCACCGAGGCGCAGCAGCTTGTGTCCCTGCCTGACCCTGGCCCAGGGCAGGGGACCATCGAATAGACGCTCGGCGAACTCGGCCACGGCGGGACCCAGGTCCTTGGCGCTGGCCTTGATGCCGTCGGGGGCCCTGGTGGTGTAGGCGGAAAGCTCGGCGGGGTAGTCCGCGGTGTCGGTGGACCGCCCGCCCTTGGGCTGACGGAGGTGGGTCTTGATCAGCTGGCCCCGGTGGTAGATGCGCACCAGCTTGCTGTCCACCCTTACCTCCACCTTCTGGCCCGGCGGGCAGACGGCCGCTGGGACCGAGTAGAGGGCCTGTCTGCACTGCACGTGGTGGTCGGGGTGCACCTTGGCATTGCGCCAGTCAGCGATGTCGTAGGGCTCCCCATTCCAGGGGAGCAGGGCATCACGCTCCTCGTCCTGGAAGACCACCAGTGGCTGGCGCCGGGTCGTGCCGTGGATTCGCATTCCGGCCACCTGGAGAGACCACCGCGCGGCCTCAACCCGCATGTGGGCCAGGCTGTCGAATTCGGCCCCCTTGAAGAAGCGTTCCCTGACGTAGGGCACGCCTCGCTCCACCTTGGGCTTGTCCTGAGGGTGACGCACGCGAGCGGGATCGGCGATGAAGCTTCGGTGCTGAGCGTATTCCAGGAATCCCCGGGCCAGGACCGGATTCAGGGGATCGGGTCCCGCCACCGCGGCGGGAAAGTTGTCGATGACCAGGTAGCGCGGGATGCCCCCGAAGAAGGCCCAGGCCGCCTCCAGTCCGGCGATGACGTCCTCCAGCTTCTGCAGGTGCATGGGCCAGACAAAGCAGTGACGGGAGTGGCCCAGCACGATGACCAGAGCCCACACCACGCGGCGACGTCCCGTTCCGGGATCTATGATCAGGCCCAGCCGGCCGAAGTCAGCCTCGGCGACTTCCCCAGGAAGGGTGTCCTCCATCCGTACCGTGGTCCTGCCGACCTGACGCCAATTACGCTTGATGACGAATCGACGCAAAGACGGGTAGGACACCGAACAGCCCCGGGCTGCCAGCAGTTCGTGGATGCGGGTCATCTGCAGCCGGTCGCCGGTGAGCCACTGGTAGATCCGGTCCGCCCAGGGCTCCAACAGGTCCTGACTGGGCGTTTCCACCCGTTGCGGCCCAGGCTGGCTGACTCTGGCCAGCTGGGTCAGCTGCTCCTCTTCAGGCGGCGGACCATTCCTGGCGATTCCCACCGCCTTGGCCGCCGCCACGTACTTGCGGACTGTGTTCCGAGACAGACCGGTGCCCGACGCGATCCGCTGCTGCCCCGCTCCCGCCTGCCATCGGCGGATGATTTCTACTATGTCCATTCTGGAAACCTCCCGGTAGGCCATGCCTGCACCTCGGGTCTGAAGTGCGGCAATGGTCGCCGATTTGGCTTCCAGGGGGGTCAATGACCGTGAAAATGACCCCGGTTTATACGGTCAAAGTTGGTGATTAATGACATAGGGGAACCAAGACAGGTCATGATATTCTAGGCACATGCGCGATGACGTCCCGGCTGTCGATCCCCGGTCCTTCTGCCAAGCCGTTAAGGCCCGAAAGCTGACCTTCTTCTCCGGAGTGCCCGACTCCACGTTCCAGGGGGCCTATAACGCCATGGTCGCCGACGAGGACATCCGCTACATACCCGCGGTGCGGGAGGATGTTGCCCTCGGGGTGGCCAGCGCGGCCTACTTCCGTGGTGGACTGGGCGGGGTGATGATGCAGAATTCGGGCATCGGAAACATCATCAACCCGCTCACCTCATTCAACCTCCTGTACCAGATTCCCGCGTTGCTGGTCGTAGGCTGGCGCGGGTACGGAGGCCGGCCAAACGACGCCCCCGAGCATTGGATCATGGGGGAAAAGACTGCGGACTTCTTCGACCTCCTGCAGATGCCGTTTGAAATCCTGGAGCCGGGCGAGTTGGAACCCGCTCTGGACCGACTGCTCGCCGCCATCTCGCGGCGATCCGTGCCTGGGGCCCTGCTGGTGCGGCCGGGGGTGCTGGAGTGATCGCCCGATACCAGGCCATCGAGACGATTCTGAACCATGTGGCGGCTGACGATCTTGTCTTGAGCACGACGGGGATGATTTCCAGAGAGGCTTTTGCCATCCTGGACCGGCCTGGCAATTTCTACATGCTCGGCTCCATGGGTCTGCTTTCTTCCTTTGGACTGGGACTGGCTGTCCTCACCCCTCAGCGGCGCGTGTTCGTCCTGGAGGGGGACGGGAGCGCCCTGATGAGCCTCGGCGCATTGCCTCTCATCGCGGCAGAACGTCCCGGCAACCTGGTCCACATCGTTCTGGATAACGAGGCATACGAGTCCACAGGAGCCCAACCGTCCATCAGTTCGAAGGTGGATCTCGAGGAGGTGGCCAAGAGCTGTGGCTATGCCTGGGTCGCGCGAGTAGACGAGGCCGAGGACCTGGACCGAGCCCTATTGGGGTGTGTCCTGGGCGATGGGCCATTCCTGATCCTGGCAAAGGTCGGGATAGCCCCGATCGAGGGGATCCCAAGGGTGGCCCACTCCCCGACGGACATTCGAGACCGGTTTATGGACTTCACCCAAAGAGCAGGCTGAAGCAACCCTTACGCCGTAATCCCGGCCGGTGAACATCCGGTTTCCAAGAGCATCGGGGCCGCATGGCGGGCTGTTGGTGGCTGGCCCTTGACCGCCGCCTGCGTCAGTCCCCCGACTTGACGAAGTCGGCGACTCGTTCGCCAATCATCATCGTGGTGACGTTCGTGTTGGCGCGCACGACATCGGGCATTATTGAAGCATCGGCTACCCGCAGGTTGGAAACCCCCCGGACCCGCAACCGGTTGTCTACGACAGCCATCGGATCGCTGCCCGGTCCCATCTTGCATGTGCCGGAGATGTGGTACGAAGTGCTGATGTTCCGGCGCAACCAGCCGTCCAGCGCTTCGTCACTCTCCAGGTCGGCGGGAGCCGGAGCGGTGATCTCCTCGATGATTCCGCCGTAGGCGCTGTGCCGCAGGACCTGCATGCAGATGCGGACGCTCTCCCGCAGGCGCTCCCGGTCCCAGTCTTCTTCCAGGTAGCGGTAGTCCATGCTGGGCGGGACGCGGGGGTCGGCGGACTCCAGGCGCAGTTCCCCCTTCCCTTTCGCCAGGTACAGGCCGCAGTTCACCGAATGGGCCGGATTGTCGTCCCGGACCACCGTATTCAGGGATGCCGGCGAAAGGATCATGTCGTTGGGCGTGTCCGAACCGGTGGCGGTGTAGCGCAGCCGCAGGGCCCGCATGCCGTTGGGGTCCTGGGGAACTTCGTCCCTGACCAGGAAACGCACCGATACGTTGGGGTGATCCCGCATATTCTGGCCCACACCGGGGAGGTCCACCGCTACGGGGATGCCGTGGGAGGTCAGCTGGTCGGACGGACCGATTCCCGACAGCATCAGCAGGTGAGGTGAAGCCACCGCGCCGGAGCAGAGGATGATCTCCCCGCCGTCGATGACGAAGTTCTCGCCGCCGCTCTCGACCTCTATGCCGACGGCCCGCTTGCCTTGCGGCGTGTCTGCCAGCACCACCCGGTTGGCTTGCACGTTGGGGCGGATGGTGAGGTTCAGCCTGTGGCGCACCGGGTTGATGTAGGTCAGGGCCATGCTCATGCGGACGCCGTCGATGTTGTTCTCGGCCCGCAGGCTGACGCCGGTGGACTCCGGATGGTTCACGTCGGGATGGAAGGGGTACCCGGCAGCGGTGGCGGCCCGGAAGAAAGCCTCCTGGGAAGGCGGCCAGGTATCGCGCTGGTGGTGGCGGACCGGCACCGGGCCGTCGGTGCCGTGGAAGTCGTCGTGAAAGTCGGCATCGTTCTCCAGCTTGCGGAAATAGGGCAGGCAGTCCAAGTAGGCCCAGCCGTCATTTCCCCATGACGCCCAGCTGTCGTAGTCCTCGGGGGCCCCGCGGATGAAGGTCTGGCCGTTGATGGCGCTGGAGCCGCCCATCACCCTGCCGCGCGGCACGGGCATGGGCCCCTGGTCGGCAGTGGCCGTGCCGGTGAAGGACCAGTTATAGGGAGAACCCGCAGCGCGGGCTTCCAGGTTCACCGTTCCCCAGCCCAGCCTGAGCATATCCGGCAACTGCGAGAAGTCGGGGAAGTCGGGGCCGGCCTCCAGGAGGAGCACCGAGGCGCCGGGATCTTCCGACAGGCGGGCCGCCACGATGCAGCCGGCCGTGCCGCCTCCCACCACAATGTAGTCGTATTGCACGGGAACATCTCCCTCCGTCGATTTCGGCCATTGTACACGGTTTTCGGGCAGGCCCGGACCTGGGCAACCGCGCCGGAAGGAAAAGACGTCCTTCGACGGGAACCTAGCACTGCAACCACCTGGCGCGACCGGGCAGGTCGGGAGGGTTTCCTGGATGGGCTGGTTCCCCAAAGTTCTAATTCGGCAAGGTGGGCCAAGGGGAACCGGTGCGAGAACTTGGAAGGGCCGGTCAGCGGCAGGATGTACTTTTGCAGATTACGGTCTACAGCTATGAGGAAGGTGGATCCAGGAAATGGGTTCTTCCGCACATTTGGTGAAGGGACAGGAAAACAGCCGCGGACTGTGAGGACGCCAAGGACTGATGGTTATTGTAATGGGCGGAGTTACATTGGACCGCGCAGGCGGATTGACCAGCGGAAAAATTGCTGTCGTCGTTTAGGGAGAATGTCCGTTTAACTGTTCAGGAGAAATTGTTAATCGCCGTGATCATTGCATCGGTGATCGCCAAGGACATTGGCCCACCCTGGGCTCTGGCGATTTCGACTAATATCAGGTCCCGGTTTCTTGGTCAAGCACCTCCTTTCACTTCCAGCAGGGCACGGTGAGGGGAGAGTCTCTCCCTATAGCTGGAGCCTTCGATGACGATCTGATAGCTGGCGTTGGCCAAGCGGTCGAGGGCGCTGTTACCGAGGATGGGGTCGTCGAAGATGCTCAGCCACTCCTCCACCGACCGGTTGCTGGTGATGACGAAGCTGGAGGCCCGGTGCCGGTTGAGGATGAGCTCGTACAGGTCGGCGGACTGCTGGGCGGTGAGCCTGTGCAGGCCAAGGTCATCCAGAATGAGCAGGTCGGGTGTGAGGAAGGACCGGAGGCACGGTCCAAGGAGTTGTCGACCAGGGACTGGGCCATGGCCCGGAAGAAGCCGTAGGCATGGATGAAGCGAACGGTATGTCCGGCGCGGATGGCGGGGCAGCCGATGGCCTGGGCAAGGAAGGTCTTGCCGACACCGGCGGGTCCCATCAGCAGGACATGCTCGTGCCTGTCCAGGAACTCCAGGGAGAAGACGGCGTCCAGCAGCCTGCGGTCCAGGGTAATTGACTCCGACCGGTCGAAGTCCTCCAGGCGGCAGGTCTCCTCGAAGCCGGCGTTTGGAGGCGCATTTCGATGCGCCGGTTCTCCCTCCGGGTCACCTCGTCGCTGAGGATGACCTCTAGGAAGGAGTTGTAGTCCAGCTGCTCCCTTCGGGCCAGGGCGATGCGCTCGGGCAGGGTGGTGGCCATGGTGCCCAGGCGGAGCCGCTTGAGCAGGGGCGTGAGGTCGGTGGCGCGGGTCATGACTGACCTACTTTAATTGCATTAGTATCAGTGTGGGCGAAGACGGAGCCGGGGCGGGCGAATCGGCCGGCAGGCGCGGGCAGGGGAATCTGGGGCAGGGCTTCCTCTTCCAGGGCCTGAACCAGGATGCGTTCCAGGCGGCGGACATCGATGAGGTCGACGTCCAATGCCCTCCGGCAGGCAGCATCCAGGCGCTGGGGCGTGTAACGCTCCCCCAACCTGAGGAGCTTGTGTCCCTGCCTGATCCGGGACCAGGGCAGCGGGCCGCCCAGGAGGCGCTGGGCGAATTCGTCCACCGCCGGTCCAGCTTGGCCGCCTCGCTCTTGATGTGGTCCGGCACCCTGGTGGTGTACCGGGAAACCGAGTCGGGATAATCGTCGGCGTCGGTGGATCGTCCGCCCTGGGGCTGGCGCTGGTGGACCTTGATCAGCCTTCCCTTGTGGTAGATGCGCTCCAGCTTGCTGTCCAGCCTGACCTCGACCTTTTGCCCCGGCGGGCAGACGGCCGCAGGGACCGAGTAGAGGGCCAACTGGCACTGGACGTGGTGGTTCGGATGTACCTTGAGGGTGCGCCAGTCGGCGATCTCGTAGGGTATGCCATCCCAGGGGAGCAGGGCATGGCGCTCCTCCTCCTGGAATACCAGGAGGGGTTGCCTGCGGGTGGTGCCGTGGATGCACAGCCCAGCCACGTCCAAGCACCATCGGGGCGCCGCGCCGCGGATGGTGTCAGATCTTCGAAATCGCTGCCTTTGAAGAAACGCTCCCGCACGTAGGGCACACCTCGCTCCACCTCATCCACCAGAACTAGACGGGACCTGCGGATTGGACTCGATGCGTCGGCGAAAAGCCAGTGATCAGATCGGAGGTTTGCTTGTGACGAAGAAACTGCTTTTCCGGGTCCACCTCAACCGGGTCTAGGCTCACACTACCTTTCCCGTCCCAACGACCCGCCACTACCTTGCTTAGGATAACTGGTTTACTTTGTCGAATTGAAGGAACTCTGCCCATGCTTCCATCAACGGGCGGCGCGGTTCCAAGAGGTCGCTTCGGACGTAGGCGCCAACCGTGGCATTCCCCAGGTTATGGGCCAGCGCCGCTTCGCTGAGCAACCATTTGTCATCGCCTTCATAGAGGTTGGAGCACCAATCTTTGAAGCTGCTACGGAACCCATGGGCGACTGCCGGAATCTCCAGCCTACGGAGCAACGCCGTGTACGCCATGTCCGATAACGGCTTCCCTTGACGTGCCGTGGGAAATATAAGACTGTCATCTTCTTCCGACCACTCGCGGGCTTCTGACAGTATCTCCATGGCCCGTTTGGAAATGGGCACTTTGTGTTCCTTCCTAGCCTTCATGCGTTCCGGGGGGACGGTCTACGTGGAGGTTCCCAGGTTCATCTCCGCCCATGTCGCAACCCGGACCTCCCCCGACCTAGCCGCCGTCAGCACGAGCAGTTCGAATGACAATTTGGTTATCGAATCGGCGGTCGATTGCCTGACTTGCCGCATTGCGGCCGGCACCTCGGTGAAGTGGAGTGCCGTGTGGTGTTTCTCAGTACGCGGTACCCGAGGCAACGCTCTGATCAAGGCCTTCCCTGCAGGGTTGTCGGGACGCCATCCCTGGGCTACGACCCAATCGAAAACGGTTTCCATGCGCTGCCGGACCCGGGTACCGGTCTCAGTCTTCACGGTCCAGATAGGGGTCAGGACCGCCAGCACATCCGCCACGGAGACCTCGTCCACCGGCTTCTTGCCGATCACCGGATGGGCGTAGGTGGCCAGGGTATTCGTCCATTGGGAGGCATGCTTGGAATTACTCCAGGTAGGGCGCCGCATCTCGATGACCATTCTCGGCGGCCTCCACGAAGGTGGGCACTGCGGGCTGTCGCCGCTCCTCAGCAGCCTTTCGTTTGTCCGCCAAGGGGTCCCGTCCCTGCCTGATGTCCCCTCTGGTTGGCGGCGGCCATTTCCCGGGCATCGGCTAGGGATACAGTCGGGAGACTACCGAGCCCGATGTTGCGGCGCTTCCCCTGGATGGTTACCCTTTGGACCCAGTGTTTGGTTCCCCCTGGTTCCACCCTAAGGGTCAAGCCGTTGCCGTCGGAGTAGGTCCCTGGAATTGAGACAGTGCGGACCATGGCGGGGGACAGGGCGTTCTGCTTTCTCTTGGTGGTCATCTGGAAGCCTCGTTTTCTATGTACCTAAATATGTACCAATTTGAGCAGGCCTATACGGGATTTCCCAGAACCTTGCAAGACCTTAGCTTAGCGTTATTGATACTTGTATAAAGGAGAAGTATCGTTAAAACCAGGTATCAAGCACTCTCAAGAGGTCCATTTAAAGATCTTGTCACGGCGGACGCCCTCTCCGCCAGACCAATGTTTCAGGAAGTCCAATAAAGCCCCATAAGCCCCGTTCTTGTGCTTAGAAAGCCCATAAGTTGGTCTTGTAAGGCCCCATAACATCCCGTACAATCCCACAAATCAGGTGGGAATAATTGTGGGAAAGACGGGAAGCGGGCAATGCCTCAACTTACTGCTGCCAAGGTCAAGGCCGTCACGGAGCCGGGTAGGTACGGTGACGGTGTCGGGCTCTATCTGAACGTCGCCCCGGGTGGATCGAAATCCTGGGTTCAGCGCATTGTGGTCAATGGTCGGCGCCGGGACATCGGCCTGGGCGGATACCCCACCATCGGGCTGGCCGAGGCCAGGACCCAGGCGGCGGCCAACCGGGTGGTCGTGGCCGAGGGGCGGGATCCGGTGGCGGAGAAACGTAGGCCGCCGAAGCCCACCTTCAAGGAAGCAGCCCACCAGGTCCACCAGGCCAATCTGCCCAGATGGCGGAACGAAAAACACGCCGCGGCCTGGATCCGCACCCTGGAACGGTTCGCCTTCCCCGCTTTCGGCAACATGCCCGTCGACCAGGTCACCCGGGCTGACGTGCTGGCGGTTCTGACGCCGATATGGGGGGCACTGCCGGAGACAGCGCGACGGGTTCGGCAGCGAATCAGGACGGTCATGCGGTGGGCCATGGCGCATGGGTTTGTTGAGTACAACGTGGCGGGGGAGGCCATAGAGGGGGCGCTGCCCCCAATGCCCAGGGTGAAGGACAACCACCGGGCACTCCCGTACCGTGAGATTTCGGAGGCATTTAAGATCGTGGAAGAATCCCGGGCGTCCCCTGCGGCCCGGCTATGCCTGGAGTTCACGATGTTGACGGCGGCGAGAAGTGGGGAAGCACGGGGAGCGGGCTGGAGCGAGATCGACATGAACAAGGCGGTCTGGACCGTGCCCTCAACACGGATGAAAGGGGGATTGCAACACCGGGTGCCGCTATCCACGGGGGCGCTGGATGTGCTGACGAGGGCGAGGGAACTCCACGACGGGTCTGACCTGGTCTTCCCTTCTCCTAGACGTTCGGGCCAACCTCTTTCGGACATGACGCTGACCAAGGTTCTCAGGGACACCGGATTGGCGCACCTAGCCACGGTCCATGGGTTCCGGAGCACGTTCCGAGACTGGGCGTCGGAAAACACGTCGGCATCCCACGCGGCGATGGAGTTGTCGCTGGCCCACCGGGTAGGGTCGGCGGTTGAGCAGGCCTACGCTCGCAGCGACCTGTTGGAACAGCGTCGAGAGTTGATGGAGGCGTGGGGTGAGTTCGCCATTGGGGTGGGGGAATAAGCCAGGGACAAGGGTTGATGGCGAGAATGGCACCTGTGGGGAACGGTGGTTTCGCCACGGTGGGGGAAGGACTCTTGCCCCGAATGGTGAACACTGGATAACGAGACCACCTTCGATATTCCACGTCAGTTCGAGTCCAACACGGTGGGCCGTGTGGGAATCGAACCCACGACACCCTGATTAAAAGTCAGGTGCTCTGCCTAGCTGAGCTAACGGCCCATGAGGGACAATTCTTGACAGGCTTTCCCGCACCAATGCAGGTCAGCGATGCAGGCGCTGGTCACCAATTGTATGGCATGGTAGTGTCCTGAAGGTGTTGTTGTCCAGCGATTCTGTCCCCTTAAGTGAAAAGTGACTATGTCACCCTAGGTTAGTCGGCGGCGCTCAATAATGCAGCCATAACCTCGCCCTTGGCTTGCTCCTTCACCCCAAGTTTCTTGGTGGGCGGACTCTCTGCCTGGGCGTATTTCCTCGCAGCAACCGGTGACATTCCCGGCTCCCGGGCAATGGCCCTCATGGAAGGGCCCTGTTTTTGGGACAGTTTCACCTCCTTCTACCGTGCCTGCTGGGCCAGCGTAGGCGTCCGGGGAAACTGGTGGCGAAGCAGTTTCTCCTTACCTTTGCGGACACGCCTTCTGATTTGGTGTCATCCTACTCATCCCATTCGAGAGCTGCCAGGAATGCCCGCTGAGCTTGGGTCAGGTGACGGTTTCCTGCTCCAGCGACGGCCTCCTCCGGTTCCGGACCGGGAGAACAGACTCTGGATGCTCCCCATAGCCCCAAGAAGGGCGATGCCCCTTCCCGAAAATCAACAGTCTCCTCCCGATACCAGACCTCCTGAGGTGGACCCAGGGCAACAGTCACCGTCCATCATTGAGCAAAGGCGATTTCCGGTAGGCTTCTCCGGGTTCCGACAGAAAGAAAGTCCCGCCGGCTGGAATGTACAACCGGTGTTAGGTGGCCTTGGCGGCCGCTATTTTCTCCTTCAAGAGCGGGATCACTTGCCCGGCGGTGCGGTGACATTCTTCGACGTGGGGGAAACCAGAAAGTATGAACTCGTCCAGCCCCAACCGCCAGTAGGACAGCAATTCGTCGGATACCTGCTCCGGCGTTCCTACCAGCGCGCTGCCGCAGTTGACCCGGACCTCGGAGAGTCCGTTCCAGAGATGGGGGCCAACCTGGTGGTCCGGGGCCTCTCTCGACTGGGCCTGAACGCCGACCATTGTGGTGCCCTGCACCGTGGCGTTGCGCTGGGCTTTGACTCGAGGGTCGGCTTGGGCGATCAACTCGCCGGCCGCACGCCATGCTTCGTCCTCAGTGTCCCTGACCACGAGATGAGTGCGGATGCCGAAACATGGTGTGCGCCCTGTATTATGGAACTGTTGCCGGAGGGCATCGAGGCGTTGAGCCGTCTGCTGGATGGGTTCGATCCACCCCAGGTGGACGTCAGCCTGCCGGGCGGACAACCCCATGGCCCGTTCCGATACACCGCCCAGGTAGAACTTGGGACCGTCCCCGCACGGGGACGGAGAGCAATAGGCGCCGTTGAGACGGTAGAATTGCCCGTCGTAATGGGCGGGACCGGAAGCCGTCCACAGGGTACGGCAAGCGTCAATGAACTCCTCGGCCCGCTCGTAGCGGGTCGCCTGATCGGTGGCCTCACCCAATCGTTCCAGGTCGTTGCCAATTCCACCGGGCACGATGTTGATGTCCAGTCTTCCGCCGGATATTTCGTCGAAAGCGGCAGCCATCTGGGCGAAAAGTCCCAGGGATATAAACCCGGGCCGGACGGCGACCAGGAACCGGATGCGCCGAGTGACTGCGGCCAGGGCGGTGGCAGTGGTCCAGGTCTCCGCCAGGGGAGCCTCCTCGGAAAAGAGACCGTTGGCAAACCTGGTGGGGATAAGCAGGGAGTGAAAACCCAGGTCTTCGGCGGTCTGTACGACCTGACGCAGGTACTCGAAGGTAGGCGGACGCTCAGCCTGCCAGGTACCGGCGTGGTGGCCATCGCCGTCGATGGGAATGAACCAGTCGAACTTGGGTTCTGGGCGTTCCTTGAGATCGGACAACAGTATCCTCCGGAGGATCTTGGCGGCGATTGGTGGACGCCAAGGGTCAGCTAATCGAGGGGTCCCACTGCTCTTCTTCCACCCGTTCCTTCTGGTACCACATTATCATCACCACCCCAGCGGTGATAATGCTCATCATATCTCCGATGACCCACAGGATCAGGCCTCCCAGTTGCTGATCGGTGAGAGGCGAAATGCCGAGGGGCTGGGGAAACTCGTAGTATGCTTCGTAAATCAGGTTGGTGTTGAAGGTGATGCCGGCTCCCAGCAGGGTGTTGGGCAGCACGATGAGTCCCAGGTAGAGAATCCGCAGCCCGTGGTGGAGGCGGGACCGGTGGGGCTTGGGGTCGATCACCACCCACCAGAATATGAACCCCGAACCGAGCATGGTCAGGTGCATGACCTCGTGGACGAGATCGTTGCGCACCGCCAGGTTGTGCAAGACCGGCACCTGCCAGAGATACAAGGTGCCGAGGAATATGACCGTGCTCACGATGGGGTTGGTGATGACGTGATACACCCGCTGCATCACCGGGTTACGCACGACCGGGCGAACGAACCCCTGGAGCGCCCACAAGGGAAGGCCGCGGAGCATGGGGGTAAGGGGCGCTCCGGCCAGCACCAGGACCGGCGCAACCATTCTAAGGAGTATGTGCTGGAGCTGGTGAACGGAGAATTGGTGCTCGGCCAGGGGATCAATTGGGGATTGGAGCGCCAGGAAGATGACCAGCAACCCGGCGAAGAAGCACGCCTTCTGCCAGAATCTGATGGGATGGCTGGGGTTGGGCCAGCGGCTCAGTCCGTTGACATAAAGGTAAGCGGCCAGGAACAGCGCGAGGCTGGGCAACGGGTTGGTGGTCCACGCTGCCCAGATGTTATCGCCGGGCTCCACCCCACCGTGGGCGTAAATCGCCGATGGGACCAATGCCAGACCGGCGGCGGCCAGCGTTGCCAGAAGGGGTAAGCGCCGGAGATTATTGCTAACTGGCACCGGTCAACTCCCGCTGGCGGATGGCCTTCCGGGAACTCCAAACCAGATAGAGCACTCCCAGCACCAGCACAGCGAATACGCCGATGAACACAAGGCCGCCGGCCGTTGACTGGCGGGGAGTTGGGACGACATGAGAAGCCGTTCCTATCTGTACCCTTCCCCGGTCGCTGTCTACCTCGACCGACATCTTCCAGACCCCGGCCCGGTCCAGTTCTACCCGGGCCGTGTACCGACCCGGTTTGTCCGGGACGTGCAGGGCGATGGCCTGGCCCCTGTATACCTCCGGGGCCTCCTCGATGCCGGTCTGGTCCGTGTATTCTTCCACTGCGTGCTCGGCGTGAATGAGAACATGGGCGTCGGTGATAGGAGGGCCCCCGCCCAGCTCGGCCACTACAATAACGTAGTCAACCGTCCCCAAGGAAAGGGTGGACGCGTTGGAGAACACGGTAATGTCGTAGGCGCCGGCGTGAACACGATAGGGCCTGGCCCCGCTCTGCTGCGCCTCGGCGGGGTGGGGTGCTGCCACCGATCCCGCGAACAGCAAGAGGATGCAACCGGCAACAGCCGCGGCCTGCCCCAGCGGGGAGAAAACCCGGTCCGAAATTCGCATATATCCAGTGTAACAGATGGGAAGGTGTTTCCCAGGGCCTGCGCTGATTGGCCCGCGAGAATGGGCTCGGCGAGTTTCAACGAGTAGCGGCACTAAAGCTGGAAGGTCTTCTTCCAGATTCCGGGGGAGCCGGGAGCGTGGATCATCAAGCCGCGCATCCGGGGGTTGTCGGGGTGGATGTTCTGCTGTTCCAGCCACTCCGGAGTGTCCGACACTCCCTCATGTTCGAACTCGTAGACCGTAGCGTAGGACGGCGTCCCCCGGACGGACTTCCAGCGCCGCCCGCGGATGCACCCGGGGACCTTCTCGTAGTTGGGGATATATACCTCGTTGTACCAGCGGTTCCACTCGTCCTCGTGGCCTTCCACCGGGTCCATGCGGCCAACCTGCAGCGCTGGGGCCATGTCGGCTCCGGCGATTTCATCGGTGAGGGATGCCGGATGAATCATCTCGTAGACCGGGTTGATCAGGTTCTTCCCGATGATCCTCGGCCCCATCCGCTGTGCCCACTGGGAAGGGATGCGGCCCGTCCAGCCGGGACTCTCGAGGACAGCTGGGCTTTCCAGTTCGTAGCAGGCCAGGTGCTTGGGACCGCTCCTGACCGCCTCGTAACGGGCGGCGTTGAGAACGCCGGGGATGGCGGTCAACTCAGGAATATGTTCTTCGTTGTACCAACGGTTGAACTCGTCCTCCAATTCCTGGGGGACGTCAACCCAGACCATCAGCAGCCCGGTGCCTTTCTTGTTTGGCATGGTGCCTCCCTTACCCTGCGGTGACCTTTTCGGTCAGCAGTCTTGACCCTTTGGGTTGAACCGGCCCATCACTGGGCCGACGGGAACCTGGGCGCGCGACGTTCACGAAGGGCCTGCAATCCCTCCCTGACATCATCACCAAAGAACCCCAGAGCCTCGGCCAGTAGCGAATAATCGAAAGAGGTATGCCCGGCTTGTCGAAGCCACTGGTTCAGGGCGCGCTTGGTAAAGCGGATAGCCGGCTGGGGGCCGTCGGCCAACTGCCGGGCCACCTGCATGGCCCGGGGCATGAGTTCTTCAGCGGGAACCGCCAGGCTCACCAGTCCGATGCGCTCCGCCTCCCTCCCGTCCAGGAAATCGCAGGTGAGGAGGTAGTATTTGGCCTTGGCCATCCCGCACAGCAGTGGCCAGATAATGGCGGCGTGGTCTCCAGCCGCAACACCGAGACGGACGTGACCGTCGGTTATCCGGGCGTCCTCGGCGGCGATGGAAATGTCGGCAAGGAGAGCGACCGCCAAGCCTGCGCCCACGGCCACGCCATTGATGGCTGAGACGACCGGCTTGTCCAGGTTGAGCAGGTTGTAGACGATATCTCCCGCTTCCTTGATGGTGCGTCCGATTAATTCCGGGTTTCCCAGGGAATCTTCGATGAGGTCGAAGTCGCCGCCGGCCGAAAAGGCGTTGCCGGCGCCCGTGATGACCGCCGCGCGAACCTCCGGGTCGTTTCCCAGATCCACCCAGATCCGGCTCAGTTCATAGTGAAGCCGGGCGTTGGTGGCATTCATCACCTCTGGGCGGTTCATGGTCAACAGGGCAACGCCGTCGCTGCGCTCCACCATCAGGTGCTGGTATTCGGAATAGGGGCCTGGTTGCTGCCCGCTGGTCATGGGTTTGGCTCCTGTCTCGCTGCCTGCCGGAATAGTTAGTCCGCTGCTGCCCAAGAACTATCTCAAAACTAATCCTATCACCGCCGTCCTGACCCCGGCATTGGCAGGGCTAGGGTCATGCCCCGTCGACGGGGGAGGGACTTGTCTGGATGTTCCCTGACGAAAAACTGGCAAAAATAGATTTGTGGGACATTTGGGCGGTTTCGTGCTCAAAACCCCCCGGATCCAGGGAATTTTAGCGCCAAATCTGGGACATTCGAGGGCCGTTACGGGACACGTCCGGGACACGATTGAGACAGGTTGAGACATTTTGGGACATTTTTGGCGCATTTGAGCGTGGGAAAAGGGACATTTCCCTGGTTGAAGGTTCCAGCGTTGCCGGCCCGTTGGAAACCGGGAGGTCCACCGGGATTCGAAGCCCCAAGCCCGGCAACACGAGATAACCGAATGTCCTTTGAATATCCTTCCGCACTAATTTCCCGCACCAATTCTCCTCCCCAACAACGTTAGTGTTCCGGCAGCGGGGGTGTCAATGGCCGACTGTCAGCGGGTGGGGTGTTACGGAAGAAACCAGGGCCTCTCCCAAGTGAAAAGTCCTGCGGTGAGGGCACATGGGAAGGTTCTGAGATAGTTTCTATGTGTTGATCCCCCATTGCCGGACCATTTCCAGCATGGTGCGCGCGGTCTGCTCGTGGGCAATGTCCACCATGTCGCCCGCATAGGTCACCACCGCGCTGCCCGCGCCCCGCTGCTCCTCCATCGCTTTCAACAGCCCCTGCCAGTGGGCGATCTGCTCGGCGGTGGGAGTGAAAACCTCGTTGACCACCGGAACGTGGGAGGGGTGGATTAAGTTCATTCCGGTGTATCCAAGCTGCTTCAGTTGGTTGGCCAGGTTGCGCAGCCCGTCCAGGTCGCGGATGTCGAACCAGCCGCCGCTGATGGGAAACTCGATTCCGGCGGAGCGGGAGTCCACCAGCACCTTCGACTTGATGAACAGAGTCTCCATACCCTCCGGCGTCCACTGGAACCCGACCGAGCGGGCAGTATCGCCTCCCTTGCCGCCGCTGCCGCCCATGTGGGCCACCCGGTCAGAGGCCATAGCGATCTCGTAGGCCTGCCGGATGCCTGCGGCGGTCTCCAGGGACGGGTCGATGCAGATGGAGCCGATATCCATTCCGGCCTTGCGCTCGAAGAACCGCAGGAGGGTGTCCACTTCAACGACATCTTCGGGGCGCTCCACTTTGGGCAGCAGGATCCCATAAAGATGGGGGCTGGTCACGGCTTCCAGGTCGAACCCGGTCAGGCCGGTTTCCAGCCGGTTGACCCGGACAAAGAGGGTCTGTCCTGCCGACCCCAGTTCCTCGACCATCCCGGCCACCAGGGAGCGGGCCGTCCCCTTTTCGTTCTCCGGCACCGAGTCCTCCAGGTCCAGGATCAGTGCGTCGGCCCCGTACTGGGGAGCCTTCCGCATCATGTCTTCCCGGTTGCCCGGCACGAACATCACCGACCGCAGCGGTTTGGCCTTGAACCTCATTTGAGCCTCACAGACAGGTAGTTTCACAGGTGGTTTGAACCGATTAGTGGTTGCTCCAACGGAAGCGGCTGTACAGCCCGTGGGTGCCGCTGGTGTCCCACTTCAAACCGGCGGCATCCAGAGTCAGTTGAGACCGGGCTATAACGTGCTCCGGCCCGTGGATAACATTGTAGAGGTTGGAGATAATCACGGGTTCATCCCGGTCGGCGCCCCGGATAGCGTCCACCTGCAGGGACGCCACATTGGCAACCTCCAATGTCCTAGAGCGGTCGGATTTGCTGAAGACAAAGGCGGCGGGCCGGCAGAATTGCGGCGCTTCCCCAGCATAGAACCGGACCATCCGTTCCCACGGGCCTCCCGCTCTGCCCGACAGGATTTCCTCCAGCGCTGCGTACTGTTCGGGAGTGGCTTGGTCGTCCACGAAAACCAGCGCCGTCCAGTTGCCCGCGAACATGCTGGGCCCCGGCGAAGCGGCGACGACCAGGGCGTTCAGGCCGGACAGGTGCAGCCCGCCGTACTCTCCGGCGTCAATGTGGATTCCCCAGAGGTTGTCGCAGGTCTCGTGGGTGCTGTTCTGGCGAAAGTCAGCGTGGCAGGGACAAACAACGTTGCAGTTGCAGCCCTCGAACAAGTCACCTTCGGCCCACCATTCAAGCGTGGTCATCGGTCCAACCTGCCGCTTACTAGATCACGCCGTCCGCCGCCAATCGCTCAAGGTTTTCCGGCCCCATCTCCAGGAGCTTCCCGTAAATCTCCCCATTGTGCATCCCCAGCGTCGGCGCGCCGCACAAAGTGGGTAATGAACCGCCGGAAAAGACAACGGGGAACCCCGAGGCTATTCCTCCCGGAACCGGGTCTTCCATACCGGCATGCCTCATCGGCTGGAGAGTTCCCCTCTCGTAGAAGTGTTGGTCGGCCATGATGTCCGGCACCGTGCGCACCGGCCCGCATGGGACATCGGACTCCTCCAACCGGGCCAGAATTTCGGATTGGGTCATCCTGCCCACCCGCTTCTGCACCTCGGCCCGGGCATCCGCGACATTGGTGGAGCGGGAAGTGTAGTCAGTGAAGCGGGGGTCCTCCAACAGTTCCGGCGCCGACAGCGCACCGCACAACCGCCTCCATTGATCGTCGCTGGCGGCGGTGATTATAAGGTCGGCGTCCGAGGCGTGGTACAGGCCGGTCGGGCCGCCCCGGCTGGTGTTGCCGGTGCGGAGGGGATTGCCGGCTTCCACGTCCTCTTCCAGGTTTTCCATGAACATTAGCGCTGCCAGGGTGTCCATCATGGAAACGTCCAGGTGCTGACCCTTGCTGGTGCGCTCCTTCTCCCGCAGGGCGCCCATGATGGAGTAGGCGGCGAACAGGGGAGTTACCAGGTCGCCGATGTAGAACCCCACCTTGGTCGGAGGCCCGTCGGCGTCGCCATTAATGTCCATCAACCCACTCATCCCCTGAATCTGGGGGTCGTGGGCCGGACGGTCGGCGTAGGGGCCGGTCTGCCCGTAACCCGCGATGGAGCAGTAGACGATGCCCGGGTTGACCACGGATACGTCGTCGTAACCCAACCCGAGACGGCGCATGGAGCCGGGAGCCAGGTTCTCCAGGACAATATCCGACTGGCGGGCCATTTGGAGGAACATCTCCCGTCCCTTTGGGTCCCGCAGGTTCAGGGTGACGCTTTTGACGCCCTGGGTGCGCTTCAGGAACCGGGTGGCGATGTCCTGCTTGGTCTGGGGGGTGTTGTGGATGCCTTCCGGGCCGGCGAAGGGGCCGTTGCCCCGCACCGGGTCGCCGCGCCCCGGAATTTCCACCTTGATGACCTCGGCTCCCATCCTGGCCAGGGTCATGCTCAGGTATGGGCCGGCCAGGAACACGGTCACCGCCAGGACCCGGATATCGCTGAGGGGTTCCATGCGGACTCCTGCTTTGTTTCCGATTTTGCAACGGTTGCTCAAGTATACCCCGCCTCCGCCGGAGGCGCATTCCAACCTGCGTTCACAATGCTTCTTTGAGGTTGTCCCGAAAGTGCCCGTAGCGGCCCCCGGTTAGAAGACCGGCGGAACCGTATGTTACAATCGGCGCATCATCCGGCAGACATTCCAGACCCAAAAATCGAGGTGGTTGGTTATGGCAAATATCGTGCTGTCCAACACGGATTACAACGTGGTTGGCACCCGGCCCATCCGTCATGACGGGGCCGACAAGGTCACCGGCAGGGCCAAGTATGGCGGAGACTTCCAGATGAGCGGACTGCTGCACGGACAGGTGCTCCGCAGCCCCCATGCTCACGCCCGCATCAAGTCCATTGACACCAGCAAGGCCGAGGCCTACCCCGGGGTCAAGGCCGTGGTTACGGTCAAGGACCTGCCCATCTCCTCCATGGAAAACCCGGACCAGGGGATGCGCCACGCCAGCGACAACGTGTTGGCGCGGGACAAGGCTCTGTACAAAGGCCACCCCATCGCGGGAGTCGCCGCCATCAATCCCCACATCGCCGGCATCGCGGTCGATCTCATCGAAGTCGAATACGAGGTGCTGCCCTCGGTCACCGACGTCCAGTCCGCCATGTCCGACGGCGCTCCGCTCCTCCACGAAGACATGACCACCACCGACCTCGGCGAATCAACCGACAAGCACAGCAACGTGGCAACTCATTTCAGCTACGAGTTGGGCGACCTGGACGAGGGATTTGCCAAGGCCGACGTGGTTGTCGAACGGGAATTTACCACCACGATGGTCCACCAGGGATACATCGAACCGCAGAACGGTTCCGCCTTGTGGAACGCCGATGGGCAGTTGAAGGTATGGACCAGCACGCAAGGCTCCTTTGCCGTGCGTGAGTCGCTGGCCAAGGTCCTCGACTTGCCGGTTTCCAAGATTACCGTTGTCCCCATGGAGATTGGGGGCGGGTTCGGTGGGAAAATTCCCATATACCTGGAGCCGGTGGCGGCTTTGCTTTCAAAGAAGACCGGACAGCCGGTCAAGATCCTCATGTCCCGCATTGATGTTTTCGAGAGCACCGGGCCCACCTCCGGCGCGTGGATGAAGATCAAGATGGGAGCCACCAGCGACGGCAAGATAGTCGCCGCGGATGCTACGTTGGCCATGGAAGCCGGCGCCTTCCCCGGTTCTCCGGTTACCATGGGAGCGCAGTGCCTCTTTGCCCCTTACGATATCGAAAACGTCCGTTCCCAGGGATACGATGTCGTGGACAACAAGCCCAAGGTCGCCCCGTACCGCGCCCCCGGCGCTCCCATTGCGGCCTTTGGTGGCGAACAGGTCGTGGATGAGTTGGCCCGCAAGCTGGGTATGGACCCCCTAGAATTCCGTCTCAGGAACGCCTCCAGGGAAGGCACCAGGCGGGTCGACGGCCCGGTCTACCCCCGCATCGGCAATGTTGAGTGCCTGGAAGCCGCTCGCAACTCGGAGCACTACAACACTACGCTGGAGGGCCCCAACCGGGGACGGGGTGTCGCCACCGGGTTCTGGTTCAACATCGGAATGCAGTCCAGTTGCAGCATCGGCGTCAATCCCGATGGGACCATCACCCTGGTTGAGGGTTCCACCGACATTGGCGGGACCCGCGCTTCCATCGCCATGCAGGCTGCGGAAGTGCTGGGCATCCCCGCCGAGGACGTTCACCCCAGCGTGGCCGATACCGACTCGGTGGGCTACACCTTCCTCACCGGCGGCAGCCGGGTCACCTTCGCCAGCGGCTGGGCGGCCTACGAGTGCGCCCAGGACGTCAAGCAGAAGATGATCGACCGCGTCTCCAGCATCTGGGACGTTTCCGCCGAGGACGTGGAGTTGGTTGACGGCACCTTCCAGCACAAGTCCGAGCCCGAGTTGAAGACGAGCTTCAAGGAACTGGCCGGCCAGCTCAACCGCACCGGTGGCCCGGTCTCCAGCCAGGTTAGCGTTGACCCCAAAGGAGCAGGCGGCGCCTTCAGCACCCAGGTCGCCGACGTGGAGGTGGACCCGGACACCGGCAAGGTCACCGTGCTCCGTTTCACCGCCACCCAGGATGCCGGCAAGGCCATCCACCCCAGCTACGTCGAAGGTCAGATGCAGGGCGGTGTGGTTCAGGGCATCGGCTGGGCCCTCAACGAGGAGTACTACATGAACGATGAGGGCTCAATGGTCAACTCCAGCTTCCTGGATTACCGCATGCCCACCAGCCTGGACCTGCCCATGATCGACACCGTGATTGTCGAAGTCGCCAATCCCGGCCATCCCTTCGGAGTGCGCGGCGTTGGAGAGGTGCCCATCGTTCCTCCAATGGCCGCGATTGCCAACGCCATTCACGACGCCCTGGGAACCCGTATGGAACACCTGCCCATGTCGCCCGGGAACATCCTGGAAGCCCTGTGGGAGCAGGACGGAGCGCCCCAGCAGCAGGCGGCGGATTAGGCTGACCACTCCCGGTGGGCGCTTTCCCTAACGGAATCGGAGAGCGCCCGCCTGCCGGGCCGGATCGGTTGGTCTGGGTTGGCTAATCGAGCGCCGGGAACGCCCACGCCGAGCCGGGAACCCCCGGAGGACGAGAATCGAACGGGGATACCCAGCATCCCGGCCAGTGCCGTCCGGTGGTTCTATGCTCTGTTCAGTCTTGGTACCATCTACCTGACCATCGCCAACACGGTCCACGAGGCTGTCAAGGTCAACGCCCACGGCTGGCTGGAAATCCAAAGCATCGCCACCGCAAAGTCGGTGCAGGCTGCGGCCGCATCCGCCGCCGTATCGGCAATCCTCGTGGAAGGAGGACACATGGTACTTGCCAGAATATACACGGAAAAGAACCGCCGCAAAGCCCTGGAAGAAGGCCGGCGGGAAGGTCGGCAGAAAGGCCGGCAGGAAGGCCGGCAGGAAGGCCAAAAGGAAGTTCAAGCCGCATGGGAAGCGTGGAACCGGCGCCGTTTGGAAGCTGAAGATGCAGGGGAAGTCTTCAACGAAGCTCCTCCCGGCAGCTTGGACGGGAAATAGCACACAGCACAACTAAGATTTGTGCCCGGTGGATACACTGACTTGCCCCGATTGCCCGAGGCTCGATTACCGATTACCAAGGAGAAGAAGACATGGCCCGTGTACCCTTTGCACAGCGCGACACCATGACCCCGGAGGGACAGGAAGCCTGGGATGAGA
Source organism: Dehalococcoidia bacterium (assembly GCA_965203975.1). Classification (GTDB taxonomy): domain Bacteria; phylum Chloroflexota; class Dehalococcoidia; order Lucifugimonadales; family UBA3495; genus CATOSK01. Next base: position 277,409 of record CBDBDT010000002.1, on the reverse strand, counting down.
TTGAGAGCAGCCGGGGAGGCGTCGCCCGCAACTACGCCGCCATCCTCAATAACCCCCAGGCCGCCAGGTACATGGCAACCCTTGGCGGGTACGCCCGGTTCGAGACGCCTTTGGATCCCAGGGTCAAGGCCTTGGCGGTACTCACCGCCGCCCGGGAAGCCTCCGGCCACTACGTCTGGACGGTGAACCAGAGGAGCGCCAGGGAAGCGGGGATCGACGATGCTGTCATAGCAGCTATCCACGAGTACCGTGCCCCGGCCGGACTGGACAGCAAGGATGCGGCAGTGGTCCAGTTTGTCCTGGAATTGCTGCGGCAGCACCGGGTCAGCGATTCAACCTTCGAGGGCCTGCGTTCCCAGATCGGGGATGCGGGGGTCATCGACGTCTTGGTGGTTGTGGCCTACTACCACGGCCTCGCCCACACCCTGCAGGCGTTGGACGTGGAACTGCCGGAGGGGGTTTCCTCGGCTCTTACCTACTAGGGCTCCATCGTCGAGGCCCGGTCCGGCAGACCGCAACCTTTGGTTACAAAAGAGGAGCGGCCGGCCTCCGAAGAGGGGAACCGCTGAAGGAGCGGCTCACTGCCGGTCGCTGGACTTCGGATTTTAGGGCACCGAAACGCCTTGGTCAACCACCGGCTGCAAGTCCCAGTTCGGAGTGCGGGTGGTGGTGGGACAGGCATCATCTTTCCATGTGAGGAAGTTATGGCTGATTACATCTACCTGGTCCAGATGGACATTCCCGCCGAGAAGGAAGAGGAATTCAACCGGGTCTACGATACGGAGCACGTTCCCAACATATGCCACGCTCCTGGCGTCCACAGTTGCACCCGCTACCAGTTGATATCATCAGATGTGAACGGGGTGGCCCGCTATGCCGCCGTATACGAGGTGGACTCGCCGGACGTTCCGTTTAGCGATGGGTGGAAAGCCGAGTCGGAAAAGGGCGATTGGCCGATTAAAATCCGGCCCCACACCATGAACCGGTCCCACCTGGTGTTCAAGAAAATGTCCTGACCAGGGTTGCTTATCCCGATCCCACGCAGGTTATCGTCTTCAGGACGCCGCGTATCCCCTGCATTCCCCCGGTTACAGTTTCCGCTACTGCCGCCATATCCGGTGCGTTGACGCAGGCAATGACGTCGTGAGGGCCGGTGACCACATCGGCGAATTCTACTCCTGGTATGTCCCGGATCGATTCGGCGACCTGCCTGACATGCCCCACTTCTACTTCGATGAGTATGTATGCCCTTGCTGCCATCTCTCCTTCCGCATGGTCCCGTATCGCCAGTTGCGGAGTGTGTCCCCGACCGGTCAGTCGGGGATGCAGGCCGTCGAAGTAACCTCCACCAGGTTATTGCCCGCTCCGAAGGCAACGATGATAGCCGTCCGGGCCGGACGGTTGTCCGGGAAATACTCCGCGTAGACCTCGTTGAATCCGGCTAGGTCTTCCTGCCGCGCCAGGTAGCAGGTGTTGGTGAGGACATTGTCCAGCGAAGAGCCAACTTCCTCAAGAATGATCCGAATGCGGTCAAGGGTGTAGCGGGTTTGCTCTTGGATGCCGTCGCCGGCCTCGCCGGTGGTGGGATGACGGCCGGTGCATCCCTGTACAAAAACCAGGTTGCCGAACTTGGTTGCCTGGGAAAGGGGAGCCGCTCCCGGAGAGAGGTTTGCCGAATTTATTACTTCTTTCTTTGGCATGACTTCCTGCTTTTTCGGAATCGAGGTTGCCTATCCCCAAATGATCGAGCCGGGATGGAGGGGGAACGTCAATCCCGGCACCCTGATCTTATCCGCCCGTGTTGCAACGTGCGGCGCCGCTATATAAAATGCGAACAGTATTCGCTGCCTTGGGCGAAGGTAGAATAACGTGCCCGGCAGCAACCGGCAAGCGCTGGTGCAGCAACCGGCGCCAAACCTGGAGCCACCAAGCGCGCCTTGGAGAACCCGACCGAACAAACAGTGCGCGGCGGCGGCCGTCAGAATGTAGAGGGAGTTTTCGTATGGCGAGCATAAACCCGGGCAACATCAGGAACGTTGCGCTACTGTCGCACAGCGGGTCGGGCAAGACATCTCTGTGCGAGACCCTGCTGTTCAATGCCAAGGCAACTACCCGGATCGGCACCATCGAGGATGGGAACACGGTATCTGACTACGAACCGGAGGAAATAAAGCGGGGCAGCAGCGTTCAGACTACCCTTGTTTCCTGCACCGGGGGCCCCAACAAGTACAACTTCCTGGATACTCCTGGATACGAAGATTTTGTTGGCGAAGTCGTTTCCGCCCTGAGGGTGGTAGAAGCCTCGGCCATTCTTGTTGCAGCCCAGTCCGGCGTGGACGTTGGAACGGAGCGGTCGTGGAATCTCACCCAGGAAGCGGGACTGCCCGCCATGTTCGTGGTTAACAAGATGGACCGGGAAAACGCCGGCTTCTCCCGGACCGTCGCCGACATCCAGGGCACCTTTGGCAATATGTGCGTCCCCTTCCAGATTCCCCAGGGAGAAGGGGCCGACTTTCAGGGGCTCGTAAGCGTTGTCCATCCCCCGGCGGATATCCCTGCCGAAGTGGCCTCCGAATACGAAGCGGCCAGGGAACGGCTCATTGAGGCTGTCGCCGAGTCAGACGACGATCTGGCCGATAAGTACCTGGAAGGTGAGGAGCTGACCGACGCCGAGATTGTCGCAGGAGCGCGCAAGGCCGTGCTGGCCGGGGATTTGGTCCCCATCCTGGCTACCTCCGCCACCAAGAACTTGGGCATCGACGAGTTCGTCGAGACTGTCAAAGAGTTCCTGCCTTCCCCCCTGGAAGGAAACCGGCCGATTATGAAGGACAACTCCGGGAGCGAAGTTGACATCGAGGTTGACCCCGGGGCTCCCCTGGCTGCCCTGGTGTTCAAGACCACTGCCGACCCCTTCGTCGGCAAGCTCTCCGTCTTCCGCGTTTTCCGCGGGACCATCAGCAGCAACTCGGAGGTCTGGAACAGCGCCCGCAACCAGTCGGAGCGGATCGGGCAATTGTACTTGCCCCGCGGCAAGTCCCAGGAAAACATCGCCGAGGTTTCCGCCGGAGACATCGGCGCCATCGGCAAGCTGGCCGCAACCGTCACCGGCGACACACTCTGCGTCCGCGACAACGCGGTTTCCTTCGAGCCCATCGAGTTTCCCCAGGGGTTCTACAGTGTGGCGGTCAATCCCGCCACCAAGGCCGACCTGGACAAGATGTCCACCTCCCTCAGCCGCATAGTGGAGGAAGACCCCAGCCTGCGCCTCTCACGCCAGGTGGAAACCAGCCAGATGGTGCTCACCGGCTTCGGGGAAGCCCAGATTGACGTAGCTATCGAGAAGATCAAGCGCAAGTTCGGCGCCGATTTGGAGACCAGGCTTCCCAGGGTGCCCTACCGGGAAACCATCAGCAAGGTTACCCAGGCCGAATACCGCCACAAGAAACAGAGCGGCGGTCACGGACAGTACGGCCACGTCCTGCTCCGCCTGGAGCCGATGGACCGGGACCAGGGGTTTGAGTTCGGTTCGGAAATCGTGGGCGGGCGGGTGCCCCGGGAGTATATCCCCGCCGTGGAGAAGGGCATCGTCAAGACAATGGAAGAGGGGGTCGTTGCCGGATACCCGGTGGTGGACATGAAAGCCGTCATCTACGACGGCAGCTACCACGACGTGGACTCGTCGGGAATGTCCTTCGAAATCGCCAGTTCCCAAGCCCTGCGGAAGGGCATGGCCGATGCCAACCCCATTCTGCTGGAGCCCATCGTCAAGCTGACCGTAAATGTCCCTGACGCCTACACCGGCGACGTGATGAGCGACCTGAACGGGAAGCGGGGCCGCATCCTGGGAATGAACCCCGAGGCCCGTTACACTGTCATCGAGGCCGAAGTCCCCCACTCTGAAGTCCAGCGCTACGCCCAGGATCTGCGGTCGCTGACCCAAGGCCGGGGCAACTACCGGTTCGAATTTGATCACTACGAGCCGGTTCCCCAGAACCTGGAACCCCGGGTTGTTGAAGAAGCGAAACGCGCCCGCGAGGAAGAACGCGCCTAGCCACACCACGGCAAGGCCCCGCCGCAGGCGGCACGGCCAAGAGAGAGACGGCCCGGGATTCCCGGGCCGCTTTCGTTATGGAGGGTTTGCCTCGGGTATGGTGCGGAAGGGGGAAGGTCCCCCATCAGTCTGACGAGTTGGGTCTAAAACCCCCAGCTCGGCTGGTATTCGCCAAACACTTCCCGGAACACGCCCATCATCTCGCCCAGGGTAGCGTAAGACTTCACCGCCTCCAGCAGCGGGGGCATCAGGTTATCGGAGCTCCGGGCGGCCTGTTCCAACGTTCTCAGGCTGGACGCAACGGCCCGTCCGTCCCTGGTGCGCCGTATCTCGTTGAGCTTCCGTATGTGCCGCTGCTCGCCTTCAACATCCACCCGGAGCAGCGGTATTTCCATAACTTCGTCGGAAGCGTACTGGTTGACCCCCACCGTAATCCTTTCCTGCCTATCCTCCTCCAGTTGGGCCGTATAGGCCGACTCCGCGATCTCGCGCTGGAAGTAGCCGGTCTTCAGCGCCGGAATGACTCCCCCCATATCGTCCACGGTGCGGAAATACTTGTAGGCTGCCTCTTCCATCTGGTTGGTCAGGGACTCCAGAAAATAGCTGCCGCCCAGCGGATCTACGACTTCAGCAACTCCGGTTTCATGGGCAATGATCTGCTGGGTCCGGAGCGCCTGGAGCACCGCCTCCTCCGACGGGAGCGCCCACGCCTCGTCCTTGGAGTTGGTGTGGAGGGACTGGCACCCTCCCAAGACAGCCGCCAACGCCTGCATCGCAACCCGCATCACGTTGTTGTCCGGTTGCTGAGCCGTCAGCGCCGCCCCGGAGGTCTGGGCGTGGCACCGCAGCCAGTGGGAGCGGGGGTTTCGCGCTCCGAAGGTGTCCCGCATCTCGGCCGCCCAGATGCGCCGCGCCGCCCGGAACTTGGCAATCTCCTCGAAGAAGTTGTTGTCCACGTTGAAGAAGAAACTCAGCCGGGGGGCGAAATCGTCCACCGCCAGCCCCCGGTCCACGCAGTGCCGGACGTACTCGAACCCGTCGGCAAGGGTGAATGCCATCTCCTGCGCCGCCGTTGCCCCCGCTTCCCGGATGTGGTATCCGCTGATGCTGATGGGGTTCCACTGGGGCATGTGACCCGCGGCGAACTCCACCGTGTCCACCACCAGCCGCATGGAAGGCTCCGGCGGGAAGATGTACTCGTTCTGGGCCAGGTACTCCTTCAGTATGTCGTTCTGAAGGGTGCCGCCCATCCTGGCCAGCGGTACGCCCTGCTTTTCCGCCACGGCGATGTACATGGCCCAGATGATGGCCGCCGGGCTGTTGATGGTCATGGATGTGGTGATGCCGTCCAGGGGAATCCCGTCGAACAGCGTTTCCATGTCCGCCAGCGATGACACCGCCACGCCGCACTTGCCGAACTCGCCCTCGGCCTGGGGAGCGTCGGTGTCGTAACCGTACAGGGTGGGCATATCGAAGGCGACGCTCAGGCCGGTCTGCCCGTGGTCCAGCAGGAACTTGAACCGCTCGTTGGTCTCCTCCGGCAGGCCGTATCCTGCGAACATCCGCATCGTCCACAGCCGCCCCCGGTGGCCGGTAGGATGCACTCCCCGCAGGTAGGGAAACTCTCCGGGGAACCCGGTGGGATAGCTTGCGGAAGACTCGTCACCCAACGGCATGTAGAGAGCATCTACCGGAATCTGCGAAGGGGTTTTGTAGGCCGGTTTACGTTGCGGGGCGGCATCGGCCCGTTCCTGCCAGGCGGCCCGGCGCTCGTTCAAGTCAATGAGTGATTCTCGGTCGCTCACTGTTCAACTCCCTGGGGTATCGGAATGGCCCGGGGGAAGGGTCAGGAGATCAACCGTAGGAACCGGCGCCGCCCCACCCGCAGCACAGCCCCCGGGTTGATCCCTTCATCCAGAGAGTCCTCGGCAACTACCCGGGACTGCCCGTCGGGACTGATGACCTGCACCGCTCGCTGGTTGATTAACCGCTTGGCCTCGCCGTTGCTGGATGCCAGGCCAGCCGAGACCAGCATCCGGCTCAACGAGCCGGTTCCCCGCCCGGCCGACGCATCCAGTTGGAACTCGGGAATTTCCTCGGGGAGGCTGCGCTGCTGCACCACCCGCTCGAAATTCCGCTCCGCTCCGTTGGCGGCAGTAGGATCATGGAAGGTGGCGGTAATCTCCCGGGCCAGCCGCTTCTTGAACTCCATGGGATTGACCGTGTCATTCTCGATTGCCTGGGTCATTTCCGACAATTCCGCGCCGGGGAGATCGGTCAGGTAGTCGAAGTAGGGGACGATGAGGTTGTCGGGCAGCGACATGAGCTTCCCGTACATATCGTTGGGTTCCTCTTCCACCGCCACGTAGTTGTCCAGGCTCTTGCTCATCTTCTGCACGCCGTCGGTGCCGGGCAGGATGGGCATCAGGAAGCATTGCTGCGGCTTCTGTCCCATTATTTCCTGCAGGTCCCTTCCCACGAGCAGGTTGAACATCTGGTCGGTGCCCCCGAACTCCACGTCGGACTCGATGGCCACCGAATCGTAGGCCTGGAGCAGGGGGTACAGGAGCTCGGTGATGGCGATGGGTTGGTGTTCGCTGAAACGCTTGGCAAAGTCGTCCCGTTCCAGAAACTGTGCGACGGTGAAGTGGCTGGTCAGACGGATGACGTCTGCCAGGTTGAACTCTCCGAACCACTGGCTCTGCCACTCGACCTGTGTTCGGTCCCGGTCCACCACCCGGAAGAACTGGCGCATATACGACTCGGCGTTGGAGACGACTTCCTCGTGGGTCAACATGGGCCGCGTGGCCGAGCGGCCGCTGGGGTCGCCTATCTGGGCGGTCCAGTCTCCCACGATGAGGATGACCTGGTGCCCCATCTCCTGGAGTTCCCGGAGCTTGCGTAGTCCCACCACGTGCCCCAGGTGGATATCGGGTCGGCTGGGGTCGAACCCCATCTTCAATCGGAGGGACTTGCCCGACCGCAGCATCTCCACGAACTCGTCCCTGGAGATAATGTTTGCTACCCCCCTTTGAGTGACGTGGTCGATTACCGCCTGGTTAACCAATTCGCACTCCATCGTCCGCGGCCAACGAGGCTCGCGCGTTGGCCACGTCCAGGTTTACTTGTTCAATGAGAGCGTCGATCCCGGAGAAGGTCTCCTGGCCCCTGAGCCTTTCCACGAACTCAACCCCGATTGTCTTTCCGTAGAGGTCTTCGGCAAAGTCCATGATGTAGACCTCCACCAGGCGCTCCGTGAGTCCGAAGGTGGGGCGGATGCCAATGCTTGTGGCGGATGGGAGCCGCCGGCCGTCCACCAGCGCCCAGGTCGCGTAAATGGCGTCGCCTGGTATGAGCATTCCGTCTGGGACATTGACATTGGCAGTGGGAAACCCCAGTTCCCGCCCGCGGCCGTCGCCCCGGACGACCTCTCCATGCAACCTGAACTTGCGTCCCAGGAGGGTGTTTCCCGTCTCCAGGTCTCCCCCTGATATGGCCTCCCTTATCCTTCTGCTGCGCACCGGGGAGCCGTCCACTAGCAGGGGGTCCACCGTCTCGACCCAGAAGCCCAGCTCCTGCCCGATTACCTGGAGAAATTCTGCGGTGCCCTCGCGTCCCCGCCCAAAAGCGAAGTCCGGTCCTACTACCAGCCCCTTTAGATTCAGGTGGGTGTTGAGCAGGTGGGCGAATTCCGTTGCTGGCACTTGGGAAAGCTCCGCAGTGAATTCCAGGGAAATTACCAGGCCGACGCCGTACTCCTTCAACAGTCCCACTTTTTCGTCCGGAGAAGTCAGGAAACTGACTTGCTGACCAGGCCGCAGCACCGCCGATGGATGATTGGAGAACGTCAGCACTGTCGGGACGGCCCCGGGCCCTGAGCGCTGTATGAGGCGCTCGAGAAGGTGCCGGTGTCCTAGATGCACACCGTCAAACACCCCGATGGTGACCACGGTTTCCCCATCCGGGGCGGCAACTGCCAATGCCTGGCGAAAGCTCATTCTGGGTGGATTCCTCGCAGGCTGAATTTCACGGTATTGTAATTCCCCGGCTGACAATAGGGAAGTTGTCCATGTTCCCCCGGGACTGGGGGAACCGCTTCAGAGCGGTTCCCATTCAGTCTTGCGCCGGGCTAAAGGTGGGGCAACCCATGCATGGTGTGGTAGAGTGCAAACCCGCTCCCAACCGCGACAGTTCATGACAAAAATGCCTCAAACTCACTGCCGATTGCTCTGGAAACTCCAATGGGGAGCCAAGTTATAATGCCCCCCAGAACTTCAATGCGGGTCGTGGGCGGCACGGCGAGGGGACGGCGCCTTTTGGGAGCCATCGCCCCAGGGGCACGGCCGACTACCGAGCGGGTCAGGGCCGCTGTATTCAACATCCTTTCGCCTGAGACTTACCTTGGTGAAAGGGCCCTTGACCTGTTCGCGGGATCTGGAAGCCTGGGGATTGAAGCACTAAGCAGGGGTGCGGCGTGGGCGGATTTTGTGGAGCGGGACCGCAGGCAATGCGGCGTTATTCGTTCCAACCTCGAAAATACTGGGTTTCTTGGGCAAGGCAAGGTGTACCAGGCCGATGTAATCCGGGTCCTGGACTCCCTCCCCGGCCCTTACCGCCTGGTTATGCTTGATCCTCCGTACCGCTTGACCCGGTTGGGGGATGTCCTGGAGAAGATCGCCCAACCTCCTGGCTTGGTCTCCCCGGGCGGGATTGTGGTTGTCGGGCATTCCAGGCATGCGGAATTGCTGCCCAGTTATGGCCCCTTGTCCCGCGAATCCCTTCGCCGGTATGGCGATAACGTGGTCGAGTTCTACATTAAGAGGGTGGCCGACAGGAAGTAGCGAATGGTAACTGCGTTGTATCCGGGAACCTTTGATCCGGTAACGGCAGGGCACGTGGACATTACCAACCGTGCATCGGCCCTGTTCGAAAAGGTCGTCGTTGCAGTTTATGCCACTCCTTCCAAGAGCCTGTTGTTCAGCACAGAAGAACGGGTTGATCTGTTCCGCCGGTCCGTTGGGCATTTACCCAATGTGGAGGTTCGGGAATTCGCCGGATTGGTGGTCCGGTCCGCACAGGAAGCGGGCGCCGCGGTCATTGTCCGTGGATTGCGCAGCGGGTCAGATTTTGAGTACGAGTTCGAGATGGCTTCGATGAACCGGCGGTTGGCTCCCAGCGTCGACATGGTGTCCTTCATGACATCGCAGGACGTGATGTTCATCAGTTCCAGTCTCCTCAAAGAAGTAGCCCGGTTGGGTGGGGACGTGACCGGCATGGTCCCTCCTCACGTGGCGGACGCGTTGTATTCCAAGTATGGTAAGCCGGCCCCTCAGGAGTGACAGGCCGGAAAAGGAGGACATCATCGATATCATAAACGTTGTCGACCGGTTGGAAACCCTGATAAACACCAGCAAGATAATGCCCATGGGCAACAACATCCTGATGGACCGCAAGAAGGTCATGGAGCTGGTGGACCAGCTCCGCTTGCAGATTCCTCAAGAAGTTAAGTCGGCGGAAGAGGTGCTGGTCCAAAAGGACCAGATCATCAACCTCGCTATGGCGGAAGCCCGACGCGCGAAGATCAGGGCCGAGGACGAGTTTCGCGAAAAGCTCAACCAGAATGAGCTGCGCAAGCGCGCCGACGACATGATCCGGGAGGCGGAGCACCGGGCCGAGCGCATTATCGACCTGGCCGAGAGCGAAGCCCAGGCCAAGCGCATGGAAGCGGACGCCTACGCCTTGCGGTCTTTGCGGGCCTTTGAGAGGGAACTCAACAGCCTCAACGCGTCGGTCCGCAAGGGAATCGACCTTCTGGCCGGAAGTACCCTGGTTAGCAGCGGCGCCGGACTCCCCTCCCCGGTGCCCTACGACGATTAACCCTCCTTACACTCCAGGGCACGGTAGAGCGTTGTGAAACCGGGGCGCCGGGCTGGGTACACCCGCCCGGTGCCCCGGCTGTGCGAGCTAGTGGTCTTTCAATCACCCGCGTACTTTGAAGGCCCACACGGCTGGATGACCCAGCGCATGGCGTCCCGGTCTTGCCGTGGGTTTTCGTGTGTCGTTGCTCTACTACAGTGCGGCGGTTTGCCTCCGGCCTTCTCATCCCGCAGTTTTCTCTCCGACCCTTCCTTGTGCAGACCCTTGAATTCTGTGCCTGGGTTGGTAACGTTCAACGTTACCCAGTCCAACCCGTCGTCGTTAGTCCGGGTTGACATTGGTTTTCGGCGGGGAATACAATTCTTGTCCGGTCAGACCGCGAGTGGAGGCAGATTGATGCTGGAAATGAGCGTCGACAGCATACGGGTTAGCCCCATGAACTACCAGCGGGTGGTCATACTCCGGCAGAAAGAGTCCGACCGGTATTTGCCCATCTGGATTGGGCCCGCGGAAGCGGATGCCATTGCGGTCAAGCTCCAGGATCTCAGCGTACCCCGCCCCTTGACTCACGACCTCCTCAGGACCGTCATCGACACTCTGGGCGGGCAGGTTCAGCATATCCTTGTCAGCGACCTCCAGAACGATACCTTCTTCGCGAAGATAGTCATACAAATGGACGGAGACCTCAAGGAGATCGATTCGCGGCCCAGCGATGCGATGGCCCTGGCCGTGCGGACGCAGGTCCCAATTTTCGCAGACGAATCCGTGATGGAAAAAGCAGGGGTTCTGCTGGACAAAGAGACCGGCAAACCCATCGTGCCGGACCAACCGGACCAGCCTGAGCCCGCTCCTGTCGACGAGGAGCAATTGAAGCGGATGTCCGCCTTCACTGACTTTATCAATGATCTTGATCTGGAAGATTTTGGCAGACGCCAAACAGGCGGCCCGTAATCCAGCGGCTTTTGCCTTGAACGGTCCAAAAAGTCCCAGCCGAGCTACGGCTGGGGCTTTTTCGTAACGCCATGCTAGGTTATCGTTGTCACCAGGCCAAATTGACAATTAAAAACACGGGTGATAACATCCTCAAGGTTTCGTGATGGGTGCCCCTTGGTGGGTAACTGCACTGAAGCTCACCGGGTTGGGCTGGTATGTTGCGGCCTGCATCGTCATCGGCGTCACCGGTGGGGTGTTTCTCGATAATACCCTTGGAACATTGCCCTTACTCACTATAATCGGGACGGTACTGGGCAGCGTTGCCGCATTTTGGGGTGTCTACAAGATGGTCTTGCCGATCCTGTATGGGTCCGCCAGCAACGGAAGGGACAGCTAGCCGTGTCCGGTGCTGCCGTCAAGCGCCTGGGTATTGCGGTTGGCGTGGTATTGGTGGTGCTTTTGGTGGTGGGCCTGGTCCGGGGGGCCATCGGCTCCGCGATACTGGACTCGGACCCCCTGGTCCCCCAGCCTGAAATTCACCTTCCCCCGCAACCCGTCTTCCCCGCTTCCGTCCGCCACAAGCACCTGGGGTATGGCCTCGAAGCAGAGGTCGGCGATCACGGCGAGGCCCAGGCCAAGGAAGACACCAGCTCCGGAGACCACGGTGAGTCCGAGGGGGATGCCAAAGAGGAACACCATTCCACCCCCCTGGGAATTACCGATTTCGCCGTCACCAACACGATGCTCTCCACTTGGGTGGTCAGCATAATCATAATCCTGTTTTTCGTCCTGGGAGCCCGTCACAGGAGCCTTGTCCCGGGCCGGTTCCAGAGCGTCATCGAGACCCTCTTTGAAGGCATTATCAACTTTTCCACCGGAGTCCTGGGCTCGCAGATGGCCCGGAAGGCCTTCCCTGTAGTTGCTACCATCTTCTTTTTCGTACTGTTCAACGCCTGGTTAGGGTTGCTCCCCGTCTACCAGTTCCTGGGTTTCGTAGACGATCACGACCTCATCAAGGTCCATTTGATTCGACCCGCCGGCACAGACCTGAACATGCCCCTGGCCCTGGCCCTCGTGTCCTTCGTATTTGTGGAGTTCTGGGGGTTCAAGGCCCACGGGTTCGGCTATCTCAAGAAATTTGTCGCCATCGGCAGCATCTTCAGCAAGGGGCTGTTCCAGGGATTGATCGACATCTTTGTCGGCATCCTGGAGTTCATCAGCGAACTCATCCGGGTGGTGAGCTTCACCTTCCGGTTGTTCGGGAACATGACCGCCGGCGAGATTCTGGTCGTGATGATCACCTTCCTGGTCCCCTTGGTGGCCACCAACTTCGTATACGGGCTGGAGTTGCTGGTGGGTCTGATCCAGTCCGTCATCTTCGCCGGACTTACCCTGGTGTTCCTCTCGGTGGCCGTGAGCCACGAGGAACACTGACCGGAGACCACAAATAGTTCCGAACCGAACAACGCATCTCGGTTATACATAGGAGGCATCGGGAAAAATGGAAATGGTTCTTTTGCAGGCGTTAACCGGCGAAGCGGCCAAGTTGCTGGCAGCGGGAATCGCCATCGCCGTCGGGGTGATCGGCCCGGGCATCGGCATCGGCATCCTTGGAGCGGGCGCAATGAACGCCATCGGGCGGAATCCTGAGGCGGCCGGCTCCATCACCACCAACATGATCCTCGCCATCGCCTTCGCGGAGGCGCTGGGCATCTACGCGCTGATTGTCTCGGTCATCCTGCTCTTCGTGGTCTAGGCTGCACAAGCTGGAACGCACCGGGGGATTGCAGTGACACAATTAGGGATTAACCTCCCCACACTCATAGTTTACGTGGTGAACTTCGGCATACTGCTGGCGGTTCTCTACGTCTTCGCTTACAAGCCGCTGCTCCGTGCCATGGACCAGCGTTCGGAGCGGATCAGGGAAAGCCTCGCCGCGGCCGACCGCGCTCAGGCTGAGGCGGCAAGCTCCCAGGCCGCCATCCAAGAGCAGCTCAACGAAGCGCGCCGGGAAGGACAGCGGCTGCTGGACCAGGCCCGGGAGGCGGCGGACCGCTACCGTGAGGAAGAGATGGGACGCGCCCGCCAGGAAGCGGATGCGTTCATCGAGCGGGCCCGCGCCGACATCCAGCGCGAACGCGATGCCGCCGTGGAAGAGGTCCGGTCGGGATTCGCCGACCTAGCCATAACCGCAGCCGAGCGGGTTATCCGCCGCTCGGTGGATCGTCAGGCCCACCAGGATCTCATTGAGCAGGTCCTGGACGAAAGCGGCGCCAACATGCGGCAGGATACCTGATCCATGGCGCAGGAGGTAGCCGGGCAGCGGTACGCCCAGGCGTTGTTCGAGTTGGCCGTTGACCGGGGGCAGTTGGAGCCCTGGGCGGAGCAACTGGCTTTCGCCAGCCAGGTCGTCCAGGACGGCGAGTTCAGCGCCTTCCTCGCCCACGCCGAAGTACCGCTGGAGTCCAAGACCAGCGCGGTGGACGCCGTGCTGGCGGATTTGGACCCGCTGGTGAGGAATCTGGTGTCGCTGCTGGTGACTCGCCGGGCGGCGGATTCCCTCCCGTCCGTACACGAGGCCTACACCCGGCTGCTGAACACCCATCTGGGGCGGCAGCGGGTCGAGGTCACTTCAGCCGTACCGCTGGAGGACGAGGAATTGGAGCGAGTCACTTCCTTTGCCGCGAACCTGACCGGCAAGGAGGTCGTGGTTTCCGCCCGCGTGGACGAATCGATCCTGGGCGGAATCATCATCCAGGTAGGCGACCAGCTTCTGGACGGCAGCACCCGGGCCCGGTTGGAAGAAATGCGCCGACAAATCCGTTCCGGCACCGTGCAATCCGGTTAACAGACCGGCTTTAAGGAGACTTCTATGGCAATTAGGGGTCAGGAAATCGTTTCGCTGATCAGGCGCCAAATAGAAGAATTTGGCGGAGACCTTACCCTTGTCGACGTCGGCACGGTGGTCCAGGTGGGCGATGGCATCGCCAGCATCCAGGGCCTGCAGGGAGTCCGCTCCAACGAACTCCTGGACTTCGGCAATGAGATCCTGGGACTGGCCATGAACCTGGAGTCCGACATCGTTGGCGCCTCCATTCTCGGCGATCCCAACGCCGTGAAAGAAGGCGACCGCGTCCGTTCCACTGGGCAGATCATCGAAGTCCCGGTGGGGGAGGGTCTCATCGGACGAGTCGTGGATCCTCTCGGGCGGCCCTTGGACGGCAAGGGCCCGGTCGCAACCTCCGGCACTCGCCCAGTGGAGCAGGTGGCCCCCAACGTGGTCGTCCGCAAGTCCGTCGATACTCCAGTCCAGACGGGAATCAAGGCCATTGACGCGATGATTCCCATCGGACGGGGACAGCGGGAATTGATCATCGGCGACCGGTCCACCGGAAAGACCGCCATAGCCTTGGACGCCATCATCAACCAGAAGGGCGGCGACCTGATCTGCATCTACGTCGCCATCGGGCAGAAGCAGGGGAAAGTTGCCCAGGTGGTGGGAACCCTGGAGGAAAACGGCGCGATGGAGCACACCATCGTGGTCAACGCCGGCTCCTCCGACTCCGCCCCGCTGCAGTTCATCGCCCCCTATGCCGGCTGTGCCATGGGCGAGGAGTTCATGGCCGAGGGCAAGGATGTGCTGATCGTCTACGACGACCTGACCAAGCACGCCTGGGCCTACCGCCAGATGTCCCTGCTCCTCCGCCGTCCCGCCGGTCGGGAGGCATATCCCGGGGATGTGTTCTACTTGCACAGCCGCCTGCTGGAAAGGGCGGCCCGCCTGGACGACGACCTGGGAGGCGGGTCTCTGACCGCCCTGCCCATCATTGAAACGCAGGCCGGGGACGTGTCAGCCTACATCCCGACCAACGTGATTTCCATTACCGACGGCCAGATCTACCTGGAGCCCGAGTTGTTCAACTCAGGCATCCGTCCGGCGGTGAACGTCGGCCTCTCCGTGTCCCGGGTGGGCGGAGCCGCCCAGACCCGGGCTATCCGCCGCGTGGCCGGACGGCTGCGGCTCGACCTGGCCCAGTACCGGGAACTGGCCAGCTTCGCCCAGTTCGGCACCGCCGACCTGGATGCGGCCACCCGCGCCCAGTTGGCCCGGGGGCAGCTCTCCACCGAGGTGTTGAAGCAGCCCCAGTACCAGCCCCTTTCGCTGGAAAACGAGGTGGTAATCCTGTTTGCCGTGAACGCTGGTCTCATGGACGATGTTCCCCTGGACCGCTGCGGAGCCTTCGAGGAACAGTTGCTGCGTTACGTCTCCACCACCCACCCGGACATCTGCGCCGCGGTGGCCGAAGCCAGGGACATAACCGAGGCCATCGAGCCCCAGCTCACCCAGGCCATCACCGATTTCAAGGGAAGCTTCAGCTAACCAACCGGCCCGGCCGGGGATGACACACCAGCAGGGTTAGTCTATGCCCAGCGTCAGAGATATCAGAAGGCGCATTCGCAGCGTCCAGAATACCGGCAAAGTCACCAACGCCATGTCGCTGGTGGCCGCGTCCAAGATGCGCCGCGCCCAGAACGCGACCCTCGCTGGGCGTCCGTATTCGGAAAAGATCCGAGAGGTCATCGCCGACCTGGCCGCCCAGCCCAGCGAAGACGTTACTCAGGTCCACCCGCTGCTGCAGGTGCGGCCAGTGCAGCGGATCGGCGTGGTTGCCATAACACCCGACCGCGGATTGGCAGGAGGGCTCCATTCCACCATCAACCGCCGGGTGGCCCAGTTCATCCTGGCCCAGGAATCCCCAGTACGTACGGTGGTGGTGGGCCGCAAGGGGCGGGACTTCATGGTCCGTTCCGGCCAGGACGTTCAGGCGGTGTTCACCGACCTCGGCGACCAGCCGGTCCTCACCGACACCACCCCCATTTCCAGCATGGTTATCGAGTCCTACGAGCAGGGGGAAGTGGACGAGGTGTACCTGGTCTATGCCCGCTTCGTTTCCACCATGTCCCAACAGGCGGTGGTCGAGAAGCTGCTTCCCGTCGACCCGACCCCTTTGGACCCGTCGCAACGGTCCGGCTATATCTACGAGCCCGATACGCTGACGGTGCTGGGAACGCTGCTGCCCCAGTTCGTGGACATGGAGGTCTATCACGCCATGCTGGAAGCGGTGGCCAGCGAGCAGTCGGCCCGGATGGTGGCCATGCGCAGCGCCACCGACAATGCCAACTCATTGGCCGAGGAACTGACCCTGGTGATGAACAAGCTGCGGCAGGACAGCATTACCAATGAACTTCTGGACTTGGTGGGCGGGCAGATCGCCCTGGAAGGCTAGGGCGGCGTGGGACTGATAATCAAAGACTACACCGTCAGCGGGAACCGCAACAGTGCCACCGTCTGGGCAATGTACGACACCGGAGCCGGGGCCTCCTTCGTGCGAAAGGACATTGCGGAACATCTGGGCGACATCGTTGCCTCCGCCAGTCCCATAAGATTCACCATGGCCGACGGACAGGAAACCTTCACTGTGGACCAGACCATCAGCTTGGACGTCGACGTGGAAGGCATTAATTTGCAATACTCCTACTACGTGGCGGACGGTCTGGCCGAGGAATTGATCATAGGCGCCGACATGATGCAGCGTTGGAAGATCAGCCTGGACCTGGAGAACGAATCCGTTTCCATTGATCCCCGCGCCCTGTACTTGAGGATTTAGCGCCAAAACCGGGCACCCATCCGGCAACAGGAGAAAAGCATGGCAGTGGGAAAGATAGTGCAGGTTATCGGGACCGTCGTGGACGTGGAGTTCCCGGCGGACCAGCTCCCCAACCTGTTTGACGCGGTGGAACTGGACAACAACGGCGAAAGACTGGTGTTGGAAGTTCAGCAGCATATCGGCAACAACTGGGTCCGGTGCCTGGCCCTGGGCTCGACGGACGGCCTGGCCCGGGGAACCGAGGTCAACGACACCGGCGTCAAGGTTTCCGTTCCCGTGGGACCGGAAACCCTGGGCCGGCTGTTCGATGTCACCGGCACTCCCCTGGACAATCTCGGCCCGGTCGAGGCTGGTCAAAACTGGCCGATTCACCGCCCTGCTCCAGCCTTTGAGGACCAGAACCCCACCATCGAGCTGCTGGAAACGGGGATCAAGGTCTTTGACTTGATAACCCCCTTCCCCAAGGGCGGCAAGGTCGGCGCTTACGGCGGGGCCGGCGTGGGCAAGACCGTAATCATCCAGGAGCTTATCCGCAACATCGGCGCGGTCCACCAGGGTGTATCCGTGTTCGCTGGCGTGGGGGAACGCTCCCGGGAAGGCAACGACCTCTGGCACGAAATGCAGGAGTCCGGCGTCTTGAACAGCACGGTCCTGGTGTTCGGCCAGATGAACGAGACCCCCGGCGTGCGGGCCCGCATCGGTTTGACCGGCCTGACCATGGCCGAATACTTCCGTGAGGAACAACACCAGGACGTTCTGCTGTTCGTTGACAACATCTACCGCTACATTCTCGCCGGAATGGAAGTGTCGGCGCTGCTCGGACGAATGCCGTCGGCGGTGGGCTACCAGCCGACTCTGAGCACGGAGATGGGCGCCCTGCAGGAAAGGATCACCTCCACCCGCACCGGATCCATCACTTCCTTCCAGGCAATCTACGTCCCTGCCGACGACTACACCGACCCCGGCATCGTCACCACCTTCGGCCACCTGGACGCCGTGGTGTCCCTGGAGCGCTCCCTGGCCGCCCAGGGCTTGTACCCGGCAGTGGACCCGCTGGCTTCCTTCGCCCGCATCCTGGAACCCCGGATCGTCGGCGATGAGCACTACCGCGTTGCCCGGGGCGTTCAGCAGGTGCTCCAGCGCTACCGGGACCTGCAGGACATCATCGCCATCTTGGGGATTGAGGAGCTTTCCGAGGAAGACCGGATGACCGTGTTCCGGGCGCGGCGCATCCAGCGATTCCTGACCCAGCCCTTCTTCGTCGCCGAGGCGTTCACCAACCAGCCCGGCAAATACGTTCCGCTCCGCGAGACTGTGCGAGGATTCGCCGAAATCCTCGACGGCAAGCACGACGACCTTCCCGAGCAGGCCTTCTACATGGTGGGCACCATCGACGAGGCTCTGGAGAAAGCCGAGCAGATGCAGGCGGCGGCGTAGGAACTAACCATGGCTCCGATGTTGCTGGAAATAATCACCGCGGAACGGCAGGTCTACTCTGACGAAGTAGATGCCGTGGTTGCTCCGGGGATCGAGGGACAGTTGGGCATCCTTCCCCACCACGCGCCCTTGATGACTGTCCTTCAGCCCGGCGAGTTGCTAATACGGAAAGGCGGGGAGGAAGCCTACCTTGCCGTTACCGGCGGCTTCATGGAGGTCTTGGCCAACAAGGTCACCGTCCTGGCCGACGCCGCAGAACGGTCCGACGAAATCGACGAGCAGCGCGCCCAGGAGGCCATTGACCGGGCCCAGGAACGGATCAGGAACCGGGAATCCGACGAACAGTTGGAAGAGGCTTTGCGCTCGCTGCGCCGGGCCCAGGTCAGGGTCGGAATCGCTCGGCGGCGGCGGCGCCCGGGTGGGTCACCAGGAGTGGGACAGCCTCCGCCCGGGCCGCCCCAGTAGCTTTCCAGTAACTATCCCCCGCTGGTGCCGTTGGCCAGGAAGTAGGTCATGGACTGCAGGGACAGCACCGGATCAATGTTACGGATGTTGACCCCCGTCGGCACCTGGGGCGATATCGGGGCATAGTTCAGGATCGCACGCACCCCGCACCCCACCAGGTTGTCGATCACCGTCTGGGTGAACCGGCTGGGAACCGCCACCACCGCGATCTGGATGTTGTGCTGCTCAACCACCCGAGGCAGGTCCTCCATGGGCCGGACGGTGACTCCTTCAACTTGTTGCCCGATCAGCTCCTGGTTGTTGTCCAGCGCCGCCACGATGTGGAAACCGTCTGGGGTGAACCCGGGGTAGCTGAGAATAGCCTTCCCGAGCCTTCCCACTCCCACCACGGCGACGTTCCACTGCTCGTTCAGGCCCAGGATATGCTGCAGCTCCTCCAGAAGCGTGCCAATGTGGTATCCTCTCCCCTGCTTGCCGAACCGCCCAAAATAGCTCAGGTCCTTCCGAATCTGGGCCGGCGTGACTTGGAGATGTTCGCCCAGTTGCTGGGAGTTCGCTACCTGGACGCCTTGGGCCGCCAGTTCCTTCAGGACCCGGACGTACTGGGGCAGGCGGGTTACCACCACCTCGGGGACCATGGCTACTTGGTCCCAATGTTCCGGAGAGCTATGGGCCATAGGCTGACCGCCTCCTTGTCCAGCGGGGGCCCTCCGAGCCACCGGAAGTCTTCCAGCCCTTTTGGGCCTCATCCGTGGCCACACCCCGCCGGATACCCGCTCGAGCGCGTTGGAATATAATCTATATTGTAGCGTTTGGCGGGTCAACCCTGCCCGATTTGACCTGAAGGCAGTGGCCGAAACGTCCCGTCCCTTAGGCGCAGCATCTTAAAGCCGTCGTCACTAAACGAAACCATGCACGTTGCAGTAGGCCATCTGGAGCTCCACCTCCCCATGTCACGCAGCCTGAAGGACCGGCGCCAGGCGGCGAAGTCGCTGGTTTCCAGGATACACACCCGGTTCAACGCCACCGTCTCAGAGGAAGGTGGAGACAACCGGCGCCAGGGGCTGACCCTGGTCGTTGCCGTCGTCTCCAACGACCCGGAAAAGGCGCGGGATGTCCTCGAAGATGTCGCGACTTTCGTGGAAAATGCCCGTCCCGATTTGATCGTTCTTGGGATGTCCACCGAGGTTCTTTCCGGCGTTTGATCGTCCCTTGGGCAACCGGGAAGGCCCCCTTGGTTCCAGGGGTGTGGCTGCTATTCTGGGAGGGAGCGCAGAAATTCATTCAACTGTTCCCAGTAGACCGGCCCGCCGGCGTAGAAGGTGTCGTTGTGCCCGGCGCCAGGGAGCAGGCGGAAGGTCTTGGGATCGTTTGCCGCCCGGGACAGGGCTTCTCCCTGTTGAACCGGTACGATTTCGTCATGCTCTCCGTGCATGATGAGCACGGGCCGGTGAATTTTTCCGATGCGGGCGGCGGAGTCGTAGCGGTCTCCTGCGACCCAGGCCGCCAGGGGGACCAACGGGTGGGACAGCTTGGCCATGTCCCGCAGCGAAGTGAACGGCGAAACCAGGACCAGTCCGGCCGGAGCGTGCTCCACCGCCAATTCGACCGCCACCGCTGCTCCCAGCGAACGCCCGAAGTAGACGATCCTCTTTCCCTTGGCATCTGGCCTTCCTTCCAGGTACTCCAACGCGTCCCGCGCGTCCCGGTAGGTCCCACGCTCGGAGGGTTGGCCTTCGCTCTTGCCGTATCCCCGGTAGTCGAAGATGAAGACGTTGGCCCCCACCTTGTGATGGAACAGGGCCATCTCCTCAGCCCGGTGTCCCAGATCACCGCCGTTCCCGTGGAACCACAGCCACACCGTTTCGCCTCTTCCGGGGACATACCATCCGTTGAGATGTAGCCCATCGGACGTTGTGAAGTAAACATCCTCGAACTCCACGCCGAAATCCGCCGGAGTGGCCGCCACGTCCCTGGTGGGGAAGAACACAAACCGTCGCTCCAGCTGTCCCCAGAAACTCACCACAACGACACCCAGCACGACGGCGGCCAGCAGGACGGTAACGACGAGCCTTCTGCGACGGAGCACGGTTCGGGATCTGAAGGCCAAAGCATCACTTGAACAGCCGGAAAAACAGGTTTACCAGGATAGTCAGCAGTACGCTGACGATAATCATGGATGCCAGCGGAAAGAACAGGGTGAACCCCTCGCGCCGGATTACCAGGTCGCTGGGCAGGCGTCCCAGCCACGGAATCTTGGGCCCGAGTATCAGGACGACGCCGGCCACTACCGCAGCAAGTCCGGCGATGACCAGCAATTTGCCGAGGCTGGAAACGTCCACAGGATCGGCGACTGCGGAACGGGCTGCGTGGGTCCTAGCGGCGTGAGCCGTGGGCAACCACGTTGATCGGATGCCCGGCAGCGAAGGCTTCCAGGTTCTCCACCGACATTTCCAGACCCCGCATCGTCCCGTTGTACGCCATGCCTCCCACGTGAGCGGATAGGGTGACGTTGGGCAGGCCCTTGAAGGGGTGTGGGGATGGGAGCGGCTCCGCTTCGAAAACATCCAGACCGGCGCCGGCGATCCGGCCCTCCCGCAGGACGGTGAGCAGCGCGTCCTCGTCCACAACCGCTCCCCGGGCGGTGTTGACCAGGATGGCGGTGGGCTTCATCAGGGCCAGGAGAGGCTCTCCGATCAGCTTCTCGGTTTCCGGCGTCAGGGTTACGTGGAGGGAGACGACATCGGACCGGGCGAACAACTCTTCCAGGGCGACGAACTCGATCCCATACTCGGCAGCGCGTTCTGGCGTAGCGTTGCGGGTCCAGGCAATGACGTTCATGCCGATACCCTGTCCCAGCTGCACCATGCGTTGCCCGATGGCTCCCGTTCCAACCACGCCCAGCGTCTTCCCATAAAGCTCGTCGATGAAGCCCCTGGTCCAGCCGCCTTCCCGGATGAACCGGTCGTTTTCCACAATCTGCCGCGATACCGCCAGAGCCAGGGTCAGCGCGTGTTCCGCCACGTAGGGGGCACCATAAGCCGGGGTGTTGGAGACGGTGATTCCCAACCGCTCCGCGGCGGCCAGGTCCACATGGTCCACGCCGGTGCCCCAGACCGACAGGATTTTCAGATTGGGACAGACCGCCAGCACGTTCTCAGGGAACTGCACGGAAGAGCGGATGTTAATTACGGCGTCGGCTTCGCCGATGCGGGCGATGGTTGCGTCGTCATCGGCCGGACGGTCGTAATGCCAGGCGGTGTCAACGGAAAGCTCCCGGGCTCGCGCATCGTATGGCGTGCCGGAAAGGACGGGGGGTTCGTCGTCCGGCACCACGAGGAGGGAGAAGGGTTTGGTCTCGGGCATGGCGGGGTCTTCTACTCCTCCAGGCTGTCCGCCAGGATTTCCAGAACATCCTTGGCCTGCTTCTCCCCGTCGCGCCCCTTGGACTGGATTCCCTCGGTCATCATCTGGAGGCAGAAGGGGCAGGAAACCCCGACGGTGTCGGCCTCGGTTTCCAGGAAGTGATCGGTGCGGACGTGGTTGATCCGGTCGCCCTGGCTCTCCTCAATCCACATGTGTCCCCCGCCGGCCCCGCAACAGAACCCGCGCTGGCGGCAGCGGGGTTCCATCTCCACCAGCTTCAATCCGGGGATGGCCCGGGCGACGTTGCGTGGTTCGTCGTAGACCCCGTTGTGGCGGCCCAGGTAGCAGGAATCGTGGTAGGCCACGGTCGCATCAATCATGCGGACGGGCTTGACCCGTCCCTGCTGGATAAGCCGGTCGACGTACTGGCTGTAATGCAGGACCTCGTAGTTGCCCCCGAACTGGGGATACTCGTTCTTGATGGTGTTGAAGCAGTGGGGGCAGATGGTGACCACCGTCTGGACGTTGTACTGGTTCATGGTTTCGACGTTCTGCTGGGCGAGAATCTGAAAGAGATACTCGTTCCCCATGCGCCGTGCCGGATCGCCGGTGCAGGTCTCTTCCTCGCCCAGAATGGCGAAGTTGACGCCGGCGGACTTGAGTACTTTGGCCATGGAGCGGGCGATGCCCTGGCTGCGCTGTTCCAGGGCGGCGGTGCACCCCACCCAAAACAGCACTTCGGCGTCCGGGTTTTCCGCCATCGTGGGGACTTCCAGTCCCTCGGCCCAGTCGGTGCGGGAGAATTGGGTCCCCCGCCAGGGATGCCCCCGCTGCTCCATGCTCAACAGGGCATTCATCCCGGTTTCCGGGATCTTCGATTCTTCCAGCACCAGGTTCCGGCGAAGGTCGATGATGGTCGGGACGTGCTCCACCACCACCGGGCATTCCTCCATGCAGGCCCCGCAGGAAACGCAGTCCCAGATGGCCTGCTCGGGGATGGCGTGGTCGATGATGGGCTGGGGCTCAACGTGGTCGGGGTCCCGCGTCCCCTGGTGCCCGATGGTTATCATGTGTTCCTTAAGGTTTTCCACGATGTGCATGGGCGACAGGACCTTGCCCGTGAAGTTGGCGGGGCAGGCGTCGGAGCAACGGCCACATACGGCGCAGGCGTATCCGTCCAGGAGCTGTTTCCAGGTGAAGTCCTGGACCCGTCCTGCGCCGAACCGTTCGGCGTTTTCCAAGTCGATGGTCTCCAGCGTTCCCCGGGGCTCCAGGGAGCGGAAGTAGGCGTTGAGGGGAGCGGCCACCATGTGGATGTGCTTGGAGAAGGGGATGTAGACGGCGAATCCCAGGATGATTGCCAGGTGGAGCCACCAGAAAACTTCCTGGAGGGCGGACGCCGCTGTTACCGACAAGCCCGCGGTGGTGAACCATCCGGCGATGATGCCGCCGATGATTACCGAAGCCTCCGGCCCCTCTCCTTCCGCGGCCACGTAGAAGGCGTGGACCAGGAGAGTGGCCACCATCAGGGCGGCGGTCATGCCCACCACGATGACGGCGTCGGGATTGCGGGTCAGGTCGAAGCTGAGGCGATGGGGTTTGCCCACCCACCGGCGGGCGGCTCCCCAGACCAGCGCGGCCAGGATGACAACGGCGAAGATGTCCAGGTAGATGGAAAACACCTTCACGCCCGTCGCGGTCATCAGGGTTTCCGAGAAGGGGTGCCAGATGGAGTTGCCGAAGATGAAGATGGCGTAGCTGAGGGTGAAGGACAGGAAGCCCCAGAAAATGGAGGCATGGCCTAGGCCGGCTAGGTCAATTTTCCGGCTGCGGGGGTCGGTGGTGCCGACCCGCTGCAGGACTTTGCGCTGTCCCAGCACGATGGCGGCGGCCCCAGTGAGGCGTTGCCAGGGGCGGTCGAAGCGGGCGGCGGACTTGCCCTGCAGGACCAGCCGGAACACCCGATGGTAGATCATGTAGCTGGATACCGCGGCGGCTACTACGAGCGCCAGGTAGACCCCCACCCAAGTCGGAATTGTGCCGAAGATGTCGCCTGGTGGGACCATGTATGAGGGCTCCGTGATGTCCAGATTTGTGCTTTGTCAGGCCAGCGGATAGTGTAACATACGGAACTATCAGTAAAGATAAGGCAGTAAAGGGAGCTGGGGTGAATGGCGGTACCGACATTGGACGAACTCCATAGACCCGTATTGGAAATTGCAGCCGGCGCCGAGCAGCGTTTGACTCGGCAGCATTTCTTGCGACGGTTGAGTGAATTGTTTTCATTAACCGAAAGCGACCTTCAAGAAATGGTGCCTTCAGGTGTCCAGACAAGGATTGAAAACCGCACGAACTGGGCTATAACCGACTTAAAGAAAGCCGGGCTGATGGATAACCCAAAGCGCAACCAGTGGGAGATTACCAAGTCAGGTCGGGATTACCTTGCTACCCACTCGGGTATCATCAAGATTGGCGCGTTGGAAAAATTATGGCCGGAATCCACGGAAGGCTCTGATGCCGTGGTCTCCAGTGTTTCGGACACGGCGGACATTACCCCAGATGAACAAATAGCCCAGAGTTACCAGCAGCAGAGGGACCAGTTGATTCAAGAAGTCTTGGACAGCCTGAAAGGGGTATCGCCGTCCAGTTTTGAGAGGCTGGTAGTCGGCCTTCTGGCGGCTATGGGTTACGGCGACGGTCGAGTAGTAGGCCGTCCCGGAGATCAAGGAATAGACGGTATCTTGGATCAGGATGCGCTTGGACTCGAAAAAGTCTATGTCCAGGCCAAGCGTTACACGGCGGGCCAGGTGGGGGAACCGGAAATTCGCAATTTTTCTGGTAGCCTGCTTGCTCAGGGCGCTACCAAAGGGGTTCTAATCACAACCACGACCTTCAGCCCAACAGCCTTGCAAACAGCCCAATCGATCTCGATGGGCAATCAGTTAATCAGGTTAATTGATGGAAGAGAACTGGCGGAGCTGATGATCAATCATAGCGTGGGCGTGGTCACCGAAATCACCTATGAGATTAAGAAGCTGGACGCCAACTATTTCGCAGACCTCTGATTGAGCGCGTCTGCATTTGGCCTTTGCAGCACATCCTCAACCGACGGGCCCGACTAACCCAGAGCGGGCCGCTGCTGGCTGAGGTTGCTATAATCGACTAATGGCAGGTTCAGCCGAAACCGGGTCGAAGGCGGAGTTGATCGCATCCCGGGGGTTGGTTGGGCGGATTGCACTGGCCTTCCGGCCCTACCTCCCCCAGGTTATCGCGGTGGGCGCCCTGATTCTCGTTTCCGCAGGATTGGGCGTGGCGAACCCGCTGCTGATCCGGGTGGTGTTCGATGATGCGCTGTTTCCGGCGTCGGGAACCCCCAACCTGAACCTCCTCTGGATACTGGCCGGAATCATGGCGGGAGTGACCGCTGTGACGAGCGGCATAGGCATTGCCCAGACCTATCTGACCAACACCGTGGGCCAGCGGGTGATGGGGGACCTCCGCGCCCGCTTGTTTGGGCACCTGCAGGGACTCTCCCTGAGTTTCTTCACCGGCAACCGGACCGGCGAAATCCAGTCCCGGGTATCTGAAGACGTTGGCGGTGTCCAGAACGTGGTGACTACCACGGTTACCGACGTGATTTCCAACGCGGTGATCCTGGTGAGCACAGCCATCGCCATGGCGGTGTTGTCGTGGCAGTTGACCCTGGTGGCCCTGGGGGTTGTCCCGTTTTTCGCGGTAATCACGCAGAAGGTGGGGAAGAAGCGCCGGGAGGTGTCCAGGGAAGTCCAGCAGTCCCGGGCCGAAATGAACGCCATCACCCAGGAAACCCTGTCGGTATCCGGCGTGATGCTGACCAAGCTGTTCGGCAGGCAGGATGATGAGGTCCGGCGGTTCAACAGGGAGAACCAGCGGCTCTCCAACCTGGTAATCCGGCGGCAGATGACGGGCCAGGTGGTCTGGGCGATCATGCAGGGGTTCTTCTCCGTCTCGCCCGTCATCATCTACGTCCTGGCGGGCTACCTGCTGGTGGGCCTGGGGAGGGACGGCATTTCCGCAGGGACCATCGTCGCCTTCACCACCCTACAATCGAGACTGTACTTTCCCATCGGGACACTGCTGAGGGTTTCGGTGGAGTTGCAGGCTTCCCTGGCGTTATTCGAGCGGATCTTCGGCTACCTGGACACCGAGCCGGACATCGTCGACGCCCCCGACGCGGTTGACCTGGATGCCAACGCCGTGGCCGGCCTGGTTGAGTTCGACTCGGTGCGGGTGGACTATGGGGCCCATTCCATCGCAGCCCAGCCGGAACAGGAACAGGAACAGGAACAGGAGCAGGAGCTTGCTCCGACCGACGGAAGGACTCCGCAGTGGGCCCTGGATGGAGTCAGCTTCCGGGTCGAGCCGGGCCAGTTGGCGGCCTTCGTCGGGCCCAGCGGGGCCGGCAAGAGCACCATCTCCTACCTGCTGCCCCGCCTCTATGATGCCAGCGAGGGGATAGTCAGCATTGACGGTCATGACGTGCGGAAGGTAAAGCAACGGTCCCTGGCGGATGTAATCGGGTACGTATCCCAGGAGAGCTACCTGTTCCACGCAACGGTCCGGGACAACCTGCTCTATGGACGGCCTGACGCCACGGACGACGAAATGGTGGCGGCTGCCCGGGCGGCGAACATCCACGAGCGGATCATGGAGTTTGAAGATGGATATGGGACCGTCGTTGGAGAACGGGGCTACCGGCTTTCCGGCGGCGAGCGCCAGAGGTTGTCTATTGCGCGGGTCATACTGCACCAACCCCGTATCCTGGTCCTGGACGAGGCGACTTCTGCATTGGACACCGCCAGCGAAAGGCTGGTCCAGGCTGCGCTGGAACCGCTTATGCAGGGAAGGACGACGCTGGCAATCGCCCACCGCCTTTCCACCATCATGGCTGCCGACGTGATTTTCGTGGTGGACCATGGACGTATCATTGAGCAGGGGACGCACGTGGAGCTGGTTGCGCGGGGCGGTCTGTACGCCGACCTCTATCACCAGCAGTTCCAGGGAGGGGACCTGGAGTGCCTCTGCGAGGACGGGGTGGTCATGTCCGACGGGGAGGTGGTAGTGGCGCCTCACCGCCATCCCGGGGTCCCGCTGGGAGTTTAGCGGCCCGCGGGACCTGGCCGCGAACGGGCCATTACTTGACTCGGGGAATGACCTCGTTCTTCATCAATTCGATCTGCTGGAGGACCTGGTCCTGGTCCATGCCCGGCCACTGCATCCGGAAGATCAGGTAGTTGGCTTCCAGTTCCGACTCGTACCGCTTGATTTCGGCAACCACCTCGTCAGGGGAACCGAGAAGGAACCGGTCCCTGGCCAGGTCCTGGTAGGGGATACTGAAGGACTCCTCGCCGGGGAGAGCTTTGTCCTGTCCCCAAGCGGCGTATGCCTCGTACTTGGGGGCCAGGTAGGGTTCGCTTTCCAGGAAGGCAGTTTCCCGGTCGTCCGCCACGTAGAGCTCGCGCATCATGGGAAGGGCGGAAGGCATGGCATTGCCGGCGCTCTCCAGGCTGTCCTTGTAGACCCGCCACTGCTGGGCAACCATGGGGATAGTGGCGTGCGGATTAATCAACCAGGGGTAGCCCCAGCGGGCCGCGCGGCGGATGGCGACATCGTTGTTGGCCGCTACCCAGATGGGCGGGTGGGGTTTCTGGACCGGCTTGGTCGAAGGCGCTGAGCGGGGAACGGTGTAATACTTGCCCTGGAACTCGACCTCATCCTCTTCCCAAAGCAGCCTCATAACCTGCAGGGATTCGCGGAGCCGCCCAACCCGTTCGCCCCGCTGGATGCCGAAGGCGGTGTACTCCTCGTCCCGGTAGCCCAGGCCAACGCCGAAGATGAACCGTCCGTTGCAGATGGCGTCCATGGTTGCGACGCTTTCGGCGAGTTCGACCGGGTTGTGCAGGGGAGCGAGGATGACGGTGGCGGCCACCTCCATGTCTCCGGCGTCGGCGGCGAGCCGGGCGAGGAGTGGGAAGCTGGAGCTCATCTGGTAGGGGGCGGCGAGGTAGTGCTGGCCAGTGCAGATGAGGTCGAAGCCGGCATCCCGGGCAGCCCGGACCTGTTCGGCGCTCTCTTGGATTTTCCCGGGGAAGGACTCTCCGGGGAGGTACTGGTTGGTTACGAAGAAGCCGAGTTTCATGCTGACCTGCCTGTCGGGGTTTGCCGCAACTGTCCAAATGCCAAGTCTGAAGGCCGTTTACACTGACTCACGATAACCGCAACCGGCTCCGGCGTTCAACCCCGGGCAATGTTGCCGGGGAGCCGGGCAGCGGTTACAATCCCCGGAGACTTCACATAACAAGCAATCACCAGAGGAAGTGGGAGGGGATTATGAAGATTGCAAGGATGCGGACCGGACGCCGGGTCAGTCATGGGGTGGTGGAGGGCGATGAAGTCATTGAGCTGCGCGGCAGCATTTTCACCAAGTTCCGGTTGACGGACATCCGCTATCCCCTCTCTGAAGTCAAGCTGCTGCCTCCCACCGATCCTCGGGAAATCTGGTGTCCCGGTTTGAACTTCCTGGACCACCTGGAGTTTGCCGGTTCGGTCCTGGGCCAGGAGACACCTGACGTTCCCAAGCACCCCCAGCCCTGGCGCAAGGGCCGGAACGCCATGACCGGACACCTCGATCCGATTATCATCCCCAAAGACGTGGAAGGTGAGGTCCACTATGAAGGGGAAGCGGTGGCGGTAATCGGGAAGCCGTGCCGGCGGGTTTCGCCGGAGCAGGCCGGGCGGTACATCCTGGGGTACACCTGCGGGAATGATGTCAGCGAGCGGGCCTGGCAGGGCAGCGACTGGACTTTCTGGAGGGCCAAGGGGTCGGACACCTTTGCGCCGGTGGGGCCGTGGATTGAGACCGAGATCGACCCGCAGGGACTGGACCTGAACGTCCGCATCAACGGCGAGCAGGTGCAGACCTGCAACACGGCCGACATGCTTTTCACCTTCGCCGAGGTGGTAAGCTACATCAGCCAGCATGTGACGCTGCGGCCGGGAGACCTGGTGTTTTCCGGGGCCACGGGGGTGACTACGGCGATCAGGCCGGGGGATATGGTGGAAGTGGACATCCCGGGGATTGGCGTCCTGTGCAACCCGGTGCAGGCTGAGTTCGACAGCTCGGCGGCGTAGGTGGAGCGGCCCCGTCTGCCAATCATCCATTCCTTCTCATAAAGTCCTCAGAAGCGCAGCAACTCCCGCAAGGCTTCCTCGTCGCCGTTTGGCCCGACGACGGCCAGCTTCAACCTGCTTTCCTCGATAACCCGGGCCGCCACGTGGGCGACGTCGCCCGGGGTGACGCCTTCGATGCGGTCCACCGCGTCCTCGACGGTCACGACCTCTCCGGTCAGCAACTCCTGGGAGCTGAGCCAGGCGGCGACGGAGCGGGTGTCCTCCATCCGCAGCAGGGTGCGTCCCTTGGAGTACTGCCGGGCGCGGTCCAGTTCCCGCTCGGGTACCTCTTCCCTCATTTGGGCAAGCTCCTCCACCATGGCTTCGACTGCTTCCTTGGCCTTGCGGGGTTCGACGGCGCAGTAGACGACGAGGGAGCCGCAGTCGCGGAAGTTGGTGATGGAGCTGGCGACATCGTAGGCCAGGCTTCGATTCTCCCGCAGGTTCAAGAAGAGGCGGCTGCTGGAGCCGTCGCCCAGAACGCCGTTGAGCATGGCCAGAGCGTAGCGGTTGGGGTCGGGGAAGGAGAGCCCGGGCAGACCGAGGCAGAGGTGGGACTGGTCGGTGGAGCGGCGGTTGATGCGGACCTCAGGGGTGGGCGGAGCCTCGGTCATGGGCTCCCAATCTAGGGATGGGACGGGCTGCCAGGCGTAGGTGCCCTGAGAAATTGCGTCCACGGCCTCTTCGTGGGTGATGCCCCCGGCGACGGCGATGACGGTGTTGGCGGGATTGTACTGGCGCTCCATGTAGGCGACGACATCCTCGAGGACAATGGCGTTGACGGTTTCGACAGTGCCGCCAACATCGCGGCCCATGGCCTGATCGGGCCATAGGGTCTCGTCGATGAGGAGGTCGGCCAACTGGGCGGGGTAATCGTTGGTGGCCCGGAGCTCCTCGAGGATGACCTCGCGCTCCTTTTCCATCTCGGCGGGGTCCATGACGGGATGCTGGACCATGTCGAGGAGGACGGAGAAGGCCTGCCGGTAGTGGGGTTTGGCCACCTTGCACCAGAAGACGGTCATCTCGCGGTCGGTGCTGGCGTTCATCAGGCCGCCTACCCCCTCGATGGCGTCGCTGATGAGCTGGGCGGAGGGCCAGTGGCGGCTGCCCTTGAAGGGAAGGTGCTCCAGGAAGTGAGACAGGCCGGCCATCTCCTTCGATTCGTAGCGGGAGCCGGCGCCGACGCAGACCATGATGGACACGGAGAGGGCGTGAGGCATGGGAGCGGTGAGGATGCGAAGCTGGTTATCGAGAACGGTGCGCTGGAACATTCCGCCTCTGGTCTGGGGTTGGGAGGATGGGAGAGGGCCGCCGATTAACCGGCAGCCCTGGTATCGGGTGCAGAGTCAGCTTTCCAGCCAGGAAACGTCGCCGCAGAGGTCGTCGGGGTGGGACTTGGAGGCGAATACCTGGTACTGGCGGCGGGCCTCGGCGATGGAGGTGTCGTCGCCGTGGCCGGGGTAGACGGCGGTCTCGTCGGGGAGGGTCAGGAGCTTGGAGGTAA
This sequence comes from Dehalococcoidia bacterium, assembly GCA_965203975.1. Lineage (GTDB taxonomy): Bacteria > Chloroflexota > Dehalococcoidia > Lucifugimonadales > UBA3495 > CATOSK01. The sequence continues at coordinate 246,898 of CBDBDT010000002.1, read as the reverse complement.
TGCTGTCCAGCTCCGTGCGCAGGGCCTCGGGGGTGCGGGACCTGCCGGGACCGCCGGGGAAGAGGGTGTCGCCGGAGAAGAGGTGGTTGCCGAGAATGAGGCAGGTGGAACCCTCGGTGTGGCCGGGGGTGAAGAGGGCGGTCATGGTCTGGTTGCCGAAGCGGATCTCGTCGCCGTCGTTGAGGGGACGGTCGGGTTCCCGGGGCATCAGGGGAATGTCGTTGGTGCCGCAGGACACCGGGGCGTCGACGGCACCGGTGATCTCGGCGAATCCCAGGAGGTGGTCCTGGTGGCCATGGGTGATGATGATGGCCTTGACGTCGACATCGCCGATCTCGTTGAGGAGCAGTTCGGGCTCGGCGGGGGTGTCGATGATGACGCCCTCGTTGGTCTCGGGGCAGACCACGATGTAGCCGTTGTTGTTGTACGGACCCATGTTGATCTTGGTTATCCTGATCTCGCCGTCGTAGTGGAGTGGCATGGCAGTCCTCTCAGGCAGTGTTTTGGTGGCGGGTCAATTGTAGCAAAGGGCCGGGAGGGTTGCCATTTGTGGATGACGGGGTCACAGGAAAAAATTTATGGTGCTTTTTGATGCATTTTGGTGCTTTTGCCGCAGGGCAGGCAGGACGATGGTTGCGGGGCCGGAATCTTTTAGTGTCCCAATTCGTTCTATTGTGTCCCGTCCGACCAGTTAGCGATGCGGTGGGATGGTGTCCCCAAAGACATGGTAGCGCGGAGACAGCGGGGTTGGGAAGGGGCGGGGCGTCAGCAAATCAGCGGGGTTGTTTCCGCGCATCTAGAGGTCTTGAAGGGTGGCGCTTTGTTTGGCTTCGAGTGCCTCGGTCGTGAGGAAATCAAGTTTGCCGTCTCGAGAGTCCGCTTCAATTTCCTGGTCCAACCGGTCCCAATTCAACTCGGCGAGCCAATTGCACAATTCCCGATAATCGCTTTCAGGGAGGGCGAGGATGGCTCTTTGGATTTCGGTGAAGGTTAGCATTGTTGGTTCCGTTGGAGAATCGTGGATATAGTCATTCTTGGATGATGCTACTGAGCAACCCAGATTGTTGGCAGGGGGGTCCAATTTCAACAAATGGACTTCCGTCAAATTCGCACCAACACCCATCGCTTTTTCTGTGTCGATGCCGCCGGTTTCTAACCTCCTGGATATCTCCGGCCAAGGTCGCCAGAAGGTTCGACACCCCGACTATGTCCTTGCGAGCGACTGATTTGACCAACTGAACCACATCCTCATCTGCCCACTCCTCACCTTGGAGAACCCACCCTAGTTCGGTTCCTAATTCCTCCCAACCTCGCCAGTTAGCGACGCAAAAGCTACGCTTACAAGCTGAACACCGGAAAACGGTCGCGTCGGGCCCCATCCCGAGTTCCCGGTGGTTACCAACCGGTTTAGTTGGCCCTTGGCACCAAAGACATTCCGCATCTGTGCTGTCTGCCCACAACAACAGGCGAGCTATTGGAACAAGGATTTCGTTGAGCACCTGTTCCATGCTCTCATGGGAATCGAATCCCAACCGTTGAGCTTTAAGGTCTTTCCGGTATAAGGCCTGCTGGATACGATTGAGCTTGGCGCGATATTCCGAGTCCGACAGCGCACCTTTGCTAGTATTGCACCGCAGGCAAGTGAGTTGAACGTTGTCTGCACTACTATCGCCACCCTGTGCCAATGGGATAATGTGGTCTGGGCTGGCTTTTTTCGAGATGTCCCTGAAACAGTAAACGCATCGCCATTCTTGGCGTTCTCCGATTTCTTTCTTTAGGGCGGGAGTGATTTTGGCTCTTTCCCGTTGTCGGCTTGCATTTCGCTCGTTCAACGAAAGGCGCAGCGGGTGGTCGTCAGGACAAGCCTTTGGTCTCCGATACGATAGCCCGGCCCCAATATTGCAAATCGTTAGATAACTACACCCGAATCGTTCCGCAACAACTTCGGCATAAGGTTCAAACGGTGGGCCAAAAGGAAGGATCTCGCGAATGGCCGACACTTCAGCATCAGTCAACAGCCTAGATTTGTGACGTGGCGATTTATCACCTTCTGAGGGTGTAGGCCAGTAATTTGACATTTCAATCTCAGTCTAACGACTTTGTTCGACACAATGCATGGGAACAATTTGGAGTCGTTCCTGTGACTCAGTCCCCCACGGCTACGGGGGTCTGGGTTCCTGCCTCCGCAGGAACGACGAGGTTGGCGGTTAGGGTCTTCTGGACGTAGTGGCCGGTGTGGGAGTGAGGGTGGATGGCCAGGTCTTCGGGGGTGCCGGTGGCGATGAGCTGTCCGCCATGGTCGCCGGCGCCGGGGCCGAGGTCGATGATCCAGTCGGCGTTCTTGATGAGGTCCAGGTTGTGCTCGATGAGGAGGACGGTGTTGCCGGTGTCGACGAGGCGGTGGAGGACCCGCAGCAGGGCGGCGCAGTCCTCGAAGGACAGGCCGGTGGTGGGCTCGTCCAGCAGGTAGAGGGTCTTGCCGGTGGCGCGCTTGGAAAGCTCGGTGGCCAGCTTGACGCGTTGGGCCTCTCCGCCGGAAAGGGTGGTGGCGGGCTGGCCGAGGCGGATGTAGCCCAAGCCGACATCGCGGAGGGTCTCCAGCTTGGGCCGGATGCGGGGGAAGTTCCAGAAGAAGTCCAGGGCCTGCTCGACGGTCATTTCCAGCACGTCGGCGATGCTCTTGTCGTGGAGGGTGACTTCCATCGCTTCCCGGTTGTAGCGGCGGCCGTGGCAGACCTCGCAGGGAACGGTGACATCGGGAAGGAACTGCATCTCGATCTGGATGTATCCCTCGCCCTGGCAGGCCTCGCAGCGCCCGCCCTTGACGTTGAAGGAGAAGCGGCCGGGCTTGTATCCGCGCACCCGGGCCTCGGGGAGGCTGGCGAATAGCTCGCGGATGGGGGTGAAGGCCCCGGTGTAGGTGGCCGGATTGCTGCGGGGGGTGCGGCCGATGGGGGACTGGTCGATGTTGACCACCTTGTCGATGTTTCCGACGCCATCCACCCCGTCGTGGTCGCCGGGGCGCTCGCGGGAGCGGTTGAGCTCCTGGGCGAGGCGCTTGTAGAGAATGTCATAGACCAGGGTGCTCTTGCCGGAGCCGGAGACGCCGGTGACGCAGACCAGCATTCCCAGGGGGAACTCGACGTTGATGTCCTTGAGGTTGTTCTCGCGGGCGCCGGAGACGGCCAGGGAGTTGCCGTTGCCCGGACGCCGTTCCTCCGGTAGGGGGATCCGCCTCGCGCCGCTGAGGTACTGTCCGGTGAGGGAGGAGGGGTCGTCCATAACCTCGTAGACGGTGCCGGTGGACACGATTTTGCCTCCGTGCTCGCCCGCGCCGGGACCGAGGTCGATGACGTAGTCTGAGGCCCGCATCATGGCCTCGTCGTGCTCCACGACGATGACGGTGTTGCCCATTTCCCGAAGCTGGGTCAGGGTGTTGATGAGGCGGTGGTCGTCGTAAGGGTGGAGTCCGACGGTGGGCTCGTCGCAGACGTAGAGGACGCCGGTTAGGCCGGAGCCAATCTGGGTGGCCAGGCGGACGCGCTGTGCCTCGCCGCCGGAGAGGGTGCGGGCGGTGCGGTCCATGGTCACGTAGTCCAGGCCGATGCCGTCGAGGAAGCGGAGGCGTCCCTCGATCTCCTTGAGAATTTGGTTGGCGATGGTCTTCTCGCGGAGGGTGAGAGTCTCCCGGGGGCCGTCCCAAGGGACGTCTGGGTCGATGCGCTCCACCCACTCCAGGGCGTGGCCGATGTTCATGGAGGTAACGCCGATGATGCTGAGGCCGCAGACCAGCACTCCCAGGGCCTCCGGGCGGAGACGCTGTCCCTTGCAGGACTGGCAAGGGGAGGCGGACATGTAGCGCTCGATCTCGTGGCGGACATAATCGGAGTCGGTGCGGGAGTAGCGGCGCTCCAGGTTGGGGATGATTCCCTCGAACTCGGTGTCCCAGCTGTAGGTCTTGCCGCGGCGGGTGCGGTGGCGAACGGTTATCCGTCCTTTGCCCGTCCCGTAGAGTACCAGCTTGAGCTGGTCGTCGGACAGGTCCTTGATGGGGGTCTTGGCCGAGAAGCCGTGGGTTTCGGCGACGGACTCGACCATGCTGAGGTACCATCCGCTGGAGGCCCCGGCGCGGCTCCAGGGAGCGATGGCGCCCTCTGCCAGGCTGAGGTTCTTGTTGGGGATGACCAGGTCGGGGTCGACTTCCAGCTTGTAGCCGAGGCCGGTGCAGGCGGAGCACGCGCCGTGGGGACTGTTGAAGCTGAAGGTGCGGGGCTCGATTTCGGGGAGGCTGATGCCGCAGGGGGCACAGGCGAACTGCTCGGAGAAGACCAGCTCCTCGTCCTTCTCACCGTCCTCGCGGGCATGGCGGAGGGCGAGGACGACGCCTTCGCCCTCCCGCAGGGCGGTCTCGACTGACTCGGCGACGCGGGAGTGCTCGGTGTCGTCGCGGATGATGAGGCGGTCGATGACAATCTCGATGTAGTGCCAGCGGCGCTTGTCCAGGTTGATAGTGTCGATCTGATCGACCTCGTGGATTTCCCCGTTGACACGGAGGCGGATGTATCCGGCCTTGCGGATATTGTCGAGGATGTCCTTGTGCTCGCCCTTCTTGCGGCGCACCTTGGGGGCGAGGAGGGTTATCCGGCTGCCCTCGGGGAGGGCAAGGATGGCGTCAACAATCTGCTGGACGGTCTGCCGCTCCACGGGGCGGCCGCACTTGGGGCAGTGGGGGTGTCCGATGCGGGCGAAAAGGAGGCGGAGGTAGTCGTAGATTTCGGTGACAGTGCCAACGGTGGAGCGGGGGTTGTGGGAGACGCCCTTCTGGTCAATAGAGATGGCGGGGGAGAGTCCCTCGATGTAGTCCACGTCGGGCTTGTCCATGCGGCCAAGGAACTGGCGGGCGTAGGCGGAAAGGGACTCCACATACCGGCGCTGGCCCTCGGCGTAGATGGTGTCGAAGGCCAGGGAGCTTTTGCCGGAGCCGGAAACGCCGGTGATGACGACCAGTTTTTCCCGGGGGATCATCACCTCGACGTTCTTGAGGTTGTGTTCCCGGGCGCCTTTGACGTGGATGAATTCCTGGGGCATAGGGACTCTTCCTGTAATTGAATGGTCTGGAGCCGGGGTTGAACGGGTCTATTTTATCATCGGAGGGATGCCGGGGAGACTCTCGGAGGAGTAGGGTTGGAGAGAAACGTGTTGTGGGGCTATTCGGTCACGAACCGGTCATAAGTAGTCCTTCCCGGGCGGCAGCCTGCCCCAAGCGGGATTCCAAGGTAGCCAGTTCCAGAGTGGAGCGGATGGCGAGTTCGAGATAAAGAGCGTCGTAGACGGACAGATCGTGCAATCGCGCCAAGCTCAAAACTGCGTTGTAGTCTGGTGTCGTGTCCGTTACAACCGCAATAGTATTGAGCCGCTGAAACGAGGCTTCTGTCTGGGCCGGAGGCGACCTCCTTCGACGTTCCGCCTGGAATAGGGCGTTGCGGACTTCGGTGTGCCACAGTTGAGGAACGACGGCAATGCTGGTTTGGGACCTGTCCCATGCGGTGTCTGCTCTGGAGTCTGCTTCATCGGGAAGCAGCCAGCAGACGGTGATCGAGGCGTCGAGGACTATTCCTGGCACGGGTTGGAGGTCTCGTGTCTCCACGAGTACAGTTCCTGCCAGGTAAGATTCAAGGGCTTGAGGCCTTGCCTGAATTCTTTGAGGGATTGCTTGCGCTTCTCGGGGTCGGCGCCCGGGGTTGGCACCACCTGGGCAATGGTTATGCCGTCACGGACCAATGCGACGGTTTCGCCCCGCTCGACGGCTTTCACAAGGTCGGATAACCGGGCGTTGTGCTGGCCGACATCAACTTCAAGCATCGCTGTACCTACCGGCAGGGTTTGTCTTGTTGAATTTTAGCACGGGCGCGGGGGACGGAATGAAGAGGCTGCTCCAGTTCCTATTCCAGCTCGATGAGGGGGTCGTCGGCGTTGACGGTTTCGAGGGGTTCGACGTGGACTGCCTTGATGACTCCGTCGCGGGGGGACTGGATGGACTGCTCCATTTTCATGGCCTCGACGACGCAGACCTCGTCTCCGGCGGAGACGGCGTCGCCGGGCCGGACGAGGATGGACATGACCCGTCCGGGCATGGGGGAGCGGAGGATGTTCCCGGAGACGAGGACGGGGGACGCCGATGCTTCGGATGGCGGCGGGGGTGGCGTGTGCTCCGTGCGGCCACGGCGGGGGGGTTGGGGGCGGGAGGGAGACAGCCCTTCGATTTCCACCTGGAAGGTCTCGCCGTCGACGGTGACCTCCACGGGGGACCGGGTCAGGTCCCCGACGGTGACGGTGTACCAGGTGTCACCAACGCGGACGCGGAGGCTGGTCACCGCCAAACGAGGCTCCCGATAGTGCGCGATGCGAATTGCTCCTGCCGGGCCAGCGCCTTCCAGCGGGCGTTGGGGGATGCCGGTGCTGGCTGGGACTCGACCAGGGCTAGGGCAAGGGCCACGCCAATGGCGGCGGCGGTACGGCGGTCGTGGGGGTAATGTCCGTTTCCGTTCATGGAGGGGTTGCCTTGCGTCTGGGGCTGTTTCCCGGCGGAGGCCAGAGCGGACAGGGTTCCGGTGTGATGAGTTGCGGCTGCGAAGTCGGGGTTGGTCAGGATGTCCCGCTGGAGAGGGATGTTGGTCTTGACGCCTTGGATAACGGTGTCCCGCAGCGCTTGATCGAGGTTCTGCAGCGCCTGGTTCCGGTCAGGGGCCCAGGCCATGACCTTGGCCAGCAACGGTTCGTAGTGTAGCGTCACCTCGTAACCATTGCAAAGGGCGGAGTCGACTCGCATCCCGGTGCCCTCGGGGAGGCGCAGGCCGTTGACCACGCCGGTGGCGGGAAGCAGGGTTCGCGGGTCCTCGGGATAGATGCGGGCCTCGACGGCGTGGCCGTTAGGCTGGACGTCGCCCTGGGCGATGGGCAGGGGCTCTCCGGCGGCGACGCGGAGCTGGAGTTCGACCAGGTCCACTCCGGTCACCAGCTCGGTGACGCCGTGCTCAACCTGGAGGCGGGTGTTGAGTTCAAGGAAGTAGACCTTTCCCTTGGGAGAGACGAGGAATTCGGCGGTGCCGGCGTTGGTGTATCCGATGTGGCGGCCCAGTCTCAGGGCCATGCCGCAGATGTAGTCCCGGGTGGAAGGGTCCAGCTTGACGGCTGGGGTCTCCTCGACGAGCTTCTGGTTGCGGCGCTGCATGGAGCAGTCCCGCTCATAAAGGTGGACGAGGTTGCCGTGCTGGTCGCCGATGAGCTGTACCTCGATGTGGGAGGCGTCCTTCAGGTAACGCTCGAAGAAAAGCCGGGAACTGCCGAAGGCGCTGGCGGCGACTTTCCTGGTGCGCTCGACCAGGGGCATGAGTTCGTCCATGGAATTGATTACGTGGATGCCGATGCCACCTCCCCCGTCAGTGGCCTTGACCATGAGAGGGAAGCCCAGCTCCCAGGCTTTGTCGATGGCCTCGGAGTCGGCGACGGGCCCGTCGGTGCCGGGGAGGACGGGGAGGCCTGCCTTTCCGGCCAGGCTGCGGGCCTGGAGCTTGTCGCCCATCGCTTCCATGACGGATGGGTCGGGGCCGATGAAGGTGATGCCGGCTTCCTGGCACCTCCGGGCGAACACCGGGTTCTCGGACAGGAACCCGTAGCAGGGGTGGATGGCCTCGGCGCCGGAATCGCGGGCCGCCGCCAGGACCTTGTCCATGTCAAGATAGCTTTCCAGGGGCGGAGCCGGGCCAAGCAGATGGCTTTCGTCGGCCATCCGGACGTGGAGGGCGTCCCGGTCGGCCTCGGAGTAAACGGCAACGGTCTTGACTCCCATCTTCCGGCAGGTGCGGATGATGCGGCAGGCGATTTCTCCCCGGTTGGCGATCAGTATCTTGCTGAACAACGGCGGTCCTCCCCGGGCTTTCGGTCCCGCAATGCGGATGGGCCGCGGTGGTGGCGCAAGGTCTGGGAGACGGTGTTGCCCTGGGTCATTCGCAGGGGGTTGTACACCATTGTCCCAACCCGGCCCCTTCGCCCACCCGGACGGCGTGATGCGAAACTGGCTACGAAAATACTCCCGCTTCCCCGGAGCGCTCAAGCACTTTCAGGAACGAGTTGGAGCGGATTTCCCGGCCCAGCCAGTAAAGGGTGGTGGCCGCCAGGAGGGCGGTCAACTCCCGCAGCAGCGCGGGAGGAAAGTCCAGGTCGGGAATCTCTCCGATGGGGTTGCGGTGGAGGAGGCGCAGGACCTTGAGGGCACGCAGGGAGAGGGGAAGGACCTGGGATCCCGGCGGAGAGCAGTCCGGGCAAAGGGTCCCGCCGCTGTCCACGCTGTACCGGTGGCGGTCCGGCTCGATGGAACGGCGGCACTCGACGCAGTGGAACAACTCGGGCATGAACCCGGACACCTGGAGCAAGTGAAGCTCAAAGTGCCGGAGGGTCAGGTCGCGGTTCGGGTAGCGCTCCAGGACCGAGAGGGTGTCGACGGCCAGCTCGTAGAGGGGCCCGTTGGGACTGTCCTCGGAGCCGAATCCGTCCACCAGCTCGGTGACGAACTGGGCCCGGGTCATGGCGGCGAGACCCGCGCGGAGGGCGGGAAAGGTTCCGGCGACCTCGGCCTGGACTACGGTATCCAGGGTGCGGCCCCGGGCCAGGAGCAGGCGGGTCAGGGTCAGCGGCTCCAGGTGTCCCACCAGCCTGCTGTTGGCCCTGCGGGCGCCGTTGGCAACGACACGGAGCTTGCCCCATTCCCGGGAATAGAGGGTGACCATCAGGCCGGCCTCTCCAAAGGGAGCGTTCTTGAGGACGAGGGCCTCGGCGCGGTAGGTCCGGGGGGCGGGCACGGTCAGGACTCCTGGCGTCCGGTGAAGGCCCGGCTCAGGGTGGTCTCGTCGGAGTGTTCCAGGGAACCGCCGATGGGCAGGCCCCGGGCGAGGCGGGTGATGCGGAAGGGGGAGCCTTCCAACTGGCGGGTGATGAGCAGGGCAGTGGCGTCGCCGTCGAGGGTCGGGTTGGTGGCGATGACCAGCTCGGAGACGCCTCCGTTGGACAGGCGGGCGTACAGTTCCTTGAGCTTGATGTGGCCGGGAGTGACGCCGTTGAGGGGAGAGACGGCGCCGTGGAGGACGTGGTACAGGCCGTAGTAGCAGTTGGCCCGTTCCAGGGCAAGGACATCCATGGGTTCCTCGACGACGCAGACCTGGGACCGGTCCCGCTGGGGGTTGGAGCAGATGCCGCAGAGGTTGGCGTCGGCCAGGTTCTGGCATTCCTCGCAGAACATGATGGTGTGCTTGACGGAGTATACGGCGTCGGCGAGCTGGAAAGCCTCTTCGTTGGGAAGCTGGATGATGTAGTAGGCCAGCCGCTGGGCGCTCTTGGGGCCGATGCCGGGCAGCTTGGTCAGCTCCTGGATGAGCCGGGCCAGGGACGGGGCGGCGGATGGCAGGCGTTCGGAGGTCATGGGAGAGCGGGTTCTATGCCTCGAATCCAGCTGCTACGACGGGGGACTGGATTTCCGCCTGCGCAGGAACGGCGGGTCCCTAGAAGCCCAGGCCGGGGATGTTGAGGCCGCCGGTGACGGCGCCCATCTTCTTGGCGGCGATTTCCTGGGTCTTGGCGAAGGCGTCGTTGACGGCGGCGGCAACCAGGTCCTGGAGCAGGTCGATATCCTCGGCGGCCTCGGGGTCGATGAAGACGGATTCGACGGTCTGTTTGCCGGTGACGGTGACCTTGACCACGCCGCCGCCGGCGCTGCCCTCCACGGTCATCTCTTCCAGTTCCTGCTGCACCTTCTGCAGCTGGGCCTGGAGTCTCTGGGCCTGTCTCATCATGTTGCGGTTCATTCCGAGTTCTCCTCTACGATTCGGGCGCCCATGCCCATGGCGGCGCGGACCAGCGGGCTGTTCTGGGACGCTCGGCCGGGGCCGGCGCTCCCGTTGTCCTGCAGCAGGGTCAGGTTGAACTGGTGGGGCTGGCCGAAGAATTTTTCGATGGCTTCGGAAACCATCTTGCGGCTGTTGGGGTCTTCCATTTCCTTTTGCATCCGCTCCAGGTTGGAGCCGTTGCGGAAGGGCAGGACCAGGGTGCCGTTCTCGATGGTGACGTTTTCGGAAAGGCAGTCTCGTAGCAATGCTCCCAGGTTGAACTCCCGGCCCTTGCAGCGCCCCAGGGCCTTGACGGCTCCCTGCCAGCGGCTGCGGAGATCGTCCTCCGGGCTGGCGGGCATTGCTCCGGCTGGATTGTCAGGGGGTATTGAGCCCGGGCCGGATGGCATCCCGCGTCCGGCGGGCACGGCAGCCCGGGGACGGTCCTGGCTGGCAGGCGGCCCGGCGGCCGGGGCGCTGTGGGGTGGGGGAGCCTGGCGGGGAGTGGGGGCTTCCTGGCTGCAGATTTCCACGGCGGCCAGTTCCAGGGGCAGGGTGGAGGGCGCATCGTAGCGCATGTTGACGTCGCCCCAGATCTTGACGGCCTGGAGCACCCGCCATTGGGGAAGCTGGTTGACCAACTCGCGGAGCTGGCCGAGCAGGTGGTCGGGCAGGTCCAGCCGCTCCCGGGAACCCCATTCCAGGAGCATGGCGGCGCGTAGGAGGTCGAGGGTCTGGCGGCGAAGCTGGCGCAGGTCCACTCCGTCCCAGGCGGCGGTGTTGACGGCTTCCAGGGCGGCGGGAGTGTCGCCGGTGAGCAGTGCCCGGGCCAGGTCCAGCCAGCGGTCGGCGCGGCCCAATCCGAGGAGCTCCTCCACCTGGGGCTGGGTGACGCTGCCGCCGCCGGAGAGGACCAGCTGCTCCAGCAGGTTTTCGGCGTCGCGGAGGCTGCCGGCGGAGAAACGGGCGACGGTGCGGAGGGCCTCCGGGTCGGCGGTGACACCTTCCGCCTCGGCGATTTCGTGGAGGCGCTGAAAGACGACCTCGCCGGGAAGGCGGCGGAAGTCGTGCCGCTGGCAGCGGGAGACGATGGTCGGGAGTATCTTCTGGGCCTCGGTGGTGCAGAGGATGAATATGACGTGGCCGGGCGGCTCCTCAAGCGTCTTGAGGAAGGCGTTGGAGGCCTGGTCGGTAAGCATGTGTGCTTCGTCAATGATGTAGATCTTGCGGGAAGCCTCCACGGGGGCGAAGTTGACCTTGTCCCGGATGTCCCGGATTTCGTCGATGCCCCGGTTGCTGGCGGCGTCCAGCTCGATGATGTCTAGCAGGCGGCCCTCGTTGGCCGCGACGCAGAGATGGCAGGTGTCGCAGGGGTCGCCGTCCTGGGGGTCGAGGCAGTTGACGGCCTTGGCCATGACCCGGGCGGTGGTGGTCTTGCCGGTGCCCCGGGGGCCGCAGAATAGGTAGGAGTGGCTAATCCGTCCCTGCACGATGGCGTTGCGGAGGGTGGTGGAGACGTGCTCCTGTCCCACCAGGCTGCTGAAGCTGGAGGGACGCCACTTGCGGTAGTAGACCTGGGTGGTCACGGGCGCACCGCCTGAGTGGGAAAGACTCGGTCCAGGGCCGCCCGCTCCAAGGACTGCATCTCCCGAGTGTCGCGTTCCTCCAGGTGGTCGTAGCCGGCCAGGTGAAGGATACCGTGGACCAGCAGAAGGGCGAGTTCGTCGGCGTATTCACAGCCCTTCTCTTCAGCTTGGCGCCGGGCCTGCGGACAGGAGATTATCACCTCTCCCAGGGGAGGGAGCTGACCGGGGGGAAGGACGAATTCGTCAAAGGAAGGCGAGTCCGCGAGGCCGCCAGCGGGAGGGTCGGCCGGGCCTTCCCAGTGGCCGGGGAACTCGGAGGAAAAGGAAAGGACGTCGGTGGTCTCGTCCAGTCCCCGGTAACGCCGGTTGAGTTGACGGACGGTGGAGTCGTCGGTGAAGAGCACACTGACCTGTCCCGGCGGGCCGTCTGGCAGAGCGGCGTCCAGGGCGCCTTGGACCACGCGGCGGGTCCATTCGTCGGGCAAGTCCGTTTGAAGGGCGGAATCCAAGGCGGAGTCCACCGCGATGTCGACTTGCCAGGGATGGGAGACTGCCACCGCCACGCCCCCGGTTCTAACATGGAAAAAGGGGTCAATCGGCCCCACGGGAATCATAGCATGGGGGTTGGGGGGCAGCAAGGAACGCCAGGGCTCCCGGTGCGGGAACACAGGCAGGCTTTGCCAGGGGTATGCCGTGCTAAAATGGTTCTTGGCGCCGGTGGGAATTCCGCAAACCGTTGGGTCCATACGGGCCTCATTCCGCGACCGGGCAAGGAGTCATATCTGATGGTCGACGATAATTCCCCCCCGCTGCACGAGGAGTTTGCCGAGGTAGTCCTGCCGGAGGAGGGGGTGGTGGAGCTCACCGACCGGCTGACGGAGTACATGACCGAGATCGAGCTGGGCGGCATGACCGACATTATCGGGCAGGTGCTGGATGACTTCATCGACCAGTCCGGCAGCATGCCCGAGGACCTGCGAGACTCGGACGCCTTCGAGCGGATCACCTGCAGCCAGCTTGCCGTGACCCTGGCCTACCAACTGGGAAGGCTGGAGGGGCGTTCGCCCCAGATCGTCCGGCGGCTGGTGCAGGAGGCGGTGGAGAAATGGGAGGCCCGTCCCATCAGCGACGCCCTGGATATTTCGGACAATGACATGCGCCGTCCCAAGGAGTTGGTGTATCCCAGGCTGCGGCGCCTGGAGTACGCCGAGACGGACGACGACTTTCTGGACGAGTAGGCCCACCGGCGGCATCAGGGCGCCGGCGGACCCGGTTGGCGTTCCGTAAAACGCCCTCTCCGGCGCCCCACCGTTGAAGAAGGTATGAGGAGGAAGGTATGACCAGCGCACCATCCCGCTATGACCTGTTGCTGAAGGGGGGCAACCTGCTGGACCCGGCCCAGGGGATCGACGGGCAGAGGGATGTGGCCTTCCAGGGCGGGAAGGTGGCCGCGGTGGCCGAGCGGATCGATCCGCAGCACGCCGTAAACGTGGTTGACGTGTCCGGGAAGCTGGTGACGCCGGGGCTGATTGACCTGCACGGTCACTTCTACCACGGGGGCACCGGCAGCGCGGTCCACGCCGACCAGGCTTGCCTTTCCGCCGGAACGACGACGGGACTGGACGCGGGGAGTTCCGGGTTTCTCAACTACAGCGCGATGCGGGACTACGTCTTTCCGGCCCACCGTACCCGTCTGCTGGCCCTGCTGCACATCGGAGCCGTGGGCCTGGCGGCCAACCGGGTGCTGGGCGGCGGACTCCACGATATGCGGGTAATCGACGCCGACGAGACCGCGGACGCCATCAAGGCCAATCCTGGATTCCTGTTCGGGGTCAAGGTGCGGATGCACTACGACGCGGTGGCGCGCTGGAACGCCCACGAGGCGATGCGAAAGGCGCGGGAGGCGGCGGACAAGTCGGGCACCCGGTTGATGGTGCACGTCAGCGGGACGCCCATCCCACTGCCCGACGTGCTGGAGTTCCTGGGGCCGGGGGACATATCCACCCATGCCTTCAACGGGCACCCGGAGCACATGCTGGACCGGAACAACAAAATCCGTCCCGAAGTGCGGGCCGCGGCGGACCGGGGCGTCATCATGGACGTGGCCCACGCGGGAATCCACTGCGACGTGGAGGTGGTGAAGGCGGCGATGGAGCAGGGTCTTCCACCGGACACCATCAGCACCGACGTTCACATCGCCCCGCCGGGCCGGACGGTCTACCTGATGAACGACCTGCTGAGCAAGTTCCACGGGATGGGCATGTCGCTGAAGGATGTAGTGACGGCGGGAACCAGCCGTCCGGCCGAGGTCCTGGGGTTGCAGGAGAGCATTGGCTCTCTGGCGCCGGGGATGGAAGGGGACGCGGCGGTGTTCGAGATGCGGGAGGGCCGGTTCGTCTGGCACGACATGGCCGGGCACAACGTCGAGGGAAAGGTGCGGCTGGACACTTTCCTGACGGTGCGGGGCGGAGCCGTGGCCTGGCGGGAGGGCCGGATGACCGACATGGGGGAGTGCTGAGGGGGCTATCGGAGGGTCCTGCCGATGCCCGACTGGAAGTCACGTCGGGGCCCTGTTTCCGGGTTGCAAAGGATTGATGGGAGTGACAAACTGGAATCATGCGAATCGGGCAATTTGAGGTTACAGAACCAGTCCCCGAGTTGAAGGACCCGCACCTTATCGCGGTGCTGCGCCCCTGGATTGATGTAGGAAGCGTCGGTACGCTGGCCCTCAACCGGGTGGAACGCCACCTGAGAGCCAAAGAAGTGGCGCGGCTGGCCACCCCGGGGCTGTTCTACGACTACACCCGCTACCGTCCCCGATCCTATTTCAACGAGGGCCGGCGAGAGGTCAGCATTCCGAACACGGTCATCCGCTGGGGGTCGCGGGAAGAGGGGCCGGACCTGCTTCTGATGCACCTGCTGGAACCCCATTTGTACGGGGAGGACTTCACCGACGGGGTTGTCGAGGTCCTGAAGCACTTCGGCGTGAAGCGCTATTCCCTGGTTGGCGCCATGTACGACATGGTGCCGCACACCAGACCGCTGGTGGTGTCGGGCATCGGAAATGGCGGCGACGCGGAGGAAGAGCGGCGGCGGGAGAGGGTGCGGACCAGCGACTACGAGGGCCCGACCACCATCACCTACCTTATCACGCAGGAAGCTATTCGGTTGGGGGTTGAGACCCGGACCTTCGTGGTGCATCTGCCCCAATACCTGCAGGTTGACGAGGACCTCACCGGGACGGCCCGCTTGATGGAGATACTGTGCTCGGTATACGGCCTTCCCGACCGGCTCATCGAGGCTAACCGTGGGGAGGAGCAGTACCGGCGTCTCCAGGATAGGGTGGACGACAAGGCCGGGGTGGAAGCGATGCTGGGACGGCTGGAGGAGCGGTACGACCTGGAATATGCAGACTTGGGACAGGAGTCGCAGGAAGAAACGGAGCCGCCGCCCGCGCTGTCCCAGGACATTGAGGATTTCCTGAAGGACCTGAACGAAGGGTTCACCCCGCCCAGCTAGGTCTATCCCGTAGTTCCACCTGGATTCCCTCTGATTTCCGGCGCCGGTTCGCCGTCCGCGCGGGAGTGGTTGGGAAGGCGGTGGCCTGTCCCTGGATTGATGGGTTTCCGGTAGTTAGGCCATGGTGGCGTCGATGTGCCATGGCAGTTGCAGTCCTATATTATGGCTTTCGTCGCTGTTTCCCGCTATTGGTGCGGTTACCGCCGTGATATTAAGAATGGCGGCGAAGTGGATTGACTGCGGGCGCGGCTTGTGATAAGTTGACCTAACCTGTTATTCGGGCTACGGCCAGATTTTGGAGGTAGAGCATAGCTAGGCAGTACAAAGTCAATGAGCAAATTCGGTCTCCCAGGATCCGCCTGATCGGTGAGAACGGGGAACAGTTGGGGGTGGTCGCGACGGACCAGGCGATCCAAATGGCCCGCCAACAAGACTTGGACTTGGTGGAGGTGGCTCCCAACGCCGACCCGCCGGTCGCTCGACTCTTGGACTACGGCAAGCTGCGCTATCTGTACTCGAAAAAAGAACGGGAGTCCAAGAAGGCCCAGAAGAGCACTGAATTGCGGGAGGTCCGGTTCCGTCCGAACATTGGCTCCCATGACCTGGAAGCCAAGATGCGGAAGGTGCGAGAATTCATCGGGGACGGCTCGAAAGTCAAGCTGACGGTCCGGTTCAGGGGGCGGGAAGCCGTCCACCAGCAGCTGGGACTGTCGGTGCTGAAGAAAGTAGCCGACGATCTGAAGGACGAGGTAAGGCTGGAAAAGCCGCCTTCCATGGAAGGCCGCGCCCTGTCCATGATTCTCATACCGGGCGTTACCAGGAGCGACAAGGCGGAAGATTTAGCAGATGCCAAAGCTTAAGACCCACAAGGGTGCGAAGGCCCGCATCCACATTACCGGCTCGGGCAAGCTGATGCGCCGCAAGCGGATGAGCAGTCACCTGCGCCGCAAGAAGCCCAAGAAGGTCACCCGCAAGTACGCCGACAAGCTGTTGGTGGACCACAGCGACGTCAAGCGGTTCAAGAGA
Source organism: Dehalococcoidia bacterium (assembly GCA_965203975.1). Classification (GTDB taxonomy): domain Bacteria; phylum Chloroflexota; class Dehalococcoidia; order Lucifugimonadales; family UBA3495; genus CATOSK01. Next base: position 230,889 of record CBDBDT010000002.1, on the reverse strand, counting down.
TTGCTTCCCTACGGATAGGCGGGGATTCTAAACACGGAGATTCGGTTTGCCCAGAGTTAAACGCGGTGTTACCAAGCACCGCAGGCACAAGAAGGTGATGCTGGCCGCCCGGGGGTATCAAGGTTCGTCCAGCCGCAACTACAAGTGGGCCAAGGAAGCCCTCCTCCATGCTTGGAGCCACGCTTACCGGCACCGGCGGGAACGTAAGGGAGAGTTCCGCAGGCTGTGGATCGTGCGCATTGGCGCGGCCTGCCGTCAGCACGGAATTCCCTACAACCAGTTCATGCACGGTCTCAAGCTGGCCGGGGTGGAACTTGACCGGAAGGTGCTGGCCGACATGGCCGTGAACGACGAGGCGGGGTTTGAAAAGCTGGTGGAGCTGTCCACCGCGCAGCTTAACGCCTGACCTTCTCCCAGATAATGAAAGAAGTAAGGTGCGGGAACTATCCCGCACCTTTTTGCGTTTGGGATCCTGGGGTGAGGGGATGGAGCGACAGGTTCAGTTTACCATTGCGTGGTGGATATAAATTCGAGCTCAGGCTCGAGCTTCAGATGCCGCTAGGAACAAAGATTTGCAATAGGGCAACGATGCCTCCGATAACTCCCAATCCAATGATGATTTGCAGACACATGAGGCGAACCTCTAATTTGAACATACTGGTCTCAAGGTCTTTTTTGCAGGCTTGAACAATCAGCTCCACTTCGCTCCTTGTGGCAAGATCTACTGGTCTACCCGCTTCAATGGCTTTCACAATGGCCACGGCGGATTCCTCGGAAAACCCGGATTCCTTTAGCCTTGCAACCTCGGTATAGGTGTCAAAAAATGCGGTGGACATATTTCAACCCGGCGTTCGTTATTTACTGGCCCGGCGGGCTTTCATTGTACAAGAAAAGTCCTGCCAGGCAAGGCGGTTCGTTCTATCATGCGAAGCGAACAGAACTAGGCAGTCAGTCCTCGAGATCGGGACTTTCCTCGGAGGTAAACCCGTAGTAGGTGTCCTGGTCGAGGACCCGGGCCAGCCCTTCCCGCGTTACTGTAATCGGCCTCAGGGGGGTGGACCACCGGGTGACCAGGTCTTCGTGGAGTTCCCGAAGGGCGATGGGCTGGTTGCCGCGGGTCAGAATCGTGCGGAAGACAATCTCCTGGATGGGCATTTCGGAGCGGATGTAGTCCTGTTCCTGGGGGCCGAACTCGGCGATCTCCCTGAGCAATTCTTCCGGATCGGAGAGTTCGTAGTCGGGCTTCAAAAAGGAAGGCGATGCCGGTACGCGCCGGGCAGCCAGTACCGCTACGGCCGATCGTCCGAGGGCGGTCACCCGATCCAGGCTAATGTGGTAGGCGGGGATTTCCCCCGGTCCTGCGGATGGGTTGGACGCCGGAATGGTCATAGGGCAACCTCTTCGTTCCAGTTGAGCATGATGATGCGTACGCGGTCGCCTGCGGCCTTGGACTTTTCGTCGGCGGGGCACACGGCAAGCCCGTTGGCCCGGGACATGGACGTGAGAATGTTGGAGCCCTGGGGCCCGGTGGGGTTGGCGTAATATTCCCCTTCCCGGCGCTCTACCTCTACCCTGGCGTACACCCGGCGGCCATCGGCGTTGTAGATGGGCCCGGTCAGGACTCCTTCCACCGATGGCCGGGCCTGGGCTCCCCGGCCCAGCATGATGTGGATGGCCGGTCGTCCGAACATCTCGAACGCGACCATGGCGCTGACCGGATTCCCCGGCAGCCCGATTAACGGTATCCGCTTACCGCCGGGGTAGTCCAGATGGCCGAAGGCCAGGGGCTTGGCGGGACGCATCCGCACCGACCAGAAGTTCATGTCGCCGCGCTGGGTCAGCACGTCCTTGACCATATCGTAGTCGCCCTTGGACACGCCGGCAGAGGTGATCAGCATATCCGCCCCGGTGCCCTGCTCCAGCTTGCGGTGCAGGTCGTCCAGGTTGTCCCGGGCTATCCCCAGGAGGCGCGGGACTCCCCCGGCGGCCAGTACGGAAGCGGCGACCCCCGAGCTGTTGCTGTCGTAGATCTGCCCAGGGCCCAGGGGGTCCCCTTCGGATACCAGCTCATCCCCGGTTGAAAGGATGCCGACTACGGGCCGGCGCATGACCCGGGCGCGGGTCATGCCCAGGGAGGCCAGCACCGCCACCTCCGAGGAGCGCACCACGGTGCCAGCTTCCAGCACCAGTTCGCCCTCCCGGACATCCTCCCCGGCAGGCCGGACGTTGGCCTTGAGGGGAAGGTCGGCCATTATGGCGATCCGGTCGAGGGTGTCGCCCGAGTTGCGGCGGGCTATTTCGTCAGTCTCCTCGAAGGGGACGACGGTGTCGGCGCCTTGCGGGACCGGCGCGCCGGTCATGATCCGGATGGCAGTGCCCGGGGTAACGGTCTGGGTGGAGACTTCTCCGGCGGCGACGCGGCCTATGACTTCCAGGTTGGCCGGACTGGCGGCGGATGCTCCCTGGATATCCTGGTGGAGGAGGGCGTAACCGTCCATTGCGGAGTTGGCCATGGGAGGAAGACTGAGGGGAGATGATACGTCCTCGGCGAGCACCTGTCCGAGACACTCCAGGACGGGCTTTTCCTCCGGCTCCAGCGCACTGAAGCATTCCATGATGCGGGCGAAGGCGTCTTCGACCTCCAGCATGTCTTCGTCGGTGTGGCTGTGGCTGTGTTCATTATCATCGCCGTGGTGGCGGGAATGATGCTGGTGATGTCCGCCGTGGTGGCCGTGTTCCTGATGGCGTTGCATGATGGTCCTTACCTTTGCCGCGGCATTATTGCGGCGCGGCGTCTACCCGCTTCGCAGGGTTGCACCGGTCTCCCGCTCCAGGTTGCGCAACAGGCCTTCCAGGGCGCGGTTGACCTCTTCGTTGGTCAGGGTCTTCTGGTGGGACTGGAAGTATACGTGAAGGGCTAGGGACTTAGTGCCCTCGGGAATGTTCTCCCCGGTGTACAAGTCGAACAGGGATACGTGCTCCACAAGGCGGTGGCGGCGCAATAGGGCCTCCACCTGTCCGGCGGGAACGTCCTGGTTGACGACCAGGGCGAGGTCCCGGGTGGCCGCCGGGAAGCGGGAGAACGACTTGAACCCTTCCCGGCGCCGCTGGGCGGCCTGGAGGACGCTGTCCAGGTCCAACTCGAACATGGCCACCGGCTGGGGCCGCAGCTCGAAGCGCTCGCGGAGGCCGGGGTGGAGTTCGCCGACAATCCCCAGCACCGTCCCTCCGGCAGAGATGGAAGCGCAGCGTCCCGGTTGGAAGGCCGGGTCGTCGGCCGGCTGGAACTCGGGCGCCAGGGACAGGCGCTCCAACGCGACGGTGAGGGCGCCCTTGGCGTCGAAGAAATCCAGGGACCCGGATGATTCCAGCCAGGACGGCTCGGTGCGGTCGCCGGAAAGGACGCCGGCGGCAATATCTTTTTCCTGCGGCAGGTCGTCCGGGCGGGGCAGGAAAGCGCGTCCGACCTCGAAGAAGCGGAAGGGCATGTCCAGGCGTTCCTGGTTATACCGGAGGGTCTGCAGGATGCTGGCCCGGAGAGTGGGGCGCATGTATTCCTGGCCGGCGTTCATGGGGTTGGCTATCCGCAGGGGCGGATGCTCTGGGTCAAGCTCCTGGACCATGCTGAGGGTGTCCCAACCCAGGAGCGGGTAGCTGATCGTCTCCTGGAGGCCGGCGGCCGCCAGTGCCTCCCGCACCCTCTGCTTCAGCCCGGTCATGGGAGCGGGCTGGTGGTAGGGAATGGGGGAGGACATCATGGTGGTGGGGACTTCGTCGTAGCCGATGATCCGCACCACCTCCTCGATCAGGTCTTCCTCGATGGAAATGTCGTTGCGCCAGTAGGGGACAGCGGCTCGGAGGCTGTCGGGGCCGGTGGTCTCGGTAACGAAGCCCAGGGAATTGAGTACGGACGCGGCGGCCTCCAGCTCCAGGTCCATCCCCAGGACCTGCTTCAGGCGCCCGAGGGTCAGCGGAACGCTGGGAGAGGGCCGGTCCCGGTCGGGGAAGATGTCGATGATCCCCCGGGCGACGTCTCCGCCGGCGACCTGCTGGATTAGCTGGGTGGCGCGGCGCAGGGCGATGGGGGCCAGCTCCGTTCGCAGTCCCTTCTCGAACCGTTGGGTGGCGTCGGTGCGGAGCCGGAAGGTCTCGGCAGTCTTGCGGTTGTTGTAGGCGTTGAAGGTGGCCGACTCCAGCAGGACGGTGGTGGTATCCGGCCCGATTTCGCTGTTGGCGCCACCGATCACCCCGCCCATGCCTACCGGATCTCGGGCATCGGCGATGACCAGCACGTCGGGGTTAAGTTCCCGGGGGACGCCGTCCAGGGTTTCCAGCGTCTCGCCTGGCGCGGCCCGGCGGACGATGATGGTGCGGTCCCGCACCCGGTCCAGGTCGAAGGCGTGAAGGGGCTGGTTGAACTCTAGCATTACGAAGTTCGTCACGTCGACGACGTTGTTGATCGGGCGGAGGCCTGCCCTGGTCAGCCGGTCCTGGAGCCACTGGGGCGACGGCCCGATATCCAGGCCGCTGATAACGCTGCAGGTGTAGCGGTGGCAGAGGTCGGGGTCGGCCACCGAGACGGTGGCCAAGTCGGAGACGGGAGTGTCGCTTTCGACGTATCCGGTGTCGGGCTCGCGCACCGTCTTGCCGGTGATGGCGGCAACCTCGTGGGCCACGCCCAGGACGGAAAAGCAGTCCAGCCGGTTGGGGGTCAATTCCAGGTCGATAACCGTGTCCCCCAGGTATTCGTCCAGGTCCATGCCCAGGGGGGCATCGTGCGGGAGAACGACGATGCCTTCATGGGCGTCGCCCAGGCCCAGTTCCAGCTCGGAGCAGATCATTCCCTCGGATACCACCCCTCGAATGCGGGCGGGCTTCAGGTTTTCGTGCTTCTCCGAGTGGGTGTTGTAGAGGTATGCGCCCACCCGGGCGAAGCAGATCTTCTGCCCGGCGGCTACGTTGGAAGCGCCGCAGACCACCTGCATCTCCTCCGAGCCGGTGTTCACGCGGCAGAGGGTGAGGCGGTCGGCGTTGGGGTGCTGCTCTACCGAAAGGACCAGGCCGACGCAGCAGTCGGTCCAGCCGCCGTACTCAATGATGTCCCCGGCCTCTACGCCGGCCATGGTGAGGCGGTGGGCCAGTTCGGCGGGAGGGAGGTCGACGTCGACGTATTCTTTCAGCCAACTAAGGGGTATCAGCATGGAGGTTTGCGGCGGTGCCGGACTTCCTTTCTCCTGGGAATGGGCGGGTTCGTCTCGGAAAACCGGGGCAGCGCCGAATCGGAAGGAGGCCCAGGAGTATGGGTCTTCGGGGCGCTGACTATTCTACCAGAACCTCTTCCTAGAACTGGCTCAGGAACCGCAGGTCGTTGGAGTAGAAATGCCGGATGTCGTCGATACCGTACTTGAGCATCGCGACCCGTTCCGGCCCCACTCCGAAGGCAAAGCCGGTGTACTTCTCGGTGTCGTAGCCAACATCGGCTAAAACCTTGGGGTGGACCATGCCGGCGCCCATGATTTCAATCCAGCCGCTGTCCCGGCAGATGCGGCATCCCTCCCCGTTGCCATCACAGGAGAAGCAGTCGATGGACATGTCGACGCCGGGCTCCACGAAGGGGAAGTAGTCGCAGCGGAAGCGGACGCGGCGTTCCTCCCCGAACAGCCGGCGGGCGAACTCGTAGAGGGTGCCCTTTAAGTCGGCGAAGGTGATGCCCTCGTCCACGGCGAGGCCCTCGATCTGGTAGAAGTGCCACTCGTGGGTTGCATCGGTGGCCTCGTAGCGGTAGCACTTGCCGGGAACGACGACGCGCACCGGCGGTTGGGTGCTTTCCATGACCCGGGCCTGCATGGGAGAGGTGTGGGTCCGCAGGAGCATTGGCTGCCGGCCACTTTCATCCCGGTAGTCAACCCAGAGGGAGTTCCACATGTCCCGGGCGGGATGGCCCTCGGGGATGTTCAGCATCTCGAAGTTGTAGCGGTCCCACTCGACCTCCGGCCCCTCGACGATGCTGAAGCCCATGCCGGCGAAGGAGTCGGTTATCTCCCGCACAATCTGGGTGGTGGGATGAAGACGTCCCTGGATGGTGGGCCGTCCGGGAAGGGTCACGTCTATACGGTCGCGGGCAAAAGCTGCGTCCTGCTGGGCACGGTTCACCTGGGCGGTACGACCGGCCAGCCGTTCTTCCAGGTCGGTCTTGGCCTGGTTGCCCAAGGCGCCGAGTTCCCGGCGCTGTTCCATGTCCAGGCCGGACAGGCCGCGCAAAATGTTGGTCAGCTCTCCCCTGCGTCCCAAGTAGGAAACGCGCCATTGCTCCAACGCTTCGGCGTCGGATGCTTCGTCGAGTTGGAGAATGGCCCGCTGGGTGAGGGAGTGGATGGAATCGGCTGAAGGCTGGGTCAAGGCAGTTCCGCTTTGCAGGTATTCGATACGGCCGGGGGTTCGGCTTCCGGCAAGTCATTATAGGATTCGCGAATACGGACGGTCAAGAATTATTCTCACTCTCCCCAGCCCTCGAGATGGGGATGGGTTCCCCGAATCGGATGACAGGAACCTGTTGTATTGGAACGTATGTTCTGTTACCGTTAATCCAGCGGCCCCGGCTGAAGCTGGCGGCGCGACGCAAATTGGAATGTCCGGAGGACAGTTGACGCTATTTCGTTTCAAAGCCTGCACCAAATGCGGAGGAGACCTGGCCCGCGATGAAGGTGACTGGCTCTGCCTGCAATGCGGCAACTATTACTACGTGGGGCTGTACCGGCGCCGGGACCGGGACCGGTTGCGGGTCAGGTGGCAGTTTCCCAGCAGTGAGGAGTTCCAGGGGAAGGGTTGCAACGGCGGTAGCCGCTGCGGGAGTGATGAAGCAACGCCGGTGGTATTCAAGACAAGGATCAATTCGCTGTGAATGGAACGACAGTTATGCGCCAAGGGAACGGCGACCTCCTGGCGATAAGCGTGGGCACTCGCCGCACCGGGTGGGCCGTTTTCGTAGACGGACTGCTGAAGGAAACCGGCGTCATTTCCATTCCGGCCGTGCTGCGGGCCCGCCCAGACGAGCGGGCCGTGCTGCTGGTCTGCTCCCTGGATGAGCTGGCGGTACGGTGGGATGTCCATGAGGTTGCATCACGGGGAAGATCCTCCGTCGGCTTGCCGCAACGTGGCATGGCGGCGCTGGAAGCCGCGTTGTCCCGCTGGCGGGAATTTCGAGGGGTGGCATGGTATTCCTACACCACGGCGGAAGTCAGGACGGTGCTGGCTGGGAAACCCAATGCATCCAAGGAAGCTCTGTCGTACGCAGTCATGGAAAGACTTGGGTTGATTGGAGAGACCAGGGCGGCAGAGGAGTGGGAAGCGGCTGCCATCGGCGTTTACCACCTGCGGCAAACCGGGGCCACCATCGCGGGGTCGGAAGAGGGCTGACACAAAATGCGACAATCATGCGACAAAATGACACACTTTGGCACAATCGTGACACGTCCGGGCTACAGTTTTACGACGATTTGGGCCGGAAAAAACCGGCCGCTGTGCTCAAATGTGGAGGATATTTGGGTTTATGGCACAAAACGGTTTTTTTCCGGCCCGGTTCCTCTTGAGGACTCAGCCGCCCGATGCCCCCTTGTCCTTCGACCGTCGGGGAGCCGGGCCGCGTTGAACAACCGGGGGGCGCGTGTATAATGAGCGGCACAGCGCGACGGCCGCCGGCAGCGGTCCGGCCGGTTCGTCCACTTCACAACGGCGCCCCGGGTCAAGGAGGAGTTATGCCGATCATCCAGCGTCCCTACGTTCCCCCGGAAGACCAGGTGCCCCAGGAAGATTCCTACGTCAACCCCGGCGATCCCCAGAGCGCCGACCTGTCCGGGGAGCCCATCACCTTCTACGCCGATTCCATGCACATCTTCAGCAGCCTCTACTCCGCGGTGCTCTTCTTCGGAGAGCAGATGGAGGAGCGGGAGCCCATCCTGCGGACGCGGATCAAGGTCAGTCCACAGATGCTCAAGGCCATCTCTCTGCTGACCTCGAAGCACGTGCGCGAGTACGAGGCGGCGGTGGGACCGATCACGCTCCCGGAGCAGGTCTACGATGCCTGGGAACTGAACTCCGAGGCTCTGGAGCAGCAGCACTGATGGCTTCCGATAAGGACCGGGTGATCGCCGAGGACCTGGGCCTGCCGGTGGTGGTGGAGCCGGGGGTTGATTCGGCGACGCCCGAGGACATGGACTGGCGGCTGGTCGGGACCAGCCAGCCCAACGCGGCCACGTTCCACATCAACCACACCGACGTGACCCAGGTGAAGGTGGGTGTTCTACGGCCCTCGGATATGCCGGAGGGTTCCCAGTTCGTTCTGACGAAAGAGATCCCCATCATCATCATCGACAGCCTGGACAAGTTCTGGGCGGGCGAGTCAAAGGAAGCCCTGCCGCTGAACGGTTTGAGGGTTCCCATCGAGGGGGACACGGAGGAAGAGGCGAAGCGGAACCTGGCGGGGGACCTGGCAGCCCAGTTCCGGCTATTGATGCTCCTGTCGACAACCCGGCAAGGAGGCGTGGCTCCACCTCTCATGGAGAATCTGCGTCTCTACCACAGCATCATGGCGCCGGCCAGAGAGGGGTCGGGCTAAGTCACTATCTCAAAAGTCCCTTCCCCCTTGATGGGGGAAGGTCAGGATGGGGGTGACAAGCATTCGATGGCATCTTTGCTTTAGCCGCGGTCTTCTCCGCCGGTTTTAAGATAGCTTCTAAACCGGAGCCAAGACCGCTAGACGATCGCCTTCACCCGTTCCGTTATGGCCTGGGCAACCTCGTCCACCGGGATCTGCTCCGCCTCGTCTGACATCCGCTCCTTCACCTCGACCACGCCGTTGTTCAGGTTGCGGGGGCTTACTACTAGGCGCAAGGGGAGTCCCAGCAGGTCCGCATCGTTGAACTTGACGCCGGGGGCCTGATCGACCCGGTCGTCATACAGGGTCTCCACTCCCTTGTCCCACAGCTGGCGGTAGAGGTCTTCGGCTGCGCCGGATACCGCCTCGTCGTTGAGGTTGAGGCCGACGAGGTGAGCCTGGTAGGGGGCGATGGGCCCCGGGAAGACCATGCCCCGGTCGTCGTGGTTCTGCTCGATGGCCGCTGCCAGCAGTCTGCCGACGCCGATGCCGTAGCAGCCCATGGTGACTGGCTGCTGCCGCCCATCGCTGTCCAGGTAGACGGCCCCCAGGGACTCGCTGAAGAAGGTCCCCAGCTTGAAGATGTGGCCGACCTCGACCCCTCGCGTAGCTTCCAGGGGTTCGCCGCAGTTGGGGCAGAGGTCACCGGGCTGGGCGAGGGCGATGTCGGTGAGGATGTCCACGCTGAAGTCCCGGGGGTAGTTGGCGTTGTTCAGGTGCCGGTCCGGATGGTTGGCCCCGACGGTGAAGTTGCTGCCGTTGGATATGGAGGGGTCGGCGACGTGCTGGATGCCGGTCAGTCCCACCGCCGAGGCGGAGCCGGCGACCAGTCCGGCGGCCTGCACCTCCTCATCGTTGGCCAGGCGCAGGTCCCGGGCGTGGAGCGCGTTCTTGAGCTTGACGTCGTTGACCTCCAGGTCGCCCCGGATGGTGACAAGCACGACGCGGTCGTCCGCCCAATAGAAAACGGCCTTCAGGGTTCTGGACTCGGGAATGCCCAGGAACTCGGCCAGGGCCGCTATGGTTTTGATGCCAGGGGTGGGGACTTCCTCCAGAGGCAGTTCTGCTTCGCGGGGGACCTCCGGGTACCTTCCGGTGGCCTTCTCCGCGTTGGCAGTGTAGCCGCAGGAGGGGCAGGTTATGACCGTATCCTCCCCGGTGGGGGTGGGGAGCAGGAACTCGTGGGAGTCCTTGCCGCCGATGGCGCCGCTGTCGGCCTCCGCCATGAGGACGGGAAGGTTGCATCGGCAATATATGTTCCGATAGGCCCGGGCCATGGCCTGGTAACTTTCATCCAGGCTCTCGTCGCCGTTGTTGAAGGAGTACGCGTCCTTCATTGCGAACTCCCGGACCCGGATCAGTCCGGCCCGGGGGCGGGGTTCGTCCCGGAACTTGGTCTGGATCTGGTAGAGGATGACCGGGAGGTCCCGGTAGCTCTGTACATTGGCCTTGACGATGTTGGTGACCACCTCCTCGTGGGTGGGAGCGAGGACCAGCGGACGCCCCCGCCGGTCTTCTAGGGCGAACAGATTGTCCCCGAAGGCGGCGCGGCGCCCGGTCTGCTCCCACAACTCGGTGGGCTGAAGAGTGGGCATCATGATTTCCTGGCTGCCCGCCGCGTCCATTTCCTGCCGGATGATGTTCTCGATCTTGCGCAGGGAGCGCCAGGCCAGGGGCAGGTAGGCGTAGACTCCGGCGGCGACCTGGTGGATCAGGCCGGCGCGGAGCATGAGGCGGTGGCTGGCGGTCTCGGCCTCGGGCGGGTCCTCCCGCAGGGTGCGGGAAACCAGTTGGGACATTCTCATGGCTTGAGCCTTCCGGTTGGGCGTCGAGGGTTAGTCTCCCGCCGGAGCGGGGATGCGGTCGACCTCTTCCATCAGGGCGGTGAGCATTTCGGCTTCGGGTACGACGCGGACCTTCTCCCCCTTCCGGAAGATGATGGCGCGTCCCGCCCCGGCGGCGATGCCGACATCGGCGTCCTTGGCCTCGCCGGGGCCGTTGACCTCGCAGCCCATGACGGCGACCTTGATATTCTTGTTGTTCTGCTTGACCAGGGCGTCTACCTCGTTGGCCAGCTTGACGACGTCCACGTCGGCCCGGCCGCAACTGGGACAGGCGACTAGGGTCACGCCCTTGTCCCGCAGGTTGAGGGACTTGAGGATTTCGTACCCGGCTGCCACTTCATCCTTGGAGTCGCCGCTGAGGGAAACCCGGATGGTGTCCCCGATACCCTCGTACAGGAGGACGCCCAAGCCGACGGCGGTGCGGATGGAGCCGGCCTGGACGGTGCCGGCCTCGGTGACTCCGAGGTGCAGGGGGTAAGGCACCATTTCAGCGAGGCGGCGGTAGGCTTCGACGGTGGTGGGAACGTCGAAAGCTTTCATGGAAATCTTGATCTTGTCGAAGTCGTTCCGTTCGAGGAATCCGATCTCCCAGAGCGCGGTGGCGAGCATGTGGTCAACGATGCTGTACTGGCCCGTACTGGCTTCTCCGGCCTTGGGAAGGCGGTTTACCATGTCCATGTGCCGTGAGAAGCCGCGGGTGCGGCCGATGCCGCCCACCGGAGGCAGACTGCCGAAGTTGACCCCGATGCGGATGGGGATGTCGCGCGCTCTGGCCTTTTCCACGACCAGGCGGACCTGGTCCTCGTTGCGGAGGTTGCCGGGGTTGAGGCGAAGGCAGTCGACCCCTCCGTCGGCGCACTCGAGGGCGAGTTGGTAGTGGAAGTGGATGTCGGCGATGAGGGGGATGCGGATCTGTTTCTTGATCTCCCGCATGGCCTTAGCCGCTTCCATGTCGGGAACGGCGCTGCGGATGATCTCGCAGCCGGCCTCCTCCAGTTCGTGAATCTGTCGGACGGTGGCGGCCACATCGCGGGTGTCGGTCTTGGTCATGGACTGGACCGTGATGTCGGCGCCTCCGCCGACCTTGACGTCGCCGACATAGACCGGCTTGGTAACCCGGCGCTTGTTCATGGAATTACCCCCTGGCATTGAGGTTTGGCGTCAGCCGCCCAATGGGTTGACACCCTGGATGAGACGGTGGACATCGTTGGCGCTGATTAGGATGATGAGGCCGATGAGGAAGACGAACCCTATTAGATGCACCATGCCTTCCCGTTCCGGGGGGATGCGCTTGCCACGGCGCACCCACTCGATGGCGACGAACAACAGGCGTCCGCCGTCCAGCATGGGGATGGGAAGGATGTTGAGGATGGCAAGGTTGATGCTCAAGAGAACAGTCAGGACCAGCCATCCGTGAAGGCCTCCCTGTCGGCTGACCTCGCCGGTTATATGGGCGATGCCGATGGGGCCGGAGAACTGAGGCGAGCGGTCTCCGGTAATCCAGCCGGAGATCTCCTGCTGGAGGAGGACCAGCATTTCGCCGGTGCTGGAGAAAGCCCGGTTCACCGCGGTCCATGGCGGACTGGCGCGGGTCTCGGTCTGGACATTAACCAGGTCGATGCCGATCCCGGTGGGTCCCTGGCCCTCCGGGGGATTGGCCCTGGGAACGACGGTCACGGTGCGGGTCTGGCCGGAACGTTCCACAACCCAGTCGATTTCCTCGCCGGGGTTGCGGGAGATGGAGCGGATGAGGTCGTTGGGGGTCTCGACCACGGTCTCGCCGGATTGAAGAATGATGTCGTCGGGCTGGACTCCGGCGGCCTCAGCTGGAGAACCGGGCTGGACCTCTGAGACCAGGATGTTCCCGGTATCAACCTGCTGCGGGATCATGAATACGGCGGTGAAGAGGACGATGGGGAGGATGGCGTTCATGAAAGCGCCGGCGGCGAGGACCACGGCACGCGGTCCAACGCCCTTGCTAGCCAGGCTGCGGGGCACTTGTGGGTTATTCTCTCCAGCCAACCGGACGAAACCGCCCAGGGGGAGGAGGTTGAGGGAATACACCATGTCGGCTAGGACCAGGGAGTTTCCGGTGACCTCCCGAACCCGCCCTTCGTGGGTTAGATAGTCCGGGTGGCCCACTTCCTGGAGGTTCTGAGGGCCTTCGATTTTGCGGCGGTCCCTGACCTCGATAATCCTAGCCACCAGATTTCCGTTGAGGTCTTCGGTGGACTGGACCTTGACGAGGGTATCACGGGACAGTTGGGACAGGCTGTTGGCGTTGACCAACTGGGTGTGACTGTCCAGGAGAACGGTCGTCCGCCCGGTGTACAGGCCGAAAACCTTGGGGGGATAGCCAACGCCGAACTCCAGCACCTTGACCCCGTAAAACCTGGCAGTCCAGAAATGCCCCAGCTCGTGGACCACCACCAAGACCAGGAGCATGGGGACGAAAGTTAGAAGAGCGAAGAGGATAGTTTCCATCAGAGGGTTATCCTGCCACCGCGGAAGCTCGTTCCGTGGCCCAGGCGTCCGCGGCGAGCAGGTCTTCGATGTTGTCAGCAGGAGCACGCTGATGGTCGGACAGAACCTGCTCGACGACGTGGTATATGTCGGTGAACTTGATCCTACCGTCCAAGAAGGCATTGACCGCGACTTCATCGGCGGCGCTCAGGACAGCGGGGTAGGAACCGCCTTTCTTCGCGGCGTCTATGGCCAGCCCGAAGCACGGATAGCGGGATGGGTCGAGGGGACGGAAGTCCAGGGAGTAGGGCGAATCCGTCGGCAATCGGGGAATTTCCCGGTTTGGCATCCGGTCAGGGTAGAACAGAGAATACTGGATTGGCAGCCGCATGTTGGGCGGGCCAAGCTGGGCTTTCACGGAGCCGTCGGCGAATTCAACCATGGAGTGGATAGTGCTCTGGGGGTGGATGACGACCTCAATGTCGCTCCATCCGACGCCGAAGAGCCAGTGGGACTCGATGACCTCGAAAGCCTTGTTCATCATGGTGGCGGAGTCGATGGTTATCTTCCGTCCCATCTCCCAGGTGGGGTGACGCAGGGCTTGGGCCGGAGTCACCGTTTCCAGGTCCTCCACGGGGGAATCGCGGAAGGGTCCACCGGAGGCCGTGATAATCAGGCGCCGGATATCCTGCTTCTCTCCCTGGATGCACTGCCAGATGGCGCTGGGCTCGCTGTCCACCGGGTGCAGGGCGCCCCCATGTTGGGCTTCGCACCTCTTGATGAGGTTTCCCGCCATGACGATGGGTTCCTTGTTGGAAAGGGCGACGGTCTTGCCTTGCTGGAGAGCGTTGATGGTTGGGACCAGTCCGGCCATCCCGGTCGTAGCAACCATGACGATGTCGACCTCGGGGAGGCAGACCATTTCTTCCATGGCGGTGAACGCAGCACCGGCGGCGAATCCGTAGGGAGGGTCAATGCACCAAACGCGGCTGGGGCTGAACTCGGCAATCTGTTTCGCAAAAAGGTCCAGATTGCGGCCAGCCGCCAGACCCACGACCTGGAAATGTCCGGGGAACGCGCGGACGACGTCCAGCGTCTGACAACCAATGGAGCCCGTGGAGCCGAGCACTACGATGCGTTTCATAGATCAATTGCCGGAACCGGAAGCCGCCGTGAACCACGCGATATAGAAGGCTGAGGGGATGGAAAGAGACAGGCTGTCCAGGCGGTCCAAGATACCGCCGTGTCCGGGAATTATACTACCAGCGTCCTTAACTTGGGAGATACGTTTTAATTTGGACTCGGCCAAATCCCCGGCCTGGGCGGCGATTCCAATACCAGCGCCCGCCAGGAAGCGTTGCCCTAGCGGGATGGCCAGGTCTAAGAGAGTCGCCAAAACAACCGCTGCCAGCACCGCCGCCAGGAACCCTCCCGCAGCCCCTTCCCAGGTTTTATTGGGGCTTATCACCGGAGCCATGGGGTGTCGGCCTATTGCCCGTCCTACGAAGAAAGCTCCTGTGTCGGATGCAAAGGTGACCAACATGGCGAACAGCAGCCAGCCGCGTCCCAAGGAGTCCGAGGCTCCGAATTCCCGCAGGGCAAGGGCGTGGGCCAGGGAAAACCCTACTGCCAGGGGGCCCAGTACCAGAAAAACCAGGGCCTGTAAGGGGAGCCTCCCACGGTAGGAGCCGATCATCCAGAGAACGCCGGCCAAGCACCCGACGATGACCACGCCTCCGGAGGCAGCCAGGAAGGTTGCCGGGGTGCCGGACAGTTGTTGGGCCACGAGGAATGCCAGCGCCCACAAGATGCCCAAGGCCAGGGGGAGCGGAACATCGCCGGTGTTGAAAAGGCGGTAAAACTCGCGCACGCCCAGGATGGCGGCGGCTGCGACCAACAGGGTGAGCCAGGGCATCCCAAACCACACGGCCGCCAACAGCACCGGAAGTCCGGCGGCGGCGGCGATTACCCGGGGAAGCAAGGCAGGCTAGCCCTGAGGGTCGGCGGTGTTTACCTTGCCAAACCTGCGGTGACGGTTCTGGTAGGATGTCAACGCCTTGTCCAGTTCGGCTGGACCCAGGTCTGGCCAGAGGACGGGAGTGGGATAGTACTCGCTGTAGGCGGACTGCCAAAGCAGGAAGTTGCTGAGACGCAGTTCCCCGCCGGTGCGGATG
Source organism: Dehalococcoidia bacterium (assembly GCA_965203975.1). Taxonomy (GTDB): domain Bacteria; phylum Chloroflexota; class Dehalococcoidia; order Lucifugimonadales; family UBA3495; genus CATOSK01. The sequence goes on along the minus strand of CBDBDT010000002.1, from coordinate 215,755 downwards.
ATAAGGTCTGGGTCGGGAGTTCCGGCGGTGTAGAGGTACTGGGAAAACAGTTGCTCGTCGACGTTCTCTGAAGGGACCTGATCTTCGATGATGCTGCGACACGCCTGCAGGATCTCGTCCCGCCCGCCATAGTCGAAGGCTACGTTGATGGTAATTCCAGTGTTTTCCCGGGTCAGCGCCACCGCCCGCTCAATACCTTCGTGGAGGTCCGGAGTGAGCCTAGTGGAACGGCCAACGTGATGAACGCGGACGTTGTTATCGTGGAGTTGCTGGGTCAGTTCGCCAAGGCCGTCGCGGAGCAACTCCATCAATCCTTCGACTTCCTCGGTGGGGCGGTCCCAGTTTTCGGTGGAAAACGCGTAAACGGTGACGAACTGAACGCCTCTCCGGTGGAGGTGATCCAGGACGTTTCTTAGATTGTTCAGCCCGGCTTCGTGCCCGGAGCGGCGAGGGAGGCCACGGTTGGTAGCCCATCGGCCATTGCCATCCATGATGAATGCCACATGGCGGGGCGTTCTTGAAGCGGACAGATTGAGGGCGCCAAGTTGGTCAGTAGGTTCCGAGGGCACTGGTCAGACCTGCATGATTTCCGCTTCTTTGGAGGCCCCTATTTCGTCCATGCTCTTGGTGTGGGCGTCGGTAGCCTTTTGGAGCTGGTCCTGGCTGCGTCGGTTCTCATCTTGGGAGAGACTCTTGTCCCGCTCCATCTTGCGCAGGGTATCCTGGGCGTCCCGGCGGACGTTTCGGACGGATACCTTGCCGTCCTCGATCTTCCGCTTGAGCATGCGGACCATTTCCTGGCGCCGCTCCTGGGTCAATGGAGGGATGGGGACGGTGATGATGTTGCCGTCATTGGATGGGTTGAACCCCATTTCGGACTTCATCAAACCGCGTTCGATGTCCCGGAGGGACTGGCGGTCCCAGGGCTGAACGAGGATTGCCCGGGCGTCGGGAGCGGTGATGGACGCCAATTGCTTGAGAGGGGTCGGGGTACCGTAATATTCGATGGGCACGTCTTCCAGAAGCGAAGGTGCAGCGCGCCCGGTGCGGAGGTTGTTCAGGTCGCGGCGCAGGGCCTCGATAGACTGGTCCATTCGGCGGCTTGCGTCGGCAAGGACGGATTCGGCGGTGGGTTGCGAGTCGTTGTCCCGGTCGTTTGGCATGGTCACACCTTCCCGGTTATTAAAGTCCCCACTTCCTGCCCCTCGAGGATGCGGCACATATTGCCCTTCTCGAAGATGTCGAACACGACGATGGGCAGCTTGTTTTCCATGCAGAGGGAGAAGGCGGTGGAGTCCATTACCTGCAAGCGGCGATTCAGGGCATCCATGTAATCCAGTTGGCTGAAGCGCTTGGCGTCGGGGTTGTGCCTGGGGTCGGAATCGTAGACCCCGTCGACATTGTTCTTGGCCATCAACAGTAGTTCAGCCCCGATTTCCTGAGCCCGCAGCGCCGATGCAGTGTCGGTGGTCATGTATGGATTGCCGGAGCCAGCGGCGAAAATAACAACACGGCCCTTTTCCAGGTGCCGGATGGCCCGTCGGCGGATGTAGGGTTCGGCGACGGCCTGCATGGGGAGGGCGCTCTGGGTGCGGGTTATAATCCCCCTCTTTTCGAGGGCATCCTGGAGGACAAGGGCATTGATGACGGTGGCGAGCATTCCCGCGTAGTCGGCGGATGCCCGATCCATGCCCTGTCTGGCAGCTTCCTCGCCGCGCCAGATGTTGCCGCCGCCGATTACCACGGCCAGCTCGATGCCGAGGCTGAGGGCTTCCCCGATTTGCTGGGAGACATAATTCAGGGAGACGGGATCAATGCCCGCACCCGCAGGTTCGGAGCCTTGCAGGGACTCCCCGCTGATCTTTAGGAGTACGCGGCGGTAACCAGACTCTGACATGGATCCGCGGTGGTTTATTCTTCGAGGGCCAATCTGCTGAACCGGACGACCCGGACGTTTTCGCCCACCTTGGCGGCCAATTCCTGGATAATGTCGCCTACCTGTCTGGAAGTATCCTTGATGAACGGCTGGAGAAGCAGGGCGACCTGGGCTGGCGGCCGGCCGTCCTCGCCATCAATGTCGCTCTCGGCTACATAAGCAGGGGCCATTGCCGCCACCTGCATTGCCACGTTATGGGCCAATTCGCGGAACTCCGGGGTCCTGGCGACGAAGTCGGTCTCGCAACCCAACTCGACCAGCGCGCCGACCCGCCCGCCGGTGTGGATATAGGCTTCGACGACGCCCTGGGTGGTGTCCCGTCCCGCGCGCTTGGCGGCCTGAGCGAAACCCTTTTCGCGGAGCACCTCGACGGCCTTATCCTGGTTTCCGTCGGTCTGTTCCAGGACTTCTTTGCATTCCATGATGCCCGCTCCGGTAAGTTCCCGGAGGGCTTTGATTTGCTCGACGGTGGCTGGCAAGGATGGTCCTCCTGTTGGCGGCAGATGGTGTCGGCGGTGGGTGTTATGCGCCGACACCCGGTTGACAAGTCTAGGCTGGGGGATTGGCGGAAGGAGGTTCGTCGGCGGCACGGCTGGATGCGGCCTGCTCCATCAGAGCGCCAAGTTCCTCCAGGGGGATCGATTCCACGGCGACCTGCTCCATTTCCTCCTCGGATAGGCCTTCTTCGATGGGTTCCAGAGCGGCCTGTTCCGCGGCCATTTGCTCTTGGAGCAGGGCTTCCCGCTGGGCCAGGCCTTCCATGACGGCGTTGGCCATCCGGTTAGTGATCAGGCGGATGGACCTGACTGCATCATCATTGCCGGGAACAGCGTGGTTGATGAGGTCGGGGTCGCAGTCGGTGTCTACAATGGAAAATATCTTGATGCCCATGCGGCGGGCTTCGGCGATGCAGATGTCCTCCTTGGCGATGTCCACGACGAACATGGCGTCGGGGGGAGCCGTCATGTCCCTTATCCCGAGGAAGTACTTTTCGAGCTTGGCAAGAGTCTCTTCAAGCTTTACTGCTTCCTTTTTGGGGAGGGCGCGGAAAAACCCTTGTTCCCGCTTCTGCTGGAGTTCCTTCATGTAGTTGATGCGGGTTCGAATGGTCTGGAAATTGGTGAGGGTCCCGCCAAGCCACCGCTGGTTGACGTACCACATTCCGCAGCGTTCCGCTTCGCTCTGGATAACTTCCTGGGCCTGTTTCTTGGTCCCTACAAAGAGGACCTTGCCGCCGTCGGCTGCGACCTGGACCATGGCCCGGTAAGCATCGTTCATCATCCCGAGCGTTTGCTGGAGGTCGATGATGTGGATCCCGTTGCGCTGGGTGAAGATATACCGCTTCATGCGGGGGTTCCAGCGACGGGTCTGGTGTCCGAAGTGGACGCCAGCTTCCAGCAGGGATTTCATGGTCAGGTTTTCCCTGACGGGAGGGGTTGGAGCTTCGACCGGCCGCTCTGGCGACTGTACCATACAAACTGCCTTTCAACTTCCCGGCTGAACTGTCCTGCAACCTGGCGCTGGGTTTTTAGACCACACCTGGCTTTCGCCACCGTGCGCCTGTCCATGGGAGGCAAGGCGCTGTGGAAACCCTGACAAGGACACCGGGACACCGTAACGTTATTATGGGCGATTCTAACATAGGAACATATACCCAGCAATTCCCGGCAGGATGGCGAATAAGGGTTTCAACGCATCGTCGTAGGGGCGCGGGAGCATGTCCTCGACGAGGATTCCGACTAATGGGACGGCAGGTCTTCCAAACGGGCGGCGGGAATCTCCAATTGGGTGAGGACATCCGAGATGTTGTCGACTGAGTCCAACTGTTGCAAAACCGCTCCTAGTTCCTTGGCTTTCTCCTCTCCGACGCGCAGGCCTGCCAGATGGATGAACTTGGCGTCCACCTCTTCCTCGGACATGCGCCGCCAGAGGCTTTCCCGGTTGAGTTGCCGGCCATCTTTGGTGGTGATGGTGACGGAGCCGCGGTAGCGTTCGTCGCTGCGGGTGGGCCAGGTCTCGTCGGCGCTGATGTGGATGCGTTCGCGGAGGGAGGAGACTTCAGGGCTGTTGTAGTAAGCCTCATCGTGGGCTTCGAGGAAACCGATCCCACCATAGACGGCGGCGTTGGCGAGGACGTATCCGTAATAAACGGTGGGGTGGGGGACGGAGGTTATGGTGGTAAGTCCGCCGGGTCCGATTACTACCTGGATCTCTGCTATGTCCTCGTGGGTCAGACTGTGCTCGGCCATCAACTCAACTAGGGCCAGCCGGGCGCCCTGGTTGGGACCGCCGGCGCTGGCGCGCTTGAAGCGGGTCCGGGCTATGCTGTATTCCTCTCCCAGGTTGCTGGCGAACTCCGGGCCGGGTTCGTCGATGCCGAGGCGAGCATTGAAGAACCCTCGCGGGCCGTCAAATATGTCCGGTGGAGCGTCGAACCCGGCCTGCGCCATGAAAGCGGCTGCCACGCCGTTTCGGGAACCTACGCCTCCCCGCATGAACGACTTGACCATGTGCTCGTATTCCCGGTCGATGGGCGGAGTGATGTCGGCGACCATGGTGGCAGCGAGACTAAGGGCGGCCTCGATTCGGTCCTGGTCCAGTCCAAGGCAGACACTGGCGGCAACAGCGGAGCCCATGGAGTGTCCCACATCCAGAAGGTCGGAGTTGTTGCCCGTTTCCAACTGAAACTTGTCCTGGACCCGGTGGATTCGGTGGGACATTTCGTGGCCAAGAGCGACCGCACGCACCACCTCCCTTCCCGGGGCCCCGGCAGTCTGCCCGGCGGCGAGGGCGGCGGCGATGATGGCCGGAAGGGTTCGGGGCTGTCCGGTGTCGTCGGTGCAGTCAACTTCGTTGCCGTGGCCGATGGTTCCGTTGACCATTGCAGCATTGAGGACCGACGTCCGCTCAGGGAAGCCGACAATGGTACAGTCAGGGCGGCCGCCGACGAGGGAAGCGTAGCGCACAGCGATGTGGGCCAGGGGCAACAGGGAGCAGGCCAGGTTGGCGCCGGTGTCGTCGTAGAGGGCCATGATAGTAGTGCGGCGGACATCGGACGGGATGTCCTCGTACCCAGTGGAGTGGATCCAGTCAACGAAAGTCTTGGTGGCGCTGGTCATGGAGTTCCCTCCTTGAAGGCGGTTTGGGAGTTTCCGCTGGAGTCGAGAGGTTACCGGAACTGGGGAATGACCTCCTCGGCGAAGAGGCGCACGGACTTCATTACCTTGTCGTGGGGAATCTGCCCGCCAGGGTTGACATCCACCGAGATGCCGGTGATTCCGAGGTCTTCCCGGAAACCCTGAATCTTCTCGGCTACGGCTTCGGGGGTGCCGAAGGCGAGGCGAGGGAGAAGCTCGTCGTAGGACAGTCCGGCGGACTGGCTGAGGCGCTGGTAGGTCTCCTCGTCTCCGGTGCGGCTGAGGTTCTGCTGGATGACCCGCGCCCGGTGCATGGTGCTGTCCATGGGGTCGTTGTAGGCTTCCTCGGCGGTTTCAGCAATGTAGGCCCCGACCTGGAGGATGACATCGTTGGGGCCGTCGAATCCGGCCAGGTGGCGGGCGTCCCGGTACTGGGCCAACAGGTCCTGAAGCTCGGGGATCTCCATCTGGTATCGCATGAAGATGGGAAAGCCCAGGCTGCCGGTCATGGCGAAGGTGTCCCGGCTCTCCACGGCAATCCGGACCGGCGGATGTGGTTTCTGGTAGGTCTTGGGGACCAGGTCTACGTCGTTGAACTGGTAAAACTCGCCCTCGTAGGAAAAGGGTTCTTCTCCCCAGGCCTTGAGGATGATTTCCAAGGACTCGGCGAACCTTCCCCTGCTCTCGCCATAGTCGATGTTGTAGCCCTGGTATGACTCCAGGAAAGAACTGCGGCCGACACCGAAGACGAACCGGCCCTGGCTTACGTGGTCGACGATGGCGGCTTCCTCGGCGATGCGGAGGGGATTGGCCAGGGGGAGCACCTGGACGGCCAACCCGACCTTGATGCGTTCAGTCTGGGCGGCAATCGCGCTGGCTCCGATGAGAGGAGCGGCCATGACTGCCCTCTCGGGCCGGAAATGGGACTCGCCCACCCAGAAGGTATCGAGTCCCAGGTCTTCGGCCGCTTGGACCACCTCGAACCATTCCTGGAAAGCCTGGGCCTGAGTGCCGTCCTCCCGGACGGTGAACATGGTGAAGATGCCGAAGTCCATGGGTGGCCTGCCTTTCCCGTCGGTCTCGTCATTCAATGGATGGCGCCCTGCGGCGTAGCTGAATCGGAAACTAACCTGCCCCAGGCACCTTGATTTTTCGGGTGCGGATCTTGAACCCGGTGGTGTCTATGATGGCGCTGTACCGGCCGCCGGTGCCGCCGCCCAGGGTTATCAGGATTTCATCGGGTTCGCGGGAGCAGTGGAGCATCCGAGAGTCGTCGCCGGGTTCCTCCGGCCCCATCTTGGCTCCGAGCCGGATGAGCTCGCTGCGGGAGCGGGCGGTGTTCTCGATGAGAAATTCCTGGATGTCCCGCCGCGACCAACCGTCCTGCTGCAACGTATCGGCGTGCTCCGGGCCGAAGACGATGACCCACTCGGCGGGAAAGCGGTGGGACAGGGCGGTGGATTTGATGGTGTCGGCCAGGGAGAGCAGGATGTCCCGGCCGGTGTTGCTGTAACGGTTGTTGACCGTGATGGCATTGTAGGCGACGGCGGTGGTGACGCAGCTGTCCCCGGGCTGGAAGCCGCGGCTGACATGGAGTGGGCCCCATGGGGAGTCTTCCTCGTTGTCCCCGATGCAGAAGCTGTACTTGGTGGGATTGCCCAGGGTGCCCCGGTCCAGGGTGCCGGGCCAGGCGTCGAACCCGTTCATGAAGCACAACCGGATTGCGCGGCCGATGGCTGCGTTTGCTCGGAAGCCCGGTCCGAAGAGGCCGTCTTTCGAGTTAATCCCAATCTGCTCGCGGATAGGGCCGTTGACGATCATCAGGATGCTGGGCGAACTGGTGGACGCGGCGGCCATGTGGACGAAGTTCTTTTCCTCCTCCAGGGTGCGGAGGGCGGTGGCGAGCACCGGGAAGTATTCGGGGAGACAGCCGGCCATAACGGCGTTGGCGGCGGCGTTCTCTGAGGTAAGTACCCGGCGGCGCATCTCCAGGGACAGCAACTCTTCCTCGCCGGTCATGCCGGAGTAGGCCAGCATCTGCCGGACCTTGTATTCTTCGGGAGGGACGACGGGAAGGCCGTCGCTCCACCCCATCCGGTAGCATTCCTCGATGGCCTCGATGGTGTCGCTGGTCTCAACGATTGGGGAGCGTTCTGGGCTGGTGGTCATTTTCGTCTCCCAGGCTAAGTGTTAGGGGTAGATTCGGTCAGCGGTTCGAGGATGTCGAGTAGGGTAGAAATTAGCTCCAGGTTTCCCGCGATGTCATCGGAACGCAAGAAGCGTTTCCTGGTGTAGAAGTACCCGTGTAGCAAGTTGGCGGTTCCCTTCAAGTATTTCACCCGTTGGTCGCCCGCCATTTGCTCGGCCAGATACATGACATCCCAGAATTGATCGTGCTTGTTGTAGTTCCAACCCTGGTTTTCAGCAACCGCCTTGGCCATCCAGGCGGCGGCGCCCCAACCTTTTTCGGCGGCCTGGTGCAGGTCGTCCTCGGCCAGGTATTCCCGGCTCCTGTCTAGGAACCGCCGGGCCTGCTGTCGGTAATCAGCGACCGCCTCATTGGGATGGTCGAAGGGTTCCATGGGGGATAGTTGGGCCATGGTGGTTACTCCAGAGGTTGGACAATCGCCAACTAAACATTGGGCAGCCGCAGCTGCACCCCGGCTTTTTCTTCCTGGATTTTGGAGACGGCGTCGGAGTCCTCGGGTCCCCAGCCCCGGAACATCGCCTCGACATGGCGCTGGTCGACGAGGTTGGAAAGCTCCATGGGGATGCCGTATTCCCGTCCGAGGTCAGTGGCGAGGCGGACGTCCTTGGCGGCCAGGGCGGTGGCGAAACCGGGCTCGAAGTTGCCCTGGAACAAGAAGCGGGGGAATTTTTCCACCAGACGGCGGTTGCCACCGGAACTGTTGGCGATAACGTCGGCCAGGGTGGCCAGGTCGACCCCAGCCTTGACGCCAAGAGTCAAGGCCTCGGTCATCAGGACGCCGATGCCCATGCTGAGCAGGTTGTTGCAGATCTTGCAGACCATCCCATTCCCGATGGGGCCGCAGTAGACGACGTGGCTGCCGATGGCGTCCAGGGTGGGCTTCATCCGGTCAAAGATAGCCTGGTCTCCGCCGACCATCACCGCCAGCGTTCCAGCCGCCGCTCCGTAGACCCCGCCGGAAACCGGCGCGTCCAACACGGAAACGCCCCTCTCGGCGCAGAGGTCGTGGACCCGTCGGATAGATGTGGGCGAGTTGGTGGAAAGATCCATGTAGACCGTGTTGGGGGTTGCGCCTTCCAGGACGCCGTTTTCACCGAGGACAACGGCGTCCACGTCCCGGGGAACCGGCAGAGAGGTGAACACCACGTCATTCCCGGGCACGGCATCCTTTGGAGAGTCGGCCCAGTTGGCGCCCATCTCCAGCAGGTTGGTGGCGGCCTCGCGACGCAGGTCGTGGACGGTAAGCTCATGTCCGGCCCTGGCGAGGTTGGTGGCCATCGGGTTGCCCATGTTGCCTAGGCCGATGAATCCGACTTTCATGGTTGAACGCTCCTGGGTTGAGGGTTGATGCGGTGAGGGGCCTAACGAATCGAAGTGACGGCGCCGGCCGGCTCCCGGAATTATATCAGCATGCCCGGACAGGCACTAACGAATCCCGACAGCGTCAGGCCTGCTCCCTGATGTCCCGGAACGCAAACAGGAAGAAGATGCCGAGCAACAGGGCGGCCAGTCCAAACCCGGTCATGGCCCAGGAAATGCCGGTAAAGGTCGCCAGGATCCCGATTAGTCCGGCGAACATGGGGATCATGCCCTGTTCGTAATGCCACACACTGGAGACGCGTCCCCGCAGGGTGTCGGGAACGATGTTCTGGACCAGGACCTGGTTGGCGACGATGAAATGGCTCTGGGAGAGGCCCATTACGATCATGATTGGAACGGACAACCAGACCCAGTGGGAGAGGCCCAGGGTGAGGACCACGGCGGAACCGGAGCACATGGTGATGAGGGTGACCAGTCCCTTGCGGGTGAAGAACCCCCAGGTGGACATAACGAACGTGGCGATCACTCCGCCGATACCCATGCTGACGATCATGGCGGTGCCGACACCGGCACCTTCACCCAATGCGCCCGCGGTGTAGGCCGGGAGCAGGAGGAGCAAGGGACTGAAGACGGCGGTGCGGGCGAAATTCAGGACCAGTAACCGGAACATGATCCGGTTCCCCAGGATGTATCCGAGCCCGTCCTTGAGGTTGGTAAGCGGGGAATGTTCCCGGGCCGTGGAAGGGTCTTGATAGGGTGTCTTCATGGGAATGAGAAGCAGGACCATGGCGGCGTACAATCCTGCCTCCACGAAAAAATTCCAATGGAAATCGACGGTCTCCAGGAGGATGCCTCCCAGGGCGGAGCCGGAAAGGCGCATGGAAGTGACGGCCAGGGCACTGAGGGCCAAGGCGTTGGCCATGTCGGGTTGCCGGACCGTGTTGGCGATCAATGCCTGGCGCACCGGCTGCACGACGGAAAAACCGACGCCGACAACCAGGGTGTATCCGTAGATGTACCACACGGAGGTTACCTGTCCGGTAGCCACGAGGATGGCGAAGCAGGTCCCGGCGGCGGCCAGTCCCAGCTGAGAGATCATGGCCAGCCGACGCCGGTCCCACCGGTCAGCAAGTACGCCGCCCCAGGGTCCCAGCAGCAGCGTGGGCAGGGCTCGGACCGCCACCGCCATGATGGAGTGAAAGGCGGAGCCGCTGACGTCCAGGGCCAGCCAACCGATGGTTATGAGCTGGAGCCACTGGGCGGCGTTGGCGAAGAGGCTACCGACAAACAGGTAGCGCCAGTTGGGGTTGGCTTGGAGGGATGAAAAGGTCTGGAGTCCCCGCCGGCGGCTGGACGGACGAGGGCCGGGTTTCGGCCCCGTAGTCGTGGAGACTCCCTGGGCATCCAGATTGGCGGCGCCGGAAACGGCGCCGTCATCTTCAGAACCCGGATGAGGGGGGTGTGTCACCTATTTGGCCATAGGATGCTTCGATTCGCGATCCGGACCTTGAGCAGGTTTACGTGACCACGTTGATGTAGGGGCGGGTCTTGAGTTGCCAGCGGTCGTTGGCGGCGTCGTAGGTGGAGTTGACGAAGACCCGCCAGTTTTCATCGTCCAGCTTGGGATAGTCGGCCCGGTAGTAGTAGCCAGGCCAGCGCGTCTCCTGGCGGTGCAGCAGGTGGCGCATGTGGGCCTCGCCGACCCAGGTCCGGTGCACCACCTCCCAACAGCGTAGCAGCTCGTGACGGTTGCGTGCTCCAAGCTGCTTAAGGTCTTCGCGGAGCATCTCAATGAGGGCGATGCCCCTTTCCAACGTCGGGCCATTGGTGGTGTACCAGGCCGAGGCGCCGCCGGCGTACTCGTCCATAATCTTCTGGAGGCGCACCAGGGCATCGGAGGGCGTGATGTAATGGGGATTGACGCCTTCCGCGGTGGAAGCCCCCTTGTGCTTGTCGAAGGTTTCCAGGGGAGCCCATACAGCTTGGTGGAGTTCGCGCACTTGGTCATCGTTGACGGTGGGGGTGTCGCCGTTGTCGCGGATGAAGTTGACCGCCGCCTTGGCGGCCAGACGTCCTTCGGTGAAGGAACCGGAGGAAAACTTGTGGGGGGCGGCTCCAACGCCGTCTCCGGCGGCGAACAGGCCGCGGATGGTGGTCATCTTGTTGTAGCCCCAGAAATATTCCGGCGGGGCCAGGTCCTCCGGGCCGCTAACCCAGGCGCCGGCCTCGCCGGAGTGGGATCCCATGATGTAGGGCTCGGCCAGGTTGACCTCGGAGGGGGTGACCTCGGGCTCGATGTTCTGGGATGCCCAGGTCAGGGCCTGGGCGATGGTCATGTCCAGGAAGTCTTCCCACGCTTCGTTGCGCACCTGGTCCATCTTGGCCGGGTCCCCTTCGGCCAGCTTCTGCATGGCCTCCTCGGTGCGCATGTACATGGGGCCGAGGCCAGCCTGGATATCAAGGAACATCTGGTGGTTGCGGAGCGGGGTGGGCGTCGGAACAGCCCGGCCGTAGGGAGGGTACTTGTCCAGTTCATCGTCGCGGGTGACGGTGTAGTCCTCTCCCAGAGCGTTGGTGACCCTGGCGTGGAAGTATTGGAACCACATACCCACAGGGCCGTAGCCGTCCTTGAAGCGGGTGGGGACGAAGCGGTGCTCCATCTGGGTCATTTCGGTGCCGACGGGAATCATCAACCCGTAGGCGGAACCAGTGGCGAACACCGAGTACCAGGTGCGGCCGATGCCCTCGTTGACCGAGCGAGGGCGGAACACGTTGGAAGCACCTCCGGTGGTTATGATGACCGCCTTTGCCTTGAAGACGTAGAGCTTGTCTTCCCGAACGCCAAAACCCACGGCGCCGGCGATGCGGTTGGGGTCGTTGGCGTCGGTCACAAGGTGAGTGATGGAGACGCGCTCGTAGATATTCTCGGGGCCCACGGCTTTGCGTGCCGGTTCGGCGGTCACGGGCTTGATGGACTCGCCATGAATGGGGATCTGCCAGCGGCCGATGCGCTCGTAGGTGCCGTCATCCTTCTTCCAGATGGGAAGGCCCCATTCTTCCAGCAGGTGGACCGAGGAGTCAACGTGGCGGCCCACGTCATAGACCAGGTCCTCCCGGGCCAGGCCCATCATGTCATTGACCACATAGTTGACGAAGTCTTCAGGGGTATTCCACCCGTAACGCTGTCCCATGTAGCAGTTGATGGCGGAAAGGCCCTCACCCGTGGCGCCGCTGCGCTCGATGACGGCTTTCTCGGCGATGACCACGCGGAGGTCGCTGCCCCAGAACTTGGACTCGAAGGCGGCGCCGCAACCGGACATGCCGCCGCCAATGATGAGGATGTCACATTCAACGGTTTCTACTGTGGGAGTTGCCATTTTGGTAGGGGCCTCCTTTAGTTAGTGGCCTGCAGGGTGGGCAAAGAGTCTACTCCCAGCCAAAGGGATTCGCCGGCCAGTCCTTGGCCTTTGAGGTCGTTCACCGGGTCCTCTGTAAAGTTCTGATAGGGTTCACTGGAGCCGACCGGAGTGCTTCGGGACGGATAGGTAAATTCCAGCACCTTCCCGTTCCGGAAAGTCACCGTCCAGGTGAGTCCGTTATCCACACGGCGGGGCTGAACCGATGCGCCCAGGGGGACAAAGTCGGAATAGCCGCGGACGTGAATGGCCTCCTGGGGACAGAGCTTGACGCAGGCGTAGCATTCTGAGCACATCTGGGGCTCTTGGTTAAAGCCCTTGTTTGCGTCGGTGTCCATGGCCATCAGGTCGTTGGGGCAAATGTAAACGCACAACGGCCCGAGGTGCTCTCCGGCGCAGGCGTTGCAGGCGTTTGGATTTACGTAGGTGGGCATTTCTCCTCCAGAACTTTCCCTTGGCCCCTCTGTTCGAGCCGTCCCGTTGGCAGCCATCCAGGGCTGCGGTGGGGTTTTAGGGCTTCAATAAGTGAGAATCCCCCGCTTTCGTGGGCGGGGGACGGGTAACATACTAGGCTTTTTCCTGGCTACAGGTACAGGTGCAGCGGTCGCACTGGACTTCGTGCATGGTCATCACCGGGGTGCGGTTTTGCAGGTACTCGTCCCCAACGAATGGTGATCCGAAACCATACTCGTCCGCGCAACGGCGCACAACTTCCAAGACTTCAGGGCGCAGGGTCAGAGGGGCAGGTTCCGTGCCTCCCTGGATGATGCTCCGGATGAAGGTGCCGGACAGTTCCTGCCTTTGCTCCGGATGGCCGCACAGGCCCTCGTAGGCCACTCCCGCGCAGGTGGGGCAGTACCACCATTCCAAGGTCAGGACGGACTTGATCCCCAGGTCGGGGAGGTCATCGAAGATCTGGTGGGCGGCGTAGGTGTCGTAGTAGCTGCCGACTCCGGCATGGTCCCGCCCGAACATGTGGTGGGTGCAGCCCAGGTTCTTGCGGACGAGGGCATGAAAGACCGCTTCGCGGGGTCCGGCGTAGCGCATATCCCACAGGAGGGCCGAAGTGTGGTGGACGTCTTCCTTGAAGAACCCGGCGTCCCGCAGTTTCTGGTGAGTCAGGACGATGGCCTCGTCGATGTAGTCCCCGGGTTTCTTCTCCCCTATCACCGCGCTGACCAGAATCCCGTCAGCTTCCGCGGCAAGGTAGGCCCCCTTCATCAGCCATTCGTGGCCGGAGTGGGGGACGTTCCGGCTCTGGTGGGCCACCACCCGGGACCAGCCCAGTTGGGCAAGGGTTTCCCGAATCTGCCGGGGGGTCTGCCAGAAGCGGTCGAAGGGCGGGTTGATCGAAGGAGGGTTGACTAGGGTTACCAGACCCGCCACGAACCGGTCCCGGTAGGCGTTGGTGCGCTGCACGCCGGGATGGGCCGCGTCGGTTGTCCCGTAGACCTGCTGGGCAAGAAACTCCCGGTCGTAATCGTATATCTCCCCGATTTCAAGGGTCGCCAAGGGTTCACCCTGGTGGGTCAGCAGGACAGCGTCACCCACGGCCACTTCCAGGGCATCCAGGTCGCGGGCATCCATATCGAATAGAATGGGAATGCTCCATACATAGCCCGATGCGAGGGTCATAGAACGGGCGACGGAATCCAGGTCTGAACTGCCCATGAACCCATCCAGGGGAGAGAAGAACCCGTAGGCGATGTTCACGCACTCCCGAGCCAGTTGGTCGCGGACGGCGATTTGCGGCAATCTGAGGGCGGGGTCCTGTGCACCTTCCAGAGGTGAGACCCGCTCCACCAACACTCCGCCGTGGGGGGACAAGCTGTTATCTACTTTCGTCTGATTGCCCGGCATACTTCCCCGAAAACAGGCGACATTATGCCATGATACGGAACGGGATGCCAGAGGAATGCGAAGTCCCTATCCGGCGAATGTCTACTCCGCCGCGGCTGACTTGCCCATCATGCGATTGCCTTGGGCTGGAGCCGGAATGAAAGTCCGGGTGGTTGGGGTTAAGATATAGTCCCTCCCGATGATGAGTGGGGGAACGGGAAACCAATGCCGGAGCAAGCATGGTCCGAAAGTTTCGCCTGGCCCTGGCCCAGATCAACACCACGGTCGGGGATATTCCAGGCAACACCGCCAAGATCATAGAGTACATCGACCGGGCTCGTGAAGCCGGCGCCGATCTGGTGGCCTTCCCCGAGCTGGTGATAACCGGATATCCGCCCGAGGACCTGTTGTTCAAGACGTCTTTCCTCGAGGCTAACGAAGCCGCTATGAGGGAGATTGTCGCCGCATCCCAAGGGATCGCGGTGGTGGTGGGATACGTGGAGACCGGGCCGGACATTGCTAACGCAGCAGCGGTGGGCCATGACGGGCGTCTCATCGACACCTACCGGAAGATGTACCTGCCCAACTATGGGGTGTTCGACGAGGATCGGTACTTCCGCAGAGGCGAGACCTGCCCGGTATATACCATCAACGGGACGGGTGTGGGGGTCAGCATATGCGAGGACATCTGGTACCCGGTCGGGCCCATCGCTGTACAGAGAGAAGCTGGCGCAGAGGTCATCGTCAACATAAACGGCTCCCCCTTCCACGCCGGAAAGCAGGCCTACCGGGAAAAGATGATCGCCACGCGAGCCGCGGACAATGAGCTAATCGTGGCCTACCTGAACCTGGTGGGCGGGCAGGACGAGCTGATATTCGACGGTTCCAGCCTAGTGTGTGACGCTCATGGAGAAGCCATCGCCCGGGGGCCGGCCTTCGAGGAAGCCCTGGTTGTGGTGGACCTGGACGTGGAGTCGGTGTTCCGGTCGCGGCTGCGGGACCCACGCCCACGCAAGGAGAACCCGACCATCCTGAAGGAAATCGGGCAGCCCGGGAAGGTGCATGTCTCCGGCTATCAACCCTCGCCGCGGTCTCCGTTGCCCCCGTGCGGCCTGCCCGAAGTGCCCGGGTACGTGGAAGAGGTCTACCGGGCCCTCGTTCTGGGCACCCGGGACTATGTTCGTAAGACCGGGTTCAGCAGGGCGGTCATCGGGCTTTCCGGTGGGATTGACTCGGCGCTGACGGCGACGGTAGCCGTGGATGCTCTGGGCGCGGAGAACGTTGTCGGCGTGGGGATGCCTTCACGCCATTCATCGGAAGGCAGTGTCAGCGATTCGAGGGAGCTGGCTGACAACCTGGGAATTGACTTCTGGGTCGTGCCCATCGAGCCGGCCCACGCGGCCTTTGAGGAAATGCTGGAGTCCCGCTTCCGGGAAACTGTCCCCAACGTGGCCGAGGAGAACGTGCAGGCCCGCATCCGGGGCAACGTGATTATGACCATCTCCAACAAGTTCGGGTGGATCGTGCTTACTACGGGGAACAAGAGCGAGATGGCCATGGGGTACGCCACCCTGTACGGCGACATGGCCGGAGGGTTCGCCGTCCTGAAGGATGTGCCAAAGGTTTTGGTATACCAGCTTTCCCAATGGCGCAACGAGCACGGCGATCCCGGGAATGTGATTCCGGCAAGCATTATCGAGAAGCCGCCCAGCGCCGAGCTGAAGCCGGACCAGACGGACCAGGACACGCTGCCGCCCTACGAAGAGCTGGACCCCATCGTAAAGGCATACGTGGAAGAGGACTATAGCCTGCGGGAGATGGAGGGGATGGGATACGATCCGGCGGTTGTGCGGCAGGTCATTTCATTTGTGGACCGCAACGAGTACAAGCGGCGGCAAGCTCCTCCGGGGGTGAAGATCACGCCCCGGGCCTTCGGGAAAGACCGGCGGCTGCCCATCGTAAACCGCTACCGGCAGTTCTGAGGAACGGAATCATATAAAAGAGAATTGTCTAGGTTGGGGTTCCACATCGTTCGGACAGATGTACTCCTCAATAAGTAACCTCGACCAGGGGTCGAACTGATCGCGCCGTATAGCTAACTCGGAAGCGTCCATGAATGTGCCCGAATACTTTGAATTGTCCACCGCAAACTCTTCCCGAGCTTGCGGCCAGACTTTGTCTGCCAGTATTTCATGCACAAACGCGATATGTCTTGATGCTTCGATAGAGGAATGGTCAACAATCACGCCAATGGGGTGCGGCGGGTTTTCGGTGGCGTCAATGCCGACTTCTTCTTCCAATTCCCGTATGAGATTAGAGAGCATGGATGTCTGGAATGAGTTGCGATTGGGAGACTCGTCGATATGGCCGCCTACCACAAGGCTGAGCTTCTTGCTGAGGTCCTTCCGGGAATTTTGCGTCCGACGTAACAGACAAAATCGGCCTGCGTCATCCCGGATGAATGCGCACGGAATGGCCTGAACCAAGTCGGTGGATCGCTCAGCGTCCGGCCGCCGGTTCAACCACGAGAATGACTTTTCAATCTCGGCGATCTCATCTTGGATTGAGTCCCAAGGCAATAACGTAAACTGATTTCCGAAGAATACAGATCTTGGGAAGACCAAGACTTGGTTAGCTGCCATTGAAGTCACCCTGCCCTATCCTCAAGTAAGTCGATGATCTTTTCGGCCACCTGAAAAGCAGTTGATTGAGGTGTGGTATTTTCTCCGGATCCGGTATTTATTTCATGCAGCGAAAGGAAATGTCTGGAATATTTCTCTCGAACCTTCTGATACGCTTCGTTCAATCTCGCTAGGAAATCCGGGTTCATAGCCTGCCCAGGTTCTCGAATCAATTTGTCCCTGTTTTCCCTCTCCAACGATGTTGTAGGATCGGTCTTGAACAAGAAAACCGTATCTACGAACTGACGCCAATGATCAACCAACAAGAAATCCTGAATTATTGCGCATTCTTTGTCCGTAACCTGACTTTGGCTTTGTAGCACCTCAAACCACGCAAGGGCATCAAACAAGCCCCTATCCATGATGACTAGGTGGTATTCGTCTGATCCGTATTGACCTTCCAAGATGTGCGTTAACGCATAAGTTGCGGACCATGCGTTAAATGCGACCCAATTGTCTTTGAGGTGGTAGGGCGTTCGTTTTGATGCGCCTTCGGTAGGGGCGAGGACCTTGTATCTAAGATCACCGGAATGAGCCCTTCGGAAGAAATGGTTTATGGTGTCTATGCAGGTGCTCTTTCCACTCTTGGGAGTGCCGGCGAATTCCACGAATACGGGGCGACGTTGCTCGGCCGGCCTTGCATCCAACGAAGCAAGCAGATCCCGAGCCTTGTCAGCCAACTGCTTCAATTTTTCTTGTTCAATGGTCATGGATAAAATGTTATCAGTTTCGGGTGGTGTCGGCGACGACGAACTGTCAGCCCATCGGGGGTGCGTCGCCGGCCACCTCGACGACCATTTCCACCTCGACGCAGCTGCCCCGGGGGAGGCTGCCCATGCCTACGGCGGAGCGGGCGTGGCGTCCGGAGTCGCCGTAGAGCTCCACCAGCAGGTCCGAGGCGCCGTTGGCCACGATGAAGTGTCGGTCGAAGTCGGGGGCGGCGTTGACCATGACCAGCAGCTTGAGGACCTGCTTGACGTTGTCCAGGTCGCTGATGACGTTCTGGATGCTGGCTAGGCAGTTGACCGCGGCCAGCTTGGCGGCGTCGTAGGCCTGCTCCACCGTAACCGTGTCGCCCACCTTACCGGCAAAGGCGAGGTCGCCGTTGGACTTGCGGGGGAGATGTCCGGCGACGTACAGGGTGTTGCCGGACCGCTGCACAGGAATGAAATTGGCGAAAGGAGCAGAGGGGGCGGCCAGTTCGGCTCCCATCGCTCGCAGCTTGCCTTCAATGATCATGGGTTACCCCCGGGATGCTGAATGGTGCGGGACGAAAAGACCGGCCCGGGATCAGACCGGGCCGGCGCAATGGAGCGGGTTACTTACCGAGGTTGATGACAATGTTGTCGGGGGCCCGCACTAGGATGGCGGTGTGGGGCTCGTCGAAGGGGTTGGCCTCGATGTGGGGGGTGTGGGGAGGGACGTACAGGAAATCGCCGGGGCCGGCTTCGACGACTTCTTCGAAGTTCTCACCGTAGTAGACCCGCACTTTGCCGCTGATGACGTAGGCGGCGGTCTCGGCTTCGCCGTGGTGGTGGGGCTGACCGTAGTCGTTGGGGGCGGCGGTGACCAGTCCCATCCAGACCTGCCTGACGCCAACGGTGTTGGAGGTGATGGCCGGCTGGCGGACCATGCCCCGGGTCTGAATGGTGTCATTGGGGTCCTGGGCGCCGTGGACGACGTAGGGGACTTTCATGCGCTCAATGGCCATATCAGGGGCTCCTTGGGAAGTTATTCGGGGAAGGTTTGCCGCATGGTAGGCACTGGAAGGAAGCAATGTCAAATTGCCGGGCAGGTAGGACGGTCATCCGCCGGGGCTTGATTCGACGGCGGCGGCAGAAAAAATTATGGCGCATTTTGCTACATTTTGCTGCATTTGGCCGTTGAAGCCTGGGCAATGGACCTACCTGATCGTTGAACCCATACAGGAGACATGGTACACCCCGAAGGGCGGAAGGCGAAACAGGCAAGTGTCAGTGAACACAGGACGATTGCAAAGTTGCGCTCAGGGGTCGGCAGTTGTCGGAAGGGCCCACCGGGGTCTGGATTCCCGCCTGCGCGGGAATGACGGGAAAGCAGGCAGCGGGGCCCGGACCAGGACAGAAATGGACAGGCGTGGTGATGTACCAATCAACTGTTGGTTCAGGGAGCTATATGCACCAACGTGCGGCACCAACATGGTGGTGCATTCCAACCAACATGTTGGTGTCTTCAATATACGAAAAGCCTGATACGAAAACCCTGCTCAGTAAACGGTAGACCGGCGGCGGGAGTCGGAATGGTCAGGAGGCGGTACCTTGGGCGGCTTCCCGAAGGGCGTTGGCGAGGCTGCCCCGGCTGCGCCGGGTGTCGGGATGGCTGGCTCCAAGCACACGCTCCCGGTCCTGCAGGATTTCCCGGAACAGCCGGGCCGCTTCCGGGTAGTGTCCGGCGGCGTAGTGGCAGTTGGCCCAACTGGAACGGCGGCGGAGGGTGATGAGGTGGTCGCGCCCGAAAGCTCTCTCGCAGATCCGGACGTTGCTCTCGAATAGAGGGATGGCCTCGTCGAAATGTTTCTCGGCACGGACAGCGTGGGCGAGGTGGTGACGGAGGGGGACGGTGTCCACATGGGATGAGCCCAAGGCCGCTTCGCAGGAGGCCAGGTCGGACCGCAATGCCTGGATGCGCGTTTCCCGTTCCATGGTGGGATTATATCCTCGAATTCTGCGGGGGACTAAGGAACTGTCTCAAACTAGTCCCGTCACCCCCATCCTAACCCCCGCCTATGCGGGGGCAGGCTCTTCCCCCGTCAAGGGGGAAGGGATTTCCTGGCAAGGCTATTGCATTTGGGTTCCTGAAGGCTCCTAAACATTCACGATACAGCCGGTTACCGGAAAAAGTAAGTGATGGACAGTCAAGAACTTATTAAAGGCAAAAGTTGAGAAAACGAAGTATAGGTATCAAGCTGCGGTACCTGCATGGTGGTATCTTTCTTTTGCGATAGCCTTGGGCTTCCTGGAAAATCGAAAGGCCCTGGAGCGTGGTTGGGCTATCCCATGAGTGACGGTTTGGTCAAATGGCCAGTGAATGGTCAACACGATACTGCCGGGAAGAGACGACGGGGGTCTGGATTCCCGCCTGCGCGGGAAAGACGGGAGGAGGGGTGAAAGGATCGAGTCAGACTTCATGTGATTGCCCGGTGGAGCGTGGTCGGGACGTTTGACACTCTCAATGGGGCACTACTATCATCGGTTTCCTGAAGAGGCGAAGGGCGTTCGCTTGCCGGTGGGCGGACCAAGGAGTGGTGATGTACTCGAATATTGTCGTACCCCTGGATGGGTCGGAAAACTCGGAGCGGTCGCTGCCCCACGCCGCCGAGCTGGGGAAGGCGTTGGGAAGCACGATACACCTGGTACAGGTGATTACCCAGTCCGAAGAGATGCAGTTGATGAGCGCTGCTGAGAGCAGCTTCGCGGTGTCGGCCCAGTACCAGGAAATGGCGGACCAACTGATCGCTTCTCGGATCGAGCAAGCCGAGGCGTACCTGGCCGAGGTCCGGGGGAAGCTGGAGGCCGACGGGGTATCCGTTGCCAGCGCGGTTATGGAAGGCGCGGCGGCGGAGAGAATTGTCGAATATGCTGCCAGTGAGAATGCAGATCTGATCGTGATGAGCACCCGAGGTCAGGGGGGCATCCAGCGGTTCCTGTTGGGCAGCGTGACGGACCGGGTGCTCCGGTCGGTGCGTATTCCGGTGCTGGCGATACCGCCCGGGGACTAGGCCAGGCTCCCCTGGAATTCGTCGTCCCCGCCGACATTTCAGGGAACTTGTCCATGACGGCTGGGCGGCTGGATGTGTCAGGCCGGTAGATGCGGTCCTGGCAGCACAGGCTCTCGCGGGCAACCCCCTTTTACTACGGCTGGGTCGTGTTCGGCTCGGCCGTTGTTGTTGGCTATACCTCCCGTTCCCTGATGGCAGTGGCGACCCTCTCGGTTTTCGTGGTGCCGATGACGGAGGAGTTCGGCTGGTCCAAGGCGCTGTTTTCGGGAGCAGTCAGCATCGGCGGGTTGGGAGCGGCAGCCGTTTCCCCCCTGGCCGGACGGCTGATTGACCGGCATGGTTCCGGCGTGGTGGCGGCGTCGGCGGCCATCGCCGGGGCGGGGGCGTTCGGACTGTCCCTGGTGGGACAGCCGTGGGCGTTCTACCTGCTGTACGTTCCGGCCCGGGCGGCCTTCGCCGGACCGCTGGAGCTGGGAACGGCCACCGCGTTGAGCAACTGGTTCATCCGGCGGCGTCCCTTCGTATTGGCCCTGCTCAGCGTCTGGCAGGGGACGGGGCTGGCGGTCATGCCGCTGGCGGCCCAGTTCATCATCGGGGGCTGGGGTTGGCGGGCTGGGTGGGCCTGGCTGGGGGCGGTCACGCTGCTAGTGGGCGTCCTGCCGGTGTGGGTGCTGATGGCGCGCCGTCCCGAGGACCTGGGGCTGCCAGCCGATCCGGGGCGCGGGGAATCAGGGCGGCCGCCCTCCGCTACTCTGACGGACAGTGACGCGGATGATCCTCCAGTGACCAGGGATGGTCGCCCGGAGTTGAATCTGACGGTGGGGGAGGCGCTGCGAACGCGGGCCTTCTGGCTGCTGGCGTTGTTTTCGGTGGCGGGGTTCATGGTGCAGGCGGGGGTGAGCCTGCACCAGGTCGCCCACTTCATCTACCAGGGGATGCGTCCGGCGGACGCTGCCTTGACGGCGGGAGTGTTTGCTATTGCCCAGTCCGTGGGCGGCATCCTGTGGGGCACACTGGCCCGATGGGCACCGCTACGGCTGCTGATGTGTCTCGCCGGGTTCACGGGAGCGGCGGGTACGCTGGGGATCGTGGCAAGCTCGACTCTGGGATGGGGCGCGGCGGCGGCGCTGGCGCTGGGAGTAGCGGTGGGAGGATACCACCTGCTGCTGCGGCTGGCCTACGCCGATTACTACGGGAGGCGGTACCTGGGGAGCATCCGCGGCTTGACCATTGGAGCGCAGATCGGGGGGCAGGTGGTGGGGCCGGTGCTGGCCGGGGCTATGTACGATGCCACCCAGTCCTACTGGCTGCCTTTCCTGGTGTTCGCGGTGGGGGTGTCGGTTGCCGGGGTTGCGGCGCTGGCAGCGACGCCGCCGGGAAGGGGGTTCCCGAAGAGTACGCCGTGAGTTCCAGTCTTAAGCTAACCAAAGAAGACTTGACTCAGAAGAGCGTTGTCAGGTTGATTATGGTTTCCCCGGTCCCGATACGGTTCTTCCGTACCTTCGAACTGGCACACTGACGAAGCTCCCCGTCCTGCGCTGCCCGTCCGTTCCATCAATCAGCAGCCGGGAGAGAGGTAGTGGTTTATGAATCTCAGGTACTCTTCTCTGGTGGGAGGGTCATCACTCAGGAAGTAGTCGCGGAGGAACTGGATATACTCGCTCCTATCAATCTTCCCGTTTTCGTTGGCGTCGTAACGGGTAATCAGCGGGTGTTGGGACGCCAGGACCGCCTCGATGCGATAAAGATGGAAGGCTTCTTCGTCCTGGGAGATGACGGCTACGACGACGGTGTAGGGACAAGCCAAGGGAAGGTCGATCTGGAGTCCCTCCAGGTCGAGGTCGGCGTCGGTGATTTCAGCGAATCTCTCGGTGAGGAACTGGAAGGAGGCGCCGTGGTCGTTGGTTGGGACGACCGTAATCCTCGGCGCCGTGGCCGTGACGGTGTAGGAAGTCGCCTGGGGGTCAAAAGCCGGCTCCAGGGTCCCGGGGATGACGGTGAGCCCACTGAGCAATAGGTCGCAGAAGGGGATGTCAAGATCGAGCAAGTCGTTGTCCTGGATTGCCCGCAACGGCACAGGGATGCACCCGGTCAGCTCGTTTTCGGCCAGGTTCAGTGACACCAGCAGGGACAGTCCGGTTAGTTCGGCCGGTATTTCGCCGGTCAACTGGTTATCTTCGACATGCAGGAGCCGCAGTTCGGACAATTGTCCCAGTTCGGGCGGTATCCGCCCGCTCAGTTGATTGTGTCCCAGGAAGAGGTACTTCAACTTGGAAAGGCTGCCCAGTTCTGGCGGTATAGGCCCGATCAACTCGTTCCGGTCGAGGTCAAGACGCCGCAGCTCGGTGAGCCCGGACAGCTCGACGGGAATCGATCCGGTCAACTGGTTCCCCCACAGAAGCAGTTCCCTCAGATTGGGCATAAAACCCAGTTCCGCAGGTATTGGCCCGCTCAGCCGGTTGTTGTCGAGGTGCAAGCTCTTCAGCCTGGCGAGCCGGGACAAGTCAGGAGGTATGAGCCCGGTCAGCCGGTTTGCGGACAGGTACAGTTCCCTAAGATTGGCCAAGCCCCCCAATCCCGGGGTTATCTCCCCGGTGAGCCGGTTGCCTTCAAGGCGCAGGACCTCCAATTCGGTGAGGCTGCCCAACTCCCCGGGAATAGGCCCGGTCAACCGGTTCTCCGAGAGGTAGAGTTCTTCCAGATCGACGAGATTGCCCAGTTGCGGTGGTGTCTCCCCGGTAAGCCAGTTGGCTTCAAGGCGCAGGACCTCCAATTTGGTGAGGTTGCCCAACTCCCGGGGAATAGGCCCGGACAGGTTGTTGCCGTTGAGGTGCAACTCTTCCAAGTCGGCGATGTCTCCCAGGGAGGCGGGAATCGGACCGCTCAACTCGTTGCGGCTGAGATCCATCCTTTGCAGCTGGGACAGTCCCCCCAACTCCTCCGGCAGTTCGCCGGTCAATTGATTATCGCTGAAGTCGAACCCCTGAAGGTTGGTGAGGTTTCCCATCTGGACAGGTATCTCCCCGGTCAACAGGTTATTGTCGAGGTGGAAGTGCACCAGGGAGGTCATGCCGCCTACTTCGGGTGGAATCGGGCCGGTGAACCGGTTGTTCTCCAGGTGCAGGTCGACAATCCTGATGAAGCTGCCGATCCAGGGCGGTATCGGGCCGGTGAGTTGGTTGTTTCCGAGGTCGATCCTCTGCACATTGGTCCTATGCAGATCGGTCAGGGCGGCCAGTTCGGGAGGAAGTCCGCCGGTCAATTTGTTGTCGCTGAAGTCGAACCCCAGCAGCCTGGTGAGGTTGCCTATCTCGGGCGGTATCTCCCCGGTAAGCTGGTTGAAATCAAGGTGGATGTGTCTCAGCTCCGACAGGTTGCCCAGTTCCGGCGGGATCGGCCCGGTGAGTTGGTTGTTCTCCAAATGCAAGTCTTGGAGAGTGGTCATTTCGCCGATCCAAGACGGCACCGGGCCGGTGAACCAGTTTTCCGACAGGTACAGCACCTGCAGCTTGGGGAGACGGACCAACCAGGATGGCACTGGTCCGGAGAAATCGTTGCGATGCAGGTAGAGTTTCCGTAGTTCGGTCAAGCCTGCCAGTTCCGGCGGTATCTCGTCCGACAGCCCTCTTGATTCGAGATCCAACTCAACGACGCGCGGCGGTTGGGACTCCCCGGCTTCCGGGTCCTGTTCGCTGAGGGTCACCCCATCCCACCCCTCTATTGGAAGGGTGGCGGACCAGTTCAACCCGCCGCCCCCGGACATGTTGTCCCGGGCCGCCAGCAGCGCGCCACAGTCCGCGACCAGTCCCGGGTTGGCGTCCGGGTCAGCAACGGCTCCACCGGCGGCGCACGGGCTGCCCTGAGCTTGGGCCGGGTAGCTCTCTCCCACCGCGACGGCCATCAGAACCAGCGCCGCGCCGGCTAGGAATACAGCGAAGCGGTTGGGCAGCATCGTCATGGGGAAGCTCTAACCCCCAGCAGGCCCACCGGAGGACTCCTCGTCCTGCCCCTTGTTGGCCATGACTACCAGCAACGGGTCGCCGGGGGGTGACTCGTCGGGGTTGGCGAGGCCTCCTTTGACGTTGCGGAAGTTGCCGGCGAATTCGAGATAGGACACCACCAGGTCGATGTGCCCCTTGTCTCCGACGCTGCGCCAGATGCGGACGGCCTTGGTGGGGAACATCCGGTTGGAGAAGGTGACGATGAAGATGCCGCCGTCCTTGAGGATGCGGTTGACTTCCCGGAAGGTTACGACGGGACTGGTGAGGTACTGCACCGAGACGGTGATGACCACCGCGTCGAACTTCGCGTCGTCGAAGGGCAGGACCGGGTCGGCGTTGACGTCGTGGATGACGTACTCATTGAGGTCCGGGTTGTCGAGCATCTCCTCGGCGTTCATGCCCAGTCCCACCAGCCAGCGCTTGGGGTGTCCAGCGGGCCAGTGAGAGCGCCAACTGCTCATCAGGTCCAGGACGTCGGAGTAGGCGGGTATGAAGTCGCGGAAGAGGCGTCCGACGGTGGCGATGGCGCCGTCGTCGATGTGCACCACTTTGCGGGGCATGGTGTAGAAGAGGCGGTCGTCGGTGTCGTCTTCCCGCTGGAAGTAATGGGGTGGTAGCTGCTGCTCCGTGGGGCACCTCCTTGCGGCGTCCACAAGCCGGGCGGGATGGGCAATTGTAACATGGGGCTTTGCCGGGGCCGAAGGGCGGCAAAAGGGTTACAATTCCGCATGGACCGGGCGGGTACGTAACACCGTCAACGAATAGCTGGGAGGTCAACCATGGCCAGTGAAGAAGCACAGAGATTCCTGGAACAGACCGGGGCCAACCGGGGCTATACGCTGGAAATGCACCGGATAATGGCCGAGGCGGACCTGGAATGGGCGCAGAAGTACAACGCCTTCATCGAAGCGACCTACACGGGTCAGAGGACGCTGGACCGGAAGACCAAGGAGTTGCTCCAGATCGTGGTGGAGGCGGCGCTGCGGGCGGACGTGGAGCAGATCCAGGCCCATGTCAGGGTGGCGCTGCAGGAAGGGGCCACTCCCCGGGAGATACTGGAGGCGCTGCAGGCGGTCATCGCGCCGATGGGAGCGCTGGCTTTCCGGCGCGGCCTGCAGGCATGGGCCGCGGAGACCGGGGTCGATTCGGCGTAGAGTCCCGAAAAAGCAACCGTCGGGAATCTAGGTGATTCCCGACGGTTGCTTGAGGATTGCCCGGGTAAGACGGCGAGGACGTTTATTTCTCCCACTGGACCGGGTTGGACAGGGTGCCGATGCCGTCGATGGCGATGTCGCAGACGTCGCCGTCCTTCATGTTCTCCGGCGCGCCGTCGGTGCCCATCCAGAGCATGTCGCCAGGAACGAGGGTGAGGTAGCGGCTCATGCGGCTGATGAACTCGCGGACGCCGAAGATGGCGCCGGACATGTTGTAGCTGCTGACGAACCGGCCGTTGAGGCTGATGCTGACCTCGCAATTCTCAGGGTCAACGCCTTCAGTCTCGATCCAGGGGCCCATGGGCTTGAAGGTGTCGGTGTTCTTGGCCCGCCACAGGGTGCGGTCGCCGCGCTGCCAGGTGCGCTCACTGACGTCGTTTCCGATGGTATAGCCGAAGACGTAGTCCAGGGCTTCTGCCTCGGAGACGTTCTTGCACTGTTTGCCGATGACCGCCACCAGTTCTCCCTCGTACTGGAAGACCTCGGTGGCGTCTTTGGGGACGATGATGGGGGAGCCGTGGCCGGTGAGGGCGTTGTTGGCCCGGTATCCCACGTCGGCGGCGGGGGGGAATACAGGCTCCTCACCTCGGGCGTGGGCCATCTCGGTGACGTGTTCCCGGAAGTTGATTCCGGCGGCGTAGAAGGTGGGGGGGATCACCGGGGCCAGGAGTTTCACCGATTCCAGGGGTTGGGAGTTGCCGGTGCGGGAGTGTTCGCCCCAGGGGATGCCGGAAACCTCGACGACGTTGTCGCCCTCGACTATTCCGTAGGATGGCTGGTCGCCGTTCTGAAATCTGCACCACCTCATGCTGGATGCTCCTTGTCGATGCTGCGCAGGATTGGTTCTGGAGGAAGCCGACACATAGCGCCGGTGGACCAATTCTGGCATCAACGGATGGAGTGGTCAAGGAGGCGACAAAGAGGGGATGGCGGCAGGCAAACCGTTCCGTTGGAGCCGTAGGGAAGAGGCGGCGGCGTGTATAATGCGAACAGGAACAGTAGGGCAGAGAAGACCAAATGGCCAGGGTCCAGTTCACGATTTCCGATGAAGACCGGGACCGGTTGGTGGAGCAGGCGCGTCAGGAAGGCAAGACGCTAAGCGCGTGGCTGAGGCGGGCGGTGCGGGAGCTCCTGGAGAGGAGAGAGTTTGCCCGTCCCGGTGAGACCCAGCCGGACGTGCCAGTCAGTCCCAAGGGGAACCTAGTGGACATAACACCCTTCTTCAAAGATTTGCCGCCCCGGCCCGAAATTGGAGACAAGGAGGGTTGGCGGCAATACTTCGAGAAACTTGAAGGTAAACCACGGCCCAAGCCTTTCGAGACTGAGGAGGAGATTCGCGCGTTTTTCGAGGAAATGGACAAGAGACGCGGCCCTAGCAGCGACCTTGAGCCTGACTGGGAAGACGTCAAGCAAGCTATGAGCGACGACCTGTTGCAGCGCTTGCCCAAAACGTGATCTTCGTAGATTCCAACGTGTTCATTTACGCGGTGGGTGTACCGCATCCCCGCCGGGATGAGTCCAGGCAGTTCTTTGATGAGTGCCGGCGGGAAGGGACCTCCCTGTTTACGTCGGCTGAAGTGCTGCAGGAATTGTTGCATGTTTACGTCCGACAAGGCCGCTTCGACGTTCTCGAGGAGGCCATGGGACTGGTTGAATCGTCCGGCGTGGAGGTATGGCCTCTGGAAGAAGAGGATGTCCGGGAAGCCCACCGGCTGGCAGGCGAAAATCCAGGTTTGCAGGCGCGGGACCTTTGCCATCTGGCCAGTTGCATCCGCCGGAACATCACCAAAATGAAGACTTTCGACCGGGCCCTGGCTGCCGCGGCGGTTAATCTGGGCAATCGGACTTAACCCGGGTCGCAGGGGGCGGCCCGCCGCCGGCTATCTATACCCGCCTCCTAAGGAGAAGCGAAAATGCGTTTGCAGGGGAAGACTGCCATGATCACCGGAGCCAGCCGTAACATCGGCAAGGAGGTGGCCCTGACCTTCGCCCGGGAAGGGGCGTCGCTGGTCCTGAATACCAGGACGAGCCGCCCGGAGCTGGAGTCGGTTTCCGCCCAGTGCCGGGAGATGGGGTCGGAGACCTGCACCATCATGGGCGACGTGACCGATCCCCAACGGGCCCGGGACATGGTGTCGGAAGGAATCGCCGCCATGGGCAAGATCGACATCCTGGTCAGCAACGTGGCCATCCGCCCGCACAAGCCCATCCAGGAAGTGTCGGACGACGAGTGGGAAACGGTGATGCGGACCAACCTGTTCCCCGCCTTCTACCTGGTCAAGGCGGTCCTGCCGGGGATGATCGAGCGGCGCAGCGGGAGCATCATTGCCCTGGGCGGGCAGTCGGCAATCACCGGACGGCCGGAGACGATATCCGTCACCACGGCCAAGCACGGCCTGCTGGGGATGATGCGGGCCATCGCCGCGGAAATGGCCCCCTACAATGTGCGGGCCAACATGGTGAACCCGGGGTCCGTTGATACCGAGCGGCTCCACCCGGAATGGTACCCAGAGTTCCAGGATACGCCCCGGGGGTCCGGCGACCACGTGCGGGGCATTCCCATGGGAAGGCAGGCGACGGTGTCCGACATCGCCAACGCGGTGCTGTTCTTGGCCAGCGACGAGTCGTCCTACGTTACCGGCGACCGGATCAACGTGGTGGGCGGAAGGTATATCGTCTAGCCGCCCGGGGCGTGGCCCAACTCCTGCCAGGCGAGGGCCGCCGCGCCGACCATGCCGCCGGTGTATCCCAGGCCGGTGGCGACGAGACTGAAGTCCCGGTGGCGGGGACTCATAGCCCGTCCCGACATGCGCTCCTTGATGTTCTCCAGCAGTTCGGCGTCCCGGATGCCGTCGGTGACCCCGCCTCCCAGAACGATGATGTCGGGGTTGAAGAGATGGAGGAGGTTGACGAGGCCCAGGGACAGGTAGTGGAGGATCTCGTCGATTATCTCCGAGGCCAGGGCATCCCCAGCGGAGGCGGCGGCGAAGACGTCGCCGGCGTCCAGGTTGTCCGGAGAGATTTCTCCAAGGGATGAGCCGGATTCCCCGCTAGCCAGTCGTTCCCGGGCCACACGGGCGATGCTGAGGCCGGAGGTAAGGGCTTCCAGGCAGCCGTAATTGCCGCACTGGCATCGCGGCGCGTTGGGACTGGAATCCATGACCATGTGTCCCACCTCGGCGGCCATCCCCTCTGCGCCCAGGAGCATTCGGCCGTGGTCGATTACGCCGCCGCCGACACCGGTGCTGACGGTGACGTACACCAGGGTTCGAACCGGGCGGCCCATCTCCCGGGCATCGCGCCCGGCGCCGAAGTGGTACTCCCCCAGGGCGGCCAGATTGGCGTCGTTGCCGATGAAGACGGGCAGGCCGAACCGTTGCTCCCAGAGGGGCTTCAGGGATACGCCGTCCAGCACGCCCAGGTTGGGAGGGTTGTGGAAGGTGCCGTTCTCGGTGTCGATGGGACCGGCGGCGGCAACGCCGATGGCCTCGGCGGGACGGCCAGCGCACCATTCAAGGGCTTTTCCCAGAACGTCCTCGGCGCCGTCGAGAAGCTGCCGCTGAGTCCCGCCGGAAACGTTGGGCCGGCGGTCGGACCAAAGGAGTTGTCCCGACCGGTCGGCGACGGCTGCCCTGGCCCATGTTCCTCCCCAGTCCATCGCGATGACGACGGGTTCGCTGGATGAAGGCATGGGCATCTCCTGAACTGGTATTCCCCGGGTTGCGGAGAAGTATCTCAGAACGGGTGGGAGGAAGTCACGAAAGGCATGGGCCGAGACAGGGCAATCGCACGAGGCCAGTTTGGTCGAACTGCCAGTGAATGGTCAACGCGATGCTGTGGGTAACAGACGACCGGGGTCTGGATTCCCGCCTGCGCGGGAATGACGGGATGAGAGGACGGAAATAGTCTGCCCCGTGCAGACGGGGGACGGAATGGCAACCTGGTATTGGTCTCACACCCTTTCAGGGAAGTTCCGAGAGCAGGTCGTCGAGAGCCTCCCGCAAGACTTCCGGGGGCATGGGGCCGACGTACTTGCGGCGCACCTCGCCGTTGGGAGCGATGAAGAACTTTTCCGGGATGCCGCGGACACCGTACTCCACGGCGATGACGCCCTCTTCATCGATGCCGTTGGGATAGGGAACGGCGTATTGTTCCAGGTGCTCCAGGGCCGATTGTTCATGGTCCCAGATATTCACCCCGATGAATTCCACCGGGCGGTCCTGGTATTCCAGGTAGACCTGGGCTAGGGTGGCCGCCTCGTCGCGGCAGGGACCGCACCAGGACGCCCAGAAGTCGACGACCACTACCTTTCCCTCGTGGTCGGACAGCCGCCACTCCTCGCCGTCGACCAAGTGGAGGTCGAAGCTGTGGGGGATGCGGACGTTGGGCTCAACCTCGCCGAAGTCGGTGTTGACGCCCAGGCCGCCAGCACCGTCGAAGGACAAAGACCCCCAGAGCAGCAGGGCCAGGAAGGTTGCCAGGGAAACACCGAAGGCCAGCATTATCCAGGAGCGCTGACTCAGTGGGCCCCTGGGGGTTTCAGTTTCGATTTCGCTCACAGAACCTAACCACCGGATTCATTCTGCCCCATTTGCGGTCGCAAATAAACCTTCCTGGTCACTTCCCAACCAGAAGCGGTGACCATCAGGGGAACGGTCATGGGGTGGACGACGGAGACAGGGCCCGGTCTTTCAGCCTGGTCCTCTCCGACTGGTAGCTTGCCTCGTCCAATTCGCCGGCTGCGAAACGCTGGTCCAGCAGGGCCATCTGCCTGACCAATTGCTCCCGTTGGGAAGCGGGGTGCGGGGCTGATGCCCCGGATTCCCGGCCGGATTCTCCGGAAGTCTGCGGCGGGGGTCTCAATCCGCCATGGAGCAGGGCGGCAGCCAGGACTGCTCCCAGGCCGGACGGGATGGCAACGGCCCAGAGACCGGTGTTGCTGGCGGTCTGCCACACCCGCTGTGTCCAGCCAGGTTGGGGAAGGTTGATAAGGCTGATGGTCAGTCCCCGGGCAGGCGGCACTTCCGATGCCTGCCACACGGAATAATCCATTCCTTCGACGGTCACCGCGGGCGCCGCGGACAGTCCCTCGGCCTGGACCGGGCCCAGGGATGCAGGCACCAACAGCCGGAAGGTCTTCGCTCCCTGCAGGAGGTTCTGGCGATAGGAAAACGTGCTCCCCTGGTAGGGAAAGCGGTAGGAAAAAGTGAGATTATGGGCGCCGGGGGCCACCGGAGACGTCACAGCGAACCCCGTCCCCACCGGGATTATCTCCCCGCCCAGCAAATCGGACTGGATGTCGAAATCGGTGGCATCTTCGGGAAGGGAGAAGCGCAGGAAGCTGAACCGGCCCGGTCCCACGTTGGCCAGGTCGGGGACCAGAGTACGGTCGCTGACGTTGGCGAGCGCCACGACCTCTACCGCTTCCACGACCCGCTCCGACTGGTCGATGGACGCGATGACCATGGCATGGCTGTCCACCTCAATCACCGAAACGTCCCTGGTGGACTCGTAAATGGTGAGACTGACTTCCTGGGAGAGGTCGTCGGGCCCAATGAGGAGGCTGTAAGTCTTGCCCTGGTAGTCGGCGGCGAGCGCGTAACCGCCCCGGTCGGAGACGGGAACGCCCTGAAAACGGAAAACCCCGGAGGCGTCGGTCACCGTCTCGAGGGTTTGAACGCCCTGCAGACCGGCAGAGAAGGTGTGCAGGGAGACTAGGATATCAGCGGGTGGGGATGACCCTTCGGTGCCGTTGACGATTTGTCCCGAGACGGTGGCGGCCGGCTGGGCGTGGACCGCGGCAGCAAGGGAGAAAACCAGGAAAAGGGCGAAAAGGCCGCCCAGGGAGGGAGTTGCCCAACGGGTAATCCCGGATCGTCTGGCAGGGTCTTGGAAGAAGGGGGTCATTCCAGCGGCGTCTCCGGAGCAGCGACGGGGTTGGCCCGCAGTTCGGCGGAGCACTCGGGACATTCCCGCCAATCCGGGGCGGTGGATGCGCCGCAGTTGAGGCATTTGTTCGCGGCGCCGTTGGTGTAGCTTAACGCGGCCCGGGCCAACCCCACGTCCTGTTCCAGGAGCCATTCCTCGTCCCGGGCGGCGGCTTCGGCCTGGTCCCGCAGAATCGCCGCGGCCTGGAGCCGGTAGTCCTGAAGCTGCTCCCGGTAGAGGCCGAGGGGGATGTTGCCGAGCTGGTGTTCCAGTTGCAGGGTGCGGATGGCGTCGTATACGGCGTTCAGGTCTGCTTCCGAGTGGACGAGGTCTGGGGAAGGGGAAACGGCTTCCGGCGGAGCGGTTGCCGGCACGGCGCGGCGCCTCCAGAAAGGGTAGACGACGACTCCGATACTGAGCAGGGCGAGGGCGAGGCAGACGATGACGGCCACGGGGAACCTAGGCGGCGCTGGGCTCGGCCCCGCCGGGGACGGGGGCTGGTCGCCGGATTGCGGCCGTGTGCCGGACCCGCTGGGGCCACAGGGCAATAACCGTTCCCAGCACCATCACCGGGCCGGCAACCCACATCCACCAGATCATGGGGTTGACCAGGATCCGGAAGCCCACGGCCCCGTCGGAAAGGTTCTCGCTGGGAACGACGTAGAAGTCCTCCACCGGAGTGGAGCGGATGGCGGCGCGGGTGGAGGCCATGTTGAAGGACGGGTAGAAGGAGCGCTTCGCCTCCAGGTCGGTGAGGTACCGGCCATCCCGTTCCACCCGCACCAGCGAATTGAACTCGGTGCGGTCGGAGAATGATTCGGCAGAGGTCCGGATGTATTCCATCCGGTAGTTCTCAACCGTCACGGTCTCGCCGGGGGAAAGCACGACGTCCACCTGCGTATCGAAGAAGGACGCCCCCAGGATTCCCAGGGCAACCATCACCACGGCCAAGTGAACGATGTATCCCCCGTAGCGGGGCCGGTTGGCGGCCAGCAGCCGCAGGAAGGCCAGGGGGTAAGTTTCACCCAGGCTTCCCCGGCGGGAACGGGTCCCCCGCCACCACTCGATGACGATCCCCGAGGCGGCCATAGCGCAGACGCCAAAGCCGAGCAGGGCATAGGGCTGGCGCAGTCCCAAAGCAACCAACAAGGCGATAACGGCCAGTCCGGCGCAGGCGGGAATCAGGAGAGCGCGTCGGAGGGAGGCCAGGTTGGCGTGACGCCAGGGTATCAGCGGACCGATTCCCATGAGCAGGACCAGTCCCAGGAGCAGGGGGCCGTTGACCTGGTCGTAGAAGGGCCGGGCCACGGTAATCTCATCACCGGCCCCGGCGCGGGATATGAGGGGGTAGACCGTTCCCCAGAGGGTGACGAAGGCGATGCCGAGGAGCAGCAGGTTGTTGAAGAGGAAGGCCGCTTCCCGGGACAGCATGGAGTCCAGGTTCTGGGCGCTCTTCATCAGGTTGAACCGCCAGAAGAAGACGGCGAAGGGGATGATGGTCCCCACGGCCAGGAACAGCAGGAAAACCCAGCCCAGGGTGGAGGCGCCGAAGGAATGCACTGACGGGACGGGACCGCCCCGGTTCATGAACATTCCGTACAGAGCCAGGCCGAAGGCGACGTTAATCAACACCATGTTCCACATTCGGAACATTCCCCGGCGCCGCTGGACCATGATGGAGTGGATGAAGGCGGTGAGGGCCAGCCAGGGCATGAAGGCTGCGTTTTCCACCGGGTCCCAGAACCAGAAGCCGCCCCATCCCAGGATAGTGTAGGCCCACCAGGAACCCAGGAGCAGTCCGCAGGCCAGCAGGGCCCAAACCACAATGCCCCACACCCGCCCGGTGTCCACCCACTCGTCCCGGGTCTGTCCGGCGATGAGGGATCCCAGCCCAAAAGACATAGGCAGGGTGATGCCGATGAGTCCGGCCATGAGAGCCGGGGGATGGAAGAACATTCCGAAATGGGTCAGCAGGGGATTGATCCCCTGGCCGTCGGGAGGAACGATGGGCAGGGTGGCGAAGGGATTGGCCATGAAGGCCATGACCGCAAGGAAAAAGGTCTGGACCAGCATCAGGGTGGCGGTGGTGTAGGGAAGGCTGTCCCGCAGCTGGCCCGGGGCGAAGCGCAGGGCGATGGCCGACATGACGGATAGGACGAAGGCGATGTAGAGCAGGGAGCCCTCGTTGCCGGCGTAGAAGGCGACCCAGGTGTAGACGTTGGGCATGGCCAGGTTGCTGTGGGCGGCGACGTAAGCCAGGGAGAAATCCCGGTTGATGAAGGCGGTGACCAGGGCCAGCGTAGCAATGAGCAAGGCCAGGGCAACCAGGTAAACGGCCCGGCGGGAGCTTTCGACCAGGGCGGGATGGTTTCTCAGCCTGCCCAATACCGAGCCGATGCAGGCATAGGAGGAGAGGGCGAGGGCGATCCACAGGGAGATGCCGCCAAGGTCAGCCACGGTTGGGTTCCCCCTCCGCTGGCGTTTCCAGGTGACGGTCGACGATATCCAGGTAGGGTTCCAGGTCGCCGGGATTTTCCGTTACGGTCGCCGGGCGCGCCGGGACAGCACGGCGGTGGCGGGTCATGGACCGGAGGGACAACGCTCCGCCGAGGAGGGCGGCCACGACTGCCACCGGGGGCAGGACCCATGCGATCAGGTTAATGCCGGACTTGGGTGGGGCTCCAATGACCCCCTGGCCGTAGCGGTCGGCGAAGTAGTCGAGGATTTCCTCCCGGGTCTGTCCTTCCGAAAGCTTCTGGCGGACGATGGCCCGCATCTGGCGGGCAAGAGGGACCTGGGCCTGGTCGATGGTCTCCGCAGGGCACACCGGGCACATGAGCATTCCGTCGATGGCCTGGGCCTCGGCTTCGTCGTAGGATACCCCGGGCACGGCGGGCGGAGGCGGTTCCTGGGCGTGGGCGATGTTGACCGACGCCAACAACAGGAGCGCCAGGAGGGCCGTTGGCGTGATGGACCGGAGTTGATGGAAAGTCGGCATACCCGTCCGGCGAACCACCGGCGGGTCTCAGTCCGGCGGAAAGCGAGAGGTGAGGTTCGTTGGGAATATTTTGACATTGGGAGCGGAGAGTTGGCAACCGGCGCGGTACGGTGGGATGGTGCAGTTTGATGAACCTGGATAGAACGGCTGCCGGGCTCCGATCAGGCCCGTTCCGCCGGTCGCTTCGGGGAACGCTGCCTTGTCGAACCTCTGGTGGCGGGGTATATTCTCAGCCGGTGACGGTTGCTCAACCGCAAATTGCGCGGAGCTTGGAGGTGAAGGGTTGCCTGTTCCCGGCATAGTCGACTGGTCCGGCAGGATGCGCCGGATGATGGAGTTCGTCGGTTTGACAGACGACGACGTCAAGCTGGTGCAGGACAGCGGGTCCATCCTTGCCGACCACGCCGATGAGCTTACCGAGGCCATCTACCGCCATTTCCTGGAGTTCCCCGAGACCAGGGCGTTTTTCCTGGACGAGGCCACCGGGGAGGTGGACCTGGACCGCATCGAGCGGCGCCGGCACAGCCTGACCCGTTGGCTGAGGAACTCCATTGAATTTCGCGTCGACGAGGACTTGCCGGTCTTCCTCCTGGCTATCGGGATCGTCCACAGCCATCCGGCGGCCCACCGGGAGCATCTGGGGTCCATTCCCATGCGGTTCATGATCGGGGCCATGTCGCTGACGCAAACGGCGGTTTCCCGGCTTTTGCAGGACAAGATTCCGGACCCGGAGACGGCATGGCGCACGGCCGAGGCGTGGAACAAGCTGCTGATGGTGCAGCTGGACGTGCTGGTGGCGGGCTACGTCACGGAGCAGCCCATCCCTCCCAGGCAGGAAAGTCCCTCCGCCTCCCAGGTCTGACGGGGCGGAGCCAGAATCGGAAGATTATAGAGCCAGGACACTGGCAAAGGAGAAACGATGACCAAGGTGCTGGTAATTCAGGGTGCCGGAATGAACATGCGGGGCAAGGTGCAGGTCGAGGTCTTCGGCCCCAACACCTTGGAACAGATCAATGAGCAGGTCCTGGGATACGCCGAGGGGCTGGGGATCGACGTCGAACTGTTCCACTCCAACATCGAGGGGGAAGTCGTCAACGCCCTGTATGAAGCCCACGACGGCGACGTGGACGCGGCCCTGATCAATCCGGCAGGATATACCACCGGCAACGGCCCTCTCAAGGCCGCCATTGCTCAGGTGCGTTTCCCGGTCATCGAGGTCCATGCCTCCAATCCCACATCGCGCGGGACGGTGTCCCAAGTCCAGCCGGTGAGCAAGGGATCGGTGTACGGATTCGGCGTTTATGGGTACTACCTGGCCCTGAAGGCGGTCAAGCACATGGTTGAAGGCTGAGTTCCAGGGAAACGCCTTATCCATGCCCGGCCAGTCAACTGGCCGGGCTCATTTATCGCCGGGCTTGGTCAGGGCTGGCAGCGGCTACTCGCAGCGGAGGCAGCGCACCTCGGTGAACACGTCGTCGTGAATGCCGGGGTTGACGGTCATGTAGTCCATGATGATCCGCAACACCTTGCCCTCGTCGGCGATGTCGTACTTCTCGGCGATGTTGCGCACGAGGGCCATGTGGTCGGGATTGAGGTCTATTTCGAAAGTCTCTTTGACGCCTGCCATTTTTCAACTCCGTTTTATTTCAGGT
The DNA here is from genome assembly GCA_965203975.1 of Dehalococcoidia bacterium. GTDB lineage: Bacteria > Chloroflexota > Dehalococcoidia > Lucifugimonadales > UBA3495 > CATOSK01. Next base: position 179,667 of record CBDBDT010000002.1, on the reverse strand, counting down.
TAGCCACCGGGGCCCGGGAGTTACCGGACTCTCAGAGGGTGTGTGAAAATTGAATTCTCACCCCCATCCTAACCTTCCCCCGTCAAGGGGGAAGGGACTAAGTTAGCACCACTTCGGCTACGGTACATGATCAAGCGGATTTGTCACACACCCTCTCACAGGATCTGGGAGAGGAATTGCTGCACCCGGGGATGCCGGGCGTTCTCGAAGAACTCGGAGGGCGGCTGGTCCTCGACAATCTGGCCCTCGTCGAACATGACGATGCGGTCGGCGACTTCGCGGGCAAAACCCAGCTCGTGAGTGACGGCGAGGATGGTCATCTGGGATGCGGCCAGTTCCCGCATGACCTCCAGAACTTCCTTGATCATTTCCGGGTCCAGCGCCGACGTCGGCTCGTCGAAGAGCATGATGTTGGGCTGCATCGCCAGGGCCCGGGCGATGGCGACCCGCTGCTGCTGTCCACCGGAAAGCTGGATGGGGTATTTGTCCGCCTGCTCGGGGATGCCCACTCGTTCCAGCAGTTCCATGGCGATCTCGGTGGCCTGCTGCTGGGGCAGTTTGCGGACCTTCATGGGGGACAGGGTGATGTTGCCCAGAACCGTCAGGTGGGGGAAGAGGTTGAAGGACTGGAACACCATCCCCACGTCGCGGCGGATGGCGTCAATGTTGCGGACGTCGTTGGTCAGCTCCACGCCGTCAACTATGATGTCCCCCCGCTGGTGTTCCTCCAGGCGGTTGATGGTCCGGATGAAGGTGGACTTCCCCGACCCGGACGGGCCGATGATGACCACCACCTCTCCCTTCTTGACGGCGGTACTGACGCCGCGGAGGGCGTGAAAGTTGCCGTACCACTTGTGAACATCCCGGCAGACAATGATGTCATCGTCAGCGATTGCGCCGTCGGTCTTGCCATTGGCAGGGTCCATCGTGTCCTCCAATATGGCGGCGGCTTGTCCGCCTTCCGAGGCCGGCACCGCGCAAGACCCGCTGATACGGGTCTAACGCCGGCCGACTCCCATGTGTCTTTCAACCGTGGCGCCGATATAGGAAATGGTGTAGGTGAACACCCAGAAGACCAGGGCCAGGAAGATGAAAAGCTCCCGGGCGCTGGCCAGATGCTCGGGGTTGCCCTGGATGAAGGCCCGGCTGATTTCCACCACGTCGAGCATCCCTATGATATACACCAGGCTGGTGTCCTTGAACAACGCGACAAACTGGCCGACTATCGCGGGAATGACGTTGCGGATGGCCTGGGGCAGGGAAATCAGCAGGGTGGCCTGCCATCCGGCCAGTCCCAGGGCCCGGGCCGCTTCCGCCTGGCCGGGATGGAGGGCTTCCAGCCCTCCCCTGATATTCTCAGCCATGTAGGCCGTGCTGAACAGGATGATGATTACGCTGGCCCGGAAAAGGGAGTTCTGGGGGAAGTCTTCAGGGAAGGCCAGCGGGACCAGCACCTGGGACATGAACAGGAGGGTGATCAGCGGGACCCCTCGGAACACCTCGATGAACACGACGCACATCAGCTTCAACACGGGAAGATGGCTGCGGCGTCCCAGGGCCAGGGCGATGCCCAGCGGCAGACTCAGCACGATTCCGGCCACCGCCAGGAGCAGGTTCAATGTCAACCCGCCCCAGTTGGTCACCGAAACAGGTTGAAGCCCGGGCACCCCCGGCAGGCCCCTCATCAGGACCAGCGTCAGCAGGAAGGCGATAACCCCCAGGATGGAAACCCACTTCACCGTCCCCAGCGGGGTGTAGCGACCCAAGGCCAGTCCAATGAACATGGCGGGGACATTGGCCAGCAGGAGCAGCCGGACGTCCCACCCCATCTTGTCCAGGCCGTAGGGGAGGAAGGCGGACAGGGCTACGACGGCCGTCACCAGGATGGCAATGCGCTTGGCAACGCCGCCCCCGGCCACAGGCCAGGCCATTCCCAGCAGCAGGGTAACCAGCAGCAATCCGGCCTGGGGCCGCCAGAAGCAGTTCTGGCCGGGACAGGCACCCTCGGTGTTGTACTGGCCGATGAGGAACCTGCCGCCGATGGTGGGTATGACATTCCATTCAGCGTCGAGGAAGACCCAGCCAACGCCGTACCACAGGCCGAGTATTCCCAGGATGCCGAAGATAATGGTCAACGCGGTGTTGTACCAGGTGCTGAAGAGGTTGTCCCGGGCCCAGGCCGCAGGGCCCGACTCGGCGCGGGGCGGAGGGAGCACCGGCTGGACCGGAGGCGGCTGGTACGAAGCGGCCATTCCTTACCCCCCGCTGAACCGGATGTGGCGGTTGTAAAGGTTGCCCAGCAGGGACCAGCTCAGGCTCATGGCAAGGTATGCCAGCATGATCAGGATGAAGATGGATACCGCGGGAGCGGTCTGGGTCATGGTCTTGGCGACGTTGGTCAGGTCGGCGTAGCCGATGGCCCCGGCCAGGCTGCTGTTCTTGGTCAGGTTCAGCCATTGGCTTATCAGCGGCGGAATGATGACGCGCAATGCCTGGGGGAAGGTGATGTGGCGCAATGTGTTGAACCCGGACAGGCCAAGGGAGCGGGATGCTTCGGTCTGCCCGCGGCCAACGGACTGGATGCCGGCCCGGACGATTTCGGCGATGAACGAGGCCGTGTACATCACCAGCCCCACCAGAAGGGCAACCAGGGCTCCGGAGAAGGTTATTCCCCCTCGAATCCGCCCGAAAGTCCCCTGAGGAGCCGGGTGGCTGATCTCCAGAGGTGAAACGCCCTGCGACAACGTTACGAAGACCCAGGCGATTGCTCCCAGCACTATGGCAGCGGTGCAGCCGAACACCACGGGGTAAGAGGCCGTTCCCGTTTCTATCTCCCGCCGGGACAGCCAGCGGTACACCAGCCAGCCGACGAACACGGACACCAGCGCCATCCCTGCCCAGATTGCCGCCGCGCCGGCGTCGCCTGCTGCTGGCCAGGGCATTGAAATCCCCGCGTTGTTGATAAACAGTCCCTTGGCGATAACGTACCCCTCCCGGACCCTCGGGAAGGCCAGCACGATGTAAAACCAGAAGAACAGTTGGACCAGAAGCGGGACGTTGCGAAAGAACCCGATATAGACCGCCGCCATTTGGGCGACTATCCAGTTGGTGGACAGCCGGGCGATTCCGATGATAATTCCCAGAGCCGTCGCCAAGATGACGCCGGAGATGGACACGACGATGGTGTTGACCGCGGCTACACCGAAGGCGTAGAGAAAGGTGTCGGAGGACTCGTAGGGCAGCCAGGTCTGTCCGATGGGAGTCTGGTAGGCCCGGGAAAGGAAGCTGAAACCGTAGGGGATCTCCCGGTCGTCGATGGCGTGGCCGATGTTGATGAAGAACCAGGCGACCAGCGCGACGACGACAACGGCAGACACCACCTGCGACGTCCACTGGATGACCTGCACGTGCCGCCAGATTGGGATTCCCTGATAGCTCAGCCTGGCCAACATTTCCTAGGATGCACCGCCCGGGTCAAGTTCGCCCAATTGTATATGAAACACGCCACAAAAACAGGGGAGCAGGTCTTGACGACATGACCTGCTCCCCGAGTCGCCCAACGTCAAGCAACGGAAGGCGCTGGCTGGTTTATGCCTCTGCTAGCGCAACGGAGCGGCGTAAATCTGTCCGCCCTTGGGGCAGTCCTGGCACGGAGCGTTGGCCCAGAGGGCGTTCCGGCCGTTCTCCCGGGGCAGGTTGATCCCGTCGGGGCCGAGATTGCGGTTGTAAATATCGCCGTAGTTGCCGACGGCGTTCAGCACGTCCTGGGCGACGGTCTGGCTCAGGCCCAGGCTTTCCTGGCCGAAGGAGCCGTCAATTCCCAGCAGGCGGTCAACCTTGGTGTCGCCGGTTGCCGCGGAGGGGACGGAACCCTGGTTAACGCCGTAGGCTTCGCCGTAGATGAGGATGGCCATCACGGTCTTCACTACGTCGAACCACTGGTCGTCGCCGTGGGGCACCACCGGCCCGAGAGGCTCCTCGGAGATGGTCTCCGGCAGGATGACGTGGTCGGCCCGGTTGGCGAGGGCGGTGCCCAGGGCGGCAAGCTGGGACCGGTCGTTGGTGAAAGCGTCGCACTGGCCGCTCTCGTAAGCCGCGACCACCGCGTCGGTGTCCTCGAAGGTCAGGGCCTCGATGCCCAGGTTGTTCTGGTCGGAGAAGTCCTGAAGGTTAAGCTCCGTGGTGGTTCCCTGGGTCACGCAGACCGAGGCGCCGTCCAGGTCGAGAGCGCTGTCAATTCCCAGGCTCTTGTTGACCATGAACCCCTGACCGTCGTAGAACATGGTCTGGGCGTAGTTGCCCCATTGGGAGTCCCGCGACGTGGTCCAGGTGACGGTCCGGACGAGCATGTCGACCTCGCCGGACTGGATGGTGGGGCCGCGCTCGGCGGCGGTTATCAGGCGGATTTCAAAGGCGTTGGGGTCGCCGACGGTCGCGGCGGCCAGCGCTCGGCACAGGTCAATGTCGAACCCGACGTTGTTGCCGGCGTCATCGAGGTAGCCATAACCCGGGACGTCGTTTCGGCTGGCGCAGATGACGTTGCCACGAGCCTGGACGGCTTCCAGGCGGCTGCCCCCTTCGGGCATAGCCATCGCGGAGGACTTGGCTTCCTCCAACTGCATCTTGGTGTCTTCGAGTTCTTGCTGGACGGCGGCGAGTTCTTCCGCGGAAGTATCAGGGGCTTGTTCTTCTGTGCAGGCAGTGAGGCCCACCAGGGCCAGGGACAGGACCACCAAGGGCAAATACTTGAGGAACCGGACCATAAACAATACACTCCTTCGCTTCTGGGTGTTGGCCGTTCATATTTCCTTCACACGGCCGATCCCATGTCTTGAGCAATGGTACCCCGGATGGGCTTCGATCCCATGATCTCCACCTTGAAAGGGTGGCGTCCTAACCTGGCTAGACGACCGGGGCACAGCTTTTATCTTACTACATGCGCTTACAATTTCGCCACATTCTACGGATACACGGCTACGGAATCCAAAGCAAGGTCCTCGGGCCAGCCGAACATGAGGTTCATGTTTTGGACAGCCTGGCCGGCGGCGCCCTTGACCAGGTTGTCGATGCAGCTGATGACTATCAGCCGGCCCGTCCTGGAGTCCACCACGGGATGGACCAGGCACTGGTTGTTGCCCAGCGTCTGCTTGGTTTGGGGCGGTGTGGAGGCAACGACGACGAAGGGGTGGCCCTTGTAATAGTCCTCGTAAAAATCCCGGATTCGCTGCGACGGGTCGCCGCTGTCCAGGTACTCTGGCCGCAGCTGGGCATAGCAGGAACTGAGGATGCCCCTCGTCATGGGAATAAGGTGGGTCAGGAAGGTGATGTCCAGGGTGTCTTCCGACAGGGCGTTGAGTTCTTGGGTGATCTCGGGCAGATGCCGGTGGCCTCCCAGCGAGTACGCCATCACGTTCTCGTTGACCTCGGAATAGTGGGTGGTCAACGCCAGTGTCCGGCCGGCGCCGGAAACGCCGGACTTGCTGTCGATGACTATCCCGCCTTCCACCAGCCGGTGTTCCACTGCGGGAGCCATTCCGAGGATCGCGCTGGTGGGATAACAGCCCGGGTTGGCAATGAGGCGGGATTCCGGCACTTCCTCGTGGTGCAGCTCGGGCAGCCCGTAGACGGCCTCCTCGAGGTAGGTCGGGTCCGGGTGTTCCACTCCGTACCATTCGGTATATTCCCTGGCGTCCTTGAGACGGAAATCGGCGCTAATGTCCACCGTTTTGATGCCCTGCTCCAGGAGAGGGATCACCGCCTCGGCGCTGGCCTTGTGGGGCAGGGCCGAGAAAACCAGGTCTAGGCTTCCTTCCAGTTCTGGTGTGATGGTCAGGTCGAGTTGGGACAGGTGGGGGAACACCTCGCCCAGTTGCTGCCCCGCCGCGCTGCGGCCCGTTACAGAGGCGATCTCGACCTCGGGATGCTGGTAGAGGATGCGGGTCAGCTCGGAGCCCGCGTATCCGGTCACGTTGATAATGCCTGCCTTCATTGCGTCGTCTCCTCGATTTCGGGTGTGTGAGGGAGCTGGGCGGCCTTGCTCCCGGCTCGTTTCCTGGGTTTGGGGGTCTGCGAGGCGTCGGGCCCGTCAGACCCCATCATTCGGTCCCGAGCGGGACATCCGAAACCGATGATGCAATCTCCGCACAGCGGCCGCTGGGCCTTGCAGACCTGGCGGCCGTGGGTGATGAAGGCGACGTGGAAGGGAAACACCTGGTCCGGCTCCACTGCGGCTTCCAGCAGATCGTGAGCCTTGTCCGCGTTGACCTTGGGGCCGATGAGCTCCAGCCGTTGGGCGACGCGGAAGATGTGCGTGTCAATGGCCATGGCCGGCATACCAAGGGAGAAATTGAGGATGATGCCGGCAGACTTGGGGCCGATGCCGGGGAGCTGCCGGAGCCAGGCCTTGGCCTCGGCCAGGGGCATCTCCGCCAGGAAGGACAGGTCCAGCGAGTCCTGGTTGATCTCCAGGATCCTGGTCAGGATGGTCTTGATGCGGGGAGCCTTGATCCTGGCCAGGCCCCCAACACTGATGGCCGATTCGATGTCCGCTACCTCGGCCTGCGCAATGTTGTAGAGGTCGCCGAACCTTCCCATCAGGCTACGGAAGGCCCGCTCCGAGTTGGTGTCCGAAGTGTGCTGAGAAAGGATCGTGAAGACCAGCTCGTGGGCTGGATCGAGGCGAGGCTCCTCGGGAAATGGTCCATACTGCTCGGTGAGCAGGCGGATGGCCTCGGTGATGGCTATTGAGGGCTTAGCCGGTCTTCTTTTCCTGCTTCTTTTGGGAGGCATTATGCGGCGCTTGCACGGTGGGAATGAGCCGGTCCGGTACATGGGTGGATGAACCGCTGCCGGATCCGGCGGATAGCGGATTCTAGCATCCGAGGCGCCGGGTTCTCAAGAAAGAAGGCTGAGGGGACTGCCACCCAGGCCGCGAGTGCGCCGGGCGGTCAGGCCGGGGGTTGGATGGGCCAAACTAGGGAGGGCTGGTTGGCCCTAGGGATTTTCCCCTGGGCCTCCCCCCAGTTGCGAACGCAGGAACTGCTCCAGCTCCCGAACGACGGCTGAAGGGTCGGGCATGTCGGTGGCCGTCTGGCTCTCGTCGTACCGGCTCTCCAGCTTCTTGATGTAGTCCTGAAGCTGGTCGTCCTCGTCGACGGCCTTCAGCACCTCCTGGTCGAAGGTGTCGGCTGCCGCGCTCAACTCCTTGAGATCGATGGGAAGGTCCAACAGTCCAATCAGGTTCTTGGCCAGGGTATAGCTGATCCGGTAGTTGGGAGCCGCCTGCAGGTAGTGAGAGGTATGGCCCCACAGGGAAGCGTAGGCCATACCCTGGCGGGTACAGGCGTCCATGACGGCGGTGCTTATCCCGGTCGGCCCCTGATAGTTGGAAGTGCCCACGCTGGCCGATTCCAATGCCTGCTGCAGGTCGGGTTGGGTGGAGGAGCCGGTCAGCCGGACGGGGCGGGTATGAGGCACCGCATCAAGGAGCGCCCCGATGTGGATCACCGTCTGTACCCCGTACTCGTGGGCGACCCCGGAAACCAGGGAAGAAAAGGTGCGCCATTTCAGGTTGGGCTCCACCCCCAGCAGAAACATCATCCCCGGTTCATCGTCCCGGCCCAGCGGGCTCCAATAATAGAACTCGTTGGCCGGCCAGTGGATCCGGCGGCGTCCGTCCTTGGTGCGGGTCGACCGGGGCCGTTCCCGGGTGAAGACGAAGAATTCCTCCGGGTCCACCTCGGCGAATTTCCTGGCGTCCAGCTTTCGCAACAGGTACTTGATGGTGTTGGTCGCGCTCTCAGCGGCATCGGGCCACCCGGCATAGGCGATCAACAGCCGGTCCAGTTTGGCCGGCGGGGTTTCATGTAGCGTCAGGTGTTCGGGTAGGGAGGACACGACTCCCTCCTGTCAATGGTTTGATGCCGCCGAAGCGGGGTGAATCTGCGCCGAAGGGAATCCGAGGTGCGCCCGGCGGCCGGGACCGGTTTGCGTGGAATGTTTCGCCCGCGTGGGGCGCCCCAAAACCTTTTAGACCGCCCGACAGAATATTAGGAATTGGCCGAAATAGCAAGAACCATCCCGCCGGTCAGTGCCTGCCTTTGCCGCCAGATCGAGCGCCGGCAACGCGCTCAACCCTGTCTACGGGAACACCCGCGAGCCGGTTTCAAACTCTTTCTTGCCGGGACGAGTTCCTACCCCCAGGCACGGGCGGCCACGTTTCCCATGAACAGACCCAGGAATGCCGCGCCCAGGCCGATTATGATGCTGCCGCCCACGTTTGCCGCGGCCCGGACAAACTCTCCCTCCATGATTAACCTGACCGACTCCAGGCTCAACGTGGAGAAGGTGGTGTATCCTCCCAGGAATCCGACGGCGGCCAAGCTCCGGACCGGCTCGGGCAGCGGCGCCCGTTCCAGGGAAATCCCCACCAGCAATCCGATCAGAAACGAGCCCGTCACATTGACGATCAATGTTCCCATAACGGTGGCCGGACCCCAGTGCGAACCGGCCCACCGTCCGACGGCAAAGCGCAGGACCGAGCCGGCGGCTCCTCCTACCGCCACCAGCAGCCAGATCATCTCAAACCCGGCTCTGCCCGCCGGTATGAGTCCCCCGGCAGCTCGTTAACGCTCTGCCGGAACGGCGGCCCCCGCCGTCTTCATGCGCAGGCTGTACACCGAAGTCCGGGCCGTGAAGTACATAGTCCTCGAGTCCGGGCCGCCCCAGGCGCAGTTGGCTGGAATCTCGGGTAAGCGGATAATCCCCAGGTGCGAGCCGGCGGAGTCGAAGACCCAGCACCCGCCGGGACCGGTGCAGTACACCCGGCCCTCCACGTCCACCTTCATGCCGTCGGGGACCCCGTCGGGTTCGTCGGAGGACATGTCGGCGAAGAGGCGGCCGTTGGCGCAACTGCCGTCCGGCTGAACGTCGTAGGCTCGGATCTGCATATCGTCCCGGGTGTTGGCGACGTAGAGGATGCTCTCGTCGGGGGAGAAGGCGAGGCCGTTGGGGTACTCCACGTTCCTCACCACCGCGTCAACCGTTCCGTCGGGCATGATGCGGTGGACGCCGCTGAACTCGATCTCCCGGTCGGCCGGGTCAATCCTTCCGCTGGGGTTGGTGAAATAGATGCTGCCGTCGGACTTGCAGACCACGTCGTTGGGGCGGTGGAGACGCTTGCCTTCCCAGCGGTCGGCCAGGCTGGTTATGGTTCCGTCATGCTCCCGGCGGCTGATGCGCCGGGCATCGCCTTCGCACATGATGAGACGGCCCTCCAGGTCGAAGGTGAGACCGTTGGAGCCGCCGCTGTTGTCCCGGTAGACTTCGGCCGGGCTTCCCGGGGTGACTCGATAAATCAGACTGGTCCGGATGTCAACGAACAGCAGGTAGCCGTCGGCGTGCCACAGCGGGCCTTCCGTGAACTGGAATCCGGTGGCCACAAGGTAAGTTGGTTCCGATTCGACGATATTGTCCAAGAGGTCCGGCATGTTTCATCCTCCGGTGGAGCGGATTGGGAAACGGATGGGGGAGCGTGGGCTGGGACGGCAGCGCCCGGAGTATAGATTGGCACCCGGCCATTTTCAACTGAGTCGAACCTGCCAGGATGGTCGAGGCTGACCGCACCCGGCCGGGGTTAAAATGCGGGAGGAACCGGGTTTCCCCCAAATGGCCCCTGGATTTCGAGGAAGTTTGGCTTTGGACACTCCATTGACCACCGAACAGCAGATTCAGACCGTCCTGCTGGCCCTGTCCGAGGTGCAAGCGTGCGGCAACTGCGGCGCCCGGTTCCGTTTCGGAGACCTGGACTGCCCCCACTGCGGCGAGGAACTGGATGATTACTTTCGCGATTGGGCCGTGCAACTGCTCGAGAAATTGGGTGTCCAGCCAGGTAATCCCGAGTTATAGCAGACGCAATCCTTCCCGTTTTCATGCCGTCCCGCTGCCTTTCCAGTCCGGTTGAATGCCTTTTCCCATTGGGATAAGCTAGCCCGATATTCGAGAGCCCGGAGGAGTCCTGCATGACCACGACAACGGCCCAACGGATCCGGGGCAAAGAACGGGAAGAGCTGGCGCAGGAGATTGCGCGGCGGGTTTCCGGCGAGGTCCGCTTCGACCCCTTCTCCCGGGTCCTGTACAGCACCGACGCCAGCATCTACCAGATGCAGCCGGTGGGCGTGGTCATTCCCCGCAGCGTAGAGGACGTCCTGGCGGTGATGGAGGTGGCCCGGGACAACCAGGTCCCGGTCCTGCCTCGTTCCGGGGGGACCAGTTTGGCCGGGCAGACTGTCAACCACGCCATTGTGATGGACTTCAGCAAGTACATGAACCAGGTGCTGGAGGTCAACGAGGAGGAGCACTGGGCGCGGGTGCAGCCCGGGATCGTCCTGGACCAGCTCAACCTGCACCTTACCCGGTACAACCTGCAATACGCCCCGGACCCCACCACCTCCAGCCGCGCCTGCGTCGGAGGCGGCATCGGCAACAACACGTGCGGGGCCCACTCGGTCATCTACGGCAAGACCCTGGACCATATCCAGGAACTGGACGTCGTGCTGTCCGACGCCTCCCGCGCCCATTTCCAGACCCTTGATGGGCCGTCCCTGGAGGCCAAGCTGGGCGGAACCGGGCTGGAATCGGACATCTATCGGGGGGTATTGCGGATAGCCCGGGAGCATATTCCCGAGATCGAGGCGCGTTATCCCAGGATCATGCGGCGGGTGAGCGGTTACAACCTGGACGACTTTCTCCATGAAGGGCCGGTCAACCTGTCGCGGATGGCGGTTGGCTCCGAGGGTACGCTCTGCGTTACCACCGAGGCCAGGGTCAACCTGGTCCCCCGTCCCACCATGACCAGCCTGTCGGTCCTCCACTTCGATGACATCGTGGAAGCCAGCGAAGCCACCCGGGAAGTGTTGCAGCACCCCGTCTCTTCCATCGAGTTGATGGACAAGATGATGCTGGACCGGTGCCGGGATTCCCTGGGATTTGCCCAGAACCTTTCCTTCACCGAGGGGAATCCTGGCTCGCTGCTCCTGGTCGAGTTCTATGGCGAGTCCGAAGCCGAGTTGCTTTCCAAGATGGAAGCGTTGCGGGACGACATGGCCCGCAAGCGGCTGGGATACGCCTGCGTCAATCTTCTCGACCGCGCTTCCCAGGCCAACGTATGGCGTATCCGTACCGCAGGGTTGGGTCTGCTAATGAGCATCCACGGCGATTCCAAGCCGCTGCCCTACGTGGAGGACACGGCGGTCGACCCGGACCAGTTGGGGCCCTTTGTCAAGCGGTTCGACGAAATAGTCCGAAGTCACAACACCGAGGCCGGCTACTACGGTCACGCCAGCGTGGGCTGCCTGCACATCCGGCCGCTGGTAAGCCTCAAGGACGAAGCTGGCATCAACCGTATGATTGCCATCGCGGACGAGATCAGCGATCTCGTTAAGGAGTTCGGCGGCTCCCTCAGCGGAGAGCACGGCGACGGCATCGTCCGCGGCGTGTGGGCCGAGAAGATGTTCGGCCCGGAGCTGGTCGACGCTTTCCGGGAGTTGAAAACCACCTTCGATCCCCAGGGAATAATGAATCCCGGGAAGATCTTCGACTGCCCTCCCATGGGAGAAAACCTGCGTTACGGCGCCGAGTACCGGGCGGCCGCCCTTTCCACCACCCTGGATTTCTCCCTGGATACCGACTACGCCGGGGCCGTGGAAATGTGCAACGGTATGGCGGCCTGCCGAAAGCTGGATGGGACCATGTGCCCGTCGTTCATGGCAACCCGCGACGAGGAACATTCCACCAGGGGAAGGTCCAACCTTCTCCGCGCTGCCCTGTCAGGGAACCTTCCCGAGGGAACGATGACGAGCCGCCGGCTGTATGAGGCCCTGGACCTTTGCCTGGAGTGCAAGGGCTGCAAGTCCGAGTGTCCGTCCGGCGTGGACATGGCCAAGCTCAAGTACGAGTTCCTGGCCAACTACAACAAGGCCAACAAGCCCTCGCTCCGCACCCGGATGTTCGCCCACATCAACCGGGTCAACCGTTGGGGCAGCAGGTTCGTCCCCCTATCCAACTGGGGAGCGTCCAACCCTGTGGGGAAGCTTATCTCGGAAAAAGTGCTGGGGGTCCACCCGCAACGGAGGCTGCCGGCCTTTGCCGGGTCGACCTTCGAGCAATGGTTCAACCGGCGGACGTCCCGCCTGGAGACGGGAAATGCGGTGGCCCTTTTCAATGACACCTTCATGAATTACAACTATCCCCAGGTCGGAATGGCGACGGTGGAACTGCTGGAAGCCGCCGGCTTCCGGGTGGAGCTGGTCAGCGCGGGTTGCTGCGGCCGCCCGATGATCTCCAAGGGGTTCCTGGACGAGGCAGCGTCGGCCGCTTCCGCCAACGCCGATGCTCTGTTCCGGTTCGCGGAAAGGGATATTCCGATTATCGGGTGCGAGCCCAGCTGCCTGCTGACCTTCCGGGATGAATACCCGGAGCTGGTCAGGGACGAAAGGGCGAAGAAAATAGCTGACAACAGCTACCTGATCGACGAGTTCCTGGCCATGCTTTCGAACCGGGGCGAGTTGGCGCTGGAGTTCGGTCAAACCTCCAAAAAAGTGCTCTTTCACGGGCACTGCCACGAAAAATCACTGGTGGGAACGGCGAGTTCGCTGGCTGCCCTCCGCCTGCCTCCCAACTATGAAGTCGAACTGATCAACGCCGGCTGCTGCGGCATGGCCGGGTCTTTCGGATTCGAGAAAGAGCACTACGACATCTCCATGACCATCGGCGGCCAGTCCCTCTTCCCGGCCATCGAGGCCAAGGGGCCGGACTGGGAAGTTGCGGTGATGGGGGTATCCTGCCGGCAGCAGGTCGAGCATGGGACAGGCCGTTCCGCCCGCCACCTCTCCGAAGTGCTGCGGGATGCGTTGGTGCAACCCGGGTCCTGACCCGCTGCAGGCCGCCTGGCGCCCCTTTTCGGGCGGCTGGACAGTCTTTCAGGGGAGAGAATATTTCTTCGCCGTCGCGCCAAAGTTCCCGGCAGCGATGCTCAGGTCAAGAATGTCGATGCGCCCATCGCCGTTGGCATCCCCGAAGGGCAGGGTCAACTCGCGAATGGTCACCTCTCCCCCAATGCCCAGCCGGATGCCCGTAATGCGGACGGAAACGTAACCTGGGGCTCGAATCTCCATTTCGTAGTTTCCCATTGGCACGGTGGCATCAAAGGCGCCGTCCTCCTTGGCGAAGAAGGTCTGACCGCCCACGATGGCATGGGCTCCGATGCTGGATTGCCGCTCCTCCAACCGGATCACGCCCCGAATGTGTCCAAGCTCGAAGGGGTTTTGCAAGTCGAAGCCAGAGCCGAAGGAGGCCTGAGAATTGGTTGCGAACAGGGCTTCCAGCAACACGGGAGAGGTTGTGATTGGGGGTGGGGAGAGAGCGGAAACGGCTTCTGCCCCACTCTCGAAGGTCACGATGTCCGGAAGGGGTTCCGCGTTAGTTTCGACGCCGGCAGAGACCATCTTTCGGCCAAAGAAAGCGTCAGGCAATTTTTGCGGGTCTCCCAGCGTGAGCTGGTACAGGACTACGGCAATGGAATTCTCGGACACCAGGGAGTTATTGCCGAGCTGAGCGGTCTCTTCGTCTTTCACAGTAGCAGTGGCCTGGATATGGTGCATTCCGGTGGTCGCCCCGGATGAGTCCCAGGGCACGGTTTCCGTGACCGACTCTCCCGATGCCAGGTCCTCGATTTCCTTTTCGGCTATCTGCGTCAGTCCCTGGGTGTCCACAACCGCCAGGGTCACTGAGACCGTTTCGGTGCCCTTGTTTTCCACGGTCACTTCCACGTCGACGATGGCCCCTCCGTCCACTGGTCCGGCAGGGAGGCTGATGGCGGTTACGGCTACGTCCTTGGCCGGGCGGGCTTTGACGGTGATGGGAGTGTCGGCGTCCAGGGAGTCGTTGCCGTTGTTTTCGTCTCCTTCGAGGAGGGCCGCGGCTTTGAGGGTGTGGTCACCGGGCGAGGCGGAGGAGGTGTCCCACGATAACGTGACGTCGCTGCTGTCCCCGACGGCTATGGAGGCAATAGTCTTCTGGTCAGCCAATGTCATGTCGAGAGTGTCCAGCAGCGTAACCGAGACGGATGAGGCATCCTCGGTGCCGAGATTTTCCACCGTGACCGTGACGCTGACTTGATCGCCCTGGGTGACGGGGCCAGCGGGCACGTCCACCGCGGTCACGGCGACGTCCTTGGCCGGGCGGGCTATAACGGCAATGGAATTCTCGGACACCAGGGAGTTATTGCCGAGCTGAGCGGTCTCTTCGTCTCTCACAGTCGCAGTGGCCTGGATATGGTGCATTCCGGTGGTAGCTCCAGTAGTATCCCACGGAACCGTCTCCGTGACCGATTCTCCCGATGCCAGGTCGTTGATTTCCGTTTCGGCTATCTGCGTCAATCCCTGGGTGTCCACAACCGCCAGGGTCACTGAGACCGTTTCGGTGCCCTTGTTCTTCACGGTCACTTCCACGTCGACGATGGCCCCTCCGTCCACTGGTCCGGCAGGGAGACTGATGGCGGTCACGGCCACGTCCTTCGCCGGGCGGGCTTCAACGGTGATGGGAGTGTCGGCGTCCAACGAGTCGTTGCCGTTGTTTTCGTCTCCTTCGAGGATGGCCGCGGCTTTAAGGGTGTGGTCACCGACCGAGGCGGAGGAGGTGTCCCACGATAACGAGACTTCGCTGCTGTCCCCGACGGCTATGGAGGCAACGGTCTTCTCGGCAGCCAATTTCATGTCGAGAGTGTCCAGCAGCGTGACGGAGACGGATGAGGCAGCGTCGGTACCGAGATTTTCCACCGTGACCGTGACGCTGACTTGATCGCCCTGGGTGACGGGGCCAGTGGGCACGTCCACCTGGGTTACTGCCACGTCCTTCGCCGGGCGGGCTATAACGGTGATGGGAGTGGCGGCGTCTAAGGAGTCGTTGCCGTTGTTTTCGTCTCCTTCGAGGATGGCCGCGGCTTTGAGGGTGTGGTCACCGGGCGAGGCGGAGGAGGTGTCCCACGGTAAAGTGACCTCGCTGCTGGCCCCGACGGCTATGGAGGCAACGGTCTTCGGGCCAGCTAGTTTCATGTCGAGGGTGTCCAGCAGCGTGACGGAGACGGATGAGACATCCTCGGCACCGAGGTTTTTCACCGTGACCGTGACGTTGACTTGATCTCCCTGCGTAACGGGGCCAGCGGGCACGTCCACCTCGGTCACGGCCACGTCCTTAGCGGGAGGGGAGACAATGGCGAGCGGAGTCGTGGTCACCTTGAAGTTGTTGGACTGGTCGGCGTCGTTGCCCGTTCCGTCGAGCAGGGCGACTGCATGGAAGGTGTAGTTGCCCGGCTCCGTTCCCGTGGTATCCCAGTTGAACGAAACATCGGTGGTTGATTCCGCCCCCACGGAAACGGTCTGCAATCCGATGTTCACCGCCTCCCCGGCTGACGTCAGTCTGTTAAGTACAACTTCAACCGAAGAAGCCTCGCCGCCGGTGGGGTTCCCAACCGTCACCACTATTTTGACAGTATCCCCTACGTTTGCCTGGCCAGAGGGAACGCTGATGCTGTCTACCGCAACGTCAACGACGATGGTCTCTTGCGAATGAACCAATCCGCATGGTGCGGACGCGACTATAGCCACAGTGAGCAGGAACAGGGATAGGAAAATCGTCTGGGGCAGGTGACGTGCCGCCCGACGCCGGGGTGTTAGCGTTTGGTTGCCGCTCTTATCCACCCGGCTGCGGGACTGTGTAGACCAGCATAATCAATACTCCTGACGCGCCGTAGCCTCCTCCCGATGTGTGGGAGGAAATCATGGTGTGCCCGGAGGGGGCTTTGAAGTCCGTCAAGGGCACCGGCGCGTGCTGGAACTGGCGGTCGCAGCTGGAAGCGATGATCTCTGTCTCGTCGAGGGATACGTCGGCGCATGCTCCTTCTGTGCCGCTGACCCAGAGGGAGATGGAGGCCTCGTGGATGGTGAAACCGGCGGGGACCGCGAAGGACAACGAGTCCGAACCGTCGGTGCCCCGGGCGTTGGCCATCATGAAGAAGGCGTTGGCGGTCGGAAACTCCCAGTGGTAGAATCCCAGGTCTGCTGCGGCGACCTCCGGTTGGTCCAGGGCTTCGCTCACCACCGCATTGATGGCATCCAGCAGGGTGGTGCGGTCCAGGGACTCCAGCATCGGGTTGTCTGCATCCAGGCCCTCGGCCTGCCACGCCCGGGAGGACTCGTCGCCCCTGGGGAAGTACGCCACCACCCAGCCGCCGCTGTCATAGTAGACCCGAACCGAAGTGGTGGTCTGGTCGATGTTGTCCACCGGGAAAGAGGCAACGGAGTAATTGTCCCCAATGGAGACCAGGGAAGCTGGTTCGGTCCTTACGCTGAGTGGAGGCGGGTCGGACAGCAGCTTCCCGTCCACCGCGCTCTTGTCCAGGGTGAAGTTGTCCCCGGCGTCCCGGGTCCGGTAATAGGCGGAAAATCCCGCGTCCGCTGCGGGAAAGGCGTCGGTCTGCTGCAGTGCCGCAACTACCTCCGAGGTCAGCCCGAAAATCAAGCCCTGGGACGAGGGTTCACCGGTTTCGGCAGCGGTTTGCTTGGCGTAGAAGGTGGAGGAGAGAGTCGCCACTGCTAGGAGGATGACGGCCACCAATGCCCGCATTATCAAGCGCATCCTCCGGCGATCAGGCATCGTCGCGACCTCTCACAAGGGCCCCGGAAAAGAAACTCTCTGTCTCGGCGCAGGAGACATGAACATGTCATGGCCCGCCGATGGTTGGGCAGTTTACATGTTTATTCCTCTATTAACAAGCAGAGCAATGATTGTTTTGACCGACAATAGTAATCACGAACCGTTGCATTGGTGAAAACCTTGCGTACCACCATCTGTCGCGGCACAACCATGGGGCCGTTCCGCAATGGATAAGCCGGTTTTCGGAAAGCTGGGAGTGGGCCCGGCCCAAGACGAGCCGGTGGGTTCACGAAACCGGCGGGCGGTGGTGGGCCCAGGGCCGGGCTTCCTCGAAGGCGGCGGAGGCCCTCAGCACCAGCGCCTCGGCGCGCCGGGGGCCGACGATGTGCAGGCCGATGGGCAGTCCCGCCGCCGAAAATCCGCAGGGGACGCTGGACGCGGTCTGGCCGGTCATGTTGATGGGGAAGGTGAAGGGCAGGTAGCCCCAGAAGGGGTTTACTTCCTTGCCGCCTATTACCGACGGGCGTTCTCCTATCGGGAATGCGGGCACCGCCATGGTTGGGCTCAGCAAGAGGTCGTAATGGTCAAAGAACTCTTCCATCTGACGCTTGAGCTGGTCGACGCGCAGCAGCGCCCTCGAAAAGTCGGAGGCGGTGAGGGTGGCGGCGTGCTCCAGGGTGTTCTGCACGTAGTGGGTGAACTCCCCGGCGTGTTCCTCCATCAGGTGGCCGTAGCTGGTGTAGGTGCCGGTGGAGAAGATGTCGAAGAAGGCCGGGAACGGATCGTCCAGGGCGAGGCCGGTTTCCTCCACCGAAGCTTCCAGTTCCTGGAAGACCTGGGCGGCTTGAGATGCCACGCTGACGACCTCCGGGTCTACCCCCGCATATCCGAAGTCCGGGCTCCAGGCGATGCGGAGACCCCGCACCCCTTCATGTAGTCCAGCGAAGTAGTCCTCGGGGGTTTCGCGCATCGAACCCGGGTCCCGGGGATCGGGGCCGGCCAGGACCTGAAGCAGCAGGGCCGTGTCGGCCACGGTGCGGGACATGGGGCCGGACTGAGAGAAGTGGTTGGAGGCGGGTTGTCCGTATCCGCCGTAACGGGGCACCCTTCCCTGGGACGGCTTGATGCCGAAGACGCCGCTGAAGCTGGCCGGGATGCGGATGGAGCCGCCGCCGTCGCTCCCCGTCGCCAGTGTGCAAAGTCCCGATGCCAGCGCAGCCCCAGCCCCGCCGCTGGAGCCGCCGGGCGTGTGAGCGGTGTTCCAGGGGTTGCGGCAGGGCTCGCCGAGAAGATTCTCGGTTGAACCGGACTGCCCGAATTCCGGCGTGTTGGTCTTGCCCAGGATGATGGCCCCGGCCTGGCGGACCCGCTCCACGACCACGGAGTCGATGTCCGGAACCCGGTCGCGGAATACGGCCGATCCCATTGTCGAGGTCAACCCCCTGGTCAGCTCCAGGTCCTTGATGGATATGGGGATTCCGTGCAAGGGGCCGACCGCTTCCCCTTTTTGCACCGCTTCCTGTGCCCGGGCCGCGTCGTCCAATGCCTGCTCCGGGCACAGGGCGAGGTAGGCGTTGAGCTGGGGATTCAGGGATTCTATGCGCTGGTAGAATAGCTCAGTCAGCTCGACAATCGAGACTTCCTTCGCGTCGATCTTCTGCCGGAGCTCGGTGGCCGGGGCGAAACTCAGTTCCTGGTCCATAAGTCAACCTCTCGCAAATGCAGTCATCGGGCTCCCCGGGACTGGGAATGGCGGCCCGGTCTGCCGGATATTATAGCAAGAGGTTGTGATGGGTCAGGAAACAGGGCTGGGAAAAATATTTGTCCCATTTTGTCCGATTCTGTCCCATTTTCGGGGAGAAACCGGAGGAGGGCGACGTGGTTTGGACCATTCGTTCTGCGGGTTACATTGATGATACCTGAAGGACCTGGCATCGGTAAAGAGCCAAGTGTCAGCAGATCAGGGCTGGGATGGGTCTGGCCGCTGGCATCGGGTTAGACGGGGAGGTGGAACTTGACGTTGGCAGGCATCATAGCTAATCCGGCGGCCAGCAAGGACATACGGCGGCTGGTGGCCCTGGGACGGGTGATTCCCGACTGGGAAAAGGTCAACACCGTCCGCCGGGTAATGCTGGGTCTCCAGGCCGTGGGAGTCGACGCGGTGGTCGCCATGGCCGACAGCGCCCACCTGTGCGAGCGGGCGAGGGACTATGCCCAGCTGGAGCTGGACCTGTCCCTGCTCCCTATCCCGTCCCGTTTCTCCGAAAGAGATACAACCCGAGCGGCGGCGGCGATGAAAGACCTGGGCGTGGGGTGCCTCGTGACGCTGGGAGGAGACGGGACCAACCGAGCGGTGGCGAAGGGTTGCACGTCGATTCCCGTGGTGGCGATCTCCACCGGCACCAATAACGTCTTTCCCGCCATGGTCGAAGGCACCCTGGCCGGAATGGCCGCCGGCCTGGTGGCGCTGGGGAAGCTGGATGCGGGGCAGGTGGCGACCCGGTCCAAGATGCTGGAAGTGTATGTTGACGAACAGTACCGCGATGTCGCGCTGGTGGACGTGGCATTGTCCCGGGAACGCTTTGTTGCGTCCCGGGCCATCTGGGACCTGGAAACCCTGTACGAGGTCTTCCTGACCCGGGCCGAACCCTTCGGCATTGGCCTGTCGGCGGTGGGCGGTCAACTGGCCCCAACCGCTTTGTCGGACGATGCTGGCCTGCGCTACGTCCTGGGTTCTCCGGAACGCCGCGGGAACACCAGGATAGTGGCCCCGGTGGCCCCGGGAGTCGTGGCCCAGGTTGACATATCCTCCTTCCAGAAGCTGGAACTGGGAGAGCCGGTGCACCTGGAGCGCAGGCATTGCACTGTCGCCCTGGACGGGGAGCGGGAGTTCGCCGTTACTCCCGGTGAGGGCCTCTCGGTCCTGCTGCGGCGCAACGGCCCGCCGGTGGTGGACGTCGGGCTGGCCCTCAAGACCGCTGCCCAACAGAGTGTGCTGCGCCTGTCCTGACCCCGGAAAATGCCCGTAATCCGCTTCAGTTCTGCATCGCAATCTATCGCTGGCGGTCGGTAGGATGACTGCAAACGGTAAACGCGCCGCGGCAGACCCTCCCCTCCAGGCAGACCCATCTATCCGGTTCCGGTCTCCGCTGCGCCAGGTGATGCATGGTATCCGAGTTGCAGCAAGACACTACGACGGCGACCATTTCCGGCTCTCGTCCACTGGACATAGGCACCGAGCGGATCTGTTCCTGTCCCCAGCAGCACATCAATTGCCTGACCGCCAAAGAATGGATAACTTCCCAGCTGGGGGTATGGAAATTCTCCTACGAGTCCCGGGACATTCGAAACAAGTCTCTCCACCCCGCCACCTATCCTATCGCCCTTGCCAGGCAGTGCATTTCCCTGTTCACCCACGAGGGGGAGTTGGTTCTTGACCCATTCGTCGGGAGCGGGACCACCCTGGTGGCGGCCCGGGACCTGAACCGGAACGGGGTGGGGTTCGACCTCAAGCCGGACTACGTTGAACTCAGCGAGTCCCGGCTGGAAGTCCCGGGAGTCGCCGGTTCCGTCCGCCAGTTGACCCGGTGCGCCGATGCCAGGGAAATCCCGGACTATCTTCCCACGGAATCGGTCAGCCTGTTGCTGACATCTCCCCCCTACGCCAACCTGTTGAACCGGCCCCGCCGGAACAAGAGCCGCCGCTCGGACCAGCGGGATAACGGCCAGCTGGGCAAGGTGGAGCAGTACAGCCAAGACAGCCGGGACCTCGGTACCTTGACCCTCGAGCAGTACCAGGAGGCCATGGCGGAGATTTTCGCCGGGCTGCTTCCGCTGATGAAGGAGAAAGCCCACTGCGTCATCAACGTGCCGGACATGTGGTGGCAGAACCAGCGCATCACCATTCACATGTCGGTGGTGGACGCGCTGCGGGAGGTGGGCTACGAACTCCGCAACGTCATCATCTGGGACCGGACCAACATCGTCAACCGGATCGGCATTTTCGGCTGGCCCTCCAACTACATCACCATGGGGACCACCTTCGAGTACCTGCTGGACTTCTGGAAGCCCCCGGCGGGCTGAGCCTTTCTGAAGGGCCGCTTCTCTGATACGCTCCCGCTGGCCAGCGACGGGAGTGTGTCCTTCTCCGGTTTCCCTTCCCACCCGATATCGACCGGGACACCTGCTCGTGGTTCTCTAACGCGTGGTTATCCAGCGCGTATTTCTCCAAAGGAGGCGGGGTGCTTTCCGGCTTCGAGTGGTTGATAGCCCTGCTGGCGGTTTTCGCCGGGGCCACGGTGATGGGGACGGTCAGCTTCGGGATGGGACTGGTGGTGGCGCCGGTCCTGTTGCTGTTCCTGGCCCCGCAGTCCGCGGTGGTGGTGGTCAACGCCATCATCGGGATTGTGTGCTGTTTCGTCCTTGCCCAGGCCCGGCGGAGCTTCCACCTGCGGCCCGTGATGGGCATGGCCATCGGTGGCCTGGGCGGGGTGCCCCTGGGAGCGGCGGCCCTGAACTACGCCCCGGGCCACGTGCTGCGGATTACCATAGCCCTGGTGATTCTGGTCCTGGGGGCGATGCACCTGTTCAACATCCAGATCCCGATGACCCAACGCCGCTTTTCCGGGGTTGTCTTCGGGTTTCTCACCTCCCTGTCCATTACCACCCTGAGCATCGGCGGACCCCTGGCCGCGGCCTATGTCCTGTCCCAGGGGTGGGAACCCAACCGGATGCGGGCCTCCCTTTCCTTCTACTTCCTGACCGTTTACGTGCCCGCGTTTCTGGTCTACCTGGCCTGGGGGCTGGTGGACCTGGAAACCTTGGCCAACATCGGGCTGGTTATTCCCGGTATGGTTGCGGGGTTCGGACTGGCAACCCTCATCGTGAAGCGCATCAACGAAGGGGTCTTCCGGTACGTTGCCATCGCGGTCATCATCACCGGCAGCGTTGTGCTGCTGGTGCGGGAGATAACGCCGCTCTGAGGGAAAAATTGAGGCCCGGCAGCATGCCGGGCCTCTGGTCTGCAGCGGCTGCGGCTGGCGAGGTTTATCCGTTGAGGTCGTGGAAAGCGGCCAGGGCGGCGGTGATGCCGTCACCGACGGCGGCTCCCAGTTGGCGGGTAGAGTCGGCGCGGACGTCGCCGCAGGCGTAGATGTGGGGCAGCTTGGTCCGCATGTGGATGTCGGTGTAGAGGTGCCCAAGGGCGTCCATGTCCAGCAGGCCCTTGAGATAGTCGGAGTTGGGATGGAACCCGACGTAGATGAAGGCGGCGGCGGCCGGATAGTCGTATACCTCGCCGCTCTTCAGATCCTTGACCCGGGCGGCTTCCATAACGTCGTTGCCGACGAACTCTTCGACGACGTGGCTCCACAGCCACTTGTACTTAGGGTTGTTGAAGGCCCGTTCCTGGAGCACCCGGGTGGCCCGCAGTTCGTCCCGGCGGTGAATTATGGTGACGGAGTTGACGATTCCGGTCAGGTAGAAGCTTTCGTCCATGGCCGCGTCGCCCCCGCCGACCACCACCACGTCCTGGCCGCGGAAGAAGTTTCCGTCGCAAACGGCGCAGTAGGAAACGCCCCGTCCGGCCAACTCGTCCTCGCCGGTAACGCCCAGCTTGTTGTGGCTGCCTCCCGAGGCAATTATCACCGACTTGGCGGTGTAGGTCTTGCTGTCCGTGTGGACGACCTTGACCGGCTTGTCGAAGTCTTCGACGCTCTCAACCTCCGCATACTCGATCACCGTGCCGAAGCGGGTGGTCTGCTCCTCCATCATCAAGGCTAGCTCCTGCCCCTTAACTCCCTCGGGAAACCCGGGATAGTTCTCAATTTCGTCGGTGATCAGGAGCTGTCCGCCCACCCCCAGGGACTCGATAAGCACGGTATTCATCATCGCCCGGGTTGTGTACAGGCTGGCGGCCAAGCCGGCGGCGCCCGCTCCGAGGATGATGACGTCATGTTCCGGTTCCATTAATGACTCCGTTCGTTGTTCATTTGGTTGGGATTGGTTAGGTTGGGGCACCCGGGAGCGCCGTCCTCTCGACGCCGGAAGGCCTAGATGGGCACTCCGGTGTGGTCCCGCAGAAACTCCACCGTGTGGGCCAGCCCTTCGTCCAGTCCGACCCGGGGCGTCCAGCCCAGTTCCTCGGCGGCGCGCCGGCAGTCCAGGGTTATCCGGTAGACATCGCCCGGCCTGCTGGGCGCGTGGTCGGCGTTCCAGCGGTACCGGGTGATTTGCTTCAAGGCCTGGAAAATGTCGTTGACCGAGGTCCCTATGCCGGTGCCGATGTTGTAGGCCCGGCCGTCCCCGTGCTCCATTGCCTGGATGTTTGCCTCGACCACATCGTCCACGTAGACGAAATCGCGTTCCTGTTCTCCGTCTCCGAAGATGCACGGTTGTTTCCCGGCGAGCATCGCGTTGGCGAAGATGCCGACGACGCCGGATTCCCCCCTGGGGTTCTGCCGGGGACCGTACACGTTGCCATAGCGGAGGATGGTGTAGTTCAGGTGGTAGGAGCGGGCGTAGAGCTGAATGTACTGCTCCCCCAGGTACTTCGACAACCCGTAGGGGGAGAGGGGGGCGATTCCGGCGTCCTCGGAACAGGGGTTCTCTACCGGGTCGCCATACAAAGCCCCGCCCGTGGATGAGTAGACAAGCTTTTCAACGCCGGTCTGGCGGGCCGCTTCCAGCAGCCGGAGGGTTCCGATAACGTTGGTCTCTCCGTCGTTGACCGCCCATTTGGTTGAAGCGCTGACGCTCGTCTGGGCCGCCAGGTGGAATACCACGTCAGGCTGAAGACGCCGGAAGGTGTCCGTCAGGGCTTGGCTGGTGATGTCAACGTGGAAGAAGGTCGCCCGGTGGTTCAGGTTCTTCAGCTTGCCGGTGCTGAGGTTATCCGCGACGGCAACCTCGTGCCCTTCCTGCAGCAAGCGGTCCACCAAGTGGGACCCGATGAATCCGGCTCCGCCGGTTACCAGAGCAGTTCCAGCCTTCAACATGGCCTCCTCACCCCACCCGGACTCGGCCCTCTTCGCATGTACATATTCAGGCCGGGAACCCATCAAAGTCGACAACAGGGAAACTGTCGACAACGCGAGTATAATAACCGCCGTTCTCAGTTCGCACAACTCTAAGGGCCGCGCCCTCCGTCGCCAAGGTGGGTAACTTGTCTAAGGCTCCCCGGCCTTCGCTCGGGGCAGGCTCTTGAGTGCTCCGTGCCCCGAGCAACAGGCTGGACTCGACCCTGTGGCCGGTTGTAAACCCATGGAAAATTCGTTGAAGCCTTGGCTGTCTCCCGACGAGATTGGCTCCGCCGTGGGCCGCCTGGCGGCGGAGCTGGACCGCGATTACGAAGGCCGGATGCCGGTGTTGGTTGGAGTGCTTACCGGCAGCTTCATGTTCATGGCCGACCTGGTCCGGCGGATGCTCGTTCCCATCGGGAGGGTGGACTTCATCAAGGCGGAGAGCTACGGGGCCGGACAAACCAGCTCCGGCCATGCCGACATTATCTACAGCCCCCCAGGACAGGCGCTGGCGGGGCGGACGCTCATTGTAGTGGAGGACATCATCGACACCGGCATTACCACCGCCGCCGTGCTGGAGTGCCTCGGAAGGCACCGGCCGGAGTCCATGGAGGTCTGCGCCCTGCTGGACAAGCCGTCCCGGAGGCAGGTCGAGGTTCCGGTGAAGTACGTTGGTGTGACCATTCCCGACCGCTTCGTCGTGGGATACGGGATGGACCTGGACCAGCGTTATCGGGAATTGCCGGGAGTCTTCTACATCCCACAAGGCGAGGCGCCCGGCCAGGGATAGCCGGCCCAGAAGAGCGGCTCACCTCTGCCGGATTCTGGCCCGCCCCGTTGGGGTGTGGTAAAGTGCAGAGCCGGTGGTCCTGCCGGACAGGAACGTAAATTCCCCGCGTAAATTCCCAGATGGAGAAGGTCAGGTATGGCGGAACAAATCGGTTTTGTTGGACTGGGAATCATGGGCAAGCCCATGGCCCGTAATTTGATGAACGCCGGGTACGAGTTGACGGTGTATGACATCGTCGGGGAAGCAGTCGAAGAACTGGCCACCGAAGGAGCCAAGGCTGCCTCTTCCAGCAGCGAAGTCGCCGCCGACACCGACAAGATTATCACCATGCTCCCTGATTCGGCAGACTCGGAGCGGGCCATCCTGGGACCAGGCGGTGTCCTGGAAGGAGCCAAAGCCGGGTCGGTGGTAATCGACATGAGCTCCATAGCCCCGTCCATGTCCCAGAAGATCTTCGCCGCGTGTGCCGAGAAGGGCGTCGAAATGCTGGATGCCCCGGTCAGTGGCGGTGAGCCCGGCGCCATAGCCGGAACGCTGGCTATCATGGTCGGCGGCAAGCAGGAAGTCTTTGACCAGTGTGTGGACATGCTCCA
This sequence comes from Dehalococcoidia bacterium, assembly GCA_965203975.1. GTDB lineage: Bacteria > Chloroflexota > Dehalococcoidia > Lucifugimonadales > UBA3495 > CATOSK01. The sequence continues at coordinate 154,555 of CBDBDT010000002.1, read as the reverse complement.
GGTGATGGGCGGCAACGTTGTCCTTACCGGGGACGTGGGCGCAGGCAACATCACCAAGCTGGCCAACCAGATCATTGTCGCCGCCAACATAGAAGCCTTGAGCGAGGCGCTGGTGCTGGCCCAGAAGGCCGGCGTCGACCCGGAGCGAGTCTTCAATGCCATCCGCAGCGGCCTTGCGGGCAGCAATGTGATGGATGCCAAGGCCCCCATGATGCTGGAGCGGAACTTCCGGGCCGGCTTCCGCATCCGGCTGCACCAGAAAGACCTGCGGAACGTCCTCCAGACCGCCCAGGAATTGAACGTCCCGCTCCCCGTGACCGCGCTGGTCCAGCAGATGCTCGGCTCGCTGGTCAACGACGGAGAACAGGAGCTGGACCACTCGGCTATTCTTCACTTCTTGGAAAAGATGGCGGACGTGGAAGTCAAGAGCGGCGGCTGAACCGGCGGCCCCGGCATCCTCGGCGTTTTATGCAATCCCGCCCTCCATAACGAGGGCGGATTGCATTTTCTCCGGCGGCCGGGTTGGGGAAATGCCGGGTTAAGTTATATAATCGGGGGCAGACGGCGGGGTGGAGACGAGTGCGGCGACGGCGGAAACCTGCTTTTTCAACGGTTTCGAGCAGTCCGTCGCCCTCCCGCAGCGAGTCATTCGGGGGTAATGGATGTCCGGCGCCAATCTCGACGAGTTGTGCATTAACACCATCCGGTTCCTGGCGGTGGACGCCGTGGAACAGGCCCGGTCGGGGCACCCGGGGGCACCCATGGGCGCCGCTCCCGCGGCCTACGTCTTGTGGCACTCCTTCCTCAAGCACAACCCCCTGGACCCCCGGTGGCCCGACCGGGACCGCTTCGTGCTCTCGGCCGGCCATGCCTCCGCCCTTCTTTACAGCCTGCTGCACCTGACCGGATACGACATATCCCTGGACGACCTGAAGCAGTTCCGACAGTTTGGAAGCAAGACCCCGGGCCATCCCGAATACGCTCTTGAATCAGGGATCGAGGTAACTACCGGGCCGTTGGGCCAGGGATTTGCCAACGGTGTCGGCATGGCCATCGCCGAGCGGTGGCTGGCCAACCGGTACAACCGGCCCGGCCACGAGATAATTGACCATTACACCTACGCCCTGGTATCCGACGGCGACCTGCAGGAGGGAGTGGCGGCTGAGGCTGCATCCCTGGCCGGGACCCTCGGTCTCAACAAGCTCATATACTTCTACGACGACAATGGCATATCCATCGAAGGCGATACGGACATCGCCTTCCTGGAAAACGTGGGCCAGCGGTTCTCCGCCTATGGCTGGCAGGTCATCGGCCCGGTCGACGGCAACGACCTGGCCGGAATCACCGCCGCCGTCCGGGAGGCCCGGGAGGAGGCGGACCGTCCTAGCCTGATTATCTGCCAGACGGTAATCGGGTTCGGCAGCCCCAACAAGGCCGGCACCGGCGGAGTCCACGGTGAGCCTCTTGGCGCCCAGGAAGCCCAGCTTTCCAAGGAAACCCTGGGTTGGACCTACCCGGACCCCTTCACCATCCCCGAAGAAGCCGGCTCCCACCTGCGCCAGGCGCTGGAACGCGGCAAGACCTGGCAGGACGACTGGAACCGCCGGCTGAAAGAATACCGCCGCGCCTATCCCGAGGATGCCGGCCGCCTGGAGGATGACCTCAGCGGGGACCTCCCCGAAGGGTGGGACCGGGAACTGGACACCCTCTTCTCCGGAGGGGCCTCGTCGGTGTCCACCCGGGATGCGGGCGGGCTCGTGATGAACGCCATATCCCGGACCGTGCCGACCCTGCTGGGTGGGTCGGCCGACCTGGCCCCCTCGACCAAGACCCTGCTGATGGACCGGGGCCACTTCGGGCCCGCCGATTATTCCGGCCACAACTTCCACTTTGGCGTCCGGGAACACGGCATGGGCGCCGTGGCCAACGGAATGGCCTTGCACGGCGGGGTCATTCCCTTCACCGCCACTTTCCTAATCTTCTCTGACTACATGCGTCCCGCCATGAGGTTGGGCGCCCTCATGGGACAGCGGGTGGTCTACGTCTTCACCCACGATTCGGTCGCACTGGGACAGGACGGGCCGACACACCAGCCCATCGAGCAGTTGCTCGGGCTGCGGGCCATCCCCAACATGGAAATCATCCGTCCGGCCGACGCCACGGAAACCGCCGAAGCCTGGAAAGTTGCACTGAACCGGCGGAACGGTCCCACCGCCCTGGCCTTGAGCCGTCAGAATCTTCCGGTGTTGGACCGTTCCGAACTGGGCGCTGCTTCGGGAGTGCAGCGGGGAGCCTACGTGCTCTGGCAAGGCGGCCCGTCGCCGGATGTTATCCTCATCGCATCTGGCTCGGAGGTTCCCATTGCCCTGGAGGGCGGCAGGCTGCTCCAGGAAGAAGGCATCGCGGCCCGCGTCGTCTCCATGCCCGCCTGGGGCCTGTTCGACTCCCAACCAGAAGAATACCGGAACAGCGTCCTGCCTCCAGAGGTCAAGGCCCGGGTGTCCATCGAAGCCTCGTCCCCGATGGGATGGGAGCGGTACGTCGGCCTGGAAGGGACGGCCATCGGCGTCCCCCACTTCGGGGCATCCGCGCCCGGGGACGTCATCTACGAGAAGTTCGGCCTCACCGCCGAGCGGGTGGTCCAGGAAGCCAGGCGGCTGCTGGCCTGATGGAAGGGTTCCCCCGCCCGCGGACGTCGCCCAGAGCATCTACAACACTTTAACCGGGAGTGAGTCATGGCCAATGCGATACGACAGGCCAACCAACAGGGGCAGTCCATCTGGTACGACAATATCCAGCGGGGGATGATCGAGTCGGGGGAATTGAAGCGCCTGATCGATCTCGGCGTCAGCGGCCTGACTGCCAACCCCACCATCTTCGAGAAGGCCATATCCGGCAGCAGCGACTATGACGACGCCCTGGTGCGGCTGGCTGAGGAAGGCGCCGGCGTCAACGACATCTACGAGTCGCTGGCAATGGCCGACATCCGCTCCGCCGCCGACCTGCTCCGAAACGCCTACGACGGCACCGCCGGGGTCGACGGCTACGCATCGCTGGAAGTCAGCCCCCACCTTGCCGCTGACACGGAAGGAACGGTGGCCGAGGCCCGCCGGTTCTTCAGGGAGTTGGACCGCCCCAACGTACTCATGAAGGTCCCGGCCACTCCCGAAGGCATTCCGGCCATACGCCAGCTCATCGGAGAAGGGGTGAACGTCAACGTAACGTTGATCTTCTCCCTGGATGCCTATCTCCATGTACAGGAAGCCTACATCTCCGGCCTGGAGGACTTGGCCGCAAAGGGAGGGGACCTGAGCAAGGTGGCGTCGGTGGCGTCCTTCTTCGTCAGCCGAGTGGATACCGCTGTGGACAGCGCCCTCGCCTCCGCCAACGGGGCCGCGAACTCCTCCCTGATGGGCAAGGCTGCGGTGGCCAACGCCAAGCTGGCCTACCGGGCTTTCCAGGAAACCTTCGGTTCGGAGCGGTTCTACAAGCTGCGGGAGATGGGCGCCCGGGTGCAGCGGCCGCTGTGGGCCAGCACCGGCACCAAGAACCCGGAGTACAGCGATGTGGTCTATGTTGAGACTCTGATGGGCCCCAACACGGTAAACACCATGCCCGACGTTACCCTGGACGCTTTCCTCGACCATGGCCAGGTTGCCCTGACCGTCACCGAGGGCGTGCCCGAAGCCGAACAGGCGCTGGCCGGAGTGGCAGATGCCGGCATCAGCCTGGAGGCGATCACGGACCAGCTCCTCGCGGATGGGGTCAAGGCCTTCGCCGATTCCTTCGACCTGTTGATGGAAAACATCGAGCAGAAGCGTTCCCAACTCATGCTAACTCAGGCCACCGGCGACTAGCGGACGTGGTTGACTCGCCTTCTTCCGCGGTGGGTCTGCCTGGCCTGGAGGTGCAGCTGGACAACCTGCGCCGGTCGGAAGCCGTCCGGCGCATCTGGGAACGGGACCACACGGTCTGGAGCCCGGACCCCGCGGAAATCATCGACCGGCTGGGCTGGCTGACCATCACTGGCGTCCTGCGCCGCCAGATCCCCCTGCTGGCAGGGTTCACTGAGGGCGTCAGGGAGGACGGCTTCAATCATGTGGTCCTCCTCGGCATGGGCGGGAGCAGCCTGGGGCCGGAGGTTTTGAGGCAGACCTTTGGCAGCGCGCCCGGGCATCCCCAGCTTATCGTCCTTGACTCCACCTTCCCCGGCGCTATCCGGTCCGTCAGCAACGCGATAGACCCGGCCCGTACCCTGTTCCTGGTTTCGTCCAAGTCCGGCACTACCATCGAACCCAACACCCTTTACGCCCACTTCCGATCCCTAGTGGACGCTTCTGTCGGGGAGGAACAGTCCGGCCGTCATTTCGCGGCCATTACCGACCAGGGCACGCCGCTGGCCCGCATGGCCGCCGTGACAAGGTTCCGGCGGGCCTTTCTCAATCCTCCCGATATCGGTGGGCGGTACTCCGTGCTTTCCTATTTCGGCCTCGTCCCGGCGGCCCTCATCGGAATGGACCTGGAAGCTCTGCTGGACCGGGCCGACGCCATGGCCGATGCCTGCCGCATCGAAACCCCATTGGAAGAAAACCCTGGGGCGCTACTGGGAGCCTTCCTGGCTGCGGGGTGGGTGTCGCGGCGGGATAAAATGACCCTCCAGACCCCTCCGGACGTCTCGGCTTTCGGCCTATGGGTGGAGCAGATGCTGTCCGAGAGCCTGGGGAAGGGGGGCAAGGGAATAGTCCCCGTCGTTGGAGAGCCGGAGCAGGCTTTGCAGTCTTGCGGGGCCGACCGACTCCACGTTCGGTTGACCCTGGATGATTCCGGCGGCAAGTCCCCTGGAAAAGTCGGCGGAGGATTGGGGGACGATGCCCTCTGTATCCCGATCCGGGACGCTTACGATTTGGGCGGCGAGTTCTTCCGTTGGGAGTTCGCCACGGCAGTGGCCGGAGCGCTCATCGGCGTCCACCCCTTCGACCAGCCTGACGTGCAATCGGCCAAGGACCAGACCGACCGTGTCCTGGAAAGCGGGACTGGAATCTCGGAAGACATCCGGGAAGTCCCCATGGATAGTTTCTTGAATGGAGCGTCGTCTGGAGACTACTTGGCGGTCCTGGTCTATGGAGAGCAAACGCCGGAGCTGAACCGGGAGTTGTCCAGGCTGCGGTCTGTGGTCACCGGGAAATGGGGGTTGCCCACGACTGTGGGATACGGGCCCCGCTACCTGCACTCCACCGGGCAGCTGCACAAGGGGGGCGCCAACTCCGGCATCTTCCTGGTGCTGATCTGCGACTCCGAAAAGGATGTGCCGGTGCCCGGGTACCCGTTCTCCTTCGACGAGTTGAACCGGGCCCAGTGGATGGGCGACCTCCAGGCTCTGCGTGCCCTGGGACGGCGCGCAGCATGGATGAACCTGGGAACCGATCCCTGCGCCGGTGTCGCTGACCTGGCCCGGCGGCTCGGAGGATGACTCTCCCGACGGGCGGTATCGCGCCGAGGCTCACGCTGACGAATCCATGACGGAAGGTGCGGGGTTTGACGATGACCAGCAATGACTTGGGTTACCGGAAGGACCTGTTCATCCTTCCCTTCGACCACCGGGGGTCCTTCGAGGCCGGACTTTTGGGTGTCCGGGACGGACAGGTCAGCGAGGAGCAGACCCGACAACTCGCCTCCTTCAAGCGCATCATTTACGATGCCTTCCTGGAGGTATGCGACCGGGGGGACGTCAGCTTGGAGGATTCGGCAATCCTGGTGGACCAGCAGTATGGAGCCGAGATCCTGGCCGACGCTCACCAGCGGGGGATCACCTCCTGCACCTGCATGGAAAAGAGCGGCCAGGAAGTTTTCGACTTCGAGTACGGCGATGCCTTCCTCGCCAATCTGCAGGAGGCCCACGTTACCTTTGGCAAGGTGCTGGTCCGGTACAATCCCGAAGGCGACCCGGAGGTGAACCAGGCCCAGCGGGACCGCCTGAAGATGGCCTGCGATGCCGTTCGCGGGGCGGGCCTGAAGTTCATGTTCGAGTTGTTGGTTCCGGCAACCCCCGGGCAGTCCGAGCAGGCTGAAGGCTCCTACGACACCGGCCTTCGTCCAGCCCTGATGGCCCGGGCAATGGAGGAACTGCAGGCGGCCGGCATCGAACCGGACGTCTGGAAGGTGGAGGGGATGGACGACCTGGAATCCGCCAGGTCCGTTTCCGCCCAGGCCCGGTCCGGTGGCCGCGACAACGTGGGTTTGATCATCCTCGGGCGGGGCGAGGATGCCGCCAAGGTGAACCACTGGCTGAGGGTCGGAGCCCAAACACCTGGATTCATCGGGTTCGCGGTGGGCCGCACTACCTTTTGGGGCCCTGTGATGGAGTGCCAGCAGGGGTCAATCTCCCGGGAAGAGGCGGTGACAAGGATCGCGGGCAACTACACCCGTTTCCTGAAGCTGTTTACCGAGGCTCGAGGTTAGCGTTCTTCGGGTGGACGATACTATTACCTGTTGAGAACCGGCGTTTGGCATTTCGAAGAAGGTGCATATAGTGGAGTTGGGTATGATCGGCCTGGGCCGGATGGGCGGCAACATGGCGCAGCGGCTCCTTTTGGCCGGCCACCGGATTGTGGCCTTCGACCAGGACCGGGAGGCCGTTCATGCCGCTGCCTCTGGAGGCGCCATCGCCGCCGGTTCCTTGGAAGATATGGTGTCCCATCTTTCCCTTCCTCGCGCCGTCTGGCTGATGCTGCCTGCCGGAGATGTCACCGAGGGAACCATCGACTTCCTGGTCCCTCTCCTGTCGCCGGGCGACGTGGTCCTGGATGGAGGCAACGCCCACTACAAGGACACCATGCGGCGGGGAGAGAAACTGGCTGCCCATGGGCTGGAACTCATGGACGTGGGCACCAGCGGCGGCGTGTGGGGACTTTCCCAGGGGTATTCCTTGATGGTTGGAGGGTCATCCGAGGCCTTCGCTCGGCTGGAATCGGTCTTCCAGGCGTTGGCCCCCGCGCCGGACCGGGGATACAGCCACGTAGGCCCCACCGGGGCGGGCCACTTCGTCAAGATGGTCCACAATGGCATCGAGTACGGGCTGATGCAGGCCTACGCGGAAGGACTGGAACTACTACAGGCCAAAGCCGACTTCGACCTGGACCTGCGCCAGATTGCCGAGACTTGGCGTTATGGCAGCGTAGTCCGGTCCTGGCTGCTGGACCTGGCGGTGGCGGCTCTGGAGGAAGACCCCGGCCTGGAAAGCCTCTTGTCCTACGTGGACGACTCCGGAGAAGGGCGGTGGACGGTGCAGGAATCGGTGGACCTCGCCGTGCCCATCCCGGTCATTACCCTCGCCTTGCAGCAGCGGTTCCGTTCCAGGCAGGAGGAACCCTTCGGCGGCAGAATGCTCGCCGCTCTCCGCCGCCAGTTTGGAGGGCACGCGGTGCGTCAGCAGGATTGAACGGGGCGGCCCGGTTCCGCTGGACCCGGTTGCGTTTGCCGGGGTTGGAGTAGAAGATGTCCGGCGTCTTGATCGTAGTGTTCGACGGGTTGCAGCCGGCCCAGGTGCGGCCGGACCTGATGCCGCACCTGTCGGCCTTTGCCGCCGAAGGAGTTACCTTCTCCAACCACCATGCCGTCTTTCCTTCCGTCACCAGGACCAACGCCGCCAGCATGGTGACGGGGCGCAACCCGGGGGGACACGGCCTGGCGGCCAACCGGCTGATGGTGCGGGAGTTCAACCACCTGGAAACCATCCCGGCGATGGAACCCGAGCTGGCCCAGGTCAAAGAGGCAACGGGACAGGTACTGCTGGCCCCAACCCTGGCGGACCTGCTTCCCCGCCACGGCCGGGAATACGTCGCCATCGGAGTGGGCACCAGCGGCAACGCCTTCCTGCACAACCCGAACCCGGAGAACCGGGGCGGGGCCACCCTCCACCCGGAGTTTACCCTCCCGCGTTACCTCCATTCTCAAATTCTGGAACGGTTCGGCCCGTGGCCGGAAGAGACCCGGCCCAACACCCCACGCATGGCCCACGCCGTTCGCATTCTTACCGAATACATCCTCCCGGAGCGGCGCCCGGACGTGGCCCTCATCTGGTCCTCCGAACCGGACAAGTCCCAGCACGATGCCGGGGTGGGCACCGCCGAATCCGACCAGGCCGTCAGGGAGGCGGACAGCGAGTTCGGCAAGATCGTCCGCTGGCTGGAAACGTCGGACGGCTTCGAGGACACCAACGTCATGGTTGTGTCCGACCATGGGTACTCGACGATCCTGGCAACGGTGGATATCGAGGCCGCCGTGCGGCAGGCCGGTTTTCCCGGACCCAACGTTGCCGGAGGGGTGGCCGTGGCGGGCAACGGCGGTTCCGCCCTGTTCTACACCAACGGCAGCGATGCGGGAACAGCGGGAGATGTGACCGAATGGCTCATGTCCCAGCCCTGGTGCGGGCCAGTGATAGTTTCCGACGTCGCCGGACCCCTGCCGGGCGGCCTTCCAGCCAAGAGGGTAGGATGCGAAGGCCCCCGCGTACCGGAGGTCATTGCATCCCTGCGCTCCAACCCGTCTATCAACCCATCCGGGTACCAGGGTTACGTCTTTTCCACCGGAGGAACACCCGGCCAGGGACAGCACGGGTCCATGAGCCGCCAGGAACAGCACAATGTCCTCTTCGCCCGGGGCCCCGGTTTCCGGCAGCGGTGCATCATCGAAGTCCCGTCGGGCAACATAGACCTGGCCCCGACCGTGTTGAGTCTCCTTGGGTTGGATGCAGGAACGACCTCCTTCGACGGGCGGGTGCTGTCCGAAGCCTTTGCCGGCGGGCCCAGTCCAGACCATGTCGATTGGGGGCGGGAAATTTACAACGCCGAACGGGAGCTTCGCGGCCAGGTCTACCGGCAGCAGGTCCACGTTTCAATGGTAGGAGAGACGGTATACGTCGACGAGGGAAGCAGCACCCTCGGACGGCGTTAGCCTATCGTGGGGTACAATTGCCCCACATTCCAGGGTGTAAGGAGTTAACAGGATGAGCGGTAAGCGGATTGGCGTAGCGGTCGGCGCGCCGGATGTGGCCGGAGTCTTCGAGAACATAGCCCGTGCGGAAGAAGCCGGGGTGCCCACGGTATGGCTCACCACTGGCGGGGCCGGTCTGGACGGTCTGACCCTGTTCGGCGCGGCGGCGGAACGGTTCAAGAACGTGACCTTCGGCACCTCCATCGTGCCAACCTTTCCCCGGCATCCCATCGTCATGGCCCAGCAGGTCCAGGTTCTGGCCCAGCTGGCCCCGGGACGCTTCCGGCTGGGCATCGGCCCCAGCCACGCCCCCACCACCAGGGCCATGTTCGGGTTTGCCTTTCGCAATCCGCTGGGACACCTGAAGGAGTATCTCCATGTGTTGAGGTCCCTGTTCCAGACCGGTTCCGTAGACTTCGACGGGGAATACTACCACGCCCATGCCAGCATCCCCGCACCCCTGGACGTGCCCGTGATGGCCTCCGCCCTCCGCTCCGGCTCTTTCCGGGCTTGCGGCGAAGGCGCCGACGGAGCGATAAGCTGGGTCTGCCCAGCCTCCTACCTCGAAAACGTGGCCCTTCCCGCCATCAGGGAAGGGGCCGGCGCCGCCGGACGCGAAGCCCCTCCCCTCATTGCCCACGCTCCCGTCTGCGTCCACGAAGACCGGGGCGAAATCCGCGTTGCCGTCCAGCAGCAGCTTTCCAACTATCCCCGCCTGCCTTTCTACCAGCAGATGTTCGTCGCCGCCGGCTACCCGGAAGCCACCGAAGAAATATGGAGCGACGGCATGATCGATGGAACGGTGATGTCCGGCGGGGAAGATGAGGTTGCCCAACGGCTCCGGTCCCTGCTGGACGCCGGGGCCGGGGAAATCCTGGTTTCCGTTGTCCACGCCGGAGAGGACCGGGAGGCATCCATCGCCCGCACCATGGCGGTTCTGGGCGAAGTTTCCCGTTCCCTGGACTGACGAATATCCAGGGCTGGCCCGGCGAGTCCAACGGGACCAAAACCCTTTGGAGGTCAAGATGAGGATTCCCCTGTTCAACCGGCGGGGCGGAGGCGACGCCATTGATCCGGTCTGTGACATGGTGGTAAGTACCAGGAACCCGCCCGGGGGTGCCTGGGAATATGAAGGGCAGACCTATTACTTTTGCGGCCCGGGCTGCAACCGGGCGTTCCAGAGGGAACCCGAAGCCTACCTCTCCGGCGAGAAAAAGATGAAGATGTAGCCGGCGGCCCATCCTGAATCGCGGGAAGACACTTCATCATCCCCTTGTGTATACTGGAGGGCTACGGAGCCTTGGTAAACGGGAATGCTTGTCCGATGTTGGTTGACGTTAATTTCTTCGCCCTCTACCGGGAACGGGCCGGGTGCAGCCACTGCCAGTTAGAGGTCCCGGATGGTGGGACGGTCCACGACCTCACTACCGCCGTACGGGAGATGTTTCCCCGCCTCGCTCCGCCCGGCGTGAACATCGTCGTTGCCGTCAACACCGATTACGCCGACCCGGACCACCGCCTTGCCCCCGGCGATGAAATTTGCCTTATCCCCCCGGTAAGTGGAGGTACCTAATGGTGGACGCTGCCGCATTGATTGAACTCACCTACGACCCCTTGGACCCGGAGAGGGTCACCAATTTGGTCCGGCGGGACTCCAACGGGGCGGTGGTAACCTTCCTTGGCACCACCCGGGACACCTTTGAGGGTAAGCGCGTGGTGCGTCTCGACTACGAAGCCTACGAGGAGATGGCCGTCAAGAAGATGGCCGAGGTGCGGGCCGAGCTACAGGAGGAGTTCGATATCGAGGACATAGCAATATCCCACCGTATCGGGACGGTGGACATCGGTCACATCAGCCTGGTCATCGCAGTCGCCTCTCCGCACCGTAAGGAGGCTTTCTCGGCCTGCCACAAGGCTGTCGACCGGATCAAGCAGATCGTGCCCATCTGGAAGAAGGAGGTCTACGAGGACGGCTCACGCTGGGTCGCCTGCGAAGACCACGAATTCCATCCGGAAGGTGAGGCCGCGGCCTCTATTCACGCTCACTGACCCCTTTGGCGTTCCTTCGCTCGAAACGCTGGCTCACCATTGCCGGATTGGTGGTGTTCGGCGCAGCCTTGGCCGTTTGGCCGCCCACCTTGTCGGCGCATACTACCGATATGTCTCTGGGCTTGTGTCGGGCCAACGTATCCCCCTGCCAGGATGCCGTCAGCATCGGCGTCGGTGACGTGGCAACTTTTGACCTGATCCTATACCCGGGCCTCCTCTCCCCTGAAGGTGATCCTACGGGACTGCTGGCATGGGAGACTCACCTGGTACTGTTGGGGGATACAGAGAGCGTCCGAATTCCTGCTGTGCAGCCGATTTATCTCGGGGATGACTCCACTATTGCGCGTAACGAATTGTCCGATTACAGCGGTATCTCCTCTTCGGGCACAGGCTACTTCCCGGTGCAGAACCGGTTCGACGCTGCCAGCGGCCTGTTGGACTACGCCGTGGTCTTGATCGGGCCCGACTCTCCTGCGAAATGGTCGGGAATCCCTCTCTCCACCCAGACCGCAGGAATAACCCTTGGTTCGATGCACTTTGACGGAGTTAGCCGCGGCATCGTTGCCGTCTCCGGGAGCAGCTACCCAACACAGGTTATCCTGCACGAACCTGGAGTAGGAAAGGTTCCGGTCCACCTCTCCTTTCAGGACCCCTTGGCTACCCTGTCTGTCGGGTCCGTCACGACGCCCAGTATCGTCGGGCGAATCCTTGGGTTGCCCGCACCCGCATTCGGTTTGTCCCACCAGCCCCGGACCGTGTGGGTGACGCTGTGGGATGTTGGCGCGATTCCTCCCTGGCGGGGCGGCGCGGGCAGCCCGAAGGTCAGCTTCAACGGGATACCATTGTCTGACGAGGGCGCCTTTGAGGTATTGGATATCGCCCCTTCCCTGGCTCCCCCGGGCCCATATGTGGTGCGCGTTAAGTTGGAAGGCGCGCTCAGCCGCTCATTACCGGAGGTGATTCTTCCCCGGGAATCTGGATCATCGCCGATAGTCCTGGACGATATTCCTTCGCCTCTGTACGGAGACTCCAGCGGGGATGATCGGGTTGATTCCGTTGACGTGGATTTTCTGAAGGGTGCCTTTGGCTTGACGGGGGAATCCTCAATTACCACCGACTTCAACCAAGATGGAGTCACCGACGTTGCTGATTTTTCGGTGATGGCCCGGAACTACCGGGAAGTTGGGGAGTAACGCCTCCGGTTACGGCCAGCCGTTCCGGTTGACACCCCGGACCCCCTCAACCACAATACCCGCAAATTACTCGGGGGTCCCCATGGCGACGAACCAGGAAGGTAACCTGTCCCAGCAGATGTTCGGCTCCCAGGCGGCCGAGTACGCCGTCAGCTCGGTCCACGTTAGCGACGACCGGTTGGACGGCATAGCTCGGCTCGCTTCCACCGGCCCCTACGGATGGACCGTTGACATCGGCACCGGGGCGGGATTCACTGCCTTCACCGTGGCTGACCGCTCCGACCGGGTGGTCGCCAGCGACGTGACTGGCCCCATGCTGGAGCAGGTGCGCCGCCTCAGCAGTGAGCGCGGTCTCGACAACGTCTTGTTGAGTCAGAATGCGGCTGAGCACCTTCCCTTTGCAAACGACTCCCTTGATCTGATCACCTGCCGGGCAGCCGGGCACCACTTTACCGATTTGAGGGCGGCGTTCTCCGAGATTTACCGGGCCCTGCGTCCCGGCGGCGCGCTGGTCATGGTGGACACCGCGGCCCCGGAGGACGACGCCATGCAGGAGTGGTTGAACGACGTTGAACTCCGGCGCGACTTCAGCCACGTCAACGACTGGAAGGCCTCCGAGATGCTGGCCATGCTCGCTGAGCTCGGATTTGAAATCGCAGTGCAGGAGGACGCCCGCGTCAACCTTCAATTCAACGAATGGGTGAAGCGCACCGCCACTCCCGAGGATGAAGTAGTGGCCTTGCGCCGGGATTTCCTCGACGCCCCATCCGGGATACAGACCGCCTTCAACATACGGGAAACGGAGGACGGGGACATCCACTTTTCCTTCCCCAGCCTCATCTTCCGGGCCGTCAAGCCCTGAACGCCATTAGACCCGGAACCGGGGGAGTGCGCCCGTCTACCACTGCCAGTGTTCCAGGTTATAGCTCATATCCCAGAACAGGCTCTCGAACCTCAGGCTGGTGATGTAGGCTTGGGCCATCCTCTCCCGCTCTGCCGGACCGGCCGTCTCGGCAATCCGGTCGCATAGGTCCCGCACCGCCCTGGCCAGGTCCCCGAACTCCGGCGCGGTGTACATCTGGATCCACGCGCAGTACAGGGGAGCGTCGGCGGGTTCCCCCTGTTCCGCCAGGTGCGCCCCGATCTCCCAGTATCCCCACTGGCAGGGCAGCAGCGCCGCCACCAACTCTCCGAAACTGCCCTGATGCGCCACTTGCAGCAGGTAGCTGGTGTAACCGATGGTAGTCGGAGCCGCCTCAGTGGCTTCCAGTTCCGCCTCGGTGATGCCGAACTCGGCGCAGTAGCTCCGGTGCAGGTCCATCTCCACGTTCAGCGTTTCGTCCAGCAGCTTGGCGAACCACCCCATGGTTTCCAGGTCGGTGGCTCTCGCCGACGCCAGCGCCAGCACCCGGCTGTACTCGATGAGGTAGGCATAGTCCTGCGTGACGTAGTGCTTGAAACGGTCCAGCGAAAGCGTCCCGTCCCCCACCCCGGTAACAAACGGGTGGGACAGGATGGCCTGCCGCATCTGCAGCGTGCGGTCTTCGATGTCGTCGCAGAAGCTCATCGGGGTTCTCGAAGGGCCGGTAGGGAAGTACCGGGTTACGGCTCCGTGTAAGGCCCGTCCGGCGCAAAGCTGACCTGGATGTACACGCCGTTGCCCGCATTGCGGTGGGTGTGCGTAGTCCCGGCGGGTATGTGGATGAAGGTGTAAGGCTCCATGGAGTAGGTCTCGCCGCCTTCCACGACAACCTCGCCCTTGCCGTGCAGGGCAAAGATGAACTCGTCCTTGGTGCGGGTATGCGGACCGTTGGACGCCCCCGGCTCCCACTCCCCGTAGTTGATGCCGACGTCCTTGCCTCCGACGGTGTCCCGGAACAGTTGCAGGGCCCGCCTTCCCATGGGGTCCAGGTCCCGGGGAAGCTGCTCCTTGGGACGGATAATTCGCGGTTCCGGCATGTTGTCCACCTCTCCCTGTCGCAATCCTGATACGGAATCCCGGCAGACCTCGCCTAAACGGCCCTCTGCCCCATCCCTTGCGGGGTGGGCCTGATTTTATGGATGACGCCCCGGCCCGTCAATCAGATGCCCGCACGGGAATGGGTACCCGTTACTTTACTGACAGTTGCCCCTTTCCCCATCCCCAGCCTATTTCGTATGATGGTCTTGAGGAAACGCGAGTCTTCCCCGTCGTTCGGACCGGTGTGTTCCCGTGCAGCTCCCTCGGGACAGGGCAATAATGACACAAAATGGCACAATCGTGCGACAAAATGACACAATCCCGGCACACAGGCGGATCATAACGGGACGGAATGACGCTGGAAAATCAGGCTTTGGCCCCTCTCTCAAGCGTAAATGCGACAAATGGCACAAAATATAAAATTTCCGCTGTGCCCCCGATTTCTTTTGGCAGAACCGCCCTCCGCCCGGCCCGCCGTTCTTTCAAGCCTCTCGCGCCTTGGGGTATAATCGCTTCCTGAAATTCCCCCCGCAAAGGAATCACCATGCACGTCATTTTCCTGCAGGACGTTCCCAACCAGGCCCACGCCGGCGAGATAAAGCAGGTCGCCGACGGGTACGCCCGGAACTACCTGCTCCCCAAGGCCCTCGCCGAAGTCGCCACTCCCGAGATCATGAAGCGGGTGCACAAGATCAAGGCCGCCGGCGACGCCCAGCGTCTGCGGGAAACCGAGGCCATGGAAGAGCTCGCCCAGATGCTGGACGGTACGGAAGTCGAACTGACCGCCCGGGTGACGCCCACGGGACGGTACTACGGGGCCATCTCCAACGCCCGGGTTGCCGAATCACTCACCCAGGCCATCGACCGTTCCATTGACCGCCGCATCGTAGAGGTCATCGAACCCATCCGGGAGCCCGGCGAATACGACATTACCCTTCGCCTGTCTGCCGACATCACCGCTACTATCCGAATATTGGCCGGAGTTGAAGAGTAGGGTGAATGTACGCTGAGCAACTCCTTCCCCACGACATCGAGGCGGAGGAGGCGCTGGTCGGAGCGCTGCTCATCGACGGAGACTCGTTCCTGCGGGTTTCCCACCTCCTCAAGCCAGAGGACTTCTACCGGGAACGGAACCGCATCTGTTTCGCCTCCTGCGTTGATCTGTTTCAGCGCAGCGAGGCCATTGATCAGGTGACGCTGGCCCGGGAACTGGCGCGCACCAATCAGATTGACACCGTCGGCGGGATGGCCTATCTCAGCCACCTGGTTTCCATAACCCCCACGTCGGCCCACGCCGAGCATTACGCCAATCTTATCGCCCGCACCGCCACCATGCGGCGGTTGATAGATGCCGCTGCCCGCATCTCTGCTCTGGGTTACGCCGACACCGACGATGTGGAAGCTACCCTGCGCCAGGCCGAGGACACCCTCTTCCGGGTCCGGGGGTCCCAATCGGAGAGGGGGTTCGTTCCGCTGCGCCAGGTTTTCGACGAGTACCTGTCCGAGCGCGCCGATCCGCTTTCCGCCGACCTGACCGGGGCTCCGATCCTGACCGGGTTCAACGACCTCGACGAACTGCTGGGCGGAATGCAGCGGTCGGACATGATTATCCTGGGAGCCCGGCCGGGGCTGGGCAAGAGCACATTGGCCCTGAACTCCTGTATTAACGCGGCGGAAAACGGGTATAAATCGGGAATCTTCAGCTTTGAGATGAGCGCAGAGCAACTGGCGCAGCGTATCCTGGCTGCCCATGCCGGGGTCGACGGTCACAGGCTGCGGCTGGGGTTATATTCCGAGCCGGAAGAACAGCGCATCATCGAGTCCATAGGTACCCTGTCCGAGTTGCCGGTTTACATAGACGACACTCCCTTCCAGGGCATGATGGAAATGCGCAGCAAGGCCCGCCGTCTCTCCCTGGAGCATGGGCTGGACCTGCTCGTTGTTGATTACCTCCAGTTGGTGGAGGGCAGAAACCGGGGCCGCGTTACCGAGAACCGGGTCATGGAGATCAGCGAGATTTCCCGCTCCATCAAGGGAATGGCCCGCGACCTGGACGTACCCATCATCACTTGCTCCCAATTGAGCAGAGCTGTGGAGGGCCGGACCGGCCACCGACCCCAGCTGTCCGACCTCCGCGACAGCGGCAGCATCGAGCAGGATGCGGACATCGTCCTGTTCATCCACCGGGAGGACGCCTACTACACCGAGGAGGAATGGGACCAGCATTTCCCCGGCAGGCCCTATCCCCGCAACATCGCCGAAATCATCCTGGCCAAGCACCGCCACGGCCCCACCGGCAGCATCCGCCTCCGATTCCGGGACAACCTGGTCCGGTTTGAATCGCTAGTAGCCCGCCAGGGTGAGTTCTGATGACTTCCCGGGAAGACGGCGCCCCGCTTGTGTCGCCCGATGAAGGATTTCGAGGGTTCCCCCGGGGCGTCCGCGCCACGCCAATTCCCGACCCCCTCCTGGGCGTATTGCTGGAGGGTATTGACGATATCGCCGAGTTGAAAGTGACCCTGCGGGCCTTCTGGCTCGCCGCGCAGAAGAAGGGACCCCTCCCGGCCGTGCCCCTGGACGAATTCCTCAACGACCGGGTCCTGGTGGAGGGTCTGAAGAGCCACGACCGGTCTGCCGGCGATGCCATCCGCCGGGGGCTGGATGCTGCGGTCCGCCGGCGGACGCTGCTTCGTCTGACGGATAACCGGGGAGGCATCCAATACCTCGTCAATACCGAGTCTAACCGGCGGGGTATCGGGCGCCTGGGCGCCCGTCAATCCGAACAAACACGCCCAATACCTTCACCCGTGGACGATGATCCCCGCTATGAACTGGCTGCCCGCTCAAGGCCAAACATATATACGCTGTACGAGAACAACATCGGCACCATGACGCCCACGGTTGCCGAGCAACTGAAGGAAGCCGAAGGGGAGTATCCCCAGGCCTGGATTCGGGAAGCCTTCGAAATCGCTGCCTCTCGGAACAAGCGGAGCTGGGGATACATCGCGGCCATCCTGCGAAGCTGGGCCGAAGAGGGGAGGGATGATGGAAAGTCTAGGCGATATTCTCCGGAGAATAACCGAGAGAGATATATCGAGGCATATCGGAGAAGGCGCGGTCACCTTCCCGGAGAGCCCGGACCCAGCTGACGTCTGCCCCGACTGCGACGGGGCCGGCTGGGTTGGGCGGGCCGTTCCCGTCGGCCACCCGGACTTCGGGCAGGCCTTCCCGTGCCGTTGCCAGGCGGAAAGTGAACCGGCCGCCCGCCTGGCAGCGCTCCGCCGCTACAGCAACCTGGGCGCCCTGGGCCGGATCACTTTCGCCGGCACCAAGATCGAAGGGCCCCTACCCGACGCCGGCAGCCAGGAACAATTCCAGCAGGCGATGGCCGCGGCCGTGGAGTTCGCAGAAGATCCCCACGGATGGCTGGTGTTCACAGGCCCCAGCGGCTCGGGAAAGACCCACCTTGCCGTTGCCGTCACCAACCGCTGCATCGAACTGGGGTTCACCGCGTTTTTCATAGTGGCCGCCGACCTTCTCGACCACCTGCGGGCTACCTACGCGCCGGACAATCCGGTCACTTACGACGAACTTTTTGACCAAGTGCGGAATGTCCCGCTGCTGGTCGTGGACGACCTGAACACCACTACCGCCACGCCCTGGGCCCAGGAGAAGCTGTTCCAGATAGTGAACCACCGGTTCAACGCCCAACTGCCCACCGTAATCACCGTCCGGGGTCCGCTGGAACGACTGGACGATAGTCTCCGGACCCGCATCGAGTCCTCGGACGGCTTCTCTCGCGTCATGCAGTTGGGCCAGTACAACACCCGCCTGGCCCGCCGGATCGGCGACCTCCCCCCGGATATGCTTCTAAGGATGACCTTCGCCGGTTTCGACAGCCGGGGCGCCCCGGGAGCGACGGCGGAACAGCAGGGGTTCCTGGCTGATGCCTGCCGGGAGGCGGTGACATTCGCGTCGTACCCCAACGGCTGGATTCTGTTCAGCGGCCCTCCCGGCACCGGTAAGACCCATCTGTCCGTCGCCATTGCCGGGGAACTGCGCCAGAAGGGAGAAGCGGTCTTCTTCGCCTTTGTCCCAGACCTGCTGGACCACCTTCGGACGAGTTTCAGTCCCAACAGTCCCGTCACCTACGATGAACTGTTCGAGCAGATTAAAACGGTCCCGATCCTGATCTTGGACGACCTGGGCTCGGAAAGCAGCACGTCGTGGGCCGAGGAGAAACTCTACCAGATCATCGTCTATCGCTACGAAAAACTCCTGCCCACCATCATAACCACGTCCTACGGGGCGGACGAGCTTGACAACTCCAAGCCGCGGCTGGCTTCCCGCCTGATGGACTCAATGGTTGTCGAGTGGATCGGGATAGATGCCCCGGACTACCGCGGGCAGCGCCGACCGGATCCGCCGGTGGGACGGTAGTCAATTCTGCCCCTGTAAACCAATGAAGACCGCCCGTGGCAAATTCCACAGGCGGCCTTGGGTCTTCCCATCTAACGGCGGAAGGGATGAAGCGCTAGGGATCTACAAAGGGAGCCCCACCGCCTGACCGGACTGGGCGCTCCGGGTAACTGCTTCGGTGAACTCCATGTAGTGGACGCCGACGCTGAAGGGAGTGCGGGTAATCTGCTCGTGGCCCCGGATGGCGCTGGCGAACTCCTCTTCCACCCTCCAGTAGTGGCGCCCCTCCTCCGGGTTCGGAATCTCGGAAAGCTGGGAGTCGCCGCGCTTCCCTCCGAAGACGTTCTGCTGTTGGTCGACGTACAGGGTGCCTTCGCTCCCGTAAATCCAGAACTGGGTTCCGGGGGACAGGCCGGTGACCGCGCTGACCCTAATGTGTGCCTGGCCGCCCGTGGCCAGCTCGCACAGGATGTCCACGTGGTCGGGGATGGTGACGTTCTGCCAGTTGCCGTCGTCGTCGAGCCGCCTGGGCACGTTGACCTGGGTCATGGCCATTACCCTGGTCGCCGGTCCGACCCACCGGATCATTGCCTCGTACATGATGCCCATGTTCATGATATTGAAACCGCTGAGAGCCCGGTCCTGCCGCCAATGCAGGGGGCTGTCCGTGTCGACGAAGCCGGTCCCAAGGGCCTGTACCTCCACGGCCAGGATGTCGCCCACGTAGCCCTCCCCGATGAGCTTCATCAGCAACCCGTCCACTTTGAAGGTGGTGGGAGACGGGACGATTTGGGCCACCTGGCCGGGATGGGCCAGGGAAGCCTCCAGCATGGCGCGGGCGTCCGCGACGCTGGAGGCCATCCGCGCTTCGCACAGGACGTGCAAGCCCTTTTCCAAGGCTGCTACCGTGAGAGTACGGTGCATGTAAGGCCAGGTGCCGATGCACACGGCGTTGATGTCCGGGTCTTCCAGCAATTCCCGCCAGTTGTCATAAACCCGGGGAATGTTGAAGGCGTCCGCTATCACCTGCCCCGACTGGCGGGACCGGTTGGCGACGGCGAGCACTTCCAGCCCGTCGATCTTCTGGAACCCGGGCAGGTGCCGGTCTCTCGTGTTGCGGCCCGCGCCAATAAGCCCTACTCTGACAGCGTCGTCAGCCATGCTTGTCCTCCTCGCCATTGATCGGTTTGTCATGGAAATAATGGGTGCCGGGTCGGGCCCGGCACCGCGCGGCCCCGATTATATGTCACGTCTATTCCCTAGTCCAGAAAGGGCTGTTCCAACACGTTCTTACAACAGGGGCGATGTCATGCTCGCCTCGACACCCCCTCCAGGAGCCACCAAGGTACGGACCCACTTGGAACCGATTTGTTCAAGCAGTTCGTTATAGACCTGAGGCCAGTCAGGTTGTCGGAATGAATCCCGCACGTTGGGGCGGCTTCTTGCGGAACCTCGCTCTTTCGCAACGTTACAAGGTGGACGGTCACAGCATGTTTCCTGCGCTCCGGGATGGGCAGCACGTGGCGGCCAAGCGGTTGACTCATAATTCCCAGCTGGTCAACCGCGGAAGCCTGGTCGTGTTCAGGCATCCGATCCGTCGTGATACTGTCCATATAAAAAGGGTCGTGGGCCTGCCCGCTGAGAGCATTTCCCTGCGGGACGGATTAACCTTCGTAAACGGGTTGAAGTTGGATGAACCATACTGTTCGGTTTCCGGTGTGCTCACGGGGAGAACCCGGGGGGAGTGGCTGATGGATGACGACGAGTATTTCTTGATGGGGGACAACCGCTCAGACGGCGAGGACAGCCGGCGGTATGGGCCAGTCGGTTGTCATCTAATCGTCGGCGTAGTGTGGTTGCGTTACTGGCCGCCGTCGAGATGGACCAGGTTCCGCTGACCTTGCCAAACTCTCGGAGGTTCTTCAGTCCAGTCCAGTTCTGCGTTGCGGGAGGGCCGCATTAACGCTCCGGTCCTGGGCATTCTGGCAAACTGGAAGGCCCGTTGGCAGGAACGGGCGCGGGGTTGGCTGTCCCAATCCAATCCAACCGACCGGCGCTGGCGCCTGCTGGCGTACTCGGTCCTCCGGGGACTTTTCACCAACGACATGCCCCACTACGCAGCGGGGCTCGCCTACTATGCCATTTTCTGCATGTTCCCCCTGGTGCTCGGGTTCCTGGCGATCCTGGGGCTGAGCCTGCAGTCTCAAGACCTGCAGCCCAGGTTCCTGGAATTCGTATCCCGGAGCATCCCGGGGTCGTCGGACTTCATCGCGGACAACGTCCCGCAGATTGTCAGGTTCCGCAATGCGGTGGGGCTCGGAGCGATAATCGGGATGTTCTGGCTGGGACGGGCCGTTTTCGCTGCTGCCGCCCGGGCCATCAACCGGGCATGGGGAATAACCAAAGATCCGCCCTTCTACTGGCAGTTTCCCCAGCAGATTGGAATGACCATCACGCTGGGAAGCCTGCAGATCCTTTCCATGATGGCTACCTCCCTCATCCAGTTGGCCAACAATGAAGCCATCAGCCTTTTCGGACGGAGACCATTCCTTGAGATTGGCGTGGGTTATGTGTCCCTGTATCTGATCCCGTTCCTGTTGACGGCAGTCACCTTCGCGCTCCTCTACCGGTTCGTGCCCAACCGCCCCATGCGGTGGGCCTACGTTTGGCCCGGAGTTCTTGCCGCCACACTCCTTTTTGAACTCGCCAAATTCCTCTTCGTGGTTTACCTGGAGAAGATCGCCGACTACACCTTGCTTTACGGTTCAATGGCTTCGGTGATCGTGTTCATGTTCTGGGCTTACCTGTCATCCTTTATCCTATTGGGAGGAGCCTTGGCCTGCAGTCACTACCAGCGAATCTTCTATCCCGACCACCGCGTTCTTGAACACGACATCGCGTAGCGGAATGACTGATCCCGTTTCAGGGCGAAGGGGACAAGAAGAGGGCGGGTGATTCACCCGCCCTCTTCTTGTCCCAAGGCGGTCAGGCTCCGGGAGCCGGCGTCACAGCTTCCAGAAGTTACCGACCTGGCAGATCATGTCAACCTTGTTGATGGACTCCGCCGGCCAGCCGACCATATTAATCCAGTCCTCGAAGTGGGACTGCTCCACCGCCTCGCACTCGCTGATGAGCCTGCCGTTTTCCAGGTCCCCATAGACCTTGACCACTGTCGTCCGGCGGTCGGGCCGCCATTTGCGCACGGCGTCAAGCTTGCTCCGGAAATCTTCCTCGGTGATGCCTGGCACGTTGTGGATCGCGATATATCGGGCCATAGGTTTTTCCTCGCAGCGGCGGGTTCACTCCGCGAAAGCGGTTGGATTACGGCGGGTTGGTGTCTGGTCAGTCGGCCGGGGGAACGAAGGGATACGGTATGGGCGGCCCGTCCTTCAGGGGAAGGACAACCGTGGCAGTGCCGGGCATGCTCTCGATGCCGTCCTGGGTTTTCATTCCGATTTCCAGGTCGACGAGGCCCATGCCTCCCTTTTCCTGCTTGCCGGTGACCTGCCCCCACATAATGAGGATATCTCCCGGCACCAGCATCGCCCGGTGCTCGAACCGGGCCTTCCATGGCCAGCCCCCGGGGGAGGTCCAGTCCTTGAGGAACTGGGGCACCGCGCTCTGCTTCCACGAACCGTGGACCAAGATGCTGGGGTTCTTGTCGTGGTTCAGCCCGAAGTCCAAATCGTAGTGGATCCGGTGGAAGTTCTCTATGGCCGCACTCCACCGGAAGAGGTGTGTGGGGGTGGGCTTGTAGATGTACTTAGGAAGCTCGTCCCCTTCGTCAACGTCCTCGAAGAAGACCTGTTGTTTATTCCGCATCTGGTCGGCGGTTGGGCGCTCGTTGCGCCGCCAGATTTCTTCCGGCTCCATCTGGAGCAGTTCTTCCAAAGGCGTGGTCATGGCGTTACCTTCCTCAGCAACCTTGCGATCGGGGACAGTAATGGCTAACGGCGGATGGTAGAGGCGCGGGTGATGCACAGCACCTCGTCGTCCTGGTTCCAGTACCTGGTTTCTCTGGTGATAATCAGGAAAGGACGACCGTCGCGGCCCACCCGCTCCCGTATGTCGGAGTAACTGTTTTGAAAGAAGACCTTGTCGCCGATGCTGGGGTACTGAAAGATTTCCAGTTCATTCCCCGCGTTGAGGACCCGCATCAAGTCGGTGGGCACCGGAGGAAGCTCCCCTGGGCGCTTGACGGAGCCTATCCCATCCGACTCGGGGTTCTCCTCGAAGGCGCGGGTAATGGCATCCTCCTGGTCAGGCGGGATCCGGCTGCTCAGGTAGCTGACCATGATCGGAGGCGTGGTGATTTCGCCGTAGCGGGAATTCCTCGCGTATTCTTCGTCCCAGTACATGGGATCCGGGTCCATGACTGCCTGGGTAAACCGGCGAAGGTACTCGGCGTCCACCACTCCCCAGGACTCTACGACCTCGCCGGCTACGCCGATCATAGCCTTCACTTCGGGGGTAAGAGCGGACTCGGTTTGCTGGGTCATACTTGGCTCCTCTCAGGGGAGTCTAGGTAGGGTCAGACTATCGCAGAGGCCATTCCGAGTCAATACCAACTGGTCGTAAACCCGGGCCCGGACTCATGGCACCGAGCCACTGCCAAAAGGCGCCAAGGAAGGGGGCCGGATGTTCCCTGGATGCTTCTAACCTTCCCCGAAGTGGCGCTGCAGCGTTTCCTTGAATTGTTCGGGAGTGTAGTCGTATTTCTGGGTGCCGTAGGTCTGGATGACGAAGTGAGAGCACACAGTGCCCATCATCAGGCATCGTTCCAGCGGCAATCCCTGGATCAGTCCCTTGATGAAGCCTCCGCGGAATGCGTCGCCCGCTCCCGTAGGGTCCACGACGTTATTTGTGGGAATGGCCAGGACAGTCAGCGACGTTCCGTCACTGGCCGTCAAGGAGCATCCCATTTCACCCCTAGTGGTTATGATCGTCCCGGCGTTGTCCAGCACTTCCGAGTTGGACCAGCCCGTCTTGTCCTGGATCAATCCCAGTTCGTAGTCGTTGGAAATGAGGACGTCGGACTGGCTGATGCAACGGCCGAGGGCTTCGCCAGTCCATACGGGAAGCGACTGGCCAGGGTCGAAGATGGTGTAGATGCCCAACTCTTTGTGGGTCATGGTGTAATTGGCCATGTCGTCGAGGTTGCCCGGAGCAACAATGGCGATGCAGTCTTTCGGGTCGATTCCATCGAAATCGAATCCAGAGGGTTGCTTCATCGCGCCGGGGTTGAACCCGGTAATCTGGTTGTCGGCCAGGTCGGTGGTAATGTATGCAGAAGCGGTCGCCTCCTCCGGGACGATGCGAATGTCCCTGGTGCTGAGGCCGTGCTCGTCGAACCACTCGTAATAACGGTGGTAGTCGTATCCGATGGTAGCGAGGATGCGCGGGTTCTCGCCCAGCTTGCCCAACGAAAAGGCTATATTCCCCGCCGTACCGCCGAAGTTCTCGCTGAGCCCGTTGACGGTAAAGCTTACGTTAATCATGTGGATTTTATCCGGCATGATGTGGTCGGAAAACCGGCCATTGAAATCCATTATACGGTCGTAGGCGAGGGAGCCTGATACCAAAACTTCCATAGGTTATTCATCCTCTTGGTGAAATTTGCTCTCCCGAAGGTGGAAGGTGGGGCCGGAGCGTGGGTCAGCAGCCGAACTTTCCGTCGATGCTGCCGCCGAAGGAGACCTGGTCGCCAGCCTCGATACCGGCCGCCGCGGCAATACCCGAATTGACCTCCAGCACGTACAACGCGGGCTGGCGTGGGGAATAGTAGGTGGGGTCGGTGCGGATTTTTTCCTCGTCCTCCGGCTGGGCGTCCCTGGTGATGTCGACGACGGCGCACTCGCTGTCGATCCAAATCATGTCCAAGGGAAAGTGCATCCTGGGCATCCAGAAGGTGTACTGGTAGGGGATTTCGTACACGAAGAGCATACCCCGGTCTTTAGCCAGTGATGGCCGGTCCGACAGTCCCTGCTGCCTCTCCTCCGGGGTATCGGCCACCTCGACTGCGAAGGTGGCGTCTTCGAAGGAAACCAACGGCTCGTCCGAGGTAGGCGGTTCAGCGACAGGCGGTTCAAACCCGGCCGCCGTCGGAAGTGGGTTTATCGTCGGCTCCAAAACCACCGGAGGGAGATCAGTGGCGGCGGGACTGATTTCAAACGTGGGGGCCCGCGTTGCCGTGGGAGCCCGCGTTACGGTGGGATCCAGCGCTACCGGAGTGGAGAACGATGGAGCAGGCCCCGCATCGGGTGCTACCTCACAGGCGGCGGAAAGGAAAAGCGCTGCCACGAGGACAGCGATGCCGAAGGCGAGTCGGCGCCGCAGTCCAGGGTTGCCAGTCATAAAGGATCCGGGGAGACTCACTGCTTGGTTGGGGCCGCCTCTAGCCGACCTGCTCCCGGATGTCCTGCAGACGCTCCCGCAGGGACCGCATCAGGACCGCGGAGGGCGGCGGGGCGACGTGGGTGTACCCCACGCCGAGTTCCAGAAGCTCCTTCGGGCCCATGGGCAGGGCCGCATGGTTCATGGGGAACTGCATCTTTGCCTTTCCGATTCCCTTGATCTTGTCGGCAAGTTCCTTAATCCTGGCCCTGAGCTCCGGGCTGGACGGGTCCCGGATTCCCATGTACTCGGAGAAGTCGGTGGGTCCGATGGAAACCAGGTCGACTCCCTCGAGGCCGGCGATGGCCTCAATGTCGGCGATGCCCTTCTCGTCCTCGGTCATCACCGAGAGCAGGATCTGTTCGTTGGACTGCTGCACGTGGTCGCCCCAGGAGACGATGCCGTAGCGGGTGGCCCGGGTTCCGCCGGCGCCTCCCCGGTGGCCCAGGGGCCCGTACCGGACCGCTTCGACAGCCCGCTTCGCCCCCTCCAACCCGTCGACGTGGGGGACGATGATGCCCTCGGCCCCGGCGTCCAACAGGCGCAGGATCAATTTCTCGTCATTGTCCGGCACCCGGACGATGGAGGTGATTCCCACCAGGTCCGCCGCCCGGATCATCTCGGTGACGAGGGCCAGATCGAAGGTGGTGTGTTCCATGTCGATGAAAGCGGCGTCATAGCCGGCCAGCCCGATGATTTCGACGACCTGGGGATCTGCAAAAGTCACGTAGGTGCCGAGGGCGAGCTTGCCCTCGGACATCACTTTCTTGACCCGGTTCTCTCGCATCTTGCTTCTCCTTGAAACGCCGGGTTGCCGCGGAACATTATCCTACGCCGGGCGGGGGAGCGCCAATTGGGTCAGCGCCGAAGAACCTTTCCAATGTGCCCCAGCCGCCTGTGGGGCTGGCCTTAACGGAAAAAACAGTTTGCGGGACAATTGGGACATTTCGCGCGTTTTGAGCGTGAAATCCGGAAAATTCCTGTCCCAAGGGCGTCATTTGGGAGTCAGGACGGGACACGTAAGGGACACCAACGGGACAAGGTGAGACATTTTGAGACATTTCCGGGACATTCCTGATGGAACAGGAATGAATGAGGGCTGCGCTCCTGCGTCCGGGTGAGACGATCCGTCTGGAATTGGGGATTGGCATGTGCGGCGAGGGCAATCGGAACGGCGGGGGTTTTTCCATATACAGTAACGCTATACCGGACCGGGGCCGCCGTCAACGGGCAACTGTCACAAGGGAGGACGATTCAAAGTTCTCTTGCCCTAGTGAGAGAGGGTTAGGGTCAGGGGATAGCTTCAAACAGCGAGAGCGTCACCCCCATCCTAACCTTCCCCCATCAAGGGGGAAGGGACACTTGACTCGACTTTGCAATCGTCCTGTGTCACAAGGGGGTTGGAATGTTTGCTATCGTTCGGGGGCAGAGGTTAAAATCCGTTGCGATTCACCGGGGACGAGCAGGGTGGAAGGATCGTCCATCCCCGATGCAAGCCTGGGTGGTCCAGTAGAAGACGAACGAGGGGGCCGGTTTTGGACGGAATGCTGGAGGGCGTGAAAGTCCTGGACCTGAGCGAGGATATCGCCGGTTCCTTCTGCGCCCGCCTGCTGGCCGATTACGGGGCCGATGTCCTGAAGATAGAACCACCGGCGGGGGCGGCCCTGCGCCGGTTGGGGCCCTTCTTCGACGATGACCCCCACCCGGAAAAGAGTCTCTTTTTCCTCCTGGCGAACTTGAACAAGAAGGGAGCCACCCTGAACCTGGAGACCGTCACGGGTCAGAATATCGTCCGCCGCCTGACGGAACATGTCGACGTCATCGTGGAAACCTACAAACCCGGATACATGTCGTCGCTGGGCCTGGGTCACGACGACCTGGCGGAGTTGAACCCGGGCTTGATCACCACGTCCATCACGCCTTTCGGCCAAGACGGCCCTTACAGCGGATACCAGGGCGGGGAAATCGTGGAATACGCCATGAGCATGATCATGAGCATCAGCGGCATCCAGGGGCGCGAGCCGCTGAAGCACGGGGGTTTCCAGGCGCAGTACGAGGGGGGGCTGTTCGCGGCCGGCGCCACGTCGATGGCGCTCTTCGCACAGTCTGTTACCGGGCTGGGGGAGCACGTGGATGTGTCGATTACCGAGTGCATAGCTTCCACCATGATGGCTACCCAGACAATTTACCCGTTCATCGGAGGAGTCCAGGCGCGGCGAAGGGCCGAAGGCAACAATTTCGAGAATCCCATGCCCTGCAAGGACGGCTGGATCATCGTCCAGGCCGGCGGTGGAGCGACCTGGGAAGACCTGGCAAATTTCTTCGAAACTCCCGAACTCCTGGAGCCCCGGTTTGCCAACCGGGCCGAGCGGGCCCGCAACGGCGCGGATATGGACCGCATCATCCTTGAATCCATCAAGGAACGGGAGAAGTGGGAGTTGTTCCCCAAGGCCGCCGCAGCGCGAATGCTGTTCGGCATCGTGCAGACTCCCCTGGAACTGGTGGACTGCCCGCAACTGGAGTCGCGGGGGTTCTACCGGGAGGTGGAGCATCCGGTCATGGGGAACATCAAGGTTCCCGCGGAACTGTTCAAGCTGAGCGAGACTCCTTATCAATTGAGGAGGGCCGCTCCGACGCTGGGCCAGCACAACCAGGAAATCTATGTTGAGGGACTGGGTTACAGCCAGCAGGAGTTCGTGCAGCTACGGCAGCTGAATATCATCTGACCCGCCCGGGGAATATCATCAACTCCGTCCCGAGGTAGAGCCGCAATGCCCAGACTGCCATTGGAAGGCATTCGTGTTTTGGATTCCACGTACGTTTTTGCCCTGCCCTACACGGGGGGGCAACTGGCGGACCTGGGAGCCGAGGTTATCAAGGTGGAGGGTCCGGGGCGTCCCGACATCACCCGCACCGGAGGGCTGTACGGGACCTTCCCCGACAATGAACTGGGGGAAGAGTGGTGGGACCGCCCCTCAACATACAACCTGCTCAACCGGGGGAAGCGTTCCCTGACCCTGGATATGTCCACGGAAAGAGGCCGGGACCTCTTCCGGGAGCTGGCAGCCGTCAGCGATGTCGTGATGGAGAACTTCACTCCCCGGGTGATGCGGGGTTGGGGGCTGGACTACCCGAATCTCAGGAAGATCAAGCCGGACATCATCCTCGTCTCCAACACCGGGTACGGGCATGGCGACGGTCCGTATTCGGGTTATCCCGCCCAGGCGACCACCCAGGAAGGGACTCACGGCCATTGCTGGGTGACGGGCTACAAGGACGATGAACCTTCCAAAGCTGGACGTTCCTTCGTTGACTTTCTGTCCACTTGGACGGCGGTGTTCGCCATCGGAGGGGCGCTGCGCTACCGGAATCTCACCGGAAAGGGGCAGTGGGTGGACATCGGGATGTACCAGGCGGGGGTGATGTTCCTGTCCGAGTACATCATGGATGCAATTGCCAACGGCCGGGAAGGGGAGCGCATCGGGAACCGGCACCCTTACTTTGCGCCCCAGGGATGCTATCCATGCCGGGGGGAGGACCAGTGGGTGGTGTTGTCCGTCGCCGATGACCACCAGTGGGACAGTCTGTGCCGGGTGATGGGCCGGGAAGACCTGGTGGAGAGCGGCCGTTTCGCCGGAATCCTATCGCGCCAGCGCGGCCACGACGAAATCGACGAGATCATTTCCGAGTGGACCAGGGAGTTGGACCGCTACGAAGCGATGCACGCTCTCCAGGAAAACGGGATCGCCGCCGGGCCGGTGTTCAATAGCCGAGACGTGCACTTTGATCCCCACTACAAGGAGCGCAACTTCCTGGAGCGGGTGGAGTTCGCGCCGGAGCGGAAGATGGGCACCCGGCTAATCATGGGGCGGCCGTACAAGTTTTCCAACACTCCCATGAAGATCAGGTGGCCCGCGCCCCGGTTCGGTGAGGGGAACGAGCATTTCCTCAAGGGGGTGCTGGGAGTCGAACCAACCGTATACGACAATCTAGTGGAAGACGCCATCATCGCTTCCGTCCCGACCTCCGGCGAGCCCGCTCCCACACCGCACCCGGAGGAATCGGTGGCCCGGGGGCTGCTGGCCGGCTGGGACCCGGACTACCGGGAGCGGCTTGGCCTTTCTTGACACCCTTTCCGGGGTGGGACTAAGCTAAATTGATGGGGGCCTGTAGCTCAGTGGTAGAGCAACCGGCTCATAACCGGTAGGTCGTAGGTTCGAAACCTGCCAGGCCCACTTTTACTCCGCCTCTTACACCACGCTCCGCTAGAAACCCTGGGGACTGGACCGGCGGCAAGCGACCCGGTTCACTGGGCGGGCGAATTGCTACGTGCGATTCTGGACTACGATGGTGTTTACCATCTTGTCATGGAGGGTCTGGAGTTTCTGGTCCCACAGCGGCCAGAGGTGGTCGACCACGGTGTAGATCCCGCCGGTAATGGAGGAGAGAACACCGCCGAGCAGCCCCTTGATGACGAACTCCCGGAGGAAGGTGTAACCCCAGCCTGACGGTTCCCCATTCTCCCGCACCACTCGAATTCCCACCAATTGTTTTCCGGGAGTCTGGCCGTTCTTCAAGGTCACCAGCCACCAGATAACGTATCCGGCGGCCAGCAGGAACCCGATACCAGCCAGAGCCAGCAACGCTACGGCGAGGCCGCCGGAGCCTGGTGTATCACCGCCGCCAATGGAGAAGATCAAGCCCACCACCAGGAGCGCCGACGCTGCCGCCAGAGGCAGGTAGAACATCACGGTGTCCAGGATGTAGGCCAGGAGACGCTGCAGGAAAGTCGCCAGCGTTAGCGCTCCAGTTTCTTCCATGGTGAGCTCCTCGACCCATGCAATGGGGTGAACCGCGGCCGGGATTGGAAACCCGACGCGGCGCCTCCAGTTTTTATACGACATAACCGGGCGGGAATGGCTGGGTAATCCGGCCGGGTTTCAGCCAGTATGAAGCGATACCCCTGCTGCAAGCGAGAAGAAATCACGCCGAGAGAGTCCGGCGATGCGAGGGAGACGGCGTAACGATGGGGGGAGGAAAGGGAGATTGCGCCAGATGGGGCTTCGAGGATTTGGAGGCGACGGGCGGATTCGAACCGCCGAATAGAGGTTTTGCAGACCTCCGCCTTAGTCCACTTGGCTACGTCGCCTCTAGTTGCGCTTTGAACCGGTGCTCGGAACTCTTCCCGCGCTTGGTGCCGAGGGCGGGACTTGAACCCACACGGGCTTTCGCCCACGGCCCCCTCAAGACCGCGTGTCTACCAATTCCACCACCTCGGCCCTTCGGCGCAAGGGAAATTATACCACAAGCCTGGCCGGGCCAAGAATAGGGGCAATGGTATCCGGGTTCTGGAAACCCTAGATGCGGCAACAACCCATCAACGTCCAGTCCCCTCCGGTTCCCCGGAGGCGTCATAAGGAGAGCGGAGCCAGCGTTCCCCGCAGAACTCTCCCCGTTGCTATAATGGCACCGATGCTGGGATGGGACTGAGATGCCGCCAAACACCTCGCGAAACACCCGGGGCAGGCAGGTAATGCTCCACACCTACGACAACGAGCCGATGGCCCGGATGGCGGAGCAACGCCTGCGTTCCGAAGGGGTTCCCGCGATGGTCCGCAGCCTGCACGGAGGCCCCGGCCTGTGGGGGTCGGCTTTCAACCTTCCGCACGGCCTGTATGTCTTCCAGGCTGACGAACCGAAGGCCAGGGAATTGCTGGGGCTGGATGCCGACGAATTTGGGCATAATGATGGGGCATCACCCAAGCGGGGGTCCTTCGGGCTGATATTGTTCGTGGTGGGGGTGGTCCTGGCCCTCACGCTTACCGCGCCGGCGTGGGCGGCCTTGTTCAGATAAGCGATTGCGGGGGAAAGCAGGGCCGGACCTGCCTGGAGGATGAATAGTTGTCAATCCGCTACGGAATATCGGTAATACCCCAACCCTCATTCACCGCCGGGGTTCACCGGGCGCGGCAGACCCTTTGCAACCAGTACGGGTGCTGGGCGGCGGAAATGCACCCGGTCCACCTGCCCCTGATTGACTATTTTCCCTGCCCGGGGGAGATGGTCCAATCGGTGGACGCCGGCGTGGAACGAGTGGCCGGCGAGTCTCCCAGAATCACTTTACATGGTCCTGGGGTTGCTGCTGAGTCCGACGCCGGCAATATCTTTCTCGATTTTGGAGAGGGATTAGATCCCACCAGCCAAGCCGGCAGAGATGTCAATGGACTGCGTAAGCTGCGGAATGCTGTCATCCAAACCCTGGAGCGGGTCTATGGATTATCCCGCTACCTGGAACCCCATCGGGAGAGGATGTCGGAAAGCTATCCCCTCCGCATTGCCCTGATGCAACATGCGAACCTGCCGCCCCGGGTGTTCGAGAGTGCAGTGACCTTTGCCCAGGAAGTTGTAGGCAGTGTAGTAGACAGCAGGGAATTGGAGGGCGGCACACGCCATTGGCAGTTGGTTCTAATCCGGTTCGAGTCCGATGCCGCCGGCGATGACTGGAACGCTGGGGGCTGGGCTGCCGACCTGCGCTGGCAGATTGTCAGCAGCTATCCGGTTAGGAGGAGATAACCATGAGTACTTCAGAAATGGCCATTACCAAGCCCACGTCGAAGTTGAGGGGAATGCTCAATTCGGAAGGATTGATCGTGGCTCCCTTCGTGATGAACGGCCTGCACGCGAGGATCGCCGAGTCGGTGGGATTCAACGCGGTGTACATGACGGGAGCGGGCACCGCCGCGGAGCGCGGGTTTCCCGACGTGGGCTGGCTGACCATGACCGAAATGGTGGCCAACGCCAAGTACATCGCCAACGCCGTGGACATTCCGGTGGTGTGCGACGCCGATACGGGATACGGCAACGCGTTGAATGTACAGCGGACAGTGCGGGAGTACGAGGCCGCCGGGGTGGCGGGGATTCACATCGAGGACCAGGTGTTTCCCAAGAAGTGCGGGTTCTTCGAGGGCAAGCAGGTGGTGCCCATGGAGGAGCACGTCCAGAAGATACGGGCGGCTCTCGATGCCCGCAGTGACCCGGATTTCGTTATCATTGCCCGGTGCGACGCCTATGCCGTAACCGGCTGGGAGGACACGGTGCGCCGGTGCCGGGCCTACCGGGATGCCGGGGCGGACCTGGTGTTCGTGGACGGAATCAAGACGCTGGACGATCTGCGGAACTACGCCGACGACCTTCCCGACATGCCCCGGATGTACAACGGGGACCTGACCTCGACCCAGGAAGTCGAAGCGCTGGGTTACAAGCTGATGATCTGCGGCAGCACCATCTGGCTCATTTACAAGCAGCTGCTGGAAGCCTTCACCGAGCTGAAGAACGACGGGCGGGTGGACCCCAGCCGGTACGGGACCCGCTGGGACGTGGCGGGACTGCTGGGCCTGGACAACGTATACGAGCTGGAACGCAAGTACGGGGTGACGGGGGCGCCGGTGGGGTGAACTGAAACCCCGGAGGAGATTCCCGGCAAGGGAGGAGATGTATTATGCCCCGTTTCCTGGTACAGGCTTCTTACAACCGAGAAGGAATATCAGCCTTGATCGCCAACCCGCAGGACCGAGCGGCGGCGATACGGCAAATGGTTGAAGGCATGGGCGGGAAGTTGGAGAGCTTCGACTACGCTTTCGGGGACTATGACGTGGTAGCCATTGGCGAATTTCCCGACAACATCACCATGGCCGCCGTCTCAATGGCCGTCTCGGCCGCTGGGGCGGCCAGAAATATCAAGACCACTCCCCTGCTGTCAGTGGACGAAGCAATAGAAGCAATGAGAAAGGCGGGCTCGGTGGGCTACCAGCCCCCCGGCAGCTAGGAGAAGCGGGCGAAAGTCCTTTCCTGTCAAAAACAGTGGGGAGGGAGCGCAGCGCTAGCGGGCAGTCGGACGAGGGGAGGGGAACATTACTTCCCTTCCCCTCTTGTGTTTTTGCTAGTGGCCGCCCATGCCCTGGAACTCCCGTTCAGTGGTCTCGGCCTCGACCTGCTGGTATTCGGGAAGGCTTATCAAGGCCTCGACGTCGGCGCGCATTGCGGCGACCTGGGGGGCGTTGATGCCGATGTGGCCGGTATCCCGCAGGCTTTCGTACACCTGCTTCAACCCGTTGGCGGCGGCGATGGTTGGTGTGCTGGCGTAGATGATGATCTGGTATCCCAGGTCGGCGTATTCCTGGACGGTGATGTCGTCGGCGCCGGCGATGACCAGGAGAGGGATGTCGGGAACCCCCTTCCGGTAGGTGTCCAGGTCTTCCCGCTGGCGGACTCCGCGGGGCATGAGGACATCCACGCCCAGGTCCTTCAACGCGTTGCCACGCCGGATGGCTTCGTTCATGTCCCCTTCGACGGCACTGAAGGCGTCGGTGCGACCGATGATGAGGAAGTCGGGGTCGGTCCGGGCCTGGAGGGCGTACCTCATCTTCTCGAGGAATTCATCGAGGGGAATGACGTGTTCCAAACCGGCATGGTAGGAGGCCCGTTTGGGGTAAACCTGGTCTTCGATGTGGATGCCCGCCAGCCCGGCGCCTTCGAAGGTGCGGACGGTGTGCATCGCGTGGACCGGGTCGCCGTAACCGGCCCCGGCGTCGGTGATGACGGGAAGATTCACGGAACGGACGACCCTGGCTGCGACTTCCACCTGTTCGGTCATGGTCATCAGCGGCTCGGTTACCGCGAGATGGGCTCCCGTCATATATCCGCCGCAATAAACGGTGTTGAACCCCAGCGACTGAACGAGACGGGCGGACATGGGGTCGTATGCGCCCGGAGCCACGATGGTTTCTCCAGACTGGATCCGTGCCTTGAAGTCAGAACGCACTGACATAGTTAGCCCCCTCTCCTGAGATTTGGTGGTTCAAAGGACCCGAGATACGGTCTTTCCCGCCCCGCTTTCCCATCCCTCAAGCCTGGGGTATCAGGGGCATGACCTCCCGGGAGAACTGCTCCATCCCTTCCTGCTGGGCGGCCACACTGTCGCCGGGGAAGCTGAAGATGAAGTTGGAAACTCCCAGGTCCTGGTACTGGCGCAGGTCGGCGGCGATCTGTTCCGGCCGTCCCTGCATCATGGGGCGGACCGGTTCTGCGGGCGCGGCGAAGGATACGTTGGTGCTGAAGCAGATATCAACGGCATCCTCGGGGCGTCCGGCCTGTACGCTGAAGCGGCGAAGGCGGGCGATCTTGGCTGCCATCTCCTCCGGCTCCAGGATGGCGGGGGGACGGAGGCCGATGGGCATCCACCCGTCGCCCAGTTCGGCGGCCCGTCGGATGGCGGGTCCGGTGTGACCGCCGATCCAGATGGGAGGGTGGGGGTCCTGGACGGGTTTGGGCAGGAACCCGGCTCCTGCGACGTCGTAGTATTCCCCGTTGAACTCTGGGTTGTCGTTGGTCCAGAGCTCCTTGAACAGCCGGATGTAGTCGTTGGTGACGGCGCCGCGTTGAGCGAAGGTGTCGAGGTCGAGGGCGCGGAATTCTTCTTCCATCCAGCCGACGCCGGCCCCGAGAATCAGGCGGCCGCCGGAGAGGACGTCAAGGGTCGCCAGCATCTTGGCGGTCAAGACCGGGTTCCGGTAGGGGAGGATGAGGACGTGGGTGCCGAGCCGGACCCGGTGGGTGCATCCTGCCAGGAAGTTCAGCGTTGAGATGGGCTCGTAGTAGGGCTGGTCCGGGGTGAAGGTGGCGACGCCGTCCGCCGAATAGGGGTAGAAGGAGCTGACTTCCCGAGGGAGGATGATGTGGTCGCTGACCCACACGGAGTCGAATCCGAGGTCCTCGGCGCGCTGGGCTATGGAACGGAGGTTTTCGGGGCCGGCCAAGGGCCCCCGGCTGGGCGCGGAGCATCCAAAAGTTGTCGGCATGAGCGGTCTCCTTCTTCATGGTCTGGGGCTTATGGACTGGAGGATCCGGGTGTTGCCGGTGGGGCGCCCGAGGGGCGAATCAACCGAAGCGGGCGGCGCGGTTGAGGTCGCTCTGTACGAGGAACCAGACTACGGGGGCGAACACTATCCACAGGATGAAGATGGCGATACCGGGGTACTTGTTGTCCACGAATTCGGCGTACTCCATCGAGTGTTTCCAGGCGGCGAACAAGTTGGCGATGGGAATCAGGAAGAGCAGGGTCCACAGGAGGGCGTTGGCATCGGTTTTCCCATTGGCCCGGGAGGTCTCATTGTACGTTACATAAAACCAATATATCCCGTAAATGCCCAGGGTGATGATGAACAGCAGTACCTGGACGACCATGTTCCGGTACTTGACGTGGGAGTAGGGTCCGCCCGGAACTCCAAACACCTGCAAGATGAACCCCCTGACGGCCCAGGCTTGGGGAGTGAGGCTGTTTCCAATGGTGCCAGAATGGGGAAGGTTGTTCAAGGACGGCCGTTGGGCGGGGGCGAATCCCAATTTTCCCGGGGCGGCCGAGGGGGTTCAAGGGGTCGGCTGAGGGGGAAACTCAGTGGAGGAAAGGTTGGCGACCCGGACGGGACTTGAGCCTGTGACCTCTGCCTTAACAGGGCAGGTCGCCCCACCGTGCCAATGCCGTCGCTATTCCTTGTGGGCTCTTCCTGGGGCCGGCGGGCGGAAGCTGCGGTTGAAGAAAAACGGGCCACCCATTATTATGGTCTTTCGCCCACTTGAACGGCGACATCATCCCTCCGTAATTCCACTGGAGGCGTAACTGATACCATGTACCTGGACCTGCACTCCCACTCGGTTTCCTCCGACGACTCCCGCGCCACTGTTGAACAATACGTCAAATGGATTCAGGTCCTGCGGAACAAGCGGGGCTACACGGTGGACGGTTTTGTCCTCACCGAGCACCGGAAGTTCGATTCCGATAAGGACTATTCCCAACTGGCGAAGGAATATAACGTCCTGATCCTCAAGGCGTCGGAACTGGACACCCGGTACGGCCACTTCCTGGTTTACGGGGTCACCCCCGGGTTGACCCGGGACATCGACTTTGCCGACGTCCGGATGGACGCCAGGGAATTGATGAAAGCCGCACGGCACCACGGAGCCATCGCCTTCCCCGCCCATCCAGGAAGGTACGGGATCGGCTTCGTTGACTACATGGAACAAGGCGAGGAATTCGACGACGTTAGCATCGTTGAACGCGTCAACGGAGGCAGCCGGGCCGGCGAGAATGAACGGGCCGAAGAGCTGTGCCATTCCATGGGGTACCTAGGCACCGGGGGCAGCGACGCCCACCTGGCCAGCCACCTGGCATCCTGCCTGACCAGGTTCGAGGCGGACATCCGCAATGAGGCCCAGTTGGTCGAGGCGTTGCTTTCCGGCAAGTTCGAACCCGTCCGAGTGGAAGCCACCGTAGCCCAACTAGTCCAGGAGCGCTGAATATGGCAATGCAGTTGGAGTACGACCGGTCCCTTTACGGCGTGGAACACGAGGCCGGTCCCTTTGAAGTGACCCGGGAGATGGTGCTGGCCTTCAGTGAGAGCACCGCGGAACCCGCGCCAGTGTTCAGCGATGACGAGGCCGCCGCGGAAGCTGGGTTCCCGGGCCTCATCGCCCCTCCGACCATGTGTACCCTCTTCGTGCGGCACGTCGAGCTCCCCGATATCCAGCTCAAGTTCGGGCGTGCCCGGTTCCACGCGGGCCAACGAGTACAGGCCCGCGCTCCCATCTATGCCGGAGACCAGCTTACGGCATCGTCCCACCTCAAGGACGTCTACGCCAAGACGGGACGGAGCGGGACGATGGTCTTCACGGTCTGGGAGACCACTTTCCGCAACCAGCACGGCGACGTTGTCGCCGACGTTCAGGAGTCCTACGCGGCCAGGGAGTAACCATGACCCAGGATACTACCCCCTTCTTTGAAGACGTCGACTTGGGCGACGAAATCGGACCCCTCCAGAAAATTGTCAGCGACCCGGAGGTCGTAGCCTTCTGTGAGCAGTGGGGCAACCCGATGCCCAACCGCTTCACCGATGCCGCCACCGCCGAGCGGTCCCGGCTGCCCTATCCCATTCTGCCCGGGGTGATGAGCATGGCCCTCATGGCCCAACTGCTCACCCAGTGGGCGGGCCCCGCCGCCCTGCGGGACCTGGACGTGGTGTTCCGGCAGCCCGTTCCCCACAACAAGCCGCTGAATATTTCCGCCACGGTCACCGACACCCGCCAGGAAGACGGAGAAAACTTGGTGGAGTGCGACATCCTGATGACCGGTGAGGCCGGGGAACGCTACGTCGGCGGGACCGCCCTGGTAAGCCTGCCCAGCAAATCCGCCTGACCCCGCCCACCGCCATGTTGGACCGCCTGCGGCAGGCAGCGTTTCTCGTCCGGGACCTTCCCGAAGCCGAGTCGCTCTATCGCCGCATCCTTGGACTGCAGCCGTCCTCCCGCCGAGAATTCCCCGAATACGGACTAGCCAGCGTGGTTATGCCGGCGGGGGAGGGGACCTTCGTGGAACTGCTGCAACCGACGACAGAGGACTCTCCGGTGGGCGGTTTCCTGCAACCCCGGGACGAGGCCCCGTACCGGCTGGTGTTTGAGACTTCCGTCTACGACCGCTTGATTCCGCACCTGCGGGCCATGGGGGTCCAGGTGACTGCCGAGTCTGACTTCGACGGCTACCGGTCCGCCTTCCTGCACCCCGAGGATACCAATGGGGCGTTTCTGGAAATCGTGGAAGTCACCGCAGGGGACAATCCCTGGCCGCCGGCCGGCCCGGGCTGGCAGTCCACCCCCACGCCCGAGGGACTAACCCAGCTGAGGCAGTCGGCGGTCCTGGTGAACGACCTGGACCGGGCCATCGAACGCTGGAGCGCCATGTTCGGAATCGCTCCCACCCGCCGGTTCCAGATCAGCTTCACGGACCTGGAGATTGCGGTACTTCCCCTGAACGACCGGCGGACCTTCATCGAATTGGCCCAGCCCACCAGCCCGGACACCTCTTCCGCCCGTTTCCTCGAGAGATACGGGGAAGGCATTTACCTGACCATTTTCGAAATCGAGGACTCCCTGGCTACCGATGCTTACCTGCAGGGCCAGGATATCCGCTTCACGACTTCCCGGAGGACGGACAACTACGTTAACCTGGGCTTTAACTCCATCTGGCTGCACCCCGCTTCCATGAAAGGGGCGTTCATCCAGTTGTCCCAGGTGCTGGCGGAGGACAACCCCTGGCCTCCGGCCGGCGACGACTGGCATTTGTAACGGGCCGCCGGTATCCTCTGATCCGATACTCAGGTTCTGACAAGGAGCCATCATGTACAACCTGGAGGGAAAAGTCGCCATCGTGACCGGCGCCGGGGGCAAGAACGGGATCGGCCGAGCCATTGCCACCCGCCTGGCTTCGGAAGGGGCCGACGTTGTGGTGACGGACGTGGCCGCTTCCCTGGACGCTATCCGGCCCGAAGACCGGGAAGCCGGCTGGGAGGGGTTGCCGAGCGTGACCTCCGAAATCGAGGCTCTGGGCCGACAGTCCCTGGGAATTTTCTCCGACGTGTCGGACTCGGGGCAGGTACAGTCCATGGTGGACCAGGTGCTGCAACGCTTCGGTCACATCGACATCCTGGTGAACAATGCCGGTTCCCGTCCCGGCCGTGACCGGGTCCCGGTAGTGGAACTGGAAGAAGACGCCTTCGACGAGGTGATGCGGGTCAACGTGCGGGGCACCTACCTGGTTTCCCGCGCAGTGGCCCGGCACATGGTGGGCCGGGGCGGGCCCGGCAAGATAATCAGCATATCGTCCGGGGCCGGCAAGCGGGGCATCGCCCGCTATGCCGCCTACTGCGCCTCCAAGTTCGCCATCGTCGGGTTCACCCAGGCCCTGGCCCAGGAGCTGGCCGCCCAGCGGATCAACGTCAACGCCATCTGCCCCGGCCTGGTGGACACCGAGCGGGTGGACTTCATCGCCGCCGCCCTGGTCCCGCAGGGCCAGTCTTCCGAGGAACACCGCGCCATGATGATCCAGGACCGGAACGCCCGCGTCCCGTTGGGCCGGGTGGCCGTCGGGGATGACATAGCCAGGATGGCTGCATTCCTGGCGTCCGAGGAGTCCGACTACATCACCGGCTTGTCCATCAGTGTTTCCGGCGGAGCGGAGATGAACTAGGCCGGCCCGGCCGGAGGAGAACCATGCCCCTGCCCCGTTCCGAAGTCGAACATATTGCCGCGCTGGCCCGTATCGGGCTTACCGACGCGGAGGTCGAAACCCTCCGGGAGCAGCTTGGCCAGATTCTCGACCAGTTTGAAGTCCTGCGCGGGTTGGACACCTCGGGCGTCGCGCCCACCGGCCACGCCGGCAGCCTGCAAACCGTGTTGAGGGACGACGAAACGTCGGAATGCCTCCCCCAGGAGGACGTGCTGCGGAACGCCCCGGTGACCGACGGCGAGTTCATCCGGGTCAAGCCGGTGCTGGAGGAATAGGCGTTGCCCCAACTCTGGCAGCTGGGCGTCGGCGAGGCCCACGACCTTCTCTCCCGGCGCGAAATCACCTCGACCGAACTCACCCAGTCGTTCCTGGACCGCACTCGGGATGTGGAGGAACAGGTCAAGGCTTTCGTCACCGTCACCGGAGAAACCGCCCTGGAACATTCCGCAGAGGCGGACCGGGCCATTGCTGCCGGGGAAGGTTATCCACTAACCGGCATCCCCGTTCAGGTCAAGGACCTCATCTGCACCGCTGGCATTCCCACCACCTGCGCTTCCCGGATGCTGGAGGACTATATCCCGGTTTATGACGCCACCGCTTACCGGCGGATTCGGGACCGGGGAGCTGTCTTGCTGGGCAAGGGAAACATGGACGAGTTCGGAATGGGTTCGTCCTGCGAAAACTCGGCCTTTTTCCCCACCAGCAACCCCTGGGACCTGTCCCGCATCCCGGGCGGTAGCAGCGGCGGCGGTGCGGCGGCGGTCGCGTCGGGAGAGGCGCCCTACGCGCTGGGCTCCGATACCGGCGGAAGCATACGCCAGCCCGCGGCCATGTGCGGCGTCGTGGGGCTGAAACCCACCTACGGCCTCGTGAGCCGCTACGGGCTGGTCGCCTACGCCTCATCCCTGGACCAGATTGGGCCCATCGCCCGCAGCGTGGCCGATTGCGCCCTGGTCCTGGAAGCCCTGACTGGCCACGACGCAAGGGATGCGACCACCCTTCCCGACCAGCCCCGGGAGTACGTTTCCGCCCTTACCGGGGATGTCCGCGGGATGCGGATCGGCGTCCCGGAGGAATACTTGGGGGAAGGAACCCAGCCGGGGGTTTCGGGAGCGGTGCGGGAGGCCATTGCCGTCCTGGAATCCCTGGGCGCGGCCGCGTTTCCGGTCTCCCTGCCCACCACTCCCCACGCGCTGGCCTGCTACTACATCATTGCCCCCTCCGAGTGCTCGGCCAACCTCGCCCGCTATGATGGCGTCAAGTACGGCTACTCCTTCCAGGACACCAACGACACCTGGGAGGCGATGGAGCAGACCCGGGAGCGGGGATTTGGAATGGAGGTCAAGCGCCGGATAATGCTGGGCGCTTACGCCCTGTCCTCGGGCTACTACGACGCTTACTACCTGAAGGCCCAGCAGGTACGGACACTGATCCGGGAAGACTTTGCGCGGGTTTTCCGGGAGGTCGATGCTCTGGCCACGCCCACGTCTCCGGTGGTCGCCTTCCCGAAGGGTGAGAAGGTCAACGACCCGGTGCAGATGTATCTCATAGACGTTTGCACCCTTCCCGTCAACATCGCCGGGCTTCCGGGCATATCCGTGCCTTGCGGATTTTCCCAGGGGCTGCCCGTTGGAATGCAGCTCATCGGCCCCCACCTCTCCGAACCCAATCTCCTGAACATCGCCCACGCCTACGAGCAGGAGACGGACTGGCACCGGATGAGGCCGGAGATCTAGGAGCCTTCCAAGGTCTGGGCTGCCGAATACTCCGGTACAGTAAGGTATTGGCGGGGTTTGACCTTTTCGGCGGTGTCCATAAATCGGTCGAGTCTTTCAGAAGTTTCTGGAGACAGGTAAGGCTCGTGGCATTGCAGGCATACGTCGGCGGGTAAGTCGCGGATGACCATCAATTGCTGCTGATGCCAAATTTCCAGGGTGGCCGTTCCCGGCTCCAACTGCCCTCCACACAAATCGCAACGGTCGTCAAGCATAGCTCAACGCGCCAGTCAGGCGGTTTCTCTTGGATGCGGGCCACTGGCTGCCAGGACCCTCACCTCTGTATCCAACCGGTCACCCAACCTGTCTTTGGCGATTTCCAGATCGTAACTTCGTTGCAGGTTCAACCAGAACCGTTCGGAGGTCCCGAAACACCGGGATAACCGCAGCGCCGTTTCCGCCGTAACCGGGCGGTTGCAACTGACAATCCCGCGCACGGCG
Source organism: Dehalococcoidia bacterium (assembly GCA_965203975.1). Taxonomy (GTDB): domain Bacteria; phylum Chloroflexota; class Dehalococcoidia; order Lucifugimonadales; family UBA3495; genus CATOSK01. The sequence goes on along the minus strand of CBDBDT010000002.1, from coordinate 113,221 downwards.
TCGGGCTCGAGTCCCAAATCCTTGGCCAGGCTCTCGGGAGAGATTCCCAGCGGCTTCATGAATTCTTCAAGCAGAATTTCCCCCGGATGAACGGGGCTCAACTTGTCCGCATCCACTAGAGCCTCCTAATGGTAATCCGCAATCTCTACATCGTAAGCGTCGCCCTCGCGCCAGGTGAAGCAAATCCTCCACTGGCTGTTGATGCGTACGCTGTGCTGGCCGTCCCGCGTTCCAGAGAGCCTTTCCAGCCGGTTTCCTGGGGGAGACCGCAAGTCCTCCAGCGAGTCCGCGGAGTCCAGGATTGCGAGCAGACGCTGCGCTCCCCGTTGGACGTCGGGCGGGATTCTGGCAGCCCTTTCACGAAAAAACAACCGCTGGGTCTCCCGGCTTCGAAAACTTCTTATCACTGAGGTCTCATCAGGGGTTCGGCTCCGAGTCCAGCCGCCCTTCGCCATTATATACGTTTGCCGTCGCTTTGCCGGTCGATTTACCCGCCAATCCGGTTGGGTTATGATTGGCCTAAATCGTCCCGGCGGCTGTGTTAGAATCGGCCAAAGGAGGGAACACCATGCAATCCTCCCGAATCAAAGACATCCTCGACCGGGAATCCGCCGGCGGAGAGGTGCAGGTCCAGGGCTGGGTCAAGACCAGGCGTTCCTCTGGCGCGGTAACCTTCATCCAGATCAGCGACGGTTCCACCCTGAGCGATCTGCAGGTGGTGGTGGAGGAGTCCTGCCCCGACTATGCCCTGGTTGACTCCCTGAACACCGGCGCGAGCATCAGCGCCCGCGGGAGCCTGGTGCCGTCCCAGGGGCGGGGGCAGAAGTTCGAGGTCAACGCCGGCAGCCTGACGGTCCTGGGGCTGGCCGACCCGGAGACCTATCCCCTGCAGAAGAAGCGCCACACCCTCGAGTTTCTCCGGGAGATTGCCCACCTGCGTCCCCGGACCAACACATTCGGGGCAGTGGCCCGGGTCCGCAACGCCACCGCTTTCGCGATCCACCGCTTTTTCCAGGAGCGGGGTTTCCAGTACATCCAGACCCCGATGATCACGGCCAGCGACGCCGAGGGCGCCGGAGCGATGTTCCGGGTCACCACCCTGGACCTCAAGGACCCGCCCCGTCAGAACGGCGAGGTGGATGCGACCGAGGACTTCTTCGGGCGCCCTGCCTTCCTCACCGTCAGCGGCCAACTGGAGGCGGAAATCTTCGCCCTGGCCCTGTCCAACGTATACACCTTCGGGCCCACCTTCCGCGCCGAGAACTCCAACACCTCCCGTCACCTGGCGGAGTTCTGGATGGTCGAACCGGAGGTGGCCTTCTGCGACCTGGACGGGCTGGCCGACCTCGCCGAGGACTTTCTGAAATTCGTCTTCGCCTACGTGCTGGAACACTGCCCGGAAGATATGGAGTTTTTCAATCGATGGTACGACAAGGCCGCCATCGAAACCCTGAACGGCATCATCGAGTCCTCCTTCGAGCGGATTACCTACACCGAAGCCATCAAGATGCTGCAAGCTTCCGGCGAGTCCTTCGAGTTTCCCGTGGAGTGGGGCCTCGATCTCCAGTCGGAGCACGAACGTTACATAACCGAGAAGAGGATTGGAAAGCCGGTCGTGGTCACCGATTACCCCAGGGACATCAAGGCTTTCTATATGCGCCTCAACGATGACGGTGACACGGTGAGGGCCATGGATGTCCTCGTGCCCCGCATCGGGGAAATCATCGGCGGCAGCCAGCGGGAAGAACGTCACGACCTGTTGCTGGACCGAATGCGGCAGGCCGGCTTGGATGAGCGGGATTATTGGTGGTACTTGGACCTGCGCCAGTACGGCACCGTTCCCCATTCCGGGTTCGGGCTGGGGTTTGAACGCACCGTCCAGTTCATCACCGGAATGCAGAACATCAGGGACATCAGCCCCTTTCCGAGAACGCCGAAGAACGCCGAGTTCTAGCCCCGGTCTCGTGCTTTGTTGACGTCCGGAAGGCCCTGAAGTCTGGCGAGGCACCCATTTGTTGACACGGTAGAGGGAACTTTGTAATCTGCTACTCACGGCGGGCGTCCAGGGCGGCATCCTCCATTCGCCACATTTCATGGCCCCGGTTGTATGGGAGAGAACCATGCCTCGGGCACGAAGAACTTCAACTCCCTCCGAAGCTTCTGAGGACGGACAGTCCCATGACCGGCTGTCCTCGGTTACCGAAAACTACCTGCTTTCGCTCTACAAGCTGTGGGAAGATTCAATGACTCCCACGGTCACCCAGATGACCGACGCTCTCAAGCAGCTTCCCCCCACCGAGGGCCTGGGAACCTCCGTCCCGTCGGTGGCGGGGATGATCCGCCGGATGCAGAAGCAGGGGTTGGTCGACCTCGGCGCGGACAAGCGCATTCGGCTGACCAGGCGTGGATTGGCCGGGGGCGAGGACATCGCCCGCCGGCACCGGCTGGCCGAGTGGCTGGTAGTCAGTCTGCTCGGAATGGACCTGCACCAGGCTCACATCGAGGCCCACCAACTGGAGCACGGGATGTCCCAGGAATTGGAAGCCAAGCTCATGGAGCGGCTGGGCTACCCCAGCAAGTCTCCCTTCGGACGTCCTATCCCCGGTTCCGGCGAACCCAACGTTCCGGCCGGGTCGCTGACTCTCGACCAGGCCGTCATGGACCTTGAATACGTGGTGGAACGGGTGCCCGAGGAGGATTCCCAGCTCCTGCGCTTTCTCGACGATTCATCCCTAATCCCCGGGCGCCGCGTTTCAGTGGTCGAAGCCGCGTCCTACGTCGGCGTGATGACGGTCAGCACCGAGAAAGACCGGGTCCCCATTGGGTACAATGTGGCCCAGCAAATCATGGTGCTCCCCTACAAGCCGGACGGGGAACAGCCTCCTGCGCCGGAAGGTAGTCTAGTAAATCAAATCCAGGAGTAGTACAAATGGCAGAAATTCTGGGTCTCGGTTGTTCCCATGCTCCCATGATTCTCAATCCCCCGGAGCAGTGGCCGGAAATCCGGCGCCGCATCTACGGCGGCGTTCCCAACTACCAGGCTCCCGCCAAGATGGTCGAGGAACTGGGCGACGACAACGGCCTCAGTCACGACCGGGTCAATCAGCAGAAGATCGTTGACGCCTTCGCTGTCCTGAAGGACAAGCTCCACGCCTGGAATCCAGATCTTGTGATCGTGGTCGGAGACGATCAGGCCGAGAACTTCAAACGGGACAATCTGCCCACCTTCTGCCTGTACACGGGAGACGAGGTGGACGGCTATCCCTTCCACCGGCCGGGTGGCAAGATCAACATCTGGGACCAGCCCCAGGACAAGAAATATACCTTCCAGACCCCGGGGGCCTTCGCCACGGATATGGTCAACTTCCTGATCCTGGAAGGGTTTGACATGTCCTCGGCCACCGAGTTGAAGGGCTGGGATTGGGGCCTCCCCCACGCCCACATCAACCCCTTGATGTTCCTGAACCAGGAGTGCGAGCTCCCGGTCCTGCCCCTGTTCGTCAACTGCTACGGCGAGGAAGCCGGCCCAGGCTATCCTCCCCGGCCCACCGCCAAGCGGTGCTATGACCTGGGACAGGCAATCCGCAAGTTCCTGGACGGCCGGACTGAACGGGTCGCCATTGTGGCCTCATCCAGTTGGTCCCACAGCTTCCTGACCCACCGCTACAATTGCTCCGAATTCGACGAGGATTTCGACCGCCGCACCTTGGGCTGGCTCAAGGAAGGCAAGGGCAGCAATGTCGCCCAGTTCACGCCAGAGGAAATCCGCCTTTCCGGAGACCATGAGTTCCTGAACTGGATCATCACCCTGGGAGTGGTGGGGGACAAGCCCGCCGAAATCGTGGAGACCCTGGACGAACAGTCCCAGGTTTCCTTCAAGGTCTTTGCCATCTGGGAATAGTGGCCGCCGGCCACAGGCGCGGGCGGCAATGGTGTCTCCACAAAGAACGCAGGCCGGAGGAATGGACCCTCCGGCCTGTTGCTTTTTCTTTTAGGTATGGCATTATGTCTCAATCATGCTCATGCCCCACTCTGTCCTCGAAGTGCCTTCGACAATGGATGCCATACTCGGCTAAACAGTCTTCCACCAGTTCCAGAACACACTCCCTGCAACCTCGCCCCCCTTGCAACGGAAAAGAATAAATCGCAGGTACGCAGTCCACTTCCCATATTCTCATTACTTCGGTGCTGTCTAGGTCGGCATATACTTTGCGGCCTTCATCTTGTAAAAGAAAAAGGGTGGGTCGCGTCGGCTGTTGCTTAAACCCCAAGGCAACCAGTTTTCGAGCGTTCCCCATAATCCGGTTCCGGGTGAAAGCCTTAAGGGGCGACCCGTAGCGGTCATGCGTAACACTGGTTAGGTGAGGCAAGTTGCCGGGTTGTGGAGTTATACCTGCCACTATTTCCCTCGCCTCTGCTTGGCGTCGCTCGTGTTCTAGTTGGCGCTGCTCGGCTTCCCTTTGGTTTTTAGCATCGATTATTCGACAATCTTTGCATAAAGTGGTCTGGACATTCAGCGCCTCGCATCCCGTAGCAGCTTCAGTAAGTGTTGCAACATCTTCCCAAGTAGGCCGAACCTTGACTACTGGAACATCGGAGTCCTCATATTTCTGCCGGGTGTCTGGTTCCAAGTTGTGAGTCACTACGATTTCGATAATCACTCGTGGGGTAATACCATCGTCTTTGGTAACGACCAAATCGGAGCGGGTGCCAGGCACCACTGACTTTTCGCTGGCGATGGTTGCTCCAGCATCGGCAACATTGGCTAGGATCGGGAGGCGGCATTTTGAACAAGGATAGCTTAGATTGTATGCCTGCCTGACCTCAACCGCATGGAGAAAGCCCTTACAAATGTTGGCTTTGGCCGTTTCGTGCAAAGCGTCGTCACTGTCACAGTAGTTAAAGGGTGGTTTGTGGGCGAAGTGAGGCCGTCTGATGAGTCCCCGCTTCAGCACCATTTCCTGATGACAACCGAAACAGTAATGGATACGCCCTTTGACGGCCTCGCCTATGTCCACTGGTTCATACGGAATGATATATGCCGAGGGGTACAAAATCCTCTTAATCATTTACATACCCAAAAGGAAACGGAACCCTACGGCCTGCTCATTTATTGGCTGTCCCGACCCAGCGTTTCCCTGACCGTGGCCCATCCTTCCGCCATGGTGCGAGCGGGAAAGGGCGGCGGGTCCTCCTGCTGTATGACCTTGACCACCACGAAGGTGGGCCCAGTCTGGGCCATGACCTCCTCCATGCCGATGAGCAATTCCTCCAGGCTGTCGAACTGGTAGGTCCGGGCATACCCGGCGCCGGTGGCGATGGAGGCGAAGTCCAAGTTATCCAGCCCTCGGATGGGGATTCCCCCGGTGGAGCTGTAACCAGCGTCTTCAAACACGAAATGGACGAAGTTCTCGGGCTTGGACTCCCCCACGGTGGCCAGTCCGGCCAGGTCGGTCCGGAGGGTTGCGTCGCAGTCCAGCACCAGCACCTTGCGGTCAGGTTGCGCCAGGGACAACCCTAGCCCCACCGCCGGCGCCCGGTCCATGCAGTCGGTGAGGTCCACGTCCAGGTCCCGTCTCTGGGATACCTGGTTCCACTCCCGCAGCGCCGCCGACGTAGCCACCACCAGGGCGTTGCCCCGGTGGAATTCCACCGCCTTGGCGGCATCCATGGCTGGTATCAACGCTTTACTCCTCCCGTCGAACGCTTTCCTGCTGATCTTCTTCTTGGTTTTCTTCTACCGCAGAGCCACCATCCGCCGGCGTTCCGGTGAGCCGCCTTGCGGTCACGATCAGGTACATCCCTCCCAGGATCAGACCCCCGCCGGCCACGCCCATGGGGACCCCGGTCCAAAGGGATGATTGGAACAGCGACCGATAGAGGACCCAGAATCCCAGGCCGAAAACCCCGTAGGCCAGCAGCCGTCCCGCCAGCCCTTTCACGATAATTTTCAGCATAGTCATCGGTCAACCTTCCGCTTCCTAGCCCGAAGGCAAGGCTGGACATGCTGGATTGACTGCCCAAACGAAAAACCGCCGGGACAACGATTGCGTTGCTGTCCCGGCGTTATGGGCCATGTTGGAACGGCCTGCCGCGTTTATCGGACGCCCAGCGCCTCCGGCAGTTCGCGGAAAGCCTGCTGCACCGTCCGGCTGGGGCGGGTGCGGAACTGGACTGGCGTGTTTTCGATCTCGGGTTCCACCGCCAGGTGCACGAACACCGGCCCTTCCGCGGCCAGCACTTCGTCGATTCCGGTGGCCAGGTCTTCCAGGTTGTCGAAGGAGAACACTGCCGCATAGCCCGCGGCCTTGGCCATCTCCTCCCAGTCCGTCTGGCTTGAGCCCGGGATGGGCTGTCCGCCGGTCACGGCGTAGACCCCGTTGTTGAACAGGAAGTGGTAGAGATTGGCCGGGGCCTTGTTGGCCAGCGTTACCAGCGTCCCCAGGTTCATCAGGAGGCTGCCGTCGCCGTCCAGGACGAACACCTTCTTATCCGGCTGGGCCAGTGCGAGGCCCAGTCCCAGGGACGAAGCCTTGCCCATCGCTCCGGACACCGGCAGGTCGAATTTCTGGTCCGTCGTGACGGTGGGGAGCCCGAAGTGAACGTTGTTGGCGTTCATGGTGGGCACTATCATGGAGCCGTCGCGCTTGCTGTCAATCAGCCGTACCGCGTCTTGGTTGTTGATCATGGGTTGTCTCCTGGATTGGAATGGTCTTCAGGGAGTTATGAGGCCAGGGCCCGACCGTTAACCCGACCCGAACTCTGCGCCGATCAGCACTCCCACCGGACGCTGGGTTCGCTCCGCCTCTTCCATTGCGATGCTGATCCGGTCGGCGTCCTCGTCGGTCTCGACCAGGTAGTAATTCAGGTCCCAGGCATGAAGGATGTGCTCGATGTACCGCGCCGCCGAGTCGGGAGTGGGCCCGCGCCGCGTCCAGCCCCGGTAACCGATCAGCATGACCAGCGGCTGGTTGATATCCAGCCCCAGGCCGCGGATCGAGTCGCCGGACTCGAAGATGCCCGTGTTCTGGATCAATACCACCGGCCTCTTGCCGCCGACCCACAGTCCGGCGGCGATGGCCATCGTCTCGCCTTCCCGGCACACGGGCACCAGGTCGATGGACGATTCTTCCATCAGCATGTTGTACATGAAATTGGTTTCACTGTCGGGCAACCAGACGATGTGGGAGATGTTGTTTTTCTTCAGTTCGTCGATGAGAAAACTGGGGTGCAGCACAGCTTCGTGTGTGGTCATGAAGTCTCCTTCCGTGGGACCGCCTTTGGAATCGCCCCATTATATTCACGCCCCGCTCGGAGCGTCAAACGTGTTGAAAACGGCTGGCAGCCGTCCAACCGGCCGGGCATTGAGGGGTTGAGGACCTAGGTCTGATAACAGGGACCGGGGCTAGCGGTGCGAGTGGGCCAACCCGGCGGAAGCGGAGAGGGCCACCCCGTCGGCAAAGGGCAGGAAGGAGTGCCCGTTGCGAAGGCGGACTTCCACCCTGGTCCCCACCGGGTAGTCCTGGGTGTGGGAGAGGAGGCAGCGGACGGTTGCTCCCGACTCAAGCGCCACGCGGTACATGTGGAAGGCTCCCCTGAATTCCCGGTGAACTATCGTGCCCGTGCCGTCCTCGCAGGGTATGCACTCGATACAGTCGGGCCGCACCATCACCTCGAGCCGGGCCGAGCCATTTGCGCCTGAAGGGTTGGGGACGGCGCCGATCTCGCTTTCGATGCTTCCCCCGGCGGCCTCCGCCGGCAGAAAATCGGCAGTCCCCAAAAACTCGGCTACGAAGCGGGTTGTGGGTTGATGGAACACCCTTTCCGGCGCATCCGCCTGCTCGATGCGCCCGTCGTGCATAACCGCAACCACGTCCCCCAGCAGCAGCGCTTCGTCCTGATCGTGGGTGACGAAGACTGCGGTAACCCGGTGCTCCCTGACGATTCCCATCACCTCGCCACGGACCTGTTCCCGCAGCCCCGGGTCCAGGTTGGAAAATGGCTCGTCCAGCAAGAGAACTTCCGGTCGCGGCGCAAGAGCCCGGGCCAGGGCCACCCGCTGCTGCTGTCCCCCGGAAAGTTCATGGGGCATTCTGTCCCGCAAATGGCCCAGCCCGACCAGCGCCAGCATATCATCCACCCGACGGCGCCGGTCTTCATCCTTGCCCAACCCGTATCCCACGTTCTGCGCCACCGAGGCATGGGGGAAAAGAGCGCCTTCCTGGAAGACCATCCCAACCCGCCGTTTTTCCGGCGGGACGTTTGCGCTGGGTCCCGCCACCGGATGGCCGCTGATGGTGATGCTGCCCTGGTCGGGAGTCTCGAACCCGGCTATCATCCGCAGCGCGGTTGTCTTGCCGCAGCCGCTCGGGCCGACCAGGGCGGTCACCTGTCCCCGGCGTATGGTCAGGTTGAAATCTGTGACGGCAGCCACTCCGTCAAAGCTCTTGGACAGCGACTGGCATAGCAAGGCTGTTTCCGACGCCGCAGAAGACATCCCAGCCGGTTCGCTCACCGTGAGCCCGTAGCTACGCCCCGAGAAACCCATACAGAGAGTTGCGATGGTGTCGAGAATGGACATCAACCTGTGATCGCGCCTTTGGTTACAATTAACCGCCCGTTGGGGTTCCCTGACACCAGGGTTTGTGTGCCGGTGGTCAATGGTGGTAAGGTTATCCACCTGAATAACCTTGTGTAGGTTACTGGAATCTTCGTTCCCATACTGAGCGCAGATAAGAGTACACGCCGGAATACACTCTGTCAACACATGCACACGCTGAAAGGCGGCGTGTTACGATAACACCACTTGGGACGATTCTCCCGTCGCTGCCAATTGCGAAGGCCTCTGCCGGAGAGGGATTCATCGGATTGTAGAGAGGCGCCACGCCGAATGGAATGGGTGGCCGATCCACCGGATTGCACTTTGGGACTTGGTGATTCGCCGTTTTCACTCCACCTCCGCCGTAATCTCGGAAGGCTGGGTAAGACTTTCGTACGAGATGTCCTGCGAAGGCACGTTTGGATATCGCATCGCCGATTACTGAAATATGTGTTGACATATAAATACAGTCAATGTAGACTAATAACTGAGGACTGGTGTACTCATTGACAATCCGGCTGCACCCTTTTTACCGCCACACCTTCCAGGTTAGCGTCGGCGCGTCAACAACCAGCCAAGCGGTTGTGTGCCCCTGTCCTTGCCCTCCCTGTGGCCCGCTTTCGCTCCTTCGCTCCTCCGAGGAAGCGGGAGCGGGCTGCGCAGGGGCGGGAAACCCCATGGCCGGTCTGCCGTGACCTCTCCTCCGGCGATCTCCTCAATTCGGATGGCTTCCAGGTCCGTCCTTAGCCGAATTTCTCGCTCCCGGCGGCCGCCGGTGGTCATCTTGGTCCCGGCCGTCGCCGTCACCCTGCTGCTCCTGGTCTCGCCCGTGTACCTCCTGGTCCGTACCCTGGACGGCGGGCCCGAGACGTGGGATTTGCTGTTCCGGCTTCGGATGCTCCAGATCCTGGGCCGCACCGTTCTTCTCATGGTGACCATTACCCTGGCCTGCATCCTCCTGTCCCTTCCCCTGGCCTGGCTGATAGTCAGGACCGACGTCCCCTGGCGCCGTTTCTGGGGAATCGCCCTGGCGCTGCCGCTGGTGGTTCCCACCTACGTGGGAGGACTGGTGGCTGTTGCCGCCCTCGGGCCGCGCGGAATCCTGCAGGGATTCTTGCAGAACGTCGCGGGCGTGGAGCGCCTTCCAGACATCACCGGCTTCACCGGAGCCTTCGCCGTCCTCACCATGTTCAGCTATCCCTACGTCCTTCTCACCATCCAGGCCGGACTGCACCGAATCGACCCCGCGTTGGAGGAGAGCTCCCGGGCCCTGGGATACAACTCCCGCCAGACCTTCTTCCGGGTCGCCCTCCCTCTGCTCCGCCCGTCCATGGCCGCGGGAGGGCTCCTGGTTGCCCTGTACACTCTCAGCGACTTCGGGGCGGTCTCCCTCCTCCAGTACGAGACTCTTACCTGGGCCATTTTTGTGCAGTACGATGCGGGGATCGACCGAACTTTAGGGGCGGTTATGTCCCTGGTCCTCGTCGGAGTCGCGCTCACCACCTTGGGTTGCGAAGGAGTAATCCGCACCCGCTCGGCGTACTACCGGAGTGACCAGGGGGCGCCCCGCCCACCGTCGATAGTGCGTTTGAGGGGTTGGCGCTGGCCGGCGGCCGGCCTCTGTTCAGCGGTCATGCTATTTGCCCTGGCCCTGCCCCTGGCGGTCCTGGTGTTCTGGGTGGTCCGGGGTGTCTCCGCCGGCGAGCCCTTCCTGGTTTCCTGGCTCCCCGCCCTGAACGCCCTCTATGTGTCTTTCCTGGCTGCCGCTGCCGCCACGGTGGCCGGTCTGCCGGTAGCCGTTGTTGTCGTCCGGTTCCCCGGCTTCCTCAGCGTCCTGCTCGAGAGAATCACCTACCTCGGGTTTGCGTTGCCGGGCATCGTGGTAGCCCTGGGATTGGTCTTCATTGGAGCCAACTATCTGCCGGGGCTGTACCAGACCCTGGGGATATTGATAGCGGCCTACGTCATCCTCTTCCTTCCCACCTCCGTTGGGGCGGTCCGCGCCTCCCTGCTGCAACTCAACCCCAACCTGGAAAACGCCGCCCGGACCCTTGGGAGGACCCCACGACAGGTACTCACTTCGATAACAGTGCCATTGGTGCGTCCGGGGCTGCTCTCGGGCGCTGGCCTCGTTTTCCTGCTGACGATGAAGGAACTGCCGGCTACCCTCGTTCTCGGACCCATCGGCTTCGAGACCCTGGCGACGGCGATCTGGTCCGCCGCATCCGAAGCGTTTTTCGCCCAGGCCGCCGCCCCTGCCCTGCTGCTGGTGGCCGTCTCGGCTCCGCCCCTGGCCTTCCTGACCCTCCGCCGCCAATAACCGGAGTCTGAATGGGTCCGCCTTGCGTTGTGGTTAGCCAGTGTTTAGCATGATGGACGCTGGGACCCTGCCTAGCCGAAACTCCATTACGACCGCGCTGCACCGGGCGGCCCCGCGTCTGGAAGGATGATGAAGTGCATCACTGGGAAGTTGGCGGGACCATCGACATCGGCTGGCCGGACCACGGCATTGCCGCCCGCTCCTACGAAATCGTCGAGGCCCAAGTCCTCGGCCAGGTCTTTCGCGGGCGGGTCACCGATGGATCGCGCCAGGGAGGGTTCCTTGTGATTTTCGACTGTCCTGAAGTCGTCATGGAGCAGTTGGCCGAGCAGGCGACCCATGCGACCGGGTTCAAGGTCATCGTATCCAGCCTACGTTGCAGCATTGATGGGACGACCCTCCGCAGCTTCGACTACGAGTGGTATCCCACCCCGGAGTACGCGGAACGGCCCAGCCTCCTCGCCTCCACGCTGGCCCGCCTGCTGGGAGACATGCAGGGGAAATCCGAGTCTTGAACATGCTGCCCGAGCCATTCCGTCCGACCAGTCCGGCTGGACTCAAAAACCCCCAGCCGGTATCATTGGGACGCCGGCCTGTCGAGTCAACCGGCATTCCCCACCCTGTCACCAATAGGAGGTCCGTATGAAGATCGTAAAGATGGGCGATGTGGCAAAGGAACCAGCGGTCAGCGCTCTTTTCACCGGGGACGTTTCCCGCCAGACAATTTTCCAGCCCGGCGACAGCAGCAACTTTAACTTCGGAATCGTCAGCTTCAGCGCCGGCTCCCGCAACAAGTTCCACAAGCACAGCGGCGACCAGATCCTGATTGTTACCGAGGGCACCGGCAAGGTCGCCACCGACGATGAGACCGTCGTGGTCAACGAGGGCGACGTGGTCATCATTCCCGCCGGGGAGAACCACTGGCACGGCGCCCCCGACGACACCGCCATGGCCCACATCACCATCACGGTCAACGGCAGCCAGACCGAGCAGACCGAAGACTAGCTTCCCGCTTTCCCCTACGGAAAGGAAAACCCCCCGGGCCCGCGCCCGGGGGGTTGTAGTTTGGCCGGTTTGTGCTTTGGTCAATCAGCCGGGAGGCTGTGCTGTGTTGGCCCGGCTCCTCATCCCGCCGTGCCGTCAACCTCTCCGGCCAACAGCCGGATGGTCTCCTCCAACGAGCGACCGCCGTCCCGCGACTCGGGCGTCTCGTCCCCCAGCGGCGTTTCACCGATGAGCCGGTACATGTCGGCGACTCCCTGGAAGAGGTACGGCGTCATTCCCAGGTCTCCAAAGGTCTTGCCAATCTCCTGCATCTCGCTGACCCACCGCCGGGACTTGGCCGGGACCCCGGGGATCCAGCCTTCCATCCGTTGTATTGTGGCCGTGTGGCCCCGCTGGAACTCCTCCAGCAGCGGCCCGTACAGGCCCATCATCTCCGCAGCCATCAGCAGTTGGGAATGCAAGGCCGCCGATCCCTTGGTCATGGCCGCGTAGCACATCTTGATGCCGGAGGCCAGCCCGGTCTCCTTGCCGATGTTCCTGACGTCCAGGCCGAAATCCCGCAGCTGCTCGAACTCTTCGACGTGAGCTCCCGACGCATAGAACCTGGGACTCCGCCCGTTGCGTGGGGGACCGCCGATGATGGACGCGTCCAGGAACCTCGCCCCCGATGCGATGATGACATCCTCCATTTCGCGGGCTGTTGCGGGAGCGATGGCGTTGCACTCAGCGAAGAGCAGGTCGGTATGCCCGGTTTCAGTCACCGCCTCCGCGACCTGCCGGCAGATTTCCGGGACAGCCCCGGAAACCGTCATGGACATGATCAGGTCCGACTGCGCCACCATCTCCGAGAAATCGGGCACGTCCTCAATCCCCGCCGTCTCCGACAACACTCGCGTCCGGTCGCTTCTACCCGTCAGGCAGGTCACCACCCGGAGTTCATGTTCCCGCAGGGTTTGCCCCACGGCGTGACCCATATCCCCGGGGCTCAGAATGGCAACGGTGTTGAAAGCCATAAACGGTTCCCTTCCTTAACATAACGGTTTCCGTAAGTATAGCACGGTGCAGGCGTGGTTCTGCCGTAAAGGGGCGAGGGTTCTGGGTCATCTAGGCCGCATCACTCAACCCCTTTCCCCAGTCCAGTCCCCTCAACCATGACAAAGACCGCCCGGCAGTCCGAAAGGTTCTGCCGGGCGGGAAAATGCCCTTGGGTCGGTGACTGGAAAGTCAGTGCCTGTGGGGCTCGTGGCCGTGACCACCGTGTTCCCCGTGGTCATGTCCGTGCTGGGCCTGGGAGTCGTGCCCGTGGCCATGCTCTCCATGCCCCTCGTGGCCGTGCTGGGCGTGGGCGCCGTGGTCGTGGCCGTGTTCGCCGTGGCCATGCTCGGCGTGTGCTCCGTGGCCGCCGTGCCCGTCCCCATGGCCGTGTCCCCCATCTCCGTCGTGCCCGTGATGGTCTTCTGGATCGAACACGGGCTGGGGGAGCCGGATCAGCAGCAGCAGGACTATTGCGCCCCCGTACAGGGCGGCTGTGTAGTAGAACAGGTTGTCCGGGTTGATGGTGTACAGCCAACCGGCGATCAGGGGTGACGCCGCCGCGAAGATGAACCGGGTGGTCGACAGCAGACCGAGAGTGGTAGCCGCCGTTCCTTCCCGGACCACGTCCATCGCCGCCGCAGTCAGAATCGGCTGGTCGCTGTAAAGGAACAGCCCCAGAGCTCCCAGCAGCACCGCCATGATCAGCACGTCGCCGGGGTCGTTGACCAGGGGAGCCATCAAAAGTGTCACGATTCCCAGGACGGCCATCCCGGGAATGAGGATCAGCTTCCGTCCGAACCGGTCGGAGAGATACCCCATCACCGGGCTGGCGAATATTCCGACCAGCACGAGCAGGCCAATCAGTCCTCCGCGTATCACAAAGCTTTCGTAGTTTCCTTCGGTAATGTCGACCTTCAAGCCCAACACGTCGGCCATGTAAAGGGGCAGGACTGTCACGAACCCCAGGTAGGCCATGCCCCGCAGTCCCGCCACGACGGTCAGGCCCCAGACCCGGGGGTTCCTCACCAGCAGCCGGGTCTCCGCAAGCTGGTTCCGCATCGTGTTGGTCGCCCGCCCGGCAACCGCCGCCGCGGCCCGCTGCCCAATGTCACGGAAGGCCCAGAAGACGGCGAAGGCAAGGAAGATGGGTACTGCTGCGTAGATTGTGATGATCGCCTGCCACGTCAGCACCACCAGCAGCAGTCCGGTCAGGGCCGGGCCCAGGGCGTCACCGATGTTCCCTCCTACTCCGTGGAAGGACAGAACCGAGGCTCGCCGGTGGCTGAAGTGGGACGACAACGCCGCCATGGCCGGCAGGTGCCACACCGATGCGGCGACCGCGACCACCGCCATTCCGATTAACAGCAGCGCGTACCCCACGGGATTCAGGGATGAGCTGGTCTCCAGGGCTTCCGCGGATTGCTGGGACACCAGCCAGGCGCTGCCCGGAACCTGCCACCCCGCCGCGGCCATCAGGAGCCATCCGACTCCGAACAATGCCATGCAGATCGCCATCACCCAACCCCAGTACCGGCGCAAGACGTCGGTCAATACCCCGCCCGGCAGTGCCACCACCCCCGAGGCAATCTCCCTGGTGGTCTGGATGCTGGTCGCGGCGATGTTGCTCCCGCCCAGCAGAACGTCCCGGACCTCGGGCAGCACAACAATGAAACTCTGGGCAATCCAGTGGAAAACACCGTGACCGCTGGTGAGGCCGCCGACAATGAAGGTCGCTCCTTTGCGGAACCCCTCCTGTCCTTCGGTGCTTACCGGCACGGCGTGGTGGTGGTGTTGGTGGGCCATGTCCGTCCTCCTTTCAGGAGTTCATCCCGACCGTGGCCTGGACGGTTTTGGTTAGCGGTAAGTTTAGCATCCGGCGCAACAGAATTCGATAAACGGGCTTTCGGAGTATTGCCGAATCAAGCGTCAGGAGGCAATAGAAAAAAAGATTCCCGGCGTGCCGGGCTAATCGGTGGTTCCCGCTTCCCCCGACAGCAGCCGGGCCCGGTTGGCCGCGATTCCCAGGGTGCTTCTTAAATTGTTGTAAACGAGGGCGACTACGAACAGCGCCGCCGAGAACAACACCACGCTGGCTCCGGAAGAGACGTCCACGTAATAGCTGAGGTAGATTCCGCCCAGGCCGCAGAAAGCGCCGATCCCGGTGGAAAGCAGCGTCATGTTCCTGAATTTGTCCGTCAGGAGCCGGGCCACCACCGGCGGGATGACGATGGCCGCCGCGATGAGCGTTACCCCCAGCACCTGCATGGACACCACGATGGTCGCCGCCAGGATCAGAGAGAACATGGTGTCCACCCAGACTGTTGGAACACCGTAATATTGGGCCACCTCGGGATCGAAGGTGGCGAAAAGGAACAGCTTGTAACCCACCAGGAGAATGATCGTCGTCGCCCCCGCCACCGCCGCGATCGCCAGAAGGTCTCCCTCGGTCACCCCCAGGATGTTTCCGAACAGGGCGGCGTCGAAGCTGCGCGTGAATGTCTTGAACCGGCTGATGAGGGCAATTCCCAGGGCAAAGCTTGCCGTCGTGATGATGCCTATGGCTGCGTCCGACCCGATCATCCGCTTTCGGGTGGTCAGGGTAATCAGGACTGCCGACAGGAACCCCCACAGGCTGGCCCCGACGAAGAAATTGAAGGACATCACGTGGCTGACCACCGCTCCCCCGAACACCGAGTGAGAAAGACCGTGGCCGATGTACGACATCTTCCGCAGGACGATGTACACGCCCATTAACCCGCACAGCGCGCCCACCAGGGTCGCCGCGGCCAGTCCCCGCAAGAAGAAGTCATACTGGAGTGGTTCAAACACGCTCTTTTTCCATTTCCACCGGCGCACCCGGCGCCGGCACAACCTCTCCGCTCTTGCCGTTCTTCCTTCCGTTTACCCCGTGAAAATGAGGACTCTCGGCCACCAGCGGGATACCCTCGAAATCCAGGACGGGCATCTCCGCGCCGTAGGTCCGTTTCAGGTTCTCGGGAGTGATTACCTCCGGCGGGGAACCCTCGGCCACGACGGACTGGTTAATGCACACCAGCCACGGCAGATGGACCGCCACTGCGTTGATTTCGTGGGTGGTCAGCACCACCGTTATCCCCTGGTGGTTCAGGTCGTGGAGGAGGTGCATCACCTCGTCCCGGGTCTTGATGTCGACCCCGCTGGTAGGTTCGTCCAACAGCAGGACTTCAGGATTGCTGATTAACGCCCTTGCCAGGAAGACCCTTTGCTGTTGCCCCCCCGACAACTCCCGGATGTGGCGTTTTACGAGGTGGGAAATCCCCAGGCGGTCCAGCATTTCCCTCGCCGTCTTCTTGTCCCTTCCCTGGTGCCAGGGAAAGAGCGGGTTCCGGCGCGTCGCGCCCATCATCACCGCCTCCTCCACCGTCACCGGAAAGTTCCAGTCGATGGTCTCAAGCTGCGGGACGTATCCGACGTGAGAGCGTAGTCCCCTGGCTGGTTCGCCGTGCAGGTAGATCTCCCCAGAGTAAACGCTGGTTGCGCCGAGGAGAGTGCGAAGGAGAGTGGTCTTGCCCGAACCGCTTGGGCCCAGCAGTCCGATGAAATCCCCGGGCATGATGCGCAGGTCGATTCCGTGCAGGACGCGCTGTTTCTCGTAACCCGCGTATACATTGCTCAATTCAATTATCGGCTGGCCATTGTGCCGTTCATGGGGAAAGGGATGCAGCATATGGTGTCCTTTGGTTCTCCCGGCCGGGGCCCTTCCTATTGCGGGTAGTTCGCCGCGCTTTCTTCTTCGAAAACCAGGCCGGTTTCAAACTCGTCCAGGGCGTCGGCGTTACCGCCCAGCGCCGGCGCCATAATCCTCATGTTAGCTGCCATCAGGCCAAGGTAAGTATGGTCCGGGTCCCCCGGCCCTCCGGGCAGGTCGTCGTCGCGCAGGTCGTCCACGTATTCCGCCCCGCTTTCCCGTGCGATGGTCTCCAGCACCGGGCTTGGGAAAACCTCCGAACCGAAAATGGCCGGCACGCCGGACTCCTTGACCTGTTCGATCAGGCCCGCCACCTCCCGGGCCGATGGCTCGGAGAAGTCCGATGGCTGGATTGCCCCGATGATCTCGAACCCGTAGCGCTGGGCAAATATGGGAAACGAATCGTGGTAGGTCAGGAGTTTCCGGTTCTCCGCCGGAATTGTCTCCACCACCTCTTCAATCTTCCGGTCCATCTCGTCAAGCCGGGCTTCCAGTCTCTCCAAGTTGGAGTCGTAGTAACCCTGGTTCTCCGGGTCCCGTGCAACG
The DNA here is from genome assembly GCA_965203975.1 of Dehalococcoidia bacterium. Classification (GTDB taxonomy): domain Bacteria; phylum Chloroflexota; class Dehalococcoidia; order Lucifugimonadales; family UBA3495; genus CATOSK01. The sequence goes on along the minus strand of CBDBDT010000002.1, from coordinate 95,989 downwards.
AGTTGTTCATGTATGAGCTGGGCGTACTTCTTCGCCATCAGGGGCGCCGTCCACAGGTGGGGGTTGGGATGCCCTTCTGACTCCGGGAAAGAGAAATCGAACACCCACTCTTCCCTGGTAATGGCCTTGTCCGCCAGGGTCAGTATCACCGCCCCTTCCGGCAGGTTCGCCTCCGCCAGTTCGATGGTCGGCTCTTCTAGGAACAGGCCGTTGGCGATGAACAGGTCCGCGCCCGCCAGGGACAAAGCGACGGAGGGTGTCGGTTCGTAGGTATGGGAGTTGGTCCCCTCCGGCACCACGCCCTCCAGGGAAATCCGGTCGCCGCCAATGTTTTCGGTCAGGCTCGTTATTGGCGCCACCGTGGCGATGACTTTCAGTTGGTCCGGCTCGCTGTCACCCGATGCGCCCTGGCCTGGCCCGGCTGATGACTCGGCGGCCCCTTGGCCCTGCTGCCCCGTTGCTGTACCTACGGTCCCTTCGTCCGATGCCGGGGCGCAGCCGGCTGCCATTGTCAGCAGCAGCGCCAACAACGCTGCTCCGGCTATGACTGGAATGAAAGCGCTCGAAAATGGCTTGACCATCTCTATTGGGCTTCTCACTTGGTTTCTCCATCCGTGGGATTGGTTTGACGGCATTCCAGGCAGATTCCCGGAACGGCAAAGTGCTCCAGGTCCGGTTCAAAGCCGAAATCCCGGATCAGGGTTTCCCGGAACTCCTCCAAGTAATGTGGACTGAGGTTGTACGCTCCGTGGCACACCTCGCAGACCATGTGGTGATGTTTCCCTGAGGGATCGGTCAATTCGTAATGCAGCCGGTCGCCAATCGCGACTTCGGTCACCACGCCCAGGCGCTTGAATAGATGAAGCGTCCGGTATACCGTCGCGATGTCAATGTACGGGTACGCCTCCTGGGCCAGCCGGAAGACCTCGTCCACGCCCATGTGGCCGTTCCCGGCCCCCACGATTTGCAGCACCAGCAGCCGCTGGGGCGTCAGCCGGTGTCCCTGTTCCCGGAGGGTTTCTATGGCGCGTTCGGTTTCTGTCACTGTTAGTTATGGCAATCAGGATCTATTTGCAACTAGTTGCGAAAACGAATTCTAGCACCAAAAACCCGGTTGTCAATACCCGTCTCAATGTCCCAAAAACGATTCAAACATAGAAATGCTTCCAAAACTTGTTGACTTCAACCCGGAGGGCGAGTAGTATTTTTTCCGCAATGAAAATTACCTGGGACGGTTGCGGTTATTGCTGCTATTTCTTTACCGGCTGCGAGCCAGCCGGCGAAGGCTTGGTGTGCTAGCCAAAGGCAGCCAGGAGGACACCAGACCCCAGCCGGCATAGGTTGGGGTTTTTTGGTTTTGGTGCCGGAGGCTGGGCCTGGATTGGCTGATCGGGTGTGGGCGTGGATGTAGGACCGTTACCTGGGTCACGATATTTATTTGGGAGGAACACCGTGCAACCGTCGGCAACCAGAGATGTACACATCGAGTCCATGGAGCCCCTGACAACCCCGCGAAATCTCGTCAATTCCCTGCCCATTACTCCCTCGGTTGAACAAACCGTCGTGGAGGGGCGAGAGCAGGTCCGAAGGATTCTCAACGGCGAGGACCCCAGGCTGCTGCTGGTCGTCGGCCCCTGCTCCATCCACAGCAAGGACTTGGCCCTGGAGTACGCGGGCCGCCTGAGGGAATTGGCCGAGGAACTCAGTGACCGCCTTTTTATCGTGATGCGGGTCTACTTCGAAAAGCCCCGCACCACCGTTGGCTGGAAGGGCCTTATCTACGACCCCCACCTCGATGACACTTTCGACATCGAGGCGGGACTCCGTACCGCCCGCTCCCTGCTTCTCGAGATTGGTGAGATGGGGATGTACGCCGGCACCGAGTTCCTCGACCCGGTCGTCCCTCAATATCTGGCCGGCCTGATCACTTGGGGCACCATCGGCGCCCGCACAACCGAAAGCCAGATCCACCGACAGATGGCCAGCGGCCTGAGCATGCCCGTCGGATTCAAGAACGGGACCGACGGCAATGCCCAGATCGCCGTCGACGCCATGCTGTCCGCCCGCAGCCCGCATGGTTTTCTGGGCATGGACGGCGATGGCCAGACCGCCCTCATCCGCACCACCGGCAACCCCGACGGGCACCTTGTCCTGCGTGGCGGCAACGCCGGACCCAACTTTGGCGCCGAAGCTATCGCCGAGGCCAAGGACCGCCTGGGGAAGGCCGGTGTCCGCTCCCAGCTCATGGTTGACTGCAGCCACGGCAATTCCAACAAGGACCACACCCAGCAGGCCCGGGCTTTCAAGGATGTTGTTTCCCAGAAGATCAGCGGAGACCGGGACATCATTGGCGTGATGCTGGAGAGTAATCTCAACGAGGGCAACCAGCGCCTCTGCGAAGACCTCTCCCAGCTGCAGTACGGCGTCTCCATCACCGACGCCTGCATTGGCTGGCAGGAGACCGACCAGCTCCTCCACTGGGCTTACGATGCGATGGACCAGCTCGTCGCGGCCTCCGTTTAACTGCATCGAGCCATCTGCCTAACCAGGACCGCCGGGGGTTGTTGACCTCCGGCGGCCTTGTCTTTTCCGCCTGTTCCACCATCAGCTCCGGCCAAAGTCAGTTTCGTTGCCGTTGACTTCCCCCCGGCCCGGTGCTAAAGTTCCCCAATACAATTCCATACTCATTCTTGGTTCTGACGGGAGCTTGGGTAAGCCAGGCTGAGAGGGCGGCCAACGCCGCCGACCGCCTGTACCTGATCCGGATAATGCCGGCGCAGGGAATGGAGCTAGTCAACACTTGCAACCGCCAGCAACATTGTCTGGCGGTTTTTTGCTCAGAGCCGGATTAAGGAGCGGTCTAGGGGGTTTGGACAAGTTACCTCGATTGGCCCCGAAAGCCGTGACTCTTAGAAGGAGACTTCACCATGTCGGATGATTTGGTCATCGCTGGCAAGCAATTCACATCCCGACTCATCGTCGGCACCGGCCGTTACCGTTCCATGGAAGACCAGGTTGCAGCCCTGGAGGCGTCGGGCACCGAGATGGTTACCGTCGCCATCCGCCGTCTCGATCTGGACAACCCTGACGAGAAGACCATTCTCGACTACATCGACCCGGACAAGTACGCCATCCTGCCCAACACTGCCGGATGCCAAACCGTCGAGGAAGCCCTGTTCGTTGCCCGTCTCGGCCGCGAAGTAACCCAGACCCACTTCGTCAAGCTGGAAGTAATCCCCGACCCCAAGTATCTCTTCCCCGACCCCAAAGGGACCCTGGAAGCGGCGGAGCAGCTGGTCAAGGAGGGGTTCGCGGTTCTGCCCTACATCCACGCCGACCCGGTCCTGGCCAAGCGCCTCGAGGAAGTGGGCTGCGCTACCGTCATGCCCCTGGGTTCTGCCATCGGGTCCGGCCAGGGAATCCACACCGTCGAGGAAGTCCGCATCATCATCGAGCAGGCCAACATCCCGGTGGTCGTAGACGCGGGCCTGGCCGTCCCGTCCGATGCCTCCAAGGCGTTGGAGATGGGCGCCTCCGCCGTGCTGGTCAACACCGCCATCGCCCAGGCCGAGAAGCCCGGCCTCATGGCCGAGGCCTTCAAGCATGGTGTCCAGGCTGGACGGAGCGCCTTCCTGGCCGGACGGATCCCCACGCGCACCCACGCTGCCGCCAGCAGCCCCACCACCGACGTCCCCCAGCCCACCGCCGCCGGAAGGTAGGCTGTGCCAACCCTGCCGGAGCCGTGCCTCTGCCTGGTTACCGACCGGCGCCTGGTCCCGGACGGAGACCTGCCCGCCCGCATCGCTCAAGCCGTTGCCGGCGGGGTCAACCTGGTCCAACTCCGGGAAAAAGACCTGGCGGGTGGAGACCTGCTTGTGCTTGCGTCGGAGATCCAGGACGCTCTGTCCGGTTCCGCTCCCTTGATTGTCAATGAGCGCGTTGACGTGGCCCGTTCCGCCGGGGCGTCAGGAGTCCAGCTTGGAGAAGCAGCCCTTTCCCCAGCCCGTGCCCGCCGGATCCTGCACGCCGATTCCATCATCGGCCGTTCCGTTCATTCCGTGGAAGGAGCAATCCAAGCCGAACGGGACGGAGCGGACTTCCTGCTGGTCGGCACCATGTTCGCCAGCTCCTCCCACCCTGGAGAGGAACCCTCCGGGCCGGACCTGATAGCCCGCGTCACGTCCAGATGTTCGATCCCTATCATAGGCATTGGCGGGATCAACGCCGGAAATGCTGCCCAGGTCGTGGAGGCCGGAGCTTCCGGCGTCGCGGTGATCTCGGCTATCCTGGCCGCTCCCGACCCCCGGGAGGCCGCCCAGCGTATTATGCAGACCCTCACACTGGCGTACCGTGCCGCCGTCAAGGAGGATTTGGTCCACCGTGATTAACCTGATAGTTAACGGTAAGCCTCGGGAGGCCGGCGACGAGCTCAGCCTGGAACAATTCCTGGAGACCGTCGACGTTAACCTGCGTTTCGTGGCCGTCGGCTACAACGGGGAGGTTATCAAGAAGGAGAACTTCTCCGGCATCACCCTCGCCAATGGCGACACCCTGGAAATCGTCCGTCCCGTCGGCGGAGGCTAGCCTGGCGTGCCGGAAACCCAGCCGCTGACGCTGGAAGCCCTCGACCCCATCCTCACCGAGGTTGTCCAGGAACACCGGGACAAGGTCATAGGCTGGATGCGCGAGGAACCCGGATGCTGGGGATTCCTGGCAGGTCAGGCTGTGGCGGCCTGCCGGCGGTCGCTGGGCCGCCCCCTCTCGGACGCGGAGCGCCGCCTGGTCTGGAGCCGCCTTTGGTCTCTCCTCGAGGCCATCAAGGCACGGGTTCTGGGATGAAAACACGTCGGCAGCGCTTATTTTCGTCGGGCCGCCGTCCAGTTTCTCATCGGCTGTCGCCGCAGACTCCGGTTCTCCCCCACCCTATAACACCTGGGCGCACTCTATCGAGTTGATCGGCGGCAGGTTCTCCACCATCAACTCCCAGTGGTCGCCCTCATCCCGGCTGTAGAAAATCTGGCCGTTGACGGTGCCAACGTAAATCCCCATTGGCTCCAGGGAGTCGGTGGCCATGCTTTCCCGTAGCACGTGGAGATAGGCGTTTTCCTGGGGCAAGCCGTTGGTCAGCGCTTTCCAGTCCCGGCCTCCGTTGCGGCTGCGGAACACCCGGAATTTCGCCCCCGATACGTAGCGGATCCCGCCTCCGACGTCCGTTCCTAGGGCTTCATCTTCCGGCACTACGTACAGGGTTTCGGGGTCCTGGGGATTGATTCCCGCGACGAATCCAAACCTGGACGGCAGCCCCTCGGTGATGTCCTGCCATTCGTCGCCCCCGTCGTCCGTCCGGTATACCCCGCAGTGATTCTGCTGGTACAGCCTTCCGGGACTAGACGGGTGGGACAGCAGCTTGTGGGGACATTGGCCCCATTCCGGCAGGGGGTCCGAGGGATTAAAATCGGCTCGCACTCCCCGGTTGGCCGGGCGCCAGCTTTCTCCTCCGTCGTCGGTGCGGAAAACTCCGGCGGCGGAAATGCCGACCCACATCCGGCTCGGGGCGTTCCGGTCCAGCGCGATGCTGTGCAGGCAGAGTCCGCCAAACCCGGGTTGCCACTCCGGGCGGGTGGGGTGCCTGGATAGTCCCTCCACCTCCCGCCAGGTAACGCCGCCGTCCTCGGACTTGAAGAGCGCGGCGGGCTGCACTCCGGCGTAAAGGACTCCCGGTTCGCTTTCCCGTCCCGGCTCAATGTGCCAGAGACGGCTGACCGTCGGGCCGTCATGCTCGGCGTATTCCGGTTTGTCGGTGAAACGGGGCTGGGCTTGCGCCTGTTCCCAGGTCTTGCCCAGGTCCTGGCTGAACTCCACCTGCGGGCCGAACCACATACTGTTGGTGGCGGCGAACAACTTGCCTTCGCCCCGCCGGTCGTAGACCAGGTGGAATACGTCGCTGCCCGGAGAGAAGAGGTCAGATAATTGCCAGCGGCGGCGGGACTCGTTGCCGATCAGTATGAACGCTCCCTTTCTGGTTCCCACCAGCACCATCATATCGCCGGAGCGCGCCGAAACCCCCTTAGCCATGCTCCCCACTCCTCGCTTAGGTCTCTGCCTTTGGCGGCAGCTATTCTAGCATTTAAGGAGTGAGAATTACTTTGCCGCGGCTGCCGCGATTCGACAGGTGTTGGTGCGCCTGGGCCACCTCCGCCATGGGAATCACCCGGTCTACCACCAGCCTGGCCTGCCCATTGGAAATCATCGGGAACAACTCGGCTATTGCACCCTTGTGGTCCAGGGAACCTACCGGAGAGCGTCCCATGCTGAACCCGATGATGGTCCGGTTGGCCGAGGTGAAATCACCGGACGGGATGTTGGCCGGCGTTCCCGAGGCGTTTCCGTAGCTGATGAGCCGCCCGTAGGAGGCGACGCAGCGCACGCTCTTTTCCAGCACGGGGCCGCCCACGCACTCCAGTACAAGTTCGATTCCCTTGCCGTCGCTCAGTTCCAGGACCTTCTCTTCAAAGTCCTCTTCGGTGTAGTTGATGGTGACGTCGGCCCCCAGCGACCGGGACAACTCCAGCTTGTCCGCCGTGGACGCCGTGGTAATCACTCGCGCTCCCCAGGCCTTGGCCAGCTGGGTCGCCACCGTACCCACCCCGGACGCGCCGGCCTGGATCAGCACGGTGTCCCCGGCCCGCATTCCTCCCCGCGTTTTCAGGAGATGATAAGCTGTCAGGAACACGATGGGCATTCCCCCGGCCTGCACCGGATCGGTGGTCTCCGGGTAGGGGAACACCAGGTTGGCGTTGACCGCGACATATTCCGCGTTTCCCTGCGGCCCCATGGCCATCACCCGCTGGCCCACCGTCAGGCCGGTAACTTCCGAACCGAGTTCTTCAATCACTCCCGCCGCTTCCAGGCCCAGCGTGGACGGCAGATTCGGCCCGGGGTATCCACCTTTCCTGCGCATGATGTCGGCGTAGTTGACCCCCGACGAGTCCACCTTGATCAGCACCTGGTGGGGGCTGGGTTTGGGGACCGGAATGTCCTCCCAGCGCAGGACGTCCAGGTCACCAAACTCATGTATCCGTACCGCCTTCATAGCTGACCCTCATTTCTGTTTCTTTGAACACTCGTCCCGTCACCGGATGCGGAACCGCTCCGTAACAGCCGCGTTTTGGATGTCTGTCCTGAACTGTTCAACGAGTGAAATCACTTGGGAATGCAGCTCGATATAATCCGCGTAATCGATATCGATTCTTGTGCCATGGGCTACTTGGTTCCGATTTGCAAGTAATTTCCCGTCAACCAACATCCCCTTTGATAAATATTCCCTGGCGTCCAATCCGACCAAAGCTAGGATCTCTTCCAACGTTTTTGAGTTGAGATTTGAGCGGGTGTTGACAACGTTTTCCCAATGCGAATTAGGGTGATCGGAAAGATCAGACAATAATTTGCTCACGAGGTCATTGTGCAAGATGGGATTATCAGATTCCCCGGCCCTCTTGATATCGGCCCTCAACCCAACCGCGATAAAATTGGGGGCCAGGTTCCTATAACTGACTCCTCTGGTGGCGACGAATGAAACATACCGATTGGCAGCGTTTTTCACGAACCCTTCCCAATGAGCATAAAGAATGCAGATGGCTGCCCGGAGAAGCAACGCCCGTTCATGGGGACGGGTCTTGTCAAGCATTAACTTCACGGTGGTTAGTTCCCTTTTTCGCCAAGCCAAATCTTCGTCCAAGGCTTGATCCAATTGGTCAATGGATCGCGTTGTCATGCCGCAAACAGTTGCCGTCCCAAAGGAATGTTTGAGCGAACTCGGGTTGACGCTCTAACCCCACCTCCGCTGTTCCGTTGGAATTGTTCACTTCTCCACAGTTCTGAGACTGCCTGTTCGATATTCGGGGTCTTGCCGGTAGCATATCGATCTATATTGTGACCGATGCCTAGAGCGATAGGTTCAAAAGCCGATATTAAAAAACCCCCTAAGTGCTTCGCCTTAGTCACGTCGAACCTGTGAAAACTGCGTTCAGATAGAGTGCTGGCCAACAGGGAGAAGGTTTGCCTAAACGCATACTCCTCTGTTTCTTTAAACTCGTCGAATCTGGAATCTTGGGCAAGTTCTGTGATTTTGTCGGTTAGGAATTCGCCGATATCACCGATGGAGTTCAGATCGTCTTCCTCGATACTTCTGAAAACTAGGAATCGTGTGACTAATTCCATGTCGTATTGTTCTTGCTTGGCCCGATCGGACAGCGCGATACACTCTTGGAATCGTTCGTCATTCGAAAGCTCGGAAATCCATTCGTAGGCACCCGGGTTGACCATCATCAAGACCACGTTCCTAATTTCTTGATCAGATAGCTGAGATCCGGCTGTATTCAAGCGTTGAAACAACTCGTACTTGCTCGATTCGCTACTCTCCCTCAAGATAATTTTCACATCGATCTTTGAACGTCTGATAATCAGTTGGTTGGTCGAACCGATTGCCAAAGATGGATCGTCGTCGTCCCACTTCTTCCCTTCCATCGAAGGGAGGTATTTGGTCTTTCTCAAGACGAGCGGTGGTAACTGAGTCCCTTCGACGTCCTTCAATATGCCAACCAACTCAAAAATAGTCGACAATCTTTGTAGACCATCGACTACATCCCAGACCCCATCGGCCCTTTGTGACACGAAAATCGACGGAAGGGGAATTCCCAACAAAATCGATTCGATGAGCCGTGACTTTTGTTCGTCTGTCCACCTGTAGAACCGCTGGAACTCGGGATGAATGTCCAGTTCATCATCGCGGTAAAGGTTTATCAGTTCTCCAATGGACATAGGGTATCCGTCGGTGTGAATTTCCTCTCGGCTACGCTCTATTTCTTGGTCGAGTGACATTTTCCACCCGGTTGCTGCGTCGCAACGTCGGCCGTGTCTATGATCGTTTATCCTGTTCTTGCCGTCCGGAGTCAGCCCGACGGAGCCCGCAGTTGCGGGGTGTCCCTGACTCCCGGGTTCAGCATCCGCACCGGCTCTCCCGCCGCGAAAGCACGGATGTCTTCAACCGTCCCTCGATAATGCCCCAGATAGGCCTCTCGTGTTACGTAGCCGATGTGTGGAGTGATGACCGTGTTTTCCAGCGTGAGGAATGGATGATCCCGGGGCAGCGGCTCCACGTCGAAGGTATCCAGTCCGGCTCCCGCGATCCTGTTCTCCCGCAGCGCCGCCACCAGCGCCGCCTCGTCCACGATTGGCCCCCGGGAAATATTCACCAGGTAAGCTTCCCTTTTCATCAGGCCCAGTTCCGCGGCCCCGACCAGTCCCCTGGTCCGCTCACTCAGGCGGACGTGTATCGACACTATGTCCGAGTCCCGGAACAGGGTATCCTTGTCCACCAGCCTTGCCTGGCACTCCCTCGCGCGTTCTTCGGTGAGGTTCTGGCTCCAGGCAATTACGTTCATGTCGAAGGCGTTGGCCACCCGCGCCACCCTGGATCCGATGTGCCCCAGGCCCAGCAGCCCGATGGTCTTGTCCTTCAACCCTATGCCGATGTGGACTCCCCATTGGCCTTCCCGGGCCGTCCGCTCCTCCAGCGGAATTTGGCGCAGCATGGCGATGATGAGGCCCCACGTCAGCTCCGTGGGACCTTCCCCCGCGCCGTCCGTGCCGCACACCGTGATTCCCAGCTCCGTCGCCGCTGCCAGGTCGAATGAGGCGTTCCCGCGCCCGGAGGTAATCAACAGCCGGAGGTTTGGCAGCCGCTCCAGGACGGAGCGCGGGAACGGCGTTCTCTCCCGCATCCCCATCACCACGTCAAAGTCCTTCAGCCGCTCCACCAGCGCGTTTTCGTCGGACAGGTGGTCGTGGAAGAACTGGACGTCGGAACCAGGCGGCAGGTCCGACCAGTCCGTCATTTCTCCGGCTACGGCCTGGTAGTCATCCAGGATGGCGATGTTCACGGTAGTCGCTCCTCGGCTTGCGTCGGTGCGGGTGCTGCCTGCTTATTTGAAGGCCGGCATGACGTCATGGGTCAGGATTCGGAGACTTCGCTGCACCCGTTCCGCCGGAACCAGCCCGCCGGCGTTCAGCTCCGCAACGATGCTGTTGACCCCCAACTCCTCTTCCAGGAAGTGGAACCGGTCAATCAACCCTTCCGCGCTGCCGAATGCCACCTTCGCTTCCAGGATGTCCTCGTAGGACAGCGCGGCCAGCCGGTCGGCCCGGTTTCCTCTCAGCTCGGTGGCGTCGATTCCGGCCTGTCCTGCCGACTCCCGGTACAGGTTCCCCATCCGGCTGAAGTAGGCGCTGATGCTTTCGAAGGGTTCGTCCAACGCCTGCTGCATCGTTTCCCCGGCATACACCGGAATGCGCAGGGAAACGTTACCGGCGCCTTCATGCCCCGCCTCCTGCCATGCCTTCCGGTACTCCTTGATGCAACGGCTCAGCTCGGGGATGTCCATTCCCCGGAGCCCTACGAAAATAGGATTGCCCTGCTGCCCCATGTAGGGAAAGGTTTCCGCCGTAGTCGCAGCGATACGCACCGGCGGGTGGGGTTGCTGGTAAGGCAGGGGCGTTACCGTTACGTCGTCGAACTGGTAGATGTCGCCGTGGTATGAGAACGGCTCACCCTTCCACGCCGCCTGCAGGACCTCGAAAGTCTCCCGGAACCTCTGCCGGCTCTCGTGGTAATCGATGCCGTACATGTCGTAGGCCCGGGCGAACCCGCTCCGGCCAATGCCAAACTCGAAGCGTCCCTCGCTGATGTGGTCTACCGTCGCCACTTCCTCGGCGACCCGCAGCGGGTTGTTCAGCGGCAGCACGTACACCGCCATCCCGATCCGCATCCGCTTCGTCCGGGTGGCGATGGAACTGGCGATGGTTATCGGCGAGGACAGTACCGACCGCGTGGGATTGAAGTGCAGTTCCGCCAGCCACGCTCCGTCCAGGCCCCAGCTCTCGGCCGCGTCCACCAGGTCGAACCCTTCCTTGAAAGCGCTCGCCTGGCTCCCGTCCGACCGGATACCGAACTCCATGAACATACCAAACTGCATGGCGCATTGCTCCAAATCGCCGGCCACTTGGGTGGCCGGCAGGTGGGGTCAGTAAATCACAGGCCCCCGGGCCGGTCAAGGAAACCCGGTACGCTCCGGCAACCCCGACCGCTCAGCCTGCGCTAGAGCCAGGTGCCCTCTACCTCGACTTGGGCGATCCTCACTCCGTCCATTTCACTAACGGTCAGCACCAGTCCGTCATGGCCCACCCAGTCCCCTGGTTCGGGCACCCGCCCCAGCTTCTCCAGCATAAAGCCGGCTAGGGTGTTGTACTGCCCCTCGGGAAGGGTCAGGCCCAGCTCCCCGTTAACTTCGCTGATGGGCATTCCGGCGTCAACCCGGTAGACGTGGTCCCGCACCAGCGAGACAGCAGACACCACCGGCTCCCCTTCTTCCGTTACGTCTCCGACGATGACCTCGAGGAGCTGTTCCAGGGTGACCAACCCGGCGATTCCTCCGAATTCGTCGATGGTCAGTACCATGCCCTGACCGGACTCCTGCATCTCGGCGAAAGTCTCCCGCACCAGCTTGGTCTCAGGCACCACCATGGCCGGCCGCAGCAAGGTGGTTACCGGATCATCTTCTTGCATCTGATTCTCGCCCAAGGCCTGCAGCAAGTCCTTGATGGAAATCAGTCCGATTACATTTTCGGTCGTATCCGTGTACACCGGGAAACGGGTGTGCCGGTATTGGCAATAAATGCTGAGGAATTCCTTTAGCGGCGTTCCTTCCCGGATCCAGATTATCTCCGGTCGGGGCGTCATGATTTCCATGACCCTCTGGTCTCCGAACCGGAAAACCTTCTCCAGGAGCTCCGCCTCAGATTGCTCCACATCTCCTTCCTGCGCTCCCACCGTAATCAGTGTCCGTATCTCTTGCTCGCTGTCCCGGGGCGCCGACCCGCTGATTCCCACCATCCTCGTGAATACCAGGGTGATGAGTTGGAGCAGGTGTACTGCCGGAGACAACACCCACTGGACCAGGGCCAAGGGGCGTGCGAAGGTCATCGCCACCGTTTCCGAACGTTTCCACGCTACTGTCTTCGGCAGCGTTTCGCTGAACACCAGCAACAGGAAGGTGACCCCGAAAGTGGAGACCAGCACCGCGACGGTCGAGTTATGGATCAGGTTAATGGCCAGGGCTGTGCCCAGCGCAGCGGCCGCCGTATTGGTCAGGTTGTTGCTCAACAATACCGTTGCCAGCAACCGTTCCGGATGACCGATAAGACGGGACACCAGGTTTGCCCTGGAATTGCCGTCGTTAACCAGCCGAAGCAGCCGTGGCCTGGGAAACGCGATAAAGGCAGTTTCAGAGGAGGAGAAAAACGCCGAAAGCACGAGGCAGACAAAGAACAGGACTAGCTTCCATAAGTCTCCGGATTCCATCGTTGTTGTTCCTCGCACGGCCTAGCCCGGAGGCCCGTGTCCTTGAGTTCCGGCTATGATACTATAAATCCCGTTTTCCGCTGCCCGTCCCCCGCCGGCCAAGGGGGGTCCCAATACCCGGAATCGGAGAAGTCAATGGAGTCCAGCGAGTACGACGTCGCAATCATCGGCGGGGGAATCCTTGGGTTGTCCACCGCCATGCAGTTGTCCCGGCGGATGCCGGACAAGAAGGTCACAGTCCTCGAAAAGGAAACCCAGCTGGCCACTCACCAGACCGGGCATAACAGCGGCGTCATCCACTCCGGCATTTACTACCGTCCCGGCTCCTGGAAATCCCGCTTCTGTGTTGATGGGGTGCAGAAGCTCGTCCAGTTCTGCGAGGAAAACGAGATCGAGTACGAACGCTGCGGCAAGGCCATCGTCGCCACCGACCCCTCGGAGTTGGGAAGACTCCAGGACCTCTACGACCGGGGAGTCGCCAATGGCGTTGAAGGACTGGAGGTGATCGGCCCCGAGCGCCTTCAGGAAATCGAACCCCACGCCTTCGCGGTTAAAGCCCTTTGGTCGCCCCAGACCGGCATCGTCGACTACGTCAAGGTCGCCTCCGCCTACGCCAACCGTTTCCAGGAAGCCGGCGGCGACGTTTTCACCAGCGCTCCCGTCCAGGCCATCCACCAATCCGCCGGTTTGACCACCGTCCAGACCAAGGGAGGCGACGTAAAGGCCAGGCACATCATCAACTGCGCCGGCCTGTACGCCGACAAGATCGCTGAAATGGCCGGAGAGGACACCGGCGTCCGAATACTGCCGTTCCGGGGAGAGTACTTTACTCTGCGTCCCGAAAGCCGCCACCTGGTCAAGGGCCTCATCTACCCCGTCCCTGATCCCCGCTTCCCGTTCCTCGGTGTGCACTACACCCGCAACATCTACGGACAGGTAGAAGCGGGGCCAAACGCCGTGATGGCCCTCGCCCGCGAGGGGTACACCAAGCGCGACATCAAGCTGGGAGAAACTCTGGGTGCCGTCACCTACCCCGGTTTCTGGAAGATGTCCATGAAGCACTGGAAAACCGGGATCGGGGAAATGCACCGCTCTTACTCCAAGAAGGTATTCGTCCGCGACCTCCAGCGCCTCATCCCCGAAATCCGTTCCGAAGACCTGGTGGCCGGAGGCTCAGGGGTCCGGGCCCAGGCCGTGGCGCGCAATGGCGCGCTGCTGGATGACTTCAATATCCTCACCGGGAGAAACGCCATCCACGTCCTCAACGCTCCCTCTCCCGGCGCCACCTCCTCCCTGGCCATCGGCGAGCACATCGTGGAACAGGCCGTACAGGCCTTCGGGTTCCAGGACTGACCGCTTGGCGAACCCAAACCGCTGCCTCACGCCAGGGTCAACGTCGTCACCCGGAAGGATGAACCGGACGGCCTACATGCGGCGCCATTGGTGCCATTGTTTCAAGGGTTCCGGCTTCCGCCCTTGGGAGCATGTCCATGGGAGATAAAGCGCAGCCATCCCGAGGTGAAATTCAACTGGGTGAATGGTTGGTTACCCCGGAATGGGTTCAGTCCTACGTGGAGGCTGTGGGCGAGGCCCCCGGGAATTATCTTCAGCTCGGCCTGGTGCCGCCCCTGGCGTTGACCGCCTGCGTCTTGGGGAGAGTGTTGGAGACACTGGAACTGCCGGGCGGGACTATTCACAGTCTGCAGGAACTGGAAACCCTGGCCCCTTTGGAGATTGGGTCCAGCGTAACCGGTGTCGCGCGGCAGGACCCTCCCCGACGCCGTGGAGGCCTGGAGTTCACCACTGTGTCCTACACGCTGTCCGGGCCCGGCGGGCAGCCGGTCCAGCGGGGCAGGACCACCGTGTTGACCCCTGCTCCCGGAGGCAGCCTTGAAGAGTCCCCCTCCGGAGGGGGTCAGCGATGACCGAACCTGGCCAGGAACTTGCCCCGGTGGTCAAGACCATTACCCAGGGCCAGTTGGACGAATACTCCCAGGCATCCGGCGACCACAATCCGCTGCACTGGGATACCGAATTCGCCGCGGTCACCCGCTTCGGCGGAGTCATTGCCCACGGAATGCTGACCCTAGCTTTCATCTCTGAAATGATGGCCGCTTCTTTCGGGCGGGCATGGTTGACAACAGGCTCGCTGAAAGTCCGGTTCAAAGGCGCCGCTTACGTGGGCGATGAGGTCGAAACTTGGGGTAAAATAGCCAGGGAAGAACATCACGGGAGTAGTCGTCGAGTAACGTGCTCCGTCGGTGTTCGCCACCGGCAGACTCGCAGCGAGATAATCAGCGGCTCCGCAACCGTGAACCTGCCGGACGGCCCTGCGGAACACCGTCCGGCTGATCAGCCATCAAGGGTGTAGGTATGCAGCGAAACGGAGATTCGGCCCCCATTCGGGTGGTCGTGGATGCAATGGGTGGGGATTATGGGCCGCCGGAGACCGTTCCGGGAGCCTTGGCAGCACTGGAAGAGCACAACGCAGAGGTAATCCTCGTAGGTGACCGGGAACCCGTTGAGCGGGAACTCTCCCGCCACAACGTCGCCGGGAAAGCCGTTACCGTGGTTCCCTCCCAGGGCAAGATTGGCGACGACGAACACCCGGTACTTTCTCTCCGCCACAAGCCGGAAGCTTCCATCGCGGTCGCCACCAGGATCATCAAGGAAGGTCAGGCGGACTTGCTCGTCTCCATGGGTTCTACCGGAGCTTCCATGGCCAGCGCAGTGATGGTGCTGGGCCTGATGGAAGGTCTGGACCGTCCCTGCATCGGCGGCCCGTTCCTCGGGCTCGCTCCCCGGACCGTAATGGTGGACATGGGCAGCAATGTAGACTGCCGCCCTGCCCTCATGCTCAGCTTCGGAGCGCTGGGCTCCGTCTTCGCCCGTCGTTTCCTCGGCATCGAAAACCCCCGCATCGGCCTGCTCAGCGTGGGCGCCGAGGAGGCCAAGGGCAACCGGCAGGTCCAGGAGAGCTACCAGCTTTTCCAGGACAGCCACCTCAACTTCGTCGGCAACGTCGAGGGAATGGACTTCTTCAGCGGCAAGGCCGATGTGGTTGTCTGCGACGGCTTCGTCGGCAACATTCTCATGAAGTTCACCGAAGGCCTGGGTTCAGCCCTGGGACAATACCTCCAGGAGCGCCTGTCCTCGACCATTCCGGGAGGCGGTGCGTCCGGCCTTATCGAAGAGCTCTGGACATCCATGAATCTCCCCCGCAAGATGGGCGGGCCGCTGTTCGGCGTCAACGGGACCGTTATCCTTGGACACGGTTCCTCCCGGGCCGACGGCGTTACGGGCGCCATCCGCACCGGCGTGATGTGTGTGTCCCTTGACATGGTGGGGGAGATGCGGCGGGAACTGGCCTCCCTGCAGCAGTCTGCCGCCACCGGCTGAACCATGGCCCATCGTGAATTGGAAGGGCAGGTAGCGCTGGTAACCGGGGCATCCCGGGGGATTGGCGCCGCCATCGCCTGCCGGTTGGCCGAGGATGGCGCCGGCATCGCCGTCAACTACCACACCAACCTCGACGCCGCTACCAGGGTGGTCGAAACCATCACTGCCGCCGGTGGCGACGCCTTCGCCATAGCCGGTGATGTTTCCCAGGAAGACTCTGCAGAGTCAGTGGTTAATGCGGCGTCGGAACGTTGGGGCCGTATCGACATCCTGGTCAACAACGCCGGCATCACCCGCGATCGCCTGCTCCTCCGGATGTCCCTGGAGGATTGGGACGAGGTCCTGGACATCGACCTCCGGAGCGCCTTCCTTTGCACCCGGAAGGTCATGCCCCAGCTTATCCGGCGGCACGCTGGACGGGTCATAAACATCTCCTCCGTCGTCGGCATCGGCGGCAACCCCGGGCAGGCCAACTACGCTGCCGCCAAGGCCGGGCTGATTGGATTCACCAAAGCCGTCGCCCGTGAGGTGGCATCCCGCAACGTCACCGTCAACGCCGTTGCGCCCGGGTTCATCGACACCGGAGGAATGGTTGACCAGCTCAGCGACGACGCCCGCCGCCAGATTATGGGCCGCATCCCCATGGGGCGCTTTGGGAGCGGCGCCGAAGTCGCCGAGGTCGTGGCCTTCCTGGCCGGCCCCCGCGCCGGATACATCACCGGACAGGCCATAACCGTCGATGGCGGCCTCATCGCCTGATCAGAACTCCCCCGCCTTTGCCGGGAGCCCCTTCCCCTGAACCCTGGTCCGGTCAGATCTTCGGAGATTTCAGCATGAACGTTACCGCAACCTTCCGCCAACTCCTCGGCCAGCCCGGCATAATCGTAGCGCCGGGTGCCTACGATTGCCTCACCGCCACCATCATTGAGCAAGCCGGTTTCCCCGCCGTCTACATGACCGGTGCCGGAATGTCCGTCGCCCGCCTCGGGTACCCCGATCTTGCCCTCGCCACTATGAGCGAGATGACCGCCCACGCCGCTGCCATGGCCGAGGTGGTCAGCGTCCCCATCATCGCCGACGCTGACACCGGATACGGCGGAATGCTCAACATCCAGCGGACTATTCGCCAGTACCAGCGTGCGGGTGTTGCGGCGGTGCATATCGAGGACCAGGAGTCTCCGAAGCGGTGCGGGCACCTGGACGACAAGCGGGTGATAGCGAGGGATGAAATGTGCGGGAAGATACGGGCTGCCGTGGATGCCCGGACCGATCCCGACTTCACGATCATAGTGCGGACGGATGCGCTGGCCGTGACGGGATGGGACGACACCATGCGCCGCTGCGAAGAGTACATCCGCGCCGGGGCGGACGCCCTGTTCATCGAGGCCCTCCGCTCGCGGGAGGAAGCGCGGAAAGTCGCCGACACCTTCGACGTGCCTCTCCTCTACAACTTTGTCGAGAGCGGGAAGTCCCCCTTGATTCCCGCCCATGAGCTGGAAGAGATGGGCTTCAAGATGGTCATCTTCCCGGCCAGTGCCCTGATGGCGGCATGCAAGGTGGTCGGTGATCTCATGGGGCACCTGAAAGTGCATGGCACTACCGAACAGCTCATGCCCGGCATGGCCTCCCTCGCGGAAGCCTTCGAGACCGTGGGGCTGTCCCGGATGCTGGCCACGGATTCCCGATATTCCGGCTGAAGACAATGATCGACAATAGGAAGTATATGCACCAACGTGCGGCACCAACATGTGGGTGTTTTTCGAGTCGTACCCACCATTGCGGCAGCCTGGAAATGGGACTGCCCGGCGGGGGCATCCGGGAATTGATGAATGGCTGAAGCCAACACCGGCCCCCGCCCTGCCGACCCCCGGTTCCTCGCTGGCCTGCCCGACGAGGTGGAGCATTGGCGCGCCTCGGGAATAATCTCTGGGGAGCAGGCCCGCGCCATTCTCGGTTCCTACGACTTCCCGGAAGCCGCCGAAGCGCCCCGCAACCGGCTGGTGACCGTCCTCCTGATAATGGGAGCGGTGCTGGTCGGGCTGGGAGTAATCCTGTTCGTTGCGGCCAACTGGCAGGAAATTCCCTCCGGCGTGAAGCTCGCCATGATGTTCATTGGCATACCCGTCATATACGGCGCCGGGTTCCTGCTTCGCTACCGGTTCGATTATCCCCGGGTGGGGACCGCCCTGATTTTCCTCGGGAGCATCGCCTACGGGGCCGCCATTCATCTAATCGCCCAGACCTACCATATCCCGGTCAACCACCCCAACCTCGTTCTCTACTGGTTCCTTGGCGTCCTGCCCCTCGCCTACGTTGTGCGTTCCCAACCCGTCCTGGTGCTGGCCTTGGTTACCGGGCTGGCCGCTGTCGGCTTTCGCGGGCAGGAATGGTTGCTGGACGAAGACTTCATCCCATCCATGGCCATGCCCCTCTACCTGGCCCTGGGACTGGCTCTTTTTGCTGTCGGGAGGCTCCACAAGTCCTTCCTGTCCATCCGCCTTTTCATGCCCACCTTCCAGCTGATGGGCTTGCTCGTTGTCTTTGGCATCCTGTATTTCTGGGGGTTTGGGGACCTCTGGGACTGGACCGATCGGTCCCGTGACTATTCCGGCGGCGTGTTCCCGGTGACCCTGGAATACTGGGCCATCGCTGCCGCGACCGTCGCCGCCCTGCTAGGCGTCTGGGTCTGGATGGCTTTCGACGCGCGGCAACGGGCGCAGCCATTGGCCCTCCTACTGCCCGAAGCAGCCCCTTCGCTGGTGCTGCTGATCTTCGGTGTCCTCGTGGTGTTCCTCCCGTTGGCTGGGGGAACCGTACACTCGCTCTTTGCCAACCTCCTTTACGGCCTGGGAGTCGTCGGGCTAGCCTATCTTGGCTACCTACGCGGACGTGAAGCCCTCATCAACCTGTCCATCGGGTTTTTCAGCGTCTGGATTTTCACCCGGTACTTCGAGTACAGCTTCGACCTGTTGGACCGTTCCGTAGTCTTCATTGTTGCCGGTCTGCTCCTCCTGGTCGGAGGCTTCCTGCTGGAACGTGCCCGCCGCCGGGTCCTACGGCGGCTGCGGCAACCGGAGGCAGGCCGGGAGGCAGCAGATGAACGCTAGGTTCTCCATCGCCTTCTGGGTAATCGTCGCCGCCCAGCTGGTCGTTCTGGCCGGCATTGTCGGATTCCGGGAGCAAGTCCGGCAGACCGGAGAGCGCATCGTGCTCCAGACGGTGCCCGTCGACCCGCGCTCACTCCTCCAGGGGGACTATGCTATTCTCGACTACGAGATCGCCATCCCCGGCGGCATCCCGGGCGCCGACCCGCCCTTGACCAGCGACCTTCAGCGCTACTCCCGGGTTTACGTGACCTTGGAGCAGCAGGGGGAAATCTGGCAGGCCACCGGATACCACGTCACCCGCCCGCGCCCCGGCGAACTGTTCATTACCGGCCACCCCGCCGATGCCGCCGGCCGTCTCGATTTCGGCATCGGTACTTACTTCGTCCCCGAAGGCACCGGCCACATCGTCGAGCGCGCCGGTGATGTCAAGGTCCGGGTATTCGTCGACCGGGACGGAGACGCCGTCATCGACGATGTGCTGGTTGACGGCGTTCCCTTCCTGGAAGCCGTCGAATCCCAGCGGTAACACTCCACAGGATCATCCTGAAGGAGGCGCGATATGCCCAACACGGTGATTGTTGTCGACATGGTCCGCGGGTTCCTGGAACCCGGCCATAACCTCTACTGCGGCGACGAGTCCCGGGAAATTATTCCCAACGTCCAGGCCCTCCTCCGCCGGGAGAAAGACGCCGGTTCGGAAATCGTCTTCGTCTGCGACCACCACCTGCCCGACGACCTGGAGTTCCGCATGTTCCCGGTGCACTGCGTCATCGGCACCGAGGAACCGGAGGTCATCCCGGAGCTGGCCGAGTTCGTTACGGAAGCCAACATCGTCCCCAAGAACCGTTACAGCGGCTTCTTCAACACCGACCTGGAGCAGCGGCTGTCCCGACACCGGCCCGACCGGGTCATCATCTGCGGCGTCTGCACCGACATCTGCGTCATGCATACCACCAGCGACGCCCGCAACCGGGACTACGACGTGGAAATCCCCGCCGACTGCGTCGCCAGCTTCGACCCCGACGCGCACCAGTGGGCGCTGGGGCATATCGAGAAGATTCTCGGCGCGCGGGTGGTGTAAAGGGCTTTCCGATATGAAACTATCTCCAAACCAACCTTGAATTTCGCGGTTGCCTGCCGCGGCGGCAATGCACTAGCCTGTCACCCCCATCCTAACCTTCCCCCATCAAGGGGGAAGGGACTTGTTCGAAGATCCCTTAGCACCGCCCGCCGGGTCTGGACGCCCTCCCTAGCCCCCCCAAGGCCGTTGCGGTATAGTAGCCCGGCGACACTCACCTCTTAGGAGGATTCCCCATGCCAACGTCCTTCGACCGGAAGAGCATTACCCTGGAGGCCGCCCGGCAGGCCATTGCCGCCGCCGAGGCCAAGGCCGCGGAAATCGGCGTACCCATGGCCATCGCCATCTGCGACCCGGACGGCAACTTGAAGGCCTTCAGCCGGATGGATGGAGCGGCCCTGCTGGCCGTCCGCATCGCCCAGCAGAAGGCCTGGACCGCCATCTCCTTCGGCTTCCCCACCCTCGGACTGTGGGAGTTCATCAAGGACGATCCGCCCTTGCTCCACAGCCTGCCCCACCAGGAGGACATGATCCTCTTCGGCGGCGGCACGCCGATCAACGTAGACGGCGTGATGATCGGAGGCATCGGAGTCAGCGGAGGCCACTACTCCCAGGACCAGGAGTGCGCCGACGCCGGACTGGCGGCCATCGGCGCCGGCTAGCCGCCCCGTTCCTTGTCCTAAAGGACCTCATAGTCACCTCCCGCACGTCACCTCCCGCTGACAACCCAAGGGTTGCCGGCCCAACCGAGGCCATTATGCTCTTTGGCACCTACCGGTACAGCCGCTGGGACGGCACCCAGGAAATTTTCGGCATCGACGCCAACGCCCTCATGGACCAGCTTTCGGAAGAACTTCTGAAGCAGGGCGACATCATGCGCGCCCTCCGCGAGCTGTTCCGTAACGGGATGCAGAACCAGGACGGCCAGCAAATGGGGGGCCTGCGCGACCTGATGGAGCGCCTCAAGAACCAGCGCCGGCAGCAGCTCCAGCAGCACAACATGGACTCGGTGGTGGAGGACCTGGAGCGTCGCCTCAAGGAAATCCTGGACACCGAACGAGGGGGCATCCAGCAGCGTCTCGACGAGGCCCGGGACCAGGCATCCGCGGCTTCCGATGAGGACCGTCCCCAGCAGGAAGCCCTGCTCAACATGCTGGAGCAGCGGGCCCAGCGCAACCTCGACACCCTTGACCAGCTTCCCGACAGCCTCGCCGGGCAAATCCAGGAGCTGATGGACTACGAGTTCATGGATCCGGAGGCCCGGCGCCTGTTCCAGGAGCTTCTGGACGAGCTCAAGGCCCAGATGGCCCAGAACATATCCCAGCAGATGCAGCAGCAGCTCCAGGGAATGTCTCCAGAAGACATGGCCGCCACCCGAGAGATGATGCGCGAACTGAACCAGATGATGCGGGACAAGATGGCTGGCCGGGAGCCCGACTTCGACGGTTTCATGCAGCGTTGGGGCCAGATGTTCGGCCCCAATCCGCCGCAGAGCTTCGACGAACTCATGGAAATGCTCCAGCAGCAGCTTGCCCAGATGCAGTCCATGATGGAAAGCATGTCCCCCGAAGCCCGGCAGCAGCTGGAGGACGCCCTCAACGCCGCTCTCGACCCCGAGACCCAGCGGGAGATGGCCGAGTTCGCCCAGCTGATGGGCCAGCTAATGCCCATGGACGATCTTCGCCGCCAGTATCCCTTCCTCGGCGACGACAGCCTGACCATGGAACAGGCCAGGGAGATGATGCGCCAGCTCCAGGACCTGGACCGGCTGGAGCAGTCTATCCAGGACGCCATCCGCACCGGCAACCTGGAAGATATAGACCCGGAAAAACTTGCCGAGCTTCTCGGCGAGGAAGCTCGGCTAGCCTGGGAGCAGCTGGAACGTCTCCAGCAGCTTCTCAAAGAGGCGGGATACATCACCGGGGAGGACGGGCTGGAACTCACCGCCCGGGGAATCCGCCGCATCGGCCAGAAGGCCCTCAAGGAAGTCTTCGTCCACCTCAAAAAGGACCGCATGGGCAACCATGACCTTGACCACCGCGGCGCCGGCGGGGACCTTCTGGGAGACACCAAGCCCTACGAGTTCGGCGACCCCTTCCTGCTGGATATGCAGGCCACCATCAAGAACGCGGTCCTGCGCTCCGGCCCGGAAATCCCGGTGCGCATGGGGCCCCAGGACTTCGAAATCCACCGGCAGGAGCACATGACCCGGGCCGCCACGGCCGTTCTTCTCGACCAGAGCCGTTCCATGGGACTGTTCAATAACTTCCAGGCCGCCAAGAAGGTCACCCTGGCCCTCTTTTCGCTGATCCGCACCCAGTACCCCCGTGACTCCCTCCACGTCATCGGCTTCTCCGATTACGCGCGGGAAATCAAGGAGGAAGACCTGATCAAGACCAACTGGAACGCCTGGGTCTCGGGCACCAACCTCCACCACGCCCTGATGATGTCCCGCAAGCTTCTCGCCAACGAGAAGGGCGGTTCCCGCCAGATACTGCTCATCACCGACGGCGAGCCCACCGCCCACCTGGAAAACGGCCAATCCTTCTTCAGCTATCCGCCCAGCTACCGCACCGAGCTGGAAACCCTGAAGGAAGTCCGCAAGTGTACCCAGGAGGGCATCGTCATCAACACCTTCATGCTGGAAAACAACTACCAACTGGTCAACTTCATCGACCGGCTTACCCGGATCAACCGGGGCCGGGCTTTTTACAGCAGTTCCGAGAACCTCGGCCAGTACGTCCTGGTGGACTACTTGGCCAACCGCAGGAAACGGGTCGCTGCCTGAGGGGATTTGGTCAGACCAATCCCTTTATCCTGGGGCCGGATTCTGGTATACTCTGACCCGCACAAAAGAATACCTTGGCGGGCGGGGCTGTGAGGACACCTTCCCGCCGCACTTTTAAGACAGTCCCGAGAGGCTGGCAAAGTGGAAAGCCTTCCCAGGCTTGGATGCCCCCTCCATCCGACGAAATTGGGGGCGCCTTACCCTGCCGGTCTGCGGCAGGGTATTTTTCTGGGACCACGTTGACCCTGGGAACGATGACAGAACATCAGGTAATGAACCGGGAGGACATCCGCCGGGCCTTGACCCGGGTGTCTCACGAAATCCTGGAACACAACCGGGGTATCGAAGACCTGGTGATCGCCGGCATCCAGACCCGGGGGGTATTCCTGGCCCATCGCCTCGCGGAAAACATCTCCCGGTTTGAAGGCAGCCCGGTCCCGGTCGCGGAGTTGGACATCAGCCTGCACCGGGACGACCTGCAGCGTCGGGAGTTGAAGGCCATCAAGCGGACCAGCATGCCCGTTGATATCCAGGACCGGAACGTTGTCCTGGTCGACGACGTTCTCTTTACCGGGCGAACGGTCCGGGCCGCCATGGACGCGCTCAACGACTTTGGCCGCCCCCAGCAGATCCGCCTTGCCATCCTGCTGGACCGGGGCCACCGCCAACTTCCCATTCGCGCCGACTATGTGGGCAAGAACATGCCCACCAGCCTCCGGGAGCAGGTCCGGGTCCGGCTGGCCGAGTTCGACGGCGTGGACGAGGTCTCCATCTTGCGGAGGGAGGACTGATCCGTTGACTGTCGCCCGTCCCTCCCATGAGATCACGTCTGCCGCGGCGGCTGGTGCTCAGCCTGCCGCTCGCCAGCACGTGCTCGATCTGGACGACTTCACCGGGGATGAAATCACCAGCGTCCTGAACAACACCACGGCGATGAAGGACATACTCCATCGCGACATCAAGAAAGCTCCCACCCTCCGCGGCCGTCTTGTAGTCACCCTCTTCTACGAGGCCAGCACCCGCACCCGGGTCTCCTTCGAGGAAGCGGGGAAGGTGTTGAGCGCCGACGTCATCAACGTCAGCGAGTCCGGCAGCAGCGTGGAGAAAGGCGAGTCCCTGCTCAACACCGGACTCACCCTCCAGGCCATGGGAGTGGATGTCGTAGCCATCCGGCACCCTCACTCCGGCGCCCCCAACTTCCTCGCCCGGCATCTGCCGAAGGTCAGCGTCATCAACGCCGGCGACGGGCTTCACGCCCACCCTACCCAGGCCCTGCTGGACCTGTACACCGTCCGCAGCAAGCTCGGACGGTTGGAAGACCTCAAGGTCGTCATCGTGGGAGACGTCCTCCACAGCCGAGTCGCCCGCTCCGCCCTCTGGGGATTCGCCAAGGCTGGTTCGCAAGTGACCCTGTCGGGACCGGCGACCCTCCTCCCTCCCGAACTTTTGGATCCTGACCGCTACCTCCCGGCGGACCACCCCCTGGCTTCCGTCCGCATCGACACCGATCTCGACCGGGCCTTGGAAAGCGCCGACGTGGTGATGGCCCTCCGCCTCCAGAGCGAGCGGCAGGCTGGCGGGTTCTTCCCCAGCCTCCGGGAGTACATCCGCCGCTGGCAGGTGACCGAAGGCCGCATGGCCCGCGCCAACCCCGGCGCCCTCGTCATGCACCCCGGACCCATGAACGAGGGAATCGAGATCAGCTCGAGCCTCGCCCACGGGGACAGCTCGGTCATCGAGGAACAGGTCACCAACGGCGTCGCCGTCCGCATGGCCCTCCTCTACCAGGTCTGCGGGGCCGCCCATATCGCCACTTCCTCCCGGGACGGCGACCAAGCATGACCGCCGGCCTGAATCCCGAAACCATCCTTATCCGCGGCTCCCGTATCGTCGACCCGGCCCGGAACTTCGACGCTGTTGGCGATGTCCTGATCCGAGGCGGGTCCATCGCCTCCGCCGGCGGGCTTGTTCCGCCCGATGCCGTCCCCGACGGCTCCCTCGTAATCGAAGCTGCGGGAATGGTCGCGTCGCCCGGATTCATCGACCTCCACTGCCATCTCCGGGACCCCGGGTTCGAGTACAAGGAAACGATAGCGACCGGAGCATCCGCCGCCGCCCGGGGCGGGTTCACCACCATCTGCTGTATGCCCAACACCGAACCCGCCATCGACAACGCCGCGCTGGTCGGGTACATCCGGGACCGGGCCGCTGCCGAAGCCGCCGTCCGGGTGCTTCCCATCGGCTGTGTTTCCAGGGGCAGGAAGGGCCGGGAGCTGGCCGACATGGAGGAGCTGGCCGCCGCCGGTGTCGTGGCCTTCAGCGACGACGGGGATCCCGTCTATGACGACAACCTCATGCGCCTGGCCCTGACATACAGCCGCGACCTGGGCCTCCCCATCACCAATCACTGCCAGGAACCTTCCCTGTCCTGCTGCGGCGTCATGGCCGAGGGCTGGATCGCCACCCGCCTCGGACTGCCCGGCATCCCCGCAGCCGCCGAGGAGACCATGATTGCCCGGGACATCTCTCTGGCCGAGCTCAGCGGCGGGAAACTCCATGTGGCCCACGTCAGCACCGCCGGATCAGTTGCCCTCATCCGGGGAGCCAAGGAACGCGGCATCCCCGTTACCGCCGAGGTCTGCCCCCACCACCTGACCATCAACGACCGCTGGGCCCTGGGATGCCGCGGGAGGGTTGACATCGCCGGTGCCGCCAGCTATGACACCTCCACCAAGGTCTACCCTCCCCTGCGCCAGGACCGGGATGTGGAAGCCCTCATCGAAGGGCTGGCCTCCGGAGTCATCGACTGCGTTGCCACCGACCACGCCCCCCACGACGTCGCCAGCAAGGAGGTCACCTACCAGGACGCCGCCTTCGGCATCAGTGTCCTGGAGACCGCCCTGGGCTCCCTTATGGGACTGGTCCACGCTGGACGCATTTCCCTGCCAACCCTCATCGAACGCCTTACCGCCGCCCCTGCCCGGATCCTGGGGGCAGATTACCTGCCTCTCGCAACCCTGGGACCCGGAACACCGGCGGATCTCGTGGTGTTCGACCCTTCCCGGCAATGGATGGTGGATACTTCCCAGTTCCTCTCCAAGGGGAAAAACACTCCCCTGGAAGGCACCGTCCTCACCGGTGTGGTGGTATGCACCATAGCCGGAGGACGATTGGCTTACCGGGACCCGACTCTTTCTCCCGTCGAGGGGGAAGGGCCTGACTCAGAGGTATAGAAGGTATGCCATCACCCCCATCCTATCCTTCCCCCATCGAGGGGGAAGGGACTGGTTCAGAGGACTGCTAATTGACTGATCACAGCCTGGGCCAACCCGCCTGCCTTCTCCTGGAAGACGGTTCCGTTCACCGGGGCGAGTCCTTCGGTGCCGCCGTCTCTACCTGGGGCGAGGTGGTATTCAACACCAGCATGACCGGATACCAAGAGGTCCTCACGGACCCCTCTTACGCCGGCCAGTTGGTCACCCTGACCTATCCATTGGTCGGGAACTACGGGATCAACTCCGAGGATGTCGAGTCCCGCCGTATCCAGGTCAGCGGCCTGGTCGTACGGGAGCACTGCGACCTTCCCAGCCACGGCGACAGCCGGATGACCCTCCACGAGTACCTGCTGTCCCAGAACATTCCCGGCATCAGCGGTGTCGACACCCGGGCCATCACCCGCCGCCTCCGTACCCGCGGCGTCATGACCGGCCTCATCACCACCGAACCCCTGGAACGGGCCCGCGAAAGGTTGGCCGAAGCCCCCCGCTACGACGACCTCGACCTGGTCAAGACCGTTACCACCCGCCAGCGTTACTCCTGGGAAGACGCCACCTCGGAAGAATCCTTCGCCGGGGAAGCCTACCGCTACCGTATTTTGGTCACCGACAGCGGCCTCAAGTACAACATCCTCCGCCTCCTTCGCCAGCGCGGATGCGAGGTCATCGCCGTCCCCGCCGCCACTACCGCCGAGGAAATGCTGGCCCTGAACCCGGCCGGCATCCTCATGTCCCCGGGTCCCGGCGACCCGCAGTTGCTGGACTACGTGACGGACAACGTGAAGCAACTGGTTGGCCGGGTTCCCATGATGGGAATCTGCCTCGGCCACCAGCTTATCGCCCGGGCCATGGGCGCCACGACCTACAAGCTCAAGTTCGGGCACCGGGGCGCCAACCATCCGGTCAAAGACCTCTCCACCGGAAGGGTCTATATAACTGCCCAGAACCACGGCTACGCGGTGGACGCCGATTCCCTTCCCCCTGGGCTGGAGGTGTCCCTCCTGAATCTCAACGACAACACCGTCGAGGGCCTGGCCCACCGCAGCCATCCTCTCTTCAGCATCCAGTACCACTCGGAAGCCTCTCCCGGCCCCCGGGACAACGAGTACATTTTCGACCAGTTCCTCGACATGGTGGCCGATTTCCACGGTGCGTAGCTTGGATTCAATGGTCCGGGATTTAATGCGCTCCAATCCGAAGCGCCTCGGCCCACTGCCACTGAACGGCGGCGCTTTCTCCCAAAGCCCGGCCTTCCCCTTTCTTGGGGATTCGTCCGGGTCTTCCGTACAATCACTCCCGTCTTTGTGCACTATTCTTCAATTTTCTTCGGTGCCGCCGGGAGGTTTTAATGTCGTCGTTCAGCATGGTTTTGTTAGAAGAAGGGGTCGAGATGGAGTTGCCCCTGGACTTGTCCGGGACGCTCGGCTTGCTCGACGAAGTGGTCCCCACGCTGACCTGCGAAAGGTTCGGCTACCAGATGGCAACAGTGACCCGGGCCAAGTTGGGCTCCAACTGGAGCCTGTGGGTCAAGATTGTAGACTTGACCAACGGCCACGTCTTCCCGGAGCCCGTCGGCTGCGTGGACCTGGTGAAAGCGGACGACCAACATACCGTATTCACCATACCGCCCCGTTCCAGCCAGGACTTCCCAGGGATGCACATGCTAGACAACGACGGGCGTCTCTACGGTTCGTTCATTTACCAGATGCTCAACCTCATGCACGAGCGGAAGCTCATCCAGCTGCCGGGACTGCTCCCGACAGCTTAAACCAGGCCGTTTCTCCCGCCTCCTTCTCGGGCGGTCCGCCCGACCCGGGGACACGGCCATTGAAGGAGTTGCGTACCCGTGATTGATGGGGCGGAGAAACCCCGAAAAGTTCTTGTCATCGGCTCCGGCCCCATCGTCATCGGCCAGGCCGCTGAGTTCGACTACGCCGGCACCCAGGCGTGCAAGGCCCTTCGCGAAGAAGGTGTCCAGACCGTGCTGGTCAATTCCAACCCGGCCACCATAATGACCGACCGGGGAGTGGCCGACAGCGTCTATATCGAACCCCTCACCGTCGGGGTCCTGGACCGGATTATCGAGCGGGAAAGCCCGGACGGCATCCTGCCCACCCTGGGCGGCCAGACAGGCCTCAACCTGGCGGTGGCTCTGGCCGACGCTGGCGTGCTGGAGAAGTACAACGTCCGCCTGCTGGGCACCCCGCTGGAAACCATCCGGAAGGCCGAGGACCGGGACTTCTTCCGCCAGTTCCTCCACGACATCGGCGAACCCGAACCCCCCAACACCACGGTCTCCACTTACGAGGAAGCCGTGTCTTTCGGGAAGGAAATGGGGCTCCCCCTGGTCATCCGTCCCGCCTACACCCTGGGCGGCACCGGAGGAGGCATCGCCAACACCTGGGAAGAGTTCGAGGCAATCGTGCGCCAGGGCCTCGCGATGAGCCCCATTTCCCAGGTGCTGCTGGAGCGATCCCTGGTCGGCTGGAAGGAAATCGAGTATGAGGTTATCCGCGACGGGGACGACAACTGCATCACCGTCTGCAACATGGAAAACCTGGACCCGATGGGCGCCCACACCGGGGACAGCATCGTCGTGGCCCCCAGCCAGACTCTCACCGACAAGGAACACCAGATGCTCCGCAGCGCCAGCCTCCGGATCATCCGCGGGCTTGGCATCGAGGGTGGCTGCAACGTCCAACTCGCCCTGCGTCCCCATCCCCTGGTGGAGCAGCACCTCCAGACCAGTTGGGAACCCGACTCTCCCTACTATGTCATCGAGGTCAACCCACGCGTCAGCCGAAGTTCCGCCCTGGCCAGCAAGGCTACCGGCTACCCCATCGCCCGCGTTTCCGCCAAGATCGCCGTCGGCAAGCGGTTGGACGAGATAGTCAACGCCGTAACCGGAAAAACCGGCGCGGCCTTCGAGCCGGCCCTGGACTATTGCGTGGTAAAGATACCCCGCTGGCCTTTCGACAAGTTCCCCAACGGGGACCGCTCCGTCACGACGCAGATGAAGGCCACCGGCGAGGTTATGGCCGTCGAGCGTTCCTTCGAGGCCGCTCTCCAGAAGGCCACCCGTTCCCTGGAGTTGGGGAACCGCACCATGATGTGGGAGTCTCCGGACTGGCGCCGCCCCGGGGAGGACTTCAGTCTCGACGCGCTTCCTTTGCACCCCAACGACCTCCGCCTGTGGGCCGTCGCCGCTGCCCTCCGGCGGAACGTCCCCCTAGAGGACCTCCTCCGCAGCACCTTCATCGACCCCTGGTTTATCAGCGCCCTGGACCGCGTCGTCGGGATGGAGCGCCGGCTCCTGGCCGAGGACCTGACTCCCGACCTGCTCCTTCGCGCCAAGCGTCTCGGCTTCTCCGACGAACAGGTCGGCACCCTGGCAGACATGCTTCCTGAACGCGTCCGGGCCCAGCGCCAGGATTGGGACATCAAGCCCGTCTACAAGATGGTTGACACCTGCGCCGCCGAGTTTGAGGCGGTCACCCCCTATTACTACAGCACCTACGACCAGGAAAACGAAGCTGAACCCCTCCCCGGCGACAAGGCCGTCGTCATCGGCAGCGGCCCCATCCGCATCGGGCAGGGTATCGAGTTCGACTACTGCAGCGTGCACGCCGCCTGGGCCCTCTCCGAGGCCGGCGTCAGCAGCGTCATGATCAACTCCAACCCGGAGACCGTGTCCACCGACTTTGACACCAGCGACCGCCTCTACTTCGAACCTCTTGACGAGGAGGCCGTCCGCGACGTCATAGACAACGAGACCATCGGCGACTCCCCTCCCCCCTCTGTCGTCCAGTTCGGGGGACAGACCGCCATCAACCTCTCCCAGTCTCTCGACCGTGTCGGATTACCCATCCTGGGTTCCAGCGCTCAGGCCATCGACATCGCCTCGGACCGCCACAAGTTCGAGGAGTTCATGTTCCGGCTGGGAATCCCTCAACCTCCCGGCGCCGCCGTGGAATCCGTCGAGGAGGCCCTGCGTATCGCCCAGAACATCGGATACCCGGTCGTCGTTCGCCCCAGCTACGTCCTCGGTGGCCGGGCCATGGAAATCGTGCAGAACGCCACCGAGCTCATCCGCTATCTCACCGCTGCCACCCAAGTCTCCCACTCCCAGCGGGTCTTGGTTGACCATTACATGGAGGGCAAGGAGTGCGAGGTCGACGCGATATGTGACGGACATCAGGTGCTGATTCCAGGGATCATGGAGCATATCGAGCGGGCCGGCGTCCATAGCGGCGACTCCATGGCCATTTACCCCGGCTTGAACCTCACCCCGGAAGAGGTCGAAACCTTGGTCGAATACACCACCCGCATCGGGCTGGCCCTCGGGGTGAAGGGACTGATGAACATCCAGTTCGTCATCCAGGGAGGCAGCGCCTACCGCAGCCCCAACCTTCCGGCCGCCGCTGCCCAGGAAACCACCGTTTACGTCCTTGAGGTAAACCCCCGGGGCAGCCGGACCATTCCTTTCATCTCCAAGGTGACCGGCGTTCCCGTCGCCAGGCTCGCCACCGGCATCATGCTGGGCAAGACGCTGGACGACATGGGCTTTCAGGGAGGGTTGTGGCCCCGCCAGAAGCTCGTGGGGATCAAGGCCCCGGTCTTCTCCATGTCCAAGCTCGTGGGCGTGGACTGGTTCCTCGGGCCGGAGATGAAGTCCACCGGCGAGGTCATGGGGGTCGACGCCGAGTTCCCCAGTGCATTGTCCAAGGCCCTGGTCGCCGCCAACCTTGATCTCCAGCGGGGCATGGGCGTTCTCGTCAGCATCGCAGATCGGAACAAGGCCGAGTCCGTCCCCCTCGTCCGCGAGTTGATTCGCGCCGGCTGCCGCATCTACGCCACCGAGGGCACCGCCGCCATGATCAACGCCCTTGGCCTGGAGGTCGAACTCATAGCCAAGAAGCTGGGAGAAGGCCACCCCAACGTTCTGGACATCATCGAAGACGGCAGCGTGGCCGCCGTCGTCAACACCATCGGTGAGTCATCCTCCGTAATGCGCGACGGATTCGAGATCCGCCGGGCCGCAGTCGAGCGGCGCATCCCCTGTTTCACTTCCCTAGACACCGCCCGGGCCGCCGTGGAAAGCCTCCTCATGTCCCAGGATGGATACAGCATCCGCCGCACCGAGGAATACCTGACCAACCCGTCGCCGCGGTAGGGCCGCAGACGAAGGCCCCGTCGCTCTACCCCAGCCCTATCGGGGATGGTTCCCCGAAGCGGTATAATTCTCCCAACCTTGCCGAGGACTGTTGGAATGAACTGCCCACGTTGCGGTGCGGCGGCCCATGAAGGGGCTGTCTACTGCGCCTCTTGCGGAACATCACTGCCGTTGTGGTGCCCTTCGTGCCGAGCAGCCAACGAACGTTCCAGCAACTTCTGCTTCAACTGTGGGACGGCTTTGACTGCTCCCGGGCTTGCCGCTCCGGCGGCTCCGGTACCCGCGGAACATCCTCATGCCTGTCCCCGCTGCCAAGAACCCTACCAGCCCGGCTCAGCCTATTGTCTCGCCTGCGGACTTGCCCTGGATGCTCCACCACCCGTGGCTTTCCCCACTCCTTCAGCAGGTGGTTTCGCCGCCTGGTTCCGCGAACGTCCCGACGCCCCCGCATACTCCATGGGCCGTCCCGCCGGATTCTGGATTCGCCTCGTTGCGTTCCTTGTGGATGCGTTCCTGCTCCTGGTAGTTTTTTTCGCGGCCCTTCCGCTGGTCACCGGCCAGAACTTCATCGAATTCGTGGAAGCCTACGAGGACTCCACCGAGATTATTTCCCGGGCGGACCTCTTGAACCTGGGCCTGAACATCCTGTACTTCACCGCCGCCGTCGCCCTCTGGGCCACCACCATCGGAAAGCGTCTCTTCAAGATGTACGTGGTGCGGTCCGACGGCTCCAGGGTGGGTCCCGGCCGCGCCCTGGTGCGCTACTTCGCCTCCCAACTCTCCCTGCTGCTGGTGGGAATCGGATACATCATGATCGGCGTACGTTCCGACAAGCGCGGCCTACACGACCTCATCTGCGACACCGTCGTCATCATCAGGCCGCCGGGCCATTAGGCCGGGCCACCAGGCGCTCCTCCTGGTTTCCTTCACCCCCGGCCTGTTCTGGCCGGGGTTTTTCCTCCACGAGGACGGTACCCGACCCGGGTGAACCTGCCATGACGCGGGCTGCCCCTACCAAGGAGTCACGTAGCCGACCCCCGCTGCCGTTGCCTTGTCGTAGGCCAGTTTGGCCGCCGCCACGTCCGCCACGCCCGTGCCCATCAGCTTGGCGTAGACGATTTCATTTGGACCGCTGCGTCCCGGCGCGTTCCCCGACACCACCTGCCTCAATTCCTGCAGCCGGCTCCACTGGATGATTCCCCGGTCCACCGCGCTAGCCATGTCCCCGGCCTCAACCGGCGCCTGCTCCAGAGAGTCCACTACGATCCGGTCCGCCCGGGTCATGACGGCGTCGTCCACCTCCCTGGCCCGCCACGTCGTCGGCCCGGCGCCCACCACCAGCGCACCCTCGGCAAGCCACTCGCCAGACACCACCGGCTCCATCGTCGCCGCGATGCAGATGACGATGTCCGACCCTCGAACCGCCTCTTCTCCGCTGTTGGACGCCGAGACCTCGGTCTCCAAAGCTCCGCTCATCTTATCGGCAAACTCTTTCCGGCGTTCCTGATCCCGGCTGAAGGCTTTGACCGACTTGATGCCCCTGACCTGGCAGACGGCTTCCAGCTGCGTGGGAGCCTGGTATCCGGTGCCGATTATTCCCACCGTCGCAGCGTCCTGGTTGGACAGGTACTTGGCGGCGACCCCGGTTGTCGCTCCTGTTCGCAACTGCCCCAGCCGGTTCGCCTGCGTGTAGCACAGCAACT
Source organism: Dehalococcoidia bacterium (assembly GCA_965203975.1). Classification (GTDB taxonomy): domain Bacteria; phylum Chloroflexota; class Dehalococcoidia; order Lucifugimonadales; family UBA3495; genus CATOSK01. Next base: position 63,048 of record CBDBDT010000002.1, on the reverse strand, counting down.
CCCCGCTGTCGGCGTCATAGAGACTGACCTGGAAGGAGTATTGTCCTCGCACCACCGTGTAAGTCTTCACCCCCAGGACGCCGTCATGGAACAGGCCCCCGCCCATCACTGCCAATTGCCCGCCCTCGGCAATGATCTTCCGGCGGGGAAGGTTGTAGACCTCCCCTTGCCCGAAGTGGGACTGCATCGATTCGATGGCGGTCAACATGCTCGCCATGTCCACGCACTGGTTGACTTCTTCGTCCCGCAAGAACAGCGTCATAACCCGTCATTCCTCCCCGGCGCCTTAGTCTTGGAAGCAGCCGCTGACCCGTCTTGGGGCCGCCGCAATAGTGTAGCCCGCCCCCCATTACGTGGCAACAAACCGGGCCATGCGTCGTGGAGGCCAGCGTCGGGTGAGGCGTGCCGGAAGGAAGCACAGAAAGGGGGCGGCATTGCCGTCCCCGTGTTGTCAGAACAACCGGATTGTATGTCCTCCGGGCTTTCCCTAGTCGTTCCCCCCGGTGGGTTGCGGTGCCGGTTCGGGCGGCCTCCTGCGTTGTATCCCTTCCGGCATCTTCTGGAACATAGCCGCCAAACTCCCGGACAGCATGGTCCCCACCACTGCCAGCGCCGCGTAGGCAAACCCGGCCCGGTAGGCCGCTTGCGATTCAAGCAGGGGCAGCAGCACTATCCCGATGGGCAGCACCAGTCCCAAAACGGTGGCCCCGACCGTTGCTCCCAGCGTGTGCCCCATCTGCCGGGTGGTTTCCAGCATCCCGGACGCGAAGCTGCGGTTTTCCAGCAGGGTGTTCATCACCACTGCGTTGTTCGCCGTGTTGAACAGGTTGGAGCCGATATACGTCGGCAGCATGAGCAGGGGCACTCCCCACCAAGCCACGTTCTGGGAAAACCCTCCCAGCAGCAGGAACCCCAGCGCAATGCTCGCCAACGCTCCCGGGCGCAGCCACTTCGGATTGTACCGGTCGTAGACCCATCCCGCCAGCGTGGGCAGGAACAACCCCAGCAATTGGTTCGGCAGCAACACGAAGGTCACGAAGATCGGCGGCTTCCCCATGCCGTTCTCCACCATGATGGGAATGAGCGTTGTCACCGCCAGCATGGAGAAATGGAAGGTTGTGTTCGTATACAACGCCAAGGAGAAATACTTTTGCTTGAAGTACCGGAAGTCCACGAAGGGGTCCGCCGTCCGGCTCTGCACCAGGATGAACAATCCCAACAGGGCGAAGAACAGCAGGTGCATCGGGATGTGATACCGCAGCGCGTCGTTGGTGACGAAGCTGTCCGGTCCGCCGTGGATATGCAGCCCCGAGAGGACAAACGTGCCCAGGGTTATCACCATCAGTGCCGCGCCGATGTAGTTGATGCTCACCGGCGCCATATCCTCGGAGAACTGCTCCGCATGGTACTTCAGCAGCGGGTATGCCGTCTTCAGCGCCAGGAACCCGATGGGAAGCGAGGTCAGGAACACCAGACGCCATCCCACGATGCTTCCCAAGCCCAGCGGCCACGACGATACGTCCACGAAACCCGCCGTCGGCAGCCACAGGAACATTCCGAACAGGACCAGCCCTACGAGAGAGCCGAACCGCGCCGACACCACCGGCACCGAAAAAGCCCGGCCCCGTTCCTCCGGCTGGAATACTATCGCCAGGATCGCGTTGGAGTTGGCCGTTATCAGCGCCCCGCCGACCCCGACCAGACCGCTCCAGACCACCAGTTGCATGATGTTCTGCGACGTGGCCGACAGAACACTTCCAACGCACATCACCATCACGCCCAGGTAGAAGACCCGCACGTGCCCGTACTTCTCTCCCAACCGCGCCGACAGGAACACCGTGCTGCCCAGCATCAACAGGCGGATTATCACCGTCCACGCCGCCTGCGCCACGTCCACATCGAAATGGCGGGCCACCGACGGGATGGTCATCGCTATCGGCATGCTCGAAAGCTGCACCAGCATCTGCGTCGACGCCAGCGCAATCATCGTTTCCCGCCGTTGCCGGTCGGTCCCCAGTTCCTTGAACGTCCCCAGGACGTTCATCCGGCGGAATGTTTCGGAGAGAAGGCTCATCGGATTCCCTTGGCGGGCCGGGCGCTAAAACGCCAAACGCCGGTCAATAGACCGGCGTGGGTTGAGTAGGCAAAGTTTGACGTTAACTCCGTACAGCACACCCGCGACTCAATCTGGAAAAGCCCGGGCAGGCGGTGAAGGGTGCGCAGGAGTTCGGTCGTTTGTCCGCTATTTTTGATAGTACTGCCGGTTTTTCATAATGTACGACCGCCAGTTGGCTGGGACGGTGAATTCGTCGAAGATCGCGTTCACCGGGCAGACCGACTCGCAGTAAGCGCAGTCGATGCAATCGTCCGGGTTAATGTAGTACATATCGTCGTCGTCGGTCGTGTGAATACAGTCGACCGGGCAAACCGTCACGCACGAGGCATCCTTGACATTGATACAAGGCTCCGTGATCACAAAAGCCATGTCGCCATCTCCGTCATCGCGTGGTGGAGCCGGAGTCCCGCCCTTTAGCCCCTTCTCGCTGGGTAGACTAACGGACGCTAGTTATTCTGATTTTCCGGCCGTATTTTGTCAAGTGATATTATATGATATATTCTATTGAATAATCCGTGCCGCCAGCTTGCCCGGCGCATGTTTGGGGGGGCCGTCATCGAACTTAGGGAGATTATCAGCTTTTACCACGTCGCCCGGCTGCGGAGCGTTTCCAAGGCCGCCCGGCGGCTGGAACTCGGGCAGCCGACCGTTACCACCCACCTTCGCAAGCTGGAGGAAGAGTTCGGCATCACCCTCTTCGACCGCATCAAGCGGCCCATCCAGCTCACTTCCGAAGGCTCGATCTTCCTCGAACTTATCACGCCCATCGTGGACTCCGTCGACACCCTCAAGAACCAGATGGACTACTCGGAGCGCCGGGGATCCTTCGTCGTGGGCGCCTACCCCGACCTGGTGCTGCACCACCTCCCCCAACCCATCCAGTCCTTCCGGTCCCAGTACCCGGATGTCCGCCTCCGGCTCATCGCCCGTCCTTACGGCCCCTTGATGCAGCTGGTGAAGTCCGGTGAACTGGACCTGGCCCTGTGCTCCGCCCCTCCCGCCGACGACCCGTCCCTCCAGTTCACCGAGCTCTTCGATTACAGCGCGGTGCTCTTGACCCCACCCAACCACGAGCTCCTCGACTTGCAGCCCATCCAGTTGGATGATGCCGCCCGCTGGCCTCTGATCCTGGCCGGGCCCGAAAGCCTGACCCGCCGCACCGTCGAGCAATCCCTGAGAGAACGCGGCGTCAATTACGACCTGGTCCTCGAAATGGACAACACCGAGCTCATCAAGCGCTACGTCGAGATCGGCCTCGGCGTTGCCATCGCCAGCGACTTCACCCTCCACCCGGACGACCACGACAAGCTGGGCGTCGCCCGCCTCGACCATCTCTTCCCATCCTTCAAGATGGGAATATGCACCCTCAAAGGCAAGTTCCTCGGCAAGGCCGTCAGCAATTTCATCGACACTCTGATTGCAGACCTGACCGGCTTCCACCAGGAATGGTCTGAATGGAACAGCACCCGAAATCTCGCCGCATCCGGCCAGTCCGCCGGTTAACCCAACCCCCGGTTTAACCGCCGGGAGCCCCCCGCATCCGTCCTTCCCCCTCTCGCCGGCCCCTCGCCGTTTCCCGCACCAGCAGCATGACCCCCACTGCGGCGATTCCCAGTAGCGCCGCGTCCACCCACAGCGACCAGGCGAACCCGGCCAGGTCCGCAATTCCCCCCAGCACCAGTGCCCCCACCACCGACCCCACACCGCCGAAGGTACGGTACAGCCCCATCGTCACCCCTTCCATTCCCGGCGGAGCGATGTCCGCGAACACCGTGACCGTTGGCGGCCCGGCCAGTCCTTCCCCCAACCCCAGCAGCACGCCCGAGACTAGCAGAGTAAGGAAGGTGTCCCCCAGCACGAACACCCCGATCCCGGCCACAATCAGCACCGTCGCCGGAACGATGGGGAACTTCCGCCCGAACCGGTCCGACAGGAACCCGGACGCCATCGTGGTGAAAAACTGGGGAACGTGGGTGATGCTGATGAACGTCCCGATCTGGTCCGGGGAAAACCCCTTGTTCTCGCCGAACAGGGGCATCACGCTGAACCGGCCCCCCTGCCGGTTCGCCACTATCATCAGGCTGAACAGCCCCACGAAGATGAACGCCGGGCTGAGCAGCAGCCGCATCAAGGCTCCCCGCCTGCCCACTCCCGCTCCGGATGGCGCCCGCCGGGCCGCCGCCGGGGCCGCTCCCCCGGCCCTGGGGCTGGTCTCCGGGACCAGCAGGAACAGCACCAGCAAGGCGGCCAGGATGAATGCCGCTTGCAGGATTAACGGCATCCGCAGCCCGAAGAACTCCCCCACATAACCGCCGGAAATCGGCCCCACGCTCTGCCCCACCAGGATGCTCATTTCGTGGAGCGACAGGAACCGGGCCCGCGACTCCGGCGTCGCCGCGTCCCGCAGGTACACCGAAACCCCCAGGGTGTAGACGCTGGCTCCCAACCCGCCGATGAACCGCCACGCCATCAGCCACGGAAAATTGAAGGACACCGCAACCATCGCCGCGCCCACCAGGTTCACGGCCGTCCCCAGGATTAGGGTGAACCGGGTACCATACCGCTGGGCAAGCACCCCGGCCGGCAGGCTGGAAAACAGGCGGGCGATGCCGAACATGCCCACGGCGAGGCCGATTTCCGTTCTGGTAACGCCGTATTCGTGATCGGCGAACAGCGGGAGGACCGGGGATATCATCCCCATCCCGACGCTGGTCACGAAAATGGTGAGACAAAGAAAAGCAACCCCCCGGTGGTCCCGGAGAGTATCCCTGATTGAAGCGGCTATCAACGAAGGGCGCTCTCCGGCCCGGTGTCAGGAATGGACTCCCGTTCCGGCTCCTCCCGGGGCAACACCGCTTTCACTCGCCGCTCCAGGTAACGCCGCTGGAGCATTACATAACGGCCGCACTTCCGGCACACCATCCCGATGTCCGCTCCCAGCCGCGTCACCTCCCACAGGTCATTCCCGCAGGGATGCTTCTTCTTGGTGCGGATCGTGTCTCCTAAGCGGAATTCTAGGGCCACCCCTTCCCTTCCTCGACTAAGACCGCATTGATCGCGTTCCGCAACCGTTCCGCTTCTCGCCAAGCCGCTTGAGCATAATCGGCACCGTTTGAAGCATAGATTATGCTTCGGGAAGAGTTCACAACGGCTCTGCGACCGTTCTTGTCCACACCCTTCCTGACAGACTCTTCCAAGTCCCCGCCTTGGGCCCCCACACCTGGAATGAGCAGTGGCATCTCAGGGCAAGTTGCCCGGACGTCCGCGAGTTGCTCGGGCACAGTTGCTCCAACACATAATCCCAAGTTGCCGTCCTTGTTCCACTCGCACGCTTGCATGGCCACACGCCGATACATTGGAACGCTTGCCCCTTCGTCACAAACCTGTAGGTCTTGGAAATCGGCGGAACCAGGGTTTGACCCACGGCACCAGATGAAAGCCCCTTTGGACGGAAAGGCCAGAAACGGCTTTACCGTGTCTCGCCCGCCCCAAGCGTTAAGCGTGACCGCGTCAAACTCCCAAACTTCGAACATCGCCCGGGCGTAAGCTTTAGCTGTTGGTCCTATATCTCCCCGTTTCGCGTCCCCGATAATGATTGCCGACGGCGCCAACTCCCTGATCGACTCAACGGTGCTCTTAAGTGCATCCCATCCTTCTCGACCTAGCGCTTCGTAAAACCCCAAATTGGGCTTATATGCGGCGGCACAAGATGCGGTGGCTTCAATGATGGACCGATTAAACTTAGCTACGTCATCCACATCCATAGGCAACAACAAAGGATCCGGATCCAACCCGATGCACAACAGGCTTTGTGTGGCCTCACAGGCCGACTCTAAACCCTGAAGAAAATTGGTTTCGCTCGCGACTACCACCGGTTACTCCTCTTGGCCATTGCGGCCATCCCAAAGTGCGCCCATTATATATACTTATGAGCTACTTGTCCGATCATTCGAAAGTCGCGCACCTGTCTACATTTGCCACACTATCCTAGGTCGTCATGATACGCCTGTGAAACTCCCTCCGAACCTCGTCCGCGGCGCCTTCATCCGCCGCCTCAACCGCTTCGCCGCCCTCGTTGACGTGGGCGGGCAGGAGCAGATGGTCCACCTGCCCAACTCCGGTCGCCTCCACGAACTCCTCGTCCCCGGCTACGGAATGTTCCTCCGGCCCGTCCCCGGCGACCACCGGAAATGCCCCTACGATCTCTCCCTCGTAGACCTCGGATTCACCCTGTGCTCCGCCGACGCCCGCCTCCCCAACACCCTGGCCGCCGAGGCCATCGGGGAACGCCGCGTCCGGGAATTCTCGGACTACACCACCGTCCGCCGTGAAGTCACCTACACCGACAGCCGCCTCGACCTTTTACTGGAAGGGCAAGACCCTCCCTGCTTCATCGAGACCAAGTCCGTCACCCTGGTCGAGGATGGACGCGCCCTCTTCCCCGACGCTCCCACCCTCCGCGGCGTCAAGCACCTCAACACCCTCATCCACGCCCGGTCCGAGGGATACCGCGCCGCCGCCATGTTTGTCATCCAGCGTGGCGATGCCGAGGACTTCACTCCTTACGACGACGCTGACCCCCTCTTCGGACAGACCCTCCGGCAGGCTGCCGCCTCTGGAGTCGAGATTTTGGCCTACCGCTGCGCCGTCACCACTGGAGAAATCACCCTGGCCGACCGCATCCCGGTGCTCCTGTGACGACGCCCGGCCCGTCAGTCCTCCTGCCGGAAATCTACCGCCGCCTCTACCGTGCCTACGGCCCCCAGGGATGGTGGCCCGGCGACGGCCCCTTCGACGTGTTCGTCGGGGCCATACTCGCCCAGTCAACCGCATGGCGCAACGTCGAACTCGCTATCGCCCGCATGAAGCAGGCCAACCTCTGGTCCCTGGAGGCCATCCACTGCTGCTCTGAGGAAGATCTAGCCGGTGTCATCCGCCCCAGCGGTTACTACAACGCCAAGGCCCGCAAGCTGAAGGCTTTCGCGGCCCACGTTTACCGGGAGTCCGCCGGAGACCTTATTACTTTTCTGGCGCAGGACTTGGACACTCTACGCCCCCAACTCCTTTCCATCCACGGAATCGGCCCTGAGACCGCCGACGACATCCTCGTATACGCTGCCGGAAAACCGTCCTTCGTCATCGACGCCTACACCCGCGCCATCCTCCACCGCATGGGAATTGCCGCTCCCAACGGCGCCACCTCCTATTCCGCCTACCAGTCCCTCTTTCACCAGACGTTGCCATCGGATGCATCCCTCTTCAACGAGTACCATGCCCTCCTCGACGAACACGCCAAGCGGGCCTGCAGCAAGACTCCCCGCTGCCCGGATTGCTGCCTCCGCGACCTCTGCCCCACCGGCCGGGCGGACTGACTCCAAATTGACGGCCTCCAACCCCGTTGCTATCATGCCAACCAAGCACCCATCCACCGCCCCCACAGGAGAAAGCACCATGCAGGTAGTACGCGTTTACACCGGCGACGACGGTGAGTCCCACTTCGAGGAACTGGACCTTCCCTACGAGCAGGTGGCCAATGCCCAGCGCACCGCCATGCAGGCCGCCACCGGCATCCAGTTCCGCCGCGCCGAGGTCGGCGACTTCCAGGACTTCCACGTCGCACCCCGCCGCCAGTACGTTGTCACCCTCGAGGGACAAGCCGAAATCGGGTTGGGCGACGGAACCAAGCGCATCTTCAACCCCGGCGACGTTCTTCTCGCCGACGACCTGACCGGGCGCGGCCACACCACCGCCGTCCACGGTGACCATTACCGGGTTTCAATCGCCATCCCCCTGGTTGACTAGCCACCGGGCAACGACGGAAAACCCGCCCCGTTCGGAGCCACAACCAATCGGTCACTAGGAGGAATGTCATGCCCATCGCCAACCTTCCCGGCGATCTGGCCATGTACTATGAGGACGACGACTACACCGACCCCTGGCGCACCCCGGAAACCATCGTCCTGCACCACGGCAACGCCAAGAGCTCCCGCCTTTGGTACGAGTGGGTTCCGTTGCTTGCCCGTCAATACCGGGTCATCCGCGTTGACGCCCGCGGCTTCGGCCGCTCCTCCGTTCCGCCCCCGGACTACGACTGGTCCCTCAGCGGCTTTGGGACGGACCTCATCAACCTCCTCGACCAGCTCGGCGTGGACAAGTTCCACTTCATTGGAGAAACCATTGGAGGCACCATCGGACTCCAGTTCGCCTACGACCACCCCGACCGTCTCCACACCGTCACCGCCTGCACCTCGCCCTACAACTTCACGGCCTCCACCAGCTACGGCGAGAACCGCCAGCTCATCATCGACCAGGGAATCGATGCCTGGGTGGACCGCACCGCCGACCAGCGCCTCGAGCCGGGCCACTCCGACCCTGCCCACCACGACTGGTACGCCCAGCAGATGAAGAACACCGACCCCCGCGTCGTGGTTGAGACTCTCGGCTACCTCTCCACCCAGGACCTGACTCCCATCCTGCCCCAGATCCAGACTCCGGCCCTGGTCATCGTCGGCGCAAACAGCTCCATGAACACCGCCGACCGCGCCCAGAGCATGGCCGATCTCCTCCCCAATGGCCGCCTCGTCGAAATCCCCGGCGGCACCGGATACATCCAGCACTCCGACCCGGAGGGATGCGTCAACGCCTGGCGAGAGTTCATCGGCACCCTAGCACACGCCTGACCCCGGCTCAAATTCCCCAAACGTCCCTTCCCCCTCGACGGGGGAAGAGCCTGCCCCCGCGTAGGCGGGGGTTAGGATGGGGGTGGCTTCCCCACATGCTGCAGGCAGTATCCCCTAAAACAGCGACTTCGACTGGCCGCCGTCGACGTTGATGCACGCCCCGGTGATCAGGTTCGCCCGGTCCGACGCCAGGAACGCCACCGTCTCCCCTATCGGCTCCGGCCACCCGAACCGTCCCATCGGCAGGTTCCGGCTCACGAACTCGTTAACCTGGTCTGGCGTCGATGACCGCTGGAACCGGTCCCAGGTGCTCCCCGGGAAGTCTATGGACCCCGGCGCCACGCAGTTCACCAGCACTCCTGTCGGGGCCAGTTGCAAGGCCAGGTGCTTGGAAAAGGCGATCAGCCCAGCCTTCCCCGTCATGTAGTCAATCGACCCGCCGTGCTCCCGCCCGTAGATGGAGGCGATGTTGATGATGCGCCCCCAGCCCCGCTCCTCCATGTGCGGCAGGGCCAGCTTGGTCAGCCGCACCGCGCTGATCAGGTTCACCTCCAGCCCCTCCAGGAACTGCTCCATGCTCGTATCGTCAAACCGGATCGATCCCCGCCGTCCTCCCACGTTGTTCACCAGGATGTCCGGCGCTCCCATCTCCGCTACCGTTTCCTCGTAGAACCGGGCCGTATCCTCGACATCGGTCACGTCTGCCCCGCTTCCCCGGGCATCCCATCCCTCGGAGGCGAACTCCGCAACCGTTTCCTCCACCCGCCGAGCGTCCCGCCCGCAGATGGACACCCTGCACCCCTCCCGGGCCAACGCCGTCGCGCACTGCCTCCCCAGCCCTCGGCTCCCGCCGGTAATCATCGCCACCTTGCCTTCCAATGACAGGTCCATCACCCTCTCCTTGACCTTGCTCCAGTTTCTGGAAATTGTCCGTTGCCCTGTTTACCGCCGTCAGCGGATAGCCAATTATATCCGGCCCTTTGCGGCCGCGGATAACCGCTCAATGCCCCGTGATATAATCCCCGTTGGCCTGGCATTCGGGTACATTCGCGGGTGTCCGATCAGTGCCGCCGCAAACACCCACCTTCCACGGAGACAACGCCTCATGATCAAGCGCTTTTCAGTCCTCTACGTCGGACAAACTGACTTGGAGAACGTCGGCTCAGACGGCACCCCTGCCGATGATCGCCGCTATCCCAACGATCATCTCGTACGTCCCTACCGCCATGCCGAGGAGCTGGCGGTCCACATGGACGGGCTCGGCTTCTACTGCCTCTGGACCGCCGAGCACCACTTCCAGCGCGAGGGATACGAGGTCTTCCCCAATCTGACCCTCCTCGGCGTCCACCTCGCCGGCATGACCAGGCAGCTCAAGTTCGGCGCCGGATTCAACATCGTCCCCATGTGGCACCCGCTACGCCTCGCCGAGGATTTTGCCATGGCCGACGTGATGACCGGCGGCCGCCTCATCTTCGGCGTGGGGCGCGGCTACCACTCCCGGGAGGTCGAGACCTTCGGCGCTCCCGTCATCGACAACGACGCCAACAAGGAGCTTTTTGAAGAGCAGATCGAGATTATCCTCAAGGCCTTCAACGAAGAGTCCTTTACCCACCAGGGGAAATACTACAACCTTCCCGCCGACGTTCCCTACCGCGGCTACCAGCTCAAGGACATCACCCTCGTCCCCCGGCCACTCACCCTACCCGTGGAGATATGGCAACCCATCGCCAGCGGCCGCACCCTCGAATACATCGCCCGGATGGGATTCAAGGGCGTCGTCGCCCTCACCGGAGAAGTCCTCGCCGACCGCCTCATCTCCGGCTTCCACGAGGCGGCCCGAGCCGCCGGCCGCGACGTCATTCTCGGACAGGACATGGCCTTCGGCATAGGCTTCTACATCGCCGGTTCCCAGCAGGAAGCCATCGAGCGCGTCCGTCCCTACCACGACGAGCGGTACAAGTGGTTCGCCCCCTTCGGATTTGTCCGCTACACCGACGCCCAGGGACGCCCTTGGGGCACCCCCGGCGCGCCAACCCGGGTTCCCTACATCGAGGACGGTGTCCAGCAAAAGGCCTGGTTCTGCGGCCCCCCCAACGACTTCATCTCCTACCTGCGAGACGTCGAAGCCAGGTACCCCGGCCTCGAAGACCTGATCCTCCAGTGGCCGGAAGGGATGCCCTGGCCCGAGTTCAAGGAGCAGCTCTCCATCTTCGCCAAAGAGGTCATGCCCGCTTTTACCCAGCGGGAGTCCGCCCCTGTCGCCGACGACTGACCCGCACCCTATCCGGCGCTCTCAAAGGGGGTGTCCGCGCCCAGCATGAGGCACGGCTCCCCCCACTGCCCTCCATCGGACAGGTCCCACTCACCAGATCCCTTCGACGGCTTCAGCCGTATTCCGTCCTCTCCCCCGTAGACCAGCAGCACCACCCCCTCCCCGGAGTCCTCCGCCTGCACTGCGTAAGCCGGACATGCCCCTTCCTCCCCCCACCCCGTAACGTCGCACCACACATCCTCTCCCGACAGGTCGGACGAGACTACCTTGACCACCGGAACCGGCTCCCCCAGCAAATCGAACACCCGGTTAAGGTCCATCGGGCTGTTCCCGCCCGCGACCACTTCTACTTCGTAAAGCATTCCTGGAAATCCCTTCGTTTGAGTACCCCGGAGCGATGGTTTATACTCCCTCAACGATTATACCCATCGAAAGCGAGGCCCCGCCCATGCAAGTCGGCTACTTCACCATGCCCCTCCACCCCCCAGGCTCCGACCCCGCCGTCACCATGGAAGCCGACCTCGTCCAGATGGAAACCCTGGACCGCCTCGGCTACCGCGAAGCGTGGATCGGCGAGCACTTCACCACTGTCTGGGAAAACATCCCTGCCCCCGACCAGTTCATCGCCGCCGCCCTGTCCCGCACGAAAGACCTCATTTTCGGCACCGGCGTCACCTGTATGCCCAACCACGACCCCTTCATGATCGCTCACCGAGTTGCCCAGCTGGATAACCTGGCCAAGGGAAGGTTCCACTGGGGCGTCGGCTCCGGCGGCTTTCCCGGCGATTTCGAGGTATTCGGCTTCGACGCTTCCACCGGCGCTCATCGCGGCATGTCCCGCGACTCCATCGAGCTCATCCTCCAGATGTGGGAGAACCCTGCCCCCGGAGTCTACGAGCACCCCTTCTGGAAGTTCAACATACCCCAGCCCGTGCCGGAAATCGGTCTCCAGTTCCACATGACCCCCTACCAGAAACCCCACCCGCCCATCGGCGTGGCCGGCGTCTCTGCCAAGTCCGAGACCCTGGTCTTCGCCGGAGAGAAAGGCTGGCTCCCCCTCAGCATCAACCTCGTCCCGACGGAGACCCTCAAGACTCACTGGGACGCCGTGGAGGAAGGCGCAGCCAGGTCCGGCAGGACTCCCGACCGCTCCCAGTGGCGCATCGCCAAGGAGATCTACGTCGCCGAGACCACCGAGCAAGCCCGGGATGAAGTCCTCAACGGCACCATCGGCCGCGACTTCCGCGGCTACTTCATCCCCCTCATGGCCCACATGGACTCCCTCAGCCTCTTCAAGGGCGACCGGGAAATCCCCGACGAGCAGGTTACTCCCGAATACCTCATCGACAACGTCTGGATCGTGGGCAGCGTGGACGACGTTACGGAAAAGCTCCGCCAGCTGCACCAGGACGTTGGCGGCTTCGGCGTCCTGCTGGCCATGGGCCACGAGTGGGAACCCGAGGAGAAATGGGTGAAATCCATGTCCCTCCTCGCCAACGATGTCATGCCCCGCCTTTCCGACCTGAACTGACGCAGCGGGACGGTTCCATCCCGACGACAATCTCCCCCAGGAGGTGCAACCGTGGCACTAGGCTTGAGGTCCTACCGCCCCCTCATCACCGGCACCACCCACATGGCGTCCACCGGACACTATCTCGCTACCAGCGCCGCTTTCCGTATCCTGGAGGAGGGCGGCAACGCGACTGACGCGGGTGTCGCCGCCGGATTGACTCTCAACGTTGTCCTGCCCCAGTACACCAGCCTGGGCGGCGTCGCCCCCATCATCGTCCATGACGTAGCCAGCGGCGACATCGTCAGCATCAGCGGATTGGGCCGCTGGCCCCAGGCCGCCACCGTCGACTACTTCAACCGGAACCACGACGGGCAGCTTCCTTCCGGTGTTCTCCGCACCGTCACCCCCGCCGCCGCGGACGGATGGCTCACCGCCCTCAGGCTCTACGGCACCATGACCTTTTCCCAGGTCGTCACCCCAGCCCTGGAAATCGCGGAGCGCGGCTTCCCCATCCCCGAGTCCCTCCACAACGCCTTTGTCCGCGAGGCTCCCAAGCTCATCCACGATGAGCGGGAGACCATCAAGTGGCCCAGCACCGTCGCCCGCTTCTTCCGCGACGGCCTTCCCCTGGAAACCGGCGATGTCCTCGTCCAGCAGGACCTGGCCCGCACCTTCCGGCGCATGATGGAAGCCGAGCAGTCCTGCAACGACCGCGAGGGCGGGATCCGGGCCGCCCGCGACCTGTTCTACCTGGGTGATATCGCCGAGGAAATCGTCCGCTTCATTCAGGAGGAAGGTGGCCTCCTTACCATGGACGATCTGGCGCGATTCCACGTCGGCGTCGACCAGCCTCCCACCATCAACTATAAGGGCACCGATGTCTACACTTGCGGGACTTGGACCCAGGGCCCGGTTACCCTCCAGGCCCTCAGCATCCTCGAAGGCTGCGATCTCGGCAGCATGGGACACAACAGCCCCGATCACCTCCACACCCTCATCGAGGCCCTGAAATTGGCCTATGCCGACCGGGACGCCTTCTACGGCGACCCCGATTTCGTTGAAGTGCCCATGAAGGGCCTCCTCGACCCGGCCTACGGTGCCCTCCGCCGCCAGCTCATCGACCTCCGCCGCGCCAACCCGGAAATGCCCCAAGCGGGCGATCCCTGGGCCTTCCAGGGAGGCGACAGCGTCAATGGCCATGCCAACGGAAAGTACCGCCGCCCCGAACCCGTCGCCGGGCGCATGGAGGCCGACACCAGCTACATCTGCACCGTCGACCGCTGGGGCAACGCCTTCTCCGCCACTCCCAGCGACGGCATTGGCGGCTCCCCCGTCGTCCCCAGCCTCGGCTTCGTCGTCTCAGCCCGGGGCTCCCAGAACTGGCTCGACCCCGGCCATCCCGCCTGCCTCGCCCCCGGCAAGCGTCCCCGCCTCACGCCCAATCCGGCCATGGCCTTCCGCGACGGCAAGCTCTGGATGCCCTTCGGCACCCCGGCCGGCGACGTCCAGTGCCAGTCCATGACCCAGATGTTCCTCAACATGGTCGAGTTTGGCATGGATGTCCAGCAGGCCGTCGAAGCTCCCCGCGTATCCACTTGGAGCTTCCCCAACTCCTTCTGGCCCCACGCCTACTACCCCGGCCTCGTTGGAGCCGAGGGACGCATCAGCGAGGACACCGTCGAAGAACTGAGGTCCCGCGGCCACGACGTCGACGTTTGGAACGACTGGACACCCCGCATGGGCGCCCTCTGCGGCATCGAAATCGACCGGGAACGCGGTGGCCTTTCCGCCGGCGCCGACCTCCGCCGCGACGGCTACGCCATGGGCCGCTAACCCGGGACCCTGCAAATAACGCTTGAAGGCCGGCTCATTGAACCGGCCTTCCCAGTTTGGAAAGAATCCAGGCCCGCCTCGTTCAGGGGGTCTGGGGGATGCATCCCCCAGCGTAACCCGCTGCTAACCGCTCTACTGCGCCGTCAACCCTCCGTCAATCACCAGCTCGCTCCCCGTCATAAACGACGACTCATCCGAAGCCAGGAACAACACTCCATAGGCCACGTCCTCCGGCTGCCCGATCCGGCCCAGTGGGTGCCGCTCGATGGACCGTCGCCGTGTCTCCTCATTGCTCAACAGGTTTGGCGCCGTCATCGGCGTCTCGATGACTCCGGGATGCACGGAGTTGGCCCGTATCCCTTCTCTGGCGTAGGTCGTCGCCGTTGCCTTAGTCAGCAGCCGTACCGACCCCTTGGAAGCCCCGTAGGCTGCCGAGTACTGCGTCCCGATCAACCCCGCTACTGACGATATGTTGACGATAGACCCGCCTCCGGCCTTCCGCATCTCCGGGATGGCGTACTTCGTCCCCAGGAACACCCCCTTGCTGTTGATGTCCATGATCTCGTCCCATAGTTCGGGGGTCGTGTCCTCCACCGCTCCCAGTTTGAAGATCCCTGCGTTGTTGATCAGGATGTCCAGCTTCCCGAACCGCTCCGCCGCCGTCGCCACCGCCCGCTGCCAGTCCTCCTCCTTCGTAACGTCTAGGGTCACGAACACGCACTCCCCGCCCAGTTCGTTGATCTCCGCCTCCACCCGCCGCCCCTCATCCTCCAGAATGTCACCGATGACCACCTTGGCCCCTTCCCGAGCGAACAGCTTCGCCTCCACCTCGCCCTGTCCCCGCGCTCCCCCGCTGATCAGGGCCACCTTGTTCTCTAATCTCATAGAAACGCCCTCTCTGGCCTGAAACTCCACCGGATTCCTGCGATTGTACCCGGCCCCGAATCTCCGTCAAGGGCCGATTGACCCTCTTCAACCCCGCTGGATAGAATGAATGAATCCCGCCTCCACTGACGAAAAGGCCCTTCTCCCTCACCCATGTTGAAAACCCCTTTGCGCTTCCCCATCCTGCTTCTGCTGGCAACCTCTGTGTTAACCTTGCTTGTCGGTTGCACTACCCGGGAACCCGCCCAGGACTTCCAGGTTGACCTCTTCGACGGTTCCCCCTTTGCCCTTTCCGACCAGGCCGGCCGGACCAACGTTGTGCTCAACTTCTGGTACCCATCCTGCCCGCCCTGCCGACAGGAAATGCCCCACCTTGAACAGGCCTGGCGCGATTTCCAGGATGAGGATGTCCGCTTCCTCGCTCTCTTCGTCCCTCGCGGATTCGATTCCGAGCAGGATGCCCGGGACTTCGTGGAGGAGTACGGCCTGACCTTCGACTTTGCCACCGACCGCCAACAGACCGTCGCTCAGCGTTACGGCGTCGAGTTCTATCCCACCACCTACTTCATCGACCGCGATGGCAATGTGGCCCGGGTCGTCACCCGCAACATGGACTTGGAAACCATCGTCGAAATCCTAGAAAGCATGGGCTTGGGATAATCCCTCCGTGTCCTCCCTTCCCTCAACGAAGTAACATGGACCCGCTGGACTGGATTCTCGTTATCGTCCGATGGGGTCACGCCCTCGGCGCCGTAGCATGGGTTGGCGGCGGCATCTTCTACCTCCTCGTCCTGCGCCCTGCATTCCAACGTGCTCCTGCCGGGGATGCCCCCCAGCGCGCCATCGGCGGCGAGTTTCGTGGACTGGTCAACACCGCCATCGCCCTCCTCATCATCACCGGAATCGTCCTGTCTGCCGCCCGCCTGACTGCCGGCGCCGTCTCCACCGCTTACGTGGTCGTCCTGACCGTCAAGGTGGCTCTGGCCCTGTATATGTTCGGCATGGTATGGTTCCTGCGCCGCCGGGCCTCTCCTGAGAGCGGACCCGGTCCCGCCGGATGGTGGGCGCGCGCGCGCAGGGAACTCACGGGTACCACCGCCGTTCTCATTGCCGGAGTAATCGTCATTGGACTTGCCGACGTCCTTTCCGCCTTGTTCGAGGCGGGCCTGGAACCGTGAGGCCTGGGATCCAACGATTCGAATGAAAACATCGGGCGCCGCCATGGAGTGCCGCATGTCGGAGGAATCTTGAAACGAGACTTGATGGAAATCCTCGCCTGCCCCGTCTGCAAAGGGGAACTCCGGTTGAACGTCGTCACCGAGGATTCCAAAGAGATAATCGAGGGGTCGCTCCATTGCGACCCCTGCGACGACGGTTACCCCATCAAGGACTCCATACCCATTCTGCTTCCCCCGGCGTTGCGGGGATAACTCGGCAATCGCTGGCCCCGTCAGTTCCCTCCGAAAATCATGCCCGCTCCTCGGAGATTGTCCAGCACCGTTCCCACGCTCTCCCTGGTTTCGTCCACCGTCGCCGACAGCTTCTGGGACGCGGCGGTGAGTTGCTCCGAAGCCTGGTTCACCTCTTCTGATATCTCTGCCACCCCTTCGGAAACCGCCGCAATATTGTCCGACGCCACTTTCATCTCCCCGGTGATTTCGGCCAGGTTGCTGGATGCTTCGTGGGCGGCGGCCACCACCTCGGCCAGGTCATCGGTGACGGCAATCATGTTGTCCGACGCCACCACCGCGGATTCGGAGGCCGCTTCCAGGTTGTCAGCCGTGTTCTTCAATGGGCCGTAGATGCTGATGAACAACGCCCCGGCGACCAGGCAAACGGCGATGACGACCAGTGCCATAACAGCAACCAGTTTGTCTGTTATCGTTCCCAACTGGGATCCTCTATCGGATTAACGGACAAGGGGAATTGCGCCCTTGTTCCTCCGGCCGGTGTTCCGGCTGTCCGCGAAGGCGCGACCGGAAAACCCCTGGCCGTGGTCAGCCCCCGGTCAGGATCGCCGCCACCCGCGGCGCGATTTCCTCCGCCCGCTCCCTCAACTGCTCCCGGGTCAGGTTCTCAATCGGATGCGGCATGTAGATTGTCGGATAGTCCGGCGCGCCCCACATCTGCGCCATCGCCCCGCCCGTGTGGACGAACCGGTCGGTGCATATCGTGGCTGAAGGAATGCCCGCCTGCTCGACGTGGATCCCGTCGTGCACACTGCACGCGCTGCACGACCCTCAATCCCCCACCCCGACGATCACCGCGTCGCAGCTTTCCGCCAGCCGGGCCATCTCGGCCGGGTCAGCCGGACGCGATGCGCTTGGCTTCCGGTGCCACCGCACCTCCGAAATCTCGTACCGCGTCCGCAGCACCTCGATCAGCTCTTCCAGTAGCACGTCCGCGTTTCGCTTGCTGTCGTCGATTATCCCTAGCCTTGTCCCGGCCAGCGACGCCAGTCGCGGCGCTCCGTCGAACGGAGCAACCACCGGCTCCGTGGTCGGGTCTACCAGCACATACTCGGCCCGATTCGCCTGAGTCATACCGTCACGCTCCTTTCCAATCAATCAACACCCTTCCCCCGCCGCCCCTGCTTCCCTCTCTTCCCGTCATTCCCGCGCAGGCGGGAATCCAGACCCCGGTTGTCACGGGCCTTACCACCCAAAGTGGAACGCTTCCTGAGTTCTCCCGCTACCGGACCGCCCTCGTCACCGCCGTGCTTCCCACCTTCGGCCCCCAGCTCGGGATCACCGACGACATATTCGCCTCCTCTCCGCCGGCGAACACCACCATGATATCGTCGGGACTGCCAATCAGGTCCACCATCGTCTCTTCGTCTTCCGGGGCCACTGGATCGTCCATCACCCCCGCCCGCTTCAGCTCCGCCACCGGACGCCTTATCCGTTGATGCAGGTACTCCCGCACGTCCGCCTTGGACCAGTCCCGCCATAGCCTGCTCTCCCCGGCGATCGTCACCACTATCTCCCCCTGCCTCACCCCGGCGGAGCGGTCCCCCACCGATCCTCCCGTCGACATCGATGTCCCCAGCGTCGCTGCCGTGTCCGCAATGCTGTACAGGATCGCTTCCGGCCTTCCCACCGCCCGCACCTGCCGGGGCGCCTCCCCTGCGAACACCGTCACTGCGCTGTCCGTCGCGGGAAACCCCCGCTCCACGTGCAGCGGGTTCCAGTGGGTCTCCCCCTCCGCCTCGGCGATGCAGTAGCTGTACTTCCCCGGGTGCCCGATGACGCTCCGGTCGAAAAGCCCCGGCACCGCCGCGCAGGCGTTCATCAAAATCAGCCGGATCGACCGCCCAATGGTCGCGTTTGCCCGGTTTCCCGGACCGAACAGGTTGTTCCGTCCGTTTATCCCCAGCTCCGCCGCCACCGGCCCGTTGACGATAACGAGGATACCCGCTCCCCCCAGGCTCGATGAAGGCCCCACCAGGTTGAACACCGGGTCCAGCATCGCCTCCGCCGCCGTCAGCGCCACCGGCATATACTCCGGCAGGCACCCCGCCATGACCGCGTTGGCCGCCACATGCCCGACGGTTATCTCCCTCCGCCGCTCCGGCAGTTCCCCCACAATCTCCGATGAATCACGCCCCGAGGCCTCGACAAACTCCCTCACCCGGTAGTCCGTCGGAGGCACCACCGGCAGCCCATCCGTCCACCCCAGCTCATAGCACCGCTCCAACGCCTCGACGACGTCGGCCCAGGCGGCGGTTACAGTGCGTTCATAACCGGTCATCAGTCCACCAAATCCCTTAGCTTCGGGTCGAAAACTTCCTTGAAGGCGAGGAGGTTCTCCACCATCCAGTCTCGAATCTCATGCAGGGTCTCCTCGTCGTCATAGATGCTTCCGGGACGTGACAAAGCAATCCTGCAGGCCCGGCGGCCTTCCAACGGCTGCCAATCCAGCGGATAACCCAAAGCTGCTTCTATCTCGTCGCCCTTCTCCGAAAGGCTCTCAAAGATGTCGAAATTCTGATCCGCGTCGCCGCTGTCGATATAAATTTCGACCCGGACCCGCCCCTGACCACCAAAGCCCGCCGCGTAATGGGTTCCTCGAATAACGCCGGTTGGTAGGATGTACCACCTCCTCGGTGAAGATGTTCTTTTGTTTGTGACCCGGTGCTCCTCACGAAGTCTGTCGATTAGGGGTTGAAAGAAATCCCTGTATCGTTCGTGGCGTTCTGACGTAGAACTTGGTTCTCGTCTTGTCGTCGCCAGACTTTGCTTCCTCCACTCATTCGGGGTTGCTTCCAGCCGGAAATGGGGTGCCGGTGGCGAATCGGCAATCCGCCACAACTCGACCGCCACCCCGAAGAACTGCGTATCCTCCCCCGTCCGTTGATTCAGCCAATCCAATGCCTGCCGGTGCTCGTCGCGAAATTCGCGCGTTACCCAGACAACTACCCCAGCGTCGAATCCTGCGGCATACGTCAGCGGTTGCCCTAGGTGCGTGTGGTCGGTGGCTTCCAACTGGTTTTCAATGATGACCGGGCGGTTGTTGTTAACGTCTGTGGCCAGGATGTCCAGGGAGTAACCACCCACCGGCGCTTCCGTCTGGTACAACTCGAGGTCCATCCCTAGCGCTTCCCCCAACTCGGCAATGTTCTCCGCCAGCCAGGGAGTAAAATTCTGCGCCTCGTTAGGCCACGCCTCCCGCAGGTCCACGCGCTCGATTTTCGCCAGGTCTTTGGTTGACGTGACAATACCTCCTGGATGAGTATCCCCGCCCCTCCACTATCGAAGGGGAAGGAAGTTCCTGGCTTCTGGCTTTCGCTGCAAGGCGAGGGTAGAGAGGATTGGTCGCTGGTTAGCTGGATGGTGGTGGCGGGTAGAAGATTGCCGCGCCTTCGTCGTCGTGGCGGTGGAAATATATCGCCTCCAGTATTCTCTGGGTATCCGACCGCCGTTCCTGGGCTTCCGACTGAATTTCCGACCTTAAATCAACGCGCGCATTCCTGATTTCAGCAAGCAACTCGTTATGCACATTCCTGGTTTCATTAACCAGTTCGGTACGCACCTTCCGAATCTCGGACAGTAGGTAGAAGAAAGCTCCCGCGGCCAACAATAAAGCCGAAAACCAGGATGCTGCGAATACTTCGACGGTGATCATCAGACTCCCAAAACGCCCGATTAGAGGAGTTGCCGTCGAACCCCGGCCTCCCTTTGATGGAGGCCGGGGTTCCTCGTTTCCTGCTTGGGGTGACCCGCTTCCTGCGGGACGCTACGCCGGTGTGTACTTGGAGAAGCTCCGCAGCTCCCGCGGCGGGTCCATCTTCGACCCCCGGATCGTGTACGAGACCTCGGATACGTAGATCGCCCCCGTCGAGTCCACCGCGATGCCGTGCGGCGCGATGAACTGCCCGGGACCCTCGCCTTCTTCCTTGTCTCCGAACATGCACACCCGGTTGCCCTGCAGGTCGTAGATCGTCACCCGGTGGCCCAGGCCCGGCGCGTCGTCCACGCCGCCCATGCCGTTCAGCTCCCCGATGTAGATGTGGTCTCCCCACAGCACCATCGAGTCGGGCCGGTGGATGTTGCTCCACATCGTGATGAACCCGCCCTCCGGGTCGAAGATCTGGACCCGGTGGCACTCCCGGTCCACCACGTAGACGTTCTCGTTATCGTCCACCGCGATATTGTGCGGGCGGATGAACTGCCCTGCGTCAATCCCGGGCTCGCCCCAGGAGAACTTGTACTCCCCCTCCCCAGTGTAGACGTGGATCCGCGAGTTGCCGTACCCGTCGGAGATGTAGACATCCCCGTTGCTGTGCCGGATCGCCGCCGACGTCGGCCGGTTGAACGGCTGACCGCTCCACCGCGGCGCCGGATGATTCCGCTCCCCGATCTCCATCACCTTCTCGCCGTCCGGCGTGAACTTCTGGATGGTGTGGATGCCGTCGTCCGCCGCCAGCAGGGTGCCGTCGCTGGGACTGTAATAGAGACCGTGGGTCCGGTTGCTGAACAACCCCTCCCCGAAGGTGCGGATGAAATTCCCGTCTTTGTCGAACACGAAAATCGGATGCTCGCCCCGGGTCAGTATGAACACCCGGTCTTCGCCGTCCACCGCCACGCCGGGGCATTCCAGCAGGGTCATCCCCTCCGGCAGCTTCATCCAATCCTCAACGAAGGTGTACTGGAAATCTCCCTCGCCGTATACGTCCGCCATCTTTGTCCTCCTCGCATTTATAACCCCTGGCCTTGGGAACCTCTAACCTGACCGTAGCGGTTCGGCTCATACTATCGCCGAGGCCTGATAACGTCAATTACGGCCCCGCTCCCGGCCTGGACGCTAGGCGGCTGTTTCGTCATCCTGGAAGATTCCGAAGGAATTGCCCTCGGTGTCGTTGAAGTAGGCGGCATAGCCCACTCCGGGCACGGTGAACTTGGGGACCAGTTGGACCCCTCCTCCGGCGACGATTTTAGCGGCGTATTCGTCCACCGACGGAACATCCAGGACTATCCTGGTAACGTGCGCCGGGTCGTGCCGCTGCACCAGGCCGCCGTTAATTCCGTATTCTCCTTCCTCCCCCGTGATGACCAGCGGATAGGAGAACCCGCCTTCGGCTTCCCACTTGTTCACCGTCCAGCCGAAGACTTCGGAGTAGAACCTCTCGGCACGTTCCAAGTCGTCAGCGCAAATCTCGAAATGGACTACCCTCGGCATCGCCAAACTCCTGGGGACAATGTCGCTCGTTGAGCGCATCCGGCAGGTTAGCAGGGTCGACCCGGCCCCCGCAACGGGCGCCTGCCAGCAAAAAGCCCTCTCCGGTCAGGGAAAGGGCCATCTTGCGCATCGGAACAGGCTGGTTGAAGTAAGGCGGGCCCGGCTGGCGCCGCCGGAGTCGGCTACCCCGCTAGCACCGCACTCCCCTCGCCCTTCAAATAGTCCGCCGTACGCAGCGCCAGCGACTCGATTGTCGTCGTCGGATTGATGCAGGCGCCGGTCGTGAAAATGCTTCCGTCGATGACGAACAGGTTGGAAACGTCATGCGCCCTTCCCCATCTGTCCACCACCGACCGCTCGGGGTCGTCTCCCATCCGCGCCGTCCCCAGCAGGTGCCAGCCCGCGTTCCGCCGCAGCTTGGCGGACGACACCTTCTTGGCTCCCGCCGCCTCCAGCGCCTCCGTCGCGCGGGCTACCGCGTGGTCGAGCATCCGGCTCGTATTCTCGCTCACCGTGTACTGGATCTTTGGAGCGGGAATCCCGTCCGAGTCCGTCAGCACCGGGTCCAGCGTCACCTGGTTGTGCTCCTCCGGCAGGTCCTCCGTCATCAGCGTAATCCCCGCCATGTGCCCGAACCGCTCCGCAAAGGCGTCGTGGTGCCCGCTGCCCCACGGCACCATCTCCCCCAGCAGACCGCCCAGGGCCGCCGCCAGCGGGGGAAGCTCGTTGCCCAGCACCTGCATGTCGTATCCCCGGACAAACCCCCGGCTCGCATCCGTCTCGTAGAACTCCTGGCTCAGCATTGCGCTGCCCCGCGGCCCGCCCTTCTGCTCGAACAACTCGTCGAATATCCCCAGCGCAATCCCGCACGGATGGTGCATAAGGTTCTTCCCCACTAACCCGCTGGAGTTGGCCAGTCCCTCAGGAAAGAGGCTCGACTTGGAGTTCAGCAGCAGCCGAGCCGTCCCCACGCCGTTGCACGCCAGCACCACCACCTTCGCCTTCTGCCGCTGCAGGTTTCCATTGGAGTCGTAGTACAGTGCCCCCGTGGCCCGGCCGGATTCGTCCATCAGGATCTCCCGCACTCGGGCGTGGGTCCGCAGCTGCGCCCCGTTCATCAGCGCCTTGGGCCAGTAGATGATGTCCGAGCTGCTGAAGGAGCGCAGGTATCCGCCGTAGTCCGGTTCCCGCCCGTCGTAGCGCACCGACGAAACGGCGTTGTCCGACGGCCACCAGTGCCACCCCAGCCTGTTGAACCCTTCCGCCACCCGCTCCCCGGCCCGCCCGATGGACAGCGGCGGACAGGGCCGCTCCGGCTTGGGAGGATAGGCCGGGTCGCCCCGCAGCCCGGAAACGCCGTGCATTCGGTCGTTCAGGTCGTAGTAGGGTTCAAGCTCGAAGTAGTCCAGCGGCCAGTCATCAGCCACCCCGTCCAGCGTCTTCAGCCGGAAGTCCGATGGATGGAACCGGGGGAAGTGCGACCCCCAGTGAATGGTGCTGCCGCCCACCGCGTTGTACATCAGCGGAGATATGGGCGTCTCGTCCTCGTTGACCGGATAGTCTTCCCGCAACCCGCGCACGTTGGGATTCGCGGCGAAGTCAGTCTGCCAGTGCAGCTGGCTGTCCGGCTCGCTGGTTGGATAGGCGTTCATCGGCACCCACCCTCCCTGCTCCAGGCATACCACCTTGATGCCCGCCTCGGACAGGCTCCACGCGAACGCCCCGCCGGACGCGCCCGCCCCGATCAACAGCACATCAGCCACGTTTTCCTGCTTCGCCATTGCCCTTCTCCGTTAAGGTGCTCTCCCCTGAAACAGCCCTGCCGTTTCCCCGTTATCCCTGCGGAGGCAGGGACCCAGACCCCCGTTTCCCCAGAGCAGGAACGGCACGCGTTGCCCCTACCGCCGCTCGAACAACGCCGCCACGCCCTGACCGCCACCCACGCACATCGTCTCCAACCCGAACTGGGCATCCCGCCGCTCCATCTCGTGCAGCAGGGTGGTCAGGATGCGGGCCCCCGTCGCCGCAATCGGATGACCCAGCGAAATCCCAGAGCCGTTCACGTTCAGCTTGTCCTCATCGGACAGCTTCCACTCCCGCAGCACCGACAGAACCTGGGCCGCGAACGCCTCGTTGAGCTCTATGAGGTCCATGTCCTCCAGGGACATGCCAACCTTGCCCATTAGCTTGCCCACTGCCGGCACCGGCCCGATTCCCATGTACGCCGGGTGGCATCCCGTGACCGCCCACCCCTTCAGGTACCCCATCGGAGTCAGCCCCAGTTCTTCCAGCTTGTCCTCCGCTACCACCATGCACACCGATGCCGCGTCGTTCTGGCTGCTGGCGTTCCCGGCTGTTACCGTCCCGTCCCGCATCACCGGACGCAGCCGAGCCAACACTTCCATAGACGTATCCGCCCGAGGCCCCTCGTCCCTGTTGAACGGTTTGGGGTCGCCTCTCCGCTGGGGCACCGGCACCTCCACCATCTCGTCGTCGAAGCGACCTTCTTCGATGGCGGCGACGGCCCGCTGGTGGCTCCGCAGCGCATATTCGTCCTGCTCTTCCCGGGCGATCTCATACTGCTTGGCCAGGTTCTCCGCCGTCTCCACCATTCCCGATATATACCCGAACCGCTCCTCGGGGGAGATGGTCTCCCGCGCCCGCGCCAGACGGTCATGGAAGTTCACCGACCCGAACCGGGCCCCCCACCGTGACTCATTGACATAAAACTCGGCGTTGCTCATGCTCTCCACGCCGCCGGCGATGACCACGTCCGCGTTGTCGGTCTGGACCAGCATCGACGCGTTCAGGATCGCCTGCAGCCCCGATGAACACCGCCGGTCCAGTTGGTACCCCGGCACCTCTATCGGAAGGTCCGCCTTCAGCCCCGCCAGCCGTCCGATAGCCGGATTCTCCCCGCTGGGATAGCCGTGTCCCAGGATAACGTCGTCCACCTTTGAAGGCTCGATTCCCGTCCGGTTCAGCACTTCCTTGATAACCGTCGATGCCAGCTCCGCCGCGGATACATCCCGCAGGCTTCCGCCAAAATTGCCCACCGCCGTCCGGACCGGCGAAACAATCGCTACTCCACGCATGACAACTCCTCAAACCCTGGGGTTGCTTCTAGTGCAACCCGGCCAACTTGCCACCCAATAATACCCCGTCCCTACTCCAATGTCGAAAGAAGACCCGCCCATCGCCGTGCTGCGGCAATGCCTCATCTGCGTCCGCCCACACCGCCGCCGCCAGCCCTACAAATTCTCAATCTTCACCGGCTCAATCTCATCCGCCGGCTCGAACCCGAACAGCCGCGAGTAGAAGTAAAGCTCCGCCTCCAATGCCCGCTTGATGTTCGCCGCCTGCCGGAACCCGTGCTGTTCTCCCTCAAACGGGATGTATGCCGTCGGAATCCCCTTCGCCCAAACCGCCTCGAACATCGTCTCCGCCTGGTCCGGCGGCACGATCCGATCCTCCAGCCCCCGCAGCAGGATAATCGGCCGCGACAGCCGTTCCGTGAAGTTGATCGGGGACCTCTCCCGGTACACCTCCGCCTCCGCCGGATACGGCCCCACCAGCGAGTCCAAATACCTGGATTCGAACTTGTGGGTGTCCCTTGCCAGCGTCTCCAGGTCGCTCACTCCGTAGTAGCTCGCCCCCGCCGAGAAAACATCCCGGAAGGTCAACGCCGCCAGCGTCGTATACCCTCCGGCGCTCCCTCCGTCTATGGCCAGCTTCGATTCGTCCACCAGCCCCTGACGCGCCAGGTGCAGGGCCGCGTTGACGCAGTCGTCCACGTCCACGATGCCCCAGTTGCCCTCCAGACGTTGCCGGTACTCCCGCCCGTACCCCGTGCTTCCTCCGTAGTTCACGTCCACCACCGCGAACCCCCGGCTTGTCCAGAACTGTATCCCCAGGTCCAGCGCGTTTGAGGTCGCCCCGGTCGGACCGCCGTGGCTCTTGAGCAGGAGCGGCGGCTTCTCCCCCTCCGGCCCTTGGAAGTCCCGGTTGGCCGGAGGATAGAAGAATGCGTGGGCCGTCAGTCCCCCTTCCGTCGGAAACTCCATCGTCTCCGGCGCCGACAAGTACCCCGGGTCCACCCCCGCCGGATTCGAGACTCGAAGCTCCTCCACACTCCTCATTTCCAGGTCCAGCCGCAGCAGGGCGTTCGGCTTCGTTGGCCCCCCGGCCTCGAAAACGACATAAGGGGAGGCCACCCTGAGGTCCGAACGGCCCATCGCCGAGTACCCGGGGGTATCCACGTTCCAGCAGTCACCCGTTTCCAGGTCGACCTCCAGCAGGCCCCAAACGCCTCCCCGGTTCACCGCGCAGATCGCCGACTCCGGGCAAACGAACCCGTAGCAGTTGGCCCCGAACACCCACTGCGGACTGGCAAACTCCGCCTCCATCGCCAGAATGCACTCCGTCTCCGTCCCGCCGGACCACCTGTAAAGGTTCCACCACCCGCTCCGGTCGGAGACGAAATACAGCCGCCCATCGGGAGACCACTCCGGCTGTGTTATCGCCTCCCCCCCTCCTCCCGCCACCAGCTTCCGCTCCCCCACCCGGCCGGCGCCGTCCAGCTCCCCGACCCACAGCTCCGTCCCGTCCCACGGCATGTTGGGATGGTTCCAGCTAAGCCAGCACATACGAGACCCGTCGGGGCTCAACCGCGGCGACGAGAAAAAGTCGGACCCTCCAACCAGCGGCTCCGGCTCCACGACCGCAACGGCAGCGCCTTCGAATAACGGAATGGCCACCACCGAGTTCACCGCCTCCCCGTCTCCCGAATGGTCTTCCTGAACGCAAACCAGCCTGGAACGCCGGGCATCCACCTCGAAGTCCGCGTGCCGCGAGTCCCCTTCCGGCGTTACCGGTATTGGCTGTTCCCCCGCAACCTGCCGGTACACCCGTTGGTCCGAGAAGTTGGTGAAGAACACCATGCCGCGCCTCACCTCGTAAGCTCCGCCGCCGTACTCATGCACCCTCGTCCGCGCGTTGAACGGCGCAGGAGTGACATCCGTGACGGTCCCGCCTGGACCCCGCCTCACCACGACGTTCCGCCCGCCTTCCGACGGACGCATCTCCACCCAGTAAACATCATCCCCGTCCAGGGCAATCTGTCCCAGCCCTACCGACTCCCCCACGATCAAATCCGTGGTTATCGGAGACTTCCATGAACCGTAGGGGCCGATCGTTGGTGCCATCTTGGCCTCCCCAGGCAGACTGGAGGATTGCGCGGAACCCCCCTCGCCAAACGCCATGATACAATGAAAACGCCTCGCTTGGCGGCCCCCGCCGCCGCGCCGGGGCGGACCCCGGGGGTGTAGCTCAGATGGGAGAGCGCCTGCTTTGCACGCAGGAGGTCAGGGGTTCGATTCCCCTCACCTCCACCACCTCATCCTCCAGTCAAGCCAATTAACCTCTCACGCCCTCAACTCCGTTCTGGAGACTAACAGCACTCTGCCTGGGGAGTGTCGTCAAATACACTCTCCCGTCATTCCTGTGCAGGAACGTCACCCCCGCGTAGGCGGGGCGGGAATCCATCCCCGTTGGCGTTGAGCTGCACTGCCTGAGACGAAACCCTTCCTGTCGGCCTGCCCGTGGTTGCCGCTATAGTATGGCGGTCATAAATTATCGGCCTGCCCTGGCAAGTGTTTCCGTAAACTGTCCCGGCTGAAGGACCTTGGGGTAAGGGTTAACTATTGACTGTTGGCAACGCGGAACAGCCTATTCGGTTTGAACCCGAAGAGGCCTGTCCTCCCTCGGTAGCTCTCGTCGTCGGATTTCAGGGTGCCCTGCTCATAGTCGCCCCCACCGTGCTGTACGTCGCCGTCGCGATTCGTTCCTCGGGGCTCGACCAAACCTACCTGGCGTGGAGCGTCTTCGCCGGTATGCTGATCTCCGGATTGATCACCGCGTTCCAGTCGGCCCGGCTGGGGTGGTTCGGAGCAGGCCACGTCGCCCTCACCTGGCCCGGGTCGATGTTTATCGCGATTATGGTGGCGGCGATCTCTGTGGCCGGGCCGGCGACCTTCGCCAGCCTGCTGGTGGTCTGCAGCGTTATTCAGGTCGCCCTCGCCTGGTGGCTGCCGACCCTTCGGCGAATTATCACGCCGACCGTCTCCGGCACGGTGACCATGTTGGTCGCCGTGAGCGTTCTGCCCATTGCCTTCGACACCGTCCGGGATCTTCCCGCCGGTGCCCCGGTGGCAGCCGGCCCGGCCATCGCCGGGGTGACGCTGCTGGTTTCCGTCATCATGATGCTGCACGCCGCCGGACGTTGGCGCCTGGTCGCGCCCGTCGTCAGCATCCTGGCCGGATGCGCCGTCGCCGCCCCGTTCGGTGTGCTCAACGGAGACCAGATCGTCAGCGCCGGATGGTTTGGCGTTCCTGACTTGCCGTATTTGAGCCTCGATTTCACGCCGGGTAAAGAGTTCTGGGCCCTGTTGCCTTCCTTTGCGATTCTCACGCTGGTGCTCGGGCTCAAGACGATCAGCGATGGCGTGGCGATTCAGCAGGGCTCCCGGCGGACGCCGAGGGCCATCGACTTCCGTCAGGTCCAGGGCATGGTCAGCGTCAATGGCATTGGAATGTTCCTTTCCGCCCTCGCCGTCACCTTGCCCACGGTGGTCATTTCCTCCCTCAGTGTTTCCTTGGTCAACCTCACCGGCGTCGCTGCCCGTCGGGTCGGTGTTGGCGTGGCGGCCGTCATCGTAACGCTGGCCTTCTTTTCCAAGTTCACCGCACTCCTGCTGGCGATTCCCGGGCCGGTGATGGGCGCTTACCTGGTGCTTGCCATGGGCGTCCTCTTCGTCAACGGCTTTCAGACGATCATGCGGGAAGGTCTCGAATCCCGGCGGATAATGGTTGTCGCCCTTGCCAGCGCCTTGGGCTTGGGGCTCCAAGGTCACCCCCTCACCGGCGACCTCTTTGGGGACGACCTCGGCGCACTCCTCGGTAGCGGCGTTACCATCGGCGCAATCG
This sequence comes from Dehalococcoidia bacterium, assembly GCA_965203975.1. Taxonomy (GTDB): domain Bacteria; phylum Chloroflexota; class Dehalococcoidia; order Lucifugimonadales; family UBA3495; genus CATOSK01. The sequence goes on along the minus strand of CBDBDT010000002.1, from coordinate 34,087 downwards.
TCGCTATCGGGATGACCCTCCTGCTCGAAGCCACCAGCGCCCGCCGCGCCCGTCTCGAGGCCGCGCTGGACATGTCTTCCCTGCCGGAGATCGATGAGTTTCTCGCCGGGATCGCATCCCGGCTGTCGTGGAATGAAGCTTCCACATCGCGTCTGCGGTCAGCCGGCGAGGAGACCCTCGCCACTCTGCTGTTGCATGAGGATGATGCCGGGGACTCGAGCAGACCGCGACTGGTCATCGCCGCTCGGCTTCAGCCCACCAGGGCGGAATTGGAGTTCGTCGCCACGACTCGCCGCGAGAACATTGAGGACCAGTTGGCCTTCCTGACCGACGAAGCCGCCCTGCCAACGGTCGATGATCTGTCCCTCCGGCTGTTGCGCTACCACGCTTCAGCCGTGCGCCACCAGAAGTTCCACGGCGTGGATATAGTCACGGTTCAGGTCGACGGGAACCCCTGATTCCCGCCTCGCTGCCCCGGCTGCTACTCTGGAAACAACGTCAGCACTACTGAGTACCGGTCCCGCCCGTCCTCTCCCTGCCTTCCCAGCGTGTAGGTGGCTGCTGCTGCGCCTATGCTCTCCTCCAGAAGCGCCTGTCCGTCGACTTTCTCAGCGTCTCTGCCATCGGAGGAGTAAAGGTCGACATCGAGATCAAAGGCCTCCGGGTCCGTCTCCCGGATGATCGCATTGAGGTCCACGTAAGCCAGGAAGTGCTTGTCTTCTGGAAGAAGCCCGATCGCTCTTTCGTACTCCGGGTTTGCATTCAGATCGTCCCCGAGACCCCGCTGCAGTTCAACGGTTTCGACCAGCGAGTCCTCAGTGCTGGCGATGATCACATATCCATCGCTCAATACATAACCCGGGGAGTAGTCCCCGCCGATGTCCACGATCTCCGCGTCCCGGTCTGTCCCAACGTCAACGGAATCGAACCGGACGCCGCCCTCGTCCTCGAGGAGTTCCTGCAATTCCGCAAAGGTATCCACCAGGGAGTCCTCCCCGCTGCTCCTGTAGGACAATAGCGTCACAAGACTTACCGGAGGGCCTTCTTCGATGTCTCCGTACTCATCGAAGGCGATGTCCCACACCGCCACCGACAGCCCGCCCTCCAGGTGGTCGAACAGCTCCTCTTCTAGGTTGACCCCGGTCAACTCGTCGACCACCGCGATGCCCAGGTCGATGAAATAGTCGAACCCGGACCGGGGGCCGGCGGTGGGCAGCCCCTCCGCGTCCAGCTCGTATTCCAGCGACTCGACCGCATCATTCACGTCATCCACGGCGTCCTCGCCCAGCACGTCGGAGAGCCGCTGTCCCTCCAGGGATTCCCGCCAGCGGTCCAGGTCCGTGTCAAAGGCCGCGGAGATCAGCAGCAAAGTGTCGTCGGGAAGGAGGCTGGCGGGAGGATTCAGGTCGGGGAACTCCAGGTCATGGTCCAGCACCGAAGGCGTCACCACTTCAACCGCAACGGACCGGTCTCCCCACGCCGATGACATTGCGATCCACTCGGGAATCGAGTCCCCGGCATCCACATCGTCCCATCGCAGTTCGGAGGAAAGGCCCTCCCAGGCGGCCTCGGAATCAAGGTACAGGGAGGCAAAACGGCGTTCCGGCAAAGCGGCCCGGGCCTCCTGGAAAGCCTCGCTGTCGGCCAGGCTATCGTCCAGGTCTCCATTGGCGCCGTCGATCACCTCCTCGAGGAAGTCCTCGCTGGTGGCGAAGATCAGCAGGTCTCCCGAGAGCCCGTAGGCCTGGTCTTCGTATTCGTCCACCCAGATGTCAAATCCCTCGTAGGAGTCGTCCTCAAAGTTCGCACCCTCTTCCCGGTCCATGTAATCAAGCCATTCATCCAGGAAATCTTCCGCGGCTCCCTTGTCCCGGACTCCCACCGTTAGGGCGACCTCCGGATCTTGGTCCCAGTCCTCCGCCACTATGGCTACGGAAATATCGGGACCGGCCCAATCCTTCAGGTCTTCGAAGTCATACTCCACGTCGTCTTCGAACCCTTCCCTGAATTCGTCGTACAGGACCGAGAACTCCGGAATTTCGTTAAAGCGGTCCCAGATCTCCTTTGAGGCCTCGAACTGCCCATCGCCGGGAGCCAGCGTCAGCCATGCGTACATGAAGGTGTCTTCCGGATAGTAGCTGGCGGAGTGCTCCGGGGACTTGGCCCCCGTCAGCGGGTTCCAGAGGAACCCAGGGACCGGCAATATCCCGAGCGCAATTCCCCCGGCTCCCAGGATCAACAGCACCGCCACGGCGGCGGCAGCGCTTCCGGCAACCAGCAATGGGGTCTTGTTCATCCGGGCTGTTTCCATCAATCCCCCTTCAGGGTGTAATCAGGTGTTCAGGGCGGGATTGCCGGATAATCGGGCGATTGAGGTGTCTTCCTTGCCCGTCAGGTGCGTCCCGGCCTTCCCGCCAAAAATGGCCGTCTCCCGGGAGTGTGTTACCGCCCGGTCCTGGCCCGTCTCCCGCCTCCTTCTCCAGCATGGCGTGGAGTTGAGGCATCCCAGCGGTGGCGATGCGAGATAGTGGTTTTCGTTGGGCGAGACAGGGTGACGGAAGTGGCCCGGTGGGTTAAGGGGATTGAATGGGTACACGCGTGTACCTCCGGCTGGTTCCGGTGTCCCGGACACGCCGGCGGGCTTGATGTGTCTGAAGAGCCTGCACAGCGCCGGGCCGCAACTGGCTACGGGGATTCTGGAACGGGTGGTGGAATCGGGAGTACCCTTCACCTGGCCTGCTGGTGACGAGGTCTGCGGCAGCGGCCGGAAGTTGCGGCCGTGGCTGGTCAACCCGTTGCCTGGCCCGGCCGCCTGATAATCGCCCGCGGGTGCGTTCCGCTCCCGATGACCGTCTCGTCCCCTCGTACCGCCGTTACCGTAAACGTCAACCTGTTCCGGTCTATCTCAGTCAGCTCCGCGAGGGCCGTAATCGTATCCCCGATGTCCGCCGGAGCAACGTGCCGGACGTTCACCTCGAACCCCACCGTAGTCTCCCCCTCCTCCATGCAGTCTTCCACCGCGGCAATCGCCGCCTGCTCCATCAGGCCGATCATAGATGGAGTGCTGAACTTATCCACGTGCCCCGCCACGTTGTGCTCACTGACCAGGGTATTCCGCTCTCCCTTCAGCCCGGGTTCGATCTTGGCGTTCGCCATCTGCCTTCCCCCATCTCTCTGGCTCGAAAAATGCCGCCCCATGATACCAAATGGCCGACTCCAGCCGGAAAACCCAGGCTGAGATATCCCCCTTACCGCTTGAAACCCTCTGCTAACGTCAGCCAGCCCGGACTGGATCCGTCCGGCCCTAACCACTCTAATTTGCGGTATCATAGACGGGCAATTTCTCAGTCCGCCCTTAACCTGTTTCACGGAAGGCCCCATGTTTTCCTACATCGACCGTCTCGAATGTACCCAGTGCGGCCAGACCTACCCCCACGACCGCCTGAGCAAGACCAGCGAGTGCTGCAACAAGGTACTCTTCGCCCGCTACGACCTCGACCGGATGCGCCGCGAAGTCGACCGCAGCGTCTGGCAGGACCGCGTATCCTCCATGTGGCGTTTCACCGAGCTGATGCCCGTCGGAGACGAGTCCAGCATCCTCACACTTGGTGAGGGTGGCACTCCCCTCCTGGAAACCCGCCAGCTAGCCGCCAACCTCGGCCTCCGCAGCCTCTACGTCAAGGAGGAAGGCCTCAATCCCACCGGCACCTTCAAGGCTCGCGGCATCTCCGCCGCCGTATCCAAGGCCCACGAGCTCGGCGTCACCGGATTCACCATGCCCTCCGCCGGCAATGCCGCCGGGGCCGCCGCCGCCTACGGAGCGCGGGCCAACCTTCCCGTTAAGGTCTTCATGCCCCAGGACGCCCCCTCCGCCAACAAGAAGGAGTCGGTCATGTCCGGCTCCGAACTCAACCTGGTTGACGGCCTCATCAGCGATGCCGGCCGCATCGCCGTCGCCGTGGCCGAGGAGCAGGACCTCTTCGATCTCTCCACTCTCAAGGAGCCCTACCGCGCCGAGGGCAAGAAGACCATGGGCCTGGAGATTGCCATGCAGCTCGGCTGGAAAATGCCCGACGCCATCGTCTACCCCACCGGCGGCGGCACCGGCATCATTGGCATGTACAAGGGATTCCAGGAACTCCTGGAGCTTGGCTGGATAGAGGGCAAGCCCCCCAAGTTCATCGCCGTCCAGGCCTCCGGCTGCCAGCCCATCGTCAAGGCCTTCAACGAAGGCAAGGACACCGCCGAGCCTTGGCCCAACGCCGCCACCATCGCCGACGGACTCCGCGTCCCGGGGCCCTTCGCCGACTACCTCATCCTCCAGGCCATCCGCGAGACCGGGGGCACCGCCCTCGCCGTCGAGGACAACGAGATGGTGGATGCCATGTACGAGCTTGCCGCCACCGAGGGCATCATCGCCTGCCCCGAAGGTGCTGCCACCCTCGTCGGCCTGAAACGTCTGCTCCAGCGGGATTTCCTCCAGCCCGACGAAACCATCGTCCTGCTCAACACCGGCTCCGGCTACAAGTACCTCGACCTGATTAAGGACACCGCCTAGCCGACCCCTAACCCGTCATTCCTGCGCAGGAACGTCACCCCCGCGAAGGAGGGGGCGGGAATCCAGGAACGCCCCGGCAGGGTCAGCGTTCCGTCAACAGGAGGTCCTCCCGTGGAAGTAGTCCTTAGCTCACCCCGAGGCTTTTGCGCCGGCGTCGTCCGCGCCATTGATGTCGTGGAACTCTGCCTCCAGAAGTTCGGCCCTCCGGTCTACGTCAAGCACCAGATCGTCCACAACCCCTACGTCGTCGCCGAGTTGGAAAGCAAGGGCGCTGTCACCGTCGAGGAAGTCGAGGAAGTCCCTCCAGGATCCCTCGTCGTCTTCTCCGCCCACGGCTCACCACCCGAGGACTTCGAGAAGGCCGAACAGCGCGGACTGCGGGTCATTGACGCCGTCTGCCCCCTCGTGACCCGCGTCCACAACGAAGCCAAGAAGTATCACCGCGAGGGAAAGCAGGTCCTCCTCGTAGGGCATTCGGGACATCAGGAAGTCCGGGGCACCATGGGACAGGTCCCGATGACCCTCGTCGATGACGCTGCTGGCAGCGATATTCCCGACTTCGTGGACGGCGCTAGCGTCGCCGTCCTAACCCAGACCACTCTCTCCGTCGGAGATACCGAGGGCGTCATCGGCGCCATCACCGAACGCTTCCCCGGCGCCACCGTCCGCAACGACATTTGCTACGCCACCACTAACCGCCAGGTCGCCGTCACCCGCATCGCCGGAATGGTCGACCTCGTCCTCGTCATCGGCGCCGACAACAGTTCCAACTGCAACCGCCTCCGCGAGGTCGCCGAAGCCCAGGGCGTTCCCGCCTACCTCGTCAACAGCCCCGGCGAAATCGACCCTGCTTGGCTGGAAGGCGTCGGCAGGGTTGGAATAACCTCCGGCGCATCCACCCCCGAAGTCCTCGTCGACAGCGTCATCGAATCCCTCCAGCCTGACAAAGTCACCCATGTCTCCACCGCCGACGAGGACGTATCGTTCACACTCCCCCGCGAAGTCCGCTAATCCGACGTTGGGAACCTGACGGTGAGGCAACCGCAATCATGACGACAACCCGGCAATTGACCGCAATTATCCAGCGAGAGGGTGATGGATGCGTCGCTTTGTGCCCTGAGTTGGACATCGCCAGCCAGGGAGACACCGTTCCCGAAGCCCGCTGCAACCTCGTAGTCGAACATCTTTGAAATGACGGTTGGTCGAGGTTAGCCTGATTGCACAGCAATATTCGGGAATCGCTGCTCTCCCGTCAGGCTGCCAATTACTCATCTCCATCAATTCAAAGCTGTTGGTTTACTAGCCCGGGACTACCAGCGAGAGGCCACAGCCCAATTCGTGCCCCGCCCGCCGCCGGCAACCACCACCATTCCTTGCGGCGGCGGGTGTTTGGCCAAGACAGGAGGGCCGTACATGAGCACCTTGAAGGACAAATGCGCTATCGTTGGCGTGGGAGAGACGGTCTACAACCGGGACTCCGGCAGGACCGAGTTGAACATGGCCGTGGAGGCGGCCAACCGGGCCATCGCCGACGCGGGTCTTGTTCCCCAGGATATTGACGGCATCGTGAAGTTTACCGCCGACTCCACACCACAGGGAGAATTGGCCGCCTGCCTGGGCATTCCCTACCTGCGGTACTACGGCGAATTGGGGCCGCTGGGCGGGGCCGCCTGCGGCCTGGTCATTCAGTCGGCGATGGCCGTTGCCCAGGGCATGGTCAACAACGTGCTGGTGTACCGTTCGGTCAACGGCCGCTCCGGGCAACGCTACGGCTCCGGCACCGTCACCACCCGCCGGGGCCTGGGCAGCTCCGCATTCACCGAGCCCTACGGCCTGTTGGTGCCGGGGCAATCGAGCGCACTGCGGGCGCGTCGCCACATGCACGAGTTCGGCACCAAGATGGAGCATTTTGGCGCGGTGGCGGTGGCCTTCCGAAATAACGCCTGTCTCAACCCCAAGGCCATCATGCACGGGCGGCCCATCACCATGGAGGACTACCTGACCTCCAGAATGTTCTTCGACCCCCTGCACATACTGGACTGCGCGCTGGAGGCCGACGGGGCCAACGCTTTCGTCATCACCTCGGCGGAAAGGGCGGCCAACCTGAAACAGCCGCCGGTGTACATAACCAGCGCTGCCCAAACGCTGCTGGCCGGTATGGGCGGGCACGGGCGTTCCTGGGACGAAAGCGGCGGAGCCCTGCTGGCCCCCGAGTTGTTCGGTGAGGCCGGGGTCACCCCGCAGGACATTGACGTGGTCGGCTTCTACGACCACTTCAGCCCGGTGATTATCACCAAGCTGGAGGACTACGGTTTCTGCCAGCGCGGCGAGGGCGGGCCCTTCGTCGAGGGGGGCAGGATTGAAGTGGGCGGAGAACTGCCGGTCAACACTTCCGGCGGGCATCTATCCGAGGCCTACCTGCAGGGCATGAACCAGATCATCGAAGTGGTGCGTCAGTTGCGGGGACAGTCACCGGCCCAGGTGGAGGGCGCGGAGTTGGGTCTGGTTGACAGTGGCGACGGCTCGGGCGCCCTGATACTGAGGAGGTGAGTCAGCTGTGACTACCGCTAATTTTCCCCTGCCGGTGCCCAACCTGGACAACCAGGAATTCTGGGACCAATGCCGGCAGCGCCGGCTGGTGCTGCGGCGTTGCCTGGACTGCCGTTCCTTCCACCATCCGCCAAGACCCAACTGCCCGGAGTGCGCTTCGTCCAACCTGGAGTGGGTGGAGTCGCCGGGGAAGGGTAAGGTCTACACCTACGTCATAACCCGCCAGCCGGTGAACCCGGCCTTCCGGGAGCGTCTCCCCTGGGGCGTGGTGGAGGTTGAGCTGGAGGAGGGGGTCCACCTTATCAGCAATCTGGTGGACTGTGACGCGGACGACATCGAGATCGGCATGGAAGTGGAGGCAGTCTTTGAGTCGGTCAACGACGAGATAACCCTGCCCAAGTTCAGGAGAGTCGGACAGTAGCCATATCCCCGTAAGGTTGCCCTGACTTTCTCCCCGTCACAGTGTCAGTTCGGCGGGAATCAGGCGGCGGTTCTTGGCATCGTCAGCTAGTGGTCCGAAATCTTTGAAATCATGAGTTGAAATGAAGAGTTGCTGGCTTCGTCTTGGTTCTCCAGCGAAGTCGGTCTAAAGCAAGGCGTGAAGACGGATTCCCATCATTTCAGAGCGGTTGGTCTACTAGTGGAAGCCCTCGAACTGTTTTTCGAGACCGGACCCAGTGAGGAAGTCCAACAACGGCTGACCAGCGAAATTTACTTGACGCAGGTTGCAGTTAACATTGGCTAGCCACAAATCCGAGAGGTAGTCCCACTTTCCCACCAACCGCCATCCCCATGCTCCACACCGCCAGCTTCTACGCCCCGGACCACTGGGTCGGCCAACCCTACCGCGTGTCCCGCCAGCACCCCCGCGGACGCCGCGTCCAATGGGAGGTTCTCCCCTTCCTCTACCCGGAACGGCATCACCTGGACGCCTACCGGAAGGGTTCGTTGACCTTCGACCAGTTCAGCCGGGAATACCGCGCTGGGCTGGAGCTTCGCTACGCCAGCAGCTATGGCATCGTCGCTGGAAGGAATGATCCCGCCCCTGCCCAGCTTCGAGCTTGGCTGGAATCAATACCGTCGTTGGGAGACTTTACCCTGCTCTGCTTCGAGCCGTGTGGGGAACCCTGCCACCGGCTGGTCCTGGCCCGCTGGCTTCTCGAAGCTGTCGAAGGCTTGGAAGAAGGTTGCCTCCGCTAGGCCTGTCACCACTCGGGTCTTGGCGGACGGCTCATCAGCTGCGTGATCGCCTCCCGGGGCGGCAGGTCCTCGAACAGCACCCGGCGGGTGACCTCCGCTATGGGCATCTCCACATTCAGCTTCCGTGCCAGGGAAAGCGCTGCAATGGTGGTGTTCACCCCCTCCGCCACGTTGTCCATCGACGCCCGGATCTCAGGCCACGTCTTGCCCCGCGCCAGTTCCTCTCCCACGTACCGGTTCCGGCTCAACCGGCTGGCGCAGGTGGCGATCACATCCCCCAGGCCGGCCAGCCCCGCCAGCGTCAGCGGCTGCGCTCCCGCCGCCACCGCCAGCCTCAATATCTCCGCCAGCCCCCGCGTGATTAGCGACGCCTTGGCGTTGTCTCCCAGCCCCAGTCCGTCCGCGAAACCTGCCCCCAGCGCGATAATGTTCTTCAGTGCGCCGCCCAGTTCCACCCCCACCAGGTCATCGCTGGTGTAGACCCGGAAGCTGTCGGACATCAGCGCTTCCTGCACTTCCGTCAGCGTTTCGTGGTCCCTCCCCGCAATCACCGTGGAGGCCGCCATCCCCTGCACGATCTCTTTCGCCAGGTTGGGCCCCGACAGGACGCAGATCCGGTGGTGTACCTCCGGAGCCAGCTCCTCTTCCATCACCTCGCTCATCCGTCGGCTCCCGGGAGTCTCCAGTCCCTTCGCCACGCAGAGCAACGCCATGTTTGGAGCGACACAGCCTCCGATAGCCCGCAGGTTTTCCCGCATCCTGTCCGACGGCACCGCGATGATCACCAGCCCGGCCGGAGCGATGGCCGTCTTCGCATCGGCGGAAACCGTGAGGCCGTCGGGAAATGGTATGTCCGGCAGGAACCGCTTGTGACAGCGGTGCCGGTTCAGTTCCTCTGCTTCTTCCCGGGTGCGGGTAATGATTGTAGCCGGGTGCCCGGCCCGCGCCAGGATAATTCCCAGCGTGGTGCCGAAGGTCGTCGACCCGACAATGGCGACCTCGTCCCTCACCGAATCCCTCGCAGGCTGCCGTGGCTTGCCCGGAAACTCGGACGTGCCTTCTCCTTGGGGAAGCCTCCGAATCGACGGCTTGCCAACGTCTAGTTGATCCTCGTCGCCGGTGCGCCCAGCCGGCGCTCCGTCCCCTGGGTCAGCCGCTGGATGTTGTCCCGGTGCTGCCAGATGATCACAGCCCCTCCAATCAGACCGTACCAGGTGTAGGTGAACGGATAGATTCCCACCAGGGACAACCCCAGCAGGGACCCGAAGGCAATCACTACTCCGGTGATCGACCCCAGCGACAGGTAGCGGCTCAGCAGCGCCACCGGCAGGAACACAATCGTCGCCATCACTGCGGCGAACGGCGCCATGATGGACAGCCCGCCCAGGCCCACCGCCACACCCCGTCCTCCCCGGAACCCCAGGAACACCGGCCAGTTGTGCCCCGCCAACGCCAGCAGTCCGGCTCCAACCTCCCCCAGCGTATCGGACAGCACCGCCCGGGCCAGCAGCACCACCGCCACCCCCTTGCCCAGGTCCAGGAGCAGCACCAGCGCCGCCATCTTCCCGCCGCCCGTCCGCAGCACGTTCGTCATTCCCGTGCGTCCGCTCCCGTAGTCCCGGACATCCTCCCCCCGGGTCCAGTTCAGCAGCAGGTATCCCCACGGAATCGAGCCGGTCAGGTACGCCAGCGGAAGCACAGCCGCGTAACGGTAGCCCGCCGGAGCGTCTCCCAACCCCCAGTAGACCGCCGCCGACCCCGCGATTAGCAGCGGCAATACCGTCAGGCAGAACACCAGCGGGTTCATTGGTCCCTTCATCCCGGTCGGAACAACAACCTCAGGTGAGTGTGGCTGAAGTCGAAAGTATCCCGGATCCTGTTTTCCAAGTACCGCTTGTAGGAAAAGTGTACCAGTTTCGGATCATTCACCGTGAACAGGAAAGTCGGCGGATTGCACGCGACCTGCCGCAGCCGGGTAATCCGGAGCCTTTGGTTCCGGTGCCGCTTCACGCTGGGAGGGTTATGGTCCACCAGCGCCTCCGCTAGGAGGTACTGCAGCTCCCGCGTCGGGGCCCACCGCAGCCTCTCTTCCCACAGGTCCAGCGCCGTCCGCATCAGCCCGTCGATCCCGTGGCCGTGCAGCGCCGATATGAAGGCGATTGGAACGTAGGGCATGAAGTGGAAAGTATCCTGCACCCGCGCCACCGCCCTCCGCTTGGCATAGCGGTCCGTCTCCGGGATCAGGTCCCACTTGTTCACCACTATGATCAGCCCCCGGCACATGTCCCACGCCAGCCCCGCTATGTGGGCGTCCTGCGCCGTGGCCAGCTCCGTCGCGTCCGTAACCAGCAGCGTAATGTCGCTGCGTTCCACCGCGTTCACCGCCCGCAGTACGCTGTACTTCTCGATTCCCCGTTCCACCCGCCCCGGTCGCCGGATGCCCGCCGTGTCGATGGCCGTGATTTCCTGCCCTCGGTAGGAAAAATCCGTGTCCAGCGCGTCCCGGGTCGTCCCCGCCACCGGGCTCACGATGGAACGGTCGTCACCCAGCAGCGTGTTCACCAGCATCGACTTGCCCACGTTGGTCCGCCCCACGATGGACAGCTTCAGCTTCGCCGGCGCTTCCGGTGGAACCTCCTCCTCGCCTTCCTGCGGCGGCGGAGGAAGGTTCGGCGCCGGCAGCCGCAACAGCACCTTGTCCATCAGGTCGTAGATGCCGTGGTTGTGGTACGCGCTGGTGAAGTGGGTGTCGGTAATCCCCAGCCCGTAGAACTCGGCGGCCCCCAGCTCCCGCCGGTCGTTGTCCACCTTGTTCACCACCAGGATCACCGGCTTCGTCGACCGCCTCAGCCTTTCCGCGATAACTTGGTCCGGTGGGGTCAGTCCTTCCACCGCGTCGGTCAGGAGCAGGATCACCTCGGCGTTGGACATCGCCATGTCCGCCTGCTCCTGCACCATCTCCCGGATATGCCCCTCCGGGTCCGACTCCAGCCCCCCGGTGTCCACCAGGATAAAGCTGACCCCGTCCCAGGTCACTTCGGAAATCAGCCGGTCCCGCGTCGTTCCTGCCACGTCGGAAACTATCGCCTGCCGCCGGTGCAGGATGCGGTTGAACAGCGACGACTTACCCACGTTGGGCCGCCCCACTATCGCCACCATGGGAAGATCGCGCGTACTTTGGCCTGCTGCCGTGCCTGCGTTAATGCCTTCGGAAGGCGTTGTAGGACTCTGCTGTACCATTGTCAAAACCGCCTTCCCGAAATTCCCTTCCCGTCATTCCCGCGCAGGCGGGAATCCAGACCCCCGTGACTGCTTCCCGCCAACCCCGGCGGATGTAGGGGGCTTTCCTTAAAAAAGGCCAAAGGCCGTCTCTACCCGTTCCCGAAAATAAACTCCAGCAAAGCCTTCTGTGCGTGCAGCCGGTTGTGGGCCTGCCGGTACGCCAGGGATTGCGGATGCTCCAGCATCCCCTCCGCAACCTCTTCCCCATAGTGGGCCGGCATGTCGTGCATGAACACCGCGCCGCCCTTGGCCTTGGACAGCAATGCCTCATCCACCGTGTACCCTTGGAAAGCCGCCTGCCGTTGCGCGGTTTCCGCCTCGTCCCCCATGCTGGTCCACACGTCGGTGTACACCACGTCGGCGTCCCGCACCGCTTCTGCCGGAGCGGTAATCGTCGTTACATCCGCCCCATTCGCGGCCAACGCGCGGGCGGCGTTTACCGTTTCCCCGTCAAGCTCGTACCCTCCGGGAGAAGCAATCGCGAAGCTCACCCCCAGCGGCGGCAGCCCCAGGCACAGGCTCCGCGCCACGTTGTTCCCGTCCCCGATGAACGCCAGCTTCTGGCCTGACAGCGGACCGAACCGTTCCCGGATCGTCAACAAGTCGGCCATAGTCTGGCACGGATGCTCCCAGTCCGACAGGGCGTTTATCACCGGAACGCTGGCGTACTCGCCCAGTTCTCTTAGGGCCTCGTGGGAAAACACCCGCGCGATGATCCCGTCCACGTATCCCGAAAGGACCCGCGCCACATCCGACACCGGCTCCCGCGTCCCCAGCCCCACCTCGTCGGGACCCATGTAGGTCGAATACCCGCCCAGTTCCTCGATACCTATCTGAAAGCTCACCTTGGTCCGCAGCGACGGCTTCTCGAACAGCAGCGCGAACCTCATGCCCCGCAACGGTTGCCCCGCCGCCTCATGCTTCATCACCACCGCCCGCTCCACCACTCCCCGCATCTCGGCTGGAGTCAAATCGCTAACGGAAAGAATATCTCTTTTGGCGCTGATCGCGGTCATCAGGGCAGGCCTCCGAGTTATGAATCATATATGAAAACTCTGGCCCAATTCAAGAAGACCCGGCGGCCCTCTCTCACCCCTGCTGCAACCCCCACCACCTCCTTCGCATCGTGCTATAATCCCCCATCCCTCGCAGGTCAACGTGTCCAAATGGAAAGGGGAGAGTGCCCTGCCCATTTCATTGACCCGTCGCACGACGCCGAGATGACCACAGAAACCGCTTCCGACACTTCTACCATCCAGCGGCTCGTCGCCAACCCCCTCGCGGCGGGCAAAATCGCCGTCGCCGTCGCCGCCTTTGCCGTCATCCTTCTGATCCCCACCCCCGAGGGACTGACCGTTCAGGGACAGCGGGCCCTGGCAGTCATGGTCTTCGCTGTCCTCCTCTGGGCCACCGAAGCCATTCCCGTCCCCGTCGCCGGCATCATGGGCGTCATTCTTCTGGTCCTTGTTGGCGCAGTCGGAGGACTGGGGGAGGCTCTCTACGGCTTCTCCCATCCGGTTGCCTACTTCCTCGTTGGAATCCTCACCCTGGGACTGGCCGTCCAATACTCAGGACTGGCTGAAAGGATGGCGACCCTTCTCATCCGGGGCGCTGCCGGAAGCCCCCGTCTCCTGTATGTCCAGATGCTCCTCTCCTTCGCTCTGCTTACCTTCGCCCTGCCCTCCGCCAGCACCCGTGGCGCCATCATGGTTCACGTCTATGAGCGAGTGCTGGCCCACTGGAACATTCCTCAGGAGCACCGCTACCACAAGGCCATCATGCTGGCCATGGGCAGCCTCAACCGCCTCGGTTCTACCGCCTTGCTCGCCGGCGGCATCACCCCCGTCGTGGCCTCCGGTCTGCTGGGAGACTTCTCCTGGACCCAGTGGTTCATCCTCATGAGCGTCCCTTTCTACGCCAACCTCATCGTCGGAGGGTCCGTCCTCTTCGTCTTCTACCGCTCCGGTTTCCGGCTGGACACCGAAGGCGCCGCCCAGCTATCCACCGGCCCGGTTAGCCAGGTCGAGGTCCGCGCCGGCGTCATCGTGCTCGTCACCGCCCTCCTCTGGTTCACCGACTTCGCCCACGGACTCCACCCCGCCGTCCCGGCCCTCATCGCCCTTACCGTCATCCTGCTTCCCCGGGTTGGCATCCTCACTTGGCGCGAGTTTGAGCAGAACGTCGGATGGACCAACTTCTTCGTCATCGCAACCTCTCTATGTCTGGCAAACGCTTTCGTGACCACCGGAGGCGCAGCCTGGTTCTCCGCCGCCCTCGTCGAAAGCGTCTCCCCCATCCTCACCAGCCCTCCGCTGATGCTGCTGACCCTCTGCGTTTGTTTCGCCGTCGTTCGGATGCTGGTCCCCAACATCGCCGGCTACCTGGCCCTGGTCATCCCCGTCGCCGTGGCCACCGGCGAGTCCCTGGGCCTGGACCCCCTGGTATGCGGGTTGGCGGCGGTCGTCGTCGGAGACTCGGTGGTCTACTACGGGGCTGGCGGAACCTCGGCCGTGTTCGTTTACACCCGCGCCAACATCGGCAACCCCGAGATATTGCGCTTCGGCATCATCATGACCGTCGTCGCCATCGCCGTCCTCTTCCTCCTGGTCCTCCCCTACTGGGCCTTCATAGGCCACCCCCTCGTCCCTTAGGAAACTTGCTCGCAAACCCGGTTGACCCAGCCGGCCTGCGTTAGTCTTACTTCCCGAATAAACCAACAGCACCCAGAGAAAATGGTTCCCCTGGGTGCTGTTGGCTTGGAATAACGGGCGTCTATGTGAGAAACGGTTCTATGATGTTCAGCATCGTCTGTACGTCTTCGATATCCTCCCGTATGGTCTCGGAGTTTAGCAGGGATGGGTGTAAATAGTAGTTACGATGCAGGACAAGAGCGGAATGCCCATACTGCCGCAGGCTCGGCTGGCGAAACCTCTGGCGGGCGTTCTGGATGACCATGTCGAATTGGTCGTGATGCTCATACGCCCAACCGTTCGCGGCGGCAGCGGCTTTGGCAATGTGCGCGGCGGCGCCCCAACCCTTCTCGGACGCTTGATGCAGGTCCCCGTCGTTGAGGTATTCCTGGCTTCTCTGCAGGAACTGTCTTGCCAATTCAATATGGTCGGTGACGGCAGTTGTCATGCTCTACCCCCCGGTCTCGCGATGCGCAGTATTATATCCCATCCCCTTCCTGTCAACCGGCGCAATTGTCCTAGTCCGGCCCCCCGAGCCGCCCGCCCAATTCCATTAGCTCCTGACTCAGGGAGTTTGCGTGATTCATCCCCCCAGCGTACCCCGTCTATCAGCGACGCCGTTCCGACTCGGCGGGCCGGGCTGGATGCAATAGGGCCTGGATTACCCGCTACGAAATCAGCCGCGGTATCCCTTCGCCCAGCAGGAACCCAACCCCTGCCGACGCCACCCCAATGCCCAGGATCTCCAACCCCTGCTTCAGCGGCGACCTCCTTACAATCCGCCCTTTGGCCATCCCCAGTGCGAACAACGCCGCCAGTCCCGCTCCCACCGAAACCCCGATCGCAGTCCCGCCGTGCCACACCATGTACGGCACGATGGGAATCGCGGCGGCGATGATGAACGCGGCCCCCATCACCAGCGCGTCCTTGATGGGACTCGAGGTGTCCTCTAGGCTGAAGCCCAATTCCTTCTCCACCATCGTACTCAGCCAGAGGTCCTTATCTTCCGAGATCTGGTCCGACAATTGGCGCGCCTCCTCGAACGACTTGCCCTCCCGCTGGAAAATCACCATCAGCTCGGCGTACTCCTCCGCTGGGTTTTCCTCCAACTCCTTGGCCTCCCGCTCGATTTCCGCCCGCTGCACATCCTGTTCCGCCCGCGACCCCAGGTACGCCCCGGTCGCCATCGACACCATCCCAGCCAGCGCCGCGGCCAGCCCGGCCACCAGGACGGTAGACGTGCTCCCCACCGCCACCGCTACCGACGTCACCAGCGCCACGGTGCTCAGGATCCCGTCCTGCGCTCCGAACACCACCTCCCGCAGACGCCCCAAGTTCGCCACCCGGAACCGCTCCCGGTCCACCTCCTGAGTCGCGTCCACGTAGGTCTGCAGGTCCATCTCCTCTCCGTCATACCCCGCCGGCAGCCGCGTGGTCAGAGGCGAGACTGTCGGCGCCTCGCCAACTCGCGCCACTGGTGTATTGGAGACACCTCCCTCTTGTTCACCCGCCGCCCCGTCGCTTAACGATGGCCGGATCTCCGTTTCTCGAGCCAGCCGGGCCTCCTTTTCTTCCAGCCGCCCCAGGGCCTCGGAAAACACGGCCTGGTGGTGCCGTTCCCGTTCCAACGCCAGCGCGAAGGAGTCGGCCGCATCCTCCCTGCCCTCGCTCAGCGCCTCCCGTATCATCCTCGGATACACCGTGGCGAACTCCTTGACCTCCCCGGTGACGACCTCCCGCAGGTTCTCCGCCGTGCCGGATATATGACCGGCGACCCGCAGGTGATTCATGCCGTGAATATTCTCCGCTCCCGACACCTCCTGGAACACCTGTGCCACCTCCGGGTGTCCCTCCTCCAGTGCCTTGTGGGCGTATGCGTTGTACTTCAGCTGCGCCACCGCTTCGGCGGCGATTGCGCTCCACAGGTTCCTGTCCGTGCGGCTCAACTCAGCGGATTCCGTTGTCACGGTTCCAATTCCTTTCCGGCGGAGGCTCATCCGCCCGCCTCGGAGCAAGGGGCGGCGCCGGAGCCGCCCCTTGCTGTATGATACTAATTATCAATTATACCACAGGCAGGCCCTGCCCTGCTCCTCATGCCCTTAACAGGTCACGCTATTGTAGTAATGCTGGCAATGAATTCTTCTTCCTGTCGACATTACGGTTATATGGCTTAGCCTTTTCGTAATTCCCGAGCAACCCGGGCGGTAGCGTTGCGTCCAATATCCCGGTTGTGCTATCCTTTCCCGGAATACGTAAAGGGAAAGATAAAAGGTTACACTTAACTGATGCTAGACCAGGACACCAAGCAGCGCCTCACCGAAGAGTACAAAATCCACGAGACCGACACCGGCTCCACCGAAGTCCAGGTAGCCGTCCTTACCGAGAGGATCAGGCAGGTTACCGACCACCTCCGCACCCACAAGAAGGATGTCCACTCCCGTCACGGGCTGGTAGGACTGGTTTCCAAGCGCCGCCGCCTCCTCAACTACCTCAGCCGGGAGGACGTCAACCGCTACCAGACCCTCATCAGCCGCCTGGGTCTGCGCCGGTAGCCCCACCCATTAACCCCTGGTTTGCCGTGCCCTCCCCGGGCACGCGTCGCTGTGTCTAGCCTTGGCTGGTTTGGCCGCTCCCCCTTTAAATAAACGCGAGGTCTGAAACCTTCACTATGTCTACTATGACCATCCCTACCGTTGTCGAACGCGTGCTGGGCCATGAGAACTTGTCCCTCGAAACCGGACAGCTCGCCTTCCAGGCCCACGGCTCCATCACCCTCCGTTATGGCGACACCGTCATTCTTGCCACCGCCGTCATGTCCGACCGGCCCCGCGCCGACATCGACTTCCTGCCCCTGACTGTCGAGTACGAGGAGCGTCTCTACTCCGCCGGCAAGATCCCCGGCAGCTTCTTCCGAAGGGAGGGCAGGCCCGGCACCGAGGCTATCCTGTCTGCCCGTCTCACCGACCGCTCCATCCGTCCCCTCTTCCCCAAGGGCATCCACAACGAAATCCAGGTCATCCTCACCGTCCTATCCGCCGACCCCGCGAATCCCCCCGAAGTCCTCGCTATGAACGCCGCCTCCGCGGCCCTGTCCATCTCCAAGATTCCCTTCGACGGCCCCATCGGCGCCTGCCGGATCGCCTGGCGTGCCCGCGACAACCAGTACATCATCCACCCCACCTACGACGAGATCCACGACAGCCAGCTCAGCCTTGTCGTCAGCAGCAGCCGCGACGCCATCATCATGGTCGAGTCCGGCTCCGACGAGGTCTCCGAGGAAGTCATCGTCGAGGGCATCCGCCGCGCCCACGAAGCCAACCAGGTCGCCATCGACATGATTGAAGACTTGATGAGCCGCGCCGGCAACCCCAAGATCGAGGTCAACGTAGATCTCACCGGGGCCAAGCAACTTGAGGAGCGCATCCACCAGAACCTCAACGGCCGTCTTACCGCCGTTCTGGAACAGAACGCCATGAAAGCCGAGCGTGTCGAGGCCCTCGACAACCTCGAGTCCGTCATCGCCGAGGAACTCTCCGAGGATTATTCTGCCTCCGACGTGGGCGGGGCCTTCAACTCCGTCGTCAAGTCCGAGGTCCGCCGCCGCATCCTTGACCAGAACATCCGCCCCGACGGGCGCGGCCTGGACGAGATCCGCCCTATCACCTGCGACGCCGGAGTGCTCCCCCGCACCCACGGCTCCGGCCTCTTCACCCGTGGCCAGACCCAGGTCCTCTCCATAGCCACCCTGGCCTCCCTGACCATGAAGCAGACCTTGGACACCGTCGGCCCCGACGACACCAAGCGGTACATGCACCACTACAACTTCCCGCCCTATTCCACCGGAGAGGCCCGCCGCGTCGGCTCCCCCGGCCGCCGGGAAATCGGACATGGTGCCCTCGCCGAGCGCGCCCTTGTGTCCGTCCTTCCCTCCGAGGCCGACTTCCCCTACGCCATCCGCGTCGTTTCCGAGGTCCTCAGCTCCAACGGCAGCACTTCCATGGGCAGTGTCTGCGGCAGCACCCTCGCCCTCATGGACGCCGGAGTGCCCATCTCCGCCCCCGTGGCCGGCATCGCTATGGGCCTCATCACTGACCCCGACGGATCCTACGCCGTCCTCAGCGACATCCAGGGCATCGAGGACTTCCTCGGCGACATGGACTTCAAGGTCGCCGGCACGGCCAAGGGCGTCAATGCCCTCCAGATGGACTGCAAGATTAAGGGACTCTCCGAGGCCGTTCTCAGCGAGGCCCTCGAGCAGGCCCGCCAGGGGCGCCTCTTCATCCTCGACAAGATGAACGAAGCCCTCTCCCAGCCCCGTGACCACATGAGTCCCTACGCCCCCAAGATGATTCGCATCCAGATCCCCGTCGAGAAGATCGGCGCCGTCATCGGTCCCGGTGGCCGCGTCATCCGCGGCATCATCGAGGAGACCGGCTGCTCCATCGACGTCGGCGATGAAGGCGGCGTCACCATCGGCCACACCGACCAGGCCATGATCGACATGGCCCGCAGCCGCATCGAAATGCTCACCCGTGAGCTAGTCGTCGGAGACATACTCACCGGCAAGGTCAGCCGTCTCACCAACTTCGGCGCCTTCGTCGAGCTCATCCCCGGCAAGGACGGCCTCCTCCGCAGCGAGGAAATGGGCGACGTCGAGCCGGACATCGACATCGGCCAGGAAATCACCGTCATGATCCAGGAAATCGACAACCTTGGCCGCCTCAACCTGTCCCGCCGCGCCCTCTTCGGCGACGATGACGGACAGCCCCCGACCCCCCGGCCCCCGGCCCCGCGCCAGGGATTTGGCGACCGCGGCGGTGACCGTCGCGGTGGCCCCCGCCAGGGCGGCGGATTCGGTAATCGCGGCGGCGGTGGCGGATTCGGCAACCGTGGTGGCGACCGCCGTGGCGGACCGGGCGGCAACCGGCCGGGTGGTGGCCAGGGCGGTCCGCGTCAGGGCGGAGGCGGCAATCGCCAGGGCGGTGGCCCCCGCCAGGGAACCGGAGGCCCGCGTCAGGGCGGCGGCTACCAGGAGCGCCGCTTCCTCGGCAACAGCTCCAGCACCGGTCGCCCCCGCACCGACCGCTAGCACATCAGGCTGCGCCGGACAGAGCAGCAAAAGCTAGGGGCGGGGTTTCATCCCCGCCCTTTGTCATGTCCAGACCGGCCCGCTACCTTCTCCACCAACACGCCCCCGTGATAATATCAATCCCACCCTAACCCCCTCGAACTACGCCGCCCCAGGCGGAAGGGAGGATGCCATGCCCCCCATAAAGGTCGTCGTCCACGGTGCCACCGGCAAGATGGGCGCTGAGACCGTCAACGCCATCGGACGCGAGGCCGACCTTGAACTCGTCGGCGGCGCCTGCCGCCAGGACCGGGGCGGCGCTCTCCAGCTTGCTGGAGGAGGCTCCGTGCCCCTGTCCACCAACCTTGGCCAGCTCTTCTCCGACACTAACCCCGACGTGATGGTCGACTTCACCAACGCCGCCGCCTGCATGGAGGCCGTCGACGTTGCCGCCAACTTCTCCCTCAACTTGGTCCTCGGCGCCAGCGGCCTCACCGGCGAAAACCTGGAACACCTAGATGCTCTTGCCAGCGACAAGGGCATCGGCATCGTCGTCGCTCCCAACTTCGCCCTCGGAGCGGTCGTCCTCAAGAAGCTCGTCGAGCAGGCCGCCCCCTACTTCGACTACGTCGACATCGTCGAGTCCCACCACGAGGCCAAGATCGACGCCCCCTCCGGCTTCGCCATGGCCCTCGCCCAGGCCCTGGGACAGGAAAAACAGTTCGACCGCAACATAACCGAAAAGGAAAACCACCCCGGCACCCGTGGCGGCGAGCTCAACGGCGTCACCATCCACAGCGTCCGCATGCCCGGCCGCAGCGCCCACCACGAGGTCGTCTTCGGCGCCGCCGGCCAGACCGTCACCCTCCGCCACGATACCCTCGGCCGCGACTGCTACATGCCCGGCGTCATCCGTTGCATCCGGTACGCCAACCAGAACCCCGGCCTCGTAGTCGGCCTGGAAAACATCCTCGGCCTCTAGCGTATTATCTCTGAATCAGGGGGTTTGGGGGACGAGTCCCCCAACGTACCCGGTACTATTCCGTCGTTCCTGCGGAGGCAGGAACCCAGACCCCGTCGTGCTACGCATTGGCAAGCCCAGAACACCCGCCATAACCTTCCACTACGGAGACTCTACCGTGTCCACCCCAACCCTCAACGACCTCACCATCGCCGTAGTCGGCGCCACCGGAGCCGTCGGCACCGAATTCTTCCGCATCATGGAAGAACGCTACCCGGGCGCTCACAACTTCAAGCTTCTCGCCTCCCAACGCTCCGCCGGCAAGACCATCAACGTCAACGGCATGGACCACACTGTCCACGAAACCACCGAAGACTCCTTCCAGGACGTTGACATAGCCTTCATCTCCGTCAGCGCAACGGTCTCCCGCCAGTTCGCCCCCGCTGCGGTGAAAGCTGGAGCGGTGGTCATCGACGATGGGTCCGCCTTCCGCATGGAGCCCGCCGTCCC
This sequence comes from Dehalococcoidia bacterium, assembly GCA_965203975.1. Lineage (GTDB taxonomy): Bacteria > Chloroflexota > Dehalococcoidia > Lucifugimonadales > UBA3495 > CATOSK01. The sequence goes on along the minus strand of CBDBDT010000002.1, from coordinate 13,268 downwards.
TCTAGTTGTCCCCGAGGTCAACGGCGCAGACGTGGAATGGCAACAGGGAATCATCTCCATCCCCAATTGCTCCACCACTCCCCTCGTCATGGTCGCCCACCCCCTGCGCCAACTCAGCCCCATCACCCGCATCGTTGCCGACACCTACCAGTCTGTCTCCGGCGCTGGCGGAGCCGCCATGGACGAGCTGACCGGCCAGACCCGCTCCCTCATGGATGGCGGGGAAGCCCAGCCCGCTTCCCTGCCCCAGCGCATCGGCTTCAACGTCTTTCCCCACATCGACAGCTTCCTTGACAGCGGCTACACCCGCGAGGAGCAGAAGATGATTGACGAAAGCCGGAAAATCCTCCACGCCCAGGACATCGCCATTTCCGCCACCTGCGTCCGCGTCCCCGTCTACGTCTCCCACAGCGCCGCCGTCCACTTGGAATTTGAACGACCCGTCTCCCCCGGCGAGGCCCGCGAAGCCCTCTCCGGGATGCCCGGCGTCACCGTCCTCGACGACCCGACCAACGGCGTCTACCCCATGCCCGCCGCCGCCGCCGGAAAGGACGACGTCTTCGTCGGACGCATCCGCCGCGACGCCTCCAACCCCAACGGCATTGTCCTCTGGATCGTCTCCGACAACCTCCGCAAGGGCGCCGCCCTCAACTCCATCCAAATCGCCGAAGAACTCGTCACCCGCAACCGCCTCCAACCCAAAACCCCCGCCACCGGCTAGAAACTATCTCAAGAGTCCCTTCCCCCTTGACGGGGGAAGAGCCCGCCCCCGCGTAGGCGGGGGTTAGGATGGGGGTGAAATGCCACCGCATTACAAATATGACGCACACACTATGTCTCTAATAGTTTTGAGATAGTTTCTCAGTCCAGCGAGGCAGACCAATGACCATCACCCGGGAAGTCCAGGACATCTTCGCCGACGCCCGCCAGCTCCAGCTCTCCGCCCTTGAAAGGCTGGAGGCGGGCGACATCCGCGACGCTGCCGAAAAGGCTTGGTGCGCCACCAAGCGGGCCACCGATGCTCTGATTATGGCTCGCACCGGAGACGAACCCGAACCCGGCACCACGGCCCGCGCCTCCGACGGGTTGGACGATCTCGCCCGCCGGGACCACGCAGTAAGGAGCATGAAGCCCCACTACTATCAGTCCATCTACCGTCTCCACGGCCAATGCTTCTACAACGACCGCTGCGGCTCCGAAGAAGTGCCCACCCTCATCCACGCCACCAGAGACTACATAACCGCCGCCGAACTTCTGGCCGAACAGTTGCCAGGTCCTATATAGGGAGAATCCATGAACCGTCCAACAGTGGTCGAACCCCGACAGAACTACCATATCTGGATAAGCTACACCGACGGGTCAGCCGGAGAGGTCGATCTTTCCCACCTGGCTGGCCGCGGCGTCTTTGTCCTCTGGAATGAGCCCGGGTGTTTCGAGTCTGTTTCCCTGACCCCCGATGGAGGCATTGCGTGGGGAGAAGACATCGAGCTATGCCCCGATGCCCTTTACCTGCAACTAACCGGCAAGACCGTCGAAGAGGTAATGCCGGGGGTCCGCTCTCTGTTGGAAAATGCCTGAACTTTGCCGGTTTTACGGAATAGTCATCCGCATGTATTTCGCCGACCACGGACCGCCTCACTTCCACGCTCTTTACGGTGGTGACGAATTGTTGATGGGAATCTCGACGTTAGCAGTTCTCCAAGGGCGGTTGCCTCCCAGAGCCCAAGGTATGGTGGTGGAATGGGCGTCCCAACATCGCGAAGAATTGTTGGATGCCTGGGGGCGTGCCCAACGCCTTGAGCCCGTCGGGAAGATATCGCCCCTCGAGTAGCTCTCCTTCCCTACCACCTCCTTCCCCATCGTGTATAATCCCCCAAACACTCTTATGGAGGGTTCAGCATGACCGAGATAGGCAGGCTCATCACCGCCATGATCACCCCTATGGATGACGAGGGGAAGGTCGACTACCCCCAGGCCCGGCGTCTCGCCAACGCCCTGCTCGACTCCGGTAGCGACGGCCTCGTCGTCTCCGGCACCACCGGCGAGTCCCCCTCCCTCACCAACGAAGAAAAGCTCCGTCTCTTCGCCGAGGTCAAGGAAGCCATCGGCGACCGCGGCGCTGTCGTCGCCGGCACCGGCAACTACAACAACGCCGAGAGCATCGAGATGTCCCGCGAGGCCGAAAAGGTCGGCGCCGACGGCCTCCTGCTCACCGTCCCCTACTACAACAAGCCTCCCCAGGAGGGCATGTACCAGCACTTCAAGGCCATCGCCGAGAGCGTCAGCCTACCCTGTATGCTCTACAACGTCCCCAGCCGCACCAGCATCAACATGACCTCCCAGACCACCCTCCGCCTCGCCGAGATCGACAACATCGTCGGCGTCAAGGAGGCCAGCAGCGACCTCGACCAGATCGCCCGCATCATCGGCGGCGCCCCGGACGGATTCCGCGTCTGGAGTGGCAACGACAACGAGACTTTCTACATCATGGCCATGGGCGGCTATGGCATCGTCAGCGTCGCCTCCCACCTCGTCGGCAACCAGATTAAACAGATGATGGGCCTCATCCTCGAGGGAGACATCGAGCAGGCCGCCGCCGAGCACCACCGCCTCATGGATATCTTCAAGGGCCTCTTCATCGTCTCCAATCCCATCCCCGTCAAGCACTCCGTCAACCAGGCAGGCATGGATGTCGGCGCGCCCCGCCTGCCCCTCGTCCCGCCGGACGACGCCACCGCCGCCCAGATCGACGACATCGTATCCCGCTACGACATCGACCTACCAGTCTGACCGTCTTGGACACACTCCCACCGACGAGCGGGCCCCGCCTCCGAAACAATGGAGACGGGGCCTTCAACTGTCGGCTTGACCGGAAACGAGGATTCCCTTGGAAAACTAACCCGGCCGCGTCCCCGCCGCCCTCGGCCCATATACCCCCTGGTACTCCGGCGGCACCAGCGTCGCCACCCGCGCCATGATCATCTCCAGCACGCTGTTCACCACATCCCGCGACACCCTCCCTTCCAGCACCGGAGGGGTGAAGGGCTGCCCGATATTCACGTAGAACCGGCACAGCGGGAAGGGCATCCGCCGCTCCGAGAACTTCTCCGTCCCGTAGATCCCCACCGGCAGAATCGGCGCCTGCGTCTTGATGGCTAGCATCGCCACCCCGCCCTTGCCCCGCTGCATCGCGTGGTTGGGACTGATCCTGCCCTCCGGGAACATGGCCACCGCCTCATCCCGTTCCAGCAGTTGCATGGCAATGCGCATCGCATCCACCCCGGCGGCCTCCCGGTCCACCGGATGCACCCGGAACCCCTCCATGAAAAACCGCTTGAAGGGATTGGCGAACAGTTCCTTCTTGCCGAGAAAATTCAGCGGGCGGCCTATGCTCGGCACCAGCACCGGCGGGTCGTTGTAGGAGATATGATTGGCCACCACGATTAGTGGCCCGTAGGGAGGGACACATTCCCGTCCCGTCACCTCCAGTCTCCCAAAGGTGTTGAAGCAGGCCAGCGCCAGCATCCGCCCCGGTTGGTACAGGTAGGTCAAGGCCCTTCGTGACCCTCCGTGTCCCGTTCGCCGATAAGCTCTAGGATGGCCTGGACCGACGCTTCGATATCCAGTTCGCCCGTGTCCAGCGTCACCGCGTCCTCGGCGGCTTTCAGCGGCGAGTCGGACCGGGTGCTGTCCCGGTGGTCCCGCGCCTCCGTGTCCTGCAGCACCTGCTCGAAGTCCATCTCCTGACCCGCCGCCTGTATTTCCCGCCACCGCCGCCGCGCCCGCACCCGCACCGATGCTGTGATATAGATCTTCAAGTCCGCATCCGTCAGCACCACCGTACCGATGTCCCGTCCTACCATCACTATCCGCCCCTCGGCTGCGATGACTCGCTGCTGCGCCACCATTGCCCGTCGCACCTCCGGCACCGTCGCCACCAGGGAGGCGCTCCGCGAAATGTCCGGGTGTTCCAGCTCCGCCCCCAGGGGTTGTCCGTCCACCAACACCCGCCCGCTGCCGTCGTCCGCCAGCAGGATTTCCGTCTCCACCACCAGCCTCGCCAGGGCGAAGGCATCGTTCAGCGGGACCCCCTTGTTCACGGCCTGCCAACCCATCGCCCGGTACATCAGTCCCGTGTCCAGGTACCGGAAGCCCAGCCGCTGGGCGACCTCCCGGCCGACCACCGTCTTTCCCGAAGCCACCGGTCCGTCCATGGCGATTACGCTGACCATATCCAGGTAAAATCTCCTGTCATGCCCGGATTCGGATCGCCCGAATTATATCATTCGTGGCCCTGCTAGCCGTGTTCCCATTCCGTGCCGCCGGATATAATTGAATGACAATGAAACCATCGACCTGTGGAAGCCGGACGGAACGGTTTGGGTATGTTGGGGTCGGGACTGCTCTGATGGTATCCTTGGTGGCGCTATGCGTTCTCGCGGCACGGTTCCCCACCTTCCCGGGAGACCGTTGGCTTCTGGAACAGGCCTTGGCCGCTCAAACCCCCGTGCCCACCGCCGTCGCCGCCACCCTTGCCTGGACTGGTTCCGTCCCCGTCGCTGCCGTCCTCGTCCTGCTGTCGCTTGCTGTCCTTTGGTTCCGTGCTCCCCGGATGCAATTCCTCACCGCCCTAGTCGGAGCGTTCCTCATACTCCTCGGCATCGGCCTCAAACTCCTCATCGCCCGCCCCCGTCCCGACTCCTGGCTATCCGAAGTCGGGAGCATATCCTACGGGTTCCCCAGCGGACACACCATCTTCGCCACCGTCTTCTTTGGACTCGCCCTGATATTTGTCGGAGCCTGGGTTCAACGGCCTGGCGTCCGTCTGGGCGCCCGGGTCATATTCTTGCTGCTCATCCTGTCTTTCGGCGTCTCCCGGGTCTACCTTGGTGCCCACTGGCCCAGTGACGTAATCGGAGGCTGGCTCTACGGTGCCACCGCCGTCTTGGCCTTGTCCTGGCTCGCCTGTTATCTGCATGGACCTCCCGCCTCTCGCCCCACGGTTCCCGCCTCTACGTGTCAGGAAAACGCCGATGGGAGGGCGTCGTGATGAATTGGGTGGACTTGCTGATCCTGTTCGTGTGGGCTGTCTCTGCTCTCCTCGGTTGGCGGTTCGGGGTCTTCGGTGTGGTGTGTTCCGTGGCCGCTCTTTTCGTGGCCAGCGTCCTCGCCGCCCCGGTGGGCGAGCTCTTCTCCTTCCTGCCCGGCGACAAGCCCGTGCAGGCCATGGTCGGATTCGTCGTCGTCTTCGCCCTCGAACTTGGCGCGGTCCGGTTCGTCACTGCCGTCTGGAGCCCCGTTGTCGGCTGGATTCCCCTCGTCGGCTTCGCCAATAAGTTAGCTGGTGGAATCGTCGGGTTCGTCTTCGGATTCCTTCTGCTCCTCTTGGTGGCAGCTGCCGTCGAGCGACTTCCCGCCAGTGGACTCCGCGCCACGGTCGATACCGCCGTCGCCCGGTCTGCTCTCTCCCCACTGGTGGTCAACGACTACAATCTCTTCGACCAGCTAGTCGATCTCTTATGAACCCCTCCCTACCAAGGGGTTTGGTGGATGAGTCCCCCAACGGGACCCCTACCCCCTGACCCCATGCAGATGACCACCCAACGCCTCTGCCTTCGCGACTTCGTCCCCGGGGACTGGCCCGCCGTCTTGGCCTACCAGCAGGACCCCCTCTACCTCCGGTACTACCCCTGGGAAACCCGAACCGAGGCCGACGCACGTGCCTTCGTGGCCATGTTCGTGGAACAACAGGCCGGCCAACCCCGGCGCCGCTTCCAGTTGGTCATCACCCTGCCCGAAAGCGGACAACTCATCGGCTCCTGCGGCCTGAGGCGAAAGCCGGACAACGACTGGGAAGCGGACATCGGCTACGAACTCTCCCCCGACTTCTGGGGTCAGGGATACGCCACCGAATCCGCTCGGGCGATGGTCAACTTCGGCTTCCATGAACTGCACCTACGCCGCATCTCCTCTTGGTGCATCGCCGACAACACCGCTTCGGTCCGTGTCTTGGAACGCCTGGGCTTCCGTCAGGAGGGTCATCTGCGCCGCAATGAATACTTCAAGCGTTGCTGGTGGGACACGCTGCTCTTCGGCCTTCTCGTCGACGAATGGCGGAACATGACCCAATACCGTGCCACCCCTTAGCCAACTGTCTCCAGCCTTCTCTTTCAGGGGGGTTGGGGGATGCATCCCCTAACGCAACCCCTTCCCAAACCACCGGGCGTCAAAAACCGTTTTGATATATAATCGCCCAAATGCCCCACATAACCTGACCGAGGTACCGGAACGGTGGCCAAAAAACCATCCAACGGGCATCCCGCATCGGCAGAACCGGACGAATCCAGCGTTGAGCCCGCTCCCGGCGGGCCCGTGCGGAGCGTCCTGGGTCAACCTGTCCTCGTCCTCAACCTCAACTACGTCCCCATCAACGTCTGCACCGCCCGCCGCGCCATAGTCCTTGTCGACAAGGGCAAGGCCGAACTCCTCGAGAACCACAGCGGAGAAGTTCGGACCATCTCCACCGTCTTCGACGTCCCCTCCATCATTCGCCTCGTCTACCTCGTCAAGCGCCCCTACACTCCCCGCAAGCTCTCTAAGAAAGAGATCTTCCTCCGCGACCAGTACACCTGCCAGTATTGCCAGAAGAAGACCCAGGACCTCACTCTCGACCACGTCATCCCCCGACGCCAGCACGGCCCCCACACCTGGGAAAACGTCGTCGCCGCCTGCTCCCGCTGCAACCTGCGCAAGGCCGGGCGCACCCCTGCCGAGGCCAAAATGCGCCTCATGCGCGAGCCCAAAGCGCCCCAGCCCAATCCCTACCGGATGCTGCAGAACTACAATATCCAGGAGGAGTGGCGTCCCTACGTCCCCTGGAGCCTCGTCGGATAACCTGGACTCAACGACTGTCTCAAAACCACTATCCTTCCTCCCGTCATCCCCACGCAGAGCCCACCCCCCGCGTGAACCAGTCAGGTATCCCCCCAACCCTGTTTCCCACGCCCAACATCTTTCCCGTCATTCCCGCGTAGGCGGGAATCCAGACCCCCGTCGTCCCCATTTTGCGGGTTTAGGTTTCCGGTATGTACGTTTTGAGATAGTTCCTCAGCCCGCCCCGGTTGGCTCGTTCCTAGCCGTCGGCAAGTCCAGCATCAGCACCTCCAGGGCGACCCGCGGATTGCCGTTGCTGTCCAGCGCCTCCAGCGTCCGGTGCAGCCCCTTCAGAAATCCGACCACCTCCGCTGTCGCCAGCCCGGATGCCAGCAGCCTCAGTTGGGCCAGGCACTCCCGGTTGGCCACGAACTGCTCGCACCCTTCCTTGATCAACGCCAGGTCCCGCCACCACTGCAGCCACAGGAAAAGCAGTTCCTTCACCCCATCCCGGTCCCTGGAAAACCGCCCTGCCAGCTCGTTCGCGTAGTTGAACCGCTGCACCAACCCCGCCCGGCACACCTCGTAAATCTGCTGCAGGTCCGCCTCCCGTTGCTCCAGGACTTCGGGATTGTTCCAGGAATTCACCGCCCACCCCATGCACCCCCGGGCCAGCCGCGCCAGCCTCTCCGCCAACTCCCCGTCCGCACCGAACCCGTCGGACAGTCTTGCCGCGATGCGCTCCCTCGCTACCGGCTTCAGTTCCAGCAGCCTGCACCGCGACCGGATCGTGGACAGCAGCGCCCCCGAGTCCGTGGTCAGCAGCAGGAAAAGCACCTCCGGCGGCGGCTCCTCTAGGGCTTTGAGCAGCGCGTTGGCCGCCTCTTCGCTCATGCTTTCGGCCCCATCGAAGACGATGACGATACTGGAACCTTCGAAGGGCTTCAGGCTCGTCTGCCGCAGCGCCTCCCGCACGTCGCCGATCCCGATAACCGTCCGGGTCGGCCCGCCCGCCTCACGCTGCGTCACCCGGATCACCCTGACGTCGGCATGAAGCCCGTCGCGGATGCGTCGGCACTGTTCGCACTCCTGGCACGGTGCCCCGGGCCCGTTCAGACAGTTCACCGCCCGCGCCAGGTCCATCGCCAGGGTCAGCTTCCCGATTCTTGGCGGTCCCGTCAGCAGGTAGGCATGGGCCAGCCGCCCCTGTTGCAGCGACGGCTCCAGTTGGGCCAGGATATGCTCCTGCCCGTCAACGCTCCACATCGCAGTTCAGTCTCGACCCTGTGGTATCGGTCTGGGCAACCGGAGAACCCCCCGCTACACGTCGCAGAGCATCATGTCCGCGTAGCTCTCTCTCCGCCGGATCAACCGGCTTTGGCCGCCGTTCACCAGCACCATCGGAGGCCGGGGATTCAGGTTGTAGTTGCTCGCCATCGACGGGCAATACGCCCCGGACGCCGGAATGGCAATGACATCCCCCGGTTCTGCCGTCGGCAGCGATATATCCGAAGCCAGCACATCCCCCGACTCGCAATACTTCCCGGCAATCGTTACCGTCTCCGTCGCCGATGCGTTCCCCTTCCCCGCCGAAATCACCTCGTAGGAAGCCTGGTACAAAGCCGGACGGATGTTGTCCCCCATACCTCCGTCCACGCTCACGTATTTCCGCACCCCCGGAATGTCCTTGATCGCCCCGATCCGGTACAGCGCGACCCCCGCCGGTCCGATGATGCTTCGTCCCGGCTCCACGAGCAGCTTCGGTCGGGACAGCCCCAGCTCCTCGCAGGTGGACTCCATCGTTCCCACAATGGCCCCGGCGTAGTCCGCCACCGATGGCGGCTCCTGCTCCCGCGTATACGCGATGGCGAACCCCCCGCCCGGACTGAACTCCTCCAGCTCCAGTCCTTCCTCCCGGAACCCCGCCGCGAAACGCAGCACCAGGTCCGTTGCCGCCTCGTACGGTTCCAGCTCGAAGATGGGCGATCCCAGGTGGAAGTGCAGCCCCCGCAGCTTCAGGTTGGCCGCTGCCAGGGCCTGCCGGATGGCCCGCTCCGCGTCCCCGGTTTGGATCGAAAACCCAAACTTGGAGTCGATGATGCCCGTCGTCGTGTAGGCATGGGTATGCGGGTCGATCCCCGGCGAAACCCGGACCAGGATGTCTTGCACCTTCCCTGCCTCTCCCGCAATCCGGTTCAGCAGGTCCAGCTCGTGGAAGCTGTCCACCACCACCCGCCCGATCCCCTGCGCCACCGCCTCCTCCAGCTCCGCCGGAGTCTTGTTGTTCCCATGAAAGTAAACCTTATCCAGCGGGAACCCGGCCGCCTGCGCCACCGCCAGCTCCCCCCCGGACACCACGTCCAGCCCCAGCCCCTCTTCGTTGAAGATGCGCGCCAGGGCTGGATTGATGTACGCCTTCGACGCATACAGCACCTGCGTCCCCGGGTACAGCCGGTTGAACTCAGACACAAACTCCCGGCAGCGGTTGCGGATCGTTGCCTCGTCCAGCACGTACACCGGAGTGCCGTGTTCCTCCGCCAGGTCAACGGCCAGGCATCCGCCAATGGAAAGCTGTCCTTGGGAATCAATCTCCGCGCTATCGGGCAGTACGTTTTCAAGGGACATTATCAAAGACCTTCATCGGCTCCCGCCGGAATTCATTCCCCGCCCTCTCGGGCGAAACCGCACTATCATAGGTTACCCGCCCGGCTGGTACAAGCCGCCACCCGAAACCCCCGCTCAAGGGGGTTTGGGGGATGCATCCCCCAACGGAACCCCGTCGCCCGAAATTAATTCGCCGCTCCCCTGCTATAATCCCTTCGCCCGGAAAACCCCCCAGGAGTTGACGCCCTGAAAATCCTGCTGACCAACGACGACGGAATCCATGCCCCCGGCCTCTGGGCCGCTGCCCAGACCCTCAGCCGCGTTGGCGAAGTCTTCGTGTCCGCCCCCGACCGGGAGCAGAGCGGCACCGGCGCCTCCCTCACCCTTCACCGCCCTGTCAAGGCCAGGCAGGTGCCCGTCGCCGCCTACTGCCCAGAGTTCGCCGTCGAAGGAGAGATCGGACTGCGCCATTCCGTCACCGCCTACGCCGTCGAGGGCACCCCCGGCGACAGTTGCCTCCTCGCCCTGGAGCAGCTTGCGGGCAAGGTCGACCTCGTCGTTTCCGGCATCAACACCGGCTCCAACCTCGGGTGGGACATTATGGTCTCCGGAACGGTGGGAGCCGCCCTTCAGGGATACGTCCGCGGCAGTCCCACCATCGCCGTATCCGTCGGCACCATCGTCAACCCCCAGTTCGACGTGGCCGCCCGGTTCCTCGGGCTGGCCGCTGCCCGCTGCGCCGCCTCTCCGCCCAGCCAGCCCTTCTTCCTCAACGTCAACGTTCCCAGCGTCGCCCTGTCCCAGGTAACCGGAGTCCAGGTCACCCGCCTCTCCGGCCGCTCCTACGGCGAGTCCGTCCGTTCCGAGGGGACTGGCGCCCAGCAGCGCTACTGGATCTCCCGCAACCGCCCCGTCCACGCCGACACCGGCGACGGCACCGACGCCTGGGCCGTCAAGAACAACCGCATCTCCATCACCCCCCTCCACCTCGACCTGACCCTCCAGGACGGCATCCCCGAAACCCAAGCTTTCCTCTCCAGCATCCCCGACGAACTTCTGGAGCGTGGCGACTAGCAGTCAGTCACTTGCCTGACCACTTTTCCCCTCATTCCCGGAAGCCTCCCGCCCTTCTCCCGCCCCCCAGTTCCAAACTCGGCCCGGAAACCGGACGCGAGCCTGTTTTGTGGTCTAACCCCGGTCCTCAGGCCAATCGAATTGGAAAGATACCACCATGCAGATACCGCAGACCGATACCCTTATTCCCCGTTATCAACTGTTGCCTTGAGTAAGTGCCTGACTGACTGTCCATCCATCACTTGATACAACGGGCGGCTGTATCGTGAACCTCGATGAGTCTTCGATAATCCGAAGGCGATAGCCCTGCTCCTGTCCTCAGTCCCGGTTTACACGCCCCGGTGGAATTGATACTCTCTAGTTGCCAACCATCCCAGCCTAGGAGCGTTTCCCGTGGTCCGAGTCCTTCCCTACGCCGACATGGATAAGATGCTGTCTATTTCCAAGCGGCGCGGTTTCATCTTTGCCAGCAGCGAAATCTACGGCGGCCTCGGCTCAACCTACGACTATGGCCCCCTCGGAGTCGAGCTCAAGCGTAACGTCAAGGAGGCCTGGTGGCGTTCCGTTGTTCGGGAGCGCGACGACGTCGTCGGATTGGACTCCGCCATCCTCATGCACCCGCGCATCTGGGAAGCCAGCGGCCACGTCGAGAACTTCACCGATCCCCTTGTCGAGTGCCGCCAGTGCCACCGCCGTTTCCGCTCCGACCAGTTGGAGACCGACACCTGTCCCGATTGCGGCGGCGAGTTCACCGATCCCCGCCGCTTCAACCTCATGTTCCGCACCTTCATGGGTCCCGTCGAGGACACCAGCCACGAGGTCTTCCTCCGCCCCGAGACCGCCCAGGGCATCTTCGTCAATTTCCCCAATGTCCTCAACTCCTCCCGCAAGAAACTCCCCTTCGGCATCGCCCAGATCGGAAAGGCCTTCCGCAACGAGATTACCCCGGGCAACTTCACCTTCCGCACCCGGGAGTTCGAGCAGATGGAGGTCGAGTTCTTCGTCAAGCCCGGCACTGACGAGGAATGGCTCGACCGCTGGGTCCAGTCCCGCTTTGATTGGTACGTCCGCCACGGCATCCGCCGGGACAATCTCCGCCTCCGCCGCCACGAAGGGGATGAACTCGCTCACTACGCCAAGGACACCTACGACATCGAGTACCGTTTTCCTTGGGGTTGGGGAGAGTTGGAGGGCATCGCCGACCGCACCGACTTCGACCTGGGCCGCCACGCCGAGTACAGCGGCGAAGAGCTCACCTACTTCGACGACGAGACCCGTGAGCGTTACGTCCCCTACGTCATCGAACCTTCGGGCGGCGTGGATCGGGCTACCCTCGCCTTCTGGCTCGACTCCTTCGATGAGGAGCCCGACGGGAACGCCACCCGCACCGTCTTGCACCTCCACCGCAAGCTCGCTCCGGTAACCGTCGCCGTCCTGCCCCTCAGCCGGAACGAACGCCTTGTTCCCACCGCCCACGCCGTCTATGACCAGCTTCGCCGCGTCCTCAACGCCCAGTACGACGACGCCCAGAGCATCGGACGCCGCTACCGTCGCCAGGACGAAATCGGCACCCCCTACTGCGTCACCGTGGACTTCGACACCCTAGACGACCATGCCGTGACCATCCGCGACCGGGACACAATGCACCAGGATCGCGTTCCCGTCTCCGCCCTGTCCCGCATCCTCCAGGACAAGGTCGAACATGGCTGGTAGCGCCGACCTTCTTGTTCCACCATGACCACCGGCGGCAGCGGCCAGGGACAGCGTTATCTGCGCAGCATCCGGCGCACGCTGGGCCTGTTGGAAGACCTGCTCCGTGACCTTGAGGCGCAGACTCCCGAGCTTCGCCCGGCCGACCCCCGCAGTGAGTTGCTGGAACAGATTCATGTGGCCGGCGTCATCGAACAGCGCCGCTTGTTCGAACTCCTTGACCAGCGCGGCCTCAGCCACACCTGGATCGGCGCTCAGGTCTCGTCGGAATACTTGGACTTGTGGCAGGCTGCCGACGGCCGGACCTTCTACCGGGTGACCCCCCGGGCGGTCCGGGAGTTGCATCTGGGACAACTGGCCTCCGCCGCAACCTTCGCCGACCTTTCCGAATCAGGATTCGCCGAAGACTGGTACAGCGAAGAGGACTCGGCCTATGACCGCCTATGAGCCTGGCGACGTCATCCTCGTCCCCTTCCCCTTTGGACAGCGTGCGGGAGGTCGTAAACGCCCGGCTCTCATCATCAGCGGAACTGACTACAACCAAGGGACCGGGCAGCTCATCATTGCCCAAATAACAGGCCGAGTCTCAGACTCTTCCCGCGTGGGCGATTACCTCATACAGGATTGGAGCGCCGCCGGGCTCCTCGGCCCGTCCATCGTTCGTGCCCGGCTGGCCACCGTCGAGAGCGGCCTCGTTCTCAGGAAACTCGGTTCGTTGACCCCGGATGACCTATCATCTGTCCTCGCCGCCATGCAAACGGTCTTCGCAGAGGCGCCGGAACGACCTTCGGAGTAATTCCTCTAGGGCCTGTGGACATTCAACCCTGAACTAAATACACTGCCCCCGCCACACGGAGGCCCCACAACTGAACTGGAACTGGTACGGGAGGCTGCTATGCCCCATTACCGGTTCGTGGGACAGCCTCTGTGTGGCAGCCGAGCCTTAACTGTGCTGCTCAAGGGGGTGCCCATTGAAATACCTCGTCCTTGCATTACTCCTGCTTCTG